>DATIEA010000020.1:0-3599 GCA_035456005.1 Phnomibacter sp. | reverse complement strand
TATTGTACTGCGCTCTTGAAGTTGCAGACATTCCTGCAAACTGTTGAGAGAGAAAGGTCGAATCACGGTTGTACAACACATGAATGACCGGGCCGTTGGGAATGCCGCGAGTTATATGCCGAAACTCGGGATCAGCTGCCCACATGAAGTCATGCACGTTGGGTGCAACAAAATGCCAGCTAAGTTTTTCTCCTGCAGGCCTGGTAACTTTTGTACCCCTGGACTCATACCCATAGCCGATTTGTGAGGCATTCTGCAGATATCCTGTGCCACCGAGAACATAGCTTTTGTCGATTTTGATAGTAACGTCGTAGTCACCCCAAACACCATAAAATTCACGTGCAACATATGGAGTCGGGTGCCATCCTTCCTGGTCGTATTCCGCTAATTTTGGATACCACTGGCTCATGCTATAGCGAACGCCATTTGCTGCATCCCTGCCGGACCTGCGCACCTGGACCGGCACCTGGCTTTCGTACTCCATTTCAAACACGGCTTTAGCACCAGGCCCAATCGGCTTGCTCAGGTTTACTTCAAGGATGGTTTCATGCATCTTATACGATTGCGGCTGGCCACCCATTTTCAGGGATTTTATTTTCTGGTATCCGATCTCGGACTCAGAAAGTTTTGAAATCCGGTCCCGGACACGCGGATCCCAGTCGGGACGATCATTGATGCGCTTCTTTCCTAACTCCTGGCTGCGAACATCCATCATGCTGTTGGGCTGAAAAGCATTCCAGTATAAGTGATAAAATACTCGGTTGAGTGTATCGGGAGAATTGTTTGTATACTCCAGGCGTTGTTTCCCCTGTAGCTTATTTGTTGCCACATCCACATCGATTTCCATGGTATAGCTCACCTTTTGCTGCCATCTGCCCGGCTGCGCCCGGAGGAACATTGTGGATACGAAAAAAACGGACAATAAACAGAATGCTCTCTTCATGTTTTCATTTTTGAAAGGGCCGAATTTACAACCTAACGTTGAAGATCAGGCGTTAAAAAAGAGGCTGTCTCAAAAGTAAACGAGGCAGCCTTTTTTATTTTTAGGTTTTTGGGGTGGCTTTATGCACAATTGAACTGTATAATTAGAAGGGTTAGTTAAAGGTTATAGTACTGTTTTTGTGGCAACTTGTATTATGCCAAAGGGAAAAACATTAACCGTCGTTTTCAAGCAAACACATCAGCACCAGGGTATGCTTCTTCCTCCAGAGCTTGGAG
Source organism: Phnomibacter sp. (assembly GCA_035456005.1). Classification (GTDB taxonomy): domain Bacteria; phylum Bacteroidota; class Bacteroidia; order Chitinophagales; family Chitinophagaceae; genus Phnomibacter. The sequence continues at coordinate 2,381 of DATIEA010000020.1, read as the reverse complement.
ACTTAATAGCTGCAAACCATCCGGTACGTATAGTCAATTCTATCCTGGATAAGATTGATATTGCACCAGTTGTTAAGTTGTATAAGGCCGGTGGCACCAGCAGCTATCACCCTCGTATGTTGCTCAAGATTCTGGTATATGCTTATATCAACAATATTTACAGCAGCCGCAAAATGGAAGAAGCCATATGCTGCAATATTCATTTTATGTGGCTGGCCGGTATGCAGAAGCCTGATCATAATACGATCAACCGGTTCAGGGGACAGCGTTTGCAGTCGACACTAAAACCGATCTTCCATCAGGTGGTGCTGTTGTTGTGTGAAGAAGGTTTACTGAACATTAAGGATCTGTATACCGACGGAACAAAAATAGAAGCCAATGCCAACCGGTACACTTTTGTATGGGGCAAAGCCATCAAGACCAGCAGGCAAAGAATTAAAGACCAGCTCAATGAGTTATGGAAGTATGCGCAAAGCATTGCTGCCAGTGAACTGGATGATACCGATCCTTCTGGTTTTGACAAAATCGATAGCGACAAAGTGGAGCAGACCATTGATGCAATCAATGAAGCGATAAAAGACAAAGAAGTTAAGCCAGGCATTAAACAGAAATTGAATTATGCCCAAAAGAACTGGCCAAACAAGTTGAAAAAGTATGAAGAGCAGGAAAAGATTATTGGGCAGAACCGGAGCAGTTACAGCAAAACCGATAAGGATGCCACCTTCATGCGGATGAAGGAAGATCACATGGGCAATGGTCAGCTCAAGCCCGGCTATAATGTTCAAATCAGTACTAATAATCAGTTCATCGCCTCCTATTCGATACATCAGCAATCCACAGATACCAGTACGCTCATAGCACATCTTCAGGATCATATCAACACCTATAAACAAAAGCCATCCAGTGTTACCGCTGATGCCGGTTATGGCAGCGAACAAAACTATCAATGGCTGGAAGACAAACGCATTACCGGATATGTAAAACACAACCAGTTTGATCGCCATCAAAATAAAACGATCAGCGGTAAAAAGCCTTATGCTGCTGACAAACTAATCTATGATGAACTAAAAGATCAATTTGTTTGTCCCTCCGGTAAACCCATGAAGTATATCGGCCAGTATTTTCAAAAAACAAGGGCCGGTTATGAACAGGTTATTGACTGCTATCAGGCAGCTAAGTGTAAGGGCTGTCCGTTACGAACTCAATGCCATGATCAAAAAGGTAACCGGATTATTAAGGTCAATCATAACCTGAATCGGCTGAAAGCCAAGGCAGAGAAAAGATTAAAATCAAAACGAGGTATACAAAAAAGGAAACAGCGGTGCCATGACACAGAGCCCGTCTTCGCCAACATCAAGAATAATCATCACTTTAAAAGATTTAACCTGCGGGGCATCAATAAAGTAAGCATTGAAATGGGATTACTGGCTATAGCGCACAACCTGAGGAAAATAACAGCCTGATCAAGGCCAACAAAAATATTTTTTGAACTCAATTAAGAGAAAAGTTCATTTACTCCTCCATTAAAACCATATATAATTAAAAAAGACCGCCTCATTGTTTTGAGACGGCCTCTTTTTTATGCCCTTTCCTCAACGAGATGCATCGGGATAGTACAAGAGTATCATTGAATAATATCAGGTCAGGATTTGCACAAGCTGAGCACTTCCTGGAGCGTGGAGAGTAGTGTGGCATAATCGGAGGGCTTCTTGAACACCGATGCCTGTGTTCGAATAACATTCATTTCTGCGCCCGAGTTCCCTGTGGTAAAAAATGCAACAGGGATGTCATTTAGCTTTTCATGTTGTCGAATCAATAACAGGGTTTCATAGCCTGTTATGATCGGCATGTTATTGTCAAGAACGATTAATTGCGGCAGCGACTGACTTTGAATTGACCGCAACAGGGTATCGAGGCACTCTTTGCCATTCGGTACAAAGTCTATTAAATGATCGACATTTAGCGTCTTCGCAGCTTCTGAAATCATTAAAACATCATCCTCGTCATCTTCCGCCCATAAGATGGTACAATTATCTTTCATGATTTGCAATCTACTGTTTCTAACTGACTGGCTAAAATTTCCAGTAGATTCAGTTGGCTATTACCATGGAAGACCCCACCTGGCTACTATTAGGAGCGCAAAGACAGGTTCATATTGACTGGATATAAATTCCCACCTACGACTTGAATTTTACACAGAGCGCAGGAAATTCAGTTGTAAAATGAACGCCATATCGATATGCTAAACATGTCGAATTCTTCCGACTTCACCTGGCTCAGCCTTCCTTAAATATACGTCTGCAGAATATGGACCACTGCCCCTGATTGCGAAAAGGACTAGCAATGCTAACATCACCATGGACAGGATGAATTCAAAAACA
>DATIEA010000019.1:0-1051 GCA_035456005.1 Phnomibacter sp. | reverse complement strand
AAACATCCCGAATGGAGCCCATCTTCTGTATAAATTTTCAGGTGATTTAGTTGCAAATCCTCCTACGTCATGACTCCAAAAACTGAAACCGCTTAATCCTAATGAAAGTCCGCCTCTTAATTCGGCAGACATTGCACCGTTACTTGTTTCGGCATCACCACCCCAGTGTAATGGGTAACGCTGACTTCCAGCCCAAGTACTTCTTGCCCAAATTAAAGTGTAGCCTTTCTCTTTTTGAGTAATTTCGGCAACTGCTTTGTTGTAACGCAATGGGTATAAATTATGCTCATAGAAACCAGTACGCCCTGAATGGTAAATTCCTTCTGGTGGTGCAGCTTCACCAAAATCAACTTTGAAAACAGAAACTCCCTGATCAAATAATTTTTTCAATTTCCCTTGGTACCAAGTAACGGTTTCAGGATTTGAGAAATCCAATACGGCATCTTCATACGGAAGATTACCTTTGCGGTCTCTTACTGCCAAGTTTTTGTCCATGATTTCATTGAACAACGTATTTTTTGGAGTGAAATAAGGTAATTGCCATAAACACACATGGTAGCCGTCGTCTTTCAAATCAGACATCATTTTTTGCGCATCAGGAAAACGGGATTTTGCAAACTCATAATTGTTTCTCCAATCTACATCAAACCAACCTGTATCAAAGTGGATAACGTCTGTTGGGATTTTATAAGCTCTTAAATCTTTGGCAACCTGACGACCTTCTTTTTCTGAGAAATAAGTAATACGGCTCATCCAGAATCCAAATGACCAAAGTGGTGGCATCGCAGCTTTACCGGTCAAATTGGTATATTCGTCCAAAATTTCTTTTGGTTCACCAATAAAGAAAAACAAATCGGCTTCGTCATCACCAATGTACATTTCATTGGCACTATTGAAATACCTTCCAAAGTCAACTGTGATTGGTGTTGAATGGTGCATGAAAACTCCGTAACCACGGCTACTCATATAAAATGGAACCGGTTTGTACATTGTTTCGTTTTGAATACCATTGGCATCATCTGTCCATAAAACTACTTTTTGACCACGTTTG
>DATIEA010000018.1:0-4085 GCA_035456005.1 Phnomibacter sp. | reverse complement strand
GACTGGAAAGGAACCCGTTATGCCGTAGCCAGAGCCGGTCAATTCTACCGTTCAACCGATGGAGGTTTAACATTTCAAGAAGGTCCCAACCCATTTGATAAGATTCAGAACAAGAAAAATTACCTCCGACATGCAGCTTTAAAAGTGGAAGGGGATAATTTATTGGTTTTTTACTCCAGAATAGGCGACAAGCCAGAGAGTATCCTTCTCTCTAAAATTAAATTGACTGATAATTGGAATGACTGGACACCTACTGCTCCCGTTATTATTGCCGAACCTGCAGAAGATTATGAAGGTGTCAAACTGCCTATTAAAGTTTCTGATGCAGGTTCCTATTATGGATTGATACGTGAACTTCGCGATCCTGCCTTTTTTGAAGAAAAAGGCAAATGGTATTTGCTTTATAGCGTAGGTGGCGAAAGTGGGATTGGTATTGGAGAATTAAGTTTTAAATAAAGAGACATGAATATATCATCCAATTCTTCACGAAGATCGTTTTTAAAAACTGCCGGATTGGGGGCTGTTTTACCGCTGGTTCCTTCAGCAATGACCGTTTTGCCGGATTTCCATCCGGAGCCAACTTCCGGAAATAAGCTGTTTGTAGCTGAGATTAAAGTTTATACAGTAAAAGTTAACCAAAGGGGAAGCTGGTATTTCGTTGAACTGATTACCAATAAAGGGTTGTCCGGATTTGGTGAAGCTTCGCATGCCTTTGGAAATTCCGCTGACGGGGAAAAAGCCCTGCAAAAAGAACTATCATACTTTTTTGAACTTGTCAAAGGTCAATCACCGTACAACATTGAACAATTCAGGCATCGTGGGTGGAATAGAGCAATTCAGTCCAAACTTTCCGGCACGGCATTTAGCGGCATTGAGCAGGCGCTTTGGGATTTAAAAGGCAAAGCACTGGGTGTTCCGGTATATGAATTGCTTGGAGGTAAACTCAGAGACACAGTTAAAGTATATGCCAATATAAACCGTGCCAACAACGATAAAGAAAATAGCGGACACCGATCAGTAGCCAACTTTCAGCGCAATGCGGAAGAGGCCATGAAAAATGGATTCAAAGCAGTTAAATTGGCCCCTTTCGACGAAATGGCACCGTTAACATCTCCTCCTTCAAAGTTGAAAGGGGATATTGATTATGCAGTGAATTGTATTCAAACAATTCGCCAGACAATTGGTAATGAAGTTGAATTGCTGATTGATGTGCATAGTCATTTAAACCGCGAATTAGCCATCGAAACAGCCAAACGGCTTGAGCCGTACAACCTTTACTGGTTTGAAGAGCCTGTAAATCCAGGAAAATTTGTTCAGGAAACAAAAGAAATTAAAGACAATATCAAGCAAACTCTCGCAGGAGGCGAGTCAATTTTTGGGGTCGAAGGTTTTGCCCCTTTGCTGCAGGCAAATGCGTTGGGCATCATTATGCCTGATGTCAAACATTGCGGCGGCTTACAGGAGTTGAAAAACATTGCGGCCATAGCCAATGCTTTGGGCGAGGTGCGTGTTGCGCCGCATAATCCAAGCGGACCGGTTGCAACGGCAGTTTCGGCACATTTGTGTGCGAATATCCCAAATTTTGCCATTCTCGAATTGGCTTATGGCGAAGTGCCGTGGCGTGCCGAACTGCTTAGCCCTTCGGAGCAATTTGTAAACGGCCATATTGTCGTAAATGACGATCCTGGTTTTGGCTTTACACTGAATAAAAAATTGATTAAGACTTTGGTTTAAAATAGTCTTAAAAATTAAAAAGGGATATAAATTACATCAAAAGAGCGAAGCGAACTGGCGAAGCAATCGGGGCTAAAGAGCAATGTTATTAAGTTAAGGATTTCTTGATAAGCTCTAGCAAAGTCGCGAAGACGCAAAGAAACCGGTTCCAAACCTTGCGTCTCTGCGCCTCTGCGAGAAAAGACAATGCATAACTTAATGACATTGGAAGAAACAGCAAAGGCCCTTAAAGATTTTTATTAACGAGGAAATAAAAGTTTATTCAAATTAAAAATATTTTCATGAACAATTTTTTTATAAAAAAAGGAAGTTTGGGGATTCTAACTTCATTCCTGTTCCTTAGTGCTTACGGGCAAAATCAATCGCAGCCTGTTTCTGGGGCCCAATTTAAAGGCAAAATAGGCAAAACACTTGCTGAATCTCAGGAATATTGGCCCGAAAAGAAAAAAGCTCCTGCAGGAGCACCAAACGTAGTGGTTTTCCTGATTGATGATGCCGGTTATGGTACGGCAAGCGCTTTTGGAGGTCTCATGCAAACCCCAATATTAGACAGTTTGGCTAATAACGGTCTTCGTTATACCAATTTTCACTCAACAGGTGTATGTTCTCCTACACGTGCGGCTTTGCTAACGGGTCGAAATCACCATTCGGTGCACATGGGAACACTGAACTACCACTCAAGCGGATTTCCGGGTTATGATGCTATTATGCCTGGCGATAAGGCTACGATTGCTGAGGTATTACATGAAAATAATTATAACACTTTTGCTGTGGGTAAATATCATGTGGCTCCGCTTAATGAAATTACAGCAAATGGCCCTTTTGACAGATGGGCGGTGGGTCGTGGTTTCGACCATTTTTATGGATTTCAGTTAGGTCATACCGATCAGTATCATCCTAATTTATACGAGGATACCAAGGTGATTGACATTGAACCGAACAACAAGCATTTAACGACTTTATTGGCTGATAAAGCTATCAGTTATATTGCAAACCAGAAGTCGATAGAACCAGAGAAACCGTTTTTCCTTTATTTTGCTACAGGGGCGATTCATTCACCGCATCAAGTGGACAAAAAATGGAGCGACTTGTACAAAGGCAAGTTCGACAAAGGTTGGGATTGGTATCGTGAAGAAGTATTTGCACGTCAAAAGAAATTGGGAGTGATTCCTGCCAATGCAATATTGCCGGATCGTGACCCAACGGTAAAAGCTTGGGACAGCTTAACGCCTGAGGAGAAAAAAGTATATGCCCGTTTTATGGAAGTTTACGCCGGATTTTTGACTCATGCCGATTATGAATTTGGGCGTATTGTTAAGTATTTGAAGGAAATAGGACAGGCAGACAATACGGTTATTTTGGTAAGTATTGGAGACAACGGTTCAAGTCATAGTCCAAGAAATGGAAGTTTTAATGGTTATATCAGCAGTCTGGACGAAGACAAACAGGTAGCTGAACTTTATAAAAATATTGATAAGATAGGTACAGAACATTCGTTCGAAGATGCTCCTTCGGGATGGACGCAAGCCACAAACACACCTTTCCGTTTATGGAAAGCCGATCCTAATAGTGAAGGAGGAACTCACCAACCGCTTATTGTATATTATCCAAATGGAGGTTTTAAAAAAGGAGAAATTCACAATCAATATGGTCACGTAATTGATATCGCTCCAACTATTTATGAATTGACCGGAGCAAAAGTGCCAGAAGTAATAAAAGGTTATAAGCAACAACCGATAGAAGGTACAAGTTTGGTTTATTCATTCAAGAATGCCGATGCTCCAAATCGTCATACCGTTCAGTATTACGAACTTTTTGGAAAAAGGGCTATTGTTAAAGATGGTTGGAAGGCTTCGGTTTTTCACAAATCGGGGGCCGATTTTTCTAAGGATGTTTGGGAGTTGTATAATCTCAATGAAGATTTTAACGAACGTATCGATTTAGCCTCAAAATTTCCAGAGAAGGTAAAAGAACTGCAAGCTTTATTTGATGCAGAGGCCTATAAGTACAACGTTTATCCATTGGATGATCAATCAGTGGGGCATGGAGCCGGAGGAAGAGAGCGCACTCAATTTGCATCCAAAAACAAGGTTGTTTTGTACCCGGGAATTGATCAATTACTTACTTACAGCGGACCGCAATTTCAAAACGATCCATTCACAATTACCGCTGATGTTGAGCTAAAATCAAAAACGGAGCAAGGTGTTCTCTTTGCTTCTGGTTCTGAATTTGATGGCTTAAGTTTGTTTATCAAGGATGGAAAATTCATTGTAGCCCATAACTCCGGAAGTATCATTAAGCATTTGGAATCAAATATTCCAGTGCCTGTCGGAAAATCAAAACTTAAATTT
>DATIEA010000017.1:0-2547 GCA_035456005.1 Phnomibacter sp. | reverse complement strand
TGATGATGAAGTTAAGAACAAAAGCACAACAGAATTACGTCTGACTAAACTGCTGCTGATAGCGAACAAAAAGATAAGGATTTATTCGTCAGCCACCATAGCAGCAAACCCGATGTTGAACTAAACCTACGGTAGCCTTCCGCACTATCCGTAAATTTAGCCTCACTAAAATTCAAATTATGACAACGAAAAAAAATCGTCGGAAGAACTGAGGTGGAATAAATACCTCAACCGTGCCTGCCGTGAAGTTAAAGGGTTTGCCGAACTCTTACAACGCTTCCAACGCAATATTTCTGTATTAGGCCGCAGCCAACGCACCTTTGATAACTACAGCCGCCATGTTGCTGCCATGGCATTACACTTTAAATGTTTACCCACAGAACTTGAGCCCGAACAGGTGCAGGATTACCTCTACGAACTACAGCAACGCAGCAAAACGCCATCCCAAACCTATTTCAAGCATACCATATATGGCCTTCGCTTTTTGCTGAAAACAGAAGGTTTGCCTTATAATCATCTGAAGCTGCCTGCCATAAAAAAAACAGGCAAACTACCCGTTGTATTAAGCCGGGAAGAGATATGGCAGATGCTTAAAACGGCCACTTTACTCAAACATAAAATACTCATAGGCTTGCTGTATGGCTGCGGCCTGCGTTGCATGGAAGTACGCAGCTTGCGTTTATGCGATCTTGATTTTAACCGAAGGCTGTTGCACATTGTACAAAGCAAAGGCAACAAAGACCGCTATGTACCTTTATCCGAACACCTGGTGCGGGGTATTCAGAAATACATAACCAGTGCACATCCCGTAAATTATCTCTTTGAAGGCAAAGGCAATCCCGAAGGCAAAGCCTTTGACAGCCGCTACAGCCAGCGCGGCGTGCAGTGGGTAATTAAAACCATTGCCAGACAAGCCGGTATCATGAAAGAGGTGCATACGCACATGCTGCGTCATTCTTATGCCACGCATTTGCTGGAAGACGGCGTTAATATCATCAGTGTTCAAAAACTATTGGGCCACTCCAACATAGAAAACACCATGATCTACCTGCATATATGCACACCGCCGGATAAGCTGCCGCAAAGCCCGCTGGATAAAGTGTTTGCCTTATGCAGCCGCAGTGTGAAGTAGCCGGTGTACTGCGCCATACCTGTTTATCTTCCCTTCCGCTTAGCGTTCATCAGCAAAAGACGCTCAGGGCTATTGAACAATGCCGCACAGCAGCATTGGGCGGGCATGTAGATGTGTGCGATGGCTGTGGTAACCTCAGCATCAGCTATAATAGCTGCCGTAATCGTCACTGCCCTAAATGCCAGGGGCATAAGCGCGAAGAGTGGATACACAACAGGATGGCAGACCTGTTGCCCTGCACCTATTATCATGTAGTGTTCACACTGCCCGTGCAGTTGAACGGGCTGGCACTGCATGATCCTGCATTGGTATATGATGCCCTGTTCAAAGCAGTATGGCAAACGCTCAGCCAGTTTGGAAAAAATGCAGGCCTGCAGTTAGGCATGATAGCCGTGCTGCATAGCTGGGGCCAGAACCTTAGCCTGCATCCGCACCTGCATTGTATAGTGCCGGGCGGCGGCATTGGCAACAGCGGGCAATGGCAAAAGCAGCTAAGAAGCAACAGGTATTTGTTTGCCGTAAAAGCACTAAGCAAAGTGTTCAGGGCCAGGTATGTGCAGCAGTTAAGGGAAAGAGGCATGGAAGATAAACAGCTCATAGAAAGCTTGTTTCAAACACAGTGGGTAGTATATGCCAAACGCCCTTTTGGCGGCCCTCAGCAGGTGATAGAATACTTAGGCAGGTATACACACAAAGTAGCCATCAGCAACCATCGCATAGAGGCCGTAACCAAGAAGGAAGTAACCTTTAGCTATAGAGACTATAAAGCAAAAGGCATTACAAAACAGATGACTTTAAGCAATGAAGAATTTACCCGCAGGTTTGCGCAGCACATATTGCCCAAACGCTTTGTGCGCATACGGCATTACGGCATACTCAGCAGTACCTGGAAACGCGGAAAACTGCAGCAATTGCAAAGCAGTTTAAAGATGGTGCGTAGCGAAACTGCCCCTAAACCCTTGTTTAGAAAATGTCCTTGCTGCAAAACAGGCACCATGATAACCATTGAAGTGTTTGGCAAGCGAGGGCCACCGGCACAGTATTTAGCGGCAACCCAAACTCTGCCTGCACCGCTTACATAGCGGGGCGGGTAAGGAATATTTTGTGCCATAACCAACCATAAGCCCTTACAACTGTTATAGCAGCAGCTTGCCACAACAGTTATAATGCAACCAGCCCTTACTTGTTTTAAAATCCTCTATAGTATAACAACGGGAACTCCATAATGCAACACCGGCAACCGTAGGTTTCGTTCAACAACGCTTTCATTGTTCGTACTTCGTACGCAACGAAAGCTTAGTTATTGGTGGCAGTTGTTGTAGATTATTAACCATAATACGTAAATTGGAACTTTAAACTTACAAAGATGAAAAAGAGCAGGAAAGCATTTCACCATATTTTACTTTTAGTTTTTA
>DATIEA010000016.1:0-1591 GCA_035456005.1 Phnomibacter sp. | reverse complement strand
TGTTTCGCTGAGCAGCTGGTGGGCATTTTATATCGTGAGCTAAACCTTCCCTGTGAAAAAAATGCGACTTTTTTTGAAAAGTTGAGTGCGCCATGTTTTGGGGAGTTAATGAGTGCTGATATTTTGGCTAAATTACATGCGATACGAATCAAGGGAAACGATGCAGCACACAACCGAAACGTAGACAAAGGCCAATGTTTACAACTAGTAAAAGAAACCTATTTAATTTCACAATGGATTTATAAAACTTATAGCGGGGAATTTTATTCTGACTATCCTGATTTTGTTGAGCCAGTGGACCAGCAAGACTCGATTCTAAAGCTAGGGAACCTCTGAAAAATTCCCCAAAATTTGGCAACATAACGCAATCACAACAAGCCGGTGAATCCCATGAGCCAATTAACCTTTGCTGAAGCCGAATACGCCATCAAAAAACGTACCACCCGTCGTGAAAAATTTCTGGCACAGCTGGAAGAACTTATTCCATGGCAAAAGCTAAAGCATCAATTAAGCAAAGGCTACCAGAAAACCGGGCCCGGCAGGCCACCATACCCGCTTGAAACCATGTTGCGCATTCACATCATGCAGTTGGTTTATAACCTCAGCGATCCGGAAATGGAAGATTACTTATACGAAGTCGAATCGATGCGTCGTTTTGCGCACCTGCGTTTATGCGAAAGTATTCCCGATGAAACCACTATCCTTAACTTTCGCCATTATGTTGAAGTACACAAATTCGGCAAAAAAATATTCGATACGATTAATCAACATCTGGCAGACAAAGGACTGCGGTTACGTGAAGGCACTATTGTTGATGCAACGATTATTGCAGCACCGACCTCCACCAAAAATGCAGACGGCGAGCGCGATCAGGAAATGCATCAAGTTAAGAAAGGCAACGAATGGCATCACGGCATGAAAATGCATATTGGTGTCGATGATGGACTTGGTTTAATTCATAGCATCGTCACGACAGCAGCGAATGAGCACGATATTACCCAAACCGATAAATTGCTGCACGGCGATGAGCAACGGGTGTGGGGTGATGCAGGTTATCTCGGTGTGGATAAGCGAGAAGAACATACGGCACGTGCCGTGGAGTGGTTTATTGCCATGCGCCCAGGCAAGCGGGCGAAGCTGGCCAAAACCGATCCGCTGGCGCAGGCAGAAAAAATTAAAGCCAGTGTACGTGCAAAAGTGGAGCATGCCTTTTTTTACATCAAGCGTGTGTTTCACTACAGTAAAGTTCGGTATCGCGGTTTGGGGAAAAACACCAATCGATTGTATGTATTGGCGGGCTTGTCGAACCTGTTGCGAATGAAATCGTGCTTGCTGCCCTAGGGGCAGTCCGCCTGTTATTTGCCGAAATGGCGAATGGCAGGCGGAAAGTGAAAAAATAACGGGGAATTACGCCAGGAATTTTTGAAAAATTATCTTTTTGTGTATGAATTTTTTAAAAACGACTATTTTTCAGAGGTTCCCTAAATATGTTTACAGTATCGGATTTGATTATGAAGAAACCAGTTTTGCTTTTGCGAAACTTAGTTCCAACGATCAGAAAGTCACAGTAATCATTGATCCAAAGTTGCCC
>DATIEA010000015.1:0-1434217 GCA_035456005.1 Phnomibacter sp. | reverse complement strand
TTTTTGTTGTTTTTCTTAATTCGCTTCGCTTACCTGTCTTCATTTCTAAAAACAGTGCTGTTGCTTCCATTCTTTCAAAGATCTCTTTTCAAAGAAAACTTTCGTCTCCTTATCTCGCAGATGACCAGGTTTCGAAACCCGATAGCCCTATCGCTTCACCTCTTCTTTTTATCTATCTAAGAACTTACTAACCAATCCCTTACTTCAGTTTCGTTACCCTTTCGCGGCAACCCCGTTTCGTTTGGGAGTGCAAAAGTAAGAGCTTTTTTGAAACCACCAACTTTTTCTCAGGTTTTTTTGAAATTTATTTTTTCAAACTCTTTCCAAATTATCACCCTTTTCCAAACAAAGATCTTCCCACTTTCTCTCCCTCATCAACACCATTTTTCAAAAGCGGACGGCAAAGATAAGAGGCTCCACTATGCTGCCCAAATAAAAATGGATCATTACACAGTTTAGTGTTCACATTTACAAGTGAATAACCCTTTCAAAGCCTTGCAGCGCTTAAGGTTTGAGTGATTGAAAAAAAAATCAAAAAACCAGGGTCAAGCATATTATAAACTGAAAATTCCTCTAACAACGCTTTCATTTCTGCTCTAAAACCTGAATGCTTAATCATCGAACTCTTCTATTTCATGTCTATTTGGAACGCTTACTATTATATAAATGTGATTATACCGCCACAGATGCTACTATAGTATATTATACGACTATATAGAAATGTGTGCCGAGTCGTAGGGCTTGAGTACATTGCTGAAGGGTGAGTTATCTCGACAATTCTTACACGCTTGCTTCGGTGAATCCCTTTAATGCCGCAGTAAACAAAGATGTGGCGAATGGCATGACGGCTAATGCTGCCGCTTTGAAAAACCAGGCTTGCTCGATTCTATTTCGCGTTCACCCACCAGTCCCGAACCCATCAATTCATTTGAAATTGGATATAAAAGTGTTCTTTTCGATAACATGCTTCAATAGACATAGATGCATATTATAATGTCTACGATGGCTTCCTGGGCCAGGCGGAAGTAGCCGTTCCCGAGAACAATACAATAAAAATTGGCGGCAGAAATATTTTCAACGATTGTTATATACAATATGCAGCCGGCCCACTATTGGCGCATTGTACTATGCAAAACTTAGTTTCTATGGCTTGCTGAATAAATAACAATCTGCATTGTACGAAACGTTGTAACAATCCCGACCGCATGAGGGGTCGGAATTTTAATAGATACAGTGATCCATTTCATTGCTTTCGTTTACCTCAACCTCGAAAGCACTACCGCCAACACTCCGAAATGGTTTCAACAGGGCTATAAAAAACGGCTACATAATATTACATTCGTTCATACTCCCCTTTCTAACCAAAAAATCCACCATGAGAAATCTACTTTTGGTACTCACTTTATTTGTAGCATGGCAAGCCCAGGCGCAAAAGAAAGAATATGCTAACCTGCAGGTGCAGCCGCAACCGCTGAAGCAAGGACAAAAAATAACACTGAACTATACGCCGCCAAAAACAAACCTGAAACCGGATGGCAGCACTGTGTACGCTATTATGCTGGCCTACAAGGAAGGCAAACCGGTGGGCACAGATATGGCCATGAAACCCACTAAAAAAGGACAGCAAGCCAGCTTCACCATTCCGGATAGTGCAGATGCCATTGCCTTTAAGTTTATGCAACAGGAAGTGGAAGATGCCAACCAGGGCAACGGGTATTTCTACACCGTTACCGATAGCAAAGGCAGCCCACTTAATGGCACCAACAAATCGCTGGCCATATTGTATGGCGGCGATTATTATGCCGGCATCGAAAACCCGAAACCGGAGCTGGCAAAAAAATACAATGCTGCGTGGAAAGCTACTACCAGCACCAAACCCAGCCTGCTCGATCAGTTAATGGAACTGTACACCAAGAAGGATACCGCTGCATTGTGCAACCTGCTGAAAGACTACGAACAGTACCAAACCAATTCAGAAAATGATTATAGCACCTATTCTTTCTTTGCCGAAAAATGGTGCAATAACCCTGCACTGGTTGCAGCCATTAAGACCAGCAAAGAAAAAAAATATCCAAATGGTAACTGGACGCTAATGCCATGGACCGCAAAATTGCAGCAGGCAAAAACACCAGCCGAAAAACTGGTGTGGGCACAGGCTTTTCAATTAGCGCATCCTGAAGACAGCAGCAAGGCCACACCGTTGGCCCTGGGTTTATATAGTATGGTTGCATCCAGTACTACCAGAACAGCCGATATCACTACTTTCAAAAAAGCCATTGAGCCCATTTCCAAAAATGAAAATATGAGTTTGCAACTGGCATCGCTGCTCAACAGCGCAGCATGGCAGGCAGCACTAAAAGACACATTGTTGGATGAAGCCACTTCCCTCTCTGGTCAATCGCTGCGCATACTGGAAAACATGAAAGCCAGCGGCAAACAAAGACCACCTACACAATCGGAACAGATGTACAACAAAGACATCAACAGCTCTTACGCATCCTTTGCCGACACCTATGCATTCCTCCAGTACAAACTGGGCAAACACGATAGCGCCAGCTACTACGGTGGCATTGCAGCTAAGCAGCGGAAATGGAAAGATGCAGAGATCAATGAAAACTATTTTAAACCTGCAGAACATGTAAAACCTGCGGCGACTATCATAAGCGAACTGGAAAATGCCTTTGAACAGGGTGGTTATACGGAGCAAATGCAAGCACAGTATGTACGCCTGGTAGACAAAAATGGCGGCAACGGAAAAGTATCGCTGGAAAAAGCATTAGCAAAGGCTAAGGACAAAAAATACCAGGATCTGAAAGTGAAAATGATCAACGAAAAAGCACCCGACTTTATGCTGGCCAAACTGGATGGTAGCAAAGTGAGCCTGCAATCGCTAAAAGGCAAAGTGGTTGTGATGGATTTTTGGGCTACCTGGTGCGGCCCATGCATTGCGTCTTTCCCCGGTATGCAAAAAGTGGTAGATGCTCACAAAACCGATAAGAACGTAGCTGTGTATTTTGTAAATACCTGGCAGAGTGAACAAGACAAAGTAAAAGAGGTGAAAAGCTTCTTTGCAAGCAATCCTTATACGTTTGATGTACTGATGGATAGCGAAAGTAAAGTAGTGGCCGATTATGGCGTAAGCGGTATTCCCACCAAATTTATAGTGGATAAACAAGGTAATATCCGTTTTAAATCGGTTGGGTACAATGGTAGTGCCGCTAAAACAGCCGAAGAGATGGAGATTATGATAGAACTGGCCAATAGTGCCAACTAGCACTTACCCCTTTTTAACAAAAAATCTCTTCGTGCTGCTACGAAGGGATTTTTTGTTGTGGGATGAATGCCAGCTGGTACGGGCCGGATACACTAAGACCAGCCCCGCCCTACCCCTCAAAAAAGTTTGGAACGGTATTTGGACTTATCTATCCCTAAAGGATTCATCACCAAAAAAGGCTTTATGAAAAGTATATCCAGTTCCATGGTTTCCCGCTTTGCAATGTTACTCTCAGTGCTATTTTTAGTTGTAGGATGCAAAAAAAACAGCAACAACAATAGCCAAAACAACAACCAGGCACGCTTACAGGTTCGCCTAACAGACAGCCCGGACCCTAATGTGAAAGAAGTATGGGTGGATATAAGAAGCGTAATTATTAAAATGAGCGATAGCGCTGATTATGTATTGAACGGTGCCCATCCCGGCATTTACAACCTGCTTGATTTAACCAACGGTAAGGATACACTGCTTGCCGATGCAGAAATTCCTACGGGGCATATTTCGCAAATACGTCTTTTGCTGGGCACAGAAAATTATGTAATTACCAACGACAATAAGCGCATCGACCTTACCACGCCCAGTGCCCAACAATCGGGTTTGAAAGTCCAGATACATCAGGATGTTACAGGTGGTAATTTATACAGGCTCATTCTCGATTTTGATGCAGGAAAATCTGTGGTCAAAGCTGGCAATAGCGGTAAGTACATCTTAAAACCAGTGTTGCGTGTACTTTCATTTCAATCATCGGGTGGTAGCCTGAAAGGTGTGGTAGCGCCCGATTCCATCATCACTGGCATTTACGCCATCATAGGACCGGACACCATTGCATCCACTTTTACGCAAGTGGGTAATGGCAATTATCTCATTCGTGATATAGCGCCCGGCACCTACTCATTATCGTATGTACCGGGCGATACCATTCACAAAACAGCTTCACGCAGTGTCCCTGTTAACCTGGGTCAAACCACTTTGGTGGATACGGTGAAACTGGAGAAAAAATAATCTTCAATTCAGAACAATCTGGCTAGGCTTTTTTGCGCGGCAAATACCAGCCTAGCCAGATGCCTGCCAGGCCAAATGCAGCTACCGCATCCAATAATTCAATTTGAATACCCGGCACTTTGTACCATAAGTGCATGGGGTGTGGGTAGGTGAAAAATGCAATCAACCCAACAATCAAACAGCTAATGAAAATGCTGCCAAAACTCAGGCTCTTCATTTTGCTGAATAACCACACCAAAAGGAATGCGATCAGAATATTGCAGGCAAGCCCGATAAGGATATTGCCAGTCATGCTCATATCCATGCTATGATGATAGCTGATGACCGCCCAGGGCTTTCCGGCACTGGCTGCGCCCAACTTTTCCATTTCTTCCATGGAAGTGCCGGGCGGCATTCCAGGCAAAAAAAACTGGCCTTCTTCCACCAAACTATCTTGCAGCACTTTTAATATACCCGCATGTTTGGGGGTATATTTTTCCTGTACCGCATGCAGGTTCAGAAATGTATGGCTGGCAGTTTGCCAAACCATAATGAGTAGCCCTGCTACCAGGGCAGCAATTACATTTCTCATCATATTGAATTTTGTTTGTTTAGAAAGCTAACAAAAAAAATTCAACGAAAATGAGATCCGCTCATCAGGCTTCGATAAGTGCAGCCTGGCGAACCGCCTCGGCTACGGCATGTGCCACAGCCGGATCGAGTGTTGCCGGAATGATATGCTCCCGCGAAGGTTGTCGCAAATGGTCGGCTATGGCATGGGCTGCTGCCAGTTTCATACCTGCGGTGATACGCTTGGCCTGTGCATCCAATGCCCCTCTGAAAATGCCGGGGAAACCCAATACATTATTGATCTGGTTAGGCAGGTCGCTACGACCGGTACCTACAACGGCCGCCCCACCTTTATAGGCTTCGTCGGGCATTATTTCGGGAATAGGATTAGCCAGGGCAAATATGATGGCATCCTTCGCCATAGTACTTACATCGACAGCAGTAAGCACATTCCCTTTACTTACGCCAATAAACACATCGGCACCTACCAATGCATCTTGCAGGGTACCGCTTTTGTTGTCAATATTGGTATAGTCCAGCAGTTGGGCTTTTTCTTCGTTAAGGTCGGTACGGTCGCGGCTCACAATACCCTTGCTATCGCAGGCAATCACATCTTTTACAGAAATACAAGCCGTGGCTTCGTCCGAAAACCCTTCGCAACGCAGCATCCGCGTAATGGCGGTACCTGCGGCACCTGCCCCATTCACTACCACTTTCAAATTCCACAACGATTTGCCCACCAGCTTAGCGGCATTAATTAAACCTGCCAGCACTACAATGGCTGTTCCATCCTGGTCATCGTGAAACACAGGGATACCAATATCCTGCAAACGCCTTTCAATTTCGAAACAATTGGGGGCGGCAATATCTTCAAGGTTTACGCCACCAAAAGTGGGCGCCAAATATTGTACTGTTCTAATAATTTCTTCGGGGTCCTGCGTGTTCAGGCAAATAGGAAATGCATCTACGTTGGCAAACTTTTTAAACAACATGGCTTTGCCTTCCATTACCGGCATGGCGGCCAACGGGCCAATATTGCCCAGGCCCAATACTGCGGAACCATCGGTTACAATTGCCACCGAATTTCCCTTCATGGTATAGTCGTACACTTTAGCCGGATCCGCAGCTATTTCCTGGCAGGGAGCAGCCACACCCGGAGAATATACCTTGCTCAAATCTTCTGCAGTGCGCACATCCATTTTATTGCTCACCGATATTTTGCCTCTCAATGTTTTATGTAGCTGAACTGATTCCTGAAATATATCCATCGTAAAAAATTGAACCGCAAATGTACCGCAAGTATTGCAAGCAACTGGCTTTATATGCTGCTTGCAGTAACAGCATCAGCGCTTTATCGAAAAAAATGACAAAAAAAAGAGATGAGCCGAGGCCCATCTCTTTGCTATAAAAAAAGTTGATTGGTTATTACTTCAGCGTATCCACATTGTTCAAATCGCTGAACGATTGTTTCAGGCGGGCAATCATGCTCTCTTCGCCTTTGCGCAGCCACACCCTTGGATCGTAGTATTTCTTGTTGGGAGAATCTTCACCGTCGGGGTTACCAATTTGACCCTGCAGGTAGCCATGCTTATCGGCTTCGTAAGCACGAATACCATCCCAGAAAGCCCACTGCACATCGGTATCAATATTCATTTTGATAACGCCGTAGCTAATGCCTTCCCTGATCTCTTCGGTAGTAGAACCAGAGCCACCATGGAATACAAAATCTACAGGGTTGGCACCTGTGCCATATTTCTGCTGGATGTATGCCTGTGAATCACGCAGGATCTTTGGTTCCAGTTTTACGTTGCCGGGTTTGTACACACCATGCACATTACCAAATGCAGCGGCCACAGTAAAGCGATGGCTGATTTTTTTCAACTCTTCATAAGAGTATGCTACTTCTTCGGGCTGCGTGTACAATTTAGATTTTTCAACATGGCTATTGTCTACGCCATCTTCTTCGCCCCCGGTCACACCCAATTCAATTTCGAGTGTCATACCGAGTTTGCTCATGCGCTCCAAAAAGCGGCTGCTGATCTCGATATTTTCTTTAATAGGCTCTTCGCTCAGGTCGAGCATGTGAGAGCTAAACAAAGGAGCACCGGTTTTAGCAAAATGCTCTTCACCTGCTGCCAGCAAACCTTCTACCCAGGGAAGAATTTTTTTAGCGCAATGGTCAGTATGCAAAATAACGGGTACACCATAGGCTTTTGCTGCATGGTGCACATAGTGCGCACCGGAAATACCACCGGCAATAGCTGCCGCTTCGTTGGTATTTTTTATACCCTTTCCTATAAAAAACTGGGAACCGCTATGGGAAAACTGGATGATCACCGGTGAATTCAGATCACGCGCCGTTTCTAATACAGCATTCACGGTGTTGGTACCTGTAACATTTACAGCCGGCATTGCAAAGCCTTTTTCTTTGGCAAAGGCAAAGAGCTGCTGAACTTCGTCGCCCCAAAGCACTCCGGGACGGAATTGTGATGAGATGGACATTGAAATTGATATTAGTTATAAAAAATCTGCCGCAATGTACGGAATAGTCGGCGCTTTGCCGAGGCCGTATTCGGCCATTTCAATTCCCTATTTTGTTAGCAGCCATCGCAATGCCCCCAAAATATGTTGGCGAAACTCGGGGTCGGTGTACGTTTCCGGATGGTGGCCCAATGCCGTGTAAAAAGCCTTGCCCCCATCAAACGCATGACACCAGGCCATGGGGTGAAAATCGGGCATTGTACCGCCGGTATAAGATGTTTCGTCTACGGCCAGTACAAAATGTAAAATGTCTTTTTGCAGCGATTTGAAATTGTAAATTTCTTCGAAGCGGGTAAACACCGTTGGAAACAAAGTAGTGGCAGGGTTCAACGAATCGAGATTGATGTACGAAGCTTTCTGTGGCTTGGGATGGCTCACGAAATAGGCACCCACCAACTTATTGTACCATGGCCATTCGTATTCGGTATCAGAAGCAGCATGTATACCCAGGAATGATTTACCGGAGCGAATAAAATCCTGGAAAGCCTGTTGCTGTTCGGCATTCAACACATCCATCGTAGTGTTCATAAACACTACCACATCGTATTGCTTTAAATTTTTAGCGTTGAATACGGTGGCATCTTCTGTAGTGTCCGCTTTGAACTTTTCGGAACCGGCAATTTCCAAAAACATTTCCTTCCCATTAGCAATGGAAGCATGCCTGAACCCCACGGTTTTTGAAAACACCAATATTTTTTTATGCTTTAACGACTGTGCTTTTGCTTCACCAATGCCCAGCAAAAGCAGGCTCAGCAAACCGGCCCATATTCCTTTCATGCAACAAACAATTTTGCTGAAAGATAAAGGAAACTAGTGCTGGTGCTGGGTAAAAAAAGGCAAGGTTAAGGTCTAGCTCAAAAGTCAAATTGATGATTGGAATACAGAAAGCCTTTCAACTTGTGAACTTTCAAACTTTGGAACTCGTGAACCTTCCAACTTTCCAACCTGTCAACCTACCAACTTTAGAAAACCCATTACGCAATTCCAAACTGGCAGCTCAATGCATTCAGTTCTGCTTCGGCTATATCGAGCGACTGCAAAAATTGAGGCCTGTTGCTTTGGGCTAATCCTGGCAATGCACGGTAGTACGCAATGCCCTCCAACAGGTTTTTGTAATATTCCCTGCAGTATTTCATTTGCTTGGCATCCGTTTCGTGTTGATTGCCCTGTAGTTGCTCTTTGTAATGATTTACATACAAGCCCAGTTCGGCAACGAACATATGTGGGCGTTCATTATTTTCAACTACATCGGTGCGGCCGTAAATATGATCGGTCATGGTTTGCAGCGAAACCACTTTGGAGAAGTATGCAATATTGGGCCCGGGGCAAATGTTCACTGCATCAGAATGCTTTACAAATTTCCGGTCAATCACTTTAGCTGCCGAGTTACTTAGACCTACACAAAGACATTCTTTAGCCACTGTATCGGCCACCTGCTGTTGGTATTCCTCTTCTGGAAGTTGCAGTGTTTCCAGGTGTGCCAGTTTCAATTTCTGGTATTTGCGGGAAGCAGTACAAATGGGTTCTTCCGTAAACTCCGTATTCAGCGCCAGGTGCTCTTCTGTACAAGGACTGCCGGGTTTTCCAGCGGCAATGCGTTCCAGCTTTTCGATTTCGGCACTGCTGTTTTTTAAATAATGGAAGCGTACACCCAATGGTGAATTCTTGCTCAGCATCACATCTTCTTTTCCTGCTTTGCAAAGCTGGTCCAATGTATGTTCATCAACCGTAGTGGCTTCGGGTACCACAAGGAAGGGTGTTCCCCAGCCTGTGCTTTCCACGCCATAATGCTTATGCAGAAAATCGTGCTCTTCAAAAGTGCCAATGCCACCTTGTGCCGTAATTTTTACTGCATGGGGCTTATCAAATCCGGGTTTCCCTTTTGCTTTAATGGCCTGGTTATACAATTGAAAAAGTGCTTCTACCAGTTCTTCTTTCTTTGTTTTGAATTCTTCCAAAATGGGGCCCATCAAAAATCCTTCGGTAGCAAATGCATGGCCACCGCAGTTCAATCCCGATTCGATTCTGAATTCACTTACCCATATTCCTTTCTTCGCCAAATATTTGCCCTGTATCAAAGCAGAGCGGTAGTCGCTCACTTTAATGATCACTTTTTTTTTGAATACCCCATTTTCATCGGCATCAAATACATCCTGGGTTTCCATGTAATTAAACAAGCGGGGATTCATACCGGCTGAAAAAATTACAGAAGAGTTCACCAGGTCGCTCTTGGCATAACCTCTCAAAGCCGACACTGCTTCCGAACCATCCTGCAGCAAAGCGCCTTCTTTGTCGAAGCGATTGCCATCCACCTTGGTCATGATATTTACATCAATATTGCCGGGTTGTATTTGTGTACGCAAAAAAGTTTCGATCTCTTCCTTTTTAGAAAGATCATCAATACTCTTCATGTACACATAGAGTTCCTTGAGTTTGCTATCGTCGGGCAGCATCTCGAAATACTTGATGATCTCCGAACCTTTTTCGAATGCAGAAGCTTTCAATTTGTCAACCTGCTCGTTCACAATTTTATTCACCAGGTTCAGGTAATCGGTAACCCTACGGGCACGATAGTCATCCTCTTTTTTGCTGATGGGATTGTATTTTTCTTTCGTTGTAGCGCAGTAATAACTACGCATCATTTCCAGCAAACCATCTTCTACAATGGATATAACTGAAGCGATACCAAATCTTGCCACTTTCACCGGCGAATCAATAGTATATGCCAATCCCATTACAGGAATATGAAATTTGTGCGGCGGGTAGGTGTTGTACATTTCAGTAATTCAATTAAAGCAAGATGATGAGGGGAATAACACTCGCAGGTTATGGCAAAATAAAATTTTCCGAAGCGCAAAAGTACACTGAATCTATAAGGATAGGTTTGACAAATCCCACAAAATAGTGGCCAAAAACATGATTTATATCAAGTAATAATTCGGGCATTTTCACATCGCATAGCATCTACAGCTACATTGTATACAAGAGAACTACAGGAGTTGTGAAATAGCATTAACAAAAAAGTCCGGGCATTTGCCTTGGCAAACCCAGACTTTTTTAATGAGCGTATTGTTTAATTGGAACTTAAATCTTTTCGCATGTAAATGGTTTCTCCCGTTACATGATCAATAATAGCATTCATGTTTTCGAGGAACTTGTTGTAAGCAGATTCCCCCATCAATTCTTTCATTGATTTATGAAAGCCTTCTGCTTTTTCCTTCCATCCCTGCTTGTGGCGAAATACCAGGTTAAACGCGGGATCGCCCGAGCTATTGGTTTGGTACACTGCAATGGTTGCTCCATCTTTTTCCCAGTATTGTTTCAATCCTTTAAATATCTCTTCTGTTTTAGGACCACAGCCCGGTTTGTAATAGTAGCGTGCTATGGATGCTTTTTCGGCGAAATCGTTAAAGCCAATTGTACTCATATCGGGTTTGTACATTAAATAGGAATCGTTGGACACTTTTTGCACTAATGGCAATACGTTGTTCTTCCAGTCAGCATCATGTGCATCGCCGGGCACACGCTTATCAATTTCCTCCCAGCTTACTGGTCCCATACTCATTTGATAGCTACCGGCATCGAGCCCGGTGTTCACAAAAAAAACGGTAACCTTAAATGGCGCAGTGGTGTGAAATTTTTTATTGTGGTTGGCCAACGCTTTTTCAAAAGCATCAATCTTGTCAAACTTCGGCATCAATCGACCAACAATCAATACATCTTGTTTTGCCTGGCCATATAGTAATGCGGGTAACACAAGCAGGCACATCAACAACTTTTTCATTGTTTAAGATTTTAGGGATGATGAAATATGAATACACCCTTCCAGCCAGGTTCAACCAGGAACTCCGGAGGAAGTAGATCAGATAGAACAAACGCCTAATTCACTGTTTTCAAAATTTCGCGGGAGCTGCTTTCAATATGCTCCTTAAACTTTGTGTACCACTGCTGCCATTCGGGCTTCTGCATGCTACCGGTCAACTCATTTTCGAACTCGGCCAGGCTTTCATAGCTTTCTTCGAAAATGAGGCGATAACTGTCGCCGGTAAAATCGCTGAGTGCCCTTGGCTTTCTTTCAGGAGCGGGTAAGAGCCCCTTGTCCATTGCTTCTGTGAGCAATTCTTTGGCCGGTTTAAAATGGCCAAACTTCAATTTGAAAATATCGCGGACTACATACATAACGGATGATTTAAATGGTGAAACATCCGGAAAAGCCGGGTAGTATAGAAAACCCGGGTGAGAATAAAAGTAGTGAGCTCTCCAATGAAATGCAAGCAATCGAATAATTGTTTTGTGTAATACATGATTCACCAAAAAAACAGAGCCCCGCACCTTTCGGTGCAGGGCTGGTGTTGCTGCTAAAACAAAACCCTGAACAAGATCTTAGTAATCCGGATTCTGCACAAGCTTCGGATTGTTGTCGAGCTCGCTTTGCTGGAATGGGAGAACATAATTTTTTGTTTCAAACACGAGTGGCACATTGGCCGGTGTTTTCAAAGTAGGCAGTTTGATATGCGCAATATTCCAACGCTTCAAATCATTGTATCGCTGTCCTTCAAATGCAAATTCAATACGGCGTTCGTGGCGGATATAGTCACGCAGTTTTTCCTTTGTATTGTATTTCACCCTGTCCACTTTTGGCATATTCACATCGGCACGCTGGCGCACTGCATCGATGGCATCGTACACCGTAGCATCGGGACCACTCACTTCATTTTTTGCTTCTGCATACATCAGCAATACATCGGCATAACGCAGGTGAATAAAATCCTGGTCGGTTTGCGTAGCGGTGGCTGTTGTAAATGGAGCCCTCGACAGATCTACATATTTCTCCACCAGGAAGCCGGTGAAAGGAGTATAACTACCTGCCCAAATAGCACCGGTACCGGGATTGCGCCAATCTTCACCAGGCAGTTTCACAGTCTTGTTCAAACGTGGGTCGCGGTTGGCATAAGGCGTGGCAGGATTGTACAATGGCGACTCGGTAATGGAAAGGCCATCGGTCATTTGATAATCATTGATCAGATCCTGGTAAGGTTGCAGTAACGAATACCATCCCAACTCAATATCCATACCTGCAGCACCGGGGCTTGTACGCTGCGGATTGGTAGTAGTAAGATATTGGGTAGAGAACATGATCTCTGCATTTACAACGGCCGAATTTTGACCAGAGGTTACAAACAATGAACCATAGTTGTTGGACAATGCAAATTTTCCCTGTATTACTATATCATTCAACAATGGAATAGCATCAGCCCATTTTTGCTGGGTCAACAGCACTCTTGCCTTCAATGCCTGTGCACTGCCTTTTACAGCATGGCCATTGTATTTTACGGATGGCAAATTCAAAATAGCAGAATCCAAATCCTTTTCGATAAAAGCATACACTTCTTCCTTGGTGCTCTTTGCAATTTTTACAGACTCAAGTGTGGCCGGAAAATGATCGTACAATGGAACGCCACCCCAGGACTGCACCAGTTCGAAATAACACAGCGCCCTGATGAAACGCACTTCCGAAGCATACTGGCGTTTCTTCACATTGGTAGTAGGTACTTTTTCTACATTGTCTAAAAAGTAGTTGCAGGAAGTAATGGCCCTGTATGGCGAAGTGTACATGTTGACAATAGCACCAGATAATGATGCCGACAAAGAACCTGTGGTCATCAACAAAAAGTTGGGCTGGTTGGTATTGTCCCACAAAAATGCGTTGTCCGACAAACCATCGAGGTACACTCTTTCGTAGCCCAAAAAGTTTTGGCCCAGCCGGGTGTACACACCTGCCAGTGCACTTTGCGCATCGGCATCGGTGGCCCAGAAAATATCGGTAGAAACACTATCGGGCGGATTTTGATCCAGCACTTCTTTGTTGCATGCTACAGCAGAAACAACCAGCAGGCCGAATGCGACTATTTTATTGCGATACTTCATGATTCTAAAATTTAATAGTTAAACCTGTGGTGAAAATTTGTGCCTGTGGATACTGCACATAGTTGCCAGTAGTGCTGCTACGTTCGGGGTCACTTCCTTCATAATCGGTAATGGTAAAGAGGTTGTCGGCAGACACATACACCGATATATAATTTGCTTTAATTTTTGACGCCCATTTATCGGGCAGTGCATACGAAAGCATTACGTTTTTCAGGCGCAGGTAAGAAGCATCCATCAGGTAATAGGTAGAACCTACATAAGCCGCAACACCTGTGTATCCAGCAACGTACAGCGCTGGCAATGTGTTGCTCCTGTTTTGAGGTGTCCATGCATTCCTCCATTTTTCGGTAGGCGAAGTGCCTTGCATAAATGGATCTACACCCCAGTTGTTCACCCTGTTTTTCAAACCTTCCACTCCCTGGAAAAATGCGCTAAAACTAAAACGCTTGTAATCGGCATTCAAACCAAATGAATACAGGTATTCGGGATATGCACCATCTACCACCACACGATCGTTCGCATCTACTACTCCATCACCGGTCACATCTTTCATTTTCAAATCGCCGGCTTTGGGGTTGGGGTTCAACACATGCCTTGGCACTTTAGCACCCACCAGTACATCTTCTTCCTGGAATATTCCATCCCATACATAGAGGTAATGAGAACCATAAGGTAATCCTACCTGGTTGATGCTGGTACCAAAGCCCGGAACTTTAATGTCCAGTACTTTGTTTTTGGCAGTAGAGAATTGACCATTCACACTGTAATGAAATTCGCCAAATGTATTTTGATGGCGTACTTCGAGTTCAATGCCCTTCACTTCCATTTTACCATTATTGAAAGTGGGTGATCCTAAACCAAGACTCGCAGGCACCGGTTGTGCAGCCAAAATATCGTTGGTAACCTTGTTGAAATAGTCAAATGAGAATCCAAACAAACCTTTGCGCAGATCCATATCCACACCCAGGTCGAGAATGGTGGTTGTTTCCCATTTCAGGCTCTGGTCGCGATAGGTATTCAGCACTGCGCCCTGTGCAGGAGTAGTGTTGCCAAATGGATAGCTGATACCACTTACTGTAAGCACATTCTGGTAAGGATAGTTACCAATGTCCTGGTTACCCAGTGTACCATACGAAGCACGCAGTTTCAGGTTGTTTACAATGGGTAAAGCGTTCCTCAGGAAATCTTCTTCAGATGCCAACCAACCTGCTGATACAGATGGGAACCAACCCCAGCGATAATCGGGCGAAACTCTTGAAGTACCATCGTAGCGAACATTTCCTTCCAACAGGTATTTACGTTTGTAAGCATAGTTCACTCTTCCGAAAAACGATTGCAATCCCCACTCCGATGTGGAAGGTAAACCCGGCAAACGTGGGTACGTTGCATTGATGGCTTCGCCGGTATTGGAATAACCTGTCAACTCTTCGAGAGCTGTAGACACACCATTCAATCTCCGTGCTCTCATGCCCTGCGACTTATTGGTGATCTGTTCAAATCCCACCAATGCCTGGAAGCTATGATCTTTCGCAAATGTGTTTTGATAGTTTAAAACAGAATACAAAGTTGGCGTCATCACTTTGGCATACTGGTCGGTTACGCCCAAATAATCGGGACCGAAAAATGCACTGGCACCGGTTTGGTAATCGCCAGTAAGCGGATCTTTTTGCTGCAGCAGGTAAGCGTTGTATGGATGCTGGTACATTTTGTAATACTCATCCACGTAGTTGATAGCTGCTTTGGAAGTAAGCGTAAGTCCTTTTGCAATTTTGATATCAATAAAAGCCTGCGCATTAATGTTATACTCCTTGGTATTTTGCCAACCCATAGCAAATGCTTCCTGCGGGTTGCGGTTTCTGCCTTCACCCTGGTAAGCCCTCGATACTATGCGACCGGAACCATCGGGTAAAAATGGACCATACAGTGGTCCCGCAGCATATACTGCCAGGGCAAGGTTTTCGCTGGTGAACGGTGGCTCCTGCCTGTTCTTGTACGCCATGTTCATAATGGTGCCCACACTTACACGCTTGGTTACCTGGTTGGTATAGTTCAGCAAAACATTGTAGCGTTTGAAATCATAACCGGGTAGCATGGCCTCCTGGTCGAGGTAACTAAGCGAAATATTGTAATTGCTTTTTTCTGTACTTCCCGACAATCCCAGGTTATGATTTTGCACCACTGCATTGTTGAAATAGTAATCCATATTGTTGAAGCTGGGATACTGGTTAGGATCCGTTGGATTACGATATTTTTCAATTTCTGCCAGGTCGTATTTAAATGCCACACCACCACGTATTGCAGCCTTATTGTACATTTCCATATACTCGGCAGAATTATTGATCAACTTCGGCAAAGCAGTGGGTTTGTACACACCTACGTTCATAGAATACGACAGTGTTGGTTTTCCTTTGCTACCCTTTTTGGTAGTTACCAGTATTACACCATTTGCAGCTCTTGAACCGTAGATAGCTGCTGAAGCTGCATCTTTCAACACTGTTACATTTTCAATATCGTTGGGTGATACATTGTTGAACGCACCTGCCACACCATCTATCAGGATAAGCGGGTTGTTGGAAGCACCAAACGAACCACGGCCCCTGATCAAAAAGTTAGGATTATCTCTACCAGGCTCTGCAGAAGGCTGTGTGATCTGCAAACCTGTGATACGTCCTTGCAATAAGTTGCCTGCATTGGGAACCGGGCGTTGCAACAACACATCCCCTTTTACCGTACCAACGGCACCTGTCAGGTTTACTTTTTTCTGCGTAGTGTAGCCCACTACAATTACTTCATCACTCGTGCCAGCCATGGACTTCATACCAACAGAAAACGCATCCTGGCTACCTATCTCAATGGTTTTTGTTTCCATACCTACAAAAGAGATAACCAGTCTTTTGGCATCGGCAGGCAGTTGCAATTTGAATGTGCCATCCTTTGCTGTGATAGTACGCACATTTGAATTTTCTACTTCTACAGTAGCATCTGCGAGAGGCTGCCCGTTTTCGTCGGTGACCTTGCCTGTAACGGGCCTTGTACTGGTACCCGCAGGCGGATTGCCCTGTGTGTTTTGGGCATAACTTGTAGTCAGGACAGTGCATAGAACTGTCGCTGCAACAATTAGGAATTGTTTCATAAGCGCTAGCTATTTTTTAGTGTTACTCAAACACGCTAATACATGAAATCAGAAGGGGACATAGCAAGCATGCATTATCGTTGAAGTAAAATTATAAAGCAACCACTAAGGCAAACAATGCAATGTTTTACTATATGATGTATTATTTTACTATTCTTATTTTCACTACTGTTTAAATACCAATACAAAGCATATTTCTGACTTCGATGCATATTGCTCAACTATTGCGCTTTATGTAAGCAGAACTTAACATTTTAACATCAGCTACTCGAAAGCAAAAGCAGTTTTTTCATAAAAAAATACAACCCCAATTATGACCATTAAAGAAATAGCCCAGGACTTTTTAAAGCGTTGTGCACAAGGAAATTCCAGGGAGGCATTTAGTCTCTATGCATCCCGCGAATTCAAACACCACAATGCCTATTTCAAAGGCGATGGTGATACTTTAATGACAGCTATGGAAGAAGCGGCGCTGCAAAATCCCAATAAAATTTTTGAAATAAAAAGGGCTTTGCAAGATGGAGAAATGGTGGCCGTGCATTCGCATATCCGGCAGCAACCCGGCGAGGCAGGAGCAGCGGTCATGCACATCTTCCGATTTAACAACAACAAGATCGTAGAACTCTGGGATTTTGCCCAGGCCGTACCGGAGAATATGGTGAATGAAAACGGGATGTTTTAAAAAACCTGGCGAAGCAGTACGAAAAAAAATGCATGTACATTGCTGAAAAACTGTGAATCGTTTTAAGTCAGCCCGTAACATCATTTTTACAGGCACCCCTAAAAACAACGAAGCCGGCAAGGTTGCCGACTTCGTGTATAGAGAACTAGAGAAAGGACTTAGAAAGAAATAGCCGCCTCTATTACATAACCATCGAACTTACCACCTGCGCGGTAATCGGTAGTTGGGAAATTTTTATACTGTTGTTTTACATATTCAGCTTTCAACAGGATATTTTTTGTCATGAAGAAACCAGCACTGAAAGCCAACCGGTTTACAGTAATATCATCTGTGTAGATAATAGTTGGTGAGCTGGCCAATTTACCGCTAACAGTATTGTAACGGGCACCGATGAATACATTTTCAGGATTGCCGAGGCTGAGCCTGTAAATACCTTCGATAGCGAATTGGTTCATTGTTCTGCGGGCACTGTCGGTGAATTTAGCATTGGCACCAGTGTAAGCAGCGCCGCTGCAACCTGAAGCAGTTTCATATGTACCGAAAACTTCAAATCCTTTGTACTTAGCAAAACCGTTCAGCATCACAGCATCTACTTTTTGACTGAAACCTGGGTTCAGGCGGCCAGACCATGGGATAGCAGTATAGGCTTGAGGAGTTACACCATCAGCACCTTTCCATTTTTCCATTACGTTGTTGTAGTTGCTACCAGTCCTGTCACCCCAGTACAGGGTATTCCATTTGTTACCGGTATTGCCATTGTGGTACCAGCTTGCAGAACCACGAAGCCTAAGATCTTCAGTGATTTGTTTATCGATACCTGCTTTCAGAATGATAGAAGGTTGCATTTGTCCTTCGGGGTTGGTAGAAGTAGATACTACTGAGTCGATATAACCTTTCAGTACACCACCAGTTAAACCAAATGTTCCAAAGAAACCATTATGCTGTACAGTGATATCACCACCAATTTCAGTAGTGAAAGCGTCCATGATGTAGTTATCCATGAAAGCATTGTACATCACGTGTCCACCATCAGACCTTCTGAAGTGTTGGTCACCATAGTTCACATCATATTCACCAATTTTAATAGTGGTTACTTTCATGATGTCGTCGAAAATTTTGCCTTTGAATGGCAGTTTGTCAAATTGGATATAACCACCTTTTACCCATGCTTCGTTGTGGTGACGAGAAGACAGGTAAGTAGCCACGTTCAACCTGATACCGTCAGCCAGTTGAGCATCCAGGAACAATGAAGCCTGGGCGGTCATAAAGCCATTGTTGATCGGGAACAGTTTGTTAGTGGTCTGGTTAAATGCAGCATCAGGATTTTCATGTTTCAGATCCTGGTATTGTTGCGTAAATGCAGAACCAAAACGAATTTTCATGCCGGTATAAGGCTTGTTGTAATCGTCTTTAGTAGTTTCAAAAACATTGATACCACTGGCATCGTATGCACGCCAAAAATCGGGGCGGCCATAAGAAAAATGGGTAGAAGCTGAGTCAGTATTTTCTTTTTTTGCTTTCTGAGCTGTTGCACCGAAAGGCAATCCCACCACCACCATACAGGCCGCAATTGTCAAATGTCTGTAATTCACTCGCATATTTGTTGTTTGATTTGTCTAAAAAATAAATGAAGTGTCCCCTTAGTTAGGGTTTGAATACGATATCGTATTTAAATGTGATCTCATTGGCAGTTTTAATAGCACCCATCATCAGAGAAGGTGGCTCTACCGAGAAGTCTGTCATTTTAAGTTTGTAAGCACCCACAATGTGTAAGCTATTGTCGCCATTCATAGCAGCACCTGCAATCAGTACTACATCTTTGGTAACGCCAGAAATAGTGAGTTTTCCTGCAGAAGTAATGGTGTAAGTGTTAGTACCTGTAGGCTTCAAAGTGGCTTTGGCACCTGTAAAGCTGATGCTCTTGAACTTGTCTGACTTGAGTGCTTTGTAAGCGTTTTTGTCCAGGCCCGATTTGTCGCTTTTCAAAGTTTCAACCGGTACGGAGAATGATACATTGGTCAGTTCAACCACCGCATTTGCAGCGTTTGACACCAATGAGGCGCTGCCCGTTGCACTCGCCGATTTCATTGTCCAGTCGTGAATGTTGGATGTACCATCAATTACCATCTGATTAGAGGCAAGACGATACACTTTTTGTGCCTGGGCGCTGTTCATAATGAACAGACCACCCGTTAAAAAGGCACAAGTGATCAATGGTTTTAATCCTTTCCTTAATTTCTCTTTCATAAAAAAAATTTAAATGATAGAGCAAATGTCATCGGATGCAACAGCCTTAAACATGATGTTAATTATCGGGCTTTATGATTCCTTTCGCTAAATGAAATGACTTGTGTCATGAATCGAATGACGAAAAATCGGGTAAACGCACCCCCTATTTTGAAGCCTTACAGGCGTAAGTACAAAGTGCTGTACAGCCGATGAACATGGCACTAAGCGTTGGTCAACGCGTTGATTATTTGTACCTAAAAAATAAAGGTTATACCCGATGCATAGCCCGTATGCAAACCGCTACGGTTGCTCATGCATTTGCAAATGCATGTATTTGTTTTGTATGTAAACAGGTAGTGGATAGTTGCACTTTTAACTGAATGCTCACAGTGTATTAACATCAGCAGGAATGCCCTTTTTGCCGGATTGAAGCAGGTAAAAATGTTAACAGGCTTTAGCATACCATAAATCATTTTCCTTTTAGTGAAAGAATCGTAAACCCATATATGTGCCTATGAGCCTCCACAGAAAGAAGATGGTTGCGGGTAATGCTTGTGAGAGTAATTTTGTCCTGCATTTCAAACAACAAGCGTCTCTCTAAACCTATAAGGCCATGCATTCAGCCAATTTATTACAACAGGTAGCTTTTATTAAGGAAATTGATAAGCTGAAATATATACTGCGCAAAA
Organism: Phnomibacter sp.; assembly: GCA_035456005.1. GTDB lineage: Bacteria > Bacteroidota > Bacteroidia > Chitinophagales > Chitinophagaceae > Phnomibacter. The sequence continues at coordinate 1,414,190 of DATIEA010000015.1, read as the reverse complement.
CCAAATTATTCAACAGCAACAGGAACGAAAACGATGCAGAGCATAGCTGGCACCTGGCTATGATGGCCATTGTACTGGCCGAACATTCAAACAAACCCATTGATGTATTGAAAGTGTTGAAAATGGTATTGATACATGATATAGTAGAAATTGATGCAGGCGATACTTTTTTGTACGATACGCAAAAAAATCACACTAACACCGAAGAAGAATTACTTGCTGCTAAAAGAATATTCGGGCTTCTACCTGCAGCACAGGCAGAAGAGTTTATTGCTATCTGGAAAGAATTTGAAGATGGCCAGAGCGATGAAGCCAAATTTGCCAAAACCGTTGACCGCTTTGAACCACTGCTACAAAACACGTCCAACAACGGTGGCACCTGGACGGAATTCGATGTACCCTATCAAAAAGTGTACGATAAGAAAAGCGCCATGAAAGAAGGCTCCGCTTCTATTTGGGCCTATGCCGAACAACTGATCAACGAAAGCGTTGACAAGGGAATCCTGAAGAAATAATAAAGCAGATCATCTTGACACATTACCCCAGGCATTCTTAAACCTGAGCTTGCATAGCTCCTATCCTATCGTTTTTACGTATCCTGGAGCCAGGGATGCCCCTGTAGTAAAGTTCATTAAAGACGGGTGCATAACGCCATCCCTATAAAAACTACCGGCACGAAATAGTTTGCACAATGCGAAATGTGTAATTTTAAAAGCAGCCATTTCGCCCAGCCTTAAACACCCTAACGAAATCTACTGCTCTGCCATTCCAGATACCTAGTTTGTACATCTTGATTTCATTAAATGAATGTTCATCGAAATGAAAAAAAATATTCATTCTACACTGTGTCTGTCCAAGATTGCTTTGCTGTTTTTTTTCAGCCTATCGTTTATACTATATGCAATGGGCCAAACCATGCATCCATTTCCACTGAAACATGTGAGGATATTGCCGGGCCCGTTTAATGTAGCGCAGCAAACAGATTTGAAATATATTCTTTCATTAGACCCCGACCGCTTGCTGGCTCCCTATTTGAAAGAAGCAGGGCTATCCCCCACCAAAGACAACTATCCCAACTGGGAAAACACCGGCCTTGATGGCCATATTGGCGGCCACTATTTATCTGCCTTATCCAATATGCATGCTGCCACCGGCGACACCGGCATCAATAAACGGCTGAATAAAATGCTGGCTGAATTGAAGCGCTGCCAGGATAAAATTGGCACAGGGTATATTGGCGGCATGCCCGGTGGCATTAGCATGTGGAACGATATTGCATCAGGAAAAATCAGTTCCGACACTTTTGCCCTCAATGAAAAATGGGTGCCATTATACAACCTGCACAAGTTGATGGCAGGCCTTCGCGATGCTTTTTTGATAGCAGGAAAACCACAGGCAAAATTGATTTTGATTCGACTGGCCGATTTCATCGACAGTGTTTCCGCAAAACTGGATGATGCGCAAATTCAAAAGATGTTGTTTTCCGAACATGGCAGCCTGAACGAAGTGTTTGCCGATGTAGCCAGCATTTCCGGCAACAATAAATACCTGCAGCTAGCCCGCAGGTACACACAACAATCTATGCTAAACCCTTTGGTAGCGGGCGAAGACAAACTCACAGGCTTGCATGCGAATATGCAAATTGCAGAAGTGGTAGGTTATGAAAAAATCGCACAGCTCAGCAACGATGCAGCCTATGGAAAAGCAGCCCGATTTTTTTGGCAAACCGTAGTGGCCAACCGCACAACAGTTATTGGCGGTAATAGTGTGAATGAACATTTCAATGCACCCAACGATTTTGCCACGATGGTGTCGTCTGTAGCAGGGCCGGAAACCTGCAATACTTACAACATGCTCAAACTGACGAAATCAATTTTTCTGAAAGATGGCGGCATGAAATATATAGAGTATTACGAACGGGCACTGTACAACCATATTCTTTCGAGCCAACACCCGGTGAACGGTGGCTTTGTGTATTATACCCCCATGCGGCCCAGGCATTATCGTGTGTATTCACAATCGCAGGATTGCATGTGGTGCTGTGTAGGTACCGGCATGGAAAATCATGGAAAATATGGTGAACTTATTTACAGCCATACAAAGGATGACCTGTATGTAAACCTGTTCATGTCTTCGCGGTTGTATTGGCCGGGCAGGGAATTATTGCTTGCGCAAGACACGTATTTCCCCGAAGGAGATGTGAGTACACTGAGTATTCAAAATGTAGCTGCGGGCAGTTTCAGCATATTTATACGATACCCCAGTTGGGTAGAAGCCGGGAAGCTGGAAATGAAAATTAATGGCAAACAAGTGCCTGTTACAGAACAGCCGGGCACGTATATAAAAATTACCCGCAAGTGGATCAAAGACGACCAGGTGGAGATTAAATTGCCCATGAAATTGAGGACCGAAAAACTGAATCCCAACTCCAACTATGTTGCCTTTTTGCAAGGCCCCATAGTGCTGGCTGCCAAAACAGATTCACTCAATGCTGAATACTGTAAGGGAAATGGGAAAGATCAGTTTGGAGGATACCGAGCCAATGGAAAAATGTATGCTGCCAACGAATGGCCCACGCTGATAAGCAAGGATGCAGATCTTACAAAATACTTAAAACCGGTAGCAGGAAAACCACAAACCTATACCACCACCAACCTCTTTGCCCCTGCAGCTTTCAGCAACCTGCAAGTGGTACCATTTTACAAAATACACGATGCCCGGTACATGATCTACTGGCCTAAAAAATAGCTATCCCTTTTTACAGTGTGCACTACGGATAATCCTTATGTTACAATGCCGCAGGCTTTATCAGTAGGCCACTAGGTGTTTGGTTTTAATTCGAAGCTCAGTGCACCGGACGGGCATTTTTTGATTTGGGAAATCAATGCTTCAACAGATGCTTTGTCGGCTTGTATCCAGGGCTTTTCTTTGGGATGATACACATCTGGCAACATGCGTACACAAACACCTGAATGAATACATTTTTTGGGTTGCCAAATGATGGTCAATTCACCATCGGGATGCGGGTATTTTTTTTTATCCATCTACTAACGTTTAAATTGTTTCATATCCAACCCTGGTTGTAGGCCGGGCATTCAAGCCTGACGTGTAACAAACATGCCCAAGTCCACGAAACCAAAATAAAACAATTCCTGCAAAGTAGCGCAAACATTGAAGCCCCCCGGTTATTCATCCAACCTGGCAACAGGCCATCCATTGGCATCCCAGCTCAGCGGCTTTATCAGCAGTTTTGATTTGCCATTGTCTTTGGCATCGTAGCCATGAAAAATAAGGTAGTCGGTATTATTAAAACTGCATACTGCATTATGGCCTACTCCATACCAGTTTTCATTTCCCTGCAACACTAAGCTACCACCGCCGGTTGCCATGCTTTTTCCCTCCTTATCGAGGTATGGCCCTTCTATTTTTTTAGAGCGGCCTACGATCATTTTGTATGTGCTCTTTGGCCCTTTGCAGCAATAATCAATAGAGGCAAACAAATAGTAGTAATTGTTCTTCTTGAAAATAAAAGGCGCTTCAATAGCATTGCCACCGGCATCTTTGGGATTATCGTCGATGGCTAAGGGATTGACCGAAGAAGACGCTGCTTTACGGCTGGCAATGGTTTCAGGCTTGCCATCAACCTGTAAACGGTTTTTACTTAAACGAACCAATTGCAAGCCATCCCAAAATGAGCCAAACATCATATAAGGCCTGCCTTTGGAGCCGGCGATGATGTTGGGATCAATGGCATTCCAATTGGTAATACCGGGATAGGATTGAATAACCCGACCATGATCGGTCCATTTGTAATTGCTGTCGCTGGTAAATAAAGTGGGTGTAGTAGCTACGCCTATGGCAGAAGTGTTTTTACCAAAAGCCGATACTGAATAGTAGAGATAATACAACCCGTTGTGATACGAAATATCAGGCGCCCAAATATGATTCTTAAATCCTGGGATCGTATCTACCGCCCATGGTGGAGCCGTAGCAAAAACGGACTTTTCAAAAGTCCAGTTCTTTAAATCTTTAGAACTCCAACGGGCAATACCAGTGCCTGTACAAAACAGGAAATAAGTATCCCCCTGTTGTATCATTACAGGGTCGTGTACACCAATATTGGTATAGGTTTTACCTACTTCGGGGCGCTGGGCTTTCGCCGAAAAAACAGCCAGCAGGAGTGTGCACAACAGCCATCCATATTTTTTCATAACAGCGAAAATAAAAGGGCCGGCTGTACAATTACAACAGGCCCCAGTAAACCAAAAAAAACTATTTCAATTTCATCCTGAAAACCGTCATACTATAAGGTGCAGCTTCAAGCGTTACGCTTTTTCCTTTCAGTTGCATTTTGCTTTCGGCAGGCGCTACAGCCTGTGGAGTACTAAAGTTATTTACTTCACCTAGGTTGGCTTTTAGTACAGTTAACAATGCTTCTGCTGGCAGTTTTTTCAACCCTTCAAATTGCAGGGTTTTGCTTTGCGATTTGCCGGAAGCATTCACCAGTTTTACAACCACTTCGTTGGTTTTGCTATCTACTACTGCAGATGCATACAAACTGTCCTGGCCGGCAATTACATCATTGTTCAACGTAACAGGTACCACATTAGTTCCCTTGTTGAGCGAATACAATTTTTGTACATAATAATTAGGCGTTCCAAATACCTGCAGGTTGTTTACCCAAATCATATCGGGCTTCCATTGCCAGCCATCGATATGCGCAAATAAAGGTGCATACGAAGCCATGTTAACCACACCAGCGTTGCGTTCTAAACCCGTCATAAACGCTGCTTCAGAAATAGCACCTTTCCAGTTATTGGCATTTTCAACACTTACTGTTTTATCGGTTTGTGCGGCGTATTCACCGGCAAATACTTTCGATCCATTCCTGTCGTAACTATCGTAGCGGCGTGCATTTTCGAGGAACCATTCGGGTTTGCGATAATAGTGCTCGTCAATGATATCGGCATTCATGACACGCAGTTCTTTGTTCAGGTAATCGAAGCGTTCACCATTAGGATCGGTACCACTGCTGGTAACCAGTTGCATATTGGGATACTTCGCTTTAATCGCTTGCTTAAAGAGTTTTAAACGCTCTACATATTGTGGACCCCAGTTCTCGTTGCCCACTCCCAGGAATTTTAAATTGAATGGTGCAGCATGGCCCATATCGGCACGCTTTTTACCCCAGGTGGTAGTGATATCGCCATTCGCAAATTCAATAAGATCTAAAGCATCCTGTATATAAGGTTGCAGTTCATCCAGCTCTACTACTTCCGCAGTGTTGAACTGGCAGGCCATACCAGAGTTTAAAATGGGCAATGGTTCGGCACCGATATCTTCCGACAACTGGAAGTATTCAAAGAAGCCCAATCCAAAAGTTTGAAAATAATCGGGTGTTGGACGATGAGAAAATTCAAAGTTCCAGCGGTTGATAATGAGCTGGCGCTCTTCAATAGGGCCGATCGTTTTTTTCCATTGGTAACGCTGCGACAAGTCGTAGCCTTCTACAATGCACCCACCGGGAAAACGAATGAAGCCAGGCTTCATATCGGCCAGCATTTGAATCATATCGGCACGCATACCGCCGGGTCGATTTTTCCAGGTATCTTTGGGAAACAGGGAGATCATATCCAGGTCGATAACACCGGTACCTTCTACCCAAATTTTGAGTTTAGCTTTTGGCTCGGTAGTAGTAGCAGTAAAACTTGCAGTGGCTTTGCTCCATGCTTCACCGCTTGTTGCTGCAGGAGTTACAATGGTGCTGCCAATTGTTTCTCCTTTTTCAGTAACTAATTCAACATGCAGTTTTACCTGGCCTGAAACGGTATGATAGTTTACAGAAAAATCGTAACCATTATCTTTTTTAATACCCATGCCCCTGAAACCTTCGTTGGTAAAACTTAAACTACCAGCAGTGGTATTATTAGCAGTAACCCTTATGTAGCGGGGGTTTGCAGTATTATCTTCTTTCCTGTTCAACACCAATACGGCACCTTCCTTAAATGGTTGCTGGTCTACTTTCCAACCCATGAGTGGTTTGGAAAATTCGAAGGAACGGTTCTTCACCAACTCCGCATAAATGCCACCATCAGCACCCAGGTTAATGTCTTCGAAGAATACGCCCCACATAGTGGGTTGCACCGTTGCTACCAGTTGATTGGGTTTTACTACAATGGTATTATTGTTTTGTGCACTTGCCTGTAAGAGGGAAACTGATGCTAATGCCGCTGTGAGTATTTTAAAAGGTTTCATGAGTTAGTGATACAATATGTGTTGAAAAAAGATGTCAAATGAGATGCAGTTGAAAGGATTGCGACGCAACGAAGTTGCCATGAAAAACCAAAGCTGGTACCAGCATTATTTTATTTCACAGGCTTTACTCCTTCGCTAGTCATCACTACACGTTTCATACTGCCGTCTTTGTTATAAAAAAGTTCATCAATGCAAACAGATCTTCTGAAACTGCCGCCTTCGGTATTTACACCGCCGTTGTGGTACACGAAATACCATTTGCCTTTGAATTGAATGATGGCCTGGTGATTGGTATTGCTGTTGCCTGCCAGTTCATTCAGAATGCCTTTGTACTCCCAGGGACCGTTGATGTTTTTGCTCATGGAATAAGCAATTTTTTCGGGGAAGCCGGTGGCATAAGAGAGATAGTACCAGTCATTTTTTTTATGCAACCATGGCGCTTCGGTAAATGCGGGCAAACCTTCCACTTTTTGGAAAGGGCCATCCAGTTCGATCATATTGGGTTTTAGTTTGGCATAATAGTAATGGGTGTTTCCCCAAAAAAGATAGGCCTGTCCATCGTTGTCGATGATTACAGTAGGATCAATATCATCCCAACTGATCTTGGTATCGGTGGTCATGTTGTTGGTGATAATAGCGCTGCCACGGGCATCTACAAAAGGTCCTGTTGGTTTGTCAGAAACCGCTACACCAATGGCTTTGCCATGAATGCTATCGTGGCTGATGGCTACATACCAATAAAACTTTCCGTTGCGTTCAATTACCTGCGATGCCCATGCATCGTCTTTTGCCCATTTAAAAGCTTTGGTATTGAGTGGCGAAGGATGCTCTACCCAGTTGACCATATCGGCCGAAGAAAAGCAAAGCCATTCGTGCATGATATAGCTTTCGCGTTTGGGTGGTGCTTCATCGTGACCGGTGTAGAGATACACACTATCGCCATGTACCATGGCTGCGGGATCCGCAGTGTACTTATGCGTAAACAAAGGATTCCCTTTTGTGCTGTACATTTTTTGTGCTTGCGACGACAATGCTGTTACTGCCAATAAACAACTGATAAACCCACTCGCCTTTCGTAACATGATTCCTTGATATTGGTGATTCTATTTTATTGCTATACTCCTATCGTTACACTTCGTTCAACAAACATCATAATTTTTTACCCCACAGTGTAAGCTTTGCATTGGAGAACCCTGCAAAGCTAATGGTACGCTTTCGTGTAGCCGCTTCCCAATTCCAGGCTTCTGCAACGGGGTAGGGTTGACTGTTGATATTAAGCAGTTTTTTTGCTGCATCGTACGACCATGTACCCGTTATAGAACCTGTAATGGTGTTATTGGCATTGAAGCTGCATTGCTTGGAGGTTTGCATTACCTGGTATTGGTATGCCATCGGAATAATTTCCCAGGTGCCAACAAAATCGCTTTCCTTATACACGCTATCCGGCACTGCAGCATATCGTTCGGGCATCACTACGGGCCATCCATCGGGCGTCCATTTTATTTGCCGCACCTGCCCCATCATTACTGCATTGGATACATTGATACCCGGTACATTGGCGGGCAAGCGTCCCTGCGAAGCATAATACCATGCTTTGGAATCCGGATTTTGAAAAACTGCACAGTGCGAAATGCCTACCCAACCTGTATGTCCACTAAACTGGTAAGGATGTGTAAGCAATGGAAAACACTCTGCACCGTTGGTGATATTACCACCATCCATTCCTTCGTAAGGGCCGGTAATATTCCTGGAGCGACACACACGGGTGTTGTATGCTACAGACAATTCGTCGTAGGCTAGGAAAAGATAATAGTAACCTGTTTCGGCATTGTACACTATTTCGGCACCTTCAAGCGCCTGCCAGCGGTTGCTGCTTACAACACCACGACCTGCAATGCGAATACCGTAATCGTCGATGCTTTGCAAGCGATCGGGCTTACCGGTTGTGGTGTTCAATTTTAATGCGGCTATACCCGAATGCCATGAACCGTAGATCAACCATTGCTCGCCTTCGGGTGTTTGCACAAACGAAGGATCAATGGCATTGAACTTAAAATAACCGCTCCAGTCATTGGGACCAGAACGGTTATAAGAACGCACCCCATCGGGTTCGCTACATACCACCATACCCTTATCTGTCCAATTATTTGTAGCCAGGTCATCTGTTTCTGCCAATCCTATAAAAGCTCTTTCCGACCATGAATTATCGGTACTTGTACCCACAATTGGATCGATCACCACAATGCTGTAATACAAGCGAAATTTAGTTCCTACTTTTTTAATGCAGGGTGCCCAGTAGCCATAATTAGGATTAGCAATGGGCGGCAATGCAGGACTCATTCTCGCCCTTTTATTGTTGAGCGAATCTTTTACCCATGCAGGCGCTGACATCATTACAGGCCCCATAAAATCCCAGTTCACCAGATCTTTGGAACGCCTGTAAAAAAAGTGGCCATTGCCATCGTGTGCATTGCCGTACGATGCATCAGTTTGATACATGTAATAATACTCACCGCATTTTTCCACCGTAGGGTCGTGTACGTTGGCAAGGTTCCACTGGCCACGCATACTCCAGGATGCCAACGGTGTATAATTGTCGCTGTACAAAGGCCCCTGGAAAGTTTCTACAACAGGTGGTGTAACCACCGGGGGAGTTGGAGGCGTTACTCCTCCCCCGGGGCCATCCGACTTATTACAGGCACTAACGATCAACAAACTGCTCAATACAATATTTCGAATATTCCGATTCATCTTACTCAATTCTATATCGTTGTCATCAACATCATTGCCCGGTACCCGCTTATTCTTTTCTTACATCGAAAATCAGTATTGGGGTTACTACAAATTTCCGTTCAACCCTTCTACTGCAAACAATGCGAGAGGTTAATCCTTTGCTATCGTTTACGCATCAGCAAAAGCAATTCGCTTTAATACCCGTTGTTTTGCTTATAGCCGGGGTTCAGGTCAACTTCCCTTTGTGGAATGGGGAAATACTCCCTGCCCGGTTGGTACGAATTGAACTCAGGATCTCTTGATTTAAGCGTCAACAATTTGTTCGCATCTTTCAACCATCCCCATCTGCGAATATCATCAAAACGATGGCCTTCCAGGCAAAACTCCAATAATCTTTCGTGGGCAATTTGGTCACGCATTTGCGCCTGTGTCATATTCGGTTTTACAGTAGCCAGGTCGGGCAAACCTACACGGCCGCGAACCCGCTGGATTAATGGATATGCAGCAGCAGTTTGATTGGCTTCGTTCAAACACTCGGCATACATCAGCAACACATCGGCATACCTGAAAATTCTTTCGTTAATGCCACTGCGCCAGTCATATTCATCTCCCCTGTCGCCTTTATAGTTCTGGTATTTTTTACAAAACAGGTCGTTGAAGTCTGCCGGGTTGCTGGCATACTTGGCCTGGAATGTAGTAGTGTACATAGGCGTTGTGGGCTGTTTGGTATCGGCCACATCGTTGTAAAAAATAGTAGCCATCAACCTTGGATCAATATCGTTGGTGGTAGTACGCTCCTGCCTGAATTCCTGGAAAACAGATTGATTCGGTTGCAAGTCGGTCCAGCCAAATGCACGGGGGCCATAGGTAATGGCACGGGCACTGGTTTTACCCCAACCCGGTTGTGGCACGCCACCCCATCCAAGATCGGCACCGCCTGCAGAACGGCTGAATTGCACTTCAAAAATGGATTCAACATTGTTCTCGTTTTCTTCTCCAAAATTTTGATTGTAGTTGGGCATCAGGTTGTAAATGCCGAGGTCCATCACTGCTTTAAATTGTACAGCAGCAGCAGCAAAATCGGGCACAGGTTTAAACAGGTATGCTTTACCCAAATAAGCCATGGCCGCACCTTTGGTGGCTCTTCCCAAATCGTTTTTATCTGGGCCGTTTAAACTGCTGTATTGCGCAGGCAAAAGATTCGCAGCTTCTTTAAAGTCGGCTATCACCTGGTTCCATCCTTCTTCAACAGATGCTTGTGGCACATTGTAACCTTTGATCTCCTGAACGGTTAGCACCAATGGCACTCTTCCGAAGAAATTGACAAGATGATAATAGTACAAGCCACGCAGGAAATAAGCCTGCCCCAACAAACGCTTTTTCAATTCTGCATCCATTGAAATGTTCGGCACATTGTCGAGTACCTGGTTGCAGCGAAACACGCCCTGGTAATAAGTTTCGTACGACCAGCCATAGATGGCCACGTTGCCGGAGTTGAGAGCAAACTTGCCACAATTGTACATCTGGTCCCAGGGGCTGTTGCTGCGTACATCATCGCCACGTGTATCCATCATCAGCGGTGTACAACGCATGTAGGCACCATCGGGCAGCAAACTGCTATACGCTGCGTTTACGCCGGAGATGGCATCGTCCTGGCTTTTCCAAAAGCTTTGAGAAGTTTGAGCATTGGGGTTTACCTGCTCAAGCTGTTTGGTGCATGCAACAAGCGATGATACGGCTGCTGCAAGTATGATTATTTTTTTCATAGTATGAATCGTATTGAATGAGGTTTGAAAAAATGTTGCCTTCATAGGCTTGCATTTTTGCCTGATAGTTTACAAGGAAATTTGCGCTCCAATTAAGAAACCACGCGGGTTGGGGAATGAACCCTCATCAAACCCGCGGCTAAACAAACCGTCATTGCCCACTCCTGTAAAGTCAGGATCAAGACCTTTATAATTGGTGATGGTAAATACATTTTGACCAGAGATGTAGAACCTGGCTTTGCTCAACCATTTGAGGCTCTTCATGGGTTTTAATGTATAACCCAATTGAATGTTTTGCAGGCGCACATAACTTCCGTCTTCCACAAAGCGATTAGAGCCCCGGTTGTTGGCATTAGGATCGCCGATCACAGGACGTGGATTCTTAGAAGTAGTATGGGCGCTGCTCCAAAAATCGAGATGATCAACGCTATGGTTGCTATACTGGCCACCCATCAATGCAGCATACACTGCGTTGTAAGCTTTGTTGCCTGCACTACCCTGCCAAAACATAGAGAAGTCGAAGCCTTTATAACCAAGGTTTACATTTAAACCATAGTACAAAGTGGGAATACTATTGCCGAGGTACACACGGTCCTCATCGTTGATGATACCATTGTTATCCGTATCCTGGAATTTTACATCACCAGGTTTGGCATTGGGCTGTGTTGGCGATTTCGAAATTTCGTCCTGGGTTTGGAAAATACCGATCATGGTATGACCATAAATTTCACCTACAGGACGGCCAGGTTCAGACTTGCTCACATTGCCATAAATGGGCACACCATTCAGGCCAAGAGAAGTAAGTTCATTCTTCAGCGTGTTACCATTCAAGCTGATATCGTAGGTAAGATCGCGGTGACTATTGGCATAGCTCACTGTCCATTCAAAGCCGGTATTTTTCATAGAAGCCGCATTGGTAGTTACTTCCCATGGGAAAGAACCAATGGACAAGGGAATAGGAATACCCGCCAACAGGTCGATGTTTTCGTTTTGGAAATATTCGCCGGTGATATGCAGTTTCTCGTTGAACAAGCCTAACTCAATAGCACCACTTGCTGCAGTTTTTGTTTCCCATTTAATGCCTGGATCTACCAACGTTACCACAGTTGCACCGGGTGCCAGTGTATTGTTGAATACATAGCTGGCATTGGTGTTGATGTATGATTGATACAAGTAGTTACCAATATTCTGGTTACCCACTTCGCCATATCCACCACGCAGTTTTAAACTGGTGATCATTTTAGGAAGGGTAAGCCATTTTTCGTTGTGCACATTCCATGCAGCACTGAACGACTGGAAATTACCCCAGCGATTTTCTTCACTAAACTTAGAAGAACCATCCCTACGGAAATTGACAGTAAGCAAATAACGATTGTCGTAATTGTAATTGAATCTTCCGAGGAAAGAGATAAGCGTAGAAGCGTCGCTACCACTGGTCAAAGTTTTGTCGGATGCAGCAGCAATGGAATTGAAAGTGTAGAAATAAGGTTCACGAAGATTGATACCACTTCCACTCAGCACTTCGCCTTCATCTTTCTGGAAAGTATAACCACCCAACACATCAAATTTGTGTTTGCCTGTAGTATACGCATAGGTCAGCGTGTTCTCCAACAATTTGCGGGTGCTGTTGCCTTCATTGCGTGCCAGGTAGGAAGTATTGTTGAGGTAATACCATCCAAGATCGTAACGGGGTTCAAAAGCAAAATTGGTTTGCTCTCCCCTGTCGTAGCTGAGGTTCAGCTTGTACTTCAGGTTCTTGAGTATCTCTACTTCGCCCCACACATTACCAATAAAGTGATTGCGCTCCGATTCATTTTTCAGCAGGTTATTCAAACCAATTACATTCAGTGTAATGGCTCGCTGTGTTACATTGTCTGCACCACCATAACCGCCCAGCCTGTTGGGATCTTCTACAGGAATAGTAGGAATGGTTGTAACCAAACTGGTTAACGCACCACCAAAAATGGCTTTACTATTAGAACCGTTGATTGGATTTACTTTATTGGAATTGGTATAAAAGAATTTAGTACCGTAAGAAAAAATTCCTTTCTTACCATTGGCACCTAAAGTAGCGGTATAACGCTTGTACGACTGTGGACCTTCAATGGTACCTGTTTGGTCAAAATATCCCAGCGATGCGTTGAACGCCATGGCTTCTGAACCACCGGAAAAATTCACGTTATGGTTTTGAATAGAGCCGGTTTTAAATGCTTCTTCCTGCCAATCTGTATTTACATTGCCAATAAAGAAAGGACTGGTGGGGTCGTTGCCCGGCGCAATGGTCAGACCTGCATTCAGCTCGGCCGCGTTGGTAATTTTCCTGTAGCCTTCAGCATCTGTTACATCCCATGTTTTGGCTATTTGCTGAATGCCTCCATAGCCATTATAGTTGAGTTGCAATTTGCCGGCCTTCCCTTTTTTAGTGGTAAGTATCACAACGCCCGAGCTACCTCTTGAACCATAAATAGCAGTAGCCGAAGCATCTTTCAAAATTTGCATACTCTCGATATCGTCGGGAGAAATATCGAATGGCGCATCTATCATTACACCATCTACTACCCACAATGGATTATTGTTGACCAATGAGCTGATGCCCCTGATCTTGATTTGTACAAAACCACCGGGCTCGCCAGAACCATGCACGCTCACACCGGGTGTTTGCCCCTGCAGCATTTTTGCTACATCATAAGTAGCGGTCTTTTTTGCATTTTCTACATTCACTACAGCTACAGCACCGGTCAGATCTTTTTTGCGCTGTGTACCATAACCGATCACCACTACATCCGACAAATCATTTACACTGCCGGTCATGCTCACATTCGTGTTCGTTCCTGCAGCACCTACTTTAATTTCCTGGTTGGCAAATCCCACATGTGTAATTACAAGGGTAGCGCCTGCAGGAGCATTGATCGTATAACGCCCGTTGGCATCTGTGATCACGCTGGTGTTGGTGCCTTTTACAGTAACGGAAACGCCCGGCAACGGGGCACCTTTAGCATCGGTAATTACACCACTTACACCAGATGCCGCTTGCGCATACAACTGTGGACCCAATGGTAGAAAGCCACCATTGAACAGGGCCATGCATACAGGCACGGAGTACAATAAAAGTTTGTTTCTCTTTTTCATAAAGCAGTTTTGGTAATAAAAGCTTGTCGAATGAAATGGACTAAAAAATGAACAATCGTATAACAATCGCTGCTGCAAACTCTTTCATGAAATCCCGACAAAATGGGTTGCCTTTCATTTGGCAGATGTTTTGGCATTGCATTCATAAAACCTGCAAAAGCAATCGTTGGCTATCATTTGTGAAATTGCAGTCTATTGATTTATCCCATTATTCAAATCGTATCATTCTTTCGCCAAAACTGTTCATTTAGTATTTATATTGCCCCAATAAGACAGGCTTATCGCCCAGATTTGCACTGCCTTATTGCCAATCACAACAGAACTGCTTTTGATGCTCCAACGATTTTCCATACGACCACCGGCCATACTTGTTCTATTTTTTTTACTGTACCAATCCGCTACTGCGCAGCCTTATTATTTCCGTCATTACCAGGTAGAGAATGGATTATCGAACAATGCATCTGTATGTTGTGCGCAGGACAAACAGGGATTTATATGGATAGGTACCAAGGACGGTCTCAATCGCTTTGATGGCTATAGTTTCAAAGTGTTTAGAAACAACCCTGCAGACAGCAATAGCATTGGCAGCAACTTCATCCATGCATTGTATGTAGACAAAAAAAATACACTGTGGGTGGGTACAGAAAAAGGCTTGTACAGCTATGATGAAAGCAAAGAAATTTTCCGATTGGTAAAGCCCAGTATGAACCGCCCGGTATCGGATGTAAAAATGGATTCGCTGGGAAACATTTGGTACATACAGCTTTTCACTTTGCATCAATACAATGTAAAAGAGAATCGCCTCACAGTGTACCCCATTGCACAATCGTTTGAAGCCAGTTCTATCTGCACCGATCGCAATGGCAAGCTATGGGTTGGTGGAGCCAATGGATACCTATATGCTTACAACTACCAAACCCGGCGCTTTACACCCTATAATGCTTTTGCAAAAGATGCTGCGGGCAGCATTCATTGGATAGAACGCATTTATCCCACACAGCAAAATGAATTGCTGATAGCTACCGCCAATGGTGCAAAAATTTTCGACCTCGCTACACATGACTACAAAAACATACTGCAATACAATACCGACAAAACAGAAATTTTTGTTCGCAACTTTTTAGAACAGGACAGCGCCAGCATCTGGATAGCATCTGAATCGGGTATTTATATTTATGATCGCAGTACTGGTGGCATCACCAATCTCCGGAAAGATTATAACGATGACTATTCTATCTCGGACAACGCTGTGTATGCACTTTGCAAAGACAGGGAAGGCGGCACATGGGCGGCTACTTATTTTGGTGGCATCAATTATATTTCCAGGTCCTTTACTGCTTTCAAAAAATACTTTCCCAAGCAAGGACAAAACTCGCTGAGTGGAAATATAGTTCGGGAAATACACGAAGATGCACAGCATAATTTCTGGATCGGCACGGAAGATGCTGGGCTCAACAAGTACAATCCACAGACAGGCACCTTCACAGCATTTCAACCCAATAGCGATGGCACCGGCATTGCTTACAATAATATTCATGGCATGTTGGTGGATGGACAAAAGCTATGGGTCGGCACTTTCGAACATGGGCTAAATGTGCTGGATATACCATCGGGCAAAGTGATGAAACATTATACTGCAAGCACTGCTCCCGGTCAACTGAACAGCAACTTTATTTTTTGCATCACCCGTTCCAACAGCAACAAAATATGGATAGGCACTACCCGTGGCGCTTTTCAGTATGAAGCAACGCATGATAACTTTTCAGTACTCAACGGGCTGCCACTATACAATTGGTATAGCTATTTACTGCACGACAGCCACAATGCTGTATGGGCAGCCACCTATGGCAATGGCGTTTTTCATTACGACAGTGCTACCAACAAAACCATCCACTACAGTTACAACCCGTCGGATACCAACAGCATCGCCAGCGACCGTGTGAACAGCATTTTTGAAGCCACCAACAAAACACTTTGGTTTGCCACCGAAAATGGACTTTGCAAATTCAACCCGGTCAACAAAAGTTTTAAAACATACGGCGTAAAAGATGGCATGCCCAGCGATTTCATTTTGAACATGCTGGAAGACGATCAACATGCACTTTGGATATCTACTTCCAAAGGCATGGTATGCTTTAACCCCGGCACCGAACAGATCATCACCTACACCCGCAACAACGGCATCTTAAACGACCAGTTCAATTTCAACTCGGCGTACAAAAGCAAAGATGGCACCATGTATTTTGGAAGTGTAAAAGGCATGATCAGTTTTAATCCCTCCAGTTTTACCACCAATACATTTGTTCCCCCGGTTTTCATTACAGGGTTCCAGGTGTTCAATAAAGAAATTTCTATCAACAGCCCCTACTTCTCCCTGAACAGCTCTATCACGCATACCAAAAAAATTGTGCTGAATTACGATCAATCCACTATCAGCATCGACTTTGCAGCACTCAGTTTTGCAGCACCCGAAACCAATGTGTATGCGTACCAGCTTGAGGGTCTCGAAAAAAAATGGACCTACCTCAAAAAAAACCGCAAAGCATATTTTACCGAATTGGTACCCGGCACATACTTATTTAAAGTAAAAGCCGGCAACAGCAGTGGATTATGGAACCGGCAAATCACCTACCTAGAAATAGTGATACTGCCGCCCTGGTGGAAGAGCAACCTTGCTTACCTTATCTACACTATTTTATTTTTACTCACGCTTGCCTTTATCATCTACCAGCTTCATAAAACAGGTGAAGCACGCAACAAGAGAAAATACGAACTACTGGAAATTGCAAAAGAGAAAGAAGTATTTGAAGCCAAGATCGATTTCTTTACCAACGTGGCACACGAAATAAAAACACCACTCACACTCATTAAAGCGCCACTGGAAAAAGTAATAAAGAAAGCGGGCATGCTGCCCGAGATCAGCAATCACCTGGGCATTATGGAGCGCAATACCAACCGCCTGATAGAACTGAGCAACCAATTGCTCGATTTTCGGCAAACAGAAATAAAAGGCTATGAACTCAATTTTGTAAAAGCCAATATCAACCAGTTACTGACCGATACTTTCAACAGCTTTAAGCCTTTGGCAGAAGAGAAGGAACTTTCTTTTAGCATGTCATTGCCTCCACAACCGGTGTTTGCCTTTGTTGACCTGGATGCACTCAGCAAAATTTTGTACAACCTGCTAAGCAACGCTGTAAAATACGCCAACGCACATGTGGATGTACAATTGAATAGTGTAGCAGCCAATGCTTCCTGTTTTTCTGTGGAGATCGCCAACGATGGCCACGAGATACCGACCGAACTTAGCGAAAAAATATTTGAACCCTTCTATCGTATTAAAGCTTCCGAAAAGCTGCGGGGCACAGGCATCGGCTTGGCATTATCGCGTTCGCTGGCGCAATTGCACAATGGAAGTCTTGTGCTTCAAAAACCCGGCACCAACAAATTGAATATTTTTGTACTCAGCCTACCCATACACCAAAAATTCGAATTCACGCTCAATAGTATTTCCTCCAAATCCGTTTCATGAAGCCAACCATACTTGCTGTAGAAGACAATGAAGAAATGCTGGAATTTATTGCTGATGACCTCAGCGAGAAATACCATGTGCTGAAAGCCACCAATGGCGAAGAAGCTTTAAAAGTGCTGCGGGAAGAAGTAGTGCAATTGGTGATCAGCGATGTAATGATGCCCGCCATGAATGGCTTCGAGCTTTGCCAGCATATAAAAAAAGGATTTGAATTCAGCCATATCCCGGTGATATTGCTCACTGCAAAAAACACGCTTCAATCCAAGATAGAAGGGCTTGAACTTGGTGCCGATGCCTATATAGAAAAACCATTTTCACCCGAATTTTTACAGGCGCAGATCGCCAGCCTGCTGGCCAATCGCGATAAGATCAGGGACTATTTTGTAAAGTCGCCCTTGGTGCATATTAAAAGCATAGCACATTCCAAATCGGACGAGCTGTTTTTGGAAAAGCTCAACGAGATCATACTGGACAACATGGGCGACGAAGCACTGGATGTAGACAAACTGGCAAAAATTATGAACATGAGCCGGCCTACACTCTACCGAAAAATTAAATCAATCTCCGACCTCAGCCCCAACGAATTGATCAATATCAGCAGGCTCAAAAGAGCTGCAGAATTATTGGCCGAAGCGGAAATGAAAATCTATGAAGTAGCCGAAGCCGTTGGCTTCAGTTCACAAACCAATTTTGGCCGCAGCTTTTTGAAACAATTTGGCATGTCGCCTTCCTATTACCAAAGCATGAAGCTGGCCGAGCAAAACAAAAACAAGTAAGCCCGGCTCGCATTCAATTCATTTCTACACTTCATTCAACGCTAGTTCCCATCGGGCTTTACGGCTTCCATCATGGGGCTGGGCGGCCAGTAAAAAGATTTGATCAGATCGGGTTTTGCCGGGTCCATGATTTTCACACCTGGTTTAATAAAACCAGCAAGTCCTATACGACTATCTTTCACGCCCTTCAATACCAACCTTGCTACTTCGTATGCACCAAAATTTCGGAAATGCGTGTTATCGGCCAATGCCTGGGTTTGATTGGGAAATGTATTGGCAGGAAAATGTACAAACGCATTGATGGACTCTTCCGGCCCCCATGCTTCGTACATTACTTTTGTCATTGCATTCAGGTCGATCAACGGGATGTTTTGCTCTTTTGCTGTTTGGCGAACTGCAGCAGGATAATCGCCTAATGTTTCTTCGATATGTCCTGCGTTATCAAATTTTCTTCTTTGTACGGATGTAACCAACACCGGGATACCACCCTTCTTCTTTACTTCCGATATGAAAAATTCGAGATCTTTTTTATACGAAGTAAAAGCACCAACGCCCTCGCCTTTCTGCTTTTGATCGTTGTGGCCAAATTCTACAAAAGCATAATCGCCAGCTTTCATCAGGCTCAATACCTTTTTAAACCGGCGTGCAGCAATAAAGCTGCTCAGCGTTTCTCCACTTTCTGCATAATTGGCCACCGCTACTTTTCCCGGCTGGAAAAAAACAGGGAACATTTGACCCCAGGAAGCCCATGGCTCACGGCTTTGATCTACTACAGTTGAATTGCCTGCAAGAAAAACAGTAGCTGCAGTTGTATTGGGCGTGATTTCTATAGCACAAACTTTGGGCATCGAATCGTTGAATTCAATCGTGAGCAAATTATCCCAATGCAGGTAGTCATGCTCCCTGGGTTTCAACCTTACCCGGTTTACTATGTTCCCGCCCTCATCGCGAATCATGCTATCCTTTACATGCACGGTAAATGTTTCGGTAACCACACGGCCTTGCTGTGTACGAACATTCTCCAACATTAAGCGGCGACATTCGGCACGGACGGTTGTAGCAGATATCCCTTTCCTATCGCCCAGCACCAGCTTTACATCATAATTGCCATCGGGCAATTTCACTGAAAAGAAAAATGGTTTGGAAGAACCGATATAATCATCCTCTACTGATTTTCCCCCGTAATCTTTTGCCTGCAATTCGGGGCTATTGATAAAACCATAACCGGTTTCGTTGGAATATTGAGTGGTGGTTGAAATAGCAGTATATCCCTTCTTTTCGCGGCCGGCACCAAAATCAAACTTGTACGCTGTTTGTGCCTGGGCCATTGCATTGCAAAACAATGCGGCGAGTAGTATAGCAGTATGCTTCATGGTTTATTTTTTCAATAGTTGTAATGCGCTATCGTTGATGTCGAATGTAAATTGGTTGAGTAGTTGATACATTTCTGCACCCGCAAGAATCACCGGGCCATAGCCGTGCGCAGCATACACATTTACCGGGCGGTAATAATAAAACGCCGGATCGAATGCCATGCCTGTACCTACGCATACACCTTCCACCTGCCCCTTTGCATTCACTTTGGTGCTCACCGCATTCCATGCAAGGATAGCAGTAGGCGCATACGCCATAGCATCTATCCATCCTTTGTTGATGGCATGCGTAATGCAATACGCATAAATGGCCGTAGCAGATGTTTCAAGATATGAATCGGTACGATCGAGCAATTGATGCCAGAAGCCGGTGCCATCCTGATAGCGCATCAATCCATTGATATGCTCTTTAAATTGTTGCAATACCATGGCCCTGCCGGGATGCGTTTCGGGCAATACATCCAACACTTCACTCATGGTCATTAAAGCCCAGCCATTGGCTCTTGCCCAATGAAACTGTGGATGATGCTCCATGCTTTCCACCCATCCATGCATGTACACCCCTTTCTCCTTGTTGAACATGCGTTGCGAAAAGAGTTTAATTTGGTTCACTGCATCATCATAATATTTTGCTTCACCTGTAAGCTTTCCCATCAATGCCATAGTGGGCACACCCATGTACAGGTCGTCGAGCCAGAGTGTGTTTGCCTGCGGACGCATCCTTGCCAGCGTTCCATCTTTTAAACGATATTCTTTGTTGATCACATAGTCGGAAAGATGATCAATAACGGGACGCATGTTAGTACTCAACCCGCTGTTTTGTGCTTTGATCATGGATGCACATACAGCACCGCCATCATCCAATGCATGCGGGTAAATAGGCTGGTTCAACAACTTAGCTTTTTGAATATACTCCTTGCTGAATTTGTTGCGCACAGCAGGAATCCATTTGGCTAAAAAATCGTAGCGTTCCTTTACATAGGTTGCATATTTTTTATCGCCGGTTGTTTCAGCAGCCCGTTGAAATGCAGAATAGGTTACGCCCCATTCATAACTGGTCAACCTGAAATCGCCTTGTTTCAGCACGGTATTCGTATCCAATGCATTGATATCCGTTACTACTGCACCGGTTTTCTTGTTTACCATTTCGGCCGGCGTAACAGCATTGAGATAATTGTACACTTTATCCAACACCGCTTTTACATTTTGCTGCGTAGGCGCACCATAAGGACTGGGATAGTCCACTTTCATTGCATGCAGCGGCGTGATCACATCGTTTTGTTTGGGAGGAGCCTGTGCTATGGATGCCATTGCCCATGTACAAATGGCCGCACTGAATACTATTTTTTTCATAAGCTATATTTCTTCATTCAACTTTCCATAAAGCAGCCAAAACCTATGCAAAGATTTTGGCTGCTTTGGTTGCCGGACTATATTTTGTTAGCAAATTATCTGTGCCTGAAAGCTACTGAATATCTCCGTTACAAGTTGACCGGCACGATCACTTCGCCGGTTTTTTCTTTGCATCCTCAGATGTAAAAGCCGCACCGTTCACGAATGTATTTTCTATAATCAGTCCCTCGATATTGTCCATTTTTGTAGCTGCTTTCACGCCACGGATATTGCAGTTCACCAGGCGCAGGTTTTGCACAGGCGATTCTTTGTAAGCGTTCACCCAAATAGCATATTCGCCGCCATCTTCCACATCGAGGTTCTCCACCCAGATATTGCGAATAGTAGGCACAAATTTTCCCGGTTGCTCGTAAAACATATTGCAATGAATGGCCGATTCGCCATAGGTGCCCACTTTAATATCCTTCAGGAAAATATTTTCGATGGTACCACCTCTTGAAGAAGATGTTTTAATGCGCAACACCCTGTCGAGGTTTTTACTGTCCATCTTGCAGTTGATGGCATAAATATTTTTGGCGCCACCTGCAATTTCACTGCCCAACACTATACCACCGTGGCCATCTTTCATTTCGCAGCCTTCGATGATATGGTTTTCAGCAGGCCTTCCAAAACCGCGGCCATCTTCGTCCCTTCCCGATTTGATGGCGATGCAATCATCGCCGGTATCGAAATAACAATCTTTGATCAACACATTTTTGCAGGCGTCAGGGTCGCAGCCATCGGTATTGGGTCCATGCGATTCTATATGCACTTTTTCGATGGTCACATTATCACACATCACGGGGCTGATAAACCACATGGGAGAACTGATCATCTTTACACCGGAGATCAAAATGTTTTCACACTGGTACGGCTGCACCATATAAGGCCGGAGGTAATGTCCATCGCCAAATACTCTTTTGCGAGGATCCTTTTTTTCACGCATCATTACATGCAGGCTTTCTCTTGCTTTAAACTGGTTGGGCTCTCCTTTTTTCCAGCCAAACTCTTCCCTTCCTTTCCATGGCCACCAATGCTCATTATCGGCATTGCCGTCCAGCACGCCCTTTCCGGTAATGGCAATATTCTTTTCTTTATAGGCATACAGGAGTGGGGAATAATTCATGCAATCCATGCCTTCCCAACGGGTAAGCACCAGCGGGTAATCTTTGGTATCGCGGCTGAATACGATCACCGATCCTTCCGACAAATGGAGATTCACATTACTCTTGAGATAAATAGGACCCGTTAAGAATTTTCCGGCAGGCACTACTACCCTGCCACCTCCTGCTTTGTTACAAGCCTCGATGGCTTTTTTAAATGCTTCGGTATTTTTTGTAACGCCATCACCTTTTGCACCAAAATCGGTAATCAAATAATCTTGAGCTTTAAATACAGGCGCTTTAATGAGTTTGCGCACCTGCTCCATTTCCTTCAATGGTTCACTGGACGATTTCCAAACTTTGGATTCGTTTCCCGGCACAAAAGCAAATGCAACTGCTGCCACCACCACTACCAACAAACCTTTCACCACATTCCTTTGTAAACGCATGTCTCTATTTTTTAGTGAATTCAATTTTTATATCAGTCAGTTCTTCATTCTATCGCGGCCATTTTTTTACGGGATAAATTTCATTTCCCTCAGCCACTCTATGGCAATCGTGGGCGACAGCGCAGCAGAACCGGGTCCCTTGTCGAGTTTGATACCATGCCCACCATAAGGATAAATATGTAACGAAGCAGGACGCTTAGCTTTTAGTAAAGCCTGGTAAAAAACAATACTATTCATGGATGAAACAGTGGCATCATCGTTGGCATGAATAAGCAAACAGGGAGGCGTTTCACTGGTTACACGATTTTCATTGGAGTAGGCATACACCAGCGAATCCTGCAGGTTTTCATTCAACAGCCTGTCGCGGCTGCCCTTGTGCGCAATAGCAGCGTTGAAGGAAATAACAGGTGATACCAAAATAAGAAATGCAGGCCGGTAAGACACTGCATTCAACCCATCGCCAATAGCACTGATATCCTGCAAATGGGTGCCGAGTGTTGATACCACATGGCCACCGGCAGATGTGCCACAGGCACCGATCTTCGCAGTATCAATATTCCATTGTTTCGCATTGGCACGTATCATGCGCATGGCACGTTGCGCATCCTGCAGCGGCGCAATTTCTGTCCTGATATTATCGGGCGATACGGGCAACCTGTGGCAGAGCACAAAAGCATTAATACCTTTCGATTGAAAATATCTTGCAATAGGAAGGTCCTTGTTGTCGACAGGCAAACGCAGGTAACCACCACCAGGCACTATGAGCACTGCTGCGCCTGTATTGATCTCCTTTGGTGCCAGGTAAGCAAACATGCGTGGCTGCATTACGCGAAACACAAATTCATTGTTGGTGCTATCCCCAATAGCCAGCCCCCTGCTATTCGGCATTTTTCCTCTTGGCCAAAGTGGAATGGAATCCTGGGAAAACATTTTTGCAGACACCAGCAAACACAAACCAACCGTCAAAATATACTTCATTGCTTATCGGTAAATTCTTGAATGAATCCTGCTTATTGAAAGCGCTTCAAGATACTGGCACAGACCGGTTTACAACGCCGCAACCGATATTATTTGAAACATTTTAACCTTCATCAAAACCCGTAAACAGGCAAGCTCGCCACCATGTTGTTAAAAAGCTTTCATTTATCGGGCATTAACGATAGACCCAGTTTCATCATCCATTGAACTTCTGTCCGCTACCCAATACTATTTCCAGGCCAACGTGCACTTGCCAATCGCATAAAAATTCTTGTTGTTTATTTTCGTCATAGCGGTGTAAATAACAGTAAAAGTTCCATCGGCTTCTTCAATAGCACACAGTGGTGTACGGGTGTAATGATCGCCGGGCAATGCCCAAAGATTGTTGCCGGTCTGAACCTTCACCCTGGTTTCCTTATTCCAGTGCACACCATCCACTGAAGTGCTGTACCCAATTTCGTGGTCGCCGAAAGAATCGAACACCATCAGGTAGCGGCCATCTTTCAACTTTGATACGATATGATTTTCGGCAAACGAATCAACAATGTTCAATGGGTTAAAACCTTCGGGCATTCTTTTCCATGGACCGTTTAAGTTTTTTGCGAAAGCCATACCATCAGGCCATGGGCCTTTTGGTGTATGGTTATGGCCATCATAAATAGCATACCATGCATTGCCTGCTTTGTATGGCGAGAAGGACGCCACAGCCTGTTCCCCTTCCCATGGTTGTGAATCGCTATCGGGTTGCAACACAATGCCCATGTCGGCATAAGGCCCCGCAATGCCGTTCATGCCGGGTATTATCGATTGCGCCTGCCATATTCTGCCTTCATAATCGTTGCCTTGTATTTCACCTTTTGTACTATCGCCTGCACGGTATGCGGTGTAAAAAATATTCCAGGCATTTGCGGCTTCATTAAATATTACTGCGTTTACCCAAACTTCAGACCGGGGATTGGCAGGCGTACGGCCGGGTATACTGTTTACAATGGTGGACTGCCGCTTCCAGTTGATGGCATCGGGGCTTGTCCAATACGCGATGCGCAAATCACGGTGCGGCCGTTCAAACATTTCGTTTACAAACATGTGGTACACTCCATCCAGTTTTACCACCTGCCCGGTTTCAAAACCCGAACGATTATTGGTTGCCAATACATCGGCATGATTAGCGTCAATCAACGGCCCTTTGTATTCGGCTACCAGTTTCAACTGTTTGGTTTCATTACCTGTCGCCATAATCTTTTGAGCATGTAGTTGATGCATACCAACAAACGCCACAATGAAAAGGGTTGTAAGTTTTTTAATAGCTATCGAATGTTTTTGGAACACAGCAATCATTTTTTGATCAATAAAAAGGATACTCCAATATTAGTCATTGCCGAAGATATGTTTTGAAGAAATGATTGACGACTCTGCAGACATTAAGCAGACAGGCTACAATCATATTCAATGTGCGACAACTGACCGAATGAAAACTTAGGACTTTTTCAACACAGACTTTCTATGTTCTATTCCCCACTCTATCATTTTATCCAGGACTTCTGTAATTTTTTTTCCTGTTTCAGACAACTCATATTCAACAGATACAGGTGTTGTATCATATACCATTCTGACCAACACTCCATTTAATTCCAATTCTTTCAATTCTTTGCTCAACATTCTGGGTGTGATTTTTGGAATATTACGTTGAATATCGGTAAACCGCTTTTTACCAAACAGTATTGAACCTAAAATTGGCAGCTTCCATTTACCACTGATAACATTAAGCGTATCCTTGATGTTTAGCACATATGCACCGGGACAAGATTTAATCTCTTTTAAACTTAGCTGCTTTTTCATTTTCCTGACTTTGCCACTATACTTTAGTATAGTACTATACTTTAGGAAGCAAACATACTGCATCTTTGGGTCGCACAATTAAACCCAATAAAAAATGATTTTAGTAACAGGAGCAACAGGACATTTTGGAAAGGCAACCATTGACTTTCTATTAAAAAAAGGAATTTCAGCAAACAACATCTCTGCCTTAGTAAGGGACCTGACAAAAGCGGAGGACCTAAAAACAAAAGGTATTAACTTAAAAATTGGCGATTACGACAATTACGCTTCACTTTTAGCAGCATTTAAAGGCGTTGATAGGTTGTTATTGGTGTCGGGAACTGATATACTGAACCGTGGAAAACAACAGGCAAATGCAGTAAATGCGGCTAAAGAAGCAGGTGTGAAACATATTATATTCACCAGTATTGAACGAAAAAACGATACCGAAACTTCTCCGGTTGCATTTCTTGCAAAATCGTATATCGATACAGAAAGCCAAATCAAAGCAAGTGGAATGGCTTACACTATTTTAAGAAACAATCTTTATCTTGATGCTTTGCCAATGTTTTTGGGAGAACAAGTTTTAGAAACCGGAATATTTTTTCCCGCAGGCAACACAAAATCGGCATTCGCATTACGCAATGATATGGCGGAAGCTGTTGCCAATATTTTGACAAGTAAAGGACACGAAAACAAAGTATACTCTTTGAGTAATATCGAAAATATTTCGCTGCACGACATTGCCCAGGATTTAACCGAAATAGCTGGGAAACAAATAAATTATGTAAGTCCTCCACAAGAAGTTTATGTTGACGCTTTGACAAAGGCTAACGTTCCAGCAGAATATATCGGGCTATTTTCAGGATTTGCAGAAGCAATAAAGCAAGGAGAATTTTCAGCCGAAAAAACAGATTTAGAAAATCTTTTGGGCAGAAAACCAACGACAACAAAAGACTTCCTGAAAGTAGTTTACCCATCTAAATAATATCATGAAATTATAGCTTCTTATAGCGGACGGTTTTAGAATTGTTCGCTATTTTTTTTTCTACAACTCAACTGCCTTGGTTAGTTGCACAACAACCTTGCTGTGTAATTCAGGGAAGTATACTGTAAGCTGAACAAGTAAAATTAGACACAGCGCAGGGCGCTGCACCAGTGAGGGCAACTTTCCAACACTTCCTGCCCCCCTTTTATATCTGGAACAATCAAGCTTTCCTATTTATTTTTTGCCAACGTACATATGACTTGATTATATTTACCAGCACAAAAGCACGGGGTGCTCTTAAATGAGCTGAGATTATACCCGCTACCTGATTTGGATAATGCCAACGTAGGGATGCAAGCTAAGATATTTCATTTTAGGCTCCATTCCAGTTGGCTACCAACAGGAATGGAGTTTTTATTTTAATACAATAATAAAATGGAAATAGAAAAGGTAAATTTTGAACTTATCCCGCAAAGTCATACAAACTGGCAAAACAGACCTGAATGGTTTTTTAACAGGGAACATACTGACACTTATGAACAATGGTATGAAGGCAGGTATAAGCGTGCCGAAGTGTGGCAAAAAAAAGTAATGGAACAGCTTGTTGCTAATGACAAACGAGTAAAAACGCTGCTTGAATTTGGTTGTGGCACAGGACGATTTACCCGTTGGTGGAAAAACATTGGTATAGAAGCCACAGGAGGAGATATTTCTCCCCTTATGCTTTCGCAAGCCGTACACTTGTTTGAAGGAGATTTAGTAATGGCCGATTCGCACTATATGCCTTTCAAAGACCACAGTTTTGATGCACTTGCCTTTATCACCACGTTTGAGTATTACAAAGATCCGGTAAAAGTTATCAGGGAAGCGGCACGGGTTGGTAGATATGGAATTGCTATGGGAATGATGAACCGAAACTCTACCAAAGTAGTGAGAAGGAGGGTGCAACAACTGTTTGGAAAAAATCCATTTTACATTACGGCTACTTTCTACACGCCAAAAAAATTAAGCGACATCATACACAAAGCACTGGAAGGAAGAGAATATACTATTCATTGGACTTGCACAGGACTTCCCAAATGGTTTCCCGTTCAGCAATGGAATCTGCCATTTGGCGATTTTTTTGGATTATACATACAACTCAATGACACAAAATAAATGAGCAAGAAACTTGGGAAAATAGAACATCAGTTGTTTGATCAGTTTATTCGCAACAAATGCGGACTAAAACGTTCTGAAGTAACCATTGGTTCACAATTCGGTGTAGACGTTTCCATTATTGATTTAAAAGGAGGAATGGCAATGGCACTCACCAGCGACCCATTATCGCTCATTCCTTCGCTTGGTTTAAGTGAATCTGCCTGGCTATCTGTTCATCTGATGGCAAACGATATGGCGACAACAGGTTTTGCTCCTATGTACGGGCAATTTGTTTTAAACCTTCCAGCCTCATTTTCAAAGGATGATTTCCTAACATATTGGGATTACATTCATCAATATTCTTCTCAAATAGGAGTTGCAATAACTGGAGGACACACTGGATTTATTGAAGGGCAAAACTCTACCGTTGCAGGCGGGGGAACATTTATAACCATAGCACCGAAAGAAAAAATGCTTGTATCGAAATTTGCACAACCAGGCGATAGCATCTTAGTAACGAAAAGCTGTGCAATTTCTTCTTCCGCTATTCTTGCAATGAGTTTTCCCAAAACAGTTAAGAGCAAAGCAGGAAGCGAAATATATCAACAAGCCTGTAACTCATTCTACCATACATCATCATTGCAGGATGCTTTAATAGCTGTCGGTGAGAATGATGAAAACCGAAACCCTATAACAGCGATGCACGATGTAACCGAAGGAGGTGTGCTGGGAGCTATTTATGAGCTTGCTGTTGCTTCGGATAATGGAGCAATCATTTACAATGAAAAACTTCCTGTTGAAGAAGTACAGTTATCTATCTGCAAAATTTTCGATCTAGACCCAAGATATTGCATTGGTGCAGGTTCTATGATAATTACCTGCAAGAAAGAAAACACAGAAAACATAATCAACCGATTGATAAAAAATAAAATTGCGTGTGTTAACATAGGAGAAATATGCGAAAAGGAAAAGGGTATTAAACTGGTTGAAAACGAAATAGCATCTGCTTTGGAATATATAGAAGAAGACCCTTATTGGGCTGCATTTTCAAAAGCCTTTCATTCAGGATTAGAATAATGAAAAAGACAATACAAAGTGGTATTTACCTGGTTATTGACCCGTCAATAGACCGAAACACCTTATTGACCAAACTGCAACAGGCAATAACCGGAAAAATTGTTGCAGTGCAGATTTGGGATAATTTTAAAACAGATTGTAATGTCAACGAACTTATAAGTGAAATTTCTACTTTATGTCGCCAACAGAACATTCCCGTGCTTATCAATAATCAATGGCGATTACTGTTAGATATAGAATTAGATGGTGTTCACTTTGATACTTTGCCTGACAATTTTAATCAACTGAAACAGGACTTAGGAAAAGAGATGATCATAGGAATAACCTGTGGGAATGATTTGTCAGTTGTAAAATGGGCTGACGAAAACAAATTAGACTATATTTCCTTCTGTTCAATGTTCCCTTCAACAACAGCAAACAGTTGCGAATTGGTAACTTTTGACAACATCAAAGAAGCCCGAAAGATTACTTCATTGCCGATATTTTTGGCAGGGGGAGTAAAACCTGAAAATATACCCTTGCTTAACGAGTTAAGTTATTCTGGCATTGCCATTGTATCGGGAATAATGAATGCCGACAACCCCATTGACGTGCTCAAAATGTATTATGAAAAAAGTAATTTAAGCGAATAAGATGAGAAAAGAAACCATTGAAAAACTTTGTTGCCCTTTTGACAAATCCGATTTACAACTAAAAACAATTGCAACAGATGTTGAAACAAATATCATTGAGGGCTTTTTGTTTTGCAACCATTGTCAGCGGGTTTACCCTATTGTAAAAGGCATACCTATTATGAGTCCTGACGAGTATCGTGAGTTCAAACTGGAACAATCTATATTAAACCGTTGGACGGAAAGTAAAGTTGCTGACAATTTTCGGTTGACACGAAACAAAACGGAAGAAACAAACTCGCTTTTGTAAATTACAACTAACCGACAAAATAGTAAAATACTACACCACCCGCCACTCTCTTCGGTTAAGCTATTGTTTTTATCCGGGTACCGCTGCCCCGGTTCGTGTCACACGCAACGGAGATAACCACTGCCTTGGTTAGTCGCACAAGAATCTTGCTGTGTAATTCAGGGAAGAATCCTGTAAGCTGAACAAGTAATAATTAGGTACAGCGCAAGGCGCTGCGCCAGAGAGGCATTCCAGTTCGTTTCCTTTGACAAATACAGTTAGCGTTTGTCAAAATCTTTCAATGCAATTACCCTGAAATGCTGTTCTTTCATGTATTGTAGGAACGCGGTAAGATCTGCTCCGATAGTGGTATAGTCGGGATGTGCTATATCGGGTA
Organism: Phnomibacter sp.; assembly: GCA_035456005.1. Classification (GTDB taxonomy): domain Bacteria; phylum Bacteroidota; class Bacteroidia; order Chitinophagales; family Chitinophagaceae; genus Phnomibacter. The sequence continues at coordinate 1,384,384 of DATIEA010000015.1, read as the reverse complement.
CACCATGAATGGTAAACAGCAACACTTGCCCGGGCTGTACACTTTTTAATGCAGTCCATGTTCGCTCCTGCAGCTTTGCGGTTGAGCCCATTGTATAACTCGGCAGGTTCAAAAATTGATCGGTTGCGGCGTTGTATATTTTACTACCACCTTGCCGGGCGAACCGGTAACCCATTTCGGCCAATACTACCTGGCTCAATGAATCAGAGCGGTTTCCGGGATAAGCAAAAGATATAGGTTTGGGAATGTTGTATTGTTTGCACTTGTCTTCGATATAGGCAATTTCTTTTAGCATGTCGTCCCTGTTCAGTTTGGTCATGTTTGAATGATGGCCTGTATGGTTGCCTATTTCAAAACCCATTTGGTGCAATGCTGCTATCTGCTGCCAGTTCATGTAATAAATGGAATCTTCGGGTTTACGTGCCATTTCGCAAACCATGAATGTTGCATTGAAACCAAATTGCTTCAGCAATGGCGCCACCACTGTATAATGGCTGATCTCTGCATCATCAAAGCAAAGCACTACAACGGGTGGTCGGGTTGATAATCGCAGTGAAGATTTGCTTGCCTGCAACTGCTGCATCGCCTTTGCATAACGTTTGCCCAACTCTCTTGCAGCTGCGGTGTTGAAATGCAGGCTATCGCCTTTATGCTCCAACCCAAATGCAGACACTACAGCTGTATTGTATAAATTTTGTTGAAGCAGATTAATTTCTTTATTGATGAAATTTACTTTATTGAAATAACCGATCTCCCCGGCAACAAAAGGTAGGTTGGGCATTTGCAAATCGGAACGCAAACGATTAACCAATGTTATCAATTTTTGTAGATAGACTACTGCCTTTGCTGAATCATTATCCGATTCGCCCTGGTGCCAGAGTATGCCTTTGAGCACACCTGTTTGCATAGCGATCTTTACTCTTGCAAGGGCATCATCGTATGGATGCGCATCAAAATATCGTGCACCCGGCTCCCACACTCTAATGGGCGAACCGCCCCATGCACAGGGCACCAATGCAACTTTGATGTTCTTATTATTGCCTTTTACCTGCTTTGCAAAACTGATGGCAGGCCCTACACCTGCAGCAGGTTTATCGAAATGAACAGGATCGGTTGCCGGCACCCAGTTGTTTTTCGAATCGAGCATGATGATCTGCGGATCGATCAGTTTACTTTCGGCATCTACCTGTCCACGACCGGCCATGTTCGATTGACCTATGAGCAGGTACACATGTGTATTGCTATCGGGTAATGGTTGTTGTGCATGGCTGAATGCAGCAATGAACAGTAGCCAAACCCCGATATAAATTTTCAATCTATTTTGTTTCATTGTATGATAGTAATTATTACCCGCTGATACCTGGTAAGCGATGGGGTTCCCGAATCAGACACTTCACAAATCATGTGAATGGTTTGACCGGGCAATGCATCTTTTGGAATGGTAATAGTTGTTTTTGCAGTTGTTGATGTTTCAATCGCTTTGCCTTTGTAGCTGCCGGCTTCTGCATAATGCCACCATGTAAAATGCAAACTATTTCCATCAGGGTCGGTACTTGCTGACGCATCTAATACAATTATCTTTCCTGCTTTTGCTTTTATATCCAACGAGGTATTCTTCAGCCGAACTATTGGGTGATGATTGGCTGAAGCATAATCTTTTACACACCAGTCCGCCCTTGCGGCAAAATCGTTTTGAACATCTTTCAGCCAACGCCAGATGGGTTTGAAATAGTTGGTTCGAATATTTACTTTTTCTACTGAAGTATCTTTTTCCATTTGCTTCGACCAGCTATTGCTGAAACCCCATTGCTCAGAAGGATAAGAATAAGTTGAATCGGGTAGTGGATCCATCCACACATTGTTCCGAACCTTTACATAACGGCCGCCCCATCCGCCATACCCAGGCGATTCCATGTTGCGCAACCCGTTATCAATGCCATGTAAAAACGCCGGGCTATCACCTTCTGCACTGAATGCACCTTTGTTGTTTTCATACACATCGCAGAGCGCCCCATGCCCATTCATTATATTTTGCTTTATCCATGCAGCTTCAAAAAATGGCTTCACATCTGCAGGAAGCACTTTGCTCCAGATATAAGCCATGCAATCAAACTGGTCGGAAATAATGGTGGGTATGTTGAACTGTTCCCAGTTAGGACGAATGTATTGCTGGTAAGTTTTGTCCTGCTCCCAAATGAGGAACAAGCGCATTTTATTGGTGGCCTCCTGCATCCTTTCGGGGTGATCTTCCTGTATAATTTTCAGAGCTCGTGATAAAGTATTGCAACCTCCCCATGCTTGTATCCACACAGGCCTTGTGTCATTTTTGTTGAGCAACACATCAACAATCAACTGAGCACCTTCCGTACGGATACTGTCTTCGCCAATCCCGTTGATGTTGCCCACTTTCCATTTGCTCAATAAAAATTCAGGGGCCGGGTAGTTGGTATCATGAAGTTTGAGGTTGTTGTACACTTTTGCATACAGGCCAATATAATCTTTCACCCAATTTGTATCATGAAAAGCGTTCCATCCCTTGCCACCAACCCAATGAAACTGCGAACTACTATTGATGATGCCTTCCACATCAAACTCATTGCAGGATAACAGGAAACGCACCATGGAGGCCCGGTCGTCTGCTTCGCCATCGGTGGTTACAATTACACGAGGCCTTTCAACCTTCGATTGTGCGGGTGCATATAGCCCACAAAGCAATAAAGCAAAACCAATTATCCAATACCGAAAATTCATCTTCATCTTGAGCAGTTCACTTTTGCAATGGCCTACTTGTTATTTAGATACTTGTTTAATTCAGATACAGCATTCGGATCCACTTTATCATACTTCACTTTTTTAAGAGATAAGTTGTTTGTGTGCTTAAGCGTATTGCCGGCGTTTGCTACTGTATTTACATGCACATTTTTCAGGTTGACATTGTTAATAGGCAGCCTTTCATCTCCTTTCAAATCGTAAATCATATTTACAGCATCACATTGAATATTTTTCATGTTGATGTTTGCTATCCTGGTGATCCGGGTTTCATAGGTAGGAACAAGCGTTCGCCATTGATACAATACATCTGTATCAATTTCCAATACACTTAAAGCGCCACCTGTTGTAATATTTTCCATGTAAATATTTTCAACAAAAGCACCCCGCCTGTGATTGGTTTTGATAAACAACAAACGATGTACAGTAACCGGTGCCACACAATCGTGCATATAAATATTGCGAATACCCCCGGAGAGTTCGCTCCCAATTCCCAATAAAGTATATCCTGCTTTAATGCGGCAATTACGAACAACAATATTTTCTGCCGGTGCATTTAAACGCCATCCATCCTGGTTAGATCCGGATTTAATGACAACAGCATCATCGCCCTGGTTAAACAAACAATTCTCCACCAAAAAATTGCGGGTTGATTCCAGGTCAATCCCGTCATTGTTATGCCCATGCGCTTCTACATCGAGGTTGCGGGCAACGCCTCCATTGCTCAGCAATATGTGAATGGCCCAAAACGGGCTTTCTTTTACTTTAAAGCTATCCAGCAAAATGGTTTTGCAACGATTCAATTGTATCAAATGTGGACGAAGATTATTCTCTCCCTCTGCCATTTGTCTTTTCTCCACCGGCACACCTGTTGCTGCCATTTCATTTAGCTTTTTCAACGCTTCCATATGTGGTGCAGGACGCGGGAACCATTCACGCCAATGATCCATAATGGGCGCTAAAGTACCTGTACCGGTAATGGCTATGTTTTCACATTCAAACGCATAGATCAATGGCGAGTAATTAAAACATTCAAGCCCTTCCCAGGAAGTTTGCACGGCAGGCAGGTAATCTCTCGGATCATCGGTGAATTTCACCACCGCATTTTCCTGCAGATACAAATTCACATTGCTTTTAAAATGAATGGGGCCGGTAAGCCAGGTACCGGCAGGAATCACTACCCGTCCGCCACCGGCTTCATGGCAGGCAGCAATTGCATTGGCAATAGCTTCGGTGTTTTTAACCTTACCACCTTCCACAGCACCGTAGCTGGTAATGATGAAATCTTTTTGCGGGTAGCTGTACAACCGCACCGAATCCATACGGAAAGGCGCTTTTATTTTCAGCGTTGTATAACCCTGTGCAAAAGCTGCAGTTTGCATCCCTGCTAAAACAATCAATAATGCCATCATAAACAATCTACCATTCCTTCTAAAGACTTTCATATTTCCGACAATGCATTTGTAGTTAAAATAAGTTTCAAGCTTTGATATCATAACAGCCATTTGAAATGAAAACTATTTTGTTGCCATTTTGTTTTCAGTTGCTTTCAACCCGGGAGCTGTTACTTTGAATGTCACCTCACCTGCTGTTTGATTGGAACGCAGTATGGCCATCGCAAACCCCTTATGCAGTTTTCTTGTATTGCCATTAAACAAGTCATTACTGTAATGATCGCCATTGTCAACAGCCAGCAGTGATGCAGCGCCGGATAATTCAAAGGTTACAGTTCCTTCAAAGTGAGGCACCGTACGCCCTTTACTATCCACCGCATATACTTTCACATATTGCAGGTCCATGCCATTAGCTTTCCAGTTGTTGTTTTCTGCAACAATTTTTAAAGCCACCGCTTTGCCAGTTGTTTCCAATACATGACGAGCAATTTCTTTGCCGCCTGCATCTTTGGCAACAGCTACAATTTTACCGGCAGCATAAGGCACATCTTTCCATAAAATAATATTGCGCCTTGTGGCAGAATCCAAATTATTTTGCTGCGTGCCAATGGATTTGCCATTCACCAGCAATTCAACCTGTGCCGCATTGGTGTAAGTGAATACATTGTACTTTTTACCAGCTTCGCGGTTCCAATGCGAAGAGATAGATCTGCCGCCTACATTGATATCATTCCATTCAATTTTTTCATCGGCACTGTCTTGTACTGCTATGTGCACAATGGGCGTTTCACTAAAAGCAGATTGAATCAAATAAGCCTGTGGCAATGGTTCCAGGGCATGATTGAAATAGGAAAAGTTCCAGCCTTTCTTAGGCCAGCCATTCGATTCGCCCCAATATTCAATAGCGCCCCAGTAAGCCAGTCCAACCATCTTGTCGCGGTTCATACCCCAGAAAGGAGCCAGCAGTTCGTTGGTAGTTGCTTCACTCTGATAGATGTTCATGTTTGGCGCATGCTTCAAATAATCGGCATAGTTGTACCAGCGATAATTGAAACTGGAAACATCTGTAACAGTAGCCAGTTCGGGGGGAACAATATCTGTATTGAAAGAAGGATCGCTTTTGCCAATACCACCTGCCCGTGCCGGGAACATGGCCACCGTTGTTTTGCGTGTAGAATCGTAGCGCTTTGCCAGCACCTGCATCATGCGGTAAGAGGTTACACCCCAGTCGCCAGTTTGATAACCCGCAAGATCTTCCCGCATCTGCAATTCGTTACCAAAACTCCACATGATAACAGAAGGATGGTTGCGGTCGCGTTTGATCCATTCTGTCAGGTTTTTTGGCCAGATGGTTGTCCATGGTTCACGGCCGGGCCAGTAATCTTTATTGCTCCATTTATCATACAATTCATCAACAATTAAAATTCCTTTTTCATCTGCCAATCGCAGAAATGCTTCTGAGTAAGGGTTATGTGAAGTGCGGATATGATTGTACCCAAAAGATTTCAATACATCCATTTGCCTGGCAATGGCGGTTTCAAATGCAGCGGCACCCACAGCACCCAGGTCGTGGTGATTGGCAATGCCTTTGAGAAATAGTTTTTTGCCGTTGAGCTTGAAGCCAAAAGCCTTATCGAATTCAATAGTGCGAATGCCGAATTTTTCTTTCACCTGGTCTATCACCTGTCCATTCCATACCAACGAAACTTCGGCTGTGTAGAGGTTGGGCGTTTCGCAGTTCCATAGTTGTGGCGCTGTAACATTTACCAGGGGGAACAACACTTCATCGGTTTGCTTTTTAGAAATAAGCGGAGCATGTGTTTTTGTCTCAGTAACCAATTGACCATTGGGTGCAAAAATTTTGGTTACTATTTCTGTTTCAGCTCTTTTCTTGCGACTGCCTTCTATTTCTACCTGTATACTTACAGAAGCTTTGCTATCAGATACCTGCGGCGTAGTAATGTACACACCATGACGGCTGATAGAAACACTGTCTTTCACTATCAAATGCACATCCCTGAAAATGCCGCCACCGGTATACCAGCGTGAGCCGCCCTTGGTTCCTGTAGATGCATATACGCTAACCGTATTCTCACTATCGTAATTGAGCAGATGAGCTATGTCCGATTCAAAACCCAAATAACCATAATCGGTACCACCTATTTTTTTACCATTCACCCACACATCTCCATACACCATAATGCCTTCAAAATCGAGCAATACCCGTTTGCCTTTCCATGCCGCATCGGCTTTAAAAGTTTTGCGATACCAGCCATCACCCATTTCCTTAAATCCACGGGCGCCACCGGCATCCTGGCTCCATGGTTGGTTTATTTGAAAATCGTGCGGCAAATTCAATGGTTGCCAGTCGGCATCGTTGTAAGCAGGATTATGAGCATCGGCTAATTTGCCGGCTTTAAACTTCCAGCCAAAATTGAAGAGTTGTGATTGGCGGGCAGTTTCATTGGTGGTTTGCGCAATGCTGTTTTGTGCCAACAATAAGTAAATGAAAACTAAGGCAATTAGATTCTTCATATAGCGATTCCTGTTTTGAATAAGCAGTTGGTTAAGTGCCCCGTAAACTGCGCCCTGTTGTTACCCTGATTGGCCGGGTGATATGAATGAGCTAAAGCCGATATTATTTTGCAACAGATAGCAGTCGGGCAGGCAGCGCAATCATTTTTAAAGGCAGTTCACTTCAGCAATAAGTTGGAAAGATTCAACTTATTGCGGATTAACTATCCTCTACTATCCTGCGTATGGGCCCAACCTGTGGAAAACGCAGTGAAATTTATTGCACCCGCTTCTCCCTGTACTCATTGGGGGGCATGCCCATCACCTTGCTAAACATCCTCGAAAAATAATACTGGTCGGAAAAGCCCAGCTGTAGCGCAATTTCTTTCACCCGCAAATCGGTAAACAACAGGTAGCGGCAAGCTTCCTGCACCTTCAGGTGGTTGAAATAATCAATGGGAGAAAATCCGGTCTTCTTTTTAAACAGGAAAGAAAAATGGGGAACCGAAAGATTAACTGAAGCGGCAATATCGCCCAGGGTTAGCGACTGGTCAATATTGCTTTTCAGGAAACTGATGGCATCTTCCATAGCATCTTTATGCATGGTTTTTCGAATGGCTTCATTATCGCTGTAAATGATGGACGAAAAGAAATGCCATAAACACATATTGGCGTACCTGAGGTGATCGCTACTATAACCCCGCTCCAGCCGTTCATACATTTCATTAAAAAACTCGATAAATTTTTCCTTCTGCCTGATAAAACCTTTCAAGCCATCAAACTTTTCCTTGATGAGTGCAATCATGGCATCAGCCTTTTCCCCTTTGCAATGAAGCCAGTAAATAGTCCATGGGTTCTTGTCGTCGGCAGCGTAAGCATGCGGTTGCTTTTTGGGAATGATACAAAAATCACCTGCTTCCAATACCAGTTTCTTGTTGTCCAGTGTCACTTCTCCCTTTCCTTCATAACAATAGATGAGAATATGCTGCTCGGCACCAAGGGTTCTTTGCCGAAAGTGGTACCTGGCTTTGGGATAAAAGCCAATATCGGTTACATACAACATTTGCACAATAGCATCAGTTGCACACAAACCGCTAAGAATTCTTCGTGGAATAACAATGGCTTTTTGCCCCTGGAACCCTTCTTTCTTTCTTGTTGAACGCATCTTGAAAATTGAATCGTATCAGGATATAAAAATAGTTGCACAGGAAATACCATCATAAAATAGTCCATCTTAAACCATAGTTTGTCTATCTGCTTTGCCGCTATCAGAATTTTCTTTGTATCATTCGTTTACCCGGTTTAAAAATTTGCTTGTTATATGAACGATGCCGTAAAAGCATGGGAAGAAATAGTTGTTCTACCCACTTACCCCATAGGAGCGCCGGAAAAGAACCCGATGTTTCTCGAAAAAAGAGTGTACCAGGGCAGCAGTGGCGTGGTGTACCCACATGCAGTAATTGAAAAGATAGCCGATGAGAAAACCGACCGCAGTTATAAAGCATTGTTTCTCGAAAACCGCTATATCAAAATCATGGTACTACCCGAACTGGGCGGACGCATACACATGGCTTTCGATAAGGTGAAGCAGCGACATTTTATCTATTACAACCAGGTGATAAAGCCCGCATTGGTAGGCCTTACCGGCCCATGGATTTCCGGCGGCATCGAATTCAACTGGCCGCAGCATCACCGGCCTTCTACTTTTGAAGCAGTGGATAGTACCATCCGCGAAAATGAAGACGGAAGCAAAACCATTTGGGTCAACGAAGTGGAACGCATGTTTCGCACCAAGGGCATGGCGGGCTTTACACTCTACCCCGATAAAGCCTATATCGAAATTCATGGAAGACTATACAACCGAACGCCTTTTCCGCAAACCTTTTTGTGGTGGGCCAACCCGGCCGTAAAAGTGAATGATCATTACCAATCCATTTTCCCGCCCGATGTGCATGCCGTTTTCGATCATGGCAAGCGGGATGTTTCTTCGTTTCCCATTGCCCAGGGGGTGTATTACAAAGTAGATTATTCACCCGGCACCGATATTTCGCGGTATAAAAATATTCCCGTGCCTACTTCGTATATGGCAGTGGCTTCCAAATACAATTTTATTGGCGGCTACGAGCATGATAGTGGCGGCGGCTTGTTGCACGTAGCAGATCATCATGTTTCGCCCGGCAAAAAACAATGGACCTGGGGACATGGCGCATTTGGCCGTGCCTGGGATAAAAACCTCACCGATGAAGACGGCCCTTATATTGAACTGATGACAGGTGTGTACACCGACAACCAACCCGATTTCAGTTGGCTGCAGCCTTACGAGGAAAAAACTTTCAAGCAATATTTTATGCCCTACCGCGAAGTGGGCGCCGTAAAAAATGCCAGTAAAGATGCCGTGCTGAATGTGGAATTAAAGGGCAATGAAGCGGAGATAAAACTTTATGTAACCAGTCCTTTCCCACAGTTGGAAATAAAATTGGAACAGGATGGCAAAATCTTGTTCAATGAAACATTCGCTTCCGATCCGGAAACCCCGTTTTTACAAACAGTAACATTGACCGGCCATATAAAGCCTGAAGCCCTCCGTTGTGTACTCACCAACAAAGTTGTTGATAAGGAAATGCTGCGTTACCAGCAGGAAGCGGTAGTTGAACCCGAATTGCCATCGCCTGCAAAAGCAGCAATAAGGCCTGCTGAAATGAGCAGCAACGAAGAACTCTATCTTGCCGGTTTGCATTTGGAGCAGTACCGCCATGCAACTTTTTCGGCCAAAGATTATTATGAAGAAGCGCTTAAGCGAGATGCCGGCGATGCACGCTGCAACAATGCATTAGGGCTTTGGTTGCTTCGCCGCGGACAGTTTGCAAAAGCGGAGCCTTATTTCCGCACAGCCATCAAAACCCTTACGGGTCGCAACCCCAATCCTTATGATGGCGAAGCTCATTACAACCTGGGTTGGTGCCTGCAATTGCAGGGGCGTTATGATGATGCTTTTGATGCGTTTTATAAATCTGTTTGGAATGATGCCTGGCAACATGCAGGCTATCTGAACCTGGCAAGAATAGCCTCGCTTCGCAATAACGATGAAGAAGCGCTGGATCTGGTTGAAAAGTCGCTGGTAAAAAACTGGAACAGCCATACGGCAAGGCATGCAAAGGCGTTTATCCTGCGGAAGCTTGGAAAAGAAAAAGAAGCCCTGTTGCTCATTGAAGATTCACTGGCTATTGACCCATTCAACTTCGGCTGTTTATTTGAAAAATATTTATTGCTGAAAGAAAATGAACCAACCATAGCCAAGGAAGCAATGGCGCAACTGGAAGCGCTTAGTCGCAATTGGGTACACAACCTGCTTGAATATGCACTCGACTATGCACATGCCGGTTTGTATGCAGAAGCAAGAGCATTGTTGAGTAAGGATGACTATACGTTGACACCTTACTACAAAGGCTGGTTTGCGCACCAATCGGGCGATAAGAAAGCAGCCAAAAAAATATTTACAGAAGCTGCAAAGCATTCAGCAGATTTTGTATTTCCGAATCGCATAGAAGAAGTAAACATTTTACAGACCGCTATTACCATTAACCCTGCCGACGCAAAAGCATTTTACTATCTCGGCAATTTCTGGTACGATAAACGACAGTACGATGATGCCATCCAATGCTGGGAAAGATCAATTGAACTGGATGATAGTTTTGCCACGGCACACCGCAACCTTGCTCTGGCTTATTTCAATAAACGCAAAGCGCCGCAACAAGCGCAGCTATTACTTGAAAAAGCATTTGCAGTCGACACCAGCGATGCAAGGGTTTTGATGGAACTTAACCAGCTGCATAAAAAGCTAAACAAACCCCACGAAGAACGGCTGCAACTATTGGAACAACACCTGCCGCTGGTGTTGCAACGCGACGACCTGTACCTGGAAAGAATAACATTATACAACCAGTTGGGCAATTACCAGCAGGCCAAAGAACTGATAATGACTTACCAGTTTCATCCATGGGAAGGAGGCGAAGGAAAAGTAGTGGGACAGTATTTGATATGCCATACCGAACTGGCTAAGCAGGCCATTAGCAAGGGCCGGTACAAGGATGCGCTGGCGTTACTTACCGAAGCCGAAAATTATCCCGACAATTTGGGAGAAGGCAAACTAACAGGCGCACCCGAAAACGATATTCATTACTGGAAAGGAATAGCTTTTGAGCAAATGAATAAGCGGGAAGAATCGCAACGTTATTACAGGCTGGCAGCACAAGGTATCAGTCAACCGGTGCAAGCTATTTTTTACAACGATCCGCAACCCGATAAAATTTTTTACCAGGGGCTGGCATGGAAAAAATTACAGGAGCCGGAAAAAGCCCAACAAATTTTTGAACGCCTGAAAGCCTTTGGTGAAGCACATCTCAACGATACTATCAGCATCGACTATTTTGCCGTGTCGCTGCCCGACTTGCTGGTATTTGACGCCGATCTCAATTTGCGCAACAAAGTGCACTGCCTCTACCTGGTAGGGCTAGGTTATCTTGGTTTGGAAGATGCATTCGCCACCAAAGCAACCGGGTATTTTAAACGGGTATTGGCGCTGGATGGCAACCACCAGGGAGCGTTGGTACATCAACAGTTGCCAGAATTAAAGAATGCACTCAATCATTCGAAAAAATAAGTGAAACAACACAAGATATTTGCCAAATGAAAAATGTATGGATTGCCATTGCCACTTGTTTTTGCAGCCTGCAGTTAACAGCGCAATCACCAAAAGTGTATAGCATTGATGCCCGTGTTGCGGATATACCTGTTTATTCCAATCATTTAAAATTGGGAGGAAAAAATCCGGCCGGAGATAGTATTGGTGTGAACAATTATTATCTCAGCATGAACAACAAACCAGTTGTCCCGGTGGCTGGCGAATTTCATTATTCGCGGTACCCCAGGCAGTATTGGGATGAATCGCTGAAGAAGATGAAAGCAGGTGGCATCAACATTATAGCAACTTATGTTTTCTGGAACCTGCACGAAGAAAACGAAGGCAAGTTTGAATGGACTGCCGATAAAGATCTTCGGTATTTTATTGAACTGGTAAAGCAAAATCACCTGCATGCCATTGTACGCGTCGGGCCTTTTGCGCATGGCGAAATGCGTAATGGCGGATTTCCCGATTGGCTGCTGGGCAAGGCATTAACGCCTCGCTCCAACGATGCTGCTTACCTGGCTTTTGTGGAGCGATTTTACCAGCAAATTGGCCAACAATTGCAAGGACTTTATTTTAAAGATGGCGGACCCGTTATTGGTATTCAAATTGAAAATGAATACCAGCATTCTGCTGCTCCATGGGGGTTGAGTTATCCCGGTCAGCCATACGATATGACCGCCGCAGAAAGAGACCTGTCGGCTACGCAGGAAGGCGTTGGTGTTGCGCAGGAACCAAATCCTTATGCGCAACTGGGCAACGATCACATGAAGATCCTGAAAGCACTGGCCATGAAAGCGGGCATGAATACACCGCTGTACACCGCAACGGGCTGGGGAAATGCGGCCATCATTCCTAACGAATCTATTCCTGTAACTGCCGGTTATGCCTATCCATTCTGGACGCCCAAAAGAGATTATTCGCCGTTCTTTCTATATAAAAATATTCATCAACAACCCGACTATTCTCCGGTGCGTTACAAGCCGCAAGATTATCCTGCTTTTGCTGCCGAGCTGGGTTCGGGTATCATGTCGGTGTACAGTCGCCGCCCCATTGCTGTGCACCAAAGTTTTGATGCAATGATCAACCGCTGCCTGGGCAGTGGTGCCAATGGTTTGGGATATTATATGTACCATGGCGGTTCTACACCCAAAGGGCAGCATGGTTTTATGAGCGATGAAACTTATGGCCTGCCCAAGATCTCTTACGATTTCCAGGCGCCTATTGGTGAATACGGACAAGTGCGTGAAGGTTTTCACCGGTTGAAACTGGTGCATTTTTTTCTGCAACATTTTGGCGACAGGCTGGCACCGATGACTACAGTTTTACCTGTGAATGCTGCTGCATTGAAACCCGATAATGTTTCGGATCTGCGCTTTGTCATCCGGGTAAAAGATGGAAGCGGTTTTCTTTTTGTAAACAATTTCCAGGACGATACAACCATGCCCGATCAGCGGCAGGTGCAAATAAAAATGGAAAGCAGTAAAGGGCTGTTAACCATTCCCGAAAACGGAGGCTTTGATTTGCTGAGTGGCGAAAATGCCATCTTCCCTTTCCATTTCAACCTGAATGGAAGTTTGTTGCATTATGCCACTGCACAACTGCTTATGCAAAGCAACGATGCGCAACAGCCCTATGTGGTTTTCTTTAAGCCAAAAGGCATTCAAGGCGAATTTAGTTTTGCCACCGGTGTGCAGGTAACAGCTATCAGCGGTGTTGCTATTGATAAAAACAAAAAAAGGGTACTGGTAAAATGCACCAACACTATTGGAGAGTTTAGCGTGACTGCTGCCGGTAAAAAAACAAGGGTGCTGGTGATTGACAAATCGCTTGCATTGCAATCTTACATCATTAACCGGGGGAGTAAAAAATGGCTGATATTTTCTGATGCTGTAGTACTGCAAAGCGATACAGGAATTACCATGCTGAGTGATGGAAAAAACAATTTTGAATTGAGCATCTATCCTAAAAATAGTGATGTGCCAAAGCCAGGTATTGGCTCTTTAGAAAAAATGCCTGAGTCTGCAAGTTTCAGCCATTACCGTATTAAGCTGCCTGCTATGGAATACCTGGTTGTGAGCAGGGCAATCAGCCAAAAGAAAACGGTGGTAGAACTGCCGCAGCAATGGCCCGGCCAGGTAAACGATGTCATTCTCACTATGGATTATACCGGCGATACGGGCATGGGCTTTGTAGATGGCGAATTGGTAACAGATGAATTTTACAAAGGCATTCCCTGGCAGGTAGGCCTGCGAAAGTTTATGCTTGCATCAGAGAAGCCAAAAGAAATGGTTTTTTATTTCCGGCCCATGTATAAGAATGCCTCTTACCTGGTAGATCTGCAACCATACCCGCAAAGCATCCCCGATTTTGGCAATAACAAAAACTATTTAAAAGTCAACCATATTTTGCTGACCACCCAATACAAAGTGAACCTGAAATTTTAACTATGGCCACTATTGCTTCCATTCCTGATCAACCAACTATTGATAGCAGCGTGCATCGCTACAATACGTTTTATATTCTTGGAATTTCTTTTGTAGCTGCACTCGGCGGCTACCTGTTTGGTTTCGATTTTGCCGTTATATCAGGCGCACTGCCTTTTTTGGAAAAACAATTTGAGCTGGATGCCTATTGGGAGGGTTTTGCCACCGGCAGCCTGGCTTTAGGCGCCATTGTTGGATGCCTTGCTGCGGGTAAATTATCCGACCGCTATGGCCGCAAACCCGGGCTATTACTGGCAGCATTGGTGTTTGCTATTTCATCTCTCGCTATGGCTTTTTCGCCCACCCGCAATTTGTTTATTGCGGCCAGGTTTACTGCAGGCATTGGCGTAGGCATGGCTTCCATGTTGTCGCCTATGTATATCGCCGAAATTTCACCGGCACATTTGCGGGGCCGAATGGTAGCCATCAATCAACTCACCATTGTTATTGGCATTCTTATCACCAACCTGGTAAACTATGGTTTGCGTAACATGGGCGATGATGCATGGCGCTGGATGTTTGGGCTTGGCTTTGTGCCTTCAGCGCTTTTCTTTTTGGGTGCATTATGGCTGCCCGAAAGTCCGCGATGGCTGGTAAAAATGCAAAAGCACGACAAGGCGAAAAGCGTATTGGCAAAAATTGGTGATGAGGATTTCGTGAATCAATCACTCTCGCAAATAAATGCCACAATGCAGGGCATACAAAAAACCAGCTATGCCGATGTGTTTAAAAAAGGCGTGTTGCCTGCAGTACTCATAGGAATTGGTTTAGCGGTATTTCAGCAACTCTGTGGCATCAATACCGTGTTCAATTACGCACCAAAACTATTTGAAAGCATTGGCGCTTCGCAGGATGACCAGTTGTTGCAAACTGTTTTCATTGGCGGTGTAAACCTGTTGTTCACTATTCTTGCCATGTTGCTGGTAGACAAGCTGGGTCGTAAGCCACTGATGCTGGCTGGTGCAGGGGGATTGGCCATTATATACATCATTATAGTACAAATGTTGGGAGCACATTCGCCCAATGTAGCGTGGTTTCTGCTGGCGGCTATTGGCGTATATGCCACCAGCCTGGCACCGGTTACCTGGGTGTTGATCTCGGAAATTTTCCCTAACAAAGTAAGAGGCGAAGCCACGGCAGTAGCGGTGTTCAGCCTATGGGCCGCATACTTTGTATTGGTATTTTCGTTTCCCATATTGTTTGAAAAAATGCAGGAAAAATCATTCTATATCTATGCCATTATTTGTGTGCTTGGCTTTTTGTTTGTGTGGCGAAAAGTGAAGGAAACAAAAGGTAAAACACTGGAAGAATTAGAAGCACTCCTATCGAAAAAGTAGTTGCATGTTTAGTTGCGCTTGCAGAAATTATTTAACCCGAATAATATTCAAACCATGAAAGGTTTTATTCATTCCATTTCACTTGCTCTCTTTTTATTTTGGATGCCCGGCAGTATCCATGCGCAGGAAATATCGCTGGCCGGAGAGTGGCGATTTGCTATGGATGCAGACAATCGTGGCATTCATGAAAAATGGTTTACGCATGCCTTAACGGATAATATTCAGCTACCCGGCTCCATGACAGAAAACGGGAAAGGAAACGATGTGAGTTTGCAAACCCAATGGGTGGGCAGCATTTACGATAGTTCATTCTTCTTCAGAACATCTATGGCCAAATACCGGCAACCCGGCAACCTGAAAATTCCCTTCTGGCTTACACCGGTAAAGCATTATGTGGGTGCGGCATGGTACCAACGTGATATCACCATTCCTGCTGACTGGTCGGGCAAAACCATTAGCCTGTTTTTAGAACGGGCACATATCAACACCAGGGTTTGGATAAATGAAAAGGAAATTGGTTTTCAAAACTCATTGGTGGCGCCGCATGAATATGACCTCACTGCGTTTTTAAAACCCGGAAAACAAACTATTACCATCCGCATCGACAACAGCATCAAAGACCAAAATGTAGGTCCAGATTCGCATAGTGTTTCCGATCATACGCAGGGCGCCTGGAATGGACTGGTGGGAAAATTGTTGCTGAAAGCTGCAGCGCCGGTCCACATGCTCGACGCACAGGTTTATCCAGACATTCATCAAAAAAAGGCTATCGTAAAAATCAAATGGGTGAATACAACAGCCCATGCGGTGGAAGGAAAAATGGCTGTTGTAGCAAAAGCGTATAACAGCAATAAACCGCACCAAACAGCAACAGTTTATCTACCCGTTCAACTGGGCGCAAAAGATACCGGCATTGCCACCCTAACACTTCAACTGGGTGAAGCCATGCAGCTTTGGGATGAGTTCAATCCTGCTTTATACAACCTTAGTGCTGTACTGGTTTCGGGCAATACAAAAAATGAAATGCAGCTAAGCTTTGGAATGCGTGAAATAAAAGCGGTTGGCAACAAAATGAGCATCAATGGCCGCAACATTCACCTGCGTGGCGATCTCAACAACTGTGAGTTTCCGCTTACCGGTTATGCGCCGATGGATGTGAGTGGATGGCGCCGCATTTTCAGCATAGCCAAAGCGCATGGCCTCAATCATATGCGTTTCCATTCATGGTGTCCGCCGGAAGCTGCTTTTATTGCTGCCGATGAAGCAGGTTTTTATTTGCAGCCCGAAGGACCGAGCTGGCCCAATCATGGCACGTCGTTGGGCGATGGTAGGTTTATAGATCAATACCTATATGACGAAACCGGACGCATGCTGAAAGCTTATGGCAATCATCCTTCTTTTTGCATGATGGCTGCTGGCAACGAACCTGCTGGTAAAAACCAGGCAAAATACCTGGATGCATATGTTCAGTATTGGCGATCAAAAGATGCCCGAAGATTATACACGGGCGCATCCGTGGCTATGAGCTGGCCGCTTTACCCCGCCAGTGATTTCATGATAAAATCGGGGCCACGCGGATTACCATGGCAAAATAACCAGCCCGAAAGCATGAGCGATTATCGTGCGGCTATTGAAAAATTCAGCATGCCCTATGTGACCCACGAAATGGGGCAATGGTGTGTGTTCCCCGACTTTAAAGAAATTAAACAGTACACAGGTGTTACGAGGGCAAAAAATTTTGAACTATTCCGGGAAGACCTGGCAGACCATGGCATGATTCATCAGGCTGAAGCTTTTTTAATGGCTTCGGGAAAGTTGCAGGCACTTTGTTACAAACAGGAAATAGAAAAATCGCTTCGAACCAATAATAGTGCGGGTTTCCAGTTGCTGGGGTTACAAGATTTTCCGGGACAGGGCTCGGCCATCATTGGCGTACTCAATGCACATTGGAAAGAAAAAGGATACATTACTGCTAATCAATGGAGCAGGTTTTGCAATGCAACGGTACCGCTTTGCCGTATGTCGAAATTTACCTACAGCAATGCCGATACTTTAAAGGCTGCCATTGAAATATATCATTACGGAAAGGCCGATCTCGCAAATGCTGTTATCCTCTGGACGCTTAAAGACGAAACCGGCAAAATGGTGAAGCAAGGGAAATTTGCCCCCACAAATATTCCAACCGGCGGCAATACCGATGCAGGAGTTTTATCTGTTCCGCTGCATAGCATCAGTAAAGCTTCCAAACTAATATTGGAAGTAAGCATTGGCAATACTCCCTTTGCCAACGACTGGAATATTTGGGTGTATCCACAGGCAGTACCTGATATCAAACAATCTGTGTATTACACCGATACATTGGATGCAAAAGCCGAAGCCATTTTGCAAAAAGGTGGAACAGTATTTATGAATGCTGCAGGCAAAGTGCGCAAGGGCGCAGAAGTGGTGCAATATTTTACACCGGTGTTTTGGAATACCTCCTGGTTTAAAATGCGGCCGCCGCATACATTAGGCATTTTGGTAGATACAAGTAGTGCTGCATTCAACCATTTTCCTACAGCTTATCACAGCGATATGCAATGGTGGGAAATTGTGAACCGTTCGCAGGTGATGCACCTCGAAGATTTTCCCAAAGGATTTACACCATTGGTACAACCTATTGACACCTGGTTTATGAACCGCAAGCTGGCCCTGGTTTTGGAAGCAAGGGCAGGCAATGGTAAAATCATCATCTGCAGTGCCGACCTGGTATCTGATACCAGCCGCCGTATTGCGGCTCGTCAACTGATGTACAGTTTACAACAGTACATGGCATCGCCGAAGTTTGACCCGAAACAAAAGGTGGATATGACCATATTGAAAAACCTGTTCATATCGCCTTCCAAAGAAACCTGGGAAAGCTTTACCAAAGCCACCCCCGATGAGCTGAAACCAGCGGTGCAACAGAAGCAATAGAGTATAGTCTCGCTCTTCGGGAATCTTAATGGTCGGAGTCTTCTCCGACCATTAAAAAAATACATTCATGTAAAGTTGCCTGCATAAGTCATCCAGTTATAAATACCTTCAGCGCCGTAAAATTTCTACCTTATGAAGAAGCTGTTTACCATGGCTGCACTATTCTTTTCAGTGCAGGGTTTTAGTCAGAATACTGCTTTTCTTTCGCAACCATCACTAACGCCCGATGGCAGCACCATTTATTTCTGTTTTGAATCGGATATATGGAAAGTGCCCGCTGGTGGCGGCCAGGCTTCCCGCGTTACAGCTATGCCGGGGTTTGAGCAAAATCCTCGTGTTTCGCCCGATGGCAAATGGCTGGCATTTAATAACAACCAATACGGCAACAATGATATTTACCTGATGCCACTGAATGGCGGCGCTATTCAGCAACTTACCTATAACAGTGCCAATGATGTAATGAATAGTTGGAGCTGGGATAATCAGCACATTTATTTTAGCAGTAACCGGTACAATCGTTCGGCGGGCTATAAAATTGGTATTAACGGCGGCACGCCTCAAAGAGTGTTCAACGAATATTATTTCTCGTTCGATCATTTGTTGGTGGAGCATCCTTTGACGCATGAGGTCTTTTTCAACAATACCTGGGAGAGCGATAACCAACAATTTCGCAAACGTTATACAGGTCCGTTTAACCCCGATATTCAATCGTATAATCCTGCAAGCGGCGAATACAAGCAATACACCCAGTACGAAGGGAAAGACTTTTATGCCACCATTGATAAACAGGGTAACCTGTATTTCTTAAGCGATGAAGGCACCGGTGAATACAATCTTTTTTCGTTGAAAAATGGAACCAAAACGGCGCTTACAAAGTTTAATACCTCATCCAAAGCGCCACAGGTAAATGCACAAGGTGGTAAAATAGTATTTGAAAAAGATTACCAGTTGTGGTTGTACGATGTTGCATCGGCGAAGGCAAGTGTAGTGAAGATTGAAATGCCTGTGAACAAAGTACTAGGGCGCATGCAGGATTTCGATGTGAAAGGGAAGATCAGCAATTTTGATATTAGCCCCGATGGGAAAAAGCTGGCTTTTATTAGCAGAGGAGAAATTTTTGTAAGTGATATTGAGGGCAAATACACCATGCAGGTGAAAAAAGGAAATGATGAACGGGCAACAGAACTAATATGGTTAGCCGATAATAAAACCCTGCTGTATACGCAAACCCAGAAAGGCTATCTGAACCTGTTTACGGTTGCAGCAGATGGCAGCCAATCACCTAAAAATATTATTAGCGCCACGGAAGACTGCCGGGGCATTTCTTATAACAAAAAAAGAACCCAGGCCGTTTATGTAAAAGGTAAAAAGGAAGTATGCCTGCTTGACCTGAAAAGCTTTACCAGTAAGACTTTGGTGAAAGATGAGTTTTGGGGAATGTTTTCTGTCAATCCCATTTTTTCGCCGGATGATAACTGGATAATGTACTGCGCTTACCGCAATTTCGAACATGATATTTTTGTGTATGAACTGAAGACAGGCCGCCAGGTGAACCTTACAAAAACAGGTGTGTCAGAAACAGAACCTTTCTGGAGTCCAGATGGCAAATACATTTACTTCGCTCATAACCCCACCCAACCTAGTTATCCTATGGGTGGCGATGGTAACCATATATTCCGCTTACCACTAGAGAAATGGGATGAGCCTTATAAACTGGCTAAGTTCCAGGAATTGTTCAGAGACAGTGTAAAGAAAAAAGATTCTGTATTTGTAACGATTAGCACAGAGGAAGATTTCATGCGCCGCATTGAACAAGTGAGCCCTTCTTTTGGCGCACAGGATGGTGCATTTGTTCTTAAAAAAAGTGACAAGACGACCGTTCTGTATAACAGCGATCACGGTGAAGGCAAGACCGCTTTATGGAAAACAATGCTTGAACCTTTTACGCCCGAAAAAACGGAGAAAGTTTGCGACGGCAATACCTTCAATATCATTGAAACAGCCGATGGTAAACTATATGCACTCAACGGCGGCAGTATTGTTAAGTTGGATATTGAAAACAAAAAGGCAGATCCTTTAAATATCAGCTATACTTTCCGTAGAAATCTGCAGGGTGAGTTTGCTCAAATGTTTGACGAAGCCTGGGCCCGTTTGGAGATCAATTTCTATGATGAAACTTTTCATGGGGTAGATTGGAAAGCTGTGCATGAAAGGTATTCGAAGTTTGTGCCACTGGTTAACAATCGTGCAGACCTTACCATTTTGCTTAACGATATGCTGGGCGAACTCAATTCCAGTCATACGGGTTTTAGCAGCAATGGCGATGATATTAAACCGCCTTTTGCCAGCAGTACTATGGAAACGGGTATTGTATGGGATGAAGCAAATCCTTTCAAAGTAAAGCGAATCATTAAACGTTCTGCGGCAGATAAAAAAGACATAGATATTTTACCGGGCGATGAACTGGTAGTTGTTAACGATGTGCTCATTAATAAGGATACCGACCGTAGTTTTTATTTCACCCAGCCCTCGGCCGACAAAGAAATGGTGCTTCGTTTTAAACGTGGCGATAAGGAGAAGGAAGTAAGAATTCATCCGCAGTCTGGTTTGAGTAACCTGTTGTATGATGAATGGATTGATAGCCGGCAGCAAATTGTGAATGAGCAAAGCAAGAACCGCATTGCGTATCACCACATGAAGAACATGAGCTCAGGAGAGCTGCAGGTTTTTCTGACCGATATGACACAGGATTTTTACCAGAAAGACGCCCTCATTCTTGATCTGCGCTATAACACCGGTGGTAATGTGCACGACCAGGTATTGCGCTTTTTAAGTCAGCGTTCTTACCTGCAATGGAAATACAGGGAAGGCAAGTTGTCGCCACAAAGCAATTTTGCACCTTCCGATAAACCCATTGTTTTATTGATTAACGAACAAAGCCTTAGCGATGCCGAAATGACTGCTACCGGTTTTAAAGCATTGAAGCTGGGTAAGATCATTGGTAATGAAACTTATCGTTGGATCATATTCACCAGCGGTGCCGGTTTGGTAGATGGCAGTTTTGTAAGGCTTCCCAGTTGGGGCTGTTATACAAATGATGGAAAGGATATTGAGAAAGTAGGTGTGCAGCCCGATATAAAAATCATCAACACCTGGAAGGATAAAATGACGAATAAAGATCCTCAATTGGATGCAGCTATTGCAGAGATTATGAAACAGCTGAAGTAATAAGAAGTCAAACAAAGCTGCTTGAAAAGATTTAACTCAATTCAGTTGAACGGCCACTCATTTCGAGTGGCCGTTTTATTCTTTACAGGCCAGTTTCTCCAGCGACCTGAATTTATACCCAAAAATTTCGTGAAGCTTATTGGTCGGAGTCTTCTCCGACCAATAAAAAAATCTGTGCTTATCCGTTCAATCTTGTCTTCCTTGGCCTATTGCGTTGCTTCGCTCAAAATGGTTTCAATATTTGCCAACTCCCCTGTTGTAAACTCAAGGTATTTTAAACAGGCTTTGCGCTAATGGCGAAAACGGGATGCCGCTATTGCCACAGCGGCGATATTGCTTTTGCGTATAACGTTGTTCATTTCAATAATGGGTGCTATAGTAACTTTCTATTTTCTTTTCAACCATTCTTCGGGCAAATAAATGATGCAGATATTCATCGAACGATTGTCGGCCGAAAGCATGGCCGATTGAATTTGAATTTTTGTTCCATCCACACTCATGGTGGGATGTGGATGATCGGCTGCCGTGTTTTTATGCCCTGCAGAAAGCAAGATCATTTCGTTGCTGCGCCGGTCTATCAAATAAATGTTGCGGGCAAAATCGTCGCCCACTGCAAACCTGCCATCTGGCGAGCCTGTTACATGCCATAAGCCACTACCCTTTTTTGTTTGGCCGGCTATATACATTTCGCGGGTACGCAGGTTTACAATGCCAAGGCCCGTTGGTTTTTCTCTAGTACCGCTAGGTCCCCATGCAGCATCCTGCCCGGGATTGGCACCACCCACTGCAGTACCAGTAGTATCCACGCTACCAATTTTTCGATGGCCCATGATCGCAATGGCTACTTCATCTTTCGAGATCACGGCTTCATGTGTTACCCATTCGTATTCCGCTTCTGGATACAGTGGACGCAATCCACTGCCATCACGCATTACGGTCCAGGTGCGTTGCGGCGACTTGCCTCCTGTTTCCCAGCAAAAAACAATTTCACCCGGCATCCACGGGTTGGTTTGAATATGCCCAATTTGAAAAGGCACCGACACTACATATTTTATTTCGCCGGTAAATACATTCATAGCTGCAATACCCGTGGGGCCTGCACCCATATTGCGTGGACCGAAATTGCTTTCCAGTTTTGTACCCTTGGGTAAATATTTGGCTGCAGCATTTTTTCCTACACGGAAATAAGCCCATTCCTCATCGCCATCCAGGGCCATATCGCCACCGCCTTCCCACTCAGTGGAAATGGTTCCACAAATGCGTTGATACACTTGTGCTGCCTGCATCTTTCCTGCTTTGCTATCGACAAAAACTTTAGCGAGATCTACTTCAATAATTTGAACGGGGCCATTATTGCGACGTCGTGTAGAATCACCTGGATTTCTTTTGACAGTATCCCGCTGCGGGTAACGCATGAAATATAGTTTCATGCTTTTGCGGGCAATATTGAGCATGCCTGTATAACCACCTTCCGTTACCTGCACCATTTCTCCCGTTTTTTCATGTACGGCCATGGCTTCTCCAGGCACACGTCCACTGCGGAAAATCAACCACTCACCATCGCTGGTCCATTGGTTATGCGTTTGGTAAATTTTAGAATCTCCTTTTTGCGTTGAAGTGAGAAACACCAGCCGTACACCGGTTACAGGATCATTTATTTCCTTACGCTCCGAAGGAAAACGTTTGCCAATTTGTGCCTGTGTAATGCAAGCAAGCAAACAACCGAGTAGCAAGCATGTTAGGTGTTTCATGTTTTTTTATTTGTAGGGAAAGGTTTGAGGTGGAAGGCGTGAGGTGGAGGTTGAGGTCAAGGTCAAGCGTGAAAAGTGAAACGTGAAATGAATTGCCCCCCAATTAACCTAATCAACCCAGTTACTCTTTCAAATCATAAATCAGCAATCATCAATCACAAATCTTCTCCCATACCCAATTAACCTAATCAACCCAATTAACCCCATTCACACACTAAAACTTCGACTGCAATAAAATTTTATTTGTTTTCAAACCCTTGCCACTAACCGTTAATTCGATATTGCCTGCCTGTTTTGTGGATTGCACCAACACCACCAATTTTCCATTGAATGTTTTCATGGTTGGCAAATGAAAAGGTTCCAGCGAAGTAGCATCGCCATTGCAGGCTGCACGATACGATCCAGCACCACTTACAGCAAAGCTTAACTGCTCCGCGGCTGTTGGGCACAGGTTTCCATTCTTATCCAGCACCGAAACCGTTACAAATGAAATATCTTCTCCATCGGCGGTGATATTTGTTCTATCTGCTTCCAGTAAAAGTTGGTGTGGCTTACCAGCTGTAACAATCGATTTTTCCGCCGCCGGTTTTCCATCCTTATCAAAGGCCACCACTTTAATGGTACCGGGTTCATACTTTACATCCATCCACATCAGGCGATACCGCTTTTGCAGCACAGTATCTTTCTGTTTGCGCTGCACGCCCATGCTTTTTCCATTTACAAAAAGCTCGGCACTTTCATAATTGGTGTACACAAATACGGGTGTTGTTTGCCCTTCCCTACCGGGCCAATTCCAATGTGGCAGAATGTGCAATGTTGATTCCTGTGTATTCCAGCGACTGCGGTACAAATAGTAACGGTCCTTGGGCAAGCCCGCCAAATCGTTGATGCCGAAATAAGAACTGCGTGATGGCCATTTATCATCATACGGCGTGGGCTCTCCTAAATAATCAAAACCCGTCCACACAAATTCGCCGATCACCCAGGGCTTATCATCCTGCAATACAAAATCGTCTTCGGGTAAATTCGACCAATTGCAATACTCCATATCATACGATGAGCTCTGGTGATCGTCGTATTGTTTATCCTTCGCTTTTACAACGGGGAACTTATATACGCCACGAGAACTAACGGTGGAAGCCGTTTCGGAACCCAGCAACAAACCCTGCGGAAATGTTTTGAACGCTTCCTCGTACAAATGTGTACGATAATTTAAACCGGGTATATCCATCAACGCACCAAAGCCCGAAGCCATTACTGCTTTCACCTGGTCCATGCCCACCGTTACCGGGCGTGTAGGATCTTCGCGATGAAAAATTTCCTGCAACCATTTAGCCCGCTTCACCCCTTCTGCACCCCATTGGTCTGGCACTTCGTTGCCCGAGCTCCACATCACAATACAGGGATGATTACGTGTAGCACGCACCAGGTTCACCACATCTTTTTCTGCATCTGCATTAAAAAACCTGGCGTATCCATTTTTTACTTTTGGCTTGGCCCACTCATCAAAACTTTCTGCCAAAAACATGAAGCCCATTTCATCGCATAATGCCAATTGCTCCAGCGATGGCATGTTGTGCGAACTGCGAATAGCATCGCAACCCATATCCTTTAAAATGCGTAATTGCCTGCGCAACGCAGCTATGTTTACTGCAGCACCCAATGGCCCAAGGTCGTGGTGCAAACACACTCCTTTAAACTTCCTGGTCTTGCCGTTCAGTTGAAAACCTGTTGCGGGATTATAACCGATTTGGCGAATACCAAACTTCGTAGTCAGTTCATCTTTCAACTCGTTGCCCACATACAATTTAGAAACAGCTTTGTAGAGATAAGGCGATTCGGGGCTCCACAATTTTGGATTGGGCACACCAAGATTTTGCTCAAACTCTTTCCCGAAAATGGCTTGCGTTGTTTCAGTGGTTACTTTATTTCCATCGGCATCAAAAATATCTGTCACCAACCGAAGATTGTTGCCGGTTGCTTTTGTTTTGATATTCACTTTTGCCAACCCGGCACTGATAAAAGGCGTGGTGATAAATGTGCCCCACTGGTCGATACTTTCTGCATTCTTTACAATGATGCTCACTTTTCGATACAAGCCTGCGCCGGGATACCAACGGGATGATTGCCCCATATTATTGAGCTGTACGGCCAATACATTTTTACCCGTTAAAATTTTATCAGTGATGTCAAAGTAGAAATAACTGTATCCATAATTCCACTCTCCTGCTTTTTGCCCGTTCACAAAAACTTTGGGTTCGCTCATGGCACCTTCAAAAAGCACGAGCACTTTCTGGCCTTGTTTAAAATTGGGTAACGAAAAACCATTGCGATACCAGCCTTCGCCTATATACGGCAAGGCGCCTGTACGACCTGTTTTTTCACTGGCCACCTTTTCATTGTTCTGCGTTATCTGCACTACCTGCTTATCCACCTCTTTATCAAACGGGCCATGTATCGCCCAATCGTGCGGCACCGTTACAGCCTGCCAATCTTTATCGTTGAAATCAACTTTAAATGCTTCCTCGTTTTTGCCCTTGCTGAACTTCCAACCATCTTTTAATTCGGTAACAGAGCGAACCTGTGCCTGTACATTCAATGCAGACAGCATGCCTGCAAAAACCAGCAAACCATATCGTTTAAAATGCAGCATGACCGTTCATTAATTATTGAATTTCTCTCCGTTGATAGATACATTTTTCAGCCGGCAATTTTTTATGGCCGAGGTATTCAGTTTGGCGTCTTTATGAGCTTTGATATCGAGGTTCTCCAAAGTAAAATCGGACAATTGATAATCGAATGAAAGCACGCCGGCCTGGGGCTTCGACGACTCTATGGCAAAGGCATTATCGCAATCCAGTTTGATGTTGCGAAGCGTAACATTACGCCCCGTAGAGGTACGCACATTCGTCTCTCCTTTTAAATCGAAAAACTGTGTCCATGGCTTGATGAACACGAAGTTGGCAATGTCGTGGCCTTCTATGTCTTCGAGTAAAACATATTCATAGTTCTGTGGCGTATCGGGGCGAAACTTAAACCATAGTACCCGCTGCGCATGATTGATCTTAATGCGTCGCATAATGATGTTTCGGTCATGGATAGATTCGCTACCGAAAGTAAGCGCACCATGGCAAAAACCATAAGTGCAGTCTTCAATAATGATGTTGATATTGGCGCCGTTGTTCGCATCCTTATCTGCCGTTGGGCCCTTGCCGCCTTTCAGCGCAACCGCATCATCGTTCACCGACATGTAGCAATTTTTCACCAGCACGTTTTTACAGCCATCAATATCCACGGCATCTGTACTGGGCGCTTTCACGGGTTTGTCGGGAGAATAGATATACAGGTTCAGCAGTTTCACATTCTCACAATTATAATAATGCGAGGTCCAGAATGGAGAGTTGATCAAACGCACACCGGATACCTGTACATTCTTACTGTTGGAAACATATAAAAGCCTCGGCCTCATTTCATCCATATTGGTACACTTGGGATTGAACTCACGCCTTAACCAAAACGCTTTCCAATACCGCAGCCCATTGCCATCAATAGTGCCTTTGCCCGAAATGGTGAAGCCATCCAGGTTGTCGGCATTTACTAATGCTGCAAAATACTTCAGCGTTTGTCCTTCTATGCGTGTCATCACAATAGGGAAGTTGCTGATATCATCGCTGCCCTTGAGCTTACCGCCTGCTTCAATGTATAAATGTGTTTTGGGCTTAAAGAAAATGGAGCCGCTCAAAAATGTTCCTTTCGGCACAACAATAACACCGCCGCCGGCTTTAGCGGCTTTATCGATCACCGCTTGTATTTTTTCTGTTTGCACCAGGTTGCTGTCGGCTTTTACGCCATGCTTTGTCAATATGTATTGCGTACCAAGTGTACGAATATCCGTTGCTTCATTTTTCCGGAACCATTCGGGAATGGGCGTGCCATCGGGGAACAGCTCCTGCCCCACTGCATGCAGGCTTAGCAGGCATGTACATAAAATAACCCATGATAACCTGCGACTATTTTTCGTGTTCATATTTTCAATTGCTGGTTGTTGATCTATCCTCGTAGTGATCCGCTAAAATAAACCTTAGCAGGTAGTTTGGTTCATGATATCATTCATATAAACTTCTGTTAGCCGGCACTAATGCGATTCCAAATTTTTTCATAAAAACTACAAGCTATTTGATGGCTTCATAAAATTCTGCTTCAATAATGCTCAGTGTTCCTTTTGCTTTGGAATCGTCGCGGGTAACGCCATCATCCAGTTTCTTGCCATTCACTTCCACACCTGCATTGTCGTTTGCATTGGTGGAAACAGCACTAAGCTGAATTTTAATTTTACTTCCTTTTACCGGTTTGCATTTCAGGGTACAGTAGCCCAACGACAAGGGCGTGTTGCCATTGAACACTTCTTTACCATCCACCGTAATGATCAATGGATACGATCTTGAACGGAAATTATTCAGCTTCAAACAAACCTCGCTAATGGTGGCTTCTTTTTCCAGCGTGTATTCGATCCATGCCGTATTTAATTTTCCATCATTTGCCCAATCGGATAGTTCGTTGTCATCGTAGCTGCAAAAGGCACTATCGCTTTTGGCGCCTGCAACCGCACTTGTCACGGCAATGGGTTTGCGGGTAATGGTGTAAGATGGCGTTGAAGGCGTTGCACCTCTATCGAGTCGGGAGGGTAAACCCTGTGAAGGCAATGCTGTAGTAAGTCCATTAGAAGTGGTAAATGCTTTTGTTGAAAGCACGATGGTGGCAGGTTTCAATCCTGCTGCATTGGCAGTAATTGTAATGTTGCCGGGCGTTGTAGTGGAACGCACTAAAAAACGATTCACGCCACCTTCTACCGGAAAGGATTTTGTACCCACATAATTATCCGGTCCCATGGCCATGCCGCCCCGCCATTCGCCCTGGCCGCTGATGCTGTAATCGATCATGTTCAATGCCGTGGGGCAACGATTGCCTTTAGCATCTACTACTTCCACTTCTACCAAAGCAATGTCGTGTCCGTTGGCCAGGAAAGCCGTAGGACGTTTTACCTGCGTTAAACGCAGCGCTACTGGCTCGCCCGTAGTTTGTATGGTGTAGACAGCCACTTGCTTGCCTTGGGCATCATACCCATGTGCACTGATATTGCCGGGCTGCCAGGCAATATTGTCGAATGTAAACAGGAAGCCATCGCTGCGTTTACCAAAACCTTTGCTTACGCCATTCACTTTTAGCTCCACTTTTTCGGTAGTAGATACCACATAGATATTTTTTACAACCCCTGCTTTATAATTCCAATGGCCAATAATGTGTATGCCTTGTTTTTCGGGCACCACCCAACCATTCCACATTACCTGGTGCGGGTAAAAATTTTGCTTCTTGATACGCAAGCCATCCACTTCGCCACTACGCCTGAAATTTTCTTCGCCACGATGATGCGTATTGGTTTCACTCCATACAATGTTTACACCACCACCACTTACCCGCTTGCCGGTGCCGGGTCTTTCGCGCCAAAACTCGTACCAGCGTTTTACATTTTCCACCGCATGGCTTTCCATATTGCGGTTATAGTTTTTTGCATCGGGCCTTTTTACAAAACTGTTGGAAGCTGCCGACCAAAAACTATCGGGGCCTGCACCATCCGGGTGATAAGGTGGCGTAAACTCATCCCAATATTTTCTTGAACCTTCATCTCTTGAATATTCCATGGCCCACATGGGTATATGCGCACTCTTGTTGGTGTACAGCATTTCGCCACCATACTCTGCCGCTTTACTATCCAGCATTTCGCGGCTGCCAATGGCACGGCCACCCTGCGGATCGTATTGGTCACGTACTGTTTTCATTTCTTTCATGTGTGCTTCGCTAATGCTTTCGTTGCCACACTCATAAAAAACAATACTGGGATTATTCCTGTTGTAAATAATAGCATCCCGCATCAATCTTACACGTTGATCCCAGCGGGTTCCTTCCACATCTCTTTCTGCATCGCCGGCTTGCATGGCTTGCAATAATCCAACCCGGTCGCAACTTTCAATATCCTGTTTCCATGGCGTTACGTGCATCCAACGCACCAGGTTGCCGCCACTTTCCACCATTAATGCATTGCTGTAATCACTCATCCATGCAGGTACAGATGCACCCACACCCGGCCATTCGTTGGTGGTGCGTTGCGCATAGCCATGCACCATCATTACCCGGTCGTTCAGGTAAAACATACCATTCTTAAAAGCCGTTTTTCTAAACCCGGTTTTGGTGTTCACTACATCCGTCGTTTTTCCATCTATCACCAATGCCGTTTGCACATTGTACAAATAGCCATAGCCCCAGCTCCAAAAATGCAAGCCGCTTACCGCCGCCGAAGCTGTTACTATTTTTGTTTCACCCGCAGCAATAGTTGCCGGTGTGCCCATAAAAATTTTCACCAACTTTCCATCCAGATCGTACAGCTTCACCTGGTAAGCAACCTGCTGCGTTTTATTCGTTTCATTTTTTACCTGCGACTCCGCATGCAAATCAGCAGTTTGCTTTTTGATATCGTGATTGCTTGCAAACACATACACACCCGTGGTGCCTAAGTTGCTGTACAGTGGCAGGGTTTGATACACTTGTGGAGTGGTATGCAGAAATACATTCTTGGTAATGCCACCGTAGTTCACATTAAAATTTTTGTCTTCCCACTGGTACTTGGTATTGGTAGATTTTTCGCGGTAGTTCCAATCGTTGTCTACGCGTACTGCAATTACATTATCTCCATCGTAGTTGATGTACTTCGTAAGATCGAAACCGAAAGCCATCACACCATTTTCGTGCATGCCAATGCTATCGCCATTTACATACACCACAGCGGCTTGCCGTACGCCTTCAAACTCCACGAACACTTTTTGTCCCTTAGCTGTTGCAGGCAGTTTAAAATGTTTGCGATACCAGGCAATGCCGGTACTCAGGTCCACAATATCTTTTTTAAACGCTTCATCCTCGTTCCATGCATACGGCAGTGTAACGGGTTTCCAGGCTGCATCATCGTAACCGGGTTGTGCGGCAGCTCTATCGTCGCCCAACTTCAGTTTCCACTGGCTGTTGAAATTGTACTTTGCACGTACGCCTGCATCCTGTGCATATAAATTGGTAGCAGCTACACATACCAGGCAAATGATGCCATAGAAAATTCTCACCATCACTATTCTATTTTTAATTCCCTATTCAAACAAAGATTTATAAAAAAGGGCAGCGCCAAATATTAGCCTGCCCTTTGCTGTATCATTTTCTGAAAGTATTACCAGTTGAATGGCAGGTACCAGTTGGCGGGCGACATCAGTTTGGCCCTTACAGCTGCGGCATTGCCATTACCATCTTTCAACAGTTTGTTGTACACTTTGTCGGCAATAATGGCCGGCTCATTCCTGCGCAATGCAATACGCAACATATCGGGCCAGCGTGTGCCTTCAAATGCATTTTCCAGTGCTTCTTCTTTCAACAATGCATTTTCCATGCTGATCAAACTATCGGCAGGATTAGGGATGGCAATGTTCACTACGTTGGCACGGCCGCGAATACCTGTATTGCGGTACCAGTCGGCACGGTAATAAGGCACACCCGAACCACCACTGTTGCGGGCATCGAAATTGAATGGATAACTATCCCACAGGGTATTGTGGTAATTGGTTACATCACTGGTAGGTGCTGGGAATGCTCCTGCAATACCGTTGTTCAGCAAGCCCCATGCAAGTTTATGCCTACCTGCACGGTTGGCAGCTTCACAAAAACGCATGTGCAATTGCGATTGCCTAAACAGGAACCATTTCCCGGTTTTAGCAAATGGATTTGCAGGCACCAAACTGCTCCAGTTGATATAGTTATACAAGAACTTCATCACTACCGGCTGGCCACCAATATTGGCCGTACTAAACAGTTTACGGGCATCATAAGGCAAGCCATTGCCTTGTACATCAAACTGCTTTTCGCTATCCCACAGATCATATACTTCTTTGGAGGGCTTCAGCAAATAACTGCCACCGGTGGGCGAAAAAAGATTGATAAATGGATTGCCGGGTTTAAACCTGCTATCGAAAGGCAGGGCCCATACCCACTCTCTTCTAAAACCATCGGTATTATAATCCACTTCAAACATCATGCGCCAACCTTCGGTGTACACCAATGTGGTAGCATCGCCTGGTCTTGAATAAAACAACCGGTGTCCATTAAGACCATTGCCCCAGCCACCAATTCTATACTGGCTAAAGTAGTTTTCACCGAATGCATCACTCGATGCTGTTTCCATCACTTCCCTATACCAGCTTGCCGATTTTACATAGTCGCCCTTCCACAAATACAGGTCACCCAGTACCACTTTCTTGTTGATGAAAAACTTTTGGGTGGGGTAACCATCCACTGTTACGTTCAGGTTGGTTCCGGTTGGATATAGTTCTTTAAAAGGTATCTTCTCTGTAGCATTGATGAGGCTATCCAGCAACACATTGAAAGGCAACCTGGGGAAATTGGCCGCATTTTTTATTTGGTTCACATCTTTCAGCGAACTGGTGATATAAGGCACTTCGCCAAAATGGATGCCCAACTGCAAATACAGGAATGAACGCAATGCAGCTATATCGGAATAGCGCTGCTTAAATTGATCGTCGGTCATTTTCTTTTCATCCGACATTTTTTGAAAGTTCTCCAGCACATCATTACAGTTCAGGATCACTTCATAAAACGGACGCGGATCGGCATAGCGGTTACCCAGTTTTACATTGTGCGTACTGATATCCCTTAACGCTTCATCTGCATTTTCGGTGTAGTTGATAAGGTCGGCACGCAGCTCGTTCAGCACAATGTATTGCTCGGCCAGGCCCATGAATTTACCATACACGCCCAGTACGGCAGCATCGGCATCGTACACGTTTTGATAGGCCTGGGTAACGTCCAAATGATCTTCCGGCTTTATGTCGAATGTTTTATTACAACCGGCTAGGAATGCCGCACCCACACAAGCAGTCAGCAGCAGTTTATGTAATTTTTTCATAGTCATTTTTTGTAGCATACTCTTCAATTCTTTTGCTGGATTATAAACCAATTCTTACACCCAGAGTATAGGAACGGAACTGGGGATCGAGCCCGGTGTCGATGCCTTGTGCAAACACACTGGAATGTGCACTAAACTCCGGATCGTAGCCCATGTATTTGGTGAAAGTGAGCAGGTTGTTGCCCGATGCAAATACGGTAGCATTTTTTATAGCCCCTTTGTTAAAATCCAGATCGTAAGAGATGGACAAATTGCGCAGTCTCAGGTAAGATCCATCTTCAATAAAGCGATTGCTAAACTGGCTATTGCCCAATGGATCGCCATAGGTAGCTTTTGGCATATTGGTTACATGCCCTTCTGCTCTCCACCTGTTTACCACGCTTTGCAACTGGTTGTTTTCGTTGCTCATCGATTCGAGGCGATAGCGCTGATAGTTGAACACATCGTTGCCTTTCATGAAAGAGAACAATGCATCCAGTTGGAAACCTTTCCAATAAACACGGGCACCAAATCCACCCATCAACGAAGCGTTAGGATCGCCAATTACAACGCGGTCGTTTTCATCAATAATGCCGTCGCCGTTCTGGTCTTTATAGATCACATCGCCTGCGCCATAAGTTGAGTAAGAACCGTTGATATTCTTTTTGCGAAGATTGGCAGTTGCTGCTTGCTGCGAAGTGGCAAACACCCCTTCGGCCACTAAACCGTAAAACTGGTTAGCAGGTTCACCTTCTTTGGTAAGTATGGTAGCTCCTGCAAACTCGGTGGTGAACTGGTCGTTGGGCACTTCGGTCACTTTGTTATTGTAGGTACCAATATTGGCACTCAGATCCAATTTTAAACCAGGCGTATTGATCAGCCTGTATTGCAACGCCAATTCAAGACCGGTATTCTCCATGCTGCCGGCATTGGTCAATGTTTTCAGGAAACCGGACGCTGCAGGCAGATCTTCGTACACCAGCATGTTGCCGGTTTTGCTTTTATAGGCATCAATGCTAATGTTCAGTCTTTCGTTGAAAGTGGCAAAGTCGATACCGGCATTCATTTTAGTACCGGTTTCCCACTGCAATGCCGGGTTAGGCACACCATTGCGCACCAGCCCCTGCATACCCAGCAGGTTTTGAGAAACATATGTTTGGCGGCTGGTGTAGTTACCAATATCATCGTTGCCGGTAAGGCCGTAAGTAGCACGCAGTTTCAACAGGTCGATACCGGAGTTGGCCAAAAAGTTTTCAGATGATACTAACCATCCCAGGCTGAGCGATGGCATCACCGGCATTTTTACATCGCCAAAAGCAACGCCGTTATTAGCTTCTTTACCAAAGCGGCTCGATGCATCCATGGCTACGTTAAAGCTGGCGAAAAATTTATTGCGGAATGCGTAATCGAAATTGTAGTAAAGATTCAGCCAGTTCCACTCGCCTTTGCTACCGCCTACCACACGCAGGGCATTCAGGCCATTTTGTACACTCACCAGTTCATCGGTGGCAGAGTTATAACCCAGTGCAAAATCCTGTTCTATATTGTTGTGCTGGTAACGTGCTCCCAGGCGGGTTTCAATCTTATGCGAACTGTTGAATTTCTTGATGTATTCCAAACGGGTATCGGAAAACAGCGAGAACAATCTTTTTACCTGTGCGCCCATCCTGCTGTCGAGTATGGCATTGCTTACAGTATCGTTGGCTACACCTTTACGGGGTACAAAAAAGTTCTCCCGCACTTTGTCGTAAGTCAAACCAAACTGGGTAGATGCAGTAAAACCATCTGCAATTTTATAGTTGAATTTAAACGAGCCGATGAAGCGATAGAAGCGGTTATAAGCCTGCATATTTTTGATAACCGCTGAAGGGTTACCTACGTCAAACACATCGGTATCTTCAAAGTTGGGCGACTGCACACCTTTAGCATTGAATACTTTAGGCGCCAAAAACGGCGATTTGGTAAGCGACAGGTAAATAGGTGCTGTTTTATCGGCAATACCCTGGTCTTTCAGGTTTTGTTCGTTGAAAGCAAAAGAGAGATTGGCTTCGCCGGTAAAACGTTTGCTGAAGTTGAACATGGAGTTGAATCGGGTGTTGTAATGGTTCATATTGGTTTCGCTCACAATGCCCTGCGAATTGCCATAGCCCACGCTTAATGCATAAGTAGCAATATTATCACCACCGGTTACTTTCAGGAAATAGTTGCTGCTGATGGTATTTTCAAATACTTCATCCTGCCAGTTGGTATTGTTATGATAACGATAGTAATCTGGGTTGCTTGCGGTATCATCATTCATGTAGGGCATGGCATTGATCTGCGCTGCACTCAATCCTTTAGACTGTAGCATATCCGACAGAAAGCTGCGATACTGCGATGCATCCATTACCGGCAACGATTCGGGGCGCTGGTTGAAACTTACACTGGCTCCAAAATCAATAGTGGTAGCCTGGCGTGGAGCCCTTGATGTAGTAATGAGGATAGCACCATTTGCTCCCTTGGTACCGTAAATAGAGCTGGCATCTTTTACCACCGTTACATTATCAATATCCTGCGGGTTGATCAATGCCAATGGGTTGGTATAGTTATTGGCAATAAGGCTTTGTCCATAATCATTATAATCGTAGATCATTCCATCTACAATGATCAATGGCTTATTGGTAGCATACAATGAATTATATCCACGCAAAAACAGGTTGGCTCCCACACCCGGAGAACCCGAACGCCTGATGCTGTTCAGTCCACTTACTTTACCCTGCAGCAATGCATCCAATGCTTCGTTGGGGCGCTTCCAGGCACCTTCAGGCGTATAGGCTTGAGCTGCTGCTGTATTCTTAATGCCGGTGCTGTTGTACAAAGGCATCACCATACCCTGCTGAAAACTGCGGTTGGTTTCATCCTGCAACGACACCTGCAAATTGTTTCTGCCATTCAGGGCCACCTGTTTCAGCGCAAAACCTTCTGCATCTATCACCACTTCATCCATCAGCGACGATACACTCAGTTTGAATGCACCCGCACTATCCGAAATTGCAGCCGACAAATCTTTCACACTTACCTGGGCACCGGCAATCGGTTTTTTGCTGGCAGCATCTATCACTTTACCCGAAATAAAAATCTTTTTAACTACAGGTACCGAATCGGGCGCTGCTGCTTTTTGTGCCGAAAGCTGTTGAAAACAAAGCAGCAGCCCGGCCAGGTAAGCAGTTCTTTTCATGTATTTTATATGCATACGCATGAGCGAATATTTTATGGGCTAATTAAAAACTTGGTACGAGTTTGATGTAATCGCACACCAGAGGATTGGCTGCGGCTGTGGTGCTGTTGGCTGCAGTGAGAAATACATTGTATTTTGGCCAATAGCGAGTGTTGGTAAACTCTCCTAACAGCACTTCCTTGTAGTCTCTCACGTTAACAGTGATATAAGGTAAAATAGCTGAAGTAGCATCGCCAATACCCAGTTTCTGCTGGAAGGTTACTGCTTGAAAATCGCACAACGCTTTCCAATAAGCCTTGTATTTAATCTTGGGCATTTCGTTGATCTCGTAACGCATATTGAAAAGTGCAACACCATGGCCGGTTACCAGTACATCCGAAAAATTTATTCCGGTAATGCTATCCTTCCTGTCGCGGAAATACGTATTGCTTCTACGATTCACGCTGGTTGAAGTATAGTTTTCTGCTTGTATTAAAATAGGCAGGAACTTATCGGCCGGGCGTACATCCAGCTTGCTCATGATGTACACGATACCGTTGCTGGTTTTCACCGTTTTTACAATGGCCGATTTATCGATGCCCACTTTAATGCCGGCTTTCGATAAAATGGTGTCCGGAATGGTGCCGGGTTGGTACACGGTATCCACTGCAAACTCTTTCACCACATTCCATCCGGTTATTTTGTTGGTGCTATCAACTGTAGTTGTTTCAAAAAATCCTTTGTACTTGGTTTGCTCTGCATCCCATGCGGTATTGGTTACCATGAAGTAGGTAAACTGCTTCGATTCGTTGCGGAGGTCATAGATCCTGTTCCAGAAAACATTGGTATACACCGAGTCGGTACCGGGCTGGTAAATAGGAGCACCGGTATTGGGATCAACCCCTATCACCACTGCATTGGTGGTATCGAATACATTGCCAAACAATTTTTGCATAAATGCACTCTGGCTGGTAGGAGCTTCTGCCGTTGTCATAAACTCCCAGCAATTCAGCCTTGCCGGAATAACAGCATCTACCAGCT
Organism: Phnomibacter sp.; assembly: GCA_035456005.1. Lineage (GTDB taxonomy): Bacteria > Bacteroidota > Bacteroidia > Chitinophagales > Chitinophagaceae > Phnomibacter. Next base: position 1,348,037 of record DATIEA010000015.1, on the reverse strand, counting down.
GAAGCAAACCATTGCCTGCAAACATATCGGCGGTGGTAATATTGGCATCATCAATTTTTTTGCCGGCCGTGTTCAGGTATTTGCCATTCAACATGGCAATTCTATTACCGGACAGGCTGCCATTTGCAGGTACACGCTGGCTGGAGATATGGTTGCCAATCAGCAATTTCAATTTTGCCGGATCGGCCAGTATGGCCGGGTCTACAGTGGCAAATGCACTGTTAGACGGTGCATACACGGTGTAGGTTTTAGAAGAACTCAATGCCTTATCGTACCCGGTAGTTTTAAGGTAACCGGCAAAACTGCTGAGGTCTTTATTTTCCTCAATCAACTGTAGTAGTGTTTTTCCCAAAGCATCATCATTCATAGCAATGTAGTCGCTGGTTTGCTTGGTACAACCCACTACCACCCCTGCTACAATGGCCGCCCCTATCAATATTTTTCCAAAAGAAGTTTTCATCATGAACTGGTTGTTTATGTAATATTCCTTTACAGCGTAGCTTATAGCCAGATTTTAGTACCGTCGGGGGCAAACCTTGGCAGTATCTGGTTTTCATCCACCGGTATAAAGTGAATCATATCGAGGTTATTGTTATTCTGTGTACCGTTGAGTGGTGTAATACGAATGGTTTGTTGCTGTGTTTTGGTAAACTCAATAGTACCTACTAACCTGCCCGCCTGCCTGTTTCCGTTGGCCGTATTTTCGATATAGCGTTTCCAGCCAATGGCCTCGAGTTCAGCATCGGTACCCACCGGCCTTGCATCGCAAAAGTTCATGGTCCGCGACATCAAAGTGCCATTTACCTCTACCTGGCAAAGCATGTTGGAACCACTCGATTGTTTTTGCCAGGCATAGCAGATCCACACTTTGTATTTGCCTTTAATGATGGGAGGCGTACGCATTTCCCAATAGACTGGCCTGTTAGGCAATCCCATGGGCAACATGTTGGCATCGCTATTGTAGCAGTAGTTGGTAACAGAGCTGCTGGCAGAATAGAGATAGCTCAACGTATTGGTACTAGCCAATGGACCCCAACCCCAATAATGATCTTTGATAGGTTTGTCGGCCTCGGTAGGACGCACAAAATTGTAGTTGCCTTTTTTGTAGTAAGCCGGCAGTTTCATGATCTCTTCAAACGAAGACACATCCCAATACACTGCGGTAGGCCTGCGAAACTTCACCATATAGTGGCCGGTAGCTTCGTGCCATACACCGTTGGTAGCAGCATTATCGCTGCCGGGGCGGTTGAGTACTACCCCCAACTCCAGTATGCCATTAAATACATCCTGGTTTATCACCACTTCCTGGTCTATCAGTTTCACACTTACCACTTCCTGGGGCAATTTGGTTTCGTGAGTAGGTGTTGCAATAATGTCGCCCAAAAATTTAAGACCGGGAATAATATGATACGCCACGTACATATTCAGGCTGTCTTTAGGATTGGCTGGGTTACCTGTTTGAGAGTATTTCGCTTTCAACTGAGCATAACTGGTAATGCCACTATCGGCCAGCGCTATGTTGGTTTCGGCAAGCAGGGTGTACCATCTTTTAGTGGTATCGGGGTCCACCGTATTCAGCAAAGTGTAATACCCGGTTTCTTTCACTGCCTGCGAGAAAATGGAATAAGCAGGATTTGCTTCCAGTGCAGTAGCCAGCGTTTTTGTAGCGGGCAACAATACTTCATCAATCACGTGGATGATGCCATTGCTCAGGCGCTCATTGGTTTTAATAATATTGGCCTGGCGGTTTACAATATACCTCGACACTCCGGCTTTGTTTTCTACCGAAGTCACCAGGTATTGTCCAAACATGGTGATTACAGGCAGTTTACCATCGTTAAAGGAGCCGGTGTACACCGTATCGGACAACAGGTGCAGGCGCACCATATCTTTCAGCACCGGTACCGGGGCACCAGCCACCGTGTTGTACCCCATTTTTTGCAGGTACCTGTTGCAGGCACTGTTGGTGGGTGTAAAACAAGTGTAGGCACCGTAAGCATTCAGGAAGCTGGCAGTTTCTGTTACTTCCAGAATTTCACGAAACACCGAAAATGAATCCGGGTATTTTTCCAGGTAACCAACAATGCTTACATCATCGGTGGTTGTCTCCACAATATTTTGCTTTTTACAAGAATAGATTACCAGCAAAAACATTGCTAACAACGAGATTCCTATGGTTCCAATCCATTGCTTTTTCATGTTAATCGGGGGTTATTTATTGGTAAAAAGGGTTTTGTACAAGTTTTTTATTGGTCTGCATTTCACTCAGGTAAATGGGCAAATAATGCGCATGCCAGTCTTTCATTTTTACCTGGGCCGATTGCTGCTGGTTTGATGGCACACTGGTTGCAATCATATTCAGCAAAAGAGGTAGGCGTTGGTAGTTATTTCTGCGGGCATTGCGCAATACATCGTACCAGCGTTTTCCTTCAAAGCAAAACTCTCTTGCCCTTTCGGCGAGTATAAAATCCTGGATCAGGTTTTTATCATCGGGAGTGGGCGAAAGATCGGTTTCGGCCAGTGCATTGGCACGGGTACGTACATTGTAGATGAGGTCGAGGGCCTGCTGTCCCTGGTTGATCTCGTTCAGCGCTTCTGCTTTCATCAGCAATACATCGGCATAGCGGTAAAAAATCCAGTGTGCATAGCTTTGGTCAACAGAACGCAATGCACCACTACTGGCAGCTACATATTTCCAAATGGTGGAATTGGCAGCTCTTACAGAAGCACCATCCCCGCGAATATCATAATTCATGGCGTTGGTAAAGTCAACCGTAAACACCCTGTCCATCAAATCTTCAATAGCCACCCAGCGACGGGTAGGAACGCTATACGAGAAAATGTTGAAAAAGGGATTGAGGATCTGCGGATCGTATTGCAATTCAAAAATGCCTTCGTTGCTATTACCATTTACATACAAAGTACTAAACCAGTTTTCGCTATACTCTACCGTTACACCATTGAACGTAGCACCTTTAATCAAACCAAACCTGCGGCTGTTGATGATCTTATCGCAGGCAGCAATGGCTTCGGTGTATTTACCCATCCACAGGTACAAGTCGGCTTTAATGGCATTGATGGTATACAGCGTTACGCGGCCTTTGTCGACGGCCACATTGCCATAAGAAGTAACGGCAATGGCTTCTGCGGCCAGCAGGTCTTTTTCAATTTGATTGAAAATAGAATCCTGGTTAGATTTTGGCAGGTTGGTCAAATCGCCATCACTCAATGTGGCGTCCAGTTTCAAAGGCACTTCTGCAAATGTGCGGGCCAGGTAGAAATACATCAACGCCCTGATGGTATAGGCTTCGCTCAAATAACCATTCAACTGGCTTTGGGAAAAGGTATTATCATTGTTCAGTACTTCCGGCGCTTTTACAATAACGGTATTACACAGGTTAATGGTTTTGTAGAACGCTGCCCAGTTGGCGTTTACATTGGGGGGTTGAATATTTACATTCACCAGGTCGAGATCGTCGTTGCTGGAAAAAGTAGCCGGCGCCACATTATCGGCCCGGCATTCGCCCCACACAAAAAACTGTTCGGCCATCGAAGGGCGGTAGTTAGGGTTATTGTAGGTACCGGATGCACCTTCCTGCATGCTGGAATAAATGCCTGTAACCGCAGATGCTACCTGCTCCTTGGTTTTCCAGAACTCTTCTTTAATGATGCCATCTTTTGGCTCAAGCTCCAGCCATTTGTCACACCCGCTCAGCGACAAAGCCAGCAAAACGAGTATTGTTATATTCTTCTTCATGTACTTCTGTTTCTGTTTGAATTAAAAACCTACAACTGCTCCCAGTGTAATTGTTTTAGCCGGCGGGGTCATAGAATAGTCGTACGATACCCTGAACGGATCGGAACCACGGAACGATACTTCGGGGTCCTGGCCCAGGTACTTGGTAAACGTGTACAGGTTTTCGGCAGTGATATAACCGCTCAGCGATTTCATCTTCAGTTTGTTCAAAATTCTGCGGTCGAAATTGTAACGGAGGGTAAGTGTTCTGAAACGTACATACGATGCATCTTCCACATACCTGTCGCTACCCAGCCAGTTAAATCCGCCATTGATCAAGGCTCTTGGAATATCGGTTACATCACCCTCTTTGCGCCAGCGACGCAGGGTAGCCGTACTTTGGTTGTCGTAGTAGTACATATTGGTGGTGTTCATGAGCGTACCATTCACCACATCGTAATCCCAACGGAAACTGAAGAATGCACTCAACTTGAAGTTTTTCCAGGTAACGCTGGGTCCAAAACCACCCGACAATTTGGGGTTACTGTTGCCCAGGTACACTACGTCCTGGTAGTTGATATTACCATCGTGGTTAATGTCTTCATACATGGCATCACCCGGCTGGAACATATAGTCGGTTTGAGGATAGTTGAAGCGCATATACACTTGCTGGCCATTGGGGCCTACAATTGGTTTTCCATTAGAACCGGTAGCCAGTGTTGCCGCTTTATCGGTATACACACCTTTGTATTTATAGCCATAGAAAGAACCGAAGGGGTTACCCACCTGCAACAGGCTCAGGTACTGGCCATTTTGGGTTACATCGCCACGGCTGTTTGGATAAAACTCAGAAATTTCGCGAATAATATTGGTATTGGAAGAAACGTTGAAATCGAAACCAACGGTGAGGTCTTTAGTTTTCACAGGTTGTGTCCACACGGCTACTTCCCAACCCTGGTTGTCCATGGTACCCACGTTCATGAATACGCTGCTAAAGCCGGTAGAAGATGCCAGTTTCAAACCATCGAAGAAAAGGTCGTCGGTACGGTTGCGATAGAATTCAACATCTGTCTTCAACCTGCCTTTAAACAAAACTAAGTTCACACCAATATTGGCTCCTGTAAGTCTTTGCCATTTCAGGTTGCTCAGTTCCATCCTCGAAGGGAAGGTTCCCGACTGGTTCAGGTAAGAAGATGCATAAGTGGTATAGGTATTGTAAAACAGGTAATCGTATTTGGGCACTTCACCCGCAATACCATAACTGGCCCTGAAACTAAGGTCGTCGAGATGTTTCACATTGCGCATGAATTTTTCGCCCGAAACTCTCCACCTGAAAGATGCAGATGGGAATGTACCATAGCGATAGTTGGGACCAAAACGAGAGTTACCATCTTCCCGCACACTCAGGTTGATCATGTAGCGGTCGTCATATCCGTATTGAGCACTGGCCACCAAACCAACAGAGCGGGTTTGCGACATATTGGAAATAGCTTTCAGGTCGGAGTTTTGCGTACGGCTGGGTACCGAAGGATCGGTGAGTAAACTGGACGCCGTATTGGAAGTCATCATTTCCTGGAACTCCACTTTGTAATCGTTGGTCATTAAGCTCAAAAAGCTTACCAGGTTATGCTTAGAATTTTTGAAACGGGGCGTATACACCAGCGACGATTTTGTAGCCACGGTAAACGCATCCACGTCGCCATCGTATGCACGGTTCACAATTGTTTCGGTGCTGGGACGGCCGGTCGCAATTTGTGGCAAGAAGCTATTGCTCTTGGTATTATTGATATCGAACTGCACATCGAAAGTGGCTTTCAAAGTGCTCTTTACAATATCGTAGTCCAGTTGAAAACGGGGCACCACCCTATCGTTCACCACATTGTAAATGGCTTTGTCGGCCATGGCCACAGGGTTATAGATCCTGTTGTATTGACCTTGTACGTTGGAAGCCGGTGAAAAATAACTGGTGGTGAGTTCACCGTTTGCATCGTACTCAAACACACTCATGTTCGGCATTTTGATATACGCCATACCACGAATGGTGGCTTCGGCATTGGAAGAACCGCCCAAATAATTTCTTGCCTGGTCGGAGTGCGTATAAGAAATACTGGTAAAGAATTTGATCTTGTCCGAAACGGTATAGTCCAAATTGATACGGGTATTGAAACGCTTGAGATCGGTACCAAGTGTAATACCCGACTGGTCGAAATAGCCCAGTGAGGTAAAGTACTTGGCCTTGCTACCACCACCGGTAAGGCTTACGGTATGATCCTGCAAAAACCCGGTTCTTGAAATTTCGTCGATCCAGTTGGTGTTGTTGCTGTAGTTGTAATACCAGTATGGATCATTAGGGTCGTAGTTGAATTCGCGAACGTTGGTGGTGTTCAGCGGTGTACCCGTTCTGTTCATGTACGCTTCAGGAATCAGCGTAGAGTACTGGTCACCATTCAGCAATGGAATAGCTTCGGGAGCCAGCGCCACAGAACCTTTGAACGTATAGTTTACGGTAGGTTTACCAACCGCACCACGTTTGGTGGTAATGACCAATACACCATTGGATGCTTTAGAACCCCATACTGCAGTTGCAGCGGCATCTTTCAGCACAGTGATGTCTTTAATATCGGCCGGCGAAATGTTCAGCAGTTGCGCATAGCCTTGCTCATCGGCAGTACCAAAGTTGAAATCGCTGGGAATTTCTGTTTCGAGTGGCATACCATCCAACACGATCATCGGAATACCTGAAGAGTTGATAGACGATACACCGCGGATGCGAATGTTCATGGCGGCACCGGGGTCGCCGCTGGTAGCTGTAATATCCACACCACTCAGGCGTCCCTGCAATGCCTGGTCAATACTGGCCGATTGCATTTCTTCCAGGTCTTTGGCATTGATTTTGGAAACAGCTGTTGTGAGGTTTTTTTCAGCAATGTTGATCATGCCATTGCCGCTGGACGGCCGTGAAATCACCACTACTTCGCCCAGCTCGGATTGTGCAGTTTCCAACTCAATTTTAAATTCAGTTTTTGGACCGATCGCAACGGTTTTGCTCTTATAACCAATATTGCTGAACGTAAGCTTATGTGCTGTATTTACTTTATTCAGCACAAAGTTTCCTTCAATATCGGTTGAAGTGCCCTTTACAATACGGTCATCGACATCTACAACCGATACCGATACACCCTGGATAGGTTTTTTGTCTTTACCAATCACTTGTCCTTTAATAAGCACCTGTGCCATGCCGGCAAGGGTCATGCACAATAGCATGAGCGTGGTACCTATTTTTTTGCTGATATCAATCATCATAATCATGAAGTGTTATGGAATGGATACTAGTTTTTACGCAGGTAATTATTGATCGAATGCAGGGTAATGCGGTTAGCAAGATTGTTGCTGTTTGCATAGGTCACATTCGCTAATCTTCCCATCATATCGTTTAGGCTCATCACATTGGGTGTGGTGTTGTTCACGAAAATGGTAGAGGGATCACCGTTATCAAATTTGTAGAGGGTTTCAAATGTTCCGCTTTCTACACCATCGGTGCCTATATTCCGCTTGTTGAGAATATGGTAGTAGATAAAGGCGATCACTTTGTCTTTATCGGCCGGGGTAGTAGGATTAAAGTTGGGCACCATATTGGGCGCTGTACCTGTACCAGGCAGGTAGCCTGCATTTACTGCTGCTACAATGGCTGCGTTATCGGGCACAAAAAATGTATAGAACGAACCCGAAGCCACCGCGTTGATCTCGCCGGTAGTGGCGTTGTAAATAGTAGAGTTTTTCAGGTATTGGTAAAAGTTATAGTATGGCGAACTAGCAGTAGCTGCAATTGTTTCAAACTCTTTACCAATGGTTCTTTCACTGAACTGCAAAATTTTATCGAGGTAATACACGGTACCGTTTTTCGCAGTAGAAGTTTTTATCACGTTGGCAACGTTTCCAAGGTCTTCATTACCGGCACACACTACGGTATTGTTTTTGTACCGAACAAATTCACCACTATACGACATGGCTACACCGTCGGCAGCAATACTGGTCAAATCACGTTCGGGAATAACATGCATATTTAAAATACGCTGCAAGCGTACCAGCGCCGATGAACCTGTGATGTCGGCAGCTCCGCCGCCCGGCTTGTAGCGCCACTGCTCATTAATGACATTACTCACCGAAGGGTCGGCAAAATAGCCGGCATCATTCAGCGCTTTATTGCTGATGAGGAACATAGTATATTTCTGCCTGATGTTGCTCACCTGGTATTTCAGTTCTATATTCAGCAAGCTGGTCATCATAGAATAATTAGGATCGAGATAAGCCTTACCATACACACTGCTAAACACGTTGGCGTCCTGCACTTTGTTGGTGCCATAGAACATACCGTTGCTCAATACTTTTTTATCGATCACATCGGTAGCGGGGTTAAACCTTGCTTCCTCTCCCACCGAGTTAAAAGTGGTGGCAAACTTGGAAGGCCAAACCACGGTTTTCCACATATGCGCATTGATAAAATCGTAGATCACACTTACAGGCAATGCGTCCAGGCTCGGATAGTGCTCCAGCAATACGGTGCGGATATAGGTGTCCAATGCAGTATTCTCCGGCACAAAAATGGAATAACTATCATTCTGTGCATCATTATCCTCCAGCTTTAAAAAGTTTTCGTTATTGGGCGAAAAAGCCAGACTGGCGCTATACACTTTGGTGTACACATTATCGGTGCTGCCCGATACAATACCGTAGTTTTTGGTGGCTGTTTGGTTCAGCACATACTGCACCAGGAATTTATCCAGCAATTGCTTGAAGAGGCTATATTTTGTGTTACTGCCAATGTACTGATCAATACTTGGAAGAGAAGTGATCACTTTATTCACTACATGGATCATTCCATTTTCAGCCGCAATATTGGATTGCTGAATTACAGCATCTGCCACGTTCAAACCGGTGTAGGTAGCATTGGGATAAAAATAATTGTAGTCGTAGGCAGTTAACGATTTACCGCTGAAGTACTCGGTGGTAAAATAAGGCAGGTGCTTATTATTATTATCTGCTTCTACCCAATACTGGGCACCATTGTTATTCCTGTTGGATGAAATGGCTTTAATAGCAGCGCCACTTGTATTGGTAGTGCTATAAACGCCGGTATAGCTTGCTGTTCTTCTCCTGAATGCTGTATTGGGCACCCAGCCGACACGGCTGCTCTGGTAATCGTTAAGGGTGGTAGTATTAAAGGCATTGTACACCAGGCAATAGGTGATGATGTTTCTGCACTGTGTAGAATCCATCGCTTCTACACCCGAAATATTATTTTCTTTAAAATATACCTGGAACGCAGAATCGGTGGGAGCAAACAACGTCCAGTATCCTGCGGCTGCCATTGTGCTTTTGTAGCCCGATTTATCTATTGTGGCAAGCAGGTGTTTAAAATTCCCTTTTGCGCTCAGCACCTGGTAAATGGGCTGTTCCAGTGTTTCGGGGCGCCCGTAAAATTCGTCCAATTCCTTCTTTCTACATTGAACCAATAGCGTAGAGGAAAGCAATAGCAATAGCATTGCCCTAGCGATGTTTTTATACATACTTCAGGTTTCGATAAATAAATAAATGGCCGAGCTGGCTAGCAGTTAGAGCTACGAGTTGTCAGTCTTTTGGTTATAATACAGTTTGTGTTTTAGCAATCTTCTGGTTTTATTGACGTGTGAAGTCCGTTGTTGCGTTAATCGTTGAAATGGCAATCTATATCTTCACGTTCACTCTCCCATCCTGCCTACGTATGGTTCAACAATGCTGTAGGCATTTTGGCACAAACATTCCTGCAGCCCCATTTTCAGGAGCTATTTTTTTTACTGTTATCGAATCCTATCCATTTTGGGAACAACATGAAATATGTCGGCAATTTGGCAAAAGCATTCTAATAAGCAGTTTGGTGTGGGTTTCCGAACTAGGATGTTGCTTGCCCCCGGGATACAGCAGACTGGGAAAAAGGTAGTCTACGGTTTGACACAAGCAATTCTTCTGTTCAGTTTGGCCTTGGCAGGCAAGATAAGCGGGCGATCTTTTTCAACCATCCTGAACCATCCTGTTTAATGGCCCGTTTTCCACGCCCACTGTGGATTGTAGAAACGCAAACCTATGGGAAAAGGAGTCCCACCACTCATGCCAGGTTGCCGATGTTGATAAAAAATTGGCTCCGCTTTCGATGTGCTCATCCCCGGATTCTCCGTAGTTGTCCCTGGCGTACAACTTTAGGCAACTGCAAAATATGACATCATTATAGTAAGATGTTTAATTGTTGCAGGAATGAGGAGGCAGGAAATTTGAACCGCAATATGAAATAGCTTTTTCCGAACCAGAACTTACGTACCAAAAACCGATGGATGATTGCTTTGTATCAGCACACCAGAAAAAAATCATGCTGAAGGATTATTCAACTTGCAGCGAAAAGTAAAACCAGGCATGCAGAAGGTCCTATGCAAAATAAAAGACTAGCTCCATGCATTGCTGATGCGCTATTACTGAATATATAAATGTAGCTGCAAAGTTTCCTGCTCCTACTTCACACAATTAGAGTAAAAAATGAACCTAATATACCAGTTATTGAACCCCGTCAGTTCTTCGTAAAAGTACATTTGAAAACACGAAAGCAGTGCCACGCTTGATCAACAGTAACGCTGCCGACTTGCTGCTACGAAAACAAACTCCCTTCTAACAACGCTACCGGAATGGTCATTGATACCGTGCCTAATGCTTACACATTGGGTTCAGTAAAAACTTTGGCCTACATACTTGTGCCTATACACATTCGCATGCATATATGAAAACAAAATAAAACCAGATACCTATTATTCTTTAAGCCATAAAAATTAATTGCCCGTGAAAAAAAAATCTACTTTGTTCAAGAAGTGCTGCATGGTACTCAGCATAAGCATTTGCAGCATTACCGGTTATAGTCAAAGCCCACAGGCAAAAATTGACCTGAACATGAATGGCAGGCCTGCAACAGAAGTGGATGAGCCGGGTTGGACACCCTGGATCATCACCAATGGGGGCCCCGACTCCATGAAAGTAAATAACATAGAGTTTGTATTGCGCAAAGGGCGCAGAGGTGCAACACTTAGTGCTACCTATTACAAGGCGGGTGTGCAATCCCCCAACTTTGCACGCCTTACCTGCGATGGTGTTTTTATAAAAGATGGCGATGCAGCACTGGGTAGCGAAATACAACTTACGGTGCGTGGCTTGCCTGCCGGAAAACATCTTATCACCACCTATCATAATGCTACCGATAACCTTACCCCCGTAACTGTTTGTCCTATTGATGTGCATCTGAATGGTGTTGAAACCATCAGCAATCTAGTGCCTTCTATCAGGGTGTTTAAAGAAACCCAATGCAAAACTGCCAGCCTGGAAGTGACTGCGGTGGATGGTCAAGACGTGGTCATCAGAATGATTGCAGATACTACAGGAACACAGGCTAACAAAACAGTGTTTTTAAATGCCATTACGCTGAATGTAGTAAATCCCGACCTGCTGAGTCGCACTCCTACACCTGCGCATAAAGACGAACATGTAGATGCACCTAGCAATGCATTTACGCTGAAATGGGAAACTGCTCCTGCAGCTACCAATCACGAAATATATTTTGGTAAAGATTCTGCCGCAGTTGCCAATGCCGATAAAACATCTCCATTGTATAAAGGCAGCCAGGTAAGAAATGATTCGTTGTTTGCAGTAGCCAATCTGTATAGCATGGATACCTACTACTGGCGGGTAGATGAGGTTGATGCCAATGGCTCACACAAAGGAGCGGTGTGGATGTTCCGTACCCGCCAGTTGGCATTTCCGGGTGCAGAAGGCTATGGCCGTTTTGCCCGTGGTGGCCGCGGTGGTAAAGTGGTGGAAGTAACCAACCTCAACGATAACGGCGTTGGTAGCCTGCGCTGGGCAGTTACCAATAATATTGGTCCACGTACCATCGTGTTTAAAGTATCAGGCATCATCAGGCTCAACTCAAGACTGGTACTCGCAGACCCCAACGTAACCATTGCCGGCCAAACAGCGCCGGGCAAGGGTATCTGTTTGCGTGCCGCACCATTTGGTGTAGGTGGCAACGATGCCATTCTTCGTTTTGTACGCCTGCGCCTGGGTGCAGGAACCACATACGATGGTATGGGTATGAATGGTGACAATTCCATTATGGACCACTGCTCTATTAGCTGGACTATAGATGAAGGTTTTAGCAGCCGTGGTGCCAAAAACATTACCCTGCAACGTACCATGATTGCCGAGGCGCTTGACAGGGCTTTTCATTCAACGCAAACCGATAGACAATGCAGCACTGCCCCTGACAGGGATGCATGCTCTGCTACTATTGCCCATGGATATGCCGCTACCATTGGTGGCAGCAAAGGCAGTTTTCACCACAACCTGTTGGCACATAACCAGGGCCGCAACTGGAGCATGGGCGGTGGACTGGATGGTGCAGCCTACTACGCAGGTCAGCTGGATATGAGCAACAACGTAGTGTATAACTGGGTTGGCCGTACCACCGATGGTGGAGCCAAAGAAGTAAACTTTGTAAATAACTACTACAAGCCAGGCCCGGCCTCAAAAATATTCGTTGCATTAACGGCCGACCATGAAGGGGCTGGCCTCGGAACTCAACGCTATTATTTTAATGGCAATGTAATGCCTGGCAGGTTTGATGAAACAAGCCAGGATTTGGGCAAACGGTATACAGGCACACCAACATGGGAAACATGGGTGAGTGCTCCTTTCTTTCCATCGGAAATAACAATGCACACTGCTCGTGATGCTTATAAACATGTGCTGAGCGATGTGGGTGCCAATCAACCTTTCTTTGATGAGCATGACCAACGGATGGTAAGGGAAACCCGTGACAGCACTTTCACTTACCGCGGCATTAGGGGTGGCCTACCTGGCATCATTGACGACCAGGCCGATGCTGGTGGCTACGAGCCTTATTGGGAAATTACCCGTGCCGACAACTGGGATACCGATCACGATGGCATGCCCGACTGGTGGGAAACTGCCCATGGTTTCAATCCAAATTCTACATTGGGCGATTTCTCCGAATCAAACGGCGATCCCGACCACGACGGCTTTACACATCTTGAAGCTTATCTCGAATGGATGGCCAATCCACACTATATGATGGGTCCCGGCGAAACCATAGATATCGACCTGAAAAGCTATACCCGTGGTTTTGAAAAATCACCGGTGTTCAATCTTACCAATATTGTAAATGGCACTGTAACTATTGTGAACGATACAATTGCCCGCTTTGTGCCGGTTGCTACTGGCAAAGCATCATTCAACTTTACAGTAACCGATGCAGCAGGTAGCAGCATGACGCGTAGCATTGGCTTGTTTGTAAGCAACGAGTTTCTGCTTCCGGTAACCATGATCAGCTTTGAAGCCCGCAGGGTAACCAAACAGGAAGTAGCGTTGACCTGGAAAACATCACAGGAAAACAATAACAGCCACTTCAATATTTATCGCTCCACCAAAAACAACGGGCAAGGTGCAGTGCTTGTGGCTACAGTAAAATCAAAAGCTACAAATGGTAACAGTGCACAGTCATTAAACTACAGCTTTAATGATGCCAACAGTTTTGACGGATTATCGTACTACCATATTGTGCAGGTAGATAAAGATGGTAAAAGCAAATCGAGTGAAACCCGTATTGTAAAAGGCATTGGCAGCGATAGGCAATTCAAGGTGTGGCCGGTGCCCAGCAAGGGAGATTTCAATGTATCGGTTGCCAATTTTAATAGTACCGCCACCATCAATGTGTTTGATGCACAGGGCAGGTTGATGCTTGCTAAAAAAATTGCAGATAATACGGTGTCGGGTTTTACTATTCCTGCCAAAGGTGTGTATTGGGTGAAAGTGACGGATGCCGGAAATACCGGGAAAGTATTATTTACTGAAAAACTGGTGGTGTATTAACACCACCAGTTTTATTGTTGAACTGCTAAGGACCAGGCATATTTCCTGGTTCTAAAAACTGCTACAGATTTCAAAAGAAAAATCAACAACTGTAGCTATGAAAAAAATGAATTGTTTTCGGGCAGTGCTTGTATTGCTATGCCTGCTTGCTTTCGACCAACTGTTTGCACAAGGCGGGCAGCCACAGGCAAAAATTGACCTGAACATGTTTGGCCGTGCACCCGCCGAAGTAGATGAGCCTGGTTGGACGCCCTGGGTAATGACGAATGGAGGCCCCGACTCGATGAAAGTAAATAACATCGAGTTTGTATTGCGCAAAGGCCGTAGGGGTAAAACCATTACCGGCACTTATTTTAAGGTTGGGGTGCAAAGCCCCAATTTTGCACGCCTTACCTGCGATGGTGTTTATGTAAAGGATGACGATGCAGCATTGGGTAGCGAAATACAACTTATTGTGCGTGGCTTGCCTGCCGGAAAGCATCTGATCACCACCTATCATAATGCTACAGACAACCTTACTCCTGTAACTGTTTGTCCAATTGATGTGCATCTGAACGGCGTGGAAACCATCAGCAATCTTGTACCTACCATCAGGGTATTTAAAGAAACCCAGTGTAAAACCGCCAACCTGGAAGTTGTTGCGGTAGATGGGCAAGACGTGGTCATCAGAATGATTGCAGATACTACAGGAACACAGGCTAACAAAACAGTGTTTTTAAATGCCATTACGCTGAATGTGGTAAATCCAGACCTGCTGAGCCGCACCCCTACACCTGCGCATAAAGACGAACACGTTGATGCACCCGGAAATGCATTTACGCTGAAATGGGAAACTGCTCCTGCAGCTACCGCCCATGAAATTTATTTTGGTAAAGATTCTGCTGCGGTTGCCAATGCCGATAAAACATCTCCTTTGTATAAAGGCAGCCAGGTAAGAAATGATTCGTTGTTTGCAGTAGCCAATCTGTATAGCATGGATACCTACTACTGGCGTGTGGATGAGGTAGATGCCAATGGCTCACACAAAGGAGCTGTATGGATGTTCCGTACACGCCAGCTTGCCTTTAAAGGAGCAGAAGGTTTTGGTCGTTTTGCAAGAGGTGGCCGTGGTGGTAAAGTGGTGGAAGTAACCAACCTGAACGACAATGGTCCCGGTAGTCTTCGTTGGGCAGTAACCAACGATGTAGGACCCCGCACCATTGTATTTGCAGTATCGGGTATAATAGAATTAAAAGGACGTTTGACAATTGCCAACTCCAATGTAACTATTGCAGGGCAAACTGCTCCGGGCAAAGGCATTTGCATCCGCAGTGCGCCAATGGGCGTAGGTGGTAGTGATGTGGTCATCAGGCATATGAGGCTACGCCTTGGTGCAGGAACCACATATGATGGTATGGGTATGAATGGTGATAATTCCATTATGGACCACTGCTCCATTAGCTGGACTATCGATGAGGGTTTTAGCAGCCGTGGTGCCAGGAATATTACCCTACAACGTACCATGATAGCCGAAGCGCTGAACATGGCTTTTCATTCAACGCAAACCGATAGACAATGCGGCAGCGCCCCGGACAGGGATGCATGCTCTGCCACTATATCTCATGGATATGCCGCCACTATCAGCGGACTTACAGGCAGCTTTCACCACAACCTGCTGGCCCATAATGTTGGCCGCAACTGGAGCATGGGCGCACCACAGGACGGTGGTGGAACTTTTGCCAGCAAATTGGATATAACCAACAATGTGGTGTACAACTGGGAAAGCCGTACTACAGATGGTGGTGTACACAAGCTGAACTTTGTAAACAACTATTATAAGCTTGGTCCTGTCAGCAAAAAAATGGTAGCGCTTACTATTGATGAGGCAGTAGGTACAGGTACCCAGCAAGCTTATTTTGCAGGCAACCTAATGCCTGGTTATTTTGATGAGAGCAACCAGGAAACTGGTAGAAGAAGCCCATTGACTGTAGGGTATCAAATGTTTGTAGATGCTCCAATGTTTGAATCCAATATTACCCAGCACTCAGCACGTGAAGCGTATAAACTTGTACTGAGCGATGTGGGCGCAACTCAACCTTTCTTCGATGACCATGATCAACGTATAGTTCGGGAAACTCGTGATAGCACGTTTACCTACAAAGGGATTAGAAGCAAAAAGCCGGGTATAATTGACGACCATGCCGATGCTGGTGGTTACGAACAATATTGGGCGATTACCCGCCCTACAAACTGGGATAGCGACCATGACGGTTTGCCAAACTGGTGGGAGTCGGAATTTGGATTGAATCTTAATTCAACACCCGATGATTTCTCCGATGCAAACAGCGATACCGATATGGATGGCTTTACCCAATTGGACAGTTATCTCGAATGGATGGCCAATCCACACTATATGATGGGAGAAAGCGAAACAATCAATATCGATTTAAAAAGCTATAGCCGCGGTTTTGAAAAATCACCCGTATTTAATCTTACCAACATTATAAACGGAACAGTAACTATCATAAACGATAGCATTGCCCGCTTTGTACCTGTGGCTAAAGGCCTCGCATCTTTCAACTTTACCGTTACTGATGCCGATGGCAGCAGCATGACCCGTACCATTGGTTTGTATGTAAGCAATGATTTCCTGTTACCTGTTTCATTAACCAGCTTTGAAGCCCGCCGTGTAAACAAACAGGAAGTTGTACTGAACTGGAAAACAAGTCAGGAAATTAATAATGCGGGTTTCGAAATTCAACGTCAACTAAATGGATCTGCTGCATTCACTACCGTAGCATTTGTAAACAGTAAAGCCGTGAATGGCAATAGCAACACCGGCATTGCCTACAGCTTTACGGATGCTAACAATTTCAGTGGCAACTCGTATTACAGGTTATTGCAAAAAGACAAGGATGGAAAAGCCAGCACTTCTACTATTGAACTGGTAAAAGGTATCGGCAACCAGCAGCCAGTGTTGCAGGTATGGCCTTCACCCAGCAAGGGCAATTTTTCTGTAGCAGCCAGCAACCTTCCCGATGCATTTGGCCTACTGCAGATATACAATACCGCAGGTAAAGAAGTGTACCAAAGCCGTATCCAAAACAATACCAGCCATGCAGTCCAACTTACGCAACCGGGCTTGTACTATATTAAAATTTCAGGATCATCGTTCAGCAATGCACTTACCCAAAAAATATTGGTGCAATAATCTGAGATAATCATTTTTATCACAAAGGCCGCCTCAATATACAGAGGCGGCCTTTTTTGTGGATGCGTTTTGTTGTACACTCTGGCTTAGTTTTGCACTCATCTAAATACCCAATATGAAAAAGATATATTGCTGCCTGCTCTTATCGCTTATTTGTTTCAGCTCCTTTTCACAACATTCATTGGAAAAAATTTGGGAAACCAGTCCCGTTATTGCTACGCCCGAATCTGTATTGCCCGATTTGAAAAAAGGTATACTATATATTTCTCTTATTGATGGTGCACCCTGGGAAGCCGATGGTAAAGGCGGTGTAGCCATTTTGAAATTGGATGGCACCATAGTGGACACTGCTTTTATTACAGGGCTGAATGCACCCAAAGGCATGGGCCAATACAAGAAGCGGCTCTATATTGCCGACATCAACCAGGTGGTGGTAGTGGATATTAAAAAGAAACAAATAGAAAAGAAAATACCGGTGGATAGTGCAGTAGCACTCAACGATATTTCTGTTGACGATAACGGTGTGGTGTTTGTGTCGGATTCTAAAACCGGCAAAGTGCACAAACTGCAAAAAGACCAGGTTACACTTTATGCATCGGGCCTTGAAGGATTGAATGGATTGAAATGTATTGGCAGCGACCTGTATGCACTTTCGGGAAAGAGCTTTGTAAAAATTGATGCGCAACAAAACAGGACAACACTGGCAAGCCTTATACAAGGCGGTGATGGAATGGAACCCATTGGCAACGGCGACTTTATTGCCAGCAGCTGGGTGGGGCTTATTTACTATGTAACCAAGAGTGGCCAGGTAGACATTTTACTCGATAGCCGTGAGCAGAAAAAGAATACTGCTGACATTGGCTACGATCCTGCCACCCGCATCCTGTATGTGCCCACCTTCAATGCAAAAACCGTAGTGGCGTATAAGGTAAAATAATCCTGTGCGTATTGGATGTTCGCAGTAACTGTCTACATGCTGCTTCCTCATTTCCGCTATATTCGAACACTTTTTTTAAAGCCGGTCGCTGGCAATAGCCATGGCCGGCTTTCATTATAAAACCAATACTACGAATGCGTATGAAATTCTGCTTAGCATTTATTGCCCTCATTTGCAGCACGGCTGTGTTTAGCCAAACGGCCAAGCCCTATGTGCACGAAACTAAAGACTACAAAATTCAATTTCCTTCAACTCCTTCAGACACATCATTCAAAATTCCATCCGAGCTTGGAGAACTTGTATTACACATGAATACATACCAGCCAAGAATAGAATTAAATGACGAAAATGTTGTGTACTCTTTAATTGAAACATCTTACCCCGACACGGTAAACCCGGAGGACATCACCGAAAATTTAGATGTTTTTTTCCGAGAGGCCATCGATGGTGCCGTAAAAGAAGTGAAAGGAAAATTATTGAACGAGACTGCCGTCTTTTTTGGAGCTTATCCTGCCAGGACAGTCGAGATCGAATTTGGGAATGGCAGTTTTATTATCAAAGCAACCTATTTGCTGAAAGAGAATAAGATAATCGTCTTGCAAACGCTCACAGAAAAATTGAAGTACCCGAATGCACAGGTGAATAAATTTTTCGAATCTTTTCAATTGAAATAACCAATTGAGATAACAATAAAAAGCGGCTGCTCAACAATTTGAGCAGCCGCTTTTTATTTTATTTAACCGAAACAAAGCTGAATTACCTATAATTCTCCCAGCAATGATTGCGATTTACCAGTTACATTTTATATAAAAGCGACATAGTGAATTCCTTTAAGGAGAATTACCAAAGCTGGACCTTTATTACCCCAACAACGCATCATTACTCTACGCTTATTGCTTTCATCTGCTCTCTTCCATAAAACATGGGGAAATACATCAGTTCGGCTTTGGCCGGGTTGATGGAAAACTTGCCGGTAAAACGCACTTCCAACGGAATAGTATAATGGTATTTTCCAATAGGCATCTCCTCTACAAAAATGATCACTCTGTCTTTCAGGTATTCCCGGTGTTCGTACCAGCTATTGGGTTTGGATGCATACCAACATGCTGCAGGAATCGGCATTTCGATTTGTACATACTCCGCCGATTTTTTTACTTCTATATCCACTTCCAAACTGGCTTTTGCACCGGCTTTCAATTGTGCTGTTGCCGATAGCGTATCGCCTCGCTGTACAAACCGGGTATCGATCTTAAACAACGAATCCACTTTATGAGGCTGACGATTGAATTGCTGTTGATACAAGCCCAGGTACAACAAGCCGTTCCCTATTTTTTGAATAGCATATCGATCGTTTGCCGCAAGCGAAAGTGCTGCAGGAAACTCTTTGATCGATTGTCCGTTGATGGTCAATACCGCAGGTGCAGTGGATTGATTTTCTTTTAATGCATCTTCCAACAGCATGGCAGAAATAGTGGCTTTCTCCACCGTATTTCTATAATAGCCACTCTTCCGTTGTTCAAGAAAATATTGCTTGATGCGCAACGCAGTATTTTTTCCATCGGTCCTGTCGTTGTACACTTTGAATGCTAATGTAGTGGTAGCATTCCGGTTGTTCTGCCAATACCAGCTATCCTTTCCCCAATACAAATGACCCAACATTTCTTCGGTTCTTTTTTTCCAAAGTGTATCGAGTTCTTTTTGATAATCCAAACCTGCTTTTTGTTTAATTCTTACCAACTGCCATTGCTGATGCAACGACAGGCTATCGAACTTCAAACTGTCTACAGCTAATGCATAAGGATACACATGCCTGCCTTCTGAAAGTATCACCATGGCTTCCAGTTTTTCTGCAACAGAATATTTGGGCAACCCATTTTGCAGGAACAAATATCCATTCCTGATAGCCTGGTGAATGGTAGGTGTAGAATCGAGCTGCTGCAATGATTGCAGCACTTTGCCGGTGATGAACACATTGGATGTTCCCTGTTGCCACCATGCCCATCCGCCATCAAACTGTTGATATTTCAAGAGCCTGTCGAGCAATGGCTGCATTTTCTTTTCATACTTAAAAGGCTGATGCGTTGCCTGCTTTATTTTCTTCATCATTACCAATCCCCAAAGCTTGTTGCCGGTTTGTTCCATACAAGCCTGCGGATATTGTATCAGCGATTCCAGTTCTTTCTCCAATACATCTATCAACTTATTATCGGCATACAATTTCACAGGCTGCCCCTGCACAAGCGGTTGAAAATTGAAACTGCTATCCGCATTCAATACATAAAATTTTCCTTTTGTTTCCTGGCTACCTATGGCGAATACAGGTACTGTTCTTTCTTCCCCATCTTTATTATTGCTTTCATCCTGTACCATAAAAGATGCCCTTACTGTATCGGGCGATGCAGGTGCTTTGATGCCCATGGTACGCGACACAAAATCGTTGGATTTAACCGATGCCGATTCATTTTTCACTATGCCATTCGCCTTAAAAACAGTGTTGATAGTTTTAGCACGATCGGCATAATTCATGGCTTTACCAATCAGATGCACAATATCACCTTCCAGCAAAAACTGCGGCACGGTAAGCAAGCCTTGTAATGCTTTGAACACTTTTGTAACCGCCATGGCCCTTCCATATTTTCCTTTTGGCGCAGCCGCATACACTGCATGTTGCCAACTGGTAATATTATCGGGATACTCAATAGGAATGGATGCCTTTCCATTTTTATCGGTGATGGTATTGGGCTGCCAATAGGCATAATCCCTGAATACCGTTCTGATAACAGGGCCATTGTTTCTACCCGTAGTAATAATAACAACCCCATTGGCGGCTCTTGAACCATAGATAGCAGTTGCCGCAGAACTTTTCAATACATCTGTAGATACAATGGAAGAAGGATCAATAGCCGGCATGGCATCCATCACCACTCCATCCACCACATACAATGGAGCATCGTCTACAGTTACACTTCCTGCACCTCTAATGAAAAATGCACCATCACCGTTAGTTACGCTCACTCCTGCTACCCTTCCCTGTAATTCTTGTGTCACTTGATTTGCAACTGTTACGTATGCAACAGAACCAGTAAAACTCTTTTTCTCTCTTGAAACACCATACCCAACTACCACCACTTCGTCCAATGAACTAATATCCATTTTCAACTGCACATCAAAGCTTCTAGCTATAAAATTATATACCTGCACTTTCAGCTCCTTGCTGCTATATCCAATCATATTAAAGATCAACGTGTACGATCCGGGAGCAACGCCTTTTATCCTGTACATGCCTGCGGTGTCGGTGCTGCTTCCGGTTTTTGAATTTTTAATCATAACTGTGGCGCCGGGAATAGGCTTTCCTGTTGCCATGTCTGTTACATAGCCTTCAATGTTGGCAGTACCTGCACGCACAGGAGCAGGTTCATTTTGAGGAGCCTGTGTAGGCAACTCAACCGGCAGGCTGGGTTTGGAACGCAGGTCCACAGTTCGCAAACTATCTATGGTTGCATTTGTTGCAACATATTTTCCCGGTTTCAATTGCACACAAGTGATACCTCCTTTTTGAATATTGATTCCACGTATTTCCTGGAACAACCTGTTTTTTGTAACCATGATGAGCATATACATACCTGGTATTATACCATGTATTTTATTGGGGGCGCCACTGATCACCCTTACACGATTTGCAATTTCGTATGGCAACAATACGGTATAAGAATAGATGCTGTCTTTCAGCAATTGTAATTGCAATGTTCCCTCCGCTTTGGCCGAACTATATTGCTGCCAGGTGGTTTCCAAAAATGGCGGCGCTATATATACCGGCGGTGGCGGAAATTCTGTATCGGGAATGGTTTCGCCGAGGCGCCATATGGCATGTATTTCGTTTAACCAATACTTCCACGGCAGCAGTTGCATTTTTTCGAGCCTTGTATTGTGCTGGCTCAGCCTATAGCGATAGCCCGGTTCGAAAGGAAATTTGTAGTTCAACTCATTTCGTTTCCATGCGTAAATACTATCGAAGGCTTCAAACGGCCCGGCTATCCAGTCGGATGAGTTACTGCCATACAACTCGCTTAGCCCGCCGGCGCTCAGCAGCGAGGTATATCTATGCATCGGTGTATTTTCAAAACGGGCAAAATGTTTTTGAAGATTGTCTTTTTCGTAGGCCTGCAAACTATCGGGCATCTTCGTCAGCTTCGTATGGCTGCTATTGCCTATGCTATCTACATTAATAAAAATGTCGTGCTTATAATAGGGCTGCAGGTAAATACTATCGATCTCGATATACTTGTTTTTTAACCGGATGCCTACCTGCGCATACCCAGGGTAACTACGGTTGCTATATGCCTGCGTACTGTTGATGCCATCAAACCAAATTGCGTTTCGGTTGAGGTACACAATATACAATGGCTCGGGCTTTCCTGCACTGATGGCATGCACAGAGAGTTCGGGGAAAAAATATTTGAACAAGGTCCGATGCACTTCTAATGAGTCGGTAAAAAATAACCACTTATAATATTGCATGGTATCGAGCCCCAGCGACTGCCTGGTATTTTCGTAAGGGAAAGCGGCAGTCGTGCCACTTAATGCTAACTCTGTCCATTCAACAGGCTTCATGGTCTTGGTGTACCGGTTCCTGTATTGAAAATTCAATGGAAGGTTAGGAAAATTAAACTTGTCCTTTAGTTGTGCGTTTTGCGCAACAGCCGTAAGGTTTACATTGGCTGCCGGCCTGTTTTTATAATCGGTCACTTCTACCTGCATCGTATCTTTTGTACCGGGCTGTACGGCCGGCTGCTGTACAGCTTTTACCTGCAACAGTTTGTTATGCACTACCAAATTGCGAACATCCGTCTGAGGCCTTCCAATCCAGCTATACAGCATCTGTACTCTATACAACTGCCTGTCTTTTGCTTCCGTATGCCAGCTAAACGCCTCCTCATTGTTATGCGTCTGCCAAACAATTTTATTATCCCTTAAAACAGTAAAATGCAATTGCAATTTTTTAGGATTGCTAATTTTAAAACCTATGCTATCTGAATAGCTATCGGATATAATAACCGGCCTATCCCTTTCTTCTATCAACTCGTACGAATCCCATTCAAGTGTTTTGCCCAATTCATCCAATACATCCACTTCAATAACAGTAGCCAAAGGATGCACCCGCATGGTAAAAGGCAATTGTACCAGGGTATCGATACGCCACTCATTATCGTTATCATTTTCATGCAGGGTACTGATCAATGCTTTTTTTGAAAGGCTGCTATCGTCTTCTGTGTATTCAATATTTACAAGACCTTCTGTCCTATTGAACTTTACAATTTTTCTGTGTTGCCAAAGATCAACCTGTTCATTTTTTTCCTGCACTTCGTTGCTGCTGTTCACCAACTCGGCTTTGATATTTAAACTGATATCGGCTTTGGGAAATATAGCCGCGGAAATATCGATGGGCATTTTACCCTCACCCGATAAAGCATATTCCTTCGCAAATAAAGTATCGGCAACAAACAGTGTATCCTGGTAAAACTTTTTTACGTCACCTGCCTTAATGGTCAGCATTATTCTTCCATCCAACAAGGGCAAGCCATTGGCATCCGAAGCTTCCACTGTAAAATGCAAACTATCTTTCGCCAGCACATCCTCCTGCAATGATTTGAATTCAAATTTGGAAATATCGGGTAACACATATTCTTCTACCATGAAAGAACCGTAGAAAGATGCATACTCCTTCTTGCCCTTGAATTCAACAGAATACCTTGTGTCGGAAGGGAAGCTATCTGCTATGGGAATTTCGTACACATAGGCACCTGGCGAAACCGGCGATACGGTTGCCAGTTTTCGGTTCTGTAATTTCCCCCGGTTTTGGTAACTGATCCAAACCTCCTGAGGTTTCGTTATGGGTTGCTCTTTACGATTGGTGATCCAGGCTTTTAATCGCACCGTGTCGCCCGGTTTATACGTGGGTTTATTGAACACCATAAAACCAAGCTCCTTTTGCCTTTTCTTTTTTTTATTGTCCCGACGATACCAATTGTCTCCATTAAAAAATCCGGCCACCCATTTTGGCGCATTGCGCACCTGCCGGATAACGGGCCAGTGTTTCCATCGCTTATTCCTCTTGTAATAATAGCTGTACCGATCATCCTCTTCAAGATTCCTGATCAAAGTATCGCGGCCATAGCTGACCACGATCCAGTCTTCTTTAATTTTTTTGGTGGGTAAAAGGTACGTGCCGGTTTTACTATCGAAAGTCAATTGCTTTTTCCTGAACAACACATTCGCATTGTTCACCTGTTGCCCGTTTTTATCAAATACTTCCAACCCATACTGACGGTTGTTGGTGAGCACTTCGCAACTCAGATAGTTTACCTGCTGCCAATCGGCCTGCAACATTTCATGATGAGCACTGATCCAGATATACTGTCCCGGCGGCAGCATCAGCGAGTCGATATCCGCTTTCATGGGAAGTACCAATAAGGGCTTCAAAGTGTTCAGGTATTTAAAATTGATGGAGTCCTTCTGCAACCACCGCAGGCTGGAATCAACCGGTACACGATAGCAGGCTTTATACCTGCCGCTGGTGGCGAGCTGCTGTACTTCCAATGGCGTAGAGGGTTGCGTAAAAACATAAGAACTTAAAAAAACGGCGAGGACAAGAGCAATTAGCTTATACATGGAACAATGGGTAAAGTATACCACGCAATTTAGTGCAATTCGGACTCTATAGCTTTTCAGAGAACAAGTATTCAAACTTGTTTGCAGATTTTATTCGATAAAAAATACCCTGCTAACAACCAAACCGGGAACCCATAGCTGTCACCCCACCGTCGCAACAATTATTGCTGCTGGCAGGAAATTGTACACAACATTGCGGGCAATCATTCTTTCAGAAACATTTTTAGTGGATATTTATGCCTATGACTACAGCAACCCTATTTCAAAAACTACATGCTGCCGGGTTGATATCCGATGCTTCTCTTGAGAAAGTCTCCAGCAGGGAAAAGGATGAATTGATATCAGTTCACTGGGAGTTGAAGACGCTATTATACCTTGGCGTGTTATTGCTGAGCAGTGGGCTTGGCATATTGGTATATAAAAACATCGACACCATTGGGCACCAGGCCATACTCGCTTTTATTGCACTGGTCACTGCTGCATGCTTTTATTATTGCGCAAAAACAAAACTTCCCTACTCTACCGAAAAAGTTGCTTCTCCTAATCCATTCTTCGATTATGTATTGCTGCTGGGTAGTTTAACCTTCCTTACATTCCTGGCTTACCTGCAATACCAGTACAATGTGTTTGGCAACCGCTATGGGCTGGCCACATTTATACCTATGGTAGTGCTGTTCTTTATAGCGTATTATTTCGATCACCTGGGCGTGCTTTGTTTGGCCATTACCAATTTTGCTGCATGGGCCGGGCTTACTATCACCCCACTGCATATACTTGAATCCAACAATTTCGCCGACACCCGCATCATCTTTACCGGCATTGCAGTTGGCATTTTACTATTGGCAGTGGCATGGTTTACACAACGCAGGAAGATCAAACTCCATTTTGAATTTACCTATACCAACTTTGGCACTCATATATTGTTTATTGCATTGCTGGCTGCCATGTTCCATTATGAAAGCAGTTATTTTTTCTGGCTCCTGCCAATTGGTGCATTTGCTTTCTATAGCTACACCACTGCCATCAAAAACCGTTCATTCTATTTTATCGTAGTTATCGTTTTATACAGTTATATAGCACTCGGCTTTGTGGTCCTCACCGTATTACAATCCATTTCTGTCAATGAAAATATGCTGCTTATGGCCATGTACATAGGCGCACTATACTTCATTGTTTCTGGAATAGGCCTGGTATTGTTATTAATAAGACTCAACAAAAAACTGAAAGCACATGATAGCCTATAAAACCGGATGGCTCTATAACCAATTTGTAAAAGAGCAGGCAGACGAAGCTTTTCGCAAGGGCGATATCAGTACCGAAGAAAAAGCCGGCATTCATTTATCACATCCATCTGCATTGTACACGCCTAATTTCTTTATCCGTATTGGCTTGCTCCTGTTAACACTGGTAGTTGCCATTTTTTCCTTCGGTTTGATGTCAATTACAATCAACGAATTTATTTTCCGCACCCTTACCAGCATGCTTATTACCTATGGCCTTATGGCATACACTGCGCTGGAACTTATCATTCGCAACAAACTCCATTATCATTCGGGAGTGGATGATGCATTGCTCTGGACATCGGCCATCCTGGTATTTAATGGGATCGCATATAACTTTCCAGCCTCATCCGAATTCCTATACCTGGTTGCTTTTTTCATAGCACTGTATTGTACCATTCGCTTTACCAACAGCCTGATGGCATTGTGCGCATTTCTTGCCATGGCCTATTTTGTGTTTGTTACCTGTAACAATATAGGAGGCATATTCAAAACCATTGTGCCCTTTGTATTAATGGCTTTAGCTGCATTCACCTATTTCTTCAACCGATCATTACAGCAGAAGGAAAAACTTTTTCATTACAGGCATTGCTTTACCATGGTAGAAATAGCGGCTTTGATCTCCTTTTATATAGCAGGCAATTATTTTGTAGTGAGAGAACTCAGCAATTTGATGTTCGACCTGAACCTGCAGGAAGGCCAGTCCATTCCCTTTGGTCCATTGTTTTGGGTATTCACTATTGTTATTCCGGCAGCATACCTATTCATTGGACTTAAAAGAAAAGATATCATCATGGTGCGTTGTGGCCTGGTATTGGTGGCTGCTACGGTATGCACCATTCGACACTATTACCATGTAATGCCGATTGAAACCGCAATGGTGATTTGCGGTATTGTATTGATCGGGGTGACGTATGCACTCATCCGGTATTTACACGCACCGAAGCATGGCTATACCTATGAAGAAGGCCAACCAGGTGGCCCTATAGCCCTTGCCCAAATAGAATCGCTGGTGATAGCAGAAACAATGGCCACACAGCCCGCACAGGAACCTGCTACCCGGTTGGGTGGTGGCAGTTTTGGAGGTGCCGGCGCCGGCGGCGATTTCAATTAACCAGGTATCGCTGGGGAATCCGAATGATTACAAAAGGATAGAAACGAAAAAAGCACCTGAACTTCAAGTGCTTTTTTGTTGTAGCCCGTACGGGAATCGAACCCGTCATTCCTCCGTGAAAGGGAGGCGTCTTAACCGCTTGACCAACGAGCCATTTTTCGATTGGGAGTGCAAAAATAGGGGGATGGATATTTCAACCAAAATATATTTTTAAAAACTTCTTTTTTAACCTTTCGGATAACTTTCAAAAGTGAAGTCAATCGGTTACCTTCGCCACGCAAAACTTAAAAACAGATCGTAATATGAGTACAGTAAAAGTAGCCATCAATGGATTCGGCAGAATCGGCCGCCTGGTATTTCGCCAGATCTATAATATGGATGGCATCGAAGTAGTTGCAATCAACGACTTAACCAATCCAAAAACTTTGGCGCACCTGTTGAAGTACGACAGTGCCCAGGGCCGTTTCGAAGAGCAGGTATCCGCAGGTGATGACAGCATTACTGTAAACGGAGATGTGATCAAAATTTACGCTCAAAAGAACCCTGCCGATATTCCTTGGGGTAGCCACAATGTAGACGTGGTACTTGAGTGTACAGGTTTCTTTACCGATAAAGACAAGGCCCAGGCGCATATCACCGCAGGTGCTAAGCGTGTGGTAATTTCAGCTCCCGCTACCGGCGACCTTAAAACCGTTGTATTCAATGTAAACCATAAGATCCTCGACGGAAGCGAAACCATCATTAGCTGCGCAAGCTGTACTACCAACTGCCTTGCCCCTATGGCCCAGGTATTGGAAGAGAAATTTGGCATCGTGAACGGTTTGATGACCACCATCCACGCTTATACCAACGACCAGAATACACAGGATGCTCCGCATGCTAAAGGTGACCTTCGCCGTGCACGTGCAGCCGCTCAAAATATTGTGCCTAACAGCACCGGTGCTGCAAAAGCCATTGGCCTGGTACTGCCTTCTCTGAAAGGTAAACTGGACGGTAGCGCACAACGCGTTCCTACCCTTACCGGTTCTCTTACTGAGCTGACCGCTATCCTGGGTAAGAAAACAACCGTTGAAGAACTGAACGCCGCTATGAAAGCTGCAGCCAACGAAAGCTTTGGTTATACCGAAGACGAAATCGTTAGCTCCGACATCATCGGTATTCGTTTCGGATCATTGTTCGACGCTACTCAAACTCGTGTACAAACTGTTGGCGATGCCCAACTGGTGCGTACAATTAGCTGGTACGACAACGAAATGAGCTATGTAAGCCAACTGGTGCGCACAGTTCACTATTTCGCTACCCTCATCAGCAAGTAATATTTTATTAGCATGAACCTATTGCGTATAGCATTCAAAGGCTGCCAATCTATTGGCAGCCTTTTTCTATTTAGCCTCCTATTGTTTACCAATACCGGCTGCCGCCAATTCTCCTCCGACAAAAAACTGAACCTGCACCAGGTTTGGTATTCTACCCAATTTGTATCGCCCGATGGGCTCGACCTTAGCCGGACGAACAACCGGGTGCTCCGTTTTTACAAAAACGGTACCTATAGTTTATTTAGCGGCGAAGGCGATTATCAATTTGGCAGTTGGTTTCATTCCACTAAAAACTCCACCATTTCGCTGGAGCCCGAAACCGGCAATTTTGAAATGATTGAAAGCTGGTGGCAGTACCAACATGTCAACAAAGCCTTGTCGGCCATGGTGTATAGAAACGCCGGCCAGGTACCGGGCACCCAGGAAGGCAGCTTTTCATTTGCCGCTATCGACGACGAAGGCGATCATGATCCATTTGACCCGGCCATGCACGAATGGCGCATTAAACCCACCCGGCCCGAAACCTTGCCGGAGTTGAAAAACAGGGTACTCGCCTACCTCTCACTGCAGGAAGCCCTGTACCATTTTTTAATAGACAACGAGATCGCGGCATTCAGAACCCAGCTATTCCCGGAGCCGGTTTTGATGCACTATTCCAACGGTGTTCGCATGGCCTATGCCGATGAACTGGCATCGTGGAATGCATGCTTTTACGATTCGGCCCAGGCAGTAAAAGGTTACCAGTTTTTGAGTGGCGCCATCTACGATGTGAACCTGAAAAAAACCAACAACCTGTTCGAAAGAAACCTCGATTGCATAGAGCAGCTGACCCATATTATTGAAACCAAAGAAATTGTAAAACCTTAGCCATGCGGGCCATTGAAAATAGGTTTGATGAATATCATATATCAACTGATAATTACATAATATCTTCACGCTCCTTAGCCGCCAGGCGGTTCTGTTTACACAATTCACTTTCATAATTTCAAAACAACAATTGAATATGTCAGCATTCTCAACGCACAATTTCAAAGGACAAAAGGCCCTGATCCGGGTAGACTTTAATGTACCCCTCGATAAGCAAACACAGGCCATTACCGACGACACACGTATGCGTGCAGCCATCCCCACCATCCAAAAAATATTGAACGATGGCGGCAGCGTGATTCTTATGAGCCATTTGGGCCGCCCCAAAGAAGGGCCCGAAGCAAAATATTCGTTGAAACATTTGGTGAACCACCTGCATGAATTGCTGGGCGGAAAAACCAAAGTATTTTTTGCCGATGATTGCATTGGCGAGCAAGCTGCCATTACATCTTCTATGCTGCAAGGCGGCGAAGTATTGCTGCTCGAAAACCTTCGCTTTTACAAAGAGGAAGAAAAAGGCGATAAAGCATTTGCAGAAAAGCTTAGCAAACTCGGCGATATATATGTGAACGATGCATTTGGTACTGCACACCGTGCACATGCCAGCACTGCTATTATTGCCGACTATTTTGAAGCGGGCAAAAAATTGTTTGGCCTGCTGATGGAAGGCGAAGTGACCGCTGCCGAAAAAGTATTGCACAACAATGAGAAGCCCTTTGTAGCCATTATTGGTGGCGCCAAAGTGAGCGACAAAATCCTCATCATCGAAAACCTACTCGAACAAGCTACAGATATCATCATCGGTGGTGGCATGGCATACACTTTTATGAAAGCCAACGGTGGTACTATTGGCAACAGCCTTTGCGAAGACGACCGCCTGGATATAGCAAGAGACCTGCTGGTAAAAGCTGAAGCAAAAGGTGTACAAATTCACCTGCCCAGCGACAGCGTAGTGGCCGACAAATTTGATGCTGCGGCTGAAACATCTACTGCCCCCAGCAATCATGTACCCGATGGCTGGATGGGATTAGACATTGGCCCCAATGCATGCGACCAGTTTGCACACATCATTAGCACGGCCAAAACCATTTTGTGGAACGGCCCCATGGGTGTATTTGAAATGGCCAAGTTTCAGCATGGTACCAAAGTGGTAGCCAGTGCTGTAGCCAAAGCCACGGAGCAGGGAGCATTTAGCCTTGTAGGTGGTGGCGATAGCGTGGCTGCTGTAAACACATTCGGCTATACCGATAAAGTAAGTTATATCAGCACCGGCGGTGGCGCCATGCTCGAATATTTTGAAGGAAAAGTATTACCGGGTATCGCTGCTATTAAATAAAGCGATCACTAAAAAACTCAGCGGCTGCAACTCTGTTTGCAGTCGCTTTTTTATGCCGGTATTTTATTGTTTTTTTTGGAACGAACATGGATAGCATCGCCAATACGAATACTGTGTTCGATAGTAACGGGCAATACATTTTGACCAAACATTACTTTGTTGCCCTGCTTGCGATAACTACTCAATGTAGCCAAGGGCTCCAGTCCTTTCTCAGCGGTATCCTGGTCAACGGTGGTGAGCACGCAACGGGCGCAAGGCTTTACCACATTCAACACATTGGCACCCATTTCAATTTGGATCCAGCCATCTTCTTCAAAAGCGGCACCACCGGTAAATACTATGTTGGGGCGAAAACGATTCATAGGCACAGCAACATCCAGTCGGCTGTTTAGATCGTCGAGCGAAGACTGCCCAATGATGAGCATGGGAAAAGCATCGGCTAAACTTACCTGTTCCTGTCGCTTTGCATAATCGGGGTCAACGGGCCGGGGCTTGCTGTCGGGGAAGTACACCAACCTGCAAGGCATTTTTAATATGGAAGAAAACCATGCACTATGTGCAGCACTTACTTCAAATACTTCCACGGTATCGTCCCAAATTTGGGCCATTATCTCCTCTTGCTCATACAACCCAATGGGCAAAATAATTTTTACATCTCTGCAGGTGATAACAAAACCGATTTCGTGAAACGACAGCTTAAACAATGCCAGTTGCGGAAACACCCGCTGGGTAATGCACGCATTGTTTTCATCTATCAGCATCCAACGCCTGTCGTGCTCAAATCCTTTTGGCAGCAGCTTTGCCTCATCCATTGCAATACCCCCTAAGGATTTTACGGGGTACAACCACAACTCCGAAATATGGAATGCAGAGGAAGGATCAGCCAATTGCATTTGCCTTTGTTTTAAAACTCCATTCAATATTGAATTCACTTACCACTACCCCATCAGCAGTTCTGCCAATGCTGGTAGCTGTAAACTTAACGCCCTCGTTGTTTTCGGCAGATTCCTCTATGCATTGCTGCATACGCAAGCCATCTGCGCAGGTAAAATAAATTCGTTCTGTTGCTTTCTTTACAAACACACCTTCCACCCGTGTTACCAGCATACTTACCGCTGGCTTTCGACCATGTATATGCCCAAGCGCCAACACTCCTGTACTCATTTCCGCAGCCATGCTCTGGCAGGCAAAATAAGTGCTGCGAAAAGGATTTTGGGAGATCCAACGGTAAGGCACAGTTACAACGGCGGCATCTGCTTGCAGGCTGCGCAAACGAACACCACAAAAAAAAGCACTGGGCAACTTGGCCAGCATAAACAGGTTGAACTTAAAGGAACCACCTACCTTTTTCTGAAATGCTTCAAACGACACGCCTAACTATTTGCAATAAAAAAAATGGAGCAATGCAACAAGCATTATTGAATTAATCAACTTTTGCTTTATGGTCAATATGGCCGAGATCTTTTTCGGGATTCACTACATCTCTTACCAATTGCTTTATTTCCCTGATCTCCAAAAAATGGCCGGAAGTTTTTCGGTCGTACACCACTTTATCCTCTACATAAATGCAAAACTTACCACCTGTTTCGCTGGGCAAAAGCGTTATGCTTTTGATGTCTTCAATAAAAGTAGTTAGCAGCTCCTGGGCCATATATGCAGCACGCAGCAGCCAGCCACATTTTGGGCAATATTCGATGGTAATGGTTGGTTTCATAGTCCGGATTTTTACAGCATGAAAACTACGTACAATTTTCAAAGCGCCGAACTTTTGTCAGCAACCAGTGGACTAACTCCCACTTGCCTTCAATGAATGGCCTATAAAACCTCCTGTAGTTTGACGATATTTGTACAAACCAATCCAAATGACAGGCGTAGTACTCTGTGGCGGAGCCAGCACAAGAATGGGACACGACAAAGGCACCCGCAACCTCAATAGCGGCACATGGGCACAGCATGGCGCCCGGTTGTTTGAAGAGTTGGATCTGCCTTATGCCATTTCTGTAAGCGAAAAACAGTTGCCCGTTTACGAAGCTTTGTTTCCCATCGAAAAGATTATTTGCGACCGCGAACTTGCCGTGTATGGTCCATTAAAAGGCATTGTAAGTGTGCACCAGCAATTGCCTGAGGAAGACCTGATAGTACTGGCATGCGATATGCCCGGTATGCAAACATTAATACTGGAGCAGCTATTGCGCCTATACGAGCAGCAACCCGATTACGATTGTTATCTGTTTGCCACCAATGGTTTCATGCAACCTTTATGCGCCATCTATCGTGCACCTAGACTGCAAACTTTACTGAAAGAAATTGAAGCCGGTTTGCTGGAGAAACACAGCATGATGCATTTTGTGGAAGCATCCACAGCGCTTATTGTAGAAGCCGAACAAAACATGCTGGGCTTTTTTGACAATTTTAATACTCTGGACGATCTACACCGCTTCGGTAAATAAGTCGCCTTCTTTTACCACTTCGAATGCAGATTTTCCTGCTTCACAAACCGGGCATGTGTAAGAAGATGGAAGATCTTTAAACGCAGTTCCCGGTGCTATACCATTGTGTGCATCGCCCAATACAGCATCGTACACACTTAGGCATTCACCGCATTGAAGCACTTCTTTCACCAGGTGTATTTTCCGCTCAGGTTTTACTGGGGAAGCCTCTTTTGCATCCTGGTCCTGTAACGACCGTTGCTTATAATACGCCACCACTGCACGGCGCAAATGCTCCGTTACCAGGAACTTGGGAATATTCCTGCTATATACAAAACCGGTCCTTTCATTTGGGTTATAATCTTTGGCGCAAAGGATATCGTACAAAAAGAAAAACCCGATACCGGCAATTGAGAACAATGGCTTTCTGCGAACCAATATGCTACTAAACACTTCGCTCTTGCGCCGGGTTTTAATACCAATGCATAAGCCAAATGTGCGTACGTCTTCTTTGTTTAAACCAGCCACTATATGCAGCTTAAGATTCAATCCGGCCTTGCAATTATCTTCCAATTGAAAATTCAATTCGTTGGCGGCATGCCGCACATTTATCTGGTATTGCCCCAGCAGTAAATCCCATGGACGACGACGCTTTTTTTCAATACCCTTTATGATGATCGACTTCCAGGGTGTAGAACATATCTGGCTCAGTTTAGATTCGAGACAAAGCTTACAAAGTGCTTCGAGAAAACGCACATTGAACGCTTCATCCCTGCGATAAATTCCCAGCCAGTATTTTTCATCCTGGTATTTATTGAAGCCTTCATAGTAGGGCAGCGCAAAACCGGGATACACAATTTCGGCATCCATGGCTTTGGTAATAAAATGCTGCGATGCCATTACCTGGTCAAATAGATCATCGCCATGAGCTGCAGGATTATCAATAAAATCGTCTTCACGACCAAGCATTAGCTGCTCCACTCTTTGCGAAACCCTTGCCAGCTCATTGGTGTACACCAGTTCTTTCCAATGGTACACCGTATTGGTTTTTGGAAAACGGATAATGAGATACCAAAAATGCTGCTGGTTAGAAGCCACCCAATTGATATTGCCGGTAAGTAGGGGCGAAAAACTTTGGTTGTTATTAGAAATATTAATTTTCAATCGTGGCTGGTAAGAGAAGCTGTCGAAAATATCTTTGTACACGCCTTCGCTCAGCCAGTTCT
This sequence comes from Phnomibacter sp., assembly GCA_035456005.1. Taxonomy (GTDB): domain Bacteria; phylum Bacteroidota; class Bacteroidia; order Chitinophagales; family Chitinophagaceae; genus Phnomibacter. Next base: position 1,313,977 of record DATIEA010000015.1, on the reverse strand, counting down.
TCTCGCTAAAAATTTCCTCTGCAGGATAAGAGCTCATGATATTAGGATACCATTCTGCATTCACTTCATAATTGGTGATCTGGTTTTGCTTGATGAGCTCAATGAACTTTTCATAATCCTCCACAGGCACATCCACCAATAGCTGCTGGCGCAAACCAAAACTCACATCGCTGATACCACAAGCCCTGGCAATACCCACGAGCTGCAACAAATCGCCGGGTGAAATAACCCCGCCTTTAAAGTTGAATTTGATGGTATGTTTATCTCTCATAATTTCTTTTTTGAGATGAGTCCATTATACAGAAACAGGTTCTTCATCTTTTGCCAACACATTCACCGTACTATCCAATATAGCTTTCACTTCCGAACGGCAACTGCCACAACCCATACCTGCACCTGTGAGCTGGCACAGTTGCAACAGGTCGCTGCATCCCTGGTTGATCACTGCTTTTATATTGCCTTCGCCCACATTGCTGCAACTGCATACCAGCTTACCAATTACAGGTTCTGCTTTTTTGCCGCTACGCAGCAATTGCAGGCGCTTTTCAGAAAGTTCAATTTTATTTTCGATCAGGTTCCTGAATTCCAAAAACTCCGACTTGTCGCCGATGAGGATAGCACCCACTAACCTATCGTTGTGGATGATACATTTTTTATAGTAGCGTTTCGCCTTATCTATAAACACTACTTCTTCATAACCGGGCTCATTGGGGCTTTCAGCCAGTCCTAATGAACACAGGTCGGTGCCATGCATTTTCAAAATGTTCATGAGGAGCGAACCTTCATAATACTTCGAAATATCGCCCTGGAAAAACTGGGCAACGATAGCGGCTTGCTGCTCTGCTGCGGCAGTAATGCCATAGAGGAATCCTCCGAACTCTGCAATTTCTCCTACCGCAAAAATGCTGGGGTCCGAGGTTTGCAAATACTCATTTACCACTACTCCACGTTTTACTTCAATGCCGCAGGCTTTTGCCAATTCTACATTCGGTACAGTGCCCACTGCCATCACTACTGCCTGCCCATGAATGGTGAGACCACTTTTCAACCGCACACCTTCCACACTATTTGTACCAAGATATCTTTCTACTTCGTCGTTGTAATAAATATCAATACCCTTCAGCGTAAGTTCTTCATGCAGCAATTGGCTACCCAACGGGTCCAACTGGCGATCCATTAACCGGGAGATACGTTGGATGATGACAACTTCCACATTCACTTCCACCAGCGATGCTGCGAGTTCAATACCCAGCAAACCTCCACCAATAATGATCACTTTGCCTTTGGATGAATCCACATGGTTGATAAACCTATCCGCATCGGTACGACTGCGCATGGTAAATATGCCCTGGATGCGTGGCGTATCTTTTATAATGAAAGCCCGGCTTCCGGTCGCCATCAGCAACACATCGTAATCGTGTACTACACCGTTGCTATCTGTCACGGTTTTTGCTTCGCGATCTACAACTTCGATGCTTACACCGCGATGCAATTTTATTTTATACTCGGCTTCTTCCTCTGCCGTCATTTTGATGAGATTATCCCAGGGCAATACGCCACTGATATAATCGGGCAGCAACACACGGTTGTAAAACGGGAAATTCTCTTTACTGAACACTGTGATTTCATCGCTGCTATTGAGTGTACGATAACTTTTCACAAAACCACAGGCACCTGCACCCGCACCTATCACTACTATTTTTTGTGCAGGCTTTTTATACAAAGCCACTTGTACGGCACTGTATTTAAAGTCGGGTTCTTTGGAACTGGGATCTACCAAATTGTTGGTAAGGTTATTGGCACGATTCAAATCACTTTTCAAAATCTTGCCCCAATGCATGGGCAGAAAAACTACACCGGGCTTAATGTCTTCACTCAGTTTTGCTTTCACCCGCACATTTCCCCGGCCATTGAACACTTCTACCAAACTTCCTTCTTTAATGCCTCGTTTCGCAGCATCGTACGGATGAATTTCGAGTGAAGCATTGGGTATATGCTGTTTCAGCTTGCTCACTTTCCCCGTCTTGCTCATCGTATGCCACTGATCCCTGATGCGACCGGTAGTAAGCACCAGCGGATGTTCGGGACTCAACGATTCCGATTCGTTTTCATCTTTTACACCATACAATTTTGCTTTACCCGATGGCGTATAAAATTTACCATCACTAAACAAGCGGGGCGTACCATTTCCTTCTCCCATATACGGCCACTGCACCGAACGCTTTTCTTTCAGCACATCGTAACTCAATGCACTGATATCAATATTGGTACCTGCAGTAAGTTGCGCATGCTCTGCAAAAATTTCTGCAGGGCTTTTAAAATCAAACCCGGGGTATCCCATTTTTTGTGCAAAGCGGCAAATGATCTCTGCATCGGGCAATGCTTCGCCGGGCGCATCTACTATCTTATTCAAATGACTGATGCGACGTTCAGCATTCGTCATGGTGCCTTCTTTTTCGGCCCACGCTGCAGCAGGCAATACTACATCGGCGTACTGCAATGTTTCGGGCTTGTTGCTGATATCCTGCACCACAACAAACTTTGCATTTTGCAATGCTTTTTCAGCACGGCGCACATCGGGCAACGAAAGCAGTGGATTGGTACACATGATCCAGATGGCTTTCAATTTTCCCGCTTCCAATGCTTCAAACATTTCAGTAGCAGTAAGTCCGGGGTTGGGCGACAATGCGTCCACGTTCCAAAACTTTGCCACTTCTTCCCTATGCGCAGGGTTGTTGAGATTACGATGCGCAGGCAACAAATTACTAAGCCCTCCTACTTCGCGGCCACCCATGGCATTGGGCTGTCCTGTAAGTGAAAATGGCCCACTACCGGGTTTGCCAATTTTACCTGTAATAAGATTGAGTGCAATGAGTGATACGTTTTTGTTTACGCCAATTACACTTTGGTTCAGGCCCATGGTCCACATGGTGAGAAAACTTTCGGCATTGCCTAAGCATGTAGCAGCTTCGCGAATAATTTGCTCAGTAATGCCACAAATAGCAGCGGCTTCGGCCACTGTGCGTTTCAATACCTGCTGGCTATACTCTTCAAACCCTTCTGTGTTTTGCTGAATGAATCTTGCATCCACATCACCGTTCTCTATCAAACATCTTCCAATTGCATGATGCAATACCACATCGGTGCCCGGGTTGATCTGCAAATGAATATCGGCCGATGCGCAGGATTGTGTTTTACGCGGATCGCTTACAATGATGCGCAATTTTGGATTAGCAGCTTTCGCTGCTTCTACCCTGCGCCAAAGAATAGGATGACACCATGCAGGATTAGCACCTGCTACAAAAATGCAATCTGTTTTTTCAATATCATCATACGATACAGGAACACTGTCTTCACCCAGTGTCATTTTATAACCAACAACCGCACTGCTCATACACAGGCGGCTGTTGGTATCAATATTGTTGCTGCCAATAAATCCTTTAATGAGTTTATTGACCACATAATACTCTTCTGTAAGACACTGACCCGAAGCGTAAAATGCTACAGAGTCAGGACCGTACTTATCAATAAAAGTTTTGAATACAGCAGCTGTTCTTTCCAAAGCCTGGTCCCAGGAAACACGTTTGCGTTCTGCCTGTTTGTTATAGCGCATGGCAGGGTACAACAAGCGATCCGATTTGTCCATTACCGTGTAATGCAAATTCATTCCCTTGCTACAAAGCATACCCTTGTTTACCGGGTAATCTTTGTCGCCCTCCACCTGCAGTACGCCTTCTGCATCTTTCTTCAGCACAATGCCGCAGCCTACACCACAGTAACAACAAACAGATTTTTTAGATTCGCTCATGCCCTGGTTTTTTACTTAAATCATACTATCCTGTTCAGTACTACTTCCTATCGATTGTACATTTCCTTTTCTGATTCGGCAGAATCCCTACATGCGTTCATCAAAAAAATGAAACTGCATTAGTGCTTGCTCTCCACAGGCACCAACACCGCATCGTTCAGGTCGCTTACGGAATTCAATTGCTCTTTGCGTTCGAAGCGTGTAACGAGTATTACCAACGCCACTGCAATAACAGCAACACCGATATAGGTAAACGCTTCCACATATGTGATATGCTCCGACTTAAACAGGAAGCCGAACATCATACCACCAAGGTTGCCACCGGCACCTACAATACCACTGATCATGCCTACATTTTTCTCATCCACAAACGGCGTGATTGCGTAGGTAGCACCATTAGCCATTTTAAGGAACAATGCAAAAGACAACATGCTCACGATGGCCATTTGCAAATTGCCTGCACTGGCAAACAAAATAAGACCAGCACCTTCGAGCAACAATACTACAGCCAGCAGTAAGCCTTTGCCACGCAGGCCAAACTTCCTGCCTACTTTATCTGCAGCAATGCCACCCAATGCTCTTGCGAAAATGTTCATGAATCCAAATACACCTGCCCAAAAACCGGCAGAAGACTGATCGAGTTTAAAGCTGTCAACAAAGTGCAAAGCTGCAACGTTGTCGAAAGTAATTTCCATACCAAAGCATACTGCATAAGCCAATGCGAGTGCCCATACTCTCCAATCACCCAGCACTTTCCAGTTGGCTTTTTTAGAATGTGCAGTATGGCCTATTTCAGCATAGTTGCCGGCAGGTGTATCCTTCGTGAATTTGTAATACAAGAATGCCATTACCAACAGCATTACACCGGGCACAATCATGGCATAACGCCAGGCTTCACTTTTAGTGTAACCAAATCCTACGATGGTTGCAAAAATTACCGGCATCAGCATATTGGTAATGCCACCACCGAGGTTGCCCCATCCACCAGCTACTGCATTAGCCGTGCCTTTAATGTTGGGAGCAAACATCATGCTGGTGTGAAACTGCGTGATCACAAACGATGCACCAATTACACCAATGGCCAATCGGAATAAAAGGAATGTACTGTAGTCTTGCGCAAGGCCTACACCCATTACTGGAAATGCACCCAACAAAAGCAGGGCAGTATAGGTTTTGCGTGGTCCCCAGGTATCGCAAAGACGGCCAATAACAAGGCGAGCCAAAATAGTAGCCGACACTGCAGCGATAATAGTATTACCCACTTGCGCTTTGCTCAAATGCAGATCTTCACGAATGGTAGGCATCAGTGGCGCCAAACCAAACCATCCAAAAAAGCAAACAAAAAATGTAAGCCAGGTAATATGGAAAGTGCGCATTTGAACACCTTTCAACGAAAATATTTTCAGGTGGTCTAATGGTTTGTTGGTGATGGTATTTGACATAAAGTGAATGTTATAAGGTGAATGTTGTTAGTTGAACTTCCCTGGTCTGCTAATAACAAATGGTTTGAAGGTGTTGATGTCTTTTATAATTACGATGGCTTGTTAGCCGCTTGTTTTCCGTGAAAAAAATCGGGTCGAATATTGATCATGAGATAAAACCAATTGCCGGTTTTGTTGAACGAGCTAGCCCCCACATCTGTAGTGGCCTGCCCCTTGGCAAATGGCATGCTATTAGTCGCTTTCATTAAAGAGTAGCCCGCTTCTATATTGGTAAACTTGTTGATGTTTACATTGGCAATAAAGTCAAATTCATTGCCCAACTGGCGATCGATGATAGTGCCGTTAGCTTTGGTCATATCCTGGTTCAGCGCAAAATTGTGGTAGTCGAGTCCGAACGAAAATGCTTTCACCACATACTTCGCTTTCAGGTAAAAGTTGTTGAGTCCTCCTGCAGCCGAACCTGTCCCCACATAGAAATAATCCATATAGCCCCAATGCTTGTGCGGCGTGCCATACAGTGGATCAAATTTTTCGTCGGCAGTGGTAGATGTTTTTTGTCCGCTCAACACATCATAGCCGGGTGTAAAACTGAAACGGCCTTTTTGATACGTAGCAGCTACGGTGTAGTGGTAAGCATTTTGTTGTTTAATGCCATCCCTGTTTTCGCCGCTTTGTGCATAGTAAGCAGCTTGTATGGCAATGGTACCAAAACCGGTAGGCTTACCCAGTAGTTGGTTCACCATCAGGCCATAGGTAAACCTGCTATTGCTTCCACTATAATCAAAATCATCTACAGTGCCTGTACTTACAAAACGCCTTCCGTACACATATCCTGAAGCGGCGCTACCGGTGGAGTCGAGCCGGTATTTTCCAAAATGATCGTTGAAGAATAATGCAGAGAGTTTTGTTTGTTTAAACTTTTTGGATACATACACACTGGTGAAAGATTTATAATCCTGAGTAGCTCCATTGGTGCTCGGAGGATTAGAGTAGATAGGTGCTCCGAGTTTTGAACTGTTGGCATTGGCATTGGCAGCCAGTGGCACCATGCCAGCAGGCGTAGGCACCAATTCTCCTATTGAATTTTTTACATACGCAGGCACATTACCCGGAACATAACCTGTGCCGGTATATCCAAACGCATCTGTGTTTTGATTGAATGCCTGGCCAACTTCAATTTGCCAGCCATGATGCAGGGCTTTCAGCAATGCCATATCATGGCGGCGACCTTGCTGTAACCAATCGAGGTTGCCGATCAAACGGGCATCATCGTAAGCAAGTTCCTGGCGGCCAATTTTTAAAGAAAGCAGATCGAGCAATTTGAACTTGATACTGGTGTCGGCTTTGTTGGTGAGTATCAGGTCGGCATAAGCTTCGTGCAACATGAGTTTAGAGCCATCAGCATTGGAAATAGAAGAAGCATCGGCACCCCATACTCTTACATCCTGAACAGATACCCCAAAACTGAGCCGGTCCCATTTGTATCCAAAATTCAGGCGGGTACGCATGCTGGTAAAAACCGCCGGATCTGCACCGTTGGGTACAAGGTTGCCAAACCCATCCCTGTACTCAGTGCGGGTACGCAATTGTCCCGAAAGTGAGAACTGCGCAAAGCTCCCGGTAACACAAAGGCTACACAGAAAAAATGCAAGTAATGATTTTTGAATTCTTTTCATGCTAATTTTGGCTGGTTTTAAAAGTGAGCAGATCATTTTTAAACTTCATCCCGCCTGCACTGCCATGCAGCGGGATACTTTTTTATAGTTGTTATAGCGCTACAACATTTTACTATTGGTGCACTTATGCAGTGCCACAAGCGGAGACACCTACAAACACGTATCCATTCTCCACTTTTACAGGATAGGTGCGCAAATGGCCGCAGCTATCGTCATTCAAACACTCGCCGGTTGTAAGCGAAAAAGTTTTCTTGTGAAAAGGACAAGCCACTTTGGGTTCGTCGTTCGAGCTACCAATAATGCCGCGGCTCAATGCCATTTGCATACGGTGCGGGCATTCATTTTGTGTAGCATACCATTCGCCTCTGCGGGCAAAATGAAAAATCGCAATTTGGGCTTCTCCTACTTTGGCACACACACCACCATTGCTAGGCACATCTTCTACCCTGCATACTTCCACCCATGTTTTTGTCATCTCTTTTGTAAGTGTTGTTTCCATGTTGAACAGTTGTATAGTTTGAATTGCATTTTGTTTTGAAAAAGGGACCTGCCAACCTATTTGCTTATTCGAGCCCATACCGCTGGCAGGAATCCCTTGGGAAATGGCGTGGCAACCGCAGTATTTTTTCTGAAAACCGTTGCGATACTGATGTATCGTTTTAATAGCTGATGCAATGGTTATTTCCAGTCAGCTACTTTCTTTTGATCCCGCATGGCTTCAAACTTTACAGTAGGATCTTTTTCGGCCGGCGCATTCACAAAATGTGAGAAACGCTTACGGAGTTCCGGCGTTTGTACAGCCATCTTCCATTCGCATTCGTAGCTGTCGACCAATAGTTGCATTTCGGCTTCCCATTGTGCATTCATACCCAGGCTATCGTGTACAACCACATTGCGCAGGTAGTCGATACCGCCTTCCATTTTGTTGAGCCAGGTGGCAGTACGGGTAAGCGGATCTGCTGTTTTGATATAGAACATGAGGAAGCGATCGAGATAACTGATGCAGGTAGCACTATCCACATCGCTTGCCAGTAAAATGGCATGTTGTGGTTTGCTGCCACCGTTTCCGCATACATAAAGATTCCATCCTTTTTCGGTAGCAATAATGCCGAAGTCTTTGCTTTGCGCTTCGGCACATTCGCGAATGCATCCGCTTACACCACCCTTCAGTTTATGCGGTGCACGAATACCACGATACCTTTCTTCAATTTGAATAGCGAAGCTTACACTATCGTGCAAACCGAAACGACACCAGGTACTACCCACGCAACTTTTTACAGTACGCAGCGCTTTACCATACGCATGGCCACTTTCAAAACCGGCTTCTATCAGCTCTTCCCAAATAAATGGCAGATCAGATAAATGGGCGCCAAACAAATCGATACGCTGGCCGCCTGTGATCTTGGTATAGAGATTGTATTTTTTAGCAACCTGGCCAATCACGATCAATTTATCGGGCGTGATCTCACCACCCGGAATACGAGGCACTACAGAGTAGGTACCACCTTTTTGTATGTTGGCCAAAAAGCGGTCGTTACTATCCTGTGCAGTATCATTTCCTTTCGCTAAAATGTTTTCGTTCCAAAGACTGGCGAGAATGGAAACGATGGGAGGCTTGCACAATTCGCAACCATCACCTGAGCCCAATTTATCGAGTACTTCGTCGTAAGAACGCAGGTTTTCCAGTTTGATCAAATCAAACAATTCCTGCCTGCTATAATTAAAATGTTCGCAGATCACATTGCGGATGTACTTGCCCTGGCTCTTCATGGTATGCACCATCAGGTCTTTCAACATAGGCACACATCCACCACAACCCGTACCTGCTTTTGTACATTTTTTAATGGCATCAATCGACTCGCATCCGTTTTCGCTTACAGCATTGCACACATCGGCTTTTGTGATGCCTTCGCAACTGCAGATCACTGCGTCATCGGGCAGGGCAGTAACGCCTGCACCGGCAGATTCGCCGCCTCCCCTGTTGCCCAAAATAATATCTTCCGGCTCGGGTGGCAACACCAGTTTGTTCTTACAGGTTTGCAGCAACATATTGTATTGCTCAGCATCGCCAATTAGAATACCGCCGAGTAACTCCTTACCATCTTCGGTAATATTGATGCGCTTGTATACACCTTTAGCAGTGTTTTCGAAAACCACGGTTCTTACCGCATCGCCACCGGCGAATGGATCACCAAAGCTGGCTACATCTATACCAATAAGCTTGAGCTTGGTACTCATATCGAAGCCGGTGAATTGCCTTTCGCCCATACCCACAATTTGATCTACTACTACTTCAGCCATTTCGTAGCCGGGTGCCACCAGGCCATAAATCATATTGCTATGCAAAGCGCATTCGCCAATGGCAAAAATGCTGGGGTCAGAAGTTTGCATGGAGTCGTTCACCAAAATGCCGCCACGTGGCCCCAGTTCAAGGTTGGCCGATTTGGCTATTTCATCACGAGGCTTGATACCGGCACTGATCACCAGCATATCCACCGCTATTGAATTGCCATCGGCAAATTCCATGGCGGAGATTTTCCCATTGCCCACAATGGCCGAGGTATTGGTAGATAAATGGATCTGCAGACCCAGAGCTTCTAGTTTTCCCTGCAGGGTTTTGCTTCCTACTTCATCTATCTGGCGGGGCATCAACCTTGGGGCAAATTCAATTACATGAGGATTTTCGATGCCCAGGTCGAGCAGGGCTTTGGCAGCTTCCAGGCCCAGCAAACCACCGCCAATGACAGCAGCAGATTTGGCATGGCGGGCATATTCTGTAATCAATTCCAGGTCGTCGATGGTGCGGTAAATAAAAACACCATCCTTATCGGCCCCGGCAATGGGCGGTACAAATGCCGATGAACCGGTAGCCAGCACCAGCACATCGTAGGGCAGTTCCACCCCTTTGAAGCTCTTTACTATTTTGGCCTCGCGGTCTATATGCTGAATGGGATCGCCCAAATGCAGGCGAATATGATGGTCGTTATACCACGACTCCGGCGCCATGTACAGATCTTCGGCAGTTTTGCCGGAGAAGTACTCACTTAAATGAACCCGGTCGTATGCGGGTCTCATTTCTTCGCCAAATACGGTTATCTCAATGGAACTGGCGGGGGCTTTGGCTACCAATTTCTCGCAGAATTTGTAACCCACCATACCGTTACCGACTACAACAACTCTCATAAGCTAGAGATTTAGATTGTTCATTCAGCCGGCAAGAAATCGTTAGTTCAGGTTTTCCCTGTTCAAAATATAACTACTGTCATACTTTCATTGTAAATATAAAGAAGCATTTTCCAAAAAACATTATCTTCGTGAAAAATAAATTAGATATTTTAATAACTAATATGTTAATGAATTTGGGAATTGGTAAAATTTGGCTCATAATCAATACCATTGCCATGATTTAGGCAATATTCCTCTTACATTCATTTATATATAAGTATCCCAGATATGAAAGTGACCAACCTGGACTGTAACCAGAACTCCTGTTTTTTTTGTAGTAAGTGCCAGCCGGCCTGGCAAGCGGCCATTAAAACCCACCGAAAGATCATACAATACAAAAAAGGAGAACTGCTGTTTAAGGAAGGCGACCTAATGAAGGGAATGTTCTTTATAAGTAATGGACTGGTAAAAGTGCATAAGCAATGGGGCGACAAGGAGCTGATCGTACGCTTCGCAAAATCGGGTGATGTGGCCGGGCACCGTGGCCTGGGAGGTGATAACATATACCCGGTTTCGGCTACGGCATTGGAAAACACCCTGGTTTGCCATGTAGATCTCGACTTTTTCAACGATTCGCTCAAAGTGAACAGCGAACTGCTCTACGACCTCCTGATCTTTTTTGCCGCAGAGCTTAAATTGTCAGAAAGAAAAATGCGTGATATGGTGCATATGTCGGTTAAAGGCCGGATAGCACAGGCACTGATATCGCTAACAAATAAATTTGGAACCAGCCCTACCGGAAAACTTGAAGTAAACCTCACCCGCCAGGATTTTGCCTCCTACGCCGGCACCACCTACGAAACCTCTTTTAGGCTGATGCAGGAAATGGAAAAAGAAAAACTGATAAAGATGGATGGTAAAATGATAACAATTCTGAACCCGGATGCGTTACTTCAGTTGACGAGGGCAGACAGCTAAACACACCTGCTATGAAGCAACCAAAAATGAAACTAAGCTTATTAGGCGCCGGTCCCGGCGATCCTGAGTTGATCACACTTAAAGCGGTAAGAGTATTGGGCGAGGCCAATGCCATTCTATATGATGCGCTGGCCAATGCAGACCTGCTGCAATATGCACGCCCCGACTGCGAAAAAATATTCGTGGGCAAACGCATGGGTTGTCATGCACTCAGCCAGGATGAGATCAATGTTTTGATTTTGGAGAAAGTACACCAGCATGGCCATGTGGTACGCCTCAAAGGTGGCGACCCCTTTGTATTTGGCCGTGCACAGGAAGAAATTGAAGCAGCAGTAAAAGCAGGCATCCCGGTAGAAGTAGTGCCCGGCATCAGCAGTGCCATTGCAGTGCCCGAAATGAGCATGATACCTCTCACCTCCCGCGGTATAGCCGAAAGTTTTTGGGTAACCACCGGCACTACCCGCAGTGGCGAAATCAGCAACGATGTGTTGCTGGCAGCCCAAAGTACCGCCACAGTTATATTGCTGATGGCCATGAGCAAACTCGAAGCCATACTCGACATATTTGCCCGCTACGGCAAAAAAGAAACTGCAGTTGCCATTATTCAAAACGGTTCGACTCCGGAAGAAAAAATGGTGGTAGGTACTGTAAACGATGTGGCCCTTCGTGCCGAAGCAGCAGGACTGGCCAACCCTGCCATTATTGTAATTGGCGATGTAGTAAAATACCGCCAGGAATTTATGCGACAGTATAGCCAAGTACAAGCAGCGAGTTTACAACAACAGGCGTCTAAATAGTTCTCTATTTCATACTTCCGCAACACTTTCTGGCGCAGGCCTCCTGGCCTGTGTCTACTTGTTACTCATATCCCCTAATAAGAGGATATTCAAGATTCACTTTTAAGTTCCCATCAAGTAAGTCAAGTAATAATTAGGCACTGGACAGAGTCCAGCGCCAGTGAGCATCTCAAAGATGTTATCAAGCGATTCCCTAAATCACTCGCAAGGTTCTTTCGCACTTATTTATTGATCTCTATAATCGCATACGCCACTCCCTTCTGCCCGGCGGGTGCACGAAACTGCATGTTGCCCTGGCTGCTCCTGTTTACCGAAAGTTTACCCACACCATAACTGCTTAAGGCATTGCTTACATTGCTGGCATAGTTGCTGCCTGCTTTCGAAATAGATTGGTTCAATTGGCTCCAGGGCAGTTCTTCTTTACTCACCACTAAGGCTATATAATCTTTGCGGCCAACACTATCGGGCATCATGCTTTTGTTTTTCGGAAATAAGCGATAGCCTGTAATACCACAGTAAGAAGTATACGCTGTTTTGGTGGGGTCTTCTTTGGTGGGATAAGGAAACAGTGTATAGCTGGTGCCATCCACTTCCTGGCCAAACACGTACACATAACATTCGGTACTGTTTTTCACTTCCACTTTAAAGCGGGTGCCTGCTGCCAGTGTATTGCTCACAAACAAATTATTGCTGCCACCGTTCAGGGGTATATATCCCTGTGGTTTTCCCTTCTCATCCACTTTTACCAATCCTATTTCGCATTCGAATGGCTGGTTCAGTGCGGCTCCTTGTTTGGGCAAAGGATCAATACCATAGGCTTCCCGCACAAACTCCTTAAAGTCGCCGTATTTCACCCAGCCAATGCCATTCTCGCCCCACTCGGGTCCCCAACTATTCATGATCTGGAATGCGCCTCCACCCAGTTTATCGTCGTAACCAATTACGCACATGGCATGCCCGCCAAAGCCCACCTGGTTATAATCGCTTTGGTTGGGTTCCCAAAGTTTTTGTCCCATCATTTCCTGCATAAAACTTCCACCCACCATCATGCCGATCACTACGGGTGCACCGCTGGCAAGGTGTTCTTTCACCGCACGTATATTGATGCCTTCGGCATCTTCGGTACTGGTTAGCCTGTTGAATCCATGTATCTTATTTTCTGCCGCCAAGGCGTCCAACGTTGTAGGCGGATTCCGGCTGCAATCTGTTTCGTCGTAAGGAAAATCGTTGAAGGGCACGCCGCCTTTCTTGCTCATCAACTCCATGGCCCGAATAACATACGAGCCCTGGCAACCATCGAGCCCTATCTGGTTGTACATGTACGAAGGGCTGAATGCATTTTGATTGGGCGCTTTTCCATTGCTGGCACTTATCAAAATAGTTTGCGCAGCATAGGCACTGCTCCATGCCACGCAACTACCCTGCCTTCCCTGGTTCTGGCGGTCGGGGGCAAACTTGCCCAGCGAAATATATTCTGGCAATGGGTTGCGTGTATCATCGTCGCTCAATCCTTCATACACCTGCGCTTTGGCAAACTCGTTTTTGTCGAGCATGCCGCCGGTAGAAAAAGCAGAAGCGGCGCTACTCATCATACCGCCACAACCCTTGTTCATCAGGAAATAACCACCTGCCAACAATGCGATGATGAGTAAGCCACCGGGCTTGCGAAACAACATGAGGATCAGGGGCAGGAAATTGAGTAGCCCTCCCCCACCACCGCCTCTACCACCGCCACCGCCGCGGCCACCACTATTGTCATTAAATTCATTAGGATCCGGCGTGTCGTCTACCATTCTAATTGGCATAGCGTGTAGTATTTGATGGATGAATGTGTATTGAAAGATAAAAAACCCTGCACATAGCCTCGCTTATTTTGAAAAATAAATTCGGATAACAGGCTGAAGCCATTGGCCCGCTATGGCGAAAAAAACAAACCCCGGACTATGCCGGGGTTTGCGTGTATTCTATCATAGGAACCATTCTCTATGGCCACAAAATATTGCGGGTAAGATCATCGAAAGTATCCCGCTTGCGAATCAATTGGGCTTCGCCATTTACCACCATTACTTCGGCAGGTTTGTATCGGCTGTTGAAATTGCTGCTCATTTCAAAACCGTAGGCACCAGCATTAAAGAAAGCAAGATAATCGCCCTCTCTTACGGTAGCCAGTTTGCGATCCCAGGCAAAAGTGTCGGTTTCGCAAATATTGCCCACCACTGCATATTGCTTTGGTTCTCCATTGGCATTGCTAATGTTTTGAATATGGTGATAGCTATCGTAAAACATGGGACGGATCAAATGATTGAACCCACTGTTCACACTCACAAAAGTAGCGGCGCTAGTTTCTTTCATCACGTTTACCTGTGTTACAAAATAGCCGCATTCGCTCACCAAAAATTTACCGGGCTCAAACCATACCTGCAATGGTTTTCCATTGGGGTTAGGATGCGATGCAAATGCCTCGCTTACTTTTTGCGCCAGCAGGGTGATATCTGTTTGTGCATCGCCATTTTTGTAGGGCACTTTAAAACCACCACCCAGGTCTATAAAACGCAGCTCGTTAAACAAAGGCACGATGTCGAACAACACTTCAATGCCTTTTACAAAAACGTCCACATCTTTTATCTCGCTGCCGGTATGAATATGCAGCCCCTGCACATAAATATTGTGCTGCTCTATTACAGCCAGCAATTCTTTCATCTGGTCTACGGGGATACCAAACTTACTCTTATCGTGCCCGGTCGAAATTTTAAGATTGCCACCTGCCATAATATTAGGACGAAGGCGCAAACCCACGGGATAGCTGTGTCCATAAGCTTTCCCAAACTTTTCCAAATTGCTGATGCTATCAATATTCACATGTACACCCAATGAAACCGCTTCTGCAATTTCTTCGAAAGCAATACCATTGCTGGTGTACAAAATATCGGCAGGTTTTGCTCCCGCAAACAGGGCCATCTTCACTTCGTTGATGGAACTGCAATCGATACCCGCTCCCTGCGCATACAAGTGCTTTAATACATGCGGGTTGGTGAGTGCCTTACTGGCATAAAAAAAGCGAACATCCATACCACTGAATGCAGTGGCTAATTTTTGGTACTGCTGCGAAATTTTATCGGCATTGTACACATATACAGGGCTGCCAAATTCATTGGCAATGGCTACCAGTTGTTCGTTGCTTAAATGTTGATCCATTGTCATACTTATCAATTTACCGTTAACATAAACCCGCCTTTGGAGGGGCGGGTTTATAATGATGAGCGTACAGAAAAAATCCTACGCTCTATTACTGTTTATTGTCTGTTGTTTCTTCGCCTTCCTCATCATCACCGGCTTCACCGGTTGCATCTTCTGTGTGGGTGGTTTCGTTGCTATCATCTGGTTCTTCAATTTCCAGTGTAGCTTCTTCTTCAGCATTGTCTTCTGCAGGCTCCTCCAAATTCGCAGTAGCATCATCTGCTACGGCTGCATTGGCTTCTTCCACAGAAATGGCGGCGCTTTCATCCAGTTTTATTTCTTCCATTTCGCCATCGCCATTTACGGCCAACATATTGGCCCCAGCTTCAATTTCTTCCGCATCAATGGCAGAAGTTTCTGTGAGCATATCGCCGTCTACCAGGTTGGCTTCACCTACCGTGGTGGGCAATACGGTATCACCAATCATTATATCGCTCAACCTGGGCAATTGCTCTGTGCTGTTGATGCCGAAATAATCCATGAAGGTTTTGCTGGTAGCATAAATTAGTGGCTGTCCCGGTGCATTTTCTTTCCGCCCCGTGATCATCACCAATTCCTTTTCCAGCAATTTTTGTACGGCATAATCGCAGTTTACACCACGTATGCTTTCAATTTCACCTTTGGTAATAGGCTGTTTGTAGGCAATAATGGCCAGGGTTTCCAGCGCTGCTGTGCTCAGGCGTTTCAAAAACTTATCGCCATTCAGCACGGCAACGGTTTTATGAAAAGCGCCCTTGGTCAGAAACTGCCAGCCACCGCCACTTTCCCGCACTTCAAAAGGGTAAAACTCGCTATCGTATTTTTCGCGAATAGCAGCCACGGCACTTTCTACCTGGTCGAGCGTAGCCCGCTCTTCCATAAAAGCAATAGCGTTATTCAACAGCTCCAGCAGGTCGAGGGTAGTGACCGGCTTTTCGCTGGCAAAAATGATGGCCTCTACATGCGGTATAATCACAGATAATTCCATAAACACACTGCCCCTTTTGGGCCATTAATAGGTTATAAAAACAAATCCCTGCAAATATGCAACTAAGCTATATGCAGGGAAAAAATTTAGGGAGCCCAACCCCGTAGTGGGGAAAACTTAGCCCTGCAATGCAGCTGCGCCGCTTACGATCTCTGTAAGCTCGGTGGTGATAGCAGCCTGGCGAGCCCTGTTGTAACTAATTTTCAGGGATTTCAACAGTTCACCGGCATTTTCCGTGGCTTTGTCCATAGCCGTCATACGGGCGCCATGCTCACTGGCATTGGCATCCAACACGGCTTTGTATAGTTGGGTATTCAAAATTTTGGGCATCAACTCGGCGATCAGTTCTGCCTGGTTGGGTTCAAAAATGAAATCAGCTTTTACAGCACCTGCCTGCTTTTCAATTTTTTGAATGGGCAGGAAGCGTTCCACTTTATAGATCTGGGAAGCCGCATTTTTAAATTCGCTGTAGATCACTTCTACCACGTCGAACTCACGGTTCAGGAAGCCGGCAACGGCAGCCTGTGCACAAGCCTGTACGTTTTCGAAGTTCAGGTTCAGGAAAATATCTTTATGGGTAGCATCGGTTTTGAAGCCTTGTTTGCTCAGGCTTTCCCAACCTTTTTTACCAATATTCCAAATGGTTACATTCTTTTTAGCCAAAGCCTCAGCATAATTGTCGACCAAAGTTTGCTTGGCCAGTTTTACGAGGTTGGCATTATAGCCACCGCAGAGACCGCGGTCGCTGGTAATAACAATGAGCAGCACTTTTTCTACCGGGCGCACTTGTGTAAGGGCTCCACCGGTTTCTACTTCGGTATTGCTCACAATATTGCTCAGCATTTCCTGCATTTTTTTGGCATACGGCCTCATTTGCTGAATGCCATCCTGGGCACGACGCAATTTGGCAGCACTTACCATTTTCATGGCTTTGGTGATCTGCTGGGTACTCTGAACACTCTTGATCCTATTACGAACTTCTTTTAATGCACCGCTCATGCTAATACTCTTTTGGGCCGCAAAAGTAAGGCAAGGAACTGATAATCCGGCGGAGAATTTGGGCGGTTTTTCATTGGATTTCGACTCGGCCCAACCCGCTGCCAACTATTTACATGCCAATGCCTTAGGCTTCTATTAGGGGACAGATAGCTACATTGCAGCCACAAAAGCAACCGGCATTGAAAGAAAAAGTGATTTTCAACTGGAGCGGCGGAAAGGACTCAGCATACTGTCTCCACCTGCTCCTGCAAACGCAGCAATACGATATACTTTGCCTGCTCACCAGCATTAGCGAAGCGTACCAGCGCATATCGATGCATGGGGTGAGAGTGGATCTGCTCGATGCACAGGCAGCCAGCATTGGCCTGCCCCTGGTGAAAATGCAGGTGCCCGAAATGCCCACCATGGAAGTGTACGAACAGGTGATGCGCCAAACGGTAACAGGGCTCGTCAACCAGGGCGCCACGGCTTCCGTATTTGGCGATATTTTTTTGGAAGACCTGAGAAAATACCGGGAAACTAAACTGGCCGAGCTGCAGCTGAAAGGCATATTCCCACTTTGGAAAATGCCGACCGACCAATTGATGCGCAGTTTTATTGCGCAGGGTTTTAAAGCCATTGTCACCTGTGTGCACGAAAAGTATTTAGACAAATCTTTTGCGGGAAGAATAATTGATGAAACATTCTTAAACGATCTTCCTAATAATGTGGACCCCTGCGGTGAAAATGGGGAGTTCCACAGTTTTGTTTTTGATGGCCCTATTTTTTCAGCACCCATTGCATTTGAAACAGGCGAAGTTGTGTATAGAAAATATAATGCTGCTCCAAAAAATGAGGATGATACAAAGGACAGCTACAACTGCTCCGACGATACCACAACCGATCCTTATGCTTATGGATTTTGGTATTGCGATTTGATTCCCGTTGCTAATGCTTCAATTAGCTAATTTGCCACTGACAGGCAAAAAAAATAGCTGCCTCTTTTGAAGCAGCCATTTTAGATCCTATTCAACAAACCAATTATTTCAACGGCTCATTCACTACATCTTTTGAAAAATGAATTTTCCATAAAGTGTAGCGCTGTTCCTGTGTTGGCAATTTGGCTTTGAATGCGTCCCAGTTCTTTTGCTCGGGCTTGGTCCAAAGCACTTCGCTCAAGGCAGCCATTCTTGGAAACAACATGTATTCTACTTTGGCAGGGTTGCCTATATATTCAGTCCACAAATTGGCTTGTGCACCCAAAATAAAATGGCGCTTGTCTACATCGATAGCTGCTGGCGTTGGATTGTAGCTGTATACTTTTTCCAATGGCGAATAGCCACCAATGGTTACAGAATCTTCCTTCTGTCTCTGCTTGTGGTCGAAATAAAAATGACTATTGGGAGTCATCACCACATAGTGGCCTTCGTTGGCCGCAGTAATGCCCCCTTTCTCTCCTCTCCAACTCATCACCATGGCATTGGGTGCCAAACCACCTTCCAGTATTTCATCCCAACCCATCAGGCTTTTACCATGGGCTTCCAGCACTTTTTCCATACGCTTAATGAAATAGCTCTGCAGTTCATGTTCATCTTTCAAACCCATTTGCTTTATACGAGCCTGGCAGGCAGGGCAACGTTTCCAGTTTCCTTTCGGGCATTCGTCGCCGCCCACATGTATCACTTTAGATGGAAACAAAGGCACTACTTCTTTCAATACATCTTCTAAAAAACGGAAAGTGGAATCCTTGCCGGCACAAAACACATCATCAAATACACCAAAGGTTTCCTGTGTAAATTTCAATGCACCTGCAGCTTGTGCTTCTTTTGTTTTTGTGGCGATCATATTTTCCGGGATCACTGTTTTTTCTTTCGGAAAACAACTCAACCATGGGTATGCAGCAATAGCAGCCGAAGCATGACCGGGCATTTCAATTTCGGGCACCACCGTAATATACCTTGCCTGAGCATACGCCACTACTTCTTTTATCTGTGCTTGCGTATAATAACCACCGTAAGGCTGGTTATCGCTGCCTTTGCCGGGATAACGGCCTACGATAGTTCCATTGCGATGCGCACCTGCTTTTGTAAGCCCTGGATATTTTTTGAGCTCAATGCGCCAGCCCTGGTCGTCGGTTAAATGCCAGTGAAACCGGTTGATCTTATGCAATGCGAGATAATCGATAAACTGTTTTACATATTCCACCGAAAAAAAATGGCGGGATACATCGAGATGCATACCACGATATTTATACGCCGGTGCATCTACAATTTGCAATGCAGGAATGCCATTGCTTAAAGAAGCTACACCACCGGCAGGCAACAATTGAATGATGGATTGCACTGCATAAAAAATACCCGCATCGGTTGAAGCGGTTGCTGTAATGCCGCCATTTGTTACCTGCAATGTATATCCTTCGGCAGGAGAAGAAGCCGTCTTGTCCAACAGCAATACAATAGCACCTTGCACAGGCTTACCCAAACTGATCTTTGCTTTTACTGCATAATAAGTGGAGAGGTAATTTTGCAAAAAACTGGCCGATGGTTTTAGCTCGTTGCTGCTGATAATAATTACAGGTTTTGCAGGCAGCATGTATTTGCCTTCTTTCATTACAATAGAAGTAGGTTCAGGAATAATTTGCACCTGCTGCGCCATAGTTGCTGAAGCCATCAACAGCAAACAAAATAATTTCACTACACGTATCATCTGGTTCATTTTAAAATTTAATATCGGGATCCTGGTCTTTATACCGGTTCATTAGTTCTTTCAATTTCTCTTTCAGCTTTGCCTGCTCTTTTGCATACGATGGAATACCATACAGGTTATGCATTTCGCTGATATCGTTTTTCAAATCGTACATTTCCCATTCCTTGTTTTCGTAGAAATAAATGAGTTTGTAGCGATCTGTTCTTACGCCCACATGCTTGGCTACTTTATGCTCTTTGTTTTCGTAGAAATGATAATACAACGCATCATGCAGCGGCTTTTTCTGTTGGCCTTTTAATAACGGCGCAAAGCTTTGTCCCTGCATATCAGCCGGAATGGGAAGGCCCGCCATATCGAGAATGGTTTCTGCATAATCTATATTCTGCACCATCATGTTGGTGCTTTGTTTTTTGTTGGTAACGCCGGGCCATTTTACGATCAGCGGCGTACGAAACGATTCTTCGTACATAAATCGTTTATCAAACCATCCATGTTCGCCTAAATAAAAGCCCTGGTCGGAAGTGTAAATAATGATGGTGTTTTTGTCGAGTCCATTGGCTTTTAAATATTCCATCAGCCTGCCTACATTATCGTCTACACTTTGCACACAACGCAGGTAATCTTTCATATAGCGTTGATATTTCCAGATAGCCAATTCCTTAACCGTAAGTTTTGCTTTTTTGAAAGCTTCAATAGAAGGAGCATACGCCGCTTCGTATTTTTTCTTTTCCTCCGGTGTCATCCGGTTGAATATATTTTGCCAGTTGGCCGCCAGCCCTTTTTGTTGCTCTTTAGGTACATCGAATGCCAGCTTCAAATCGTAGGCATCATCCATATCGCCGGCAATTTCCATTTCCTGCTCACGTGCAGCCCTTGTACGAGTACTGTAATCATCAAAATAATTAGCAGGCACCGGGAACACGGTACTATCAAACAAGTGATAATATTTTTCTTCGGGTATCCAGTTGCGGTGCGGGGCCTTTTGCTGGTACACCAGGAAAAATGGTTTTTGCTTATCTCTTTTATCCAACCAATTAATGGCAATATCCGTAGTGATATTGGTGACATAACCAGCCATTCTTTTGGTTACGCCATTCTCAATAAAATCTGGATTATTGTATTGCCCCTGTCCCGGTACAATATTCCAATAATCAAACCCTTGTGGGTTAGATATCAAATGCCATTTACCTACTACTGCTGTTTGATAACCGCTTGCCTGCAACAGTTTCGCCACGGTTTGCTGGTTTCCATCAAACGTATCGTGGTTGTCTTTGAACCCATTTACATGACTAAATTTCCCCGTAAGCATTACTGCACGGCTGGGGCCGCAAATAGAATTGGTAACATAGGCCCGTTGAAATAACATGCCTTCATTGGCTATCTTATCTATGTTAGGCGTATTATTCAATCCATGCCCATATGCACTAATGGCCTGGTAAGCATGATCGTCACTCATGATGTAAATGATATTCGGGCGGCTACCCTGCGCTTGTACTACGCCGGTTACTGCCATTGCCAACACCATTACACAAGTGCACCAAAATTTTGAATAACGCATCTGCATTTTCTATCAGTTAAAACCACTACTACTTTATCCGCAATTCCATCTGCACGGGCCGATGATCGCTGATATGTTTTTCCTCCGGCACTTCAAACTTTTTACATTGCCAGTTGGCATTGTTGGAAAGCAGCATGTAATCAATTTTTTTGGTGGGCACACCCGATGGCCAGGTAAATTGGTTTTTATCCAATGCCGGGGCAGTTGCCACTTCCATCAATTGTTTGATGGGTGCCGATCCGGGCTCTGCATTCATATCGCCTATCAAAATAAAAGGCATTGTTTCCTGCCGGTATCTATCCGCCATAAACCTGGTTTGCATCAGCCTATCTGTTTCATCATCCAAATGATCGAGATGGGTAGCCACCAACTTGATGGTTTTTTGATTGGGCAACAGCATTACTGCTTCAATGGCTGCACGAGGCTCACGATTTTTATTGGGCTGAATGGGCAATGCAACCGTGCTGATACTTTGAATAGGAAACCTGCTGAGGAATGCTTCGCCATAACCGCCGCCATCGTAATTCATGGCTTTGCCAAAATAGTAATACATACCGGTGAGCCTTCCCAATTCGGCTGCAATATCAATTCGACCCGAACGCTTGCACATGCTATCCACTTCCTGCAAAGCCACCAGGTCCGGTTTCATTTTTACAATAAAATCGGCCAGTCCCTTTACATCCATCACACCCGATTCGTTTTGTGCATGATGAATATTATAACTCATGATACGCAGGGTTTGACTACCTGCCTGCATAGCCATCAATAGCAGTACACCCAGTACCAATGGCATTATTTTCGTTTTGCTCATACAGCTCTGTTATTCTACAATCGTTTGAATCGGGCGCAATATATTCCAAGCGCCAGCCCCTTCGGCCCGGCTTACACTAATAATTTTTTTCATTAACTCCACCTTTACATACCCTCAAAATTTCACCTGTGCCGCAGGCCGTATTTCTGTTCCTTTTTGTTTGGTGATGTCGTCCCCAATTTCACGGCGATACTTATCGGCAATGGCGGTTAACTGTTGTACCACATCCGGATACTTATCCTTGAGGTCGTAGGTTTCGCCGGGGTCGGTCATCAAATTATAGAGCGCCAGGTGAACACTGTCTTGCGAATAACGGCCCGGCCATCCATCAAACCCAACGGCACCGGGCTTTTTGTAGGTTTGCGATACGTTGGGAAAAGTTAATACCCACGGCCCCTTGCGTATGCCTTTCAGGTTGCAGCGGTCGTAGTAGTAGGCAAATTCATCCCGAGGATTTGCTCCGGGTTGCTGTTGCAGCAGCGGCATCATATTGACGCCATCAATTTTTTTGACGGGAAGGTTTGCATGGCATGCAGCCATGAGTGTGGGCAAAATATCCATGCTGGCCATCATATTGTTGCAAATGCTTCCGCCTTTTACCTGCGCAGGCCAGTGAACAATAAACGGCACTCTTACACCACCTTCCCAGGCTGTTCCTTTCCCTTCACGAAAGCCACCCGTATTACCGGCATGATTGCCGTAAGTAAGCCATGGCCCGTTATCGCTGGCAAAAATGACAATGGTATTTCTTGCAAGACCATTCGCTTCCAAGGTCTTCATGATCTCCCCAACACTCCAATCAATTTCCATCATTACATCGCCAAATAAACCTGCACCACTTTTGCCTTTAAACTTTGAAGACACCGCCAGCGGCACATGTGGCATAGGCTGTGCGAAATACAGGAAGAAAGGGTTGCTTTTATTTTTTTGAATGAACGAAACGGCACGTTCGGTGTACATGGTTGTAAGTGTAGCAGCATCGTCCAAAGTAGTGATGGCTTTGCCCGGAGTATTGCCTTCTATCAATCGCAGCGTTGGCCATTTGCCTCTACCCGTTGTGCTGTCCAGCGGAGTACCATCATAATTCACCGGCCAGTAATCGTGCGAATAAGGCAGGCCTACAAATTCATCGAACCCATAACTCAGCGGCAAAAAAGGCGGCTTCTGGCCAAGATGCCATTTGCCCACCATGCCTGTTTTGTATCCATTGTCCTTCAACAATTTTGCAATGGTTTCTTCTTCGGGGTTCAATGCAATGGTATTGTCGGGACTGAATGCACCGCTGATACCAATGCGATTGGGATAACAGCCCGTGAGATAAGCAGAACGGGAAGCGCTGCAAGTAGCCTGCGCCGCATAGAAATTGGTAAAGCGCATCCCTTCGTCTGCCAGTTTATTGATAGCCGGAGTATGGTAGGGAAATCCTCCATAACATTCCAGGTCGCCATAGCCCATATCATCCATCAGGATAAGGACAACATTGGGTTTACCGGCATTGACCGATACACCCTTTTGTGCCTGCAAAACTGTAGTGGGCAATAAGCACACCCATAAAACAGCAAGGCTGCAATACTTCTGTATTGTATTCATGGCAAGGTTGACGAATGAATGAATCAGCAGCAACATTATAGAATGTGATGCTAAAAATATTTACTAATCAAAACTCGCTGAGAACTAAGTTATTCAAGCTTCCAGCCAGCGTCTTCAGCAAGAAAACCCAGAAAAACAAAATGCGCATCGCTTGCCTATGCAGGCATACGATGCGCACCAAGATTTGTCAACACATTATTTCGCCTGCAAGGCCTGACCATCAAACTGAATTCCACCCCAACCTGTTTGCATAAAATTGCGAATATTGGCATGGTTGGTAGCTTCAGGATGTTGCAATACATCTTCGCGATAGTAAGCCCCAAAACAATCTAATGTTTCCTGCTGTGTAAGTTGTTGCAATTGCGCAAAAGCGAACAATTTGCAGGAACCGGAATTGGTACCCGCTTCGTTTACAGTTGCTCCATTGGTAAACCGTGTAGGTGTAAAATCATAATGCGCTTCTATCACAGCAATGGTATCGGTAAAAGCAACCAGTGCCGGTTGCGTACGCAGTTTCTCTATAAATTCAGCAATGCTCATACTTTAAAAATTAAGGCGGCAAATCTAATACTATTGACCAACAGCAAAGTAAAATCGGCATCCGCCACCAGGGCAGGCGCAATAACAGCCAAAGCAAAGATTTAGAATGGCTGGCTTTGAGTCAACCTGGTTCGCCACGAAACAAAAACCTTTATGCTGAAAATGCCACTATCGCTTTCTGCCTTTTTCCTTAAAAGTTTTATAGGCTCCTTTAGTAGGCTTGGGTTTCCCTCCCGATTTTTTCGTGGCGGGTGATGATGGTTGGTTGGCTTTTTTCTGGGAAGTTCCCGCAGCAAAACGATTTTTTCCATCGGCCTTAGGCTGATCTTTTGTTCCCTTTCCCTTCGACCGATGCTGATCGATGGACGAAGCGTTGCGGGTCGGTTTAACCATTGGCGATGCTTTTTGAGTACCAACCGAATGCTTCACAGAATCTTGCAATTGGGTCATTTCTGCATCGCTCAGGTAGCGCCACTTGCCCGTTGCCAATTTGTCCAGCTTAATGTTCATGATACGGGTGCGTTGCAAAGCTTCCACTTTATACCCCAAAAATTCGCACATCCGGCGTATCTGGCGGTTAAGGCCCTGTGTAAGCGTGATCTTGAAAGTCTGCCGGCCGGTTTGCTGCAGTTTGCAAGGAAGGGTTTGGGTATCCAGTATCGGAACTCCGTTGCTCATGCGCTGCACAAATGCGCTGTCAATAGGTTTATTCACCCGCACTGTGTATTCCTTTTCGTGGCTGTTGCCGGCACGCAATATCTTATTCACAATATTGCCATCGTTGGTCAGAAAGATCAATCCTTCCGAATCCTTGTCGAGCCGCCCAATTGGAAATATGCGCTTGGGATAATTGAGAAAACTGATAATATTTCCTTTTATGGAAATATCGGTAGTACAGGTAATGCCCACCGGTTTGTTCAAAGCCAGGTACACCAGTTTTTCTTTTTTGGCAGCAGTAATCATACTGCCATCCACTTCCACAGAGTCACCTTCTGTATAACGGTTGCCCAGTTGCGCCACCACATCGTTCAGCAGCACCCGGCCCGATTCAATCAGTTGGTCGGCTTCCCTGCGTGAGCAATAGCCGGTATCGCTAATAAATTTATTTAAACTAATAGATGAATCCATATTAGAGTCTGCTGTTTAAACCATACGTTATCTGAAACGTCAACGCTGGTAAATATTTCAATTTATTTTCTTGGAGACCATCGGTGGTTCCTTATGGCATCATCGTTGTCTTCGCTTCTTCCAGTGGAAGAAGGGCTCACTTGTACCACATATCATTAGGCAGCCATGCAAAATTGAAATACACCCCAAAAGTCGCTTCCGAATTTTATGTAGCTGGCGAAGTTAAGTGCATAAAGCGGTTGTGCTTGCAGACAACCTATTTCGCAGGGAAAACGCATCTTAATAAATGAGCCTGTCAAAAGCACAACCATTCAAAGGGCTGGAGAAGGTCGTTTATTTCGCGAACCGAAACCACAGCCTATACTTGAAGAAAAAATAGAGACAGGTAGCCATGGCGGAACGCCAGTTTTCCTGCTATCGAATCTTTTGCGCCTGTACGCCTTCATTGGTCATTTTCACCGGCACAATCAAACCCTTGTCATCAAAAAACAAATCTTCTATACAAGTAGCTCTTGAGTTGGCATGGGTTTCGCCCAATGGGCGGCGATGATATACAATTTTCCATTGGTCGGTGCCCGGTACTTGTATCACCGAATGATGCCCTGCACCGGTGGCAATAGCAGGGTCCTGCTGCAATATTGTGCCAATTCTTTTCCAGGGACCATACACCGAATCGGCCATGGCATACGCCACTTTGTAATTGGGTCCCGTCCATCCACCTTCCGACCACATGAAATAATATTTGTTATTCCGAATGAACATGATAGGCCCTTCCACATATCCTTCTGGCGTTATTTCCTTAAACAACTGTCCATCGCTGTGCGGAACAAAGCCGGTAAAATCGGCATTGAGTTTTACCATATTGCAATGCCCCCAACCACCGTAGATCATATAGTATTGTCCGTCCTTATCATGAAATACAAACTGGTCGATGGGCTGCGCCTTGTTCACAATTTTGTTGAGCAGAGGTTTACCCAAATGATCTTTGTAAGGGCCTTCGGGTTTATCGGCAACCGCTACACCAATGCCACCTGTTTCTGTTTCTTTTTGAATATCGTTGGCTGCAAAAAACAAAAAATATTTGCCGCTTTTTTCTACAATAGCCGGTGCCCACATGGCTTTGTTCGCCCATTTGATGGCGGCAGTATCTACAATGCGTGCATGCTTTTGCCAGGTGACCAGGTCTTTGGAAGAAAATGCATCCATAAAAACCTGCTGCCCGTAAGCAGCGGAGTAAGTTGGAAATATCCAATACTTTTTGCCGAACACAACAGCTTCAGGATCGGCGTACCACCCTGCTAATATTGGATTACCCGAAGTTGGTTGAGCCTCTTTCTTTTTCGATTGCGCAAAAATATTTTGAGCGAAAAATAATAAGCAAGCAAGCAGTACGCTGCGCAATCGAATAGTTGGAACTTTTATCATACGACACAATAGTTATGCTGAAGTTTCCATATCTGCTATTACTAACTGGCGCAGCATATTCAATGCATACATCGAAGTCATTTCAATATTGCGACTTCGGTCGTACCGGAAATGCATTTTTTTCGCTATTACTTGTTGGGCATTGGCCACGGCTATCCATACCGTGCCTACCGGCTTTTCGGCAGAGCCTCCATCAGGTCCCATAATGCCACTCACTGCAATAGCATAATCCGATTCTGTTTCCTTCAAAGCACCGTTAGCCATGGCTTTTACCACTTCTTCACTCACTGCACCATGCGCTTTAAGGGTTTCATCACCCACCAGCAGCAGTTGGTTTTTCAGGTAATTGCTATAACTCACAATGCTGCCCGAAAAATAAGCCGATGAACCCGGTATGGCAGTGATTAAATGTGCGAGATAACCACCGGTACAACTTTCGGCCAATACTAAATTCTTGGTATGCTTTTTCAGCAGCTTGCCTACAATCACCGGCAATGGCTCGTCGAGATCGGTCACCATATAGTCTTTCACCAATAGCTGGAGTTCGGTAAACGTTTCATCCAATTGGCGTTCTACCTGCATTTTCTTTTCGCCAACGGCAGTTAACCGCAAACGCACCAAACCATAATTGGGCAAGTAGGCAAGCTTGATATTTCCGGGAAGTTTTGCTTCCCAATCCTGGATAAGGTCTGCTAAATAACTTTCACCAATGCCAAAAGTCATCAGGGTTCTATGTGATACAGCAGGCAGTGGCAATGCCTTTTGCAATTGGGGCAACACATCATCCAACATCATGCCCTTCATTTCGTGAGGAACACCCGGCATACTCACATAAATCACACCTTCTTTTTCGAACCACATACCCGGGGCTGTACCTCTTTTGTTTTGTACCACTTTGCACACATCGGGCACTTCGGCCTGTTTCAAATTGCGGTCAATAATGGGGCGGTTCAGCTTTCTGAAAATTTCCTGCACGTTTTGCAAAGCACCATCATCTACCACCATTGTGCCACCAAAATATTCGCAGAGCACAGGCTTGGTAATATCATCTGCAGTGGGCCCCAGCCCGCCTGTAATAAGTACAATGGAAGAAATAGAAGCGGCTTCCTGCAAAGCAAACCTGATCTCGGAGGCATCATCACCCACACTGATCCTACGCTTTACCAACACCCCGATTTCATTCAGTTGCTGAGCCATCCAGGCGCTGTTGGTATCAACAACCTGGCCAATAAGCAATTCATCGCCAATGGTAATAATGGTAGCAAACACTTTATGTGTACTATTCATATTAGCAGCCAACCTCCCAAACCGGGAAGCACAGTTTGATTTTGGCACAATATAAAGGAAAGAGCCATACAGCATTCAAGTTCCATCATTGCCCGATGTTTTTTGATTAAAATCAACCGCAGTCACATCACGTCCCAACCATTATGCAGCTATGCAAAAGATTTTGCCTGCGGGCCGAAACATATACTGACCTCCTGTTCATAACGTTTTACCCCTATACATTTTATCCATGCGTTATTTTACAATTGCTATGAAAAAACATTTCTTCTCCCTGGCATGTGTATGTCTTGTCATTAATGCAGAAGCGCAAACCCTTTCCAGTTCGCTGGCACAGGGCTTCAAGCGATTTTCCGGAAACGAAACGATGAAGTATGCGGCCATTGGTTTTACGGTGCAGGATGCTGCGGGCAATACCGTTTTTGCCTACCAGGAAAATATGGGGCTGGCCCCGGCGAGCTGTCAAAAAATTGTAACTGCGGCTACGGCTTTTGATCAACTCGGGCCAGAGTTTCGGTTTGCCACACAAATAGGTTATAGCGGAACTATCAGCAATGGAGTGCTGAATGGAAGTTTACTGGTGAATGGTTCGGGCGACCCCACCATGGCGAGCTGGCGCTATCCATCTCAACCCGATACTGCATTTTTTGCACAGGCATTGCAGGCATTAAAGAGCAAAGGCATCAGCACCATCAACGGCGATGTGGTGGCTACCAATTCCAAATATGATATGCAGGCTGTGCCCGGCGGATGGATTTACGACGACATGGGCAACTACTACGGCGCGGGCAGTTGGGCACTCAACTACCACGAAAACCAATTTGATGCTTTATTTACGGCCAATGGAAAACAGGGTGATGCTGCTACGCTGCAAAAAATTGAACCTGCAACAGTGTTGAACAGCTTCAACAATTTCGTAACCGTGGGAGCAGCGGGCACCGGCGACAACAGCGTGATCTATTCAACACCTTATTCGGGCATGGCTTATGCCACAGGTAGTTTAGGAAAATCAGAAAAACCCTACACCATTGGCGGTGCCATACCCAATGGTGAAGCCGCATTGCTCGATGCATTGAAAAATTATTTAACCGCCAATGATATCAGTATTCAGGGCGACACCAAATCTTCCCAATACTTTTTGATCAATAAAAAACCGATGCCTAAATCCTCCGAAACAATTGGCACCTACCAATCGGTTGGTTTAGATTCTGTGGCCTATTGGTTTTTGCAAAAAAGCATTAACCTCTATGGAGAAGCATTACTGAAAAACCTGGCCATTGCTGCTGGCAAAATCGGCAATACAGAAATCGCAGCCGATTGGGAACGCAGTTATTGGGAAGCCAAAGGCATAGACCGCAATGCACTCAAAGTGCGGGATGGCAGCGGGCTTTCGCCGCAGAACAGGGTAACCAGCAAATCGCTGGTGCAGATATTGCAGTATGCCAAAAAACAAAAATGGTATAGTGCCTACTACGAAGCATTCCCGCTCATTCACAATATCAAAATGAAAAGCGGCACCATTAGTGGAGCCAAGGGTTATACCGGTTATATCACCGACAAATCCGGTCGCGAATACACATTTGCATTATTGGTCAACAACTACAGCGGTTCTGCCAATGCAGTAGTGCAAAACATGTGGCAGTTGCTGGATATTATTGTGAACAATAAATAATCCTGTACCGGCACATCAACTCAATTTTCGCAGCATCATTTTTATTTGTTTATTCGTGCCTTCTTAGGCACCCATTTATTTGTAAACAACCTTTGCATGCAACCCCAACAATATTCTAACCATGTACGCATGGTGCCCGGTTTTCACTATGTTCTTTCCCTTATTGTATTCAGTTGTTTAGTGATCAGCTCCATTAACCTCGGTGAAAAACTGATGAATCCACAGGAGCGAACCGTAGAAGCCATCTTCTTCTTTTTTGTGTCGCTGGCTTTGGCTGGCCTGTATTGGTTTTGCCGTGTATTTGCATTGAAAGCGCAGGACAGGGCCATTCGTGCAGAAGAAAATTTCAGGCATTTTATTCTTACCGGCAAACCGATGCCCAGCCAATTGCGCATGGGCCAAATCGTCGCATTACGTTTTGCCAGCGATGCAGAGTTTCCTGCATTGGCGCAAAAAGCAGTAGCAGAGCAATTGCCTGGAAAAGTCATCAAGCAATCTATCATCAACTGGCGCCCCGATTTTCACAGGGTTTAAGCAGGTTCATACTCGTAGAGTTTTTTCCATGCAGCAGGAAACTGGGAAATGATATCCATGGCGGTCATGGCCTGCGTGCTAAACGCAGTTGCAGCAAGGTCGCCGGCTTTACCCTGCAGCCATGTAGCCAACAGGCAGGCATCTTTAGCTTCAAAGCCTTGCGCCAATAAGCCGGTCAGCAGGCCTGTGAGCACATCGCCACTTCCACCCTTTGCCATTCCATGATTGCCGGTGCTGTTGAAATAGCAAATACCATTCGGTGTAATGATCCGGGTAAATGCACCTTTCAGCACAATGTAGATATGATGCGCAACGGCCATTTCTTTGGCCAGTTTCAACCGGTCGAAATGGTTGAGCGACACCCCGAACAAACGATCAAATTCGCCCACATACGGCGTAATGATAATGGGCTTGCGCTTTCCCGCTGCAGTCAATACATTTTTCATTTGCTGCAGCAAACCGATAGCCGTTGCATCCACTACCAGGGGCAGGTTTCCTTCTTCCAGTAACCATGCCAGTATTTGTAAATTGTCGTTGTCGGCCAGCCAGCCCGGCCCAATGCCAATGGCTTTAATGCGGCGGGCGGTATGAAAAGCTGCGTTGGCCAAAGCTGCCGGTGCAGCGCACATGGCTTCGGGTGCGGCCTGCTGCAGTATGGGCCATCCCTCGGCATGTGTAGCCACGGTAACAAGTCCCACACCACTTCGCAATGCAGCTTTGGTGGCCATCAAGGCAGCACCCATCATACTTGCACTGCCAGCCCCTATCATGGCATGGCCGCGAATGCCTTTGTGCGCAAATTGATCTACCTGCAAAAGGTTGAGGTTGACATAATGTGCAGGGTGCGAAACATAATGACCTGCGGGCGGATGATGCTGTACAAAATCGGGATGCAAACCAATATCCAACACAAAAGGTTCACCAAAATAACTGCCGGTTTCGGGCATCAGCATGGCTTTTTTAATGCACTGAAAACTGTAGGTGCGATTAGCTTTTACTACGCTGCCGTTGGGTATAAAGCCATCTGCCTGTATACCACTGGGCAGATCGATAGACACCACGGGATTGGGCTTGCCATTGATGGTATCCACAGCAACAGCATATAGCCCTTCTAACGGCCTGCTATTGCCTGTACCCATAATGGCATCCACAATAATATCATTGTCTTTAATACTATCCTGGAGTGTGTCTTCATCCATTATAGCAAAGGCATGGCCGCCTTCACGTGCAAACCTGTCGAGATTGGTTAGGTAATCATCAGAAGGAGAAGGATGGACGAATATATAAGCCTCCACCCGGCAGCCAGCCCACAACAGCAACCTTGCAATAGCGAGGCCGTCGCCACCATTGTTGCCATGCCCGCATACAATAACATAGGATTTTCCCTTTCCGAAATCCTTCAAAAGTTTTTGGGTGCAGGCTACTGCTGCACGCTCCATTAAATCGATGGAACTGATGGGTTCGTTTTGGATGGTGTATGCATCCCATAAACGAATATCAGAAGCTGAATACACAAACATGCGCAAATGCGCAGCCGGGTTTATCGTTTGCTTTTGGTGCTGCGCGGCTTTGAAGATACGCTCCTTTTTTTGTTGACCACGGGAGTACGTTTTTTAGGTGCGGGCCTTTCTTCCACTTCAGACTCAGCAATAAATTTTTTGTAATA
This sequence comes from Phnomibacter sp., assembly GCA_035456005.1. GTDB lineage: Bacteria > Bacteroidota > Bacteroidia > Chitinophagales > Chitinophagaceae > Phnomibacter. Next base: position 1,282,015 of record DATIEA010000015.1, on the reverse strand, counting down.
GGGCCTGAAAAGATTGGCCGCTTTTCCTGCCTGGTAAATGCGGTTGTTCATGCGGTTGCCGGTTACAATAATCACTGCCGAGTCGGCCGGTATATGATGAAACACTGCATTGTTGCCATGCCACCATCCATTGTGATAAGAAATTTTTAGCGAGTCGCTGAATACTTTCAAACGCCAGCCCAGGCCATAATATTCGAGGGTGTCGCCATAGTGCCTGTCCATAAAATTGGGCGTCCATGCAGTATCCAGCCATTGCTGCTTCAACAAGGCACCACTGCTGATGGCACTGTCGTATTTCAGCAGATCGCGACAGGTGGTGTACACATTTTTATCGCCATAAATGGCATCTAAAAAATTGAATGGATACACCCGTCCACCACCATCCCAACTGGGCATATAGTTGCCGGGATTTTGATAACTGAGGACGAAACTATTTTGCATGCCGGCTTTGGCAAAAATGGAATCGGCTACATATTTCGGAAAAAACTGGCCGCTGGCTTTTTCTACAATCAGCGCCAGCAAAGCAAAATTGGTATTGCTGTACCTGAATTTTTTTCCCGGTGCAAATTCGAGATTGGGCCTGTTGGCATAAAACAAATACAACACATCGGTATTGGTGGCTGTTCGCTGTTCATCCCATTTATAACTCGGAAAAAGATGGGCGTAATTAGGCAAGCCACTGCTATGATTGAGCAAATTACGCACCGTAATACCATGATAAGGAAAGAGCGGGAAATACACTTGTATAGAATCGTCGAGATGCACTTTGCCTGCCTGCACCTGCTGCATGAGGGCAATACTGGTAAAGGTTTTGCTGGTAGAAGCCACATGAAAACGCGTATCTGGACCCACTGGTTCTACTCCGGCTTCATCCGAATATCCTCCATAATATTCGTACAGCACCTGGCCATTTTTAGCCACCAAGATCCCGCCCGAAAAGCGTCCCGATTTCAACAACAGCGAATCAAAAAACTTTGCGCAGGCTTCATTGTACATACGCCATTCGGCCGTATCCAATTTGCGCTGTTCCTGTGTGGGTAAGGGTTTGCCAATAGTATTGTTGTTGTAAGAGCAAAACATGCAACTGACCCATATTACTCCTACCAAAAAAATAAGACGCCATTTTCTCATAAGTGCAAATGTGTTTGAAACCCTGCAAACATTGAATCATATTCACGAATTGTTAAGGGAATTTTTACCCAACAAACCAATAATCAGCACGCATTAGCTGTACATAAACTTTTGTGCATAGCGCAGCAGCGGCCGTTCTAAAAGATAATAAGAAAGCGTGGCCAATAAAAAACACAGCGCAATACCGAGTACTGCTATCCACACATCTTCAGCATACTGCATGCGGGGTTCATCGCCCCTGCACCATGCGTGTACCAAGCCGTTGGCAGGTTGGTGCCATAGGTACAGCGAGTAGGAAATGCGGGCCACGTTCCGTACAGGTTTGTTGGCCAGCAAGCTGTGCACGAATGGTTTATCTGTATTGGCCAATGTAACCAGCAACAGGCATCCGTAAAAAATGGCGAGCAGGCTATGCAGTAGCGCATCGCCCATACCGGCGCCGGAAAAAGCGGTGTAGGTATAGATTATCAGCAACAAAAGGAATGCTGCCAATACTACCAGGCGGCTATTGTTTTTTCCCGGGGCTATGCTTCCCCGCAGGTATAGCCAGGCCAGCAGTACGCCAAGCAATAAGGCATCCATCCTGCCGGGCAGCAATACATACGCCGATAATTCAGAGGCAAACAGCCGAAAAACAGGTGCCGCTAATATGCCTGCTATCAATACCCATGGCAATTTCCGGGTAGGCACCAGCCACACCAACAAGGGAAGCAACAGGTAAAACTGCTCCTCAATAGCCAGCGACCAGGTAGGCCCCAGCCATTGGGCACCGTAATTACCGGCAATCGGCACCCAAAAGTTTTGGATAAACAACCCATAGCTGTACCAGGGAAATGCACCCGCAAACAACCAGGGCGACAGCGAATGCCATCCGGTTTTCAGCATTACTCCAAAGCAAAGAAGCAGGAGCAAATACGCCGGCAAAATGCGAAAAGCCCTGCGTAAATAAAATGTTGAAAAAAATGTTCACCCCCTTTATGTACTATTAAAATGCGGCCGATGAGGAAGCCGGAGAGGATAAAAAACATGTCGACGCCACTCCATGCCACACTCAGCGCCAGTTTGGCCCAATGCCCTGTGCCAGTAGGAATATAGCCCGGAATGAGTACTCCAAAAAAATGGTGTAGTAGTACCAAAATAATGGCCACAGCCCTCCATCCGTCCAGTGGTGCTATATACGTTAGTTGATGGGCCCTCATGCAGCAATAATAGCCATTCTTTACCTGCACCAAATGGTGCATTGCCGTGGCTTTGTTATTTTCGCGAACCTATGAGCGACAAGACTACCAGCTACCCTAAGGAAAAGATCAATGTCCTTTTGTTAGAAAATATCAGCGAAACCGCTGTAGCAGCCATCAAGGCACATGGCTATGCCAGCGTAAAAAAAATTGCAGGTGCTCTCGACGAAGACGCCCTCATTAAGGAACTGAAAGATGTGCATTTGCTGGGCATTCGCAGCAAAACCAAAGTCACCCGCAAAGTATTGGAATCGGCACCCAAGCTGCAAGCGATCGGTGCTTTTTGCATTGGTGTAAACCAGATAGATCTTACAGCATCTACCCAACATGGCGTAGCGGTGTTCAATGCACCTTATAGCAATACCCGTAGTGTGGCAGAACTGGTGATTGCATCCAGCATCATGCTCATTCGCCGCATACCCGATAAGAATGCTGCAGCACATGAAGGCATTTGGAATAAAGATGCCAGCGGCAGCTATGAACTGCGTGGCAAAACCCTGGGCCTGGTAGGCTATGGCAATATCGGTAGCCAGGTAAGTGTATTGGCCGAAGCCATGGGCATGAAAGTTATTTTTTACGATGTGCTCACCAAGTTGCCATTGGGCAATGCAGTGGCCTCCAAAAGTTTGAAAGAACTGGTAGGCAAAGCCGATATCGTGAGCCTGCATGTACCCGAAACCAGCAGCACTACCAACCTCATTAATAAGAGCGTCATTAAGCAAATGAAAAAAGGCAGCATCCTCATCAACTACGCCCGTGGCGAAGTGGTGGACCTGGATGCACTGGCCGCAGCATTGAAGGCCGGCGACCTCTCGGGTGCTGCAATTGATGTGTTCCCTGTAGAACCCGAAAAAAACGGCGACATATTCAGCTCACCACTTCAAGGCCTGAGCAATGTGATCCTTACTCCGCATATTGGTGGCAGCACCCTGGAAGCACAGGAAAATATTGGCGTGGACGTAAGCAGCAAACTGGTGGGTTATCTAGAAAAAGGTATCAGCTATGGCAGCCATACCGTTCCTGCATTGAGCCTACCCCTTTTGGAAGGTGCACACCGCATCTTACATGTGCACAAAAATGTGCCGGGCGTATTGAGCGAGATCAACACCGCATTGAGCAATGCCAAGATCAATATTTTGGGTCAGTACCTTTCTACCAACGAGCATATTGGTTACGTGGTACTCGATGTAAACAAGCAACTCAGTCAAAATGCACTGAAGCTGTTGAAAGGCGTAAAAAATACCATCCGTACAAGAATGTTGTATTAATGCTTGTACCGCATCTCATACGAATAGTGGAGTCCAGCCGGCTCCACTATTTTTTTGCAAATCTTCAGCAGGCCGGGTTATGCAATTCTTCAAAAAAATGCGTCTACATCCATGTGCGCTGCAGAACCTTGCTTCCCGCTTGCAAAGCCCGAAGTTCTGAGCCTTCTTTTTTTGTAACATTGGCAACCCTTAACCCTACGCTAATCCATCCCAGGCTGCATGATGAAAAAAACAACCCTCCTGCTCGTTTTATTTTTTGGCAACGGCTATTCATTGTGGGCGCAAACCACACCCGCTATTGATAGCGTACTGAAACTATTGCCTGCACAAAAAGACAGTGCACTTTGCATGAGTTATAACGAACTCACCTGGCTGTACCGCATGGTAGACCGGCCCACTGCTATTGCCTATGGCGAAAAAGCAGTAACTCTTGCCAAGCAGATCCATTTTCCCAAAGGCGAAGCACAGGCTTACAACGACATGGGCATAATTTATATGGACATGCAAAACATGAGCAAGGCCAAAAACCTGTTCAACCAAAGCATGGCTATACGCACCCAACTAAAGGATGATAAAGGTCTTGCAGCACTGCATATCAAAATGGGCATAGTGTACAACAAGGAAGGGCATTTCGATTCTGCCCTGCATGCGGCCCTGCAAGCACTTGACTTGTACGAAAAACTGCAGGATGAATTTGGCATAGCCACGGCACTCAACAATGCCGGTAGCGCCAATAATCATGTGGGTAATATTGATGGTGCATTGCAGTATCACCACAAAGCACTGGCCATTCGCGAAAAAATACATGATGTGGCAGGCATGGGCGCCAGCTATGTAAATGTGGGCAACTGCTATGTATTGCTCAACCGTTTTACTGAAGCCATCCCTTTTTTGGAAAAAGCGGAAAGCTATACCAGGGCCGGTAACAATTATGAAAGCCTGGCAAGCGCCCTCAACAATTTGGGCATTTGCTATTTGTATCAACACCAATACAGCAAGGCACTACCCTACTCCGAAGAAGCGCTGGACATCAGGAGGCAACTGAATGATATACGTTCGCAGGTGATTTCGGCCAATGTGCTGGGCCGCATATTCAATGGACTGAAACGACATGCTGATGCAGAAAAACTGTTGCTGGAAACCATGGCCATTACCGATACCATGCAAAGTTCGCTGCAGGAAAAAATTGCCCTCTACGATGTATTGGCACAAACCTATGAGGGCTCCGGGAAATTTGATAAGGCATTGCAGGCAGAACGTATGCGCATCAAGTATATCGACAGCATGAAAGTGACGGATATGAATGCCCGCTTCAGCGAAATGGAAACCCGCTATCAAACACTGCAAAAAGAACAACAGATCGCAGCACAACAATTTGCCATCGACAAAAGAAATTATATACTGGTAGGCATAATAGTCCTGCTCCTACTGGGTGCACTGCTGGCGTATAATTATTACAACCGCTTTAAGTTGAAAAAAGAACAACAACTACAGGCTGCAGTAATGAAACAGCAGGAGCTGGCCACCAAAGCCGTGATGCAGGCTGAAGAAAATGAAAGGCGTCGAATAGCCAGCGAACTACACGATGGCGTAGGCCAGATGATGAGTGCAGCCCGCATGAATTTAAGTGCCTTTGAAACGGAGCTGCCTACCCTTTCAGAAAATACAAAAGCAAAATTTGAAACCATTATTAACCTGGTAGATGATAGCTGCAAAGAAGTAAGAACGGTAAGCCATAACATGATGCCGAATGCTTTGTTGAAAAAAGGATTGGCCGCCGCAGTGCGGGAGTTTATTGATAAGATAGACAGCAAAATGCTCAAGGTTCATTTGTATGCCGAAGGCCTGAACGAACGCATTGACGCCAACACAGAAACCATGGTGTACCGCGTGGTACAGGAATGCGTGAACAATGTGATCAAACACAGTGGTGCCAACAAGCTGGACATTTCACTGCTCAACGATGCCGATGGACTCAGCATTACCATTGAAGACAACGGCAAGGGTTTTAATGCAACTGATATCCAAAAAATGGAAGGCATTGGTGTAAAGAACATACAAAGCCGCATTGCATTTTTGAAAGGTACCGTGGAGTGGAACAGCCGGCCGGGCAATGGCACACTGGTGGCCATACAAGTTCCTCCGGCACTTGTATAAAAATGAAATAAATTGCCCAACCATGAGCACCCCAACCATCCGCATATTTATTGTAGACGACCATCAGATCGTGATTGATGGATTGCGTTCGTTGCTTACCGGCATAGAGGGCATGGAGATCGTAGGCTTTACCACCTTCCCCCAGCAGGCATTGGAGGCATTGCAGCAAACAACACCCGATATTTTACTCACCGATGTAATGATGCCGATAATGACCGGTCAGCAATTGGCTAAGCAGGTAAAGTCAAAATTGCCAGCCATAAAAATACTGGCACTCAGCATGAGCGGGCAGGGAGATATTGTGGATGAAATGATCAACGATGCCGATATCAATGGCTATGTGCTCAAGAATATTGGCAAGGAAGAACTGCAAAAAGCCATTCGAAAAATAGCAGGCGGCGGCATTTATTTCAGCGAAGAAGTATTGAACGAGCTGGAAAAACAATCGAAACTAAAAAAACACAACGAGGAAGCGCAACTCACCCAGCGTGAGATAGAAATTGTGCGGCTGATTGAAAAAGAAATGGGCAATAAAGAAATTGCCGAAACCCTGTTTATTTCAGAACGAACAGTAGAAACCCATCGCAAGAACATCTTTCGCAAAACACAAACCAACAGTGTAATTGGCCTGGTGAAATATGCGTATGAGCATAAGTTGGTAGCGGGGAATTAAGGAAAGAACGCAGTACTCCTGCTTTGCTCTTAGCGCTTGCTGTTGTACTGTTCATGATTACAAACCCTGTACCCTATCGCCGGGTTTGCAGCCCGGCAAACAAATACCAGCTTCGTATTAATGGCTAAACAATCGGGTTGCAAAACCGTCGATACAACTTCGACATTGCTAATGTTGAAGAGCGATAACAGTGCTGCCTGCAAATAATAATTGGACACGTCCCCGTATTTATCACATAAAAATGTTATGTTTAAGATAGACCGAACCCTACTACTTATGAGATATCTTTTTTCAGCATTCCTACTTTTTACTCTTGTATTCAATACTCAGGCGCAGGTAAACCTGGCCGGATCCTATAAGGTGACAGGTTATTTATTTCACCCAACCACATCAAGAAGTATCAACCTTACAAAAACAATAACCCAGGTCTCCACAAACAGGTACAAAGTTGACTTTGGCGATTTGGGAGGCAGTAACTTTTCATTTCAATTTGATGTGGATGCCAATAACAATTTAGTGAATTGGGTAGCTACAGGTGGCACTCCTGCCCTACCCGCCAGCAATTTTATGACACTGGATAACCCGGGAAATTTCACCTATACTGCTCCGATTTTACCAGGAACAAATCCTTACCAAAGCAGCATCTACAACAATACCTATAATCCCGCCACGCAAACTTTTTACATGCACTATGGTTATGCCGGGGGAAGTACAAGCCAAAACGGGTTTACCAGGCAGGTATATGAAACCTGGCAAATTACAACACCACCTGTCATCACAGGTATATCACCGGTTTCCGGCACTGCATTTACACAGGTAACTATCAGTGGTCATCATTTTTTGAATACCGACCCGGCACAAGGCATATCATTTGGCAATACAAGATCGGACTCTGCAGTGGTTGTATCCGACAGTGTGATTATTGCATGGGTAGGCAGCGGAGCAAGCGGAAATGTGATTGTAAGAAATGCTGACGGTGCAGATACGCTTTCAGGATTTAGCTATACACCTGTAGGAGCTATTACTAATACACAATGGGAGTATTTGGGAGCCGCAGGTCTCTCAGCAGGAAAAGCCAATTCGGTAAATGCAACAGTGGATAAAAACAATATCCCTTATGTAGTATTTTCTGATTCAGCAACCGGCAAAGCAAGGGTAATAAAATATGATGGTGCCAGCTGGATAAATGTAGGCAATGATGTTTCTGATGGAAAAAGCAACAACACGAAAATTGAAACGGATACTGCGAATCTTCCGATAGTAGTTTTTGCAGATTCCACTAAAGGAGGAGCACTTACTGTAAAAAAATATAACGGAAGCAACTGGACCAACCTTACGGCACCTACTGTCAAAGGAAACTATGCGATGACTATTGACGCGTTGAATAATCTCTATATAGCAGCAATAGATACGCTCGGTATAAAAGTTTTAAAATATGATGGTGCTAATTGGGCGGTAACTTCAAATGTGGGGGGTTCGTATTATGGCGGCCTGGATATTGTGACCGATAAAAACAATATTCCATACCTCTTATTTGATGACTACAACTTTGCCGGCAATCCAACAGTCAAGAAGTTGGATGGAGGCTCATGGGTAAATGTGGGTGCTGCAGGATTCACCAGTTCATCATATGGAATTTTTTATCCCAATATAAAAATTGATACTTCCGGCAACCCCATCGTAGCCTTTCAGCAAGACAACGGATTTGAAAGGGTCAGCGCTTATAAATTTGCTGGCGGAGTTTGGAGTCCGGTGGGCAATCCATATTTTTCAAAAAGCCATTCCTATCACGTATCACTTGCTATTGATAAAAGGAACAATACTTCAGTAGCATTTTTTGAGGACTCTTATAACAAGCAAACTACAGTTCGATCACTAAATACCATTTCAGGTATTTGGGACACAACTGGAAGCAGGGGCGGAATACCAGCTAAAAAACTGGAACAAAAAGCCCTGATAACAGATCATGAAAACACCAAATTGATTGCATTTTCAGACGCTTCAAATGGCGGCAAACTGAGTGTAATGCGATTAATTGTAAATACCTCGTGGACAGGCTCCGGTGGCTCCGGATGGGAGAACCCTGCCAACTGGAGTTCAGGTATTGTTCCCACCAGTTCTACCAGTGTAACCATTCCTCCGGGTGCTACAGTTGTACTCAATACAAGTACCACTATTCATAGCTTAACAGTAAGCCCAGGCTCAAGTTTGACAGTTGCAGCCGGAAGCTCCATTCTCTTTTCTGGTAAAAAAGAAAACTAGGCACTTGCCGGCCTACCGCTACCATTCATCAGGTTTACAAAACCGAACAAGCTGTTCTGGATTTGCAACCAATATTGTCGGGGTAATATATTTTTTGTTGGGCTAAAGCCCTTTATCGAACAGCATTTCAATAGCCCCAGGCTAAAGCCTGGGGCTATTGAAATGAAACCCTTACCTGGTGGGCTTTAGCCCAAGTCAATACAGCTTGACACTGCAAAAATTGAAGAGATGGATTGCTATAACGGCCAACAATAAAAAACCGACAACTGCCCCATTAGCATCCAAAGAGTTACACTACATTGCAGAGGTAGGCATATGTACAATACAAATGTTATGTGCCATTATTGCGCACATTAACAAAGTTCATCATCGGGTTGCCCCCAAAAAGACATATCAAAAATTGAATACGACCAAAAAAATTCTCATAGCCGTCCTCGTGACAAATCTTCTTTGTACATTTTTGGGAGGACATGGCGGTGCACCATTAGGACTTGTAGAACTAATAACGCTTTATTCAGTAATCACTTTTAATTTTAGTGAGTTTCCTTTTTTTTCATTTTGGACACTTGCTGCTGCTTTTATGTTAGCAGGACAAGTCATTGTGCTGATTGGATTATGGAAAACTAATTTGTTGGACACTATACGGTTCGGAAAGTTCGGAACTATCTTGTTGATATTGCCATTGATAGTAATCGCTGTTGAAATGGGCGGACACTTGTGGACCGCCACATTAATAACGTCTTTACCATTTTTAGTGTTGACAATTGCATTTTGGTGGACAACAGTAAGATTACATAAAAGAAACTCGTAACCGGCACAAGTCCTAATCGTTGTATACGAGGCTAACAAAACTCCGCTCTCTGGACTCAATTTTTTCTTTTGACAAACCAGTTCAATATAGCCTAACCTTTCATCTCAACAAACCACTTGCATCATGATGCGTAAACCTTATTTTGTTTTTTCTGTTTGCATGCTCCTGGCTTCAGCAATAGTTACCGCTCAACCGGTGGTGCCAAAAACAAGTTTCAAAGTTCCTTACGAGAAATTTACTTTGGCCAACGGCCTTGAAGTGATCTTTCATATCGATCGTTCCGATCCCGTTGTAGCTGTATCATTAACAGCACATGTAGGATCAGCCAGGGAGAAAGTAGGCCGAACCGGGTTTGCCCATCTCTTTGAACATCTCCTGTTTTTGGAATCGGAAAACCTGGGCAAAGGTGGATTGGATAAAATGAGTGCACGTATTGGTGGCTCTGGTGCCAATGGTTCAACCAATACAGACCGCACCAATTACCTGCAAACCGTTCCCAATGATGCTTTGGAAAAAATGCTTTGGGCAGAAGCGGATAAACTTGGCTGGTTTATCAATACCGTTACCGATCCTGTTTTGGCCAAAGAAAAACAGGTGGTGAAAAATGAAAAACGCGAGGGTGTTGACAACAATCCTTATGGGCATACTTCGTATGTGATAGATAAGAACCTGTACCCCGCAGATCATCCTTATAACTGGCAGGTAATCGGTTCATTGGAAGACCTGCAGAATGCAACGGTATCTGATGTAAAAGAATTTTTTAAAAGATGGTATGTACCCAACAATGTGACCCTGGTAGTAGCCGGCGATTTTGATGCGGTGCAAGCACGCAAATGGGTAGAAAAATATTTTAGTGAAATAAAAAGAGGCGAAACCATTACACCATTGGCAAAAAGGCCCGGTGTGATCAATCAAACAGTAAAGCTCTATCATGAAGATAATTTTGCAAGGTTGCCTGAACTTACCATGGCATGGGTAACCGTAGAAGATTACCATCCTGATTCCTATGCGTTGGATTTTTTAGCACAATATCTTTCTGATGGCAAAACAGCCCCCCTGTACAAGGTATTGGTAGAAGATAAAAAAATCACCTCCAATGTAAGCATGTTTAACCGCACTGCTGAATTAGCCGGACAGATGCGTTTATCTGTACGTGCATTTGCAGACAAGGACCTGGATGAAGTAAGTAAAGCGATCAATGAAGCTTTTGCAAAATTTGAACAGGAAGGCATTTCAGAAAAAGACCTTAACCGTTTGAAAGCGGCAGAAGAAACCCGTTTTTATAATTCGCTGTCAAGTGTGTTGGGAAAGGGTACGCAACTGGCACAGTACAATATTTTTGCGGGCAATCCAGGTTTTATTGAGAAGGACATCAACAATTTTCTTTCTGTTACTACTGCAGATATAATGCGTGTGTACCAGAAATATATCAAGAACAAAAATTATGTTGCCACGAGTTTTGTACCAAAAGGGAAAATCGCATTGGCGCTGGATGGTTCCAAAAAAGCAGACGTAGTGGAAGAAGTCATCGTGGCCGGTGCAGAAGGAAATATAGATGCTTCTGCAAAAGCAGATTATCCAAAAACGCCATCCAGTTTCGACCGCAGCAAAGAACCGCCTTATGGCAAAGCACCGGAAGTAAAGACCCCGATTGTATGGAACGAGAAACTGGCCAATGGTTTACGTGTGTATGGAATTGAAAACAAAGAAGTTCCCCTGATGCATTTTGAACTGGTGATGGAAGGAGGGCTTTTGCTGGAAGATCCCAATAAAGTAGGTGTGTCTAACCTAGTGGCCAGGATGATGACGCAGGGAACCGCTAAAAAAACTCCCGAAGAGCTGGAAGAAGCGATTGACCAGTTAGGTGCCATTATCAATGTGTTTGCCGGTGCAGAAGATATTCGGATCAGGGTAATTACGCTGGCCAGGAATTATAAGGCTACACTGGACCTGATGAGTGAAATTTTACTGGAACCACGCTGGGATGAAAAAGAATTTCAGTTGGTGAAACAAAGTGTGATCAGCCAGATCCGCCAGCAGCAAGCCAATCCTAATGCGATTGCGCAGAATAACTATAACCAATTGCTTTTTGGAAAGGATGATATCCGTTCTAAAAATATTTTAGGTACACTTGAAACAGTGAACACCATCACTATCGATGATCTGAAAGCATTTTACCATAAAAGCATATCGCCTTCTGTAGCCACATTGCATTTTGTGGGTTCATTGGGTAAAACAGAAGCCACCCTTCCGTTGAATGCGATTGTGAAAAAATGGGCAGCTAAGCCGGTAAACATTCCTGTTTATCCCGTACCCCAGGCACCCGCAACATCACAGGTATATTTTTATGATGTGCCTGATGCAAAGCAGTCGGTAATACGCTTTGGCTATCTTGCCTTACCCGCTACGGATAAAGATTATTACCCCGCAACTGTGATGAATTATATATTGGGTGGTGGCGGATTTGCTTCTCAACTTACGCAACAATTGAGGGAAGGGAAAGGATATACTTATGGTATCAACTCCGGTTTTTCAGGAACAAAAACCGCGGGACCTTTTACCATTTCAAGCAGTGTAAGAACCAATGTGACTTTCGAGTCGGCACAGTTGGTGAAACAGATACTGGAACAATACGGAAAGAATTATAGCGAAGCCGACCTGGCAACCACCAAAAGCTTTTTGATAAAAAGCAATGCAAGGGCTTTTGAAACGGCAGGATCAAAATTGGGTATGCTGGAAAATATCAGCCGCTATGGATGGAAACCTGGTTATGTAAAAGAAAGAGAAGCGATTGTAAAAAATATGACGGTTGCACAGATCAGGGAACTGGCTCAAAAATACCTGGATGCCAATAAAATGATCTGGTTGATCGTAGGTGATGCAAAAACACAATTGCCGGGATTAAAGGCACTTGGATTTGGGGAGCCGGTATTGCTGAATAAGTAATTGCTTTACTCATCGGGCTGTTCAGGATTTGCAATCCTGAACGCCTATCACCGGGTTTATAACCCGGCAAGCAAATACCATCTTCGGGTGTAGGTTATTCAAGCGGATTACAAATCCGCCGATACGGGTTCGACATTGCAAATGTTGAAGAGCAGGGAAATTTCCCTATTTACTCAACCCTGGTATATGAATAAAAAAAACTGGTTCGTGGAGATTCACGAACCAGTGTATAGCCGACACATATTGGAAGCTGGCAGTATAATGCAATTAATTTCTACCAATCATTTCAATTTCATCCTCAAACTCAGAGCTTTTGGGATCAGAACCATATTCATTGGGGCCAGTAGTTCCCTCTGTGCAAGCGAGAATAAGATTATAGATCGGGATCAATAGGTACCATCCGCTTTTGTCTACATCGTGCATTCTTCTAACCCCTACTGCAATGCTTGGTATAAGTATTGCCAAAGAAAAAAGCGTACCCAAAAGCTCTGTATTCACCGCAACTTCTACCATAGCAATGCCGAATGATATGATAGTACTGAATAAAGTAAAGTACCAATACTCCTTTCGTCTTGCCCGTCCGTTAAACTCTGCATACTTTTTTAATACGACTAAAAACCAGTTCATGTTCTGTTGTTTTGGTTAAATAATTATTTCATATGTGCAACAGCGTATTTTGCAATACGCTACCGCTGGCAATATACATAAGGTGTTGTATTACCAATTATTTTTTTGTTGAGGGGGCTTTTTGGCTGGCATCCATGCATGCGGGTTCAGGTCTCCAATTCCGGAGACTCTTCGCATTCATAAAAAGAATGTGCATAAAACTCTGCAGCCCTACTTCGCCAAATTAGCAAGCATGTCTGCGGTCATCGATTGAAGATTGTATTCTTCTTTCCAACCCCAATCTTTGCGGGCTACGGTATCGTCAATGCTTTGTGGCCAGCCATCGGCAATGGCCTGCCGGTAATCGGGCTTGTACGAAATGGAAAACTCCGGGATATGTTGTTGTATGGAAGCGGCAATTTCTTTGGGCGAAAAACTCATGCCACCCAAATTGTACGAATGGCGCACACTTATTTTTTCGGCCGGCGCTTCCATCAGTTCAATAGTGGCCCGTATAGCATCGGGCATATACATCATGGGCAGGTAAGTGTCTTCCCTTAAAAAGCATTCATACTTTTTTTCCTGCAAGGCTTCCAGGTAAATTTCTACTGCATAGTCGGTAGTGCCACCGCCAGGTGCGCTTTTATACGATATCAAACCCGGGTAGCGCAGGCTTCTCACATCCACCCCATAGCGATGGAAATAATAGTTGCACCAAAACTCGCCGGCATATTTACTGATGCCATACACGGTAACAGGTTCTATAATGGTTTGCTGCGGGCAAAGTTGCTTAGGTGATGTAGGACCAAACACTGCAATAGAAGAAGGCCAGTACACTTTGTGCAGCTTTTCTTCGCGGGCAATGTCGAGCACATTCAGCAGGCCCTGCATATTGAGATGCCAGGCCAGGTTCGGATTTTTTTCGCCTGTGGCCGACAGTATGGCTGCCAATAAATAGATCTGCGTAATATTCTGCCTTATCACCTGCACATGCAGCATTTCTTTATTCATCACATCCAGCGCCACATAAGGCCCTGTTCCTTCCAGCAACGGGTTTTGCTCCCGCAGATCGCTGGCTATTACATTGGCATTGCCATATATGCTACGCAATGCAAGTGTCAGTTCCACCCCTATTTGGCCCGAAGCGCCAATTACCAGTATTTTCTCTTTTGTCATGGCAAGTTCAAAATTTTGTATTGCAGGTTGCAATAAGCTGCAAATGTAAAGTCCTTTGGCTGGCAATAAAAAATAGCGCAGCAGTCAAGATGGCACAGAATACTACATTTGCCCCATGGAACAATTTCTGAAAAACCTGTTTGCAAAGCAGGTATACAACAACGACAATTTCTTTTTAATTGCCGGCCCCTGTGTGGTAGAAAGCGAAGAACTGGTAATGGAAGTTGCAGAAACCGTGAGTGGCATTTGTAAGAAACTGCAGATACCGTATGTATTTAAGGCCAGCTACAGAAAAGCCAACCGCACCAGCGCTTCCAGCTTTACCGGCCTGGGCGATGCAGTGGGCCTCGACCTTATTCAAAAAGCCGGCGCCAAATTTGGATTGCCCACCACCAGCGATGTGCATGCGCACGACGAATGTGCCGGAGCCGCAAAGTATATCGACATTTTACAGATACCCGCCTTCCTGTGCCGCCAAACGGACCTGCTGTTGGCAGCGGCCGACACCGGCAAAATTGTGAACGTGAAAAAGGGGCAATTCCTGAGTGGCCCTTCCATGAAATTTGCTGTAGAAAAAATTGCGCAGGCGGGCAATCAAAAAATTATGCTCACCGAACGAGGTACCACGTTTGGCTACCAGGACCTGCTGGTGGATTATAGAAATATTCCCTGGATGAAAGCACTGGGCACTCCTGTAATTATGGATTGTACCCATAGCCTGCAGCAACCCAACCAAACCACGGGTATTACCGGGGGCAATCCACAGCTCATTGGCACTATTGCCAAAGCGGCCATAGCTACGGGTGCCGATGGATTATTTATAGAAACCCACCCGAACCCGGCAGTTGCCAAAAGCGATGGTGCTAATATGCTACCGCTGCATTTGCTGGAAGACCTGCTGTACAAGCTGGTTGAATTGAGAGCAGCCGTGAATAAAATGGGGTAAAACGCAGCAACCGCCAGCGTATTCCCCAATAGTTCAAAAAATGTGAATATGTTTTAATAACTGCTCCAACGAGTTTCCTCCAATTTTATAAGGACTTATTTAACGCCCCTTTTCAATGAAACCCTCAGGCATCAACGCCTTTACTTTACTTACGCATCAACCCGCTGCAATGGGCCAGTCTTTTGGCATCAGCAATAATGTGGTACTGCGTAAAGATATTGGCTCCGATCCTTTGGTACATACGGGTTCTCCTGTTTTTTGGCACACACACATCACATCCGGCGATCATGTTGCACACACTGTTTTAACTTCTACTGCATTCAGCATCACCAGGGTTGTAAATCAAAATAGAAATATTATCTTAGGATACCGGGCTGCGAACAATGATGCACGGCTTGTCATTTATACTGCCAACAAAAAGGTTTTGCAGTATAGCATTTCAAAACAAACTATACAAAACGGGATAGCATTGGAAAATATTCCAGCAGGAACCTACAGCGTAGATTTCACCAGCCGACTTGCAGGCTGAGTCACCATATTAGTGTTCAATAGGGTTTTTCAGATCAAAAGAAAACCTCCCTTCGGGGAGGTTTCTCTTATTAGGGCATATCCTAACTATAAGTTGTGGGAAGCCGATCAGGCGTTCCAGGGATTGCGTTTACTGCTAAAAATGTATTGCTTCAGGTTCATCCAAAAAGCAAGGAAAAAGTAGATGATCACAGGCGAACCCATGGTTAAAAAACTGAGGTAGATAAAGTAGAGCCTGATCCTTGAAGTGGCAATATTGAACTTCTCGCCAAGGTACGTGCACACGCCAAAAGCGTTCATCTCTACAAAACTTTTTAACCTGTTCATATCTGTTGGTGGGGGCTTATATATTGCAAAATACGAAAGAAATGGTTTCCCCCGCTTCCGCCACCGGCTCAAAACGGTTCCGCTTTCAAAATTTACTTTCGAAATTTTCTACCCGTTTTTTACAATTTTTCCAAAAACACAAAAACAATTCCCTTTTTTCATCTTGCTTGCGTGGCTTGGCTTCGAAAACGTACTTTCGCGCAGCTTTTAAAATTCAGTCGGGCAGCAAGCACCAAAGCTTTGTTTTAATGCTTGTAGCCGGAATGAACCAGGCCCTGCCAGCGACTGTTGTAAGAATCTGCAATAACCATAATAAAAGACCGCTACTATGAGCATGTATAACGATTACCTACAGGAAATCGAAGAAAGAAAAAGCCAGGGGCTTCACCCCAAGCCCATTGATGGAGCAGAATTGCTGAGCGAGATCATTGCCCAAATTAAAGATGCAGGCAACGCTTACCGCAAAGACTCGCTACAATTCTTTATTTACAACACATTGCCCGGCACTACCAGTGCTGCCGGTGTGAAAGCTGCGTTTTTAAATGAGATCATCCTTGGCAAAGCTGTTGTGGCAGAGATCAGTCCTGCTTTTGCTTTTGAACTGCTCTCGCACATGAAGGGCGGGCCTTCTATTCAAGTACTGCTCGATCTTGCCCTGGGCAATGATGCTGCTATTGCAAAACAAGCTGCCAATGTGCTGAAGACACAGGTGTACCTGTATGAGGCCGATACCGACCGTTTGAAAGAAGCTTTCAACAACGGCAATGCCATTGCAAAAGAGATCATTGAAAGCTATGCACAGGCTGAGTTCTTTACCAAACTGCCCGAGGTAGCCGAAGAAATTAAGGTGGTTACATTCATTGCAGGCGAAGGTGATATTTCTACTGACCTGCTCTCTCCCGGCAACCAGGCACACTCCCGTTCGGACCGCGAACTGCATGGCAAGTGCATGATATCACCCAAGGCACAGGAGGAGATCAAAGCATTGCAGGCACAGCATCCCGACAAAAGCGTAATGCTCATTGCCGAAAAAGGCACTATGGGCGTGGGTTCGTCCAGGATGTCGGGTGTAAACAACGTGGCACTGTGGACCGGTAAACAAGCCAGCCCCTATGTACCCTTTGTGAATTTTGCACCTATTGTGGGTGGCACCAACGGTATTTCTCCCATTTTCCTCACCACGGTTGACGTTACGGGCGGTATTGGTATCGACCTGAAAAACTGGGTGAAAAAACTGGATGCCAACGGCAACCCAGTTCGCAACGAAAATGGCGATGTTGTGTTGGAAGAAGCCTATTCTGTGGCTACCGGCACTGTGCTCACCATCAACACCAAAACAAAAAAACTATACAACGGCGATAAAGAACTGATCGACATTTCTAAGGCATTCACGCCGCAGAAAATGGAATTCATTAAAGCCGGAGGATCATACGCTATTGTATTCGGCAAAAAGCTGCAAACTTTTGCAGCGCAACTTTTAGGCATTAATACACCACTGGTATTTGCGCCTTCCAAAGAAATTTCCCACGAAGGACAAGGCCTTACTGCAGTAGAAAAAATATTCAACAGGAATGCCGTAGGCACTACACCGGGCAAAGTATTACATGCAGGCTCTGATGTTCGTGTAAACGTGAACATTGTAGGCTCGCAGGATACCACCGGTTTGATGACTGCGCAGGAATTGGAATCGATGGCTGCAACAGTTATCTCTCCTATTGTAGATGGTGCATACCAATCCGGTTGTCATACCGCTTCTGTTTGGGATAAAAAAGCGCAGGCCAATATTCCAAAACTCATGAAGTTCATGAACGATTTTGGATTGATCACAGCCCGTGACCCCAAAGGCGTTTATCATTCCATGACCGATGTAATTCATAAAGTACTTAACGATATTACGATTGACGAGTGGGCCATTATTATTGGTGGCGACTCGCATACAAGAATGTCGAAAGGTGTGGCATTTGGCGCCGACTCCGGCACCGTGGCACTCGCATTGGCTACCGGTGAAGCATCCATGCCCATTCCTGAATCGGTGAAAGTTACTTTCAAAGGCGGCATGAAGGAGTACATGGATTTCCGCGATGTGGTGCATGCTACACAAGCCCAGATGCTGAAGCAGTTTGGTGGCGAAAACGTATTCCAGGGAAGAATTATTGAAGTGCATATTGGAACCCTTACTGCCGACCAGGCATTTACATTCACCGACTGGACTGCAGAGATGAAAGCCAAAGCTTCTATCTGTATTTCGGAAGATGCTACGTTGATCGAATCACTGGAAATTGCAAAAGGCAGGATCCAGATCATGATCGACAAAGGCATGGACAACAAGAACCAGGTGCTGCAGGGATTGATCGATAAAGCCAATAAGAGAATTGCAGAAATTCAATCGGGCGAAAAACCTGCATTGACACCTGATGCCAATGCGAAATATTACGCAGAAGTGGTGGTGGATCTTGACCTGATAGCTGAACCCATGATCGCTGACCCCGATGTAAACAACAATGATGTGTCGAAGCGTTACACGCACGATACCATCAGGCCGTTGTCGTTTTATGGTGGTGAGAAAAAAGTAGATCTTGGATTTATCGGCTCCTGCATGGTGCACAAAGGCGACATGAAAATTTTGGCGCAAATGCTGAAGAATGTAGAAGCACAAAAAGGCAAGGTTGAATTCAATGCACCGCTGGTTGTAGCGCCTCCTACTTATAATATTGTGGACGAATTGAAAGCTGAAGGCGACTGGGAAGTGTTGCGCAAATATTCCGGTTTCGAATTTGATGACAACGCACCAAAATCTGCAGCACGTACCGAGTACGAAAAAATGTTGTACCTGGAGCGCCCCGGTTGTAACCTCTGTATGGGCAACCAGGAAAAAGCAGCCAAAGGCGACACCGTAATGGCCACATCTACCCGTCTTTTCCAGGGACGTGTGGTAGAAGATACCGAAGGCAAAAAAGGAGAATCCCTGCTGTCATCTACACCGGTGGTGGTATTGTCTACCATATTGGGCAGAACCCCTACTATTGAAGAATACATCACTGCCGTTGAAGGCATCAACCTTACCAAGTTTGCACCACCACATAAGCAACTGAGCAAGTAGTAGAACAACTTTATACTTATCTCTCTTCAACCCCATTCTGTGCCTTACAGGATGGGGTTTGTTTTTGGGGCTATACTGAGTTAGCTACGCATATCACCCCCTCTTAACAATACTATTCTTAACTTCACTATCCATCTGATCAACTTTTTATCACACATATAATATCGAACATTATGGCATTTGATATAGCAATGATAAAAGCGGTGTATGAACGTTTTCCGGCACGCATAGCCGCAGCCCGAAAAGCGATTGGCCGCCCACTTACACTGACCGAAAAAATATTGTACGCCCACCTTACCCAGGGTGATGCCACTTCAACATTTGCCCGTGGCAAAGACTATGTGGATTTTGCCCCCGACCGTGTGGCCATGCAGGATGCCACTGCCCAAATGGCGCTGTTGCAATTCATGCAAGCCGGTCGTGCAAAAGTGGCCGTGCCATCTACCGTACACTGCGACCACCTGATAGTAGCAAAAGACAACAGTAAGGTAGACCTGGCCCGTGCAGTAAATGAAAGCAGCGAAGTGTACGATTTCCTCGCTTCGGTGTCTAATAAATATGGCATTGGATTCTGGAAACCCGGTGCCGGTATCATTCACCAGGTGGTGTTGGAAAACTATGCATTTCCCGGAGGTATGATGATAGGCACCGACAGCCATACTGTAAACGCCGGAGGCCTTGGTATGATAGCCATTGGTGTGGGTGGTGCTGATGCCTGCGATGTAATGGCCGGGCTTCCCTGGGAACTGAAAATGCCCAAACTGATAGGCGTAAAACTCAGCGGGAAACTGAGCGGATGGACAGCTCCCAAAGATGTGATCTTAAAAGTGGCCGGCATTCTCTCTGTAAAAGGTGGCACCGGTGCAGTAGTAGAATATTTTGGAGAAGGTGCCGTGGCTATGAGTTGTACCGGAAAGGGCACCATTTGTAATATGGGTGCCGAAATTGGCGCTACCACTTCCACCTTCGGATACGACGCTAGCATGAGCCGTTACCTGAAAGCTACAGGCCGGGCTGAAGTAGCTGCATTGGCCGATAGCATTGCTGAACATTTAACTGGTGATGCCGATGTGTATGCCAATCCGGAAGCCTATTTCGACCAGGTGATAGAAATAAACCTAAGTGAACTGGAACCCCACCTCAACGGGCCTTTTACACCCGACCTGGCCACGCCTATTTCAAAAATGAAAAAAGCGGCAGAAGCCAACAATTGGCCTACCAAAGTGGAAGTGGGATTGATTGGCAGTTGCACCAACTCGTCTTACGAAGACATCAGCCGTGCCGTGAGCCTGGCCAAACAGGTAGCCGAAAAGAACCTGAAGACAAAAGCAGAATTTACCATTACCCCCGGCAGCGAACAGGTTCGCTATACAATCGACAGGGATGGATTCTTACAGACATTTGCGCAGATTGGCGCTACTGTATATGCCAATGCCTGCGGCCCATGCATTGGCATGTGGGAACGTGTGGGTGCCGAAAAACAGGAACGCAATACCATTGTGCACAGCTTCAACCGAAACTTTGCGAAGCGTGCCGACGGCAATCCGAATACATTGGCGTTTGTTGCCAGCCCCGAATTGGTTACCGCTTTGGCCATAGCAGGCGATCTTACGTTCAATCCCATCACCGACTTCCTCACCAACGAAAAAGGCGAGCAGGTAAAGTTGGATCCTCCAACAGGCGATGAACTTCCCCCACGTGGCTTTGCAGTAGAAGACGCAGGCTACCAGGCTCCTGCAGAAGATGGCAGCGCTGTACAGGTTGCAGTAAGCCCTACCAGCAATCGCCTGCAACTACTCGATCCTTTTGCTGCATGGGAAGGCTCCGACCTGATAGGCTTGAAACTCCTGATTAAAGCAAAAGGCAAGTGCACTACCGACCATATTTCCATGGCAGGTCCATGGTTGAAATTTCGTGGGCATCTCGACAATATCAGCAACAACATGCTGATTGGTGCGGTGAATTTTTACAACGAAAAAACCGACAATATCAAGAGCCAGATCACCGGCGAATATGGACCGGTACCTGCTACGCAACGTGCATACAAAGCCGCAGGCGTTGGAACCATTGTGGTGGGCGATGAAAACTATGGTGAAGGTAGCAGTCGCGAACACGCAGCCATGGAACCCCGCCACCTGGGTGTGCGTGCAGTATTGGTAAAAAGCTTTGCCCGCATTCACGAAACCAATCTCAAAAAACAAGGTATGCTGGCACTCACATTTGCCGACAAATCGGACTACGACAAAATACAGGAAGACGACAGCATCGATATTATTGGATTGACAACATTCGCCCCCGGTAAGCCGCTCACACTTGTATTGCATCATGCCGGTGGCAGCAGCGATACCATTGAAGTAAACCATACTTACAACGAACAACAAATTGAGTGGTTTAAAGCAGGTGCTGCATTGAATATTATTCGCAAACAGTTTGGTGCATAATTATACAGCAGGCAACATACTATATCCCGCTACTCAATTGGTAGCGGGATTTTTTTGTTTACCTGTAGTGAAAAATAATCATCCTCGTTTTGCATTGTATGAATACTGCGTGAAGGCTTTCTTTACTTTCGGGCTTTAATTACAAGAAGCTATGCAATGGTTATCGGTACATGAATTGAGCAAAAGCCTCGACAATCGTTGCATTGTGCATCCTGTATCATTTGAGTTGTCGCAAAACCGGAAGCTGGCTATTGCCGGCGAAACAGGCTCGGGCAAAAGCACATTACTCAAAATGATCGGCGGGCTGGTACAGCCCGATGCAGGCAGCATTTATTTTGAAGGCCAAAAAGTTTTAGGCCCCTGGGACCAGTTAATTCCCGGCCATAAACATATTGCCTACCTAAGCCAGCATTTCGAACTGCGCAACAACTACCGGGTATTCGACTACCTCGATTATGGCAGCGAACTCTCGGCCGAAGAAGGCGATGAATTGTACCGGCTCTGCGAGATCGACCACTTGTTGCAACGCAAAACAAATAGTGGTTTATCCGGTGGCGAAAGGCAACGCATTGCATTGGCAAAAATGCTTACCAAAAGGCCAAAACTGTTGTTGCTCGATGAACCATTTTCCAACCTCGATGCACTACACAAACAAATAGTAAAACAGGTCATTTACCAGCTGCAGCAAAATTTAAACTTATCTATAATCCTTGTTTCGCATGATGCCACCGACCTGTTGCCATGGGCCGATGAGATCATGGTGATGCGCCATGGAAAAATGGTGCAGCAGGATTCGCCTGAGCAATTGTATCATGCACCTGCCGATGCGTATGTAGCAGGGTTACTAGGGCATTACACTGAATTGAATGCCGAGTTTTTACAAACGTATTTTGGAAAATATTTTGATGCAGTGGGGCAAGCCCCTTCCATTTTCAGACCTGAGCATTGGCATGTTTTCAACAACAAAGAAGATGGCGTTTTAGTAGATGTACTGCAGGTACAGTTTATGGGTGCATCTTATTTATTGCAAGTGCAATTAGGAGAAACCTCCATTTGGATAAGAGTAAACGACAAGCAATTGGCAACACAACCAACACTGTATATCAGGCCGAATATCTAAGAGTGGGAAAAGCATGAAACAAGTTGCACAGCTCAGGTTGCGCTGTTTTTTTGATACCTTAGTTATTCGCTTCATTTCAAACTTTTGCCATGAAAAAATATTGGAGTATTGCAATGCTGTTCATGAGTATGACCGCTATGGCGCAAAACATGGAAGGTGCCTGGAAACTGGTGAGTCAAAACGGGAAACCCGTAACTGATAAAGTGTGTATCAAAATTTTCCAGGATGGATATTTTGCTTTTGGTACCAGCACTGCAGACTCCGGCAAGTTCATCAGTGCAGGCGGCGGCCAGTTTAGCGTACAAGGAAATAGTTATGTGGAAGCCATGGATTTTTATACTGCAAAACCAGAAATGGTTGGGCAAAAAACCAACTACAGTTTTCAACTTTCAAAAAACAAGATGACGATTGAGGCTTCCCTGCATGGCACACAACTGCTGGAAGTATGGGAAAGGCAAAGCAATGCCAAAGACGAACTCTCCGGCAACTGGGTGATCACCGGTAGAAAACGCGACAGCACTATTAGCAGAAGTACACCGGGTGCCAGGCGCACCATAAAAATATTGAGCGGTGGCAGGTTTCAATGGGTGGCGTTCAACTCAGACACAAAAGAGTTTATGGGAACCGGCGGAGGAAGTTATACTGCCACCAATGGCAAATATGAAGAGCATATCGAATTTTTCTCGAGAGATGATAAACGTGTGGGTGCCAGGCTTGGTTTTTCATATAGCATTCAAAATGGAGAATGGCATCATAGCGGGCTGAGTTCTGCAGGCGCACCTATCTATGAAATTTGGTCGAAATACGCATTGGCCTACAAACCTGCAAAATAGAACAAGCCAATGCCGACTTCAGCACCAACGCATTTCCATATTTATTGCATCAGTGGGCTTGCTGCCGATTTTGGCATCTTCAAAAAATTGCAAATCAGTAATGCAACCCTGCATCCCATTCGTTGGGAAATTCCTGAAGAAAACGACACGCTTCCAACCTTTGCAAAAAAACTCGCAACACAAATAACACATCCCAATGCAATATTGCTGGGTGTATCATTTGGCGGCATGCTGGCTACCGAAATTGCTGCTATACAGCCTCTGTACAAAACCATTATTGTAAGTAGTTGCAAACACCACAACGAATTGCCAACACTTATTAGATGGGCCGCAAAACTGAAACTACACAGATGGATACCTTATTGGTTAGTGACAAGAAGCCATATACTCAGCAGGTTTTTATTTGACACCAGGAGCAAGGCGGAAGAACTGTATTTAAAAAGAAGCATGCTACAACAAACTGATCTTCGGCTAATGAAAAGATCGGTGAATATGATACTCGGTTGGCAATCGGACAAAACACCTGCAAACATTATTCATATACATGGCAAGCAGGACAGGCTGCTAACAGCGGGACATGTTAGTCCCAACTATTGGGTAGAAGGCGGAGGACATTTTATGATCTGGAATATGGCCAACGAGATCAGCCAACTGATAGAACAGGAACTGCAAAAAGAGCAAGGCCACATTGCGTGATAGCATAAAAAGAAACGACACTAACAGAAATGTATCCGTTAGTGCCGTTAGAAAGATGGGGTGTGTATCAGTCGAGTTGCCGAGCTGATAAATGGTTAAAGGGTAATTACTTGGTTTCAACTTCTTTTACAACAGCTGAAGAGAAGGTTTTAACTTCTACAGACAGCTCTTTGCGGTACACACCTTCGTTGGTGATCAATTCCATGTTGAGATTTTCCAATTCTTCCGGGCGGAACTTCACCATCAATGTGTGGTTTTTGGTGATGATACGATCAGAGAAAAGCACATCTCCGAAATTGTCTGTGATACGGAAAGTAGCGGCTTTGTCGGCATTTTGTGCCAGGCTCACTTGCAGGTACACATACTGATCGTCAGATCCGTAATGCTTAACTGAGATATTTCCGGCGCGTACTATTTCTTTTTTATTGCTGTTATTTTTCTTAGCGAAAGTAGTAGCGGTTGGGGCCATTGCCAATACGATGGCGGCCAGGGCGATAATGAATGATAACTTTTTCATGACTCTTCGATTTAATGGTTGTGTTTAAAAATTCGTTTCTTTTTTACAATCTTCCTTTCATATGCTTTGCAACCGAAGAGAGTTACCGTCTTTTCAAACAAGGATGCATGTGGCTTGTCTGTTGTTGATCGGCTTTCCATGCATTCATCTAATTGAGTGTTTGTGTGGTGTGTGTTTCAATTTGATAATGCAAACATATACCCACAAACAGAGGTCCACAAACAACAATTAGGGGGTTCAAATGATGCCTAAAAAGCCAAAAAAGCCTCAAAACCCTTGCTATCATTGAGTTTCAATTTTGGCCTCCCATCATGCCCAACCCCTATTTTACCCCTGTATAAACATGTATTTTGGCTGAAAAAACTTGAAATCCGCCCAAATTCAGCCCAACTTTTCGGCATTTTTCTTCCCCAAAAAGGCCAACTACCCACCCCAAAAAACATTTCACCCGGATATATAGTGTATAGCAGAGTGTTGTATGCAAACAATAGCCGTTACATTTATGAAAATTGCTACTAGACGAATCTTACTGTAAATAAGACCATGCGACTTCTATACTTTGTTGCTTTTTTCATCGCCTTTTCATCTTCATTTGGGCAATCCAAAAAAAGTAGTACCAAAGGCACGGTAGTCTGCGAGTTACCACCTATTGTAAATCGATGTATTACCATAAATGACGGCAAACCACTTTTTTTAAACTATACTGACAATAGTTACAAAGGGTTTGTCTTTGTCGAAGGAATTCTGGATACTTCTACATTGGTTTTTACAGGAAAGAAAATCATTGCTGCAAGACTTTACTCGAAAATAGATTCAACGAAGAAGTTAGAACTAGGGTTTGGTGACAGACCAAAAAGTGACCAGTCTTATTTAATTACAATTCTACCAGACCTGAATAAAACTTTAAAGAAGCTAAAGTTTAGTTTTGCTCGACACGCTGACTGTAAAACTTATACATTGTATAGATTCCGAGTGAATTTCAAATGACATCATGCTTGCAAAAAACTGTCAACTTTTTCAGGACAGGTAAAAATAAAACCGAGCAGTGGCTTCAATCTGGACGAGCAATAAAAGTCGCCACAGTAGCAGGCCTACCGAAATGCATGGAAAACGGGAATGATACCGCTATTTATAATGAGTAATACATGATCACTTAGACGCAGGCACTCTTTTCTTAAGGTCTTCTACAGAAATAGTAATGAACCTGCCCTTCTGCTCGTTGCCCCTGTAGCTTACTACTTTTAATTGCGCCGCATCTTTTGGCACTTTCACAGCCTGTTGATAGGTTGGGTAAAACTGGTCTGGAAATGAATTGTCGAATGAGTAATGCAATTCAATATCATCGATCTCTTTGGTCATGGTTACCCACAGATCGCCCTTATCGTCTTTACTCACCGTGAACTCTGGCTCAAACATACTGGGCGCATATTTTACCTGCTGCACATCCATGCGGCCAAAATGTGTTTCCACTCTTTTGGTAAACTGCTCCCAGTTCTTTTGGTTCTTCGGCGTCCATACACTTTCGATCGTGGCAAATGCACGTGGCCAGGTCATGTATTGTGCATAACGCATATTGTACACTTGTTCCGTCCATAAATTAGCTTGTCCACCCTTGATGTATTTCTCATCGGCACCTACCGGAACGGGATCAAATTCATACGCTTTCTTCAAGCGAAGTTTTGCATACACTCTCGACTCTATGGCTCCATCGCCCTGCATATAATCAATATAGCTGAATGTAGTTGGGCTCATTACCACTTCGTGTTTTAATTGTGTGGCTGCAATGCCACCCTTCTCTCCTCTCCAACTCATTACTGCTGCGCCATCTACCAAACCACCTTCCAGTATTTCATCCCAACCAATTACTTTCTTTCCTTTTGTTCCTACGATGCCCACTACACGTTTGGTAAAATAGCTTTGCAACTCATGCATGTCTTTCAATTTTTCTTTTTGCATCAACGCAAGTATCTGTGGATTCCTTTCCCAAAAATTATGCGCACATTCATCGCCGCCAATATGGATATAATCGAAAGGAAACAAGGCGGCAACTTCACCAAACACCTTATTTAAAAAGCTGTACACTTTTTCGTTGGCAGGACACAGGGAATTATCGACCAGTGCTGAAAATTTTCCATTGCCATACCATTCCATAATTTTTTCGCCACTGCGCACCGTGTAGTTTTCTGCACCTGGTGTGCAGCTCAATTCGGGATAAGCAGCAATCGTAGCCAGGCTATGCCCAGGCACATCTATTTCGGGTAAAATATTTACAAAGCGTTCTTGTGCATACGCTATTATCTCCTTCACATCCTCCTGTGTATAAAAGCCACCGTAACTGCGGGGCTCACTGGCCAGGGGTTTACTCATATCACCAAAGTATCCTGTCTTCTCTACACGCCATGCACCAATACTGGTGAGCTTGGGTAAACTTTTAATTTCCAAACGCCAGCCTTCATCATCAGCAAGATGCCAATGCAGTGTATTGAATTTATACCGGGCCATCTTGTCGATATAATCTTTCACTTCCTGCTTGGTGAAAAAATGCCGGGCTACATCGAGCATCAAGCCACGCCATCCAAATCGAGGATAATCTACAATGTCAACACAGGGAATTTTCCATTGAACATTTTTTTGCAGTGTATTGCTTTCAATTTCTTTTGGAAAAAGTTGCAGCAAGGTTTGCACGCCGTAATACAATCCCGCAGGCTTGTTGGCGCTCAGCAAAACATGTTTACTATCTACTTTTAATTCGTACCCTTCGTTGCCCAACAAAGGATTGGCTTTTGTGTTAATGGTCAGCATGATGGCACTCATGCCGGCAGGTTGATGCATGAGTTGCACTTGTGATCCTGTAGCGGCACTGAGCCTCTGCTGTAATAATCTCAAAGTTTCTTTCAACTCCGGGAGCCTGGGAGCATCCACATCCAATTGATCGGGTAATTGAAAAAAACCGGCAGCAGGATTTACCGATACGGGCTGTGGAATAATCGCAATATTGGATTGTTGAGCCAGGGTGGCTCCGGAAATACACAATGCAAATAGGGCAACAAATAATTTGTTCATGAAACAAGCGTTTAATATTGGAGGCGCAGCAAGATAATTGGTTTCGGTACCCGAAATGAATGCTGCATTGATAAGTTATTTTATTAGGCTGTCGCTAAATGCGCTTCACCATTTGTCAAAAAATGCCGACCGAGACGCATAAATCAGCCATTATCGTGAATAATACCCTTCAGAATGATCGAAATGTGCATTTAAAACCACAAAACCATAGGAGCCATTAGAACCACCTACATTTGATTAGTTTAGCCAGTTTGGCTAAATGGGAAAAGCATTTAATAATCCAGTTTTTGCAATGAAGGCGCTACCAGCAATAGTTGACCCGGTATACCAGGAGCCGCAAACATTTACAGCTTACGAAAAATTTGCGCTTAGGTTTTTGAACGATAAAAAGGATATTCCCTTTTTGCATCTTGTTACGTTTATCATGCTCACCGTATTTCCAATGGCCATTTTACTCTATACGCCATTGATAGATGGAATATGGTGGTGGTTGCTCTACGCATTATTTTTCTTTATTTCCGGCATCAGGCTGCGCGGCCCCTTTGGGCTGATGTATCACAACATTGCTCACCGCCGCTTGTTCAGGAAAAAATATAATATCCTCAACCAATTTGTAACCTGGATCATTGCACCTTTTTTTGGACATAGCCCTGAAAGCTATGTGAGCCACCATGTGGGTATGCACCATGTAGAAAACAACAATAAAGACGACGGCAGCAGCACCCTCTATTACAACCGCGATAATCCCTGGCATTTTATTGAATACTACTTACGCTTTATGGTGCATGGTTTCTGGGACCTGTTTGTGTACCTGTTTACACGCAAAAAAAAGAAGTATTATGTACCGCTGTCGTTTGGTGAAATACTATTCCTGTTGTTCATGGTGCTCATGAGTTTTGTAAACCTCAAAGCCACCCTCATGATTTTTATTATCCCCTTTATCATTGGGAGACTCATCATGATGTTGGGCAACTGGACACAGCATGCATTTGCCGACCCTAACGATCCGGAGAATATGTATCGCAATTGTTACAACTGCATCAACACGCCGTACAACGTAAAATGCTGGAACGATGGCTATCACCTGATTCATCATTTAAAGCCGGGCCTACACTATACCGAAATGCCCAAAGAATTTTTGCGGCTAACAGATAAAATTGCAGCAGAAAAATCACTGGTATTTGAAGGCATACACTACCTGCATTTATTTGGTTACCTTATGACCAAACGCTACGATAAAATGGCTGACAAACTGGTCAACATCAATCAAAGCTTTTCATCGAAAGAAGAAGCTATCCGCATATTAAAAGAAAGAACCCGCAAAGTATATTGAGATGCGCAGCATGTACCGTTTGCTTTTGATGGCAGGCATTGCAGTAACAATAGGTTGTTCGCAAAAGCCATCTAAGAACCTGATAGTGATAGAAACACAATTCGGCGATATTGAAGCCCAGTTGTACCCGGGCAAAGCGCCGAAAACCGTAGCAGCTATTCTTTCCTATATCGATTCAGGATTTTACCAACGCAGTAGCTTTTATCGCATACTGAGCGAAGACAATCAACCCATGGGATCGGCACCTGCCGAACTGATACAGTGCGGGCTTTGGGCCAACAAGAATCGCAGGGATGATTTGAAGGGTACACCGCATGAACCCACATCGGTTACAGGGCTCAAACATATCAACGGGGCACTATCGCTGGCCCGGCAAGATACAGGCACCGGTAGTAGCGAATTTTTCATTTGCATTGGCGACCAACCCGGCTTCGATTTTGGTGGCGAAAACAATGCCGACAAACAAGGCTATGCTGTGTTTGGACAGGTAGTAAAAGGCATGGACATCGTAATGAAAATTTATCGCCGCCCCGAAGAGAATCAGCTCTTCAGCCCACCCGTTGACATCATCAATATTCGCAGGAAGTAATCAAGTGAAGCGCAATCAACGTTGCATCCATTTCGATTCAACACTTATGCAATAGAAATGCCTCTGCCCATTTTGGTGAGATACCCATTCAGGGTTTTAGAATCGATATTCAATTTCTTATAGCTATTGGCTGGCACTATGGCTACCTGCCCTGTTTTATAAGTGGGTGCTGTAGGAATAAACACCGTGGCTTCGCCCGAATCGGCTACATCAATTAGGTAGGCAGGTTTCCAATGGTCCTGCGTTTGAATAAGGCAGGTGTCAAAAATTTCTTCCACTGCTTTGGGGGCTACTCCAATTTTATTCTCGGTTTCTTTTCGCAGGTCGTTGTAACCCGGAATAAAGCCGGCCAGTTTCTCATCCAGCCAGTCACTCATTCTTTTAAATACACTCAGCTTCACCAGGAAGCCGGCAATAATGCACAACAGAATAAGCAGTATCACTGCAATAACCGCATCGCCTGCATTGCCCAGCAAAGTATCTACCCGAATTATTTTAGACACTTTATTGCCCAGTACCAAAAGCTTATTCCAAAACTTGCCAATCACTGCAATGGAAATAAGCACGGGCATCAAAAAAATAAACCCGGTTATCACATGGTTACGGATTACTTTATAAGAACTTTTCATAGCGCATTTTTCTTACAAGTTAATAGCGAACCTTGAAATTTATCTTAGTCGGACAAGAGTTTTCTATATACAATTTTCTTTCAATAAAGAAAGGCGCACATCACCATGTACGCCTTTCTTATAAAACAACAACAGCCAAAAAATTGGCTGTTGAATGTTTCTTTATTTTTTAACCCGGATGGGGTATGCCGGTTTTTTCACTTGCTTCGGAGGATTAGCTTTCAATTCCTTCAAAATAATTTCAATCGCTTTTTCCAGTTGCGGGTCTTTGCCATTGATAACATCTTTGGGCCATTGTTCTACTTCTACATCGGGTGGTGTACCAACGTTTTCAATACCGAATCCATTTTCGTCGTAAAAAGCCACATTGGGCGCAGTCACACTGCCACCATCAATAAACTCAGGGAAGCCCAATATACCTACCAATCCACCCCAGGTTCGCTTACCTACCAACGTACCCAGTTTTGCCTGCCTGAAAAGGTAAGGCAGGTAATCGCCACCACTACCGGCTGTTTCATCTATCAACATCACTTTAGGTCCTTGTATGCTGGCACTGGGCGCCTTCTGATCTTTGCCATACCGGTAGCTCCAATAAGATTGCACAGGTTTTTTTAGCATGTCTATATAGTAATCGGCCAGTTGTCCGCCACCATTAAATCTTTCATCCACAATGATGGCTTCTTTATTGGCCTGCGGAAAAAAGTACCGCTTGAAATATTCGTGTCCCAATGTAGAAGTATTCGGCACATATACATACGCTACACGTCCATCTGTAGCGGCATGTACTTTGCGCATATTGCCTTCTACCCAATCCCGATTGCGCAATGCAGCTTCGTTGGCAATGGGTACCACTTTCACAGTACGGGCATTGCTACCATTGGCATTTGCCGATACTTTCAATTCAACCAATTTGCCTGCTGTATTTTCAAAATAGCTGTAAAAGTTTCTCGAGGTATTCAGTTCTTCTCCATTTACCGCAAGTATATAATCGCCGGCTTTTACATCCACGCCCGGTTCTGTTAATGGCGACCTCAGATCGGGTGACCAATTGAGCCCGCCATAAATTTTCTTAATGCTATACTTGCTGTCTTTTACTTCTATATCGGCGCCCAATAATCCACCCGCAATTGCTTCCGGGTTTATTCTTCTATCGCCAATAGCTGTAAAACGCTGATGCCCTACTGCCAACTCGCTAAACATCCATTGCATTACCTGGTACAGATCGCTAACGCATGCCACATCGGGCAACAGCACTTCATATTTTTTCTTCATCGCCTCCCAGTTGGCCCCTTGAAAATTGGGATCGTAGAAATAGTCGCGGTTGACACGCCATGCTTCTGCGAAAATATTTTTCCATTCGTCGGCTGGTGAAATTTTTACCTGCAATGCCGAAGTATTGACAGCCGCATCGGGTCCCGGTTTTTGACCGGTAGCCACAATCATAAACCTGCCTCTAAGTGCAATCAGCATTTTTTCACCACGGGCCGCTATCATGAAATCATCGGCTGGAGTAATGGGTTCTTCTTTGTGTTTTTTAAGGCTGTAGTTGTTGAGCATAGCCGGGCCATCGCCAAACAGCGCCGCCGACAAATAATATAGTTCGCCTTCTTTGGCCACACTTAGCGAGCCATAATTTCCTTTGCTGATGGGCAATGGAACAATACGATTTTCCAATCCCTCCCAATCAATTTTAAGCGATGGTTTCGCAGCAGTGGATTTGGCAGTATCGGGTTTTGTTGCCGGCTTCGCACTATCCCCTTTTGCAGCCCCTTCTTTTACTTCTTCTACATCGTTCTCTTTTGCAAAAGGCGACTTCACATTTTTTTGCAGAGTAACCAAATAAATAAGATTGGTAGTGGTCATGTCCTGGTTAGAAAGATCGAACCAGTTTACCAACGGGCCCGCATCTGTACTCACGAGCATGTACAGGTATTTGCCCGATGGATCGAATACCGGCTGCGTTACATTACTTAATCCATCTGAAACCGCATGCGATTTTCCTTCGGCAAATGAATAGATATAAGCTCTTTCAAAATTGGTTTCGGTAATGATGGTATATGCCAAACAACTGGCGTCGGATGACCAACTGCCAAACAAGTCACGGTAGGAACCGGGCGAATACACTACATCTTCTGCAATCTTGGTTGATTTACCGCTTGCAATATCCAGCACATACAGGCAGCGGCCATTATCTACATAGCAGATCTTTTTACTATCGGGCGACCAATGAATATTGAAATAAAATCCTGAACCATTCAATGCAAAAACTTTGGCAGCACCTGTATTGTCCTGGTTTTTTATATGCAGTGCATATTCGCCCGATACATCGCTGAAATAAGCAATTGATTTTCCATCGGGCGACCAAGCAGGATATTTTTCGTGTGCACCGGAACTGTTGGTAAGATTAACCGGGTCGCCCTTTTGCGCAGGAAGCGTAAATACTTCGCCCCTATAATCCACTACCACTCTTGCACCCGAAGGGCTGATATTGCCGCTACGCAAATGTGCATCTCCTTTTACATAACGCTGGCGCAAGTCGATTAGATCCGCACCAATGCCCACTTTAATGGGAGAAATATTTTTGCTGCTTCCGTTGTACAAAAACAAATAACCAGCCTGCGAAAAAATGACATCGTTGCCATACCCATTCAGGCTCGATACCGGGAAGTCGTTGTACTTACTTAATTGGGAAACTGCTTTGGAAGCAGGGTCATAACCATACAAATTAAATTCGCCATTGCGATCGCTACGGAAATACACCGTGTTGCCTTTCCAAACCGGGCGGGTATCGTTGCAACCTCCTGCTGGTTTTGGAATTTCTACAACAGCATGCGATTTCACATCGTACAACCAAATACGGCTAATGGTGCCACCTCTATAATTTTTCCATTGCTCAAACACATCCGACAATGGCGTGTATGCAATCTGGCTTCCATCAGGACTATAAGAAGCCCAGTTGGCATTTGGAATAGGCAACTGCTCTTCGCTACCGGTATTAATATCCACAGTAAACAATTGCGTATACCTGCCTGTAAAAACATTCCGTGCAGATGCGAATAATATTTTCTTTCCATCGGGCGAAAAATCACGAACATTATCTGCACCCGGGTGCCAGGTTAAGCGCTTAGGAATACCGCCGGCAGTGGGCACAATAAATACATCGGAGTTGCCATCGTATTGGCCGGTAAAAGCAATACTGCTACCATCGGGTGAAAATATGGGGTTCGATTCCCGACCCTCGCTTACAGTAATGCGGCGTGGATTGGAACCATCAAGGTTGGCTACCCACAGATCTTCTGCATAAATAAATGCAATATGTGTTTTGCTGATAGCAGGCTGCCATAGCAACCGGGTATTGTTGGTATCAATAGCAAAAACATGTTGAACTGCCAGGAGACCAATAGCCATCCAAGCAAATTGTTTAACGTACGGTTTCATGGAAAACAGGTTTTAAGAGAAGGGCATTAAGGTATATGCAAATGCACGAATTACAAAATACATTATCCGCCTTTTGTCCCCCATTAAAACTGCGGCAATCCGTTCCACGTTTCAATGTTCAAGCACAAAATTTTTTACACTAGAATCACTCCCTACAAAAACTGCTAAGCTGCTGATAAAATGCCTTCCCCTCATGTGGAGATGTATTGTACATACACTTATTTCAACAGTATTTTTTTACCGGACTTTGCCGCTTCATAAATAGCATCTATCAATACCAGGTCTTTCAAACCTTCTTCGCCATCTATGGGCACCACAGGTGTTTTGCCCCGCAAAATAATGTCGGCCATTTCATCCATTTGCACCGCTTGATGGGTGCGGTGAGGCAGGTTGAGTTCACCACTGTTAGTTCTTCCTTTTATGGGCCCATACCCGGTAGCCGGCCACAGTTCGGCATAGCCATTGGTGCCATCTAAAAAGAACCGATCAAGATTGCTGAAACCATACGTAGATACACATGAGGCAACTGCACCGCTTTCAAAACCAAACTGGAATTGTATGGTTTCATCTACACCCTCTTTAAACTTTACAGCATCGGTTTTTGTTTCCTGTGCCGTAACCCATATCGGCTCTTCGCCCACCATATACCGGGCGCCGTTCACTGCATAAATTCCTATATCCATCATGGAGCCACCACCTGCCAATGCCTTATTCAACCGCCATTGAGTAGGATCGCCAATGCGAAAACCACACAGCCCCTGGAAGAACATCACTTTCCCAAACATACCTGCATTGCGCATACGAATTATTTCGAGGGTGTTGCTCTCAAAATGCATACGATAGCCCACCAGTAATTGCACGTTTGCTTTTTTGCAGGCAGCGATCATTTCGCGGCCTTCCTTAGCATTCAATGCCATGGGCTTTTCACAGATCACATGCTTGCCTGCTTTTGCCACCCGTATTGCCTGGTCTTTGTGTAGCGCATTGGGAGTAATGATGTACACGGCATCTATATCTGCATTACTTTTTATGTTGTCGAAGTTTTCATAGTTATAGCAGTTCCTTTCCGGTATACCATACTTGCTTTGCCAATTTGTAATTTTTGCAGGAGTACCACTTATCACCCCTACCAGTTTCACCTTTTTACTTTCCTGCAATGCTTCTGCCACGCGGGTGCCATAGCTTCCCAAACCCATAATGGCAATACGCAACACAGGTTCGTCATCGGCAGTTACTTCTTCAATAGTTGTAAGCGATAAAAATGGCATGGCAGCAAAAGGCAAAGCCAACTTTTGCAGGAAATGGCGACGTGTATTCATTTGGCAAGTTTTACCTGATTAAAAATATGCAATCCGCTTGCCGCACACAAGTACTCACAAATTAGCCGCCGGCATAATGAATAGTATAAACAAATTATATTTGAGAACAAGGCTTCCATAGCCATTAACTGGATTGCAAAAAATTGACAGATGGAAAATAATCAACAGCTGCGCAGCCGCGGATGGTTTGGTAAGAAAGATAAGGATGGCATTATTTACAGGAGCTGGATGAAAAACCAGGGCATGCCCACAGATATGTTTGATGGCCGCCCTGTAATTGGCATCTGCAATACATTTAGCGAACTCACGCCCTGCAATGCCCATTTTCGCGATCATGCCGAAGCAGTGAAAAGAGGTGTGCTGGAGGCAGGTGGATTTCCTGTTGAGTTTCCCATCATGAGTTTGGGCGAAACCCTGCTAAAACCCACAGCCATGTTGTTTCGCAACCTGGCCAGCATGGATGCTGAAGAAAGTATTCGCGGCAATCCTATTGATGGGGTGGTATTGCTTACCGGCTGCGACAAGACGACACCGTCGACCGTAATGGGTGCCGCAAGCGTTGGCCTGCCCACGATTGTAGTACCCGGCGGCCCCATGCTAAATGGACGCTACAAAGGCCAAACCATTGGCAGTGGTACGCATGTATGGAAGTTTGATGAAGACATGAAAACCGGCAAGATGACGCAGGAAGAATGCGAATATGCCGAAAGTTGTATGAGCCGGAGTATTGGCCACTGCATGACCATGGGCACTGCATCTACCATGGCTTGTATGGTAGAATCTTTAGGGCTTACGCTGAGTGGTGCAGCAGCTATACCGGCAGCAGACTCCCGCAAAAAAGTAATGGCGCAATTGAGCGGCAGGCGAATAGTGGAAATGGTAAAAGAAAATTTGACCATCGATAAAATATTGACCCGTGAAGCATTCGAAAATGCGATCATGGTAAATGCTGCAGTAGGCGGTTCTTCTAATTTTTTGATTCACCTGATGGCCATTGCCGGTCGTATTGGCGTAGAACTTACCCTCGATGATTTTGACAAGATCGGCAGTAAAATTCCTTTACTTCTCAACCTGATGCCATCGGGTAAATTTTTGATGGAAGACTTTTATTATGCGGGTGGACTGCCAGTGATACTCGACGAGCTACAAAAGAACTTACACAAAAATGTAGTGACCGTAACCGGCAAAAACCATGCAGCAAATATTGCAGGCAACACCGACTGCTATAACCGGGAGGTAATTGCAAGCTATACAGAACCATTGATCGCAGAAGCTGGCTGCGTAGTGGTGAAAGGCAACCTGGCTTTGAACGGTGCCGTAATAAAACCTTCTGCCGCAACGCCTGCATTGATGAAGCACAAAGGCCGTGCTGTAGTATTCGAAAGCATAGAAGATTACAACGCAAGAATTGATGATCCTGCATTGGACATTGATGAACATTGTGTAATGGTGTTGAAATACGTGGGACCTGTGGGATACCCGGGCATGCCAGAGGTAGGCAATATGGCCCTGCCGAAAAAAATATTAGCAAAGGGCATAAAAGATATGGTGCGCATTTCCGATGGCCGCATGAGTGGCACAGCATACGGAACAGCAGTGTTGCATGTATCACCCGAATCGGCTATTGGCGGCAATCTTGCTTTGGTGCAAAACAACGACCTCATCGAACTGGATGTTGAAAATCGTTTGCTGCAATTGCATGTAAGCGATGAAGAATTAGCACAACGAAGAGCTAACTGGCAAACCCCGAAACCTGCTGCCAACAGGGGTTATGTGCACCTGTACATCAACCATGTAATGGGTGCCGACAAAGGAGCCGATCTCGATTTTTTACAGGGAAGTTCAGGCTCCACCGTTACCAGGGATTCTCACTAATGCATACATCCATTTTGTACAACCCATCAATTCATATTCATGAAAATATTTCTGCCTCTTGTATTGTGCGGCGGCTTGTTTGCCTGCCAACCTGCTATCACTACACATAACAACGCCAATACTGCTTCAGCACCGGGCAACCTTATTTGCTACGACACTGCACTCTATAACATTATAGATTCTAATGCGCCCGTCCGCATTATTGCCGATTCGCTTACCTGGAGCGAAGGACCGCTATGGCTGGAAAAGCAACAGAAACTATTGTTTTCTGATGTGCCGGAAAATAAAATTTTCGAATGGACAGAAAGCAATGGAAAGCAATTGTATTTGTCCCCCTCCGGGTTTACCGGTAGCAATGCTGGTGCATTTCGCGAAACAGGCAGCAATGGCTTACTGTTAGACGCCGAAGGGCATTTAGTATTATGTCAACATGGCGACAGGCGCATTGCTACAATGAACGCTCCTATCGATGCACCTGCTTCTTCATTTACCACCATTGCCAACCAGTATAATGGCAAAAAATTTTCGAGCCCCAACGATTGTGTACTCAGTAGCAGCGGCGAATATTATTTTACAGACCCGCCTTATGGACTAAAAAAAATGGATGAAGATCCGTTGAAAGAAACTGCATGGAATGGCGTGTATAAAATAAAGAAAGACGGCACCGTTCTTTTACTAACAGATTCTATTACCAAACCCAATGGCATTGCTTTATTTCCCGGCGAAAAAAGATTATTGATCGCTAACAGCGATCCCGAAAAACCCAACTGGTATGTATGGGATATTGAGGGCGACTCATTAAAAAATGGAAAAATATTTTACAGTGCAGCCGATCACCCTGCCGACTGGAAGGGGC
Organism: Phnomibacter sp.; assembly: GCA_035456005.1. Classification (GTDB taxonomy): domain Bacteria; phylum Bacteroidota; class Bacteroidia; order Chitinophagales; family Chitinophagaceae; genus Phnomibacter. Next base: position 1,244,137 of record DATIEA010000015.1, on the reverse strand, counting down.
TGCCTGATGGATGCAAAATTGACAGCAAGGGCAATACAATAGCATCGGGTCCGGGAGGTGTTTATTTCTTCAATTCCACCGGGAAAATATTGGGCATTCTTCGCCTCGCTAACGCCTGCAGTAATATTGCTTTATCGGGCAACGAAAGAACATTGTTTGTTACCAACCACACACAAGTGCTACGCATACAAATGAAACCATAACATAAAGTAAATTACCATCGGTGTGGATGGCATTCGTACGCTTTTCAATACAGTTGCATAACCCATGACATTCCTCATTATTGCCCTTGCCGTTGTACTACAGGTTTTTCTATCCATCAAAAAACTTAGCCCGTTTATATCGTTGCTGCTGGTGGCCATTGTGTGCGGTTTATTATTGGGCATGCCGGCTGCCGACATTCTTAAATCCATTGAAAAAGGAGTAGGTAGCACATTGGGTGGCCTTGCACTCATTATTTGCCTGGGTGCAGTACTGGGAAAAATATTGGAAGTAAGTGGCGCTGCCGAACAGATTGCCGCAACGCTCATCAACAAATTTGGTGTGCAGCATATTCAATGGGCAGTATTGCTTACCGGTTTTTTGATTGGCATCCCGTTGTACTACAATGCAGGGTTTGTGATATTGGTACCGCTGGTATTTACACTTTGTCGCAAAACCGGTTTGCCCATTTTGTATATCGCCATTCCCATGGCTGCATCGCTCAGTACTACGCACTGTTTTTTACCCCCACACCCGGGGCCGGTAGTATTGGTAAATGCATTTAATGCCAATACAGGTTTGGTACTGCTGTATGGAATTGCCATTGCTATTCCTACTGTAATTATAGCTGGACCTTTCCTGGGAAAATTTCTTCAACACATTAAAGCGCAACCTGCCACATGGGGTTCCACTGAAGTTTCGGGAAGTCCCAAAGATCTTCCTGCTGCGTTGCCTTGTTTTTTAATTGCATTATTACCGGTTATACTCATTAGTATAGCCGTGCTCGCCCGCCAGTTTTTACCCGGCCAATCTTTGCTTTGCAGCATTGCCCTTTTTATAGGCGATTCCACCATTGCCCTGCTGATTGCAGTGTTGTTATCCATCTACTATTTTGGTTTGCGCCGTGCATACTCCATGGAAACGGTGACGCAATGGGTAGGAAGTGGCATTTCAGGCATTGCAGTTATCCTGCTTATTATTACTGCAGGTGGCGTGTTGAAACAAGTGTTGCAGGATAGTGGCGCCGGGCAGGAAATAGCCAACCTTAGCCAACAATGGCAAATGCCGCCACTGCTGTTTGGCTGGTTAGTAACGGCTTTGCTGCGTATTACTATTGGGTCGGCCAGCGTAGCAGCCATTACCGCAGCAGGTGTGGTATCGCACCTGGTAAGCAGCGGTGCAGCATCGCCCGAACTAATGGTGCTGGCCGTAGGTGCAGGCAGTGTGTTTGGTTCGCATATCAACGACTCTGGTTTTTGGATGTATAAAGAATTTTTCCGGCTCAGCCTCAAACAAACTTTTTTGTCGTGGACGGTAATGGAATCGCTGATCTCGATCATAGGACTGGCAGGCGTATTGCTATTGAACAGGATATTGTAGCCGCCTCGGCTTGCAAAAATCCTTTAGCTATCTTTGCGGCCTATGAGTCAAAAAGTGAGAGTTCGTTTTGCCCCCTCGCCTACAGGGGGATTGCACCTGGGAGGTGTTCGTACCGTATTGTACAACTATTTATTTGCTAAAAAACATGGCGGCGATTTTGTGCTGCGCATAGAAGATACCGACCAGTCGCGGTTTGTGCCCGGCGCCGAAGCCTATATTTTGGAATGCCTTGAATGGTGCGGCCTTACCCCCGACGAAAGCGTGTTGAAACCCGGTGCTTACGGCCCTTACCGCCAAAGCGAACGCAAAGAAATATACCAGCAATATGCGCACAAATTGGTGGACCAGGGCGATGCATACTATGCTTTTGATACGCCTGCCGAACTGGAAGCCATGCGGGAAAACAATAAAACAGCAGAGAACCCCTCGCCTACCTACAACCAGCAACTGCGTAAAACCATGCGTAACTCGCTGAGCATGGAAATTGAAGAAGCCCGCGAATTGATAGCCGATGGCACGCCCTATGTAGTGCGCATTAAAATGCCGGAAGATGAAGTGATTGGTTTTACCGACCTCATCAGGGGTGCAGTAAATTTTAATACCAGCCAGGTAGACGATAAAGTGTTGTTGAAAGCGGACGGTATGCCCACTTACCATTTGGCGGTAGTGGTAGACGATTACCTCATGAAAATTACCCATGCTTTTCGTGGAGAAGAATGGCTGAGCAGTGCTCCTGTTCATTTGATGCTTTGGCAAAAACTGGGCTGGGAAGAACAGATGCCTGAGTGGGCACACTTACCCCTCATTATGGGTCCCGATGGTGCCAAACTGAGTAAGCGCCATGGCAATAAATATGGCTTCCCCATTTTTGCCATGAACTGGACCGACCCTGTAAAGAATGAATTTACCGAAGGTTTCCGCGAACGTGGTTTTTTACCCGAAGCATTCATCAACCTGTTGGCTTTAATGGGTTGGAACGATGGCACCGGGCAGGAAATATTTACCAAAGATGAAATGATCGCCAAATTCGATATGGCAAGAGTGCATAGTGCAGGTGCTCAATTCGATTTTGAAAAAGCCAAATGGTACAACCACGAATGGATCAAACATTCGAGTGCAGAAAGATTGCTTCCCGATGTAAAAAATGTATTGCAGGCAAAAGGCATCACTGTAGCCAATGATGCTACACTTACCCGTGCCATTGAGTTGGTAAAAGAACGTTGTGTATTGCTCAACGATTTTTATGAGCAGTCTGCTTTCTTCTTTACTGCTCCTGCTACTATTGATACGGATAGTTTAAAAGGGAAATGGAACGAGCAAAAAACTTTGTTCTTTACCGAACTATTGCGCAACTACGAATTGACAACGTTTTGGAATGCACAGGACCTTGAACATGCATTTAAAGAAATAGCGGCTGTAAACGGCATTAAGCCCGGCGAACTCATGTTGCCATTCCGCATCATGCTGGTGGGTGGCAAGTTTGGCCCCGGTGTATTTGACATAGCCGAGTTGATTGGCAAAGAAGCCACGCTTCAACGCATTACTACAGGCTTAGCATTGTTGTAACCAAATAAAAACGGCGAAGTGATGATACTTCGCCGTTTTGCATTTATACATTGCTAGGCGCTATTGTTCGCATCTTCCTCAAATCGAAATCAAATTGACATTTTTTTCTGCATTTATACTTATTGATAACAGTTTATGAAGGAGAGCGAAATAATTTCCTGGATCTTTTTAGCATTAGCACTCGCCTCGCAAAAAGAACTCGCCGATGTCAAAAATATCTCTATGATTGCGGATGGAATAAATCATGCAATACCGACAGAAAAAGAATTAAGACTATCCGTTTCTTGGCTACTTAAGAATAACCTAATTGAAAAACAAGATTCAAAATATCGATTAACAAAAGAGGGCTTAAAACATTATAATTTTGCTTCATTAAAAACCAATACCCTTCTTGAAATTTGGAAAAACCTTGAACAACAACTTTCGAGTGGCGAAAAAAAGTAAACTTCTAAGTTCAAGAAAATATTTAGGCTGAACTTTCACTAAGCGGCAAACCGCCCACATTGTGCTGTGCATGCACTTTACAACACTATTTTCCTTTTACTTTTTTTAGCGCCGCGAGGTATTTTTTTTGAACGCCTCCATCTTCTTCTTTTTCGCAAAGCGCCTCTATAGCAGGCAATAGTTTTTTATTGGCCGCTGTACCCAGTTTCAGAATTTCCGCTAACGCATAAGCGGTTGCCCATCTCACAACTGTTCCCCTATGCTCCGCATTCTTCAGCAGCGGGGCTATGCAGGGTGAAATTTGTTGAGGCAACAGGGCTGCAATATTCCCGATCACTTTGGCGCTTTCCCATTTTACCCTGGGTTCAGCATCATTTAATGCAAGGGTTACAAACTTCAATAAAGGTTCGCTTGCCAATGCGGGATCTTTTTTGGTAGCATATTCCAAGGCTTCTATGCAGCCAGCTTTATTCACCGGCTTTTGCCCTTCTGCAAAATCGATCAATGCCGCTATGGTGAGTTGCCCGCTTATCAGCCATTCTCCAATGGTTGATACTTTGCCTTTGGCTTTAATGGTTTTATCGCTAAAAATTTCTTGCAGGTTCATGGCGTATGGTTGAAGATAATAACTAAATATTGCCTAGACCTGTTGCATACAACCAGGCATAAAAAATCCCGCAAGCTCATGCCTGCAGGATTTTTTATGTTGCGATAAGCACTAACCTGAAATTATTTTACTGCCAGTGCTTTATCGATCAGGAAATTCAAATTGGTACGGTGTGCAACGGATTGTGCATTGCCGCCGCCACCAACCAATAGCGATTTAATTTTCTTCAGCGTGCTGAGTGCAGCAGCCTTGGTGGCATTGTCGAAGCCGGCTGGTGCATTGGCAATAGAAGCCACGCCTTTCACAAATTCTGTTTGCAGGTTCTGGCGATACAAATTCACATTCGATTTGATATCGGCAGCAAAACATGCAGTCATCAGGTCGTTCATCACATCGGCTACAGAGTAGGTATTGCCATACAAAGAGCTGGTGTTGATGCGCTGCGTAGTGGCAGGATTGAGGATGCGCTGCAACACGCTTACCTGCAGGTTGAGTACTGCATTTTGTGGTTTAGGATCTTCGGTAGCACCAAAATATCCAAAGCCTCTGCGTTGTCCTTGCAGGTAAGGGTATAGAGGCGCATCGGCATCAAATGCGTTTGGAGCAAACACATTTTTGCTCAACAGTTCCATGGCCTTTTTTTGGTAAGCCACCGGCACCGGCGTATATGGTTTTACAGTGCTGCCCTGGCCGGGATAGCTGCGATCAACATACACACCACCAATATAGTTGGCAACAGCATTGGCCATTTGGCTACGTTGGCCAAACACCATGCTGTAGCGGCTGCGCAGTGTAGCATACGATGTGCCGGGGTCGGTATATTTTGCTTTCAGTTTACCCATCAGCACGTTTACCAATTTGAAACGTTCGTCGGCATAAGCTACCATATCGTTACTCATGTCGTTCACCATCACCCTTGGATCGATACCACTACCTGTGCCACGCATATCATCGGCGTCGTTGCCAAACACAAGTTTAGGATCGGTGCTGCGAGCCAAAATTTTATTGAGTCCTGCTTCTTCTTCGCTGGCATTAAAAGGCGTATAGCCATACTCAATAGCCCACACATCGTATGGACCTACTTTGGTAGTGTAGTAGTCGCCTTGTTTGCTTCTGTCGAGTGCTACGTTAATGGCAGGATAATCCATAACGCTGCCCTGCAAACCAATTTTGTGCGTGATCTCTGTATTGTTCACTTCGGCAGGACTTAGCATCTGACTGGCTTTCATGTTGTGGTTGAGCCCCATGGTATGTCCCATTTCATGCAGTATGAGATAGTACAAAAATTGCTGGTGCATTTCGGGCACATCTTTAGCTGGAGCTTGTCCGCCATCGAGCACTTCAATAGCAGTAGCACCTACAGTAAATTGTGCTGCGAGTTCCTGTGCCATATTGCAAGTGGCCCAATGCTTTTTGCCTTGCGGCGTAAGCATTTGCTGCATGGTAGTATTGGCTTCGGCCTGCGCTTCCCATTGGCTGGCACTAAACGATTTGTTGTACAGGTCGTTGAAAATAGGCGTACCTGCACCGCTGCGCCATTCTACGGTAATATCGGCACCCAATATCTGGCCGGTGCGTGGGTTGGTGAAGCTGGGCCCGATGGCACCATACTGTGGCTGCGAGCTGCTCACCCAACGAATTACATTGTAGCGAATATCTGCAGGGTCCCATGTTGCAGTATCCGGCATTTCTTTCATCACCACTGCATTTTTGAAACCTGCTTTTTCAAACGCTTCGTTCCAGCGGCGACCTGCTTCCAATACATAAGGACGCAGCTCAACAGGTGTAGTATTTTCTATCCACCACACTATGGGTTCTACGGGTTCACTCACTGCTGCATTCGGATCTTTTTTCACCAGGTTCCATCGGTTGATGATGTCTTTGTAAGGAGTAGGCGATAAAGAAGTAAGATCATCTACTTCCGAACCAAAATATCCAACACGAGGATCGTCGCGGCGTGCTTTGAAATTGTTTACAGGCACTTCCAAAAAGGAGTGTTGCAATTTCACTTTGTTGAAACGTGCATCGGTAATGTCTTTACCACCCTGGTTAAATGGCATGGGGTTATCGTAAGCCAATTCCACAATTACATCGGTATTGTTGGGATACGAACGAATACCGGCCACTTTGCTCTTGGTGGGGTTCAGGTTGCCCAAATTAAAAACTGCAGTGGGCGGCAAACCCGGTGGATTCAATGGTTTTACAGGATCCAGCTTTTCGCCCACAAACAATCCGTCAGCAGCAATCAGGTATCCATCAGCATCTTCCACCAATATTTTTTCAGAAATAAAAGTGGCTTCCGGCGCATCCACATTGGCCGATTTGCTCACCGCATTAGTAGGGTCGTAATAGAAGCTGAGGTTTTGTGTAGCGAACTCAATTTTGTCGAACGACTTATGAATTTTGAAAATAAAATTCGCCCGAATCATATTCTGGTTCAGGAACAACCCCGTTGGACCTGCCAGTGAAAAACTTTGATAAATGAACTCCTTTTCGAGCTGACTCTTGCGCACATAAATTTGGGTAGTACCTGAAGCAGTGTCCTGGTAAATGGTGAACAGCCCTTCACTTTTTTTACTCGATTTAGTTTTTTCGGACACAGAGGGTTTGGGAGGAGCCGCAGGTGCTTTTTTCGCAGAATCTGCAACCACAGGTGGTGCCACTACCGCGTTGTTGTCTTTTTTTTGAGCTGCAAGGCCCATGCTAAAGAGCAATCCGGCGGAAAGCAGCCAGTAAGTTTTACTCATAAGAAAGTTGATTTAGCTTACAATATCCTGCAAATACAGCATTGTGGCAAGTAAATAAGATGAGTGGCTAAATACTGGGATATTCCATCCATTTGGAAATGATAAATTGTTCAACTTAGCTATCTACAGTATTGCTCATCTGCTGTACACCATTATGAAATCTGCCCGGCAATTATTGCTTTTACTTACACTGGTGCGCCTGGTACTTCCCTTTGTATTGCAGCACCCAATTTACCAACCGCATCGCGACGAATTTTTATATCTCGACTATGGCCGCCATATGGATTGGGGCTATATGGAAGTGCCTCCCCTGCTTTCGGTTTTTTCGTGGATGGTGCAACAACTGGGGCTGGTGGTTTTTCATGTAAAGCTTTTCCCGGCATTGATAGGAGCTGCTACTTTTTTATTGTGCGGGCAAATGGTATTGCTACTCGGTGGCAACAGGTTGAGTATGGTGTTGCTCTTCATGGCTTTTGTATGCAGTGCATTTCTGCGTGTATTCCATTTATTTCAACCCGGCTTTCTCGAAGTGTTTTGCTGGACACTCATTGGCTACACCCTGGTGCGTTACCAACTAAGCCAACATACCAAATGGCTCTGGATGTTTGGCCTGGCTTGCGGCCTGGGCATGATGAGTAAATATACCACTGCTTTTTATATAAGTGGATTGTTGCTGGCATTACTGCTTACCCCGCAACGCAGCATTTTTTTGCGCAAAGAGTTTTGGCTGGCCTGCGGTTTGGCACTGCTCATTTTTCTGCCGAATATTTGGTGGCAATACATGCACAATTTCCCGGTGGTGCACCATATGCACGAGCTACGCGAAACGCAGTTGGTGCATATCAGCGCTTCCGATTTTTTGAAAGATCAATGGAGCATGCATTTGCCGGTTGTGTTTATTTGGATAACCGCTTTATTAATTCTTGCTATTGGCAAATGGGGCAAAACCTATCGATGGCTGGCATGTCAATATGTGCTGGTCATAACCCTGCTCATATTGGGCAGTGGCAAGGGCTACTATGCATTGGGACTTTATCCAATCTTGTTTGCATTCGGCGCTGCCTTTGTTGGCCTGTGGTTGGCCAAACAAAAAAGAATAATGGCATGGGCCATCATGATCGTTCCCATACTGCTGGGGCTGGTGGCCATTCCACATTTACTACCAATGTTTCCTCCACAAAAGCAGGCGGCGTTTTATAACACCATTAATGGCAACAACGAGCCATCGCACCAGTGGGAAGATTTGAAAAAACATCCACTGCCACAAGATTTTGCCGACATGATGGGATGGAAAGAAATAGCTGCCATGGTAGCCAAACAATACCATGCCCTACCCGACTCCATGCAGCAACATACCATGCTGTATTGCCGTGGTTATTTTACAGCCAGCGCCCTCAACTATTACCGCCACACATTCGGTTTACCCGAAGCCCATAGCGACAACGGCAGCTACCTGCTATGGATGCCCGATAGCTTTTCATTTAAACATTTATTGCTGGTGGGCCGCAGAATGCCCGATAGCGATGATGAAGTATTCAATCATTTTAAAAGCCGGCAAATACTCGACAGCTTACAACTGCCACTCGCCCGGGAAGATGGCATGCGGGTGATATTTTTTAAAGACGGCGATAGCGATATGAATCGCTTGGTAGCCGAAGGCATTGCGGAGGAGAAAAAGAAATTTAGTAGGGAATAGATGCTGGAGTCAAAGGTGAAAAAACATCATCAATCAAAACTCCACTACCCGCTGCAGCCTTATATCCCTGCTCGAACTTCCGAGCATGATGCGAAAATCGCCGGGCTCAAATACCCATTGCATGTTTTCGTTGTACAATTTGAGCGCCTCTTTCGATAACACAAATCGTACCATAGCACTCTCTCCTTTCTTTAGATGAATGCGTTTGAAATTTTTCAACTCCATCACCGGTCTGGCTACCGATGCCAGCTCATCATGCACATACAATTGAACCACTTCATCTCCATCATTAGTGCCGATATTTTTTATATCGCAACTTATAATGGCCATTGAATCTTCACTGCCAGGTTGAGCATGTATTTGCAAATTGGAATACGCAAACTGTGTATAGCTCAACCCATACCCAAATGGAAATAAAGGCTGACCGCTCAGGTTATTGTAATCATCACCTCTTCCAGTGGGTTTATGATTGTACACCAATGGCAGTTGCGCTTCGTGCATGGGCACCGTTATAGGTAACCGGCCCGCAGGATTGATTTTACCCAACAGCATATCGGCCACGGCTTCCCCACCAGCCTCACCCGGGTACCAAACCTGCACTATGCCTGCCACATCGTTCATCCAATTTTGCATGGTTACGGCACTGCCTGCTACCAGCAACACTATTACCGGCTTGCCGGTTGCAGCTACTGCTTTTATCAGTGCTTCCTGTTTACCCGGCAGGCTCAGCATGGCCCTATCCTGGAATTCACCTTCGGTAATGCCCGCTGCTATGATGCATACATCGCTTTGCTTCGCCAATGCTACTGCTTCCTCTATTTGTTTTTGTGCATTGGAGGCTCCTGCATTCCATATCAATTTCAGGTGTGCATTCCCCACCGGTTCATAGAACTCCACTTTGATCTCGTAGAGTTTATTTTTTTCAAAAACAAAAGGAATGGTTGCTTGCTTGTACGATTGTTTTTGCCAGCGATCTATCACCAGCTTTTTGTTGATGTACATTCTATAGCCATCATTGCCTTCGAGGCCAATATTATATTTCCCCGATACAGGCGATTTCAACACGCCCTGCCATTGCACACTATAATCCTGGTTCACCTGCAAATTATCGGGGCCATACAGTGTCCAGTGAAAATCTATTTTCTTGTCAATGCGTTCTGCTTCCGGTTTTCCACTCAGCGAAACATTTTTAAAATAGCTACCACGCCATCCTTGTTGTTTTTGAGTAGCATCGGTAAACAAGCAAGTATCGGCCACTACTTTCCATTCGTGGTTTTCGCGGCTGGCTCCCAGTGCATAATTGATCTTTATGGTATTCCCTGCTGCAGCTTGCAATCCCTGCAAAATACTCACCACGTTATTACCCGGCCCGCTATACCCACCCAATCTACCCGCTGTTGCATCTTCTCCAAATACAGCAATTGATTTGGTGTTGGACGATAATGGCAGTATGCTGTTTTTGTTTTGCAATAGCACAAATGTTTTACCAGCCGCTTCTTTTGCCAATGCCCTGTTGGCCTGCATATCAGCAGCATTTTTTGCACCTGTTTCCACATAAGGATGCTCGAACAAACCGAGTTTGAATTTGGCAGTTAAAACCCTTGCAACGGCATCGTCTATCCGCTCTTTCGAAATACTATCATTCAGAAAAGGAGGAATGAACAATTTGTAATGCTCATAATCTGTTTGAAAAATTACATCCAATCCATTTTGCATAGCACGTCGTGAAGCATCGGCATAATCGGTTGCAGTAAAATGCAGCACATTGGCACCACCTACTGCGCTGGCATCGGATATTACAAAGCCATTGAAGCCATATTCTTTTTTCAGCAGGTCTTGCAGCAACCATTTGCTGGCAGTGGCCGGGCTTCCATCAATCGAATTGTACGATGTCATCACCGAGCCCGCACCAGCTTGTTGAAAGGCCGCTTTAAATGGCGGCAAATGCACTTCCTTCAAATATCTTTCGCTGAAGTGAATGGGATAACTATCGCGGCCACCATCGCCAACATTGGCCAAGAAATGTTTGGGGGTAGTAATGATGCCTGCCTGTTCAAATGCCCGCACAAATGCCACTGCCATTGCAGATGTAAGCACCGGGTCTTCACCATAACTTTCTTCTGTTCTACCCCATCGTACATCGCTTGCAATATTAATGACCGGCGAAAGCACCTGACGTATGCCACGTTGTTTGGTTTCGGCAGCAATAGCATTCGCCACCCGATACATGAGCGATGAATCGAAACTGGCAGCCAACCCTATGGCTTGCGGAAAAGAGGTGGCGCCTTTACGCACCAGTCCATGCAGGGTTTCATCGAACACAATGATGGGAATGCCCAGACGCGATTGTTCTACAAAATATTTTTGAATGGCATTTACTTTAGCCACCAATGCTTCCATGGTTTCACCGGTATTGTATTGCAACATTTGTTGCGTAGCACCGGCGCCCTGTGTGGCTGCACTCACCTGGAACCCAAATAACCCATGCTTGTATTGATCGGGTGTAGTATTGTTTAGATCGCCGGGAATCATGAAGCATTGCCAAAATTTTTCTTCCGGCGTCATGCGGCTCATCAGGTCTTTCACTCTTGCTTCCACCGGCAGCGATGGATCTTTATACGGCAAAATTTGCTGTGCAGTAGCAATAGTATTTGCTACTAATAATCCTACCAATGCAATCAATCGTACCATGTAAATTGTATTTCGGAAAAAAGAAAATGAGAACCTACACCCATCTATACATCACCCTATCAACGGTGCATAGGCAAACAAAAAATGCAGCGCTTTGCACTGCATTTTACTACATTTTAAGAACGGATACTTTTTAAATTTTTTATCCAATTTCCTGCTATGTTTTTCTTCTTCCCTGCAAAATAGAATAGCGCAGTTTCATGGTTATGCTTTGCAAATAAGTAGGATCCTTCTGCAATGGATAGATCCACTCGGCAGATAAATACACTTTCTTCAATATCTGGTGGCCCACTTCAATGTCTATTGGAATATCCCATTTATGCGTAATGAAGTTGTAGTACCAGGTGGCATAATAGCCTGCATAGGTTTTCTTTCCCCACCAGTCTACGTTGGGCATAATGCCTAGCACACTTATATTACTCCTGTTCGGGTCGCCTGCATAAGAAAAATTGTAATCCAAGGCGAGTACAGCCGATCCTGTCTCATTATTAAAAACATGGAAACCACCTAACTGTGGGTCGAGCGTAAATTTTCCATTGCCAATTTCTTCATGCGAAGCAGTGGGAAACCCCGCCAGCAAAGCAGCTCCAAAAAATGTACTTTTTTTCTGTACAAAGCTCTTGATGACCTTCACATTCATATCGCCCATGCCGGAAATGGTTTTGCCGGTGGCAGTTGCATTGGTATTTACATAGGGCAGATCCATTCTAAAATGCCAGCGTCCCTTTACACTGATCATGGTTCGGAGCAGATAGGTATCGCTCCACTTTTCGTTTTCCAAAAACAGGCGGGTGTACCTGGGGCTGATAAAACTAAAATAGCGGTAAGGGTAAGGCACAACTTCCACGTTGCGGCCGGGTGGGTTCTCATGCTTCTGCGCGATGGCAGCGTGCATAGCAAACAATGAAAACAGAAATGCAATTAGTTTCTTCATAGCATTGATTGTATGCAGTAAGATAAATAAAAATGGGCTGCTTCTGAAAATACAAAAGCAACCCATTTTTATTATGGAAGAAAATGCGGCGTTCTTACAATCCCATTTTCGCTTTCAGGTTAGCATCAATAGCATCCAGGAACTCTTCGGTGTACAGGTAGTGTTCACCATGGTTCACTTTGTTGCCGTGAATACATACTGCCAGGTCCTTGGTCATTTTTCCGCTTTCTACGGTTTCAATACAAACCGCTTCCAGTGCATTGGCAAAGTCAATGAGTGCTGCGTTGCCATCCAGCTTGCCACGGAATGCCAAACCACGGGTCCAGGCAAAGATGGAAGCGATAGGGTTGGTAGAAGTACGTTTGCCTTTTTGGTGTTCGCGGTAGTGGCGGGTTACGGTACCGTGCGCAGCTTCGGCTTCCATGGTCTTGCCATCGGGCGTTACCAGTACAGAAGTCATGAGGCCGAGTGATCCAAAGCCTTGTGCAACGGTGTCGCTTTGTACATCGCCGTCGTAGTTTTTACAAGCCCATACAAAGTTGCCATTCCACTTGAGTGCACTGGCTACCATGTCATCAATCAGGCGGTGCTCGTAGCTGATGCCTGCTGCTTCAAACTGCGCTTTGAATTCTTTGTTGTACACTTCTTCGAAAATGTCTTTGAAGCGGCCATCGTATTTTTTCAGGATGGTATTCTTAGTGCTGAGGTACAGGGGCCATTTCTTTTGCAAAGCCACGTTCATACAACTGCGGGCAAAGCCAATAATGCTTTCGTCTACATTGTACATGCTCATAGCCACGCCAGGACCTTTAAACTGGAACACTTCATGTTCGATCACCTGGCCATCTTCACCTTCAAATTTCACGGTCAGTTTGCCTTTACCGGGCACTACAAAATCGGTAGCACGGTACTGGTCGCCAAATGCATGACGGCCCACAATAATGGGAGCATCCCAGGTAGTTACCAGGCGGGGAATATTGTTGATTACGATGGGTTCACGAAACACAGTACCATCGAGAATATTGCGGATGGTACCATTGGGGCTCTTCCACATTTGCTTCAGGCCAAACTCTTCCACACGGGCTTCATCGGGCGTAATGGTAGCGCATTTAATTCCTACACCATATTGCTTGATAGCATTGGCAGAATCGATAGTTACCTGGTCGTTGGTAGCATCGCGATACTCCACGCCGAGGTCATAGTATTTAATATCCAACTCGAGGTAAGGAAGAATGAGTTTGTCTTTAATGAACTTCCAAATAATTCGGGTCATTTCGTCGCCGTCCAGTTCTACCACGGGATTGGCCACTTTAATTTTTACTGCCATAGCTTTTAAACTTTTGTATGTTTTGTTCGTAGTTCTCCAAAACGAACCAACATATTTTAGAAGAGTGTATTAAGAAAGGGGGGCAAAGATATTCGTTTGTGCAATTCAATTTACTGTTCTGTCAATGCTTTTAAAGCCAACAATTAGCAGGAGCCATCCTCCCGGAGCCGCCCCTTTGTTTGCAGCCCTGGCGGAGCATTCACCACATTACCGACCACCAATCTTTCAAAGCATTTTGGCATATTTTCTGCCGCTATTCTATCAGAAAGAAATAGATTCGATTTAATATTAAAACCTCCCATTATGAAAAAGCTATTGTTACTTGCCGGCTTTGCTTTGGCACTATCTTCTGGTTTTGCTCAGGAAAAAAAACCTGTAAGCCCGCATGAAACTGTTACCAGCGGCAACATGAGTGTATCGTATGGCCGTCCCTATAAAAAAGGCCGGGTGATTTTTGGCGAATTAGAAAAATATGGAAAAGTGTGGCGCACTGGTGCCAATGAAGCCACAGAGATCACGTTTAAGAAAGATGCCGTATTTGCCGGCAAACCGGTAAAAGCAGGCACCTATACCCTCTTTACCATTCCTACCGCTACAGATTGGACTATAATTCTCAACAGCGAACTTCACCAATGGGGAGCGTATGGCTACGAAAAGATCAAGGATAAAAATGTGCTGGAAGCTACAGTACCTTCTAAAAAATTGGATAAAGTGGTAGAGCAGCTCACCATTACCCCTACAGGAAAATCCCTCACTATAGCCTGGGATCAAACCGAAGTGAAAATACCGGTGAAGTTCTAGTGATAGACTCTTCCGGAATCTCATCAAAATCCCTCTCCACCCGAGAGGGATTTTTCGTTTTGGCATAAGGCATATCAAACACAGACATAAAAGAAAAAGCCGAAGCATAGTTGCTCCGGCTTTCAATATGTTGATGAACTAATATTAGTTCAATTTTTCTACCTGCATATAGTTCAATTCTACCGGGGTAGAACGACCAAATATCTTTACGATCACTTTCAGTTTCTTCTTCTCGTCGTTTACTTCTTCAATTACACCATTGAAGTCGTTGAACGCGCCGTCTATGATCTTGATAGTTTCTCCAATGATGAATGGCTCGCTCATGGTCATACCCTGCTCACTCATTTCATCCATTTTGCCGAGCATCTTGTTCACTTCGGCTTTGCGCAGCGAAATGATGCGGCCTTTGGAGCCCTTACCATCGGTAAGGAAGTGCATGATATTTGAAATATTGCTGATGTGCTGAACCATTTCATCGTTCAACTTTCCATCTACAACTTCCATGAAAACGTAACCGGGATAGAAGTTCTTTTCACGCATCACTTTCTTACCGTTCTGCACCTTGTACACTTTATCCATAGGCAGGAAAACCTGTACAATGCGATCGGCCCAACCCTGGCGAACAACATCTTTATCCAGATATTCTTTCACCGAACGTTCTTTGCCGCTCACCACCCGTAGCACATACCACTTCGTTTCCAGTTGTGGAGTTGTAGTTGCAGTTTCCATTACTTAAAGAAAGAATAGATGAGTTTGAGAAGATTTTCGGAGGCAATATCCATTACCCAAACCATGGCAGTGATCATCAAAGTAGCTACCAGTACGATAACAGTAGATTGTTGCAACTGTCCCCAGGTAGGCCAGGTCACTTTCTCTACTAGCTCATTGTAGCTTTCCCGAAAATAGGTTCCAATCTTGTTCATAATATTTTCAACTCAATTCGTAAGCACGGGCACTAGGATTCGAACCCAGATCAAAGGTTTTGGAGACCTCTATACTAACCGTTGTACTATGCCCGTAGAAAACTAAAAGCTATTCCGAAATTTAAAACGGAACAGCTTTTAGTGGTATGTAGCAAAAGTAAGGGGAAAATACTTTTACTAAAAGCTAAAAGCTTTTGGCTTCAGCTTATTTGATGATTTCGGTAACCTGACCAGCACCTACGGTACGTCCACCTTCGCGGATAGCGAATTTCAGACCTTTTTCCATAGCGATTGGTTGAATCAGGGTTACAGTCAAAGAAGTATTATCGCCAGGCATAACCATTTCAGTACCTGCAGGCAGAGTACATTCGCCGGTTACGTCAGTTGTACGGAAGTA
Source organism: Phnomibacter sp. (assembly GCA_035456005.1). GTDB lineage: Bacteria > Bacteroidota > Bacteroidia > Chitinophagales > Chitinophagaceae > Phnomibacter. The sequence continues at coordinate 1,228,423 of DATIEA010000015.1, read as the reverse complement.
GAACTGAGGACGGTATTTGTTGAAGAAAGGAGTGTGACGACCACCTTCTTCTTTGCTCAATACGTAAACTTCTCCTTTGAATTCAGTATGCGGAGTGATAGAACCTGGTTTGCAGATTACCATACCGCGACGGATTTGAGATTTTTCAATACCGCGGAGGAGCATACCAGCGTTGTCACCAGCTTCACCTTCATCCAAAATTTTCTTGAACATTTCCACACCAGTAACGGTAGAAGTGAGTTTCTCAGGCATCATACCTACGATCTCTACACCTTCACCTACTTTAATGCGACCACGCTCGATACGACCAGTAGCAACAGTACCACGACCAGTGATAGAGAACACGTCTTCTACACTCATCAGGAACGGTTGGTCAACTGGACGAGGAGGCAACGGAATGTAAGAATCTACAGCTTCCATCAGCTCTTCGATCTTAGCAACCCATTTTTCATCACCAGACAAAGCACCGGTAGCAGAACCCTGGATGATTGGAGTGTTGTCACCGTCGAAGCCATAAGAGCTCAACAAGTCACGGATTTCCATTTCAACCAGTTCCAACAACTCAGCGTCTTCAACCAGGTCAACTTTGTTCATAAAAACAACAATCTGAGGTACACCTACCTGGCGAGCCAAGAGGATGTGTTCCTTAGTTTGAGGCATTGGACCATCAGTTGCAGCCACCACGAGGATTGCACCATCCATCTGAGCAGCACCGGTAATCATGTTTTTCACATAGTCGGCGTGACCAGGACAGTCAACGTGAGCATAGTGACGGTTAGCCGTTTGATACTCTACGTGAGCGGTGTTAATAGTGATACCACGCTCTTTTTCTTCGGGAGCGGCATCAATTTCATCGTAACCCTTTTTTTCGGCCAAACCCTTGCTAGCAAGGATGTTAGTGATGGCAGCGGTAAGGGTGGTTTTACCGTGGTCAACGTGGCCGATAGTACCTACGTTAACGTGAGGTTTTTCCCTCTTAAAGGTCTCTTTTGCCATTTTTTATTTGTTTTATGTTGTGGTTTATATTCTAATACCCGGCAAGCCGGTAATTAAAAACTTTCTTGAGCCGTTAGTGAGAATCGAACTCACGACCTCTTCCCTACCAAGGAAGTGCTCTACCCCTGAGCTACAACGGCTGGATAACCGCTGACAGACTTTGCGACGAACGTAGGCTTCATTTCTTAACCTAAGTCATCATCTTCCTCCTGTCAACTTCCTCTTCAGAGCGGGAGACGAGGCTCGAACTCGCCACCTATAGCTTGGAAGGCTATCGCTCTACCAAATGAGCTACTCCCGCTGGTGATTGAAAACCGAAATTTTCAATGGAATAAAGAACTGTGGGCAGAGTAGGGTTCGAACCTACGTACTCGTGAGAGAACAGATTTACAGTCTGTCGCCTTTAACCGCTCGGCCATCTGCCCAACACCTCAAAGCCTGCGCTTTGTTGTGATTGGAGCCACTTGTCGGAATCGAACCAACGACCTACTGATTACAAATCAGTTGCTCTACCAGCTGAGCTAAAGTGGCAATTTTGAAGATTCATACCAGGCTTTCACCTGCTTACTTATCCTCTTGAAAAAGAACTACCCTTTGTTTTTCGGGATGGCAAAAGTAAGGCAATTAGGTATTCAGCAAATAAATTTGAAAAAAACTTTTTCACGAACTAAAAAAGATACTTCGGCAACTATTGCAGTAGTGCTTTTGTTTATCCAGATTTTCCTTGCCTTCCGCATCTGTCATCAAACAATTTTTCTGTTTACAATGCGGCAAACCGCAGGCATGGCCCAATTCGTGTAGGGCTACTTTTAACAATTTTGCCCGTATGTGTTCGGGCGTTATTCCATGCTTTTGCAACCTGTAATCCGACACTACACATACGTTGCCCGGCTTATACGCCAGCCCCATAATTCCCCAATTGGATTGCCGTTCGGTGGTAGTGCTAATATCTTTTCCCGTAACGCCAAGTACTACGGATCGATCGGTGCCGGAAAATGTTTTCATCCAGGTAAGTACAGAGTCGGCCCAGTATCTTTTGCGTGGCGCATACCATGCGGAACTGGGTATGGTAAGTGCCGGCAACACTTTCACCGGTACAGCGAAACTATCGGCCAAGGCTTTTTGAATAAAAGCAATACCGGAAGTATCGGCATCATTCAGCGGCAAAATAAGTATGGTTTGAAAAGGAAAATGCACCAACCCGTTGTGCTCCTTTTTTGAATCGGGCACGGGCTTGCAGGCATAAAAAAGCAATAGAACAGTTGCAAAAAACAGGAAGCGAATCATCGTCTCAGTATTAAAAAAAAGCCCCTGTTTCCAGGGGCCTTTTCCTTATGTCATTTTTTCTTTTTTTCTTTTTATTTGAACGCAAACGCTTTCAAAAGCATTGTCGAACGACTCTTCGAAAGATTTGCTACTTGATTTTACAAAGATTTCATTTCGTGGAATGGACACTTTAATTTCTGCTACTTTGTCTTTAATAGTGTGTACCACGTTATCCAGTTTTAGAAACACTTCAACCTTAATTATTCGGTCGTGGTAGGTACTTAACTTTGAGATTTTTCTTTTCACGAATTCGTGAAGTTTCTCGTCGGCATCAAATCGCACAGATTGAATGTTCAATGTCATAAACAACTCAATTTTAAGTGAATAAATAAAAGAACTACTCGGAACTTTAAGCACTGTTACATAGGCTTTCTATTTTGAAGGAAGTTAGGTCATTTCCGCAAGATTCATGTAACTGAAAAGCCATTTTTTAGTAAAAAATTCAAGCGGCTCAGGCTTTTGGATGAGCCTGTTTAAATTGTTCCTTCAGTTTTTCGATGGTGTTATGCGTGTATATCTGCGTGGCTGCCAGGCTACTATGTCCCAACAATTCTTTGATAGCATTGAGATCGGCACCTGCATTGGCCAAATGTGTGGCAAAACTGTGGCGCAATACGTGCGGGCTTCGCACCGACAGGCTGCTCACTTCGCCAAGGTATTTCACCACAATATTGTACACGGTTTTAGGTGCCAGCTTTTTGCCCTTGGCATTCACCAACACATATATAGTATCCGGCTGCTCCAACTGCACACGTTTCTGTTGCAGGTAAAACTGTATCTCTTTGATCAAATCGGCACCAATTGGGATTAGCCTTTCTTTATTGCCTTTGCCAAGCACACGCAATACCCGCTGCCCTTCGTCCACCTGCGATTCTTTTAAATTCAGCAATTCGGATCGGCGCATGCCTGTTTGATACAGCAGCATTAAGCATAGCTTTTCGGTAAGCCCCATCCAGCCTTCTGAAAACACCACGCCTGTCCAAAGTTTATCGATCTCCGCCTCGTTGGCAAATGATGGCAGCTTCTTCCCTGCCTTGGGGCCAATAATGGTGCCCAACGGGCTGGATGCTACCACGTTCAGCTTTCGTAAAAATTTGTACAGCGATTTCATCGCCGATAATTTCCGGTTGATGGTACGGGCATGCATGCCCTCATCTTTCAGCAGTGCCAGCCATGTACGCACCATGCCGGCAGTAACATCTGCAATGTTCTGCACTTCAAACTGGTGGGCTACAAATTGGGAAAATTGTTCCAGGTCGGTTTGGTAAGCAAGAATGGAATGTTGCGAATAGCGCTTCTCAAATTTCAGGTAGTCGAGAAACCTGGGTACAGCAACGGATATCTCCATAAAAAAAATATCCATAAAGGTAGGCCCCTTATGGATATGTATATGGTCCGTTTAAAACGGGATAATTAACCTTCGATCTTACCGCTGGCTATTTGCTGCTTGTAGATTGCTTTCAACACTTCAAAACGACGCTTCACAGAAGGCTTAACAAAAGCCTGGCGTTCACGCAGTTGGGTTAAAGTTTTAGCACGCTCAAATTTCTTCTTGTACTTTTTGAGTGCCTTGTCGATGTTTTCGCAGTCTTTAGAATCAATGATTAACATAGAATGATACCCCCTTAGGTGATTTTGAGGCGCAAAAATAGGAATAAATGAATACCAGCCAACTCATTTTCCCCAATTTTGCTGTTAAAGCGAAAAAAATATTAGAAATGTTTACCGGGATAGTTGAAAACACAGGCATAGTAACGGATATCAAAACGGCCGGCACCAATTTTACTTATACCATTGAAAGCCCATTGGCAGCAGGGCTGAAAGTGGATCAGAGTGTAAGTCACAACGGGGTTTGCCTTACTGTAGAAGCCGTAGAGAACCGGCAGCACCAGGTAACTGCTATTGCAGAAACCCTGTCCAAAACCAGCTTATCGCAATGGAAAGTTGGCAGCATTGTGAACCTCGAAAGATGCGTACCCATGAATGGCAGGCTCGACGGGCACCTGGTACAAGGCCATGTAGATACCACTGCCATTTGCACCGAAAAAACCGACGAACAAGGAAGCTGGCTTTTCAGTTTTGAATACCCAACCCAGTTTGCCCATTTGCTGATAGAAAAAGGAAGCATTTGTGTAAATGGCATTAGCCTTACAGCTTTTCATTTACGCGACAACTTGTTTTCGGTAGCTATAATTCCCTACACCTACGAGCATACCAATATGCACCGGTTAGCAGTAGGAGATATTGTAAATCTTGAATTTGATATGGTGGGCAAATACCTGGCTCGCTGGAAGGAACTGGGCGTGTAGGATTTTCGGTAATTGCTATTTATACTTCTTCGAGGAGTTAGTACAGCACAACTCGAAGAACAGGCTTATGGCTTGTAAATAATGGTATCAATTTTAGATGCGTCATCATAAGCATGAAAAACTTTTTTCAAAAAGGACTGTTTGACTATTCCTTGTTTTTGACCCGACTTAATGTATTTATAGACTGAATCTTCATTAAAGAAGAAAAAATAAAGACCTTCCCCAGTAGAATTCCCATTCACCACAATCTCTGCTTTTGCCGGAACAGATTGTGTTCCCATGTAAAACAATTCTTCATCACTAATTTCTGACTGAGTAGTATAAATAACTGAAATATCATAGGAAGCGTCATTCTTGACAATCGCTATTTTATAAAGTTGATCTATTACACAAGAGGATAACAAAGCGAATAATATTATTCGAGATACTTTCATAAATTATCAAGTCTTGGCAACCGCGGAATTGTAAGCCCTTTGTAAGCCCACAATCCGAAGTTCGCATCCTTACTTGATATTGTAAGCGAATACATAATTCCTACACTATGTATTTGTTTACCGGGTTACAAACCCCGGCGATAATGTTCCAGGTGCAGAAGGAACTATGCCTGTAACTGTTTTTTTTCCGATAATTGCCATTCATGCAGGGTTCGCCACATATAGCCATTGCCATTTTAAACTATAATGGTCGCAAACATTTGGAGCATTATTTGCCATCGGTGGTTCAAACCAATTACCCAAACTATTCCATTTGGGTGATCGACAATGCTTCTACCGACGATTCCATTGCATTTGTACAAGCCAACTATCCGCAGATCAATATCACCAAAAACCCCGTGAACGGCGGCTTTGCAGAAGGCTACAATATGGGCCTGGCACATATAGATGCCCCCTACGTGTTGTTGCTGAATTCTGACGTGGCGGTTGATCCCTGTTTTTTGCAACCGTTGGTCGACACACTGGAAAGCCATCCGGAAATGGCCATGGTGCAACCCAAAATTTTGGCCGACCTGCAGCGAACACAATTTGAATATGCCGGGGCCGGCGGTGGCGCCATGGATGCTTTGGGCTACCCTTTTTGCAGGGGCCGGTTATTCGATACTGCCGAAGCAGATGCCGGTCAATACAATAGCGAAGCATCCATATTTTGGGCAAGCGGTGCGGCCGTATTGGTTCGCAAAAAAATATACGATGAACTGGGTGGGCTATATGCGTACTTCTTTATGCACAACGAAGAAATTGATCTGTGCTGGCGTGCTTTAAACAAAGGCTATACCATTGGGTACAATGGGCAATCTGTCGTATATCATTTAGGTGGTGGCAGCCTTGCAAAAGAGAGCCCGCGCAAAACCTATTTCAATTTCAGGAACAACCTGGTAATGGTGTGCAGGAACATGCCATTGTCGAGATTGATTTTTGTATTGCCCATGCGTGCAGGGCTCGATGGAGTGGCCTTTTTGCAAATGCTGGCCACAGGAAAATTGGAAAATGCAACAAGCATTCCGAAAGCCTGGTTTTCATTTCTGAAATGGATGGTTACGCCTTCTGCACAAAAATGGCCGGGCAACAGGAAAGCTTTCAATGGCCCCGGCCGCTTCAACGGCAGTATTGTTTGGCAATACTTTGTGCGGGGCAAAAAATCTACTGCCGATTTTTTTGAATGATCACTGTGCAGCGTGCAATCGCTTTTTTACTTCCCACATAGAAGTGGTCATCACGGGACGAAATCCCACATCGGTATAACCAGAATCGGCATTGGCACTTCTGCGGGCCGTGGATCGCTTCACCACTGCTTCGTTGGGGGCAGACAAAAACGAACCGCCTTTTATAACCCGAAATACAGGAGCAGTATTGGAAGAATCGACACTATTGTCTGCTCCATAAATATTGCTCTGCAAGATTTCGGTTCCATATTTTTTGTGGAAGGCCGCATCATAAAAGTCGCCACACCATTCCCACACATTACCGGGAAGGTCGTATAGTTGGTAAGCGTTGGGAGCGTATGATTTTACAGCAGCTATTTTACCGGTGGAAAAATTGCCCAGCCATTGTGGTGATGCCAATGTTTGATTATGTTGCTGGCCTTTTACTGCAAATTCCCATTCGGCTTCAGTAGGCAAACGCAACCCGGCCCAGGCGCAATAATTTAGCGCATCATTCCAACTCAGGTTCACTACAGGGAAATTCGCAAGTTGTGTAGCCCTCACGCTCATTGAATCTTTATATCCATCGGCGTTATGCGTACTATCGAGGTAAGCTGCAAACTCTTTGTTGGTGATCTCGTGGTCCATCATCCAAAACCCATCTACCCGCACAGGATGCGCAGGTTGTTCTTCGGGGTTGGCGGTGGCATCATCGGTGCCCATTTCAAACTGGCCACCTTCTACCCAAACCATTCCTTCCGGCGCATGTAATAGGTCGGGCTTTGCAAATGCATCGTTTTCCCGCACAGTTTGCCCATCGGGCCAAAACCTGTACACCACCAACGAAAGCACCACCAACAGTACAAACACTACAAGCCCAATGGCTATTTTTTTTATGATGGGTGTTTGTTGGGGCATTGCATTTATTGCACCGAAAATAAGCTATGCACAAATTCCTGCTTATTGAAAATCAGCAGGTCTTCCAGTTTTTCACCTACGCCAATAAATCGTACCGGGATATTCATTTGGTGCGAAATGGCCAATACCACTCCGCCCTTGGCAGTGCCATCCAGTTTGGTTACGGCCATGCTGGTTACTTCTGTAGCAGCCGTAAAATGGCGTGCCTGTTCCAGTGCATTCTGGCCGGTGCTGCCATCCAACACCAGCAATACTTCGTGTGGCGCTTCGGGCAATAATTTTTTAATGACCCTTCTTATTTTACTCAGTTCTTCCATCAGGTGCAGCTTGTTGTGCAAGCGACCTGCTGTGTCAATAATGATCACATCTGCGCCACGTGCCATGCCACTTTGTACCGTATCGAAAGCCACAGAAGCTGGATCGCTACCCATGGGTTGCTTTACAATGGGCACTCCCACTCTATCGCTCCAAATAGTGAGCTGGTCTACCGCTGCAGCACGAAAAGTATCGGCTGCACCCAGCACTACCGATTTGCCCGCGGCTTTAAACTGGTTGGCCAACTTGCCAATGGTGGTGGTTTTGCCTACACCATTTACACCCACTACCAGCATTACATAGGGTTTTGGCAAACCTTCGAGTTTGAAGTCGGCAGCCAATGAAGATGGTGCATCCACGAGTATGCCCGCCATTTCCTCCTGCATAATATTATTGAGGTCGGCCACGCCGAGATACTTATCCTTTTTTACCCTTGCACTAATGCGGTCGATGAGCGCCACCGTGGTGTCGATGCCTACATCGGCTCCTACCAGTGCTTCTTCAAGGTCGTCGAGCACATCTTCGTCGATGGTGCTTTTGCCCGCAACAGCTTTGGTAATTTTTGAGAGAAAACTCTCTTTGGTTTTTTCCAATCCCTGTTCCAGGGTTTGCTTTTCTTTCTTTCCAAATAGCTTATCGAAAAATCCCATGGTAGTAAATATTGGATTGGATGATGGTATGTGGTGGGCAATTGAAAACCCGGCGCATGCTGTAAAACAAAAAAGCTATCATACCCATAAGGCTGACAGCTCTAAAAATCTTTAAGCGCAAAACGATTATTTTTCGGCCAAAAAGTCTTTCACTTTATCCTTGTGGATAATGTTATCCTTAAAGGTGTAAGCACCGGTTTTAGGGTTGCGTACAGCTTTGATAACCTTAGTCCAGTTCTTAGCCTCCGCAGCGGCCTTAAGGTCTTTTACTTTCGCGTTTTTTGAAGCAGCTTTTGCCATATTACTTTAGTTGACAGTGTTACAGATTACGGTTAACCGATCATGAAGCCAATTACTTGATCTCTTTGTGAACAGTAACTTTTTTCAGAATGGGGTTGAACTTTTTCAGTTCCAAACGCTCAGGAGTGTTCTTTTTATTCTTTACAGAAATATAACGGCTAGTGCCTGGCATACCGCTGTTTTTGTGCTCGGTGCACTCAAGGATTACCTGAACCCTGTTGCCTTTGCTCTTCTTTGCCATGATATATAATTATTTCGGGATGATTAAAGGGTTCTGATTAGATGGCTACACCGCTTTCACGCAGTTCTTTAACCACAGCAAACAAACCTTTCTTGTTGATGGTACGGATAGCGTCCGCTGAAACTTTCAGGGTGATCCATTTATTTTCTTCGGCCAGGAAGAAACGTTTGGTTTGCAGGTTCGGATTGAACCGGCGCTTGGTCTTAATGTTAGAGTGACTAACACTGTGACCTGTAATTGGTTTCTTTCCAGTAACCTGACATACTCTAGCCATGATCTTGTTTTTTTTCGGACGGCAAAGGTGTGGCAATTCAACTAAACGACAAAATGAAATTTGAGATTAAATTCCATCCTGACTGTTCTTTTTTGTTTTTCTTAGAATTTCGGGGCAAAAATCGCTCATTATGAGCAGATAATCGTCTTAAAAAATTCCAAACTCCCAATCAAATTCTTTTATTTTCGCTGCAGATGTCAGTGAATCCTAACATATCATTCCTCCGCTCCAACCTCGATTTTCTCGATCACCCCTGAGGTTTCCGGTTCTTCTATGGCACTCTTGTGCCCTGTTCCTACTAGATTTTCCACCTTATTATCATCCCCGGTACTGCTCCATGCTTTGGCAGCTATGTACCTGTTCAAAAATTTTATACAATGACCGCCACTACACACCCCGTATCGGCCAAAAGCCAGCAATATTTAGACCTCGAAGACCAACACGGTGCCCACAATTACCATCCGCTACCTGTCGTACTCGAAAGAGGCGAAGGCGTTTTTGTGTACGATGTGGACGGCAAGCGCTACTTCGATTTCCTGAGCGGCTATTCGGCCGTTAACCAGGGACATTGCCACCCCCGCATCATTAAAGCACTCGTAGAACAAGCCCCCAAACTCACCCTTACCAGCCGTGCTTTTTACAGCAACCTGCTGGGCGTGTACGAAAAATATATCACCGAATACTTTGGCTACGACAAGGTATTGCCCATGAATACCGGCGTAGAAGCAGTGGAAACAGCACTGAAACTGGCCCGCCGCTGGGGCTACGATGTAAAAGGGCTGGAAGAAAATACCGCCGTCATCCTGGTGTGCAGCCAAAACTTCCATGGGCGCACCAGTACCGTTATTTCCTTCAGCTCCGACCCGTCTTCCTATAAAGGATTTGGCCCCTATATGCCCGGCTTTGAAATAGTTAACTACAACGACCTGGCCGACTTGGAAAGGGCTTTGCAAAATAAAAATGTAGTGGGCTTCCTGGTAGAACCTATCCAGGGCGAAGCTGGCGTAGTGGTGCCCGACAATGGCTACCTGGCTGGTGTAAGAAAGCTTTGCACTGAATACAATGTGCTTTTCATAGCCGATGAAATCCAAACCGGCCTGGCCCGTACGGGAAAGATGCTCGCCTGCGACCACGAAAATGTGAGGCCCGACATCCTGGTACTGGGAAAAGCCCTGAGTGGCGGCACTTTACCGGTGAGTGCTGTACTGGCCAACGACGATATTATGCTCACCATCAAACCCGGAGAACACGGCAGCACGTATGGTGGCAACCCGCTGGCCTGTGCCGTAGCCATTGAGGCTTTGCAGGTGTTGAAAGACGAAGAAATGGCTGCCAACGCAGAAGCAATGGGCGAATTGCTGCGGCAGGAACTGCGCCAATTGCAATCGCCTTTTATAGAAACGGTACGGGGCAAGGGCTTGCTCAACGCCATTGTAATCAAGCACCAAAATCCCGAAGCTGCCTGGGACCTTTGCCTGGCGCTGAAGGAAAATGGTTTGCTGGCCAAACCTACCCATGGCGATAAGATCAGGTTTGCTCCTCCCCTTACCATCAATGCCGAACAAATAAGGGAATGCGTGGAGATCATCCGGAAATCACTGGAAACACTGGAAGTATAGGTGCTGCAAAGCATCTATTTTCCCGGGCCGGACACTAAACTTTAAATACTTGAAAGCCAATGGCTTTTTACCCATCTTTGCCACACTGTGATTCAATACTTTAAAAACGAGGAACAACGCACGGTAGAAATACATGCTCCCGAATCGGGTACATGGGTGAATGTAGTTCCCCCACTGAAGCAGGAGGAATTTGTGCAACTTTCCGAAGGCCTCGATATCCCACTCGACTTTTTGAGTGACTCACTCGATATTGACGAAAGAAGCCGCTACGAAATAGACGACAACGTAAAGTTGATCGTGATCAAAACGCCTACGGAAAACAATTCGTTCAACGACAGCGATGCGTTTTACATCACCATTCCCATTTGCATTATTCTCACGCACAACCATATTGTTACGGTCAACAGTTTTGAAAACACGGCCATTAAAAAATTCTTCAACACATTTCAAAACCGCAAGCCCGACAACCGGAAACTGATGGTGCTGAAAGTGTTTGAAAAAGTGGTGGTCAACTTCATGGACTTCCTCAAAGAAATAAACCACCGGCGCAATTTGCTGGAGCAAAAACTCTACGACAGCAATAGCAACGACGACTTGCTGGAGTTGGTGCGCATTCAAAAAAGCCTGGTCTATTTTGTAACTGCATTGCGCAGCAATGAACTGCTGATGATGAAGCTGGAAAGAACCAACATTCTTAACCTGAACGAAGAAGAACGGGAGATCATCAACGACCTTATTGTAGACAACAGCCAGGCATTGGAAATGGCCAATATCTACACCAACATTTTGAGTAGCACCCTCGATGCTTTTGCCAGCATCATCAGCAATAACCAAAACGTGGTGTTGAAGCGACTCACTTATATCACCATTGCTTTACAAATACCGGTATTAGTAGCCAGCATTTACGGAATGAATGTACCGTTACCCGGCGCTCATTCGCCTTATGCATTTTACATTCCTGTATTGCTATCCGTAAGTTTGGGGCTTTGGCTGGCCTGGTATTTTGTGCGTAAAAAATCTCAACGATGAACCAGTTTAGCCTGCGTGTTTACGGCATTTTATTCGACGAAAATAAACGGGTACTACTAAGCGATGAATACATCCGCGGTATGCTCATTACAAAATTTCCAGGCGGTGGCCTCGAGTTTGGCGAAGGCACCCGCGACTGCCTTGTACGGGAATTTAAAGAAGAGCTGAACCTGGCTGTAGAAGTAGGCCGGCATATTTATACTACCGACTTTTTCCAGATCAGTGCGTTCAACAATGCCTACCAGATCATCAGCATTTACTACGAAGTAAAAGCACTCGAACCCATAGCTGTGCCACTCCGCGAAAAGCCCTTCGATTTTGATGAACAACAAATGGCCATCTATAATGCCACAGGCGAAATAGAAACGCCCCGGTTTATCAACTGGCAACAATTTTCCGGAGAAGCACTCACATTGCCCATCGACAAAATAGTAGCCGATATGGTAAAAGCAGAATACTAGTACCTTTCCTTTTTGGGAATAATGTTTTTGCAGCCGGTCTTTAACAAGCTTATGCAAACTATGCCCGATTTTTGAACTTATTTTTGGTAACGGCCTACCAGCTTTTCAACAGGCCCCAGCACATGGACAAGCAACTGATACTAACACTCTATAACAAGCAAACCAGTTTCGACCCCGTTCCTTCTAACCAGCGCATTGCTACCTGGGCTACCGATTTGATCTGCCTGTTATTTCCCGAAAAAGCCACCTGCTCTTTCGACAGCCCTGCAGCTATTGAAAACCGCATGGAATTATTACAAACCGAACTGCTTTCCATATTGCATGCCACCAAAGCATGCGACCATTGCAACAACGTACAGGTAACCCGCCAGTTTTTTGAAGACCTGCCGCAACTGTACAATATTTTGAACACCGATGTACAGGCACTACTGGCCGGCGACCCCGCAGCCCATACAGAGTTCGAGATCATTCGGGCCTACCCCGGTTTTCATGCCATGAGTTTTTACCGCATTGCGCATCCCTTGCATAAACTCGGCGTACCTATTATACCCCGCATTCTTACCGAGCATGCCCATGCACAAACCGGCATCGACATTCACCCCGGTGCCAACATTGGCGAATATTTTTTTATTGACCACGGTACCGGCATTGTAATTGGCGAAACCACGCAAATAGGCAACCATGTAAAACTCTACCAGGGCGTAACCCTTGGCGCACTAAGCGTAGAGAAAGGAATGGCATTCACCAAACGCCACCCCACTGTGGAAGACAACGTAGTGATCTACTCCGGTGCCACCATACTCGGCGGCGACACTGTAATCGGGCATCACAGCATCATTGGCGGCAATGTATGGATCACCAAATCTGTTGCGCCTTACAGCACCGTATATCACAAACCCGAAATAACTGTAGTAACCAATGAAGAACCGGTAATGTAGCAGGTGATTGTACCAGCCAATTGCAAATAGCAGCATGGTTGTGTCACTCACTGCAAAGCCTGTGCATAGCTCAACAAAAAAACAAGCGCCGTTTCTTTTATCAAGTACCACATTTTAAAAAGCGGACTACACAACTAAACAAATTCAATACACCACCATGGCATCTGTTCTCGACCTCGTTGGCAATACGCCTCTTGTTCAAATTCTACACATCAATCCCAACCCGGCTGTAAAAATATTTGCGAAGCTCGAAGGCAATAACCCCGGCGGCAGTGTAAAAGACCGCCCGGCGCTCAACATGATCCGCAGTGCCATGGAGCGTGGAGAGATCAACAAAAACTCCAGGCTCATTGAAGCTACCAGTGGCAATACCGGCATTGCCCTCGCCATGATGGCCAATCTCTATGGCGTACAAATAGAACTGGTAATGCCCAGCAGCAGTACCCGCGAAAGAACCCTTACCATGGAAGCCTTTGGCGCAAAAGTGACCCTGCTCGATACCATTGAAACCTGCCGCGATTATGCAGAGGAAAAAGCAGCCAGTGGCGAACAGTTCATGCTCGACCAGTTTGCCAACCCCGATAATTATTTGGCGCATTACAAAAGCACGGCTCCCGAAATCTGGAACGATACCGAAGGAAAGATCACCCATTTTGTAAGCAGCATGGGCACTACCGGTACCATCATGGGTACCAGCATGTATTTGAAAGAAAAAAATGCCGACATACAAATTGTGGGCTGCCAACCAACAGAAGAATCTTCTATCCCCGGCATCCGCCGCTGGCCGGTAGAATATTTACCCAAAATATTTGATGCAACCCGTGTGGACCGCGTAATGGATGTATCGCAGCAGGAAGCTACCGAAATGGCAAGGAGGCTGGCAAAAGAAGAAGCCATTTTTGTTGGGATGAGCAGCGGTGGCGCTGCTGTTGCAGCATTAAAACTGGCTGCCGAATTAGAAAGCGGTCTCATCGTATTTATTGCCTGCGACCGCGGCGACCGTTATTTAAGCAGCCCCTTGTTTGGCTAACTACCACCGGGTTGACGTTGACTGAAATGGGCTATCGTTGCATCGCCGATTCCTTCATGCTTTTGGACAATTCGGCGCCAAGGTATTTTTCAATAATGCCATGCACTGCATAAATAACCGGGGTCATTACAACGGCTACTACAAACTTGTATATGTAGTTGCCCACCCCCACGGTCATTAATTGCTGCAGGCTCCATGGCGCACCATTGCTCGGGTCTATCATGGGCCCTATATAGAACGCAATTCCCAGTACTACAAAACTGTCGATAAGCTGGCTGATCAATGTGCTACCGGTAGACCTGGCCCAAATGGCTTTTTCACCGGTCACTTTTTTGATCTTGTGAAACACCAGCACATCGAGCATTTGCCCAATCAGGAAAGCCACCAGCGAACCAATAATGATCCACAGGCCCTGCCCAAATATGGCGCTGTAGGCATGCTGCATATTGGGCACACCAGTACTTTGTTTGCTGCCCACCCACCAGTCAGCTGGCGTAAGTTGAATAGCTACAAAAAACATTACAAAGGCATAGGAAATAAGCCCTGCAGTGAGGTAGCTCAAAAACTTCACGCCCTTGGTGCCGTAATATTCATTGATAATATCCGTCATGATAAACACCACAGGCCATAGCAGCACACCGGTGGTAAGGTTGAACGAAAAATCACTGCCAAACAACGGCAGATGTAATTGCGCTACGCCCAGCGATGCTTCCAGCGAAAATATTTTCACCCCTATCACTTCTGCTATAATAGCATTGGCAATAAAGAATCCGCCGAGCAGTATGAACAGTTTGGTAGCCTTATCGCGAATGATATTGTGGATCATAACAGGAAGAAAATGATGAGTGAAATTTGCGCCAAAGTAGACAGCAATATAAATGCAAAATACCCCCTGTGCATCAAATGGCCGCTGCGCTTATGGCCAATGGCCCTGTTTATCCAATACCCCAGGTTGCCCACTATAGCCAGCATACCCAGCACTATAATGGAGCTTACTACCATTTGCGGAAAGCCGGCGCTATAATGCCAAAGCACAAATGATACCGCCAGCCAAAAGCACACATTCAGTATTATCAACAGTTTAGCAACCTGCCTGTTCATATGTAAAGGATATTAGCCAAAGCAGGCAAAATACTATTAATTTGCCGCGCCTCGCCACAACTGCGGGCAAATAAAAGATCGAAATACTATGAAGGTGGATTTCAAAAAATGGTTGCCGCATGTAATTGCCATAGGCATATTCTTAGTTGTTACACTTCTTTATTGCAAGCCGGCGCTCGAAGGCCTGGCCATTGAACAACACGATTTGATTCAGTGGAAGGGCATGGCTGCCGATGCGCAACAATACCTCTCAAAAAATGGTGAATACCCATTGTGGACAAACACCCTGTTTGGAGGTATGCCTACTTACAACATTGCGTATCCCAGCAATATTGTTATACCGGTTTACCTGGTGAAGATCATGGGACTCGGACTTCCCGAGCCTTTCCTGTACTTCTTCCTTGCATGCGTTACATTTTATTTTCTTAGCCAGGTACTGCGCATCAATTCATGGATCGGCATATTAGCAGCACTGGGGTTTGCCTATTGTAGTTACGACCCCATTATTATTGTTACGGGTCATCACACCAAAATGATGACCATTGCTATTATACCTGCATTGCTCGCTTCGGTGCTACTTGTTTTTGAGTATAGAAAATACTGGATAGGTGGAGCACTCACCGCTTTATTTACCAGCACCGTGGTAATGTTCAACCACCTGCAAATGGTGTACTATACGCTGTTGGTAATGGGCATTATGGCCGTGGCTTATGCAATTGTTTGGATAAAAAATGGCGAGATCAAACGTTTGATAACATCCGCATCTGTATCCATCCTTGCAGGAGTTATTGGTGTATTGGCATGTGCGGTGAGCATTTTTACCACCTATGATTATTCGAAAGAAACCATGCGGGGTGGCAAAGCCAACCTGGCTCCTACCGATTCTCTTCAAAGCAAAGCAGCCAAAATAAGCTCGGGGCTCGATGTGGAATATGCATTCCGATGGAGTTATGGCATTCCCGAAACTTTTACGCTGATTGTTCCCAATGCACAGGGTGGCGTAAGCAAAGGGCTGGGCGAAGAGAGCCATTTTTACCAGGCCATCATGGAGAAAGTGCAGAACCGCGAACTGGATCAGAACCTGGCACAACAGGTTGCACAATTTGGAACCGAATACTGGGGCAACCAACCATTTACATCTGGCCCTGTTTACTTAGGCGCTATCATTTGCTTCTTGTTTGTATTGGGCATGGTGCATGTAAAAAGCATGCACAAGTGGTGGATACTGGCAGCTTCTGTGCTGGGTATTGTAATGGCATGGGGCAGCAATTTCATGGGCTTCAACAACTTTTTGTTTGAATACCTGCCCATGTACAACAAGTTTAGAGCACCCAGTCAATCGTTGGTAATTCCGCAACTGTTGTTCCCTGTAATTGGCATGTTGGGTTTACAGCAATTATTATTTAGCAATGAAGATGAAAAAGAAAAACTGAAATCGCTCAAACTGGCAGGTATCATCACTGCGGGCATTTTGGTATTAGCTGCATTCTTCTACTTCAGTGCCGATTTCTCTAGCGGCAACGAAAAAGAAGCATTGAAACAAATTGCAGTGTCCAATCCTTCCATTGCACAACCTGTAAAAGATGTAATTAAAGCAGCCGGCGAAGACCGTGCAGGTTTGTTTAAAAACGATCTCTTCCGCTCTTTTATCCTGATCGCAATTGGATTTGGAATATTGTGGGTTTCACTTAAGCAAAAGATGAAACCAATCATACCGGTTGTTGTGTTGTTGGTATTAACAGCTTATGATCTATTGGCCGTAGCCAACCGCTACCTGAATGCAGAAAGCTATGCTGAAAAAGACAATACCGAGGTAACCAATTATTTGGCCAATAGCAACCCACAGCTTTTTAAAACACTTAGCGATATAAAGAACGGGGACACCGATTCGCATTACCGCGTTTTCAATACCACTTCCGATCCGTTCAATGATGCATTAACTTCTGCCATGGTTCGCTCTGTTGGTGGTTATCATCCAGCCAAGTTGAGCCTTTACCAGGATTTGATCGAACATCAATTGGGCAAAAGCAATATGAACGTGTACAACATGCTTGACACGAGATACTTTATTGTGAACACGCCACAAGGCCTACAAGCACAGCAAAACCCGGGTGCATTGGGCGCTGCGTGGTTTGTGAAAAACATACACTACGTACCAACAGCCGCTGCTGAAATGCAAAGCCTGGATAGCCTGAACCTGAAAGACACGGCGATTGTAAATGAAAGTTTCAAATCATCCATAGCAGCCGCTCCACAATGGGATAGTGCAGCAAGCATTCAGTTGGCGAAATACGACAACAACGAAATTGAATATGCCATAAAAACCGTCAATCCGCAGTTTGCAGTACTCAGCGAAATTTATTATAGCCGTGGTTGGAATGCGTATGCCGATGGCAAACAAGTGCCCATCATAAAAACGGACTATGCTTTACGTGGCGTCGCTGTTCCTGCAGGCACACAAAAGCTTGTACTGAAATTTGAACCAGAAAGCTATAAAACCGGCAGTATGGTAACCAATATTGCAAGCCTGCTTATGCTCGTTGTTTTTGTAGTAGGTATTTACTTCGAAAGAAAAAATCTAACAGCAAAATCATAAGTATGATTTCATGATCAACAAAAGGCTCGCCAATCATATTGGCGAGCCTTTTACTTTTTATTGAATGATACCCCTTCTTAGTATTGACCTTGCAAAGTTTTTACATGCGGTGGTTCTAATTGTTCAACAGCAGTTGAATCGAAGATGGTGTCGCCCGACTCTATGATTTCAGCTTCTAAAGGCCATTGCTGGAATTTGATTTCCACTCCAAACTTTTCAGCCACCAAACTTGCGGCACCCAGCAACGAAAAAGTATCTCCACCAATATTGTACGTCTTTTTGTTGCTTTCTTCTTTCAACGACACATTGGTCATGATCCTTGCAATATCGTGTACATGCGTAAAGGTTCTCTTTAACGAACCATCACCATACAAAACTATTGCCTCACCCGTCCGGGCTTTTGTTTCAAAAAAACCAATGGTACCATAGGAATGCTCCCCGTCAATGAGTGACCCGTAAGGAACACAAACCCTGAAAACAGTAAAGTTGATATTGAATACATGACTGTATGCCTGTAAATAATTTTCGCAACTGAGTTTATTCACCGCATAAACGGTTAAAGGCAATTTCTCTGCATCCTCTTTCAAAGGCGTATCCTGTACCCCTTTGTACACCAGCCTGGTTGAAGGGAAAATTATACGGCCCGTTGCATTGGACTGCCGCATGGCCTGTAAAAAAAACAACAACCCTTTTTCATTTACAGTAAGGTAATGCTCCCATTCATCAAACCCTTTCCATGTACCGGTAATGCCGGAGAAAAAGAAAATGAGATCTGCATCCTGTAAGGTTATTGCATTCCAACAATCAGATTTAGATACGTCTATCTGCTGATAAGGAATATCCTTCCGATAACAGGTAACAGCTACATCAAACCCATATACTTTCCAGTTATCTGCTAGCAGGTATTCGGAAACATTTCTTCCTAAATACCCATTGCACCCAATGATGAAAGCAGTCCTCATGAAAAATATTTTGCTTTTGAAACGATCTCTGTTATCAACCTGCTTTGGTTGTATAGCTGCTCATACTGCAAGTCGTACGAACCTGTACAACCCTTTACAAACACTTCGAACATTTTGAAAAAATGATTATCTGCCGCACACTCTATCGACTCGATTCCTTCAGCACTTTCTATCTCCACCACAGGCTTAATTCCGGGTCCTGCGGTAAAAGCACGCTTCATTACAATGCGGCCTTTTGAACCCCAGAGTTCGATATTATTCTGGTAAAAATGATCAAAGCCGAAACTTAGTAACCCAGAAACCCCTTCCTTATTGGTAAGCAAAGCGGTGCCATCAAAGTCAACTTCATTACTCATGTTATTCAAAGAAGCACCGATCACTTCCAGTTCTGTTCCCAAAAAAATTTGTGCAGCCATCAGCGTATAAGCCCCTGCATCCAACAGCGCCCCACCACCCAGTGATTTTTTGTATCGAATATTGGAATCCGCATCAAACTGCGGGAATCCAAAGCTACTTTTCAATTGTCGCAGCGTTCCTATTTTCCCCGTCTGCAATGCGTCTTTTACAATTTGTATTTGGCTATGATAAGGGAACATGAAATTCTCAAACACACAAAGTTGTTTGGCTTTTGCCAATTCAAGTACTTCCCTTGTGTCTGCCAGGCTTTCAGTAAATGATTTCTCTACCAGCACATGCTTACCTGCCTTAAGTGCTGCTATCATCCATTCTTTATGCATGGAAATAGGCAAAGGCATATAAATGGCATCCATAGATTGATCATTGAGTATTGCCTCGTAAGTATAAAAAGCCTGGCAGTTAAAAAGCGCAGCATACTCATCTGCTTTTTCTTTGGACCGGCTGGCAACACCAACTATTTCTATTTTACCAAATGCAAGCGCATTGGGAATAAATAATCGTTTTGCAAAACTTGAACAACCGAGTACACCTATTCTAACTTTCATTTTTTTCTTACGATTGAGTAATCAGATAAAGCGGATACAAGCCAACAAGGTTCTTGCCTGTATATTCAGATAGTTATTGAACTTGAGGAAAGTTTGCAACTGGTAACCTGTCATCCAGGTGTAATGTTCAGGTATTTGGCCGGCATAATCATCATCCAGCATCACGATCATATTGCGATTCTGCTCGTGATAAAAGCGCCCACCCTCTTCCGATTGTTTGCAATCGTACAAGATATTCTCCGGCTTTGCAGAGAGTACTTCTTTCAAAAATGGCACTTCATATTCAGGGTTGCGGTAATCGCCGGTAATGGTTTGCACGGTAGGTGCCAATTCCAAAATGTCGAAGTTTCCGCATTCGAGTTTTGCCTGCACCAAAAAATGCAGCATCCCGTCAATATTTTTCACCAAAAAAGCAATCAACCCTTCGCTTACTGGTTCAATAAGTGGCTGGCACCATGAAGTGACTTCCCGGTTGCTGATGGCTACCCTTGCCGCAATCACCCTGAAAAACTTATCATTTTCATGTCTTATTTGTCGCGGCTCAATCACCCATTTCGAAACTTTAGAAAGCGGAACTTTTTCAATATTCAATTCATATTTACACTTCAGCTTGGTGATCCATGCAATTAAATCGTCGAATGAATATTCCGAAAAATTTGACTGGAAATATGATTTAAAAAAAGCCGTTCCCATCTTGCTATGCTTAATGGCAGAAAGCGGGAAATCGGCAGGCACTTTAAAATGGATTCCTGATATTACAGTCCGGGCATCCATGTTTACCAGGTTATCATATTTCATCAACTCTTTTATCTGGCCCAATGTGAGCCAAATAAAATCGGAGCCTACTTCAATCTCTTCGTTAGTGAGGATGATCAGGTTTCGATTTCTTTTTTGCAAAAACCTGGCTCCCTGTTCCGATTGAAGCTGGTCGAACAATATTTGCTCGGGCTGAGCATCTTTGAAGTAATCCAAATAGGCCGGCTTTTTACCGCCATGAACCTGCGTGTAATTGCTTTTCGTGGCTTGCAAAGTTGGCGACAGTTGAACCACATTGACATTACCAGGTTCAATTTTGGCCTGCAACAGAAAATATAAAACTCCATTAAACTCTTTTGCCAATATGCCCAGGAAACCCACTTCGGGTTGGTTAATGATGGGTTGTTGCCAGCTGCTTACCAGCCCCCAATTGGTTTGCACCGATATGCCCTCAATGGAAAAAAACTTACCGGTTCGATGCGCCAATGCAGCTCCGTTGTTTACAAACGACCACCCCTCTAATTCATCGAAACCAATTCTATCCACTTGTACCGACACTTCGTTGTTTCGCTGCCTCACCCAATTCAACACTTCCACAGTAGAGTTGAAAGGGTTATCCTCCGTAAATACAGAACGAAGCAGCGTAATGGAAACCTGTTCTCTTAGTGTCATTGAAATATTTTTTTAATGGCTTGCTTTATTTACTGCTACACCTTATTCAAACAAAGCTTTCCTCATTTCCTTACTAAACGACAATTCATCAAAATGCGTTTGTGCATATTGAAACGCCGCATCACTCATGGCCGATAAACTACCGGGATCGGCACACAAATTTTGCAACACATCTATCGCCTGGGCAACCACACTTTGTTCATTCACTACATCGGTAATCAGGAAGCCGTTGTTTCCATGAGTGATATGTTCAGGTATCGCATTTACGGCAGTGGTCAACGGAACTACGCCATTCGCCATGGCTTCCATTATCACCACCGGGAATCCTTCGAAAGCCGAGGTCATCAACATTATATCCATCTGCTGATGTAGCTGGTACAAAGCTTCCTGCCCCCTGATGATGCCATAAAAATGCACCAAAGGCATCACATCTGCCGGAATTTCATCTTCCAAAGGACCCACCATATGAAATTCGACAGGCAATTGCAATGCCACAGCCTTCCTAATAATTTCTATAATAAGCCATACTCTTTTAGCAGCACCGCCTCTTCCTACATAATATACTTTCAAAGGTAGCCCATAGGTTCTTGGCAAATTCTGTTTCAGCATCAAGGGCACCATGGTGGTTATTACCCGCCAACGTTCATTATACTTCGAGGGCACGCCCAGTTCTGCGTAATACTGCAAATGATCTTTCCGCAAACTATTTCCACCAGTAATTCTAATATCCATCAATGGAATAAAAGGAAAAGTAATGCCCGCAAATTTCCTTTCGGATACATGTATAAATTCCACTTTTCTCACATCCTTGTTTACATGTGGCATTAGCTTATATCCAAAATTGCACTGCCCACTGAACAACACCGGCCGCTTCGCTTGGCGGTTGATGTATGCAGCACATAGCCCCCTATAAATAAAACTATTCCAGTACTGCTTTTTATTATCCGCATAGGCACTGATGTCACGAATAGTTACATGTGGCTGTTGAAAAAAAGGAAGGAAGGCAGTGTTCTGACTTTTCTTGGTAAAGAACACTATGATTTTTTTATCGCTACAAATGCGGATAATGTCTGCATTTACTCTTTCAGCCCCACCTGCTGCGGCCGTAGGAACAAAGCAGAAAAGATCATACTCTTCTTGTAGGGGATTTCGCTTAGCCAGGTACATGCCATACCATATCCATGGCATCATGATGAGCTGCTCTATATATCGCTTTAGTTGAAGGAGTTGGTATATCATGAAATTCCCGGATAGAGCAAATTAACTATTAAGCTTCGCTTTGTTGACGAGCCAGTGAAAACCCATAAATGCTTTGGAGATCGGCCCAATTTTTAACCATGCCATTGGCAATTGTGCCTGCACCTTTATGATGCGTTGTATAAACCCGGGTACAATGTCGCCTTTAGAAAACCTTTTAAACGTGTCCATATCCCGGATATTCAAATTTCGAATCAATCTCCACCATGCATCAAAGTACAAGGCATTACGCTCTGCGTGTGGAGGCAATTTGCTATAGAGCAACAACCCTTCCGGTATTTCAACGTTTGGATTCAACTGGCATTCATTCGTGACCTGCGAGCTACTTACGCCGATATTCACCAATGGTTTGTCGATATACATAGCTGCACCCTGTTGCAACACCCTGATGTAATAATCAAGATCAACCAGCCATTTCATCCTGTTGTCATACAACTCCGTGATGGACCTGTGCACAAGGGTTACACTGGGAGGCCCAATGATATTGCGGGCATACAAAGCCCAGGGTTCTTTTATTACGGTTTTCCATCTTACACCCGGAAGCGACATCAACTCCCGCTTATGATTCTCAAGATTAACGTACTCGTAGGCCGCAAAAATAAACTTCAGGTTTTGCTGGGTGGCTACATCATGAAACAACTGCAGTGCATCCGGGCTCGCAAACCAGTCATCGTCATGCATCAGCTTAATCCACTCGCCTTTGGCATGGCGAATACCCTCATTCCAGTTTTCAGGAGTACCCAGCGCAACATGATTTTTATAGTAATGGATCCTGTCATCGTTGTATTGGGCTTTGAGCCAAATTTCGATGGCGTTGTCGGGGCTGTCGTCGGTGATGATTACTTCAAAGTCGGTGAAGCTTTGTTCCAATATTGACCCCAGTAGCCTTCCAACATATTGGACATTCTTGTACACCGGGATGCAAATGGAATAAAATGCCATGGATACTGGAATTACTTTAAAAATTCAATAAATGGTTTTACTGCTTCATTAAAATTATAATATGCTGCAGCCTTGTAACAGCCCTCAACATATTTATCGTACTCAAGTTCAATTTTATCAATTGCCTTTTTAATTTCTTCCGCTTCCAGCGTGTCGATAAGTTGCCCTGCCGAAAAATCACGTATGGGAAATAAGCCCGGAACATTATTGCCAATTACAGGCACGCCAGCTACAAAATACGTAAACATCTTACCCGACGGTGCCGTTTTGTAATTGATATTATCTATTTCCTTGAATGAAAAATCGTAAAAACAAAAACCAATTCTATACTCACCAATTTTAGTGATCAGATCCTTGTCGCTTAAATAATCCTGGTTAATGACCACTCTATTTTCGGCAAGCAGATGTCCATATTCCTTCTCGATCTTAGGTTTTTCCTTTTCAATCAGTTTCCCTTTTATGGTAAGCCTGTATTGTGGATAGGTATCAATAAAATTAAGATAACTGTACAACCCAAAATGATCGATCGCAGTGCCTGAAACTATCAGCTCAGTTTTTTCCGGCTTAGTTTTCTTAACCTGCGAAACATCAAACGATGGAGCATTCTGAATAAAAAAAACATTCCCTTTAAATGTAGGGGCCAATGCCTGAAGCCTTTCTTTCGACTGGATAATAATGGACTGGAGAGATGCCAGGTTTATTTTTGAAATGAAATCATTGGTGTTATAGGTCAGTTCCAACGATAGCAAGTGAACATTACGCAATCCCATATCCTTGAGCATCCAAACAGACAAGGGGTCAACAGCTATGATATGGTCATAATGATTGTTGCGCCTGAAAAAACTACGGGCAGTAAGCCGCATTATATAAGACAAAACATCGCGTCCTGCTGTAAGTGATATTTTATTGATAGCACCATACACTTTCAGTAAAAGAAAAGGCAATGGCACATAATTCACAAACGGCTCGTTTACTTTTCCAAAATGCTTATGATGGAAAGCTATAATATCCGTTGAATAATACTTTGCTAACTCCTTTTGAAGATTAAGTACCGTAGGAGAATAAGGAAGATGAGGATCTGGAAATAAAATGGCTATTCTTTTCATATCGCCATCATTATTTGTGCTAATTCTTTAAAACTTGTTTTGGGCTTCCATCCTATTGATCGCATAGTGGAGGGATCGCTTACCAACATACTGTATTCTGCATTGAATGACTGTTCATTTGTTTGGAGAAAATTTCGCCAATCCAATCCTGCAATAGCGGCACATTCTTCCACCCAATCCTGTATAGAATAGGTTTCACCTGTACCGATCGTCGCTTCAAATACCTGGTCCTGGTTGGTAAGCGTAAAAATTCCTTCGGCTATATCTTTTGCATAAGCCCATTCCTTTTTCACCGAAACATCGCC
Source organism: Phnomibacter sp. (assembly GCA_035456005.1). Taxonomy (GTDB): domain Bacteria; phylum Bacteroidota; class Bacteroidia; order Chitinophagales; family Chitinophagaceae; genus Phnomibacter. The sequence continues at coordinate 1,203,719 of DATIEA010000015.1, read as the reverse complement.
AATCGAAAGTGTTTCCAACTCACCGGCTGCTATCTTTTTAATTGAGCTTGCAATAAACTGGCTCATATGATGCGCCTTACGCCTGGGACTTTCATGATGAAAAAGGTATCCAACATAAGCCTTTATACCAAGCTCCCTATAATACCGGGCCGCATATACCGATTGAATTCTTGAAACAGCGTAGGCATTATTGGCGGCAAATGGGGTTTGCTCATTAATCGGCAAGCCTGTATTTTCAAATTGAACGCCACTTCCTGTAATAAACACCCTACACTTTGGTGCATGCAACTTTACAGATTCAAGTATATTGAAAGTACCGGTGCTTATGGTTTGATGATTCTCAAATAAAGCCGTATGCCTTGTAGTAGAGTTGGCAGCAAGATGAAACACATAATCCGGACGAATGGTTTGAACCAGGTTTGCTACAAAATTCAAATCTGCAACATCTCCTTTTACCCAATCTCCGTTGGACCTGGACACACCTGTTACTCCTAAGTTTAAACTATGGCAATATTCTTTCAGGTAATATCCATCCTGACTATTAACTCCAAAAATAATTGCGTTCACTATTTTGCTTTTACCGTTTTGAACCACTGCTCATGCACGAAGATGGTGTTGACATAGGTGTCCGCATACACAAAATAGCCGCGGCTCTTCATCAAAACTTCTATGCGATTGTCTTTCCCTTTAATATGATTCTCACTGAATGTACATGTTTCAGCACAAATGATTGGAATGGGAAATTTGACTACATCCAATGTTTGCAGCACTTCGTAATCTAATCCTTCGATGTCGATGGATAAAAAATCAGGATGAGTAGAAAAATTTTCGCTGATAATTTCATTGATTGTTTTGAGCGGCACTTTTGCCACTTTCACAATTTTATGCGAACCCACTTGCTCCCTATGCAGTGCTTCCTCTTTATTAAAAGTATTGATACTGGGTTCGTCGAAAATATAGAAATCAGCTTCTTTTTCCCCGGAGAAACTTACCCCGATATTTAATACGGTATCACCCGGGCGCTCCTTTTTAATAGCAGGAATTTGTGATGAGTCCGCTTCAACCAATACACCTTTTCCTCCTCTCAAATAGTACTTGTAGGTATTATTGCCATCCCGGGGACTATATACCCCCAACTCAAGATAGCGGGGTTTTAGCATCCCAATATTCCATAGTAAAAAATCAAGCACTGCATCCTCACCAGCCTGTGAAAATGAATTTCTTCCAAATATCCGATAGGCTGTTCTAAAGATGCGGGCCTTCAAGCTTCCCATCATTTTATACAATTTCAATTTCTGGTAATGGGAAAATAAATTTTCCGCCCTGTGCTATAAATTCTTTTTCTCTTTCTAAAATATTATGCTTGAAGTGCCATGGTAAAACGAAGAAGTAATCAGGCTTCATGGCACGGGCTTCTTTCTCCGAAATAATGGGTATATAAGTTCCGGGAGTATAAGAACCGAATTTTTGCTCATTCACTTCAGCTATATAAGGAATCTGCTTGGTGGTGAGACCACAAAACTGAAGCAGGACGTTCCCTTTTGTAGATGCACCGTATCCAATAATTTTTTTTCCATCGGCAGTAAGCGCTTCAATAAGCTCCACCAGGTTTTTTCTATGCCTGAATACGCGTTCTTCAAAATCGCGATAAGGTTTCGGCGTATCCAATCCCATATCATCCTCTTGCTTCAACATCCAATCAATGATAGGTGTATTGGATTTTAATGCGGCATTTTTCTTACAAGCTGTAACTGCAAAGCTGCCGCCATTAATAGCATTCATTTGTACATCCACCACTCTCATTCCACAAGCTTCCAGCAGGTTTTTCACCACTTTAAAAGAGTAAAACTCCAGGTGCTCATGGCAAATTGTATCATACGAATTGGTACGCAGCATGCTGGGCATATAGCTCTGCTCGAAATGCCAGATCCCGCTATCATCCAGGCACTCTTCAATATCCCTTACAAATGAAGCTGGACTTTCCAGGTCGTAGAACATGGCAATAGACGTAATGATCTTTGCCTTATCATTTGGAAACAGGGCACGGAATGCAGCAGCCGAAAAGAAATCGGGGATCAACTGAATATCATCGGTGTAATACTCTTTGAATTTTTTCCCGGTAGGGTCGATACCAACTTTTCGATGTTTGCCAGTATATGCTTTTAAGGAAGTAGCATCATTACTTCCAATATCAATTACAAGATCTTTTTCACCTAAGGTTACCATTCTTTCCAGCATATGGATCTTGTTGGTAAGATGGCGAACCATGCTGGCATTTAACCCGGAGCGATAGCCATAATTATCACCATACATTTCGTCAAGGCTGTAAGACTGTTTCATTTGCAGCAGACCACTATCGGGACACCAAACAAGATCGAGTGGCCCTTTGGTAACACCTTCGGTGGTCGATTTTGGGAAAACGCCGGTCAGTTCCTGCTCGCCAAGCGACAAAACATTGATAAGATTGGTGCTACCGCTAATGCGGCATTTAGATATTTCAGTATACATATTACTTAAATGTGAAGCAAATGTATGGCTTAGGTGAATTATTCATTAAAGGCGCATTCTCTAATGACCTAAACTTTCTCTTTTTATTGCATGTGACACAATTGAGCGGGGCAAGGGCTGCAATTTCTACACCCGGAGGCTTGCATTTCTCCTTGCCGATAGTGGGGTCTGCCAGTTAACAAAACTTTCTACCCTTATGAAATTTGCCGTTTTGCTTAGGCTGATTCATAAAGCATATCATTCAATCGGAAAATTTCGGAAACTACCCTATCTAACGAGTACCACACTCCCATTTCTTTCCACCACTCCACATAGCGTGAGCACTTTCAGCCTGTACACATAATTTCCTGCAGGTTGCATCACACCCTGGAGCTTTCCATCCCAGCAGCTATTTGCAGAACTAGCGCTAAATACTTTCTGCCCCCACCGGTTGTACACATCAAAGAATGCCACCTGCACATTTCCCCATTTACTTAGTCCAAAACAATCATTTTTTCCATCATTATTCGGGGTAAATGCATTGGGCATCTGGAACAACTTAAAATTACCGGTCGCGTCCACTTTTACATCAACAGAGTCTTTGGCTGAGCAGCCATCCGACCCGGATACAGTGACAATATATTTTGTGCTTTGTGACGGCGACGCTACAGGATTGGCAATATTGGGATTCGACAAGCCGGCAACAGGCTGCCAACTATAACTTATACCACCGCTGGCATTTAGTTGGCTAGTGGGAATATTACAAGTAAGATCATTACTACTCGAAACGGTAATTTGATCCAATTTGCCAATCGTAACAGGAACGGTAAAAATCGCCTGTTCATTACAAACAGGTTCCTTAATCTGCACCTGGTAAGTTTGGTTGCCGGTTAACCTGGCAACAGGATTGGCTACTGCCGGATCATTTAAACCAATTGAGGGAGTCCACAGGTATTCGGCTCCTCCGTATGCACTTAGCTGAACCGCTTGTCCCACACAGCCTTTGGGATTTGCATCCTGCAGTCCAAATTGGGCAGCCGGCCGAATGGATACCATTACAGAATCTTCAGCAATGCACCCATTGCTGCCAGTTGCCTTTAATGTATACATACTATTTGCAGTAGGCGTTACAGTAGGGTTTGCAATACCCGCATTGCTAAAAGCTGCAGCAGGCGACCATTGATAAATGACACCTCCCGATGCGTTCAACTGCAGAGCACTATTGCTACAAATAGAAGTATCCCCAGTCATCTGAATAGCAGGAAGAGTCAACAAACCAATATCGACCGTATCGCTTGCAGTACATCCTAAGGCACTCGTTCCTGTTACTATATACCTGGCGGAAGCCGTTGGCAATGCAACCGGGTTTACTATGTTAGGATTGGACAATCCTGCTGTAGGTGCCCATTTATAAGATGCCGCACCAGTTGCATTTAATTGCAATGTAGCACCAGTGCAAATTGCAGTATCCTTCAGTGCTTTTACTATTGGCCGGTCAATAGTAATGCGAACACTATCTGTATTGAAACTGAAAGGAGCAAATGAAATATCATCCAATGCAAAATCATTACCCTGCACCAAAGTGTTTTTGTTTACAATGGAAATGACCGCTGTGTTATTGTTTCCAGAATTCCAGATTGTATGAAACCTCGTCCATGTACAAGCGGAAGATCCTACGGCAATAGGATTCCCAAGGTTCACACCATTGATGGAAAATTGCAACGCAGTCGCGTTGAGAGTAGACAATGCCTGGATCCAGGTAGAAAATTCATAATCAGTATTTGGCACTATAGTAATCGCCTGCTTCCACACTACTTTATTATCCTGCGGTATACCATGCGCCATAAGCATATTGCCGGTACCGCCAGAATGATCTGTACAAGAACTGAGAGCAGCATTCCAGGCCTTGGGGATGTTTCCTACTGTGTATTCTCCATCTGTGGTATTATTGGCAACAAATGCAAACTCACTGGTAAACCCGGTATTCCCGGCATTAAAGTCTCCGTTCACTACCAAATTAACGCCAACTGTTTTTGCTGTCAATCGATAAGTAATATCGGTCAATGGTGTTGAAACCGGGTTGGCAATATTCGGATTGTCCAGGTAAGTAGATGGGGTCCAGCAAAATTCTACCCCCGGCATCGTTCGCATTTTAACCAAGCCATTACAAACCGATGTATCCGCATTCAGAATAGCATTTACTGAATCAATTTTTAGCACTATTGTCCTTGAAATTGTATCCACTATTCCACACTTCCCTGCTACAGACCACATTTTTATGGTATAGCTTCCCGGCAAAGGGAATGTATGCAAAGGATTTTGTTGATTGACCCTGGCAGAACCATCGCCAAAATCCCATCCGATATTCATTAAATTATCACTATTGAAAAATTGGACTTGTAATGGATTGCATATATCCTGTTTATAGGAAACATCTTTTGCAATTGTTGTGGGAAGCACCACTACCTGTTTGCATGCCGAGGTTTGTGTAGGCAATCCTTCGTCGATGGTTAAATTGATGCTGTAGGTACCCGGCGTATTGTACACTATAGCAGGTGGGTTTTGAAGTGTTGAATTGGGAATACTCGAACTTGTGCAACCGGTAAATTTCAGACGGGTAATTGTATTATTGTTGACATTGGTTACAAAACTGTACAAGTCGTTATCTACACGGAATAGCTTGGAAATAGAATGCGGAAAACTGAGACTACCAATATTTCCCAACGAAACTGCCACTGGGGTTGCAGATAGATTATTATTAAAGTTCAGCTTAACAATATCGTTATATCCTATTCGACCGTTTACTGCAAAACCTACGATCTGCCCACAGGATTTCATAATTGTAAAGTCGCGGGGATGTTGGAGCTTTCCTCCGAGATTTCCAAGGTTGGTTCCTGTAGGAGTATTTAATAAAGAGCTGCCAAAATCCAATCTTGTTAATGAAGAGCCTACACCAGTTGCCTGGCTGGTACCACCATTTAACACAAACACTTTCCAATTCCCATTATCATCAATGGCGTAAATACCGGTTGGGTAGTTTAATCCTCCAATATTACCGAGATTCTGCCCGGTTGGAATATTATCGAAACTGTTGGTGAAACTAAACCTCGTGATGGTATTGTTTTCCGCATTTACTGTTAGTCCGTACCAATTGTTGTTTTCTTTAAACACATGCAGATCAATAGGCTGCAGAAGATTCCCAATATTACCCCAATCGGTAGCAACAGGTGCGGGATTGGAAATATTTGCCCCAAATTCAATCTTAATAATTCGGGGCACAGTTCCTTGCGCAGGATTACCGCCAACAATTAGTGCATACCATTTCCCTTCATTATTTACAACCTGAATACATTCTGTTCCATAACCCGAAGGCAATAAACCTCCGAAACTTCCTAATGAAGTGGCAGTTGGAGTATTCAATAAGCTATTGCCAAAATCTAAACGAGTGAGCCCACCTGGCGAATGGTTCGTTACAAACCCATAATAGTTGCCATTTGCAAACACATAATCCATAAATACCGGTAGAGAAAGTCTACCGCCAATATTTCCAAGGTTTGTGCCTGTTGGTGCAGTGTTTAAATCTGCCACACAAAAACTCCAATAATAATTACTTGCACCTGTTGATGTGTTCACCACATTGAATGGTGTGTTTACACAAACTGTATCGGGAGCAGTGAAGCCGATGGAGGGTACTGCTGCAGGAATAATTTTACAGGAATCAACAACAAATGTATTTGCCGGATTATTTGCATTTGCCAGTGCACCGCTCATTAAAGTGCCGTTCCAAACCGCATTGCCTTGTTTATTTTGCAAGTCTTCAAAAGTGTAATAGGCTTCCAGCCCAACCTGTGAACCAGGATTTGGTAATGAGCTATTCATGTAAGCCTTTATCTGTGCCCGGGTACGGGCTATTTTCCAAATGCGCACTTCATCAATATACCCTTCAAAGAATTCGTTGTACAAAGTGCCTGCATACATGCCAATACTTGCAGTCAAGTTGTTCTGAAATAAATTACCTGATGCAGCTACCTGGCTCATTAAAAAACCATTGCGATAAAATTTTAGGGTAGCCCCATCATACACCATGGCTACATGATAAGTCTTGTTCAATTCAATATCGCAAATAGGCGGAGTAATATAATAGCCGTTCGATGTGGTGATCTCTGCAGAGTTGGGGCGTAACAAATAATTGGCATCGGTTGCAGATAAATGTTTCGAAACAATATCCCCCGCATATAATCTTCCCCCGGTCCACGGCGATGTTCTGTTTATTACAGCCTCCACTGTTACTTGATTCCCTGAAATATCCAGGTCACCAATGCTCATGAAGCTTTTGCTTCCGGGTGCCAGGTAAAGCGATCCACTCATTTGCGACCAGGCATAGGATACGCTGAAAATCAATACAAAAACGAGCAGAACTTTCTTCATGGGGCCTATTCAGATGGCGCAATATTACAACTTAGGCCTATTCAAAATATTGACCCGTTGCAGCGTTGATGATAACTTGGGGATATAAAACTCTTTGAGGTTATGTCATGGGGCTTTTCATGAGGTATTTCTTGGCAAAATGCGTCTAGTTTACCAGCATTCTCCACAAGTCATCCTGTACATTCCCCTCGCAGTGTTCGTTAGCTTGCCCCGCCATCGGGGTTATTTCATGCCGAAATGGCCAGCTTTCTATATTTGCTCCATATTGATCCCATGAGCCAACCAAGTATACAACGTCAATCCATACTGTCTACCATTGTAATATTTGCCGGCTTTGGTATTGGGGCTATCAATTTGATCGTATTACAACCCCGCATTCTTACTACCGAACAGTGGGGGCTTACCCGCGTAATAACAGAAGCCGCCATTTTACTGGGCAATTTTGCCACCCTGGGTACTACCCCTGTTATTGGCAAATTCTTCCCGTTTTACAAGCGGCACCTGCAGCAAAAAGAAATTGATCTTCCCGCCATTACTTTTTCGGTTTTTGCAGCGGGCGTTATTCTCACCTTGCTTTTACTGCAAATATTTAAACCGCAGATCGTACACATATTTGGCAAGAACAACCCCTTGTTTTCGCCTTATTATTACACCCTCAGCTTGTTTGTACTCTTCCAGGGCACGTTTATTTATATGGAATTATTTGCCTGGTTTTCTGGCAAAACCATTTTGTCCAATACCCTGAAAGAACTGCTATTTCGGCTGCTCACCACATTGTGTCTTGTGCTGTTTGCCTGGAAGCTGGTAAGCTTCGATGGATTTATGGCTTTGTTTGGCTGCATTTACCTGCCGGCAGTTGTCATTATTATTTATGCCATCCGAAAAAAGCATGGCCTGCCCCTGCATTTTACAATCAGTAAAGTAACCCGTAGACTGGGCGCCAAAATGATCAGCCTGGGTTCGTTTGTGTTTCTGACAACCCTTAGCAATATTGGGTTCGTAGTATGCGACACTTTGTTTTTGGCCAGCATGTATAATTTTAGCCAGGCCGGCATTTATGCTGTTGCACAGTATTTCAGCCAGGTGCTTGAAGTGCCCATGCGCAGCATGCAAACCAGTAGTGTGCCGCTGATCTCGGAATATTGGCGGGCCAAAAACATGCAAGGAATTTTGAGTGTGTACCGCAAGAGTTGTCTCAACCTGCTGATTGCCGGCGTGGGACTTGGAGGTCTCATTGTAATAAACCTGCATAACCTGGAACGCTTTTTCCCACCTGCCTATTCGGTGATGATAGTACCCATTGCCATATTGGTGGTGAGCCGATGGATCAACCTGGGCACCGGCCTAAATGCCATCATCATTCAGCTATCTACTTATTGGCGTTTCGATTTTGCCAGCACTCTCATTTATTCAGTAATTGGCATACCGCTCAACTTTTTGCTGATCTCAAATTTTAGCATGAAGGGAGCTGCCGTTGCCAACATCATAGCCATGACCATGTACAACGGTCTTCGGTTTGCCTTTCTCTGGAAAAAATTCGGGCTGCAGCCTTTCACCTGGCGCAATGCTGCGGTGTTGTTGGGCGGCTGTGTATTGATCGCTGCAGTATATATGATTCCCGCACTGCCCAACCTGTATGTGGATGGCGTTTTGCGCAGCTTATTGTTCGCTGCCCTGTTTGGCATAGCTGTGATTTATTTCAAACTGAGTGAAGAAATGGATTGGCTTTGGCAAAAATGGAGCCGCAAACTCGGGCTGCGTAGGTAAATTGCACCGCTATGCAAAAGGTTCCATCGATCTCCATTGCCATCTGTACCTATAACCGCCAAAAATTTATTGGCGAATGCCTTGTTTGTTTATCGAAGCAGGATATTGAGCCCGGGCTTTGGGAAGTAATTATAGTGGACAATGCCAGTACCGATGGCACTGCCGAAATTGTAAAAAATTTTATAGCCGCAAATCCTGCACTACCCTTTCGCTATGTGTACGAAGCACAGAAGGGATTGAGTTTTGCCCGCAACAGGAGCATTGCCGAAGCGGCAGCAGAAATTGTAACCTTCATTGACGACGACGCAGAATCGGTTCCGCATTTTGTGCGTACCGTGCTGCAGTTTATGCAATCTCATCCTACTGCCGCAGGCGTTGGCGGACGTGTATTGCCCAAGTATTCCGAAAGCCCCGAGCCGGTATGGATGAATAAATACCTGAACGGTTATATCGGCAAAGTGGACTGGGGTGGCCAGCCAAGGCTATTTGAGGGGAAAATGAAATATCCCATTGGTTGCAACATGACCTACCGAAAATCGCTGATGTTGCAGGCTGGCGGTTTCAACAACCAACTCACATTTCGCGGCGACGATAAACACATTTTTTTCGCAGTTACTAAAATAAATGCGGCGGTCTATTATGTACACGAAGCATTGGTGTATCATAATATAGATGCCAACAGGCTTGGCTTCGATTATTTTAAAAAACTCTTCCTGAAAACCGGAAACGAAGAACGCAAAAGAGTGGCCATGGAAAGTGGACAATGGAGCGTGGTGATCAAGGGTATGGAGTACCTTATAAAATGGGGCGTAAGTATGGCAATATGGTTGCTCTATACACTCAAAGGCCAGGAACCCAAAGGACGGTACACCATGTATTCGCAATGGTTTACACTCACTGGATTTTTGAAAAAAGAAGTTTTTGTGCGATAGTAAGGTTAATATTTATATTACACCCACTCACGCTCACCTAACTGCCTGAAATTTGTATAGTTCTTATTACCCGTTTGCGAATTAAGTTTCACCGATATGTTATACCAATCAATGATGCTGAAAAAAAGGATTTTGCTTTTATTGTGCTGTAGTCTTGCTTTTATGGCCAATGCACAAAAGCTGGTGTATTCAGAGCCCGACAAAACCGAAATGAGGCAAACCGGTTTTGAAATCATAGGCAAATACAACAACAACTATTTGGTGTACAAAAATTTCAGATCGAGCAATGTTATATCTGTGTATAGCCCCGAGATGAAACTGCTCAATACCTATCCGCTCAAGTTCATGCCCGATAGAGTGATAGAAGCCACTTTCGTGGCCTATTCCGATTATGCATTGTTGTTTTACCAATACCAGCAAAAAGGTGTAGTAAGATTGATGGCAGTAAAAATGGGCCCCGAAGGAAAGAACCTTACCGAACCTATTGAAATTGACACCACCATTACCGGCGGCAATTCCGATACTAAAATTTATTCTGTTCTTGCATCCGAAAACAAGAATCAAATACTTGCATTTCGCATCAACACCCGCAATGAAAAACGCTTTGTTTTTAAAACCATGCTGTTCGATAAAGAACTCACGCTAAAGAATAGCAGCAGCAAGCTGGGCCTGGATATGGGCGAACGCACCACATTTCTTACAGACTTCGATTTGGACAACGATGGCAATATGGTGTTTGGCAAAGGCATCAGGGCCAACCAAACCGCCAATATTTCCAAATTTCATTTGATTGTAAAACATGCCCAGTCCGATACATTCACTTTTAGAGAATTGGCTTTCGATAAAGTGACCCTGGATGAGGTAAAACTGAAACTCGACAACTACAACAACAGGTATTTGTTTACCAGTTTTTATTATCAAAATCGCAAGACCAATATTGAAGGCATAGCCAATGCCATTTTCGATAAAAATAGCGACAAATGGGTGCTTACCAATACCATTCCGCTCGATGAGCAATTGCGGGAAGATGCACGTGGTGAGAACAGTGCAAAAAATGCTTTTGACGATTATTATATCCACGACATTACCATCAGAAGCGACGGCGCTTTTTTGGTAAATGCAGAAAGCAATTACCAATCGAACCGGGGTAACACCAGTGGCTTCAACCGCTGGGACATGATGAATCCTTATATGTCGCCCATGGATTATTACCGCTATGGTTCGCCCTACAATTATGGCTCACCTTTTGGATACGGATCGGGGCCAAGCAATACCAGGTATCATGCTGATAATATTATGGTGCTGGCTTTCGACAAAAACGGGAAAATGATACTGAGCAATATTGTGATCAAAACACAGTTTGACGACAATACCGAAAATGCCATTAGCTACCAGATGGTGAACACGGGCAATGGGCTACAATACATTTACAACGACAATGAAACAAGAAATGTAGTGCTGGCCTACCAAACGCTCAATACCGAGGGCAGGATTATTCGCAATCCTACAATCAAAGGCATTACCCGCGATTATAAATTTTTGCCCCGCTTTGCCAAACAGGTAGACAGGCGTACAGTCATTATACCCTGTACATTCCGCAATTCACTCTGTTTTGCCAAACTGGAATTTCAATAAGTAGCAACAAGTACCAATAATTGGTTGCCTACAGTATGTGACAAAGTAGCAAAGCCGCTACCCTGCCCTTATGCTATTTTTGGGCCCAACAATGTACCCCTGTGATTGGATTTTTTAAAGAACGGAGCTCATTTCAGGTGCCGGCGCTTTTGTTTTTGACATTGGCGCTCAAGTCAGGCTATTTATCGCATCAACTGCCAGCACAGGGCTATTACAACCCCGGAGGTTTGCTGGCTACCTGGCTCAATATGGGTTTTGATAGGGCGGGCCAATCAACATGGGTCAATATCATTGGCCTCCTGCTACTGGTAGGCTCAGGTATTTATGCCAATTTTATCCTCATCAGCAGGCGCATGAATGCACAGCGGCATTTGCTGGTAGCCACCAGCATGCTCATGTTCACTTCCCTGTTTCCAGGCAGTAATGTGATGCTTCCCGCCCTCATTGTGTTACCCCTGTTCATTGCGCTGTTCAGCAATATTACCCAGCTCTATCAATCCGATCATCCCCGTACCCACATTATCAACGCAGGTATTTTGGCCGGTGCCGGCTACCTGCTGTACCATCCTTTTGTATTTATACTTCCCGCCTGCTTTGTGGGTCTTGCGTTTATGCGGCCATTTCGGCTGGCAGAGTGGGCCCTGCTGCTTATGGGTATGATCACACCGGCTTATTTCCTGTTGTCAATCGAATTTTTAAGCAATCACTGGCAGCCGGAAGCACATCTTCCCCATTTCATTTTTGTACCTGCGGCGCTAAAAGGAAATGCCTATTGGTGGATGGCTACGGCCACTGCTTCGGTGTGGATCATTGCCGGTTTTGCCGCATGGCAGGCACAAACCAGGCGTATGGTAATCCAGGGCAGAAAAAACTGGTATACGCTTTTACTCATGGGGCTATTCATGGTTCCCGGCATATTTATACCCAATGGAAATGCCTACGGCATGCTGGCCTTGCTTTCTTTTCCGGCAGGCAGCCTTGCCGCCTATGCCTTTGTAGGCGATAGCCGCAATGTTGGAAAAATGCTTTTCTTCTGGCTCATCATCATCCTGATAGCCATTGTTGGCTGGGGCTGGCGCACCGGTGCATTATAGCCAAATCCGCGGCCAGAGCGGGTTTCATTCATTTCTTTCCCCATTTATCAACAGGCTGTAGTATCAAGTTTGGGAGGGAAATGATTCGTTCCGCTATCTTTACGCCCTCAAAAAAGTAATACTTCATGAAGTTTGGCGTAGTGGTTTTTCCGGGATCCAATTGCGATAGAGATATGTACGATGCCTTGGCCAACGACCTGGGCCAGGAAGTCATCATGCTGTGGCACAAAGACAAGGACCTCAGTATGTTCAACACCGAAGACTGTATTGTACTGCCCGGAGGATTCAGCTATGGCGACTACCTGCGTTGTGGCGCTATTGCCCGCTTTAGCCCGTTGATGCAAAGCGTGATAGAGTTTGCCAACAAAGGCGGCAAAGTATTGGGCGTTTGCAACGGGTTCCAGATCCTTTGCGAAGCCGGACTCCTACCCGGTGTATTGCTACGCAATGCCAACCAGCAGTTTATCTGCAAAAATGTGTACCTCAATGGTGCCAATACCAGCGCCCTTAAAATTCCTATTGCCCATGGCGAAGGCCGCTATTTTGCAGACGCAGCTACCCTCGACAGCCTCGAAGCCAATAACCAGGTGATCTATCGCTATGCCGACGCCGATGGCCAGGTAACTGAAGAAGCTAATCCCAACGGCGCCACCCGCAATATTGCCGGCATTTGCAACAGCACCCGCAATGTGTTTGGCATGATGCCTCACCCCGAAAGAGCCTGCACCTCTGCCTTAGGCAATGTGGATGGCGCACAAGTATTTCGGGAACTGGGTTTGGTGGATTAATTCGGCCCGTTCATACAACATTGGGTTTTCCCCGTAGCAGGTTGGCTAACTTTAGGCTGCATTAGTGGTGCATTGGGCTACTGTGAATAGAATCATAATTACCCATGAACTGACTAAAGCTATGGATTGGATATAGGGGTAAGAATTATCATTGTGGCGTCTAAGTATCCAATTGTAAATATTCATACTGTTCAATTCTCCAATTATGAAACGTATTGTAGCATTAGCTGTACTCCTCAACATTTCTTTATTTGCCGTAGCGCAGGTAAAAAATCCCGTTCATTGGTCCTTTACTTCCAAAAAAATTAATGCGACCACGTATGAGCTGCACATTACTGCCAATATTGATGCAGGCTGGCATATTTACAGTATTGACCATTCGGCCGATATTGGCGTAGCTACCAATATTGTTTTCAAAGCCAATCCTTTGGGTGCCACCAATGGCAAAATAAAAGTGGTAGGCAAGCCTGTTAGCATGCCCGATCCCGCTACTGCTGAAGTTGTAAAATTCTACGAGAAAAATGTAGATTTTGTACAGGTAGTAAAACTGAAAGCCCCGGTAAAAACTTCTTTCTCCGGTACCGTTGAATTCATGGTTTGCGACGACAAACAATGCCTGCCGCCTACCGAAAAGTCATTCACGATCGCACTGAAATAATCTTCTTTCATGAAATATTTTTTCTCATTCATAGTACTGCTTTTCGGAGTAAGTGCAGTGGCGCAGCGTGCCCCCGTTCAGTTCAGCACCAGCTTCGAACGCAGTACCGATACCACCGGTTTTATTGTAGTGAAAGCTGCACTGGCCGATTCGGTACGCCTGTTCTCTATTAAACCGCGCAGTGCCGAAGACCCTTTTATTACCGCCATTTCGCTGGACAGTACAGGCAAAAGTTTTCAACTGGCCACCGATACTGTAACAGAAGCGGGTACGTTGAAGCAAGCCCCCGATGGTAATGGAGCCAACTACCGGGTGTTCGACGATTCAGTTGCTTTTAAAATACCAGTACACCTTCCTGCCAACTTCGATGGTAAAGTAAAAGGTACCATCACCTGGTTGGGCATGAAGGGGGAAGAGTTTCCGAATGGTGAAGAGAGTTTTACCGTAACTATTCCCGCTGCAGATGCTGCTGCATCCAATGGTGTAGCTGCTGCAGGTGAAGAAGCCCCAAAATCGATGTGGCAAATTTTCCTGGAAGGTTTTCTTGCAGGGTTAGGTGCATTTATTATGCCCTGCATTTACGCCATGGTTCCGGTAACGGTTAGCTTTTTTACCAAGCGAAGCAAAACCCGCAAGCAAGGCATTGCCAATGCTGCTATGTATGCAGGTTCTATTATTGCCATTTTCACCCTGATTGGATTTTTGATCACCGTATTTTTTGGAAAAGGTGCCCTCAACGATATGGCCAGCTCTGCATGGTTCAATGTGGGTGTATTTGCACTTTTCCTCTTGTTTGGCATTTCCTTCCTCGGCGCATTTGAAATAACACTGCCCGCCAGTTGGAGCAATAAAATTGATTCGAAAAGTGGACTCAATAGCTACACCGGTATTTTCTTTTTAGCACTTACCCTGGTTATTGTTTCTTTTAGTTGTACTGTGCCTTTTATTGGTGCACTCACTGTACTCATTGCCAAGGGAAGTTTTTGGGCACCGCTTGTAGGTTTCTTTGCTTTTTCGCTGGCGCTGGCATTGCCTTTCGCCATCTTCACCATCTTCCCCAGCCTGCTCAACAATATGGCAAAAAGTGGAGGCTGGCTCAATACCATCAAAGTATCACTCGGCTTTATTGAACTGGCGCTTGCTTTGAAGTTTTTAAGCAGTGCCGACCTCGCCTATCACTGGGGAATTCTTGACCGCGAAGTGTACCTGAGTTTGTGGATCGTCATTTTTGCTTTGCTCGGTTTTTACTTGTTGGGCAAATTGAAATTTCACCACGACGACGACCTGCCAAGAAACGATTACGGCCATCCGTATTTAACCGTAACCCGTTTGTTTTTTGCTATTGCATCGCTTTCGTTTACCGTGTATATGATCCCGGGATTATGGGGTGCACCGCTCAATGGCATTAGTGCATGGGTGCCCGAAATGAAAACACAGGATTTTAAATTGAATGCAGGACATGCGGCACCAACTGCAGCAAGCAACAATGCAGGTCCTTCACCTGTGAAATACACCGACTTTTTGGAGTCGGAAATTCCGGGTGTAAAAAGCTTTTTCGATTACGACGAAGCAATGGCAGCAGCCAAAGCATTGAACAAACCATTGATGATCGACTTCACCGGCCATAGCTGCGCCAATTGCAGAAAAATGGAAAAAGAAGTGCTGAACGATCCTGCAGTAATGCAACGTTTGCAAAACGATTTTGTAGTGGTTTCGTTATATGTGGATGATAAATTTGAACTGCCAGAAAACGAATGGACAACTTCTGCTTTGGATGGAAGTACACTGAAGCGATTGGGTGAAAAAAACCTGGATTTAGAAGTAGCGCTTACCAACAATAACGCCCAACCTTTCTATGTTTTTGTAAACACCCAGGGTAAGTTGTTAGTGCCAGAGGGCTATGGTTACCATCCCAATATCGAAGCGTTTATCTCGCATCTTGAAAAAGTGAAAACTGCATTCAACAGCGCTAAATAAACATTGTAATAAATACTTCGAATCCCGAACATGGAGATGACTCTGTGTTCGGGATTTTTTGTGCCCGGGCGTTCTTCTCTTCTAACTTATCAACTTACCAGCCTTCCAACTTGTGAACATTTAAACTTGTGAAACTTCCCAACTTCCCCTCTCCCCCATTTTCAGAATTGCTACTTTCACGCCATGAGTGATTCTACAATTAGCTGGGGTATTATTGGTTGCGGCGATGTTACCGAAATTAAAAGCGGCCCTGCATTCAACAAAGTGCCCAACTCGGTACTTACCGCGGTGATGCGCCGCGATGCAGCAAAGGCTGAAGACTATGCCCATCGCCATGGCGTTCCTGTATGGTATAGCGATGCAGATGCATTGATCAACGACCCCAATGTGAATGCCATTTATGTGGCTACTCCTCCTGCTTTTCATGAGCAGTATACCAAAGCTGCACTACAAGCCGGCAAGCCCGTGTATGTAGAAAAGCCCATGGCCATAGATGCAGATGCCTGCAAGCGCATGGCTTACACGGCAGAAAACCTCGAAGTAAAACTGACCATTGCGCATTACCGTCGTGCAGTGCCTATGTTCAAGCAGGTAAAGACCCTATTGGATGAAGCTGCCATTGGAACAATTCGAATGGTGAACCTGCAAACATTCAATGCGCCAAAACCTTCACTGGTGGCCAACACAGAAGAGAACTGGCGCACCAACCCTGCACTGTCGGGTGGCGGTTATTTTCACGACCTGGCACCACACCAGCTTGATCTCCTGTATCATTATTTTGGTGCGCCGATAGAGCTGCATGGTTTCGCCCTCAACCAATCGGGTTTATATGAAGCGGATGATATGGTAAGCGGGCAAGCTTTATTCGCCAACAATATTCTATTCAATGGCCAGTGGAATTTCAACTGCACAGGCATTGAGCCCAGGGAATGGTGCGAAATAATTGGCAGCGAAGGAAGTATTGGTTTCCCGTTTTTTGGCAACAGGATCGTGCTACAACAAAACGGCAAAGCCCCGCAACATTTTGACTTCATTCATCCGGCACATATACAGGAGCCCATGATTGCAGAAGTGGTGCAATATTTCCTGGGGAACATCCCTAACCCATGCCCTGCTACAGAAGCAATAGATATAGCATTGATGATGGATACTTTTACCCGCAAGCAATAAAAGCTACTCATAAGATTTTTTACATACAAAAGCCCGGCGTACACACAATGTAGCCGGGCTTTTTATTGAGTTTTTTACACTCCTAATTTGGTTGTCACTCTGCAATAACCTTCCACAACAGCGGGCAATCGTAAGGCCAAGTTAAAACGCGGTTGGAATTGCAGAGCGACAGGTATTTCTGTTACAACTAACTGCGATTTTTTTCGGGTGCAATGTTACGAATGTTCGAGGTGTGAAACGTTGAATGGAATGCATTTATTTTCTAACAATGTTCTAAAAACATTGCCAAAAAAAATCATGCGATTTCTATTCATGCAAAGAGCTAAAAATAACTACAATGAAATCTGTTTTTCGGTCATCAGTTTGCGCAGGTTGATCAACCCATAACGCATTCTTCCCAATGCCGTATTGATACTGCAATTGGTAATTTCTGAAATTTCTTTGAAACTAAGGTTGCCGTAATGGCGCAACACAATTACCTCTTTTTGTTCTTCGGGCAACTGTTCCAGCATGCGCTGTACCCTATCGTGGCTTTGGCGGCGAACCAGTTTGGTTTCGGCTGTCTCTTCCGAAAACAGCAGCCACTCAAATACATCTTTGCCTTCGGCATTTAAAATATCGGGCGAACGCTTTACCCTGCGAAAATGATCGACACAAAGATTGTGCGCAATGCGCATGGCCCAGCCCAAAAACTTGCCCTCATCATTGTACCTGTTATTGCGAATAGTATCGATGATCTTGATGAACACATCCTGGAACAAGTCTTCAGCCAAATACTTGTCCTTCACCAAAAAAAGTATGGATGTATACACCCGGTCTTTGTACCGGCTTACCAAAGTTTCAAGCGCCAGCGCTTCACCTGATTGATAAGACAATATCAGCTGAGAATCGGAACGATCTGCATACGATAGCATCATTTCTACCATTTGTGGGGATGAATAAAAAAGTTACAGGGTAGAAATTAGAACGATAGGCGATGCGTATTTTTTTGAAAATGAAAATTAACCCGTTGACCAGCCAAGCCATCTTTATCACTGCAAAAAATATGCTAAAACAAAAATTTTGCAGCAGCAAGTTAAGTTTATCTTCGGCAATTAAACCGTATCAACTCTTATTGTTCAACCACCGAACAAGCAGCAAGCTAAGATTTCTTTATAAATTTTCGCATGAATCCAGCAAAAAATGTAAAAAAAGTTGAAAATCAGCCCCTCGACAGCATTTTTATCAAAGGGGCCCGCACCCATAATCTGAAGAACGTTGATGTAAGCATCCCCCGAAATAAACTGGTTGTTGTAACCGGGGTAAGTGGTTCTGGCAAGTCTTCATTAACCATCGATACCCTTTTTGCCGAAGGCCAACGGCGCTATGCCGAAAGCCTGAGTGCCTATGCCCGCCAGTTCATGCAGCGCATGGGCAAGCCTGATGTTGATTATATCAAAGGGCTTTGCCCCGCTATTGCCATTGAGCAAAAAGTAAGCACCCGCACCCCGCGCAGTACCGTGGGCAGTATGACGGAAATGTACGATTACCTCCGCCTGCTTTTTGCCCGCATTGGCCATACTATTTCGCCGGTAAGTGGCCGCGAAGTAAAAAAAGATGATGTGGCCGATGTGCTGAGCGCCATTCAACAATTGGCCGAAGGCGATAAGGTTTTGCTGCTGGTACCATTTAAAAAACACGCCAACCGCAATACCAAAGAAGAAGTGAACATTTTACTTCAAAAAGGTTTTACCCGTGTATATGCTGCAGCCCAAACCCTGCGTATAGAAGACCTGCTGGAAAATGATGCCGAGCTACAGGGCTTCGAAAAATTGATGAAGCCCAAGCAACCCGGCTTTGTACTGGTAGACAGGCTGGTGAAAAGAACATTTGACGAAGACGATCTTCATCGCATAGCCGACTCGGTAGATACCGCTTTTTATGAAGGGGAAGGAAGTTGTGTACTCGAAATAAACGGGGAAAAGTTGATTCGTTTCAGCAACAAGTTTGAGCTGGATGATATGCTGTTCGAAGAACCTGTGCCCAATCTTTTTTCGTTCAATAATCCTTTTGGTGCCTGCCCTGTTTGCGAGGGTTTCGGCCATGTGCTGGGCATCGACCCCGACCTGGTAATTCCCGACAAACGACTTACGGTGTATGAAAATGCCATAGCTCCCTGGCGTGGCGAAAAAATGAGTGAATGGAACAATGCACTCATCAGGTCTGCATCCAAATCAAAGTTTCCCATACACAAGCCCATACAAGATTTGAGCGAAACCGAATACAAATTGCTTTGGACCGGCAATGCTTATTTCGAAGGGCTTAATGCATTTTTCAGGGAAGTAGAACAGAACTTATACAAAGTACAATACAGGGTAATGCTCAGCAGGTACAGAGGCAGAACATCCTGTACTGAATGCGAAGGGTATCGTCTACGCAAAGAGGCATTGTATGTAAAGATCAACGGGGCACATATTGGCGAATTGTGCCAATGGCCTATCAAAGATCTCTATACCTGGATGAAGCAACTCAAGCTAAGCGAATACGACCAGGAAATAGGAAAACGCCTGCTCACCGAAATTGATCTTCGCCTGCAAACCATGATGGATGTAGGTCTTGGCTATCTAACTCTAAATAGGCTGGCCAATTCACTCAGTGGTGGCGAAAGCCAACGCATACAACTCACCCGCTCGCTGGGTAGCAATCTTACCAACTCGCTGTACATACTCGACGAGCCTTCTATTGGCTTGCATAGCCGCGATACAGCCAGGCTAATTAACGTACTCAAAAATCTTCGCGACCTGGGCAATACGGTAGTGGTAGTAGAGCACGACGAACTGATGATGCGGGAAGCCGATTACATTATCGACATGGGTCCTCTGGCCAGCCATATGGGTGGCGAAGTGGTAGCAGCCGGCAATTACAACGAGCTGATAGAAAATAAAAAAAGCCTTACCGGTAAATACCTGAAAGGCGATATGCAAATAACAGGGTTGGCGAAACAGCACAAATGGAAAAAGAAAATTTCCGTGATAGGTGCCCGCCAAAACAACCTGAAGAATATTGATGTGCAAATTCCACTGGGCGTACTCACCGTGGTAAGCGGTGTAAGTGGCAGCGGAAAAACAACACTCATCAAACAAATATTATACCCGGCACTACAAAAAATAAAAGGGGAATTCAGCGAAAAAGTAGGACAGCATCGCTTGATAGACGGCGATATTGACAGCATCACTGCCATTGAAATGGTGGACCAAAATCCTATTGGCAAAAGCAGCAGGAGCAACCCGGTAACTTATGTGAAAGCATGGGATGCCATCCGTGATTTGTATGCAGGTTTGGCGCTCAGCAAGATCAGGGGATTTCAACCCAAGCATTTCAGTTTTAATGTGGATGGTGGCCGCTGCGATACCTGCAAGGGCGAAGGCGAACAAATTATTGAAATGCAATTTTTGGCCGATGTACACCTTACCTGCGAAAGCTGCAAAGGCAAGCGTTTTAAAGACGAAGTACTGGAAGTAACACACAAGGACAAAAACATTTTCGATATTCTTGAACTCAGTGTAGACGAAGCCATCGATTTTTTTGCCGATCAAAAATCTATACTGCAGGCCATACAGCCGCTGAGCGATGTGGGCCTGGGCTATGTAAAACTGGGGCAGAGTAGCGATACCCTGAGTGGTGGCGAAGCACAACGTGTAAAACTGGCCAGCTTTTTAGGCAAAGGAAAAAGTGCAGGCCATGTACTGTTTATTTTTGATGAACCCACTACCGGCTTGCATTTCCACGATATTCAAAAACTATTGAATTCATTCCACGCATTGATAGCACAGGGGCATAGCATATTGGTGATTGAACACAACACCGATGTGATTAAACACGCCGACTGGGTAATTGATCTTGGCCCCGAAGCCGGCGATGAAGGTGGACACCTGATATTTGCCGGGTTGCCGCAGGATCTAAAAAATTGCGCCACCAGTTACACAGGCAAATTCCTGTAGCCCACACAGTCTTTCCACTAATGGCACTATGCAACAAGCTTGCATGGCCACAAAAAAACATAAGCAGGCAGGGCCTATACTGTTAGCACTATGCGATATATAAAAGAACTGGATGGAATCAGGTTTATTGCCATTGCGTTTGTATTGCTGCAGCATTTTGCCATCCCCATTGGTGAAAGAATCTCGGCAGGATATTTTGGAGTCGAACTGTTTTTTGTATTGAGTGGCTTTCTCATTACCCGCATCATTTACGACAGCAGCGGCAGCACGCTTGGGTATTACAAAAAGTTCATTGGAAGAAGGGCCTTGCGCATCTTTCCCATTTACTATCTCATCATTGGCCTCTTGTTATTGGCAGGCGAGCCATCTGCCAAAGCGTATCTACTACCATTGGCTACCTATACGTTCAACTACACCATTGCTGAACATTCGTTGAGAGGTATCCCCTTTATCCATTTTTGGTCGCTATGTGTAGAAGAACAGTTTTACATCATCTGGCCATTTATCATTTTGTTGCTTCGCAACCGGTTTAGGCTTTTGCTCGCCACATTAGCATTCATCATTGTAGCAGGATGGGCGCAAATGCTTTTTCATTTTATACCCATGCCAAAATCTTACGATCATTTTGGTTTATTTCCTCGAGCCTATGCATTATCGCTGGGAGGACTTACCGCTCTATTATGTCGCCAATATCCTGCTGCTCCAAAGTGGATGCAGCACCAATGGATAGAACTGGCATCGCTAATGGTGCTGATCATTTCGTTGGTTATTGCTCATCCTTTGATGTACGTGATCACACCCAGCGTATCTGCATTATTTCTTGCTAAAATTTATTACAGCGAACTGCAGTGGCCTGCGCTGCAACAACTGTTACAAAAAAAATGGGCCATCTACCTGGGGCGCATTTCCTACGGCATTTACCTCTACCATATCCCGGTATCTGTGTATTTCACCCGCTACATTTTCAACCCCTATATCTGGAACAAAATTAATTTCAAAGCATTGGGACCACTCGCCGGCATACAACATCATGCATGGCCCCTCAAGTTTGTATTGTTCACAGCATTGTCCATTGGCGTAGCACATCTCTCCTTCCAATACATTGAAAAACCATTATTGCGTTTGAAGGATAAATGGTTTGCATAACTCTAATTTCTGCCCAACATGCACAAAAAAACTCAGCCAAGATAGACTGAGTTTTTGTTTACCAACAAGCAATAGTTAGGGGCAGGTCATGTTACTTGCAGTTTCGTTGATGTGGCAACCTGAAGCTGACACAATCAGCAACATTCATCCTTTACATACGCTACCACAACAAAAGCCTTTTTATTTCCTTTTTGAGTGAGTTGATATTCTCCAGCTGCTGCTGGCACTACAAATGTTTCTGCATATTGAAACAATGCAGTGTTATTGTTTGATAAAACTTCTACAGCATCGCCTTCTACCAACATGCATATATGGCATTGGCCATTGGTTGGGATGTTGATACTGCCTGTAAATTCATAACGATCTACGGTATAAAAATGCTCGGCATGGGTAGGCAGTTGTAGTTTTCTGCCATTGGTCCATTCTGCTTCCACTAGCGGGTGCGATACTAATTTCCGGGAGACATAATCTGCCTGTCGATCGAAACAGAGATTATTGAAAGCATGTTCAATATTGATGGGGCGGGGCTTTCCATTCAGATCGAGGCGCTGCCAGTCGTACATTTTGAAAGTGAAAATGTAAGGCGTACTGCTGATCTCCAGCACAAGATTGTTTTTGCCCGATGCATGAACGGTACCGCTTGGAATCAAAAATAAATCATGCTTTTGTGCAGGCAATTTCTGAACATACTGCACAATATCTATCTCCTTGCCATTTTGCTGCGCATCCAATAATTCATCTTTAAATGCATCGGGCTGAATACCTTCCTGGAAACCGAGATACACATCAGCACCAGGCTCGCAATCGAGGATATAATAGGTTTCATCCTGCGTAAAATTTTCCCCGAAATTCTCTTTGATATAAGTGGGACGTGGATGACATTGAATAGAAAGATTACCGCCATTGTAGGTGTCGAGAAAATCGAAGCGAATAGGAAACTCGTAGCCAAATCTCTTCGCTGCCTTGCCCAACAGTTTTGTGTTATCCGCATAGAGGAGACAATCAAATGATATTTCCAACAGGTTACCGTTGCCTTCAATCACAATCCCGTTTTCGGGTGTGATTAATTCAAACGACCATGCATAATTCACTGCGTTCTGATTGAGCCCGGCTATCCTTTTTTTCATCCAGTCGCCACCCCAAATTCCCGGTTCAAACCATGGCCTGGCTCTAACAGGTTGCTGCAGCATTTGATGAAGCGTTATCCTGAGTGCATTCCCTTTCATCCATGTTATTTCATGAATGCGCTGCTCGTCGATCATGCAATCCAATTGGGGAAGCAAAGCAGCTTTATGCTTGTTAAGCATAGGCCAATCCACAAAATAAAAACGCTTATACATTTGCTGGGCATCGCTCATTTTGCAGGAGCCAATATTGCCGATACTACCTGCACGCATACGAAACTGAATTTCGTTTTTGGGCACATCCACGTACAGCAATTTGCCCTGGATACCCGTTAATGCTGCACCGGTACCATACACAATGCACAAATCTGCAGCAGGGTCTGGCGATATCAGTTGTAGTTTATCTGCTTCAAAAAAATCGGCAAGATTGCCTTCGTATCTTTTTCCAAAAACAGGATCATCACCATTGAGATTTTGTGCTATCATATCCTGTATATCGGCCGGATGCTTCAGGCATGCGCTTACATCGTACCAATAAACAGTTTTACCTGTACTTCTAATGGCTTCGTGCAATTGTGTTCGGAAAGATTCCCACAACACGCCGCCATAGCCATCTATCACCACAATTTTCGCATCCCCTATTTCCTGGGCAAGTGATGAGAATCCTTTATGTACACTTTCGTTTGAAGAGAAAGATGGATAGATATTATAAGCGTTTGCATTATTTGTATCGATGCTTACAGGTAAAACTTCCTGCAAACATTTTCGAAGTAAAGTTTCTTCTTTTCCTGTTTTTTTACCTGCAGTAATAGCAGCACCTACCACAATGCACTCATCCGTATCGTTGCAACCAACAATGTTCATTTTTCCAGTCATCTCTTCTAGTTCTTTATAAAAGTTTGCATAAAACAGGGGAAGTGCTTTGGCAATGTTTCCACCAATAACGAGTTCATCGCAACCAAACTTTTTGAGCCAGGGCAACAGGAAGCTGCCAAGGTTTGTTCCGAATTCATTCCAAACTTCGATGGACGCAGCAGAAGGATTTTCCGCCAATTCCTTTACAGAAGTTGGAGTAATGCCCGATTTCTTTTTATAGGTTTTTAAGATCCATCGGCTTGAAAAGAAATCGTCGGCAATACCTCCGCAAAACTCCTGGTCATAAAACGCTCCCGATTCAGGAATGATGCTATCATTGGCAACGAGTATGCCATCGCGTATAAAAGCACTGCCAAAGCCTGTGCCCAAAGTGAGGAATACGGTTCTTTTACTGGTGAGTTGTTGCAGGTGATAATAGCCGGCAGCAAAGCACTTGGCATCATTTGAAAAGCTGATAGTCTTCCCGGAGATCTCCTTCATATCTTTCAATGCCTGGTGAATATGCAAACCAAATGCCTGCTCAAACTTTCCACCCACATTGGCGATAGCACAAACGCCTTTTTCATAATCGAACGGACCGGGAATGGCAATACCTAAAGCATCAACATCAGCCTCATGATCCAAAATATCTTTCAAACTTTGGGTGAGTGTATTGATGATGGAATTGGCCGATGCATTCGCATTTAATGCAGTTGTGCTTTTCCGAATAGTTTCCTTACCCGTGTTCTGTGTATCAACCAAGGCAGTAGTGATATGCGTGCCACCTATGTCTATACCGATTCTCCTCTTATTTGCTACCTGATTTTTCATTTGATTTATGCTTACTAAGTAGTGTACTGATGTGTTTATCTTTTTTCTTTTGCCTCTCCGTCTTTGTTATTTCATAAAGAGATTAGTGTAACTGAAAACTTTACAAAACATATTTTCATATAAGCTTGCCATACTGTATACTTTTTATCCTGCTATCATTTCGGCCATACCCTAATCTCTCCATTTACAGGTGTTTCAAATGGGCCGGGAAAAGGATTGGTGGCTTTTCTTTTTTTGTCGAAGTAATCGGTGTCAATTTTTAACGCAGAACCATCACTGTTCTCAAAAACTTGTTGCGGAACAATGGCCTTACCGAGCATCTCCGTAGTAACAAGGCTTCTCTTTTGTTCCTTTTCCCATGCGGGTTTGGAGGCAAAGCGAAGCCAGGCCTGGCCGTTGCGGATTTCAATGGTGGGCTTAGGTTCGAAACTTGAATCGGTCAATGCATTTTTCTCCTGTGCAGAAGGTTGTGTTCCTTTCGTGAATACATTTCCATCCATCGTCACTGGAAGTGAAGAAGTGTTGTAATGCGTGAGCTTAGCGGGAGCGATGAAAATATTATTGATGAAACGATCATCACCAGTTCTATTATCGTATTGGCTTGCAATAGCAGTCCCATGCGGAACGAGCCAGGGTGTTTTGCGGGGAAGCCAACGCTCGAAAGATGGATCAACTTTTCGCATAAGGTTGTGCACGAAGGCTGTTCCGTGTGCTGCATTAAAAATAGATTGGCCTGATAGCAGAATATTATTGGCAACAAGACAGGGCCCGTGATTGACTTCAAGAAAAATATCCTGCCCAGCTCCCGCTTCATAAAAACCAACTTTACCGGAAGGTTTCGCTTCGTTATTATGCATCAGGTTACCTGTGATTTGCGTACCCTGTGTCATCCAATCCAGGTGCATACCACGAAGACAGTGGTGGATCCAGTTGTCTCGAATATAGGTATCGACAGCTCCATGAAATTTAATGCCGGCGATCTCCGCACCACCAAAGAGATTACGCACTGCAATATCATGTATGTGGTTGCCTTCAATGATACTAAATGCAGCACCGAAAGCTCCCACAATGCCCACTTC
Source organism: Phnomibacter sp. (assembly GCA_035456005.1). Lineage (GTDB taxonomy): Bacteria > Bacteroidota > Bacteroidia > Chitinophagales > Chitinophagaceae > Phnomibacter. The sequence goes on along the minus strand of DATIEA010000015.1, from coordinate 1,177,768 downwards.
ATCACATTCGCTGATTTCGTTATTCCGCACTAAGTGATGGCCAATGGTATCCTTATTCCATCCATTCCGAAGGGCACGTTCAATGGTTAGGTTCCAGTCCGCAAAGCCGGGTCCGTTGTTACCCCAATCATCGCCATACTTGCCTAACGATAAACCTGCACAGGCAGAATTGCGTATGAGATTATTTTCAATGATCCAGCCCTTGCTCCAGTTGGTACCGATGACTGCCTTTTGCTCTATGGTGGGCGGTGCCCAGTTTGGTGCGGCGTTTTGCAGGATGAAACCGCGAACGGTGATATAGTTAATAAAGTTCTTTGTGGGGTAGAAAACCGTTTGACGAACATTCACTTCCACCTGCGCCTTGTTCGGATCTTTTCCGGGAAACTGTGCGTGAACATCCGTGCTTTCCGAACCTACCTCTGCAAAGAAGAGTGCAGCGCCACTCGCTGGCTTGAGTACCTGCTCGAGAGTTGTGGCTTCTTTGAGCCATTGATCGTCTATGTAAACAGAACCAGTATGCGCAGGGCGTCCTAGCGAGTGAAACCAATCTCCGCGAATCGAATCACCAAAGGGATTGTAGTGACCGAAAAAGCTGTTAGGGATAATTGCTTTCCATGTATCGTTTTGCTCCCTGGTCCAGCCTGTCACAAGTTCCGAACCTGTGACAATGACTTTCTCTCCTTTCGCAGCCTGGTAAGTAATACGCTTAGAGGGTGATTCGCCACTACGTGGTGGAGCAACAGTTTCTCGGTAAACACCTGCATGAACAGTTATGATATCACCGGGAATGGCTTTATTAGCCGCAGCCATAATAGTTTTAAAAGGCCTTTTTGATGATCCATCATTACGATCATCACCGTTCACCGACACATGATATTCCGTAACACGAGCATGATGAGTAGCAGTGTTTTTTGGTTGCCCAAAAGCAACGGCGCAACACAACACTGCCAATAGCAGCAAGTGAAATTTTATTGATTGTACACCTATCATTACGCCAATTGATTTTAGACTTTTTTAGCGGGCAAACTGATCACCTGGAAATTGTTGATGAGCGGTGATGCTGCAGCCTTGTTGATGCGAAGTCGCACAGCATCTGCCACCGGGAATTGAATATCCTTAGCAGACACCCTGCCTTCAAGCACAATACGCTTATACCCGATTTTTTTTCCTGTAAACGCCGGCGTCCATTTGCCATCCACACGACATTCAATGCTGTACTCATCAACCCTTTGCCCGAGTGGAATATATTCCTGCAGTATAAACCCCTCGATCTTAACAGGCTTACCCAATTCTATTTCAATCGTAGCAGTTGTTACATTATCATCCGTAGCAAAATAGCTTTCGTAATTATTGTCATTCACTTTGTCGGCAGCATACTTCACACTGTTGCCTCTGCAACCTGAAACTGATATTGCCTTTTTAAACAGTGCAGGATTTTGTTTGTGCAACAGATCCACCCAGTGTTTAAATTCTTTGAGTGCAGTTACTGTTGAGTCGTCTATTAATCCATTGCTGTTAGGTGCCACATTCATGAGTGCTGTAAGACCATAGCCAACAGAACCCAGGTAGTAGTCCTGCATTTGCCTCAGGCTTACAGCCGGTTTACCATTGTGAAACCAGTTGCCCTGCAAAATGATGGATGGTTCATTAGGATACCAGCGCAGTGTATCGTTTACTAATTGCCGATAGTCCTGATCGGGTTGTACGGCACCATGTGCACCCGGCCACGAAAGGCTACGGTCTGGCAGGGTTGCTACCATTACTTTAGAATCGTACACCACTGCATCCGGCTGCTCAGCAGCAATCATGCGGCCAATTTTGGCATAGTCAAGTTTCAGATCATCTGCACTAAAACCATCAAACCAATACTCATCTATTTTTCCATAGCGGGTACTGAGCTCTTTCACTTGCGCATAGTAATAATCGCCGTATGTTTTATAATCAGGTGAACCAAAACGTTCAAAATGTTTGTCGATAATAGAAGCGTAAATGCCAAACTGAATACCTGCTTTTTTGCAGGCTTTCGATACATCCAACACTACATCGCCTTTACCATTTTTCCAGGGTGAAGCAGCCACATTGTGCTGTGTGGTTTGGGTGCGCCAGTTACAAAAACCATCGTGGTGTTTACTCGTGATCACTATTCCTTTAAATCCACCCGCCTTTGCAGCCATAGCCCACTGGTTAGCATCAAAGTGTACTGGATTAAAACGTTTGGGATCTTCCAAGCCATAGCCCATGTGGTCATCACTGGGATAAAATGTTTTCATACCAAAGTGCACGAACATGAGGTATTCGGCCTTATGCCAGCGAAGCTGCGCAGCGTTTGGTATGGGGAAAAATGGAGCCGGAGCTTTTAGGTTCATTTCCTGTTTCGTATTCCGCTCCTGTGCACATATTACCCCAGGCACTATCAGCAATATCAAAACGAGTACCTGCTTGAAAACAGGACTTGTCTTGACGCCGCAATAAAATGTATCACTAAACATGCTTACCCTGCTATTTTTTTTATCTATCATCGTTATACTTAAACTCATGTCCCCACTGTAGGATTATAGTGCACCCTTCCCCATTTGCTTCTGGTTATTCCAATGCTGTTACCATTAAAGTTTCACTCCTCAATGTGGACAATTGTATTCTTTCCCCGCTTAATTTCTGCGTCTTTCCTTTATTGCTCTTTACCAGCAAAACCCTGCCCGGCCAAGGATTTTCAAACACACAGGTTCTTCCTTGTTCACTTATGATTTTTACAAACTGCACCCGGCCGTTTTTCAATGAGGAAGAAACCAGGAACGCACCATCCGCCCTGATATTAGAGAAAGAAGCATCCATTGCCCGCGGCCATACTTTAAAAACACGCAACACCTGTTGGTTGGACATGCACAACATTTCGTTGATGGTGTTGGGGACCGTGCTGCAATTTTCTATACCATGCGGATTGTTGCGTTGAAAGCCATTGGGGTAAGTATGCAAACTGTATGCGTGCAGGTTCCTCAAAATGCTATCAGCATTGTATCCTACCCTTACCGCTGCTGGGTAAAAACTATTCGTACCGTTGAAGTCCTTCCAGCGATGCAGTACATCAATGGTGTTTTTAGCGATCTGCAATGTATTGCTGTCAGTTTCCAGCCCAATTAGTCCGGCCGGATAAATATGTTGGATGCCTAATGTATTATCCCCCCACCAATCTGTCCCTTTCTCACTGTACCTGAAAACAGTTTTACCATTGCGCACCTGCGTGGTATAACCTGCCATGTGATCGAGTTTATATTTCCAATCACTTCGCAGGCTGCTGTCAGTTTTCAATAAAATACTCATGTCTATTGCCGTGCGGAATACCATGGGCACCAATCCCAGCGAGAGAATCGGGTTCATAGTACCGATGGTTCCTTCATGTATGGCGTCATTTTCAATAATGTAACGATCACCATCTTTTTTAAGATAATGCTGCCAGAAAACAGCCACCGACCGGATGAAAGGATATACCCGCTTTGCAAACACAGGATCGTATGTACGGTAAAATGCCATGGATAAATTGGTAACACAATAAGCTGCATTACTCTTTTGTCCATAGAACAAACCTTCTGCTTCTACAACAGGATCCTTAGCAGCACCGGGTTCCTTTCCACGGGTAGTTTCAATGCCAAGCGGGCCAATACCAACCGGGTACAACACACCTTCGGGTATATGCGTGATATGGGAGGAATAGTACCTTCCGCGATCCATGAAATCGATCAACGGCGCTTCGTATGGCCACAGTTGCTGCAAATGATTGGATGAAGCCAATGCGTAAAAAGGCGCACTGTAGTTGTAGTTGAGATGATAGTCGCCATTCCATGCAGGATGCTCCTGTGTGACCCAGCCAAAAATTCCGGGTGGAAATTTTGGGTCATGGCTGCAGGAAGCCATATTATATTGGGAACGATAATATTGATGTTCAATAACCGAATCTGCAATATCAACAAAGCTTTCATTCCAGAAACGATGCCACCAGGTCAGGTGTTCTTTCCGTTTCGTCGTAACCTCTTCCACACTAATTTGTTTGACATACTGGCGTACATAAGCAAGACCATTCGTGGATTTAAAGTTTCCGGACACCACACATACAGCTGTAATTTTCTGGCCGGGAGCAAGTATAAAACCATCGTCTTTTATTCCAATAATTTTCAGCGCCGCCGCCGCCACTGTTTTTATACTTACATCTTTTACAAACCCTCTTTGTATCCATTGCACACCACCGGCATCATTTCCAGATACTGTTGTATCAGTAAATCTTTTGTCATTGGAAAATTGATCTTGCTGAGGCAGCATTAACTGAACATTGCCGGCTATAGCAACTCTACCGGTGTTGGCAATTTCAATCACCAGCATGTCTTTAGTAGCCATCATTTCGGACCGGACCATCACCACCGTATCGCCTTTTTTGAAATGTGCAATTGTAGCAGCATTATAGAGATCCTGTTCTACCCTATAACCTGCTTGTGCTAACAACGGTATATTGATCTGCAGTTTACCCAACACTGCCGGGAAAGACTGGTCGTAACCGGTTTTCAATCGCCAAAAATCATTGCGCGACAGGTAATAGGTTTGTTGATCGGGCGAGCCAGCAAGGGCGGCCAAAGTAAAACCATTACCCAACAATGGAGCATCAACAGCCACTGTAGCAGGTGTTTTGCTTGGAGGCATTTCAAACACGTTGCGATGTCTGCTAATGATTGCTTCTGCAGGTTTCACCTGCGCTTGCAGACCCGTGGCAAAAACCAGCGCCATTGCAATAGCAACTGCAAACCGATGTTTTAAAAACATGTATGAATGTGTGTGTTTCATTTTTACAATTACTGTCAGGAATATCTTTTTCTTAATAACTCCATCATATACACATTCACTTCCCACTGGTTGCAGATAGGTGATTGTGTAATTGAATCATACACCATGTATGGATAGGGTCCAAACTCAGGTGTAATGGTGAGTATTGTATTTTCTTTCCTCTTCCGTTCAGCAAGCTTGTCCCACCAGTTTAAATGCATATTCAATGCATGCTGCCACTCGGGCACACGTGGATCGGGCACCTGTGGCCCGCATGGATAACCCACTCTTGCATGCAAGTGTTCTGCACGATCAATGGCCAGTTGAACAGCTTCCTGCTGATCTTCCAAAAACGATTCGGCTACGCAAACCCAATGCGAAGCATCGAGTGTAATGCGCAGTTCCGGAATTTTTTCCAGGTAAGTTTTTGCAACATGCGCAGCGAAGGAAAATTTGTTTCGATGCGTTTCGTGTACAATGGGCGTACCTGTTTGCATGCTTATTTGCGTAGCAGCAGAAATAAGAGCACTGTTTTGTTCAAAGCTGAAATAATCCTTTCCGGTTTGGCTATTGATCTTTACGCAAGGCAATGATTGCATTTTGTTGAGCCACGCACAATACAGATCGTAATGCATTGCATAGTCCGACACATAGGTATCGTAATGTTGAATAATGATCTTCAACTTATATTTTTCAGCAGTGTTCCATATCTCGTGCAGTTCTGCTTCGGTAGCAGTACACGCAATGCCCACTTCGAAACCATCATAGCCGGCATCGGTTGCTTTTTGGCAAAAGCTTTCCCAACTTAGGTTATCACTTCCCCAGCGTGGACAATAAAATTGAATAGACATGATGTTTACTTGTTTGTCTTAATGCTTCCAATTTCCTGAGATAGATAAGAGAGAATCCACCTGTCATCCCATGCACTATTCTTTTACAAATAATGATTCCATTTCTTCCAGTGAACGTCCCTTGGTTTCTTTCACTTTGGCAAGCATATACACAAATGCTACTACACAAAGCAGGGCATAAGTGAACATGGTATACGCCACACCCAATTGCTTGGTCATTACCGGGAAACTTAGGGAAATAAGAAAGTCTGCCAACCAAAGCGCCAAAGTGGCTACGGACAATGCAAGGCTGCGAATAAGGTTGGGGAATATTTCAGCAATATATACCCATACAACTGCGCCCATTGTCGCACTGAAAGATGCTACATACAGGAGCGTAAAAATGAGCACGATATAATTTTCGAAATAGCTGAAATGAAAGCACAAACCAACACTCACCAACGACAATCCCATTCCTACACAACCTGCCAGCAATAGTTTTTTACGTCCCAGTTTGTCCACTAAACCAATGGCGAGAAAAGTGCATAGCATATTCACCACACCAATAATGATGGTTTGCAGCAACGATGACGAACTGCTAACACCTGTTTGTTTAAAAATATCCGGCGCATAATAGATGATGGCATTAATGCCGGTAACCTGTTGAAATACCGCAACAAGAATCCCGATCCACAATACAGAACGGTATGCTTTTGAAAATACAGTCTTCCACGAAACATTATGCTTTGCATGAAAGCTGTGTTCGATCTCTGCTACATCTTTCTCAATTGAATGACTACCTCCAATTTTTTGCAGTATACCGGCAGCTTCTTTCTTTCTTCCCATCATGATTAGCCAACGGGGCGTTTCTGGCACCGGCAACAGCAGCAGGAAAAACAGCAAGGAAGGTGCCGCTTGTGAAGCAAACATCCAGCGCCAGTTATTATCACCAATACCATCCAGAAAATAGTTGGCAAAATAGGCGACCAAAATACCGATCACAATGGCCATTTGATAACAGGCCACCAGCCTGCCGCGCCATTTAGCCGGCGCAACTTCGGCAATGTACATGGGCGATACCATGGCTGCGGCCCCTACTCCCAATCCACCCAGCAAACGGAACAGTATAAACACAGACAATTGGTGCGACAAGCCGGCACCGATGCCTGATACTGCAAACAAAATGGCACAAACGATCAGCATAAATCTACGCCCATAACGATCGGCCAGTTTACCAGCTATCATTGCGCCTACGGCACAGCCAATGAGAATAGAACTCACCGCCCAACCCAGCATGTATTCATCCAGTTTGAAATAGCTGGTGATATAAGGAATAGTACCTGAAATAATAGCGGTGTCGAAGCCGAACAATAGTCCACCCAATGCTGCAACCATACTCACCAGCCCGATAAATTTTTTATTAGGCTTTGCAAAATCTGAAACTCCTGTGGAGCCTACCATTTCCATTTCGGCAGCAGCAATACTTGTTGTAGTTACACTCATAAAAAAAGCAATCGATTGATCATTACAAATACATTTCTATCCAGCAAGAGCCTTTACGGTTGCTCGTACAATTTTGCAGCATCAACTTTTGGCACATTGCTCAGCAACTCATGAATAACAGGTTCCTGATCGTCCATTAACAAGGGGAAAAATTGACTCTCAAGTTGTTGGTTGTGTAGCATTGCAGGGAAACTTGCCAGAGCATCCAACCTTTCATATCCTTCGGTATTACCCAATGTGCCATGTCCCATTGCATTAATGACAACTGCACGACGTGACCTTTCGGATGTATTGGCATAAGAGCCATGCATCATGAGCGGATGATGAAAACTTGCATAACCTTTCGGCAATTCATTCGCGATCTTTTTATCGAAAGCATCTCTTTGTTCTTCTGTCAATATCTGGGTCACAGCATCCATATCGCCGGTAAGACCTGTAATTGGCAACAGTCCCCATTTGTGGCTACCCGGCACATAATACAAACAACCATTTTCTACATTGGCATTATCCAACCCTATCCAACAAGTGAGATGATGCATGGGTTTTGTAAAGGTCCAATACGAAAAATCCTGGTGCCATGCCACTACACCACCATGCTTGGCAGGCTTGCAAAACAACTGGTCGTGAAATAACCTGAAAGGCACACCCAGCAATTGATATGCAGCCATTCTATACGCAGGTGCCCATATCAAATCGTGGAAACCCGGCGTTACCCGCCAGCCACCAATGGCATGAAAGAGCACCTTATTCGGATCTTCCGATTCATTGCTTTCGTAATGATAGAAGAGGTCTTTTTCTTCACCCGTTACCGATTGCAGTTTTACCAATTCTTCATTAAGCAGATCAACCTGCTGCTCGTCCAAAATTTTGATGCCAGCGATATAGCCATGCTCCTGGAAAAAATCAACCTGCTCTTTACTGAGCACATATTTTTCCCATTCGGCAGCCGTGGTGGGTTGTTGAAATATATCTGCTATTGGCCTGCTGTAATCTGCAAGATCAAGCGATAGAGTTTGAATGTTGTTTGTCATATGTAAGCATTTTTATGGTCGTTGAAATTTTTATAATGAAGTAGACTTTTCATGTTGATGCCTAATGGACTGTATCCACGCTTTTGCAAAGGCATTCAATCCGAAATCGGAAAAATGTACACTATCATAGCGATGAATGGCATGAATCAGCGTATCAGTGTTGGGGCCTTCCAGCACTCCTTTATGTTCGTTGATAAATTCCTTCTGTGCTTTCCTGATCGCTTCATCAACACCCAGGGGCTTCGTGATGGCATTGGGGTGATAAGAAGCGATGGATACATACAAATTCGCAGATTGCGATTTGCGTAGTGTTTGCAGAATTTTCACCAATTGCTCTTTATACTTCGCAGTGCCGGTGTTGAGCAGATTATCCGTTTCTCCCTGGTGCCAGAATATATGCGTGAGCTTAATGTGCTGGCTATCTAAGCGCTGAAGTGTTTGCTGCAACTTCTTTGCACAATCACCGCTTGTCCAGCAAGCAATTTCAGAACCACCCACTGCTATCGGGATAAAGATCACTTTAGAGTAAAGACCACTATCAATCAGCATATCTCCTAAACGGGTCCACACACTACCCTTCTCCCTTGTCGCACCAAACATCGGGTCTTTTGCTGTGTACAATTTGCCTCCGTAATAATTGAAGACAGCAGCATTGTGTGGTGTGTATGGGTTCTGGCCATTGTTGGCTGCATTTGACTGGCCAAAGGTTAATGCGATCATTGTTTTGCCATCCTGCTCCAAATTGGAAAGACTTACCAGTCTTGCAGTATCTGCAAGCGTTGGCGACGTCTGCCCTTGCGCATCCGCCTGCGTTTGCATGGATAAGAAAAAAGCAAATACTAATAAAACCCGCATATGGCAATTGTTATAAATAGGTATTCGTTTTATAATTCAGGAGCAGCTAATGCATAAGCACACCAGAGTACCGGTGCCTGCCCATGCAAATCGCCGGTGAGCTTTTGCCGGTTTCTATAATGCTCACTGCTATTACCAATATTGGTACCCTCACAAACATCTTTTACATCTCCCACTTCGTTGATATAGTTGGTGGTGAGTGTGATCCATGCTTTTCGGGCTGCAGTACCGTATTGTTTTTTATCGAGCCAGCCTTCGCGTACTCCTACGATCATGGCGTAAGTGAACATAGCCGTTGATGAAGTTTCATTCCACATGGTTTCGTCGTCTATTACCTGCCTCCACATACCATCTGCTGACTGGTACTTTTTAAGCGTAGCCATCATCTTCAGATAAGCACTCATAATCCTCGGACGATCCGGATTATTTTCCGGCAATGCTCTTAGCAACTCCGCCATTCCCACGGCCATCCAGCCATTGCCCCTGCCCCAACTAAAGTGTGCCGAAGGCGCATGATAAAACAACCCATTGGGTAATTGAATTGAGTCGAGGTATACCAACATTTCTTTTGCTGCACGATTCAAATATTTCAAATCGTTTGTAGCACGATACGCCTGCGCTTGTATGGCAGTGATCATAAACATATCATCCAGCCAAATGCGGGTTTGCCATGAATATCCTTTTTGCGCCCATTGCGTTTGTGCTGCATTGGCATCCTTTGGTGTTTCCCACTGCGTGTTTGCATAATGCATGCCCATGTCTGCATACTTCTGCTCTTTTGTTTGCATGTAGAGTTCCAAAGGGAGTGTGCCAAACACGTTATTGTCAACATGATTGGGCTTAGGCAACAAATTGGATTCTGTGGTAAACAACGGTTGAAAACGGGCTTCCAGCTTACTAAATAATTCTTTGTTATCGGTTGCTTTTGCAAACCAAAATCCTCCCAGCCATGTGCACACATCCGGGTAAGTAATTTGTGGTGCAGGCAGATGCATTTTCAACGGGTTGCCGTAAGTAGAATGCGGCAGAGATAGAAACCGTTTAGCAATTGTATTTCCTACTGTTACCGGGTTGGCATTGGCAGGAAAGTTTTTAAAATACTTTTGCTGCGCTTTTCCGGTGAACGCAAATAAGAGTACCAGCAATCCTGCTACTACTAAGCGATTCAATTTTCTATTTCCTGTTTTTAGCATTGCTTCATTTTTTTATTGGCTTGCAGTATTCCTGCACACAACTATCATTCATTACAGCTGTTCAAGGTTTGCTTATAAATTAGGCGGCTGCGTAGTGGGCCTGGTAAGCAATTGCAATTGCAGGTTTTCCCATTTCAGTTCCAAACTGTCCGTGCTATTTTTTGTTACTGTTACCTTTTCCTGCGTTTGCTCCAAACGCTCATCCACCATCATAGCAAATCCTAATGCCGCATTACTCATTTGCGACAGGTTAAATTCCTTTTCGCTGCCTGAATAGATCACAAAATCGATCCACTTATGCTTGCCATCTGTTCCCGTTTCCCAGTTCCCTTTTAAATCCCCAAACTCCAACACATAGGGCTGTATATAAAACGATAATTCTCCTGCCGAAAAATGAAAAGCATCCAGCACTGCGGTCGGCAATTGCAGGTTTCCAAAAGGTTGCCCGCCATCAAACTCAAAACGCAGTCTTAGATCCTTTGCTTTGAACACACCATTCCTCAACCTGTCGATGCTGATATGTTTATCGCCACCGTTGGTAATGAAATTGATTCCGGCCAGCACTTTGTTTTTATCCTGTGCGCTATAAAAACTTGCCGAGCTGAAATCATAGAAATCGTGCAAGAATTTCAACTGGCAATAACCTGTAGATTTTTCGTTGCCCCAATACATCAACAAAGGATGGCGCTGGTTCCAAAGGCTGGCTCTATTAGCCGTAGCAACTGCATACTTTGAAGTCATATAGGCCGTGCCTTTCACCTGTGGTGTGCTCGTTACAAAAACATCCGATTCTGTACGCGGATAGTTGGGCATTAAGAAATAAGGCAACAGGTAAGATGGGATTTTATGCGTCATCTTAAAATCGCCTGTGTAAGACTTTGAAAGTGTCCCCACTTTTCCGCCAGATGCTTCATGCAACGTCGACGAAAAGTTTGCATCTACTACCGGGCTGTATGCCCTACTATGTGGCCCCACCCATTGCCCCGTTGGTTGATGGTAATGACGGGCAATCATTGTCCAGCTCATGGCGTACAAAGAATCGATCATTGCCAAAGCAGATGGCTCTTTAATATGGCGCTGCATGCGATTCAATTCGTCTAAGGCCACAATGGTATAGGTTGGGCTATTGTACTCTTCAAAACCACCCCTGCTTATGGTGTAATCATAAAAGGTTTTCAAACGCTTATCTGCGTATTGCTGCATGCCCTGCTCATCAAAAAGCCGGGATACAACATACGTAACATACGTACCCATGATGGCAATATTGGTATAAGAAGGACCTACATTTCTTCGCTGAATACTCTGTGCTGCCAATATCATGGCACGCTTCATTTTAGCCTGTAATGGCTGTGGAAGTACATCATTGTGTTCGATCCAAATATCCAGTAAGCTGACTGCATTAAAATCGGCCCAATTGTAATCCACCGGTGCTTTTTTCGTAGCCAATGGTTCTTCTTTAAAATAAGGCCAAACACCGCGGGTTCCTGATCTGCTGGCAGTATCCTGCAAGGCAAGGCAAGCATCTATAATTTGGATGGCACGTTGTGTGTACTGCTTGCCACCATAGTCCAACAATTTTATGGCATACCAAAGCGAAGCACGAGTATCATGAAAATTACCGCTTGTTGCATCTGTATGATAATTCCAACCCTCCAACTTTTTGGTCAGCATTTTTTCTTTGGCATCATAATTTTTATCCAGCTCTTTTATGGAACTCAACAGCCATGCTCTTTCCTGTTTTGAAAGCCTGACAGGATGAGCTGCTGCTGAACCCACTATAAAAAGCATACACACGAACGCTACGATCCTATACACACTACCTCTGATCATTACAGCGCTACTCCAATATTTTTCCATCTTCACCATATTCTTGCTTGCTCTTGTACCTGTTCTGTAAAAAATATTTCACTATACCCTACCCAGGTTATTTTGATATTGGTTTATTACTATTCTTTTGATTGGATGCAATGCCCCATTTCTTGTTGGGCGTAGCGCCCAGGTTTATTTTCATCATGCCTCCATTGGCAAACATTTTAAACGGCAGTTCAAAACTGTTCCAGGACTTTCCATTCACTGTTGTAGATTGTATGTACGTGTTATCCTTTCCTGCTGGTGATGAAGTTTGTATCACAAATGTTTTCTTCCCGGGTAAATGGAAAGTGACTTTATCGAAAATGGGCGAACTGATCTCCAGTGTTGGATTGGTATCTGCCAAACCTTGCACATCAAAAAGGCCAACTGCCATTAATGTGCTTAATGCTCCCATCTGTCCCTGGTCTTCATCGCCACGATAACCACCGGCAAAACTTGTATCGCCGAAACAGGCTTCTTTTACCTGGCGTATCCAGTACTGTGTGAGCCACGGCGCACCTGCATGACTGAACAAATGCCCCATGTGACAACCGGGCTGGTTATCGTAATCCACTCGGGCAGCGTAATGTTCGCCATGCTCTGCTGCAAAACCCGATTTCACTGCACTTTCAAAATCTGCATTCAATCTTTTCACAAAAACATCATTACCTCCCATGGCTTTAATCAAGCCCTTCACATCCTGCGGAACATAGTAACTGTAGATGGATCCATTCGATTCAATAAAGCCAGGCGTAGCATGGTTTGTACCTCTTGTAGTACCCACTGCTTCAAAGGGAATCAACCAGTTACCCAATGTGTCTTTAGGCCTTGTGTAACCAACAGATGCATCAAAAATATTTTTCCAATACCCTGCACGTTGCATAAACTCAGGGTAGTATTTCTTTTTATCCAGTACAGATGCCATCTGTGCGATACACCAATCCTGGTAAGCATATTCCAACGTCATAGATGCACCACCACGGTTATAGCCATCGCCTCTATCTTTTATTTCAATGGGTACATAGCCATACTTCAGATACCAGTCTATACCGCCGCCTTTGGGTGAAGGACCGGCTTCATATCCTCCCCTGTCTTTTGTTCCACCGGGGAATGCATTTTTATAGGCTCCTTTAAATGCTAGTTCTTTATCAAAACTTGCACGATTAGTTTGCAGCAATGCACTCAACAATGGCACTGTTTGATCGCCTACCATTACCCAACATTCCTGCCCACCCCATGATGTGCGTCCCATAATGCCTGTATTCCTGTAATAGCTCAAAAAGGTTTCTGCGATAGTATTTCCATATTCAGGATATACCATCGACCAAAGAATATTGAGGTTCCAATGTGAGCCCCAAAGTCCATCCGTATCCAGGAAATGATAGGAAGGAATGCCTTTTGCATTGAGGGGTATGTATCGCACAACCGGTGTGTTTCCTGTATTGTCAGTATATGCACCGTTCACATCTTCACTTATTCTTCTGCCAATAGCCGTGTGCATTAGATCGGTATAGAACTTCACCTGCTGCTTTCGTGTTCCACCCTGTACTTCTATTCTGCCCAGGTAATCATTCCATGCATTTTTTGCTTTGGCAACAGCTCCTTCAAAATTCCAATCGGGCAGTTCTTTTTCGAGATTCATTTTTGCATGCTCCATGCTCACAAATGAAATGCCTACCTGCAGCATAATTTGCTCACCTTGTTTCAAGTGGGCATAACTGGCGTACAAACCAGCTTTCCTATCATCTACCTCTGCTCCATTCACCAATACTTTACCGGATGACTTTGCATCTTCGGCTTTCCAAAAATGGAGTGAATCGAAAGGCTTGCTGAAGTGGGCATAGAAATAAACCGTGCTATTCTTCTTTCTTCTGAACGTGGGTGCATTGACGGAGTAGCCCTCAATTTCTGTACCGCTTATTTTTCTAGCAAATCCTTTTACCATTTGCACAGGACCTAATGCAGCCGTAAGGTCCATAATGATATGCGCTTGCTGCGCAGCAGGAAAAGTATAGCGATGAAAGCCTGCACGCTGCGACGAAGTAAGCTCGGCAGTAATGCCATAAGAAGGAAGCAACAACTTATGATAACCCGGCTTTGCAATTTCACCATCATGGCTCAATGTAGAACGGGAAGCTTCCAAACCCTGCAAAGCTTTGCAATCACCAGTTACAGGCATCACCGGAATGCCCACAGTTTGTGCATTATGAATATGGCTGAAGTTGAGAATGTATCCATCGTTGTAGCGATACCCCGCATTCCACAGATCGCCATGCTTTGTATCGGGACTCAACGCCACCATGCCATAAGGCAACGATGCAGCAGCAAAAAAATCGAAGCGGGGCTTTGTTGTAGCAACAAGCGGATTGGCAAGCTCAGCCGGTTGTTGACTAAACGCCGTTGCAAAGCTGATAAATGATAATAATGCTATGATGCACTTTTTGCTCATGGTACGCCTGTACTATTTTTTTGCGGCAGCAGATTTACTATTCGCATCTGCGTTGCTTACTAATTTTCGATACTTATCTACCGATGCACCCATGCCCTTCGTTAAATGATAATCGGGACCCGTATAAACAAATGCATAAGGCTTGTACAATGTGGCACAGGAAGGATGCTCCTGCTTCAAGGCCTCGTACTGTTTCCAGAAGCCATCATAATTTTTAATGGAAGTTTGAATGGCAGCCGCATCATACGCACCAGTCCTGTCCCCTTCCAATCCCAGTGCCATAATATCCCATCCTTCGGCAATGATTTGATGCAACAACAATCCGTATTGGCTGGATACCTGTACATATTCCTGGTCGGCTTTATTGCGCATCGATACCTTCTTGCTGAGTGCTGCTATCTTTTGCCAGATGGCAACCGCATCATATTTTTCGGCAACCGCTTTTTGCAACTGCCCCTTTTTGTAGTAGTTCGCAAATACGCGGTACAGCATTCCTTCGGATGTGTAGGCCTTGCTTTCCCAAACAGAATCTATACCACCTAAAAACTCATCACGCATCCAGGTAACAGAACCTCCATCAAAAGATAGCTCGCTGCTGTAATGTCCACGCAACACCGCTTTTGCCGAAAGCAAACACAGTTCACGAAACCTTTTTTTAGAACTACCCTTGATGCCATTGGCATCCATAAACTTGTTGAATACTTCTTCTTCGGTTTGCGCTGTATTGGCAGCCCAATGACCAATCACAAACGCATTGAGTTTGCACCAAAATTCATTGCTGATATAAGGGCCCACCCAGCCACCTCCACGACTCCAGCTCCAAACACCTTGAAAGTTGGGACTGTTCTTAATATCGTTCAGCGACTTGTTTCCTTTTTGTGGCGCAACGGTTTCATACTCTTCAAAACCATTGATCACTCCATTCATTACATAATTGGGATAGGCTCCCTTCCCTTCGTACTCCCGCTGGCATTGCACTTCAACAACCTGTTGATGATTGCCCAGCGTTAGTGTGGGATTGAAACCAAAGGTTCGGAGGTAATCGCCCTTTGTATGTTTAATGGAAAATATGAGCTGCGAGTGAGGTTCAATATTGTTGACCACTTTCAAATAATAATCAGGCGACTCGTGCATGCCACCAAAAGACCAGGTGCGATAAAAAATGGTCTTGTTTCTTTTTACACAAACCTCATCGCGTAAAAGCTGAATGAGTTTGATATGGCTTTGCGGTCCATTGGTAATAGGATTATTGCCGGTATGATAAGGCACATTGTTGGTATAGGTTTCACCTGTGCGAATCACCAACCCATCGAGGTCGGGGAATGTTTCAAACAACTCTTCCAGCATCATCCTGTGAATCTCCAATGTACGTGGCCGTTCAAACGAAATACGTCCCATGCTGTCGCATATTTCGCTGCGGTACATTTCCACCAGCTTTTTGGGCAATACAATGATGTCGGTAAAGTAGTACACTTTAATACCGGCGGCATGCGCAGCTTTAATATTCTTCTTCACTCTTTCTGCAGCGTTCATTACCCATTGCCATTCTTTGCTACCCTCCGGGAAAATTTCGGGGCTTAGCTTTTTGAAAGTAATGGCGGCATGTGCAAACGTAAAATCATTCATCACCTGCCCGGTATAGCCTTGCTTCGCCAGTTCGTTCGGGTCATTGAACATGGATTGTGTCAATGGTTCACCCGGGTTATGGTGCACCATATCCAATATAAATCCATCCTTTTTCGGTTGCGTCAATCCGTGGAGCGATGCAACACAAAGGGTAAGGAATACAAGCAAACGAACCTTCATGACAATAGTATACGCAGGTTGATAGGATGTGAACGCTAATTGAGTTGCAACTCGAGGATGGTATCCCAATCTTCGAAAGCAATATTGTCGAGATAGATAAATGTTCCCTCGGGCAGTTGCTTAAACTTCACGGCTGTTTTGTTATCCAGCATTACCGCAGTTTTTATTTTCTCTTTCAACTCGGGTATAAAAATGTAATTGCCTTCTTCCGGTTTGTTCAGAATATGCATATACACTGTTTTGCCTTTTTGGGTAAAGCCACCCCAGTTTTTAGGAGCAGTAATAGCGCCTCTTGTGCCGTAGATAGTAGTACCATATTTATTCATCCATGCACCCATTTTAGCCAGGGTATCCCTGAACTCCGGTTGCACATCACCATTGGGCATGGGCCCGATATTCAGCAACAGGTTTGCATTATAGCAGGCAGCTTTCACCATAAACTGCACCAACTTTTTGGTGGACTTATAATTGCGGTCGGTGATATTATAACCCCAGCTATCATTCATGGTTTCGCAGGTTTCCAGCGGCAGGGTCGACACTGCAGCACCACCAAAGCCCGAAGTGTTATGGCCTGGCAGGTCTTTTTCAAATGCCTGGAAATCTTCACCTGGGATGGGCGCCAAATGGTGGTTATTGCTGATCAAACATTGCGGTTGCAATTTGTGAATGAGTTCGTAGATCTCGTTGTAGCGCCAGTCAACTTTTGATTTGGGTTTGCCGTTGGCATCGTTATCTACCTGGTCCCAATGACCATCGAACCAGATGCCAGAAATTTCACCATAGTTGGTAAGCAGTTCCGTAAGTTGTGCTTTCATAAACCGGATATAGCTATCCCAGTTACTTTTTTCAGTACGACCTGTACCCCTTCCTGTTTTACCGGTTTCGTATTGGTAATCGCTGCGGTACCAGTCGAGCAGCGAATAGTAGCAATAGAGTTTGATGCCCTGCTTATGACATTCGTCGGCCAATTGCTTCAGCACATCTTTTCCATAAGGCGTATTGGTGATTTTCCAATCGCTTTGTTTGGTATCCCAGTTGCTAAAACTATCGTGGTGGCGGGTGATGAAAGTGATATACTTCATACCTGCTGCTTTTGCAATACCCACCCATTTGGCCGCATCAAAATCCTGCGGGTTGAAAAAGTTAATCAGGCGATTGTAATCCTGCACTTTAATGTTGCGATTCGTCATCACCCATTCGCCATTGCCCAACACACTGGAAGCACCCCAGTGAATGAACATCCCAAACTTATCGTCCTGGAATTCCTTTCGTGCTGCAAGGTTTGCAGGGGCAGGCGTATAGGTTTGCGCAGATAGTTGAAAAGAAGATGCAAGTAGAAGGACTACCGCAAATGTTTTAAAAGATTGTTTCATAACTACAAAATATGCTATTCGTAAGATTGGACTATTCTGTTCATTTTTTCTTCTCAAAATTGGTGGGCGCATACACTAGCCTGGCGGGGAAAAACAGAGGAAATAAACGTTTCGTAGCTTGCGCTTTTACAAAAACCGGGAATGATACAATGCAACTCCCCGCCATTGGTATGACGGGGAGTGCGTGCAAAACTTATACTTAATTCATAACAGAGCTCGAAAGTTTAGGGCTTATCCCAGCCCGGATTTTGAGTCAGGTTCTTGTTGCGCAACAGGTCATCAAAAGGCAGCGGAGACAAATAATCTCTTGCAGCATTGAAATTGTACCCTGCAGACAAGGTAGTCTGGTATGGATCAACATAACCCTGTGCATCTACTTTTACGTTTGGTTTAGTAGTGTATGGATTATAGTCGGCCATTACCAACTTAAAGCCTCTTGGACGCTTGCCAGCAAACAATTGGTGAGCTCTCCATCTTTTCCAGTCATTGGTTCTAAAACCTTCGCCAGCCAATTCTACTCTACGCTCCTGCCTTACAATAGCCAGGGCGTCAGAAATAGGATAACCATAGTTAGGCCAGTTGGCTGTAACCACAGGTTTCACACTCGTAAGAGAAGGCATACCCACACGGGCACGGATCAGATCGATATTATCTGTAAGATCAGGGAACGTTCCGTTCAACTCAACATAAGCTTCCGCATAGTTCAGCATCAACTCGGGTATCCTGAAAGCAATACCTGCAACTTCAGGATCGCTAAAGTTACTAGCCATATTCGTGGCAGGAGTATGTGCTTTCTTTGGTGCAAACCCTGTGATGGTATTATTGGCCATAGTAGCGTTATGCATCTGTGGCACTCTGAAAATAGAGTCCTTATAACCGGGCGTATTATTATTGATGAGGTTACCGGGAATAAATACAGATTGCTTGAAACGAGGATCCAGCAGGTTGGCCATCTGTGTTAAAGAAGCCGCTCCCTTTGCGGTGATCACATTTACTGTATCTGTGATATCAATAGATGTTCCATCGTTTTTCAAATAACTCTTTACCAAATCCAAAGAGTAGGAAACGCCACCATAACCATACAGCCATACGATATAGCCAACCTGGTTGGTTACACCCAATGCCTGCGAATAGTTCTTGCTCAGGGTAACTTCCGGAATAGCTTTATAGTCAAACTGTCCGAACAAGTTATAATAAGCCTGTTGTGGGCCGCCGGTTGTATACAATTTATTGGAAAATCCGCCGGGAATTTCTGTTTTAAATTGATTGAATGCGTCTATTACTTTTTGGAACATCTTATTGGCATCTACTTTAGAAGCCGAAGGTGTACCTGCGTGGTATTTAGACCAGGTAGCTTCATACAATGCCACACGTGATTTATAGATCAACGCGGATTCTTTGTTGATCCTGTTTGCATTACCATTTGCTGCTTTTGTTTTAAGGTTAGCAATGGCTTTATCGAGCAGCGACATAATAGAGTCAACTACCATTGCTCTTGATTCTCTTGGCTTATTCAATTCTACAGAGTCATATTGTGTAAGCACATGTGAATACCAGGGAACATCTCCCAGTGCTGCTACCAGGCCATGATACCTCATTGCTTTCAGGAAGCAAGCTTCGCCATAAGTCTGCTGAATTTGTGCGAACGGTGCCGGGCAACGTTGGTAGTTATCGAAAAACGTATTGATCTGGCGAATAGCAGTCCAGTTCCACGCACCACCGGTAGCAGGAGTAGTTCCGTTTTCACCATTCATAAACTTGTCGTAACTGGTTGAAAGCACCATATTGTCCGAAGTTTGATCGGCAGTATAGTAGCCCATGCCACTGGCAGATAATTGCCCGGGCAGCCAATCATATAAACCTATGATATAGGCATCCAGTTCCTGTGGAGTTTTCCAAAATTCAGGTTCAGATATCAGGTCCTGCGGACCTCTGTCCAAAAATTTCTCACAGGAAACCAGGGAACAGAGAATGCTGAAAGAAGCCCACAAAAGGATGGATTTTCTTGTCAGTTTTTTCAATAATGTATTCTTCATGATTATTTTATTTTTTCAATTAAAACCCAAGATTCACACCAAAGGAATAGGTAGCTTGTTCTGGGTACATCAGGCCTCCGTTCACAACCTCAGGATCTATGTAATTAGGCAGCTTCGACAACACGGCGATGTTCTCTGCCGAGAAATAGAAACGACAGCTTTGAATTTTTGCACGGTTTAACCAGGCACTTGGCATTGTATAAGTGGCCATCACGTTTTTCAAACGAGCATAGGCACCACTGATCATATACCTGGTATTGGTCTGGAAGTTTTTAGCACCCTGGCCACCTGAGTTGCTATACGGTCTTGGGAAAAATGAATTTGTATTTTGGCCCAGGTGAGTAAGAAGTCTTGGATCGCTATTGGCATCCCTGTAAAAGTCCAGTTGCTTTCCTTGATAGATACCTGTTCCGATAGTACTACCGGTGTACATATTTCCAAAGAAGAAGAAACTGCTCGACATAAATATGTCGCGTTTGCCTACGCCTTCCACGAATGCAGAAACATCTACACGTCCTGCTTTATGAAAAGAATAGCCGGTACCAAAGTTGAAAGCGAAACGGTAGCGGGGGGTACTGTTTCCTATTTTGCGCAGATCGCCGGGATTTTCAAGGGTTGAATTGCCCGGAGAAATTATCTTATCGCCATCAAGGTCTTCGTACTTCACATCACCGGCATACCATTGTGCATGTATTTTGCTCTGGCTGATTTTTGGTTGTTGTGCAGTTATTTGAGAAGGATTAGGGAAATCATCTGCAGTCAGTAAGCGATTAGAAGTGTATCCCCACATCTCACCCAGTTCTTTACCCACATACCAATCGTTCAGCAGGTGCACACCCGATGTATTATTGTATTTGGTTACTTCAGACTTCGCATCTGCCAGGTTAAAGCCTACGCTATAGTCCCAATTCCTGCTGATCTTATCAGACCATCTAAATTGTGCTTCCCAACCTTTGGTTACAAATTCAGCATTGTTTACTGCAGGAGCAAGCGCACCTAATACACTGGGTACAGGAGTAGCGGGCCCGATATTATCCCATGATAACCTGTTGAAATAATCGAACTCTGTGGTTAAGCGGTGATCCAGGAAAGCTAATTCCAGGCCAAGTTCAGCCGTGGTGAATTTCTCCCAGGTACGTTCCATGTTCAATATGCCGGCCATATTTACATAAGGCATACGTCTGCCGTCGAATATCCATCCTGATTGGGCAGATCCTGCCATAGTAGGAATATGCGGATATCCATCCTGGGTCTGGTTGCCCACCGTACCAAAAGATCCTCTCAGTTTCGCACGATTGACAATATGCTTGATGCCTCCCCAGAAATTTTCGTTGCTCAAATTCCAACCCACAGATGCCGATGGGAAGAAGCCCCAACGTTTATCTTCAGCATATCGGCCCGAACCATCATAACGGCCATTCAGTTCAAGCAGGTACTTGTTGTCGTAATTGTAATTAAGCCTTCCAAACACACCGAAAACCGCAGCTTCACTTATCGCATCCGTCAATGTAGGGGTTGTACCATACGAAGTAGCGATAGAAGGCAAATCAGGAACATAAAGGTTCAGGTTAGAACCGGACAATGATTTTGAATTGTTCTCTTCAGCCTGTGCACCGGCCTGAACTCGGAAATTGTGTTTTCCCAGGTTGTGCTCATAAGCCATATATCCCTGGAGCGTCCAGTAAGTTCCCAAAGAATTTGCTTTAGAAACCTGGGACACATCCACAAATTGAACAGGGTTAAGTAAGCCGGTAGGTCCAACTTCATAAGAAGGTGTACGAAGCGTAAGGTTGTCATTGAACGCCACACGCCATGTTCCGTCAACATGCGCCGTCAAGCCCTTCATGATATCAAGATCCAACGCCAGGATATTATCCAGGGAATGTGATTTGTTTTCAATGTAACCACCTTCCATTGCAGGCAGTATTTGCGATAGTGCGCTATACTGTCCTGTCGGGTTCTTTACAGGGATGGTTGGCCAGGCACCATAAGCAAATTGATAGAGCCTTGACCTGCCCTCATTGTTGGTTCCAGTTGGCGCTTTAGTATTGGAAAGAGAATAACGGGTACGATAGGTTAGTCTCATCCAGTCATTTACCTGTGCCACCAAGCCACCATTAATATTGAAGCGTTTATAATTGTCAATATTTCCGATGAAGTTTAAAACACCCGGTTGATCTACATAAGCAGCAGAGAGATAGTAGCTGGTCTTTTCGCCACCACCTCTTACCGAGAAATCGTGCTGCTGACGAAATGAAGAGGTCAGCCAGATATCCATGAAATCATTGTTGTTATAGGTTGCAGCTGCACTACTCCAGGCCGTTGCACCAGTGGCAACAGGGTTCAGTTGAGCAAGGGTATATTTTCCGGGATTATTTACATTGTCCTGGATGGTATCCAAAGTAACTTTTGAGAACAGGGCTGCCTGTCCGCTATTAAAATTCGCCTGGTTCCTGGCCAATGCAAAAGTGTAGGAGTCAACCGTATGCGGCACTCTTACCGGCGTAACGCTTGAAAAGTTACCACTGTAAGTAAACACAGGCTTTTCATTTTTCTTAGCCATCTTGGTGGAAACAACCAGTACCCCGAAAGCTGCACGGGCACCATAAATAGCAGACGCTGCAGCATCTTTCAAAACCGATACGCTTTCGATATCATTTGGATTCAACTGGTTGAAGCCTGTCATACTCGAAGGGATACCGTCAATTACTACCAATGGTGGCGTTGCACCGCTTAAAAGCGCTTGCCCCCTGATTTGGATGGTGGGGTTTGAACCGGGTGTATTACCACCTGCCGGCGTGCTAAATACCAGGCTGGCAGCCGTGCCTTGCAAAAGGGCGCTGGCACTGGTTACAGGACGGTTTTCCAATTGCTTGCTGCTGATGGTTTCCACAGCGCCAGTCATATTGATCTTCTTTTGCTTACCGTAACCCACAACTATCACCTCATCCAAAGCCTTGTCGGATCCGGTAAGAGTGATATTGATGGAATTTTGGCCGGGGCCCACTTCCACCTGGTTGTCGGTATAACCGGTAAAAGAAAAAATCAACACAGCTTTTTCTGTATTGACCTCAATGGAATACCGACCCTCGGCATTCGTTACAGTTCCATTGTTGGTACCCTTTACGGAGATATTTACATCCTTTAAGGGTTCGTTGTTTTGCCCTTTTACGGTACCGCTGATGGTTCGGTTTTGGGCAATGGCAGCCGCTGCTATAAAGAGCAGGAATACAGCCGCAAGTAGGCCTCGTTTGGCAGATAGCATCGTTGAGATTTTTAGTTTAGAATTAACAGCATCACAAAATAGAAGCAGATTCAGGAGTTAGTCTCGTACCGTTTGCGAAAAAAAACCGTCAATTTGCGAATATTTTTTAACCTAGTTTAAAACAGGCAAAGCATAGGATCCCCTAATAAAACAACAGGATTTGATCTGCACTACACAAATCCTCCCCATCATTTCACTCTAATACAACATGCATATTGCGCAATGGCAAAAAATGGCAAACAGAATACCGGAAAATCTTCAAAACACAAGATTAATTGTACTTGTACCCCGATTTTCAGACCATTGTACAAACCCTTTAAAACAATGGACGACCTTAGGAAAAAGAGTGTTGGCTTTTAAAAAAGCTTTTTAAACGGACACCAGGGAACCTAATGGTGGTATCTGTGCTTGCACAAAAAAATTACCGGCAGCAGCCTACTTAGCGGCAAACTTATTTCGGTATTCCAACGGCTTTAGCCCCGTGGATTGTTTAAAATACCGGGTGATATTTTCAAAATTTCGGAAGTTCAACTCTACAGCTATTTGCTGAACAGGAAGCTTAGAGTTTACGAGCAGGTACTTGATCCTGTCTATCCGCACCTTCTTTATTTCCTCCAAAATGGAGCTTTTTACCACGGCCTGGAATTTCATTTCGAGTACCCTGCGCGACAAAACCGTTGCCTGCACCACATCGTCCACTGTAATGTCTTCCGAAGGGGCCGTATTGGCTATAAAGTGCATGGCTGTTCGCACCTGCTCATCTTCTATAGCCAGCGCATTGGTAGAATTACGAGTAATGATGGTAGCCGTTTCAAACAGGATATTGCCATCGGGTTTTTCGCCCAGCTCTATCCATCGGCTCAATGCCTGCGCCGCCTGGAACCCGGCGAGGCTGGCATGCTGGTCCACACTCGACAATGCAGGGCTGCTGATCTCGCAAAGCATGGTATCGTTGTCCACGCCCATAATGCTGAAATCATCCGGCACTTTGGCTTGTATGGCGTTGGCGGCTTCCAGCAGGGGAATATTCAGTTCGTCGGTCACAGAAAAAAGCGCACAGGGCTGAGGAATAGTGCTTAACCATTCGGCTAACCTGTCGGGTAGCTCTTCCCATTGCAGTTGCGCCGGGTCGAACATAAATTCGTTCACTTCATACTGTGCTTCGCCAATGCGGCTCACAAAACCTTGTTGCCGCTCCAGCGACCATTGGAAATCTTTGAACCCTAAAAAGGCAAAATGCTTATAGCCACGTGAAAGAAAATATTCGGCCGCCAATTTGCCCATGGCTTGCCCGTTTCCCCAAAGGTTTACACGGCCCTCATACATTTTGGTGTGGGGCGAAACGATGATGGGAATATTAAGATCGAACAATGCCTGCAGTTCGGGAATCTCCCTCGTAAAAATTCCATCTGGCTGCCACGAACTGATGCGCTGCAAAAGGCTCGCTCCCTTTTCGTCGTGTATATACAAGGGCGAAAGCAGGAAAAAAACAAACTTGTCGTGCAGCTTATTGTATTGCGAAATGCCTGCCAGCAATTCCCTGTCATAAGCCCTGGAGATATCCAGTAATACCGCGAGTTTTAGTTTGCTTTTCATCTATCCTTCATTTGATCATCCACGATCAATGTTCGCAAAACTACATGTAAACTTATCATAGCAATACAGCACATCATGTTCTGCTAAAATGAATAAGGATGAAGGTATTATGCGATTGATTTATCATATCATTCTTTCTCTTCAATCATCTTGAATGATGAATGTACTTTTTTGCTTGCCCAAAAAAGTACCAAAAAAAGGCCCCCGAGATCGAATACAGCCCGATCTCGGGAGGGTACCCTGATTAAACTTCTGTGCTACTGTTGTGCCAAGCAGAGTAGCCCTGATACCGTTCACAAGTATCAGAGTCTTCACATTATCATTACTTCTAATAATCAATAATTATAATTAACGTGTTGTGCTATTAAAGGTTTCAAACAATCGAGTCCTTTAATGCAAGAAATTCAAATAATACAATCAATGCTACACAGGGGGAGGCGTTGGCAAGGCAAAACGGCCGGAGGCATCGGGTTTGCCTTGATTTTTCTTTGTTACTTTCTTTGCATCAAGGCAAAGAAAGTAATAGCACAACACGTTAATGCATCCTGTTTGCTATAGCTACACAAAAAAACTCAGCCGAACCGACTGAGTTTTTTTGTTGGATGTTTTGCATTATTTACAAACCGTATTCCCTGCCCTTGAGTGTAGCAGGTACACCTTCCGTGATCCATTTTGTAGGTTGTTCGCCTTTCAGCAACCAATCGAAGAATTGCTGTTCACGAATTTGAATGTCTTTCCTGTTCTTACGTTCTACCAGGTTATGTGCTTCGCCGTTGTAGTTCAGCAGCCACACTTTTTTGTCGAGACGACGCATGGCAGTAAACATTTCAATGCCTTGATACCAGGGCACTGCACCATCGGCATCGTTGGACATTATCACCAGCGGTGTACTCACTTTTGGCAAATGGAATAACGGAGAATTTTTCAGGTACAGGTCCTGACGATCCCAGAGTGTAGCACCAATACGGCTTTGTGTTTTTTCGTACTGGAACTGGCGGTTCAAACCACTCTCCCAGCGAATGCCACCATAAGCACTGGTCATGTTTGCCACAGGTGCACCGGCCCAAGCAGCTGCAAACAATTTGGTCATGGTAATGATCTGCGCTGTTTGATATCCACCCCAGCTCTGTCCCTGCAACCCCATTTTAGTACTGTCTACATATCCCAGTTTCACCAGGTGGCGGGCACCACTCACAATGTAGTCGTAAGCATCCTGTCCAGGTGTGCCTTTGCGGTAGTGAATATCCGGAGCCAATACTACATAACCACGGCTCACAAAGAATGGAATATTCAACCTGCTGGGCGTAGGTGCCGGCGCAGTATAACCATACAAACCATCGCTTAGTGTTTCGTAGAAATAAGCGATCATGGGGTATTTCTTTTTCGGGTCAAACCCTTCGGGCTTGTACACAATACCCTGTGTCATTTTTCCATCGTAGGCTTTCCACTCAATCAATTCGGCAGTACCCCACAGGTATTGGCTTTGCTGCGCATTGGGCTGCAACAAGCTGCTTACACCTACCGGGTTATTTACAGCGTCGGCAATGGCTGCCACACGCATATCGGGGCTTTGTGTAAATGTTTCTGTGCTAAAGCTGAGCACATCTGCATCTTTCGCTTTTGCAAAAGCAGCCAGCCTTACGGGTGCGGTTTGACGCAACCTGTCGGCACCTGCAAAACTTCCACCCAGCTCCTGCCAAAGCAATCCTGCTGTTTTATTCTTTTTGTTGAACAGGGTGAACAAATAGGTTTTGCCGGTTTCTACATAATTCTCTTCGCGGTTCAGGTCCTGGTAACGAATTACAATGTTATTAGCACGACCGTTTCCGTTGGTAATGCATACAGGTGCAGCCACAGCCATGGGGTCGAGTTTCCAGATATCGTACATGTCGTAGATATAGAATGCTGAGCCATCTTTTTCCCAGCTCATAGCACCATAAGGACCGGGATCATCGGGCACATCATTGTCCTCGTCGTACAATTTTACTTTCAGGGATTTGGTAGGCACATATTCCTTGCCATCTTTCCAGGTATGGTATTGCTTGTCGGCGGTTTCGTACCACACCAGGGTATTGCCCTGCTTATTGGTACCCATGGGTTGTCCGTCTACATTTTTCTTTACCAACGTTTTTACACCCGTTTCAGGGTCTACCACGTACAGGTCCGATTTACCACGTCCTGCCCACTGGCTTTGTATGCGACTGGCCCTGTCATCTACACCCCAAAACAATTGACCATCGCCATCGCCGGTGGGGCGCAGGTCCTGCAATTCTTTGTTGGCCAACTGTACCAGTTTACCATTTTGTGTATGGTACACAGTAAGGTAACTGCGGTTGGTTTCGCGGGTTACATTGCGCAGTTGGTAAGGTTGCAGGTAGTCGTCTTTATAATGCCAGATATCCACCTGCACTTTTTCAAACTCGGGTACAGTTGTGTCTTTCGGAGGCATTACAGGCGCCACACCAAAAAACAAACGCTTACCGCTTTTGCTAAACGATATGGTACCAAATTCACTCACGGCCCAATCAATAGTTTTACCCGGCGTTTTGCCATCGGCCACCAGCTTTGCACTATCTGCACCCTGCTTCCAATACCAGAGTTTAAAAAATTTCTGTACCGCTTTGCTGCTGCTATCCCGCTCGGCAATGAATGCCAGTTGAGCGCCGGTTTCATCCAACACCAAATTCTTTACATCGCTGAATCCGGCTTGTACAGTATCTACTTTTCCGCTGCGGGTATCCACCGCCAGCACATAGGCTTTAGCCAGCGAATCCCTGCCTGCTTTTGCAGTTTCAATAGCCAGCCTGTTACCATTTCTGTCTACGGCAAAATCAGTTACATTCTTGTAGGTCTTTTTTTGACCCGTTGCCAGTTCCAGCCAAACCAGTTCGCTGCCGGTATTGGCAGCAGCACCTGCAGCGCCTGCGGGTTCATCAGCATCTACACCATCCAGGTATTTTTGCTGTACTTTCTCCGGAAATTTCTGCAGTAATGCAGTAAGGCTATCCACCACTTTGCGCAAGCTATCGGCCTGTGCATTTTTGGGTGCCGCCGCAGGTTTCTTAGTTGTATCGGGCAAAGGCTTTTCCAAATGGTAAGCCACCCATCCGCCAGCCAATACCGGCATTTTAAATGCTTTTAATCTTGGTGTTTTTACCACGTTGCTTTTACCCAGTTCTACTATGCCCAGGCTGTCCTTGGGCATATCATCGGGGCGTTTCTTTTTAATTTTTGCATCGCGGGTTTCCTTAAATGTGGGTTTGATGCTAAACACCGCATAGCGGCTATCGGCACTCAGGCTCACACCATAACCACGGGGCACTTCAAGGCTCCAGCTTTTGTCGGTGCGCATCAGCACCAGCTTACCATCGCCTTCTTGTGGGTTTACGGTAAACACCGTAAAGCGTCCATCATTGCTCAGCACTCTTTCCTGTATACTTTCCCAACCATCGTACACGCTATGGTCCAAAGGTTTTTTTTGGGCCACGGCCGCACCGCTCAGCAGCGCCGCCAAAGCCAGCAGTTTGTATTTCTTCATATTTCTGATTTGTAAAATATAATCCAGCCAAAAAGCTAAACTATGGGGATTAGACGAGCAGTGATAAAAATTCAGGTGGGGCTATTGGCAATTGTGCAGAAGGCCACAATAGATCGGGCTGCTACGGGCTTCGCTTCGCTACGGCCCCGCCACTGCGGGGGCTGCCCCTGCGCATCCCGCAGCCCTTCGGCTATATGCATGTTTCAGCTATCCAAAACCGCTTATTCAAAGTCGGTTCTGTTTGATTTGTTTTAAAATGTTACTTTCACCCCAACCAAGCAATAAAGCACACCCATTCAACCATCTAAATTCATCCTGAAACTTGGCAAGCGAAACACTTAAAACACTATTAATTGGCGTAGGCGATCCGAATCGTGGCGATGAAGCCATTGGCCAATGGATCTGCGAGCAGGCAGCAAAACTGAAACTGCCCAACCTGCATGTACGTCCCATGAAAATATTGACCATCGACCTGCTCGATCAACTGCAAAATTTTTCGGCCGTTATCATAGCCGATATCGGCAAACAAAAAGCAGGTGCCACCCTCGAAGAACTCGATGGTTCAGAAGATGGCTACGACTCGCAGCACTACTCCGATGCTGTTACACTCAAAGCACTGCATCGCAACCTGTACCAGCAGTCCATTGTATGGCATGCGCTGGCTATTAAGGGAGCCAAATTTGAAAAAGGAGCGCCACTCAGCAAAGAAGTGTTGGCCAATGGTGCCGAGGGCATCAAATTGCTGAAACAGCATCTTTCCAAAAAAGTAGAAGACAAAGATTAAAGCCCGCCTTACAAAGCGCAGCTCGTAAAGCCCTTTTGCTGCAACATGGCAAGGGTTTTAGGCAGTGCCACTTGTAGCCTGTCCCAGGCTTTTTCGCTATCGTGGTACACTATTAAGCTACCCGGCTTTGAATATTTTTCAACGGCGGCAGCGCAGGTATGGCCATCTACGCTTTCGTCGAAGTCGCCGGCTACTACACTCCACATTACGATCTGCATATCCGGAAATTTTGCCCGTATAGCAGCCGCCTGTTGCTGTTTTATTTTTCCATAAGGGGGACGAAAAAAACGGGCATCAATATGCGCTGCGGCCTGCACTACATCCTGCAAGTATTGTTCGGTACCCGTTTCCCAACCATTTACATGCTCCATGGTATGATTGCCAATGGTATGCCCCTCGGCAATGATGCGCCGGTACAGTTCGGGATACTTGGCCACATTGCTGCCAATGCAAAAAAAACTGCCCTTCATTTGGTATTTGGCTAATTGGTCCAGCACAAAGGGAGTTACTTCGGGCGTGGGCCCATCATCGAATGTGAGGTACACTTCGTGGCCCGTATTCACAGGTCCTTCCCAAATCACATTTTTGGGAAATATCATACGCATCCACCCGGGCAAACTGTGCAAATAAAACATGGGCTGCAATATAATTGCTTGTAGCGAATTGAAGCAGATATTCGGAACACCACAGCTGGAAAAACAACAATGGGATACTCCTGCATTTCAGCATACAATGCACCTGCTTTCCATCCGGTTTTACAACTCTTTTATGTCAATCTTAATAGTATGAGGTGCTGTTTCGTCACCCCCAAAATATGGGTATAATTTATACCGTATATAATCGCCTGCACAGTACCGGGGCAAGGATGCAGTATCCTCGTTCACCCGGAACTGGTAAGTATTGCCTGCACATCTGATGCTGCACGAAATAGGGGTTCCTATGCGGGCTGGCGCAATTTCCTTCGACAGTATACCCCCATCATAATGCACGTACCCAAAGAGCCGTAAAGCACTATCACTCCATCGCCAGCCGATGCGTACGCTATTATTCAAATGATGCGAATCACAATCAGAAAAACCATACAGTTTATTGATATCGTGCTGGTTGGAAGGCCGGGTGGTACTATAGATACAACTGCTATCGAAAAGTGCAATAAAATCCAACTGGCTAACACTCATAGTATCAAATAGGTTAGGCCTGCTAAATTGTGCGCCCTTGTCAATAATATACGTGACAAACTCCTTCGTAAGAACAGGCTCGATATACTGTTTTGAATCTTGCTGGCAAGCAGGTAGATATGCCCATACCAGTAGTATAAAAATATTGAGTTTCATGCCCTCTGATTATAAGTCAAAACTTAAACTATTCTTTCAACCCCATATCCTCACGCCAACACAACCATTCGCACAACTGCTATACGAACAAAACAGCATACACTAGTTTTGTATCTAAATTACAAAAGTCACCAGGACTTCTAATGGTTTTCACAAGCTGTCATATAGCAGTACAATTCCAGTTAATAAACAAGAATTTCAGGTTCAGCATTCCCTAAAAAAACCGGTTCCAATCATCGTGCGCATGTTTGAAAGCTTTTAGTTTTCTATTGACAGCAACAAAGCTAATTTCCTTTCTTTGTAACACTCTTGTTTCCTCATCACTGCATTGTAAACTTTCTACATGAAATACTTTCACCTGGTAATACTCACATTCCTGGCACAGGCTATTGCAGCCCAAAGCGAAAAAGTGAAAATAAAACAGGGGCTTAACGATAAGAAAGTGGAGGTGTTTATCGGGGCTACCAGGTTCACCAGTTTTCTATACCCCGATAGTTTGGAAAAGCCCGTACTCTACCCACTCACAACATCCGCCGGCACCATTGTGACCCGCGGGTTTCCACTCGAACCATTCCCCGGCGACCCCATCGACCATCCGCACCATATCGGGCTTTGGTTCAATTTCGAAAATGTAAACGGCCTCGACTTTTGGAACAACTCCTACGCCATTGCTGCAGAAAAAAAGAAAAACTATGGCTGGGTAAAAACCGACCGCATCACCCAAACATCCAATGGCAAAAAAGGCATACTGGCTTACCATGCCAACTGGACCAACCAACAAAAACAAATACTGCTCGAAGAAAAAACCCGGCTGGAATTTAGCGGCACTGCACATACCCGCATGATAGACAGAACCACCACACTAACTGCCAATACAGATATTGTATTTACCGATGCCAAAGACGGGTTGCTCGCCATACGCCTGGCACATGCCTTGCAAATACCCACCAAAGAAGATCAGAAATTTACCGACAACAAGGGCAGGCAATACATTGTAAAAGGCGGCACCGATACCATACCCACCGGCAGCTATCTTACCAGTGCAGGCATGCAGGGTAATGCCGCCTGGGGCACACAGGGCAGATGGTGCAAGGCTTTCGGCAAAATGGGCAACGATTCAGTTTCGGTCATCATTATCGATCATCCATCCAATTATGGCTACCCCAACTACTGGCATGCACGAGGCTATGGACTGTTTGCCGCCAACCCATTCGGCAATAAAATATTTACCAATGGCAAAAGCGAAAGCAAACTGGCACTGCCCGAAGGACAATCCCTCACATTTCGCTATAGGGTAATTATTGATAACGCAGCTTCTACCCTATCAGCTGCCGAAATAGATGCACTGGCTGATGCATTTGGGAAACAGTAGTGATAGAGAAAAAACACAACTGGCAAATGTTCAACGTAGCAGGTCACTTGTGTCTCAACAAATCTGCCCGATTGTATCGGGCAGATTTATTCACTTTGACAGATTACTTCGGTCGGTGAGGACACCGACCGATAAATAAATACACCTACCACTATACAAAAAAAAGGGACTGTTCGTGAAGAACAGCCCCGAAAGAATTGCAACAAATCATTTACTTCAAATACCAGGAATCCTACTTGAATACATAAGCAAACCCAAACCGATATTTTTGGAAAAAATTGGTATCAAACACCCATGACTCATAATCATCTCTGCCCGAGTAGGATGCATACACTTCCCCAACTGATGCCTGCAACAACCAATTCTTCTTTTCGCCTATAGCATAATAAAGACCAGGGGTTACATGTACAAAACCATAAGTGTATTCAGACTTTTTTACACTGCTTGCACCGGGATATTTTGATGTAGAAAAACCTACGCCAGCACCCTCCTGCAGCCACCAACCAAAACCTCCTTTCAACGGGAAGTATTGCGTAAAATTAATGCCAGGTGTCACCGAAAAATTCTCGTATTTACCCAGAACATTTGTGTTCGAACTATAATGAAAATCAAGATTGAACCCGATGGTCCTGTTGTTTTTATAAGCGTATTGAACAAAGGGCAAGAGGTTTGAGTTAGATTCCGTATCACCCAGTTCAGATTCCTGAATATTAAACCCAAAACTTCCACCGAATAATACATTCTTCTTTTCAATCTGCGCCTGGGAGGCAAAAGAAATAACTGCAAGGGAAAACAATAAGTAAACTTTTCTCATAGTGTTTTGTTTTTGATTCCCCAAGCATAGTACAATATTTGAAAAACGGGAGTTAACTGATTGACTTTAAGGCTACTTTAACCGTTCATAAATATGCGAAGCGAAAGGTTCTGCCTCTCAATATTTTCGCTACTGTTTTTAAAATACCTGCAATGAAAGCTTAATGCCAGTTCACCAAACACCGCTCTTCGACATTTGTAATGTCGAAGCAGCATCGGCGGATTTGCAATCCTCAGCCTTGATTCGATCTACACTATGCTAATACCTCGAAGAACAGTAAATTACCCCGATCTTACAATTGTCACCCCCTTTATGAAAAGGTTACTTCAAATTATATTCCTGCTTTTATGGCAATTTACTGCCCGCAGCCAGCAGGTTCGGCTAATGAATATTGACCAGCTAAACAAAAGGATAGAAAACGGCAAAGACACTACATTCATTATTAACTTTTGGGCCACATGGTGTTCACCCTGCGTAAAGGAATTGCCTAATTTTGAAAAACTCAACAAAGAGTATCAATCAGAAAAATTAAAAGTATTATTGGTGAGTGTTGATTACATATCAAAACTAAAAACCACTGTGATCCCGTTTGTACAAAAGAGAAACATAAAAAGCGAAGTGTTTGTATTGAACGAAAAAGACCAGCAACAATACATTGACCGCATTGACCCAAGTTGGTCGGGTAGCATCCCTGCCACACTATTTATTAAAAATGGTAAACGAAAGTTTATAGAAAAGGAATTCACCTACGCACAATTATTAACAGAGTATAAAGCAACAAACTAAGCTTATGAAAAAATACATCACTATCATTTTCGCCCTTGTTGGCCTTTTCGCAAAGGCCCAGGTTACCACCATCGCAGTGGGCAATGCGGCCCCCGATTTTAAATTGAAAAATGTAGACAACAAAGAAATCTCCTTTGCCAGTTACCCAAAAGCAAACGGCTTTATTGTTGTATTCACTTGCAACACCTGTCCTGTATCAAAAGCATACGAACAACGAATTATAGACCTCAATAAAAAGTATGCACCATTAGGCTATCCTGTAATTGCCATTAACCCCAATGACCCGGAAGTTTCCAAAGGCGACAGCTTTGAAAAAATGCAGGAACTTGCAAATGAAAAAAAATATGCATTCTCCTACTTGTTCGACGAAGGACAGGTAATAACCAATTTGTATGGCGCTAAAAGCACACCGCATGTTTTTGTGGTATCAAAAACCAAAAAAGGAAATATCATAGAATATACAGGCGCTATAGACAACGACCGCGAAGAAACAAATGCAACCAGCACAAAATATGTAGAGCAGGTAATTACAGCATTATCAAAGAATGAAAAGCCAGCTGTTACCGCAACAAAAGCAATAGGTTGTACTGTAAAAAGAAAAGCAACTAATTAAAGCTGTTTCAGCGGATTTGTAATCCTCCACCCTGACTCGCAGTACATGAACCTTACTTGTGATTCGGAGAATCACCTTATAACCACTTCGAGGTGCACTACGCTAACACCTCGAAGAACAAGAACGATCAACCATAATTAGTTGATCGTTCTATTTTATTTCAATTGACCTACTGCTACACTACTGCCCGATTGTAAGCAACAAATTGGATACTGCTTTTGGCTGCGATAAAAACGGCGAATGGCTTGTGTTTACAGTGTACACTGTGTTTATTCCTGCTGCAGCAATCATCCTGTCCTGCAAGCCCGGGGAGATCACAATATCCTGCAGTGTTTTGATATACACTTTGCTTACCGAACCAAAATTTTCATTGGTGAGTGTCACCTTGTTGGTAAATGGAATAGCCGGCTCTGCCCGATAATTGTCGAGTACACTTTGTTTGGCTACTGTTAAACCATCATGGATGAAAAGATTGACAAGACTGTCCAGCTTCACATCAAGTGTAAGGTGATCTGCTGATTCCACCAGCGAATGACCAAGCTGTGAACCCGGATCGGAAAAAGCCAAATCCGTTAAGGCTTGCCCGCTTGCCGGAAGAAAAGCGCCGATATACACCAGCTTACTGATCTTTGAAGGGATCTTTTCAGCAACAGCAGTTATAACCATACCACCCATGCTGTGACCCACCAGGATCACATTTTCATTTGCCCTGGCAATAGCTTCTACCACCTTATCCCTGTAAGCATCCATACTCAACGTGTATGTGGCGGTGTTATCACCACCATGGCCGGGTAATTCCACTACTACAACCTTGTTGCCTTTATTGGTAAGCTCAGTTTTTACTGCATCCCAAACATAAGGCGCCTGCCATGCCCCGTGTACCAATACATAGGTTTGTGGTTTTGTTGTTGGAAAGTCATCGTTCTTGTTGCATGATGCCAATGATGAGATGGCGATTGCTGCAGTGAGCAGCGTTGAAATTGTCTTTTTCATTTTTGTAAGTTTTTGTTTGTTATCGAAATTTTTAGTGAGGTGTTTTTTTATCGTTCTTGTTTGTGATCAATGAATGAACCGTTACAGTTGGAGTTGCTGTTATAGCTCAATCATTACTACCGGGCGCAGGCATATCAAACCCGTTCAATACCATGGCTATTAAACAATAGCCGCCAATGAGAAATATCAACTCTCCTGTACCTGCTTTACCCAATAGGTTCACTGCCTGCTTGTAAGTAGAATCGGGAACAATACGGCCGGTTACCAATGCACGGGCCACATCGTGGGCAATGGCCTGCTGTTCATTCAGATCATTCGGCCGACCTCCTGCTGCGAGTGTTGCAATAGTTGATGCAGAAAGACCAAATGCCGCTGCCATTATTTCGTGTGCATACAATTCAAACTTGGCTCCGTATGCGCCGCCAACGGTAAGTATGGCCACTTCCCTTATATCCTTTGCAAGTGTGGCACTCATGTCGAGTGTTCTTAAAAAACTCAAAGCAGGAATACCGAACTGCGGAAAATGAAGCATGGGTGCAAAAGGGCCCAACAAGCCGCCGTTGGCATCTATCATGTTTACCTGGCTTTGGCTGTGCCCAACAAGGTTGGCAATTTCGTCGTGTACATAGCGCAACTCTGCATTAAGTGTTGCTGGTGCTAATGGTTGAATACGCATGATCCTATTTTTTATGGGTGAATAATTTAAAATGTGAACTGGCCATCAATCAGCACAAATGCCATCCGGCATATTTTCCCGGATCGGTTTGCCCATGCATGGTTGGTGCCGTTTTGAATTACGATGTCTCCGGGTTTTATGGTAGTTTCTCCACGGTCAAGTATCATGGTGATTTCGCCTTCCAATACAATTCCGTAGTCAACAGTTTGTGTGCGATGCATCAGTGGGTGTGGCGCTCCTTCTTCAGATGATGTGGATGCATGTTCGCCACCCATTGTTTTAAATTTTTCTGCCGCTGTTGCCCCGGTGAGATTCCTTATTTCATCGCCTTCAGGAGGAAACTCAATGACTCTTATACGGGTTCCGTTCTTCGGCGGTGCCAACACCAGTTTGGTTTCATTCATTTCATCGGGCTGAGGATGAATTAAAGCAGGTGTTTCCTGTGTATTCCATACTTCAAAGAAGGTGGGGCCGCCGGGTCCGCCAATTAATTGAGCGAGTGCAGGTGCTGCATCAGATACGATAACGGCTTTGTTATTGGCATCATGTCCTGTTACAATGCGACGGAATGTTTTTTGTTGCTGATTCATGATTGATAAGTTTTTATTGGTGAGTTGATTTTTTGAAAACATATACACCGAGATAGTGGAACAATACACCTGTGGCCCATGCGGGAGTACTCCATAAAGGCCAGGGGTAGGTTCTGTCGGTGAGATACCATACCAGCCAGGTGGCCAGTGTTACCAAAAGGAAAACGAGCAGGTGAATACGAAATCCTTTTTGAGGTGCGATGTGGGCAGCTTTGTACCCGTTAGTTAAGTGTGTCATGTTTGAAAGTTTTTTTATTAAAAAATGATTAGATGAATTGTTTGCCTAATTGCTCCACTTTGCTTAGCCAGTTTTTCCGTAGTGCTTCGGTCGATTTACGCATGAAGCCGAAAGTGGAAAACTCGAGTGGCTTAAATCCTACATATCCGAAAACCACTTTTTTGAGAATGAGATAAAGGGAGGCCCTGTGTACGAGGTAAAACCAGAACTTAGGTGTATCCATGGTTACGAGTACCCGCATGCTTTTTCCTTTCAGCAATTGCTCAGGAAATTTTTTGCCGGAATGATTTTTAAAGGCGAAGCCTGGAAGAAAAATCCTGTCGATAAACCCTTTGGTAATGGCAGGCATAAAGCCCCACCAGTTTGGAAAAGCAAACACTACATGGTCGGCCCATTTGAACAATTGCTGTGCAGCAACAATGTCTTCTTCCAGTTGGTCGGCTTTACCGGTTTTATAACCATCAGCAAGATTTACGTCGAATTTTAAATCGGCTATGTAAATGGTTTTGCAAATGGCACCAGCCTGTTCTGCGCCTTTTTGGTAGGCATCCAGCAATGTTTTGTTGAAAGAGTTTTTGGAGGGGTGCCCGAGGATGAGGAGTATGTTCTTTGCCATTGTGTATCGTTTTATTTGATAACACAAAGCTGCTCACAAAAGGGAGGGGCCACCTGACACTAATGTGTCAAAATACTATTGATGGGATAATTTTTGGCGGATACGTGTAAGTGATTGCCGCTCTATACCCAGATAGCTACAGAGGTGCGACAAGGATATCCTGTTGAATAAACCGGAATGATTTTCTATAAAATGCAGGTAACGTTGTTCAGCAGTTTCAAAAATGAAACTTTCAATGCGAGCCTGTTGCCGCTTCAAAATTTCTTCCGTGATCAAACGGCCGTATCGTTCAAAGTTGGCCGACTGTTGGTATATCCATTGTTGATCTTCGTATGCAAGACATGCCATTGTGGTTGGCTCTAAACATTGAATAGTGTACAGGCTATGTTGCCTTGTAATATAAGCCGGGTAATGGGTAGCGTAGTCTCCTTCCTTGTAAAAGCCAACCGTTATTTCGTCGCCATCTTTGTTGATGTAAAAAGAACGAACCAGGCCTTCCGCAATAAAGCCAATTGCCTTTTGCACTTTACCGGCCTGCAAAAACAGTTCTTTCTTTTTGAATTCTTGAAAACTAAGTTTTGATGCAAACAGTGATAGTTCATCATCCGATAATTGGGGGCAAACTGCCCTTGCCGATTTTAAAAACATTGCTGTTGCAGGTTCCATATGCGATGAGTTGCCGGTTATGGAATTGTAAAGTATACATAAATCTAAAAAGATTAAAGGCCCGGGCACTTGCTGGCAGCGTCCTTCAGACTACTGTCCTCTTTTTGCAATTGAAAATCTTTCGATCAATATCGGCAATCAATGTTGGTCATAAGACCAACATTGGCGGACAATAATCAGATCACCTCTTATTTGTTTCATTCAACATGAGGCTTACAACAGGATCAATCAACTTTTTTGACGCCAATGCATCCAGGTGTATTCCATCCGCTGTCATAGTTTCAATATTAAGGCCCGGCGTGTTGTACCCGTTCACAAACAAGCAACCATTCCTTCTCGCAATTTTCGCAAAGGCTTTGCTCATTGCTTTCACCCGTTGGTTTCCGCCCCTATATTTCTCCGTAGTTTCCGTCATACTACCAAAGGGCGGAGGAGAAACGATAATGATTTTTGCCTTGCTAATAGTTGGATACCTGCTTCCCTTTATTTTTTTGATAAGCTTTTCCAGGTTGCCAGGCACTTCTTTTTGCCGATCGGCAAACACGGCTTTCGCATCGTTGGTTCCCAACTCCATCACAATAAAATCAAATGGACGTTCCCTGGTAAACTCTGCCGCTTTTGCCAGGTTATCATCTATTACTAGCAAAGAGTTCAACCCGCTATCACCATTGTTTACAAAACCAATGGTTCTGCCTCCACGGCTGATGTTGAGCACCTGCGCATCCGGCAGTGCTAGCTGAAGCTGCTTTGGCCAGCCTTCGGCTGCGGCGCCATTGCTATCTCCCAGTGTAAAAATGTTCAGGAATTTACTGTTGCTTTGAGAGAAAAGAATGCTGGGCAGCAATAGAAGAAAAAAAAGCAGGGATCTCATTTAGGTTAAAATTATCTGGTTGAAAAATTTTCCCAGCCGTGCAAGGAAGTATAATACTAAACCGGAATACATGTAATGGTCATGTAGATTTCGATGCCTCGAGTACAAATACAAAGTATATACGACCCCTCTTAATCATGATGAAAGCGTGCCGATGTTTCGGCTAGTTCGAAAATAGAAGTTTGGAATGATTTATCGGTCAACATTCGTTGAGCATACCCCTAAAAATCAAGCACCCCCGATAGACATCAGGGGTTGCTTATTGTTGAACCAAACTGCTAAATCTTTACTATTGTATCAGCAAAAACGAATGCGCTTCGCGATATACCGTTTCTGCTTTTAGTGTTTTTTTAGTTCTGAATTTTATAACTCAAAGTCACATAAGAACGACCCGAATAATCGTAGGTGATGGATTGGATATACAACACACCATACTTGCCTTCG
The DNA here is from genome assembly GCA_035456005.1 of Phnomibacter sp. GTDB lineage: Bacteria > Bacteroidota > Bacteroidia > Chitinophagales > Chitinophagaceae > Phnomibacter. The sequence goes on along the minus strand of DATIEA010000015.1, from coordinate 1,138,839 downwards.
GGCGTAAGGAAATACACAAACTGGTTTGTTTTAATTTCTGTGAGCGTTAAATTGATCGGCTTCTTTTTGGCCTCAGTTTCAATTTTTGCTGCAGTCGAAAACATGGTTCTGAAATTGGCTGCCGAACCCGTAATAGGCGCCGAATACAAAGTGGCACGTTTTGTCCAGCCGGTAAGATCATAAGGAGGGAAAGGATTCGGATTGGCAGTCAGCGAATACATAGATCTCTTCCAACCTGTGAATACACCGTTGGTAAATACGGGTTCTTCAAACACACTAAAATCAAGCTTTGCTGAATTGGCTGCACCCTGTGGGTAGTTGTAAATTTTCCCTTCGAGCAGCGATAGGAAACAAGGCACTGTATCGGTTGGAGCATATGCGAACGTAAGCTTCCGGTTACTTAAGTGACGGATATCTGAAATCACATTTACAGCCACCGACTTGTATCCATCGCCAAGGTACACACCTTCTTTGTCGAGTACCCAAACCCTGTAGGTAGAAGTGCCGGCACCCAGGTCTTTACCATACAACATAAACTTGCCGGAATAGCTTTTCCGCTTTCCATCCTCTGTGATAGGTATTTTGGTCATGGGCGAGGTAGCACCGGTTTTATACAGGCATACCATGTACATATCCTTAGTGGGCGACTCAATGGTAAAATCGATAAGTACCGAATCGGTAGTGGTGATATCATTTACTTCTGCGGCAGCATACTCTACATTATTATGCAGGGTAAGCTTTACATCAAACATGTTGAAAATATTGTCCGACTCTTTTTCGCAGCCTACCAACAATGCAAGCATAAGCAGCAAAGTGGCACTTGTAATTTTATTTCGCAATCTCATAAAATAAACTTTTTGAAATGGTATTTTTCATAGACAAATAAGGATGATTAAAGCGGGTCGAAAGTGCCTCCATCCCATCCTATGGTTTGCTGCAACAACGGTGTAGAGTTGAGGAACTGGTTGGACAGCGAGAAGAAATAATAGTTCTGCGGCATACTAAATGCTCCGTTACCTGTAGGGTACACCACTTTGTACGGATACTTAAAGTGGGCTTTTACAGAAGCAGCACTATTGAAGTTGATAGTATCTCTTTGCAGCAGTCCTGTTGGAACCAGCGGGTCGATTGGTTTTTCGAGGTTGGTTTTTTCCGCAGTTGTTATGGGTTCTACCTGAATAGAGCCCAGCATACCCGTCAGCAAATGCATGCGTCTTGTTCTGCGCAGGTCATCGTTTCTTTTGCCTTCAAATGCAAACTCTACCATACGTTCGTTCATGATTAGGTCTCTCATTTGAGCCTGGTCAGTGGCCAGGTCGAGGCCATAGTTTGAACTGCCTGCTACAATGCCTGCACGCTTCCTGATTTGCTGCACAAGGGTTTTGGCCAGGCCAAGGTTGCCGGTTTCGTTGGCCACTTCTGCATAATCCAAAATCACTTCGGCCAAGCGCAGTTCAATCCAGTCCATACCGCTACCACCCAGGTCGTTGGCCGACCGCACATTTTCTGCGGCCAGGTCGGGGCTCGAAAATCTTTTTACATACACACCACGTGTGCCTTCGTTAATGCCATTTGCAATGGCAGAGTTGTACGTCCATTGACGGCGACCGGTCTTGCTGCTCAACTTCCAAACACAACCATTCCAGGCGATAGTGGCATCAAAGCGGGGATCTCGGTTTTTCCAGAACAACACAGGGTCGTAAGCTGCACTTTTGGAAATAGGTGTACCATCGTTCATAGTATAGGCATCCAGCATATTGGTACTGGGATAATACCAATCTGAAGGTTGGCCCTGTTCGGATGCCGGACGACAACGAGCTTCTACACCATTGAACCTTTTCAATTGTGATTCTGAATACGAACGCACTATGATTGCTTCTTTATTCACTGCACCTTCCGACTGAAATATTTTGCTATAATCACTCAACAACATGTGACCCGATGCAGTACAAATGGCCATGGCTTCTTCAGAGGCTTTCAATGCTGTAGCCCAGCGTGTTGCATCGTAAGGATGAGCAGGATCGTTGGTGGGGTTAAACAAAGGACTGGCCCACCACAACAAGGCTTTGGCTTTTAATGCAGCAGCAGCGGCTTTTGTAAGCTTACCTCTTTCGGATGCATCTACCCAGGTTACGCCATCCAGGTTCACAATAGCCGAATCGAAATCGGCTACAATTTGCTTGAACATCACGCTGGCTTTTTCTCTACCGGCCAAATTGAGGTTCGAAGGATTTTGTGGTTTCAGCACCAGCGGCACACCACCATAATATTTGGTGAGGCCCAGGTACAAAATACCACGCAGTGCATAAAACTGGCCAATCAGTTTACGCTTGGATGTAGTAGATAAAGATTTGCTTAATGGAATATTTTCAATGGCCAGGTTACATTTGGCCACATCGAAATAACGGTTTTCACCAAAATTAGCCCCCGCATATTTTGTACCAATATAGCGGCACTCATCCGAGGATAAGAATCCATTAAAGTTGAATACCTTTTTTCCAAAGCCATCGTTGGCCGACATATAATTCTCATCACTTACAAGGTGCATATTGAAATTATTGGTCGTGTACTCATACGCAAACTGCGGCATGATCATCTGGTAGGTTTCATTCAAAAAATATTGAATGGCCGGTTCTTCTTCCCAAATCCTGGCATCTACCCCATCGGGGTCTTCCAGCATTAAGAAGTCTTCGGTTTTGGTGCAGGAGGTCGAGCCGAGAACTGCAGCCGCTGCGATGAAGTATATGAATTTTTTTATGCTTTTCATGATTGATATGCTTTAGTACTGTTCTAAAAAGATGATTACAATCCCAGGCTTAAACCCAACGAAATATTACGCAGTGTTGGATAGTCATAGATATAATCGCTATAGGGATCTTTATAGGAAAGTGAATTTTTTAATACCCACAGGTTATTGCCGGTAAGCAAAAGCCTTGCATTACTCAATCCTATTTTTTTCGACCAGTTATTAGGCACGGCATAGGCCAGTGTCATATCGTTGATACGAATAGTGGTACCGTCCACGGCCCAGAAAGTAGATTCCCAACCGGCCACAATACTTGGATCGTCGTAGCGGGGAAACTTACCATCCACGTTATTGGGGGTCCAGCGGTCTGTCCAGAACTCAGGCACATTGGCTGAAAGTGTTGGGTTGCTTCTGCGTGCCTTGGTATCGTAAAATTGTTTACCCCCAAAATTGGCCATAATGTTTACGCTCAGCTGCAGCGATTTGTAGGTAAGGCCCAGTTGAATTCCGGTAGCCAACCATGAATCCGTTGTTTCAAACATGGGAGCTTTGTCCCTTGCTGTAATGATACCATCACCATCCGCATCTTTAAAGTATAAGAACCCGGGTTGTGGCACTACACCATTTACTGTGTAGCCAGGATTTTTGGCGAGGAAAGCATCCACTTCATCCTGGCTTCTAAACATACCCAGGGTAATCAAACCATAGTTATTGCCGTTATACTTGCGGGGGTCGGTTCCCATTTCGATCTGCCAGTCTTCGGGTTGATTTTCCCAAAGCAGGAAGCGGTTGTAAAACATTTTGTCGACCACAGAATTAGAGAAACCAAAATTCACACTAGCTCTCATGCTGAGATCTTTTGCCAAACGTTGGTTGTACCCAATGGAGAATTCTGAACCCCATGCATAACGCTCCTGGTAGTTGATAACAGGTGCCGAGAAACCTGCATACATCGGGAAATTCTGGTCGTTGCCTTTATCGAAGGCATCATAAATATGGCTCTTGAAAACTTCTACACCTACATTCAATTTGTTGTTGAAGAAGGCTAAGTCAACACCGAGGTTGAGTGTTTTCTTTTTCTCCCAGGTGATCTCGGGGTTCGGAATAATTTGAGGACGCAAACCCGGAGCCGCCATATTAGCATATAAATAGCTGGGTGTATTGATCCTAAACCTTTCCTGCCACAACCTTGAATTAATACGGTCGTCGCCGGTAATACCGTAGTTAGCACGCAGTTTCAGGTAGTTGATGAATTTTACATTCTTGAAAAAGAATGGTTCCTGGCTTACAACCCAACCTGCTCCAATAGTTGGGAACAATCCCCATATATTTCCCTTTGCAAAATTGGAAGATGCATCGTAGCGTGCTATACCGTCAACCGTGTATTTGCCGGCATAGCTGTAGGCAAAGCGGCCAAAGAATGAACGCTTCGTCGACTCGGAAATAGATGGGGCATTTACTGTTGGTGTTTGATCGTAGGCCCAGTAGTAATCAAAATCTGCCAGCTGTTGATTGGACCAATACATGCCAAGACCGGTTCCTTTTGAACGTGATTGCTCGCCCCCCACCAGCGCCATAAAGTCGTGCTGGCCGATAGATTTATCGTATTGCAGTGTACCAAAAATGCGGTAGCCGCTCGATTCGTCCATACCATAAATAAGGCGGCTATTGCTGGCCGATGTTACATCCACAGAACCAATGATGGAATCGGTATTGTAGAATGCACCACCGGGGCCAAAGCGTTGGAAGTTGTACACTTTGTAAGGAGGCCTGTACTCATCGCTGCGGTTGCTGCTGGCGTTTTGAGCTACCTGGAAGCGGGCAGTCAATCCTTTCAATGCACCGGCATCGGGCTTATAGGTTAAAGCCGCGTTGATACCATACGCTTTTGTTTTGGTAGTGCGGTAAAAGCCGGATTCAATTTGACCCTGTGGGTGTGCGTTGGTACTGTTGTTATTATTCACCCACTTATCGCCCACGCTAAATGGCACCCAGCGTGGTACACGAATCAGGGCTTCCAGGTAAGCCTGGTCGTTTTCACTCAACCCGTTTTCGCTATTGCGTACACGGTTGTCCACGTTGAAATTGATATCGGCACTTAAGCCACGTAGCAGTTTGGCATTTAGGCCACTGCGCATGGTGTATTTATCTTCTTTTTGAGCAGCGTAATTACCATTGGCGTTTTGATAGGCGCCACCCACAAAGAATGTCATTTTATCGCTGCCTCCCGAAAGGCTCAGGTTATGGCGTTGGGTAAAAGAAGTTTCCCATACCTCGTCGAACCAGCTTTTGTAGCTATGATTTTTCAGGTAATTCAAATCATCTTCAGAAAAGAATAAAGAAGAGTCAACGTTATTGAGTTTATAGGTTTCGTTCAGCAACATGGCATGGTCGTAGCCCGAAAGCATTTCGGGTTTACGGGTAGCATCGGTCATGCCATAATAGCCATTGTAGCTCAACTTGGGAGCACCGGATTTACCACGCTTGGTAGTTACCAGTACTACACCTTTGGCACCGGCAGCACCATAAATGGCTGCAGAGGCGTCTTTCAAAATAGTAATGTCTTCTACCATTGAAGGGTCCAATGCATCGAAAGTGGATTTGCCCACAATCATATTATCTACTACATACAAAGGCTCGGTAGTAGCACCTACAGCAGCACCCTGTGCCGAAATGGCCGAGTTACGCACATTGAGGGTGATGCTGGCACCTGGCCGACCCGAAACCGCACTTACTCCCAGGCCGGCTATGCGGCCCCTGAGGGCGCCTGCCATATTAGGGGCAGGTATGTCCTGGATTTCGGTGGCTTTAATGGTAGCAATAGCGCCATTGGTCCGATTCCGCTTTTGGGTGGTGTACCCTACTACAACCACATCGTCGAGATTGCTGAGTTCGGCCTGCTTCATAGCCAAGTTCAGCACCGAGCCGCTACCTACTTTTTGTTCCAGGCGCTCCATGCCCACATAGGTTACCACTATGATGTCGTTGTCCGAATCGGAGACCAGTTTAAACTCCCCCTTGTCGTTAGTGGCGGTGGACTTTTTCGTGTTCTTAATTGCAACGGTGGCACCTTCAATGGGTGCCCCATTCGGGCCGGTAATCTTGCCCGTAATACTTTTTTGTGCATACAGCCATGTGCAGCTGAGCAGCAGGGCCACTAAAAGGACCCCTAGTTTTGGTTTTTGCATTTTCATTTTGGCAATCGATTAAATGACACAATGGTTTTAGTGTGCAGTCGGCTGTGCGCTTTCAGGAAAGGATATGCTTAGCCCCTAAATGGGAATGCAGCACCTGGAATTGGCTAGCAGTTGTGTGTTGTTTGTTTATTCAGTAGTAGCAGTCGAATGGGCAACCCGGCAGATCTGAGCGCAGATAGCTGCGTTGGCAGAACTTTTGTACACCGGATTGATGAACACAAATTTTCTCCATATCGTCGGAAACAGGGGCTTGTTTTAGGTATTTAAGGTTCAAAAACTGGTTTATTTCATCCAAAAACTGGTAAAACCAGCCGAGAAAATGAACCTTCGAACATTCCGTACAATACATTTGAATCGGAGCCCCTTATTACTAGCCGTCATGAAATTTTTTATCGCCATAGTTTTTATCCTGTTTGCATCTGCCAGTTCCTGGGCTCAGCCGGATGCCAGTATAGTGCACTACACTACCGAGGATGGCCTTAGCGACAATCGCATTACCTGCTTTGCAAAAGATGAGGAAGGATTTTTATGGATCGGCACCTGGAGTGGCCTCAACCGCTTCGACGGCAAAACTTTTGTGAGCTATGGTGGAAGCCTGTTTAACGGGCATAGCCTGCGCAACCGCATCGACAGAATAGTGGCCGACAAAAAGAACAATCTCTGGATACAGTTCAGAGATGGAGAAGTTTGCCGCTTTAATAAAAAAACAGAACAGCTGTTTGAAGTGGAGCCCAACCTGAAAGACGAAATACCCGGCAAAGCGAATATCACCTACGTGTTGCCCGATGAGGAATCGGTTTGGTTGATGACGGAGCACCACGGAATTTTTTCGGCCCGCCCTACCGCCAATTCCCAATACAAATACCAACAATATTCTAACGCTTCGCCTAAAAGCATCCGGCTTCCATCCAATACCCTCCTGTTCTTTTTTGCCGATAAAGCCGGCAACAAATGGATCAGTACCGATTCGGGATTGGTGATGCTTTCCGAAGATACCCATGGCCGCATCACAAAAAAGCAGTTACCGACTCTACCCGATATTGGCAACATAAACCATATAATAGAAGAGGGAAACATGGTTTGGTTTAGCTGTACCAAAGGTTGGCTGCTGGGCTATAACAAAACCACCCAAAAGTTTTCTAGCTACAAAATAGATAACCAGCCCATGCAAGACTTGTTTGCATCGCAGGGCAACCAATGGGTTTATTTGATAGGCAAAGCCGGAAAGCTCTATCGCTTCCAGCCCGGCACCGGGCAAACCACTCCATTCCAGATGGCAGGCTCGCCGGCATTTCACTCCCTGTTTGGCGATAGCAGTGGCAATATTTTTATTGAGCCGGAGGATAACGGCGTCATCCGCTTCGATCCTAAAAAATCATCTTTCGATAAATATGTGCTCAAATCGAACCCCGAGTTCTTTAAATCGTTCCGTGGGTTCGAACGCTTTTTAGACAACAAGGGGCGCTTTTGGGCCATCATGAAAGGCAGTGGCCTGGGTTATTACGATAGTGCCCGCCAATCCATTTCCTATTTCTATAATAACCCCGACGATCCGTTGAGTAAGTTTTACAACTCGGTGCGGGTTATTTATTATGACCCACAAGGCGTAATGTGGCTGGCCACACAAGATGTGGGCATGCTGCGAATCGTATTTCGCGATAACAATATTGTGAAAAATGGTTTTTCACCAAGGCTGAGTGTGCCGCTTTGCGAAGTGCGGGGCGTAAGTGGCGATTTCCGCAACCGGCTATGGGTAGCCAACAAGGCCGGCGAGCTGACTGTGATAGAAAATAATAAGCCGGTAAAAATTCAATTCAACCAATCGGAACACACGATTGAAAATGTTTATTGCCTGTTTGAAGACAGCCGGCGCAATATGTGGATTGGCACCAAGGGTTACGGGCTTTTCCAGGCCATACCCCAAAACCTGGAAGGCACGGTGTACGATATCAAATACTATGGCCACCAGCCCGGCAATCCGCATTCGTTGGGTTCGGATAAAATATATAGTGTAGCAGAAGATAAAGCCGGGCGTATTTGGGTAGCCACTTTTGAAGCCGGGTTGAATATGATGCAAAATGAAGGAGGGCAAACAAGTTTCCTGCATCCAAAAAATGGATTGACTGGTTACCCTTCGAATGGCTTTTTAAAAATGCGGCATATCACCGTCGACAACCAGGGGCGGCTATGGGCTGGCACTACCGATGGGCTAATGGTAGTATCCGTTTCGCTTAACCAAAAAGCGGGATTCAGTTTTAAGACGTATAAAAATGATGCTAACCAACTCAATAGCCTTAGCGAAAATGATGTGCAATTCATCTACCAGGATTCGCATCAAAATATCTGGATCTGTACAGGCGGCGGCGGCATCAACAAAGTGATTGAAACTGCGGCCAATCAGCCATTACAGTTTCAGCGAATCAGCATTGGCAATGGGCCACAATACAATTACGTAATTAGTTGCGTGGAAGATTTTCAATCGAATCTATGGTTCACCACTCCTACCAGCCTTATCCGGTACGATGGTAAACGATTCCGGTTTTATAATTCCAACGATGGCATACCCGCAAAAGGTTTTTCAGAAGCAGCCAGCACCCGCATTGCCAATGGCGACCTGGCGTTTGGCACTTACGATGGCTATATCACTTTTTCACCGCAAGCTTTGCAGGACCATGCCATAAAAGCCAACCTGGTATTTACCAACCTGCTGGTGAACAATGGCAGGATTGAAGTGGGCGACAGTTCGGGCATTCTTTCGCAGTCGCTCAACGAAATAAAAGCCATTGAACTCGGCTACAAGCAAAGCATTTTCAGTATCGACTTTGAAATGCTCGATTACAGGTATTACAGCAACGGGCTATTCGCCTACAGGCTTCGTGGTTTCGATGATGAGTGGAAACAAAGCCAGCAGGACATTAACCGTATCACGTATACCAACCTGCCACCGGGTAAATATGTACTGGAAGTAAAAAGCCTGAGTACCGACCGGTATAGCAACGATCCCATCCGTCGCTTGTCCATTCATATATTGCCACCACCCTGGAAAACATGGTGGGCTTACTTAATATATGCACTCATTGCTACTGCTATTGGCGTAGTGGTGTATCGTACTACCCGCACATTGGTAGTGCTGCGCAATAAAGTATCCATCGAAAAAAAGATGGCCGAATTAAAGCTGCGTTTTTTCAATCATATTTCGCATGAGTTGCGCACCCCGCTATCGCTTATACAAGGGCCTGCCGATGAACTGGCGCAAAAACACACAAGTGACCCGGCTGAAAAATCGAATATTCATATCATTCAGAAAAATGCGAGTCGCATGTCGCGGTTCATTAACCAGTTGCTCGACCTGGGAAAAATGCAACATGGTAAAATGGTACTGCATATCAGCGAAATGGAAATGGCCATCTTGATGAGGCAAACCACCGGTTACTTTATGAATGCGCTAAAGGAAAAACAAATGCGCATAGAAGTGCAGGCCGATCCCGACCCATTGCACGCCTGGATAGATGCCGACAAAATTGAAACCGTACTCTACAATTTGCTGGCCAATGCCATGAAGTTTGGCCCTAAGGGCAGCACCATTTTTTTGGGCATCCACAAAGGACAGGCGCCCGACACTATTAAAATAACCGTGAGAGACCAGGGCCCCGGCGTGCAGGAAACCGAACTCGATCAAATATTTGCCTTGTATTATGAAGGCGCTCATCATCCCAAACAAACACTGAAAGGAACAGGCATTGGACTTGCGTTGTCGAAAGAAATTATTGACCTGCACCATGGCAGTATTTATGCTACCAACAACGAAGATGGCGGGCTGACCGTCACCATTATTTTGCCCACCAGCAAAACTCATTTTAGTGCAGATAAAGCCATCATTACCGAACCCTCTACCGCAACTGCTATATGGCCAATTGAAAAAGATGAAGCTCCCGTAATAACACCAACACATTCTCAAACATTGCCCGAGCAAATCATAGACGAGCTTACGGAAAAACCGCATGTGTTGTTGGTGGAAGACAACGATGATATGCGTGATTTCCTTACACGCCAATTGCAAACCATTTACCAGGTACACACAGCAGCCAACGGTTTGCTTGGTTTGCAAAAAGCGCAGCAAATAGTACCCAACCTGATCGTGAGTGATGTAATGATGCCCGAAATGGATGGCCTTACCATGCTGGACCTCCTGAAAAAGAACCCGGCTACCAGCCATATTCCCGTGGTGTTGCTTACTGCCAAATACGATGTGGAAAGCCAGGTGGAAGGTTTGAAATATGGTGCCGACTATTATATTCCCAAGCCTTTCAATATAGAATTTGTAAAAGCTGCTATTTCCAATTTGCTGAAGCAACGCGAACAGTTGTTTGCACAATTGCAGGCGCCGAAAAAAGAAGCGGAACCGATACAACAGTCATTGATCACCACGCACGACGAACAGTTTTTGCGGGATGTAATTGCGAGTGTGGAAGCCGGACTGCCAGAACCCGATTTTGATATTGATAGTATTGCTACCAGTGTGGCTATGAGCCGCTCTGCCTTTTACAAAAAATTCAAGAGCCTTACCAATAAAGCGCCGGTGGAGTTCCTGAACGAAATGCGCATGAAAAAAGCCAAACAGCTTTTTGAAGAAGGCGAACACAGGATAAGCTATGTTTCGATGGCCGTAGGATTCAACAGCACCAAATATTTCAGTACCAGTTTCAGGAAATACTACCAGCTCAGCCCTTCTGAGTTTTTGAAACAACTGGTGTAAAACTGTTGAACCACAAAGGCACATAAGAGATCGTTGTGTAGCTGAAAACAATTGAACCACAAAGGCACAACGGCACGAAGATGCACAAAGAAAAAGCGTTGTGTAGCGTTGAGTCTTTGTGTCGTCGTGGTTGAGCAGAAGAAGACCATTGAACCACAAAGGCACGACGGCACGAAGAAGCACAAAGAAAAAAGGGATTTTTTTCAGACTAATAACCTTTTCGAAGCATGTCCGCATACTCATTGGGCAACGGGCTATCTTCTACAGCTTTCGCGGCTTTTTCTATATCGTAATCAAATCGGATGAATTCAACCTGCACAGCATCTTTGTTGGTGATGCTGCTATCCTGGTTGATGATTAGCATTACATAACAGCCTTGCGGGTTGCCGTCTTTGGGTTTGCCAACAGAACCAATATTGATTGCATGACGAAACCTTACATTATTCTCTTCAGCATCCTGTAATATGCGATAGTAAGGTTTGTGTGTATGCCCGAAACACATGATGTCCGCATCAGCATCCTGCATAATGCGCAGCAAACTTTTTTCATCCCTGTCTTCAAACAGGTATTCGTTTATTTTTCTTGGGCTGCCGTGCACTAAAAGCAGGTTCAGTTTGTCGTTATTCAACTGGTACTCTACTTTGATGTGTGCCGGCAATGTTCTCAGGTATTTTCTTTCATTCGGTTTCACCAACCAGTTGGTGTAGGAGATTGATATTTTGCCCATTGCCTTGTCGGGCTCTGTCTTATAAGCACATCCACATTCATCACTCATTAAACCAATGCCCTGGTCGTAGTTGCCTGCAATAGTTGGAATGCCTCTTTTCCTGATTTCATTGATCACTTCGTTGGGCCAAATATTGTAGCCTACCAGGTCGCCTAAGCAATACACTGCATCGGGCTTGCGGCTGTCAAGGTCTTTAAAGAAAGCTTCCAGTGCGGGAAGGTTAGCGTGTATATCGCTGAACAATGCAATCTTCATTTTCTTTTTTGTTTTTTACTGTTTTGTTTTTAGCAACAGGATTTCCCTTTTTGTATTGGCGGGCATTTTACATCTCCATAGCTGCAATACACACAGCAATCGCCTTCCAACGGTTTCAGGTTGGTTTTACATTGCTCACACTGGTAGAAATAGCGACAAGCTTCCGTTTCCATTTGCTCTGATTTTTTATGACCGCAAACAGGACAAGTGATGGTTGAAATCAATTCTACATCCGAACCATTATCCGTTTTCATATTGTATTTTTTCTGCCGGGGCTTTGTAATATTTTTTGCGAAGCCAAAAAGCTACGTTCACCAATCCTATTAATGCAGGCACTTCTACCAACGGACCTATAACGCCTGCAAATGCCTGCCCACTGTTGATACCGAAAACTCCTATGGCCACTGCAATGGCCAGTTCAAAATTGTTGCCCGCTGCAGTGAATGCTATGGAAGCGTTTTTAGAATAGTCGGCCCCTAATGCCTTGCCAATAAAGAAACTGGCTAAGAACATGATGAGGAAATAAACAGCTAATGGTATGGCTATGCGTACGACATCTAATGGTATTTGTACAATCAGGTTGCCTTTGAGGCTGAACATCACAACGATGGTAAAGAGCAATGCAATCAATGTAATGGGAGAAATGACCGGTATAAACTTTCTGCTGTACCATTCTTCGCCTTTCAATTTTACCAATACAAAACGGCTGAGTACACCTGCGGCAAATGGAATGCCTAAATAAATGGCTACACTTTCTGCTATCTGTGCAATGGTGATGTTTACGTCAAAGCCTTTCAACCCGAACAGCGGTGGCAATACCGTAATAAACACATACGCATACACGCTGTAGAGTAACACCTGGAATATACTGTTGAGTGCCACCAATCCCGCTGCATATTCCCTGTTGCCTTCTGCCAGTTCGTTCCATACAATCACCATGGCGATACAACGGGCAATGCCAATCAATATCAAACCGATCATGTATTCAGGATAGCCATGTAGGAATACAACAGCCAGTATGAACATGAGCACGGGCCCAATTACCCAATTGAGCAATAAGGATGCGCCCAATACTTTTGTGTTTTGAAACACCTCGCCAATTTTCTCGTAGCGTACTTTGGCTAAGGGTGGGTACATCATGAGTATTAACCCAACTGCCAAAGGAATATTGGTGGTACCGCTGGAATAGGAGTTAATGAAGTTGGGTGCGGCTGGTATGAAATACCCAATTACCACGCCCAACGCCATTGCAGCAAATATCCAAACGGTCAGGTACCGATCGAGGAAACTCAATTTTTTTCTTTCGTGTGCCGGGGCACAATTGTTCGCTGACATGCTCTTAATTTATACTTCTAATTAATTGCAACAATCCGGACCGCAACAGGCTTTCTTTTCTCCTGTTGGTTTTTCTGCATAAACAGTTACGCTGAATATGCCCGTGTTGCCTGCTTTAAATTGTTGCAGTTCTTCTGTATTGAGGTAGTTACCTAATATATCATCGGGTATCACAATCGCTTTTTCTTTTTGCAGTGTAATGTTGGTAAAGCCATTGGTTTGTATCAGTTCGAGGTAAACATCTTTCTGTATGGCGCCTGCTACGCAGCCTGCATACATTTCTGCTGCTTCCTGTAAGGCTTTTGGCAGGTTGCCTTTTAATACTATATCTGAAATGCTGAAGTGCCCACCGGGTTTTAGCACCCTAAAGATCTCTTTGATCACCGCATCTTTATTGGGCACAAGGTTGAGTACGCAGTTGCTTACAATTACATCGGCCATATTGGCTGTAACGGGCATCTTTTCTATGTCTCCCTGCCTGAATTCTACATTGCTATAACCCAGTTTTGCAGCGTTGGCCTTTGCTTTTTCAATCATGGCAGGTGTAAAATCAATGCCAATTACCCGGCCATCTTCGCCCACTTCTGCCCTGGCTACAAAGCAGTCGTTGCCCGCACCGCTTCCAAGGTCGATTACTGTATCGCCTTTCTTTATTTGGGCGAACTGGGTGGGCAAACCGCAACCCAGGCCCAGGTCGGCATCTGCGTTGTAGCCTTCTAAAGCAGTGTAATCATCGCTCATGATGTTATACACTTCGGTGCTGCAACAAGTGGAACCGCAGCAGGAAGTTGCATTTGTGTCCTTGTCTTGCAGGGCGATTTCGCTGTACTTCTGCCTTACAAGTTCTTTGAGTTGTTGTTCTGTTTGCATAGCATACAATTTTATGTGTTACTCCATCGCAATATTGCGATGGATGTGAGCAAAAAAAATCAGCAACAACTGTTGCCCACTTTTTTATAGCTGCTAAATATTTCGTTTAAAAGTAGCTGGGCGTTTTCCCATTGCTTTTCATCAATGCAATAGCAAATTTTCACTCCTTCTATTTCCCCCTTAATTAACCCCGCCTCTTTCAATTCTTTGAGGTGCTGCGAAATGGTGCTTTGCGATAACGGTAGTTCGTCAACAATATCACCGCAAATGCAGGCCTGTCTTTTAATTAGAATTTTTAAAATAGCTACCCTGGCAGGATGCGACAATGCCTTCGCTAGTTTGGCGATGGTGTTGTCCTTTACTGAAAACTCTGCCGACTTAGTTGCTCCCATAATGATTATTCTATCGCAATATTACGATTAATAAGATCCCTTCCAAAAACTTTTTCAATTCATGTTGCGCATCGCATGGCCCTCCACAGGCTACAAGCCCTTGCCGTACATAGGCTCATACCAGTATTTATACCAAAAAATGAACCAATTAAACCTGTATTTGAACCCCCTGCGGGAGCCTACAACATAGGTTTGCAGAGCACTGTATGGCCAACCCTTTGCTTCCTCCCCGATTGCTTATAGACAACAATGCACTGTTTTCTGATTGCTGCTTATTTGCTTACCACACATCAACAAAAACCAACCTGTCATTTCGTAGCCAAGCGAGATGATTGAACTCATTTGAAGCAGGTAGATGGTCCCCGTATCGGTGCAAATTGAATAAACCAAAAACAGTTCGTATGAAAAAAACAGCAAACCTGCTGCTTGTGCTGATGGCGCTTGCCTCACCTTGCAGCATGCTCCGGGCGCAGGAGCAAAAAACTGTGACCGTACCTGGCCAAACTACCCAGGTAACCGGCACCATTACCAGCAAAGGAGTGCCCCTGCAGGGAGCAACCGTGGTGGTAAAAGGAACCTCCACTTCTACGCTTACCGACGAAAAGGGTGTGTTTCGCATCAAGGCCCCCAAAGGCAGCCATCTTACCATTACCTATGTGGGCATGGAGCCCAAAGATGTTGAAGTGGGATCACTCTCTACCATCAACATCGACATGGATGCCGCTACCATTACCACTGAAGATGTGGTGGTAGTAGGTTATGGTACCAGCAAAAGAAAAAACCTGACCGGTGCTGTGGCAAGCGTAAAAGCCGCCGACATTGTACTGAGCCCGGTAAGTAGCCCCATGGAAGCCCTGCAAGGACGGGTAGCGGGCCTCGATATTCAGCGTACCAGCGGTAAAGCCGGTACTACTCCCGAAGTGTTATTGCGTGGTAATCGTTCCATTTCTGCATCGCAATCGCCGCTGTACCTCATCGACGGTATCCCCGGAAGTATTAACATGCTCAACCCCAACGATATTGAAACCATCGACGTATTGAAAGATGCGGCAGCAACCTCTATTTATGGTGTGGCAGGTGCCAACGGTGTTATCATCATCACCACCAAAAAAGCAAAAGCCGGAAAGATCCAGGTAGATATTGACAGCTACTATGGTATTAATGGCTATGCCGAATTTCCGAAAGCTTTAACCGGCGATGCATGGTTGCAATACCTCAACGAAAAATTTTATCGTACCAATAATTATTATACCACCGACCCCATCGACCTGATTGGCTCTGCCGATGTAAAAGCACTGGTTCAAGCTGGTAAATGGGTAGACTGGGTAGATGAAACCCTTCAAAATGGTTCTCAGCAAAACCATTTTGTATCGCTGAGAGGTGGTTCAGACAAAATACAAGCCTACATGTCATTGGGATATATAGGTGAAAAAGGCATTTACAAAAACGATGAATCGCAGATCATTAACCTGCGTACAGGTATAGATGCCAAATTCAGCAAAATGCTGAAAGCAGGTATCCAGGTAGTGGCCAGCGGCAGGAATAGTAATTCTACTGCCAGCCGGGTAAACAAATCCTATGGCATTGCTCCGGTGGGCGAACCTTACCTGCCCGATGGAAGCATTAACCTGTACCCATATGGTGCCAACAATGCTACAGTGAGCCCTATTGCCAACTATGCTCCGGGCGTATTGATCGACGAAGGCAAAAACTTCAACCTTAACGTATATCCTTATGTGGAGTTGACCCCTTTCAAAAACTTCACCATTCGTTCCAATTTTGGTGCAAACGTAGGACAGGCTCGTGATGGATTTTTCCAGAACGAACGCTCTTACAACCTAGCTGCAGAAGGACGCACAGCTAAGGAAGCTTCGTATGGTACCAGCATGAGTTATGGCTATATCTGGGAAAACTTTTTCACCTACAACTTCAACGTGAAGGATGATCACCAGTTTTCACTCACCGGCATTACTTCAATGTCCGCTTCTAAAAACGAAGGTTCTACCCTGGCAGTTAACGGTCTCGACTTCGACTCTTATTCTTATTACAACCTTGGCGCTGCCAGCACGGTTACAGGCAGGTCAACTTCCTATTCTGAAGCCAGCCGCTTGTCATATGCCGGCCGTTTAAACTACAACTACAAAGGCAAGTACATTGTAACCCTGTCTAACCGCTGGGATGGTGCTTCTCAATTGTACAACCACTGGGCTGCATTCCCTTCAGTAGCGGCTGCATGGCGACTGGGCGATGAAACATTTATGCAGGGTACCAAAAACTGGTTGAGCAATTTAAAACTCAGGGCCAGTTGGGGTGTAACCGGCAACAACGGTATTTCTCCTTACCAAAGCTTTACCGAGATCGTTTCTAAAACTGCCAATGCCAACCTATCACTGGGAGGTGGAGCCATACTTCCTATTTATGTGTTGAAGCAAGCCCTGGGCAACCCCGACCTGGGCTGGGAAAAATCGTACAGCTACAACCTTGGCCTCGATTTCTCGGTACTTAAAAACCGTTTGGATGTAACCATTGATGCCTACTCTACCAAAACCGATGGCGTATTGTACAAGCGTACCATGCCTTCTTCTTCCGGTGGTTTTGATGCAAAAAACCTGTACACCAAAGTGCTGAATATTGCCGAAACCGAAAACAAGGGTATCGAACTCGGTTTGAACAGCAGGAATATTGTGAACAAGAATTTCCAGTGGACCACTTCCTTCACGTTTACCAGGGCTACAGAAAAACTGGTAAATATTGATTTGGGTAACTCTACTGCAGTATCTGCCCTTATTTCTGAAAACCTGTTTTTGGGTCAGCCATTGAAAACATTTTATGGTTACAAAAAACTGGGTGTATGGCAAAAAGAAGATTCGGCAATGGCCCTTCGCTATGGTGCCAGACCCGGCGATATTAAACTGGAAACCGTTCCCAAATTTGATGCCAACGGCAAAAGCGATAGTGGTATCCACGTGTACTCTGCAGCCGACCGTATGATCATTGGTAATGGCAACCCCGATTGGTTCATGGGTATGCAAAATACATTTACCTACAAAGGTTTTGATCTTACCATTTTCATTACCGGTCGTGCAGGACAAATGATCAACGCAGCGTTGCTGGGTACCTGGAACAGCCAGGCACAACCAGCCGATTTCAACTACTGGACTCCATCCAATCCTACCAACGATTTCCCGCAGCCGGGTTCTGCATTAAGCAGCACGTATTCATCAGCATTGAACATGGTAGACGGTTCGTTCGTGAAAGTGAAAAACATCACGCTGGGCTATTCGCTGCCACGCACTTTGCAGGATAAATGGGGCCTCAGTCGCTTAAGGTTCTATGGCACTATTTACAACCCGCTTATTTACACAGTAGACCCTATGCTGAAAGGTATAGACCCCGAAAGTGGTGGTATTGATACCTACCCGCTGTATAAGCAAATTGTGTTTGGCCTCAACCTTTCTTTCTAATTATTGACCCCAACAAAAATTATATGAAAATATATTCATGGATTTTGGCTGCAAGCATTTTGCTGGCCGCCTGCCAAAAACTAGACGAATACAACCCTGCCGGATTGCCGGTGGAAGAAACATTAAAAACAAAAGTGGGTCTCGAAGGCGCCATCAACGGATGCTACACCGACCTCTACTTTTTTCATGGCAAACAAGACTTCCTAACGCCTACAGAAGCCGGTACCGATAGCTGGGTAAATACAGGCAATAGCGATATCGGTTTGTTTCAATACAACAGTACACTGAACACTACTACCGGTACTGTAAGGGTAATGTGGAATGGCTTGTACTCATTAGTGAACTATTGCAACACGGCCATTATTTATGCCAATGATGTAAAGGGTTATAGCAGCCCCGATGAGTTGAATGCAAAAATTGCAGAAGCTTATTTTATTCGGGCTTATGCCAATTGGAATTTGGTGGAGCAATTTGGCGATGTAGTTTCTCAACGCAATTCAGCAGCTGCAGCCGGCATTGATCTTAGCCCTGTAAGAAGCACTGAAAAGGCGATTTACGATTCAGTAATTAGCGACCTGAAATTTGCCTGCAAAAATTTGCCCGTTACACAAAGCCTGCGTGGCCGTGTTACCAAAAAAGCAGCATACGGATTACTGGCAAAAGTGTATTTGCAAAGAACCCGTTTGGGCGAAAAAGCAGAGTATGCTAAACTGGCTTTGGAAACTGCAGAAGAGCTCATCAATAATCCAGGCACCTACAAATGCGGTTTGTATTATAGCGATGCTACCCGTTCGGGATATGCCAAATTGTTTGATGGTGCCAACAACAAAACCAATACGGAAAGTTTATTCTTCCAGGCTGTAGATGCCATGAATGGCTACAACCCCGAAGGCTTCAACCGTGGCAGGACCCGCCAGTATTTTTTACCCGACCTGGGTTCTCGTGGTGCCGAGTGGGGAACCCGCGAAACCAGCATATTGTATGGCCGTTCCAACTCACGTTGGTTTAAACCCAGCAGCTATTTGTTGACCCAAATTTTTGCGCCCGATGCCAATACACCTGATACCAGGTTTGCTGAAACTTTTACGTATAAGTTTTATGCCAATGCAGATAAAACCATTACTGCTGCATTAGCTACTACTTATAAGAAAGACCCGTCGGTAGTGAATAAGAAAATACTGGGTACTACCAATGCTTACAAAAGTGCATTCCTTTCGATAGAGACTCAATTGGAAGAACAGAAGAATATGACGGGTGATGCAGGACTGGCCGTGTTTACGCCTAACTGGAATATTGATAGCAATATCAAGAAAACCATGCCTATGTTGGTGGCCGACCCAAGCGATCTGTTCAACAGCCAGGGCAACTATAAAGGCGGTACCGAAATTCCAACCGGCTATCCTAACCTTACCAATATGTATCCTGCGCTTAAAAAGTTTTCGAGCAAAGAATTTGCGTACACCAACCAATACTGGATGGGCGACTTCGCCATTATTCGCCTCGGCGATATTTACCTGGTGGCTGCAGAAGCGGCATTGTTGTACAACAACGATCAAACTAAAGCGGCAGGTTATGTAAATATTATTCGTAAAAGAGCAGCGCTTACTACCCGCGAAGCTGAAATGGTAGTACCTGCCGGAACTGTAACTCTCGATTTTATTTTGAACGAACGTGGCCGCGAATTGACCGGCGAACTATGGCGCTGGTACGACCTGAAACGGATGGGAAAACTTACACAAGCTTACCTCCTTTCTACCAACTCCATTGCCGGTACCAATTTTGTGGATAGCAAACATACTAAACGCCCCATACCTCAATCTTTCCTCGATGCTATTACCAACGCAGGAGAGTTTGGAACCAATGGGTACTAAATAATTGGTTTTAGTTTTTGTTTATTCAATCGATGGCGGCTGTATTCTTACAGCTGCCTTTTTTTTGTTCAGTCGTGGCCTGCAACGGCTATGCATTTGAAACAGTTGTGCTATTAAGAATAAATGAGAATAGGAAGTAATGATAAAGAGTAGGCTTTGATACTTGTGAACGATATCAGGGCAATACAGTTCGGCACAACAGTAGTACAAATGCTTAATCAGGGCTCCAACCCGCCGGTTGGCTGTAATAAGCGGCGGGTGCCCTTTTTGTTACTTTTTTGGGCACGCAAAAAAGTAAATAAATCATTCAAGACTTTTGAAGCGAACGAATTTATTGATAAGCCAATAGCACAACACGTTCATTTGAAACAGTATTTTTGATAGCCGATGAATACACTTACACTTTGAACAAAAACAAATCCACCATGGCTACTAAAAAAAACCTGCCTGCCACACAGCGCAGCGAACTGCTGCAAATACTGGAAACACGCTTCAACAAAAACATGGGCCGCCACAAAGGCATACAATGGAGCGATGTACAAAAAAGGCTGGAAGCAAATGTTGAAAAATTGTGGAGCCTCAATGAAATGGAAATGACCGGTGGCGAACCCGATGTGGTAAGCTTCGACAAACAAACAGGTGCCTATACATTTTACGATTGTGCTGCCGAAAGCCCTGCAGGCCGCAGAAGTTTTTGCTACGACCGTGAAGCACTCGATGCACGCAAAGAACACAAGCCCGAAAACAATGTACTGGACCATGCAGCAGAAATAGGCATCACCTTACTGAACGAAACAGAATACCGTGCCCTGCAACAACTGGGAAAGTTTGACGCCAAAACTTCGAGCTGGCTACAAACACCCGACAATATTCGCAAGCTCGGCGGCGCCATCTTTGGCGACTTCCGCTATGGACAGGTTTTTGTGTACCACAATGGCGTGCAATCGTACTACGCCGCCCGTGGCTACCGCGGCTCGCTGGTGGTGTAGAGAGAAAGGCGTAAGGAGAAAGGTCAAGGCCAAGGTCTAAGTGGTGGTTGATTTACGAAATGCCTTTCAAACCTTTGACCTTACACCTTACACCCTGCCTTCCAACTTTGGAACTTGTGAACTTGTAAACTTTCAAACTCGTGAACTTCCCACCCCTCAAACAAACCATCCACCAATATTTTCTACAAAGCATACAGGCAAAAATGGAGCGCCTGCAACAGGTATTGGCCGACCTGAAGGAAAGTGGTGCCAACGAAACCAAAAGCACAGCCGGAGACAAGCATGAAACCGCACTGGCCATGTTGCAATTGGAACAGGAAAAAGTACGCAACCAACTGGCCGAAACCCGTCAGCAATTATCAGCACTGCAGTTGCTTCGTCCGCAGGAGCCCCACCGCATTATTGCAGCAGGCAGCCTGGTGAAATCCGGCGATATCTATTTTTATGTGAGCATCGGTGCCGGCAAGGCAAGGATCGAAGAAAACAATGTGATCGCTATTTCGCCGCAATCGCCCCTCGGAGCACAGTTGCTAACGAAGCAGGCCGGGCAAACAGTAGTGCTGCAGCAGAACAGCTACACTATTGATGCAGTGTACTAAGCCAACCATTTCCGCTCCTTGTGGCAGCAATTGCGTTCCCACTTATCTTTAAGAATGCGATTGAAACGAAAACACTTACTACTCCTCACCGTCATCCTTTTGCTTGTTGCTGCTGTTGTTGGCCTCAAAAACTGCCGGGGGTATATCAAAGGGAAAGCACCCGTAGCCATTGTGGATACACTTCCGGTAAGTGTTCCGATGTCTCATTTTCAAATTCCCATCAGCTTTAGCCTCGAAGCATTCGAAACATTTATCAATGGCAAGATCCAGGGTGAATTCCTGGAAGCCACCATCACACCCACCGATAATAAAAAGGACAGTGTGAAAGTGGAAATGCGCAAAGTGCAATCCATCCTCATTAGTTCTACCGGCCAGGAACTGGTCATCAAATTTCCGCTGGAGGTAAAAGCCACCATCCTGCGATCGAGGGTAAACTTCTTAACCAAGGGAATTGAACCGGTAGTAACACAGTTGGTGCTGGAACTGCACACGCCCGTTGACCTCGATAAAGACTGGCGCCTGCTCACCGAATTTTCACTTAAAAAAATCACCTGGGTAAAACCGCCCCAAATAAAAGTGGTGGGCTTCAATATCGACCTTACCAGCAAAATCAACGACCTCATTCAATCGAAGAAAAAAGCACTTTGCGATCAGTTGGATGTTGAAATACACAAAGCAGTATCGCTGCATAAGCCGGTCGAAAAAATTTGGCTCGATCTGCAAAAGCTTATGATCATAAATAAAAAGCCACCCGAAGCGTATTTGAAATTTATGTGTCATGCCATTGCCGGCGACCTGTTGCTCGACGAGAAAAATATTATCTGCAATACCAGCATCGACGCCCAGGTAGCCATGGTAACCAAAACCAATTTGCAGGCCGAAGCCAAACCCTTGCCCGAATTCAAAAAGCAACCCATCGACAATTATTTTTCGGATGTGAATGTGTTGGGTTTTGCGGAGTTTAGCGTGGTAAATGCAGAGCTCAACGAAAAGCTGGATGGAAAAACATTTACAGTAAAAGGCATTACGGCTTCCATCAAAAACATCCAGGTCTTTGCTGCCGACTCTGGCCTTGCCGTGAATATAGAAACCAAAGGCGATGTAGATTCCAAACTGGTGGCTTCGGTGGTGCCCAGCTTCGATTCTATTCACCAGCGCTTCCTGCTCAGCAATCCACAGTTCGATGTAAACTCCGGCAACGCCTTACTGAATATGGGCGATGCACTCTTGCACGAAACCATTTTGGATGCAGTAAAAGACGATCTCCAATTGAGCATGGATTCACTCATTACCAAAGTACCCGATATTGTAGAAAAAGCCATTGCCAAAGGAAAGACCGGGCAAAGCATAGATGTAAGCATGGATGAGTTCAGCATTCGCTCCTGCCGCATCACCATGGATGCCAAACGCATTTATTTTCTGGTGAATGCACAATTCAAATCGGCCATAGCAATCAAACGCATCAATGCAGGTAAGCAGATAAAAATAACCCCGAAGGGAAAGAGGAAATAGCAAAGAAGTTTTGGGGATGATTGCAAGGTTCTTCGAGGTGTTAGCGCAGCGCACCCCGAAGTTCTTATGTAGCGATTCTCCGAATCGCAAAAACTAAGCCCCTATTCATCCAGGTATACTTAAGGAAGCAGTTAGCCGTGTAATTTTTCAATTACACTAAATGGAATTGTTATAACACCCAGCAATAAAAAAAACGACAACAACCCCATTGTCATTCAAAGAGTTATACTACATTGCACTGGTACGTGTATGCGTACAATACTAATGTTAGTGGCAACCCTATGACGACAGTGCAGACATCAAACAACAGTGCTAAAAACGGACGACAAAATGCCAACGCTTCGCAAAAGCAAAAAAGAAGCAACGCCACCCACAAGCCAACGCAAGTTGCTTCACATTTGCTTTTGCCCCAACGCTCCACTACTCCAATTTTATTGCGACTTTTGAACAAGCACCTTTAAAGTATGATTAAAAAATTTATCAAGATAAGCGGCACAGGAAAGTTTCTGAACTACAATCACAGTTCCGTTCCTGCACCTTATAGGACGACAGACTTTGAAAGAATAAATCTTGTTTATGGAGAGAATGGAAGTGGCAAGACCACACTTTCTATCATTCTAAAATCGCTAAAGGACAACGCTGCCTTACTTCCAAAAAAGAGAGCATTTGATAGAGCATTTCCGCAGACAGTAGAAGTATTAACAGATTTAACTCCAACACCCAAAGTTACATTTGGTAGTAACGCTTGGGACAACCACTATCCAAATCTTGAGATTTTTGATATTCATTTCATCAATGAAAATATCTACACTGGTTTAGAAATTCAGAACTCACACAAGAAAAACTTGTTTGAAATAATCTTTGGACTGCCAGGCATTCAACTAAAGAATGACATTCAACAACTTAAAGACAGAATTCAAACAGGCAATGCAACTATTCGTGAGACGAAGGAGAAAATTGAAATAGCAATTGACAAAGCATACACCGCTATTGATTACAGCAATCTCCCAGTTGACCCAGATATTGACAACAAAATTACAGCGAAGAATGGAGAAATAACAACTGCCAAAAGTTTTCAGGATATTCAAACAAAAACTGCATTGTCAGCAATACCTGTTGTTACAATACCATACGACAATACAATCGCAATAGCAGCACTAAGTCAATCCATTGACAGCATCTCTGAAACCTATTTAGAGAAGTTTAAAGAGCATAAGGAGCATCTTTCAATGGACGGGAAAGCAGAAGAATGGATTAAGCAAGGATATGAAGCTATCACCGAAAATTCCTGCCCCTTTTGTTTGCGACCATTTGACGAAACGACAGAAATTGTTGAAGCATACAAACAGTATTTTAACGCGGAGTATAATTCCTTGCTACAAACCTTATCTCAATTGAATTCAGCAATTTCAAGTTTTAATGTTGAAGCTCAACTTCTACAAATTGAAACCAAAATTGCTGCTAATCTAAACTTGATTGAGTTTTGGAAAACGCATTTGGCTACTCCACCTGCATTAACTTCTATCATTGACCAACAGGTGGAAATACAAACTGCATTTGATACGGTGAAATCAATTTTCAGAGAAAAATCACTTAACCCCATTCAATCAAAGGACACATCAAACATCTCTGCTTTTCAAACAATAATTGAAACACTTAACACGAAAATTGCTGGCTTTAACACTGACATCGTTGCTTACAATTTGCAGATAGGAACTTTAAAGTCCTCAAGCCAACCAAATATTCCCCAACTTGAACTTGAAGTAAAAAGATTAAAAGCAATTAAGAAAAGAGGAGATGCAGCTATTGTAACTCTTTGCACAAACCTTACAACCTATACACAAGCAGTTGACGGCTTCAACACTCAAAAAGATACGAAGCAGCAGCAGCTTGACACATACTCGGCTGTAATTTTCACAAACTACACGACCAAGATAAATCAGTATTTACAAGCGTTTGCCCCTTACCTTGAAATCCGCAATTTAGATAGCGGGTATGTAGGAAGCAGTAAAGAGCCAATGATTAAATATGCTTTACACATCAACGGAAACGAAATTAAGTTTGAAGACACCACATTACATCCATCGTTCAAATACTCGTTAAGTGAAGGTGACAAAAGTGCTT
This sequence comes from Phnomibacter sp., assembly GCA_035456005.1. GTDB lineage: Bacteria > Bacteroidota > Bacteroidia > Chitinophagales > Chitinophagaceae > Phnomibacter. The sequence continues at coordinate 1,114,002 of DATIEA010000015.1, read as the reverse complement.
TGGCACTTGCTTTCTTCTTGACAAAACTTGAACTTGACGGAAATATTCAAGACAAAATTGTTGTGTTTGACGACCCTGTTTCAAGTTTTGACTTGAACAGAAAATCTACGACTATCAGCAAACTAATTGGTTTCGGACAGCAAGCCAAACAACTTTTTGTTTTCACTCACAACATAATTTTCGCTTGTGAGTTTTGGAAAAGTGCTAATCAAATTTCATTGACAAGTCAGTGCTGCAAAATTGAGTATTTAGGAAACACAAGTTCTATAGTTGAGTTTTACATTGACACGGAAACTCTATCAAGCATTCTTAAAGACAGTTTAGCAATCAAAAACTATTTGACAACTGGTTGCCTTTCAGACCAAGAAAGACGTGGTATTGCAAGATGCTTGCGACCTGCATTAGAAAGTTATTTCCATTTGAAATTCTTTGACCTTGTTGCACCGAATGACTGGCTTGGAGACTTTATTTCAAGTGTTCGGACAGCGACTTCAACCACAGACAGATTTTTCAGATTGCAAAGTAGTTTAAGTGAACTCACAGACATAAATGATTATTCAAAAAAGTATCATCACAGGTTTAACACCAACAATGAAAGTGAACCCGTGACGGATGCTGAACTAAGAAATTATTGCGAAAGAACATTGAAACTAATACAACTCATATAGCCAACGCATTTGCACTCTCTTTTTATTTTTCTCAACGCACAATGCCAACCCCCGCTCTTCGACATTTGCAAGGTCGAAGCCGTATCGGCGGATTTGCAATCGGCTTATATAGCCTATAACCGAGATGGCTATCCTTCAGTAGCCTGTTCTTTGATATGGTTATCGGAAAGACATCACTCCTACAAATAGCATTTGTTTCCCGGGTTACAAACCCGGTGATAGGGATTCAGGATTGCAAATCCTGAATAGCACAATAGTGTGTTCGTTTGCGATTCGGAGAATCGCCGCATTTACACTTCGAGCTGCGCTGCGCTAACACCTCGAAGAACGCTGAAATAAGTTAGACAGGTTAACAGGTTGAAATGTTAGTAGGAAACCTCGCTTTATTTATTGACCTTAACCTTGACCTCAACCTTTCAACCACCCAACTTGTGAACATGTGAACCCGTGAACATTCCAACCTACCCCTCCCCGATTGCCCCTCAACATTTCATCGTCCTACTATTCGAACACTTTTTTGCATTCAAAACATCTGCATCGTATGAGAAAGTTGCCCGTTATTTTCTTTTGTTGTTTTCTTTCGGTTATGGTATGGGCGCAGCCTACGCAAAAACCGGTATTGCATGGCAAAAACTGGATGGCCATTACCGGCAAGCCACTCGCCGCTACTGCAGGCAGCATGATATTTCAGCAGGGAGGAAATGCTGTAGATGCAAGCCTGGCCATGCTGGCAGCCACTTGTACCATGTGGGATGTGCTGCATTGGGGTGGCGAAACACAGGTGCTGCTCTACAATCCCAAAACAAAAAAAGTAATTGCATTCAACGGGCTGGGTGTAGCGCCCACCGGTGCCACGCCAGCATTTTTCAAAAGCAAGGGCTACAATTTTCCGCCGGAGTATGGTCCACTTGCAGCAGTAACGCCCGGCACTCCCGGCAGCATTTGCTACCTGCTGGCCAACTATGGCACCAAAAGTTTGAAAGAAGTATTGGCTCCCGCCATGCAACTGGCAGCCGGCTATCCCATGGAAGCATCCACTGCCAACAGTATTGAAAGAGCCAAGGGCCGCATTAAAGAATGGCCTTATAGCAAAGCCGTTTTTCTTCCGCATTTGGGCGAAAAAAGAGAAGCTCCCGAAGCAGGCGAAATTTTTGTACAGAAAAATTTGCTGGCTACACTTACCAAAATGGTGGAGGCCGAACAGCAGGCTTTGAAGCAAGGCAAAAATCGTAAGCAAGCCATCATGGCCGCCTACGACCGTTTTTACAAAGGCGATATTGCCAAAGAGTTTGTGCGTGGTTGCCAGGAGCAGGGCGGTTTGATCACCCTGCAGGATCTCGCCAATTGGAAGCCCATGGAAGAAGAGCCTGTGCATGTAGCCTACAAAGGCATTGAAGTGTATAAACTGCAACAGTGGACACAAGGGCCATCCATGCTACAGGCTTTGAATATTTTGGAAAATTTTGATTTGAAAAGTATGGGCTACAACAGCAGTAAGTATATCCATACCGTTACACAAGCCATGCAACTCAGTTTTGCAGACCGCGATTTTTATTATGGCGATCCCTATTTTTCGAAAGGCCAGCCCATGCAGGGATTGCTGAGCAAGGCCTATGCAAAACAGCGTGCACAATTGATAGATCCCACAAAAAATCTATCGCCTGCTTTGCCCGGCGATCCTTACCCCTTTGAAGGAAAAACAAATCCATACCAGCAGTTGCTGAATGCATGGCCATTGCTGGCCGATACATCTTCCAATTCGGGTGGTGCCGTACCTGCACACGATGCAAGACCAATGGCCTACCAACACTCTGCTACTGATGAACCCTATATGAGCAGGATGTGGCTGGGCACTACTTCGGTAGAAGCTGCCGATGCCGAAGGTTGGGTAGTAAGCATTACACCAAGCGGCGGTTGGGTACCTGCGTGCATTGCAGGCAACACGGGCATTGGCATGAGCCAGCGTATGCAAAGCTTTGTGCTGGACAGTGCACTCAATCCTTTTAATGTAGTGGCACCGGGCAAACGTCCAAGAGTTACATTGACACCTTCTTTAGCTTTGAAAGATGGCAAACCATTTCTCTCTTTTGCCGTGCAGGGTGGCGATACACAGGATCAAAATTTACTGCAATGCTTTTTGAATGTGGTGGAGTTTGGCATGAACGTTCAACAAGCATCTGAAGCAGCGAATGTAAACACCAACCAACTTTGGCTTAGCCTGGGTGGCGTGAACATAAAAGACCGGGCACCACGTGCAGGCGATATCATTTTGCAAAACAAAACACCCGAAGCGGTGCGCAACGAATTAAAAGCAATGGGCTATCGCCTTAGTTTTACAGAACGCAGCAGCGGACCTATCAATGCTATTTTCTTCGATTGGAAGCACAATAGTTTTTGGGGTGGCAGCAGCAACCATGGCGATGACTATGGTATTGGCTGGTAAACCACAACACTGCTATTTTTGAAAATCATCCATTTCTAATTTCTAACTGCATGAAAAACTTCTTTTCACTTCTTATACTGTTATTGCCTGTAATGGGCATTGCGCAAACATCTCCGAGTACACCTGCTAAACAAACCAGGCTCGAAAACATGCTGGGCAAAAGCGGCTATGAATTCAGTAAAGCGGCCGACAATGTGTTTGTATGCACACAGGAAGGAAAGAATATGAAAGAGCTGGTGATTATTGCTACAGAGGCAGACGATATCACTGTTCTTTTTTGCGTCATCAAAGAAAAATCGTCTGAAGGCATGACCGTATCGCAGTACAAGCAACTGCTGAAACTGGCGTTGGAATATGATAAAGTAAAAATTGGCCTCGACGATGAAGACTCGCTAATGATACGCGTAGATTATTCGACCCGGCTGGTAGATCTTGACGATCTAATACTGGGGCTCAACAATCTTTCTGCTGCCAGCGATGAAGCCTATGCCATTGTTGTAAAAAAATAAAAATTACAGCTATCCCTTTACAAAAGCCTTGGTGCGTGTCTCACGCAACTGAACTACAATCGCTTTTCAATAGCAAGTTGTTATGCGAGTTATATGGCTGTGGCTTTTACAGTAAAACAACATAGATATTTCCGTTGCGTGAGACACGCAACGGGGCGGATTAGAGACAAAGCAACACTAGCAATCGGCCAGGCTAATGGGGATATGCATAGCCAATCCACCATCTGCAGTTTCCTTGTATTTACTGTTCATATCGAGTGCAGTATCCCACATGGTTTTGATCACTTTGTCGAGGCTTACAATGCCAAAATCGGGGGTGCTTTGCAACGCAAGTTGGCTTGCCGTAATGGCTTTAATAGCCCCCATGGTATTGCGTTCTATGCAGGGCACTTGTACCAATCCACCAATGGGATCGCAGGTTAAACCCAGGTGATGTTCCATGGCAATTTCAGCCGCCATTATGGCCTGCTTTTGTGAGCCGCCCATAGCTTCGGTCAATGCTGCTGCAGCCATAGCGCTGCTCACGCCTATTTCGGCCTGGCATCCACCCATAGCTGCAGAAATGGTAGCTCCTTTTTTGAAGATGCTGCCAATTTCGGATGCAGTGAGTATGAAGCGAATGATCTTTTCTTCATCTGCACCATCACAAAAAACAATATAGTACATCAGCACAGCGGGTATTACACCGGCCGCTCCGTTGGTAGGTGCAGTTACCACACGGCCAAATGCTGCGTTCTCTTCATTTACTGCCAATGCAAAACAACTCACCCAATCGAGGGTGTATTGAAAATGATGGCCGCCTTCGCGAATGGCCATGGCCCAACTTGTAAAATCGGAATAAGGCCGGCCGGCAAGCAGTTTTTTATTCAATGCTTCGGCACGACGTTTTACATGCAGGCCACCGGGTAAATAGCCCGGTGTATGTGCACCGCGATACACACAATCTCGCATGGTGTGAAAAATGCGCCGCAATCCATTGCGGGTTTGCTCATCGCTGCGCCATGCATTTTCATTTTCCTGCACTACTTCCCAAATGGCCAGCCCTGTTTTCATACACCAATGCTGCAAATCGTTGGCGGTATTAATAGGAAATGGCAACACCACTGCACTACTGCTGGCTGCATTTTGTTGCGCATCTTTTTCCTGCACTACAAAACCACCACCAATGCTGTAATAGGTTTCGCTGATATGTTCATTGTTTTCAAGCGTCACCAAAAACGTAACTGCATTGGGATGAAATGGAAGAAACTCTGAAAACAAAAAACGAAGATGCTCCTGGTACAAAAAGGGAATTTCTCTTTCACCACCCAACAGCAAACTACCTTCCGATTTAATGGCATCCACCTTTGGGGTGATGCTATCTACATCTATGGTTTCCGGATCTTCATTGCACAAACCCAATAGCACGGCAATATCGGTACCATGCCCCTTGCCGGTTTTTGCCAGCGAACCATACAAGCACACTTCCAATGCTGCAACAGAAGACAACTGGTTTCGCTGCTTCAGCAGGGCTACCAATTGCTGCGCTGCACGCCATGGCCCTAGCGTGTGGCTGCTACTGGGTCCTACCCCAATTTTGAACATGTCGAAAACGGAAATGGCTTCGTGTGGCATACAATGATGAAAGTTGTGTTGTACTCAAATGTCTGTAAAAAACAAATGGTACGCCGCAGCATACCATTTTGAAAAATATATATGCGGCAAATGCCGCAGCCCGTAAAAGTTAATTAGAAGAAATCAACGAGGGTAAGATCGAAGAACAGCGGGGTATTCGGTGGAATAGTAGTGCCACCGCCCTTGCAACCATAACCCAGCGAACTGGGTACCACCATCCTGATCCTGCCGCCTTTGCCAATATATGGCACAGCTATTTTCCAGGCTTCAATCAGGCCATTCAATTGAAAACCTGTTTGGCCGGGATTGGATTGAGAATCGAATTCAGTTCCGTTGAGCAAAGTACCTCTGTAGGTGCAGTAAATAATGCTTTCCTGCTTGGGATGGCTAGCACTACCCTGGTTCAGTATTTCATAATACATGCCCTTGTTCAGCTTGGTAGCATTCATGCCAATGGAATCAATAAATTTCAACATGGCCGCATCTTCAATACTGGGGTCCTGTGGTTTACAGCCACCATCGTTTTTCACGCATCCAGTAGTAGCAAAAATGGCCAGGGCCAAAATCATAAATCCTTTACGCAGGTTCATCATGTGTTTCATTATTCTGCTTTGTTTCGTTTTCAAATTTTTGTTGCTTATGCTTCAACTCTTTATAGCGCTGTTCTTGCTGGTCCCATTGAAATTTTTTGGAAAAAACAGCAATAAAAACTGCAATGATAAGGACAGCGATGTACAAAACCCAAGGGTTGAACTGGCTGTTTGCAATCATTTCGGCCCGTTTGTACCAGCCCGAAAAAAAATTGGTGAGTATCAGGGCCCCTACCAACAAGCCGGATGGAAGTCCTACAGCCAGTTGGTACAACAGTTTTTTCTGCCTGTCGCGGTTTTTCTCCCAATATCCCAAAAAAGCTTTTTCCTTTTCAGTGAGCATAAGGGGGGCAAATGTAATGGATTAGCAGCCTGCTCCACCCAGTGGCTGCGACAAGCCTCCCCGGTTCGTCACAATTTTAGGAAATGATTTAAAACGGGGCTGGGAAGAGTCAACTCCTTCCTAAATTGAATAAGCATTACTTTAGCACTCATAAAATTGACACTCTGTGACTGTAGAACAATTGATTACAAGATACGTGTACCAACATGGCGAAATTTCTTTGCAAGGCATTGGAACCATCAAATTACTGGATGCAGTGCCCGATGTGGAATACCTGCAAAAGCACAAGCTGGTGGTGATCAATGGTTTGGAATTTGTGCATCAGAAGATGGCTGTTACCACCCCCGATTTCGTAAAATACTATGCCACACAAAGAGGAAAAATTGCCTCGCTGGCCACCAATGATATCGAAGCATTTTTGGGAATGGCTACCCAGTTTTTGAATATTGGCAACCCTTTCGAAATAAAAGGCCTGGGCACCCTGTCGAAAATTAATGATGGAACCCTGCTGATGGCTCCCGGCTTTTTTATCATAACCAAAGAAGAAGAAGCTACCGGGAAATTGAAAGAACGCCAGGTAGATACAGAAGACAAATCGGATACCAATTTCTATGGCGAGAAAGAACAAAAAACCAGCCCACTGGTGAAAATTCTGCTCGGAGCCATGCTGGCCATTGTAATAGTGGCCGGAGGTTGGTGGCTGTACAAATCCATCACCCAGCCCGACACCGCACAGGAAGTAGCTGCCAATGGCGGCGATACTTTATTGGTGCCCCAGGCCAACACTGCGGTGGATACACCTGCTGTGCAAACTACCCCAGTAGCTATGCCCGTAGATTCGCTGACCGTGGTATCGTGGAAAGCTATTTTCAGGCAGGTAAGTGGTAAAGACACTGCTATTGCCCTGCACAATGGTTACAAGAAAAAAATTGCAACGCCTATACTGATGCAGACTGCAGATTCGGTAACGTTTCAATTTTATGTGCAAATACAAAGTGCTGCTAAAGACACCACGTTTAAGAAAGATTCCATCCGCAGGTTTTTTCAACGCCCCATCCAACTCGAAAGAGTACCATAACGCTGGGTAATTTCCACCGAATTGCCAGCCATGCATCGAACAGCTAACAGGGTTCTGAGCTTTTTATTTTTTGCCTGTTTGGCGGTTGATCTGTGTGCCCTGCATTGGCAGATCGAATGTCTGCATATCACTGCCAAGCCTTTGCTCATGCCGGTCCTGATTGGCATGTTGTTATCGGCGCCAGCTTTAAAAACCTATGCACTCAAAAAATTAATTGTTGCAGCACTCCTGTTTTCCTGGATAGGCGATTGCGCTTTGCTTCGGGGAGAGCAGCCCCTGTTTTTTATAGCAGGTCTTGTAAGCTTCTTGATAGCGCATGTTTTCTATATCCTGTATTTCCACCGGCATAGGGATAAGGCAAAAAAATGGAGCCTCCCTGTATGGATGATATTATTGATTGGTGTGTACTCTGTCGGTTTGTTTTTGTACCTGCTGCCATCGCTGGGTAGCATGAAAATTCCGGTAGCTATATACACAGCCATCATCACCCTCATGTTGATCAAAGCTATCTCCAGCAAGAAGCAGGCAACGGTGAAGGCTTATCTGCTTTTTGTGGGCGGTGCCATTTGCTTTGTGCTTTCCGATTCGGCTTTGGCCATCAATAAATTTGCACAGCCTTTTGCTACCAGCAGTTTTGTAATTATGATCACGTATGGATTAGCGCAATGGTTGCTGGTACAGGGCAGCATTCAACAAGGCGTGCAGGATGCTGCAAAAAATAATTACTGATTATTGATTATTGCTGGCCTGCTTTTACAAGCAACTGTTCATGTAGCTGTATCACCTGTGGTGTCAGCATTTGTTGCTCATCGTTTCGCAATACAATATCACACAAACGCATTTTCATTTCTTCGTTGATCTGCCTGTCCATGCGTTGCAAAACATCCTGCCTGCCGAGCCCGTCGCGTTGCATTACACGTTGCAAACGCAGGGCCTGTGGCGCATATACCCCTACCATCAGGTCCATTTGTCCTGCCGAACCCGATTCAAAAAACAGTGCGGCTTCTCTTGCCACATAGGGTGATGTTTGCTTGGCTATCCAAATGTCGGCATCAGCAAATACTGCCGGGTGTACCAGGCTGTTGAGCTCCTGTATTTTTGCTTCGCTGTGAAATACCTGTGCCGCAAGCCATGCACGGTTCAGGCCTTGCTCATTATACGCTTCATTACCAAAATGTGATTTGATCTTTTCTTTCAACGCCTCATCTTCATTCATCAGGCGTTTGGCGGCTTCATCGGCAAAATACACCGGTATGCCCAGTACCATCAGCATGCGGGAAACCACTGATTTTCCTGAACCAATCCCGCCGGTAATGCCCACTTTCAACATATGAGTTGTTTAACCAAACCGTTATCAGTTTTTCTTTTGCTCCAGTGTTACCGAATCTTCTATGAGTGGCTTCATCAGCGGCTCCGATTTATCTTTTTTGCCAAACACACTTACGTTCACGTAGCGCTTGGGATGCAGTCTCAAATCCTGCAGTACCAGGTTCAAACTATTGATAGTTGAATTCATGTTATTGTACAACTGCTTGTCGTTGATAATAGCACCCGCAGTTCCTTCGGTACTGTTCAGCTTAGCCAAAGTGGTTTGCAGCGATTGCATGGTTGTATGCAACTCATCAAGCGTTTTTTGCAGATCGAGCTGACTGAAATTCTTTGAAGTGGTGTTGAGATTATCGGCAATAGCTGTGATCTTGTCCTTGTTGGATGCCAGTGTGGTGGATAGATCTTCGAGGTTATGTGCTGTTTTGGCAATGGTACCCGATTGTTGATCGAGCATGGCATTTACAGAAGCCAGTGTTTTGGTGAGTTCACCCGATGCATTGGCCAGGTTGGCCACTACTTCCTGCATATTAGCCTGGGTAGACGGCGAAAGTGTTTTACTCAATTTGGCAGCAACAGAGTCGAGCGATGTAAGCAGTTTATCCATGGCTTTTTGCGTAGGGCCCAGCTTGTCGAATATGCTACCAAAAAAGCCGGGTGTACTATGCGAAATAATGGTATCGCCGGGTTGCAGATAGGTAGTAGCATCGCCCCGCGAAATTTCAATCGAGGGAGTACCAAGGGGGTTGCTCCTGATTTGTGCAATAGAATTAGAGGGAATGCTGATGGACTCAGTGAGTTTAATGGTCACCAATACTGCACTCATTTGCTCGTCAGCCGGTGCGGTAGCATATACTTTACCTACAGTGAGCCCCTTGATCACAACGGGGTTGGACGGCACCAGCCCTTCACTCGATTCAAACTTAGCATACAGGAATTTTGCTTCTTTCAATGGGTTCTTTCCCTTCAGAAAATTAAACCCCAGTATGAAGAGTGTGATAGTAATAGCAGTGAGTGCGCCTACCTTAGTTTCGTTCGATACTTTAAATGCCATAGAGCAAAATAAACATAAACCTTTGGCAACCACAATAAAAAAAGCTTGAGAAACAGTTCTGAATCTCAAGCTTTCCTTTTTTCGGATGCGTATTATTGGGCTCCTGTATTGGGCGCTGTTACCTGCGGTGTCACCGATTTTTCAGGGTTTTCCAATACCGATTTATAACGCTTGATAGCATTCACCACACATCTTGCCATTTCTGCCTGCCCTTCTTTGCTGGCCAGGTAGGTTTCATCTTCGGCATTATCTATAAAACCCGATTCAATAAGAATAGCGGGCATTTGCGTGGCCTGCAGCACCCATAATCCACTCCAGTTGCGTTGTAGTACACCCCAACTGTTTCTACCTACGGAGCCAAACTCCTCCTCGAGGTAGGTGGCAAACGTGAGGCTTTTTTGGAAAAAATATTTCGTGTATTGCGAAGCCCTGATCCTGGCTTCTACCGGGTCCATTTCAATGCTGGCCAGGCCCGCAGAATCCAGTTGCTCTCCTCCTTCGTAAATATCTGTTTTGTTCCCAACGGATTTCACCTTGATGTTATACCAGTCGGCAGCAAGTATATAGGTTTGTGTACCCTTTACGGTGGCGGGCAACCTGTAGCGTTCGTACACAGGCACGGTACGCGTCTTGGCAGTTTTTTTGCGCTTCTTCCCTTTTCCGGAATACACGTAATAGGTTTCCTGGCGGGTGCCTACCTGTTTTTTCCCATACCGCTGGTTGGCAACAGAAGCATTGAGGTGAATGGAAATAAAAAGGTCACCACTATTTTGATTGGCAAATTCGGCCCTCCATTTTAGCGCCGCATCCTTGTTGGAAAGATTGCCCGGCAGTATATCTGTTTCACGGGTCATCAGCACATTCAGTTCGGGCATTTCCTTTTTCAGCAAGTCGCGTACCTGCAAACCTATTTCGAGTGCAAGCAAGGCCTCCCGCGAAAGTTGGCCGTTAGCTCCGCCATCGCGACCGCCATGTCCCGGATCGATAATGATCGTATGAAGTGGAGCTTTTTGTGGGCCGTTTCCTCCCTCGCCTCGTCCCCAGCCTACGCTAAAAAATCCCAGCCCTAAAAACAACAATGTAATTCTCAGCATTTTCGCCATTTTGCACTTTAGACAATTCTTCACAAGGAGGTACACGTTAAACCTTACTTTCGCCTACCAGACTATGCCAGCCTACTTTCGTGAAAATAAAACAAAGTTACTCCTCGGTTTGTTACGCTTTTTTCCACTTTTGTTTATAACGTGTTACAGTTTCGGACAAGCTACACAACAAAGTCGAATTACCGATTCTTTAACAAGACAGGCAAAACAGGACACTACGCGAAAAGCCACAGGTAAACCCGGCGTTGTCATCAAATCCAAGGACAGCACCCTGGTAGCCAAAACCGATACATTCTCCCTTCCACTTTCTGCAGATAGCTTAGATGGCCCGGTTACTTACGAAGCCAGCGACAGCGGTGTACTCGATATTCCCGGTAGCAAATTTTTCCTGTACGGCAAAGCACATACCACCTACAAAACACTGGACCTAAAGGCAGGCCGCATTGAAATAGACAATGGGCAGTCAATAGCTAAAGCCTATTTCTCCCGCGATACCAGTGGCAAAGTAATAGACCGGCCCGTGTTGGTAGATGGCGAAATGACATCGGAAAGTGATTCGATGTTTTACAATTTCAAAACACAAAAAGGACTTACCAAAAGCACGTATACCAAGCAGGAAGAAATGTTTGTGTATGCAGAGCGCATCAAGAAAATTGATGCCACTTCATTTTATGCATCCAACGGACGGTTCACCACCTGCAACCTCGATACACCGCACTTTGCGTTCAGGGCCCGGCGCATGAAACTGGTGAACAACAAATGGGCGTATAGTGGTTTGGCCTATCCCGAGTTTGAAGGTGTGCCCATACCGGTGGGCATTCCATTTGGTATATACCCGCTTAGCCGCGGCAGGCATTCGGGCTTGCTTGCTCCACAACTTACGGCTACCGAAAGCTACGGTTTGGGTTTGGAAGGATTAGGTTATTACAAAGTGCTCAACGACAATTTTGATGCAACGGTTCGCACCAATATTTACAGCTATGGTGGATATACCATCAACTTTAGCCCAACCTATAGGGTGCGATACAAATACAGCGGTGGCCTGAACCTCAATTTCATGAACACCCGTATCAACTTCAAAGGCGACCCCGACTTTCAAACCTCGAAGACCTTCAACGTGGCATGGTCGCACAATATGGATAGTAAAGCAAGGCCCGGAACTACTTTCAGTTCCAACCTCCGCTTTGGCAGTATTAAGTATAACAGGTATGTAGCCAACAACACGAATATCAATTTCCAAAACCAGATCGCTTCCAGTATTCAGTATTCCAAAACCTGGGGCAATGGCATGTACAATATGAGCGTAGCAGGCACACATAGCCAAAACGACCAGACCGGTTTGTACAATGTGAGCCTACCCAACCTCAACATGACCGTGAACACTTTCTATCCTTTACAGAAAAAAGAAAGTGCAGGCGCTGCAAAATGGTATGAGAAACTGGGTATTGGATACAATGGCCAGGTGATGAACCAGTTCTCTTTTTACGACAGCGATTCACCGTATATCAAATACAATATTGGCGAGATCATCGATACCATGCAGTGGGGCGCACAGCACCAGATCCCAATCAGTGTAGCACTGCCGGCCCTTGGCCCTATTACGGTTTCTCCTTCTGTTAGTTTTTCTGAACGCTGGTACGGCCAACAAATTTTGCGTAGCTGGAACGATACTTTAAACAAAGTGGACACCACCATTACCAAAGGATTGTACGCATCCCGCGAAGTGAGCTTTGGACTGGGTATGCAAACTGCTATATTCGGAAAATTCAACTTTGGTAAAAAGGACAACATAAAGCAGATACGTCATGTGATACGTCCACAACTAAGTGCCAACTACAAGCCCAACCTTGCCAAAAAAGATTACTACTTCACACAAATAGATACGGTAGGCCGCAAAGAGCAGTTTAGCCTGTACCAGGGATCGCTTTTCAATTCGTATTCGTATGGCTCATTTGGTGGTATGAGTTTTGGATTGCAAAACAACCTCGAAATGAAAGTGAAGGATAAAGAGGATACTGCCGCAGGTGCCACCAAAAAAATACGCCTGCTCGATAACCTTTCTATCAACTCGTCTTACAACTTTATGGCCGACAGTTTGAAGCTTGCACCATTCAGCATACTGGCCAGTACCACCCTGTTCGACAAGATCAATATCACAGCATCTACCGTACTTGACCCATACCTTACCGATAGCATTGGCAGGCCTATCAACAAATATGCATGGGAAGGCGACAAGTTTTCTTTAGGTAGATTTAGTAATGGTAGCCTTTCTATTGGCGCATCATTTCAGAGTAAAAGAAAAGAGGATAATAAAGGCGGCGATGAAGAAGACGATGGCTTAGACAAGAACAGTTTTATTACTCCAGAAGACCAAATGCGGGCACAGGAATACATCAGGAATAACCCTGCCGAATTTGCCGACTTTAATGTGCCCTGGACCTTGAATATTTCTTACTCTCTCAGTTTTTCGCAACAGCGCAAACCCGACTATAGCGGCTATACTACCCGTACCTATTCCAGCTTGAATTTGCAGGGCGATTTCAACCTCACACCTAAGTGGAAAGCAGGGAGTACCGTGTATTACGACCTTAGCACTTTTAAAGTACAAACCCTTACCATGTTCCTCTCAAGGGAATTGCATTGCTGGCAATTGGCCATCAACATTGTACCGGTGGGACTCTATCGCTCATTCAATATTTCCATCAGTCCCAAGTCGGCTTTACTACGCGACTTAAAAGTGAATCGTACCCGAACATTTACCGACTAAGGTTGGTGTAGAAATGTTTACGAACGGGCATCAATAAAATCCCACATCTGTTGAAATACTTCCTGCTTCAACGCTGCAGTGGTTTTATTTTCTGCACTTACTGCAGGAAGTATATGCATGTACAAAGTGGTAGGCCACAGGTAAAAAAGTTTTGATGGCGGCAACGCCTTGGCTGTATTCAATATCACTACCGGCATTATGTCTTTTCGGCAATCTACAGCCAGCCTGAATGCGCCATCGTAAAAAGATTTGAGCGGCTGACCAGTCCTGTTACGGGTGCCTTCGGGATAAACTGCCATATTCAAATTTTCTTGCAGCAACACTTTCTTCATGGCATCGAAGCTGCGCTTGCGGCTTGTATCATTGCTTCTGTCTACCAGCACTGAACCACGGGTGTATACCCAACCAAACAACGGTATGCGTGACAACGATTTTTTGGCAATGGTTTTGTTAGGCCCCGGAAAAAATGGAGTGAGCAAGGGCACATCCAAAAACGATTGATGGTTTGCCGTAACTACGTATTGCTTTTGAGGATTGTAATGATGTTGACCTGAAATTTTTAAGCGGCAACCTATACCATATAAAAAAATGGTCATCCAGCATTTGCTCAATGCTTTAAATATTTTAATGCCTAGTGGTTCTTTTATCAAAAAAGTAAAAGTGATAGGCCATGCAAAAATGAGTAGGGTTATAAAAAACCATAGCGTTCCCCATAGCGCCCATATACGGCCCAATATTAATTTCAACATAGTAAGTTTTTTCTTATTCCGGAAGTTTCCAATCAATAGGATCCTTTCCTGTTTTCATGAGCCATTCGTTGGCTTTGCTAAAATGCCTGCAGCCAAAAAATCCTTTGTCGGCGCTAAACGGGCTGGGATGTGCTGCTTTTAAAACATGATGTTTTACACCATCAATCAACGCCTGTTTCTCCTGTGCAAATTTCCCCCAGAGTAAAAAAACCACGCCATCCAATTCGTCCGATATTTTACGGATAACAGCATTGGTAAAATCGTGCCAGCCAATTTGAGCATGGCTATTGGGTTCGTTGGCCCGCACCGACAAGGAGGCATTCAGCAATAATACGCCCTGCCCTGCCCAATGGGTTAAATCGCCATGTTTGGCCATGTCCACGCCCATATCCTGTTTCAGTTCTTTGTAAATATTGAGCAGCGATGGCGGAAGTGCAACGCCCCTGGGTACGCTGAACGAAAGCCCCATGGCCTGTCCCGGCCCATGATAAGGATCCTGTCCAATGATCACCACTTTCACCTGCTCAAAAGCAGTAAGGCGAAAAGCATTAAAAATAAGGGAGCCCGGAGGGTAAATAGTTTTGCCCGCAGCCTTCTCGGTTTTTAAATGAAGTACAACCTGCCGGAAATAAGATTTGATAAACTCATCTTCCAACCTGTGCTTCCAGCTATCGGCCATTTGTACATCCATATCAACAAATATATCCGAAAGAACGGTTTGCGATACAATGCCCCCAAATTAGCCTAAACAACAGAAGCCAATTAAGCCAAGGCATCAGGCTACATGTACAATGGAGGGCTGCTGTGTAAATTGTTTTTGTAAATGACAGGCCACCAGCGCTGCTCCCAACATTTCTTTCTCCAGTTCAGATGGCTCTTCCGATTCTACCAGGTGAAACAGCAGCTCCCCATGGACCCCATCATCCAATCGGGCCAATGTAGGTTCTGCATGTGAAAAGCTTAGTTTGAGTGTGGGCATGCCTGGGTTGGCAATGAGCCACTGCCCCTGGTGGTTGGGCGCCATTTGCAGGTTGAACAACTTGGCGCCATAGGCATTGCTCACCACTACCTGCGAAGCCTTGAATAACTGGTGCCGCAAGTGAATGATATCGTGAAAAGGCGATGCAATACGAACATAATGATCGTGGGTATTGATCTTTAAAGAAATGGGTTGCTCAAGCCCATCGTTGGTAAAGTGAAATGTTTTATGGCTGCTCATGCCCTAAAAGTATTTTCGGCACATGAACTTAATGTTAACAATTGGGCAATGCAAGGGCTTGTGGATAAGATTTCAGAAAGACGAACAATACTTGGCAATTTCTTACCTGTGCCAGTATACAAACTCAAATCTTATAAATCAACAAAGTTGCCTATTGTGCAATGCCCCTACAAATAATTGGACAAACAAAGAATCCATTCCTTACAAGAATTTCCTGCCTTTACTTAGTCAATTTTTGAATTTGTCCTTATATGTAAATCTTGGCTCAATCCTATGAACATTTAATTCTATCTAGTTTTCGGAGATACTAATTTACGTTCAAGACAGTGGCAACATCCTTTGAGGTGAATACAATAGGCGACCTTGGGGCAACGCGAGGATGCTACAGGAAAGGAGAAATTTATGAAAAGCGACAATTATATACATTTGATCAGCAACTTACAAACCTTATGATATTTTTCTCGATTGTAATGCCCGCATATAATGCAGAAAACGAAATAACTGAAACCATTCAAAGTATTTTATGCCAAACCTACCCACATTTTGAACTTATTGTGGTGAATGATGGCTCAACAGATAATACAAAAGCGATTGTAGAAAAATTTGCAGAATCTGATACCCGGATTAAACTGATTGATAAAATCAATGGCAGGCAGGCTGCTGCCCGAAATGCTGGAATTAAAGCGGCCTTACATGAGTGGATAGCTTTTGTCGATTCCGATGATCCATGGGTGAATATTAAATTGGAAAGACAAGTGACAGACATAAAAGACCGGGGAAATGAAATTGGCTTGTTCTTTTCTAATTGTTACAAAAAGAGAGACAATCAAATATTTGAGTCTGATTTAGACAAAAGTGGGAAAGTGCTTGTTGGGGCCCCCTTAGTAGGTTTATTGGCAGACTATAATTTTATAGTGCCTTCTACAGTGGTGGCAAAAAAAAACATTATTGAAAGTGTTGGAGCATTTGATGAAAACCCAGGCTTTCACAATGTGGAAGATTTCCATTTGTGGATGAAATTGGCGATTGCAGGTTGTAAATTTTGGGGAAGTGCAGATTTCTTGTGTATTCGTACTATACGTAATAATTCTTCAAGCGGCAGAGATCGTGGGCAATTCTTTGGGGTTGTCTTATGCCTACAAACACTAAAAAAAAAGGCAGACGCGAAAACCGGGTTTTTAATAACCCAACAACTAAAAAAGAAAATAAGGGAAAAATCTGCAATCCGAAACGGGTACAGTTTGAACGGTAAGCTTCGTATTTTTTGGTTGAAATTAAAATCTATTGCACTTTGACTCCTGCAATGCTAACAACTACAAAAAAGATAAAATCCTTATGCTTCATCAGGTAAAAATTTCATTATTGAATCTTGGTTTCTTTTTCATAAAACAGTCTCTAAAATCGTTCAATAAGTATTCAGGAGAGCTCCATATTTTACAAATAGGAGCAAATGATGGCGAGACTGATGATTTTCTAAAAACAATTGTAAGGTGCAAAAAAAACAAATCTACCCTCGTTGAGGCAGTACCAGCTGTATTTGATCGCTTAGTAAGCAACTGTAAGAACTACCCGAATATTCGGATGGTGAATAAAGCTGTAGTATCTACTAATGAGCCCACAAAAGAGTTTTTTTACATCGATTTGCCTACAGGATTTGAAGCGAAGAACGACCCTTCTTTGTTGGGGTCATTTTCCAGAGAAACCTTAGCCAAATATGCCTACCAGGAGCATGTGGTTTCAAAGGAGCTGCCATGTATCAATATTAATAGCTTAATGAACGCATCAACCTCTCGCCAATTAGATATAGTGTTAACTGATGTCGAAGGGTATGATTACGAATTAATAAAAGCAATTGATTTCAATCGCCATTCTCCCGCCATCATCATTTTTGAAAATATTCACCTTAGCCTTAGCAACATGAAGCACCTGCTCGATCTCCTGCAGAAACAAGGATACAAAGTGTTTTCTGCAGATAAAGATTCCTATTGTATCCATAAAAATTCTCTGAAGTATTTTACAGTCCCAAGGATATTAAACTCCCTGGTTCCCAAAATATTTATATCCAAACATTTTAGAAAATACAAGTTGAAAGAAGGAAATAATTTAGGCTAGTCTACGAATTTATTCCTTACTGCGTGTGATTGAATCTTTATTCTTATTTCCCTTACTTAGGACATTCAACCATTTTAAAAAATAAGTGCAATAAAATGATTTCAAAACCTAATGTACTTTTTGTTCATGGCAGAACTGGCGTAAGTCTACATTCCACCAATTCAGTAAACAGGCTTATCGCACAAACTGCTAAGGCATTTACTGCATTCTGTGATGAAGTACATATTGCATGTTTCGAAGAATCAAACGCTCTGCAAGGAATTACTTTTATTAAGCTACGGCAGGTTGGAGCAATTACACAATTGAAAAAGCGATTGTTAACGCGGTTGGGTAAAAAATCAGCGAACGATTCCAATATTAAAACATCGTACGCAAAACAGGTATTGGCAAACTACCGACCGGACAAATGGGTAGTAATAGCTTGTCGAACGAATGATGCTGATGTTGCAAGGAAAAACAGCGATTGCAAATTGATTCTATGGGTACATCATTTCCAGCTACCCTCTGCCTTTGACAGTTTCATATACCAAAACAAAAGACCAGCAGCTTTGGTGTTTCCTTCTCAAGCCATAGCCGACGCATTCCATCAACATCTTATCGATAAGGGCTTTTGGCCTTCGACAATCAGCCTTCCTAATTTGAATGATACAGAACTGGTAGCAGAGGCCGATAAGCTGCGCAACCGGGATATCAATCACGATGATGTTCTGCGACTACTGTTTCTCGGCGGCAACAATCCACGCAAGGGTATACATAATGTTGAGTTTGCTTTACACAACTTGCAACTTCAACCTGATCAGCAAGTAGAGTTGTACGCCCTTGGGTTCGAACAGCAGAGGGATGTAAGTATAAGCCAGGCATGTAAAATACATTATCTACCCCTGCAAAACCGTGATGAGTTGAAACAATATCTACAAATGTGCGATGTAGGATTAGTACCGAGCGTATCATTCGATAATGCACCAACAGCGCTGCGGGAAATGACCACATTTGGCATGTTTGTATTGGCAAGCAAAGTGGGGGGTATTTCAGAAATGATGCCAATGGACAGTTTGCTGGTAGATCCCTGCTACTCGCCACTTGCCTGGCAAAATGCACTACAGCAGTGTGTTGATCATTTAAGCGAAATTAGGCAGCGCCGACTGGATCGCTATACTCAGGCAGAAAAGATCAACCCGAACACAAAAGTTCTTTCCGGATGGAATAATTTGCTATGCACACTGCTTAGTTCCAGCAAGTAGCGTCAACAGCTATCAAGGCAATTGATATCATTACAAGGAAAATACTGTAAGATCAACTGGACAATTGATCTTAAGCTGGCTGACTATTTTTTTGCATCACAGACACTCTGTACTATTATCTGCAAAGCTTCCCCCCATCCCTACAATTGAAATCTGAACATGGAAAATTGTCGGTGCAGAAATGGTGATGGATCAATAGTAGCAGATGCTTAGCTTTCAGTCAATATTGTTTATTACCAGTTCGCATCGCAGCCAAATTGCCCATACTATTATGACCAAACAAAAAAGAATAGAAATTCAAAAAGGAGATATTACTACACTGGCAGTGGACGCCATAGTGAATGCAGCCAACAGTTCTTTACTCGGCGACGGAGGTGTGGATGGTGCCATACACCGGGCAGGAGGCAAAGCCATATTGGACGATTGTCGGAAATTATAGCCAGGTAAGGTGGTTGCAAAGTGGGCGAAGCCGTCATTACTACTGCAGGCAACTTACCCTCCCGATTTGTTATCCATACCGTGGGGCCGGTGTGGAATGGTGGGCAAAAAAGCGAATCACAAAAATTGGCCGACTGCTACCGCAATTCTTTGCAACTCGCTATCGACAATAACTGTAAAACGATTGCTATTCCCAACATCAGCACAGGTGTATATGGTTATCCCAAAGACAAAGCCGCCATGATAGCAGTTGCCACCGTATTAGATTTTCTTCGCAGTACCGATAAAATTGAAAAAGTAATTTTCGTTTGTTTCGACGACGAGAACTTCGTTTACCTGACACAACAATTTAATTCTTGAAATAGGCGTACTGAGTTTGTACAATCATCGCCATCAAACAAAAATCCCGGTTGACTGACTCAACCGGGATTTTTGTTCTAGCAAGTAATGCTCACTCAGTTATTCTTTATTATCTGCTCCGGGTTTTCTGCCCGGATTTTTTGCTACTTCAAAAGGGAAAATACTCGAAGGCACAAACTCTTTTTGAATGATATCGGTAATTGCCTTTACAATATCGGGATGCTGTACAGCCACATTATTTTTCTCCCCGGCATCCACACTGAGATCATACAACTCAATCGGCCCTTGCGGGTTCGTAGCAACATTCAAACGAATGCCTTTCCATTTTCCATAGCGTACCGCCTGCTTGCCGCCTTGCTCATGAAACTCCCAATACAAAAATGCATGCTCTGCTTGCTTGCCTTTGCCAAGCAGTGTGGGCATAAACGAAATACCATCGCTTGCTTTGTTGGCAGGTGCATGGGCTAGTTCGGTAAACGTGGGAAACAGATCCCAGAAAGCACCCACATACTCTGTAGTTGTGCCGGCTTTTACGGTGCCAGGCCACCATGCTACAAAAGGTTCGTGTACACCGCCTTCATACAAATCCCGCTTAATGCCTTTGAAGGGACCACTGCTGTTGAAGAAAGCAGGGTCGGCACCACCTTCTTTATGCGGCCCATTATCGCTCGAAAAAATAATCAGCGTGTTATCGTCAATACCCAGTTCTTTTAGTTTGGCTACTACCTGCCCTACATACAGGTCTAAGCGGGTAACCATTGCTGCAAAAGTGGCGTGAGGATATTGCTGTGATGCATAGCCACCGGGCACTGCATTGTCACCATAATCCCTTCCCACAAATGGCGTTTCAGGAAACTTGCCTTTGTACGATTGAAAGATGCTATCGTCGGGCACCAGCAATTCTGCATGTGGCAAAATGTAGGGAAGAAAAAGAAAGAACGGCTTTTTATCCTGCTTGCTCTTGTCCAAAAAAGCCAGTGCTTGTTTCTGGATAAGATCAGGCGCATATTGCTTGTTATACTGAAGGTTTCCGTTTTCCTTCAGCACTATTCTTTTGCTATTGTCCCACAGGTGATCGGGATAATAACGGTGCGCCAATCCCTGGCAGTTATATCCATAAAAATTATCGAATCCCTGTTTGATTGGATCACCTGATGAACCCACCGGACCTAAACCCCATTTGCCAAATGCACCCGTGCGATAACCTGCTTTATGCAATACTTCTGCAATGGTTATCACAGAATCTTTAATAGGTTCTTGTCCCTCGGGCTCTATACTTTTATTGCCGCGTATAAAAGTATGACCGGTATGTTGGCCGCTAATAAAAGAAGAACGGGAAGGTGCGCATACCGCAGTGCCCGCATACATCTGGTTGAAAATTTTTCCTTCCGCCGCAAGCTTATCTATATGCGGTGTACGAATTAATTTCTGACCATTGAACCCCACATCACCATAACCCAAGTCGTCGGCCAGTATAAATACAATATTGGGTTTCTTTTGTGTGGCCTGCGAAAAAACAGTGGCGCTGCTTACCATAGCCAATAGCATTGCTATTATTATTTTACTGCTGCGTTGTATCATATCCATTTGCTTTAGTTGCTTCATGTAAAAATTATTTTCCGTACCCGGCATTTTGCGACAGGTTCGTATTCTCCTGCAATGCCTGCGATGGTACAGGCCACAGGTAATCCCTGGTAGCATTGAAACGCCTTGTATCGATCCTTTGATTCTTATCGTTGTACAATTCTGTATTCATTACTGTTTCTGCTGTTTTCCAACGGCGGATATCATAGTAATACAATCCTTCGCCTGCCAACTCTATGCGGCGTTCATGTCGTATTTCTGCACGCAATTGTTCCTTGTTCAGCGTTCGGTCATACACCGGCATACCTGCTCTGGTTCTTACTGCATCGAGTGCATCGAAAACAGCAGTGGAAGGACCAACGGCTTCGTTTTGTGCTTCGGCAAACATCAGCAATACATCGGCATAGCGCAGCACAATATAATTCAACTCCGATTGTCCATCTACAATTGCAGCAGATGGAGCCGCATCATCTTTATACACCGAGTATTTTTTTTGACTAAAGCCTGTGCGGGGGTATTGGCCTTCAATAACCGTAGCGCCTTTAAACTTGCTGCCCTTTACTATAATGGTTTGCAACAAGCGGGGATCCCTGTTTTCATAAGGTTTGGCGGCATTGTACAAAGCAGATTGTGCAATGGGTTTTCCATCAATAGCATAATAGTCATTTACCAAACCGGGCAGTGGTGCTATGTTGTTAAACTGATCGAGGTTGATATCGAAGCCATGTGTAAATTCAGGGTACTTGAACTGCACATCAAAGATCACTTCCTGGTTGCCTTCATTTTCCAGGTAAAACAAAGCACGGTAGTTAGGAAAAACAGAATAGGTTTTACTGTTGATCACTTGTTGCGCAGCCGCAGCCGCATCTGCATAGCGACCGGCAAACAACAACACTCTTGCTTTTAAAGCCAGTGCAGCTCCTTTTGTAGCCCGCCCTTTATCTGCACCGCTATAAGATGCAGGGAGATCTGTGGCAGCTTCATCCAGGTCTTTCAAAATTTGTGTGAGCAATTCATCGGCAGTATTGCGTGGCAAAGTGGCTTGCGATGCATCGTTGGTAGCTGTCAGTATAAGCGGAGCGCCACCAAACAAATTCCAGAGTGGGAAATAATACACAGCACGCAAAAATTTTGCTTCTGCTTTATAACGTTTGATCAGCGCTGCATCCATAGGCACTTTGTCGATATTAGCGATCAGGTTATTGGCCCTTCCTATACCACCATAAGCCGACTTCCATACGCTATTGAACAAGCCTGTATTTGCATTGTGTTGCCCGGTAGCGATCAGGTTATCATCGCCTGAATAATGATAGGTATTGGGCGAAAAGTTTTCGAAAAGCAGTGGCGTATTGCCACCATACAAACCATTGCCCATAAGCGAAGCATATACGCCGTTTAAGCCTGCCAATGCACGTTCCTGGGTTTGCCAGTAATTATCCTGCGTGTATTTATCAGAAGGCGATGTATCCAGGAATTTTGCGCAACCACTTATGAAAAATGTAGCGGCTACAAAAAAGGGAACTATATTCTTTTTCATAGTTGATTGTTTTAGAAGCTAACATTTACGCCAGCGGTAATTGTTTTATAATTGGGGTAATCGATCAGTGAAGTTTGCGACAGGTTTCTTTCAGGATCGCCCAGTTTGAATTTGGTGAACGTGAAATAGTTCTGTGCATTTACAAACAGTTTTGCCTTCGTGATCTTAACGGCCGAGAGCCAGCGCTGCGGAAGATTATAGCTAAGCTGTATATTTTTTATGCGCAGGTAAGAAGCATCCTGCACCCAATAGTCGGAGGTTTGAAAATTTTGCGGATAGCCGGATGAAGTAGTCAGACGCGGCAGCGATGCACCGGTATTTTCCGGCGTCCATGAGTTGGTCAACCATTCTGGAGTTACACCGGCACCATTGCGATAAGGGAAAGCGAGGTTACCATTGGCATAAGTATCTACATCTTCTACACCCTGGAAAAACACCTGCAATTCCACGCCTTTGTAGCTACCACCCACCGTAAAGCTATAGGTGTATCTGGGAATCGTATTTCCAATAATTGCCCTGTCGTTGTTATCGATCAGCGTATCGGTATTCAGGTTATTGTACCGAACATCACCCGGTTTGGTAAGCGGCCCTTCGTATGCATGATCTGCCACTTCTTTTGTAGTTTGAAACAGCCCGTTTGTGGTAAGGCCATACAAACTATTAATGGGAGATCCTGCTTTCAAAAAAGTAACGCCGTTATAATAAATATTTCCCTTCAGGTCTTCTACTTTGTTTTTTACATAAGTGATACTACCACCAATATTGTATTGAAATGCACCAATATTGTTCCGGTAATTCAGCGCCAATTCAATACCCTTGTTCGACACCTTTCCAATATTTTTATAAGGCCCGCCGAGGTTACCTACTTGCGATGGCACATTTACCTGGCGAAGGATATCGTCGGTTGTTTTATCGAACCAATCGAACTGCAGCGAGAGTTTGTTTTTGAACACATCAATATCCAATCCAACATCTGTAAGCGTTGTAGTTTCCCATGTAATAGAAGGATCACTGATTTGCGTAATGGCAGTACCACCTACCACGGTACCATTGAAGGAATAATTCTGTCCAAGGCTGATTGCATCCACATAACTGAACAGTGGGATAGACTGGTTACCCAGCTTGCCCCAAGAGCCACGCAGTTTTAAATTATCGAGCCAGTTGGCATTATCCAAAAATGATTCTTTGTTGATGCGCCATGCTGCAGAGAAAGATGGAAAGAAGCCCCAGCGATTTTCTTCTGCAAAACGCGAAGAACCATCGTAGCGGAAATTGGCTTCCAAAATATACTTGTCATCAAAGCCGTAATGCAATCGGCCAAACCATGATGTGAGCCTCGATTTTTCTGAAGTGCCACCCACTGCAGGCGCTGTACTACCCGCATTGAGTTCTGTAAGATCGTTACCCAAATAGCCCTGGTTGTATGCATTGAAGTTGCTGTTGTTAAAGCTTTCGAGGCTAAAGCCTGCAAGCGCAGCCAGCTCGTGCCTGTCGAAAGTTTTATCCCAGCTAAGCGTATGAAAATTGGTAAGGTTCACTGCGTTGTTGGCCAACTGCTTTACACCACGTGCAGGTATATTGCCCATGGGTGTAATGACGCCTGTTTTAGGATTGGTAAGATTGATAACAGGGTACGCATATTTTTCATTGCCATACAGCAGGTTGGCAGCGCCGGTTATTTTATACTTAATATCCAATGGCAGTGTTGCTTCGAGGTAGATGTTTACCAGCGAACGGAAGCTGGTATTTTTTCGGAAGCCTTCGTAGGCAAGTGCTAAGGGGTTACGAAAAAAATTATGCCCAGGCACTCTCACCCACTGATCGGCATAACTACCATCCTGCGCATAAGGAACCTGCATAGGTAAACCGCGGTACAACAAGCCCATGATACCACCTTCGCCATTGCCATCATCTGCCGTGTACGAACTTTCGCGGCTATCCCAATAAGTACCGTTATAAGAGAAGCCGGCTTTCAACCATTTTAAAATGGAAGAATTGATATTGGCATTTACCGAATAACGCTTTGCATTTGAATTGAGCAGAACCCCGTCCTGGTCGAGATACCCAAATGATAAAGAAAAGGCAGTTTTCTCATTACCGCCTGCCAGCCGCAGGTTATGCTCCTGTATGGGTGCATTTTGATACATCACATCAAACCAATCGGTATTGGAATACACATAAGGATCGGTTCCCTTACGGTATTCATCTATCAATGCGGCGCTATATTCTGCAGGTTTGCCTTCGTTGGCCAACGCCCTGTTTTTTCCCTCCATATACTCAATGGCATTGGTTACAACAGTGGGATAAAAAGTAGCCTGTTGTTTGCCTGCATAAAAATTATAATCGAGTTGCAGCTTGCCCTTCTGCCCTGCTTTTGTTTTTACCAATATCACACCATTCGCTGCACGGTTGCCATAGATAGCCGACGAAGCTGCATCTTTCAAAACAGAAATACTTTCAATATCATTCGGGTTTACATCGCCTAATGGAAATTCAACTCCATCTACCAATACCAGCGGATCGTTATTGTTTAATGTACCCACACCCCGGATGCGTATGGTATTGCCTTCGGCACCCGGCCTGCCTTTTACCTGGTTTACATATACACCACTTGCACCTTGCAATGCCTGTGTGGAATTGGTGATGGGCCTGTTGGCAATGGCTTTTGTATTCACCACTGTAACTGCACCTGTTAGCGAACTCTTACGCTGTGTGCCATATCCTACCACCACTACATCGTCCAACTGGTTACTCGCCGGTTGCAATGCAATAATTACCTGGCTACTGTTGGCAATGTATTCCTGCGTTTGATAACCCACAAAAGACACCAACAAAGTGTAGGGTAATTTCTGTCCTGTTTTAAATGCAAATTCTCCCTGAGTTCCCGTGCTTACTTCGTGGGTGGTTCCTTTTATTTTCACCACGGCATCTGCCAATGTTTGCTTTGTAATGGCATCAATTACTTTGCCCGATATGGAAGAATTGATGATGGGAACAGTGGTGTCCTGCGACCAAATGGTCAAAGGCAGCACCAACAGGGCTACAAGCCCTGTCAATAATTTTATTTTCATCGTCAGATAGTTTTAGTGAAGAGAATCGATAAGTGAAGGATGATTCGCTTATAGCATACACCACGCTAACCACCAGCGCAGTATATGCTACATAGCGAACTACCCGGGGAGCAAGCCCCCGGTAAGACCTTGATTATTGAAAAGGAAAACGGCTATTAAACGGCCGCCTGAACAAGTTGAACGCAACAACAACACACCAGCTTTTGCATACAAATAAGTTTTGCACTGAACATAAATAATAGTTTGGCTATTGGCCTTTACATGATGGCTGGTGGTTAACAGTCACATAAAGTACACCAATTTAGTGAACAAATATAAGCGCAGGAATTCTACTGCCAAAAAAATATTTTATTCCTCTAATTGTGGGGGGATGAAAACTCACTAGCAGCAGCCGTACACGCTACTGCTTTACAAAATTGAGCAGGTACACATCATTTTCACGAAGTGGAATGGTTTTCGAAAATGTGCTTTTCCCATTTACTTTTATCGTTTCGGTCAACACTGGCGCCCCGCTGTTTTTTTGTTTGATCTCGTTCACCTGTTGTGCAGTCAGTTGACTGGGCTTTTGCATGTCGAGATACGTGCTATATGCATCGTTTACCCTGTAACCTACTTTATATATTTCAAGCTTATAAGTGCCTTTAGGGATGCCGGCCACTTCAATAGTTACATCGCCTTTAGCCTTCGCAGGAAGGTCGCGGGTGAAATAAGATTGGTTGTTTACCGAGTCAGGTAGTGTGTAGGTGAAATTCCAGTACAACAGGCCAATATCGCCCTTGCTGTTTTTACAAGCCCAGGATGAACTGTCCTTATTAACGAGTTCTGTTTCGCCAAGTTTATTGAGCAGGTTGTAGGCATAGTACGCAGGCTTTTTTATGCCCTGTGTATTGAGCAAGCCAAAGCCTCCATGAAAGGGAGTGAAACGAGGACCGGGCTCTTCAAAAATATCGGTGAATACCCAATATGACATTGAGTTAGGGGCACTCCCCACTTGTTTCAACTTCTCCAAAATATACGCAGCTTCATGATAGCTATCGTGAATAGGATCGGCAGGTGTGTAAGAAGAACTCCATTCGGTATAATGCAATTCCAGTGAAGGTTTAGCTGAGGAAACAATTTGCCTTTTTGAATTGAGCACATCACCACTTACACTCCATTTGTCTTTGCTGAGCACAGTACCTGTACTTCCATATTCATCCAAATATCCCTGGTTGACACCGTAAGTATGGGTAGAAATAAAATCGATCGGTACATTGTTCTTGGTGCAGTACTCGATGGTTTCAGGCACCCAGGCTGCACCCGCCGTGGCAGGACCTCCTACTTTGTAATCTTTGTGCACACTCTTTACTCCACGGGCTGCATATTCATATAGTTTGAAGTAATCGGCCTGCGTACCCGTCCAGAAACCATTGAACAAATTGGGTTCGTTCCATACTTCGAAGTACCAGGTCTTCACTTCGTCAATCCCATACCGTTCAGTAAAATGTTGTGTAAGATTTTTTACCAGTGCTTCCCATTTTTCGTAGCTCCTTGGCGGCGTTACATTTCCTCTCCACCAAAAAATAGTTTGGCTACCACTGGCCATGGCAGATGGCATAAAACCCAATTCCACAAAAGGCTTCATCCCTATGCTTAGAATATAATCGTACAATACATCTACATACTGGTAATTGTATTCGGGGTTGCCTTTGGCATCTTCCCTATACACAGCCATATCGTCGGTAAGCAAACCGTGCATACGGATATACTTAAAATCGCATTCTTTTTTCACCATGGCCAATTGCTGTTGCCAGTCTGCACGCAAGCCTTCGTTTGCCCTGCCTGCACCTATGCATTCTTTAAACATGGTATTGAAAGGGCCTGCTGCTTTATTGTAATCCAGTTGAATGGTTCGTTGCGCAGCTAATGGAGAGGAAAACAGGATGATGATGTAAAGAGAAAACAGGAAAGAATTTTTCATGGGAAGGCAGCCTAAGTAAGATTTATTGATGCACTCTAAGGTAGCCAGAAATGCAATAAACACAGGAGCTGTCCCCATAAAACCCACTGCGTTTTGCATTGGAATAACAACTGCTTCCGCTGCGAATACAATTTATTTTGTAATCTTGCATTCTCAAAAGCAATCCTCCGCTCAACATGTAATACCCAATTTCTTTCAGCAATATCCAACGCAACAGACACCACTGTTTGTTGTATTGTTTCACCTTTTTTACGAAAGAAATTATGTTGATTCTACAGAACATTGCGTATGCGCATCCAAACAAGCAATTGCTGTTTAGCGATATAAACATCACCGTACAACATTCCAAAAAACTGGCACTGGTAGGCAATAATGGTACGGGCAAATCTACCCTGCTCAAAATAATTGCTGGTGAGCTGCAACCCCTCAGCGGGCAGCGAACAGTAAGTGCTCCGCCCTACTATCTTCCACAGATCTTTGGGCAGTTCAACCACCTGACCATTGCACAGGCATTGCGCATTGACCAAAAATTACATGCACTGCATGCCATACTCAACGGGCATGTAACCGATGCGCATTATGCATCGCTCAACGACGACTGGACAATAGAAGAACGTTGCACAGCAGCCATACAATACTGGCAACTATCCGACCTGCAACTAACTCAAAAAATGGGAACCCTGAGTGGCGGCCAAAAGACCAAGGTATTTCTTGCAGGCATTGCCATTCATCAACCGGATTTGATATTGCTCGACGAACCCAGCAACCATTTAGACATGGCGGGCAGGCGGCTTTTGTACGATTTCATTCGATCTACCAAAAGCACATTGATAGTGGTAAGCCACGACAGGAAATTACTGAACCTGTTAGGCTCTGTTTGCGAACTGAGCAGGTCGGGCATTCAGCAGTTTGGCGGCAACTACGATTTTTACAAAGCTCAGCAGCAGATAGCACAAGCCGCCCTGCACCAGGATATACAGAGCAAGGAAAAGGAATTGCGAAAAGCCCGGGATAAAGAACGGGAGACATTGGAAAGACAACAAAAGCTGGACAATCGCGGCAAAGCCAAACAAGAAAAAGCCGGCGTAGCCCGCATCATGATGAACACCATGCGCAACAACGCAGAACTCAGTACTGCAAAACTCAAAAACATTCATGCCGAAAAAACCGGAGGCATTGCACAAGCACTACAAGAACTTCGCTCCACACTTCCCGATTTGGATAAAATGAAATTTGGCTTCGACGATTCTGCACTGCATAAAGGCAAAATTTTATGTGCCGCCAGGGAGATCAATTTTTCATACCATACAAAACCCATTTGGAAAAGCAATATCAATTTTGAAATAACCAGCGGCGAACGCATAGCCATCAAGGGTGCCAACGGTTCGGGTAAAACCACGTTGATACAATTGATATTGGGCAATTGCGAACCGCATACAGGCACTATCTACCGTGCCGATTACCATGCAGTGTATATAGACCAGGATTATTCGCTGCTGAACAATCAACTCAGCGTGTATGAACAAGCGCAACAATTCAATAGTGCTGTTTTGCAGGAACATGAGATCAAGATCCGTTTGAATCGCTTTTTGTTTACCAAAGAAGATTGGGATAAAAACTGCGCTGCTTTGAGTGGTGGAGAAAGAATGCGCCTGCTGCTTTGCTGTCTTACTATTCGCAGCCAATCGCCGGATATGATCATCCTCGACGAGCCTACCAACAATATTGACATTCAAAATATCGAGATACTCACTGTAGCCATTCAGTCTTACAGAGGCACACTCATTGTAGTATCGCACGATGAGACTTTTTTGGAACAAATTCAAATAGAACGCACGTTGGAACTCTAGTGTATTGACAAAACTTGCAACCCGGTAATATTACAAGGGTATTGCATGTGTCATGGGTACAGGTTATTTTTGGAATGAACGGGTACGACCATCCGCTGCTTGATCGCTGCGCATTATTCACCCGCTTCCATACGATTGCCGAATATTTTTTACACCCTTCAACTACACTATCATGAATCCAAATCAAGTGCTTTGGGAGAAAGGCGATTTTACCCAAGTAGCCCAAACCATGCGCAAAAGCGGCGAAAACCTGGTGGCATCGCTGGGTATTAGCAAAGAAATGAACATACTCGACCTCGGTTGTGGCGATGGCACTACCGCCATTCCAGCAGCTAAACTCGGCGCAAAGGTGCTGGGTGTAGATATAGCGAGAAACCTGGTGGAAGCCGGTAACAAACGTGCCGCAGCGGAAGGCTTAAGCAATATCAGTTTCCAGGAAGGCGACGCCAAAGCTCTTGTTGATTTGCAAGACAAAAGCTTTGATGTTGCAATGAGCATATTCGGAGCCATGTTTGCGCCACAGCCCTACGATGTAGCCAAAGAAATAGTGCGGGTAACAAAACCCGGCGGCAAAATAGTAATGGGCAACTGGATACCCGGCGACCCTACCATGGTTGCACAGTTATTGAAAATTTGCACTTCCTACATGCCACCGCCACCTGAAGGATTTGTAAGCCCTATGCTCTGGGGCGTGGAAGAAGAAGTGGGCAAACGTTTTGAAGCTGCAGGCATTACCAAAGAAAAGATCAGTTTCGATAGAGATACGTTTAGATTTGAAGCTGCCTACGCACCTGCACAGTTTGTACAGATTTTCAAAAAGTACTACGGCCCCACCATCAATGCATTTGAAGCGGCCGAACAAAACGGCAAAGCTGCTCAACTGCAGGATGAATTGGAAACATTGTTCAACAGTAAAAATGAAAGTAAAGAGGCGAACAGCACTTCTATTCCTGCAACATTTTTGCGGGTAACGGTAATGGTGTAGACAGGTTGATGGAAAAAGAAAGCTGGATTTCTATTTAAAAACTCATCCAATAAAAAAAGCCCGCCACCATTGCATTCCACAATATTGACGGGCTTTTAGGTGGAGCTGCAGGGACTACATACACTGCAATTTTACAATTCAAAATTTGGCACGTAATTCTTCACAAACCCACGCAAAACCCAATGATACAAAGCACTTTAAGAGTACAGCAAAATTGAAGTGGATTGAATTCACATGAAATAAAATGCTGATTTGTGGACTAAATGTGGACTAAAATGGACTAAATGTGGACTAGATTTGGCCTAAGTTTATAAGGTTAAACTCCCGCTTAGATATGGCAACAATAAATTTTTACATCCAGTCCAAAAATAACCCGGCAGGAATTTATGTACGGTTGAAAGAAGGAAAACTAATTGACGCAAAGGCCAAAACCAATTTCCTAATTGACCCATCACAATGGAGCCAAACCAAAAACCAACCTAAAAATTTAAAAGACGAATCTTTCAAAAATCTGAATCAAGAGTTGCAGCTTTTAAGAGCCGACCTCTTGAATCATTATAATAATTGTGCAGCCAAACAGCCTATTAATTCCAAATGGCTGAAAGAGTTTTTAAACCCCACACTTGTTGAAGAAAACATTCCCACCAAGCTGGTAGATTATTATGACTATTATATACTCCATAAACAAAGCCTGATTACCCTATCAAGTTGCAGCAGACTGAGAGTAAATAAGCGCCTAGTGGAAAAGTTCCAGAAACATAACAATACCGAATACTATATAAAAGATGTTAATGCCGACTTCAGACTCGAATTCGAGGCCTTTTGCCGTCAGGAAAAATATGCCCAAAACACCATTGCCAGGTCGCTAAAAAGCATAAAAACCATTTGTTACCACGCCCGGAATAATGGTATTGAAACTCATTTTCAGCTTAACTCACTGGCTTTGAAAAACGAAAAGGTAGAAAAGATTTACCTGGACCTGGATGAAATAGCACTTGTTGAAAATGCTGAAATTAAACTTGATCATTTAAACAATGCAAGAGACTGGCTAATTATCAGTTGCGAAACCGGCCAAAGAATATCGGATTTTATGAGATTTCATAAAGATCAGATTCGCCTTGAAGGAAATGTCCCACTGATTGAATTCACCCAGGTAAAGACCGGAAAAATCATGGCAGTTCCTCTCAGCAAAAAAGTGAGAGAAATTCTTGATAAAAGAGGCGGGAATTTTCCGAGGCCTATCAGCGACCAACGGTATAATGACTATATAAAGGAAGTAGGTAAAATAGCCGGCTTAAAAGAAAAGATTACCGGAAGCAAAATCAACAAGGATTCCATTCGAAAAGAAAAAGGGCTATATCCAAAATACGAACTTATTACTTCTCATATTGGCCGAAGATCGTTTGCTACCAACAATTATGGCAGAATTCCAACTTCCTTATTGATAAGTGTTACCGGTCATTCCACCGAAACCATGTTTTTAGAATACATCGGTAAAACAGTCACAGAAAAGGCAAGGCAACTGGCTGAATATTTTTAATTCGGCTTACTTACTATGGAAAATAATATCACTATGTATACATACAATGATTGGTTGGAAGGTAAAATATGCCTTTTCAATACCCAAACTTATTCAAGACCAGAGGATGCTGATAAGTTTAAAAGGGTGAAATGGGAAGAAATTGAACCTGGTGATCGCCAACATATAAAGGAAAAACAGGAAGAAATTTTCAAGGAACAAGTTTCCGAACTTTTAAATAAGTGGCAAGAAGAGTTTAACCAAAATTATAGCAGTTCCAAAACACCTGATTTTTATCTATCCAAAGAAAAAAAACAGGTACGGTCAATTATGTTCGACCAATTTCCGGCAGTTGGAACTACAATTATCAGGGGGCATTGGAATATAACCTATACCAATTTCTATCTTCAAGAAATCCAGGATTACATTAAAACAAATATTGTAGAAGGAGCTCCCCTGGATTTTGACTTTATACACAGCCCGGAATTTCCCTTTTATCAAAAGGATAAAATCTACTCACAGGTATATGCCGAGGCATTATGGCAATACTTCAATTCGCTTAACACATTTGAAAAGGAGGAAGAAGGAACTGCCAGCAAGATTGAGGTGATTGAGGTGATTGATGAGAATGACGAAATTGACAAGCAAGATGACAAAGAACCTAAAAATCCTTACCCCTCTATTTTTGAAAGCGGGTATGCTTATAATTTTTTTAAAGAATTAAAGGATTACCTCGTACGACCAGGTACTGAACTAGCTGATTATTCTTTCATATTCGATGAAATGAAAAAATCATATAAAAGGGTAATTCATAAAACCGTGACACATCCAATTTATATCGAGTTTTTAAAAAATCACGAGGGCGCTGATATTTATGCACCCAAGCTGAAATACCCTAAGTCCCATAAACGCATAACAAAGTATAAAGAAATACTATCCAGGCACTCTGAGTATTTAATTGATAAACCCAAAAAAAAGCCTTAGCACCACTTATTCCTCGCTTACTAATGCTCCTTATAGATTGCCCCGTTCGTATTTCAGCCCGATAAAGAATAGCAGTTCCTGAATTCTCCATATCGGTCCCTGAGTTCTTCATATCGGTCCCTGAATACCCATATCGGTCCCATAATTCTCCATTTCGGTCCATTAATTCTCCATATCGGTCCCAAAAAAATCAATTGCCTTGCTGAGATTGCGGTACAAAATAAAACCGAATGAAAACAGCAATGCTTTTAGAGAACGTCTCTTCTGAGGATCTCAATGACAAGTTTAAATACCTTCAAAATCGGCTCGATGAAATCAGTAAAAATTTTGAGCCCAAAGCGCCCATCGAATACTTAACCCGTGAAGAAGTTGCATCCTTACTTAAATGCGACCTTTCCACTTTGTATCACTGGACAAAAAAAGGGAAACTCAAATCATACGGCATCGGCAACCGGGTTTACTACAAAAGAACAGAGATAGAACTAGCTATTAAACCTCTAAACCGGTTGAAAAATGACTAACCGGTTCTCAAAACGCATTTACCCCAAAAGGGCCTGCGAGCAATGCAAGCAATTATTTCACCCTAACGACGCCAGGCAGATATTTTGCAGTCCGCAACATCGCATAGATTACAATAACGATAAACGCAAAAGGAAAAACCAACCCTTCAATGAGCTGATCTTGACATTAAAAAAGAATGATGCCATTCTTGAAAAATGTTATCGTGCAATTGAAAGCAATAAACTAACCAGCATCAGTAAAGAAAATTTGCTGCTTGCCGAATTCGATTTTTCGAAATTCAGATACATCGATCAAAACCCCGAAACAAAGGAGCAAATATATTGGATGGGGACCTATGGAATTGCAGCTAAAAACGACACAACCACTTCTTACATTATTTATAAAAGCCTTGCATAGTGACTATACAGTTTCAACCGCTCACAATACAAGACCTGATTGCCCAAAACCGTGCATCAAGCACCTTCAGAACATTACCCTCAATCAGCAACCCGGCTCCAACATTTCAAAGCCCATCGTCTTTTGACACGAAACATCTCTATTGGATTGCAGGTGGAGTCATTTTGGGCTGCATCATTATCTATTACCTGGATAAATTAGAACTGAACTTAAATCGGGAATTCAATTCAGATACCGAAGAAAGGCAGTAATAGCCAGCTCAATCAAACAGGTATACTTTATAGATATACCAGCCGAATGGCATACTAAATCTGTGGGACCAGTATTTGATGGAAGATAAAGTCAGGCCCCTTCAATAAGAGTCAAGCAACTGGTTATTAACCTACACCTTGTAGAATTCAATTTTCCGCTAATTCATCGAAATAATATTCCCTGCCCGGCACATTTCATGCCGGTATTTCATAGCATCCCCCCTTTTCCCAGCTGCACAGCCGTTATTTTACAAAATAAATTACCTTTCCACCAATAATTTATTCTGTAAGGAAGTGCTGCCGTCTAACCCATGCTAAATCAACATGAAGGCGACATTGTAGAAAACCTGGAAGGAGCGCTCGAGAGTTCCAAGGCAATTCTGCTTTAGCTCGATTAGTGAAAATGAAATCTGTAGAAACAACATAAACATGTATCAACTGACCAAAAAGAAAACTCCGCTCTGGGCAAAAATCGCCGTCTTTTTAGTTTTATGCAGCCTCTTCAGCGAGCTACTTCGTATGATATATCGTCAGCCAACGCTCAATGAAGAACTCATACAATTGACCCAGGAAATTAATGCTAAATGTCCTTTGATTATTGATAGCACAACCCGGCTTGACAATACAACTGTATTAGCCGAAAACAAGTTATTATACAACTACACCATACTCCAACCAGCGGAAGCATCGGTGAAAGCAGATACCGCTGCATTTCAGCATTTGGTGAAAGAATCCCAGATAAATAAAATTCAAACAAACCCGCGGTTCTCCACACTGAAAAAAGAAAAAGACCTGGGCTTTATTGCCAATTGGTATGATGAGCAGGGCAAGTATATCTGTGGTTTAATCATTACCCCCGAGGACTACCTAAAATAAACAGCAATAGAAAAGCATTTGTGGCAGAAGTTGCATTTTACAATAGCACTATGTTTTTGGGTAGAAATAAATATTGCTGGAATTAAAACCAGCAGGCGGAGTTTGCTTCGTACCGCAGAACCAAAATAAAAAGCCATCCAAAAATTTGACGGCTTTTTATTTTGGCTGCATTGAGTATTTCAGCTCATTCAGATAATATGTTCATATTACTACATTAAACGTTATTCTAATCCATTTATTTAGTTGTACCACAAAACTCCAATTTTTCGACATGACATTTTATACAAATCAATACGTGTCAATACATATCAATGCATATAACTACGAGTCAATTCGTTTCGAATCGAATAAATGATGAGTATTTGAACAGCTTGATTTTTGAAATCCCCCCATTTTGAAGGGCTGGATATCAACTATCATAAATCGAATTTTGTAATTACCGCCGAAACTGCTTAGGCTTTTCATTCAAAGAATTCGAGGCTCAAACCAAGATACATCATCGACAAACGATGCTAATCCTTTCCCCTTCCGCAAAACCAAATTGGCAGCGTCTGAACCTGGGTGTAAATTCTTGCCATGTTGATCCAGGGCTCCTGCACGATACCTCTCTCAGTTCTTCCAGGTGTTAGCGCAGCGCGGCTCGAAGTTCAATGTGGCGATTCCCCGAATTGCAATCACCCCCCCGGAGAAATTGGGATAATGCACAGCTAATGTTAGCGATAAGCAATCGCCAATCTCTCAGTTGTAAAATTCTTAGATGATAGTTCCTGAGTAACTTTGACAGCATGAAAACGGAAAAGGAAAAAATGATTGCCGGTGAAATGTATGACCCACTGGATAAACAACTGGTGCAAGACAGACTACAAACCCGTCTGCTCTTAAAAGCATTAAATGAAACAAGAGAGGACGATACAAAAGAAAGAAGCCGCCTACTCAAAGAACTTTTGCCGAATGCAGCACTAGACCTATGGTTGCAGCCGCCTTTTTATTGTGATTACGGATACAATATGAAAGTTGGTGAGCGGGTATTTTTCAACTTCAATTGCGTTGTATTGGATGTGGCCATAGTAACAATTGGCAGTCGTACCATGTTTGGGCCTAATGTACAAGTATATACTGCCACGCATCCGTTGAATCATATTGAAAGAAGTTCGGGGCGGGAATATGCAAAGGCCATTGTCATTGGTGAAGATGTATGGGTAGGCGGCAGTGCCGTTATTTGCCCCGGTGTAACAATTGGCGATAGAACAGTAATTGGGGCAGGGAGTGTCGTGACAAAAGACATTCCTGCTGATGTAATTGCAGCGGGTAATCCTTGTAGAGTAATTCGATCATTAACCCAAAAATGATTGAAGTGTCATTGCTGTATTCTCAGGGCCTACCGCTAGTCGAGTAACGCAGGGGAATTTCACCCCTACACCCTCACAGTTCCGAACATTTGGAACGTGTTTGATAATCTCCCGTAAGAGCTATTCAATTATGTCGTTATTTGTTTTGGTACGTTACGATTAAAAATTGGCTTCACTGCTTTTAAATGAAAAAATACGGCTGGCTAACTTATACGAAGCAATGTCCAACCATTTTTATTTATGCCGTAGTATTTTGGTGGCGCATTGTTGGTACTGTGCGTGGGCAGCCATGCCAACCTGGCGAATAATTTTTTTGATGCACATCGGCAACCCTGTGTGAGTGTGCGTGTGTGCGTGTAGGTGGCGGTAAAGAGAGCCGCTTTGGAATTGCTTATTTAGGAATGGAATAATCGAATTGCAGTTCGTAAGCGCCAGGATGCTCCTGGGCAAACTGCAGGGCAGTTTCAAATTGCTTGCTGAGATCATCACTCAATTTGTCGTGCAACTTATTCTGGCTGGGCCAATCTAACAAAAATTTATGTGTCAAAAGTAAGAGATTGAAAGTGCAGACAGTTTTCCCTGGCCGAAAAGTTGGCAACTGATAAGTGTTCTTCAAAGCAGCCCCCTTGTGTATAATCAAATTAGCTCGATTGTATCAGGCATTCATTGAGGTTCTTTCCATTCCGTCCTGAACGCAGTGTAAGATCTCCTCAATCGGAGAACTACTTCCACAAGTTGGAGATTTCTCACTGCGTTCGAAATGACCGTAAAAAAGCGTTGGCAAAAAATCCATTGGCAATGCTGAAAGTTTGCCAGGCCATTATTTGCCAACTTTTTTCACTGTCCGAAAACAGTTAGGTCAACAGCTATATGGTCAACAAAAAATTGTTGACCTCGGTATTGTTGACCTATGTGTTGTTGACCTGGGTGTTGTTGACCAGTGCGTTGTTGACCTTGGTGTTGTTGACCACAGTTGTTTCGGGCTACCTTGGCAGTTACCTCCCCTTTCTGAAACATCAGTTCCACAGGTAGAAGGTTTACCTGTTATAGAAACCATACCCTGATCCATTCTGGTTCCGATGCGTGAGACACGCAATGGGGCAGTGGTATTTTAAAATAAAACAGCATAGCCTCCCTGGCTGCAGAGAGGCTATGCTGTAAAAAGTTATACTCTTATTTATATCCCCTGGTACAATTCAATTTCAATGATGCCCAAACTTCCTTTTCTATTTTCATTTTTCTTTTCGGAATCATCGTCCAATACTTTCCCTGTAACTTCTAATCCAATATTTTTTTCCTTTGCACCAGATGGAGCCGTCATTTCAATGCGCACTCTTTTACCCTTCACAGGCGTGGTACATTTAATGGTATAATAGCCCAACGTGGGCTCGGTAACACCTTTGAAAGCTGTTTTGCCATCTACAGTAATGGTCAACGGAAATGTCTTGGATTTAAAATTGGTCAACTTTAAAGTTACCTCACTTAATATAGCTTCATTTTCCAGTTCGTATTCTACCCAGGCAGTGTTGAGCTGCCCGTCATTTGTCCATTTGGTTACTTCGTTGTCATCATATGTGTAGAATATGCTATCTGCGGCTGATCCTGCTGTAGCAGCTTTTATAGCCAGTGGCTTACGAGAAATTATGAACGACGGCGTAGATGGCGTTGGCCCTCTCTCTAATCGACTCGAAAGGCCATCTGAAGGAAGCATTTTAGCAAGGCCATTTTCAGTAATAAACGGATGGCTGGTAATACTCAGGCTGGCAGGCTTAAGTCCCTCAGCATTGGCTTTCACCGAAATAGTACCGGGGGTTGTAGTAGATCGTATCAAAAACCGATTTACGCCATTTTCAACAGGGAACATTTTAGTAAGCGTATGATTGTCTGGGCCCATCGCCATTCCACCACGCCATTCAGCCGGACCATCCATCGAATAGCTAATCATGTTTAAAGCAGTTGGGCATCGGTTACCACGGGCATCCACTACTTCTACCTCTACTAAAACCAGGTCTTGCCCGTTAGCCAGGAATGGCGTTGGTCTTTCTACTTGAGTCATTCGCAGTGCTACAGGTTCTCCAACTGTAGTAATTGTATCGCCACATACTTGTTTTCCTTTCACATCATAACCTATGGCACTTATGCTGCCGGCCTTCCATACTACATTTTTGAATCTGAACAGGAATCCGCTGCTTTTTTCGCCAAACCCAAGCGACTGGCCGTTCACTTTCAATTCTACTTTTTCAGCAGAAGCCACCACATAAATATCTTTCTTCACACCAGGAGCATAATTCCAATGTCCAATAATATGCAGGCGGTTTCTTTCGGGGCTTACCCAACCGTCCCACATGACCTGGTGCGCATAAAAGTTCTGCTTTTTTATGCGCATTGCATCAACTTCACCACTTCGCCTGTAGTTTTCTTCACCACGGTGATGGGTGTTTGTTTCGCTCCAAACAATATTTACTCCACCGCTACTTACACGTTTGCCCGTACCGGGACGCTCGTTCCAGAATTCGTACCATCTTGCCACATTTTCCACGGCATGACTTTCCATATTGCGGTTATAGTCCTTGGCAGGTTGACCTCTATGTAGAGGTCCGTCACCGTCTTTGTGATAAGGAGGTGTAAAATCATCCCAATATTTTCTGGAACCTTCATCTCGGGAATATTCCATGGCCCACATTGGCTTGCCAGCGCTTTTATTAGTGTACAACATTTCACCGCCATATTCTGCTGTCTTGCTGTCCATCATATTACGACTGCCTATTGCACGGCCTCCATGTGGATCATATTGGTCGCGAATCTGCTTCATATCATTCATATGCGCTTCACTAATGCCGTTATTACCCGATTCGTAGAAGATAATACTGGGATTATTCCTATTATAGATAATTGCATCCCGCATTACATTCTTGCGTTGGTTCCACTGATTTCCTTTTACATCCTTCTCCGCATCGCCTGCTGGCATCGCCTGCATCAATCCAACACGATCGCAACTTTCTACATCTTGCTTCCAGGGTGTAATATGCATCCAGCGTACCAGGTTAGCTCCACTCTCCACCATTAAGTTGTTGCTATAATCACTCAACCAGGCAGGCACCGACATGCCAGCCCCCGGCCATTCATTTGAAGTGCGCTGTGCATAACCATGCACCATAATAACCCGGTCGTTCAGGTATATCATACCATTCTTGAATGCTGTATTGCGAAAACCGGTTTTGGTGTTAACTGCATCAACCTGCTTTCCACCAATTTTTAGAATAGTTTTTACATCGTACAAATACCCATAGCCCCAACTCCAGAAATTTAGGCCATTCACGAAGGATTCAGCTTTCAATATTTTGGTTTCACCCGGAGCAATGGTTATGACTTCACCACCAAAAGTTTTTATGGCTTTGCCATTCAGGTCCGTTAGCACCACTTCGTAACTTACCTGTTGTCCCTTTTCAGTTTCATTCTTGACTTCCGATTCGGCATGGATAGTAGCTGATTTTCCTTTGATATTAAAGTTATCGGCGTAGATATAAACACCTGTTGTTTTTAGATTGGAATAAAGCGGCAGTGTCTGGTAGACCTTCGGAACGATATGCAGAAATACATTTTTCTGGATGCCGCCATAGTTGGCATTGAAGTTTTTATCCTCCCACTGAAACCTTGCATTGGTCGATTTTTCACGCACTTCCCAGCTATTGTCAATTCTTGCGGCAATCAGATTCTCGTCATCACCAAACTTTACAAGGTCCGAAACATCGAAACCAAACGATGTTATTCCATTTTCAGAAATCCCAATATGCTGCCCATTCAAATAGAAGTCGCCGCCTTGTCGTATGCCTTCAAATTCCAGAAAAACCTTTTGTCCTTTGGCTGCTGATGGTAGCTTAAAATGCTTTCGATACCAGGCAATGCCTGTTGTGTGATCGACAATATCTTTTCTGAATGCATCATCTTCATTCCATGCATATGGCAGTGTTACCTTTTTCCAATCACCGTCTGAAAATGTAGGCGCAGATGCCGTGGCTGTGTCACCAACAAATACTTTCCAGTCGGTATTGAAATTGTATTTGGTGCGTGGAAATTCAGTTTGTGCATAAAGCTTATTCAGCGAAATGGAAACAATCAGTAAAAAAGCCAATCGTATTTTGTTCATAAAAAGATTTAGTATTTGCTCAACTATTTTTTTAGCGTCAGTATAAAGTATGGTTATGTTATGCTTTTATACTCAACCGGATGGGGGAACTATTTGAGCGATTGATGATGATCCATGTGCACATCCTCTCCACTCCACAATTTTTTGGCAGTCCAGGATGCAGGAGGCGCACTCCAAAATTCATCAGTGGCATCAAGGCCAAGCGGAAGAAATATATTGCTGGCCAAATAAGGACTACCCTGGTTGTTATAACTGTCTGCAATATCTGGTTGCGCCCCATAAACACCAATAGTCAACCAGCCATCATTATAGGTTGTGGGGCTTTCCAGTGTTTTTTTAATAACTGCAGTGAGTGCACACCTTACTTGTGCAGGAGTTATAACGCCCGGCAGCCTTTTTTTAAACGCCATATCTGCCAAATGATGGAAGCATGCACCACGATAAGTGGCACTTCTACCTATTACAGGGTAAGAGCCGTCTGCGTTGATGGTGCGTTCCTGTATAACTGCATACCGCTGGTTGCGAGCCTTTATTTTAGCAAGCATATCTGCATACCCCGGCGATTTAGCAGCGACGATTTCTGTAATGGCGGCCAGGAAAGGATGCATTACAAAACTATTGTAGTAATCCTGGGCAAAACTTGGTCCATCCATATAAAAGCCATCACCCACATACCATTGCTCAAGTTGCCTTAATGTTAGGTCCACACGCATTGCATCCCATTCATAACCAAACCTGCATAAGAAAGCTTCGTTCATGGCAGAAAAAAGCAGCCAATTCTTAAATGCGGGTTTATACTTCCTGGTTGTAATAATAGATGCTACCAGTTTCTTCTGGTTGTTTGCTCCAATATTTTCCCAGAGCCAGGGAGCCCGAATAAAAGCGAGTGACAGGTATGATGCATCTACCAACTGCTGATCGGCAATATCAAAAGGAATAAAGTCTTTTGAAGTCGAATCAAGGGCATGATCAAGTCCTTTCAATACCCATTGCCTGTACTGTTTTCTCAATGTCAATTCTGCTTCATCTCCACTCTCCAATTGCAACCATGGAGCTATTCCGCTTAACGTTCTGCCGAGTATTTCCAAATAGGAAACCTTAATCCTTTTATCCTTTTTGTCAATCCTGATACTCAACATTTGGGGCATTTTTTCCTTCAGTTGATCATTAGCCAGATTCTCCAGCACAGGTCTTGCCATTTTATCCATCTGTTCTAGCCAGAACCGCCTGTCCCCAACTTCTGTTTGTTGATTTTTCACTTGTTCTTGCTTCCTGGTCTTTTGCTGACCTGATGCATTAAAATTGCATACAAGGAAACAAGTCATCGAAATAATCAAGGATACATATCGCATAATTTGTTGTTTATTCTTCATTAACCAATTGTTTACTCAAAGCCTTTTGTATATACTTTTTCCCGCTTGTAACTTATGAAGGCGCAGCAAGGCTTCCAGGTAATAGTAATCGCCGTAAATAATGGATGCATCAACTTCCCCGTTACTTCTTTTATTGCCGGTAGAGTGTAATAAAAAGGCAGAATTCAAATTTCTGCTTTGATAGTTTTCCAATGAAAGCGCACCAAGCATTTTCTCTGCCGCTTTTCGATACGTTGATGATTTGATTTTGTCATTCACTAAAACAGACAATTCCAATAATGCGGAAGCAGTGATGGCTGCCGCCGATGCATCCTTAGGCGCTACCGGAATGGCCGGGTCATTAAAATCCCAAAAAGGCACCATGTCATCAGGTAATTTCTTTAAATAAATCCCCGCTGCTCTTTCCGCTGTTTCCAAAAACTTGCGCTCCTTTGTTTCGCGGTAACACATGGTGAACCCATAAATTGCCCAGGCCTGGCCTCTTGCCCACATGGAACTATCTGAATAACCCTGATAGGTAACTCCCTTTATTTTTTTGCCTGTAATGGTATCATACATTACCACATGATAGCTACTATAATCTTCCCGAAACTGGTTGATCATAGTAGTGAATGCATGGTTATAGGCTATTTCATAAAGGAGCTTTGATCCACCGTTTTTTGATGCCCAGAAAAGCAGTTCGAGGTTCATCATGTTATCCATAATAGTGTTATGAGATAAGCGTTTCACCCGAAAAGGCCAGGAAAGAATGGTACCCACTTTGGGGTTGTACAATGTTGCCAATGTATCGGCAGCAGACAGTAGTACTCTTTTATAAAAAGTATCTTCTGTTAGCCTGTATCCGTTTCCGAAGGATGTGAAAAGTTGAAAACCCAAATCATGATCGCTTGCCTTCTTAAATGCCAAACGAGCAGACGGAAGCGTAAAACTATTGGCCTTTGATTGCCATTTTTTATCTTTTGTATACTCGAACAAATACCACAAAATGCCTGGCCAGAAACCACTGCACCAATCTGAGGAACTTATTATTTGCCATTCCTGCCTGCCATTCAGAATACTTCGGGGAATTCTGTTGTAAGCCGGAAAGGAATCGAGCGTTATGCTGGCTTTTGCAACACAGTAATCGAGCGGATACTGTTGTTGCGCAGGGGTTTCAATTGCAATAGCAAAGACCAAACCCAATAATAGAATGAATGCTTTCATAAAGGTATCATAGCGCCTGCCCCGATGCAGTACACTCAAAAAATATCAAAGAAGAATAGGCTGCCTATTTGATGAATAAATGAAGACCAGGTTAAACATGGCTGAAGGGCATTTATTTAATTGCTTCCAGGTCTATTTCAAACTGACCAACAAATGGTTGCCCTGTATTGGTTTCCAATAATAGTGAAGGTTCAAAAGGCTTTCTACCCTTCTCAGGTTTACCAAGCACTGTAGATAGAATTCCAACTCTGTTTGGATCTAACCTGTGATGCTCCATATAGCCATCATTTGCAATCCGAACTTTATTATTTGAACCTGTTAACTCAATACTTTGTGTTGCTTTATTTCCATCAAGGGCTGCGCTATCAAGTGCACCGCCCCAAAATCCAAAAATGGTTGCTGCTTGCTTGTTAGGGTTGGCATCGTAAGGACCAAGCCCTACCCAATGCAGATCTTTTAGCTTAGGAGCAGTTTGCAAAGACATACCAACAATGGGCAGCCTTGGCGTTTCCACATGGGGAAGTATTGCATATTGAACAGTCAACTTCCCGTCCATTGTAATCAGGTATTTGTATTGCACCGTGAAAGAATTCTTTGCATCAACAGTGTACTCTACAGTTGTTTCAACACATACATTATCTGAATTTTCCTGCAACTTCCAGGTCTTTGCTTTTGTATTGTACTTATTTAAATCGGGTAATTTACTGGCTATCTTGCTGCCGATAACACTGCTTTCGCCATTGTCGGGCTTATGCCAGATGGTAGGCTTCAAATTGTAAATCAACTTATCATTTTCAATACTGCCGGATAGCAGATGACCGGTCTTTGGATTGAAGCAATAGTTGATATTATTGACACTTACGGTGATAGAATCATTTTGCATCACTATAATTTTCGCTACCTCAGGCTTCGCCCGAATTTCGTAGGATGCCGGCGCCAGTTCTACAGATTTGCAAATGATCTCTTGACCACTTTCATTCAAAAAACGCAGCCAGATGTAATAAGCTTTTCCGCTTTTCAACATGCCTAATTTTTCGCACGGTACATTCAAAGTGGCAACAGTATGCGGAGGCCCAGCTATAGAAGTAACACCGGTTGCTATATTTTTTGCGTCCTCCTTTATTATCCATTCAATTTTTATTGCCTTCAGGTCAGTAAAATCAAAATCATTTTGCAGTGGAATACTCAGGGAACTTTGACCGGTTACAAAAGGAATTTTATTGATGGTGGGATACACCTGTGCATAGACGGCTTTCACCTCCCAATAATCCCTGGTTGGTTTGCGGTAAGAATCAACTATACCATCCCAACCCTGATCGTCAATGCGCAAGTATTCATCGTCCTTCACAATTTTTTCGTATCGACCTGCAGGTCTTTTAGCCGGTGTTTTAATTCCCTGGTCGGCCCACATCCACACGGCACCTCCTGCTCCTGCAGGGTGTTTGGTTAATGCTTTCCATCTTGCATCCAATCCCCCCATACTATTGACGCCGAAAGCATGTGTATATTCTGTAGTAATGATTGGGCGATCCGCTATGCTAGCAAGCTGGTCGTACTCATGCGGTTGCCAATAATGCGCAGAAAGTAAATCAATATCCTTCGGCAACCATGTTTCGTGCCGCCACGGTATCATGGTAGGCCTTGTAGGGTCAAGTGCTTTTACAAACTTTACTGCAGCCAGGTTTAGCGAAGCCAACTGGTCTTCATTACCAATAGTCCAATAAATAAT
Organism: Phnomibacter sp.; assembly: GCA_035456005.1. Lineage (GTDB taxonomy): Bacteria > Bacteroidota > Bacteroidia > Chitinophagales > Chitinophagaceae > Phnomibacter. Next base: position 1,069,052 of record DATIEA010000015.1, on the reverse strand, counting down.
GGATGGATTATTAATGTCACGGGTTACTGTTTCGTAAGTACGCACTAATGCAGCACCAGAATAGGATGGATCGCTTATCAGACCTCCCGCTCCGCCAATAGAAACTTCTTCTCCCACATACATTCCCAATGAGTCGCACAATTCAACAAACCCCTTAGCATGTTGGTAGTGTGCCATTCGGATGTAATTAATATTGGCAGCCTTCATCAGCAAAATATCCTGCAACCAATGCTCACGGGTAGTGGCTCGCCCCACATCGGGATGTTCGTCGTGCCTGTTCACACCTCGTAATTTTACCGCTTGCCCATTGATGCGAAAGACGCCGCCGGTAGTAGAAATCTGCCTGAATCCGATACGTTCTCTTTTTGTTTGCACCACCGTTCCATTTTCCAATAGTTCTATTTTCAGTACGTATAGATTTGGTGTTTCAGCTGTCCAGTGTAGCGGCGTATCTACGTGTATTTGCGTTTGAACCTCCCGTGACGTGGAGGTATGAGCAGGTATGGTTAGCAGTCGGTGGGCAACTTTTTCACCCTGTAGCGTTTGAAGCGTAAACCGAATATCATAGGGTTTGCCGGGACTTGGATAATTGCCAGGGAGACTTCCCTCGTGCTTATCGCTTACCATACATTTAATGGCCAATTCTGCTTCTTTATAATTAGGGTCGAATGTTGTGGTAGCAACTGCATATTCCAACCAGCGTTTGGATGGCATTGCTTCTAACGAAACATCACGGTAAATACCTCCAATTGTCCAGTCGTCGTACACATCAAATTTGTATTCCCTGCTTATCTGTCGCACCCGAACGGCCAGCTTATTGGGCTTGTCTTCTTTAAGCTTGCCGCTAACATTAAAAGAAAAAGAAGTATATCCACTTTCATGAATTCCTACATAAACTCCATTTAACCATACCTCTGCAGAAGACCACACGCCGCCAAAATTTAATAGCAATCGCTTTCCTGCCCATCCTTTGGGAATATTAAAATCATACAGGTAAAAGCCTTCGCTGGCTGTATCTTTCTCAAATCCGCGATATACCGGTTCTTCAAATCCTAAAACTGCCCAGTTGGATGGCACAGGTATAGATACAAATGATGAAGGGGCAAAATCAGGTTGAAAAAAATCTTTGAGCTGGACGGCTTCTTTCTCTGTTTTAGCAAGGGCAAATTTCCAGTTGCCGTTCAGGCTTATCTGCTCTTGCGCCAGTGCTTGAAAGCCAATAAATAGGAATAAAATAAAACTCAACTTCTTCGTTCTCATGTGTAATATATTCTTCAATTTTTATTTCTCTGTTTTGCCTGGGCCTAATTATAAACCTTAGTTCCATCAGGCATAAATCGTGGCAGAATCTGATTATCATCGACCGGAATAAAATGAATCATATCAAGATTGTTGGTAGAATTGGCACCATTGATTACCCCAATTCGAAGCATGTGTCGTTCGGTGGTCTTAATTTCTACGGTTCCTACAAATCTGCCAGCATAACTCGTACTGGTTGTACCTCCCGTGTACCGTTTCCATCCGATTGCTTCCAGTTCTGCGTCTGTTCCATTTGGTCTTACATCTGTAAATGCGAATGTTCTTGGCATTTCGGTGCTATCTATTGTTACATTACAAACGAGAATCGAATTTGACGAGCCTTTTTGAGAACGATAACATACCCACACTTTGTACTTACCTTTCACCAGTGCTGGTGTTCGGTAGTCAACATAAGTAGCACGATTACTGGTACCGAGCTCCATCAGGTTTATATCATTGTAGCATGCTGCGCTAGATTGACTTTGTGTAGTGCTATAATAATATGTCAACTTGTTGGTGCCTACAAAATAGGGCCAGGTGATATCCTTAATTGGAATTTCAGCGTTGTTATTTTTTAAGAATGCATATGTAGCCTTTCTAAAATAGGCAGGTAGTTTACGAATCTCTTCAAAATCTGACACATCCCAAAATAGTGCTATAGGCTTTCTAACCTTCACAATGAAATGAGCATTTGCCTCATGTATTACGCCGTTGGATGAAGCCATATCACTTTTGGGCCTTATTAATTCTATACCCGGCTCCAGTACTCCATTAAATACATCATCATTTATCAACATGCGCAATTGATCGTCGATCTTGGCGCTTACTACTTCCAGAGGAACCATTGTAATATGTGTCGGTGTATTTACAAGGTCACCCATGAATTTTAAACCTTGCAGTATATGATATGCACAATAAATATTCAGGCTGTCTGTGATCAGCAAGGGATTGCCAGTTTGAGAGTACTTTAGTTTCAATGCATTGAAATTTTGAATACCACTGTCTGACAAAGCCTTGTTAGATTCGGCTAATACAGTGTACCATTTTTTATCGGCACCAGAAGCATTCTGATTATCTAATAGTGTGAACCAACCCGTTTCTTTTAATGCCTGCACGAAAATGGAAAAATCAGGATTTTCTTCCAGTGATTTGGCCAGGGTTTTCTTAGCCGGTATCAATACATTGTCTATTATGTGAATGATACCATTACCGACCCTTTCATTCGTTTTTGTGATATGGGCCTGTCGGTTAATAAAATATCTCGAACTGCCATTCACATTGTCAACATTTGCAATAAGGTATTGGCCAAACATAGTGACCACAGGTATTTTCCCATCATTAAAAGTTTCAGTGGTTACAATACTTTCCATTAAGTGAAAACGGACAATATCTTTCAATATCGCCGGGTCTGCCGTTTCTACTGAGCTTGCGCCAATATTGGCCAGAAATGTTTTCACTGCGCTATTAGTGGGTGCAAAACAGGTATAGGTACCATAAGCATTCAGGTAATCAGCAGTTTCTGTTCTTTCGAGTATTCGTAAAAACAATGAAAAGGAATCAACATTCTTTTGAAAATACCCGGTAATATTCACATCATCCGTGGTATGCAACGTAAGGTCTAGCTTTTTGCAGCTACACACCCAACAAGCCAATAAAAGAATAAAACCAAAGGTTAAGAACTGGTTGTTGAAAGTTTTGTTCATTTTAGTTCGGTTCATATGGCAAACTCATTTAAGTATTTATTTTGAACAGTCTGTAATGCTTTAGACACTAGTGGCTTGCAAAAGATTTCTGCAACACGGCTGAAGAGCTGCGGGTTAAAAACATGTGCCAAGTGACGGAGGTTAATGCAATAGGATACATCGACCTACCAGTACTCCCGGTCAGAAGCGTGAACGAAGAATCTAATTGTAAAAGAAGAAGCCTGAACTTCCAATGGCCGTTGAATGAGATTTTGTTGCCTGGCATTCCCTTAGATGGCAGGAGAAACTGGCGCATCCATCCAGTACAGATAGCCAACAGACAGGCTAAAGGAGCTACAATCGTTTTTATTCTACACATACTTTAAAGGCTGATGCTTTGAATAGAATAATGACAAATGATCTTGCCAACAACACCTTCATACATCAAGCATGCTTCGAAAGTAGCGGGTCAGTGCAGCTCAATTAGTGCACAGAGCCAACCAAAGTCTGTCCATAAGTCATCCAAAATTTTGGATAGATAACAGATTGATTTTCAATAATTGCAAACAAATAGAAACAGGCTGAACAGTTATCAAAACCGGTAAAAAATCCGGTTACTATCACCCAGCTGTAAGGTTTTCACGAATCCGGTACCCCCAAATTCCAGAAATAATCCTTTTATATCGCCCAGGGATTGGGTATAAGCCCCTTCAAAAAGTTTTTTGTCATTTACCCAAAACGTAATGTGCTTGTTTCGGTTCACCATTTTTACGCGGTTCCATTGTTCGAGATTAATGGAAAAGCCGGAAAGATCAGAAGTACTCCCTTCATATCGGTTTTCGCCAACCACGTTTAAAACAGATGAACTGCAGCCCGGGCTCACCAGTTTAAACCGAATCATGCCTTTTGCCCCGGAAACCTGCAACTGGGTGCTATTACAATACATTCCCTTTTCTTCGACATCATTTTTAAAACTGGCCTCCAGTTCAAAATTGTCGGCCGAAGCAGCCACATCGGTAAAATTGCACAAACGGGTAAACAGTGACCCGGTGGTATCCACTCCAGAGCTAAATAGTTGCTTATGGGAAATGGTAAAGAGACTGTCAGCATTTTTTTGAGCCGGAAAAGCATAATAGCGATCGGGCAAATCGGCCTGGCGGTGGTATCCAAAACCCATCCATTTGTTGGAACGCACGAACACTGTTGCAGTATCAATGACCTGGCCCTTGATTTGGAGTGCCACTGGAAATACACCCGGAAAAAGGTAGATATGGCTTATGCTGGTTTGGCCGGGTGTAAGTTTGGCGTAAGCCGATTTGTCGCCAAAGTTGATGAAAAGACTATCCTTTGTTTCAGGCAACTCAAGTTGAAAAAAAGCTGTAGCCGGCAACACGCCCGAAGTATTCTTCAGTGTTATGCTACCTTTTAATTGGCTAGTTGTGCTAAGATATTGTACCAGCCCAATGCCTCCAGCTATAAGCACCAAAACAACTACTGCCATCCACCATTTAAACCGGGTTGGTTGATTAGTTGGCTTAACCCCGACAGGCACAGCTGGTCTTACATGCGGCAATGGGGTTACAGTGAGTTCGTCTCCTATTTGGTAACCACCATATTGAATAAGGGCATCAAGAGTAGCCTGCTGTGGCAGGTAATCTTCTTCTACAGCAATTTTTCCAAAAATGCGTTTGAGGGTATTAATACTAATGCTTACACCTGTTTCACGAAAAATAGCTCTACCGAGTTCAGTAAAGTCTCCGATTTTCCAATCGTTAGCAGGCCCCCTGTTAAAACGGGTTTCACAGCATTGGGCAATAGCATTGAGCCTGGTTCTTTTGTCCATTATAGCAAAAATAGAGAAATGAGGTATGCTCCTATACAGTTAGTGCTTATCAAAATCTTTCAATGCAATTACCCTGAAATGCTGCTCCTTTATGAATCGCAGGAACGCAGTAAGATCTGCTTCGGTAGTGGTATAGTCGGGATGTGCTATATCGGGTACACCATGAATGGTAAACAACAACACTTGCCCGGGTTGCAAACTTTTTAATGCAGTCCATCTACGCTCCTGCAGCTTTGCGGTTGAGCCCATTGTATAACTCGGCAGGTTCAAAAATTGATCGGCATCAGCGTTGTACAATTTACTGCCACCCTGCCGGGCAAACCGGTAGCCCATTTAGCCAATGCAGCCACCATTTTTGAAGCCCCCCTGCTAATCTTTCCCCATAAAACTCCACAAATACTAAACTCTTTAGTATTTGTTACTAATTTAGCCGCCCCAATATGGCCGGCATGTACCTCAATTGTAAATCATATTTCAGCTTCCGATACGGCACTTATAGCGCAGAAGCCCTGGTAAAAGCCGGGGCTGAACTGGGCGTGGCGGCCCTGGCACTCACCAACATTAATAATACCTGCGATGCCTGGGATTTTGTGCAGCATTGCCGCGAAGCTGGTATTAAGCCTATTGTAGGTGCTGAAATCAGGAACGGTAACAACCTGCTGTATATCCTGCTGGCGGCCAATAACCGAGGGCTGCAATGGATCAACGCCTTCCTGTCCGAACACCTGCAGGCCAAGCAGGATTTTCCCGAAGCTCCTGCCGTTTTTTTCGACCATCCAGAAGATGGCTTTATCATTTATCCGTTTGGAAAAAAAGTACCTACTGCTGCCAACGAACGCATTGGCATTACGGCATGGGAACTCAATAAATTATATGGGCAACAGGTGAAAACCGACGCGCTCGTAATACTGCAGCCGGTCACGTTTGCCAGTAAAACCTATTACAACGTACACAGGCTGCTAAGGGCCATTGATGCCAATGTGTTGCTATCAAAATTGCCACCCGAAGCAGTGGCGCACCCCAACGAAACTTTTGCTTCGCAGCAGGAGTTGTTGGCGGCGTTCAGCCAATATCCTGCAATCGTTACGAATACTTATAAAGTATTGGATGCTTGTCATATCGAAATGGAATTCCATACCGATAAAAACAAGCGCAATTTCAGTGCCTCTGCAGCCGATGATAAACGGCTGCTGCAAAAGCTGGCGCTTGATGGCCTGGCTTTTCGGTACGGCACCAATAAGCAGGCCGCTGCAAGAGTGCAGAAGGAATTGGCAATTATCGACCAGTTGGGTTTCAATACTTATTTTCTCGTTACCTGGGATATTATCCGCTATGCACAATCGCGTGGCTTTTTCTATGTGGGGCGTGGCAGCGGTGCTAATTCCATTGTGGCGTATTGCCTCAAAATAACCGATGTAGATCCCATTGAACTCGACCTGTATTTTGAAAGGTTCCTGAATCCTTATCGAACCTCACCACCTGACTTCGATATTGATTTTAGCTGGCGCGACAGGAATGATGTGATTGACTATGTTTTTAAACGCTATGGCATGCAGCATACTGCGCTGCTGGGTGTGTTCACCACGTTTAAGTATAGGGCTGTGGTGCGGGAACTGGGCAAAGTGTTTGGCCTGCCAAAAGAAGAAATAGATACACTAAGCGATAGCGGTAATCCTGAAGATTCCATACAACGAAAAATATTGCAGTTCGGAAAGCTGATAGAAAGTTTTCCCAATCATTTGTCTATTCATCCCGGCGGCATCTTGATCAGCGAAACGCCCATGCACAGGTATGCTGCGGTGTTCATGCCTCCCAAAGAATTTCCCACTGTACAACTGGACATGTATGGAGCAGAAGCCATTGGCCTGTACAAACTGGATATCTTAAGCCAGCGGGGATTGGCGCATATTAAAGATGCCGTAACGCTTATCAAAAAGAATAAGAACATTGAAATCAATATACACGCCATTGAAAAGTTCAAGAAAGATGAGCGGGTACGCGAACAAATAAGAACAGTAAATACTATTGGCTGCTTTTATATAGAAAGTCCTGCCATGCGTCAACTGCTTTGCAAGCTGGAATGCAGCGACTATCTCACACTGGTGGCGGCCAGTTCCATCATAAGGCCGGGCGTGGCACAAAGTGGTATGATGAAACAATACATTTTCCGCTATCATAATCCCGGAAAATTTAAATACCTGCACCCAAAAATGGAAGAGCTGCTGCAGGAAACCTATGGAGTAATGGTGTACCAGGAAGATGTGATAAAAGTGGCGCACCATTTTGCAGGCCTCGATATGGGCGAAGCAGATATTCTGCGAAGGGCTATGAGTGGCAAGTATAGAGGCAACAAGGAAATGCTACGCATACGGGAAAAGTTTTTTACCAATAGTAAAAACATGGGGCACGATGATGCCATTGCTACGGAAGTATGGCGGCAGATTGAAAGCTTTGCCGGTTATAGTTTTAGCAAAGCACACTCAGCATCATTTGCAGTAGAAAGCTATCAAAGCCTTTTCCTGAAAACCTATTTTCCCAGGGAGTTCATGGTGGCGGTCATCAACAACTTTGGCGGGTTTTATACAACAGAACTGTATTTTATTGAGCTGCGCAAAGCCGGTGCCGTTATCCACCTGCCTTGTGTAAATGAAAGCGTGTACGATACGGATATCAAAGACAATGATGTGTACACAGGTTTGGTGCATATTAAATCGCTGCAACAGGAACAGGCAGAACAAATGCTGGTAGAACGGGATAATAATGGCCCATTCTTACACCTACAGGATTTTGTGGAGCGGGTGGCAATCGGCATGGAGCAACTGAATACACTTATCAGCGTTGGTGCTTTTCGATTTACAGGAAAAACAAAAAAGGCGCTGCTATGGGAAGCCAATTTTCTGCATAAGAAAAATACGCACCATGTGCCTGCTGGCCAATCCATGTTCAAGGAACCACCAGTTGCATTTAAACTACCCGAACTGGCCGATAACCCAATAGATGACCTCTACGACCAATTGGAGATTTTAGATTTTGTATTGGCAGATCCTTTTGCGCTGGTGAATGATAACCCTGCACAATATGCAACTGCCAAACAACTGAAAGCCAACCTGGGCAAGACGCTTACACTGCTGCTCTATTTTATAGATTATAAAGTAGTGCCTACGGTGAAAAAAGAAACCATGTCGTTCGGTACTTTTTTGGATGTTGATTTGGATTGGGTGGACACCGTTCATTTTCCGGATACATTCAGGCAGTATCCTTTAAAAGGAAGAGGATTTTATAAAGTGACAGGCAAAGTGATTGAAGAATTTGGCGTGTACAGTATTGAAGTAATGAAGCTGTACAAAGTAGGATACAAAGAAAGAAAATATGCCAACCTATGATACTGTCCCGCCATATTGCACACCTGGATCTCGATACTTTTTTTGTATCGGTAGAATGCCTGCAAAACCCTGCACTCAAAGGGAAGCCTGTGTTGATTGGTGGCAGTGGCGACCGTGGCGTGGTGGCATCGTGCAGCTATGAAGCAAGGCAGTTTGGGATACACAGTGCCATGCCCATGAAAACTGCAAAGCGGCTCTGCAATGAAGCCATTGTGATACGTGGCGATATGGAAACGTACAGCAAATATTCGAGGCTGGTAACAGATGTGATAAGAGATACTGTGCCGCTGTTTGAAAAAGCATCCATCGACGAATTTTATGTGGACCTCACGGGTATGGATAAATACTTTGAGTGCTTCAAGTTTACCCAGGATTTAAAAAAGAAAGTGTTCACCGAAAGTGGCCTGCCCATTTCTTACGCCCTTGCCAGTAATAAGCTGGTGAGCAAAGTGGCCACCAACGAAGTGAAGCCCAATGGGCAAATAGAAATTCCTTTTGGTGGCGAAAAAACATACCTCGCTCCATTGAGTATCATTAAGCTGCCGGGCATTGGCCCACAAACAGCTTTCAGCCTGTACAAGATGGGTGTGGAAACCGTGAAAGTGCTGAGCGAAATACCAGTAGAATATTTACAAAACCTGATGGGCAAACCGGGCACCATGCTTTGGCGAAAAGCCAATGGCATTGATGAAACACCCGTAGAACCTTACCAGGAACAAAAATCAATTTCCAGCGAACACACATTTCAGCAGGATACGATTGATACAAAATTTCTGCATAGTGAGCTGGTAAGAATGACTGAGCAATGTGCTTTTGAACTGCGCACCCAAAATAAACTCACCGGTTGTGTAACGGTAAAACTGCGCTACTCCAACTTTGAAACTTATACCAAGCAGCTAAGCATTGCCTACACCAATGCTGACCATATACTTTTAAAAACTGCCGATGAACTTTTTAAAAAATTGTATGAAAGGCGTATGCTGATAAGGCTGGTGGGTATTCGCTTTAGCAGCCTTGTGCCGGGCAATTATCAAATCAGCCTGTTTGATGATACACAAGAAATGGTGAACCTGTACCAGGCGATTGATAGTATTAAAAACAGGTTTGGAGAACCCTTGCTCATGCGGGCATCGGGTATGCTCAATAAGATTGCAAATGTGAGTCCTATACAAGGACGGCAAGGGAAAAAACAGCAATGAAAACCAACACTACTACCTCACTCTATTTATGCAGCAATTTCCAAAGGTGGCAATTCGGGATATACAAATGCTTCCTTGGGATCCAATGCATGTAGAAAATCCTTTCGAATAGAATAGGCCTGCATTTCAGCAGCAGGATATTGTGTAGCGGCAATTTCAGTCACTCTTTTTTCATCCAATGCATCAAACATCCATTCGAATGCGAGGTCTTCATTCAAGATAACAGGCATTCTTTCTTTGGAATTATGCACCTGCTTCATCATTCCATTGGCGCCGGCTGTTAGAATAGCAACGCTTTCCACGTATTCGCCCGTTTGCTTATCTGTCCAGGGAGTCCAGATGCCTGCCATAAAGAAATACTCCTTGTCCACAAGTGAGATATGGTAGGGATATTTTACAGCCGTCTTTAATGGCTTGCCTGTTTTTTTACTCAAAGGAAAATGATGGCGCCATTCGTAAAACCCGCTTGACAGTACCAGGCACCTGCGGCTTAGAGCAGCCTCTTTGTAAGAGGTCTTTTGAAACAGTTCTTCACCAATGGCATTCAGGGTGATAAAAGGCTTTTCAAACTTCCCGGTGTTGGCATTTATTCCACCTTTTCTGAATCGTTCCAATGCAGCCCTGTTGGGTATTTTAGGAGGTATAAAACCCCATTCCATTTCTACAATATCAAAATCCTCCTTTCCGTCTATGGGTTTAAGAACCGCTTGGGTTCCATACTCAAAACCTATACTCAAAGGCTTCACCAGGAAATTGTAGTTGGCCACCAATTTTTCGAGGTTTTTCAGCCGGATATATTCGGCCCTGGTAACTTTCACGCCGTTGTAATAACACATACTCAAATATAGTTTTTGGCTCGCAGGTATTCTTCGACTACAGCACCTACACGCTCGGCTTCCACCTGCCTTCCCTCGGGTATGGAAGTCCAAAAATGATGAGCTTCAAAATCTTTTGCTCTTGCCACAATCAATGAAATCGAACCTTCGGCACTTACCCTATAAGCCCTGTAGCCGGGAAGGTTCAGTTTTTCTACCTGCAGTGTGCGGCCATTGTACTCCAAGCTAAAAGAATTTGGTTCCTGGTTCATTCAAAACAAAATACAAAAGTGAGGAAATGGATAGTAAAGGTAGAGGCAAATGGGATGAGGGAAAGACTGGATGAAGCAGGGAGTATGCTTACCAATAGCGAATATTTACTTTAAGCATCATCCCTGTTGGATATAAGACCAACATGGGCGGAGAATTAGGAGAAATCTGAATTACGTTAACCTTGTGTAACAATTAGAACAATTGCAATGATTAGTAAAACTATTAAGGCAAATAGTGTTCCATATGTGAACATATCCTGGGATTTATAAATAATGCTATTACGGATTTTTATTCTTTGATAATTATTTTGTATGGTAATCCATTTCCCTTCAGGAAGATCAGTAGGACCCGATACTTTATCTCCCAAACTGACCAAATTTTTGAATTGTGCAAATACCGTAATCTTTCCAATTTTTGAATTGTACAATTGTTCATAGGAAATGGAATGTATTATACCATCTTTTATTACAAGTATACTTCCATCTGTAAGTTTAATAGTTTCATCGGTGGCGGGTTCATCATTTATCCACACCTTCATTCCTGTGAAAATACCAGGCTGAGCTGCTCCTTCAATATCAATAACATCACCACTTTGACTTCTTACGGTGATAATATTTAGATTTCTTCTTTCGACGGACCTTAAATAATCTTTTATATTAAGATCGGGTAAGATGTTTGCATTTGCCAACATCCATTCAATAGTATTCACCCCATCAATTTTAAGTATCATTACTGCTTCATCTAAAAAAGCCTGATTGAACATTAGTTTATCTGTGCCGCGATCTATCAATAAACATCTGGAAGTAGATATGTACTCCCATTTGCCCTCTTGCACTTTTCCATTCAATGACATGAGAAAGCGGCCATCTCGCATGAAAATATATTGCTGTCTATTACCTTCCTCATCAAGCAATACCCAGGTTTTTTCAACAAATGATTCCTGATGATCTAAAGACTTGGAAAAAGCCTGAATGCGTGGCAATAGGTTAGAGATGTATTCTATCATCTAGTTGAGAATTAATTTGAATAAACAATCGGCTTGCTGTACAAGATTTTGCTCAGTTGAAATTTCGCTCCTATTTGTTATAACCTTGCCGGTGAGCTGGCACCAGCAGTTGGTGGCAGCGAAAAGTAACACGCTCAGTAGCACAAATCGAATGAACGGCAAGGGAAGTACGTTAGTAGGTATGCAATTTAAGGGTAAAGCTTTGGTAAAGGCCTGAGCAAGGTCACTGTTGAAAAATTTACAGAAAAAGCAGCCGAAGCCGCTGAAACTACCGAGGTAAAAGCCGGCGTTGATCATCCAATAACGAATATTTACTTTAAGCATCATCTATGTTGGGTATAAGACCGACATGGGCGGAAATTGGTAAATGCGACAACAACCTTGTTGATAACCAATAATATAAATACGTACCACTCAATTGTTGGCGATTTTGTTTTTTTAGACAAGCCTAAATGGAATTGTTATAACGCCCAACAATTAAAAAACGACAACAACCCCATTATCATTCAAAGAGTTATACTACATTGCAGTGGTGCGCATATGCGTACAAAACTAATGTTAGGCGTAATTTTTAAAACCCCAAAATTCACACCTTTATTATTCATCGGCATGACTTATCCATATACAAAATATCCAGAGCTGGTTGAGAAATATCGAAACAATGTGTTTCCTGAATTTGAACTCTTAAAAATACCGTCATCACCAAGACTAAAAAAACATTCATATTATGAAATAATGCTTTCTTTTTCATTAATACTACTTGCCATAATATTAAATTCTTTAAATGTAGGAAGTCTATTAATTTATTTGATTTTGTTAGGAATTAGTATTTACCTGATTTATGAATCAATAAAATTCAGAAAAGTTGTCAACCAACAAAATGCCTTGCTAAGAGTACAATACGCAAATGAAATACTTGCAATTGAGGAAGAAAATAAAAAGCGCAAAAAACTTAAAGAAAATTTTATCAATAGCGACAAATATAAAAAAGGCCAAATATTAAAAGTTCTGCAGGGATATGAAAAAGGTTCTATTATTACTAAAGTGGCAAAAAAAGGAATAAGTGAGAGCTTTTTTTTTCGATGTCTTTATTCTCATTTTAGCAAACATATAAAACAATGCTATATCCTTTATGGAAATAGGGATTTGATACCAGCACAACCAGACTATACACCAGATTTTGTATTTGAAAATGAAAATATTGTTATAGATATAGAAGTTGATGAACCTTATATTATTGATTCAAAAACTCCAATACATCTTTCAGATGACAAAAAAAACGAAATAAGAGATAACGTTTTTATTTCAAAAAATTGGTGTGTTATTAGGTTTGCAGAAGTACAAGTTTTGCTACAACCCTTTGAATGCTGCAAATATATAGCAGAAGTAATTTTTGATCTAACAGGAGAAAATACTTATAAAAACAAATTATCTCATTATAGAGAAGTAGAACCAGTGAATTTTTGGAATCTCATTGAATCCCGTGAAATGGCCAAAAGTAATTTCAGAGAGAATGCTATTTTAAAAGCTAATCACTATGCATCTCAGTTAGAATACTTTCCAAAAAACAATTTTGTTAATGAAGATTCATGTATTCTTACAAAAACTGGAGAAACAAAATTAAAATTAAAAGATGCAGAAATAGAACAAGAGTATATTTTATGCTACAATAACTCGTCTATTAATTCCCATGAGGTTTTAATATTGAAGAGGGATTTTCCCAAAATTGAAGAAGGTGAAACATTTGACATAAATCTAAAGGAGTTTATATTGACAGATGAATTCCAAATCCATTTACTTCCAAAGGGGTATTTTAATAAATATGGAGACTTTATAGATAGAGGATACGATGAATATAAGCAGCCATTAATTAGACTTGAAAAGGTAAAACATTTTTTAAGCATTACTCAAATAAAGGAAAAACTAAACATTCCCGAACTAAAAATGTATAGAGATTTTGATGAGGAAGGAAATAAAAAAGAATGGTTATTTCATTGGGATATCGAAAAAAAAATTAGAGTAATAATGCATGAAACAGTTTGTGATAAGATAAAGCGTGACAAGCAAATCCAAACTCTAGAACTGTCAGATCCGGAGACCTTAAAAAATAAGCAAGGAGAGAATTATGTTCTTTATATAGTTTATGAGAACTCTAAAGATATTCCATAATTCATCTTCCGTTTGATTAAAACTCGGCCCAACAGGGGGGGTAATACTGGGAAAGAGGGTAGCATGATTCAACAATTGTTACTTTGCTAAGCACTTTATTGAAGGTGGTGGTGATTAAAATGACATTGGTAAATGGTCAAGAAGATAACAATGAAAATATTAGAAGTAACATATTTACAAAATTTTATTGAAGAAAACCCGTTGCCTTCAGTAAAATCAGAATCACCAGTTTTACACAAACCACTTAATCAAAAAAAATCAGAAATTTATCAAGAACTTTTAGATTTTTTATATTTAGACGATTATGGAAAAAACGCAGTAAATGATTTGAAACACATTTTGGTTGCAAATAAATGTTTAGAGCAGGCTGATGTTAGAGAATGGACACTGAAACATTTGGAAATTTTTGAAATTAACTTAATTGATTTTGGTATTAAGTACCTCGATTCTGGTAATGACAAGGATGGGAACTTACATTTGCCGTCATTGAATGAATACGTATGCAGAACTAGTTTTCTTTCAATAATTAAATTTTGGAAATGCATGTGGTTGTTGTACTTTGGAGAGTATCATCTGGACAAAGAAAATAGAACCCCTCCTGACCCTATTGAAAGTTATTACTCCAGTGTACCAGACTCTGTTGCACCAAATGCCAATGAAATAATTTTAAGATACTTAGAGATTGACTGACCAAAACTACGCCCAACATGGGTATTTGCAAAAGCTGGGCAGACGGTAGCTGTGCTTCAACTTTTTATTTTTCAATTTGGCTTCATATCGGGCAGGACGCTAGTAATTTAGCTGTGTGTAAATCATCAGCCTTTATATATAAATTTAGCTTCAGATAGCCGGGCGGAAGGAATACTATTTTCAAGCCTTCGCAAATTCCTTGTCTTTGACATCTCTGTTTTGGAATGAACAGAAAAAAAGCGGCCGAAGCCGCTGCTGCTACCCAGCCAATAGCCGGTGTAGCCATGCCAACTGGTACTGGATAACACCAGCCACTACCGGAGCACGATACACTGCAATAGCCGGTAGCGAATACCAGCCACCACATACACAATAAGAAACCCAGCGACGACGCCGGCGTAGATCCTCCAACACCGAGAATATTTTTCATAAAGCATCTTACCCTCAGGAGAGAGAAAGAAGCTATCAAGTTGAGAATGACACAAGTTTCCCTAATTTGATTTTTTGCAACGATAGTTTTACAGGAAGGATATTTTATCACCTTCTACCACAATTTCATTATCAAGAACCATAGGGAATATTCCAAACAGACAAACTTTTTCGAAAACATAAGCTCACTTCAGAATCCCAATGGCATTAGCTATAAAGATTATTTTAAGGTTCACGATTTTACGTCACTCATAATACAAAACGCTTTTGCCAAAATAAAGCAAGACATTTCGACCATGATACTCAATGAAGTTAAGCTCAATTTGATGGATTTTTTCACGATATTTATATTATGATGAAGAAAGAAACAATTAAAAAACGGGAAGGCTTCCAAGGACAGAAAGCTGTTGTTATTCCAAGGCAAATTCTGAGCTCGAGGTGTACTAAAAATGAAGTGATTAGCAATTTATATATTACAGATATTGGCTATTACCCAAAGGCTAAATTTCATTTTAGAGAAAGAGATCATGGAGCAGACCAACACATACTTATCTACTGTCATGAGGGAGAAGGACGAGTTAAGATTAGAAACATAGAATATAAAATCCAAGCAGGAGACTTTTTCGCAATCCCTATGAAAACAGCCCACGCTTACGAGGCAAATGATAAAAATCCATGGACTATTTATTGGGTTCATTTTAAAGGAACCATTTCTTCTCAAATCATTTCCAGCATAGAAAAACAAATTGGACTTAAAGGATTTATCAAGTACAATGAGAAAACGATTGAACTATTTAATGAAATCTATAGTCAACTGGAAAGAGGCTATGGGACAGATACATTGACTTACGCAAATATGTGCCTTTGGCACTACTTGACCACATTCCTATACAACGAAAAGTATGGCTCTAGCAAGTTGGATAAAAGAGATTTTTCTGACATTGCAATAGACTTTTTGAGTAAGAACGTTGATAAAATGTTGAAACTAGAAGATATTGCTTCCAAAGTAAATTTATCGCCTTCACACTTTTCGTATCTTTTTAAAAAGAAGACTGGCTATTCCCCAATAGAATATTTCAACCATTTAAAAGTTCAGAAGGCGTGTCAATTTCTACTTTTTACAAATCTTCGCATAAAAGAAATTTCACAGGAGATAGCTATAGAAGATCAATATTATTTTTCAAGACTGTTTACAAAAATTATGGGATTACCTCCTAATGAGTATCGTGAGAAACGAATTCATTAACATTGATATATCCATTCATGCAAGAAATTTACCACGTATGTTTCGCCGCTTTGGCTTTGAATTATGATTTGAATACACTAAAAAATGCACTGAGTGAATTTTCAGTGCATTTTTTAGCAGGAATTATAGCCTCCATTAGTTTATAAAATCTGATAAATCGAATGTTGCATCATTCAATTTTATCAAAATAAATTGCAATTTAAGTAAGGAAGAAAAGTAATAAAACAACGATTTACCTCATATAATTAGAGCTAATAATTAAACCGATGACGCCAACGCTGAAGTTTAAGGCATATTTTTCTTTTCGACTTTCCATACAGGATTTTTGGCAAGACCACTGGGATTGCCGGTAAACATTTTTCCAGCATTTGTATCACTTTTCAACTGCCACTGATACCAGGCTAAAGCCACTTTTGAAAACTCGCCACCATGAGGCTTATCATATGTGCCTCCGTGTCCAACATCCATATTGGCAACAAAAACCGGTACATGATTGATGCGATTAACGTCATCCATTCCATTCTTATAAGCGATGTCTTTTTCGCCACCAAGTATATAAAGCGAAGGGGTGTGCAATTTCGAAAGGTGATCCTTCGTAAGTCCTGGCATTCCAGATTTTCTATTTGTAGTATCGCCTAAAATACCGCTGTTGCAAACAACAATTGTTGTGATGCGGGGATCAGGTGCAACCTCTAGTGTTTGCAAGCCTCCGCAAGACATACCACTAACCGCTATTTTCGTTACATCAAGCTTATTGTAATAAGGACTGTTTTTGTCTCCATTTTGTGCAATGGCCCAATTGATGGCATCAATCATGAGCGAAGATTTTGTTAAGCCGCCACTGCGTTCTCCAATCTGTGGTATCGGCCCAATAGCAATTACCAAAAAACCATATGAAGCTATTTCGGATAAAAAGTTTATGTGTCCCCAGGGGGAGTTGGCGCAGGCACCGTTACCCCATGCAATAATGGGCAACTTATTGTTGACACCAAAAGGGCTCATGTCATTGGGACGCAAAACTGTATGTGTTGGTAAACTAGCTTCTGTTAGCATGAGCGCTTTAAAAGGTCCGGTGCCACCATCTTCTACAATCCTGGAAGTAACCCTGGCAGATGAATCAGTCTTTACTGATTGAGCAGTTAAAGAATTTAAAACACCCAGGAAACAAAAAGCAACTGAGCAAGCAATTGTTCTTATTAGCATATGAATGAAATTTTAATTTTTATAATATTAATATTGAGTCCATTTATATTATTTCGCGAAAAGTAGGTAGGCTTTACGTAGGAATCGGGGATATAATGTTTCGTGACGTGGCATGTTTAGATAGAATAAAACAATCATATTGGTTTCCGGGTCGATAATATATTCCGTACCATATAATCCACCCCATGCGAATGCGGTATTGGAAACTTCCTGTACTGGCTTTTTGTTTTCATTATACAATTCAAATCCTAGCCCAAATTGAAACCCTTTACCACCGGAATTCACTTCTGGTAAGCGGTTTATTTTGGTCATTTGATCAATCGTTTCCGGTTTTAATATTCTATGTCCGTTGAATTCGCCTTTATTCAACAGCATCTGGCAGAATTTTGCATAATCTTCAATGGGGCCATTGAGACCTATAGCGCCTTCAAAGTATGTTGGAGATGTATTGATTGTTGCTTCGCTGTAACTATTTGAGGCAGCTTCCAGTTTTCCATCTGCGTAATTGTAGACCTTTACAAAACGGCTTAATGCGTCAGGTTCGTAATACCAGTCAGTATCGTTCATTCCCAGTGGCTGCAATATAGTTTCCTTTACATATTGGCGCAAAGACTTTCCTGAAATCCGTTCGATCATATAAGCCAGCATATTGGTGCTGACATGGTAATTCCATTCGCTCCCGGGATCAAAACCGAGGGGATACTTTGTTAATGCTATCATATCATCTCTCAAATATTTTGAAGTACCAACACCACCAGTGCGCTGACCAATGACCCGAGCAGTTGAGGTATCGCCATTTGCTTTTCTAATGGAGTCCGCTCTTTGTCTTTCTATATTGCGGATGGTGCGTACAAGACCAGCACTTAATCCGGAAGAGTGCGACATAAGATGTATGAATGTAATGGGCGTTGTAGCAGGCCGCGTTTCATAACTTCCATCACTATTAACCACCGTTACTACTTTTTCAGGGATCTCAGGAAAATATTTTGAAACAGGATCATCAATTTTGACCAATCCTTTTTCAACCAATGTCATGAATGCAACTGTTGTTACTGCTTTTGTTTGGGAAAACATGATATAATAATCATCCGGAGTTGCTGCAATTCTTTTTTCCAGATCCTTCCATCCGAAGGATTTTTTATACACTACATCGCCGCCTTTGGCTACAAAAGCGGCAACATTAGCCACCTTCTTCTGATCAACAAAAGATTGCAGCAATGAATCTACTGAACTAATTTTTTCGGCACTGGTACCTGCTTTCTTCAAATCAACCTTATAATTGAATTGCTGTGGTACACCAGAAGCTTTCTTTTGTGCACTTGCTGGCAGTGTTGCTATCGTCACAGCTATTAAGAAAGCAACAACGTAAATTTTCTTCATTTCATTTTTATTTTTTAAATTATTGTAATGGCAACTTGTAATGCAAAACAAAAAGTGCAACCCGTCATTCCCAAAACTTTTAACCACATATAACCGTTTCATTTTTTTCAACCATGAATTGAAAAGTTGTTTGAGTTTTGAACAATTGTCCCGGGTAGAGGGCTGTGTCTGGAAAATGAGGATGATTAGGTGCATCTGGAAATGCCTGCGCTTCAAGAGCAACTGCGGCATGTTGCAAATACGGATGATTGTGTGATCCTTTCAATGTTCCATCCCACCAATTGGCAGTGTATACCTGCACGCCAGGTGTATCAGTAAAAACTTTCAATAACCGCCCTGAAAAAGGATCATATAATTCAACTGCTGGTAAGGAGCCATCTAAAACGTAATTGATATCATATCCTCTATCATCACATAGAGAATGAATACGTTCACCTATTTTTTTAAACTGTAGAAAATCATAGGGAGTATTCAGCACCCGGTTGAAATTTCCCGTAGGAATATTGTTGCTATTTTTCTCAGTATAGCTATGTGCATTTACCTTCAGTAAGTGTTCATAAATGGTAGGGGTTTGAAAACCTGAAAGGTTGAAGTAGGAATGATTAGTAAGATTAACAATTGTTGGTTTATTGGTAACAGCCTCGTAGTTTATAACAAGGGCGTCACTGTTAGTTAAAACATATGTAACTGACACTTTCAAATCTCCAGGATAGCCTTCTTCTCCATCCTCACTTAAATAAGTGAATTGAATACCCACCCGATCATATTCTTTAATTTCTGCTTCAGGTTTCCAAACTTTTCTGTTAAATCCATTATATCCGCCATGCAGGTGATTTTGACCATCATTTACCGGCAAAACATAGTCTGCATTACCGATGCGGAATTTTCCAAAAGCGATTCTGTTTGCATATCTACCCACAACGCATCCCAGGTAAGGATGATCTTTTGTATAGTCTTCAAAATTTTCAAGACTCGCAACGATATTTGCCTTCTTGCCATGACGGTCGGGTGTGTTAATAGAAACAATGGTGCAACCATAATTAGATATCTCAACCTCAATATTGGCATTACTTAATCTGTAAAGAAAAATGTCTTTGCTTTTCCCAATTGGGTGCTTTGTAATATCACACATTTGGGATTTTTTCTTACCTGCAATCATGACGGCTTTACTATTTAATAGCTAGTAACTACAACTCAACTTCGACTCAATTTTTATAGCTGATTTAAAGTTTATACTGTTCTCCTACAACCAATTTATTGCCGGATATATCCACTTCGAAAAACTTAGGGATGCGAATAGTACGGCCATTATTACTTTTATGGCTATGAAGGCACATTAACAATTTCCCTTCCAGTGTGCGAAACAACATACCATGCCCATAATTTGGCGGCGTAATCGGAACTGGCTCCTGTATCCATGGTCCATCCAGGGTACCGCTTTCAGAATAAGCTACTCCTTGCGTATATACATCATATACCCAACTAGTCCAGATCATTCCCAGCCATCCGGTTGAGGTGCGAAACAGAAATGGTCCGTCGGTCACTTTATTTGGATGTTCTATTCCGTATTGTCCTTTTTCTTTACTCCATGGAGCATCACTTGCAAAAAACATTATAGTGCGTTTGCCGATCGTTCCGCTTATGTCAGGTTTCAGTTGTATCTTTTCGACAGTACCGTTCCAGTTTTGCAACCATTCATGGCAATAGACCATATAGGGTTTTCCATCTAGGTCTATCCATAATGTTGCATCAAGTGTAGGTTTGTCCTCAGGCAGATAAATTGAATCTTTCATCGGTATAAACGGCCCCGTTGGTTTATCACTTACCAAAACATGACAAGCCCTTCTTTGAATTGCATTTCCTTTAACCGAATCAATCACCACTGCCCTGTTTGTAAATGTTCCGAAATAATAATATTTTCCTTTATAGGCATGGAGTTCAGCAGCCCAAATCATAGGTCTCGGGCCCATCCACAAAATGGAATCTGTTTTAACTACATTAAATGGACCTTCCCAGTATTTTAAGTCTTTGCTCTTCCATAACAGCCCCCCTGTTCCTGTCATATAATACATCCTTGTCATCGAATCTGCCAGGATAAAAGGATCGCTTAACCGGATGGAATCAAGTGGTACGTTCGTTCGAATTTGTATTTGATTATTCTGACTAAACAAAGAAACAGACAACCACATATTGATTAAAAGAATGAGCCAGGTAATTTTTACGCAGTGCATTTTATTGAATTAAGTTTCTGTTTATCGAATAATAAACCTGGGCTATAATCAGGCAGCGCTAACAATGGACACAAGCCATAATAAATAATCACCTGCCATTTCAAATCACAACATATTTCAACGACTTTTAACCAGTGTTACATCATCTATATAACAATAAGCGTTGGGAGAACCTTCAGCAACAAAACCAATTTCTATTTTTCCATCTTTAACTTTAATTCTTTCAATGTTGATTGAAGCCCAGTTTGTGTTTTCTTTTATGTTGCAGCTTAGTGTTTTACCATTTGATTTCGCATACATTTCAAGTTTGGAAAAGCTACCAACATTTTTTGCTTTTGCTGTCAGTGTGTAAAGGCCGTCTTTTAGTTCTACAAAAGATGAGGACGTGATTATTTGAGAAACCTTTCTTTTAAAATCAATCCTGTCACCGATATGGAGGCTTCTCTCTCCAATCACCAATTTTCTTTCTTCTGTTGTGTTGGCATGATTTAAAACGGGTGAAGTATTGCTATCAAGACTGATCCTGTTGCCTTGTACGACAGTAGTTGTCCAACCAGTTAGTTCTGTTTGAACAGGTTTCACATGGCTGGGAATTGATTTCCGGTCTGCTTCAAAGCTCCCGTTCTTTACGAAATTATTGTCATCAGCCACTTTCCATTCGCCGGTTTTTCCATCCAGGTTCCAGGAACTCATTGAGTTGAAATAGGGAACAGAATCATTGAAGGCTAATGGAACCCATTGATTGTATCCTAAGCCATTACCGGCAAAATCGGCCCATCGGTCACCACAATAAACAATGGTTTCCTGTTTACTGCCTTTAACAGAAAAGAAAAATCCTGTTTGAGTTACATGTGCATAATCATCTTCCGCACCTTTCAGGACCAGCATATCATTAATGGGTAAATACGGCCCCCGTACATTATCTGCAACTAGGTAATAGGCCAGTGAGGCATCCCAACCGTACAAGTTGGAAGCAAACATGTAGTATTTGCCTTTGTACCTGAACATGCAATTTCCTTCCCGGCCTGCACCCTGGAAGATTTTAGTACAATCCAGGAGATTAATCATACCATCTTTTACGCCAATCTCTGAAACATAAATTTTGTTACGGCCCTGACCATAAGAATAAACCAGGTAGGATTTCCCATCATCATCTGTGAAAACAGTTTGGTCACCAGTGTTGGGAGTGCCAATCATATCCTTCATACTGATTTTCTGATGCCATGTAAAAGGACCGGTTGGCGAATCAGATACACTTATAAGTACTCCATTTCCATATTGAACAAACATGGCGTACTTTTTTAACTCTTTGACGTAGGCTACCCCAAGACGACCTACCCAATATGTTCGTTCATGCCCATCAACTTCTGCCTTCGTTAGAACATTGTTTTCAAATTTCCAATTAACCGCATCTATAGAAGTGTAACAGGTGACGGCAACAAAACTATTTCTGGGATAGGTGACTGACGGATCATTGAGATAACTTTCTGCTTCTTTGTAATGAACACCATACCAGTAATACTTCATTATTCCTGAAACCGGATCAGGAAATCTAAAAACGCCACCACCCTGACTATAAATAGGAAGCCCGTCCTGAGTATTCCAAAATAAATCGTTCTTAATATTTTTCAGCTGTGCACATATATTACCGACCATAATGCATTGCAGCACGAGAAAAAATAGAATCCGTAAATTTTTTTTAGAAGCTTTCGGGGTTATTGCAGATGTACTTTTTAATTTGATCATTGAAGAAAAAGATTGATAAAAGAGTTTCGTTTTTGTATAGTGGTTTAGGAATTTCATGATTATTTCTTCAGCGACTCAACTGTTGGAATTAGCATATTCGATTTGGTTGTTTTGATTTCGATTGACGCATTTTTCAAAGAGGATGTTGTCCGCACAAGTATGGTTCCTGTTGTATTATCTGCCTGAACAACAGCCAGGGCCAAACCATTAAAAGTATTTCTTTTGTCGCTTTTCATGGAAGTATGATCTACCGGGTTCCCGTTATCCAAACCAATCAAACGCCCTGCACCTTCAACAACAATTTGCACCGGTTCGGCAGCATCCGGAATAAGGTTGCCGGCCTCATCGACTACTTCAATTTTTATATGTGCCACATCTTCCGGATTGACTTCTATTATTGTACGATCAACTGATAAGCGGAAACCTGCGGGCTTGCCTGTTGTGCGGACTTCTTCTTCGGCTATGATCTTTCCCCCTTTTCTTGCAACAGCTTTTAGTACACCTGCTTCATATGGGACATCCCACATGAGGTGTAAATCGGCAGTTGTACCACCAACTGGTGGACGATCATAACGATTCCATGCACCCGCATTGCCCTGCCTTGGAAATTCCAATACTTTCATCCCAAATGATTTCCCATTGAGAAAGAGTTCCACTGTATCGCAATTAGTATAAGCCATTACAGGAATAACTTTTCCCTCTCTGCCTTTCCAATTCCAATGCGGCGCAAGGTGGATAACGGGCTTTGTTGTCCATTGGCTTTGGTAGAAATAGTAGGCATCCTTGGGAAAACCGCACAAATCAATAACACCTGAGCTGGCATTTTTAGCCGGCCACCTGGCTTCACCTAAATAATCAATGCCTGTCCACATAAAATCACCAATTACATAATCGTGAAGAGAAGTGAATTTCCAAAGTTGTTCTGCACGAATCACAGAAGTCATATTTGCCGGACGAATGTTAGAACTATCAAAACGACCGAAGCCCCCGCCAAAATAGTTACCGCGGACGCCAGAAATAGAACTATTTTCAGTGCCAACTATTTTCCAATTGGGATTGGCTCTTTTATCAAGATCATAAAATAATTCCCGGCGCTGACGCCATCTGTCCACATAGTTATAACCTACTATATCGAGCATCTTTAGAAATTCTGGCGTCGTAGGACTGTTGTCGTCCGCAATATGATCATTACCTGTAGTCACGGGGCGAGTCGGATCTTCGCGGTGAAAAGTTTCAATTAGTGGACGTAAGACCTCGTAACCTTTTGATTGACCCTGCTCGCCTATTTCGTTTCCCGCACTCCACATAACTACGGAAGGATGGTTGCGATCACGGTGAATAAAATTAACCAGGTCGTGCTGTGACCATTGATCAAAATATTTTGCGTAATCATATTTTACTTTACCTGCTTTCCATACATCAAATATTTCGTTTTGGACTAAGAAACCCATTTGATCGCAAAGCTCTAAAAATTCAGGAGCCACAGGATTGTGCGATGTGCGAATTGCGTTGCATCCCATTTCCTTTAAAATTTGCAACCGTCTAACCCATACGGCTTTTGGGACTGCAGCGCCTACACTTCCTGCTTCATGATGCAGACAAACGCCATTCATCTTCACAGGTTTTCCATTGAGTAAAAAACCCTTATTTGCGTCGTATTTAATATCACGAATACCAAATGATGAAATCACGTCGTCAATTTGTTTTCCTTTCTCTAATACAACCGAACGAACATTGTAGAGGGTTGGTGATTCCAAAGACCATAATAAAGGCTGGGTTATGGTGATGCTGTGTTCTACTTCTGACTTATTTTTTGAAGAAATAGATAATGGAGATTCTGTTCTGGCTATTTCATTTCCTTTTGCATCGACAATAACAGAACGAAGTACAACATCCTTTGATACAGAACCGCTGTTGTCAATTTTTGTTTTGATGTTTATCATTGCCGTTGAAGAATCAACATGTGGGGTGGCAATGTAAGTACCCCACTGAGCAATGTGTAAAGTGTTAGCGATGTTCAACCAAACATGGCGATAAATTCCAGAACCGGAATACCACCGCGTATTGGGTTGTAATGAATTATCTGCTCGAACGCAGATTATGTTTTCACCTGCCTTTAGGTAGGGAGTAAGATCATAATGAAAGCTCATATAGCCGTTCGGATAATGTCCAAGATGGTGACCATTAATCCATACATCGCTATTTTGATAAACACCATCAAATTCAATCCAAACTGATTTTGACAATGCTAATTTTGGAAGATTAAAATGTTTGCGATACCAGCCGATACCGGTGGGTAAATAACCACCTCCGCCTCCTGTTAGCGCGTTTTGTGTAAACTCACCTTCAATGCTCCAGTCATGGGGAAGATTTAATACCCGCCATTTGCTGTCATTGAATACCGGTTTGTCTGCACCAACTGTATCTGTTTGAGAAAACTTCCAATTTAAATCCATCAATAATCGTTGTCGACTGTTGATTTGTGCAAAACACTTGTTAAGTGTAGAAAATAAAACAACAACGGTCATCAGTAAAACAATTCGTCTCATTTTCGTAGATTTTTAGAACAGATTATCTCTTGTGATCAACCTTTATTTCGTGCCTATATGCATAAGCTTTTGCCTATCTAATTAAGATCGGCTCAGTGACAATAGTCAAACTTCAAGTTTAAACTGAGCTTATTATATTGTACAATCAACTAAAGCGTTTTCAAAAATTCATTCAGTACTTCTACTGTTTTACCCAGTTGATCGTGATGTAAGTTGTGAGCGGCTCCATCAATGTGTAGGAGTTTCCCTTTCTGCATTACCCGCGAAGCTTCTTCATTAATTTTTCGCACTTCAGGTGTCGCATCTGCCTTAAGTATGAGTACCGGAACCTGGATCTTTGCAAGGGCATCAGCAGTATTCATAGTTCCACTCATGGCTTGTCTTGCTTCCATGGAATAGGCACCGTGATATTGTTTCTTTGATAATGCCCAATAGTAAACGTCTACATCATCCCACTTTTGAAACTGGCGTCTTCCGGTTGCAACTAAATCTTCAAACCGATAATTGTTTTGTGCTACCAGTGTTTCCGGGTCTCCAAACATATTAATGGAAAGTTTGTCAGGCGTTGATGTTTGAGATATTGGTGCGGATGCAGCAGATCTGTTCCTAACGCTATCACCAACTCCACCAGCGGATCTTCCAGGGAACCCCCTAAGTCCTGGATCGAGCATAATAATTGCTTTCGCTACATCGGGATATTCGGCCCCTACTCTCATCACGGTTGCGGCTCCCATGGAATGACCTACCAGTATAGGTTTTTCTAATTTCATTACATGCAAAAAATCAACCACATCTTTTATCAATGTCTCTCCATTATCTAATGAGGTGAATGGGTCAGATAAGCCATGACCACGGGCGTCCAACATGTAGATATCATATTTGTCCTGAAGTTTTAATGTGAGTGTGGTCCAACAAAGACCAATATCCGTAACGCCATGTACCATTACCATTACCTGTTTTCCCTGTGCAGGTTTAGCATGATAGTAATGGATGCGAACGCCATTTACATATGCATATCCATCACTCCACCTGTCCGGAATCTTAAATGTTTGAGCCTTGAGTGTTATGGTGGGTAGTAGCATTAGAAGCACCACAACCTGCAAATACATTTTTACAAATTGTTTCGTTTGTACATTACTAGCGCTTTTCATTTTTATTTGTTTTGGATGGTAAGCCAGAAGTTTTTAATCTTCCTGGTGTTGCATTGGTGATGTATTCTTTATTTAGCTCGCGCAAGCAGCAACAAAGTGACGCTAAAGTAATTGCGTAATTGCATGGTAGTGTCCTATTTAATAACTCAAAATGTATCCTCCTTACTCCGGTAGTTATTAACCGTAGCACGCAGGATTATATATTCAATCCTTTATCGTTTAATGGATATGGCATACCAAGTGGTGGCCACCTCACCTACATTAAACTCCCAACCTTTCTTCGACTTTATGACCTTAATATGTTGATTAATGGGACTACCGCTTCCATCTAAAGCTGTTACTGTAACAGACTTAGCTTTTTGCAGCCCTTTAATTACGACGTTTCCTTTTACCACTTCTATTAATGAAGGAGCGCCACCATTTCTTACTGGCTTAATTCGCTCGTTATTCCAAACAAGCCCTGTATTTTCAACTCGTGCTCCGGCAGTTAATAATAGACGATCTGAATAGGCGATTGTTTTATTATCTAAAGACGACAGCGTTATAGCGCAAAAACTATTCTTCACCGATACCTCGAGATTTACGGAAGATTTTCCAGTTGCTTTGACAAACCCGATGAGTCCTTGCGATTTTGATGTCTCAATAGTCACCAGGCCGTTTTTTCCATTCTCTAGATACCATTTTAGCTCCTTTGTATCCGAAATCAGAGGATTCGTTTTCGGCAAGGAAATAGTGCGATTTTCTGGCGCTTCCATTGAACCAATACGTACCTGGTTTTGCAAAACCAGGCTCGTGGAAAATCCCGGTGTATAATACGGGCTCTCCGAGATGAGCAATCGCATCGATTCTAATAACTGCTCTGCGGAATAATTCCTTTTTATAACTTTTTTTGCAGCTTGAATATCATCTCTTAAATACATGAGTGCGCCGGCAGCTAGTTGCGGAATTTTTACCGGGTGATGAGAAATATCAAAAGCATCTCCCACAAACCCTTTGTAGCTTGAATCTTTTTTAGGCTCAAATGTATAAATCATGATAGCGTCCCAGTCTTGCAAACTTCCATAAGCAGCCAGAATTGGAATGCCCTCGCATTCATAATCATTAGGAAATGCATGATTAACCTCGCTCACGGTGTAAGGCTTACCTGCTAAAGCAGTTCGTGAAAGCTTAACTATTGTAGATGAATCCGGTTCATTTACCATGGGAGTATTGACTTTACCCGGCCAGGAAGGATGCTGCCAATAAACATGACCGTCTTCCATATCCAAAACAGCATTTGACCAAACCATTGGATACTCCGGTTGATTATGTAGAAAATCGTTACTTCCTAAAACAAAAGAGCTGACTTGCAATGTATCTTTTAAATAGGTGTTCATTTCAATAAAATAGTCCCTTTCCACCTGTCTATAAAAATCGACCGTTGCCTGGAACAATTCCTTTGGAGTAGATTCATACGCGGCCTTTCTGATCCGAGGTATAGATGTTAGTTGTGAATCACCTGCCTGTATTTTAAGAATATTTAATTCTTCTTTGCTCTTGGTATTCTGCAGGAACAGATTGAATTTTGCAGTGAGCATTTCCGAATAATAAGATGTCAGGTTTCTAAAATTGGGATCTCTGTTTGCAACATCTGTAGGATGCAAAGCATCGCGTTCCCAGGCATCGAATAATGTATTTTCATTAGCCAATTCTACAATAACTATAGCGGGCTCATTTCGATATTCAGTCTTTGTATAGGGATTATAATGCGTGAGCAATTGGTTTGCAAATTCTTTTTGAAGTTGTACTAATTGTGGATCAAAATAGGATGCATATTTTGCCCATCCAATTTTGTCAAAATCTACTACTCCATCGTCTTTCTTGAATGTGCGTCCAACAAGCAAGTTCAAATCAATGTAGATACCATTCTTTTTCAATTCATATATCCAGTAGTCTAATTTATCAAGTTGAACTGAATCAAGCTTGCGTGTGTCATTTCTATTTGCCTCAATGATCCCGCGAGGTGATACGAAATCGAGAAAAGTTAATCGGGCACAATTCACACCAAGTTTAGATAAAGCATTTGCCCAAAAAATAGATGCTTGCCTTTCTGGTATCTGAACTGATCCCCTTGTCCAATCAGTAATGTTTACGCCCCATAATTTTAATCGGGTTCCGTTAGGTTTATAAAAATGCCCCCCCTTGATCGAAACAAATCCTTGCTTACCAGCGGGTTTCTCCGACAAAAAGGAAAGATCTATTAATGATTGATTTGCATTTCTATAATCAATACTAAAAGCCTCCAGTTCATAATTTGGCTGCGCTGCAACTGGAGTTGGATAATGAAATATCAATAACAACCACAACACATTAATAAGAACCTTTTGCATTCCTGAAATTTTATTCAACAATTCCCTTTTTCCAACTTGACAAATGTTCAACAATCAAGATTATTAATTACGAACCATATCTCTTTCCAATTCCTCCAGCGTCTTCCCTTTTGTTTCCTTTACCTTCCGCCAAACAAACAAAAAGCCGAGTGCACAAACTACCGCATAGATGTAAAAGGATTTGTCCTGTATCTTTTCAAACAGAATGGGAAACGTAAAGACCAATATAAAGTATGCAGCCCATAGGCTTATAACGGCAATGGACGTTGCCTCCCCTCTTACTTTGTTGGGGAATATCTCAGAGATCAGCACCCATGTTACAGGTGCTAGCGACATAGCATAGATTCCAATGGCTGCAAGCAAAAACCAGGACACATTTTGTGACTGAGTGCCCAGCATCTGCACCACAACGACGTACAGTATAGTTAGCCCACCCGCACCAATGAGCATTAGCGGTTTGCGTCCTAGTCGATCTATCAGCAACATAGCAATTATGGTAAAAACAAGATTCACCGCACCAATAAAAACAGTCTGCAATAGCTGATCATCCTGCGAGGCACCAATACTGTCAAATATCTTGGGTGCGTAGTTGAACACCGTGTTGATGCCACAGAGTTGTTGAAAAACGGCTAACCCAACCCCTACTAAAACAGCAGGTAGAACAGCTTTTTGGAATACATCAGCATAACTGGTTTTGATTATTCCCTGCAAAGACCTTTCGATATCTTTTAATGAATAGTGTGCAAAGCCTATACCACCGATTTTGGTTAAGATCGAATAAGCCTGCTGCTCCCTTTTTGCTTTCACCAGCCACCTTGGACTTTCAGGTAACCATAGTGCTCCAAGAAAAAAAAGAGTAGATGGCACAAAACCTAAACCGAACATCCAACGCCAAGCATCTTCACCCATATCTCTTAGTGTATAGTTGACAAGATTGGTAACTAAAATTCCAATAACAATTGTAAGTTGATTGATCGCTACCATTCTTCCTCTTAAATGTGCAGGTGAAACTTCTGCAATGTACATAGGTGATAGCATTGAAGCCATGCCAACACCAATGCCTGCAGCAAACCTTGAAGCAATGAAAACATCTCGTGAAAAGGAGAACGCCATTGCTAAAGATGAAAGGGCAAATATGGCTGCTGCTATTAACAGCCCTGGTTTGCGACCGTATGTATCAGTTACCGATCCTGCTAATAAACACCCAATAATAGCTCCTAATGCCAAGCTTCCCGTGGCTAAGCCTTCCCAATAGGCATTTAATCCAAATTGCTTTTGCAAAAAAGGCAATGCACCAGATATCACTGCAAAATCAAACCCGAAAAGATAACCTCCCAGTGCTGAAATAAAAGAGATGCCCAAAATATAACCAACATTAAAACGGTGCTTCGAATTATCGGTAGCAGTTAGGTTTTTTACTGAAATTATAGTAGCCATATTAAAATTGGATAGTCGCTTTATATTGCGGCGTAAATGAAATGCTGTTTATTTTTTGATAGGTGTTTGATTTACCAAAATCAGGAATATATTGAGGATAAGGCTCCAAATCCAACAGGTACGTTGCATTTTTCTGCATAGGCCGGAAGTAGAAGACCATTTCTTTTGGCTTCACTGGCGATGAAATGAATTTTTTTAATCCGATTTGCCAGGGAAGCCCGTTATAAAAATTATCAGCAACTAATTCTCCGTTTATGAAATCCATTCCCGTGTCACCTGTATAATTAACCGTTATAAAAACATCATTTACTCCTGCAGGCACCGTTTGTGGCATGGCAACAGTTATTTTCCTAGAACTGACCTGTTTTGTTTTTACTGCAAACTCAAATGAGGGAACTGTTATTCGCCAGCAGGAAAAAACGGCATTGCCTTCCACTTTTGCTATACTGCCTATTCCTGTTTTTGGAGTAGCCAACAATTTTGGATAGACATCAACTTGAAAATTGTTAATGCCGTCCATTTGTAATTCTAATCCATTTTCATTTTGCAGCACAACTGCACCAGAAAAAACAAGGCACTTTTTGCCGTTAAGTGAAACAACATAAGATTTCAGTGCCAAATCTTTATCAATAACCAAAACAGAGGTCCTTTTACCATTCGTCATTACAGAGAACTCACTAACATTTTCATTACAGCTTACTATTGTGCCTCCATTCCCCTGCTCAATCGTTGCTCCTCTATTATTTTCAACATGGGTACCGGGAGGAAAAGAAAACTCTCCCTTTATTCCCTCGGGAGTAAAGAATACAAAAAACGGTACCGCACCATCTCCCTTCATCAATAATTGCGCAGTAGCATAAATAAGTGTTACTCCGTTCAAATCAAAATTGAAAGGGAAAATGATATTCTCCCCATTTTTCAAATTAAAGCCGCCCTTTGCAGGAATCATAACATCACCGTTCCTGGCTTTTATTTTTATTCGGATGTTGTTTTGATCCATCATTGCGGTATCGTCCTGGAAATTGTTTAAAAAGAGAAAACCACTATTGTCTTTTACTCTTACCGCGTAACGCAGATCGTGTATATTTTCAGGAGTCAGACTTGATGCATTATCCGGGAGAACTACAGTCATTGGGGCCAACAGGTTTCCAAAATCCTTCAGGAAAAAATGTGTCAACTTCAAACGATGATATCCCTCTCGTACCTGCCCAAACTCGCCAATTGGCCCCTGGTATTCATAGGAAATTTTATTTACGCCATAGCTTTCATCATTCATGAAATTATGTTTTCCTCTCGGAGTGGCCCCTCCATGAAACATATAATAACCGATACCGTTAGCGCCGCTACCAAGACACCTATTGATCATCGCGTCGAAACTTTTATGTACTGCTACTGGACGCCTAGGATAAACGAGACTGATTCCCGAACCTAATTCGGCAGGAATAGAAGGATAATCTTCGGGCTTGTAGCGCACAGGCGCATAATCAGGCTGGCTATGCATGTTTTTATAAAGGAAGAAGGGAGAAAGATCTCTTTTAGGCGTCCAGAAAGGATAAGCATAAGCTGCTGTTACCGGGATAGATTCGTTGGGTACAATCGCTGCATTACCCCAACCCGTTGCTGTATAAAGCGGTGTTATCATTCCAGCTTTTTCTGCCAACGACTTCAATACCTTCATATGGTCATTTCCCAATGCTGCAAAGGGGTTATTTGCAGTAGACACTGCCACCCCTTCTTGTGTTATTTCACGGTCTCTTTCTGCTGTGGTCATGTCAAGAGGTTGACCCGGATAGGTTAGGCCCCAAGGTGCTGCCGAATGCTGGTATTCGTTCTCGATTTGAATACCGATAATAGGACCTCCATCTTTATAGAAAAGACCCTTTAATTGCTGTCCGATTTCAGTATACAACTTTTCAACATAGGATAAGTATAAAGGATCGTTCATCCGAACGTTTAAAGGCATACCCAGTAACCAATCGGGTAACCCGCCATTTCTTATTTCACCATGGCAAAATGGTCCGATGCGAACAATGGAGTACACATTATTTTTCTTACACAATTCTATAAACTGACGCAGATTTTTATCGCCTGTCCATACAAATTTCCCTTCCTCTTCTTCATGAATATTCCAGAAAACATAAGTCGGTATAACAGTAATTCCACCTGCCTTCATTTTCTTTATGGACTCATTCCAATATTGATTCGGATATCTTGAAAAATGAAACTCACCTGTAACGGGAATAAATGGCTTATTGTTGACCGTAATGTAATAGTTGTTAACCGCAATCTCCTCTCCTTTTGGATTTTTGCCGCCTAGTTTCAAATGCCCGGAGTAAATTTTTTGTTCAGGAACATTCGCATTAATTTCAAATTCGCGTGACGATTGTGAAAAAACTTTTAAGGCGAAAACAATAGATAAGCATAAAATGAATGTCTTTTTCATGGCTACTTCAGCATCTTTAGTTTAAAATTGAAGAACTGCAGAAGAAATATCAATCCATGAAGCGTCTTTAACGTCTTCTTTCTTCATCTCTGACTGACGAACCGATAATTGAATCCATTCCACATTCTCTATTTTTACTTTGTCGCCTTGGATACCTCTACCAATCGCTGGATCGATCCAATATTTCCATTCACCAGGATATCCCATCGGTAACAGAACACTTTTGGCTAACACTAATTGCTCCAACGGAATTTTAATTTCACTCCATTCAGGTTGCAATTCTATTTTTCTAGTCCAAGCGGTTCCATCATTTTCAACCAAAGTAATGAATGCCTCTTGTTGCTGATTAACTCCTCTGGCATTCAACACTAAAGTTCTTGCGGCGTCAATATCGTTTTTGCGTGAAACCATTTTTTCTTTCAATGGAATGGACAAGGTATAGTCCTTAAGATCTTTGTCATAAGACAATGGTAACTCCAAGTGAAATGTGGCTTCGCCTGTTTGTGTTGATGGAGTTAGTTTATAAATACCGAAGCGAACCCCATCGCCTATCCTAGTAAAACCCAATTTGCTTGCATCCTCGGCGGGATTGAGCAAGCGTAGAGGCGTTCTATCCTTTACTACCGCGGACTTCCATGTACCCGCATCATTGTAATCCCAATCTGATGGAGCCTTGTTAATTCCGGATGGATAATTAATAATTGAGTTTTCGTCCTTCACGACAATACAATATTCAATCCATCCCTCATTTGCACGGTTAGCTGGTATTTCTGCCTTATAGAGATAACCAGAGTCCTTTTTCATAGGAATAGGGAAACCTCTACCGCCTTTTAAAAACAATGTAACGCTCTTAGGTTCTTGTTTTCCGTAAACATTTGCTGTGATGGTGATTGGTTTACCAGCATAATAAAAAGGCTGATAATTTGGAACAACTTGTATAGGCAATTGCTGTTCATCAGGTGCATAAAATTCAGTCATGCCAATATAGTCAATTGAATTCGGCAAGCTTTCTTTTTTGAAATTATTATCAGCAGTGAGAATATACACTCCGGGCTGAATAGTGAATTCCCCAGTGTTGGAAGTAGTGTTGTAATTGTTATTTGAATTCAATGGAATAACAGAAAAATTATTTCCCAAATCAGGAAGTGAAACATTCATTCTCCATGAATTATAGAGAGAACGGAAGACTAGCTTTTTCGGGCTTGGATTGTTGAAAGGGTCCTTCACCTCAACAGCATCTGGGTACACTTCCAGTCTCCATGTTCCCGATCTAATTTTATCCAGGAAATAAATACCCTGTCCTTGATACTTTACTACAGGTGATGAACCATAACCAACAATGCTTTTCAACGCTTGAACATTTTGGGGAACTGTGGAAGTATTGTTTGCATAGAGAAATTTATCTGGGGAATTCATTTCACCTAAGTCTTGCTCATAGCTTATCCTGAACTGACCAAATGATGTATTATTGGGATAGCTCCCAAAGTTTTTGAAGCGCGGAATATTCTTCATCACCTCCGCTGCGATAATTGAGCTTACTGCCTTCTTTGGTGTATACACCATGTTTAAGCAGTGTGTTTGCCAACCGAGATTGTATGGCGCTGTTGCTAACATATCGTAGGAAAACATCGTCGCCAATTGTGCTCCTACCTCACGATAGGCTCTTGCCATAGCGGGATACATGTATCCTGTTAATAAATCCGGGCTATCAAACTCATAAACAATCCTGGACAGTTTTGAAATTTCAGGACGCAGCATTTCATTTGAATAATGATCAACGTCAGGCAAATAATTCCCTTGCAATGTTCTTCCTGAATTTAATCCGCTAGGATACCAGGCGAAAGTAACACCTTGGATTTTTGACTGACCAATTGGCTTTGCCATATTAAAATCCTGGCTATAATTATGATAAAGAATTTTGTCACAACCAGTGCTTCTTATCGCATCCACTAGCGCATTGATATAACTGACAGACCCTTCGACATCTTTACTATGATGCGTTGGTTCATTGATCAATTCAACAAATAAAATATTGGGTTCATCTTTCAATGCAATGCCAGTATAAGGATTGATATGATTCAAAATTTGTTTCAGATAATTCTGCTGCGCAGCAATCGCCTTAGGATTAGTTCCCAATTCTGATTTTTTAAAATAAGTAGAGAACCCCTTGGGCGCATTGACAGTATCGCGCATGGCATCAGGAAACTGAGAACTGTAAGTAACAATTGGGCTGAATAAAAAATATATACCTCTTTGTTTGGCCTTAAAAATCACATAGTCCATCATATTGAGATGATCATTGTTTACCAGGTTACCTAGTGTATCACTGTTTTCAAAATCTCCCCACAAACAAAGTCGCAAGGCATCCCAGCGCATGCGGGCAAAATGGGCCATGTCTTCATCAACCATTTTCTTTAAATCATTGGAGACATATTTAGCAGCACGATAATCGCATGCAGAAGGCAAACAGTAATTGGCTCCAAATAAAGCAACCTCCTGCTTATTATCATTCCATCGTACAACACCCTCTTTGTCCTGATAAACAGTTCTGGGTTTCTGAGCGCTTAGATTAAGACAAGAAAAAAATACAAACAGCATTAAACAACAATTTCTAAACATCGTATAGGAATTGAATTTACAAGTTTTGAATTTTTGAGACTTCTACTATAGTTATTGGATCGAACATATCTGACTCCATATATTTTAATAAACTGTACATTAATTGTCTTGCTTCTGCACGTTTTTCCTTTTCCGATAATAAATCAATAGAAGACACTAACAATTTCCCTTTGCCAATTTTACATTCAAACACCAACCCTAATGACCTCGCAGTAACCCAGTCATCTACAACACGAATGATCGGTGTCAATCCTTTTGCAAGCGAATCGAGAACAACAGCATTAGAATTACTCATGGCATCCCACCATTGGTAGTCGCTGTGATATTCGGTTGGAAAGTATTTGAAAGCATTGTGTTTCGGATTGATCAAAACTCCTAGTGTATGTGGCGCTTGCCCGTTTGTCCAGGCCGTATTCCAGAAAATGCTGGAAAAACCGATCGCGATATTTCCTCCATGGTTTTCCTTGATGGAACCTTTCTTTAATGTCAACAGCACTTTACCGCCATTATTTAGCTTATTGATCGCGTCATTGTCCAGTTGTTGTGTTATCAAAATATCCTTTCCGACGCGCTGTTGTTGGGAAGGATATACAAACCATTGCCATGAATTCTGATCAGCGCCAACTGTTATCGTCAATGTAAGTTGAGATGGTTCCTTAATTGATGAAAGTGATTGTTTTATTTCTCCTAACTTAAATGCATTACCAATCGGAATCGCTGTTGAAGCAAAGGTTCCGCTAAATAAGATTTTATTTCCACCGTTTTTTATTTCCCATTTTGTTACAGCATTTGATAGCGGACTGGCTCCGAAATGTGAGATCTCAACTGGTACCTCCAAGGTTTCATTATTTAAATAAATCATTTTGGGAAACCTGGCTAAAGGAACTGTGGCATTGCAAAAACGGCTGAATTCTTTTCCGGTAATATAACCTTTATCTTCCCAGAATGGGCTCAGTACACCCACCAACGCCGTACCCTGCCCTGGAAAATCATGTAAGTCTAATAATTGGAACCCTCCGAAATTTTGTGTTCGCAAGGCGGCTTCAATCTCTGCTTTATAACACAAAGACTGCAATTTGCCAGATGCCAACAGGAAACTATCCGCTAAACGTAAAAGTCCATTTTCACTAAGTCTCTCCTCGAAAATTTCAAAGTTCTTAGGCTTTAAAACGCCTGTGTATTTTTTCATTTCTTTGAAATCCGGATACACACACCATTGTCCTATTTCATGGCTTACTGTGGGAATGGAATATTCTGAAATAACCGAACTCCAATCATAATTTGTTTTAGGCCTCTCCCTGTTGATGATACTTTTCAAGCCTTCTTCCCAGTGTTGTATACGCGGCTGAGGTAAATTATTGTAGCCATTTTCAGGTATAACAGGCCAGCCTGCTCCAGAAGAATAGATCCTTCTCGGATCCTTTTCACTCCAATAATTAACGAAGGCCTTCAAATAGGCTACATGATTTTTTCCTCCAGGTTCATTTCCATATTCCATCATGCAGAATGAAGGATGATTACCATATGCTTTTACGATGCGATTACTTTCATCGTAAATATATTGGTCAACGGGCAATCCGTCGCCTAAGGAACTTCCCCAGTTAGCCCATGAAGCACATTCAATTTGAAGATAAACTCCCAAACGATCAGCTGCATCAAATGCAGCTTCAGGCGGACACCAGGAATGAAACCGAACATGATTCAATCCATAGGATTTGGCCACTTTAAATATGCGTGTCCAAGAAGGAACATCGGTTGGCGGATAACCTGTTAATGGAAAGATGGCACATTCTAAAGTACCACGAAGAAATGTTTTACGTTCGTTTATTGTAAACTGTGTTCCCTTTACTTTGAAATCTCTCATTCCAAACTGAATATCTTTTTCATCTATTCCCTTGTTACTATTCAGTTTGATTTTCATTGAATAAAGATTTGGCGCAAATTCATCCCATAAAAATGGTGCATTGCCCATGGGATAGCTGAATTCAACAAAAGAGCTATCGGCAGCGACTGTGACGTCAATTACCTGGGACTTTAGCCTCTCTGTTTTTACATTGACGGAAGTGACCGAAAATGTTAGGGAAGCTTTTGTTGAAGTTTCGGAATTGTTATAGAACCAGACTTTTGCAATTACTTTTTTGGCCTTGACGTCCGGGTATAACTGAACGTGGTCGATAAATATTTGCGGTTTTGCAGAGAGAGAAATTTCCCCAATCATACCGTTCCAGTTCGTTTGTGTATGGTCGCTAATACTGTGGGAGTTGGGGCCTACATTAATATCTTTTATCCTATTGTCAACACGAATTGTTAGTTGGTGCTCTCCCGCTTTCAATTTAACCAAGTCAAAAATCTGCGCTGTTGACAAACTATTTTGCATGCCAATAGGTTCTCCATCGATCCAAACTGTCGTTTCCCAATGACTTCTCTCAATGAATAACTCAATATGCTGCCCCTCCCATGAAGAGGGGATTGTTATTGATTTTTGAAACCACGCAGCGCCGACATAATATTTGACGGGTTGTAGCCAAAAAGGAACTTTGATATTCCCCTTATGCCGGTATTTGGCATATTCAGGTTTGAAAAACCAGGAAGAATCGAATATGCTGCCTGTCCATGGGGTGTTTACAGAAATATCGTTACCAAAGCCATTAGTAGTAAGCGAACCAGGTAGCGTTATTTCATTTGCTAATTTCTTATTGTACCACTGATCGTTCTCACCTTTATCCAAAGAATCAATTTGAAAATACCATTTACCCGACAAATCAATTTGCGGATTTTGTCCACCAGCCAATTGTGCAGCAACGGTCAAAAAAGTAGACATTAGAAGAAACACAGTGATGCCTCTTTTATAGAAGTAGTTCATTAGGCAAGTTCTCTGAAAATTTTTTCATTCTGTGCAGTGTAAATAAAATGGAGAGTAATGGTACAATAACATTTGCCATCCTCTCCATTTTAATTGCTACTTGATTAGAAAAAAATATTATTAGTACCCAACAGTTTGTTCCATTCCTAAATCCAACATGTATTGAGGTACTGGAAAGAGTCCTGGACCAGGATTTGGTGCTTTACCCACTGTCGTCAAAGCCTGCGTCCACTTATTCATTCTGAGTAAGTCAACTCTTCTTTGACCTTCAAAATATAATTCCCAACCGCGTTCTTGTAAGATCGCATCTCTAAAAGCATCTTTGGATGCAATAGCTGCACCGGATAGATTTGAAATGCCTGCTCTTCTGCGAACATCATTAATAAATCCCTGCGCTTCTACTGTAGGACCATTTTGTTCGTTGATAGCTTCCGCAATCATTAGTTCAACATCGGCAAATCTTGCAAGGGGAATATCATTGCCTGAAAAAGCAGTAGCATCTTCATCTGGATACTTTGCAATAACCGGCCCGCGCATATTAGTACGGTCTTTTACGGTTCCTGTCGGATTACCTGAACTGTTTACTGCGCCATATTGAGGGATTAATAATGCTCTTCGTTTATCATTTGGATCAAATGAATCATAAAATTGCCAAGTAGCGGTAAACGCACCACTCGGAGATGCCCATCCACCTAAAAGCTTACCACCAGGCGTACTGAGGGTACCTGGATAATCGCTGGGAAAAGCATAAAAAACCCAAGCATTCATATTGCCAGTAGGATCGTTACCATTTGCCGTAGGATCACATGTAACAGCGAGGATCGTTTCATTATTCTTTTCAGTGGCAGATCTGAAAAGGTCAGCGTAACTTGTATTTAAGCTGTAGCCTAACGCTACAATTTCTTTACCTGCCTGCTCTGCTTTTTGCCAGTTTTTCTCATTGAGGTATAGACGTACTAAATAAGTTAATGCCCCCCCTTTATTAAATCTGCCGTATTGTGTAGGCGATTTAACCAAATTATCTGAGGCAAAACGTAAGTCAGCCACCGCAGTGTTCACATAAGTTGCTCTATCAGGGCGTTTCATGTTCTTTTCTGCTTCAGTGCCAATCAATTTGGGATCCGTAATGACAGGAACAGGCCCGTACATAGTCAGCAAATAATACATGATAATCCCTCTGCCAGCTCGTAATTCAGCAATAAATGATGTCTTCGAGGCCTCGGGGATAGTTGACTTTTGTACATCGTCAATCAACTTTGTGATTTTAGAAATGAACCTGATCTTTTCCAAATGGTTTCTTCTTGAAGTAACCGTTTTAAGGAAATTGAAATCCGGTTTAGTGAAACCATCGAAAAAACCACCCCATTCAGGGAAATACGCAATAATATCGCTGGGACCGTCATTCATCTGGATATTGGAAAACTCATAACCGAAAAACTGATCGCCCGTAATCCCTCCTTCGCTATAGGACCATTTGGCTGTAAACAATTCGTAAACCCCGGTAACTAGAAGATTAAAATCTTTTTCCGTTTTAGGAAAATTTGTCGGGTTAAGCGTTCCGTAGATCGTGGGATCAAGGTTTTTTTTGCAACTGCCCGCGAAGGAAAGTATGAACAAAAACAACAGTATCTTTTTCATTTTATTTATTTCTTTATTTGATTAAAACCCGGCCTTAACACCGATTGAGAATGTTCTTGCCATTGGATAAGGAGCAGGTCCTCCCTTTACACCAGCTGCCTGAACTTCGGGATCAGCAATTTTATAATCAGTTATAATAAACGCATTTTGAACATCTACATAAATTCTTAGATTTTTTACAACCTTAAGAATGCTGGGTTGATCAAAACTGTAGCCTAATGTAATGTTCCTGCATCGTATAAAATTAGTTTTAGCTACTCTGGTGTCTGCACCCGCTGGCAAGCCCAACGCCCCTTCATCATATGCAACACCAGGTAAACCACCGGAGGGATTTGTTGTAGACCACACTTTTTTAATTTCCTCAATACCACTTTGATTTCCTGCAATAAAACCCGCAGGTGTTGCCCATAAAGCAAGATTGTTATAACCGTAACCTCCGGTTTGTCCGTATAACATAAAGCTTAGATCGAATTGTTTATAAATGAACCGGTTGTCAAATCCAATTGTGAGTTTCGGATCAACATTGTAACGTACGATGTCATTTGCATCTAATATTTTATCATTATTATAATCAACCAATCTAGGTGCTCCGGGTTGTCTTGCATTAACAGGCTGCCAGGTGGTTGGAGTTTCGCCGATTTGTAATAAACCGTCAGTTTTAAAGACATAGATTGAATTCACTGGATCGTCCACCTTACCACCCTGAGGTATTACTTCGAAAGGGAAGCGCTCTTCGTGCTTATACAATACATGCGATACGTTAATAGTGCTATTCCATTGGAAATTTTTAGCTTTAATATTCTGGGAATTAATTCCTACTTCCCAACCGGTCCTGATTCTATGCGCCCCGTTTACAGGTTGCGTTCCAAGAAAACTTAATGGTGCAGTAGTTGCGTTGGCAATTAACCGGGTGATGTCATCACGAAACCAGTCAGCACTTCCGCTTATTCTGTCGTTCAGTATACTAAAATCAAGACCAATGTTTTTGTTTATTGTTTTTGGCCACTGTAAACTAGGTTGATCGACCTGTGTCAATGTATAAGGTAAAACCGTAGAACCA
This sequence comes from Phnomibacter sp., assembly GCA_035456005.1. GTDB lineage: Bacteria > Bacteroidota > Bacteroidia > Chitinophagales > Chitinophagaceae > Phnomibacter. The sequence continues at coordinate 1,028,329 of DATIEA010000015.1, read as the reverse complement.
CCACTATTGAAACTAATGAGTGAATTGTCTGGATTGTAAGACGCATATGCATAGCCGGAAGCTTCACCGGTCACTCCTATACTTCCTCTAAGTTTCAGCATATTCAAAAAGGAAATATTTTTCATAAAAGATTCATTGGATAATTTCCAGGCAAGAGACGCTGATGGGAAGAAAGAAAACTTGTTATCAGGGAAGAATTGATTATACCCGTCATATCGTCCTGTAAGTTGAACAATATATCTGTCGAGTACATCAAATGATGTTCTTGCAAAATAGGAACGAGTTTTATTTTCTATTTTATAAGAACCGACATTAATTGATCCGGTACCTGCAAAGAGATTTGCTGTGTTAATCGCATCTAACATATCAGCACTGGCAGCACCAAAACCGTATTCTTTTTTTGGATACTCTCCATAGCCTGCAACGGCATCCAAATTAAGTTTGTTGTTGAAAATTTTCTTTTTGTAGGCCAATGATGCTTCAAATGTTCTCCATTCCCTGTTGGATTCGTTAAATGATCCTCTGGATCTATTCAACTGAAAATAAAATGTCGTTGAAGGAACAAAGAAATCGCGGGTAGTGTGCTCGTAATTGTTTCCGTATAACAGACGACCAGTTAGTTCATTGCCAATAATTTTAAAGTCCAGAGAAGCTGTAGCAATAAGAGAGCTGTATGCTGTTTTATCATTTATATCTAATAAAGAAACCGGATTACCCGTTACTTGAAAGATTGAATATTTACCATTGGCATCATACACAGGAACGCTTGATGGATATGCCAATGCTGCTTGTAAAGCGCCAAAGCCCTGGGTTCCAGAACCACCGGTTCCTCCTGAACCACTAGTTTGCCAACCAGCAGTAGAATTGACATAATTGGCTTTTGATCCGTTTGCGTTGACATTCAACGTAAGCCATTTGGTAAAATTGAATGCCATACTCATACGCCCCGTATACCGAGTAAGGTTAGAATTATTCATGGTACCTTGCTGATTAAAGTATCCCCCTGAAAAGTAATACGTGGCTTTGTCTGAACCGCCGTTTACGCCCACCGTATGATTGGTTATGGAGCCATCTCTTAAGACTAAACCTAACCAATCCGTTCCTTGTCCAGCATTTTGAATATCGGCAGCGGAATATTTTGGAACAAAACCGCTAGCTGGGATTGTTCCATATGGAACCATTTTTTTATCCAGCAAGTATTTGTCTTGTGTCAATTGGTTAAAATAGGTCATGTAATCAGACGCATTTAGCGGCTCCATATATTTCATATTTTTTACCCAGGAGTAACTACCATCATAGTTAACAGACAGTCGTCCCGCCTTGCCTTTCTTCGTGGTAATAAGTACAACTCCGTTTGCTGCGTTTACACCGTAAATAGCCGAACTCGCATCTTTCAAAAATTCCATTGATTCAATATCAGCAGGATTTAACCCCGCAAAGCCGCCTCTACGTACTCCATTTAGCTCAGTAGCGACTCCGCTATTACCAGGCTCCAATCCTGAATAAGGCATTACCACACCATCAATTACTATTAATGGCGCTCCTCTTCCACGAATGGAGATGTTGATGTTTCCGCCAGGCTCTGCACTTTGCTGCACGGCATTCACACCTGGCGCACGACCAAAAATTAGTTGGGCGACCGAACTATTGGCTGCCTGAGGCACATTTTTAGGATCAATTTTGGAGATAGCTGTGGCTAAATTTTTACGGGAAGTTGTACCATAACCCACTACCACTACTTCATTCAGACTGGTAGGCGAACTGCTTAGGGAAATATTGATAACATTATCAGCACCAACCTTTTTTTCAACTGAACCATAGCCAACGGCAGTAAAGACAAGCACATCGTTAAGTTGGGCATTAATGGTATATCTACCCCGATCGTCTGTACTAGTGCCAGCAGACTTCCCTTTTAGTACTATTGAAACGCCGGAAATGGGCTGGTTTAGTCCGTCGACTACTCTTCCATTTACTGATATTGTTTGAGATCTGGCAAAGAAAGCTGTTGTTACCAAAATAGGAAGGAACAATAAGCTTCGACACACATGGTTTGCAATACGTTTAAGCTTCATACAACAAGTTTGTTTTCTGATTAGCAGTTATGATTGACCAAATATATTTATGCTATATATTGATTTTGATGGATGAAACAGTGGTTTAGATGGATTATTTTACGATGCATTTAAGAAGACTAGTATCATCTTGAGATAGTATCTTCTTATTGAATTTGCTTATATAAAAAAAGAGATGCAGGTGGCATCTCTTTTTTTATATAAACTAATAATTACATTTATTACGATTCAGCCAACGACAAATATTTCACCATTTGCTTATGAACAATAGCCCCTTGGTGATTTATATCCAAACTTAGAACTTCATCGAATAATCGCTCTGCTTTATCCACATGGCCATTGCCCAAACCAAGGTATCCCAATGCCATTAGGTAGAGGCAATGTATTTTATTTCGAAGATCCAAATCAGCATCAAAAACCAAAAGATCAGGGAGAGAAACAGTGAAATAATCGATATAAATTCTATCAGCGCTATGTTCCTTTCCAAAATCAATTAGTCTTTGAAATATTTCAGTTGACTTATCTTTTTCATAAAGTTTAGCCCATGCCAAACCCTGATAAAATAATTTGTCGGGTTGAGGATCATTATAAAATATTGCCTGAAATGGCTTATCAATCCCTTCCGTTGCCCGTCTATAATAATGATTTGCTATTTCCTGGTTGTTCAACATTTCACAAGCAACACCTTTCCAGTAAAATATATCATTTTCCTGAGTGCCTGTAAGCTTTCCTTCCCCTAAGTTTAATGGATAATTTTCCGCCTGTTCTAATAATTGAATGGCTTTAGAAAATTCTCCTTCTTCTATACATTGTTTTGCGAGTTCAAGATGGCAAATAATATATTGACCCACAACTTTACCCTCACCACCTTCCCAAGGGTGAAATTTATACGAAGTAATTAGTTCTTTGGCCTTTTGATAATTCCCTAACTGGTTATATAAAGTGATTCTCTCCAAAAACAAGTCGTCCCTTTCCAATACCAAACTGAGACTTTGTTCCAAAAATTGTAATCTCGCCCTAATATCTTTATTGAGCTTTTTATATAGTTGATCCAGCTCCATCAATACCCGTGCATCGCTTGAATCATACGCGAAAGCCTTTTCCATTGCTTTTAAAGCCTTGTCAGGATCATTCAATTTGTTATAATAAGCTAAAGCAAGATTTCGATGCACCGTTGGGAAACTCTTATTAAGTTCAACCGATTTTTCCCAACATTGAATAGCATCAGCATATTGTCGTTTATCGTACCAGAAATTTCCAAGATAATAATGTGCTTTACAATCTGATGGATTAATCTGCAAGGCAGTTTGAAGAATCAACACCTCTTCTATCCTGTTTGGGAAAACAAAATTTGGGGAGATTTCACTGCCTTTTTGAAAAAACAATTTTGCTTTTTCATTATCGCCAGACTGATATGTAAACCATCCAAGATAATAGGGAACCAGGGCATAGGTTTCTTGTTCCGATGTTGCATTTACTGACAAAAATTCAAAAGCCTCTTCAAATAATCCAGCATGAGCATAATCAAGAGCATATTCGATAAAATTATGAACCCAATTTCGACTTAGTGCTCGTAGGCTGGTTAAAACATCCCGTGCTTCATTAGAGTTTTTATCAGAAAGCAGCAAGTATTTTTCAAATAAGCACCCAAAATTAAACGGGTCAATTTGAAGAGATTCTTCAATTAATGAAACCGATGCCTTATTCTTTTTTAGTTTTCGAAGAATAAAAACTTTTGCATGACGGGCAGTATGGCTATGATAATTCCGTAATAAGGATTTGTCTACCAGATCCAATGCTTCTTCATAATTCTGTTTTAATACTGCAATCCTGGCGAGGTTTAAATAACCTGCATGTTGCCATGTATCAACCCAAACAGCTTTATAAAAAGCGTCAAACGCTTCATCATTCTTTCCTTGAAATTTCAATGTCCATCCCAAATTGTAATAAGCTTCACTATCGTATGGATTTGCATTTCGCTGGGTCAGTGTCGCAATTGCTCTCCTCAGGTATGGCTCTGCTTTTTCGAATTTACCTCTTCTTAGAAACCATAATCCCAATGCATTATTGTTACGAACATCTTTAGGATCACGACGCAAAGCTTCTTGATAATAATCAGTCGCAACAAAAGTGGCATGACGATACTGCTCTAAATGAAGTCCCGTTAAATATAATTGTTCATTATTCTCCACCTCGGCAGGCTTTTTTGCAGTTTGTGCAGGCGAAGGAATTTCATTTTCTATTTCTTTTTCCTCCTGGTATGTCACCAATTCCTTACTTGTATGAAGATCTGTAACGATTAATTTAACCTCCCCGGGTACAACAACTTCACTCAATTGTATAGTTTTCAGGAAGGGGTGTTCAGGGGAAGACGCAATGCTTTCGCTGTATAACAACTGCTCTCCTTTAAGGAGTGCTATTTTAATCTTTTCGAATCTCGATGTTACATAGAGTTTAATGTCAACGACATTGCCATCAACCTCAATATTGACAATTGCATCCTTTGTAGCATTCTTTACCAATCCTACTTCCTGGTATGGCATGAAGTATTGAACAAAAGTTTTTTCTTCATAAGGTTGCAACCATGAAAAATCGGGTTGATTATCCGTAAAAATGCCTGTCATTAACTCAATGTACGGGCCATCTTCGTCTGTGAGGTTTCTATCCCAGGCACGGCCAAATTCTCCATGTCCCCATGTCCACTGTTTTTTACCCGGAGAAACATGATGATCAGCGACGTGAAGCAATCCCCCTTTAGTGTCATGTTCATAACCACCTATGAAATCGTATTTGGAAGTTACAGCCATATACGAAGTGGGAACTGGAATATTTTTGTATTGTGAAATATCTGTTCCCGGAGAATAATCGACTTTATAATAAACGCCCTTTGCAATAGGAAACGATGATACATCTCGCTTACCATGATCAAAAACGGCATGAACATCTGGTGGAAAAACAGATTGGTACTCATCATTAACTTTCACTGCAGGATTTGCCCACCATAAAAATGTTTGCGGGAATGGTGTTCTGTTGTAAAGCTTTCCTTTTATTTCTATGTAGGCTTTATCCGGATAAAGTGTAAATCCGGCCATACCTTTTGTGCGGAACATTCTTTCTACCTCATTTATCCAAACAGTTTTACTTCCATCTTCGTTTTCGACAATAGTAAAGTCAACTGATTCAAATGTAGACGGTCGATGATGCTGAGGCCAGTTAAATTCAATGCCTCCTGAAATCCAGGGCCCCGTTAATCCAACCAATGCAGGTTTAATAACCCGATTATAATAAACAAAATGCCTTTGTTTTACTTTATCAAACGCCATTTGAATTCTTCCACCCAACTCCGGCAGAATCATGATCTTGATATATTGATTTTCAAGTACAACAGCTTTATAGACTTTATCTATTTTCTCATCATATATTTTTTCGATAACTGCATGCGGATAAACAACGCCGCTGCTTCCCTGGTAAACTCTTTTCTCCAAAAACATAGGGTTCTTTTCAGGATTACCTATTGGATAAGTCGGTATAATTATTTCTTCTATTCGAGCAATAACTTCATTATTCATACAAAAAATTCTATTTCCTATCCAAAGTACGGCTTTCTCAAAGTTTATCTAAATGGAGTAAAACTCTGATTTGATGGATTTTTTCACGGCATATTTTCTTTAACTCAAGCCAGAAGAAGGCATTGGAAAGGGGAAAGTTTCAGAAGAAAGAGTAGATACAGCATTTTAAACTTGCTACTCATTTTCGTTAGTCGCTAGGGAGATTCGCAAAATTTACTATAAATAACATGCTTATCTCAGCTCACCTCGAAGAGCAAATCTGGTGATTCATTAATTGCAAAAAACCACTTTTCATTCTACTAAAACAACAGATGCTAACCTTTTCGAGTAATTAGATTGCAAACAATACTCATTGCACTAAATGGTATTGAATCTATCGCTAATGGAAAAGAATACCATGTATTAATTAGTCAAAGCCAGGAATCATTGGAAAAGGAGACCAAGGAGTTGCTGAATTTTTCAGGTAAATGTGTAGATGGGCTTTTGGTTTCACTCTCATCCGAAACTGATGATTTAAGGCATTTCAGTGAACTGTTGGGAAGGAACATCCCGGTGGTTTTCATTGATAGAGTAACTGAAAACATTCAAACTCATAAGATTCTTGTTGATGATATTGAAGGGTCCTATCAACTAACAACACACTTACTAAACCAGGGCTTCAAACGAATTGCACATCTTACAAGTTCACTGCAATTGTCCACCACAACGCGTCGCCTCGAAGGGTACCACAAGGCTTTGCAGGACAATAACATCCTTCCAGATGAGACTTATAATAAGTATTGCATGCACGGGGGAATGGATTCAACTGAAATCAATACGGCCATTGAGGAATTGTTGAGTTTACCCACTCCCCCCGATGCTATTACCACAGCCTCTGACAGGATCACCATTAAAACATTTGCATTCCTAAAAAACAAAGGAATCCAAATCCCAGCCAAAATTGCCATGGGTGGATTTAGCAATTCGAACGAAGCAATTTTATTTTCTCCGTCACTTACTACCGTAGTACAGCCAGCATTTGAGGTTGGCAAAAAAGCAATAGAAATGCTTCTACAACTAATAGAAAGCAAGCAGCCAGTAAAAGAATTTTCAACCGTTGTGTTGCCCACAGAACTCATCATTAGAGATTCCTCTCAGTGGGAATTAAGTATTCAATCCGAAAGTTCATAGAAACTGTACTACTCAAAGAGTTTATTTGACCGTACTTAGCAAAGCTGAGTACTGAGGGCTTGAAATCGTACTTACATCGGGAGGAAGGGTATTTGTCGATCTACGGCCACCAGGGCTGAACTATCAAAAAATATAAGAAAGGAGGAATGTGGACTAAATATGGACTAGATTAAAATAAAAATGGCTGTACCTTATTGTATGTCAATTAGATACAGCCATTTTAGGTGGAGCTGCAGGGATTCGAACCCTGGTCCAAACAAATTCGCCGAACGCTTTCTACATGCTTATTTCATGATTAATTGTCGGGAACAAACCGGACCTGAACCTACCAATTTATTCCTTAGCTGAATAGTCTTTTGCAACAGTCACAGCCTTCTGCTACAGCAACCTGTATTTGTTTTGAGTCGGCGGCGGCGCTTGGTAACAGGTCAACCTGCGCGGCGGCCCTAATGACTGGCTAATCTCCGATTAGGCAGCCATGGCATACTGAGTATTGCCATTTAAATTTTGAATATTCAGATTATCGTGCTAATTATCCAACGCACGGCATGCTTACACGATCAAAGAACTTTGCTGTCAAAACCGGTCAGCCCCGGGTTCCATTTTTTACATGGGGGAATACAAAACTACTGTATGCTTTATATACAACGGCAATATTAACGAATAGCAGGGGAATACTAGAGTTGCACTTAAGTACTGTAAGAGCCAACACTATCAGTATTGCATTACTTGCTTCTGCCCCAGCCCAGCCAGTCGTTGGCATTGGCGTACAACATCAGGCCCAGCAACAATATCATGCCTACCAATTGTGCATATTCCAAAAACTTCTGATTCGGCTTTCTGCCTGTGATCATTTCTATCAGCGTAAACAACACATGGCCACCATCCAACGCAGGTATGGGTAGCAAGTTCATAAAGGCCAATACAATGCTAAAGAATGCAGTGATGTTCCAAAACGATTCCCAATTCCAGGTGCCGGGAAAAATATTGCCCATGCTTTTAAATCCACCCACGCCTTTGTACGCACCGGTTTCGGGCGAAAGTATTTTTTTGAATTGGTCTACATAAAACTTCAACTGGCTACCTGCCATGCGAATGCCTGCAGGTATAGCTGCAAAAAAACCGTACTTCTTTACTTCAAAACTGAGTACGCCGGCTTTCTGAAATTCATCCATTGAATTCATGGCCATAAAACCAAGCCGAGCATTGCTATCGGCCTGCACATTCATTTGCACGGTATCGGCACCACGAAGAATGGAAATGGCCACCAGTTTGTTTTTCTGGGAGGCGATCATTTTTTTGTATTGATCGAAAAATTGTACAGGCTCATTGTTTACCGCCACAATCTTATCGCCGTTTCTCAAACCTGCTTTATACGCAGCCAATGAATCGGGCGTTTCGGAAACGATGACAGGTACACGAGGTAAGATCAAACCTGCATTGCCTCTTTTCTTTTCTACCAATTCTCCAATAAAATCTACCCGCAGCGGCATTTCCATCTGCTTTCCATCCCGCTCTATAGTTACGGTTTCGCTTACAATTACTTTCTTGATAATGTCGCCGAAATCGGCAATGGGTTCTTTGTTCGCCGCCAGTATTTTGTCGCCGTCTTTAAAACCCAGTTCGTACATCACGCTATCCTGTATGGCAATGCCATATTTCACACTTTGATTGGGTACAGTTTTTTCGCCCCATACCATGAGGATACCACTGTAAATAATAAAGGCCAGAATGATATTAACGGTAACGCCACCTATCATGATGATAAGCCTTTGCCATGCCGGCTTGCTTCTGAATTCGTAAGGCTGCGGCGGCAATGCGAGTTGCTCTTTATCCATGCTCTCGTCTATCATGCCGGATATTTTTACATACCCGCCCAACGGAAGCCAACCGATACCATATACAGTATCGCCCACTTTCTTTTTAAACAGCGAAAACCAGGGATCGAAAAACAGGAAAAAGCGTTCTACACGGCATCCAAACCACCTGGCGGTAATGTAATGACCAAACTCGTGCAGTATTACCAGTATGGAAAGCGACAACAACAGCTGCCCGACTTTTACACCTACTTCGCCCCACACTATAGCCAAAGAAATCATGAAATAATTGGTTGAGAAATGAAAAAAGCTAACTACAATGGTTAAAAATGAAATTCCCTCTTTTGCAAACAAAAGCAATAAGCACCATAACAAAAACAGAAATCACAGCAATGGTAGCTCCCGCTTTCAGCAATATTAGATTCTTATTAGAGACGCAGCAAACTCACGGGCTTCGGCATCCGATTCAAAATAGTCGTCGAGCGTAGGCTTTTCTATAAATGCCACTTTTTGCATGGCTTGCTCTACCACAGCCATCATATCCAAAAAGCCAATGCGGTTGCGGAGGAATGCCCAAACGGCTATTTCGTTGGCCGCATTCAACACGCAGGGAAGGTTACCACCCTTGTGCAGCGCTTCTGTAGCCAGTGCCAGGTTTTTGAAAGTGCGCAGGTCAGGCTCTTCAAAACTGAGTTGCTCACAACGCCTGAAATCGAGCCTTGGGAAATCGTTTTTGATACGCTGCGGGAAGCCCAAAGCATATTGAATGGGCAACTTCATATCGGGCAATCCCATTTGCGCTTTGATGCTGCCATCTTCAAACTGCACCATGCTATGAATAATGCTTTGCGGATGAATGACCACTTCAATTTGCGAAGGCTTTAACCCAAACAACCAGCGGGCTTCAATCATCTCTAGGCCCTTGTTCATAAGGGTGGCGCTGTCGATGGTTATTTTGGCGCCCATGTTCCAGTTGGGATGTTGCAACGCATGGTCGCGTTTTACATTCACCAAAAAATTGGGCTTTTTACCTCTGAACGGACCACCACTGGCAGTGAGAATTATTTTCTCAATGGGATTGCGCATTTCACCCACCATGCATTGAAATATGGCGGAGTGTTCGCTATCTACCGGCAATATGGCGGCTTTATTTTCTTTGGCTTTCTGCATCACTATATCACCGGCTACCACCAAAGTTTCTTTATTGGCCAGGGCTATCATTTTGCCCAATTCCACCGCCTTGAGTGTAGGCTTCAAACCTGCATAGCCCACAATGCTTGCCAGCATCATGTCGTAGCAATCCATAGCCGCAGCATCTACAAGCGACGACTCGCCTGCAAACACTTTTACATCGGTATCGGCCAAGGCCTCTTTTACTTTCAGATATTTTGTTTCGTCGCCAATGACCACCACGTTGGGCGAAAACTTGCGAGCCTGCTCTACCAGCAGGTCTGCATTGGTTTGTGCAGTTAATATTTCGGCAGTGAATTTATCGGGATTGGCTGCAATCACATCCAGCGCCTGCGTACCAATGGAACCCGTAGAACCAAAAATGGCGATCCTTTTTTTCTGTATTTCACTCATACTTTCTTCCTTCAATTATTTGTTCAAATTCATGTTCACGCTATCACACGCTGTCTTTATTATTGAATACTGAATCGGTTCAACTCATCCGCCAGTTTTCGGTCGTTACTCAAACGGGGCACTTTATTTTGGCCACCCAGTTTTCCTACCGACTTCATGTACTGAATAAAGCCCTGCGGTTGAATGGCGGTTACTTTCAGGGGCTTTAGAATATTGCCGGCGATCAGGTCATCGTAGTACACATTTTTTTGGCGCATCTGGTTGTCTACTTCTGTGGCAAATGCTTCCATCTGTTCCGGTTGCTTCTCAAATTCAATAAACCACTCGTGGTAGCTCTGCCCTTCGCCGGAGGCAATGAACGGAGCGACTGTAAACTCTACAATACCCAGGCCAAATTTTTTAGAAGCCTCCTGCATCGCCGCTTCCACTTCCTCTCCAATCACATGTTCGCCAAAGGCGCTAATAAAATGTTTGGTGCGGCCGGTAACCACTAATCTATAAGGATTGAGCGAAACAAACTTTACAGTATCGCCAATATTATACGACCATAGCCCGGCATTGCTATTAATGATCAGCGCATAGTTTACCCCAAGTTCCACATCGGCCAGCGATAACCTTGTTGGATTTTCATTGAAAATTTCTCCGGCTGGCACAAATTCATAATAGATGCCGCTGTTGGTATTCAGCAAAAGGCCTTCGGCTTTTTGTGAATCCTGGAAAGCAAAAAAGCCTTCACTTGCAGGGAATAATTCAATTGTATCAACCTTACGTCCTAAGCTGGCAAATAATTTTGACTTGTAAGGTTCAAAGTTTACGCCGCCTTGCACCAGTACACTCAGGTTGGGAAACAACTCGCCTACGGGCTTACCGCTTTTTTCTATCAGGCGGTCGAAATACATCTGCATCCATGGTGGTATACCACTTATCAGCGTCATGTTCTGATCGATGGTTTCCTCTACAATAGCATTCAACTTGGTTTCCCAATCATCTATGCAATTGGTTTCGTAACCCGGCAACTGGTTTCTCCGCAGGTAATTGGGCACATGGTGATTCACTATACCACTCAGTCGCCCGGTGGGAATGCCCCCCACTCTTTCGAGTACCGGGCTACCACTTAAGAATATCATTTTGCCATTGGCAAAACCATAATTGCCCGACTCGGCCATATAACACAATAAGGCATTGCGGGCGGTATTAATATGGTTGGGGATGGAATCTTTGGTAATGGGAATGTATTTGACCCCGCTGGTAGTGCCACTGGTTTTGGCAAAATAGATGGGTTGCCCTCGCCACAGTACATTATGTTTCCCGGCTTTTACCTTTTCTATATAGGGTTTCAGCTGTTCATAGTCCCTAATGGGCACCGCTTGCCGGTATTCCTGTATACTATTTATATGGTCTAATTGGTGATCTTTCCCGAAATCGGTCTTTTTCAGTACTGCCAGCAGTTCTTTCCAAATCCTTTCCTGGTCTGCTACCGCTGTTTCCCTCGATTTCTGAACCTGCTTATATATATAGCCTGCAAACGGCCTGGCCAGCAACGATTTAAGATTCATGATGCTCATTTTATGGGAAAAACCGAAGCTCCCTAAATTTGCCGGAAGCCAGGCACCCAAATTCCCGGAGAAGTAAATTCACGGGCAAATTACGGTGTAAGGGGGTAGAATTTCAGGATATTTTATAAATTTTTTGTTGTAGTTGTAAGCAAAACACCTACTTTTGCATCCCTAAAATTTGAGTGATTATGTTCGCAGTTGTAAAAATAGCTGGCCAGCAGTTTAAGGTTCAGGAAGGCCAGAACCTATATGTTCCGCACCTGGATGGTAAAGCCGGAGACAAATTGGAATTGAACGAGGTGTTGCTGGTGAACCGCGGCGGAAACGTTGAAGCTGGCACAACCGTTAAAGCAATTGTGAAAGCAGAAATCATCAGCGAGCTTATCCAGGGTGATAAAGTAATCGCGTTCAAAATGAAAAGAAGAAAAGGTTTCCGTAAAAAACACGGACATCGTACGCATTACACTCAAATCAAAATTGAAAGCATCGCTTAATAGCAACTTTCATTACAATCAACTAAAAAATATTTCTTGTTATGGCACATAAGAAAGGTGAAGGCTCGGTAAAAAACGGTCGCGACTCACAAAGCAAACGCCTCGGTGTAAAGATCTACGGCGGTCAACCAGCACTTTCTGGAAACATCATTGTACGTCAACGTGGCACTGTTTATCATCCTGGTAAAAACGTTGGAGTTGGTAAAGACTTCACCATTTTTGCAATTGCTGATGGCGTTGTTGAATTCAAAAAAGGAAAAGCAGATAAGACTTATATTTCTGTTTTGACTCCTGCTTTATAGTTTTAAAGCTATATTTCTTGCAAAAAAGATGGTGTTATGCACCATCTTTTTTCATTTGGTGGATATTGAGTGAATAAAATCATTTGGAAAAAAAAAATTCTCTTTATTTTTACTACGCATTATTTACTAACCATTAAATTAAAAACGCATGGCAACTGCTAAAAAAGCTGCAGCTAAAAAAGCTGTAAAAAAAGCCGTAGTGAAAAAGGCCGTTAAGAAGGCCGTAGCTAAAGCTGTAGTGAAAAAAGCTGCTAAAAAAGCTGTAGCTAAAAAAGTAGCTAAAGCTGTAGTGAAAAAAGCCGCTAAAAAAGCTGTAGCTAAAAAAGTAGCTAAAGCTGTAGTAAAAAAAGCTGCTAAGAAAGCTATCGCTAAAAAAGTAGCTAAAGCTGTAGTGAAAAAAGCTATCGCTAAAAAAGTAGCTAAAAAAGCTGGCAAGTAATTTCTTCGCTTTTACATCATTCAAGTCCTGCCAATGGCAGGACTTTTTTATTTTGCAGCCTTCACATAGCCAACCATGGACAATTACCAGATCGCTGATGCCTTTTCCCTGCTCGCCAAAATAATGGATATACATGGCGAGAATAGTTTCAAAACCCGCTCCTACAGCAGTGCAGCTTTCCAAATAGAAAAACTGGAAAACCAACTGGCCGATCTTGACCGCAGTGCAATAGCCGGCCAGCGAGGCATTGGCGCTACCATTTCCCAAAAAGTAATTGAGCTATTAGACACAGGCAAACTGGCATTGCTGGAGCAATACATTGCACAAACTCCTCCCGGCGTTATTGAAATGCTGAACATAAAAGGTATTGGGCCAAAAAAAATAAATACCATTTGGAAAGAAATGGGTATTGAATCTATAGGAGAACTGCAATATGCCTGCAACGAAAACAGGCTTACGATGTACAAAGGCTTTGGCGAAAAAACACAACAAAACGTAAGCGACTCCATCAGCTTTTACCTGAACCAACAAGGTTTTTTCTTATACCAACAAGCAGAAGGGCTGGCCAACCAGGTCGTGAATTTTCTGCAAAAGCATTTTGGAAGGCACGAAAAAATATCGCTTACCGGCGATATACGCAGGCAAATGCCGGTGCTGGAGTCCATACATATTTTAACCACTGCTCCCTGGGAAGATGTACAATCTGCACTGTCAGGTTTTCCTGCACTCGAACTGGAATCGGCAGAAGATGAGATATTGCAATATGCTATTGCATCAGGCCCTGCCCTGCTTATTCAATGCTGCGATGCTGAGAACTTTGGATGGAACTTACTTGAAACAACAGGTCCCGATGATTTTGTAACTGCCATGCAAGAAATTGCAACACATGATGTGGATGGCAGCGATGAAGCACTCATTTTTGAAGCAAGTGGTTTGCCGTTTATTGTTCCTGCACTTCGCGACCTTCCCAATATTATTGATACAGTAGCTGCTGATGGAATGCCCACATTGACTGAACCTACAGATATCAAGGGCATTATTCACTCGCATAGCAAATGGAGTGATGGCAGCAACAGTTTAGAAGAAATGGCTGTAGCTGCAATTCAACGCAAACTTGAATACCTTGTTATTAGCGATCACAGCAAATCGGCCGGCTATGCCAACGGGTTGTCGGAAGAAAGAATACGCCAACAACATGCCGAGATAGATCAACTCAATAAAAAACTGGAGCCCTTCAAAATATTCAAAAGCATAGAGTGCGATATTCTTGGCGATGGCCAACTGGATTACTCCAACGAAGTGCTGGCTTCTTTCGACCTGGTCATTGCATCGGTGCATAGCAACCTGAAGATGACAGAGGAAAAAGCTATGCAACGGCTTTTGCAGGCAGTATCTAACCCGCATGTGCACATACTGGGGCATATGACAGGGCGGCTCTTGTTGAGCAGGGCAGGTTATCCCGTTGATCACGTGGCAATGATTGAAGCCTGCGCCAAACACCATGTGGTGATAGAACTGAATGCGCATCCACGCCGGTTAGATATTGACTGGAGTTGGATTCCTACTGCAATTGAAAAAGGAGTACTCATCTCTATTGATCCCGATGCGCATGCAGTAGAAGGATTTGAGGATACAAAGTATGGTGTGCTGGCTGCGCAAAAAGGAATGCTTACCAAAGCGCATAACCTCAGCAGTTTTTCACTGGTGGAATTTGAAGCATGGTTGAGTAGTGTGAAAGCAAAAAAATCGTTAGCCCACTAATGGGAATTCTACGAAGAACGATGTGCCTTCCCCGGTTGCAGTTTTAAACCAAATATTACCGCCGGCTTTTTCTACAATGGCTTTGCAAATAGCCAACCCCAATCCTGTACCACTGGTTTTGGTGGTAAAGTTGGGCATGAAAATTCTTGCCTGTATATCTGTGGGAATACCCGGTCCGGTATCGCTTACTTCTATCAACACCCTATTGCCGCGAATGCTTTCAATAACTTTTACCTGCACCTGGTCATCGTTCTCCACCGACTCTGCAGCATTTTGAAGCAGGTTGGTAAACAGCCTGTTCATCTGGGTTTTGTCGGCATACACCATAATAGGTTCAGAAATTTTTTCCCAATGCAGCGTAAGGTTTTCCTGCGTTTCGTACAGCAATACCAGGTCGCGGAGTACGGAATGCAGATCAAACTCTTCGGCCTTGCTGTTACCAATATTGGCAAACTGCGAAAACTCGAATGCTATTTTGGACAAGTGATCTATCTGGCTCACCAGGTTCGCCGCTACACGGTCCGAAATTTTTCCAACATCGGGATGATTTTCCTGGATGGATTTCTGCAAAAACTGGAGGCTCAGCTTCATAGGCGTAAGCGGATTCTTGATCTCATGCGCTACCTGCCTTGCCATTTCCCGCCATGCCAGCTCTCTTTCGTTTTGTGCAAGCCGAGCAGCACTCGATTCCAATTGATCCACCATTCGGTTGTATTGTTCCACCAATGTGCCTATTTCATTTCGGCTACTCCACTCAATGCGTTCGTTCTTTTCAGAAAGTCGTATCTGGTTCATTCGATCGGCAATGATGGCAAACGAACGAGTGATACTGCCGGAAATCAACAAAGCCAATCCGCCTGAAATAAGAAATACAAATGCGATGATATTAAGCAAGATCACCACGAAGTTGGATATCTCCTGTTGCAATTCGTTTTGCGTAGCGAAATAGGGAATTTGCAAATAACCTACCAATGCACCCGACTCATTGCGCACCGGCTGATAAATACTATTGTAAGTAAGGTTGCCAATGGTTTCTACTTCCAACTGCCGATGCACCTGCCCACTCGTCAACTGGTAATACACTTCAGGATTCATGCGTTCGCTGATCACTTCTTTCAGGAACAATACATTTTGTGTACTTGCGATCAGCACTCCTGCCGAGTCGAAGAAACTAATATCTACATCCAGGTTTTTGGATATGTCCTGCAGCTCGGGCCCCACAGTATTGTACCTGCCAGCCGGATCGTAGTTCAGCAAGTCGCCGGGTAAATTTTGTGCCAGCTCAGCTGATACAGCTTCTGCACTTTTAGCCAATCTTTCTTCATTCGATTTTCGATATTGGTTGATGAAAAAGCTAATAGTGGTATATGCTACAATGATGAAAGAGATGGCGAGAATGGAGACGATGGTGATCCTGATCTGTGCCTGGATAGTAAGCATGATGGGCCTGAAAATCGCAACATAGAAGACGCGGTTTTGCATGAGTCCACCAATGGTGCGCAATACAATAAACAGGATGAGGAACGATCCGAACAAATAAGCCACCAGTGATACCAGGCCTATCAACACATTGCGTTGTCCTGCCACTACCAGTTTTGAATGCCCTCCTACATATACCCAAATTTCGTACGCATCATCTTTTTCCAACAGCAACTCCGATTGCAGGTTGTTTACATTTTTTGGAAGAACAGAAGGAAATGGATAGTTGCGATATTGGTCAATCAGCCTTTCATTTTTATACCATGCATAACTAAACCCGGGTGGAAGATCGACCGCAAAATCCTGTATCTGCCGAAACAGTTCGGGCGCAAGCAATGCATTGCGAAGCCCCACCGATCGGGTTACTACAAACACATAGGCTGCGTTGGCAGTGCTCTCTTCGTTGGTTACCACAAAGTGCATGATGTATCCAAACTTGTCGAAGTCCTCTTCGAAAGATGCCACCCATGGATAACCATCCTCCTTTTTATTTTCCTGGTATAATGTGTTGAGCGATTCAAAGGTTTCAACATTCGGATTGTTGATGGGCTGCCTGTTCTCGTCAAAAAAATACAGCTTGGTTTCAAAGCGATCGAGATAGCCGCTGAAATATTTATTGGCGATAGAATCGCGGATAGCATTGCTTTTGGGGCTTTCCTTGCAGGTAGCAATAATGTTGCCCCAATCTAAACGTCGTAAGCCGCCCGATGCAAAGCGCACCAGGTAATCGGTGGTCTGATCATTTTGCAACAACAACGTCTTGCTGATCTCTCTCAAACGGGTACGCAACCTCTCTGCAGAAAGATTGCTCAGCAATAGGCCTACCGACAAGGAGTACACAAACAACCACGAAACAATGCGTACCGACGAAACAGGCAGTGCAGGCTTGGGATAGCGGCATATAAACCAAATAAGCCCCAACAGCCAAACCATGGAAAACAGCAACTGGATTTTAAAATGCAGAAACCATCCTACCGAAAGGGTAAACAACCCACCTGCCAACACTACCAACATTACAAAGCGGATATTGCCCGCAGTAATGAACAGTAAGGATCGTGCAAAAAAACGGGTGAGCATCAGGTGCGCCAGCAGTATGAGGAACAACACTACAAATGCGATCACCGTGGTGTAATCGAGGCTGAAAAAATTATTGAAATCAAAAGCAACCGCGGAACTTAAGTAAAGTTGGCAGAGCCTTTCTATCACGGCAAAATGAATGGCAATGGTAGCTGCCACCAACAGCAATGCTATCAATGCTTTTAACCGATAGTTCAAACCTGTAAGCAAAGCACCTACCTGCTGTGCACGCAGTGTAAGAAAAATGCCGAGCCAAAAAGCAAACATAGAGTTCTGCAATAACTGCAAAAGTTTGGATGGCGTTAGCGAAATAGAATCCCGTTGTTCGAGCCATTCAAACCGTTCCATGCTAAATGGAATGCCCAGGTTTCGGATGCATAACCATAAGCCAACAAACCCCACCATAAAAATGAGGAAACCACCGAGTGGATGGCCGGCACTTATGACCGCAGAGGAAATACGCGACACCAGCAATATGAGCATGATGGTGGCTATCAACTGCACCGCAAAAGATGACAGCGAGAAAAAATGAATGGGCTGATCTACTACCGGCTGAAAATAAAACAACGGCTCGTTGCTGATATTCAGGATGGGATAAGCTGTGGGAGTAGCACTAAACATCAGGCGGTTTTCCAAATTCTTAAACCCCGGAAACCCTTTGTGCAAGCGGGCATTGTCAATAAAATACTGTCGGTACAACTGCACCAACCCCACTACTTCAACATTCGATTTGTTGACCTGTATGGTTTTGCGCAGCACTTCATAATAACCGTTGCCATACTTGAGCAGAGCCCCTGTTTCGGCAAATTGTGCCATCCAGTCGGGCGGTTCTACCTGACTGGTACTCCAAAAAAATGGATGCCCTCCCTTTACAGTTTTATCGTAGAGGAAAAAGAAAAATGGCCTTGATTCGAGCTGCTGTACATCAGCAAGTTTATGCGTACCTGTTACAAATTTTTGAATGAGTGGACGTTCATCTTCCAGAAATTGATAGAACGCTTTTTCGCGTTGAATGAGAGCTTCCTGGTAGTCTTCGGCAAGCGTTTCATAGTCGTCGTACTTCACCCAGATATTTTCCACTATCACCGACAGTGAATATATCCAGCAGGCTGCCAGCAACCATAGCAGGTTGTTGAAAATAATATTGTGTATGGGTTTTATTCTCAAGAATCCTCGTGTTTTATCCGGTTCCATATAGCATCCATTTCCGCCAAAGTCATTTGTTCGAGCGATGTATTGTTGGCTGCAGCCACAGCCTCGATCTTCATAAAGCGGTTCTTGAATTTTTTATTGGTGCGCTCCAAAGCAGTTTCCGGATCTATATGCAAAAACCTTGCATAGTTTATTAAACTGAACATCAAATCTCCAAACTCTTCTTCAATGGCTTCCTGTTTTCCTTCGGCTTCGGCTTCCTGCAACTCCTGTATTTCTTCCACTACTTTCTTCCATACGTCGGCTTTGTTTTCCCATTCAAAGCCTACTTTTTTGGCCTTCTCCTGCATGCGCCAGGCTTTCACCACGGCAGGCAACGAATTGGGCACTCCTGCCAATACAGAAGTTTTTCCCTCTTTCAATTTCAGTTTTTCCCAGTTCAATTTTACTTCTTCTTCATCTGCCACCTGCACATCGCCATAAATATGCGGGTGCCTGTTGATGAGTTTTTCGCAGATCTGGTCTATCACTTCTTCCAGCGTAAATTGATTTTGCTCCCTGCCAATGCGTGCATAAAAAACAAGGTGCAGCAACAAATCGCCCAGCTCTTCGCTTATTCCCTTCCAGTTTTTGTCGATAATTGCATCGGCCAATTCATACATTTCTTCAATTGTAAGCGGGCGAAGGGTTTCAATGGTTTGCTTTTTATCCCAGGGGCATTGCTCCCGCAATTCATCCATTATTTGAACCAGGCGTTCGAATTGTGATCCGGCACTCATAAAAATATTGTTAGGCTATTAAATGTAATTGTATTGTGATATATGTTCATCCCCCACCATGTGTTCCCCTTTCACCATAGTTAGCGCAGTGTATAGTGTAAATGGTTTTCAATTGCATGACGGGTTTACCGGTACGGGTTTGGGCCATTTGTATGCAGTTGCATCTTCGCATGGTATTTGCCATAGAGTTTTGTGAATTGCCGTGCATACCGGTGCGAAAAGTACTACAATTAGCTGCAACAGATGGTTGGATTAATTAACAACTGCAAAGCGGCTGCAGCCTATTATTTTTGGCAAAAGAAAACGAACAATGAGAAAATTGGGATTAGTGGGGTTAAGCGTACTGGCCATTGGCACTGTGCAGGCCCAATACTATTTGAATGATATAGTGAACGCAGCACGGGCATCGGAACAATTTGCAGCGTTGAAAAGTGCAGGCATTAAAAAAGTAAGCACTACCAGTTACGATGCCGATGGCACTATTACCGCCAACTTTTCGCTGGGGCAAACAGTGGATATTG
This sequence comes from Phnomibacter sp., assembly GCA_035456005.1. GTDB lineage: Bacteria > Bacteroidota > Bacteroidia > Chitinophagales > Chitinophagaceae > Phnomibacter. Next base: position 1,008,557 of record DATIEA010000015.1, on the reverse strand, counting down.
CAGCCAATACCATCACCACATTTTCAAAATCCGATTACACAGGCGAGTCTGTCCTCACCAGCTATTTTTTGGGCAATCATCATTTGTCTAAATCTACCGAAGTAAATAAAACCTACGTGAGCACTACAGTATATGCGTACAACGCGGCAGGCTTGCTGTCGTCGCTTTCCATTGTGTCCAACGATTCGGTGCAGTCATTCAGCATGAAAGAACAACACTTGTACAGCTACGATGCCAAGGGACAGCCCACCAGCATGCTGCGCATCAAAAACAATACAGACACTATTAAAGTGGTATTTGTAGCCAGCGAAGCAGGCAAGCCCGGCGAAGAACAATGGTGGAAAGGAAACAGGAAAATAGAAACCTGGTTTTACTATTACGATGCAAAAAAACAATTGACAGATGTGGCCCGCTTCAACATAAAAGCGCAGCGCATTTTGCCCGATATGATGTTTGAATACGACGAAGATGGCCGCCTGAGCCAGCAAACCACTGTGCATACCGGAAGCAATACGTACCGCATTTGGCGCTACATATACGATAGCCGCGATTTGAAAATAAAAGAAGGCGTATTCAACAAATACAAACAGGAAGAAGGAAGAATAGAATACTCTTACCAGTAGTCATCAATTACTACAAAAAGAAATGGGGGTTGGCCGAAGCTTACCCCCATTTTTTATTACTATGCTTTAGCTATTAGATATCGATGGCTTCACCATAAGCTGCTGCTGTAGCTTCTTTCAAGCCTTCGCTCATGGTTGGGTGCGGGTGAATAGCATTCAGAATTTCATGCGCAGTGGTTTCCAGCTTACGGGCGGCTACTGCTTCTGCAATCATTTCTGTAACGTTTGCACCAATCATATGGCAACCGAGGAATTCACCATATTTAGCATCGTAGATCACTTTTACAAAACCTTCGGTAGCACCTGCAGCACTTGCTTTACCGCTGGCCATGAATGGGAACTTGCCCACTTTCACCTGGTAGCCGGCTTCTTTTGCCTTGGCTTCGGTATAACCAACCGATGCAATTTCCGGAGTGCAATAAGTACATCCGGGGATATTGTTGTAATCGATAGCTTCAGGATGATGCCCGGCAATATGCTCTGCAGCATTGATGCCTTCTTTGCTGGCCACGTGAGCCAAAGCCTGTCCCGGTGTGCAGTCGCCAATAGCGTACACGCCTTTTACAGAAGTTTGCTGGTTGGCATCTACAATAATTTTTCCTTTTTCGGTTTTGATGCCCAATGACTCCAAACCGATGTTTTCAATATTAGCCAGCACACCTACTGCGCTCAGTACAATATCGGCTTCGAGCACCTGCTCGCCTGCTGCGCTTTTCACGGTAGCTTTTACGCCTGCACCCGAAGTATCCACTTTGGTTACTTCTGCGCTGGTCATAATGGTGATGCCGCTTTTCTTGTATTGCTTTTCCAGTTCTTTAGAAATGTCTTCATCTTCTACCGGCACAATGCGGGGCAGGAATTCTACGATGGTCACTTTGGTGCCCATGCTGTGGTAGAAATAGGCAAACTCTACACCAATAGCACCACTACCCACTACGATCATGCTCTTGGGTTGTGCAGGCAATACCATGGCTTCGCGGTAACCAATGATCTTTTTACCGTCTATAGGCAGGTTGGGCAATTGGCGGCCACGGCCACCTGTTGCGATCACAATATTTTTAGCCTCTACAATTTGCTTGCTACCGTCGGCGGCAGTTACTTCAATTTTGGTAGGTGCCACCAGTTTGCCAAAGCCCATGATCACGTCGATCTTGTTCTTTTTCATCAGGAAAGTAACCCCTTTGCTCATTTTGTCGGCTACACCACGGCTACGTTTTACCACCGCATCAAAATCGTGTGTGCCGGTAGCGTTGATACCATAAGATTGGGCATGCTTCAGGTATTCGTACACCTGCGCACTTTTCAACAGGGCTTTGGTAGGAATACAACCCCAGTTAAGACATACGCCACCGAGGCTTTCTTTTTCAATAATGGCAACTTTTTTGCCCAATTGTGAAGCACGAATGGCTGCGGGGTATCCACCAGGACCGCTTCCTAAAACAATAACATCGTAGGACATGGGAAGTATTTGTTTGATTTGAAGTATGATTCTTTAGAAAACGGTGCGAAGCTAAGACAAACAGATGGAATGACCGACAGCCGTTTGGGCCCGCAGGCTTGCGTACAAGGGAATTTAAAACACCCTTAGCGTATTTACTACACATTACCGCACATGCCGTACATTTGTAGACTTAGCTTAACAACTTGCCAGTATGACAACGATCCATTTCTACCTTCGTTTCAGGTCTACGTATGGTCAAAACTTTTTTGTGTCGGGCAATATACCCGAATTGGGCAATGGCGATCCGCTGCAGGCAAAACCCATACATTACCTCAACGAAGAACTTTGGCACCATGCTTTCGAAATTCCCGACGACACTCCCGCCTTTAGCTACCGCTATATTTTGCGCAGTGCCGATGGCTACGAAAGCATAGAATGGCCCACCGACCGCCAGGTAGATATTTCGCAAATAAAAGGCAGCGAACTACAACTGATGGATACCTGGAATTACTCCGGCGAATTCGAAAATGCATTTTACACACAACCCTTTCAGCAAACACTTTTTCGCCGCGACACCAATGCGGTGAAAGCAGCAGGCACCAAAGGGGGCACGCATATTTTTAAAATAAAAGCTCCGCTACTGGCTGCCAACGAAACTGTTTGCATTTGCGGCAGCGACGCAGCGCTGGGAAAATGGGAAACCGCTGAAGCCATCCTGATGCGCAAAGAAGACAATTGGTTTACAGCAAGCGTCAATCTTTCAAAAGCCACTTTCCCCATTGCTTATAAATACGGTGTGTACAATACCGAACGTAAAGAATTTGTACGCTACGAAAATGGCAACAACCGCATGCTATATGGCATGGTAAAAAAACAACTGGTAGCGTTGCACGATGGCTTTATACAATTGCCCAACAATAGTTTTAAAGGTGCAGGAGTGGCTATACCGGTATTTAGTTTGCGCAGCGACAATGGGTTGGGCGTTGGAGAGTTCAACGACATTCATGCACTGGTAGACTGGTCGAAAAAAGTGGGCATGAAGTTGATACAACTATTGCCCATCAACGATACATCGGCTACCAACAGTTGGACCGATAGTTATCCTTATGCTGCTATTTCTGCTTTTGCGCTGCATCCACAATACATACATCTTGAATCAGTGGCTGGCACAAAACATGCCGGCGAACTGAAAGGCATTTCCGAAAGCAAAGTAACACTCAATGCGCTGCCCGAAATAGACTACGAAGCCATGATAGCGCTGAAGTGGAAATACCTTGTACAACTGTACAAAGCCATGAAACTTGAATGGCTGGCAGATGCAGCGTACACCACTTTTTACCAGGAACATAAACACTGGCTGCAGCCCTATGCTGCTTTCTGTTATCTGAAACAAAAATTCGGAACAGCAGAATTTCAAAGCTGGGATAAGCACGAAAGCTATAACGAAAAAGCCATAGCAAAACTATTTGAAGCATCTTCCAAAACATTCGACAGTGTAGGCATTCATTTATTTGTACAATGGCATTTGCATTTGCAATTAAAATCGGCAGTGGATTATGCACATGCCAACGGGCTTGTGGTAAAAGGCGATATTCCCATTGGCATTTACAGGCATAGCTGTGATGCATGGCAACAGCCCGAACTCTACAACATGAATTTCCAGGCGGGTGCACCACCCGATGATTTTGCGGTGAAAGGCCAGAACTGGGGCTTTCCTACGTACAACTGGCAGCACATGCAGCAAGATGGCTTTGCCTGGTGGAAGCAACGGTTTTCGCAGATGAGCCTGTATTTCGATGCATTCCGCATCGACCATATACTTGGCTTCTTCCGCATTTGGAGCATACCCATGGATGCCGTAGAAGGCATTATGGGAAAATTTGTTCCCTGCCTGCCTGTTACTTTCAACGAGTTCAACAGCAAAGGCATTTGGTTCGACCGCAACCGTTATTGCAAGCCATTCATCAATGAGCAAATGGTGCAGGAAGCTTTTGGCAATAAAGCCGATTATGCCAAAGAAGTTTTTCTGAACGATATCGGCTCGGGCAATTATGCTTTAAAACCTTCATTCGACACACAACGCGAAGCGAGCAATTGGATAGACAACAATTTGCCGGAAGAAGCATGGATGAAACCCATTTTATTCGATTGGATCAGCAACGTGATCTTGTTTGAAGAACCGGGTAGCAATGGCACCGAGTTTCATTTTAGAATTGGCATGGAAAACACGAAGAGTTTTCAGCATCTGGATGCACAATTGCAATCGCAGTTAAGGCTTGTTTGTGTTGACTATTTTTTCCGCAGGCAGGATGAATTTTGGCGCAAACAAGCCATGCAAAAATTACCTGCACTCAAAGCTTCTACCAACATGCTTATTTGCGGCGAAGACCTGGGCATGGTGCCCGATTGTGTACCGGGCGTAATGAAAGACCTCGGCTTTTTGAGCCTCGAAATACAACGCATGCCCAAGGCACCGAATACCCGTTTTTTCAACCCTGCTACTGCACCCTACCTCAGCGTGGTTACACCCAGCACACACGACATGAGTACCATCAGGGGATGGTGGGAAGAAAACTACGAGAGCACACAACAGTTTTACAACGACCAGCTTGGGCAACAAGGTACAGCCCCGCAATACTGCGAGCCATGGATCAACAGGATGATCATTACGCAGCATGTGTTTAGTCCTGCCATGTGGAGCATTTTCCAGTTGCAGGATCTGCTGGGCAATAACGCCGAATTGCGCAGGGAAGATCCCAATGCAGAACGCATCAATATTCCCGCAAACCCCAGGCATTACTGGCGTTACAGGCTCCATATCAGTTTGGAAGAATTGATAAATGCCAAAGCCTTCAACGACGATTTGCACTGGCTGCTCACCAACAGCGGCAGGGCATAAAACGATACAACATTTCCCAATAAAAAGAAGGAGCAGGCACTATACCTGCTCCTTCTTTTATGTATGTACTCCCTGGTTAAATGATGATCTGGTTGGCATTGCCTCCTGCAAAAAACGACTCGATATTGTCCAGTGTAATAGCAGAAATTTGAGTGAGTGCTTCCTGCGTAAAAAATGCCTGGTGTGCAGTGATAATTACATTCGGAAAACTCATCAGCCGCTGTATGGTATCATCCTGGATAATATCGCCACTCAGGTCGCGGAAAAACAGTTTCTCTTCCTGCTCATACACATCAATAGCCAGGCTTCCGAGCTGCCCTGTTTTCAATGCAGTGATCGCCGATTTGGTATCTACCAATGCTCCACGGCTGGTATTTATCAGCATCACGCCTTTCTTCATCAAGGCAATTGAGTCGGCATTGATCATGTGACGGGTACTATCCATCAACGGGCAGTGCAGCGAAATAATATCGGCGACACTGAACAACTCATGCAGGTCAACATACTGTACGCCCAGGGCTTCAAGATCTTTATTCGCCACCAGGTCAAATGCCAGCACTTTGCATCCAAAGCCCATCATGATTTGAGCGAACACCTGTCCTATTTTACCTGTGCCCACTACGCCTACAGTTTTTCCATACAGGTCGAAACCCAGCAAACCGTTCAGTGCAAAATTTTGCTCACGTACCCTGTTGTAGGCTTTATGGGTTTTGCGGTTCAGCCCCATCATCAACGCTACTGCATGTTCGGCTACTGCATGTGGCGAATAAGCCGGCACCCGCACTACCCTGATATTGTGGGCAGCAGCAGCCTGCAGGTCCACGTTGTTGAAACCTGCACAGCGCAGGGCGATCATCTTGATGCCAATGCCCGCCAGCTTTTCAATGATGCCTGCATGGCAATGGTCGTTCACGAAGATGCATACCACATCGGCGCCGGTCGCCAACTGTACAGTATGGCTGCGCAATTGTGCATCAAAAAACTCCAAATCGTAGCCATGCGTTTCATTTTCCTTCTGGAAAAATCGGATGTCATAAGGCTGTGAACTATAAAAAACAATTTTGGGCATAATGGTGGATTGAAATAGCAATTTAACTCAAAATGCTGCACTGTAAAACCATTCGCCTAAATTGAACAAACTGGTTATAGCCATAAGTTATTCCACAACCGTAGCCGCCTGTCTGTAGATTGCTGTTTTATTGTATTTTTTCAGCGTGAAAATATTTGGATACTTTTTGTGTGTAATGCTGTTGGGAAATAGCACCATCAGCACGGCCCAATACAAGCCCGTTGCCTATTGGCAGCAGCAAGCCGACTATCGTATAGCAGTGCAACTGAACGATACTGCCAACAGCCTGGAGGGAAAATTGCAATTGCATTATACCAATCATTCGCCCGATACTTTGCATTTTTTGTGGATCCATCTCTGGCCCAATGCCTATAAAAATGACCGCACCAGTTTTGCAGAACAATCGCTGCTGGATGGCAAAACCGATTTCTATTTTTCAAAATCTTCGCAACGGGGTTATATCAACCAATTGCAATTTGAAGTGAATGGAACGGTTGCACAATTGGAAGACGATGCAAAGCATATTGATATTGCCAAACTGCCATTGCCTAAACCATTGCTGCCCGGGCAGTCGCTTGATTTGAGTACGCCGTTTCATGTGCAACTGCCTGCCATGTTTAGCAGGTCGGGGTACAAGGGACAATTTTATGCAGTAACGCAGTGGTTTCCGAAAGTGGCCGTGTATGATGCGCAGGGCTGGCATCCCATGCCCTACTTATCGGCCGGTGAATTTTACTCCGACTTTGGCAATTACGATGTCAGCATTACTCTTCCCGATAATTATGTAGTGGCCGCTACTGGGCAATTGCAAAACAGGGCCGAAATGGAATGGATGAAAACCCGCAAGTCGCCTGTGGCTGTAGCTCCACCTGCTAAAAAAACTGCACCACTCAATAAAAAATCCACACCCAAATTTCCAACGCCTGCTTCTTCCACAAAAATGAAGACCCTCCATTATACCGCAGAAAATGTGGTGGATTTTGCATGGAGTGCCGACAAGCGGTTTATAGTGAAATACGATACCGCAGTGGTGAACAATCGCAGTATTGATGTATGGAATTTTTTGCTACCAGAAGATGAAAAAAACTGGAACGAGAGTATACTGTTTTCAAAACGTGCAGTACAGTTTTACAGCGGGCAGTTGGGTGCATATCCTTACCCGCAGGTTTCGGTGGTGGCATCACCGGCAAGTGAGGCAGATGGTATGGAATATCCCATGCTCACATTGCTGAACGAAAAAACCGGCGACGAAAAATTGCTCGATCTCATCATTGCCCACGAAATAGGGCATAACTGGTTGCAAGCTACCCTGGCCACCAACGAAAGAAAAAATGGCTGGATGGATGAAGGCATGAATACCTATTTCGAAAACAAATACAAAGCAGCCTACTACGAAGCGCCGAAAAACTCATCGATGCTGCCGGAAAATCTCAACGCCACCTTCCTCGATTTTTTGCAGGAAAGCAAACAGGATGTACCCATACAGTCATCGCCGGATACCGTATTGCCCACAGTTTATTACATGGCCATTTATGAAAAAGCAGGCCAATGGATGAACCTCCTGGAGCAGCAATTGGGCAAAGAGAAAATGAATGCTTTGATGCAGCAATATTTTCAGCAATGGCAATTCAAACATCCGCAACCCGCCGACTTCCAGGCAATGGCCACAGGTATTGCCGGCAAACCCATGCAACCTTTTTTTGATTTGCAACATCAACAAGGCCCACTGGAGGAGCCAGCCAAAAAGAAAACTGCTCTCACGCCATTATTCAATATCAGCAACACCAATAGCAAAAAATATATTGGCATAGCACCTGTTATTGGCTACAACAATTACGACAAGTTTGAAATTGGCCTGCTATTGCACAACTACAATATACCTGCCAATAAATTCCAGTTTGTGGTGACACCCATGTATGCCACAGGTAGCAAGCAAGTGGTAGGTTATGGACGATTTGGGTATCACTGGTATCCCAAAAACAAGTTGTACAAAGCAGAAATATTTACAGGCATGGCCCACTTCAATACCACCGAAGGATTGGATGCGAACCAAAATAAGTTGCCGGTTTCGTTTACAAAATTTACACCGGGCTTCAACCTCGAGCTTAAGAAACGCAGTGCACTGAGCACACTGCATCGCCGCATCGATTTCAGAACTTTTATCATCAGCGAACAACAGCTAAAGTTTGAAACCCCGCCGCCACCGGGTGATACCGTGTATTATTCCGTACGCAACGGTGCTAACACCACTATCATTCCACAACTTACATTGAGCTGGAACGATGAAAGAAAATTGTATCCATGGAGTGTAGACCTGGGATTGCAACAGGTAAAACAAATAGTGCGTACTACAGTAAATGCGCAATATTTTCTCAACTACAATCAAACCGAAAAAGGTTTGTCGCTGCGCTTGTTTGCAGGTAAAATATTTTACACCACCGACAAAACAACTACAGTACGCAACGATAACAGCCGCTACCATTTCACCATGTATGCGCCCAATGGTGTGCAGGATTACACGTACTCCAATCCATTTATCGAACGCAACCAATCGACCGATTTTTCAGGCAGGCAAATTGCCATTCGTGATGGCGGATTCAAATATCGCAGCGACTACAGTTCGGTGGTTCCCGGCTTAAAACCCAGCGGTGTAGATTATTTCGACAACTGGATGGTTACCCTCAATACCGACTTCGACATACCTGATAAGATCAATCCGCTTTCCCTGCTACCCTTCGAAAATTCGCTCAGCATATTTGCCGATGTAGGCACGTCAGCCTCGCCATGGCAAAGCGGAAGTTCGCAGGCAAAATTTTTATACAGCATCGGCATTCATTTGCCCATTTTGAAAGTGATACATATCTATTGCCCGCTTATTCAATCAAAGGAATTTAAAGAGCCCAATAGTGTAAACGATCCGTTTAGTGCCAGTGGTACAAAGTGGTGGCAACAGCGCATTACATTTAGCCTCAGCTTCGAACAATTGAAACCCAAAGCGGGTGGGCTCAGTATTTTTTAGCCAACGCAGATGAACCATATCCAATACATTCAACACGTTGCTATCGACAAACAAAAATGGGATGCCTGTATTGAGCGTGCCGTGAATAGTTTGATCTATGCGCAAAGCATTTACCTCGATCATATGAGCGAAGAATGGGATGCATTGGTGTATGGCAATTATGAAGCCGTGATGCCTGTAACCTGGCGAAAAAAATGGGGCATGCGCTATATGTGCCAGCCTGCATTTTCTCAACAGTTGGGTTTGTTTTACATCGACCCGTTGCACAAAAATCTACTTCCCAATTTCCTGCAGCAACTTTCTGCCAACTTCAGGCTGGTAGAAATATTCCTGAATTATGACAACACGGGTAGCAGCGAAATGCAACCTGCTATGAATTTTGTATTGCCCCTGCATGCGGATTACGAAAGCATTAAAGCCGGTTACAAAACCGATTTGCATAAGAACCTGAAACGAACCGAAAAATTCAACCTGCAATACCACCAACTGGAAGATGCATCAGCAGCGGTAAAAATGTACCGGGAGTATTACCAACAACGCATGGGTGCAAAGCCCAATGATTACGATAATTTTCTTGCCTGCATACAAAAGCTGATGGCTGAAAAAAAAGCAATTGTAAGGAGTGTGACGCAAAGCAACGGTGCCCTGTTGGCGACAGGCATATTTGCCATCGACCATCAACGCATTTACAATTTAGCTTCCACCACATTGCCCAATGGCCGCATGATGGAAGCCAATCATTTTTTAATGGATGCGCTGATCCGTGAATTCGCAGAATCGGGGCTCACCCTCGATTTTGAGGGTTCGGACCAGCCGGGCATTGCAAAATTCTACCAGAAGTTTGGTAGCATTCCCCAGCCCTATTATTTCTGGAAGATCAACAGGCTGCCTGCTATTCTGCGATGGTGCAAGCGCTAAGCCTTCGCAGCAAAATTTGCTCGGCAATGGTAAGGTCTACAGGGGTAGTGAGTTTGATATTCGTTTCCTCCCCTTCCATCAAATGCACATCAATACCGAATGCTTCTACCACTGTAGCTTCGTCGGTAAACTTTTCTTTGAATTCAATTTGATTCAATGCGGGCAACAATATTTTGCTGTGAAAAGTTTGCGGAGTTTGCACAACTCTTAAGCCCAGCCTGTCCACTGCTTCACTACCATTAGGAGTAATTTGTCGGATGCTGTCCTTTACACCAATGGTGGGGATAGCAGAACCATAGAGCAAAGCCGAATCGAAGCAATAGCGGATGAGTTGTGGGCTCACCAGGCAACGTACGCCATCGTGTACAAAAATGATGCTCTCTTCTTCGGCCAACGCTGCCCCATTGCGAACGGAATGAAAACGGGTTTCGCCACCTGCAGTAAATATGAAGCGGGCCGGGTTGAAATACGCATCCACGATCTCCCTACCCTTTTCGATATGCTCATCGGGCAATACGAGGATGACGATCAGGTCTTCGAATGCTTCCAAAAAAGCCTTCAGTGTGTAGTACAAAATGGGTTTGCCCAGCAATGGCATGAACTGCTTGGGTAAATCACTTTGCATGCGTTTTCCGGATCCTCCGGCTACTATTACTGCGTATTTCTTCATATTGGTTCTTTTGCCTGACAATTGCAGGTTGGCAAAAATGATTATACAATGTTAATGGTGCATGCACTGTTTATTAAAATTATCAACATTATTAATATTGAAGTAACATAGACCTCCCCCGAACCCATACTTCGGCATCAGGGGAAAACTGCCTAAACAGTTTGGGGGAATAGTACAATTAGCTTCAACTTTGCCCCAAATACCCCCTATGAAAAGATCGATCATACTGGCGCTTGGATTTTTTTGTGCGGCGGCCCTGGCCTGCAGCAACAACAACAATGAACATAAAGGTGCTACGGTAGAAGCCTCCGCCAAATCGCCGGAAGACAGCTTGTACGAACTCGTGCTGAGCCTGCACGATGCAGCCATGCCGAAAATAGGCAAGCTGATGGGCTATCAAAAAGCCATACAACACCGGATAGATTCTCTCAAAGCCACCAAGGGTAAAGTATCGGAAGAACTGGTTATCGAATTGGAAATACTGCAACTACAATTATCAAGTGCGGAAAAGCAAATGAACGATTGGATGGAGCAGTTTGAGCCCGACCCTCAAATGCCCACCACAGAAGAACGGGCAAGATATTTTGCTGAGCAGGAGGTAAAAGCCAGGAGAATGAAGGATGCCATTTTTGCTGCCCTCGACAGTGCTGCTGTGTACATCAAGCCATAAGCGGCATCATTAAAGTTCCTTTCCAAAAAAATCCAATTCCTCTTCCAACTCCAGAAAGGGGAATTCTTTTTTCAGGAGCGTGGCCTTCTCATACATGGATCGCAAAAACTTTTGATGCTGCGATGAGCCAGGGTGGTGTGGCCGATGCATCATGCCAATGCGAATTTGTTCCAGTGTCACCATTAGCAAATTGGTTTGCGCATCTATACAGGAAGCTGCAAACTTTTCCCACACATATTGCGTAGCAGCGTGGTTGGGGTGCACCAGATCCTCTGCATAAAAACGATAATCTCGCAGATCATCAATGATCAATTCGTAGCTGGGAAAATAAAAAACCTGCTCATGGTTTTGTACCACATCCTGCACAGCCAATTGCAAAGTGGCTTTGCTGCGATTGTTTTCTACCAGGCCTTCGCGGTAATGCCGCACCGGGCTTACGGTAAATAAAATGCGGATAGCAGGATTGACAGAACGGATGGCATCAATAGTGCGATGCAAACTCGCAGTTGTTTCTGAAAGTGATAATAAACGATGTACAAATTCATTGGCAGGCACCTTGTGGCAATTAGCAGCCACTGCACCCGGCACTCTGTTCCTGTTGGCATCTTTCAATTCGTACACAAATGCAGAACCCAATGTAAGTATCAACCAGTTGGCATCTTTCAAAAATGCATGAGCTGCCTGCACCGATGCATTGATAGCTTGTAAACATGCTTCGGGCTCGGGCTGAGAGAATTTGCCATGAAACGACCAACTGCTCCACAGTTCATTAAAATAAAAAAGGTCTTCCTTGCTATATACTCTTCCGGCGATATAAGATTGAATGGCATTCTCAATACTGATTGGATTGAAAACAATTCCATTCGGATTTTCCAACACAGAAAACTTCATACTGCGCAGCCGTGTGCTCATATGGTCGGTAAAGCAACTGCCCATGAGAGCTACTTTATCCCGAATATTCAGCATGGCAGGCAAAGGCTTTACTGTAAGTTCTAACCGGAAATTCATGTATGCAGCTTGTTTTCGATTATTGTATAAATACCTGCGAAGCCATGTGGGATGCTGATTGCAATGCCTGTTTGTTGATGGCGGGTAACACTTGTTTTTCTTCAAACCACTCTACCATCCATTCCGTATTCATATTGCCCACCAATACATCTTCCGCCATTGGGCAACCGCCATATCCTTTCAAAGCGCCATCAAACCTTCTGCAGCCGGCGGTATATGCGGCTTCCATTTTTGCCTGCCAGTTGGTAGCAGTACTGTGCAAATGTACGCCCACCTTGGCTTTGCCACTTGCAGCAATAGCAGCAGTTGTGGTCCTTTGAATGGTTTCAGGACTTGCCACCCCCACTGTATCAGCGAGTGAAATAGTGCGAATGCCAGCAGCTTCCATTTGGTGCACCCAATGCAACACCAATGATTCATCAAATGCATCGCCATAAGGATTTCCAAATCCCATGGAGAGATACACTACCAGCTCTTTCGAACGCTGTTGGCAAATGTTCTGAATCTGCATGAGGCGTTGCCAGCTCTCTTCCATACTGCTATGAGCATTGCGCTGTTGAAACGTTGGGGAAATACTGAAAGGATATCCGAGCACACCCACAATATCATACTGCGATGCTTCAGTGGCACCTCTTTCATTTACCACTATAGCCAACAGTCTTGTTGCACTATTGCCGGGATCCAAAGCTTTCGCCACATCGTGACTATCGGCCATTTGAGGGATGGCTTTTGCCGAAACAAAACTGAGGCAATCGAGTGTGTGAAAACCTACTTTCAAGAGTTGCTGGAGGTATGCAATTTTTTGTGTGGTAGAAATAAAAGTTGGCCAGCCCTGCATGGCATCACGCGGGCATTCCACCAATTGTATTTCCGGGGCATTCATCACATGCGTTGTTTCATGGCTTCATACAAGATCATACCTGCTGCAACAGACACATTCAGCGATTCAAATTTTCCAGTCATTGGAATTTTGAAAACACCATCGCTAATTTTTTGCATACCGGTAAATACACCCTTGTCTTCGCTACCCATAATGATGGCGCAGGGTTCTGCCAGTTGTGTTTCGTGCAGCTTGGTGGTAGCCGTCATTTCACTCGCATACACTTTAATACCGTTGAGGTGCAAAGTATCAACAGCTTTCATCAGGCTGTTTACACGGCAAATATGAATTTGCTCCAACGCACCGGCACTGGCTTTCATAGCATCTTCGCCCAGTGCAGCCACACCTTTATCGGGCACAATAATGGCTTGTGCTCCGCAGCACAAAGCAGTACGGGCAATAGCACCAATATTGCGAACATCGGTAATGCCATCGAGTATGAGCAAGAGCGGCGTTTCTCCATTTTCATTCAGCACATCTATCACCTGCTGCAGGTCGATATAGCTTACTGCTGCTTTAAATGCCACCACACCCTGGTGTTGTACATTGGTAAGTTGATTCAACTTCTCCATGGGTACATACTGCACGGGCACCTGTATTTTTTTTGCCAGCTCTTTGATCTGCGCAATATGTTCGCCGGTTGCATTTTTGAACAACAGGATTTTATCTACACCGCAACCTGCTTTCAGCGCTTCTACTACAGGGTTGCGGCCGGCAATAATATTCTTCGATTTAATAAACATGATCAATCATTTTTTTTTTGAAAAACTGATAGGTATTGAATATCCACGCTGGAAAACAAACCAGGAATAAGATAGCCGCTAGTATAAATTTGATCCATACCAAAACATACACCAATTCGGGCGAATAGGCAGGCACAATGTTCAATAACCAACCCAGCATAAATCCATTTTCCACTACATCGAACAGGCCGGGCAGGAAGGCCGTTTTTTGCAGGAGAGGCTGATACTTCAACAAGGATGAACCCGGTAAACATGTGGAGAGATACTGGGTTCCCCTGGCAAAAAAGAAAGTGTAAGCAGCCAGGAAACCAAAGTCGATAAGGGTATTCCACAGTGCGGTATTATTCAGGTACCGCCATGCCTTTACCACCTCCTCTACCCGGTTGTATTTGCCGGCAAATTCGAGGTTGAGTATGCCGCAAGGTGTAGCCGCTGTTTTAAGTGCCGCTCCCTGTATCGCCATCACCAAATACATGAGAATGGCCAATAGCCCAGCAATAAAAAAAGTCTTGTTGAAATACAATTTCACTTGCGAAAGGTAAGCCAGGCGTGGAATAAAACAGCAAAGCCCCTGCCTTTGGTGGCAAGGGCTTTGCATATTCAGAACTGATTATTTCAATTTGAAAGCTTTTTTCACTTTCGGTACATAGTCCAGCTTTTCCCAGGTAAACAATTCCACTTTTTTGGTAATGTATTTGCCATCTGGTCCTTTGAAAGTTTTTTCTACCACTTCGTTTTTGCGGCCCATGTGACCATACGCTGCGGTTTCGCTGTAGATAGGATTGCGCAGTTTCAAACGCTGCTCAATGAAGTAAGGACGCATGTCGAAAATGCCTTCAACTATTTTGGCAATTTGTCCATCGGTCAAATTCACCTTGGCAGTTCCGTATGTGTTTACGTTGATAGAAGTAGGTTGTGCAACACCAATAGCGTAAGAAACCTGTACCAAGATCTCGTCGCAAAGGCCTGCAGCTACCAGGTTTTTAGCAATGTGACGGGTAGCATAAGCAGCACTACGGTCTACTTTGCTGGGATCTTTACCACTGAATGCACCACCACCGTGAGCACCTTTACCACCGTAAGTATCTACGATGATCTTACGGCCAGTTAAACCGGTATCACCGTGTGGTCCACCGATTACAAATTTGCCGGTCGGGTTGATATGATACTTGATCTTGTCGTTGAACAGACGAGAGTATTTCTTGTACTTCGCTTTCACACGGGGGATCAAAATTTCAATGATATCTTTTTTGATCTTGGCCAACATTTTGGCTTCTGTATCAAAATCGTCGTGCTGGGTAGATACAACGATGGCATCAATACGAACCGGGCGGTTGTTGTCGTCGTACTCCAAAGTAACCTGGCTTTTCGCATCGGGACGCAGGTACTTGATCTGCTTGTTCTCGCGGCGCAATGCAGCCAGTTCGATCAAAATTTTATGTGCCAGGTCCAATGCCAAAGGCATGTAGTCTTCGGTTTCGTTTGATGCATAACCAAACATCATACCCTGGTCGCCTGCACCTTGTTCTTCTTTTTTCTTCCTGTCAACACCCTGGTTGATATCGGCAGACTGCTCGTGAATGGCAGAAAGGATACCGCAGCTATTGGCTTCGAACATGTACTCGCTTTTGGTATAACCAATTTTGCGAATCACGCCACGTGCAATGTCCTGCACGTCGAGGTATGCTTTACTTTTTACTTCGCCTGCCAGTACCACCTGTCCGGTTGTAACCAATGTTTCGCAGGCTACCTTGCTGCTGGGGTCGTGAGCAAGAAAGTTATCAATAAGTGCATCTGATATCTGATCAGCTACTTTGTCTGGGTGTCCTTCGCTAACGCTTTCGGAAGTAAATAAGTACGGCATCTTAGTTTTTTTTTGCACGCAAATATAAGCGGCAGGTATATTACAATTTTGAATAGACAATTCGGAGTTGCATCTTCTTATTCGGATCGGCATGTTTGCTGCCCGCCAGCCTTACCCTTCCATCTCCGGGGTAATTGGCAATTGTTCCATCGGAGGTTTGCAACATGAAGAAACTGGATGGATATGATGCACTGCTATGGTAGCAGTTTTTATAATCGAGATAATAGGGTGCCGACAACCTGAGCTCGTACATCCACTCTTTGCGGGTAATGATACCCTGGATATAACGGGAGAGGTTGAAACGATACACATTCAGTTCTTCTCCATTCACCATTTCGGTTCTGCTCACACCACCAAAATATCCATACTCAATACCGGCTGTAGGATAGCAGTAATAGTTTTTCAACGGCGACATATCATAAGGAATACCCCTGAAAACATTGTTGGAGTCGGCCACATCGAGGTATAAAACCTGGGGTGCCACTAACTGGGGATGTGCACTGCTAGCATTGGGCGTAAGTTCGGTAACACGCAGTTCGGCACGATGGATCACACGGTTGGAGAGTGTACTCAACCCTGGGATTTTGATCTTGGCCACAGTGCCGGGCGCTGCCTGCACATATAATTGCTCGCTACCTTTTACAGGGTCGGGGTTGAGATAATTCATGATCTCACTGCCTGTCCTGTTTCTATCAAACTTCATAGCATGACCACAACGGGTAGAGAACCCATAAGACTGCACAGCCGTATCCTTGGCGCCGGTAGAACGAATAACGGTTTGGAAATAGAATTCAATTTTAGAATCGCTATTGTTCAACGCCAAATAAAACATAGCCTGTGATGCACCTTCTGCCTGTAGGGCAAAGCCTTTCAGGTAAGCTTTGAAAGTAGAGTCGCTGTAATATGCACCATTAACTGTTGTATCCTGGGAAAACAGGGCCGAAGCCAGGGATTGTGTCAGTGGAATACGCAGCTGATTGGTTACTTTTTTATACACTGAATCTCCAAGCTTAATGGCCATAGTATCTTTAAACCGGTTGGCCTGCATGGTTTTTTGGCCCCAGAGTTTACCAGTGTTGGCTTGCAGCCCGGGCTGAAAATTATAATAAGGCAATGCACTGGTATCAGGGTACATTGTTTTATCTACCTCATACAATTTCAAATTCAGAGGGCTGGCAGAGTCGCCATAATAGCCGCCATAGTTCAACACCAGCACTGCCGAGTCAAATTTTATAATGCTATCCACCGACATCAAAAACGGGTACGATGTGGGGCGCATTTCGAAGAACAGGGTCGAGTTGGAACTACCGAAATAAGGGTCGCTGTTGATAGCGCCTACCAGGTGCGGATCGTTGTAAAAAATACGGGTAGAATCGCCTGGGATATCATTATAGGCATTCACCTCCAATACAGTATCGAAAGTGTGAATATTATCCACGTCGGGAATTACCTCCGACCCCAGGGTAGTGGTATCAATTTTGGTACAAGCCGTAGCTAGCATTACCGTGACGAAAAAAAATACCACGGCCTTAATCGCTCTATTCACCAGATCAGTAATTTAAATTGGAAGTCCGAAATCAGTTGTCCGCAAGGTCGTTATAGAGGTTCAAATACTCTGTTAAATCCCCTTCGTCGCCCATATGGCGCAGAATTTTCTTGCCCCTTACCTTACTAAAGTCCTTTACCAACGATGGTTCTATTTGGTCGTTGGGTTCCCCAAATGAAATGGCATCGGCATAAGTAGCGCCTCCCCTGATCATAGCCAGGTTAGTGGCATCAGCAAATGGAGCCAGGTCTTTATCCTTCAGCGAATCGCTGATACGGGCCACTTTTACAAAGTTGCTACCGAGGGTATCGGTAAATGTAAGCGAGCCAATAGTGTAAAGGCATTTGCTATGGGCAAATACGGGTTCCTGCTTATACACGGTTTTCAGGTATAGGGGAATAAGGCCGGTCATCCAGCCGCTGCAATGGATAATATCCGGAGGCCAGCCGAATTTCTTCACGGTCTCCAGGGCGCCTTTGCAAAAGAAAACAGTTCTTAAGTTATTGTCTTCATACCAGTTATCCGCTTCGTCGTGAAAAACGAATTTGCGTTTGAACAGGTCTTCATTGTCCAAGAAATAAACCTGCAACCGGGCATTGGGCAGACTGGCGACCTTGATTTGTAATGGAAAATCGTCGTCGTCAACCGATACGTTGATACCACTCAATCGTACTACTTCGTGCAACCTGTGGCGCCTTTCGTTGATGGTGCCGAACCGCGGCATGATGCAACGAACTTCGAGGTTATTGTTATTAGAAATGATCGCAAGCTTGTTCATCGTTTCCGCAAACTCCGTCAACTCCAAATAGGGTGACATCTCGTTGGCGATAAATAAAATTCTTTTCTTTGTGCTCATTCAGCCAGTAATTTTTCCGTGCAAAAGGTGGGCAAAGGTACTGAAAATACCTGTTCCGATGGATTGCTCAAGGTTCGGATTTCAAATAGCGTGCTCCCATGAGAATTGTGCAAACCATTTCATCTTTGCAAAAGGCCCTCGATGGCCTGCCCCATTTTTCCCCCTCATTGGCCTTTGTGCCCACCATGGGCGCCCTGCACCAAGGGCATCTCAACCTGGTAAAAGCTGCAAAATCAATGGCTAACAACGTGGTTGCCAGCATTTTTGTAAATCCCACCCAGTTCAATAACCCATCCGATTTTGCCAAATACCCCAAAAGCCTGGAGGCCGATATTGCCCTGCTGGAAGCCGAGGGGACCGATATTTTATTTTTGCCAACGGTGGAAGAAATATATCCCAACGGGCTGGCCTCTACCCTACAATATCCACTTGGCCAACTGGAAAACCTGTTGGAAGGCGCCCACCGGCCCGGCCATTTCCAGGGGGTATGCCAGGTGGTGCATCGGCTGCTGGAAGCTGTACAACCGGGTATTTTATGTATGGGGCAAAAAGACTTTCAGCAATGTATGGTGGTGCAGCAGCTCATCGATTACCTGGGAATGCCTATCAAAATGCATATAGTTCCCACTATGAGGGAACCCGATGGACTGGCCATGAGTAGCCGCAACAGGCGGCTTTCGGAAGCAGACAAGCAAACCGCCCTGGCCATGATAGATCAGCTTCGGTTGATGGCTGCCCAGCCCAACCCGCTTCATTTTCGGGAAATGGAACAGGCTGCTACCCGGGATTTGTTGGAAGCCGGCTATACCTCCGTGGACTATGTATCCATTGCGGTAGCCGATACGCTGCAACCGGCGCAGGAGCAGGATGCCAACCGCCCATTGGTAGCACTGGCCGCCGCCTTTTTAGGGGAAGTTCGCCTTATAGATAATGTACTGCTACCATTGTCCAATCACGGAAACCTTTCATAGGGTATCACCACGGGTGCAAAAATCTACCTTATTTTGCCCCCCATTTTATAGCCATGACCATTGAAGTACTGAAATCGAAGATCCACCGTGCTGTAGTTACTGAAGCAAACCTGCATTATGTGGGAAGCTGCACCATTGCCGAAGATTTGATGGAAGCCGCCAACCTCATCCCCAACGAAAAAATAACCGTGGTGGATGTGGACAATGGTAACAGGCTCGACACTTATGTGATCAAAGGAAAGCGTGGCTCCGGCGTCATCAGCATGAATGGCGCGGCTGCCCGATTGGTGCAACCTGGCGATATTGTCATTATCATGAGTTATGCCCGCATGGATTTTGAGGAAGCCAAAACTTTTGAACCCAAAGTAATTTTCCCGTTAGAAGGCAACCAGTTGCAATAGTTCCCATCCATCTTCAGCATTTTCTGTAACCTTTCTTGCTATTTGCTTGGCTGCCACTAATTTAGCTGCCATGCGCAGAATCAGCCTCAAATCGGTTATCCAATATTTACTGTTCCTGGGTTTGGGCCTTGGCTTGATCTGGTATAGTTTAAAAGATCTTACCCCCGACCAGGTTAGCCAACTCAAAGGCAGTTGGAAACAAGCCCGGTTCCTGTACCTCATTCCCGTGGTGCTTGTAATGCTGCTCTCCCATTTTAGCAGGTCGCTTCGCTGGATCATTCTCATGAAGCCATTGGGCTACAAACCCAGCATTACCAATACTTACCTCGCAGTGTTGCTCGGCTATTTCTTTAATATGCTGGTTCCCCGCCTGGGTGAAGTGATGAAATGTACTTTGTTGGCCAAATACGAAAAAGTAGCACCCGATAAATTGGTGGGTACTATTGTGGCCGAAAGAGCGGTCGACTTTGTAAGCCTTATGTTGCTTGCAGTGGTAATGGTAATTGTACAGTTTGACAGGATTGGCGCTTATACCATTGAAACCTTTTCCAGCCTTATCAAAAGCAAGGGAGGAGAAATATCCGGTGCCAAAACCATGCTCGTGGTTTTGATACTGGGCTTCCTTATTTTTTTGGTGCGCAGGATACTGCACAAATACCGCGAAAATAAAATGGTGATCAAAACCAAAGCCATTGGCCTTGGTATTTGGGAAGGCATCAAAAGCCTGAAGTACATCCAAAACAAAGGCGCTTTCATTTTTCATTCCATTTTTATTTGGGCTATGTACCTCATGGGTATCTGGATGGGATTTCTTGCTTTCCCTCCTGTTGCTCATTTAGGATTCCAGGCATCTGTAAGCATACTGGTGTTTGGCAGTTTGGGTATGATAGCTACACAAGGTGGCATTGGTGCTTACCAGATAGCAGTAGAAAAAACCCTGGTTCGCTTTGCCATACCCAATGTAATGGGACTCGCATTTGGCTGGCTGCTTTGGGCTTCGCAGGCTGCTATTGTTATACTGAGCGGCATACTGGCGCTGTTGTTATTCCCTTTTGTGAATAGTAAAAAAATGCAGGATTGAAAAAAGCAGAATTGATATCATCCAGGATTTTTCAACTGGAAGATTTGAAAAGGCAGGTGGCAGGTTGGCGCCTCACAGGCAAAACCATCTGCTTCACCAATGGTGTATTCGACCTGCTGCACGACGGACATATTTTTTCGCTGAGCCAGGCTGCTGCCGAAGCCGATAAATTAATTGTGGCAGTGAATAGCGATGCATCGGTAAAAAGATTAAAAGGCCCCGAAAGGCCGCTGAACAATGAGCAAGCGAGGGCATTGGTATTGGCCAGCCTGATGATAGTAGATGCCGTTGTAATTTTTGAAGAAGATACACCCCTGCATGTAATTACCGAGTTGCTGCCCGATGTGCTGGTAAAAGGCGGCGACTATACGCCCGAACAAATTGCCGGTGCCAAAGAAGTAGTGGCCAACGGTGGCCGGGTTGTCATCAACCCATTGATACAAGGCATTTCCACTACCAATATCATTGCCCGCATTAAAAGTTTTGCCGGCGGCAATGCTGCTACATAAGTTGTATTTGATAAACTTAATACGGGTGCATGCTTCCGCAGCCTAACTTTATTTTACTGAAGTAAGCACACCACCCATGGCAGAAAAGAAGAATATCATTCCCCGCGACATTAGCTGGTTAAGTTTTAATGCAAGAGTACTACAAGAAGCCAACGACCCCACCGTACCACTCCGCGAACGCATCCGTTTCCTGGGCATACATTCAAACAACCAGGATGAGTTTTTCAGAGTGCGGGTGGCTACGCTGAAACGCATGCAGCAAATCATGAAGCGGGGTGTAAAAGCTGCCATGCACCTCGAAAAATCGGCAGATTTTATTCTCGATGAAATTCAAAAAATAGTATTGGCCCAGCAAAGTGAATTTGCCCGCATCTGGGAAAATATTTTGAAGGATCTGAAGAGTGAAAAAATATTCCTGCTGAATGAAAAACAACTCAACAAAACACAGCAGGAATTTGTAGAGCAGTTTTACGATGATGTGGTAAGCCCCAATTTGATTCCACTCATGATAGAAGACATTGCAGAAATGCCTTATCTCCGCGACAAGTCTATCTACCTGGGTGTGGTGATGCGAAAAAAGAACTCGGCCTACAACCAAAAATATGCGCTGATAGAAATACCGGCCAAAGCCGTGGGACGCTTCGTTATTCTTCCTTCTAAGCCGGGCGAAAAACATATCATTCTCCTGGAAGATGTGATACGCCACAACCTGCCGCATATATTCACCTACTTCAACTACGACCAGTTTGATGGCCATATTTTTAAAGTGACCAAGGATGCAGAAATTGATATCGACAACGATATCAGCACCGATATTGCTCAGAAAATTGAGAAGGGTGTAAAGAAGAGAAGAGAAGGTAAACCTGTACGTTTTGCCTACGACAAAGCCATGGATGTAGGCCTGCTCGAATACCTGATGCGCAGGCTCAATTTATCGGGTAGAGACAATCTCATTCCCGGTGGCCGCATCCACAACTTCAGGCATTTCATGGATTTTCCAGATGTGTTTGAACAAAACCCCAATTCGCGGAAAGCCGCATTTGTACACCCCGATCTCGATCACGGAAAACGCATCAGCGATGTGTTGAAAAAGAAAGATGTCCTCCTCTCCTTCCCATACCATTCCTTCACTTCGCTGATACACATGCTGCGGGAAGCTGCTATGGATTCTGAAGTAGAAGCCATCAAGATCACCTGTTACCGACTGGCCAGCAATAGCAAGATCATTAATGCATTGGTGAATGCTGTACGCAATGGAAAAAAAGTAACCGTAGTGCTCGAACTACGGGCCCGGTTTGACGAAGAAGCCAACCTGGAGTGGAAAGAAGTGTTGGAGCAGGAAGGTGTAAAAGTGCTCACAGGCATCAGCAATATGAAAGTGCATGCCAAAGCTTGTTTGATCAAGAAAAAAACCGGCACCAAAACTTTTCAATACGGTTTTATCAGTACCGGGAATTTGAATGAAAAAACAGCCACCATTTACGGCGACCATTGCCTGCTCACCAGCAACCGCCTCATTATGGCAGATGTGAACCGTTTGTTCAATTTTCTCGAACGCCCTGCTGCCGGCATGGAACCACTTCGCCGATGTAAAACATTATTGGTATGCCCGGTGGGTATGCGCAAAGCCATTCAATCGTATATCAACAAAGAAATAGCCAACGCCAAAGCGGGTAAGCCTGCATGCATTTCTATCAAGCTCAATTCTATGAGCGACGAACTCCTCATCAACCACCTGTACAAAGCGGCACAGGCCGGCGTGCAGATCGAACTATTGGTTCGCGGTATTTTCTGTGCCCGTTTTGAAAAGCTGGACCCTGTGGCAAAAATTAAACCGCACTGTATCAGCATTGTGGATGAATACCTCGAGCACTCGAGAATATTGGCTTTTCACAACCATGGCAAAACGGTGGTGTACATTTCTTCAGCCGATTTTATGGTACGCAATCTTGACCATAGAGTGGAACTGGCTGCACCCATTTTCAACCCGGCCATTAAAGCAGAATTGCTCGACATCCTGAACATTCAACTCAGCGACAATGTAAAAGCCCGCAAGCTGAACAAGAATCTGAAGAATGAGTATGTGCCATCTGCAGGGCAAACAAAAGTGCAGTCGCAAATAGAAGTGTACAAATACCTGGAAGCTAAAAAATTGGCAGACAGTTCGCATCCATAGCATTTTGCAAAATGGCTGCTACAACCACGAAGGCATTGGCCGCACAACTTGCTTTTAATTGCACAAAATGTTCTTTATTTGACCCATGCGTTTAGCTGCAATAGATATAGGAAGTAATGCTGCCCGCCTGTTAATTTCAGACGTGCTGTATGACGTGAAAGGGAAGCCGGTTTTCAGCAAACTAAACCTGGTACGTGTGCCGCTTCGACTGGGTATGGATGTGTTTACCGAAGGTAAAATTTCGGCCGCCCGAACCGGGATGATCTTGCAAACCATGAAAGCGTATAAGCATCTCATGAATGCATACCAGGTAGAGCACCTCATAGCCTGCGCTACCAGCGCCATGCGGGATGCATCGAATGCCAACGATATTCTGCGCAAAATAAAAATGGAGACCGGTATCGATATAGATGTCATAAGCGGATCGGATGAAGCTGCCATTGTGTACGAAAGCCATATTGCAGAAAACATGGACACCGATCACAATTATCTCTACATAGATGTGGGCGGAGGCAGCACCGAAGCCACTTGCTTTTCCAAAGGCAACCTGGTGTTTAAGCAGTCGTTCAATATTGGCACCATCCGTTTGCTGAAAGGCATGATAGAAGATGAGCAATGGGATGAAATGAAAAATACCATCAAGAGCTATACCAAAGGGCTGGACAATATGGTAGCCATTGGTAGTGGTGGCAATATCAACAAGATATTTTCCCTGTCGAAGCGAAAAGATGGCAAACCCATTTCGTTGGAAACATTACGGGATTATTACAGGGAGTTCAACTCTTTTTCATTAAAAGAAAGAATGCTGTTGTACAACCTGCGTGAAGACCGTGCCGATGTAATTGTACCTGCCTTGCAGATATACATCAACCTGATGCGATGGGCCAGTGCAGAACTCATCTACGTACCCAAAATTGGTTTGGTAGATGGATTGATACAACATCTGTATGCCGAGATCAATGCATAACTATTATTCTTCATTGAAAAAAATATACGACCATGTCGGTACACAAGGAAACAAAAAAAGTAACTACGCACAGGCTGCTCAAAATGAAAGAAGCCGGTGAAAAAATATCGATGATCACCGCTTACGATTTCTCTTTTGCCAAACTGTTCGACCGTGCAGGCATCGACGTAATACTGGTAGGGGACAGCGCCAGCAATGTGATGGCCGGCCACGAAACCACATTGCCCCTTACCCTCGACCAAATGATCTACCATGCACAAAGCGTGGTGAGAGGCATTCATCGTTGCCTGGTAGTAGTAGACCTTCCCTTTGGTACCTATCAAAGCAATAGCGAAATAGCATTGGCTTCTTCTATTCGTATAATGAAAGAGACTGGCGGCCATAGCCTGAAACTGGAAGGCGGTGCGGAAGTAGTGGACAGCATTAAAAAAATTGTAGCAGCAGGCATTCCTGTAATGGGACATTTGGGGTTGACACCTCAAAGTATTTACAAGTTTGGCACATACACCGTAAGGGCCAAAGAAGAAGCAGAAGCGCAGAAACTGCGGGAAGACGCACTGTTGCTGCAGGAAGCAGGATGCTTTGCTATAGTACTCGAAAAAATTCCGGCAGCGCTGGCAAAAGAAGTTTCAGAAAGCCTGGATATTCCCACTATTGGCATAGGTGCCGGTGTACACTGCGATGGCCAGGTATTGGTGATGCACGATATGCTGGGCATCAATACAGAATTCAAACCAAGATTCCTGAGGCAATACCTCAATATGCATGAGCAAATTACCGGTGCAGTTCAGCAGTATGTGAAGGATGTAAAATCAAAAGACTTTCCCAACCCGCAGGAATCGTATTAATGCGGTAACGCAGCACGGGCCGCTTTTACTTCTGTGGTTTTAACCACAGAAGCTTTATTGCCAAAGCTATTGCGTATATACGTCAGCACATCTGCGATTTGCACATCGGTAAGTTGTGGCTGCGGTGGCATGGGTATTACATACTCTTCGCCATCGATGGTCAATGGCTCCGACTGTCCTTTCAGGACTATGTTGATCAATCGCTTTTTATCGCCCAGCACCCATTCTGTTTTCACAAGGGTGGGGTTCAGACCTATGATTCCCTTCCCATCTTTTTGGTGACACGACATACATAGCTGGGTGTACACTTTTCTCCCCGCTTCGTAGTTAGCAGGTTTGGTAGTTTGTACAAATGCAGCAATGGAAAAGCCAAGCATAAGTATAGTGAGGAGAATCGCCTTCATGGTATAATTGTTTTGAAAATGCACGCAACGTGAGGTATTGCCGGCATCGTAATAGTTGCAATAATAACAAGCTTACCTCAAACTCGACAGCGTGGTATGCCTTTTGCCTGTAGAAAACCATATTTTTCTAAGCACATATATTTGCGCACCAAAACAACTCACCATGAAATACCTAGGATCTTTCATCCTTGTATCGTTGGCATGCCAACACCTATCAGCACAAGACAGTTCCAGCACAGGCCTCGACCCTGTAACTATTACAGCCAGTTACTCACCCGTACAGGCTTCTAAAACCGGTAGAAATTTAGTAGTACTGAATGGCGCACAATTTCAACAACTGCCTGTTCATTCGCTCGACGAACTGCTTCGCTATGTGCCCGGCGTAGAAGTGCAGGCCCGCGGACCCATGGGCGCACAAAGCGATATTGTATTACGTGGCGGCACATATCAGCAAGTGTTGGTGATATTAGATGGCATTAAACTCAACGATCCTTTAACCGGGCATTTCAGTAGTTATATTCCTATTGCTCCTGCCGAAATAGATCGCATTGAAGTATTGAAAGGCGCATCTTCTGCCATCTATGGTACAGAAGCAGTGGGCGGTGTAATACATATCATCACCAAATCTTTTTCCAACAAAAAAAGCAACCAGCTGCAGGCGCAAGCCGGCATGGGTGAATATGGCTTTTGGAATGTACAGGCAGGCGGCATGCTCAAAACAGAGAAAGGTGTATTGGCAGCAGGCGTGCAAACCAACCAGGCCGATGGGCAACCGCAGCGTGGCATAGATGGCTATCTCAATCTCACCACTGCATCCGCATCGTATAGGCACAACATCAACAACAACTGGCATATTGCAGCACGCACTGCTTACGACTACCGCGACTTTGCTGCGCAAAATTTCTATACCACTTTTGCAAGCGACACCGCTGTAGAAAGAGTAAAAACCTGGTGGAACCATGTGCAAACCGGCTATAGCACCGAAGGCTTTCAATGGCGGTTTGATGTAGGGTACAAAACAGTGGATGACAGGTACGCTTTCAACAAGAGAACAAGTCCCAATCAAAATAATTCGTCGGTACTGCAACTGTTGAGTGTGGCAGATATTGTGCTCGGTAAAAAATCTTCACTCACCACCGGTGTACAATACATCAGCAAAAAAATTGAAAGCAACGACCGCGGCAATCATACTGTTTGGCAAACCGGATTGTTTGGCATTTGGCACCAGCAATTGGGCAACTACCTCAATATTGAACCTGCTATAAGATTTGATTACAACGAACGTGGTGGCTTCGAATTGGTACCCCAGGTGAATGCATCTTACAGGAGAAGTTTCTATCAACTGCGTGGATCGGTGGGCCGCACCATTCGCGATGCCGACTTTACCGAACGATTCAACAATTACAATAAACCACTGGTGCTGAGTGGCAGCATTGGCAACCCCGATCTATCTGCCGAAACATCCTGGAGCTACGAACTGGGCGCCGATGCATGGCTGGGCAAACACTTCAAAGTGGCAGCCACTTATTTTAGCAGGCAGCAAAGCGACCTCATCGATTTTGTGCCCACACCCTATGCCGATATGCCACGCAAAGACAACCTGGTACCCACAGGCAATTATGCATTGGCAAAAAACATTGCAGAAGTTGCTACCAATGGTTTTGAAACCGACCTTACTTACCTGCATGCATTCAGCAGCAAACAACGCCTGCAAGCCACACTGGGTTTTGTATGGCTCGATAGCGATAGCAATGGCGAAGAACCCGGTTTCTACATCAGCTCACATGCAAAATTCCTTACCAACTTTTCTGCTATTTACCAGTGTGGAAGAATTACTGCCAGTGTAAACGGTTTGTACAAAAAACGTACAGAAAGAAAAGCAGCAGCCATCAACGCAGAAGTAACGCCTGATTACTTTGTACTCAATACCAAACTTGAATGCAGGGTGTTCAAGAATTTTTCCGCCTACATACAAGCCGATAACATCTTAGATGAAACCTATAGCGACCTGCTGGGTTCTGTAATGCCCGGCCGTTGGATAATGGGTGGAATTAAGTGGCAGATTAGCCATCAATAAGTACCTTTCGTTTTTAGTAAGATTTCCTTTTTACACTTCGTACTATGAAAGCTTTTTTATCGGCATTACAAATTAAGGCTACCAACCCCGGCACCAGCACGGGTGCACATTGGTTTCAAAACAATGAAGCAAAGTTGGAGTCTTTTTCGCCGGTAGACGGAGCACGCATTGGCGTAGTGGAATGCACCAATAGCCAGGCCTACGAAGCCGTGGTACAAAAAGCACAACAGGCATTTACAGAGTGGCGTAGCTGGCCTGCACCACGACGTGGAGAAATTGTACGACAAATTGGAGATGCCCTTCGCCAACAGAAGCAGCAACTCGGAAGTTTGGTGAGTTATGAAATGGGCAAAAGCCTGCAGGAAGGCCTTGGCGAAGTGCAGGAAATGATAGATATCTGCGATTTTGCCGTAGGCCTTAGCCGGCAATTGTACGGCCTTAGCATGCATAGCGAACGCCCAGGCCATCGCATGTATGAGCAATGGCACCCACTGGGTGTAGTAGGCATTATTAGTGCATTTAATTTCCCGGTAGCAGTATGGAGTTGGAATAGCATGCTGGCATGGGTATGTGGCAATACCTGCATTTGGAAGCCATCAGAAAAAACTCCATTATGCTCCATTGCCTGCCAACACATCGTGCAGGAAGTGTTCGAAAAAAATGGAGTACCCGAAGGTGTAAGCTGCATAATCAATGGCGGACGTGAAGTGGGCGAATGGCTCACAAAAGACGAACGCATTCCATTGATCAGCGCTACCGGTAGCACCCGCATGGGAAAAGCAGTAGGCGCCACAGTAGCAGCAAGGCTGGGCCGTAGTTTGCTGGAACTGGGTGGCAACAATGCCATTATTGTAAGCGAACATGCCGACCTGAACATGACATTAATCGGTAGCGTTTTTGGTGCTGTAGGTACTGCGGGCCAACGTTGTACTTCTACCCGCAGGTTGATAGTACACCAATCGGTGTACGAAGATTTTAAAACCCGCTTGGTAAATGCTTACCAACAAATAAAAATTGGCGACCCACTGGATGCAACCAACCATGTAGGTCCGTTGATAGATACCGATGCTGTACATACTTATTTGCAGGCCATAGAAGCATGCAAAGCACAGGGCGGAAAATTTATTGTGGAAGGAAGGTTACTGGAGGGCGCAGGCTTTGAAAGCGGTTGCTATGTGCAACCCTGCATTGCAGAAGTAACTCCCGACATGCCCATTGTACGACATGAGACCTTTGCTCCTATTTTGTACATCATGCGGTATACAACGCTTGATGAAGCCATTGCCATGCAGAACAATGTACCGCAAGGCCTGAGCAGCGCCATTATGACCCTGAACCTTCGGGAAGCAGAACAATTCCTGGGAGTAGCGGGCAGCGATTGTGGAATTGCCAATGTAAATATTGGCACCAGTGGCGCCGAAATTGGAGGAGCTTTTGGAGGAGAAAAAGAAACAGGCGGAGGAAGAGAAAGTGGAAGTGATGCCTGGAAAAATTATATGCGCCGACAAACCAACACCATTAACTACAGCACACAGCTACCATTGGCACAGGGAATACAGTTCAATTTTTGACCTCGGCATGTAAACCAACTTTATGCAAATAAAAGTTTGGATATGTACGGCTTTGTTGATTGCAGCATTTCTTTTGGCAAGAAATGTATTGGCAAGGGCAGGCATGCTGTTGCAGGAAAAAGAACGAAAAACGGCCAACAACTTATTGCTCGCCACCATGAGCATGAACCTGCTGCTAACCCTGGTGTATTTTGCTTGTATGGTCATCGCCGGAATTTATTCAAGGCAATATGTGCCCATTCTTGGCTTTATCATCCCGGCAATCTATGTTGCATTGTATGTGTTTATTAATAACCGCTTATATAATAGATTTTTTGAATTAGGCTACCCAAATCAATTTAGTCGCATGTTTGTACAAAGCAGGGTCATATTGTTGGTAGGATTCTTAATCTATGGCGCATGCCTGTTGCAGTGGCTCCAAACTTTTAACAGGCCTTAACCATTTCAACCTTTGTATCCTTCCAACTTTGTAGCTATGAAGTTTTCTTTGGTGGTCCTCATGTCATGGCTGTGTTTTGGCGCTGTAGTTGTTGCACAAAAGCCCATTGAAAAGGGATGGCATTTACTGGATGATAAAGCCGATGGCCATTATGGCATTTCGTTGGCACAGGCATATGCATTACTTGCTTCAAAAAAATCGAACAAGGTAATTGTGGCGGTAATGGATAGCGGTGTAGACACTACACACGAAGACCTGAAGCCCATACTTTGGAGAAATCCAAAAGAACAAACCGGCAATGGAATAGACGACGATAAAAATGGATATATAGATGATGTAGCGGGTTGGAATTTTCTCGGCAATAGCAAAGGCGAAAATGTAGAAAAAGAATCGTCGGAAGTAGCCAGGTTGTATTACGAACTCAGCCCCTTGTTTGAAGGCAAACAAATAGATACTACCAAACTGGATGCCGGTAAAAAAGCGCAATACAAACTTTGGCTGCAAGTGGAAAAAGCCATAGTAGTGCCCGATGAAGACAGGGAGCTTTTGAAAATTGTAAAAGACATCTATCAAACACTGAGCTATATTGATTCTGTAATTGCTTCCCAATACGGAAAAAAAGAATTCAGCTCTATCGATCTCGAATCTTTCTTTCCCAAACAATACGATGGCAAGAAAGCGAAAATGGCTTTTCTGAGGATCTACAATTACCTGCAGGTAGAACCCGAAAAAACAAATGTTGAGTTCATGGATGAACTCAACGAGTTTATTGAACAAACCGACGACCTGGTAAATCTTCGCAACAAGCCTGCACCCAACTATCGGCAGTTGATTACCCAGGATGATGAAAACAATTGGAATACCCGCAACTATGGCAATGCCGATGTAATGGGCGCTTCAGCTTTACACGGCACACATGTGGCCGGCATTATTGGCGGCGTACGCAATAACGAAATAGGCATACAAGGTGTAGCGGATAACGTACAGATTATGCCAATCAGGATGGTACCCAATGGCGATGAGCACGATAAGGATGTGGCATTAGGAATTATATATGCTGTGAACAATGGGGCGAAGGTGATCAACATGAGTTTTGGAAAAAGAGTGAGCCCGCAAAAAATAATGGTGGATAAAGCCATTCAATATGCAGCTTCAAAAAATGTGCTGATTGTACTGGCTGCAGGAAACGATGAATTTGATTTGGATACCACTACCCTATACCCCTCGCCCTACCTCAACGATGGCACAAGAGCAGCCAATGTGCTGGTAGTGGGCGCTAGCAGCGACCATAGCATTAAGGGTGGGCTGATAGCCGATTTTACCAACTATGGCAAACACAATGTAGATGTGCTGGCCCCTGGGGCAAAAATTTACTCCACAGTTCCTACCACCGACAACTATTCCTTTTTGCAGGGCACCAGCATGGCCGCTCCTGTAGTAAGTGGAATAGCCGCATTAATATTCAGCTATTTTCCTAACCTTAGTGCCGCGGAAGTAAGAACCATCATTATGCAGTCGGTAGATACCGCCTATAGCAAATCAAAATACCCACGCCCCGGTGGAGATGCAAAAAACAAAATGCTACTGGGCGAAACCTGTGTATCGGGTGGCGTGGTGAATGCGTACAACGCTATTCGCCTTGCCGCAATCAAAAGCGAAGCTAAAGTGATAACCAACAAAAAATAAGCACCCATTTTTATGCCAAGACCATTAGCAGGAGATTACGCACCATTTTTAGAAACCTATGTAAATGCATGCAAAGGCGATGATGTGTTTTCTCTACTCAACTACTCATGGGATTCATTGAATGCCTGGCTCGGTACCATTCCTGAAGAAAAACTGCATTACGCTTATGCCGAAGGCAAATGGACTTTGGCACAACTGCTGCAACATTTAATAGACACTGAAAGGGTATTTGCCTACCGGGCCATGTGCATTGCCAGGGGTGAGCAAAAGCCCTTGCCACCTTTTGATGAAAATGCCTATGCCGAAAGAGGAAATGCTGCTCACCGGTCGCTGAGTTCGTTGAAAACAGAAATGCAGGTGATGCGGAAATCTACCATTGCCCTTTTCAATGCCATGAATCCTGAAGACATTGCAGCAGAAGGCATAGCTTCTAACCATCGTATTACGGTGAATGCGTTAGGATTCATTATTGCCGGTCATGTGTACCACCATCAACGCATTTACCTCGAACGCTACTGCTAACCAAACTTCCAACCAAAACTTCACCCAGCAGTAATAGGCTCCCAAATATTCTCCTGATTTGCGATTGAAAATGAGGATTTTCATACCGTACAGGGAGGGGCCTATATTTTACGGGAACTTTGGACTCAACCCCTATCTTTACCCCCTTTTAAAAAAATTATAACAACGATGATGGACAATTTGATCTACGCTGTACCTGCCATGGGAATAGTAGGCTTGCTGTACACGTTCCTCAAGTTTAAGTGGGTTAGTAACCAGGACGCCGGCAGCGACCGTATGAAAGAAATCAGCCGGTATATTGCCGAAGGTGCTATGGCTTTTCTGAGAGCAGAATGGAAAATTCTTGGCTACTTCGTAGTGCTGGTAGCCATATTACTGGGCGTAATGAGCATGAGCAATGCCAACAGCCATTGGTCTGTATCTATTGCCTTTGTAATTGGTGCTGTATTTAGCGCTACTGCCGGATATATTGGTATGCGCATTGCTACCAAAGCCAACGTGCGTACGGCACAAGCTGCCAAAACCAGCCTGAGCAAAGCACTCAATGTATCATTTACAGGTGGCGCTGTTATGGGCCTCGGCGTTGCAGGTTTGGCTGTACTGGGTCTTGGCGCATTATTTATTGTATTAAAAGCATTGTTTGTACCGGCCGATGCTGCTGTTACAGGTGCGGAAATGCTGCGTACCATTGAAGTGCTTACTGGTTTTTCTTTGGGTGCAGAATCAATTGCCTTGTTTGCCCGTGTAGGCGGTGGTATCTATACCAAAGCCGCCGACGTTGGTGCCGACCTGGTAGGTAAAGTAGAAGCAGGTATTCCTGAAGATGATCCTCGCAACCCCGCAACCATTGCCGATAACGTAGGCGATAACGTAGGTGACGTAGCAGGCATGGGTGCCGACCTTTTCGGTTCTTATGTGGCCACAGTGTTGGCGACCATGGTACTCGGCCAGGAAACAACTTCTATAGATGCTTTTGGTGGCTATGCCCCCATTTTGCTCCCTATGCTGATTGCCGGCATTGGTATCATTTTTTCTATTATAGGCACATGGTTTGTTCGCATTAGCGACAATGCCGGTTTGAATACCGATACCGTACAGAAAGCCCTGAACATGGGTAACTGGGGTTCTATTATTTTAACTGCTGGTGCAAGTGCAGGACTTGTGTACTTTCTTCTTCCCGAAACAATGACCCTTCGTGGATTGGAGTTTAGCCGCAACGGTGTAATGGGTGCTATTGTAGTAGGCCTTGCAGTAGGTACACTCATGAGCATCATTACCGAATACTTTACAGCTATGGGCAAACGCCCTGTAATGAGCATCATTCGCCAAAGTGCAACCGGCCATGCTACCAACGTAATTGGCGGATTGGCCGTAGGTATGGAAAGCACATTGCTTCCTATCCTTGTATTGGCTGCAGGTATCTGGGGTTCTTATGCATGTGCCGGCTTGTATGGTGTGGCTATTGCTGCTGCAGGTATGATGGCCACTACCGCTATGCAACTGGCGATCGACGCCTTTGGCCCTATTGCCGATAATGCAGGCGGTATTGCAGAAATGAGTGAATTGCCAAAAGAAGTGCGTGAAAAAACAGATATTCTCGATGCAGTAGGAAATACAACCGCTGCAACCGGTAAAGGTTTTGCTATTGCTTCTGCTGCATTGACTGCGCTGGCGCTGTTTGCAGCGTTTGTAGGCGTTGCCGGGATTAGTGGTATCGATATTTATAAAGCCGATGTGCTGGCCTGCTTGTTTGTCGGTGGTATGATCCCATTCATCTTCTCCTCGCTGGCTATTCGTGCCGTGGGTGAAGCTGCTATGGCCATGGTGGAAGAAGTACGCCGCCAGTTCCGTACCATTCCCGGCATTATGGAAGGAAAAGGCAAACCAGAGTACGATAAATGTGTGGCTATTTCTACCGAAGCTTCTATCAAGAAAATGATGATGCCCGGTGCCATTGCCATCCTCTCTCCCATTGTGATCGGATTTATCATGGGTCCCGAAGCATTGGGTGGTTTCCTGGCTGGTGCTACTGTAAGTGGTGTACTCATGGGTATGTTCCAGAACAACGCAGGTGGCGCATGGGATAATGCTAAAAAGAGTTTTGAAAAAGGCGTAGAGATCAACGGTGAGATTTTCTACAAGAAAAGCGAACCGCACAAAGCTTCTGTAACCGGTGATACCGTAGGCGATCCGTTTAAAGATACTTCTGGTCCTTCTATGAATATCCTCATCAAGCTGATGTCGATCGTATCGTTGGTAATAGCACCAACCCTGGCACAGGTACATCATACTGCTCATGCACATGGCGCCAAAGGTGTGACAACAGAAGTAAACGTATCTGTACAAACCACTGCCGACAAGCATTCAGATCAACTGACCGCTTTTGTGGAAGCATTGAAAGCCGATAGCATTATTACAGAAAAGAGTTTCAATGTGGCCATTGAAGATGACAAACTCATCATCAATGGTGTAGCGCAGGATTCTGCTGTTTTTGCCCGCTACAAACACCTGCTGCCAGCAGGAGCCAAAGACCTGAAAATAGAAGTGAAAGAGGATACGAAATAAGCGTATAGCACTAGATAGATACTAAAAATCCCGGGCTGCAAAGTCCGGGATTTTTTATGTGCATAACAAGTGATTAAAACTTTTATTCAGATTAATTTATATATCAGATTAATTAAATACTTTGTTGCAAATCTTAATCAAACCATTACTAAAGTCCTGGCGTTTCCACGCCGGGGCTTTTTATTTCAGCCCGTTTTTTTGCTGCGAATTCGTGTTGTATTTCATCGAATACCTTACTGTTCAAGCGTATTTCCTGACTCGTTGTGAGACCTACAAAACATCTTTACTTGTTATCATATACCCGCCAAAAAATAAGCGGAGCATTCTCATTCGTGAATGCTCCGCTGTATAAAGTGTTGTCCTTGTTCTCTTAGTCGTACAGTATTATTTTCCTACTGCATAGCCAATACCCAAAGAAGCTACAAAATGATAATTAGCTCTTTCTGTAACAGGTACCCTGTATTGAAAATTGCCGAATACAAAAGTGGCGGGGCTCAACTTCAATTGCACACCTGCACCTACGGGCATGAACGCATCAAAACGCCCGCCTTTGTAGGCAGAAGCACCAATACCGGCCGACAGGTAAGGAGTGAAAAAAGCAGCATCGGTCAGCAATTTTGCATGTACGCTGGCGTCTACTTCGTGCAACAAATAAGTGGTACCATATTCAGGAGTACCATCCCTAAACGGATAGTCAACAGAAGTCAGGAAATAATTAGCAGAAAAATCGAAATAATTGCTCAGGCCTCTCATATAGGAAATACCCAGGGCAAGATCCTGGTCTTTCAGTTTGGTCCATTTGTCGTTGGACATTACAGATCCCATTGAAGTACTACGAATCAATTGTGGTGTTGTAAAGTCGAAAGCCCCTACATGAATAGCTATGGTTTCAGCCTTTTTCAGGTTTTCTTTGGTTTGGGCAAAAACACCTGATATAGCCAGCATGGAAAGAATAGAAATACTCAGTTTTCTCATAATTGGAGTTTTGTGCCACAAAAGTAGGTGTACAGAACATTGGCTAACAATTAATTTATGCCACAAAAACTATAGGATTCTTAACAAACCAAACAAAAATGCCACCCTTTTGAGGTGGCACCAGTTTTTTTATTTAATCAACTAAAATAGTTGTAAGAATCGGTTTAAAGCATTGAAGCCGGCAGGCTACGTCCCAGGTCTTCTACTTTTACTTTCGAAACACCTTTGCTTACCATACCAATTTCACGTGCTGCTCCCTTGCTGAGATCTACAATACGCTTCATGCGGGGATGCATCCTATCGTTCACCCGAACGATCACAGATTTACCGGTTCTCATATTGGTAACTTTCAACCAGGTACCCAATTTATAATGGTTACTGGCACAGGTCAACCCGTTCATATCGAACTTGTCACCAGAAGAAGTTTTCTTTCCATGAAACCCGGGACCGTACCAGCTGGCGGTTCCCATTTTGGTGGTCGATGTCTTTTCAGCAGAAGCATCTTTCTTCTCATTCTTCGAAGCCCATGCCATGTTGGTACATGCCATGATTGCTACGGCAACCAGTACCATAGGGCGTTTGAGAGAAAATATGTTTTTAAAATGCTTCATCTTATTGGTTCCTTCGAACGGTTACTTATAACCTTTCAAAATTCGAGCCATAACCGATTACAGATTATGACTGGGGCAAAGAAACCAATAAAATCCAAGAAATGAAGCCTGCGGGGATAAATTTGTCCGGCTGCTTGCCAATTATTTTAACATCCTCGGCAGCCTTTTTTACAAATGAAAGCATTGACAATCTATAATTTGTGTGATTTTGGCTCATCCCGGAGCCGGCTTTTTATGATTTTCGGGGTACTGTTTTTGTCGGTTCAGGCCGGGGCTCAGCCTAACAATCCCTATCATTTACCCCTTACCACCACCAAAAAAGAGCTCAGCCTGCAGGCGAAAAGCCAACCGTCCCTCCAAATGGTGCCTTTGGACAAC
Organism: Phnomibacter sp.; assembly: GCA_035456005.1. Taxonomy (GTDB): domain Bacteria; phylum Bacteroidota; class Bacteroidia; order Chitinophagales; family Chitinophagaceae; genus Phnomibacter. The sequence goes on along the minus strand of DATIEA010000015.1, from coordinate 972,170 downwards.
TATATAAAAGGACTGAGGAGTGATATTCGGTATGCTACGCCTAACAACTTCACCGGCAAGGTTTTATATAAAACCAAAGGTTTGTACATGCGGAAAATAGCCGCAGAAAAAATGGTGCTGGTGGCCGATTCGCTCCGCAAAATGGGGCTGGGAATACTGGTGTATGATGCCTACCGGCCATATGCAGCCACCCTTGCCATGTGGCAAATTGTACCCGACGACCGCTATGCCGCCAACCCGGCAAATGGCAGCGGGCATAACCGAGGCATTGCCATCGACCTTACGCTGTGTGAACTCCAATCGGGGGAAATATTGCCCATGCCCACCGGCTACGATAATTTTTCGGATACAGCCCACCACAGTTTTTTGAAACTGGACAAAACAGTATTGCAGAACAGGGCCATACTAAAAGGAACGATGGAGCACTTTGGATTTGTGGCGTTGGAAACCGAATGGTGGCACTACGCCCTGCCTAATGCCAAAAGCTACCCTCTCATGGATATACCTTTTGACAAACTCGGGAAATGGCTAAAGGAAAAGTGAAACGAAAAATCCAAAATCACCTTAATTATCCCTTCAGCTTTTCTTCCAGCTCCATCAACTTTTCGAAAGCAGTTTCGTAGTTGGCCTGGGCTTTGGTTAACTCGGCTTTTACCGATTGGTAGCTTTTTTCAGTTTCTACAAATTTTTCTTTCACTGCATACACTTCGGGGTTGGCCAATTGTCCTTCTACCCTCAAAAGTTTTTCCTGCAATTGTTGCACCAGGGCATCCGCTTTTTCAAAAAGCTTTTGCTGGTTCTTATAGTCCTTCTGTAATTCCTTATTGATAGGCTGCGCAGGTTTTACTGGCTCCACCACTACCGGTTTTGCCACCACCACTTCTTCCTGCTTTTTGGCCTCTGCAGCCTGCAGCGTTATTTTCTCTTTCCATACCAGGTATTCGTCGTAAGTGCCCCTGAACTCCCTGATCTTATGATCGATAATTTCCCAGAAAACATTGGCCGTTTTTGAAATGAAATAACGGTCGTGGCTCACGATGATCATGCTGCCCTCATACTTGTTGAGTGCCTCAATCAGCAACTCCACACTATGCATATCGAGGTGGTTAGTAGGTTCATCGAGCATGAGGAAGTTGGCTTTGCTCACAATGGTTTTGGCCAATGCCACCCTGGCTTTTTCACCACCACTCAATACTTTAATGCGCTTTTCAGTATCGTCGCCACTAAACAGGAAACAGCCTAACAAGCTGCGGTATTCCAGCTCTGTTTTTCCGGCACGGCTGGTTTGCATTTCTTCCAGCACAGTATGGTTTACGTTGAGGGCTTCCAGTTGGTGCTGTGCGTAAAACGCTTCCTGCACATTGTGGCCCCAAACCCTTTCGCCAATGCATTTTTCAACACCGGCTATGATTCTAAGTAATGTAGACTTACCCTTTCCGTTTGCACCGATCAACGCCACTTTATCACCCCTGTATATTTCGGCATGTGTATCTTCTAATATGTGTACATCGCCATAAGATTTGCTTACATGCTTTAGCGTGCAAATGGTGCGGCCCGGCTGTTGGCCCACCATAAAGTTGATGCGAATATTCGGCCGCTCAATTTCAACGTCTTCTATACGTTCAATTTTATCGAGTCGCTTGGCCACACTTTGTGCCTGTGCCGCCTTGCTGGCTTTGGCTTTAAAGCGTTCTATAAAACGCTCCTGCTGCCGAATGAAATCCTGTTGGTTTTCGAAAGCCCGCTTTTGCAACGCAATACGTTCTGCTTTTTCTTTCTCGTAGAAATCGAAATTGCCTGTATAAATATGGAGCTGCTGTTGGTACAATTCAACAATGCGGTTCACCATGCGGTTCATGAAAAACTTGTCGTGGCTTACCATCACCACGCTACCGGGATAGTTTTGCAAATATTTTTCCAGCCACTCAATACTGGGTAGATCGAGGTGGTTGGTAGGTTCATCCAACAACAATATTTCCGGCTGTTGCAAAATGAGTTTTGCCAACAAAACCCGCATACGCCAGCCACCACTAAACTGGTTGAAGGGCTTGTTGAATTGGTCTGTTTCAAAACCCAGGCCGTGCAATACTTCTTCGCTTTGGTACTGCATGGTGTAGCCACCTGCCACTTCAAAATCGTGCAACACATCGGCATAGCGATGCAGCAACTCTTCGTTATTGGCATCTGTTTCCAGTTGGTGTTCCAGCTTTTTCAATTCAAGCTCTATCCTTCTTGCCTCCACAAAAGCATCCATGGCCACTTCGAGCACGGGCTTTTCAATTTCAGTACTCAGCAGGTCCTGGTGCAGGAAGCCGATCTGTACGTTTTTGCCTTTCTCTACGGTACCGGCCGAACAGCTGTACTCTCCCACCAGCAACCGAAGCATAGTCGATTTGCCGGTTCCGTTGTAACCGATCAGTCCAATTCTTTCTCCCGGTTGTATATGCCAGGTAGCATCGGCCACTATTACACGGGCCCCAAATTCGAATGTTACGTTGTTAAATCCTGCGAGCATGCCGCAAAAGTAAGGTTTGGATATGCCTAACAATCAGCCAAAAAACAATTCGGATTTTTGCGCCGATTTTTACCACTTACCATCAGCCTCCTACCTTTACCAAAAACCATTCGAATGCGCAAAAAGGTGTTTATCTCCATTTTCATATTGGCTATTGTTGGCTGGGCGGGATATTATTATTTCTTCAAAGGCTCTCAAAATGCTACTGCAGAACCCAGTGCCGGGCCCTTGGTGGTAGAGCCATCTTCCGATGCATTTACCCGCAGCCTGCAGGATGTAATGCAGGATTATTTTGCAATGACAGCCGCTTTTACCCTCGAAGATTCTGCAAAAGCCAATGCTTCTGCCAACGAGCTTTCGCAATCCATAGAAGCCATTGCCATCAAAGAATTAAAAGCCGATACCAGCATTGTGGCATTGGCAGCTTCGCTCAGTTCCAATATCAAGGTAGAGGTTAATAAAATTCCCACTGAAAAAAACTGGGATGAAAAACGGCATGCCCTGCAAATCAGTAGTGATATGCTTTTCGACCTGCTGCGCACCGTGCAATACAAAGGCGGAAAAGTGTACCAGCAGTTTTGCCCCATGGCTTTCGATAATAGCGGTGCCAACTGGCTGAGCACAACGGCCGAAATTCGCAACCCCTATTTTGGCGATAAAATGCTGGAATGCGGCGAACTCAAAGACTCCCTACAATTCTAATATTTCACCCCCGTGCCCATTTTACCCATCGCTTCACCACACACAACACTTAGCAAGTTGTCCCGGTTGCGCCCCGGGATTTTTTCACTCCTGCTGCTCTTGCTGTTGGCAACGAACATGCAGCGGGGCATGGCGCAAAAACTTACACTAAGTGGGTTTGTAAAAGATTCCCTCACGGGCGAAAGCCTGCAGGGTGCCAATGTTTTTATTGAATCGATAGGCAAAGGTGTGGTGAGCAATACCTATGGATTTTTTTCCATTACGGTAGATGCAGGCAAGTACCGAGTATTGGTTTCTTATGTTGGGTATCAACCCAAAGTTTTGAACTACGATGCAGGTAAAGATATAGTGACCAATGTGCTGCTGGTTCCCTCTTCGTATGCCAACACGCAGCAGGTAGAAGTAGTAGGCAAAAAACGCGACAACAATGTGCAGGCAGCGCAAATGGGAAAGGTAGACCTCACCATGGATCGCATCAAACAAATACCGGCCTTCCTGGGCGAAGTGGATGTATTGAAAGCTTTGCAATTGATTCCCGGTGTTCGCAATGCGGGCGAAGGCAATGCAGGTTTATATGTACGCGGTGGTGGCCCCGATCAAAACCTGATTGTGCTGGATGATGCTGTAGTATACAATACCGGGCATTTATTTGGTTTCTTTTCGGTGTTCAATGGCGATGCTATTAAAAACGTATCGCTCATTAAAGGCGGCATGCCCGCACAATATGGAGGACGCCTGAGCAGCGTGGTAGATGTAACCATGAAAGATGGAAACAACCAAGGCTACCAGGTAGAAGGAGGCATTGGCAATATTGCATCACGCATTGCAGTGCAAGGTCCTATTGAAAAAGGAAAATCATCTTTCATCATTGCAGCACGCCGTACCTATGTAGATGCTTTGATAAAACCATTTATCAGCAAGGACGCTAACCTCTATGGCAGTGGCTATTATTTCTATGATGTGAATGCAAAAATGAATTTCAAACTGGGCGATAAAGACCGCCTGTATTTGAGTGGCTATTTTGGTAGAGATGTTTTTGATTTCAAGAATAAGGAAAGAGCATTCAACACGGCAATTCCATGGGGTAATAGCACTGCCACCCTACGCTGGAACCATGTGTTCAATAGAAAATTATTTGCCAACACTACGCTGGTGTACAACGATTACAAATTCAAATTCGATGCTACGCAAAACGATTTTCGCATTGTGCTCAGCAGCGGCATCAAAGATTTGAATGCGAAAGTAGATTTCGATTTTTTTCCGGCACCGGAGCATAAAGTGAAATTTGGTGCACAATACACGTTCCATACTTTTTTGCCCAACCAGGTAAGTGGCAGCCAGGGCAGCACCGAGTTCAACCCATCCAACACCGAAAAAAAATATGCCCGGGAGTTTGCCTTTTACCTGCAGGACGATTGGGACATCAACGATAAATTCAGAATAGGCGCAGGCATACGTGCCAGCGGCTTCGCACAAGTGGGGCCGTACATGAAATATGTAAAAGACGATGATGGCAATGCCATTGACAGCAGTTATTATAGCAAAGGTTCCACCGTTCAGTATTATGGAGGCTTTGAACCAAGGCTTACACTGCGCCTGAATACCGGAAAAAGCAGTAGCATTAAAGCAGCTATTACCCGAAATATTCAATACATCCATTTAGCTACCAACAGTGGTACCACGTTGCCTACCGACCTATGGGTACCCAGCACCTACCGTGTACAACCACAGGAAGGATGGCAATATGCAGTGGGCTATTTCCAGAATTTCAAAGACAATATGTATGAAACTTCGATAGAAGTGTATTACAAAAACATGCTCCACCAAATTGAATACAAAGAAGGCTACACGCCTTCGCTTGCCGACCCTGAAGAGAGCTTCACATTTGGTAAAGGATGGAGCTATGGTGCAGAATTTTTTGTGAACAAAACAAAGGGGCGCTTCACCGGTTGGATCGGTTACACACTGAGCTGGACATGGCGGCAATTTGATAGCCTGAATGCAGGTGTAAAATTTCCGGCCAAATACGACCGCCGCCACGACATGAGCATAGTGGCCAATTACAGCCTTTCGTCCAAATGGAAACTGGGTGGCATATTTATTTATGGCACCGGCAATGCAGCCACATATCCCGAACGGTTTTATGTAATGAGTGGAGTGCTTACACAGCAGTTCAGCAATATCAACGCCTATCGCTTGCCAGCCTACCATCGCATGGATGTAAGCGCCACGTATATTCCCAAACCCAACAGCACCAAAAAGTATAAAAGCAGTTGGGTGTTTAGCCTCTACAATTTGTACAGCAGGTTGAACCCTTATTTTATTTACTTCGATCAGCAGGGCGATCCACTGGCAGGTACACAAACCATCAAAGCCTACCAGGTTTCATTATTCCCCATTCTTCCCAGTGTAACCTGGAATTTCAAATTTTAATGCACTGCGCAAAGCCCAGCCCGTTGCAAGTGAAAAAAATATTTCAATAGAACCTGTAGTACTGGGGCTTGAACATGATGCCGATGCGCAACATATTTTGCTTCTCGGCGTAATTGACCAGGCTCTCGCTATTGCCATAAAACCATTGCAGCATCAGGTATTGGTTGCCGGCCTTCCAGGCTTTGTAGCTTATATCCACCTGCATATTTCCTCTCAAATCATTGGCGGCACCTTTTCTTCCCACAAAATCTAAAAAAAGTAATTTTTTCTTGATGGTCCAGTGGAGTTCGGCTTCACCATAACCGATATAATCAATAAGGTCGGGGTTGCCTTCTGTCGGGTTAATAAATGGCAGCCACACTTTCAGCCCGCATATCAGGCGTTCGCTTACCACTTTGCTGTAGGCAAATGCAAGGTAGTTCCAACTGCGGGAGTAAATGCTATCCCTGCCATTCGATTCATGCTCGAAACTAAATGCCATAGCACCTTTTAGCCTGTTATTTTTATAGAGAGGTCGCACTACCATCAGCCCGGGGTTGTAGTTGGTTTCTCTAAATGGGCTCGACGATTTATAAATATCCCAAAACGATTTTTGCGTGTAAACCAGGTGTATATAACTACCCAGTATGGGCTTATTGAACAGGCGCTGCTTAAAGCTCACCTGGAATTTTGCATCCGAATTTTCTGCCGACACAGGTTTATCCAACGGCACACCTGTAATGAAATAGTTGTTCTTGTAAATGGTAAATGCCGGCGAACTGGCAAAAATGGCTTTCACTGTATCCCTGTCCAGCGGCAACACTTGTGCTTGGGCAGTTTGCATATACCCCTGCAAGGCGCAAAGCAATAGTGCATGCAAGGCAAAACGGGAAAATGCGGTGCGGTGTGTAAGTGGAGTCATCTTCTCGATAAATTATTCAATGCCCTGGAAGGTGAAAGTTGATTTACAAAAAAAGGCAATGATCGGTTCTGTCAATTTGCAGTGTGCAATAAACAATTTACTACAATACCCGCTCATTCCTTTTTTGTACAGGATCGAGCATATAGGTAAGCAGGCTACCATCTTTGTACAATTCGGCTACGCGAAACCCGCAGTACTTCGTGCCCCAGTCGCCGCCAAAATGCGCACAATACACAAACGGGATATCGTCTTTCATTTTCACATCTTCCTCATCATGGTCGTGGCTATTGAACACCACCTTCACATTTTTGTACTGGTTCACCAATGCAGTAAAACCCTCTGTTTTCACTGCGTACTTACTTAGCCCAACAGGATTGATATGTAAAAACAGCAACACATGCTCCTGCTTTTTATGCGCTTCCAATGCCGTCTTCAACCAGCCCATATCGGGCGATAAATATTTGCCCACTTTATTGGATGTAGTGCCAATGAGCAAAGAAGTTTTCCCAAATTTCCGCTCAAAGTTTACCGGCATTTTCCAGGTAGCTTCCCAGCCTGCTGCATCTATATGGTCGTGATTGCCCTGGCTTACAAAATACGGCGGATGCAGTTTGTCGAGTGCTGCTTTGGCCGCCGGCAAATAAGATGCATCGTCGTGTACGATATCGCCATTCATTACCACAAAATCAAAAGCCTTTTCTGCATGCAATGCATTCACCCGGTTGATGGCCGTTTCATAATAGGTTTCATAAGGCGTGCCTTTGAGCCCATAATGACCATCGCCCATTACCACGAAACGCAGCAGCGGCTTGCGGCTTTTGAACTCGTCGAGCAAAGCTTCGGTAGCATGGCTTATCCGGCCATTGCACAATAGCCAGGCCGTGGGCAGGGCCACTTGTAAAAACTCTTTACGCTTCATACGGATGCTTGAATTTTTCTAGCTGCAATTTATCCCTTATCTATGTTGCATGATGCAATTGACAGCACTTATCGCCAACGATGCAGTGGTCCTGGGGCTACTCATGATCATTCTTGCATTTGTGTTCTATACATCCTCCAGCAATGCAGCCGGGTGGAAGCGTTTCTACAAATTTGTGCCGTCGCTGTTGCTCTGTTATTTTCTGCCCTCTTTGTTCAACTCCTTCGGCATTATTGATGGCGAAAAAAGCGGGCTCTACCCGGTAGTAAGAGATTACCTGTTGCCCGCCAGCCTTGTATTGCTTACCAGCACGGTAGATATTCCTGCCGTAAAAAAACTGGGTGGCAAAGCGCTGATCATGTTTCTCGCGGGTTCGTTTGGTGTAATGATTGGCGGCCCGTTGGCCGTATTTATTTTCACCCTTATAGATCCACAAGTGGTAGCAGGTGCCGGACCCGATGCCGTATGGCGGGGGCTTACTGCCATTGCCGGTAGCTGGATAGGCGGCGGCGCCAACCAGGCCGCTATGAAAGAAATATTTGGCATCAGCGACCATCTCTTCAGCGCCATGATTACTGTGGATGTAATAACGGCTTATGTATGGATGGCTTTCCTGTTGTATGGCGCAAGCATTTCAACAAAACTGGATGCCAAACTAAAAGCCGATGCCACTGCTATTGACAACCTGCGCAAAAAAATGGAAAGCTATCACAGCAAAGGCGACCGCATTCCATCGCTTAGGGATATGGTGCTGATCGTAGGCATTGCATTTGGCGTAACAGGCATTGCGCATTTGTGTGCCGATACCCTGGTACCGTGGATAGAAACGAATGCGCCGCATCTTTCCCGCTTTAGCCTCACTACCAAATTCTTTTGGCTCATACTGGTAGCTACGCTGCTGGGCATTGCCCTATCGTTTACCCGTGCCCGCAACCTCGATCATGCAGGTGCGTCAAAGACCGGTACGTTGTTCCTGTATGTGCTGGTAGCCACGCTGGGAATGAAGATGAACATCTTCGCCATTTTTGATAACCCCAAACTATTGCTGGTAGCTTTTACCTGGCTCATCTTTCATATCCTCATTATGATCGGCATTGCCAAACTTATTAAAGCGCCTTTCTTTTTTGTAGCTGTAGGCAGCCAGGCCAATATTGGCGGACCGGCCAGCGCCCCTATAGTGGCCGCTGCATTTTCGCCGGCACTGGCACCGGTTGGTGTGTTACTCGCTGTGCTGGGCTATGCCATTGGCACTGGTGGTGCCTACCTCTGCGGTTTGCTGATGCAGTGGGTGGCAGAGTGAGGGGATGCTGCAAGTTGGGAAGTTCACATGTTCCAAAGTTCACAAGTTGAAAGGCAGAGTTGGAAGGTTCACATGTTTACAAGTTGGCGGTTGAAAGTAGCATAGCAAATTCAACCGGCAATTTCACTTTTCACGAAAGAAAGAAGGCTGAGGCAGCTATTGAAGCGACTTTCTATAAAACGCTATACAGGTCAATGCTCCGATAAATGGAAAAATAATTATGGCAAGTACCCAAAAAGCCTTTTTGCCTGGGTCAATGAATTTATCATTTGCAAGTTTTATGATTGAAATGATACAGAGTACCAGGTTGGCTAGTGACAAAAATGTCCAGATCATTAATCCTGCGCCTGGGGAAATTAGTTCCATATGGTTATGAATTTAAAAGGTTCAATTGTGGCAGTGCTTCACAGCAACTTCCGCACTTCGAAGTGCACTGCGCTAACACATCAAAGAACCGGAGTTTTTAGTCAAAGATGCCTCTTGCTTTTAATATCCCACCTTTTTTAAGTTCAAATAATTGTTCAACATAATTGCCCCAAATTGCAATTGCTTTTTGTCGAATAACCTTAAAATAAGGTGATGGAAACAAATATTCAACGTCTTCTTTACTTTGCCCTTTAATGTTGTACGAAACTTGTTTTACAAAGTCAATCAATTCTGGTTTTACAGTTGTGTTTTTGTTATAGTCATGTTCATAGTCCGCAATTTTATAACCGCTTGCCCAACGTCCGTTTTTTGTTTTGTAAACGTCGAAGTATTGATATTTTTCGTGATAAAGCTTGCCGTTGTAATTTGAAACAAATAGCATTACATATTTATACTTTGAAAATGCTGGTGTACCGTAATGGTCAAAAGCAAGAAACTCTATTGTGTCTGCTTTAAACGTCCCATATACCTGCTGTAAAATCTTATACTTAGCAATAAATCTTGCGTCCATGCTCAACGAAACATTTTTTAAAATTGTCGTGTCACCATTGACAATTGTTGTGTCAAAAGTCTCAACAGTTTTTGGCTGGGGCCAAGATTTTACTTCAATTTTTTCACCGACAAAAGCATACAAACTGTCTTTCTTAGTCTGTCCGAATAAGAATGAAATTGTCAATGTCAAGATTATGAATATAGAAACGGGCTTCGTCATAAAATTACCGCTAACATTAGTATTGTACGCATATGCATACCGTTGCAATGTAGTATAACTCCTTGGAATGCTACTGGGGTTGTTGTCGTTTTTTTATGGCTGGGCGTTACAACAATTCCTCCAGGGTTTGCTTGCGATTCGGAGAATCGCCACATTTAAACTTCGAGGTCCGCTTCGCTAACACCTCGAAGAACACAACTAATAAACTTCTTGACCTCAACCTCGACCTTTTCTCCTCTTCCAACTTGTGAACTTCCCAACCTACCAACCTACAAAACCTCCTACCTCGGCACCTCAACCTTTTCAAGCAATTGGGTAATCAGGTCATCGGCGGTAAATCCTTCCATCTCTTTTTCGGGCGAAAGAATGATGCGATGACGCAGCACATGCGGCACTACATTGATGATATCCTCCGGCAACACAAAGTCGCGGGCACGAATGGCTGCCATGGCTTTAGATGCTTTTAAAATATTGAGCGATGCACGGGGCGATGCGCCCAAATACAGGAAAGGATTGTTGCGGGTACCGGCTACAATGTTGGCTATAAACTCCAGCAGTTTAGATTCTACCACCATGGCTTTTACCAGTCCGCGAAAATGCGCTATATCGGCGGCGTTCAGCACAGGCTGTACTTTGTTCAATAGTTCGGCGGCGGTTTCATACTGTTGCTGCTGCAGTATTTGCACTTCTTCGGCCACCGTGGGATATGCCACATTTATTTTAAACAAGAAACGATCGAGCTGTGCTTCGGGCAGACGGTAGGTACCTTCCTGCTCCACCGGGTTTTGCGTAGCAATTACCACAAAAGGCGCAGCCATGGGGTATGTAACGCCATCCACCGTTACCTGCCTTTCTTCCATCACTTCAAACAATGCCGACTGGGTTTTTGCAGGGGCACGGTTGATCTCGTCTATCAATACAATATTCGAAAACACGGGTCCCGGCTTAAACTGGAACTGTGCATCTCTCGGGTTGAAAACACTGGTACCCAGCACATCGCTCGGCATGAGGTCGGGCGTAAACTGCAACCTCGAAAATGGAACGGCAATGCTTTTCGACAACAATTTTGCCGCCAATGTTTTGGCCACACCCGGCACACCTTCAATCAGCAAATGCCCATCGCAGAGCAAGCCTGCGATCATAAGGTCTACCATTTCGCCCTGGCCTACTACCACGCTGCCAATGGAGTTGCGCATATTGTGTACGGCTTCGCTCAGGCGGGTGAGATCGGTTCTTGATTCAAATAATTCTTCCATGCTTCCTAAACAGTTATTCGTTGCAAGGGCTGAAAATATTCATTTATCCAATACCCACCGCGTTTGTCATTTTCATCCCCCCATCTTAGCGCTGAATGTAAATAGTGGCTGCGCCATGGTAAGAATGATATTCCGCATTATACATGGCGTCGGCACTCACCGGCCCCATCCGGAAAGTACCGGCACTTACAGCCCTTACGGAGAAATAAAATTGCTGCTTACTGCTGAGATTGGTGAAAAAGTGCACCCTGTCGTCGCGCATATCCATATGATTGGGCTGCGAGGCATCTTTGATCCATTCAGTGCCGGGCAGTTCCTTTATGCGGGCATTTTCAATTTCAAATCCTGCAGGTAAAATATCTGTGACCACCACATTCTCCACTGTGCCGCTGTACGATTTTTCCAAACTCAGCTTCACGATCACCAGGTCGTTTTGTTTGAACCTGTTGCCCGAGATCGGTTTGCCATTGCGGTCGTAAAAACTACGGCGCACTTTCAGGTAGCTGTCTTCTTCTTTGTACGCACCACTGGCACTAATGCCCTGGCTTTGCCACCATGCATACAGTGGTCCGTTTCCTTTGGTGGTAACAACAGCTTGCGTGCCGCCCAATTGTGCTTGCGTTAGTTTCAGCGCAGCACCATTCATGCTGCCAACAGTTTTTCCATTTACCTGCACTGTAGCTGTAGCATTGTTCTGCACTGCTTTGCGGGCTATTTTTCCCATGGCTATAAAACTAAATGCACATTCCTGCGTGGTGTACCATTGGCGGGCTTTTAGCTTATCGGCTACATGCCTCGCCATAATAGCAATTTGCGGATTGGAAGGATCGGCATCGAGCAATGCATTCAACGAAACACTTTCATCCCTTATATCGCTATAAAAACTACCACCGGTTTGCGCTACCGATTCTTCGCCGGCAAATGAAGATGGCAATAATTCTTTCGCTTTCAATTTATCGCCGGCAAGTGTGAACGCAGCCGAAAGCAGGAAGCGGCTATCGATGGCCAGTTCGACATTGTTGGCTTTGTAATAATTCATGGCCGCAATATTGGGCCTGCCGGCCAAAGCCATTACATACAAACTATAGGCTACTTCTTTCGGTGCTATTTTCTTTTGCAGGTTGCGGTTATACGTGTAAATAACGGTCTCCTTGTTGCGCAGGCGCACATTCAAATAACCCAGCAATGTTTCGAGCAGGCTTTTGTCCACTTCGAAGCCAGCCTTTTTTGCTTCTATCAAAAAATGCGCAGCATAGGCAGATGTCCACCAGTTTTCCTGGCTTTCACCCTCCCATAGCGATACTGCACCATTGTAGAGTTGGCGCATTTTTATTTTGCGAATAGCTTCCTGCACATTCTCCACCGAACTGCGTTGTAATCCATTTCCATTATGCACCAATGCCGACAGATCGGAGAAATACAATTGCGGGAATGCCACCGAAATTGTTTGCTCTGTGCAACCGTAGGGATATTGCACCAAATATTGCAACTGGCTTCCCAATTGCAACAACGGGCTACGGCTTACCGTTAGATTGTATTGTACACTTTGCGGAATAAAATCGGACACACCAATATCAATTCTTTGTTGTGTATTGGCAGACAGCACCACTGCACCACTCATTTTTTGTAATGTAGAAGCCGGACGAATAGTAAGCTCTGTGGTTTCTGTAAACTTCTCACCCAGCCCACTCACTTCCACTTTTACAGTGCCGTTTCCTATTGTGGGGCCAGCATATAATTTGAAGGTCGTTTGTCCTTCTTTTTTGGCTGCTACCGGTAGTGTAGCAGTGGTACCACCAACAACCTGTAGTCCTCCCTGTGTTATCAGTTTCACCGACACATTCGCATCGGCTTTGGTGGTATTGCTGATAGTTACTGGCACCAACATGGTATCGGACGGGCTCACAAATCGGGGCAATGCGCTACTGATCACCAACGGATCGGCCACTGTGATGGTAGATTCCGCAGCGCCGAATGTATTGGCTTTGCAGGCTACAGCCATCAATCGCACTTCCCCGCTAAACTGTGGAATGTCTACCGTAAAGCTGACTTCACCACTGCCGTTTGTTTGTTGAATGCCACTCCAAAAACTCATGAATTTAATGCGCTTGTCGGGCATAGGATTTTGCCGTTGGCTCAGCTCCAAATCGGCATCACCACCACTGCTGCTGATGATGCGTCTTAACTCGGGAAACAACAGCGGATACAGGTCGAATGCCCGTACACCCAATGCCCGCTGCGAAAAGAAATACTGGTATGGATCGGGAGTTCTGAAATTAGAAACAGCCAACACGCCATTGTCCACAGCACTCAGGGTAACCATGGCATTAGGTGCAGCTTTTACTTTCACCACCTGGCGGGTTTTGCTCCGCACATTTTTTGCAGCGGTGATGCTTACTGCCATGCGTTTTGCATTGTCTTCCGTAGCAATGTTTTTAAAACCATGCGCTACCGTAAGTGGCATATCGCTTACACCATGTGGCTTAAACAAAGTAGCACTGATATATGCATTCGGCAACCATGCATCATCCACTTTAAATTGAATGCTAGCATTTTTATTCACCACATCTACATATTGGTAGTGCACTACTTTATCTGTTTCCACTGTTACCAGCATACGGCCGTTGAAAGGCGTTTTAAACAACGCTTTTACGGTCTCTCCTTTTGCGTACAACGTTTTATCCAATGCAATATCAATATTGCCTTCCCTGTTCACTTCGAATGAAGCTTCTGCATTGCCCCAGGCACCATAGCTGTAAAAATGCTGGCTCACATACGAATCGGCCCCTACCGGTGCAATGCGTAATTCGTATTCGCCGGGTGTACGTGGAATGAATGGAAAATATGCCGACTCACCACTCACCTGCACCGTAGCGCTGGCCACCACTTTGGTATCGCGTTGCGAATCGTAGCGGAAATAACTACCACTTTTGGTAAGCACCGTGCGGTATTCATGTTTTATCACCTGCACTTGTGCAGTAGCAGTCACAGGTTGTTCCAACTTGTTAAGCGCAATAATGGGAAAACGTACCGGCTGGTTGAGTGCATAATAATTGTTGCCTGCATTGCCAATGCCAAACATCACCGGCTGCGTATAAATTTTGGCACTGCTGAATTTATTCACCGGGCGACCGGTTTCATCAAACACGGTGGTGAAAAAATTGGCTTCCAGCAAACCAAGGTTCTTATACAATGCAGGCACTTCGTAGGGAGCAGCGGCAAACCCTGCCTCGTTGGTAACTCCCTGCCTCAATACTTTTTCGAAAATGATGGGTTGCGAGCCCAGTTCGAAATCGAACCGATCGTATTTCGCCGGTGCAAAGCGTTTGGGTTTTACCTGTATCTCGCATTCAAATTTTCTGCCCGCAGCAGGTGGCCCAAAATAATTGGCAGCCTGTATAGAAAGGTTCAAAGGCTGACCCGGTACGCCCTCTGTTTTATCGAGCGTAGCATGCAACCGAATGCGATCGGGCATAAAAGTTTCTACCTTAAAATTTTTGCTGGTGAGCAATACATCGTTGCCATTGTATACTTCCAATACATACGTGCCAGTAATGGCCGATTCAGACAATTGAAGATTGCCCTCTGCTGCACCATTCGCATCCAGGTTTTTCAGCATGTTCGCCAACTCTTTACCATTAGGTAAAAGCATTTTCATTTTCACAGGCATGCTGCCCGGGCTTTGCCACTGGTTGTTGCGCACCACTATGGCAAAATTCATTTTTTCGCCGGGGCGATAAATATCCCGCTCTGCGTAGGCAAACACATCGAGGCCCGTATTATTCAAACGCTTGCCTCCCACTTCAAACCGCGAAACATTTACGCCAGTTTTATGGAATGGCAGGTAGTTAAAATCGTCGGCCAATTTTGCCACTACCATGGCCGGTTTAAATCCACTGATCTCCTGCCGGATGATGGGCATCTCTGCCATGCCATCATTATTGGTGGTAGCCTTACCCATCAATTGATTGTTGGCGCCATACACTTGCACGGTTACACCATTCATGGGTTTTGCAGTTTGAATGCTATTGGCAAACACCACCATTTTTTCGGCTCCTACTTTTGCGATCAAACCAATATCGCTGAGCGAAATAAAACGGCTATCACTCAACCAATAATCTTCGGTGCTCCGTATTTTGATATGGTACACACCTTTCTCACTGGCCAGTGCATCGGGAATATTGAATTGGAACAAACGTCCAGATCCATATTT
This sequence comes from Phnomibacter sp., assembly GCA_035456005.1. Taxonomy (GTDB): domain Bacteria; phylum Bacteroidota; class Bacteroidia; order Chitinophagales; family Chitinophagaceae; genus Phnomibacter. The sequence continues at coordinate 956,793 of DATIEA010000015.1, read as the reverse complement.
CGGCAATGACCTTGTATCAATTTCTTTTTCGTACACCACATCGCCCAATACCAGGTTTGCATTTCCTTCATCATAGTAATCTCCCTCTTCGTCACCGTTGGTTTCCTTTGGATAGTAACCATAATTTTCTGCCAGCAGCAAATTGCTTTCGTAAATTTTGGATACCACTACTTTCACTTTCGGAATATTGGCTATACGCACTTCAATATTTTTTGCACCCTGTTTTCCCAGGTACATGGCATTGTTGCTGGCAAAACTGATAGAAGGTTCCAACTGCCCAAAAGCCACCGTGTTGGTATATGTTTCTTTGAGCACACCGCCCACTACGCCCCGCATACCTGGTTTAAAACTGAGGGTATAACTGCTTTCTGCCGAAAACTGGTCGCTGCTAATAATAATACCATCTTCCGTAAGCTCGGTGGTGTACACTACCGAAGGTGAAAGGGTAATGAATTGGCTGAATTGCGCCGGCACCAAGGGCTGACTGCACTTCACCACAATGCGTCCCTGGATGCCATCGTGCTCCGCATTGATATCTCCAATATTTAAAACATAAGGAGAGCCCAGTACAACTTCTTGTTCGCTTTGCTCTGCAGTACCATTCTTACCACGTTCCGGCACCAAACCTTTTGCTATGGAAAAGGAAATTTTATAATCCCTGTCTTCGGTGGGTACCTGTAGCAATTTGGCGCTGATCTTTTCCTCGTTGCTTACGGTCACCAGGGCATAGTCAGCATCCTTTCCATCTATATGTACATGCAATTTCTCCTGCAGTAGTTTGGGATCCACTTTGTAGTTGAAATAAAGATCTACCTGTGGCGTGGGCGAATTCGACTCAGCATTGAGCATCCAGAATACATGAGTATTTTCAAGTGCCAGGTCGGGTGTATGAAATGAAATTTTATCGGCATCTTTTACCGAACTGAAGCCAGTGTTTTTTAGTACCGATTTATTGAACTGCGCCTTGTACGTAGTAGCGGGCGCCAGTGGTGCCGATGGCGAAAACACAAGCTGGTTACGGCTTTCCCAGCGAAAGCGTCCTTCAATGGCAGGTTCAAAGCTTATATACTCCGTGCTATCCCAGCGGTTGAGCATGCTATCGGTAGCCAGTGGTTCGGAAAACCGAAAGCTCAGGTTGCCCAACTGCGGCACTTCGTCTTTTGCACTGGTAAAATCGAGGCTCACAGTATTGCGGCTGCAAGCAGCAAGCAAAAAAAGAATAGCCGGCAATAACGGCAATAGTATTGCTGTACCACGCAAACGATGCGTAGCGTTCATCGAAAAATGCAAACCAATTTTCATAAATAGTGGGGATTGAAAGCACCGGGGTAATATACGGCATTCAGTCCCTGAATTTACGAAGCAGTACGCATGCAATTCTTCTTCTTTTTAGTTAAGCATTGATTAAATAAAATGCAGGAGAGCCGCCTACAAACCGATCCCTTAATTTTAGTATTGTTTCCTTAGTTTACAAAAAGGCATCCGCAAAAAATCCATTGGCAGTTTTCAACCAAACCATGCAACTACTCCACCGCTTTCGCCAAAGCAAAGCCGGACGGGTATTTGGTAAAATTTTGCGCATTGCATCTGCCTGCTTTTTGCTGTTCATGCTGCTGAATATTGTAGCACCTCCACCTGCGCCACCTGCCTACTCTACCATCATTACCGATGCCGATGGGCGCATGATACATGCCTACCTCACACCAGATGAAAAATGGCGGATGAAAACCGAGCTCACCGAAATTTCTCCGCTGCTGCAGCAAACCATTGTGCACAAAGAAGACCGTTGGTTTTACTACCATCCCGGCATTAACCCCGTAGCCATACTGCGGGCGATGGCAAAAAATATATGGAGGGGCCGCACTACTTCCGGTGCCTCTACCATTACCATGCAGGTAGTGCGCCTGCTGGAACCCAGGCCCAGAAACCTATGGAGCAAAGGCATTGAAGCCATTCGTTCGCTGCAAATGGAATGGAAATATTCGAAGGCAGAAATACTACAACTCTACCTGAACCTTGTGCCGATGGGCGGCAATATTGAAGGCATCAAATCGGCATCATGGTTGTACTTCAACAAAAACCCCGACCACCTAAGCCTGGCAGAACTCACAGCACTCAGCATTATTCCCAACAGGCCGGTAAGCCTGCGCATGGGCCGCAACAATAACCTGATCTTGCAGGAACGCAACAGGTGGTTGCAGCAGTTTGCCAAAGATGGTTTGTTCGACAGCAGCACTATTCACGATGCTTTGCAGGAACCGCTGGATGCAGTGCGCCTGCCCGTGCCACGGCTTGCCCCGCATCTTTCCCAAAAATTGCGCAGCCATGGTGCTACCAGTTTGGCCACTACCCTCCGCATGGAAACACAGGCTAAAGTGGAAAAGCTGGTGGCCGATTATGTGCGACCTTATAAAATGTACCAGATCAATCATGCTGCCGTTGTGATCATCAACAACCAAACCCATGCGATAGAAGCGTATGTTGGCTCTGCAGATTTTGCCGACACCAGCGATGGCGGGCAGGTGAATGGCGCTACTGCCATACGGCAACCCGGCAGCACCCTGAAGCCCCTGCTCTACGGACTATGCATTGACGCAGGCATGCTTACTCCCAAAATGATGGTGAACGATGTGGCTTCTAATTTTGGCGGCTATGTACCCGAAAACTACGATCAGCGTTTTAATGGAGCAGTGAGTATGGAATATGCACTCTCGCATTCGCTGAATATTCCCGCGGTGAAAATGCTGAACCGGTTGGGGCTTGAACCTTTTATTCAAACTTTAGTAAAATGCCGGTTTGAGCAGGTAGCCAAAGACGAAAAAAAATTGGGACTGAGCATGATACTCGGAGGTTGTGGCACTACACTGGAAGAACTCACCGGTTTGTTTTCCGTTTTTGCCAACAACGGGCAATACTATCCGTCGAGGTTTTTGCAAACCGACAGTGCTAGTACGGGCAAGCGCATTTTGAGCAAAGCAGCCTGTTATATGCTCCACGATATGCTGAGCAATATGGAGCGGCCCGATTTCCCTTTGCATTGGCAGGCCACAGGAGCACTGCCCCGCATAGCCTGGAAAACCGGCACCAGCTATGGCCGCCGCGATGCATGGAGCATTGGCTACAACAAGCATTATACTGTTGGCGTGTGGGTGGGAAATTTTAAAGGACAGGGCATTCCCGAATTGAGTGGTGCTTCCATTGCCACACCATTGCTGTTCCGCATTTTTAATACCATCGATTACAACAGCGATAAAGATTGGTACACCATGCCTGCAGCACTCGAAAGCCGCATCGTGTGTACCGAAAGCGGTTTACCTCCTTCGGCACACTGCACCAGTTTGACCAACGACTTCTTTATACAAATGGTATCGCCTACTGCCACCTGCAATTTGGATGAAGAGATGATGGTATCGCCCAACGAAAAGATCAGCTACTGCGCCGAATGTGCGCCGGCTACTGGCTTCAAACGAAAATGGTATCGAAAACCTGCACCTGAGTTAAAAGCATTTTACGATGCGCAGCAAATAGTGTACGAAAAAATTCCACCGCACAACAGCCAATGCAGCCGGGTGTTTGATGGACTAGGCCCGTTGATCGTTTCCCCCGATCATGGTGCGGAGTATTTTTTAGAAAAAGAAAAACCAGAGCCCATTTTACTGCAATGCCAGGCGGCTGCAGATGTAAGCAGGGTGTATTGGTATATCAACAACCGTTTTTTCAAATCAACTGCGCCGGGCGAAAAAACATTCTTTATTCCCGAACCGGGCATGAGCAAAATTTCGTGTACAGATGACAAAGGTCGTAATCGGGATATCAGAATATCCGTGACATTTGCAAATCTTTGATTGTCCAACGCAGTACATTGATGGGTTGGGCATTGAACATGATATAGTGGCTATTTCTTTTAGAAAATAATACTAGCATGAATCAACAAGAAGTTAATGATCCCAATGAGCTGGGCCAGCTACTTTTGGAAGTAGGCACATCCCTGCTCAACTCGGGAGCAAGTTGCAGTCGAATTCGCATTACTATGCGCCGTTTTGCTTCTGTATATGGCTACATTCCGCATATTACCATTGGCCCCAAGTCGGTATCGCTTACGTTGAATGATGAAGTGGGGAAACTGTGTTTTAGCGGCATTCGTTCCACTAATTTACCGGGTGTCAACTTCACCACTATTTCCAATATCAGCAAGCTGAGTTGGGAAGCGGTGGAGCAGGAACTTTCGGCAACGGTGGTAAAGGATAAGCTGGATGCCATTTTCAAACTTCCCCACTATCCAAGACTTGTGATACTGCTGGCGGTAAGCCTTGCCGGCTCTGCATTTTGCTATTCATTCGGCGGCAGGTTCATCGAAATGTCTATCACGTTTGGCGCCACATTTTTGGGGCTGTTTGCCCGGCAGGAAGCGGTGAAAAGAGGTTTCAATTTATATATCTGCGTGTTTCTAGGATCGCTGGTAGCATCACTGTTTGCAGGTAGTTTTATTTATTCAGGTTTGCCCATACAGGTAGAACATGCTTTTGCCACTTCGGTGCTCTTTCTAATTCCCGGTGTTCCCCTCATTAATGCCTTTACAGATATTATAGATGGCAATATTTTGAATGGCATGGTGAGAGGCGTAAATGCGTTGGTCATATCAATGGCCATTGCATTTGGATTGCTCACAGCCATGCTTGTTTATCACATTTATTAAAGCGCTATGAACTGGATAGAAATTTTGACGAAAACATTCTGGTGTGGATGGGGAGCGGTAGGCTTTGGCATTTTGTTCAACGTGCCTGCAAGAACCCTCATGGTGTTGTGGATCGGAGGCGCCATTGGTGGCTTTGTAAAATTTAGTTTGATGGGTGCAGGCGTAGGCACCGGTATCATTGCCGCATCTTTTGCAGCAGCTTCCATTGTAGGCATCATGAGCATTCCCATGGCACATTTCAAGCATATACCTCCCATGATCTTTGCCATACCTTCCGTCATTCCTTTGGTGCCGGGTGTATTGGCTTACCGAACCATGCTGGGCCTTATTAAACTGGCTTCCACTATTGATGTAAACTACAATACCATAGTTGCCGAAACTTTGAACAATGGCATTAAGACACTTTTCATTATGATGTCGCTGGCAGTGGGCGTAGCTATTCCCATGCACGTAATGCGCAACGAATCGGTAAAAAATATTCGGCTGCTTAAAAAGAAGAAAGCATAACAGGATTATTGTTGCAGGCTTCGCACCTTGCCACTTCCGGCAATTTTTTTCGAAATACTGGGTTCGCCCTGGTAAGTCACATTGCCACTGCCCGTTACAGAAATATCCAGGTTCATACTAGCATACACTGAAGCGTTGCCGCTACCTGTAACATTTACTGTTGCATTTTCGCTTTTCAGATCTTTGCCTTCATAATCGCCCGAACCTGTTATCTGCAATTCCAGGTCGCGGCAACTGCCCTGCGTTTTGATGCTGCCCGAACCGGTAATTTCGGCCTCCACTTTGGGGCAATCAATATCGGTTGCAATATTGCCACTGCCCGATACCGAAAGCTGTAAGAGATCTATATCCTTAATGGTACCTTCTACCTGTAGCTTACCACTGCCGGCAAATACGATGGCTTCCACAACAGGCATGCTTATCCGCACTTTGATACCGGCTTTGCTGCGAATATTTACCCCATCGAGTATACGTACTTCCAGCTCGTTACCATCCTTGTCGAAATTGACATAGCGCAGCAGGTTTTCATCGGTTTCAATGCTCACATCGTATTCCTTACCCGGCACTATCACCACATCGAATGGGCCGGAAAAGCAAACTTCTTTAAACCCGGCTACCGATCTTTTTTCGGTCACCACATGCCCGTTGCCGGTAATTGTATCCATCCAAAAATTGCAGCCTGTACTAATTGTTACCAATACGATAGCCACCAATGCTTTGAAAATTCTCATGAGCCGTTTTGATTTCTTTAACAAAGAAGGCTAATCCTATTCAAATGTCCAAACGCCCAATGTCGGGCGGAAATAGTGTGGGAGGAATGGTAATGAGGGTTTTATAAACCCAACCGGGAAACACCAGTTGCCTCCAAACCATGGCTGGGCTGCTGTAATGTGTCATTCCTTTTACTCCTGCTGCAACCCGTTATCTTTGCGCCCATCATGACGGAAAAAATACTCATTCTCGACTTTGGCAGCCAATATACCCAGCTCATTGCCCGGGCTGTTCGCGAAGCCAATGTGTACTGCGAAATCCAACCATTCAACAAGCCGGTACAATACGAAGCCGGGCTAAAAGGCATTATCCTCAGCGGTAGCCCATTTAGTGTAAACGAAACAAATGCACCCAATGTAGATGTGGCTGCCATGCATGCTAAACTTCCCCTGCTGGGTGTTTGCTATGGCGCACAGCTTACCGCCAAAAACTATGGTGGCCGGGTGGAAAAAAGCGACAAACGCGAATATGGCCGTGCCCACATGACCATTCAGAAAAATGATTCGCTGTTCGATGGCATTAGCAATCGCAGCCAGGTTTGGATGAGCCATAGCGATAGTATTAAAGAACTGCCCAACGGTTTTGAAATTTTGTCTATCACCGATTCCATACCTGTTGCTGCTTTTAAGAAAACCACGGGCAGCGATGAACTTCCCCTGTATGGTTTCCAGTTTCACCCCGAAGTGTACCATAGCACAGAAGGTAAAACACTCATCAAAAACTTTTTGTACAACACTTGCGGATGCACCGGTAGCTGGACTCCCGAACATTTCATTAGTGAAACAGTTGCAGAGCTGAAAGCAAAAATTGGCAACAAAAAAGTGATCATGGCATTGAGCGGCGGTGTGGATAGTACCGTGGCTGCAACCCTTATCAGCCGTGCCATTGGCAAAAACCTGTTTGGCATTTTTGTAGACAATGGCGTATTGCGCAAAGGTGAATTTGAACAGGTAATTGAAACCTACAAACAGCTTGATCTGAATGTGAAAGGCGTGGACTCCCGCGAACATTTCTATACCAAGCTGGCTGGCAAAACTGACCCTGAAGAAAAGCGCAAGATCATTGGAGGAACCTTCATCGAGGTATTCGACCAGGAAGCACATAAGCTGGAAGGCATTGAAATGCTGGGACAGGGCACCATTTACCCCGATGTAATTGAAAGTGTAAGTGTACACGGCCCCAGCCAAACCATTAAAAGCCATCACAACGTGGGCGGCTTGCCGGATAGCATGAAGATGGAATTGGTAGAACCGCTTCGCTTTTTGTTTAAAGATGAAGTACGCAAAGTGGGCCTCGAACTGGGCATTCCTTACGACCTGCTCTATCGTCATCCATTCCCCGGTCCGGGGCTGGCCATTCGCATTTTGGGCGAAGTGACCGAAGAAAAAGTGACCCTGTTGCAAAACGCAGATGCTATTTATACCAAGGCTTTAAAAGAGTTTAACCTGTACGACCAGGTATGGCAGGCTGGTACCATTTTGCTGCCGGTAAAAAGCGTGGGTGTAATGGGCGACGAACGCACGTATGAATACACCGTAGCACTGCGTGCCGTAACCAGTGTGGATGGAATGACGGCCGATTGGGCGCACCTTCCTTACGAGTTCCTGGCACATATCAGCAACGAGATCATCAATAATGTAAAAGGTATTAACCGCGTGGTGTACGATATCAGCAGCAAGCCGCCGGCTACTATCGAGTGGGAATAATTTTTCATAATTCCAATTCATTATAAGCAGAAAGGCTTTCCATACAAGGAAAGCCTTTTTTTATGCGGCATGCTTTGAAAATGTTTTTAGGCTACGCCCATCGTATCGATGGCGGGTATTACTTTCTAAATGGCAGCAATTGGCCCTATGTTAAACTTCGCCATGCCCACCCATTTCCGATTGAATCATGCTATTGAAGGGCCATCGCCCAAAAACTTGGCGCACCATTTGCAATAGGTGCATTGGTGGAGGTACACTAATGTTTCGAATGTGAAAATTTTTAAAAAATACCCTATAAGCACCGCTCTGATTCCTATGTATTTATCCTTATTTTAGTTTACCCTTAAACCACTACCCATGTCCTTGCCAAATATTTTTGACTTTTCGGTCGTCGAAAAAATCTGTCAGCGCATTACGAAACTCAGCCCCGACAAAAAGCCGCTTTGGGGCACCATGCACGCAGCCCAAATGCTGGCGCATTGCAATGTAACCTATGAGTATGTGTTTGAACCCGAAAAGCACAAACCGGCCCGTGGCATCCGAAAACTATTGTTGAAATTCCTGGTAAAAAAAATGGTGGTGAGTGCAAAGCCATACAAACACAATAGCCCTACCGGCCCCGATTTTAAGATCACTACCGATAAAAATTTTGAAGAAGAGCAAAGCAGGCTCATCAGTTTTTTGCACAAAGTACAGGTACTCGGTGCCGATCATTTCAACGGGAAGGAATCGCATTCATTTGGGCGGCTCTCCACTACCGAATGGAACAATATGTTCTATAAACATGTAGACCATCACCTCCGGCAATTTGGAGTATAACCCACTATAACGCCGACTGCTGCATGGCCGAGACCAGCTTCACGGCTTCTACCGCTTCTTTTACATCGTGTACCCGCAGGATGGCCGCACCTTTTAGCAGGCCAATGGTATGCAATACCGTAGTGCCGTTAAGCGCTTCGGCTGCCGAAATGCCCAGCGTTTTGTAAATAGTGCTTTTGCGGCTTACCCCCAGCAATACGGGAGCCCCGAGTATTTGAAATGCTTCCAACTGGTGTAATACCTGGAAATTATGCTCAATGGTTTTGGCAAAGCCAATACCCGGATCGAGCAGCACATCTTTAATGCCTGCTTTTCGGCAAGCCTCCATTCGTTCTATAAAATATTGCAATACCTCCTGCACTACATTTTCGTATACGGCATAGTGCTGCATGGTTTCGGGCGTGCCCCGCATATGCATACATACATAAGGTACTTGTAATGCTGCTACTGTATCCAACATTGCAGCATCCATTTGCCCGCCACTTACATCGTTGACCATACTGGCCCCAGCCATCACTGCCGCTTCGGCTACAGATGCATGAAAGGTATCAATACTCATCAACGCATTGGGGAATCGGGCATGAATGGCTTCGATAGCCGGAACAATTCTTTCTGTTTCCTCCTCTGCACCCACCATTGTGGCACCGGGCCGGGTGCTCTGCCCGCCAATATCGAGCCAGGTAGCGCCCGCAGCCAACATACGTTCTGCCTGCATCACTGCAGCTTCCGCAGTTTGCTGCCGGCTTCCTTCAAAAAATGAATCGGGTGTTGTATTGATGATCCCCATAACCTGTGGCTGTTGGATCGTCACAAGTTTTCCCCTGCAATGAAGTGTTTGAATGCGGTTGGTCACGAACCTTTACTTTTGGAACCCGGTAAAAGTAGCACTTCAGATGAGTAAAACACTCGAACAATACAACGCAGTAATAGCCTCGGCAAAAGATATTTTCATGAAAAAAGCAGCCGACTACGGAACCTCGTGGCGGGTGCTGCGCCCTATTTCGGTGGCCGATCAAATCTATATCAAAGCCCGCCGCATTCGTCAATTGCAGGAGCAAACCACGCAGTTGATAGAAGATGATATTCCTTCCGAATTCAAAGGCATTATCAACTATGCCATCATTGGTTTGATACAGCTCGACATCAATAACGACGATATTGAAACCCTACCGGTAGCCGAATGCGAAAGCCGGTACAATGAAAAAGTGCAGATCGTGCGGTCGCTGATGGAAATGAAAAACCACGACTATGGCGAAGCATGGCGCGAAATGAGCCAGGAAAGTTTTGCCGACCTGATACTGATGAAGATTTACCGCATGAAACAGATCATTCGCAACGAGGGAAAAACCATCATCAGCGAAGGATTGGATGCTAATTATATGGACATCCTGAACTATGCTGTATTTGCATTGATCTTACTCGGCGAAAAAGAATAAGCCACTCACCCACTACAATCATTTTCATGAAAAGCCTTGTCCAAATTTTTCGGGTTATCACCGGCGTGCTATTCATTTTTAGTGGATTGATCAAAGCCAACGACCCACTGGGACTGGCGTATAAAATGGATGAATATTTTGCCGTGTGGAACTGGCATTGGGCCAGTCAATACAGCCTTGGGCTAAGCATTGGCATGAATATTTTTGAAATTGTAGCGGGCATTGCATTGCTGCTGGGCTGGGCACCCAAACTAGTGTCGAAACTGCTGCTGGTGCTCATTGTATTTTTCTCTTTTCTCACCGGCTACGCAGTGATTACCGGCCAACCCAAAACCTGCGGATGCTTTGGCGATTGTGTGCCGTTGCTACCTTGGCATAGCTTTTTGAAAGACATGATCCTGCTGGTGATGGTGTTGGTACTGTATGTGCAGAGTAAGCATATCAAAGGATGGTTGCCGCTTCGGGCCAATTTGTTTTTAGTATTGTTCAGTATAGGTTTTGTTTTCTTTGGCCAACTGCATGTGCTGAAGCATCTGCCATTTGTAGATTGCCTTCCGTATGCTGCCGGCAAAAACCTGTTGCAGCAAATGCAGCCACCGCCGGGCTCGGTACCCGATAGTGTGGCTATTTTTTACACCTATGAAAAAGAGGGCAAACAGGTAAGTTTCGATGCAACTCATTTTCCCGAAGATTTCAACGATAGCCTGTACACCTATATCAACCGGGAAGAAAAAATAGTGCGCAAAGGCAATGCCGAACCGGCCATCAAAGACCTTGCATTCTATAGCAGTACAAGTGCAGACACCACAAAAGCAGTGTTGGAAACGAAGGGCAAGTACCTCTTGTTTTTTGCCAAAGATTTTGCCGGCACCCAACCCGAATGGCAGGAAATATTTGTAAAGGTTTTCCTGAAAGCCAATGAAAAAAAGCTGCCCATGTTTATAGTGAGCAATCAACCCCAACTGGCCGGCCAATGGTTTTCGAAAACCAATCATTTCAACCTGCCCATACTCACCTGCGATGGCACGGTAATGAAAACCATGCTGCGCAGCAATACAGGCATAGTGGGCATGGAAGGCGCCAAAGTAGCTGCCAAATGGAGCGAAACAGATATGAACGAAGCCGTGAAATGGATAAAGGAATAATGTGGGGATGCATTGTAGCAATGCAATGCCGAGCCTTTAACATGGCCGAATGAAAAATAAAGTCCAAATTGCAACCCGCTAAAAGCCCCGTTACTTGAAGAAACTCGACTGGTACATATTGCGCCAATACATTACCACATTTGTATTTGCGATCTTGCTACTCACGTTTATAACCGTGGTGATAGATACCAGCGAGCACTCGGACGATTTTGTAAAAAGCGGTTTGACCACCTGGGAGATCATCAAGCAATATCATTTCGGATTTATACCCCGTATGATCACGTTATTGTTCCCCCTGTTCATTTTTATTTCGGTCATATTTTTCACTTCCAAACTGGCGGGGCGTACAGAGATCATTGCCATACTTGCCAGCGGTATTTCTTTCAACCGTTTCCTGCGTCCCTATTGGGTTGGCTCTATATTTTTTGCCGTGGTATTGTGGTTGTCCTTTCGCTATGTGACGCCTATTTCCAACCAAATATTTTCTGCTTTCCAAAACAAGTATATCAATGAGCCGATATTCAACAACGAATACGGCGAAGGCACTATTTACTTTAGAAACGATAGCACGCACTACGGACAGGTTTCTTACTTCGATACCGCTACCAAAAGGGGCAACAGCTTTGTGCTGATGGAAATAAAAAACAACCAGCTCCGCAATAATATGCGAGCCGAAAGCCTGGTATGGGATACCGCCAAAAGACGCTGGAAACTGGAAAACGTAGTGATCCGCACCATCGACAGCACAGTGGAAACCATTCGGCAATTAGCCGATACCACTATCAAACTCAACTTTAAACCCACCGAGTTTAAGAAAGGGCAATACACCAAAGACGTATTGAAAACCCCTGAGTTGGTAGAGCTTATTCGCAAAGAACAAATGCGGGGTGCGGAAAATATCAATGACCTCATAGTGGAGCGGCATCGCCGCGATGCAACTCCTATTTCCATCATCCTGCTCACCATGATGGGCGTAGCGGTGAGTAGCCGAAAAGCCCGTGGCGGCAGTGGCTTTCACCTGGCCATGGGTATAATTTTGGCAGCATTGTTTATTCTTACCGATAGGTTCAGCACTATCTTCAGCACCAAGGGGAGTTTCCCTCCCATGCTCGCCGCCTGGACCCCCAATATCATTTTCTTTTTTGTAACGCTGTACCTTTTTAAGAAAACGCCCAAGTAAACGACCTTCACACATGAACGCCAAAGTATTTTTCACCAGGGTTGCAGAGATTTTTGTGGTGGCATTGGCCGCCAATATTTTGGTCAGCGCTTTTTCCAGTTATTTCATCCACCATACTCCGCTGCAAATTGAATGGGGTAAAACCCTCAGTTTATCATTGGCTCTGGCCATCATTCTTCCCCTCATGAAACGGGGAAGAAAATAAAATCCGGGGCACACCAGAAGCCTTGAAAAAAGGAAGAGGCAATAGGCCAACATTTTGGTTTGCTTTAGCCATGCCGGCAACATTGGGCAGACAAACCGGGAAACCCGGCTTTTTTTAGGAGGTTTTTAAGGCAAAATATACCTGGGAATTTTTTAGGGTTCCCCTGGCCTCACCTCCTTCCTAACCCAATGATTTTCAACAATTATTCCTATTCATTGGTCCTCAAAATTGCCGGTTCCGGGTAGCGATGCCCCGAAATGACTGGTGAAAAGCCCGGAAACACCAGCCAAAATGCCCTGAATGCCTTGCCCCCCAAGCATTTTTACCTACTTTTGCCGCCCCGATTCAAAAAACCTTCGGGGTTTATATCATGTTTTTATTTAAACAACTAAACGCAGATGTACAGGAGAACGGTGCAGCAGCTCCAGAAGCTGAGGTAACCGCTACTGCGGCAACAAATGTACCTGTAGCAGAAACTATTGCCACTGCTCACGACGATTTCGACTGGAGCATTGACAAGCGTAATGTAGCCACCTACAACAACACCGAAAGAGAGAAGTACGACAAAGTGTACGACGCTACTTTCCGTACGTTCACTGATGGCGAACTGGTATCTGGTATCGTAGTTGGCCTGACCAAAACCGATGCCGTTATCAACATTGGTTTCAAAAGTGACGGCCTTATCAGCCTGAACGAATTCCGCGACGCAGCTATTCAAATTGGCGACGAAGTGGAAATTATGGTAGTAGAAAAAGAAGACCGCCAGGGCAACCTGAACCTCAGCCGTCGTCAGGCCCGCATTAGCCGTGCCTGGGAAAAAATTGTGGAAAGCCACAAAACAGGCGAAGTGGTTACCGGTACTGTTACCAGCAAAACAAAAGGTGGCTTGATCGTAGACGTATTTGGCATGGAAACTTTCTTGCCAGGTTCTCAGATCGACGTGAAGCCTGTAACCGACTACGACCAATTCGTAGGAAAAACTATGGAGTTCAAAGTGGTGAAGGTGAACGAAACCATCAAGAACGCAGTAGTAAGTCACAAAGCCCTCATCGAAAGCGATATCGAAGCACAACGTGCAGAGATCATTGCCAAACTCGAGAAAGGTCAAGTATTGGAAGGAACCATCAAGAACATCACAGACTTCGGTGCCTTTATGGACCTCGGTGGTTTGGATGGCTTGTTGTACATCACCGATATCAGCTGGGGCCGTATCAACCACCCTTCAGAGGTGTTGAAACTGGACCAAAAGTTGAACGTGGTTGTATTGGACTTCGACGACGACAAAAAGCGCATCAGCCTTGGCTTGAAGCAATTGACCCCACACCCTTGGGATGTGCTGCCTGAAGGAATTCAGGAAGGCAACACCGTAAAAGGTAAAGTGGTAAATATTGAAGACTACGGTGCATTCCTCGAAATTCAGCCTGGTGTTGAAGGCCTGGTGCACGTAAGCGAAATTACCTGGGCTAACACTCCGGTAAACGCGAAAGAGTTCTTCCAACTGGGTAACGAACACGAAGCTAAAGTGGTAACACTGGATAAGGATAGCCGCAAAATGAGCCTGAGCATCAAACAACTGAGCGACGACCCATGGAGCACTATCGAAGACAAATACCCAACCGACAGCCGTCATAGCGGTACCGTTAAAAACATCACTCCTTACGGTGTGTTTGTTGAACTGGCACCTGGCATTGGTGGTATGATCCACATCAGCGACCTGAGCTGGTTGAAGCGTTTGAATCACCCAAGTGAGTACACTAAAGTGGGCGAAAACATCGATATCATTATCCTGAATATTGATAAAGACGGTCGCAAACTGCAGTTGGGCCACAAACAACTGGAAGAAGATCCCTGGAACAGCCTGGGAGAAACCTTCCCAGTGGGTAGCATTCACGAAGGAACTGTGATCAAGAAAGACGATAAGGGTGCTGTGATCAGCCTGCCTTATGGCCTGGAAGGATTCGCTCCTGCCCGTCACCTGTCTAAAGAAGACGGAACTACCATCGCAGCTGAAGAAACCAACCAATTCGTGGTTATCGAATTCGATCGCAATGAAAAACGCATCGTACTGAGCCATGCCCGCATTTGGGAACGTGCTAAGCAAGAGGAAATTGAAACTGAGAAGAAAGAGAAAGTTGCAGAAGCCGAGAAAACTCAGAAAGCTGTGAAGAACATCCAGAGCAAGGTAGAAAAAGCAACCCTGGGCGACCTTGGTGTGCTGGCCGACCTGAAGAAAAAACTGGAAAAAGGCGAAGGCAGCTAATCCTGCATTTGCTACAACATAAAAAACCGTTCCCCAAAAAGGGAGCGGTTTTTTTTATACCCTGCCGCAACCCTACATTTGCGTTACCCCTACCCACGAACTAAACGATTATTGCCATGCCCATGGAGAATGTTTCTGAAAAAGAAATAGGACAGGAAAAAAAGTCCTCAAGCAGATCGAGCCGCGACTCCCAGGAAAAATTCGAACAGGAAGTTCATCTTTTTACCGAAGACCCTGCCAAGCTGGGTCGCGAAATACTTTCGCTTAAAAAGGAGCTGAACAGGTTGCATTATAAAGTAAAAACCTACCAGGAATCCAACAGGACTTTCCAGCTCATCTTCAACATTGTAATTGTGGTGATGCTGTCGGTAATTATCTACCAACTTTTTGCTGCGAAATAAAGCGTCTATAAAACCTGTAGCGTTTCAAAAGTACAATTGGCCAGCGAAGCAATTTTAGCATCGGCAGCGCCCCATTTTGCCCAGTTGTATTGTGCTGCAGCCGGCACTATGATGCATTTCATTTTGGCTGCTTTGGCAGCTATCATTCCATTGTAAGAATCTTCGAAACACAAGCACTGCAACGGATGCGATTGCAGGGCAGCAGCACACTGCAAATACACTTCGGGATGGGGCTTGCCAAATTCGAGATTTTCTGCACTGGTAATGACCTGTACATAATGCCCAATTCCCAATTGGTCTACCACCATTTCGGCCATACGCATGGGCGACGAAGTGGCCAGCCCTATCTTATACCCTCTTTGCTGGAAGTATTCGAAAATATACGGCACACCGGGCATGGCTTTTCCGTGTTTGCGAATGGCTTCGATTACAAGGTCTACAATATGCCTTTCATCGGCCACTATATCATGCTGCTGAATGTTGAAATGGTTGTACCAATACTGTAACCATTCCTTTGTACGCAAGCCGGTTGACTTTGCATACATCTCTGTAGTGAGTTTGCAACCATATCCTTCCAGCAATTCGAAACCGGCTTTCTCCCATATCGGTTCCGAATCGATCAACAAACCGTCCATATCAAAAATCACGGTATCGAGGTAATCATTTGCCTGCATGATGAAGAATTGAGATGGCAAAATTGCATGTTTATTTTGTTGGCATTGTGAGAATGTTTCCAAAGAAAATTTCCAGGCCATCGAAGAAGAAATTCACCCAAATGTTACAAGTAAAAATTGTAACAGGTTCAGCTACTTTTTCTCTGCAGGTTTTTGCGCAGCTATCATGGATGCATTAAAAGCTGCACTCTCTCCTTTGGGTATCGACAGGCTTTTGAAGTCTGCATCTTTCAGCATTTTACCAATGGTTACAATTTGCCCTACATGATAGCTGTAGTGTGCCAGTTGCCTCAGCAGCGCATCGTAGGCTTTCAGCTTTTCGCTGCGAATAGTGATCTCCTGCATAATGTTTTCATCGCCTAGCGAAGCAATAGTGGAGAGCAAATGGCTCCAACCCGTTTCCCAAAAATCTACAAGGTCCTGTTTACTCACCTGCATGGGTTCAAACTCTGCATCGCGGTTACGCCAGGGCTTTTCCCCATCTTCTGTCAAAAAATTACTGAAGCGGCTCATCATATTTCCATACATGTGTTGCACTATAATAGCAATGCTGTTGCTGGCAGGCGAAGGCCGCCAATGCATATCTTTTTCACCCAATTGCTCAAAGGTTTTATCGGCCAGCGATTTGTAGTATTTGAACCGGGTACTGATATCGGTTATAAAAGCAGCAGCGTTGATCATATCATTATTTTTTGGGTAATAGAATTACCTGCTTAGAAAATTCCAGTATGCATTGCACAAGATCGTTGGCTTCGTAGTAAGGAACAGTTTCGGCTACATCATGCACATCGTGGTAAGCCTTTCTTTTTCCCAATGTATACCAGAAAAAAGAAGGAACTCCCTTTTCTGTAAAATAGTAATGGTCACTGTTCTGCGCTTTTCCCCTGCTGTTGATAGCATTTAGATATTTGCCCTCCGCATTTATTTGTTGCAACAAGGCAAACTCCTTTTCAAACACAGTGGCATTTACCACCGTAATTCCTTCATCGCCATTTCCCATCATATCGAGGTTGAGCAGGAAACGAATATTTTTTAACGGCAGCAGCGGATGTTTTACATAATACTGCGAACCAAGCAGCCCTGCTTCCTCGCCCGAAAAAAACAGGAACACTGCGGTGTAATCGAGTGGTTCGGCTTTTACCCGTTGGGCAAGTGCTAATAAAAATGCGGTGCCGCTGGCATTATCATTGGCTCCCGGGAAAACAGCTTCTTTACCCAGCATACCCAAATGGTCGTAATGGGCAGTAAATACAATGGTTGAATCTTTTTGGCGCCGGCCCGGAACTGTGGCAATAATATTACGCGATGGAAAGGAGCGAATGAATTGAACATCAACAGTAGCCTGCAAACCCGAAACCGTTTTGGGCAGCGCATCTTCCCGCACCTGGAAATGCGTGTACGATTCCTGCATTGTTGAAACGGTCCAGGTGAGTTTTTTCACCGGGGTCAATATCACGGCGTTCTCCCTCGAGATCCAGCCCGTAGAGTCCATTTCCTCGAGTTTGGCATATCCATCAAAGCCCCGCGATGCAGGCCCCATAATAAAATCTTTACCCGGCTGCATTGCCTTTCCATTTATTGCCAGCGAAGCCCTGCCAGGGTAAGTATACACCGGGAATGAAAAATGCTGTTGCTGCACTTTTAGCCCCAAACCGGTTAATTGCTGCACCAAAAAATTAGCGGCCGAATCGAGCCCGCCCTGCACATAGCCGCGGCCATGCATAGCCGGAGCCGATAATCGCTGAAGCGCCTTTACCATTACCAGGCTGTCCTGCCCTTTCACTACCCAGCTACTCAACATAGTTCCTGCCAGCAGGCCAATCAGCCTGCATTTTTTTACTTCCATCGTATATATCCTTTTTCAAAAATGAAAGGTAGTAAAGCATGACCTTGCTCATTGATTTCAATTAAGAGTTTCGGGAAATTTGGTTTGTACGCAGGAAAAAAAGAATGTACTTTACTATCCCTCTCTTTCCAGCGTGATAACCCGATTGCTCATTTATAAAAACTCAACATCATGGTTACCGTAGCAGATCATCAGCACCTGCTGGCCGAGTGCGACCAGTGGCGTGAACAACTTCGTCAAGCGAAAGAAGAAGTCAACACATTGCGCAGCGAACTGTATTTAGCAGCGGCCGGCAAAACGAACCAGGAGTATTTAAAAGAGGTAGAACACTATCACAACCAGTTTCACATTCAGCTCATCAACATCCACGACATTAAACACGCCATCAAACATCATATGGCAGAAGCTGAACACCATCCCAATTTTGGGCACCGCATTCCACACCACAACCTGGAATTGCAAATCAAAAATGAAATAGAGGGCATTGAACAATTGAAGACAGACTTCCACAAGTTCATTTCTGAAGGATAAAACAAAACGACAACGGTTGCAGCCCAACAATGGCCTGCAGCCGTTTTTGCTTGTTAGCAGTACTTATTGAATGGCTCAATTGGTGCTCCATACAAGCAACCATTCAATTAAGTATTTACGCCTGTTGTTACCATATGCGTTGCATGTGGGTGCAATAGCTTCATCATTTCATAAATCTATTTTTTATGGCAACTTTTGATACTGCCCATGTAAAAAACATTGTGCTGCTAGGCCATGCCGGCAGCGGGAAAACAACATTAGCCGAAGACATGCTTTTCGAAGCAGGTATTATTAATCGCCGCGGCCAGGTACGCGAAGGCAGCACCGTTAGCGATTACCACGAACTCGAAAAAGAAAGAGGCAATTCTATATTTTCTTCGTTGCTGCATACAACCTGGCGTGGATACAAGATCAATATTATTGACACGCCGGGATACGATGATTTTGTAGGCGAACTGATTAGTGCCCTGCGTGTGGCCGATACCGGAGTAATGTTGCTGAATGCTACAGCCGGTGTAGAAGTGGGTGCCGACCTTATATGGGATTATACAGAGTCGTTTAAAACACCCATGATCTTTGCCCTCAACAAACTCGATCACGAAAACGCAGATTTCCAGCGCACCCTTGCAGAAGCCAAATCGCATTTTGGCAACAACGTGGTACCGGTGCAATACCCGCTCAATGCAGGCACAGGTTTCAACCAGGTAGTTGACGTGCTGAACATGGTGATGTATGAATATGGAAAAGATGGTGGTAAGCCGGAGAAAAAACCGATTCCTGATAGCGAACGCGAACGTGCCGATACCATGCACAAAGAATTGGTGGAAGCAGTGGCAAGCAACGACGAAGCCCTCATGGAAAAATATTTTGACCAGGGCGAATTGAGTGAAGACGATTTGAAAAAAGGCATGAAACATGCCATGATCCACCACGATATTTTCCCACTATTTTGTGTGAGTGCCGAAAAAAATATGGGCAGTGGCCGCATCATGGGTTTTATTGATAATGTATGCCCCAGTGCCAACGAAATGCCGGCACAAAAAACAAAAGCGAATTCTACTTTGAGCTGCGATGCCAATGGCCCTGCCTGCATTTTTGTTTTTAAAACCATCAGCGAACCGCATGTGGGCGAACTCTCCCTGTTTAAAGTGTACAGCGGTGTGGTAAAAAGCGGGATGGAATTGGTGAATGAATCCACCGGTGTGAGTGAAAAAATAAACCAACTACTACTGGTAGAAGGACAAAACAGGACACAGGTAAATGAATTGGTAGCCGGCGATATTGGTGCTACCATGAAGCTGCGCAATACCCATGTGAACAACACGCTGCACGAAAAAGGTAAGAACCTTGAACTACTGCCCATCGAGTTCCCCAGCAGCAATTTGACCATGGCGGTAGAAAGCATTCGCAAGGGTGAAGAAGAAAAACTGGCACAGGCACTGCATACCCTTCGCGAAGAAGATGCCACTATTATTGTTGAAGTTTCTGCCGAGTTGAAACAAACCCTTATTCACTGCCAGGGCGAATTGCACTTGCAGGTAATAAAGTGGAAACTGGAACATATTCATAAACTGGAAGTAGCATTTCATCAACCCCGCATTCCGTATAGGGAAACCATTCGCAAAAAAGCAGAAGCCATGTACCGGCACAAAAAACAAAGTGGTGGTGCAGGGCAGTTTGGCGAAGTGCATTTGCGCATAGAACCCTGGCACGAAGGCATGGCCGATCCTGAAGGGCTCAACGTAAGAGGCCGCGACGAATATCCTTTGGACTGGGGCGGCAAACTGGTGTACTACAATTGCATAGTGGGCGGAGCTATAGATGCACGTTTTCTTCCCAGCATTATGAAAGGGGTAATGGAGAAAATGGTGGAAGGCCCATTGACCGGTTCTTATGTACGCGATGTACGGGTGAGTGTGTTTGATGGAAAAATGCACCCGGTAGATAGCAACGATATCTCTTTCAAACTCGCAGGACTCAAGGCTTTCAAAGAAGCATTCGGCCATGCTGATCCGCAAATACTGGAACCCATTTATTCAGTAGAAGTTTTATGCCCATCCGATTTAACGGGTACCGTAATGGGCGACCTGCAAACACGCAGGGCTTTTGTGGAAGGCATAGACACCGAAGGACATTTTCAAAAAATAGTGGCCAAAGTGCCGCTGGCCGAAATGCCCGATTATAGTTCTTCACTGCGCAGCATTACCCAAGGACGTGCCAAGTTTAGAATGCACTATCACGAGTATGCGCCTGTACCTTTCGACCTGCAGAAAAAACTGCACGAGGATTATGCGAAAACCGTGAAAGAAGAGGAATAAAATTGCATTTGTCTTTTTTGGAAATGAGGAGCGGAATATTGTATCCTGCTCCTTTTGCTTTAAAAAGGTTTGTATACAACAAACCTTTAATTTGTGCCGGTTAAAACTTGCTTATGAACCCGTTAATGTACAATGGCAAAAGAGCCAAAGTCATCATCCTTTTATTCTTTGTGCTGATTGCAGGACATGTTGCCAATATTTTCGGCTGCTTTTTGCAAGTCGACTTGCTGAAGGAATTGCAAACCAGTGAAGTGAGTGACAGCAGGGTCAATGCCAACGATTTACGCCAACAAATGATTGCCATTTTAAACGTAATTGTCACTATCCTCACCATTATCTTTTTTATTGGCTGGTTTCGCAGGGCCTATCACAATTTGCAGCGGGCAGGATCGCCCACCATGCATACCGAAGGATGGGCTGCCGGCTGCTGGTTCATCCCCCTGCTGAACTTAGTAAGGCCCTACCAAATTATGCGGGAAATATGGGAGGATACCCAGGAATTGAACGCCAGTAAGCTCGAAAGAAAAAATACAACCATCGTGGGCTTATGGTGGACCTTTTATTTGATCAGTAACATTTTCGCCACCATCGTCAATCGCACAACAGACCTCAATACAAACATTGATGGCTTCATCTACCAAACTTATATGGACCTTGCATCATCCGTGCTTGAAATTATTTCTGCAGGCCTCACTTTATATATGATAAAACAAACAGCACAATTCGAAGAAGCGCTTTTCGAATACATGGATCAACCGGCAGAAGAATCCGAGCACTTGCTGGGAAATATTGCAGTGGGTTATTGATGTGTGGCCGGGTTTCAAATTTTCACAGTTTATAATTGCCTCCCGGTATTATTTTTATTGATGATGGTGAGAAAAACAATTGTCCTTTTACTTTTTGTTGTGCCCTTTTTTGCATTGGCACAAACAAAAACATTCGATCATATTATTGTGAACAATCCGCCGAGCGGATGGACCACGCAAACGCAATTAGACAAACTCATTATTGCCAACGACAACATTAAGGGTGCCGAACCCATTGAAGTGAGCATTTTAATGGGAGCCGCCATACAGGATAAACCGGATATTGCTTTCAGGAAAAGCTGGCAAAAGTATTTTGGACTGGCCGATACAGCCACAGTTCCCCGTGGCAGGAAATTGTACAACACAGACGGCATCACCATGCACCAGGCCGCCATGGAAATGACACTCAACAACGAAAAACACTACTATGTTTTTACGATGTACTACGATGAAAAATACACGCAGTGCATTGTAATCAGGGCCAACTCACTCAAAGCATACAAGCCACAGCAAGCAGAGTGGCTCGACCGGCTACAACGGGTTTCATTTTTGAAGAAATAACCCGACCTGAACCAGATTTCCTTTATTTTTCGAACAACGATTGTAAAAAACTGTACATCTCCTTTGGAAACGTGTACCCTTGTATCGATTGCTTACGCTATAAATCACAACAGCTATGACAGCGAGTTCTCCTCTTGAGAAATTTTTATATTGGGCAGATACAGTTCCCAACGATCCATTCCTGCGTCAACCCATGGCCGGTGTTTGGCATACCCGGACTTTTGCCCAGGCAGCCGACGAGAGCAAGAGAGTTGCTGCTGGCCTATTGGCATTGGGCCTGAAGACCGGCGACCATGTTGCCATCCTCTCAAAAAACTGCGCCGAGTGGATACTGGCCGACCTTGCACTCATGATGGCGGGCTTTGTAAGTATTCCCATTTACCCCACGCTTACTGCCGAAGGCATTCGCCCTATTTTGGTGCATAGCCAAACCAAGGCAATCATTGCAGGTAAACTCGATGATTTTTCCGGGCAGGCAGCCGGCATTCCTGAAGGCGTTATTTCAATTGGTGTAAGTGCTTATGGCAGCAACGCCCAATATAGCTGGGAAAAACTAGTGCAAACCCATCAGCCTATTTCGCAGGTACACTCATGGGATAGATTTGAACCCATCACCATTGTGTACACTTCCGGCACTACCGGCAATCCAAAAGGTGTAATGCATTGCATCAACGCCATGGATAGCATTCTGCAAACTGCTACAAAAGATCTGCATTTGCCACAACGGCCGGTGCTGTTTTCTTATTTGCCCATCAGCCATATCGCCGAAAGAATGGGCATGGAAATAAATAGCCTGTACGCTGGTGGATGCTTGAACTTTGCAGAATCGCTCGACAAATTTGCAGACAACCTCAGCGCAACACAACCGCATTTATTTTTTGCAGTACCCCGTATCTGGATCAAATTCAGGGAAACCATTTTGCAGAAAATGCCACAGAAAAAATTGGACCTGCTGTTGTCCATTCCTATTATCAACAACATTGTTCGCAAAAAAATTAAAGCAAAACTTGGCTTAAGCCGTGCCAGTTTTATAGCCAGTGCCGCCGCACCATTGGCTACCGAAGTAATGTTGTGGTATAAAAAATTAGGCATACACATTATGCAGGCCTACGCCATGACAGAAGATTGCTGCTATGGCCATTTCAACTGGAGCGGAGCCAACAAGTATGGCACCGTAGGAAAGGCACTCACAGGGTTGCAGGTAAAAATTGCCGACGATGGCGAAATAAGGGTGAAGAGTCCCGGTAATACTTTAGGTTATTACCGCGAACCCGAGCTGACAGCCGAATTGTTCGATGAAGAAAACTACCTGCGTACCGGCGATATTGGCGAATATGATAACGATGGATATCTCACCATTACTGGCCGAGTGAAAGACCAGTTTAAAACAGACAAGGGCAAATACATTTCGCCGGCTCCCCTGGAGACCCAATTGCTCAACAACCATTTTATCGACCAGGTATGTGTAGTGGGTACGGGTATTCCACAACCCATTGCATTAATTACCCTTTCCGACTCGGGTAAAAAAGTGGCTGCTGAAGAGTTGAACAGTTTGCTCGACAGCGACCGCAAAGCGCTGAACAGCTCATTGGAAAAGCATGAGAAAATTGAAAAGCTTGTGATATTGAAAGAAAGCTGGTCAATAGAAAATGGCTTGCTTACTCCTTCATTGAAAGTGAAACGCAACGAACTCGAAAAAATATTCCTGCCCCATTATCCAACATGGTACCAAGTAGATGGCCCAGTCATTTACGACAATATTCACGACTAAAGCATACATGCAGCTTTGCTAACTTTGATGCATAAACGATTGTAGAAAATGAAAGAGGTATTTATAGTTTCCGCAGTACGTACGCCCATGGGCAGTTTTGGTGGTTCGCTCAAAGAACTCACTGCTACACAACTGGGTGCCATAGCTATTAAAGGCGCAATTGAAAAAGCCGGCATCCGTGCTGAAGATGTGCAGGATGTGCTGATGGGTTGTGTTATCCAGGCCAACCTTGGACAAGCACCTGCCCGGCAGGCTGCAAAATTTGCGGGCCTGCCCAATGAAGTGAACTGCACCACTGTAAATAAAGTATGTGCTAGTGGTATGAAAGCAATTGCTCAGGCTGCACAATCCATTATGCTGGGCGATGCAGATATAGTGATAGCCGGTGGCATGGAAAGCATGAGCAATGTGCCCTTCTATGCAGACAAGATGCGCTGGGGCAATAAATATGGAAACGTGTCTTTGGTAGATGGCCTCGCCAAAGATGGACTTACCGATGTGTACGACGGGCAAGCCATGGGCATTGCAGCAGAATTATGCGCCAGCACTTGCGGTATCAGCCGCGAAGAGCAGGATGCGTTTGCCATTGAAAGTTATACCCGCAGCCAGGCAGCATGGAATGCCAATAAGTTTGCAGATGAGATTGTACCCGTACAAATACCACAGCGCAAAGGCGCCCCCGTTGTGATTGCAAAAGACGAAGAACCATTCAATGTAAAATTCGACAAGATCCCAACGTTGAATCCTGCATTTAAAAAAGACGGAACAGTAACAGCCGCCAATGCCAGTACCATGAACGACGGTGCCGCAGCACTCGTGTTGATGAGTAATGAAAAAATGGAAGTATTGGGCCTGCAACCACTTGCAAAAATTATTGGCTATGCCGATGCCGAGCAGGCCCCCGAATGGTTTACCATTACCCCATCTTTGGCAGTGCCCAAAGCGGTAGCCAAAGCCGGCCTTACCATGAACGATATCGACTATTGGGAACTGAACGAAGCCTTTAGTGTAGTAGGTATAGAAAATAGTAAACGCATGCAACTCAACCCCGCCAAAGTGAACGTGAACGGCGGCGCTGTTTCGCTGGGGCACCCACTCGGATGCAGTGGCGCCAGGATCATTGTAACACTACTGCATGTGTTGAAACAAAACCATGCAAAGTATGGCGCTGCAGGTATTTGCAACGGTGGCGGTGGCGCCAGCGCTATGGTGATAGAGCTGGTATAGCTTCCATCCTGGAAACGAAAACACAAGCCCTTCTTAAGAGGGGCTTTTTTGTGCCCCCAAATTTTGCAGCAACATCCCTGGCAGCAGTGATTTTCATGATCGTACCCCTTATGCCATTTGCAATATGAATGAACATTACAAAAGATTTTTCACATACTCTTTTATCAAGCCCCCACTCACATACCGACTCCCACAATAACTTAACTTAGGCCACTCATTGCCGAATTATGAAATACAAATTACTCTCCGTTGCCTACTTTTTATCCGTTGTAGTATTTGCACAAAAGCCAACATCCTATTCAATTCTATCGCCCGATGGTGTACTTACCGTGCAGGTAGATATTGCCAACAACATTAGCTGGTCGGCAAAAAACAAAGAACGAATACTGATTGAGCCGTCACAAGTGGCAATGCAATTGCAGCAGGAAACATTGGGCGACAAACCGCTTGTTGCTTCTTCAAAGACCGAGAAATTCAACCAGGATTTTGCAGCACTACATTACATAAAATCAACTGTAACGAATAGCTACAACCAGCTCACTATTCAATGCAAAGGCGGCTATGGCATTCAGTTCAGGGTGTACAACGATGCAGTGGCTTACCGCTTTACTACGCAAAAAAAAGACAGCCTCACCATACTGAACGAAACTGCCAATTTCAATTTCAGTAATGATGATAGCGCATACATTCCCATCCAGTGGGATTACCGTGATGGACGCAATTTCAATTCAAGTTTCGAAGCATTGTATCACCATATTCCGCTATCACAGTTTCCCAAAGATTCGCTGGCTATTCTGCCGTTGATGGTAGACATGGGGCATGGCAAAAAAGCAGTGGTGCTCGAAGCCGATCTCGAAGATTATCCCGGCATGTACCTCGACCTGAATGCTACCGGCAAAGGATTGAAAGGTGTGTATGCCCCTTATCCTTCCAAAGCATATCGCACTACACTGGGCTACGTGGTATCGGATCGGAAAAATTATATAGCCAAAACTGCAGGCACCCGCAACTTTCCCTGGCGTGTAGTAACGTTTAGTAATCACGATAAGGATCTACTCACCAACGATATTGTTCAAAAGCTGGCATCGCCATCACGCATTGCCGATGTAAACTGGATCAAGCCCGGCCTTGTTGCATGGGACTGGTGGAACAATTGGAATATCAGCGGCGTCCCTTTTAAAGCCGGCATCAACACCGAAACCTATAAGTACTATATTGATTTTGCTGCAGCCAACAAAGTGCCGTATATCGTAATGGACGAAGGTTGGAGCGAACCTTTCGACCTCCTGAAAGTGAAAACAGAAAGAGTGAATTTGCAAGAGATACTGGCGCATGCAAAAAGTAAAAATGTGGGCGTTATTCTTTGGGCTACCTGGCATGCAGTATCGCTGCAAATGGATACTGCTTTTGCGCACTATGCACGCATGGGCGTAAAGGGTTTTAAAATTGATTTCTTCGACCGCGACGATCAGTCAGTAGTTGCATCAACTTACAGCATTGCCCAGAAAGCAGCCAAACATAAATTGATGGTGGACTATCACGGTATCTACAAACCCACAGGATTGCAGCGCACCTACCCGAACGTGATGGGATTTGAAGGCGTCAAGGGTTTGGAAAATTACAAGTGGGCCAACGAAGACCAACCATTGTACACTACCACCATTCCATTTATTCGCATGCTGGCTGGGCCTATGGATTATACACCCGGCGCTATGCGGAATGTAACGCAGGCCGACTATTTTGCCCGCAACAACGACCCAATGGCAAAGGGTACCCGTTGCAATCAACTGGCGCAGTTTGTAGTGTTTTTTGCACCGCTGCAAATGATGGCAGATAATCCCACCACTTACGTGAAAGAACAGGAGTGCACCGATTTCATTACCAAAATTCCCACCACCTGGGATGAAACCATTCCCTTGGATGGAAAAGTGGGTGAGTACCTGGCACTAGCCCGCCGCAAAGGCAACGAGTGGTTTGTGGCTGCCATGACCAATTGGACACCCAGAAACCTTACACTCGATTTTTCATTTTTACCTGCGGGAAAATATGAGCTGGTGTTGATGAAAGACGGTGTGAATGCCGACCGCAATCCAACCGATTATAAAAAAGAAATACTGCAAATTTCTTCTTCTGATAAAACAACCATACAGCTTGCAGCCGGTGGTGGCTGGGTAGCCAGGGTGAAGAAAATAAGCAACTAACGATACTCAAAAGACAAGTAATACCGTTGGCTATAAAGTGAAAGTAACAGGAGAAAGCCGGTACTAAATTTTTACTTCTTTCCATTTACCCCTGGTAAATAGGATCATGGATACAATAGCGATCATGGATTCTGTGGAAACCATTGCCACAAATATGCCTGTTGGCCCCATATGCCAATACATACTGAGCAAATACGCCAGAGGAATTTGAATCAACCAGAAGAAAACAAAATTGATCTGCGTGGGTGTTTTGGTATCGCCGGCTCCATTAAATGCATTCATCATTACCATACTCACACCATACAAAATATAGCCAAGGCTCACAATGCGAAGGGTTTCTGCAGCAGTAGGCAGCACCTTAGGATTATCGTTCAACAAACGCACAACAGGTTCGCCAAAAAAGAAAAACAAAACGGTCACAAATCCCATGAAGATGGCATTATACTTTGCAGTAAGCCATACACTTTTCATTGCTCTATCGGGTTGATTGGCGCCTAAGTTTTGTCCTACAAGTGTAGCCGCCGCATTGCTAAATCCCCATGCGGGTAAAATGAAAAATATGATGAGGCGAATAGCCACACCATAGCCCGCAGTAGCATCTTCACCAAAGTTGGCCATCAGCCTGGTCATAAAAATGAAACTCGCTGAGCCAATAATAAATTGTAAAGTTCCGTTGCCTGCAATTTTTGCAAGGGATGTAAGAATGGACCAATTGGGTCTAAAGTATTGCCACTTCATATGAATGGCACCGTGCCCTTTATTCAATCGGTATAACTGGTACATAACGCCAATACCCCTGCCAAAAGTAGTAGCCATAGCAGCGCCTGCAAGACCAAAAGCCGGAACAAAACTGAACCCATGAATAAGAATGGGGCATAACAGAATATTGAATGCGTTGGCCACCCACAAACTTTTCATGGCAATTGAGGCATCACCTGCACCACGAAAAATTCCATTGATAAGAAACAACAACATGATGACCATATTGCCTCCCAACATAATTCGGATATAAGGCAGGCCCATATCAATCACTTGCTGAGAGCCACCCATGAGTCGCAAAAGGTTGTCGGCAAAAATTAATCCCACAATACTAATGACCACTGAACAAGCCATGCCCAGTAAGATAGCTTGCGCACCTGAGCGGGCAGCGGCTTCTGCATCTTTTTCGCCAATGCGCCGGGCCACCATTGCTGTAGCAGCCATGCTTACACCAATGCCTATTGAATACACGATGGTGACCAACGATTCTGTAAAAATGACCGAGGAGATAGCGACAGAACCCAGCTTGCCTACAAAAAAAACATCGACCAATGCGAATACAGATTCGAGTCCCAATTCGAGGATCATGGGAACTGCCAACAGGAATATGGCTTTGCGAATACTGCCTGTTGTAAAATCCTGCCCCTCGCCCGACAGCGAGAGTTTGATCAACTCAGTGAAACGCCTGTATAGTTTTGGTGATGGCGGCAAGGCTATGCTTTTACAGGTAAGATAGTCAAGCAATACATGACTATCCGAAAAAAATATAGCCCTGATTTATTGCAGGGCTATATCAAAACTATACGAGTGAAACCCGCTACTTATGTCGTTGTTTCAGCACATCCACCACATCTGCCAGCGAATAGCCTTTGGCTTGCAGTAAAATTATATAGTGATACATTAAATCAGCAGCTTCACCCAAAAACAAATCTTTGTTATCGTCCTTGGCTTCAATCACCAACTCAACTGCTTCTTCTCCTACTTTTTGCGCCACTTTGTTGATGCCCTTTGCAAACAAACTGGTGGTGTACGATTTTTCGGAAGGATTATTTTTCCTGTCTACAATAATCGATTCGAGATAACTTAAAAACTCTGTAGGAGAACTCACATTGCTTTCATTAAAACAAGTGTCGGCACCGGTATGGCAGGTAGGCCCAACGGGTGTAGCTTTTACCAGCAATGTATCGTTGTCGCAATCCACTATCATCTCTTTGTAATAGAGATAATGTTCACTCGATTCGCCTTTAGTCCAGAGCCTTTGTTTGCTGCGGCTATAGAAAGTTACTTTCCCCGATGCAAGCGTTGTATCTACTGCATCCTGGTTCATAAATCCCAGCATCAATACTTTATTGGTTTGCACATCCTGCACAATTGCGGGCACCAATCCATCAGCATATTTTGAGAAGTCTATCTTCATGGATAATATTTTATTGCTCTTTGTTTTTTTCCTTGTTCAGCATTTCAGTAAATTCCTTCATGGCTTCAGCAGCCTCTTTCCTATCCTTGTCCAGCTTTCGCTTTTCCAGTTTATAGGAATACCGGATCACCAATATGCCTACGAGCATTGTACCGAGTAAAATAAACCAGATCATAAACGTACAGGTATGTTTTGTGTGGCAAGATATTGTTTCAAAACGGGAACAGGAATTTCGCCATAATGAAATATGCTTGCAGCCAAACCCGCATCGGCTCCGGCCTGCTCAAACACATCTACAAAATGCTGCATGGTGCCTGCGCCACCCGATGCTATCACCGGGATATCTATGGCATCCACCACAGCTTTAGTAATGGGCAGATCAAATCCTGTTTTAGCGCCATCGGTATTCATGCTGGTGAGTAATATTTCTCCGGCACCCCTGTTGTACACTTCAACAGCCCAAGGCACTGTTTGCAATGCAGTGGGTTGTTTACCACCATGTGTATGTACCACATTGATTGCGGCACTATCGGCACCACCAACAATTGTAAGTCGCGTATCAATGGCCACCACCACGAACTGCGAACCAAATTCCCTTGCCAGTTCATCTACCAGCTCCGGGCGTTTTACTGCCGATGAATTCACCGACACTTTATCGGCCCCGGCTTCCAACAATCTTGATGCATCTTCCACACTGCTAATGCCCCCACCAACTGTAAAAGGAATATTAAGATGCTTCGCAATTTGCAGCACCAATTCTGCAAAAGTTTTGCGCCCTTCATTGGTAGCAGTAATGTCGAGAAATACCAATTCATCGGCACCATCTTGAGCATACTGAATGGCCAACTCAATGGGATCGCCGGCATCACGAATGTTTTCGAAGTTGACACCTTTTACAGTACGGCCATTTTTAATATCAAGGCATGGAATAATGCGCTTGGTAAGCCCACTGTTATTGCTGCTTATCTCCTGCACTGTTGTAACTAAATTTTCCATTGTATTGCTTTTAATGCTTCCGCATTGTTATGCGCCAACCAGTTGCGCAGTTTGCAAATCTTTTAGTTGAATAGTGCCTTCGTAAATGGCTTTGCCCACAATAGCACCATGCAACCCGGCTGCTTTCAATTCCAGCAAATCGTCCAACTTGCTAACGCCGCCGCTGGCAGTAAGTTGTATATCGGCGCATTGTGCCAATATCTGTTTGTACAACTCTGTGGAAGGTCCTTGCATCATGCCATCCTTTGCAATGTCTGTACAAAAAAACTGTTGCAGTCCCACTGTTTTCAAAGCATTCACAAAGTCGTACACCAACACATCGGTTTGCTCCAACCATCCATGCACGGCCAGTTTTTCCTGGTTTACATCGGCGCCAATAAAAAATTTATCAGCACCAAATTCAACCACCAGGTTCAAAAACAATTCGCGGCGTTTTACGGCAAGGCTTCCAATGGTAACCAGCGCTGCACCTGTATTCAATACACCGGACACATCTTCTTTTGTTTTTACGCCTCCACCGAAATCAATAACCAGGTTGGTGCGGATCGCTATTTGCTCCAGCACTTTCCAGTTTTGCACGGAGCCTGCTTTGGCACCATCCAAATCAACCAGGTGCAACCTTCGAATGCCCGCGCCTTCAAATTGTTTGGCTACTTCCAGCGGATGTTCGTTGTATACTTTTTTCTGGGCATAATCGCCTTGCGAAAGGCGTACACATTTGCCATCTATTAGATCGATAGCCGGTATTATTTCAAATGAGTTCATCTTATTGGAGGGCTAAAAAGTTTTTCAAAATTTGTTCACCGGGTCCTGCACTTTTCTCTGCATGAAATTGCACCCCGTGAAAATTGTTTTTGTGCAAGGCTGCGCTAAATGGCAAACCATAGTTGCAGGTAGCAATGGTATCCGTACTCATTTCGGCATAATAGCTGTGCACAAAATACATGTAGTCGTTTTCCTTTACCCCCGTCATGAGTGGAGAACGCAAAGCACTCAAACCATTCCAACCCATGTGTGGAGTTTTAAGACGTTGACCGGCTGCATCCACAGCAGGAAATTTTTTCACAGCTATATCAAACAGTCCCAGGCATTCCGTATCGCCTTCTTCGCTATGGTTGCACATCAGTTGCATGCCGAGGCAAATACCCAGGAAGGGTTGCGTAAGTGAACGCATCAGCTCATCTAATCCACGTTCTTTTAAATAAGGCATGGCGCTGTTGGCCGCACCCACTCCCGGAAAAATTACATGGCTCGATTGCCGGATGATCGCATGATCGTCTGTAACAGTGGCTTCTACACCCAGCCTGTCCAATGCAAACAGCACTGAGCGAATATTTCCTGCATTGTATTTTATGATTGAAACCGTCATTGTTGATGTCTGATGTATGATTTCGGATGTCTGATTTATGATTTATGATTTCTCCACTACTTTTCACCTTTCACGTTTCACCTTGTCCTTTCCCTTGTCCTCGACCTTGACCTTTGACTTTTCACTTTTGACCTTATCCTACAACACCCCTTTGGTACTGGGCAAAAACAATTTGGAAGGCTCCCGCTTTACGGCCATTTTGATTGCTTTTGCAAATGCTTTGAAGATAGCTTCAATTTTATGGTGCTCGTTGGTACCGGTAGCACGTACGATCAAATTGGTTTTGCTGGCATCGCTAAACGATTTGAAGAAATGGAAAAACATTTCCGTAGGCATATCGCCGATTTTTTCGCGATTGAATTCAGCTTCCCATACGATCCAGTTACGGCCACCAAAATCAATGCTTACCTGTGCTTCGCAATCGTCCATGGGCAGGCAAAAACCATAGCGTTCCATGCCACGTTTGTCGGCTAACGCTTTGGCAAATGCTTCACCCAATGCAATGCCGGTATCTTCAATGGTATGATGTTCATCGATATGCAGATCACCTGCTACCTGCACATCCAGATCAATATTTCCGTGGCGTGCAATTTGATCCAGCATATGATCAAAGAAACCCAAACCCGTATGCACACTGGCTTTGCCGCTGCCATCGAGGTTTAAGCCGATTGCAATTTTTGTTTCGTTGGTATTGCGTTCGTGTTGCACTACCCTCATGCCCAGTTTCAAAAATTCATAGATCTTACTCCATTCAATCGATTCAAGGCTAATGGTAGACTGGCGAAGTTCCTGCACATTCATGCTGGTATCGTTCAAGCCCAGGTTGGGGTCAGCATTCATCCAAATGGCTTTGCAACCCAGGTTTTTTGCCAACTGCACATCGGTGATGCGATCGCCAATTACAAATGAATTTTCAATATCGTAGGCATCGTTGTTGATGTATCCAGTAAGCATGCCGGTACCAGGTTTGCGGGTGGGTTTGTTTTCGTGCGGAAAACTCCTGTCGATGCATACTGCTGAAAAATGGATCTGCTCATTTTCCAAACTCTTCATCACAAAATTTTGTAGAGGCCAAAAAGTATCTTCCGGAAATGCATCTGTACCCAAACCATCCTGGTTGGTTACCATTACCAATTCATAATTCAACTCGGCTGCAATACGGCGCATGTAGGTAAACATGTCCGGGTAAAACGTGAGTTTATCAAAACTATCCAACTGGTAGGTAGGTGGCGCCTCGTTGATGAGTGTGCCATCGCGGTCGATGAATAAAATTCTCTTAGCCATTGGTTGATTCTTTTTCAAATTTTAGTTGACTGATATATGTACCCAGTGCATCTACCAGTTTGGTGTTTTCCTGTTCCGTACCCACTGTAATGCGCAGGCAATCTTCGCAAAGTTTTACATTACTGCGGTTGCGTACCACAATGCCTTCATCAAGCAGATACTGGTACACCCTGTTGGCTTCTTTTATTTTTACCAGCAGGAAATTGGCATCGCTTGGATATACTTTTTCTACGATCGGCATTTGGTTGAACACTTCTTCCAATGCATAGCGCATATCCACTATCAGCATGATCATGTCGTTTACCTGGTCGGTGTGTTGCAATGCTTCGAGTACGATTTCCTGCGTGTGCTCTCCAATATTGTACGGTGGCTTCACATTATTGATGATGCCAATGATGGCTTCCGAAGCAAACATCATACCCAGGCGCAAACCTGCCAAACCCCATGCTTTGCTGAGTGTTTGCATCACCACCAGGTTGGGATATTCACTCAATTCTTTGATGAATGAACGTTGGCGTGAGAAATTGATATAGGCTTCATCCACCACTACCAACCCATTGAAATTATTCAGTACGGTTTCAATGTCTTCCCTGTTCAGGCTATTGCCCGTAGGGTTGTTGGGCGAGCATATCCAAATAATCTTGGTATTGGCATCTGCCAATTGTTCTATATGTGCCAGGTTCAGATGGAAATCGTCGAGCAAGGGAGCCCTGCGAATTTCCACATCATTGATATTCGCACTCACTTCGTACATGCCGTAAGTGGGTGGGCAAATAATTACATTGTCTTTGCCGGGATTGCAAAAAGAACGATACAACAAATCGATGCATTCATCGCTGCCATTGCCCAGGAACATGTGCTCCGGCGGCAGTTGTTTTATTTCGCTCAGGCGCTGTTTTACTTTCCATTGCAGCGGATCGGGATAGCGATTGAACCATTTCATCAGCGGTGAACCAAGGCTGTTTTCATTGGCATCGAGGTACACGCTTGCTTCTCCTTTAAATTCATCGCGGGCCGATGAATACGGTGAAAGCGTTTTAATATTTGCCCGTACAAGATTGTCGATATTGAACATATTGTCATCCTCCAATCCTCTTGTTGCAGAGAGGTGTTGTTGATTTATGATTAGTGTGGTTTGTTTCTTTTTGTTGATGGCTATTTTTCCATTTCATTTACTCTAATACGAACTGCATGCGCATGTGCTTCCAACCCTTCGGCTTCGGCCATGGCTATTACCGTAGGAGCAATGCCCTGCAAGCCTGCTGCACTGAGTTGTTGGTACGTGATCTTTTTTACAAAGCTATCTACACTTACCCCGCTGTACATGCGTGCATAGCCATTGGTGGGCAAAGTGTGGTTGGTGCCACTGGCATAGTCGCCCACACTTTCGGGCGATAAATGCCCAATGAATACCGAGCCTGCATTGATGATCTGTTCGGCAATTGCATTGGCATTGTTCATGCTGATGATAAGATGTTCGGCAGCATATTCATTTACCATGTCGATCATATCTTCCACGCTACTCAGCACTACGGCCCTGCTGTTGTTCAATGCTGCAGCAGCCATTGCATTGCGTGGCAAAGCTGCCAACTGTGTAGCCAAAGCCTGTTGCAAACCTTCCATATCAAATTCGGGAGTAGCCACAAGCAACACCTGCGAGTCGGCTCCATGCTCGGCCTGGCTGAGCAGATCGGCTGCAACGTAGGCCGGGTTGGCGCTATCATCGGCCATTACACATACTTCGCTGGGGCCCGCCGGCATATCAATGGGTACGCCCTCTTGCTGTGCCAGCATTTTGGCGGCAGTTACATATTGGTTACCGGGCCCGAATATTTTAGACACGGCAGGAATTGTTTGTGTGCCATATGTGAGTGCTGCAATGGCTTGTGCACCGCCGGCCTTGTACACTTGTGTAACGCCAGCTACCTGTGCACTGTACAAAACCGCAGGATGAATATTGCCATCTTTTTGTGGTGGCGTACACAATACAATTTCTTTACAACCTGCCAACTGTGCCGGTATAGCCAACATCAATACCGTAGAAAAAAGTGGCGCTGTTCCACCGGGTATGTAAATGCCTACTCTTTCAATGCCTACCGATTTTCTCCAGCACCGTACACCGGGCATGGTTTCAATAATTTCGGAGGGAGCGAGCTGCTTGCTGTGAAAGTTTCGAATATTGGATGCCGCTTGTTCGATAGCGGTTTTGAGTGCATCGCTGAGCTGTGCTGCGGCTCTTGCTTTTTCTATTTCGCTTACTGCAATTTGCTCTAATGCTACCCCATCAAATTGTGCAGTAAACCGAAGCAGTGCCGCATCGCCTTCCTGCTGCACGGCCTGCATTACAGGGCGCACTTTGGCGTAGATATCGGCAAGCTGCAGCACCGGCCTCTGTAGCAGCGCTTTCCAATCCGTAGGTTTGGGTTCAATTACAATATTCATTTTTCGCTTATTTGCAGGGAAAGAAGTATTCGAAAATCAAAGGATCATTTTTTCGATGGGTATCACCAAAATGCCCTGTGCGCCACGCTCTTTCAGCTTTTCGATGATATTCCAAAAATCATTTTCGTCGAGCACACTGTGAACACTGCTCCACCCGCTTTCGGCCAGCGGCAATACCGTTGGGCTTTTCATACCGGGCAATAGCGCAATGATCTCCTGCAACTTTTCGTTGGGTGCGTTGAGCAAAATGTATTTGTTGTTCTTTGCTTTTTTAACCGCCTTCATGCGGAAAAGTATACTGTTCAGCAAAGCCAGTTTTTCTTCGTTCAGTTCATTGTTGCGCACCAGCACTGCTTCACTCTTCAGGATGGTTTCTGTTTCTTTCAGTCCATTCATGAACAGGGTACTGCCGCTGCTTACAAGGTCCACAATGGCATCGCTCAAACCTATGCCGGGTGCTATTTCCACGCTGCCGCTGATCTCGTGAATCTCAGCATTGATATTATTTTCCTTCAGGAATTTTTCGACCAATACCGGGTAACTGGTGGCAATGGTTTTGCCCTGCAAAAATTGTGGGCCTGTGTACTCTTCATCTTTGCGTACGCCCACTGCGAGGCGGCATTTGCTGAAGCCCAGCTTTTCTACTACCGTAACTGCTTTTTGCTTTTCGTACAATACGTTTTCACCCACAATGCCAATATCGGCTACTTTGTCGGCTACGTATTGCGGAATATCATCGTCGCGGAGAAAGAACACTTCCAACGGAAAATTGTCGGCTTCGGCTTTGAGTTTGTTGATGCCGTTGCGGATATCGATGCCGCAATCTTTCAACAGTTTCAGGCTGTCTTCGGACAGGCGTCCGGATTTTTGAATGGCGATTCGGAGTTTCATATTGTTGATGGTTCGCTGTTGCGCTTTTGGTTGGTGTTGTGTTTAATGTTTGTTTCTACCTGTTTTTTGTTTTCATTCTGCCGGCCCCTGCACTGCGGTTGAAGTGTTCCGAACATTCGGAAGACACAACCACTGTTGAGCCATATACCCCTGCCGACGAACAAAAACAAAAAGGGCTCACCCGCTGAGGTAAGCCCTTTTGTAATGTTTTGTATTATGATGTACACAACAGCACCGGCCTACCCCTGGAGGTAAGTATGATGATGATGAATATGTACAAGGTTCTTTTTCATTTGCTGTGCAAAAATAGGGGAGCAAATCAAACTGCCAAATTCGAAAATGGTATTTTCGCCCCATTGACCCACATTTTGCATGGAAAAAACTTTGAAAGCCATAGAAACACTGGCCTACGCCAGTTGCCCCCTGCCCATAGACCGGATAGAATTATTGCCGCTGAGTGGCAGTGTGCGACGCTATTGCAGGATCTACGGCGGCGAAAAAACCTGGATAGGCACGTACAACGACAATATAAAAGAAAACGAAACCTTCATTTATTTCACCCGGCATTTTAGCAGCCTGGGCCTACCCGTGCCGGAAATAATTGCCGTAAACGAAGAGGGCACGGCCTATATACAAACCGATGTGGGCTACGAAAGCCTGCTGAACAGGTTGGAGCAATATGGCTATACAGACTACGTAAAAAGCCTGTTTTCGAAAAGCCTGGTAGCAATTGCCAAACTGCAGGTACAAGGCCATGCGGGATTGGACTACGACAATTGCATTACCGCCAAAGAGTTTGGCAAGCAAGCCATCCTGAGCGACCTGCTGTATTTCAAATATTACTTTCTGGATGCCTTGCAGCAGCCATACGATAAGCAGGCCATGCTCGACGATTTTGATGCACTGGCCACTTATCTCACATTTACGGAATACAAGTTTTTCATGTTCCGTGATTTTCAGAGCCGTAATATCATGATGCAGGGTGATGAGCCTTTCTTCATCGATTACCAGGGCGGTATGAAAGGCGCTCCGCAATATGATGCTGCGAGTATGATATGGCAGGCCCGTGCTAACCTTCCCGACGATTGGAAAGAAGAATTGCTGGTAGATTATATGGATGCATTGGAAGAAGTGCTGGGCGAAAAGATTGACCGCAACATTTTTGTATCGCAATATCATGGCTATGTGCTGATCCGCATGTTGCAGGTATTGGGCGCTTATGGCTTCAGGGGATTGTTTGAACGCAAAGCGCAGTTCTTATCGAGCATACCACAGGCATTGCAAAACCTGAAATGGTTTATCTATCACCAACCGCTGGGCATTCATGTGCCCGAATTTAAACGCATGCTGCAGGTGATAGTGGGCGATGATATTATTGCCAGATTTGATCCGCCAAAAGCCGATGAAAACACACCGCTGGTGATAGAGATCAACAGCTTTAGCTTTTTGAAAAACGGGTACCCCGAAGATGAAAGCAACAACGGTGGCGGCTTTGTATTTGATATGCGGGGTATACTGAACCCCGGCCGCATTTCCGAATACAAAACCAAAACAGGACAAGACCAATCGGTGATGGATTACCTGGAACAGAAAACACGCATGCCCGAATTTTTGAATAGTGTGTTTGACCTGGTAGACATTAGCGTGGAAGATTATTTAAAAAGAGGATTTGAAAAACTCTCCATCAGTTTTGGCTGCACTGGCGGACAACACCGGAGCGTATATGCTGCCGAGCAAACAGCCCGCCACCTGCGCAATAAATACAAGGTAAAAACGCAGGTAAGACATTTGAATAGCGAGAATTGGGTGAAGTAATTCTCCTTCTAAATCATATTGGGAACTGACGAAGAAAGCATAGGTATGATAGCAATGATTTTAGCAGCAGGTGTTGGCAGCAGGTTGAAACCTTTTACCGACAATCATCCCAAGGCGCTGGCCATGGTGAATGGTAAAACTGTGCTACAGCGCAATGTAGAGTATGTGCAACAGGCGGGCATCAGCAAGATAGTAGTGAATGTGCATCATTTTGCGGAGCAAATAGTGGAAGCTATTGATAAGGCCAGCGGCTGGGGCGCAGAAATTATCGTGAGCAATGAAAGCGATGCATTGTTGGAAACAGGTGGTGGCATTCGCAAAGCACTACCCCTATTTGGTGATGCGAAAAACCTGCTGGTGATGAATGCCGATATACTGACTGATATGGATTTGAAAGCCTTGCAACTGTCGCACCAAAGCAGCCATGCAGATGCAACATTGGCAGTAAGCAATAGAGCTTCTACCCGTTGTTTTTTACTGGATGAAAACAATCAGCTCTGTGGCTGGAAAAATATTGGCACCGGCGAAATAAAACAACCGGTGCAAGCCAGCCCTTTATTTGAAAAATCGTTTAGCGGTATTCAGATTTTACACGAAAGCATTTTCAGGCATTTACCATTCGAAGGAAAATTTTCGATGGTGGATGCGTACCTGCACATGTGTGCTACGCATCGCATACTGGGCTACGACCATAGCGGCAGTAAGTTCATTGATATTGGCACCATGGAGAAACTGGAAAAAGCTGCGCAACTATTCGATTAAAACATAGTAGCCTGCTTCGGCAAAAATGTAGGGCGCTTCACAGGTATACCAGTTTGCAGTTGCAATCGCTGCGCCATATAGTCTATTAATTCAGGAGCACCTTCCTCTTCGGGATGATGCATAAAAAAATACAGTTGCTCTAAGCCCTGGGTCAGCCAATGTTTAATGCGAATGATCCATGCATCGATGCGTTTGTAATCGGTAGGATGCAGGTTATTGCCCAGGAATCGCACCAATGCAACCGGTGTTGTGAGTTGCATATGGCATACGTCTCTTCTACCCGGCACATCGGTAATTACCCAACCAATACCATGCTGTGCCAGCCATGTTGCCGTTGCTTCTTTTGCAGGCGCACTAAACCAGTCGGGGTGACGAAGCTCTACAAAAAAGCGGTGCTGTTTGGGCAATGCTGCCAGGTAGGTAAACAACTGCTCCCGTTTGTCGAGACCCAGTGCATCGCCCACTTGCAGGAAGGCAGGCCCCAGGTGTTCCTTCAATGCTTCAATGCTTTCTATGAACTGTGCAGTTTGCACACTGGCATTGGTAAAGCTGCTGTAATGACTAATGCTTTGCGGAAATTTTGGACAGAAACGAAACGGTGTACCGGCAGCTTTTGCCGCCCATTTGCTTACCATATCGGGCGAAAAAATGCGATAGTGCATCGCATTCATTTCAATAGCATTGAATTGGCGGATATAGGTATCCAGAATTTCGTTGTCTTTAATTTTTGGAGGATATATTTTACCAAGCCATGCATCGCATTTCCATTGTGTACATCCTAAAAACAACTGTGGATGCTGCGCAGGCACACCCGGCAATACATGACGAATAACCGAACCATCTTCGGGCAAACTCATATCGGTTTGCTGCAACAATCCAGTATCGATACTCCCAAACTTCATAGGCAATTAGCTGCAACAAATTAACGAGGCAATTCAATACCATTCAGCAATTGCACAATGCGTGCCACTTCTGCTTCGTTGGCTACATACATATTGCCACTGTCGGTCACTTGTGGGTTGGTGTATGCTACAGTATTGGGTACTGCTACCCTTGCCGAAGTATGAAACTCGGTGGCACCGGTAGCTGCATACAATGCAACAATGTTCGATGAATTGACACCTGCACCGGGCATTATACGAATGCGGCCATTGGCCTGCTCTATCAATTGGCGCAATATGCTAGCACCTTCCGGCGCAGTAGCTGCCTGGCCCGATGTAAGCACACGTTCACAACCGGCATCTATCAATTGTTCCAATGCTTTGAAAGGATCGGGTGCAGCATCTATTACACGGTTGCTGGTTACACCCATCGGGTAAGCCAGTTCTACCAGGCGTTTCATGCGGTCGGTATCCACTTCGCCATTTTGCAATTGAATACCTACCGAAATTCCATCACATTGCAGTTGCTTGCACATGAGCACATCCTGCTTCATTATTTCCCATTCGTCCGCATCATAAAAATAATTGAGGCTACGTGGCCTGATGATGGGATACAAGGCAATAGAAATTTTATCACGTACCGTTTTGATAGCACCATAGGAAGGTGTAGTGCCACCTTCGATAGGGTTGTCGCAAAGCTCTACCCGCACAGCGCCGGCTCGTTCTGCAATGATGCAGGTTTGAATACCAAATGCACAAATTTCCAATACGGGGTGCTGCATACAAATGGTTTAGCTCTTTCTAAAGAAAATCCGTACAGGCACTCCGCAGAAATTAAAACTTTTGCGCAGCTGGTTTTCCAGGTAATTTTTATACGGAGCTCTTATATCATCGGGGTGATTGGTAAAAAACGCAAATGATGGCACGGGAGTAGGCAATTGTGTAATGTATTTGATACGGATCAAATTGCCTCTTGTCATAGGAGGCTTGTACGATGAAATAGCTTTCAACATCACGTCGTTCAACAGCGAAGTTGGAATTTTTCTGCTACGGCTTTCGTACACTTCCAATGCCACTTCAATGGCTTTAAAAATACGGGTCTTGTCTTTTGCCGATACAAACAATACAGGCACATCGTTGAATGGCGCCAGTTTTTCTTTCAGTTGACGTTCGTAGTCGCGGGCAGTATTGGTAGATTTTTCAGCGAGGTCCCATTTGTTTACCAACACTACAAGGCCTTTGCCCTTACTGGCAGCGAGACTGTAAATTTTAAGATCCTGAGCAGTGATGCCTTTTTCTGTATCGAGCAAAAGCATACAAACATCTGCTTCGTCAATGGCTTTAATAGCACGGATCACAGAATAGAATTCGAGGTCTTCGTTCACTTTTGTTTTGCGGCGAATACCTGCTGTATCAATCAGAATAAATTCTTTTTGAAACATATTGTAATGCGTGTGAATCGTATCGCGGGTGGTGCCGGCAATATCACTCACTATGGTTCGCTCCTGCCCTACCAATGCATTCAGCAAACTGCTTTTGCCTACATTGGGCTGGCCTATGATGGCAAATTTTGGAAGGGCATCAACCTGTTCAACTTCATCAGAATCTTTGCTGCTAATAGGTTCGGTTATTGCATCGAGCAACTCACCTGTACCTGCACCGCTCATGCTGCTGATGAAAAATACATGCTCAAAACCCAATGCATAAAATTCATTGGCTTGCAACTGGCGATCGTAATTGTCTACTTTGTTTACCACCATGTACACCGGCTTGGTAGTACGGCGCAGCAGGTCGGCCATGCTTTCATCCAGATCGGTAATACCCGTGGCTACATCGGCCATAAACACCAGTGCGTTGGCTTCTTCCACGGCTATCTTCACCTGGATAGCAATTTCCTTTTCGAACACATCTTCACTATCGGGCACAAAACCTCCGGTGTCGATCACGTTGAATGATTTACCATTCCAATCGGCCACACCATACTGACGGTCGCGGGTTACGCCACTCACATCATCTACTATCGCTTTCCGGGTTTCTAACAATCGATTGAAAAAAGTACTCTTTCCCACATTGGGGCGGCCAACAATGGCAACAGTATAACTCATAAAATTTTGCTCTCTTTATTGATGAAGTGAGATCTCCCTTTACGCCCAACCTTCAAATGCATGCACATTGTGTGGTGCACTTGTCAGTATTCCGGCCGATTACTAACTATTAAGATATTCAATATTTAACATCTTCCGGCTTGCCGGAAGATGTTATTCATATCCGTATTCTTTCAAAAACAGGTCGTGGTCACGCCACTTGGGACGCACTTTCACAAAGAGTTCGAGAAACACTTTTGCTCCCAAAAACTTTTCTATTTCCTGCCTGCTTTCTGTTCCCAGTTTTTTGATCATGCTGCCTTTTTCGCCAATCACAATGAGTTTTTGTGTTTCGCGCTGCACAATAATATCAGCTCTTATTTTGATAAGGGTTGTCTTTTCAGTGAACTCCTGTACCAGCACTGCAGTGTGATAAGGCACTTCCTGGTGGTATAGTTCAAAAATTTTCTCCCTTATCATTTCGCTTACAAAAAAGCGAGTAGGCAGGTCGCTCAGGTCATCGTTGCTAAAGAAGGGTTCGCCTTCGGGCAAAAATTGCAAAATAGCTTCTATTAATTCCGCTACACCCTTGCCTTTTAATGCCGAAATAGCCAATACCTGTTTGTATTTGCCATTGGCCTTAAAATATTCAACGGCTTCTTTCCATTCCGATTCGGGCACAGCATCTGTCTTATTCACCACCAAAATAGTGGGTGCTTTCAAACGAATACTGCTGAAAAAATGATTGGCTTCTTCATGCTGTTTTTCCGACACATCGTACACCAGCAATCCAAGGTCGGCATCTTCCATGGCACTACGCACTTGTTTCATCATGCGTTCGTGCAACTTGTACTGCGGTTCAATGATGCCGGGGGTATCCGAAAAAATGATCTGGTATGCATCGCTGTTGAGAAAAGCCTTGATGCGATGGCGGGTGGTTTGCACTTTGGGGCTTACAATAGCCATCTTTTCACCTACCAATGCATTGAGGAGGGTGCTTTTACCGGCGTTGGGCCGGCCAAGGATGCTTACAAAACCAGACTGAAACTTCATGAAATAAAAACAGGCTTCGGGGGAAGCCTGTTTCTTGTTGCGAAGGTAGGGATCGAACCTACGACCTTCGGGTTATGAGCCCGACGAGCTACCGCTGCTCTACTTCGCGCCGTTTTTGGGATGGCAAAAGTAGGGGTATCTTCTAACCGAGCCAAAAGTTTTATTCTCTTTTTTTAATATCGCTACTTCCTGATGCAGAAATTTCTTTGATCACACCGCTTCCTTTGTAGAACACATCGCTGGCACCGGAGGCTTTTACTTTCAACTCTTTATTCACGGTAATGCTTACATCGCTTGCACCAGATGCTGATATATCGCCATAGTCTGTTACCAGTTCAAAGCCTTTGAGATCGCTGCTGCCATTTACATCCACTTTAAGATTTACAGCAGTACCGGAGATCACGATATCGCTGCTACCGCTGGCCGACAATTTCAAACTGGTTACCTGCACTGCTCCTTTAAAATCGCTGGAACCACTCAACGAAATTTCCATTGCCTGGCCCTTGAACTCGCCTTCTGTTTTGATATTGCAGGCACCAGAAGCTGCCATCCTGTACAAGGTGGGTGCCGATACATAAGCCCGCATATACTTAGGCCCCCAGCTACCACTCCCTTTGTAACCAATGTACAGGGTATTGTCTTTCACTTCGGTGGTAATGTTGGCCACATACTTTGGGTCGCTGGCGCTTACTGCCACAGCCACTTTGGAGTTTTGTGTAACTACCAAATCTATTGCGCTGCTTACCACAATGCTATTGAAAGCGCCTGTTGAGCGAAGCTCCACATTGGGATCGTTGATGGTGGTTTGTGCCTGGCTTTGGAATATGCCGAGTTGCATTAAGATCACCAGGGACCATTGTAACAATTTCATTCTATACAATTTTTAAATTATTCGATGAGCTACACATTTCAATGGGGTGAACGCTGGTATAGCTCTTGGCAATTTAGTATTTTGTTGTTCGTGTAGTTGATACGATCAGCGACGAAGCTTTGTTACACCGTTTGAAAAAGAAATGGTAAATATTCAGCTTCCCCTACATTTGCACCACAATTCAATACACGCCCGGGGTGTTTTAGGAAAAGTTTTCTTAAGACTGAGAAATGACCCGTAGAACCTGATCAGGATAATACCTGCGAAGGGAAGGCCGCTCCAATTTTCAGCCATAGTTGGCTAATTGACTGAGCATTCCGGGCAAATTTATTCATACACCATGAAAAAGATTTGCGCATTTCTACTCCTCTTCCTCCCAACCTGTTTATTGGCACAATCCATCCGTCTATCGGTAAAACAACCGAATGGTGATGTGTTGGCCGGAGCTTCAGTCATCC
The DNA here is from genome assembly GCA_035456005.1 of Phnomibacter sp. Classification (GTDB taxonomy): domain Bacteria; phylum Bacteroidota; class Bacteroidia; order Chitinophagales; family Chitinophagaceae; genus Phnomibacter. The sequence goes on along the minus strand of DATIEA010000015.1, from coordinate 912,650 downwards.
TAAAAAGTTCCAAAACCTTTTTCGGCAGCACCAACGAATCGGGTGTGGCTAAAATGAATGTAGCCGGCAATGGCACCCATCAATTGCTCGTAAGTTTTACGGGTTTTCAAACCATCGACACCAGTATAAATATCAATGCTGCAGCACAAATAGACCTGGTGATGCAGCCCCTCCAGGCATCGCTGTTGCCTGTGGAAATAAAAAGCAACCGAGCCAACGATAAAGCACCGTTTACCAAAACAGATCTCACCAAAACATTTATTGAGAAAAATAATTTGGGGCAGGATATTCCGATGCTGCTCAATCAAACAGCCAACGTAGTGGTGAACAGCGATGCCGGCAACGGTGTGGGATATACGGGCATTCGCATACGTGGCTCCGATGCCAGCCGCATCAATATGACCATCAACGGCATTCCTTACAACGACCCCGAAAGCCAGGGATTATTTTTTGTAAACCTGCCCGACCTGTTGTCATCTGTATCGAGCATTCAAGTGCAACGCGGTGTGGGCACCAGCAGCAATGGCGCCGGTGCATTTGGAGCTACCATGAACTTTAGCACGCATAGCTATAACCCCGAAGCCTACGCCGAATTGAACAATAGTATTGGCAGCTTTGGCACGTACAAAAACACCATCAAAGGCGGTAGCGGGTTGATCGGGAAACATTTTACCATTGATGCCCGCCTGAGTAATATTCATAGCGATGGATATGTAGACAGGGCTAGCAGCGATTTGCAAAGCGGGCAATTTACAGTAGGCTATTGGGCAGATAAATCATCCATCCGTTTCATTGCCATTTTAGGAAAAGAAAAAACCTATCAATCCTGGAATGGTATTTCGCAATCGGATCTGAAAAATAACCGCACCTACAACTCGGCAGGTACAGAAAAACCCGGAGAGCCTTACGACAATGAAACCGATAACTATTGGCAAAATCATTACCAGTTATTTTTCACGCATGAATTCAATAAGTATGTAGTGTTCAATACCGCTTTGTACCTCACCACGGGCCGCGGATATTACGAGCAATACAAAGCCGATGAAGACCTTGCTGATTATGGCATCCCGCCATTGAACGACGGTAGCGGTGCAGTTACCAGCAGCGACCTGGTACGCAGGTTATGGCTAAAAAATAAATTGTTTGGGCAGGTGGCTTCTTTACAAGTAAATAAAGGCCGTACCGAATGGACATTTGGTGGCGGTTGGAGTTACTATCCCGGTCAACATTTTGGCGAAGTGATCTGGACCGAAGCACAGCCATCGTATTACACAAAGTATTATCACTACGATGCTAAAAAAACAGATGCCAATGTGTATGCTAAATGGTTGCATAAGTTGAACAATGAGCATTGGAAATTATTTGCCGATGTGCAGTTTCGCCATGCCAACTATCAAATTGAAGGTTTCAGAAACAACCCCGGTGTAACTGTAGATGAGCAATGGAATTTCATCAACCCCAAAGCAGGCATTACTTACAACACCAAAAATTGGAGTGCCTATTTCAGTTACGCTATTGGCAACAAAGAACCCAACCGCGACGACTTTGAAGCCGGCATTACTCAACAACCTGTGCGGGAGCAACTGCACGACCTCGAATTGAACATTACCAATAAAGCAGTTACAAAAAATCTGCAAATAGGCGCAACGTTTTACTACATGTACTACCTCGATCAATTGGTGCTAACCGGAAAAGTAAATGATGTTGGCGCCTATACCCGCAGCAATATTCCCCAGAGTTACAGGGCGGGTGCCGAGCTGGAAGCCACCCTGCGATACAACAAAGGCGCCATCAAATACAGTGGTGCATTCAGCATCAGCAAGCTGAAAGATTTTACGGAGTATATCGACAATTACGACGATCCTAACTACGAGCAGATCGTAGTGCATCATGGCAATACACCGATCGCCTTTTCACCAACAGTAGTGCAGTTTTTATCTGCTACTTACCAGCCGTTTAAGAATACCGAAATTGAATGGATGGCCAAGCATGTAGGCAAACAATTCCTCGACAATACCGGCAACGACATGCGTAGCCTCGATCCATTCATCAACAACGATGCAAGAATTTCTTATCGTTTTGCTGCAAAGAAAATACTGAAAGAAGCCCGTCTTATTTTCCAGGTCAATAACGTGTTCAATAGTGAATATGAACCCAACGGTTACACGTTCAGCTACCAGTATGGCGGATCAGTAACCACCGAAAATTATTATTACCCTATGGCCGGTCGCAACTGGATGCTGGCTTTGAATATTCGCTTGTAAGCATCCGAGAAAATGTTCCATAAAAAAAGGTCCGTCATGTTAGTAAGCATGACGGACCTTTTTTATGAGGAAGAAATTAGTTCAAAAGTTCACAGTTCACAAGTTGAAAGACATTCCGAATATAAAACTGCATTGAAACAGGAACTGCATTCTTTCACCTTTGACCTTTCACTTTTGACTCTACTTTGAAACTTGTGAACTCTGGAACTTTGAAACTCCAGAAGCCTCAGCATCATTTACCAAACTTGGCGTTCCAGTCGAGCATACCACCGCTAAGGTTCACGATATTGGTAAACCCTGCTGCTTCCATAATATGAGCAGCTACCTGGCTACGGTTGCCACTACGGCAATACACGATCACTTCTTCACCTTTCAGATCTTCCAGGTCGTCGAATTGCATGGCTTGAACCAATCCCAGTTTATGGTGCAGACCGCCAATATTGAATTCTGCTCTTTCGTCGTCTTCCCGCACATCTACCAAATGCACGGCTTCACCTGCATCGAGGCGGCTTTTAAGTTCTTCTACGGTTATGTGTTTCATAGAAAATTGATGATTTATAGTTGAAGGTTTAATACGATACCGGTATAAAAATTTTACGGTTCATTTCCTGTAGAATCTGAAACAATCACAGGTTTGTTGACCGCTATCCAAAGGTCGATACTTTGGCCCGCTCTTATCTTATTGGTTTGAATAGCGCCATCCGGCAACACGGTTTTCAATGAAGGGTTTTGGCGAATGATATAAGCGTTTGCAGTGTCAGACACATCTTCATCGGCCAAAATAGCGCCGGTGTGCACCCCAATACTTTGCAGGTAGTTTTTCGCTTCCTGGAATGTAAGTCCAACTAATTGTGGCACTTCCATTTCATCGCTGCCAATACCACTGCCCAATACAAAGCTGATGGTACTGCCCTGGTATATTTTAGTGCCGGGTTTTATCTGTTCATCCAGGTACAACTGCTCCAGCACCGCGTCTTTAGCAATATCGGGCTTGCGGCTGGTGTCGCCCAGTTTGAAACCCAGTTGCCGAACATATAACTCCGCATTCCTAAACGAAAGCCCCACAAGGTTGGGCATTTCTACCATTGGCGGGAATGCCCTGTTGATGGTAAGGTAGATGGTGCGCTTTGCTTTCACCATTTCTTCGCCGGCTGGCAATTGGCGAAGTACCGCAGAAGCAGTTTCCGTTTCCACCCACACACTATCCTGTATCTCTACGTTGAATCCTTTTTCCTGCAAAATGCGAATAGCATCGTCCGAAGTTTTCCCAACTACTGCCGGTACTCTTTCGTACTGCCCGTGGTGGGTAATATAACCCAGTGCCCACAATACCGAAAACAACAAGCCTACAAGCAGGGCAATAGCTACCAGCAAATTCACCCAAAATGGCCTCTTAGTAATAAACTGAAACAATAGGTACTGGTTTTATTTAATTTGAAAATAGCATGGAAATCTGAACCATCGCAAGATTTAACGAAGCTTATGCCTGTTTTCGTCTTTGCAGGCAATCTTCTATAAGGGCAGAGTAAAAATCTTTAAGAGACATGCCCATGGCTTTTACCTGCATGGGTACAATGCTGGCGGCACTTTGCCCGGGCACTGTATTTACCTCCAGCATGTACGGTGCATCGGCCGCTTCATTGTAAATAAAATCGATGCGCACCACCCCGTTACAATTAAATATCTGGTAGATCTTTTTTGCTGCATTTCTAACTTTCTCCGCCTTTTCTTCTTCCAGTTCTGCAGGTGTTATTTCCTTGCTCTTGCCCTGGTATTTTGCTTCAAAATCGAAGAAATAATTTTCGCTGATCACTTCTGTCATGGGCAGTGCAGTGATCACACCATTCAACCGCGCCACGCCTATGGTAAACTCACGGCCTTCCACAAACTCTTCTATCAATACCTGGTCGTCTTCTTTAAAAGCCTTATCGATGGCGGCCGGCAGCCCTTGCACATCGGGCACTTTGCTCATGCCAATAGAACTACCACCGTTGGAAGGTTTTACAAATAATGGAAAGCGCAGCGAAGCTGCAATAGCTGCTACATCAATGGCATCGCCTTTGAAATAATGAAAACTTCGCGATACATGAATGCCACTCATGCCCGCCACTGCCACTGTATATCGCTTGTTGAATGTAATGGCCGAAGCAGTGGCATCGCAACTGGTGTAAGGCAGGTTGAGCATATCAAAATAGCCCTGCAGTTTTCCGTCTTCTCCCGGCGTACCATGAATGCCAATGAGCACTCCATCAAACACAATTTTTTTCCCCTGCAATGTGAGGGTAAAATCACTTCTGTCTACCGCTATTTCGGAGCCATCGGCCTGTGCATACCACCAGCCATCTTTGCGAATGTCGATGGTGTAATAATCAAACTTATCGGTATCGATATTGGCCTTAATAGTGATGGCGCTTTTATAGGAAATTTCTGCTTCGCCACTGTATCCACCTGTAACAAAAGCAATAACCGGTTTTGGCATGAAATGGGATTTTGCAGCAAAGAAAAGGCCTTCGGTCAAGATAGCATCGGCAAACTTGCCAGAGCTGGCATTTGGGCAAAAAATAAAGGTGAAGGGTTGTAATCTTCACCTTTTTTTCTGGCAGAAAATATCACCTGCCGGTTACAGGGTTTTACCCCTTCCTTGATGCGCACAAGGTAATACTTTTTGTAGCAGAAGTTTTAGCGAAACGCTTAAACTTTTTTGCACAAATTAAGCGTGTAATTTCTCCTTTTTGGCCATCAGGCTATCAACAGTTTCTTCGTAAGCTTCGTCGGGAACGCAGCAATCAACAGGGCAAACAGCTGCACACTGAGGCTCTTCGTGGAAACCCTGGCACTCGGTGCACTTGTTGGGAACAATGTAGTAAGTGTCGCTGCTGATAGGATCATTTTTTTGATCCGCATCCATTGTAGAACCATCCAGCAAAGTGTAGGTTCCTTTTACAGTTGTCCCATCGCTCAGTGCCCACTCCACTCCACCTTCGTAAATCGCATTATTGGGACATTCTGGTTCGCAAGCACCACAGTTGATGCATTCTTCGGTTATTTTAATAGCCATAACAATAATTGATTTTATTCAAATATACTTTTGTCGGCTCAAAAATAGCAGCAAATAGTGAATCTTACACAACGAATTGAAATACTTTCCCGTCTGGGGATTTATCTCTCCTCCCAGGAGGAGGCTTTGCAATCTGTAAAAGCCCGTGCAGCGGTGCAAAACGGTTGGTTTGTACCCGAGTTTATCGATACTTCCATCCAAAATATCGTACAGGCTTTTTTGCAAAAAGGAATCCTGGAGCAATTTGCCAACCGGTATCCCGCAATAACCGATGAGCCCACGCATAAAAAAGTGGGACTCGTAATGGCGGGCAATATTCCCCTGGTAGGCTTTCACGACCTGCTCTGTGTGTTTTTAGCAGGGCATACTGCTTACATCAAACTATCGTCGAAAGACGAAGTGCTGATAAAGCATATCGTGGAAAAGCTGCTGGAATGGGAACCTTCGCTGGCTGCTCATTTTGCCTTTGGCGAAATGCTAAAAGGTTGCGACGCTTATATTGCCACAGGCAGCAATAATTCGGGCCGCTATTTTGAATATTATTTCCGCAATTATCCCAGCATCATTCGCCGCAACCGAACTTCTGCGGCTATTGTGACCGGCCAGGAAACGGAAGCGCAATTGGCACAACTGGCCGATGATATCCTGTTGTATTTTGGACTGGGTTGCCGCAATGTTTCGAAACTATATGTGCCCCGCGATTATGACTTTGTTCCCCTGCTGAGAGCACTGGACAAATACAAGTGGATGGCCGACCATTCGAAAATGAAAAACAACTACGATTACCAACTGGCCATCCATATTCTCAACCACTCTTTTTACATGACCAATGGCGTGGTATTGCTGGTAGAAAACAGCCAGCTCTTCTCCCCCATTTCGCAGGTGCATTATGAGTATTACGATTCTGTAGATTCGATTGCAGTGCAGCAAACTTTGAAGGACGACCTGCAATGTGTGACCGGTGGGCAATCCCTACCCTTTGGACAAGCGCAAATGCCCGCTATCACCGACTTTGCCGATGGTGTAGACACCATGGAGTTCCTGACAAAATTGTAGCATCCCGCCTGCAACCCTACTGTTTTTGTCAGTCAAAAGCCGCCAAACAAACAGGCATTTTCCTTTGGCATGCCAATTGGAGTTTGCTGTTAAATGGCGGTTAAACAAGCGCTATTTTTATTTTTCTTACGATATGGAAATATGTTTTTAAATGTAGATTTACGAACATCTTCGTTTGATAAACCCAAGTAAATGAAACAACCTATGAATTGGAAAAATGTATTCCTCATTGCTGGCATTAGTGCAGTTACTTCTTTGGCCAGTGTCTGGACCATTGGAAAACTGAAAAACAACAGCGAAGGCACGTACCAGGAAGCCGGTAAAATGCCAGCGAATTATGCATCTTTTAAAGAGAGTGATGGCGTGCAGGGAAATGGCCCGATAGACTTTACCGCTGCAGCCGGCGCAGCAACTCCTGCAGTAGTACACATCAAAACAAAGATCAATGCCCGTACGGTAACCAATAGCCGCCAGCGCAGCCCGTTTGCCGATCTGTTTGGCGACGATTTTGGCGACATGTTTGGAGGCCCACGCACCATGCAGGTGCCTGAGCAAAGAGCCAGCGGATCGGGTGTGGTCATCACCAACGATGGCTACATTGTAACCAACAACCACGTAATTGAAAATGCCGATGAGATCAACGTAACATTGGCCAACAAAAAATCGTACAAAGCAGAGCTGGTGGGTGCCGATCCCAGCAGTGATTTAGCCGTTCTCAAAATAAGCAGCCAAAGCCTGCCCTATGTAATGTGGGGCAATAGCGACGATGTAAAACTCGGCCAGTGGGTATTGGCTATTGGCTACCCATGGAGCCTCGATGTAACCGTTACTGCAGGTATTGTAAGTGCCAAAGCAAGAAGCCTTGGACTGAATAGCCGCAACAGCGCTTCACCCGTTGAATCGTTCATTCAAACCGATGCTGCTGTAAACCAGGGCAACAGCGGTGGTGCACTTGTTGATGCACAAGGAAGGTTGATCGGCATCAACTCTGCCATTGCTTCTCCTACCGGTTCTTATGCCGGTTATAGCTACGCCATTCCTGTAAACATTGTTCGCAAAATAACTTCCGACCTTATTAAGTTCGGTGCTGTGCAAAGAGCTTACCTGGGTATTGAATACATGCCCGATGGTGCATCTGAAGAAGATTTCCGCAAAGCAGGCATTGCACAGGGCGAAGGCGTATATGTAAGCAGCGTACGCGAAGGCGGCGCAGCAGCAGCAGGCGGCATTAAGCAGGGCGACTATATCACTGCTATCAATGGCGTGAAAGTAACATCTGCATCAGAAATGGTGGAGCAGGTAGCCAATTATAAACCCGGCGATAAAGTAAACATCAGCTACAACCGTGCCGGTGCTGCTAAAACCACTGCCGTTACCCTTAAGAATATTTCGGGCAATTTCGATGTGGTGAAGAATGATGCAGTTGCTGATCTGAAAGCCAAACTCGGTGCCGACCTGAGCAACCTTTCCCCATCGGAAGCTTCCAAATTTGGTGTGGCAGGTGGAGTAAGAGTGAGCAATATGGGTGAAGGGCTACTAAGCAAATCTCGCATGCAAAAAGACTTTGTAATTACCAGCGTTGACAATAAGCCGGTAAAGTCTGTAGAAGACCTGATGAAAATATTGAGCAACGCCAAAGGCACCGTAAGGCTCGAGGGCATTTACCCCGGTTTCGAAGGTGTATATGGATACCCGTTGAACCTGAACCAGCAGGGCAATGATGGCGGAAGGCAGTAATGCTTAGCAACTCAACTAATATTTGAAAATGGTCGGTTAGTAGCCGGCCATTTTTTTGTATCAACACTACTCTACCTGCTGGTTCCATTGGGAGTGTTATGATACCGAGCTGATAGCTAAAGATGATTAGTCAAACAAAAGTTGAGCATACGTTTTGTCAACCTGTTTTTTTTTTGCAAAACCCTATGCAAGCAAACGTTTTGTCAATCAACTGGATAAATTAGTTTCCGATTTTCAAGTATTTTGATGTCCACTTTTGTTATGTCTTGCTGAAACTTAATCTCCTCTTCCTGTTTGTCAAATGAGCCTTTGACCACTTGTACGAAGGATTGTCCGTTTTTCATTGTCCATACAAAAGTCTTTAGATATTCACCTACAGGAAATCGTCCGAGCCCGTCTTCTCGGTAATCAATTGTTTTGTTTAACTCTTGGATTTTATTCAGCTTATTGTCGTTAATGTAGTTTGTCAAAAGGTTGAAATATTTGTCTTGTTCATTGCACCAGCCAATCTCATAAATACTACCTACAGTGTCGAAATCAACTGTAGGATTTAATTGGGCAAGTTGCTCTGTTGAGAACTTTCTCCACGTCCAATCAGAGGTAAACTTTTCTCCTAACTTCTGTTTACGTTTTGCAAGTCGTTGCTTTCTGTCTGACCACATAGAAATTTCGAAATAGAATGTTTACTAATGGTAAGCCTTTCGTTCGGCAGGGCGAACTTATTCGTTCTGACTAGAACTAAAGCCGAATGTAGATTTAAAAGTTTAAAGATATTCTTCTGACGGGTTGAGCTGGCTCAAGGGAAACCGAAGCTGAAAAATGAACCACTGTCTGGCATGACATTGTGAAAGCGCCGCTGACGCAAAACCAGCTGTTGCACGTATGACAGGATTCAATCAACAACTTTTACCGCTTCGTCGGATTTTTTTCTAAGCTGATTGAATAAGTCACCGCGTAGTTGTACAAACTCAATATCCCCGATTTTCTTCTGTGTTGTGTCAGGGAGATTGTTAGACCATACTCTTAAATGATAACCAGCTTTTTGATAATATATAAGAACATCTCCCTGCCAAACATAGTCTTTGGACTCATTTGGCCTCCAAGTATCATCTTGGGGTCTATCATTCGTCAATGCGACAACTTGATGATCTCCAGTTAGTCCCCAACGTTTTGATACGAAGAATAATGATTTAGCATTATTGTCCTGACTCACTTTTATGACTGACAATGTAGGCTTACCAATTTCGTCAAATTGAGATGCGATATTTTGACATTTCCAGCCTGCAAAGAATGTTAGTGGAAGTCCAATTAGTAAAACAATCCAAAAGGTATTTCTCTTCATAAGGGCTTTATCTGATTGCCTACAACATTAGTATTGTACGCATATTATTGCAATGTAGCATAACTCTTTGAATGCTATTGGGGCAGTTATCAATTTTTATTACCAAGTGTTATAACAATTCCATGCAGGGTTATCTAAAAAACTACAGAGCCAATAATTCAGTGAAATGTGTTTGTGATTTTGGGTATCCGCAAGGTTGTTGTCCTGCATACCCATTTCGCTTTTGTAAAGCACATGCGGCGGATTTACGATTTTTACCAGGTGTTCCCGCTTTACATGTAGTACGAATAAAGCCAGGCGTTTAGTGCTTAATTTCGACAACAAACAAACCGGCAGCGGCCCTGCCTTTGTTCATACACTGTAAGTGCTGGAATTATTTAAACCACTGCAATGGAACTGTATCAAAAAGTATTTGAAAACAACAAAAACTGGATAGCATCAAGACTGGCCATCAACCCCGATTTTTTCACCAAACTATCGCAGGGGCAAAACCCGGAAATATTGTACATAGGCTGCAGCGATAGCAGGGTGACCGCCGAAGAAATGACGGGTATAGAACCGGGCCAAATGTTTGTGCATCGCAATATTGCCAACCTGGTGCCCAACAACGACAATAGCTCGGCTGCCGTTATTGAATATGCAGTAGACCACCTGGGGGTAAAGCATATCGTGGTATGCGGCCACTATGGTTGCGGTGGTGTAAAAGCCGCCATGCAAGCCTCCGACCTGGGTATACTTAACCCATGGCTTCGCAATATTCGCGATGTGTATCGCCTGCATAAACGGGAATTAAATGCCATTACCGACGAACACCAGCGCTACAACCGGCTCATAGAATTGAATGTGCAGGAGCAATGCGTAAATGTGATCAAGATGGCGGTTTGGCAAAAATCATTGCTCAAAACAGGTGGTCCATCGGTACACGGCTGGGTGTTCGACCTGCATACCGGCGAATTGAAAGACCTCAAAATTGATGTAGATAAAATAACCAGCGAGATCAGGGAGATCTACGACCTGGGTGCTTCGAAAGACTTGTAGAGATGTATCTAAAAAAAATAAAGACCGGCAATAATTTACCGGTCTTTATTTTTTTCAACTTGTAGCTGAATTATGCCATTTGGCCAAGCCCACGCAGGTATGCAATATGACTGGCTACGGCTTTATATACGGAGCGATATTCCAAATAAGGGATATTGTATTCCTTGCAAGCCTGCTTCACAATTTTGCTGACAGCAGGATAATGAATATGCGAAATGCGGGGAAACAAATGATGCTCTACCTGGAAATTCAATCCACCTACAAACCAACTTACCACTTTGTTGCGGGTAGCAAAATTAGCAGTGGTCTTTAGCTGGTGAATAGCCCACTCATCTTCCATACGGCCAGTATTTTCATCGGCCATGGGAAAAGAAGTTGCTTCCACCGTATGCGCCAATTGGAACACGATGCTCAGCACCAAACCGCTCAGCATGGTCATCACCAAAAAGCCTACCAGCCAGCTTAGGAAACCATATACATAAATAGGAATGCCCATGAAGATGAGGGCGAACAAGGCTTTACCTGTCCAGAAAGAAAGATGGTCTTTCAATTTCATTTTGGACAAGGGTACAGTACCTATCGCTTTTGAAAAATACTTTTGAAAATCGGAGAAAAAGATCCAGAACAGGTACAACAAACTGTACAGTGCCCAGAAATAAAAATGCTGTACCCGATGAATGCCCAACTTGGGTTGGTGCTTGCTCAAACGCAGGAAAATTCCCGCATTCAGATCATCGTCCACATCGTGCACATTGGTGTATGCGTGGTGGATCACATTGTGTTTTTGATTCCACATAAAAGCACTGCCTCCCAAAATATTGAGGGTAAGTGCTGCCAGTTTGTTGATGAAGGGTGAAGTGCTGAAACTGCCGTGTCCACCATCGTGCATAATGTTGAAACCAATAGCGGCTATCAACAAGCCCATTACACCGCAAATCACCAATGCCAGCCAGGTAGCAGGCGTTGCCAACATCAGGTATAAGTATGCACCCACCAGCAGCGACACCAGGATTAGTGCTTTGCTAAATATGCGCCAGCCACCGGTAGTGGAAGCTCTTTTTTCTTCAAAATAGCTGTTGACCCTATGCTTTAAAACAGCATGGAATGAAGGAGTTACAGCTGGAAATTTTGGGGTTGCCATTTACTAAACTTTAAGGGACGGCAGGTATTTATAAGCCTGTATCGTCAAGAATATGAACGGCGAAGGTAGCCGTATAATGTTTTAATTAAGTTAGATTTTGAATAAAACTATCGAAGCTGGATATCCCCAATTTTTTGTCGGAAATAAAACCTTCGGCAAATGGAACGCCAATGGTTTTGCCCAACATCTTGGCTCTTTCTATCACACTATTCAAAAACTCGGGTGTACTGATATAGGTCTGCGGCTCGTTGTCGGGCTGGGTATCAAACTGGGTTCTAAATGCCTTGATGGCCTGTACTTTACGATCCATCACCGCCGAAATATCGTACACAAAATCGGGCTCCAGGTATCGGTCCTGCATAAAATGAAACACATAAGTTGGCCTCCACGCCTGCTGTAAAATACCATCGTCGGCCGTGGTTTCTATTTTACGCAAACCACTTAGCCAGGCAGCATCTCTCACCAATTGGGCAGCCCTGCCGTGGTCGGGGTGACGGTCGGAAGGCGCATTGGTGAGCACAATAGAAGGTTGAAATTTTCGAATGGCACTCACCACTTTGAGCTGGTGTTCCAGTTCATTTTTGAAGAAACCATCGGGCAGGCCAAGGTTTTCCCTTACATCCAAACCCATGATAGCCAACGCATCTGCAGCTTCCTGCAAGCGGCTTTCGGGGGTGCCACGGGTACCGAGTTCCCCCTGGGTGAGATCAACAATTCCTACTTTTTTACCTTGTAATTTTTCGGCCATCAATGTTCCGGCGCAACTGAGTTCTACATCGTCGGGGTGGGCCGCAATGGCGAGTATGTCCAATTTCATGGGGCCAAAGTTAGTTGTATGCCCGATGTATGAAAGTAAGTTGCAGGGTTTGTCCCCGACTTAACCACCATATAACATTTGCACTTCGCGAACATAGCCTTCTATTTCGGCATCTTCGCCTTTAGGGTTGTAGGGTTGCTTAAGGCTACTGCCAAAAACGAAAGCAATGGTTTGCCAAAAACGGGCATTCAGCCCACCGCGATATTCTTTTAAAATATCGAACACATTGGTGCCCGTTTCGCGGTTAATGAGTTTCATGAGTACTTTTCCCTGGTACACGCTCAGTTGGGTGATCTTATCGCCAAAGGCAGTTTTCAATTCCTTTTCCTGCATTTTGATGAACGCCACTTTGGTTCGCTCATCTTTCATGCCAGCCATGCGCTGGTTCATGTAATTGATGATGCGCCCGGCCTCTCTTGCATACGGATAGGTTACATACACGGCATTGCGTAAGCGGTTCGATTGCTTTTGCTGACGGGCCATCCAGCGGGGCATTTTGCCCACCACTTCTACCATGGGCAGTGCAGATGTGGGCACCATGGTACCATCTTCTAAAAAAGTAGCATACACGGTAATGGTATCGTTAACCCCGTAGGTTGGATGCACCACCTGCGACTGCGCCAGCTTTGCTGTACCCAGTAATGCAAACAATATGATGAACCATTTTTTCATTCCTACACTAAATATAACGAGGAATCGGCACTAATATTTACCCTATTCCACCTGCTTCCTACGTATGAGCTGTATGCGCTGCACCATGCTGATGATGAACCCTGCCACCGTAACCAAAATTCCCAGCCAAAGCATATTGATCATGGGGAATTCGTACACTTTTAAGGTCACAAAATCGAGGATAGCGCTGCTTTCCTTCACGGCTATTTCTACTTCTTTTTTCTTGATGTCTCCGGGACGGCGAATAGCAAAAATCAAGCTTTGACTCATCACCGTATCGGCTATCATTTCGAGCATATTGCCCTGCAGTCGGAAGGCCGGCCTGGCTTTGTACAATTTTCCATCTTTTGATATCACCGAAATATCGGCTGCCATCAGCGTATCGCCGGCATATTGTGCAAACCGTGCATCCTTGGGGTTCAGCTCCACATGATTTACTGTCCACATACCATTGCTGTAAAAGCTGGTATCGCCTATGATCACCATGCGGGTTCTGAAACTCGTGGTGTCTTTTGATTTGGCCTTGGGATCGCTCAGGAAAGTGAGGTAAGTAAAAATGTCTTTGCCCAAATAATGGCGGGCATCAGGGTTAGGCGTAAGCCCTTCGCCACCCTTGTTGTTTTCAATTACATCGGGGTACAGTTTAAACTGCTCTGAACCCTGCTTGGCTTTGAAATCAATTTCGTAATACCGCTTACTGTTGCGATGATTCAAGGTGTCTTTCACATAAGTCACCATGAAGTTGCCCATATCGGTGGAAGTACCTTTGATGAGCGTGGTATTTTCATAACTATTCTCTTTGTCGTCGGCTTTCAATGGGCTAATACCTGTAGTGTTATAGCTCATTACTTTTTTATTGCCGGCCGACAATAAAATACCCAGCAATACCAAGCCAAAACCCACATGCGCTACAGATGCTCCGGCCAGTCGCAGCTTGCCTTTCATCCCCGTCCATATATAACCGGCATTGGCTACAATGGCATACACTGCCATGAACAATGCGATGTACAAAGCCGCCTGGAAACCCGGCCCTCTTTTATCGTAAGAAATGCCCATGGAAAGGCTGATGATAGTACCGAATACAATAGTGAGAATGGTTGGCCACAGCAATTTGGAATAGAAAGTTTTCTTGGGTGTGCCTTTGTATTTGAAGTATTGCGTAACTGCTGTAAGTATGCCAATGATCACTGCCACCCAAACTTGTATCTGGTTGTGGCTAAATTCCACATCCTGCGGCGGAGCGATCTTGCTGCCAAAAATTTTATTGATCACCGGCAAAGAGGTTTTGCCGATCACTACCAGCCCTGAGAAGAAGAATACGAGAGAACCGATCAGCATCCAGAATTCGCGGCTATAGAGGTTCTCCTCTTTTTGTGGCGATGGTATGGATTTGAAACGAGTGAAGTACAGTGTGAAAGCAGGCAATGCAAATACTGCCATAAAAATGATGAGCTGCACATTCATACCCGAATCGGTAAAGGAGTGTACGGAGGTATCGCCCAACACACCGCTGCGGGTAAGGAATGTACTGTACAATACCAGCAGGAAAGAAAGGATATAAAACAGGTACGTGGTACGAATAGAATTTCCACTGTTTTTGAGAATAAGATTGGTATGCAGACCGCTGATGAGTACCATCCATGGCACAAGGCTCGCATTTTCTACAGGATCCCAGGCCCAATAGCCACCAAACGTGAGGCTTTCGTAAGCCCATGCAGCACCCATCATAATGCCCAGGCCCAAAGCTGCTGCACTAAACGAAGCCCAGGGTAAAGCCGGTGTAGCCCAGCCCTTATCGTCTTTAGTGAGCAGGCCACCAATGGCAAATGCAAAAGGAACAATGGTAGAAGCAAAACCAAGGAACAAAACCGGCGGGTGAATCACCATCCAGTAGTTCTGTAATAGGGCATTAAGCCCATTGCCGTCGGTTACCAAACTGAGGTAGTTGGGCTTGCTGAATATGGGTGCCTCCATTTCGTTGCGCAGCAACGAGAATGGACTGCTGCCCACTTTTACACCAAAGAAGTATACGCCCAGTATCATAGTGGCCAGGGTAAACTGGGCAAAGCTCACCACCGTCATGGTTGGGCCTTCCCACTTGCCGGCTTTGGCTATGAGTACCCAACCCAGCACACAGTGCCAAAAACTCCAAAGCATGAAAGAACCTTCCTGCCCTTCCCAGAAACAACTGAGCAAATACTCCATGGGCAGGGCTTTGCTGCTATGCTGCCAGGCATATTTGTATTCGAACAGGTGGTGGCTGATGATATAGTACAGCGAAATAAAAGTGCCAAGTACCGCTACAGTTTCCAGCAAAAAAGCAATGCGGGCTATTTTCAACCAGTTTTTGCGGGCATCCAGTGCCGGAGATCTGAAACTCAGGAAGAAACTGATAGAAGCCACCAGTGAAGACACCAGTGAAAGGACTACGAGAAAATGGCCAATTTGACCGGGAAGCAGGTGTTCGCCTAAATACTCCATAATGTAACTTCTTTACTGACCATTTTTGAATTGGGGCCCGGCAAAAGTAAGTGCTTGTAAGGCTCGTTGCTCTACCTGTGTAAGATTGAACTGTTGGCAAATTGCCAAAGTGATAACCCGCAGTATCCCAACCGCTTCGACCGCCCATCCAAGAAATTTTGAGATGGTTACCCACCCCGGGTTGGCAAACTGTATACCGGTAAAAATTTCTGTTCAGCGGTAATAGTCATTTCTATTAAAACTTCTGGAAACAAAAAGCCCGGCAGCAACCCTTTTCTGCCGGGACTGTACCTTACCACATAGCTGTATTTATTTGATGCTTATTCAATAAATGCTAACCCAAATAATGTGGCAGCAGGTGTATAAAATATTTTCTCATTCAACCAAGGCAAAACATTCTTGCATGATCACCACTTTGCGAATGGTGAACTGGTAAGATACAATTGTTTTCCCGCTTTGCGGAGCATAAAAAAACCGGGCAACACTTGCTGCACGGTCTTTTACCCATGAATGGGTTGGTACTATTTTTTTTGCGTTAGCTACCTTTTTGCAATTGCTTGCTGGCAGCTTCCATATCGTCTTTGTATTTGCTGGGACACTTGAGCAGGATATCATCGCAGTGGAAACCATCTTCCTTCATGCGGCCTTTGAGCACAATGCGTTCGCTCATTTCCAGGTCGGCGGGCTTGGGCTTATTGCTGATCACTTTGGTAACACCACCCAGCGAATCGACAACAGTAAAAGAACACTCGTTGGGATTATTGAGCGGATCGTATACGATGGGCTGAGCCCTGTCGAGCTTGGCTATAAGGTGCACATATTTATCGGGTTTTTCCTTGGCCGATGCAATGGTATCGTATGTGGTAAGATCGGTGGTAAAGCTGATCATTACGGCAATGGCGATGGCCACGCCCACTAACAGGAAAATGTGCAGTTTTTTCATGAACTATGGTTGTTGGCACAAATGTACAAGGAACAATCGGCTTGCGGGTTGGGGCGCTTCGTTAAAATAAACTTAGCGCCCCGGGCCGGCGAAGGGGACTGAAAGCCACCCAATGCCCTGCGGTGCAAACGTTTGCAATGGTTACAATTATGTGAACAGGCTCAATGTGTGGTCTATCTTTGTACATTCGCCGTCTTTTATTCAAATGCCCTATGGCAGACTTATCGAAATTTGACGTAAACAGCGTCTCCAACCCCAACAACAACATTTTTGGATTGCCTTTTACAGAAGAGGAATCGAGAATGGTAATTGTACCCGTACCCTGGGAAGTAACCGTGAGCTACGGCGCAGGTACTGCCCGTGCAGCCGAGCATATTTTTAAAGCATCTATGCAGATAGACCTGCTGGATGATGAGGCCCGCGATGCCTGGCAACAGGGCATTTACATGCGGCCGATAGACAAAAAAGTGCTGCTGAAAAGCGATTTCCTGCGCAAGGAAGCCGAGTTGTTCATCGACTTTATTTCGAGAGAAGAAGACATTAATGCCAACCGCTTTATGTGCAAAAGCGTGAAGGATATTAACGAAGGCTCGCTGTATATGAACCAATGGGTGTACGAGCAAACCACCGACCTGCTGCGCATGGGAAAACTGGTGGGTCTTGTGGGCGGCGATCATAGTACCCCACTCGGCTATTGGCGAGCACAGGGCGAACTGCACGGCGAATTTGGCATTTTGCAAATAGATGCCCACTGCGACCTGCGGCCTGCATACGAAAACTTTACGTACAGCCATGCCAGCGTGGTGTACAATGCGCTGAAGGAAATTCCGGAATTGAGCAAAGTGCTGCAAGTGGGTGTTCGCGACTATAGCCAATGTGAGCGGGAATATATTGCCAATAGCAATGGAAGGGTGGTTACCTATTTGGACCGTGGTATTAAAAACCGCCAGTACGAAGGCGAAACCTGGAAATCTATTTGCGACGAAATGATCGGGCATTTGCCACAAAAAGTACACCTGAGTTTTGACATAGACGGGCTCGATCCCAAGCTCTGCCCCAACACCGGCACCCCGGTGCACGGAGGCTTTGAAGCCGACCAGGTACACTACCTGTTGAAACGCATTATTCAAAGTGGCCGCCAGTTGATAGGATTTGACCTGGTGGAAATAGGCGTAGGCGATACCAACTGGGACGCCAATGTGGGCGCCCGTGAACTTTGGAAACTTTGCAATTTGATGATAGCCAGCAACAGTTAACGACCGGCATCTTTTTTAGCAATTATGGAATCAACAGAAAAAACTCCGGCCAACAAATACGACTATGTGATCACCCTGAAATCGCCGGGTTTTAAATACATCAACCTCGTGAGCCAGCTAATGCTGTTCATGTTTTTGGTGACGTATTTTTTCTATTTGATCCGCCTGGGATTTCATGGCAAAAACCTTTGGCTGCTGGCGATTCCGGCCCTTATTATCGCCATTTGGCTGTATGGTTGGGTGCGCAGCTCCGACAAAAATTTCCAGGTGCACTATCGCATAGAAATGATGATTGCAGCCATGGGCTGGATATTGCTCCCGCTGTTCGAGCACCATGTATGGATTGGTTGGGGATACGCCCTGATGTCGGTGATAGAACGTTGGGTAAAATTTCCGAACGAGATCGGGTTCAACAAAGAAGCAGTTGTGCGCAATGCTTTCCCGAAAAAAAAATACGAGTGGTTCGAGATTGACAATGTGATGATTCGCGACAACCTGTTTACACTAGACCTCAGGAACAACAAGATCCTTCAGAAAGAACTTGACGAAGAAATAAGCAAAGAACTGGAAACAGAATTCAATGCTTACTGCAAAGAGCAATTGCATTTTAAAGTGTAGCAGTTGTGCATCGTCCCTTTGTTGCAAGCAACAAAAAGCCCGCAAACTGCAGTACCTTAAATTGATTTTTCAAACCACACTATTTCAACCGCAAGCATCACACCATTTCGAAGCAAAAACAGATTTGATTATGACGCCCTATTTGTTATACAGCGATGGCCATGGAAATATTTTTGAAGACCAAAGCCTGTATGCTATTGGCCGCAGCGGATGGGATGCTTATGAAGTGCCTGAAGACAGTTGGATAGAACTGCCCGATGGTGGCAACCTCTACGAACTGCCCGGCCGCAAAGGCATTGGCATAGATGTGGTGACCGGCGAAATGCGACTCTGTAGTTTAGGATGGGCTGTAGCGGCTTTTATTCCACCGGCACATACCAACTTGTTTTTGGCGGCTTTCGAAACTGAAGAAAATGCACCCACGCTTCCCCTGTTTTGCTATACTGCAGCGGGATGGTTCAACAATACATTTTACGTAACAGCAGTTCGCATTGAAAGAGATATTCGCCAGGAATGTGCCGGCTACGATGATGGCATTATTGCCAATGGTGCTGCACATCTTATGGAAGCATACTCGCACAACAGGTTGGTAAAACACCTGATGGAAAAATGCTGCAACACCTACAACTGCCCCGCTGCAAGAAATATGGCCATGGGTCGCTGGGAATGCCCCGTGCCTACTTCGCCTGCCTGCAATGCCAACTGTGTAGGTTGTGTAAGTTTTCAGCCGGAAGATGAATCCATCACCAGCCCACAGGATCGTTTGACATTTAAACCCGTTGCAGAAGAGATAGTAGAGTTCACCGTGCCACATTTGGAAACGGCACCTTTTCCCATCATCAGTTTTGGACAGGGCTGCGAAGGCGAACCGTTATTGATGTGGAAGACCATCAGGGAAACCATTCTTGAGATCAGGAAACATACACAAAAGGGTTCTATCAATATCAATACCAATGGCAGTAACCCTGCTGCTGTAGCCGCACTTTGCGAAGCGGGATTGAACAGCATTCGGGTAAGTACCAATAGTGCAAGGCCCGAAATTTATACGCCCTACTACAGGCCGAACAATTACAGTTTTGAAGACATTGTAGAAAGCCTGAAAGTGGCCCGCAAATACGGAGCATGGACCAGCATCAACTATTTTGTATTCCCGGGCATGACCGATTGTGAAGCTGAATATGAAGCACTGCGCAACCTGATTCGTGATACAGACTTGTGCATGATACAATGGCGCAATTTCAACATAGACCCCGATTGGTATCTTGGAAAAATACATGTGGCAGATGCCGGTGAATGCATGGGCATCAAGCAAATGATGGAATTGATACACGAGGAATTTCCCAACCTGAAATTCGGGTATTTCAATCCACCTATCGAACGCATTAAGGGCGATTACAATAATGCATTTGCACACAGCACTGCAGACCTTGGCGGGTATGTAGCATAAGCATCACACCTTGCCTGCTTCATATTTGAAAGCATTTTATTTTGGAAATTATCATTGTTTGTATTGCTGCTTTCGCAGCCGGTTTTATTGACGCAGTGGTGGGAGGCGGAGGCCTCGTGCAAACCCCTGCTATGCTCATTACATTTCCCAATGCACCCGTGGCTACATTATTGGGTACCGTAAAAATTCCATCGTTCTGCGGCACTGCTGTGGCAGCTTATCAATACAATAAGCGGATAGACATTCGATGGAAGTTGATCGGCTGGGTGGCGCTTGCAGCATTTGCTGCAGCAATGTTTGGTTCGTATATGGTGAGTGTGCTCAACAACGGCCTGCTAAAACCCATCATACTCGGCGTGCTCATTTTGGTAGCATTGTTTACCTACACCCGCAAAACATTGGGCCACCAGCACGATGAAGTACCCTATGCCGAAGCTTTATGGAAAGGCGTGATATCCGGTTTGGTCATTGGTTTCTACGATGGGTTTATTGGCCCCGGCACCGGCAGTTTTTTAGTGCTGGTATTCATCACTATGATCGGGCACGATTTTATGCATGCCAGTGCACATGCTAAAATGATCAACCTGGCCACCAACCTTGCATCCATTATCTATTTCTCCATTTCGGGTAATATTCTTTTTCATTTGGCCATACCTATGGCTATTTGCAATATGGCCGGTGGTTGGGCAGGCACACGCATGGCACTACTAAAAGGCAATGCATTTATCCGTGCATTTTTCCTGCTGGTAGTGACTGGCACCATCCTTCGGTTTGCCTGGGATATTTTCTTTAAATGAACCTGCAATGATTTATCCATTCAACTATACAACAACGCCTCTTGTATAAAACAAAAAATACCATCATCAGCGGCATGCTGCTGGCTGTATTGGCCACGCTTGTTTGGAGTGGCAATTTTGTGGTGGCGCGTGGTGTGATACACCAGGTGGCACCCATCACACTGGCATTTTTGCGATGGGCTTGTGCATCCATTATCCTATTGCCCATTGCATGGAAAAGTTTTCAGCATGACCGCAGCACTATCTGGCAACATCGCTGGCATTTTTTGTTTGCCGCCATTACAGGTGTAAGTGTATTCAACACACTGGTGTACATAGCAGGGCATTACACCAGTGCTATCAATCTTGCACTGATTGGTACTACCTCCTCACCCATTTTTTCTTTTATACTGGCTCGCATTTTTTTGAAAGAAAGAATACCGCCGTATAGAATGGCCGGGCTATTGGTTTGTATATCTGGTATACTGTTGTTGCTAAGCCGCGGCAGTTGGGATGTGCTATTGCATTTTAAGTTTACCGAGGGTGATTGGTGGGTGTTGGCCGGTGCATTTTCATTTGCAGTGTACAATATCATGGCCCGAAAAAAACCGGCTGAAGTTTCTCCCAAAAGTTATTTACTGGTCACTTTTTTTGTAGGCACTGTATTGCTGTTGCCTTTTGTGTGGATGGAGCAACAGCACGCTGCACCCATTCACTGGAACGCAAGCCTGGTGGGCATTATCCTCTACCTCGGCGGTGGCGCTTCGGTTTTTTCTTTCTTCTGCTGGAATCAATCGATCGCTTATTTAGGGGCAGCCCGCACGGCCATATTCGGCAACCTGATCCCCATTTTTGCCAGCATAGAAGCCGTACTTATTTTGGGTGAAAAAATCACCTGGATACATGTAGTAAGTATGTGCATTGTGATTGCAGGTTTAGTACTGGCCAATATGAGGCAAACCACTTCAACAAAATAATAACCAATAAAAAATGCCCCGCAAATTGCAGGGCATTTCTATTCAAATGGATTGAATTAATTCAATACTGTCTTGTCTTTTTCCGTAGGGATACCTTCCTGTTGTTGTATGGCTTTCCATCCTCCCAATACATTGCGCACATTGTGCAGGCCCTGGCGTTTGATAAGCGAAGTAGCGATCACACTTCTAAATCCACTGGCGCAGTGCAGGTAAATGTTAGCTTCTTCCGGCAGGTTGGCAATTTCCAACACATCATTCATGTCGCTTAGCGGCAGGTGCATGGCTCCCACTACATGCCCATCGGCATATTCTGTAGCATTGCGCACATCTACTACCAACAGGTTTTCGTCGTGCGGCAGATCCATGGCCAATTCATCAGCTTCAATATCGATGATCAGATCAATAGGCAAGCCGGCCTGCTGCCATGCTTCAAAGCCGCCTTTCAGGTAACCTCCAAATTTTTCAAAACCAACACGTGTAAGCCTGGTAATGCTGTCTTCTTCTTTGCCTTCTTCTGTTACCAACAATAATGTTTTATCGAATGGCAACAAGCTACCTGCCCATTCTGCAAATCTTCCCTCGAGGCCAATAAAAACAGAACCCGGTACAAAGCCATTGGTAAACAGAGTGCCAGGTCTTGTATCGAGCACTATCACATCGTCGTTGTCTTTGATAGCTGCAAATGCTGCGGGATCCAAAGCCTGCAAACCCGCATGCAACAAGGCATCGTAGGGTTGGTAGCCTTTTTGATTGATGGCTGCGTTGATGGCAAAATA
This sequence comes from Phnomibacter sp., assembly GCA_035456005.1. Classification (GTDB taxonomy): domain Bacteria; phylum Bacteroidota; class Bacteroidia; order Chitinophagales; family Chitinophagaceae; genus Phnomibacter. The sequence continues at coordinate 890,251 of DATIEA010000015.1, read as the reverse complement.
CACAGGCGCTTCTTCAAGTCCTTTGGTAACGGCTGCTATAAATTCTTCTTTCGTTTGCTCTTTCAGTGCATAGTTCGATGCTTTCTGTTCGCCAAGCGTGCTGAATTTTTCAGGTCCAAGATTTTTACCACAGGCACTACCGGCACCATGTGCTGGATAGATCAACACTTCATCCGGCAATTGGGCAATTTTGTTGTGCAAAGAATCGTACAACAAAGCCGCCAGCTCTTCGCTGCTCATATCGCCGCTGCTGAGGTCGGGCCTGCCTACATCACCAATGAACAACGTATCACCGGTAAACAACGCATGCGGCTTGCCGCTTTCATCGTTCAGCAACCAACAAGTACTTTCCTGTGTATGGCCGGGAGTATGCAAAGCCTGTATAGTAATTGCACCCAATTGAAATGATTCGCCATCGGCAGCTACATGCACGGGGTAAGCAGTTTTGGTGCCGGGTCCATACACAATGGGCGCATTGGTTGCTTTTCCCAAATCGATATGGCCGCTCACAAAATCGGCATGAAAATGCGTTTCGAAAACATATTGAATAGTGGCATTGCGTTGCTTCGCCAAATCCAGGTACACCTGTATATCTCTTAGCGGATCAATAATAGCTGCCTTCCCGTTACTCTCTATGTAATACGCAGCTTCACTCAGGCAATTGGTATATAATTGTTCGATATACATACGCTTCAATTTTTGTGGCAATGAAAATAATAACTGTTGAAAAAAATGTAATGCAGGCCTAGGCCTGCATTACGCATATTGTTGTACCGTTAGAACCGCCACGTTGGTATCGGTCTTATTTATTTACGATCAGGCTTTTGGATATCTTGAAGATCTCTTCGATCCGGTTGGTATTTACAGAATAAAAAATGAATTTTCCTTCTCTGCGGGTTTCCACTATGCCGGCCCTGCGTAGCAATGCAAGATGCTGGGATGCTACAGATTGTTCGAGGCGGAGCTTTACATAAATTTCAGTGACTGTTAACTCGTCTTTGTCGTGCAGCAACTTTATGATTTGTAAACGCAATTTGTGGTTGAGCGCACGAATGATCAGGTCTGCTTTCTTGAGCGTGAGAAGCTCTATTTGAGTTTCTTTTTTAGTGCCTGGATATAAAACCAGGTAGTGTTGCGAACTGGTAGCCATGTGTAATGTTGATTATTGTGTTGAAAACAGACATGCCCATTGCATGGAACCTATCTGCCATGTGTTAGGTGCGCAAATTAATTATTAATGGGAACGGGCAAAAGAATACATCATAAAAAATGATTAAATGAGAACGAACCAGCATTTTATTGACATATATCAATAAGCATGCTCCATTTCATAGCAACCCGTATGAAAGCTGTATAAAATGCCGTTACTCGCCTTATTTTCCTGTGTTGGCTACGGTAGGCTGGTAAAACGCTTTGCAATAAAAAGGAACTGCGTAGGCCAGGTTGGCCCATGCTTGTAGCTGTGCCTGCTCATAGGCCAGCTTGCACAATGATGGCACACTTGCTATATCCGAAATAATTTTTGCATTCGGGCTCTCTACCATTTGCATCCATTTATCGGCTCCATTGCCCGCAAAATAAATGGTGTGCTCCTTCAATGCATCGCCCAAAAAATCGGGCGTAAGCACTACGGCAGAAGGCGCTTGTACTTCATGCAGTGCCGCATCGTACACAGCAGTGAACACTTCCATGCGCCTTGCATCAATCATTGGGCATAGCAGGTAAGATGAATTGCCAGCCCCCACCTGCTGCTGCATGGCATGCGCCATTACCTGCAGGCTCGAAATGGTAATCAATGGAATATTTAATGCAAAGCAAAGTCCCTTGGCACTGGCCAGCCCCACACGAAGACCGGTATAAGAACCCGGCCCATTGCTCACAGCCACTGCATCCAATGCTGATAAAGGCATGCCCACTTGCTCCATGAGGCGTTGAATGGCAGGCTGCAAAAAGGAAGCATGTTCCTGTTGCTGATCGCTGTATAACGCTGCAATACACTCACCATTTTTGCTGAGCGAAACAGAACCAAGTTGCAGGGAAGTATCAATACAAAGTATTAAGCTCATACTATTTATTACCGGTTCAATAATGGATGTGGCATATACCTGCTATCCTGCAAAGCAAGCGCAGACAGTAATGCATGAATATTTTGCGGGCCAATTTCTTTCATCCATTGCACAGGCCCTTTTGGGTAATTGGTTCCCAACTGCATGGCCAGGTCCATATCTGCTTCTGTACAAAGTTGATCGGCCAAACCAAAACAGGCTTCGTTAATGATGGTGGCAACAATCCTGGGTGCTACAAAGCCGGGTACGTTGGCAATTGTTGTTAGTTTTTTACTAAGCAGTAATTCCGCCGCAGGTTTCCAGTCTTCTATGTTTGCTTGCGCATAAGCTGCAATTTCCCAGGCAGCTCGTTCCATCATCGTATTCCAGCCGCAAAATCGCACAATAGGTCGCGTATCATTTTCTGCTACTGTAAATGTGGCCAGTGTGTCGTTTATAAAAAAGGGCATGGTGCAATGCGCAGGAATCGTTTGGGGGATTTGCATGAACAGCAGCAATGCAGGTAACGCATCGCCCAACATGTCGATATGCTCCACCGCCGACCATTGCCCCGGTTGCCCGAGTAGTTGGCAGTATTTATCGCCATTTCCTGTATTATCTACAATTACTCCTTTTTGCATTCTTCCATTTCTTGTGACCATCCGCCCATTGGCAGGTTGCAAAATTGCCGTATTGCGCCGAATCTTATACATTCGTTTTCATTCAAATTTTTACGTTATGAGCAAAAAAGTGGTACAAACCAGCGAAGCCCCTGCCCCTATTGGTCCTTACAACCAGGCCATCGTTGCAGGCAATATGCTGTTCATTAGCGGCCAGGTAGCCATCAATCCCGCAACAGGCCAGTTGGTACTCGACTCCATAGAAGACGAAACCCACCAGGTGATGAACAACCTGAAAGCCGTATTGAAAGAAGCCGGTGCTCAATTTGACCATGTGGTAAAAACCACCATTTTTCTTTCGGACATGAATTTGTTTGGTGCCGTGAATGAAGTGTATGGCAAATATTTCACCGGCAATTTCCCTGCCCGTGAAACCGTAGCCGTAAAAGGCCTTCCCAAAAATGTAAACGTGGAAATAAGCATGATAGCAGTGCTTTAACTGCAGCGTTTGTTTGTTAAAGGCATCCGGCAGGAGGTGTGAAATATTTTACCTCGTGCCGGATGCTTTATTTTTGCCCATTCAATACTTGCCTGTATGAATGTAAATGCCTCTAAGAAAATAAGAATTATTACTGCTGCCAGTTTATTCGACGGGCATGATGCCGCCATTAATATTATGCGCCGCATTTTGCAATCGAAAGGTGCGGAGATCATACATCTTGGTCACAACAGGAGTGTGCACGAAATAGTGGAAGCTGCCATTGAAGAAGATGCTCATGGCATTGCCATCACCAGTTACCAGGGTGGACACGTAGAATTTTTCAAATACATGAAGGACCTGCTCGACAACAACGGTTGCGGGCATATCAAAATATTTGGTGGTGGTGGTGGCACTATTTTGCCCGAAGAGATCAGGGAATTGCATGCATACGGCATCTCCCGCATTTATTCGCCCGACGATGGTCGCCACCTGGGATTGGAAGGCATGATTGAAGATCTGCTGGAACAATGCCGCAACCAGGAAACAGCCTACTGGCAGGCTGCCAACAACTGGAATGGAAAACTGCCCATGGGGGAAAGGAAAGATGTACGCAAAGTAGCAAGAGCCATTAGCCATGCAGAAACCGACAATGCTGCATCCAACACAAAAGCGAATGCATCCATTCCTGTGCTGGGCATTACGGGTACCGGTGGTGCGGGCAAGAGCAGCGTGACCGATGAAATTGTACGTCGTTTTCTCGCATTGAATGAAGAACAAACAGTAGCAATTATTTCCGTTGATCCTTCCAAGAAAAAAACAGGCGGTGCATTATTGGGCGATCGCATTCGCATGAACAGCATTTCGCATCCACGTGTCTATATGCGTTCGCTGGCCACCCGCGAAGACAATACTGCGTTGAGTGTGCATGTACAAGAAGCCATCAATATTTGTAAAGAAACAGGCTATCAATTCATCATTCTCGAAAGTGCAGGCACAGGGCAAAGTGATGCATCCATTCTCGACTATTGCGATGTAAGCCTGTATGTGATGACTCCTGAATATGGCGCCGCATCGCAGCTCGAGAAAATAAATATGCTCGATTATGCCGACATGATCGCCATCAACAAATTTGACAAAGCCGGTGCACTCGATGCATTGGCAGATGTACGCAAGCAGTACAAACGCAACCATGCATTGTGGACAGCCACCGACGATAGCCTGCCTATTGTAGGCACCATGGCCAGCAAGTTCAACGACGAAGGCATGAACCTCTTGTTCGAAAAAATGCTATCCATTGTACATACCAAAATGGGCGTACAGTATGGATCGTTTGTACATGCGGCCAGTGCTAAAGTTTCTGCTTCTGTTATTCCCCCGGCAAGGGTAAGATACCTGAGCGAAATAGCACAGGGCAACAGGCAGTACAATCAATGGGTGAAAGAACAGGCTAGCTATGCCAGTGCACTCTACAAACTGGATGGCGTACTGAAAGAAGACGCAGCCAAAGACCTGCAACCATTGCAACAGTTGAAGACCAACTACCAATCGAAACTACACAACGAATGTGCAGTGTTGATGGCCAACTGGGAGCAGGTTGTAAAAAAATACACCAGCGATTTTTTTGAATATATTGTAAGAGAAAAAACAATTCGCCAGCCACTCACAACGCTTACACTCAGCAATACCAAACTGAAAAAAGTGGTGTTGCCGAAATACAAAGACTGGGGCGATATTTTGCAATGGCAATTGCAGGAAAATATACCCGGCGAGTTTCCCTACACATCAGGTGTATTCGAATTGAAACGCCAGGGCGAAGATCCTACACGCATGTTTGCAGGAGAAGGCAGCCCCGAAAGAACGAACAAACGTTTTCATTATGTGGCCAGCGATCAACCAGCCAAAAGATTGAGTACTGCGTTTGACAGTGTTACGCTCTATGGCGAAGACCCCGATGAACGCCCGGACATTTTTGGAAAAATTGGCAACAGCGGTGTAAGCATTGCCACCGTGGACGATGCAAAAAAACTCTACAGTGGTTTCGACCTATGCGACCCACGAACATCTGTAAGCATGACCATTAATGGCCCCGCTCCTATGCTGCTGGCTTTCTTTATGAATGCTGCAATAGACCAGCAATGCGAAAAGAAAATTGAAGAGTTGGGTTTGTGGGAGGAAGTGAAAAAAATAAGCGAAGCTAAATTTGCACACACTCCCAGGCCTGCGTATTACAACCCATTGGCGCCCGAGCGTTTGCCACAACACCACAACGGATTAGGGTTACAATTACTGGGTCTTAGCGGCGATGAAGTATTGCCTCCCGAAGATTATAAAGCCTGCAAGGAAACTGCACTGCAACAGGTACGCGGCACGGTGCAGGCCGATATTCTGAAAGAAGACCAGGCACAAAACACCTGCATATTCAGCACCGAATTTGCACTCAAACTCATGGGCGATGTGCAGGAATATTTTATCACCAACAAGGTTCGTAATTTTTATAGTGTAAGCATCAGTGGTTACCATATTGCCGAAGCCGGGGCCAATCCCATTACGCAACTTGCATTCACATTATCCAATGGTTTTACCTATGTGGAATATTACCTGAGCAGGGGCATGCACATTGATGATTTTGCACCGAACCTTAGTTTCTTTTTCAGCAATGGCATGGATGCAGAGTATAGTGTGATTGGCCGGGTGGCTCGTCGCATTTGGGCCAAAGCCATGAAGTACATCTACAAAGGCAACGACCGCAGCCAGAAACTAAAATACCATATTCAAACTTCCGGCAGATCGCTGCACGCTCAGGAAATTGACTTCAATGATATCCGCACCACGCTGCAGGCATTGTATGCTATTTACGACAACTGCAATAGCCTGCACACGAATGCCTACGATGAAGCCATTACCACGCCTACCGAAGAAAGTGTACGCAGGGCCATGGCCATCCAGATCATCATCAATCGTGAATTGGGAAGCGCTAAAACAGAAAATTTTATACAGGGAAGTTTTGCAATTGAAGAACTCTCCGACCTGGTAGAAGAAGCCGTGTTGCAGGAGTTTGACCGCATTACCGAAAGAGGCGGTGTATTAGGTGCCATGGAACGCATGTACCAACGCAATAAAATACAGGAAGAAAGTATGCACTACGAAATGCAAAAGCATACCGGCGAGTTACCTATTGTAGGTGTGAATACTTTCCTGAATAAAAAAGGAAGCCCTACAGAAACACCTGGCGAAGTGATAAGAAGCACCACCGAAGAAAAAGAGCAACAGATCCAAAACCTGCACGGATTTTGGAAAAGAAATGAGACGAAGTCTGCGGCAGCTTTGGCACAGCTCAAAGCCACTGCTATTGAAAACGGCAACCTGTTTGAAGTATTGATGGAAACCGTGAAATACTGTTCGCTTGGTCAGATCACGCATGCACTGTATGAAGTGGGAGGCCAGTACAGGAGAAACATGTAGCCAATTTTTGAACACACATTGAAAGCAGCCTATCTATGATCATATTGCGCAACGCGTATTTAACTGCAAGCATTCATCCTGTTGGCGCCGAATTACAAAGCCTGAAACATGCCAATGGCATTGAGTACATGTGGCAGGCCGGCGCAGCCTGGCCCAAACATTCGCCGGTACTTTTTCCAATTGTGGGCACTCTCAAAGACAACCGCTATTACCACGAAGGAAATGAATACTCATTGCCACGACACGGTTTTGCAAGAGAGATGGAATTTGAAACAACGCAACTCAGCGAAACAGAAGCATTGTTTACGCTTACGGCCAATGAAGAAACTTTGAAGAAGTATCCATTTCATTTTCAATTTTCGCTGCGCTATACATTGAAGGATGACACACTCAGTTGTGCATACGAGGTGACGCATAACAATACTTCAGCCATCCTATTTTCTGTAGGCGGGCATCCTGCATTTGCGGTGCCACTTACCGCCAATACCAGCTACGAAGATCATTACCTGCAATTTGATGTGGAAGAACCGCTGCACCGTTGGAAATTACAGGATGGATTATTGGCAAATAATACCGTACCCATCAGTACACAGCAAGGCAATATTGTTCCCCTGCAACACGAGCTGTTTTATGAAGATGCCATTGTGCTCAAACATTTGCAAAGCAGTGCTGTATCCATTGGCAGCAGCAAGCATACTCATGGATTGAGTTTTCAATTTGCAGGATTTCCACACCTTGGAATATGGGCAGCGAAAGATGCCGATTTTGTGTGCATCGAACCCTGGTTTGGCCATGCCGACTCAATTGGGCACAACCAGCAACTGGCAGACAAAGAAGGAATTATTTCCTTGCCGGCAGGCAAGGAATGGAGCAAGGCATGGAGTGTTCGTTGTTATTGATGACTGCACATGCTAATCAAAATCGAGTACAGTATTTACGCCATACTCTTTATGCGGAGCGAATGCTACGCCCACTTTGGTAAGCCTTTGCATCAACAAAATTTCTCGGTGGCCAAGAGATGGCACATCTTCATCTATGAGTAAGCTCACCACAACATCCAGTGCATCGCTGTAGCCGTAATGACAGCACTCGGCAGAGAAATGTGATTTTTCCTCGCAAATAATATTTATACGATCATGCCCCTCGTAACTGGCTTCGCCACTGCTCACCGCATGGCAGTTGGCACTTACCCAACACAAAGAATCGGGATACAAAATGGGCAGCGGCTTTGTTTTTTTCAAGGTTGCCAACAAGCTGAGATAGTCACGGTGTTTGCTCAAATTATCATCACCAATGCGTGCCGGAAATTTGGGGACCACAGTATTCGCAAATAACACCGGGTTCATTCTTGCCAAATTTAAAATGTAGATGACCTGCTTTTCTTTTGCGTCCAGGTAATTTGCTTTTGCAGCAGTGTTAGCTTTTTTATACGCAGCATTGTTCCATGCAGTAGAAAACCGCGATAACGGATTTTGAGCAGCAGCAGGATGCAATACAAAAAGCAGGATACCGACGGCCAGCCAACAGCCAGTTTGCTTCATAGAGATGGGGTTTGCACTTATACGCACAGTTGTATTTTTTTATTGCAGTATGCTTCGCTATTAACTTTTCTTTCGCCACAAAAAAAGGGCCAGATGAAGAATCATCCGGCCATTCAATGTGATTTATAAAAACACCATTGTCGCCTAACGTACTACCACCACCTGCTCGTTGATAAAGCGGGTAGCGCTGCGCAGTTGCAGTTGGTATATGCCGGGTTTCAGGGACGCCACATCAATTTTGAGAGCATTCTTCCCTTTGTTCACCAGCAAAGATTTTTGGGCTACAGTTGTTCCGGCAGCATTCACCAAAGTCCAATCCGCTTTTTCATCAATTGGGCTGTCAAAGCTCAACGTGGCATAAGATGTTGCGGGGTTGGGTGACAAGCTCACCAAAGCTTCGCCTATTTCTTTGGCTTCCACTTCGCCTGTTTGCTTGGGCCATGATGCCTGGTTCAATTCCAGTTTCAAACTGTAGCAATTTTTCACATCGTACTTGCCCAGCTTGCCCACCACTTTTACATAGTAAGTCGTATTTTTTACGGTTGGGTTCAGCAGCAACACTTCGTTGTTTTTTCCCAAATTAACAGACACGCCAATCAAGCGGTAATACTTGTCGTACAGGTACAGATCATAGTCTTCGGGTAAATTGTACAAACGCAATTTGATATGCGATAGCGAGCCAGAGCCGGTATTAAATGTGTACCAATCTTCATCGGTTTTCGAACCAATGGCAGCACCGATCTCCTGGTTCGCCAGCAACAATTTTGCTTGTTGCACTGTGTTGTTCGGTTCGTAGGCGGTTACACAACCCACCGGTACAGGTACAGGTGTTGCAGTAGTAAATGCAGCCAGTGCATATTCACTCGTATTCGCAGTACAGTTGGCTTTCACTCTAAACTCATATGCAGTAGAAGGAGGCAGCGCTGTAAGGCTCCAAGAAGTTTCGAAAGTTTGTTGTGCCAGTTCGATCCATTGCGTAGCAGTTTTTGCTTTATACGCCACAACATAGCTGATAGCATTGCCTCCATTGGTCCATTGAATATTGGCGGCAGTTTCGGTAATGCCAGTTGCATTCAATTGAAGCGGTAATGCACAAATGGCTATTGTTTGAAATTGACCGCTTGCGAAATCGCTGTTGGTATTGCCACAGGTAGCAGCCACTCTCCAATTGTAGATTGTAGCTGGTTTTAAACCACTCAATGTATGCGTAGTGTTGGCAGTTCCTATAGCTGCTGCTATCCAGTTACTGCTTCCATTTTCCTGGTACTCCAGTGTGTACGCAGCAGCGCCATCCACTGCATTCCACGACAGTGTTGCAGCACTTGTACTGAGTGCAGATGCAGTAAGATTTGTAGGGATTCCACAAGCCTGTATGATCTCGCCCAATAAAGGACGCTCCCACACACCACGGCCATACGTAGCTATACGAAGCAGATGTCCTTTCTTCTGGATCTTCAGATCGTTCACTGCTACCATCGGCAGGTTTTCGGTAATATCTTCCCAACCGGCAGTAGTGTTGCTTTTGTAAAACACACCAATACTGAAACCTACATACACACTTTCGTTGGCTTCATCATCCACCACAATGGCACGTGGTATCTGGCTGGGCAGGTTGTCGGATATATTGGTGAACGTGGTGCCACCATCATTAGAAAAATACACGCAATGAAAACTGCTGTTGAGTGCCAGCCAAATTTTTTCGGGGTTGCTGGCACTTACGGTAATTGCATTGATAGCAGCAGGCAGCGTAACGCTGGTCCATGTATTGCTGCGATCTTTAGTGATGTACAAAGTGTTTCCTTTGGATGCATACATAAAGCTTGCATCGGATGGCGCTACTTTCAAACAGGTCAGCGTTGTTTGAATATAATTACCCGAAATTCTTGTCCATGAATTACCGAGATCTTCGCTTTTATACACGCCATTCCACCCGCCATACAAGATGTTGTTCTGTTCTTCAAAATCTATCGGGGTGATCCATTCACCTATGGCAGGCTTTGCCAACTGGGTATAAGATGCACCCTGGTTTTCTGATCGATATATGCTTCCATTTTGACCAAGGCCAAATATTAATTGCTCATTGGATGGATGAATAAATCCTTCCATACCATCACCGCCCAACCAATCTTTCCATACACCATTTTTATACAACGTAGATCCATTGTCCTGCGAACCTGCAGTGAACAATTGGCTATTGCTTTTACTATTGGCAACACGGTAAAACTGCCTGATACCAAGGCCTGAAGAGAGGTCGGTCCAGTTATCACCGAGGTCGGTGGTTTTATAAATACCACCATCGGAACCTGAGTAAATGGTTTTGTTTACCCAATGCAGATCATGCACATGTGCATGGTTGTAGCCCACTGCATTGGGATATGTCCACGCAGTAGCCGGTGCAAAACTGGCACCGCCATTGGTAGATTTAAAAACGTTTACACCTGCCAGGTACACTTCATCGGCATTGGCAGGATTCACGGTTAATGAAATGGAATAATTCGCCTGTCCACCAGTTCCGCAACCCGAAGCTTCATATCCAAAAAAGTTGGTGCAACCGCTGGAAGAACCTGTAACGGTGGTAGCAAAATTCTCACCGCCATCTGTAGAAGTAAACAAGAATCCTAATTCATTTCCATTGGCCTGGGCCACATATACTTTTTCAGGATTGGCAGCAGAAACCGCAATGATGGATCTACCTGTAGTAGCAATACCATTGGCTGCGCCCAGCGTGGTCCAACTGGCACCACCATTGGTAGAACACAACACTGCATTTGGTCCTGAAGCATACAACACCGTTGTACTACCGGGTTTCCATTCAATATCTTCCATGATGCCGGTGTAGGTACGGGTCCAACTGGTACCGCCATTCACCGAACGCCAGATACCATTGGCTGCAGCCACCATCAACAATGCTGTATTGGAAGGTTGCACCACAATTTTCCTGATGATACCGGTCATACCGGAATTGATGGCTGTCCATGTAGCGCCACCATCTGTTGATTTTATTATTGTGTTGGCACTGCTGCCTGCATATACCACTTGTGTATTTGTAGGATCTACCGCTACCGAATACATGTTCATCCAAAGTCCATTGTTATCGGTAAGTGGCTTCCAGCTTTGGCCGGCATTCACCGATTTCCAAATGCCGCCGCCCGGCGATGCTATATAGATGATGGAAGTATCCAAAGGATGCACGGCCACAGCATTTACACGACCCACTCCGGGGTTCCAACTGCTAGAATTATTCCAACTGTACGGGCCTTTTTCTACCCATGGCCCCGCACTTGCCTGCGCAATACCCGTAGTGGCAGTCACAGATTTACTGAACATGGATTGGAAATTGTTGTACGCTTTCCAATCATGATCGGGTGCTAACAAATAGCCTTTTTCGTCCTGGTGAAATTTTGCTTCATTCAACCAAACCTGGAATTGTCGGGCCTCCTGGCCATTGGCGGTTCCGTGTTGGTTGAAATACTGTTGAGCCAGCATTTCAATTTGCGTAAGCGTAAGGTCTTTTCGCTCCTGTAATGCGACAATTTCCTTTTGAGCGGAGACAGAAGAAAATAGGAGCGACAACACTCCTACTACTCCTATCTTTTTACAGATACAAGTAAACATCACAATTGAATTAATGGGTAAGTAGAATTCTAACCAGCCTGCTGATGCAACTGCATGCGAATACAGTTACTGCAATCAGTTTGGTTTGTAAAAAATCCAGCCTAAGTAGATCGAAGGTTACTTCACTCCCGGCGCAATTCGCCATCGGAATGGTACACGATGATTTCATCGTAGCGGATCAAACTGTGTGCGACAAACAGCCTGATCAAAAAGAATTACGAAATGGTGTGTCCGAAACAGGTGGTGGAAAATGCTACTCTTTACATGGGTCAGCTAGTCCTGTGAAAAGAGTCGTTATCAGCATCCATTCCCCGAATCGATGTTTGCACAATATTAACTAACTTTTCCACATACAAAAAAAATATTTTTTGATTTTTAGAGAAAAAAACTGGAAAATCCGTGGCTAAATTTTCTTGTTATTGGAGCCATAACATCAAAATAACAATTCAATATCAATTACTTATAAAATAGACAACTTGGAAAGACCTTTTCCAAAATAAAATTTCTCTTTTCTAAAGTTATCCACATTTCCCTTCAGAAAAGCCGTCCGAAAATGAAAAATGGCATAGGCCAACGAAGCCATTCTGCAGCTTAACCTCGCCCTTACCCTTGGCCTCAACCTCAACCTTAGCCTATACCTCCCGCACCACCTGCCTTACCACACCCAATATGGGTAAAGCCCGATGTAGTGGCCATTCCAAACTCGCCAGCTTTTGCTGCAGGGCTACCAATGCCCACCCCTGGTTGCTTTGCTCCAGTTTTCGGAGCAGCAGCTTGCCATCCATTTGCAGCAGCACTATTTGCCCGGCAGTAAGCGCCGTCGTTTTTTCCACCAACAATTTATCGCCTTTGTAAATGCCCATTGGCTGCAGCCTGCTGGTTGTAAGTATATACCATACAAATGAAGTGGCTGGCTGCTCCATGCCTGTATCCATCTTTCCAGTCATCACCTGTTTACCCTGCGTTGCAACTTCTGTCATAAAACAATTTTTGTCAAAACTAATCTTTTTAGTATTTTTATACTAAATAATGTGGCTACCCACTAAGCCACTTAACCAACAACACATGGAAAAAAGTACACTCCAACCCTGGGATACCTGGACCAAGTACAAACTCGTAGCCAGCCCCTCAACGGAAGCAGCAGTTCGCCTGGAAGAAGCCCGGTCGGCATTCAAAATGTTGCACCCAAACGATGGCCTGTTTCCTACCCTCGAGCTATCGTTTTTCAACCACCGGCTGCCCGAGTCTTCCGAATCACTGTTGCTCTCCTGGTTGTTCAACTTCATGTGTTCTCAATCATCCTTCCCGGTACTCATCAACAATATTTCGGGTATTCCGCCACACCAGGTACAGGCCCGCATTCAAGCCACTCCACAGCATGCTGCTTTCGAGCAAAAACTGGTGGCATTGCTCAGCCAGTTATCGGGCATCACTGCTTCCCGCATCCAGTACACACAGCAATGCAGGCTTGCCCTCATTACCGAATTACCGGGCGTTGTATTCCATCGTGCCATGCAGTTTTTTTCGGGCATCGACCTGTACACTTCCATTGAAGTGCAGCAACTCGAACTATTGAAAATGTTGCCCACCGGCAATTGGAAATTGTTGCAACGTTTTCAACTGGCACCCATGCCCGCAGTACAACAGCAACCATGGTTTCAAACTATTTAAACTCACCGCTATGCAACAACCCATGACATCTGCAACAGCGCTTCCCGTGTACGATTACCAACTGGTGATTCGCCCACCCGAGCATGTACGCAAACGTTTGGATACTACCCGCAACAAAATTGTGCAAAGCCTGCTACCTCCCAGCAATTGGAAGCCCGGGAAAAACCAGGTGCCGGTAGCCAGTTTTTCGCAGTATGCAAAAAATGAAAAAAAGCTTACGGACCTATTGCACAGTATTGCCAGTGGCGTTCCACCCTTTCTTTTTCATGTACAGCATTATGGCACGGCGTTACAGCACACCATTTATTTCCACATGGTTCCCAATCATGGGTTCAATCAACTGCTGCAGCAATTGCATCAGGAAAAAATGAGTATGAAAGTGGTGAACCAGGAGCCCCGTTTCGCATCATTTCCCAAGATCAACGTGGCATTCAAACTGCAGCCCAACGAAATGGCGCAGGCATGGCAACATGTAAAACACAAAAGGATTTCACTGCGTTTTGTAGCCGACAATGTATTGCTGCTGCGCAAGCGACCCGACGAAACCAAATGGCAAATACTGGCTTCGCTTCCTTTTCAAAATATGCCCGTACCCATCAACCAGGGCCTGCTCTTTGCATAAAATCAATCCATAAACAACCGCACCCACACCACACACCCCGCACTCCCACCACTTTACAGCTTGTTAAAGCTTAGCTTATGCACATGGAATGAGTAATTTCTCTGCATCTCTCACGTTACAGCATCAACCAAGCTGGTATTTTTACGATGATGGCTTTAGCACAACAACTACATTTCGAAAGGGAAAAGAATATTAAGGCAGGCGGCTATACGGCAGTCATTACAGCTATTGTTGCATTGCTTTTGTTCTTCATTACCTGGAGTGTGCCCTATCCACCACCACCACTACTCGACGAAGGCATAGAAGTAAACCTCGGCAACAGCGAAACCGGCCTGGGCGATATTCCGCCCATGATGCCCGGCGAACCCGCCCCCGAAGCAGGTGCGCAAATTGCGGCTACACCTCCTTCTAATCCTCCTGCTGCCGAACCCGTTACCAGCGAGGAAGATGCAGACGAAGCGGATGCTGTAACTGTACCCAAAAAAGTAGAAAAAACAGTTACCAAACCCAAGCCTGTAACCAATCAAACCGTTCAGCAGAAAAAAGTATCCAATACGCCACCGGCTCCACAGCAGCCAAAACCTAAAGCCACCTTGGGTACTTACGCAGGTGGCAAAGGCACTGGCGGCAATAACCAGGATGCATTCAACGGCGTAAAAAACCAGGGCATTGCAGGTGGCACCGGCGACCAGGGCAAGGCCAATGGAAATATCAACAGCGATAATTATACCGGCAATGGTGGCACGGGCAAAAGCGGCGTATCTATCAGTCGCGGGCTCAGCGGCCGCGGTATTCTGCGTACGCCCAGCTTTGAAGACGAGTTCAACGAAAATGCCAAAATAGCCGTGGACGTAAGGGTAGACGAAAATGGTAAAGTAATGAGTGCTACTTACCAAAGCCGCGGCAGTACCAGCAGCAGTCCAACGCTCAAAGCCATTGCCATTCGCAAGGCGAAAGAAATTAAATTTTCTACCGGCGATGGCGAAAGCTTAGGTACACTCATCTTCAATTTCCGATTAAAAAATTAGGGGCTCTCGCCTTAGTGCACATGGCAACAGCATTTCCTGCTGTTCGCTTGTAGTGCCCGCTGGGCAGCTACCGCTACCATCAGGCAGCCCATCCACTATGTACACGAATCAGCACACAGCTGGTGGCATTTTAGTTTCTTTGCACCAGCAAGTATGACATACCAGCAAACCATCGACTACCTCTACGAACAACTGCCCATGTTCACCCGCATTGGTGCAGCAGCTTATAAAAAGGATCTGCACAATACCATTGCGTTGCTCCAGGAACTGGGCAATCCTCAACAACATTTCAAAAGCATTCATATAGCCGGCACCAATGGCAAAGGCAGTACCAGCCATATGATGGCGGCCATTATGCAAAAGCATGGCTACAAAACCGGGCTCTATACATCGCCACACCTCGTAGATTTTCGTGAACGCATCAAGATCAACGGCGAATGGATCAGCCAGGAGTTTATTATCGATTTTGTAGCCCGCATACAACCTTCCATAGAAGCCATTTCTCCCAGTTTTTTTGAAGTAACGGTAGCCATGGCATTCGAATGGTTTGCGCAGCAGCAGGTGGATATTGCCATTATAGAAACCGGCCTGGGCGGCAGGTTAGACAGCACCAATATCATTACGCCCGAGCTTAGCATCATCACCAATATTGGCTGGGACCACATGAACCTGCTGGGTAATACACTGCCCGAAATAGCATTTGAAAAAGCGGGTATTATTAAACCCTATATTCCTGTAGTAATTGGCGAAACCCTCCCGGAAACAAAACCGGTATTCGAGGAAAAAGCCAACAGTACGGGCAGCCCTATTTATTTTTCGGAGCAAGCATTTACCATTGTACATACCTCTTTGCAACCACAGCAACTACAGCTCGAATTGCAGGATAGTCGTAATGGAGAAACCGTAGATGTTGCTACCGATTTGCCCGGCATATACCAACAGTACAACCTGCGTACTGTACTTAAAGCCACCGATGTTTTAACCGCATCAGGATGGCCACTCAACAAAGCAACCATACAGGAAGCCCTCTTGCAGGTGCAGCCTCTTACCGGCCTACATGGCCGCTGGGAAGTGTTGCGTCAAAGCCCATACGTTGTACTCGACGTAGCACACAATCCACAAGGCATTGAGCAGGTGCTGGCACAGTTGCAACAATTGCAATCAGACAACAGCAAAAGAAAGATTCACTGGGTAATGGGCATGGTACACGATAAAGACATCAGCAAAGTGCTCAGCCTGTTGCCAGCTGCATTTACCTACTATTTTACGCAGGCACATATACCACGGGCCATGCCGTACCTGCAAATGCAGGAACAGGCTTTACAAAAAGGACTAGCAGGAAATGCCTACCCCGATGTAAACACCGCATTGCAGGCAGCATTGGCCAAGGCAAATGATGAGGATATCATTATGGTTTGCGGCAGCGTATTTGTAGTAGGCGAAGTGAACAAAGAATGGGTAAGCAGCACACTTGCTTAGAACTGTATTTTTCCAAGTTTCATCAATCCGTACAAAATAGAATTTACATGCAGCGACTGTACAATTTTATTTTCACGGAGTAGCGTGAGCAATTCATCCATGTCTACCAGCAATACTTCCATCTCTTCGTGCTCGTCGTGATCCAGTGCATGTGTGAGTTCACAGTCGGTAGCGAGATAGCAGTACAATGAATTGGTTTGCGTAGCGGGGTTGGCAGCTACTACGGCCACCTGTTCTATTTTGCCACAGCTATATCCTGTTTCTTCGAGCAGTTCCCGCTTGGCAGCATCCAGCGGATCGGTTTCGTGCGGGTCCATAATACCGCCGGGTACTTCTATGCTGAATGTACCCATGGCATAGCGGTACTGTCGCACCAATATTACTTTTCCCTCACGGGTGATAGGTAGCACATTCACCCAATTGCTGAACTCTAACACATAGTAAGGCTCCATGATTTCGCCATTGCCCTTCAATACTTTGTCGGCACGAAACTTGAACCATTTTTCTACATGCAGATAGCGACTGCTAATGCGTTCCCATACTTTCAATGCACTCATACCTTTTCAAATTTTTGTTCCCTTCTGTCCGAAGTTAATAGCAACGCTATCATTAAAAAAAGGCCGCTCCATTTTCTGAAGCGGCCCGCTGTATTTTACCAGTTATTTCTTTCGCGTAGCGAAGTAATATGCGCCACATGGTGCTTGCCATGCCATGCATACATGCCCAACAAATTCCAGAGCGTATTTTGCTGTTGCGTGTAGGAATGTACATAGGTCCTGTTCCAATCTGCATCGGCCACCGATCGCATCAGCACATACATTTTTTGATGCAGTGCATGCAGTATGGTCAGCGGGTTATTCACCGGCAATGTTGCATCGCCTAAACGCACCCACTCATTTTCATCATAAGCCCTCACAGTAGGATTATCGTCTGACAGTGTAAGCTTCATCCTGCAAAATGCATTGATATGGCTATCGGCCACATGATGCACTACCTGGTGTACCGTCCACCCACCATCGCGATATGGAGTATGCAGTTGCGCTTCATCGAGGTTTTCAATAGCGGCTTCCAGCAGTGCAGGTAGCTGCGCTATATCGTTGAGCCAATTGCTTTTGGTAGCTTCCGAAAAAGGCTGTGGCTCAAACTTGCCAATGGGGTAGCGAAGATCTATCATAACCATGGGGTTTAACAGGAAAGAAAAGAAGATGCACCGAACCGATCACTCACACCATTTTCATTACTGTGGTTGCGCACTTGCAGGCAATATCTCCAATAACTCCACATCAAATATCAGCATAGCACCTCCGGGTATTTGATCTCTTCCCCTGGGGCCATACGCCAATTGGTAAGGAACGTAGAATTTGAAATTTGAACCAACAGGCATCAGTTGTAAACCCTCGATCCATCCTGGGATCACGTTCATCAACGGGAACTGTGTAGGCTCTCCACGGTCGCGGCTACTGTCGAACTTGGTACCGTTGACAAAAGTACCTGTGTAATGCACTTTCACCACGTTGGTATCTTTTGGCATAGCGCCTGTGCCCATTTTGATTACTTCATATTGCAGGCCACTGGCGGTTACTTTTACGCCCGGGCGTTTTTTATTTTCTGCTAAAAACTTTTCGCCCTCATCAATAGTGGGCTGAATTTTCTTGGTTGCTGCTGCTTGCAATTGTGCACGCAGTGTAGCATCTGCCACTTCGGGCGTCATTAGTGTAGGCTTACTTTCCACTGCATGCTTGAAACCTTCTTGCAAAGCAGCATAGTTCAACTGGGTGATACCTTGTTGCTTAAAGAATCCTCCATCGAGCAGACCCAATGCATAGCTTAAACTATCTACGCCAGTTTTCAACACCATCCCTGGTTTGGCAGCAGGTTTTGCTGCAGGCTTAGTAGTTGTGGCTGGCTTTTTTGCTACCGGCTTGGTAGCTGGTTTGGTTTGTGCAATCGCCATTGCACTACATGCCACAACTGCGGTGGCGAGTACGATTTTTTTCATGTGTTGTTTTAAAATTATCCTTCTCTTAGTGTATGCCCGGTCATGTGAATGAACACATCTTCCAGATTGGCTTTTTTCACTTCGCGGGGCCTTTCAAAACCCGATGCAACCAACTGGTCGATCAGATTATCCGGCGAATCTATGGCAATTATCTTTCCCGCATCTATGATGGCTACCCTATCGCACAAAACTTCAGCTTCGTCCATATAATGCGTTGTAATGATCACCGTAGTGCCCTCGCTGCGGATGCGCTGGATGAGCTCCCAAAGATTGCGGCGAGCCTGCGGATCGAGGCCGGTAGTGGGTTCATCCAAAAAAATAATACGGGGCTTATTAATGAGAGTGGTGGCAATGGAGAACCGTTGCTTTTGGCCGCCACTCAATTCTTTATACTTCGCTTTGGCCTTGTCCTGCAGGTTTACAGTGGCCAATAGTTCCATGGGATTTACTTTTTGGTTGTACAAACCCGAAAACATTTCTACCAATTCTACCAATTTCAAACCGGGATAAAACCCACTGGTTTGTAATTGTACCCCTATCAGTTTTTTTATTTCCTGTGGATGTTTATCCAAATCGTAGCCATCGATCATTACCTGCCCTGCAGATTTTGAACGAAGGGTTTCCATGATCTCGAGGGTGGTACTTTTACCGGCACCGTTGGGCCCCAGCAGGCCAAATATTTCACCTTCCTGCACATCGAAGGAAATGCCTTTTACGGCTTCAAAATTTCCGTACGATTTTGCGAGGTTAGTTACAGTAATGATCGTTTTCATAATTGTCGCCTGCTGCTGAATGCACTAGTTACGCATAGCAGCTATTCCGCCAAAAGTAGTGAGTTTGTTATTGGGTCAACTAAGCATTCGCCTTACTGAAAATATCAGGATTCTTTGAGGCAATCTTCCAGTTCATCCATCATTTGCTTACTGCCAATAAACAGTGGCATGCGCTGGTGCAACGAGGATGGTTTGATGTCCAGGATGGGTTCGATGCCATTGGTAGCAAGGCCTCCCGCCAAATGCACAATAAATGCCAGCGGGTTGCACTCGTACAATAACCGCAGTTTTCCATTGGGCTTGTCCGTAGTGCCGGGGTACATGAAAATGCCACCCTTGATGAGGTTACGATGCACATCGGCCACCATGCTGCCGGTATAGCGTTCGGTGTAGGGGCCGCCACTGTCCTGTGTTTTGTTTTCGCAGCGCTTCAAATAGTTTTGAACGCCTTTGCTGTATTTACCAAAATTGCCATAGTTGGCACTGTAAAATTTACCATGTGCGGGGCAGGTCATTTCCGGATGGCTCAG
This sequence comes from Phnomibacter sp., assembly GCA_035456005.1. GTDB lineage: Bacteria > Bacteroidota > Bacteroidia > Chitinophagales > Chitinophagaceae > Phnomibacter. The sequence goes on along the minus strand of DATIEA010000015.1, from coordinate 870,385 downwards.
GCAAAATTCACCCACGTAAGGATCGAGGGTAAAACCATTAACACCCCTGCGGGTAGCATATACCATCATGGTACTGCTGCCGTAAATAACATAGCCTGCAGCCACCATTTTATTGCCTGGTTGCAAAAAGTCTTCCAGGGTTACAGGTTGGCCGGTGGGCGTCACCCGTTTGAAAATGGAAAAAATAGTACCGATGCTCACGTTCACATCAATATTGCCACTGCCATCCAGCGGGTCCATCAGCAGTACATATTTGCTGTTGTTGCTAATAGGATCGTCGAACACCACAATTTCATCATTCTCTTCGCTGCCTACGCCGGCGCAGTAAATGCTATGGTTAAGCAGGTCGATCATAGCATTGTTGGCAAAATCGTCGAGCTTCTGCACTTCTTCGCCCTGTACATTTTCGGTACCCAGTGCCCCCAAAATATCTACCAAACCGGCCCGGTTCACTTCGGCATTGATGCGCTTACAAGCCAGGCCAATACTCCTGAGCAAACCACTGAGTTCGCCTGTGGCCTGCGGAAAATTGCGCAGCTCCTGGATGGTAAATTCATCCAGCGTCATGAGTTTCCTTGTTTGTTGCATAGCAATTTGTTTAAGGTAAGTTCTGCCGAAAAAACGCCCCTCGAAAATCACTGGATGGTCATTTCCGGGGCATATTCGCCAGACTTTCAGTATTGTTTGGTTGAAAATATTATTCAGCAAAATAAATGCTTTTCGCCCTTCGGATTATAAGGAATTATTGTGTAAGTAAAACACTTTCAGCGCCTTAATTTTGCTGCTCTTTAAAAGGCTTTATTCTTTTTCAATCCATAGTACTCATGCAGGTTCACAAATTTGGCGGTGCCAGTTTACAGTCCATCGAACGTATTCAAATGGTTGGCCAAATTATTCGCCAGCAAACCAGCCGTCCCGCTTTGGTAGTGATCAGCGCCATGGGCAAAACCACCAATGCTTTGGAAAAAGTGGCGGAAGCATTTTTTCAGCAGCGCAACGAAGATGCCCTGCAATTGTTTGCACAGGTAAAACAACAACATCTTACCACGGCCAAATACCTGCTGGTGTTGCAATACAATGCATGTGCCGAAAGGTTGAATGATTTTTTTACAGAAGCCGAATGGTTGCTGCACGACAGGCCGGTACGCGAATACGATTATTACTACGACCAATTGGTATGCATTGGCGAATTGCTCAGCAGCACTATTGTTTCATTTTATTTGAAAGAAGTAAAAATTGAAAACGAGTGGCTCGATGTACGGGATGTGTTTAGAACCGACAACAATTTTAGAGATGCTGCCATCGACTGGGAAATAACAGCCGCCAATACAACAGACATTGTTGACCCGCTATTGACCAATACGGGGCTTGTAATTACACAGGGATTTATTGGTTGCACAGCCGATAATGAAAGTACCACGCTGGGCCGCGAAGGCAGCGATTTTAGCGGTGCCATTTTTGCCAACTTATTGAATGCCGAAAGCCAAACCATTTGGAAAGATGTTCCTTCTGTAATGAATGCCGACCCCAAACAATTTGAAGATGCCGTTCCCATCCCGGAACTGAGCTACGAAGAAATTATTGAAATGGCTTACTATGGTGCGCAGGTCATTCACCCAAAAACCATTAAGCCCCTCTTCGAAAAAAGTAAACCACTGTACGTAAAATGTTTTCTCGACGAAAGCCTGCCCGGAACCGTTATCACCCGCAAACGCATCGGCTCACTGCCGCCCATTTTTGTAAAAAAAGAAAACCAGGTATTGATGGAATTCTTCAGCCGCGACTACTCGTTCATTGGCGAACATTCGGTGGGGCAATTGTTTCAAATATTTGAAGAAGAAAAAACCAAACCCAACCTTACACAAAATGGTGCAATCCGCTTTATAGCCCTGTTTGATGGCAACGAAGAAAAATTGCAACGAATAGCTACACGTGCCGAAGGCTGGTTGAATGTAATGGTTCAGAAAAACCTTACACTCATTACGGTGCGGCATTTTACCGAATCTGTGATAGACAGGTTTACTGCCAACGGCCACCCCTTGCTGCTACAACAAACCACTGACACTGCACAGTTGGTACTGGCACAGCAATAGCAATCAACTACAACATATTTGCATCAAAAAGCCCCAAACAAGTTGGGGCTTTTTGATGGTATGCAATCGGCAATGCTGCATTATTATACTTAGTCATCATCATCTTCTTTGGTATTGGCCTTTGGCGCTTCGGGCTTTGCTTCTACCACAATGTTTTGCACCAGTCGCATAGGCACAGCTTTATCCTGGCGGGTTGCGGGTCCCCACTGGGGCATGGCTTCGAAGCGTTCGATGATCAGGTTGTTCATTTCATTATTGGCCCTGGCACCAGGTACCACGTTTACCACGTTGCCTTTGGCATCAATTACAAAATCAACATCAATAAATAGTCGCTTGGCGCCGCCCTCCGGAATAAATTCGGATAGTTCAACGGCAAGCTCATCAATAAATTTTTGAAAGTTCGATAAGCCACCGGGAAATTGAGGTTGCGTATTGACGTAGGCATAGAAATCGCCGGGTTGATAGCTTACCATTTTGCTGGCGGCTTTCCGTTTGGCAGTATTCTCTTTGTATTTAACAGGCACTACTTTTTTTACCGGGGTGAACTCCTGCGCCATCATGTATTCGCCTTTGCCATTGATCATAATGGTTGGCAGTGCCTTATTCGTGTTGAAATAGTAATACACTTTTTCCATCAGCTTGGCCATGGGTTCATAGTCGGGGTTTGCCACCAGGTATTTGTCCAACACTTCATGGCTCTTCTCGTTCTTGAACATAATGGGCATTACATGAATGGGAATATAGTCCTGCCCTGCATTTTTGGTGGTAGCGGCCAGCACATACAATTCTTCGATCATGGGGTCGGTAAGCGGAATACAACCCACGGTTACACAACTGCCATGCACATAAATATCGCCACCCGGCCGGGCCGGGTCACCCAAAATGCGATCGCTGGGGTTGGGATAGTTTACACCCAGTGCCAAATGATAATTGCTGTTAGGGCGAAACTCGTTTACATAGTAAAATCCTTCGGGTACCTGGTAATCACCCTCCAGGCGTTTGGGGCCCAGGCTACCAGCCAGTGCACACACTTTATACCTTTTGAACAGCTTATAATTCTGGTTCTTTTCGCTTTTTACCCATACTTCCAACTGGCTATCGTACTTGAACGAGCGGATGTACATGTACTTGGCCGGCCAGCTAAGGCCCTTGGCTTCAAATTCCTGTTGCAATTGCTGCTCCTTGCCTACAAATGCCTGCCCTACACGCTTAAAAGATTTCTGAAAACTCAGGAAGTCTTTCTGATTAGGCGGCTGTGCCATAGCGCCTGCTATGCTCACCATCAACAGCATTACCACTATTGCAACCCTACGACCAGGCCGCAATCCCCTCTTCAATATGTTTGAAAAAATATACATCACCACCAATTATTAATATCACAACAACGCAAAAACCGTCGCGAAATTACAGGTTCCCCCTTGCTTCCTGCTCTCTTTCGATAGCTTCGAACAAAGCTTTAAAGTTTCCTTTGCCAAAACTTTTGGCTCCTTTCCGCTGGATAATTTCAAAAAACATAGTGGGCCTATCCTGCACCGGCTTCGTAAACAGTTGAAGCAGATAGCCTTCCTCGTCGCGGTCTACCAATATGCCCAACTCTTTCAGGGGTGCCAGGTCTTCGTCTATTTGGCCTACTCTGTCCACCAAATTATCGTAATAACTGGTGGGCACCTGTAAAAATTCTACACCACGCCTGCGTAACTCGTGGATAGTGGCTACTATGTCGTTGGTAGCCAATGCCACATGCTGGCAACCCTCTCCATTGTAGAACTCCAAATATTCCTCTACCTGGCTCTTTTTTTTGCCCTCGGCAGGCTCGTTGATGGGAAATTTCACATAGCCGTTGCCATTGCTCATTACCTTACTCATAAGGGCCGAATACTCCGTAGAAATATCGTTGTCGTCGAAAGAAAGAATATTGCGGAAGCCCATTACATCTTCGTAAAATTTCACCCATTTATTCATCTGGTTCCAGCCCACATTGCCCACACAATGGTCGACGTATAGAAGGCCAGTATCGGCAGGTGCAAAATGCGGGTTACTCCATGCCCGGAAGCCCGGCATAAAAACACCCGAGTAATTTTTGCGTTCGATAAACAAGTGCTGCACTTCGCCATAGGTGCAAATGCCACTCATTACCATCTCCCCGTTTTCGTCGGAAATGGTGGTGGGTTTCATGCAACTTTCAGCACCACGGCTGGTGGTTTGCTCCCACGAATAAGTAGCATCATCAACCCATAGGGCCAATGTTTTTACGCCATCGCCATGGCGCAATACATGGTCGGCAATAGGGCTATTGCCTCTCAGTGCAGTGGTCAGCATCAGCGTGAGTTTGTTTTGGCGCACCACATAACTCACTTTGTCTTTTTGGCCGGTTTCGGGGCCGGCATAGGCCAGTGCCTGGAAGCCGAAAGCACTCATATAATAGTGCGCAGCCTGTTTGGCATTGCCCACATACAGCTCCACATAATCGGTGCCTTTGAGGGGCAAAAAATCATGAACGGCAGCAGCCTGTAAACGGCTTTGGATAGCAGTTTCCATGGTAGAAAAATTAAAATTTTTAAATAAGCAAGCAATACTACAGGTGTAGAATCAAGACAACGTTGAATAGAGAGGAAAAGAAAAATGCAGGGCAATGCAATCAGGCAAGCCTGGCATCCATGGCCAGGGTGCTCATGAGAAATATGTAATCGTTTGAGTGCATGCTACTATCAAAAATAAACGGTGAGCCCGCAAATTCCAATTAAAAAATAAACATACCAAAGCCCCAATGGTTCACACCCTGTCTATAAAATGCAGGCGATGGTTTGTGTACCCGTTGTGCGGTGTACTGCTTTCAATCCAATATCTTCAACTTTGGAACAATAAAAGCGAGCTAGCATATGAACGTGAAAACAATGGCGCAATGGGCAGCAGCAGGCGAAATGCCGGAAATTCTATTTTGGGTAGGATGTGCAGGAAGTTTTGATCAGCGGGCACAAAAAGTAACCCGGGCTTTTGCACAAATATTGGATGCAGCTTCCATTAGCTATGGCATATTGGGCGCAGAAGAAATGTGTACCGGTGACCCTGCCCGCCGTGCCGGCAACGAATTCCTTTTCCAGATGATGGCAGCGCAAAATATTGCGGTGCTGAATGGATATGGCATCAAAAAAATTGTGACCACCTGCCCGCATTGTTTTAATACACTGAAAAATGAATACCCAGAGCTGGGTGGACATTACGAAGTAATGCACCATACTACGCTGTTGCAGCAACTGATCAACGAGGGAAAAATAAAACTGAAAGAAGGCGGCAGTTTTAAAGGTCAAAAAATTACTTACCACGATAGCTGCTACCTCGGCCGCAGCAATCATATTTACGAAGCACCCCGTGCTGTATTGGAAGCACTGGATGCCGAGCTGGTGGAAATGAAACGCTGCCGCAGCAATGGACTATGCTGTGGTGCAGGCGGTGCGCAAATGTTTAAAGAAGAAGAAAAAGGCGAAACCCGGATAAACCGCGAACGCACTGCCGAAGCATTTGAAACCAACGCAACCGTAATTGCAGCCGCCTGCCCGTTTTGCAATACCATGCTTACAGATGGCGTAAAAGCAGGAGAAAAAGAAACTGAAATAAAAGTGCTGGATATAGCTGAAATGGTAGCACAACAATTGGGTGAATAAATTGGTGTTGGGGCGAATGCTGTTACCGGAAAATATAGTTTAGTTGGATATTCAGCAATAGATGTTGAGAAGAAGAAATTCACAATGTGCTCGATTATCAGTTATCTGTTCTTCGAGGTGCACTACACTAACACCTCGAAGAACAGATTTTACATTGTCTTGTAGCAGACAAGAATATCCGACTACTTCAGTAATTTATTTACAGAAATAGGGGTCAATATTTGAGTTATCGTTCATCCCATATGGGTAGCAAAAATGAAATGATTTTGCTGTTATACTTTCTATCTCCAATTTAACGGAAGTACCTCGGTCGCTAGTTGGAGCATAAACGATTTTTTTTGACGTAGGCCCGATGTTTGTAACAGCAACTGTCTCAGATTTGTACAAGCCGCCATTCTCTTTGATGTAATCAACCCTAACTTGAACTTCGTCAATAGTTTTGTCTGTTCGGTTATAAACAATTACCGCCAAGTTAGAAATTCCCCCAAATTCAAAAGCAGTGTATTGGTTATTAGTTGCTGCAATAAAGTTCTTCCAGTTGTTTCTATAACCCATATATATTTCCGCCACCTCTTGATTAATTCTTTCCTTTTCAGCCTGATCTTGCTGTTGTCGGAGCAACTGCAGCTGTTCTTTTCGTTGTGTGACTTCTTCTTTTTGTTGTTGTTCTTCTTTTTGTGAGTTGAACTGATCTTGGACAATCTTCAAACTTTCAGCCTGCGTTTTGTTTTCAAAAACTAACCACCCAATTAGACTTCCAACAACTATGGCTCCCGAAAGTATATAAATCATGGTTGATTTTTTCCTTGGTCCATTACTATGAATATCCTTGATTGCTGTCTTAGATTCTTTAGTGTTTGGAGGTGTCGGAATTTCCGATGCTCTTTTTAAAGGGGGAGGTGTCGATTTGACAGCAAATAAACATTTTAGCTCTTCAACTTCATTTGCAGCTATCCAATCTTCAAGACCTTCATACCAAATGAGTGTATCCTTTTTTAGTTGTTCAAATTTTAGTTGTTCAATATTGAGCGGACCTTTTTCGTTTTGCCCGTCATGAATAAAGTACTCTCTCATACAAGTTATAGTTTAATAATTCGGTTGATGCTTTCTCCATGTATGCAACAAGCAGATCCTTCTTCCCAGCAGCGCCACTGGCACGGAACGCTGTTCATTCACTTTGTTACACAATGTTATAGTTTTCTAACACAACAACATTTCTTAGCCCCAACAAACCTATTCACCCCTACACATCCACCCGCTCATTGTACTGCCGGGGAGGTATTTCGGCAGAAGAGTTCGCCGTTGGTTCCGTCTTTGTGGCTTTGCGGCTTACCAATAGTACACCAGCTACCACCAGCACCGTACCCAAAGCCTGTAACCATCCAAAGGGTTCGTCTAAAAAATACCAGGCCTGTGCAATGGTGATCATGGGGCCTATCGAACTAATGATGGCCACATTGGCGCTGCCTACTCTTTGCAAGCCCGCACTCACTAAAAAAGAAGGCACTACCGTGGTGAGTATGGCCATCAGCAACATGAGCAAATACACGTGTCCGCTAAACCGGAACAACTGCCCTACACTATTGCCGGTAAGGAGAAAATGTACAAAAATAGCAGCGGTAGCAAACAGCATGGCTACTGCCGTAAACAGTCCTACCCCCACTTTGGGCACATACTTTCCGCTATACAATACATACAACGAAAAAGTGATGGCACAACCCACTATACATGCAGTACCCTTCCACAACTCGGGGCCGGTGGTAAAATGCATATCGGCCGAAAATGCAATGCCAATGCCCGTATAGGAAAGTAACAACGCTACCAACTGGTGGCGCAAAATTTTGGTACGAAAAAGTAATGCGCTAAACAGCACCACAAAAGTGGGATACGAAAAAAGAATGACCCGCTCCAGCCCCGCCGAAATAAACTTGAGTCCTAAAAAATCGAGATAGGAACTGATATAATAACCCAGCAAACCCAGCACCGCAGTGGCCGCTAAGTATTTTGCAGGAAAAAATGAAGTGGCTGCTTGTGGTTGTTCCAGCTTTTGTCGCTGATGCTTTCGCCATTGCCAGACCAGCATGGCCATATAAAACGGCAGCGAAAAAAACATGCGCAACACCAGCAACTGGCTTACACTCATATCTACCTGGCGGTACACCAACTTGGCCAACACCGCCTTACCCGAAAAAAGGAGTGCCGATAGCATAACCATTAGCACGCCTGGCAATGCCCCCGATCCTTTCTTATTCAACGTATTCAAATATTGTGTGTGAGCCGCAAAAATACAGCCCCTGCAACGAATGACCGGGAAACAAAAAAGCGACACCGTTGGATGTCGCTTTCATATCCTTCATGGATGATACTACATTTTAAATAACTGTAAAGGCCGCATCCAATAAATAGCGGCGGCTTCCTTATTGCCTACCAATTCAAGGTCACCCACTTTTATATAAAATGCAGTCACTTTGCCGGCTTCATTTCTTCTGAATTCGGCATATCCATTGTATTCAGATACATTAAACTTATCGCCTTCAATTTTCACCAGGGTGGCATTGCCCATAGCAGAACTTACCACCAGGTTGCTATCCGAAACAGTGATGGAGCAGTCGGATACCGGCGATCCGGTTGGAAAAATATATTTACCCGTGTACTGCGCCAGGGTAGAATCCTGCTGCGCATTTACAGCAACAGTGGTAAGGATGATGGCCAATACAAGCAACAGGCTCTTTTTCATAATTAGTTTTTTTGAAATGTAGTTCAATTTTTTCTCATATATCTACCGCAGGTAAAATTATTGCTGCAGATTTTCGTACACAACGGCAGCACCCTGCCCCACTCCAATGCACATGGTGGCCAGGCCATAGCGCCCCTTGCGCCTTTTCAATTCGTGCAGTAAAGTAGTGCTAATGCGTGCACCACTGCAGCCCAGCGGATGGCCAAGAGCAATAGCCCCACCATTCACATTTACAATGGATGCGTCCAATTGCAAATCATTTATGCATGCCAGCGACTGTGAAGCAAACGCCTCGTTCAATTCTACAAGGTCCAAATCATCAACGCCAAGGCCAGCCCGTTGCAAAGCCTTCTTTGTAGCTGGTATGGGCCCAACACCCATAATAGACGGATCTACACCTGCAACCGCCATGCTTATCAATCGAGCCATGGGTTGAAGCTGGTATTTTTTTACCGCTGCTTCGCTGGCCAGCAATAGAGCAGCAGCGCCATCGTTGATGCCCGATGAATTGGCTGCAGTAACCGTACCGCCTTTTACAAATGCAGGTTGTAAAGCCGCCAATTGTTCAAGGGTGGAAAGGCGTGGATGCTCGTCGGTATCTACCAGCGTAACGCCATTTTTATTCGCCACTTCCACTGCAATGATCTCATCGTTCCATTTGCCAGCGGCTTTGGCTGCTGCATATTTCAGCTGCGATGCATGAGCAAATGCATCCTGTGCTTCGCGGCTGATATTCCATTGCGTGGCTACATTTTCGGCGGTCTCGCCCATGCTGTAGGGATGATAGAGTGCAGACAATTTGCTGTTCAAAAATCGCCAGCCCAGGGTGGTATCAAATATTTCGGGGGCACGGCCAAATGCCTGTTCGCTTTTAGCCATTACAAAGGGGGCACGGCTCATACTCTCTACGCCCCCGGCAATGTACAATTCCCCATCGCCATGGTGAATGGCACGGCCTGCATCCATAATAGCTTGCAGCCCCGAGGCACAGAGCCTGTTGACTGTAACGCCCGCCACCGTGGTGGGCAGCCCTGCCAGCAAAGCTGCCATGCGGGCCACATTCCTGTTATCCTCTCCGCTTTGGTTGGCCGCACCTACTATTACATCTTCAATGGCCGCACTATCCACATTCGGATTCCGGGCCAGCAATTGCCGGATGGCAGTGGCCAGCAGATCGTCGGGGCGAATCGACGACAATGCACCTGCATATTTTCCAATGGGGGTTCTAACGGCATCTATGATGTATACACTCATCTGGCAAGTTTTCAATTGTTTCCAAAAATAAGAGCCACCGCCGCATAAAATGAGTTTCTGTTTTCCATGCCCGCCTACCCAAAACAGACCTTAACCACCCATACAGATTTGGCAACCTATCTTTGCCCCATGCAGAATATTCGTCATTTGAGCAAGGAGGAGCTGTCGCAATGGATGGCCGGGCAGGGATTGCAGCCATTCAGGGCACGCCAGGTATGGGAATGGATATGGACCAAACAGGCGCACAGTTTTGCCGACATGACCAACCTGAGCAAGGACCTGCGTCAGAAGCTGGGCGAAAACTTTTCCCTTCCTGCGCTTATTATCGACGAATCGCAATACAGCGCCGATGGTACAGTAAAAAGCAGGTTTAAAACCTGGGATGGCCATGCAGTGGAAGGCGTGCTGATACCTACCGATGAACGAAAAACAGCCTGCGTAAGCAGCCAGATAGGGTGCAGCCTCAGTTGTAAATTTTGCGCCACAGGGTATATAGAACGCAAACGCAACCTGAACTACGATGAAATTTATGATGAGGTAGTGTTGATCAACCAGCAGAGCCAGCGGGTGTACAATCAGAAGCTTTCGAATATTGTATTTATGGGTATGGGCGAACCCCTGCTCAACTACCAAAATGTGCTGAAAGCCATTGAACGCATCAGTGCAGAAGACGGCCTCGGCATGAGCCCCCGCAGGATTACCGTGAGCACTGCAGGTGTTGCTAAAATGATCAAGAAACTGGGCGACGACCAGGTGCGGTTTAAGCTGGCCCTTAGCCTGCATGCACCCACCGATGCAAAGCGTCACGAAATCATGCCCATCAACGACACCAACGATATCAAGTCGCTGATAGAAGCGTTGAATTATTTCTACGAAAAAACGAAGAACGAGATCACCCTCGAATACATTTTGTTTGACGAGTTCAACGACAGCCTGAAAGATGCCGACGACCTCATAAAAATTTACAGGCAGGTGCCCGCCGACTTGGTCAACATTATTGAATACAACCCTATCGACTTTGCCAAATTCCGCAAGCCTACTGCCGAACGCACCGATGCATTTATGGCTTACCTGGAAAAGCACAAAGTGAATGCACGGCTACGCCGTAGCCGTGGCAAAGACATTGATGCTGCCTGCGGACAACTGGCCAACAAATAAGGTTTTTGTTACTTTGGAATTTGCTAATGCATCTTACAATTTGGATGGCGCAATTTCAACGGCATACACATTCGCTTCCCCTTCAAAATTGGCACGGAAGATCACCCATTTTTCATCGGGCGAAAAATGCACATTGGGTTCCAGTTTATAAAAATGGTGCTTCATGTTCACCAGTTTTTCCGATACAAACTTGTCGCCTTCGGGTCTGAATAAATAGATCCATCTGCCATCTTTTGCTTTTGCCACCTGTGTGCTATCGCCACCATCGCCGGCAAATAGTTTTTGCGATGGCGATAAACTGAAATGAATACTCCATTCGTTGCGCTGCAGTTCATAGGTCTTTTCTTTACCGGTGGCCAAATCGGCGCCTGCCACGTAAAACGTTGCACCACGTGGCTTTTGCAGGTCGAACCAAATTGTTTTACCATCAGGACCAAACCATTCGTGTCCTGCTATTTCCATTGGCATGCTGCGGGTATGGATCTTGGTCACCTTTTTTGTTTTTACATCAATGGTCCAAATTCTATCCACTTTATGCCAGGGGCCTTCGTGGCAAAACATCATCAGCTTTGGATCGGTATTGGAAAATTGCACATGATTCAACCATGCAGTATCGCTAAACAGTTTTTCCAGTTTCCCCTGCTTAATATCAATCGTAAACAAAGTGCGTTCGAGCTTGGCTTCGTAAATGATGTTGAAATAAGATGACTTCGAAGGGTTCTTCCTGAACAATTCTTTTTCTTCATCCGATGATTTCACACCACCCAGCAATGTGCCATCTGCATTTACGGTAGTGATGCCGCCTTTAAAATCGGCAGGAAACACAAACACCAATCTTTCTTTTTTTGTTTTCAGGTTGGTGGCAAACACACTATCCTTCACCTGGTAAAAAACTTCCCCTTTCGCGGTGCTCAGTATCTCGCCATTCATGGGCAATGCATGATTCGTCAACTGATCCACTTTCAACGATTTCAGGTTTACTTTATAGATTTGCGTATTGCGTGCATTCAAATTTCCGATCTCTTGTTTCTTTTCCTGCGCTTCACCTGCATAAGCTTCCGGCGCTTTCACATCATAGCCATAAAACACCATCTCATTTTTGTAAAAAGGATTGTTGTGAAAATAGAAACTCATATTTCCACCACTGCGCCTGGTTAGCTTTATCACTTTATGATGCGTGTCCTTATCGATCCACTCATCGGGCATAGGCTTGCTACCACCCGTTTCCAACACCGGCTGCGCATGCATGCTCACCGCACATAACAATGAGAATGCAATCAACCCGATCGCTTTTATTTTTTTGAGCCCGGCAGTTGTACTCATGGCATCTTCGTTGCGTCGCAATACGTTCATCGGCTGTGCTGCTATTGTGCTTTTACCAAAGCATAATAGCGGTTGTTGTTTTTTCATAAGGCAATCTATTTTTTCTTACATCACATTACTTGCAATCCACTTTCAAAATTTTATTTCATCTTATACAATTCTGAACCGGCGAGCAAAAAACATCCCAGTCCATAATCTTCAAAGTCGGGTACTTTATCGTAGCTCAAAGGCTGCCCGTCTTTAGGTTCTTTACCGGTGCCCTGCACCCAGCCCAAAAATCCATTGGCATGCACACAATCTTTCACCAATGCATTCCATGCTTTGGCAATAATTGGTTTGTATATTTTTTTATCGAGAATACCATTGTTGACGCCCCATGCCATACCATACACAAACAAAGAAGTGCCGGTCAGTTCTTTGTTGCCAAAATGCGTAGCGTCGTGCAGGCTTACATTCCACAAGCCATCAGGCCTTTGCACTTTAATAACTGCAGCCAGCATGTCTTTATAATCCTGCAGGTATTCTGCATAATGTGCATCACTCTTTGGTGTTAACTGCATAGTGCGCACCAATGCTGCTACAACCCAACCATTGCCGCGACTCCAGTAGCAATCTTCACCATTGGGTTCTTTGTACGGCGGCACAAAGTCTTTATCTCTCCACCAAAGTTTATCGGTTGGGTTGTACAATCCATTGCCACCATGCTTGTATTTGGTGAACGCATACATTTCGTAGTTGCGGCGGAAATAACTAGTATCGTTGTACAGTACGCCCAGCTTGGCAAATACAGGCATACCCATTTGCAAAGCATCAATCCAATGCCAGTCGTCGATCTTGGAGGACTGCATCATCAGATCCATCGATGCTTTAATGTCCTTAATTCTTTCGGGATGTTTTTTGCCATCCAACTCGTATAGGTCGAGATAGGTTTGGCCACATGCCTGGTTATCGCCGTTACGGGTTTGAATGCCACCACGCAAACCCCATTTGTGTTTTTCGCCCCACTGCAATGCGTAATCATAATACGCCTGTTGCTTGTCTACACTGTACAAAGCCATCAATCCTTCGTAATACACCGCTCTTGTCCAGATATTGCTGGGCCTTTCAATATTGGTAAAAATAGGTTTACCGGCATCGGGCCATTTATTCATGAAATACTGGTTGGTGAGGCGCATGGTCTCCAACACATTTTTCTTCTTCGGAATTTTTTGCGCATACGAAATGCACGAAAAAAATGTAGCAAGCGCCACAAACAACAAGGCGAAATAATTACTTCTGATCATACAACAAATCGTTTTACTTCTATTACAAGTATCAATGCAGGCAAGCATTTCAAACATTGCCAACACAGACAATTCACAACTTAAAATTTCATTTCCTTTCAACCATCCTGAACATCTTCAGGACAGTTGCTATGGCATTTTTTCAAAGCCTTCATATTTCACTTTCCAACCCGAAGTTGGAATACCGGGCAGGTTGCCGCTATTATCGTAGCCGCCCACCATCATGGCAATAGCTGCCAACAATCCACCGTTGCCGGGCAGGTACAACCGAAGCCTTGCATCCTGGTAGTTATGTCCATTCTTTAAATAAGTATTTGTTTGAATAGGCATGAGCAGTGCATCAATGGCATCGTTGGGGCGGCCCAGGCGTGTAGCGGTCATGGCAGTCATCGGGAAATCCCAACCCCATGTATGCGACCATGTCCAGTTCTTCCAGATCCAGTTAAAAGTATTGTTCATTAAAACAGTATCTACCATGGCCTGTTTTGGCAGCATGCCCAACGTACCAAATACCGAAGGATGATCGGTTCTGTATTCAGGATTTGTGTAAGAATCGGTTGCACTTTCTGTAGCCAGGTACAAGTTGCCTTGTATGGGCAATGGAGAAAGTTTCTGCATTACATCATCCCATTTTTTGTTGCGTGGCATTTGGAGTTGTTCCCGCCATTGCTGTGCAGTTTGCAAAGCCCAGTACCAATATGCTAATTCATAAGTAGGGTTGAAAGTTTGTTCTGCCTTGAATCGCTCCTGTGCAGGTATCAAACCTTTACCCAAAATATATCTTCCCTTTGCCGAATCGTAATAAGCATACGAAGCCATAAAATCGGCAGTGGCAAATACCAGGTCTTGATATTTCTGAACGGTAGCAATGTCTTTGTAATGCCTTCTGCACAACTCAGCGAAATAAATAAAATGCGGCTGCTGCCAGATGAGCATAGCACCAATAGAAGAAGGACTTTCAACACCTTGCGGGTCGGTCATTTTTTGCCAGCGTAAGCCATCATAACCCTGGCGCTTTGCAATGGCATACGCATTGCCCGATACTTGCTTGTACCAGTCCATACTTTTTTCAAGCAGATCTATCCGGCCCCATAATGCAAAATGCACACCATGCCACCAATGCATTTCGAGGTGTGGCTTTCCATACCAGCTATTGTAAGTCAGACCTGTTTCCTGTGGCGGTTGCGTGCCGGCACATTGCACTTTGGTGAGGTACAAAGAAGTGATGATACGCCTCTCCAATTCATTCGCTCGCTTGTCTGTACTTCCCGCAAAATCCACAGCCGCACCACGGCTCCAAAACGACTTCCATCCCTGTACACTGTTGGCTTTTACTGCGTCAAACGCAAGTGGCGCAGGCTTTTGCAGTGTTTGTGAAAAGATGGCCGTCATTTCAAATTGTTTGTCGGCTTTGGGTTGCACCAAAAAATAATGCGCCGATTTTTTCAGCACCTGCGCTTGGTTACTGTAGCGAAGCCCCACATAGTACTGCGTGGTATCGAGGCTATGTTGAAGCCATGCAGTGCCCGCAGATTGAGACACAATTTTCGATGTATGTTTTTCTTCCCCGTTCCAGGTATTGCCCACATCGCCCCATTGTGCAGTGGGCAATGCGAAGCGAACCCGCAATTTCAATCGCTGCATTTCCAGCAATTTCGAAACCACTTTTACAGAGATCATATCCTGCTGCTGGTGCGCAACTGTCCACACTTCCACGGGAATATTTTCTACCGTGAATTGGGAATGAATTTCACCGGTCCACATGTTCAACGATTGGTGAATATTCTGAACATCGCCAATGCCGGCCAACTGTCCATTTGCTTTTATTATTTCAAACCCGATATTTCCCAAATGCAGCCGATGCTGGTTTTCCCTGAAATAATTGGCGGCTTTGTTGTGAATGCTGGTATCGCTGCCCCATTGTACGGTGTAGGTAACATCGCGGCCATTGAGATGAAATGTTTTCAAAGCATCTTCCAACTTATACCCCTTCGTATTGGGATAACTATGCCAGCCCCACTCCGACTGCGTACCGAGCGACACACCTTTTTCATACACATCAGGAAAAGTCTGCAAGCCCGTAACATCTGTGGTAAAAGCAAAACTCCCATTACCAATAGTTAGCGATGCAAGTGAATCCACTTTTGTATTCACAATGGTATGCCGCTTCACCACAGCCTCCCGTTGTATGGGCTGCGCTATGCCAGCCTGCACACACACCAAAGCAATACACACAAAAAATATCCTTTTCATACTACATTTTTTTATCGAACAAGTGTTGCACTCATCAGCCCTATCACCACATCATTAGCCACAGCAGTAACAGTAAGCGACGACAATTCTTTTTTGGGATCAAGTGGCAGATCGAGGAAGGTAGCGGCACCACCATCAATAGCTTTATTGGTAAGGCCTTTTATGCTGCTGTACTTATCAAAGCTGCGGGTCACTTCTCCTGTCTTTAAAATCAAACGGTACGGCTTTGCAGCATTGGTGGTAAATGCAAATCCATCTTCCATATAATCCTGCTCAATAGGCCACCAATTCTCGGGGTTCTTTAGCGACAGTGTATCTGCGCTGCCATCTTTGTATTGCACTACTACCCTGCCATTTTCCATGCGGCTCTGCATATGGTTGGTAGTGCCTGCCATCAACAAATACAGGTGTTTTGCACTTCCCTTTAGTTCCAGTTGCACCTGCCTGGGGAAATTATCCCACTGCGATACCCATGCAATATTTTTCTGCAGGCTATCGGCAGGTGTAGCAAATGGAATTTTTTGCAACCATACTTTATTATTTACTGCCGAAGCCCGCAGGCCCTTGTCGTTAATGTCTGCCATTGCAAGCGGGTAGCACCAGTTGCCAATGCCCTGCCAGGGCAATTGCAAAGTAGTACTCGCAGGTCTTGGCGAAAGATATTGATGCTGAAAAACCTGGTTGATCTTATCGTTGAATACAGCGCTTATATCCAATGCATCATATTGTGTCACTTCCATTTTTCCATACCAATTGGTAGCAATGCTTTTGTAGCTGCGTCCATCATTCAATTGTAATACAAATTGGTTGCTTCCTGTCATCAGACCTTCGGGTGAGAACGATACCGAAAAACTACCATTCGTTTCAAAGTTCGTTTCACCTTTCGCAGTGTTCATGCTCCACTTGCCATGCACAACCTGTTGGCTATTGTTGCGAATGATCCAGCCGTTTACATCAGCATTCGTTAGTCTGGGTATTAGTTCAATTGCAGGAACGGCATTGTACACTACGGGTTGCCACCAACTGCAATTGCCTTGTTGCCATTGTATAAAAAACACTTTTTGTCCTGTGCCGGGTAATCCAACCAACTCTTTCGATCCATCTTTTGCAGTAGTGGCTTTTACCACACCCTGCGGATCGTATATGTTTTTCACAATGGCTGTTCCATTCTTTATCGATATGGCATCGCCTTCTACATAACGCTGTTTGAAAGAAGCCTGTTCAACCTTTTCAGCACTCCAGGTGAGTTCAATTTTATACTGCTTCTTTTTACCTGCAGCAATCACTATGGCAGGATATCCAATAGCGTTGCTATCGTAGGTCCAGCTTACCGGTTTACCATCCACTTTCACTTCTTTTACCAGGTAGTTTCTACACTTCAGCACCAATTGCAAATTGGCAGATACATTAAACTTGCTTTCAATTTCATACAATTCTTTTTGCCCAAGCTGCTTATACTTCAATGTTATATCAGGTGTAGATAATTCTGCATGTTTCCAATCGGCAGGAAAGCCCGGTTGAATTTTCAATTTCTCATTTAGTAGATCCGGTTGTATGCCAAACAAACCTTCTACCAGCGAACGGCCCGCCATACCAACAGGATCTGCAAAGTCGCGGTAGAGTTCACCTCTTACTGCATCATAAAAACTGAGTTGTTGAAATCCGCCGGGGCTCGCACCCATGCACATGCTTTCGAGTAATGAACTTTTCCAAAGTGTAAATGCTTCTTCGCTTTCACCTGCCTGCCAATAAGCCAACGATGTATGCAACAGTTCGCCCAGCGCTACATTGTTCACCGACCATGTATAGGGCTGCCAATTGGAAGTGCTGAGCGTGTGCCACTTTCCCTCAGGCAAACCTTTTGCCTTGATGGGAATACGCGGGATATGCGCACCTACATAGCGCATCATCTGGTATTGCTGAAATGCATCGGCTGCATTTTCATCTACTGCATGATAAATGGTCCACAAACCCGGTGAAGTATGTAACAATTGATTGCCCAGCAGATCGCGAAACTCTGCATAACTGCCCTGCTCTTGCATCCACAATTTGCTTTGCATGGCAGCATAAATTTTTTCTGCTTCCTTTTTATATGGAGTTCCATCTTTCCCAATGATGGTGGCTAATGCCGCAGCAGTTTTGTTGGAGCGGTAGTTGTACGCCGATGAATGTGTTACACCGCCACCACTATACTGCAATGCATCGCTGGCCCAGATGCAGGCATAAGCATCATAAAGCCCATCCCCGTCTGCATCGTAATTTCTTTTTTCCCAAGCAAGATGTCGTTCCAGCAATGGCCACATCGCCCGAACATAAGCAGTATCGCCGGTCCAGTTAAAATGATTGAGTAGTTGATCTACAAACACCAGGTTCATATCGTAATGGTGTGGACGCAAATCTCCACCGGGATTGCGGGCGATATACCCACTGCTGAACATAGATGTACCCATCACTTCTTTTTGCCTTGCCAGGTGCAATGCTGTATCCGACACTACGGGTGCTGTAAGTGGCGATAACACCTGCGATTTTGCATAACTGCTAAAATGCGAACGAGCCCTATCGTGCCAGCCCAATACATCGGCCACATAAGCACCACGCCATGCGGGCAAACGCATACGCCATGCCACTGCGCCATGCATATAAGAAGGGTCTTCGTAAATGGCATCGGCTGCCATACTTAATGCAGCACCGATTGTATTGATATAAGCATCGGGAGTTTTTACCACCACCCTGTTCGCCAATTGCAGCCTTGCAGCTTCTGCTTTTTCAAACACTTTTGCAAGGTTTGTATTTGCAGCAGTATCAGCATCGCTTTTCTTAATAATGAAATACAATGGCTCCTTATTGTTGCCTGCACATTTCCCAACCAAAACAGGTGTTTTGGCATTCGCATTTGCATTCCACAACTGCAATGGGTTTTGTTGCTGATGCGCATCTGATATTTTCAATTGTGCATTGGCACTAAACATACCCACTATTTTCTTGGCTGCATCCGCTTGCTTCACGCTGCTTTCCTTTGTGGGCAGGTGTTGCACTTCATAGCGTTCCTCTTCACTCAATGGTTTAGTAAAACCATACATCAAACTGAATGCATTGTTGCGTAGTGTAAAAATGTTATCTGCGCAATACTCGGGCTTCAAATAAAAACTCGATTCAGGGTCTGCACCAATATCACCATCTCTCGAAAACTTTTTACCAGTTGCCCCACCGTATGCCCATATCCATTCTACATTGTTATTTGCAGGCGTAGCTGTTGCTCCAATGATCATTCCCTCTGCATCTGCCAACGCCAGTACATATAGTTTCAGCACTGCGTTGCCCAACAACTTATCCCGCACTTCATACAGCATAGCACCCGGCCTGTAAATGCTTACAATGCTATCGGCTTCGGTTAGCCATTTACTTTTTCCAGCTATTACAAATCCTAATTTTAAATTGCCGCCCATGCCCGGCATGTACATCGCAAACTCGGGCAGGTCGCCGGCTTCCACTCTAAATGCAGTGTTGGTGCCATACAGTGCCCGGTTGAATTTTCGCGTGCCTGACTCTTTCACAAAATCATTGCCAACAGGCTTATAATGCAATTGTCTTTCTATGCCATGCCAAAGCGTTTGTGGCTGGGCCACTAACGACCCCGCCGCAAAACACAATAACCCCAAAAGCATATTCTTCCGCATATTCACTTCGCTTTTAAAATCCTGTCTTGTCAACTGACAGCTTCATTTCAATACACATCATCACTTCACTTGACCTCAATCTTGACCTTAACCGCATCCCTATCTCAACACCAACTTCTCCAATCCAGCAATTTTCAATTGAAACAAAGCTTCCAATACAATCGCTGCATTCATCCTCGAACCTTCTTCATTCGGATGCGTATGATCAACCGGGAAGAATTGTTTTACAGTTTCCTCTCCCAGCTTTTCGTACCTATCGGCAATGGTGTTATTCAAATCAATAAAATAAGCGCCTGTTTCATTGGCTATTTGCTTGGCCCATAAAGTATAGCTGTTGTTGGAGCGTTCTACTTTTCCATCCTTCCACACATTGCGAGGAACAGGCGAACATACAATGGGAATGGCACCTTTGGCTTTGGCTTCATTCACATACTTGCGCATATACCAACCGTATGTATGTACCACTTCCTGCTTCTTTGTAATTGGATTATAAATTTCCTTGCTCTCATCACCAATTCCTTTAATGCTACCGCGGGCACGGGCTGTATCATCCAGCGGGCCGCCATCATTGTGTCCGAACTGCATGATCACATAATCGCCCGCCTTCAGTTGTGCAGTGATCTTTTCCCAACGTCCTTCGGTGATAAAAGTCCTGCTGCTTCTGCCACCAATCGCATAATTTTGCACCGACACTAAATTGCTATCAAAATAGCCGGGCAGAAAGCTTCCCCATCCCCATAGTTTTTGCTCACCTTTTCCACTGCCGTTTTTTACAGTAGAATCGCCAATGATGTAAAATGCAGGCTTTGATTTTTCCTGTATGAATGCAAACGAAATCAACACCGGCAGGCAGAACAGCAATATTTTTTTCATCTTCCTATTTTTTGTTTCAGGTTTGTTCGAATCAATTGTATCTCTCTTATTTAGATACCGCAGTTTTGGTGAGTATGATATTGGGTTTGGGTGGCGCCTTCATATTTTGCCCCATGAAAAAACTGGCATGCGGCGGCTGGTTGTACGCTACATTCTGCCATGCAATGCTCAGCCTGTATTGCGGATCATGCATGAGGGTATACAATCTATACGCAGTAGGAATAGTGGTGGTGAAGATGCGTAACTCCTGGTTATCTGTTGTTCTGTATATCACTTCTTCCCGCCAATCACCTAAAATATCTGCCGATAAACATGGGTTCGATTTCGTTCCGTTGTTCTTTACACAGTTAAAAGATTCAGCAGAAAGTATCCGAACCGTTTTACTATTCTCGAAATCCCATTTATCAATATGCGTTCCATCTAGCAATTCGCTTAACGCATCGCCATCCCAAAAAATACCCATGTTCACCGATGGTGTTTTTTCAGACACTACATTTCCTTTGCTATCAAACATTCCCCTTATGCCTGCACCTGCCACCCAACTTTCAAAACCGGGGTAACGGGGGTCAACATCCAAAGCCAAACCACGACCGGGACCTTCTCCATCTTCTCCTGCTTTTACAGAAGCTTTTTTCCATAACACGGTGCCGGTTTTCGCATCCCTGAAATGGGCACCTGCATCATCAAATCTTTCCTGTATATCGAAAATTTCTAGCCCCGGGTTATCAGGGTCCATATCACTTACATGCAATGCATCGCCATGGCCAAAACCTGTGCTGTGCAAGCCTTTCCCGTTATCGTCCAACACCATGGCACCATATACAATTTCATCTTTTCCGTCACCATCCACATCGGCTACTGTAAGATTATGATTGCCCTGTCCCCTGTATTTATAATTCTCAGGCTTGGTTTTATCATCGCTGTCAAAAGTCCAGCGTTGTGTTAGTTTTCCATCCTTTAAATCCCATGCTGCAATGCAGGTGCGGGTATAATACCCACGACACATTACCAGGCTTGGATGCACGCCATCGAGGTAGGCAATGCATGCTAAAAACCGATCCATCCTATTACCATATCCATCTCCCCACACTTGCTTCAATTCTTCTGTAGTGGGTTTTTGTTTGTCGGGATACCGTGAAGCCCAATACGGCACCGTTGTAATGGCAGCGCCAGTAAGACCATTAAACACCGTGAGAAATTCAGGGCCATCCAAAATGTACCCTTTTTCATTCCGCCAGTCTTTGGAAGAATCTCCAATTACATTTCCCTTTCCATCTATTGAACCATCAGCAGTTTTCATAGCTACTTCAGCTTTGCCATCACCATCAAGATCATACACCATGAATTGTGTATAGTGTGCGCCTTCTCGAATATTCTTACCAAGGTTGATAGTCCAGAGTAAAGTACCATCTAGTTTATACGCCTGGAAAATGGGCGCATCTGTGATGCCAGCCTGCGAATTATCGCGGCCACGACCGGTTTGATGTAACACAATTTCGTATGCACCATCTCCATCCAAATCGCCCACAGATGCATCGTTGGGTGCATAACCTGCAGGTGTTTGCAGTTTGATAGAGAGGTATGGATTAGGGCTCAACGTAAAAGATTTGCTGGCGGGTTGTTCTATCCCTTTCAGTACAGGCTTTACAAAATATTGGTTATTCGCAGAAGCATTCGCAGTGCTGTCCAGCCACCAGGTTGTTTTTGTAACCGGCTTGTTGTTGAGCTTCACAGCTTTTTGTTGGTCCTGCTGCCTGTACACATTAAAAGCGATCTGTTCATCATCGGTACCCAACAAACGCCAGCTAACAAATACATGTTTGGAAGAATCGATCATAGCCACTACACCCCGATCCAAATTTTCCATGTACCGCTGTGCATGTAAGCTTATGCCAAGCGCAGTACAAAGTGAAGCAAGAAAAAAGATCTTCGTTGTTTTCATGTGCAATCGTTTAAACAAGTGGTCTATTATTTTTTATTGCGCTTTTTGGCGAAAGGCTTCTGCAGGCTGATGAATGCAGGCGTATCCCTGTTACAAACAAGCATGCCATTTTCCAATTTCAATTCTGTAAGCTGAATCAAACTTTTTCGTGCAGCCATAGAGTCAACATTGGTAGCACCAATTGTTTTTGCCGGATGCGTGAAATAAAATAACCATGCTTTCCCATTATTCACCAACACATCGGCATGGCCACCATAAGCCTGGTCAAATGCACCATGGCCTGCAGTATCGAGTACCGGTTGTTGTTGCTTCTTCCAACTCAACAGATCGTCTGAGCTATATATCGCCATGCCTTTCCAGAAATCAACGATCATCCAATACTTGTTCTCGAACCTGAAAACTTTGGGACCTTCACACCCCCTATCACCAATCACTTTCCCCTTGCTTTCCCAGTGATACAGATCTTTACTATCGGCGTAATAAATAGATTTTTTATCCATTTCATTATTGTACCACATGCGCCAGCTACCATCGGGCAATTGGTACACACTCGCATCAATGCAGCGTTCGCTTGCGAGAGGAAGCGTATCCACAAAATTCCAGTTCAGTAAATCATTACTAGTGCAATGAATAATAGAACGTGGGTGACGCCAATCTGCAAACACACCCGGCACATAGGTAAGAAACATATGATACACTCCGTTGTGCTCCACTACATCGGGCGCCCAATGTGTATAGTTGGCCACCGGCCTGTAATTGATATTGGCGGTACCCAGGTATTGCCAATTAGCACCATCGGTTGAAGTAGCAATGCCTATGCGGGTTCCATGCACCCAGGTCACGCCATCCAGGCCTTCCACATTCGCCCTTCGGTTGGTATAGAGCATATACCATTTTTTTGCTTTCGCATTCCAGATCACCACAGGGTCGGCAGCGCCATCATATACGGGGTCACGAAACAATGGTTTATCGGCTTGCTTTTGTGCATGTAGAACACTGCAAAACACGCAGCACAACATTGCCACCAATACAAGCCTGCTGTTGAAATATTTTTTACTGCACATCAGTTGTTCAGTTTCATATTTTCAGATTCCTTTACCTCCAACACTTTCCCATCTTTTGCATCAATAGTTACATTGTTAAACTGCCAGGCTTTGGCCTGTTGCACATTTCCCTTTGTTGCAGCCTGCACTTTTATATCATGGAAAATAAAATTGTCGAGTGTTGATTGCGGCAATCCTTCTGCTGCTATAAACTTCACAGCATTGGTCACCACAATATTTTGCATGGTCACATTCTTGAAATGAGGAATGCCTTTTTCGGCAGGCTCCACTTTATTCAACATCACTTTCCAATGCGGAGGAATACTGTCGGCATTATAACCGGCAGGCAATTTGGAATAGCTATACGTTGGATTCCAGTTCATGGTAAAATGGAAAACGTTCTTCACGCTGTCCATCGTAATATTTTCGAAGCGGATATCTTCCACAGTACCGCCACGGGTGGTAGCCGATTTAATATGAAAGCCATTGCCGGTTCCATGAGCTACCAAATCGGTGGCTATTACATGCCTGATGCCACCACTTGTTTCGCTACCAAGCGTTAGCAACCCTCCGCCTCTTCTCGCCACGCATTTCCGGATCAACACATATTCTGTAGGCCTGTTCACTCTTAGCCCATCCCAGTCGCGGCCTGCTTTCAAACAAAAATCATCGTCGTTGCAATCGATATCACAATTTTGAATAAGCACCCAGGAAGAAGAGTCGATGTCAATACCATCCGTGCTTGGGCCTTTTCCATCTTCATTATTCCTGATCACCAATCCATCGGCAGTCACTTTGGTCGAATACAATATTTGCACGGTCCAAAAACCGGCGTTCTTAAAAGTCAATCCTTTCAGCGTAATGTTTTCAGAGTTTTGCACCAGCAGGGTTCTCACACGCTTTGCATCATAATCTACTATCCAGCGCAAGCCCTTTGGCTCATATTCGTCCTTGCGCATTTGCCAGTACTTATCCCAGCAAAATTTACCCCTTGCATTTACCACACCTTCACCGGTGAGTGCAGCATTCTTTGCGTTGATGATATTGAAAAGTGCCGAAGGCCATTTCATTTCAATGCCTGCAATTCTTGTATCAATTTCCGGGTAGTCGTCAAAACTGGTGCTGCCTAAGATCAACACATCTTTATCAATGCGCAAATGCACATTCGATTTAATGTAGATAGCTCCGGTAACATATGAGCCTGCATCAAACACCACTACGCCCCCGCCTTTGGCAGCACAGGCATCAATAGCTTTTTGAATGAAAGTAGTATTCATAGTAACGCCATCAGCTTTGGCACCATAGCTATTTACCTTGTATACTTTTTTTGAAGCAGGAAAACTTGTAGCACCTACTTTTTTAGCCCATGCTGGCAATGGGTCCCCAGCATAGCAAACCGCACTTGCCTGCAACAGCACCAATAGCAGGAAGATTGAAAAAATACGCAGGCTGATTCCTATGCGCTTGTTCATGTTATGCCAGATTTTAAATAGCTGATCATTCAACCAAAGGACAGTTATAAAACGATGCCCTTACGATTGGACGACATTTTTTATGAATTCAAATGGTGAATGCTAAAGCTTTCCTTGCGTGCTCACTTGCCAGTCGTCGGTTCTGAAAGGCGAAGCAGGCAAACCTGCATTATTGTACAAATTAGGACGAGGTATGTTTCTCCACGCAAATCGCACAGCTACCGGATTGGGCACGCTGGCACTCCATACAATAATTTTATTCCCCTCAATGGTAGCTTGTGCAGGATAAAATTGTTTATCGGCACCGGCAATGGTAAACTCGGTCAATGAGCCGTCTTTAGCAACCAATCCATCTTTCGCATTGCTGAAGCTCAGCTCCACTTTATCTTGTTTCACTTCCATGCTTTTGTACAATGGGCCGTTTACCACCAGTTTCTTTTCGCCATATTCATTTTTCAACGCCCATAACAAAAGTCGTTCGCCCACCAGTTTTTTATTGCGTGGGTGAATATCCAGCGAGTCGCCGTTATCAGTAGTAACTGCCATGCCGGTATGTGCCACTGTTTGCATAGTGTACAACTGCGCTTCACGTATTTCCGCATTCTGGCTGCGGTGCGGAGAAATTTGTACAAAGTAGAATGGGAGGTTCGCATTCTTAAAATCTTCCCTCCAATTCTTGATCATGGCAGGAAACAGGGTGCGATATTGCCAGGCCCTGTCTGCATTGCTTTCGCCCTGGTACCAAATGGCGCCCTTAATGGTGAAAGGAATAATGGGAGCAATCATTCCGTTGTACAATTTGTACGGCGATTTATTGTGCGTGGGTCCCATGGGAGCAGCGGGTGCCGCACCTTTCTTCTTCGATGTGTCCGCTTTCCATGCTTCAGTTGCAATTTTATACTTTGCAAACGCAGCAGGATATTCATCGCATTGTTGCTTATACCTATCAATGATGGGTTTTAATTCCGCATTATTTTCCAGCACATCTTTTCTTGTCCAGCTTTCTGCTGGCGTACCACCCCAGGTGGCGTTGATGATACCAACAGGTATTCCTGTTTTTTCATAAATGCCTTTGGCGAAATAATAAGCTACAGCCGAAAAAGTATCGGCGGTTGCAGGAGAACAAACTTTCCATGTCCCGGAAAAATTTTGTTGTGGTTCGTCGCTCACTTTATTCGGCACATCTATCATTCGGATAGATGGAAAATTCGCTGCTGCAATTTCCTGTTGATAGTTTAACACACCGGAATAAGAGGCATTGGAAGTTTTATTCATGAAAAACTCCATATTGCTTTGGCCCGATGCCAACCATACTTCGCCCAGCAATACATTGTTCACCACAACTGAATTGTTTCCTGCAAAGCTGATGGTATAAGGGCCACCGGCTTTGACGGTTTTAATATTCACCATCCACTTGCCTTTTTCATCGGCTTTTACAGTCACCGTTTTTTTCGACCATCCGGGTGTAATGACAACTGTTTCACCAGCATCAGCCCAGCCCCACAATGCCACTTCTGTATTTTGCTGTAGCACCATATTGTCGGCGATTATAGCCGGGAGTTTAATATTGGCTTTGGCCAGCAGGGCAAAACATGTAACCGTTAAAAGGGTAACTATTTTTTTCATGGAAGACAACTATTAAAAATGTTATTGCTTAGAAGACTGGGAATTTAATTGTGCAAACTCGGCTGCTGAAACAGTGAATATCGTTCCGTGACGAATGCCTTTTGGCATGGAAATTTTATCGGAAATATCATTCCAGTTTACAAGGTCAGATGAAACAACTGCGCCATACTGATGGTTCCTGTACTTGTCAAAATACACGATCCATTTCCCATCCTTTTTCAGCACCGCAGGCCCTTCTGCCCAGTAATTCCCGGTAATAGGTTTCGACGGTTCACCATAACCTTTGTTTAATTGCTTGCTGTACGCAATGCGAATATTTTTCTGGGGAGGCGTTTTGGTTTCATCTTTCAAAAACATCACCCAACCTTTTCCATTGGGCTGAATAGTGGCATCAATTACGTTGAAGCCTTTATCGTACAAAAGTTTGGTAGAACTATAAGTTTTGAAATCTTTTGTGGTAACATAATACATGCGATGATTATATTTTCCATCTCCCGCTGTATCACCAGCCTTGAAACGCCCTGGAATAGTAGTAGCCCAGTAAATCATGTACTGTTGCTTCTTTTGATCGTAGGTAATTTCTGGAGCCCAGCAATTCAGTGCACTGTCTTCATGCATCATCACCCGCACAGCTTGTTGCTCACTCCAGTGAACCAGATCCTTTGAAGAAGCATAACCAATTGTTCTATCGTTCCAGCTTACTGTCCATACCATGTGATACAAACTATCTGCGCCTTTAATGATACAAGGATCACGCATCAGTTTATCCTTACTCACAGTCGGCCTCAGTATAGAACTATCATTAAACAGTGCAGTCCAATTGAATCCATCCTTACTATAGGCAAGATGCAACCCATCGGCACCATTGTTTTTAAAATAGGCAAACAAGTGTACACTATCAGCCTGTGCGTTTACCTGCGGAGCAGTAAATGCCAGCAAGAATACAATTGCCGCAATACGAAATGGCTTCTTCAACATGAGCTTTCTTAATTTCTTTTATTCATTACTACAACAGATCATTCACTGCGGGCATTGTAAACTGTTGCTTCTTGCTATCATCGGGCTTGGGTAATCCGAAATAGAAATACAAGGTTCGCTTCTTATCACCATGAATATGATTAGGCTCACTATTGGGGCCCAGTGAAGTGGTATTGTAATTAATATTCAATGCCAGTTTTGTGCCAATGGGCGGTATACCATCCAGGAAAGAGATATTTCCTACAGGCAAACTGGGATGAGGCCTTGCACCACTTAATCCATAAAAATCGAACAAGCGAACAAACAGGTCATTCTCTTTGCTTGCCACGTAAAACTTGCCTTCCACTGTATTTATTTCCATCCAGGTGATATCGGCATAATACCCTTTAAACTCAGGGAATATCCATGGCGCACTTCCTGTTTGTGTATTGTTATACATATTCTCCCACACATTGGTGGTAACACCCTGCAGCCTGTTTTTCCATACACGCACAGGGCCTTTGCCTAACCACCTCGCACCTAACACAAAGTTTTCAGGATATGAAAAACTCACACCGGCAAAACTATAATCGCCATCCAGGTTGTATTCATAATCGAGGCTTACCCAACCGCTGCCATTCATTTTCCATTTTACATACTTCATATTGCCGCTGTAGCTAAACTCAACAACCTGTTCATTATTCTCGGCGTATTGCTTCACACCAGTAATTGCAGCATTTCCACTCACCAACACAGGGCCATTAGCGAATGACATAGGATCGCTTGCATTATTGCGAACACCGGCCAGCATGCCTGTTTTCTTATTCAACACAATGGTCACTTCCCCACCTGTAAGACTAAATGTAGAATCAGTTTCCACCACTTTAGCCTGCTCATTATTGGCTACTAAAATGCCTTGCAATAACTGCTCGTTGCTTTTTACTTTCCAGGTCCAGCGATACACTTCTTTCTTAAACGGATCGTAAGCCGCTAATACCAATGCATCGTAGTTTTTCCAATCAGCCGGAAGGTTCAATTGCAAATTGCCAATCTGCACAGGCGCAATAGAGGGCGCAGTTGCGGTGCCTTTCTTCATCAAACTATAGCCGGTGAATTGTTCGCCGGGCTTCCTGTAATTCACCAACCCCCACTGAAAACTACATTGATTGATATTGGTAAAATGATAGCGGTTTTCAACAGCAATATTGCCATTGAAATCGGCCGGCAATTCTTTCATATCAATCTTGACGGGAGAGAATATTTGGCGGATTGCATAATAGCTTCCTTCTTTTTCGCGGTGTGGTCCTAATACACCATCGGGAGCGTTCAGACCATTCACATCAATAATGTTATTCAGGTCGGTTCTAACAATACCTTCATCCACAAAAGCCCATAAGAACCCACCTGCACCTTTTTTTGAATTCCAGTGCAGGTCCCAAAAATCGGATAACGCAGCGCCGCCGCCACCATCATCCTGGCTATGCAAAAATTCGGTTACCATGTAAATATTCGTATCGGCCAGAATTTTCTGCGTGCTGTAATAATCTTCGTAGTGATTGCAATCAATGCCATTAAAAGCATTGCCGGGGCGGTGATGCGCATGAATTACCGGGCGATTGCTTAAATCGTATTTACCATAATCATCGTCCAGCGATTTGTTATGGCCACCTTCGTTTCCATTGCTCCAAAAGATAACAGAAGGGTGATTCAAATCTCTCAACACCATTTCTTTTACCAACTTCTCACCTACCGGTGTGCCGTATGCTTTTTGCCATCCGGCCAATTCATCCAGCACATACAAGCCAAGGCTATCGCATATTTCAAGAAAACGCTTATCGGGCGGATAATGTGAGCAACGCACGGCATTCATGTTCATTTCTTTCAGCAGCAATGCATCGTCCAGCTGTTGCTTATCGGTAAGCGTTCTGCCAGTTTCAGGCCATATACAATGCCGGTTGGCACCTCTCATTTTTATTTTAACGCCATTCAGGTATATGCCATCTTCCTTACGAATTTCGATGGTGCGGAAACCAAATTTTTCATTGATTTCATACAGCAGTTTACCACCGGCTTTCAAAGCAATATTTACTTTGTACAGGTTGGGTGTTTCGGCGTTCCAGGTAAGAATATTTTTTGCAACAGTATTGATGGTAACAAAGGAATCTTTTGCTGCGACATTCGTTTGAGTGGTTGCAATTTGCTTTCCTTTCAGATCGGTGATGGTTGCTGTTACCTGTGCAGCCTGTATAATGTTTTTCAAAAACACATTCATCTTAAAACTACCATCGGCTTTGGCATCAATAGCTGCATAATCAATATAGGAAGCAGGCGTTGCTTCCAGATACACAGGCCTGAATATGCCACCAAAAACCCAGTAATCTGCTAAGCGTTCTGCATTGTTCACTGATGCATCAGCGCTCATCTTACTTACCGCAGCTTCCAGCAAATTGCTTTTGCCGTATTGCAACTTATCTGTGATATCGTACTTAAACCTGTAGAAAGATCCCTGGTGAATATCACCAGCCGGCTTGCCATTAATTTTCACTTCAGTGTCGGTCATGGAACCTTCAAATACAATAAACACCCTTTTGCCTTTCCAGGAAGCAGGCACATTGAAGTTGTATTTGTACAATCCCTTTTCATCAGCAAAGCGAAAATTCTTGCCATAGGTTTTATAATCGCGGCCATAGTTGTATGCTCCAAACCCCTGCTGTTCCCAGTTAAAGGGCACTTGAATCGTCGTCCATTTTCCACTGTTTCTTCCGCTGGTGCAGAAAAAGTCCCAGGCTACTGTATGATCACTTGCAGTACCCGATAAATATTGTATCTCTTTTTTCTGGGCCTGTACACCAAGCGATCCCAACAACAATAAACCGGCAACAATCTTCTTCATAAGTCGTATTCTTCAGTAGGATAATTATTTAT
The DNA here is from genome assembly GCA_035456005.1 of Phnomibacter sp. Classification (GTDB taxonomy): domain Bacteria; phylum Bacteroidota; class Bacteroidia; order Chitinophagales; family Chitinophagaceae; genus Phnomibacter. The sequence continues at coordinate 840,107 of DATIEA010000015.1, read as the reverse complement.
TCAACGTAGTAATAGTAACAGGGCCTAACAGACCCGAAGCCCTTGGCTGCCATTTTTCAGTTGTAAACAAGCCATCGGAACCGCGATTTTCAGCATCATGCGCAGCAAAGTTGATGTTGTAAAAAGTCTTCCATTTTACGCCACGCTTATCCAGGTCGATGATGCGATTGGCCATACTGTTCGCCACATTTATCTGCAGGATATTCGTGGGTTTTAAATCTGCAGCATTGATTCTTACACCATAAGCAGGGCCAATTAAAACGGCCAGTTTCTTTCCGTTTAAGATCACTTCGGCACTTTCCTGCACCTTGCCCAAATCGAGCCAATATGCACCAGCATTAGTAGGCTTTTTGAACTGAATGGTGTACTGTGCAGTTCCTGAGAAAATTTGATACTCATTGCCTGGCAACTCCGTCCACGATTGCAGACTGTTCAATGTTTTTGAAGCTGGAAGCGTTGGCCCACCGCTTACAAACTTCAACTGCCACGGGCCTTCCAGTGTTTGCGGAGTTGCTTTTGTAGCAGGCGTGTACGCATACGCATTGCCGGTTATTTTTTGTGTTGCAGTTTTCACCACACAACTTTCGTCTGGCTTCAGCTGCAAACGAATTTCCAATTCGCCTTTGCTATTGGTTCTTGTTTCGGCAACACCTGTTGTACCAAAATACAGGTTGTATATAGCAGCTGCTGTTGCTTTGGTTGAAAGCGTAATCCATTCGTCAATAGCATTGCCACTCCAGTTTGCAATAAAGTAAGTGGTGCTATTTCCTTGCTTACGCCTGATGCATTGCAAACCTTTGCTGTACATCGTTTCTTTTCTTACCGCACCACCTTGCAGCAATGCTTCCATATCGTTAGTCAGCACCCATTTGCCTTTACCAATATTAGCAACGCTTGTGCCATTGGCTTGTGATTGAAAAACAAGCTGTGCCTGAAGCGCTTTGAGTGCTGCATTATTTTCATCCAGCTTGGCTAAACCCGGAACAGAAGAAGGCAATTGCTTATACACCAGTATGGTGGCACCATCGGCCGACAATTGCATCAACTTCTTCATTGTTTCCAATGGTATGTATTGGTTATTACTCAACAATATGGTTTGGTAATTAGTACCGCCGGTTTGAATAGCGCCGGGTGTGGCTTTTAATTGTTGTACCTGCTTATCACTAATAAAATCGAATGCATACCCTTCTTTCAACATTTCCTCAGAAAGGTGTTTAAAATCGGTTCCATCAAAACCTTCAACACCATCATAATGGTGCAGCATGCCGCGGCGGCTTATAGGCTCCATGTCCTTATCGTGAATGGGGAAATACACCAGCACATCGTTATCAATAACACCCTGCTGTAAGAAAGACTGGGCACGGGTTACATACTGGTTCAACGTTTTAAAATGACCCCAGAAAGGATTGGAAGGATTAAACTCAACAGCGGCATAAAACTGCCAGCCGGGCCATACAGCGTTTTGTGGTGAATAGTTAGTGCCATGATAAAACACATGGTTTACACCGCCCAGGAAATAACGATCTAAAGATTTTTTCACATCGCTCAGCGAAGCCTGGAAATGGTCTTTTAACCAGGTAGCGGCTTCGGCCGATGCATATTTTTTACCAAGTATGTTTGATGCAGAAGGCGCAAACTTAATTCGAAGTAATTCAAGACCTTCTGTTTCAGGAATATCAATGGTTCCATACAGGTCCAAAATATTGGCTGGTGAACCATGCGACTGGTTGCGAATCGTAGCACCTTTTTTTGCAGCCCATTCCTTCCATTTCACTGTAAAATGCTCCAGCAACAATTCGCTAATGGTCAACCTGTAATCGTATAACAATCTCAGGTGAGTAGCATCATTATTGGTTGAAAAAAACTGTGGCAAAAATTGCTTTAAATCGTAACCACGGCGCTTTTTGAATTCTGCAAAAAAAGCGGGTGTCCAATCGCCTTGGCCTCTTGCATCGTCCACTTCGTATGAGTCGTTGAAAAAACTGTTGATACCGCTGACATCGTGCCCGGCAAAGGCTTTGTCGAAATAAGCGAGATAATGTTGAATGGCATTTTCATCAAAATGGTCAATTACATTGCCTTCGCCACCGGGCGCAGCACGTTCCACCATTTTGCCATGCCATCCTAAAAACAATGCATATAAATTATACTTGCCAGCAGGCGCAGTCCAATTCAAATTACCGTTTGCATCTACCAACGAAGTAATATCCGTACCCTTCCCGTTTTCATCGTATGCCATTAGCAACTGCAGCGGCAAAGGTTTTTTAAAACGAACCTGGTCAATAGCCAAAGCTTGCAAATTGGCATTGGCATTCACCGGATCTTTCAATGCATCCACGCTTAACGATTTACCATTGGCTGTGCGTACAAAAGGCTCTTGTATATATTCAATTTTCTGGTTCAGCTTTTCACCACCGTTTAGCGTATAGTTTTTATACGCCACATATTTGCTCGATTCCTTGTCAGTGATCCACGGACCGCCAAAAGGCCAGCCGGTGCCGGTAGCCATATCAATGCCCAGCCCCAATCGTTTGCCTTCTTTCAACGTGTAATCCAACATTTGCATCCAACGGGGCGAAAGAAAATCGATGAAGTTTTTTTCCTGGCCCTGCACGCCGTAAATGGGGGTAAGCTCCAACCCGCCAAGGCCAGCCTGCTGGTATTGCAGCATTGCCGCAGTAAGGTCTTTTTCGTTTACACTACTACCCTGCCACCACCAGCGGGTCCATGGCTTTGAAGTAGGCGTAACCGCCGGCCATTGCAGTTGGGCGAACAGCGATGTTTGAATAGCAAAAAATACAATGGTTACAACCAATTTGGTGCAAGCAGTAATACGGTTCGGTTTCATATGACAGTGATAAAAATTCGTTCGGATTCATACCCTAAACGGGGGGTATGCCCGATAGTTTGGCAACGCGCCGAATATACTGGTAATAGCGCTTGCCGTCATCCTGCGGCATCCTGCTTATGGACATAATTACCCGGCCTAAAGCGCAAGTTGGTTCACAGCAGTTTATTTCCATCTATTTTAGCATTTCTGCTGCTTCTATGAAATTTTCATTCGCCATACTGATCGCCCTGCTGTTTTGCCAGGCCACACATGCACAAACAACCAAAGCAAATGCGGAGAAAGCAACCCGCCAGTACCTACACGCAATGCAATTGGCGAAAACCGATCCCTATACTGCCATTTCCCTGCTGAAAGATTGCCAGAAGCTGGATCCGGACGTCATTGTGTACCCGTTGCAAATTGCGTTTACGCATTATTTAAATGGCGATTATTCCAAGGCATTGCGCTTATTGGAAAACCTACAATACCACCCGAAGGCAAACCCATCGGTATATGTGTTAACCTACCAATGCTGGCAAAAACAAAAAGACCTGAAACGGGCCATGAGCTTTCTCGACAAAGGACTGAAACGCTTTCCCAATTCCGGCAGGCTTAGCCTCGAAAAAGCATTGTATTACTACGACCTTCACGATAGTGCCCAATGTATGCAATGGCTGAACAGGGGCATTAGAGTGGAGCCCACCTTTAGTAAAAATTATTTCTATAAGACTATAATGCTACTCAGCCAGCATCAAAATCAGGAAGCCCAGGCCAATGCCGAGATGTTTGCGTTGCTCACAGAAGAACAACAGATTCCGGCGAACATCAGTAAACTACTGTTTCAATTGCAGGCAGATTCGGTTCGCAAATTGTACGCCCGAAACGATACAGCCGGAACAGCCCGGCTCAACACTATTCAAAAAGAATATGTTATCTCACCCATCGACAGTCTTTGCTCGAAGTTGTTGTCGGCAAAGCGTTTCGGCTATTTTCAATCTAATAATGTCCAACTGCAAAGCAGCCTGGATATGATTCATCAAGCGATTGTAAAAGCCGGGCATTATGAAGCGTACCTGCATTGGCTGTACAGCTATGGCGATCGCCCCGGTTTTAAAAACTGGACAGAAGCCAATGAGATAACCTGGAAAAATTTTCAAACCTGGCACAAACGTTTTGTGCAGGATGCAGAAGAATAAAATAGCGCAACGCATTCTCAATTATTGAAGCATTGAACGCATGCAAAAAATCAATGCAAATCAACGCAGCAAAAACACCCTTAAGCTGCGGGCGCCATGTGCCCCGATCACCAGGCTTTGTTCAATATCCGCAGTTTTGGATGGACCTGCGAGGAAAACACCAAAACCTTCTTTGGCTGTATCGAGCTGTTGATAAGCATGATGCATAGTAGGCACTATATTTTTTGCATCTACCACAATTACCAAATGCTGGCAAATAAAAGGCACTATCCTGTTGCCCATCTGGCTTTCGTATAACCAGATACACCCATTTTCTGCCACGGCCAATGTACCTTGTATATAGGCTACATCCAATTTTTCCAATTGGGTAGCCGATGCATTGTCAACCGCATCCAACGGTCCCAATGCTTCAATGCGGTTGATCACCCACTCGCCAGTCTCTTTTTTGATTGCGATCTCTTTTTTCAACGCATCGAAATCAGCGATCTCCTCTGCTACCCCACCAATACTTTGCAATACGGTTTTGAATTGCGCCAATACATCGGCGTACTGAATCAGTTCGTCAAAACTTATAGCAGGCAATGCTGCAGACGCAGGCTTGTTGCCGGCAATGGCTTTCAATATATCTTCTCTTGCACTCATGATTTCTTGTTCTTAATGTACCAATCTCTGAAACTTTGTTTGGGAGGCGCAGGCATTTCGCGTTGCTTATACCAGGCATTCAGTTTGTTGTTCACCAAAAAAGGAAATATCCGCATCACGGCTCTTCCTGCTTTTCCTGCAAACCGGTACAACCCGGGTTTTGCAAACAGGTAAGCCATTCCTTTCAACCCTATTTTCTTGGTGGTGTCTACATACCCTTCAGCTACCAGCACCTGCCGCCATTTCCAAAGCTGATCGTGTATATCAATCTTAACGGGGCACACATTGCTGCACGATCCGCAAAGCGTAGAAGCAAATGGTAGGTCGGCATTGGCCCGCATATCGATATTCGGATTGAGAATAGAACCAATAGGACCGGCAACTGCTGTGTGATAACTATGGCCGCCGCTGCGCCTGTACACAGGGCAGGTATTGAAGCAAGCCGCACAACGGATACACTTCAATGAATTTTTAAAATCGGTACGGCCCAGTTGTTTAGACCTTTCATTGTCTACAATTACAATATGCACTTGTTGCCCCGGCCTTGGCTTCATAAAATGGCTGGAATAAGTAGTAATAGGCTGCCCAGTTGCACTGCGTGCCAGCAATCGCAGGAATACAGAAAGATGCTCTGCCTTCGGAATAATTTTTTCGAATCCCATGCACGCAATATGAATAGGCGCTGCATGTGCTCCCATATCGGCATTGCCTTCGTTGGTACACACTACAAAGGCGCCGGTTTCGGCCACCGCAAAGTTCACACCCGTCATGGCCAGCTCGGCTTCAATAAATTTTTCCCGCAAATGCTGGCGTGCCGCTTCGGTTAAATATTGCGGATCGTGGTTGTCTTTTTCGGTGTGCAGATGCTCATGAAAAGTATCGCTTACATCCTTCTTTTTGAGGTGAATAGCAGGCAATACAATATGACTCGGAGGTTCTTTCCGAAACTGCACAATGCGTTCGCCCAAATCGGTATCTACAATATCAATTCCCTTTTCGTGTAAAAATTCGTTCATGCCACATTCTTCGGTGAGCATGCTTTTACTCTTTACAATTTTGGTGACATTGTTTTGTTGAATAATGTTGTACACAATGCGATTGTGCTCATCTCCATTGGCGGCCCAATGCACCTGCACTCCATTCGCCTTCGCATTTTTTTCAAACTCAATGAGGTATTCATCGAGATGCGACAGCGTATGATTTTTTATTTGCGACGCCCACTCTCTCAGCTTTTCCCATTCGGGCAAACCATGAGCGGCTTTATCGCGTTTTTGTCGCACAAACCAAAGCGTTTCATTGTGCCAGTTGGTGCGTGGCTCATCGGCTATAAAATTGGCAGCAGCCTGTGCATGGTTCAATGTGTTGCTCATGCTTTACCATTTAAAATTTCAGCAATATGGATGGTTTTAATAGGACTGCCCTTCCGTTTCAGAATGCCTTCCAGGTGCATCAGGCAACTTTCGTCGTAGCCGGTAATATATTCTACACCGTTGGCTTCATGTTCTTCAATCCTATCCTTTCCCATCTTCACACTTACGGCTTCTTCAAACACACAGAATGTACCGCCAAAACCGCAGCATTCATCGGGCCTTGCCGGCATGCTCAATTGCAAACCATTTACCATGCCCAACAATTTTTCGGGCTTTGAAAATGCAGGCAACATCTGCTCCGACATTGACGACAAATGCAATCCCCGCTGACCATGACAGCTATTGTGCAATCCTACTTTGTGCGGGAATGAAACGTCGAGCTTTTCCACTTTCAAAATATCTACCAAAAACTCTGTGAGCTCGTACACATGCTTACGGATATGCTCGGCTTCGCCAGGAAACTGATCGTCGTGCAAATGTTCTTTCAGGTGCAGCACACAGCTACCCGAAGGGCCCACTATATAATCGAACCCACGAAAATTGGCTACGAAATTTTTGTCGCAGCCTTTGCTTAATGCAGCAAAGCCACTATTGGCCATGGGTTGTCCGCAACAGGTTTGGTTTAATGGAAAGGAAACATCACAACCCAGTTTCTCCAGCAACTCTAAAGTAGCAATACCAATTTGCGGATAAAACTGATCGATATAACAAGGAATAAACAGACCAACTCTCATACACTTATCCTTTATGGCTGCAAGCTATGTGCCTACAGTTAGAAATTTACTATTATTTTTTTATTTCTCCGTTTCAAAAACATACATGCCCGACCCTACCTGCAACACTACATATCCATTCTCCAATCCCTGCATTTTTATATCGGTATGCGTATTTACCGGCTTCCCATTTTCGGTTACCGATTCCACCGTTTTCGCAGGCACATATACCGTTGCCGTTGTGTTGGCAGGTATTTCCACATGCATGGTAAGTTTATTACCCTCCAATTTCCAGCCACTGCTTAGTTTACCATAATTGGTTTGCAGGCTTGCACTGGCATGCGTAAATCCGCCACCAATATGTGGTTGTACTTTTATGTGCTGGTAACCCGGTCCATCTTCATAGGTATCTAATCCCACCATCTTCCGATACATCCAATCGCCAATGGCGCCATAGGCATAATGGTTAAACGAATTCATGCCCGGTGTTTGAAAACTACCATCAGGCTTCTGGCCATCCCATCTTTCCCAAATAGTAGTGGCTCCGTTTTTTACAGGATACAACCAGGATGGATAAGATTCCTGCAACAATAATTTGTATGCATGATCGGTATAGCCAAAACGCGTAAGCACATGGCATAAATAAGGCGTGCCCAAAAAACCTGTGGTTAAATGATAGCCGTAATTGCTCAAATTCAACACTAACCTGTCTGCTGCCTGCTGGCGCAAACTTTCGGGAAGCATATCGAACTGCAACGCCAATGTGTAAGCCGTTTGTGTACTCGACACAAGGCGCCCATTGGCCGTAACATATTCCTTTAAAAATGCTGCTTTAATTTTTTCCAGCAATGCTGTGTACACTTGCGCTTCTTCCTTTTTACCCAACACGTTGGCTGCATTCACCAACAGCTGTGTTGAATGCGCATAAAAACACTGTGCTATTAAATATTTGTCTGTGACTGCAGCATTGCCATCGTTATCATCTTCCGGGCGATAGAACAACCAATCACCAAAATGGAATCCTGTATTCCACAAATCATTTTTACTGCTTTTGCGAATAGATTCAACATAAGCTTTCATGCTGGTAAACTGGTTTTCCAAAATTTGTTTGTCGCCATAAGCCAGGTACATATTCCATGGAATAATAGTAGCAACATCCGACCAGCCGGTGCTGTTTACTCCATTCGTATCCAGCACGTTTGGAATCACATAAGGCACTTTGCCGCTTACCTGGTCAGCTTCTACATCCTGCAACCATTTGACAAAGAAATTATGTACGTTCATGTTGAATGCTGCTGTTCGCGAAAACACTTGCGCATCACCTGTCCAACCCAAGCGTTCGTCGCGTTGTGGGCAGTCGGTGGGCACATCCAGGAAATTCCCTTTTTGTCCCCATTCAATATTGTGTTGCAGTTGATTGATGAGTGCATTCGAACTTTCAAACGTTCCTGTTTTTTGCATGTCGGAATACAACGCCACAGCAGTGAAATCGGCGGCGTTTAAAGCACGTTTATATCCTTCCACTTTTACATACCTGAAACCCTGCCAGGTAAAATGTGGCTCAAATGTTTCTGCATCGTTACTGCCTTTAAAAACATAGGTGTTCAGGCATTTGGCACCACGCAAATTGTCGATATAAAAGTTCCCTTTTTTATCCAACACTTCGGCGTGATATAGTTTAATGCTATCACCAGCCTTTGCTTTTGTTTTGAGCACTACCCATCCTACCAGGTTCTGGCCAAAGTCGATCACTTGTTCGCCTTTGGGTGTGGTGAATATTTTAACCGGCGCAAAAGTTTCATGCTTTTTTACCGGCTCGTTACGTGTAGCAATTAAATGTGATTTTGAAAAGTTGGCCGTTTTTGCAGCAGTCCATTGCGCATCGTTAAAACCCGGCATTAACCAGCCGGCTTGCTCTTTGGATGCATCAATGGTTTCGCCATTATAAATTTCGGAATAGCGAATAGCACCGGTTGCTGTTTTCCATGTTCCGTCGGACAAGATGGTTTGTGAAGAGCCATCGCTGTAGCCAATTTTTAATTGAAATAGCAGGCCTATATCTTTTCCGTAAATATTAAAATTGGGCCGGCTAAATCCTATGGAACCTCTATACCAGCCACTACCCAAGGTAACGCCAATAGCATTGTTTCCCTTGGTCAATAAATGAGTCACATCATACACCTGGTATTGAAGGCGCTTGTTATACGAGGTCCAGCCGGGCGTAAGATAAGCATCGCCAACCCGTTGACCGTTGATACTGGCTTCATACAATCCATGTGCGGTAATAAAGGCATGCGCCGATACTATTTTTTTGGTAGTGCTGAATTCTTTGCGAAACAATGGACTGGGTCGCATGATAGAATCTTCTGTAAAACCTGGGGTGATCCACGCAGCAGTCCATTGAGATGGCTGCAGAAAGCCCATATAAAAAAAGGCTTCCTTACTCCAGCCGGATACTTCGCCCTTGTTGGTCCATACACGCACTTTCCAACTGTATTGAGTAGCAGACTGAAGTGGTTTACCGGCATAGGGCAACATAACTGATTGCGCAGAATTCACTTTACCACTATTCCAAACAATTTGCTTACCGGCCTGTACAGTTATCTCGTAAGCTGTTTGCTGAATATTTCTACCCGTGCCCGTTAGCTGCCAGCTAAAACGGGGCGCAGACACATCTACACCAATGGGATTCTCGAGATTTTCGCAGCGAAGATTCAATGGCTGTGCCTGCAGGATTGCAGCACTCAAAAAGGAAGCGAAAATTAAAAGTAGCAGTAGCTTTTTCATAAGGCAATTATGGCTTAAAAGTTACCGCAAACTTTTATAATGCCGTATAATTCTTCAAATCAATAATATTAGATGGAAGAGGTCCTTCATTCCAATGCTTATGCATTACCAACGCAGCCCCCATTGACGATGCCTGTGCAACCGAAGCCGCAAACACCTGCATACCGGGCAGGCAGTTCGCCAGCAGTTGCATAAAAATGGGATTCTTGCTAAACCCGCCATCTACAAATAGCTGTTTCACATCGGTACCACCCAACACCAAATTGGCGCTGTAGATCTGCATCACAATAATATCTGTGATCAGGCGATGATACGCCTCATCATAGTTCTCAAAACTATTGAGGTCGCGGGCTGCAAATGCAGACTGCTGCAACATCACACCACCTTCTTCTTTTTTTGAAAATCCTTTCAAGCTGTCTGCGGGCGGCAGGTAAGCAGGATTGCAAGGCACTTTCTTGTACTGGTCTACCGGTACGTTGAAATGCTCTGCCAGTCTTTTTGTTTGCTGCTCATGCTCATAGCCTGCAAACAATCGCGAAGCTTTTACAGGTTTACCCTGGTACGATAAGTAACAGAGGCAATCGAGATGCAGTTCGTAATCGCTGATGGCAGAATGGTTGAACGGATTTAACGTAATACACCATGTGCCGGTGGAGAGCAATGCAAACGGAGTTTGAATATCCGTGAAATATGGAATTAATGCAGAAGAGCTATCGTGCAAGCCCATACCCACAGGAATATTTCCCGCTGCATAGCCGGCCACTTCGAGGCTCGATTTGATGGATGGAAATTTTTGATCTATCCCTTCCTGCACTACCCAGCGATGGTATTGTTTGCCCTGGAAATCCCAAAGGTTGGTATGGCAGCCAATGCTGGTAATATCTGTACCCAGTTCTCCTGTCAAAATAAATACGAGGTACTGTGGCAGATGCAGTGCATACGCAATGCGGGCAAACAGTTCGGGCTGTTCGTATTTCAACCTGTAGAGTTGCATGCCCGAATTCAAATGCCCCAACACAGGCGAAGCAGTTTCTTTGGATATTTTGCTTTCGCCGCCGTAAGTATCGTAAAACTGTTTTTGAAGCGCTTCCGGATAGGGCTTCAGGTAATTATACAATGGCGCAATTACTTCTTTCTGTTCGTTGAGATACACAAAGCTTGCACCATAAGCCGAAAAGTTCACGGCCTTAATAGAGAAGCGTTCATCTTTCGAAATTGTATCGAAAGATGAACGAACCCATATCGTTAATGCATGTACATCTTCACAGGCAAATCCATCTTCATCTGTGGTTTCTTCCAACTGTGTACTTGTTTCGAACACCACTTGATAGTGCTCATCAAAAAGCATGAGCTTCTTGTTGGTTTTGCCAATATCAAAAATGGCTATGACCGGAGTATGCTGCATTACAAACCTGTTGCTATAGTAGAAGTACCTCTTTCTTTAATGAGTTGTGCACGAAGTTGCTGATCGCGGAAGAATTGCAATGGATGCAATGCGCCACCAGCCCTGCGCCTTGCTTCTGCTACCAACGGACGCAGGTCTGTTCTGAAGGTATGCTGCAAAATTTCCTGTGCAGCTACTGTATCGTTAGCATCCTGTGCAGCATTCAGTTTTTTCCTGTCTACTGTAAGCGCCTGCGCATAAGCTATCATAATGGCTTCCACAGATTGCAACAGGTCTTCCAGCGGATCTTTCACATTATGGCTGGCATCGATCATCCAACCCAGGTCGGTAGCATGATCCATGCTTCTCGCATCCATGCCTTCTACCAGTTCATTAAAGATCAGGAAGAGTTGATAAGGCTTCACGCTACCTACAGTAAGATCGTCGTCGCCGTACTTGCTGTCATTGAAATGGAATCCTGCGAGTTTGCCTTCCATGAGCAGGAGCGAAACGATTTGTTCAATATTCGCATTGGGCAAATGGTGTCCCAGATCAACAAGCGTATAAGCTTTTGGTCCGAGTTTGTTGGCATACAACAGCGACTGTCCCCAATCGCCAACTGTCATGGAGTAGAAGTTAGGTTCAAATGCTTTGTACTCTACAAACACTTTCCAATCGGCAGGCAATGCTGCATAGATTTCCTGCAGGCTTTCCAATGTGTTCTGGAATGCCTTTCTGAAATTCAACTGGCCGGGGAAACAGCTACCATCGCTCAACCATACAGTGAGTGCTTTAGAACCCAGTTCCACACCATGTTGAATCACTTCAATATTATGATCGATCGCTTGTTTGCGAATGGCTTTGTTTACATTTTGCAATGAGCCAAACTTGTAGCTCAGTGCCTGGTCTTTCTGATCCTGGAAAGTATTGGAGTTTACTGCGTCGAATTTCAATCCCAACTGTGCAGCATGTGCTTTGATGGCTGCATAGTTTTCAGGTATATCCCATGGAATATGCAATGAAATAGCGCCACTCGATTGGTTGATGGCGTGCAACAATCCTACATCTTCCAGTTTTTGCTCGAGGCTACCGGGTTCGCCAGCTCCTGCAAAACGGCCAAACCTTGTACCACCGGTACCCAGTGCCCAACTTGGAATGGCCACCTGGAAATCCATCAGCTTTTGCAATACTTCTTCTACCTGTGGAATTTCGGAAGCCAGGAAATCAAATTTTCTTTGGTGCGCTGCGGCATGTAATCCATTGAACTCCGCAATTGCATTTTTATTGATCTGCATATCACATGTATTTTAAGGCAAGTAAAAAACTTCTTGTAATGGAATGGAAACGGGCGAATGATCGGCATTACTTTCCATGATGTCTTTCATGTAGGTCCACCATTTCTGCATCACCGGGTGCTTAGGCAACTCGTCCATTTTGGTGGCTTCCTGCACATGCAAAAAACCAAACAAATAGCCGGTCTCTTTATCGAGAAAAATTGAATACTCACTGATGCCTGTTTGGTGTAGCAATTGCACCAGCTCGGGCCATATTGCATCGTGACGTTGCTGGTATTCGGCTTCAAAGCCTTTCAGCAATTTCATTTTAAAAGCAAGTCTTTCCATAGTACAAAGGAATGAACCCATGAACAAATAGTTGCGATCAGGTGGTATAAGCCGACCAGCCCATACCACCCGGATGCAACTAACAATTATCGAACAAATGCGGTGGCAACTCCACCATCCACATTTAAAGCATTACCGGTAGATTTACTCAACAGGCCACCGGTAAATGCGAAACATGCGTTCGCAATGTCTTCCGGCAAAATGATCTCGTTCAGCAAAGTTCTTCCGGCGTAGTACGCAGGCAATTCTTCCACAGTAATACCGTAAGCTTTGGCTCTGCCTTCGGCCCAGCCGCCACTCCAGATATTGCTGCCTGCAATTACCGCATCGGGGTTTACTACGTTCACCCGAATCTTATCTTTTCCTAACTCAGCAGCGTTCAGGCGGCTCAGGTGCATTTGTGCAGCTTTTGCCGATCCGTAGCCTGCATTGTTAGGTCCACTTACCAATGCATTTTTACTTACAATGTTCAGCACATCGCCACCAATGCCTTGCTTGCGCATTACTTCGGTAGCTTGCTGTGTTACCAGGAACTGGCCTTTCACCAATACATCGTACAACAGGTCCCAATCTTTTTCGGAATGGTCTTCTATAGATTTTGAAATAGAAAGCCCTGCATTGTTCACCACAATATCTACACCACCAAATGCCAGTGCAGATGTGGCCATTGTGTTGGCAATAGTATCGGCTGAAGTAACATCCAGTATATCGGCTGCCACTACATCTTTACCAAACATTTTTACAAACTCTGCTTTTGCTTCGGCCAGTCGCTCAGCGTTCATATCGTTCAATACGATGCAAGCGCCTTCTTCTGCAAACTTTTTAGCAATGGCTTTGCCAATGCCGCCGCCGCTGCCGGTAATGAGTGCTACTTTACCACTCAATGCTTTTGGCTTAGGCATGCGTTGCAGTTTCGCTTCTTCCAGCAACCAGTATTCAATATTGAATGCTTCCTGGCGTGGCAGCGAAGTGTAAGAAGAAATGGCTTCTGCCCCCTTCATTACATTAATAGCGTTGATATAAAATTCCGCAGCTACTCTTGCAGTTTGCTTGTCCTTGGCAAATGTGAACATACCTACACCGGGATACAAGATCACCACCGGGTTAGGGTCGCGCAATGCAGGACTATTGGGATGTTTGCAGGTGTTGTAATACTCCGCATACATATTGCGATAAGCATCGAATAGCGGGGCAATTTTTGTTTTGATGGCTTTTACATCACTCAGGTCTTCACCGGCTGCAAGGTTCAACACCAGCGGAGAAATTTTGGTACGCAGGAAATGGTCGGGGCAGCTTGTGCCCAATGGCGCCAACCTGTCAAGATCGTTGGAGTTGATAAATTCCAACACCCTTGCATCGTCGGTGAAATGGCCGATCATCCTGTTTTGCGAAGAGCAAAATCCACGCAAGATGGGTGCCAGTGCAGCCGCCTGTTGTTGCCTGCCTGCAGGCTCCAGCGAACCTTGTTTGGCACCACCAAATACAGGACTATTTTTTCCAATATTAGACTCAAGATATTCAGCACAACGCTCAATTACTTCCAGCGTGTTCATATACGATTCATACGCTGTATCGCCCCAGGTAAACAAACCATGCGAGCCCAGCATAATGCCGCGGATACCGGGGTTTTCATCCAGGCACTGCTTGAGTTGCAAACCCAGGTCGAACCCGGGCTTTTGCCATTTTACCCAACCAATTTTTCCGTCGAATAATTCTTTCGTGATCTTTTCTCCATCTTTTGCTGCAGCAATGGCAATGGCCGCATCGGGATGCAGGTGATCGATATGTTTGAAAGGCAGAAAACCATGCAAAGGCGTATCGATGGATGGCGCTTTGGAAGCCAGGTCGTAAATGCAATGATTGAATAGTTCAACCATTTCATCTTCATGATCGAGGCCACGATAAATATTTTTCAAACTGCGTAAGCGGTCTACATACAGCGCAGCAAGTCCGTTGCGCTTCATGGTGCCCAGGTCGCCGCCGCTGCCTTTTACCCACATCACTTCTACTTCTTTTCCGGTGAGTGGGTCTTTTGCCATGGCTTTGCAGGAAGTGTTGCCGCCACCATAGTTAGTTAAGCGGAGATCTGCGCCCAATAGATTGGAACGATAGACCAATAGAGCTACTTCATCACCAGCCAGTTCGGCTGCCTTTGCTTCGTCCCATAAGTAGCTGACATGCTTAAAAGCTGTGGTAATTGATGACATTGTTGAGTGTTTTTGTATTTAATTTTTGTTGAATGCTTTCCTGTTATGGCTTCAGTGAATTGCCATATCCTACGATCAATACTGAAGCGATAATGATAAGTATACCGAGTACAATGGTATTCCTGGTTTTGTTCGAAACCCCTTTCCATTCTTTCAAAATGAGCCCCCATGCATTGGCAATAAGAATAATGAAAGCCATATGCAGTATCCAGGAGCTGGCGCCATTACCCATTTTACTTTCTCCCATACCGTAAAAGAAGAATTGCAAAAACCAGGTGGTTCCGGCAAGCGCACAGAAGAAAATATTGGCCAGTTTGGGAACGCCGGGCTTGGTATAATCACCAAAGCTTTTATTGCGCACTGCAAGCACTATGCAACCGATCAGATTGGAAAGCAACCCGCCCCATAATACCACTATGTAAGTTACATTGTTTGAGTATAAAAAATTGATGCCTGCTTCAGGGTTGGCGGCTTTCCAAGCAGCATTGGCTACATCTGCCATAGGCTTTCCGGCTTCCAGTCCAAAATTGAAACAAGCACTAAGTACACCTGATATGATGGACACTAAAAGTCCTAATCCAAATTTGTATTCTGTTTTGGTAACAGCCCCACCATGTGGGTCGGTACTGGCGGCACCCGAAAGTTCTTTTTCTTTCATTGTACCGGCTTTACCACAAACAATAATACCTACTATGCACACTGCCAATCCCAGCAATACAGTTTGGCCCCATGTAGAACCTGCGATATAGGAAAAACTATCCTTTCCTTCCTGCGGAAAGAAATCGTAATAAATAGAAGGGATCAAAGAGCCAAACACCATACATAAACCAAGTATGATACTACTGCCGAGTGCCACGCCCAAATAGCGAACACCCAAACCATAGGTAAACCCACCAATACCCCATAATGCACCAAAAAGAAATGCAAGCCCAATAGTGCTACTGTTGGCATTCCGAATAATATCAGCAAACCCGGGGATGGTAAGATATGCGGCCAACGGCGGTACAATTAACCAGGAAAAAAGACCTCCTACTAACCAAAAGGTTTCCCAAGACCAGCCTTTGACTCTTTTGTATGGCGTATAAAAACTTCCTGACGCGAACCCACCTATGAAGTGGAAAATAACTCCTAATAAAACCTGCATTCGTTGATTTTTTGGCAAACAAGATAAGGCGTAAAGCTACCCGCTCCGACAGGTTGCACTATCCTGTGCTATCCTGCAAATGCCGCCTCCCCGAGCCGCAAATAAGTTTTACATTGCACCAGAATTTAACTCCAGATTTTTGCCAACGCTAACTGCTGTGCACCGCATGCCGCATGTGCAGGGTAAGAAACAGGCTGGCACCACCAAAACTGCTCCGCATGAGTTCCGAAAATATATACAGGCATATACAGATCGACGACCATTCCATTACGCCTAAATATTTGCAGATCGTCAATTCCATTTTGAAAGGAATTGAACTGGGACGCATCCTGCAGGATTACCAACTGCCATCCATCAACGACCTGAGCTTTGAGCTGGACATTTCCCGCGATACCGCAGAAAAAGCCTATAAACACCTGAAGCAAATGGGCGTGGTGGGCTCGGTACCGGGCAAGGGTTATTTCATCAGCAATGCAGCGGTTGCCAAGTCCATTAAAGTATTCCTGCTGTTCAACAAGCTGAGCACCCATAAAAAAATAATTTACGATTCTTTCATTGCCACACTAGGCGACCAGGTGGCTGTGGACTTTTATATCTACAACAACGATTTTGGCTTATTTAAAAAACTGATCCGCAACCGCAAACAGGGATACACGCATTATGTGATCATTCCCCATTTTTTGGAAGGCGGCGAAAAAGCAGTGGACCTCATCAACGAAATAGAAGAAGGCGAACTCATATTGCTCGACAAACTGCTACCGCATGTACGGGGGGAATATGGCGCCGTGTACGAAGATTTTGAAGCCGATATTTTTGGAGCACTTAAGGGAATGCTGGTACAATTGAGCCGGTACCAAACGCTCAAGATCATCTTCCCTTCCTACACTTATTTCCCACACGAGATCCTCAACGGGTTTCAACATTTTTGCCACGAGTTTGCCTTCAACCACAAGGTGGTGCATCGCATAGCAGAGGAAACGGTAGGCGCAGGAGAAGTGTATATCAACCTGATGGAAGATGACCTGATCGTACTGCTCGATAAAATACAGGCGAGCAATTTGCAACTGGGTGAAGATATTGGCATCATCTCCTACAACGAAACTCCCTGGAAACGCTTTATTCTCGATGGCATCACCACTATTTCATCCGACTTTAAACTGATGGGAGAAATGGCGGCACATATGGTACTGAAGCATGAAAAAAAGCATGTAGCCATTCCTTTTTCCATTACTCCAAGAGCATCGCTATAAACCCTACGATTTACTTTGGCTATTGCGTACCTGCCTGTATTTTTTGGGCGAAACACCCATGATCTTACTGAATCGCTTGGAGAAATAATAGGGATCGTCGAAGCCTAAACTGAAAGCAATTTCTTTGATGGCCCTTTCGCCGAAATCCAGTTCCTGGCAGGCTTTCTGAATTTTCATTTGCAGGAAATAGTCAATAGGCGCATACCCGGTTTTCTGGCGAAACAAATTGGAAAACCGCGATACGGAATAGAAATATTTTTTGCTCAGGTCGGTCAGCGAAATGGTTTCGGTAATATGCTCCTGCATATACAGTATAGCACTGTCCACACAATCGAGTTTGTCCTTGGTAGTAGGTTCAAAATGCCGGTGATTGTACAGGAACAACGTGATATAATGCGACAGGTTGACGTTGGCAAATAAAAGGTTGTCGATGCTATAACCCAGTTCCAGTGTTTTGTACATTTTGCTGAACACCGGAACAATTTCCGCAGCATTCTTTACATCCACAGGTTTGAAACAATTTTGAACTACCTGCATATTGTTGAACTCCGGCAAGGCCTCTCCTCCAAAATGCACCCAGTAAAGTGTCCATGGATGGTCGGTATGGCTGCCGTAGGAATGCGCTACATTTTGGGGTAAAATAAAAAACTCGTTGGGGCCTACTTCATAGCGCTGGTTGTCCAGCTCATACCAGCCCCGGCCATCCACGCAATACATCAAAAAGTTTTCGGGCAATCCTTTTTTCCGGAAGGTAAAATGGTCTTTGGCTTTGGGATAATACCCAATAGATACCAGGTGCAAATGGCTCAACAGTGGGTTGCCCAACACTTTGGAGCGAAGGATGATTTTTGGTATCTCGATGCGCTGCCTGCCCACGCCATACCAAATATTCTTATGTGAACCTTCTTTATTATCATTCATAACGCAATCGAGTATCTACCTGTGCAAAGTAGGAAAAAAGAATAAGCGCAAACGTTGTACTCATCATAATTGCATCGAATGTCACGCCTGTCTCCGAAGCCACTATAGCCGAATGCCCTATTTTTAGACGCTGAAAATTTTAATTCCAACTATATGAAACGACTGATTCATCTTGCCATCATTGCTCTGTTCATTTGTGCACAACCTACTATTTGCGCTGCAGCCATTAAACTCCCCTATTTCTTTTCGGACAATATGGTGCTGCAGCAACAAAGCAATGCTGCTATCTGGGGATGGGCCAGTGCCAACAGCCAGGTGCAGATCACCACTTCGTGGAATAAAGCCAAAGTAACCACCAGGGCCGATGCAGAAGGCAAATGGAAAACAACCGTGGCCACACCTACAGCCGGCGGCCCCTACACCATCACCATTAGCGATGGCGCTGCTATTACATTAAAAAATGTATTGATCGGTGAAGTATGGCTTTGCAGCGGGCAAAGCAATATGGAAATGCCCATGAAGGGATTTAGAGATCAACCAATACTGGGTGGCAACGATGCCATTGTTGAATCTGCCAACGACCAGATAAGAATTTACACCGTACCCCGCTCGGTGCAAAGAAAACCACAGGATACCAGCAAAGCCTCTCCCTGGAAATTGTGCGCACCGGAAGCCATCAGCAATTTTAGTGCTACCGCCTATTATTTTGGGAAACTGTTGCAAGCGCAATTGCATGTACCCATTGGCCTGGTCAACATCAGTTATGGCGGCTCTCCAGTTGAAGCATTTATGGATGCAGAAACCTTGAAACAATTCCCGGAGATACAAGTGCCATCGCCCACCGATACAGGTAAACTCACCAATCAAAATGCCACTGTATTGTACAACGGAATGCTGAAACCTTTTTTGGGATACACCATTAAAGGTTGCATTTGGTACCAGGGTGAAAGCAATAACAATCGTGCAGCACAATACGAAAAATTGTTCCCTGCATTTGTACAACAAATACGCACCCAAACCGCACAGGGCGATTTTCCTTTTTACTATTGCCAGATCGCTCCGTACAACTACACCAATTGGGCAGTGGCAAATGCACCATGGTTCAACTCTGCTTATTTAAGAGATGCCCAGCGCAAGTCGCTTTCAAAAATACCCAACAGCGGTATGGCTGTGTTGATGGATATTGGCGAAGAAGCAAGTATTCACCCCATGGATAAAGCCACCGGCAGCAAAAGGCTGGCGTATATGGCACTGGCCAAAACCTATGGCATGAAAGGCTTTGGATTTGAAAGCCCTGCTTACGAATCGATGGCTGTAAATGGCAATACCGTTACTGTAAAATTCAGCGGCGCTGCTAATGGATTGAGCAGTTTTGGCAAACCCTTGCTGCAATTTGAAGTGGCAGGTTCCAATAAAATATTCCGGCCTGCAAAAGCATTGGTAAGCGGTGGCACCATTGTGGTATCCGCACCCGATGTTACCAACCCGGTTGCAGTACGCTATGCCTTCAAAGATTTTGTGATGGGTGATCTGTTCAGTGCCGAAGGATTTCCTGTCTCAAGTTTCAGAACCGATGATTGGTAAACATTAAGGCAACATTATTTCAACATCCTGTTTTCGCGACTCAGGTAAAACGATCAGCGATACCAGTTTACCATTTTTCAATTCGGCTTCAACCGTAGTATTGTGAGGGGCGTGCAATTTAAAATGCACGTCCTTTTCTTTTGGCCAACCGGCAAACAGCAGTATGCGTTTATCATCGGTTTGCAACAGCATTTCCTGTAAACCAATCATGCCGCTGCCGCCCCAGTTATGATCGGGCACCCAATCGTAGCCCGGTCCCCAGAATGCAGGAAAACGACGTTCGCTGTTTTGCAGTTTTAAAGCAGTCAACTTCCACGCCTCATCGGCCAGTCCTAAACGTGCAGCCCAGATATTATCCTGCTTCCAACCAATATGACTACGGAACTTGATTGCATTGGTATCGTAACGCCAGGTGTTGATGGCAGTGTCTAAACCGGGTTTGCCCACTCCATATACACCCCATGGAAATACTGGATACAATTGTGAGCTTTCAGTATTATTGATACGTTCCCAGGTTTTAGCCGGAGCTAACGTAGTATGGCCATTTGTGTTCTCAAAATTTATAGGCGGAATGCGGTGTTGCAGCGAATCTAGCCAGCTTCTCTGCGCACTGGTTAAATAGTTGGCAGGTAACTGCTGAAGCTTTTTTGTGATGGTTTGAAGTGCAGCAATGGTTGATGTTGAGTTATTCGCCATCTTAAAAGTCTCAGCGCCACTACCAGGATATAAAACCAATTGCCCCTTTCCGTCCAATGCCCTTGCACCGCGTTGTTTGGCGAGGTACTGATAATGTTCATCAAAAAAACGTAAACAGCTTTCTATAAATGAAACTCTGTCGCTAATATCTCTGCCTGTATAATTTTCCTCTTCAAGCATCATCAAACAAAACTCAAATACCGTATCCCATTCGTATTCAAGCCATGCATTGTATTCAACTCCTTTGTCGAAATAGTCTGGACGCTTGATGCCATATTCCGCGTAGTTGGGCAATCCGAAATTTTCCATTTGCTCGGTAAAGCATGCTCCTGCATGGTTCCAGTAAAATTTACTGCGCAGCTCTGCATTTTTTTGCAGTCGCAAATAAAAATTCAATTGCGGTTGCATCAAATCCCAATCACCCGCCTTCACCATAGGGAAATAAACCAACCGCTGATTTTGTGCCGTATGCAAACCACCACCCCAGTTGCGATAATCGGGTGTAAGATTTTTATTGACAGTATCGGTATAGCAAGGATCAACCGTCAACAAGCCACCATTGAATTTGGTAGGCCAATCCCCTTTTGTATTCAGGGCCAGCATATAGCGAAACAGTTGATAGTTGCGCCCTACTTCCCATGAACGCAGATCGTTTTTTTGCGGATCGACAGCAATAAAACTTCGGCTCCAAAACTGGCTCCACCATTGCTGTGTTTGTTGAAAAGCGTTTTTATCTGCATTTGCTTTTTGCTGCAATGCCACCAGCGACTGCTTCCATGTTTCAATATTATCTACCTGTGCATTGTGCAATACCAACTGCAGTGCATGTTGCTTTGCAGCAGTTTTCGATTTCAGTTTCCAAGCTTTAAAATCGGTTTGTGCATACATGCCTGCATCGTTGCCCCCTGCTACAAAATTTTTCCCGCTTAGCAAACCGCCAAAAGCCAGTTGCTTCAAAGGATTGTAGAGCTGGTCTTTCACCGAATCCATTCCCTGCTGTTTCACCGTAACATCAAAAATGGTTTCGTTGCTGTTGTGGTGATAAAACAACACTTCATTTCCGCTGAAAGCAATTTCATCTTTTTTGTACACGTTGTTTTTGGGTGCACCCCATTTCCAGGAGTTGGCAAAATTTTCACGGGAGGTAACTACCCTATCCTGGTAGCGCCAACTTTCGTAAGCAGCTTCAACGCTTATTTTCTGATCTGAGTTAATATCGAAATGGGCAACTGGCTTGAATACATCGGCCCAAATTTTAACGGAGGCTTTCACGCCATTCTGTTCACCTTCAACTGTAACAAACCCTTCTTTTAAATGCAGCTGTTGCATAAAAGTTTTTCCTTCGAAAGGATTGGGAGATAGCTTTAACCGAATGCGCCCGGTTTTGAACAAGGCATTGTTTTCATCGAAGTTTCCACTGCGTGCCACGTAAATAAAAACCTCTCCTTTTTCCACCCAAACATTCATGCCAATATCGCCACCTCCGCAGGGCATTGACTCAGATGCGTTCTTGCTTTGATTATTCCATACTATATCGTATGCAGACAAATCAGTTTGTGCCTGTAATGAAAAACTTGCAAGCAGAAATACTATACCTATTAAAACTCTTTTCATCGTATCTGCAATTGAATATCTCCTATCAAACCTGCAGGTTTCAAAGCTTTGCCTGCCAACCTGAATGGAGCTGTTGTATAAGTGACCCGCTTTTCTTCCGGCAACAATTGATCGCCAATTAAACGATTGTGCCATGTATTCACCACCTTAATACTTATGCAATTGGTTCCTGTTTTCAAGGCTTTTGTAATATCTGCCTGGTAGGGAGCTGTCCACACCGTACCGCAATCTATCCCGTTTACAACAACTGTAGCCAAATTATTCACTTCGGGCAACAGAAGGGTCACTTGTTTATTGCCTGCCGTCCATTCAAATTCTGTTGAATACATAGCAGTTCCTGAATAGTATTGAATAGCCGGGTTTTCTGAACTTGTCCAACTTTTGAAGCTGTTTACTGTTTGCGGATTGGCTGGGCCGCCATAAGCTGTATCGAATTGAATACGCCAGCTGCTTGCAGGAAATGGCTGCACCAAGGCGGCGCCGTTGTTAGGACTGGCAACCGTAGTAGCTGCAATGGATTGTTTGCTGAATACTACAAACCTTGATTCACCTGCTTCCAACCTGATGCTGACTGGCTGGCCCGGGGTATATTTTCCACCATCAATAATATCACCATTCACAGGATTAAACCAGGTGGCATTAGAAGCAGCCGCTCTAAACTTCATACTGATCTCCCTTGCTGCGTTCTGCTGATTCGAAATAAAATACACATCAGCATCTGCCAACTTCCTGTGTGTCCATGCTATTTCGTTTTTCCCCTGCAACAGTTCCATATCTTTTTGTATTCCCCAGTTGGCAAAACTATTTTGTGTATATGGCGCTGCCACCACATTTTTATATTTAGCAAATGGCTGCATATACTCTTTTGCCATCACAATATTGGCGCCTGCTGCTGCTAATTGTAAAAGCTTTTTCTGTACAGCTGTGCTCATTATTCCATTAGGGTTCAGCAAGTGCTTACCGGGAATCACCAACACACCATAACTGGCTCCACCCGGCAATACTACTCTACCATTTTGCACCTGCATCAGCATCAGCACTTCAGGGTTGAATGAATCGTAGTTATAGCCATTCAACGGATCTATCCATTCTTCAGGATCGGCTGTATTAGCGGTAGAATAAACACCGGCAGGCATTTCGCGATGAGGCACGCCTTTGTTCTCGAGTCGCAACTTTTCTTCGGCTATTTTTTCTTTACCAAAAATGCCTGGCAATGTTTGCACAAAACGATCGGGTAATAAAGAACGACGAGGCAATTCCTCACCGGTAAACACTGCCACATCTACCACGGGATTGCCCAACTGCAACAGCGATTGGCAACGGGTGATATATTCGATCCAGGCTTTGCTTTGTTTGAACCATGTTTGGTCCCGCTGAAAATATATACCTGTAGCCCCTAAGGTCATGCCCGGCTTTTTGTCCATCCACGGGTTATGTGCAAACACATGCATCACCATTTTGTTGATGCCCAAAGCAAAATTCCGATCCCCCACAATTTTCATTTCACCTGGATGTTCATTCCAATGCATGAGTACCGATGTAAACGACTCCGCCTGTATAATTTTCTTTCCATAAATATGCGCACCGCTAATGGCATCCCGCATATCGTTTGGTTTATCATGCGTAGGGCTGTTCAACCAAAATTCGCCCATAGGAATATCGGCATATTTGTAATGCGTCAACCCATCGCTCATCATGGTGGGTGCAATAGCTTCGGTGCTCATACTGCATCCTTTAGCATGCGCTTCTTTTTGAAGCGTAGCATAAAAAACATCATCCACCAATTCGGCAATGGTTTGCCGCACATCATGCAATACCTTTTCCGATTTTGCTGCCGATTCAACAGGCACGCCGGCCATCACCAACAAGTAAGGAAGCAGATCATACCCTCTTCTTTTTTTGAATTCCTGGGCAAAATTAGAACCCCAGTTCTGACTGCCGCATTCCCAACTATCTAAATGAAAAATGTTCAACACTTCTTTGGCCAATGCTTCATCCTGCTCAAATGCTTTGGCAAACCAACTATCGAATTGAAGCTTGGCAACTTTCGCGTTGAACTTATCGCATTCCAAACCCAAACCACCACTGGCAGTGTAATTGGTGTGACCATTGCTGGTATGACCAATCCGCACAATCACCCAGTCGCCTGCAGGAGCGGTCCAATTCAGTTCGCCCTGTGCATTCATTTTTGAAGTAAGGTTTACAATTTGCGCTGCAGGCACAGCCGAACTATTGGGTACCTGTGTATTGGTGGTATTTACACTCACCCGCCACATCGATCCGTTCTTCGATTCGTATTGATGAATGCTGGGTTCGGCACTAAAATAAATGCCTTTCACTTTCAGATTGGCTTTCCATTTGGCTGCATCCAAATCCTCAGCGCCGGGTAGTGATCCTTCTTTCTTCCACACCAGCCTGAAAAATTTAGCCGTAGTGGGTGGCACTGCAAATGTTACATCTTCAGCACCATCCTGCCATCCGTGCCTTGGCGGATCGAAACTGTAAACAGGAGAGAACAGTTTACCATCTTTACTGCTTTGCAATTGCATACGCAAAGCCTGGTAAATATTGCCACCAGTTTTTACCCGAACCGAGCGTAGCGTAATGGCAGTATCGTAAGTATATTGAATCCAACATGCAGAATCGCTGCGAAAAGTTTGCGAAGCGGTGGTGTTTGCCAAATAAGAAGCGTCTTCATTGCTGCTGGTGGTAACCTTTGGCTTTCTTGCATTATCGGCCAAATTATAATTGGCTTTGTAAGCATACACAGCAATGTCTTTATAAAAACCCTGCACAGCTTCGGGCCGGGGCAAAATAATATTCATGCTTTGTCCTTTGCTAACAGTGGTTTTGGTCCACACCAATTTTTGCATACTCAATTCCGGAGTGATCCATGGGCCACCTGCTAATTCAAATCCATCACAGGCATTCATGGCCAACTGCAGGCCTAATCGCTTTGCTTCCTGCATAGTATATTTTACCAATGCCCACCACTCGGGTGATAGCGTTCTTACTGTAGGTTGAAAAGGAATTTTAGAACTCGTATCCTTAATAGGCATCAGGTAAGCTCCGCCAATACCCACTTCTTTCATGGCTTCCAAATCGGCAGTGATGCCTTCTTTAGAATAAGCGCCATGCATCCAATACCAAAACACCCAGGGTTTGGCAGATTCTGTTGGGTTGATGAAATTTTGCTCAATTTGACTTTTTGTTTGAGCTGACAAATCAACAGCACTGCAAACAATCAAAGCCAGAATTAAAAAGTATTTATTTATAGTACGCATTTGAACAGTTAACGACAGAATGTTTTATTCCATCAATTTTAATTTATACAATTTCCTGACCTCTTCATCTTTATCTGAAGCATACTGACGCAAGGTGTATTCAAATTTATCGAGATTGATTGTTGGCATATTTGCATCTATATACTTCTTATACTTTCTGTAGTTAGATTTTGTCAAAAAATAACCGTCAAGAATATTTGGATCTTTGTCAAGATTTATTTTAAATATGTCGACAAGCTGTTGAGTAGGAATATGAGATATATTTTCAAATGCATACACATTCAAGCCCTCCTCGTCTCGCAAGGCTATTTCTAAATAAAAGAAAATATACTTAGCCATACTCTCAATCACTTAAACTTTAATTCACTTTTTCCTTTGTCTACCGAAGTAGCCACGGCAATGCCCCGGTTGTCTTTCTTATCTACCGCACAATAAAAATGATACACCACACCTTTCCATTTTACCACATAACTTTTGTGTGCATACTTGGCATCATATTCTTCGGTTGACTTCACCAAATCTTCACCTTTCCAATCGGCCCAGTTTACTAAATCGTAACTGCAAGCAAAACGATTGAAGGTTTCATTCTTTCTTGACTCCCAAAAAGCACCAAAATAAAACATCACATACAGGTCTCCCATTTTTTGGATAACGGCATCGCCTGTAATGCCCATGCCATGCTCCATTACCGGGTCGACATGATAGCGTTTCCAATTCACCATATCGTCGCTCACAGCCATACCAATACGTTCGAACCAGCGCCACCTGGGTTTGTTGCCACTGCTATCGCCATTGGCATTGTAATACATTACAAACTCGCTGCCCAGCTTTTTGCTTTTATCGCGAATGATGGTGCTTTTGTACAGTTTCCTGTTTTCCCACCAGCGCACATCTTTATCGGCAATGCTTAGCACAGGATTCGACAGCCTGTTCCATTCGTGCGGCTGGGTGAGATTTCCCGAAGTATGGGCAATACCTATAGCCAACGGACCCGATTCATAACCTCGATCCTTACCGCCGATATAAGACATCCAATATTTTTTCTGAAATTTTTCGAGCTGATAATTACCACCCCATTTCGGATTTTGTAAAGCAATGTAACCTGCCTTCTGGTTATTATCCCAGTCGGCAGTATCCGAAAAACTCATGAGCTTGCCCAGTGTTTTCCACTGCAACAAATCGGCACTGGTAGCCAACCATGTTTCATATCCACGACCATCAAACTGGATATAGGTCATATACCATTTGTTTCCCTGGCGAAAAACAGAAGGACAATCTATCTTTTTTGTAGTCGTATCGGGTACTACCACCATGCCATACTTGTAAGGTGTTTTTACTTCTTCATACACCTTTTGCATAGTATCGATTGACACCTGCGCTTGAACCACGAAGACACTAAGTACACAAAGAACCACTAAGAAACCCTTTGCGCATTTATGGTTCAACCTATTATTTAATTCCATTTGCATTTTCATTTATTGAAGTACACAAACCACTAAGACACTAAGCACACAAAGAACCACGAAGAATAACTTTATTTCCCTTCGTGTCTTTGCGCCTTCGTGGTTCAAAAAACTTCATTGTGGTTCAGATTAATTCCTGATTTCATTCGCCCTATCACCCGCCGGTTTATTTTTCGTATTCAATGGCAACAGGTAAAATGAATACCGATAATCCTGTGCTTTTATTTGATATTGTTTCAATGGCGCTGCCACATCGCTCCAGCTATCATTGCCACCTACACCCATTTGTACCAGGTCGATATTCAAAGTAACAAATCCTGCTTCCTTCAGTTTATTGGTATGCCTTGCTTTTTGAATATTCTCTTCGGTATAAGGCCACGCACTCATACTCAGCAAACTATCGGCCACAACCAATAACCCGTTTTTAGAAGAAGGGTTGCCCAGGTACATCCACCGCACATCGGTACGGTTGCCATTTTCCTGCGGCACTACATAAGGTTCCATGAAGTCGTAAATATTTTGGCTGTAAATACCTGCATCAAAACCATATCGCCTATCGATATAATTTTCCAACGGCCCACGACCAAAGTATTCGATGCTTTTATAGCTGCTATCAATGCCCATTTGCAATCCCACTCTTGGTATATTGGGCAGGCCCGGTTTTGTCTTCAATGCATAGCGTACCTGCACTACACCATTTCCATACACTTCGTATTGCACTTCCACTGTTGCACTATCCTCAATCAACGAATACTTCGTGTTCACGAAAATGCCTGAGCCGTGTTGGCCATCGAATTTGCCACTGGTCATTCCTTTCACAACAGCCTTGGCATCAAACCATGATTTCAGCACTCTATGGGCCTTCCATCCACGCTGATCATTATCGGTAAGCGGACGGGTGAAATGCGGCAACATAGGCGCACCAATTTGTTCTTTACCCTGCTGCATATAAGAAACCAATCCTCCATTCTTTTTACTAAAAGCCACTGTGAAATTTTTTCCTTTCAATTGCATCTCCGAATCGTTTTCAATAAAAGAAAGCGGAGCAGTAAAACTTTGTTTGGATTGTGCGGTTGCAGCATTGGTCCATGCTAATTGATTGCTGGCAATATCGTAACCTGCCGGTGCCCATGGAGTAGCTTGTTCCAATACAAACTTTATATCAACATGATATTCGGCTCCCGGCTTTTGCTTGGGCAACCATTTACTAACCGGGAAATCTGTAGAGCTTGCAGGCTTCACATCTATTCCACCTATTTGCTGATTGACAATCACTTTTCCGTTTTCCTTCACTACAACATAAGCAGTGTATGCATTGACATTTTTTATTTCGCTTCGGTTGATGATGCGTATCGTTCCTTTTGAAGCATCGGCCCACTCGCATTCTATTGGTTGAAAAATACGTTTGCATTCATATATCGATGCCTTTGGCCTGCCATCTCCTGCTACCAAACCCTTGATGGTAAAATTGTCGAAATACTTTTCTCCGTAATCACCACCATAAGCATAGAACTCCACACCTGCTGAATCTTTATTGAGCAAGCCCTGGTCTTTAAACTCCCAGATAGCACCACCAATTACCCTTGGCAAACTGCGCCACTGATCCCAAAACTCTTTCAGGTTACCGGCGCTATTGCCCATTACATGCGCATATTCGCAAAAGAAAATGGGGCGATGGTCGCCGTTGTTTTGATTCACCAGCAAGGGTGCTGTATAATCCGATGGATACATGCGGCTGATGACATCCACATAATATTGGTCGATCGGATTTTGAATGCGATGCGAATGATCGTTGGTTCTTAATGTGCGGGGATCGCTGTTATCAATGTACCCGGGCTCTTTGGGGCTACCCATAGCAGGCTCGTAATGCAAAGGACGTGTGATGTCAAAATCTTTTACCCATGCGGCCATAGCCGCATGATTAGGACCACTTCCTGCTTCATTACCCAAACTCCACATTACAATAGATGGATGATTTTTATCGCGAAGCGCCATGCGGCTGATGCGTTCAATATAAGCGCCTGCCCACATAGCATCATGACTGAGCTTACCACCCAAACCGTGTGTTTCCAAATTGGCTTCGTCAATTACCATAATACCATACTCATCACACAAATCGAGCAGGTAAGGATCGCTGGGATAATGCGACAAGCGTACACAATTCAAATTGAACTTTTTGATGGTGGTTATATCTTGTAAAATATCGGCACGGGTTAAAGCCTTGCCCCTTACAGGATGATGATCTGGCCTGTTGACGCCATACAAATAGGTAAGCTTTCCATTGATGAGCAACTTGCTGTCACTCTTTCTGAATTCAACCGAACGAAAACCAACTTTGCAGGTTTTCACTTCTACTATTTTGCCCGTGGTATCTTCCAAACTCAATACCAGCTTGTACAAATTCGGTTCTTCGGGACTCCATTTTTTTGGATTGGCGATAGTTGTTTCAAGTAATCCAAATTTCACCCTGTCCAATCGTGGATGAATTTCATAAATAATTTCATCTGCTCTTTTCTGCAAAGGCTGTTGCAATACCGGTTGATTATTGGCATCATACAATTGAGCTTTTACCAGGTATCCCGGCAATGGCTGGCCGGTTAAATTTTCGATACGAGGACGAATGCTGAGCACTGCATCCTGGTAATTGGCATCGAGTTTGGTTTGATAGAAAAAATCGGCAATGCGCATATTGGGCTCTGCCTGCAAATACACTTCGCGGTGAATACCACTCAATCGCCAATGATCCTGGTCTTCCAGGAAACTACCGTCGCTCCAGCGAATCACCCAAACCGAAATAATATTTTCACCTTCCTGCAGGTACGGAGTAATATTAAATTCAGAAGGCAAAAAACTATCTTCAGCATAGCCAGCAAACTTCCCGTTGATCCATAATTTATACGCCGAACTAACGCCGCCAAAATGCAGGGTAATATTCATGCCCTTCCAATCGGCAGGAATGGTAAACGATTTTTGATAACAACCTACACCATTATATTCCTTTGGAACATTGGGCGGATTGACCGGGCGAAAAGGATACATGGCACTTTTGTAAATGGGCTTGTCGTATCCCTGCAGTTCCCAGTTGGATGGCACAGGAATTTTCTTCCAGCCACTTACTTTGCTTTTATAAAAATCTTTAGGTGCATCGGAGGGTTTTATGGCAAAAGAAAAATCCCATTCACCATTCAACGATTGATATCGTCCACTCTGCTCTCTCTCTTTTTGCAATGCATCGGCAACAGTGGCAAATGAATAAGCGGTTGCTCTCGAATAATCCCGGTTGATACTGCTCACCAAAGGATCTTCCCAGGGCTCTCGTTGGTAAACAGTTGGCGCGGACTGCAGGGCAATAGTTGCTTTCTCAAAATTTTGAGCAGATGCAGCTATGTTGCCCATCAACAACAAACAACCTACTAAAAGCACACGCATTTGTTTCATCTCCTTAAAGTTCTTATTCATTGTACCTAGCATTTAAAATCTACTACCTATAGTTTATCCTCTTTAATTTCTTCCACCGATTTTCTTCGCCAATAGTTGGCCAGCAAACTACCGCTGATATTCATCCATGGGCTAAACACTGCTGCAGCCAATCCAACGGTTCCCAGTTTACCCATGCTGCCGGCAATACCGCTGGCCATGCCGCCATTTTGCAGTCCCACTTCAAATGCAATAGTGCGGCTCGAATTTTTGTCCATACCAAACAAGCGGCTGAGCCAATAACCAAAAAAATATCCGGCAGCGTTATGAATAACAGATGCAATGAACAACAGTACG
Organism: Phnomibacter sp.; assembly: GCA_035456005.1. Classification (GTDB taxonomy): domain Bacteria; phylum Bacteroidota; class Bacteroidia; order Chitinophagales; family Chitinophagaceae; genus Phnomibacter. Next base: position 809,626 of record DATIEA010000015.1, on the reverse strand, counting down.
CCCACTTTCATCAAATTCTCCCTGCCTGCAGCAGTAGTAACCGTGGTAAAATAAATGATACCGAACATCGATATCAGCGGCATAATGACATCCAGTTTCGGGAATTGTTTATGCAGAAAATTGTATAAAACACCTACCACCAATGCACCCGCAAAAAAAGCAGACAGCTCCACAGATTGCTTCAGGCCATGATGCTGAATGGTTGACTGCAATAAAATTGCAATCAATATCCAAACCATGCAAAGTGCTGCAGCTATATATACTTTTTTGGCATTAGCAGGAGAAGCATGCTTCAGGAAATCGTGCACCAGTGCAGCTCCGATGGGTACCAACACAATTTTTACAATTTCCACCATCATGTCTACAAACTTTATTTCAATTAAAGTGCCTGCCAGTGTTTTCATCAGCAGCGGTGTTAATATGGGCGCAACCAATGTGGCCATCGCTGTTACAATTACACTCAGCACCAGGTTTGCCCTTGCTATATACACCATTACGTTAGAAGCTAACCCACTGCTGCAACTGCCGATCAGGATAATACCCGCAGCAATTTCGGGCTCGAACTGAAATACTTTTGTTAATAGCAACCCCATTAATGGCATAATGCTGAAATGGCAGCAAAGTCCTACCAGCACGCCTTTTCCCGTTGTTGCCAATCCGTTAAAATCTTTCAGGCTCATGTGTGTACCCATGCCAAACATCACCAGTTGAATAATTACCAGTATCAATGTTTTGTCGCGCAGGTTTATACTGCCCCAATTTTTAAAAGCTTCCGGAAACATCATGCCGGCCACCACTGCTGATATTATCCATGCTGTGTATTGATATCCTTTCAACGCAGGCACCGAACCAAGACCAATTGCCAAACTAATAGCAGAAATCAATCCCGATGCTTTGTACAACATTGGTTGATTGATTGCAACACCAACCACCACAAGTACAACACTTACAAGCGAAATGTATAAGCAAAATTTCTTCATATTTCTCAACCGTTACTAAAAGTCCCTTCGGAGATTTAGGGTGCCAGAATCGTTTTCAAATATTCCATTGCAATGGGGGGACTCGCCAGTATGGGCACTTTTTTATCTGCTTCGCTCAGGCTTTCCACCACTCTTGCCATGCTTGCTTGCGCCAGCAAAATCACATCAACCTCGTTGGCTAATTGTTTCAATGCATCGCCCACTTTTTTATCGTGCGTAGCAGCATCGCCACTCATCAATGCTTCGAAAGCACCTTCGCACAATACTGCTTTCAATTCAATGTCTTTGCCGGCAACTATTGCACGACGGCGCACCAGATCGCTGGTAGGATTGAGTGTAGTTGACAATGTTGCCACCACACCAATTTTCTTACCGGTGGCCACTGCTTTGTCTGCCATGGGCTGATCTACCCGCAACACAGGCACTCCCGTCAAGGTGTCTGCCGTTTCTACTGCGGGTCCAATGGATGAACAGGTAAACAATATAAAATCTGCACCTGCTTCTTCCGCCGATACTGCGTAGTTCACTACACGTTTGCTGGTAGATGCAGTCAGCTCACCACAGGCAATCGTGTTTTTGATCAAACTATCATCAACGATGTTAAACACTTTTACATGCGGCAAATACTTGCTGCACAATTCTGCAAACACCGGTACCAATGTAGCCGATGTGTGTACCAATCCTAATGTTTTTTGTGCCATATACTTGTTATTACTTTTATTTTTTTGTTGACCAGCTTTTGCGGCCTTACTCAACTTCGTTGTGTCACTCCCTTCAACTGCAGGAATGCTATTCGGCTTTTTTGAACCACGAAGGCACAAAGACACGAAGCAATTCTATATCATCGTTGTTTTCCGATGTGTCGATCTGTCGTTGTGGTTCATCCTATTATTCCTTTGTGCTCCTTTGTGCCTTGGTGTCTTAGTGGTTCATATACTATTGCCCCTTTTGCAGCACACCAAAATAATTGGGTGTTCCTACCTGCCCACCTTTAAAATTCACTTCCAGTCCATTTATTTTTTCATGTGCCGAATGCGCTTTACATAAAGGAGCTCCACTTATAAGTGGCGCAATCATTTCCACCGCTTCTATCTGCATGGCTCTTGCTGCATAACTGCTGGTATCACCACCAGCTATCACTACTCGCTTTACACCCGCTTGCTCCACAGCTGTTTTCGCTATAGTTCCCAGCACAGTGCCCAACACTTCCGAGGAAAGATTATCGCCTGCTTTAGTTCCGGTATGCACAATCACATTTTTTTGCTGCTGCAACAATGCGAGCATAGCATTGATTGCCGCTTCATATCCTGCCTGTTCATGCACAATCTGCTGCGCATCGATGATTACTTCTTCAAAACCATTGGCTTTTGCCCAGGCTATTTGTCCTGCAGTAACCGGCGAGCAACTGCCCGAAACCACCAACAGAGGTTCTGCTACATTTGGTTGTGACCAGCTATTTGCATCCACCGACTCCGGCCAAACTTTTTGCGCTTTCCAATTGGCACCCAACGCAGCTTCCACACTTGATCCACCCACACTAAACAATGTTTCATTGGCTGCAAGTGAGTTCATCCATGCACCGACTTTTTCGAGATGCTCATCGTGCAATGCATCTACCAATACCACTTCCGCATCTTGTAGTGTATGGCTCCATGTTGCATGATCAGTTTCCAACTGCATCACATCTATCAACCCAAATGTTTTGGAAGTCTGCTTGCTCAAATGCAAACGCAAATCACTTTCGTCGGCAGGTGTTACGGGGTGCTTGCTCATGGAAGGATGCCGATCGAGGCGGTAGCTAGCGCCATTGCCTCCGGTTCCCATGCGGGCAAACAAATTGCCAAACACACAAAACCTACCCAATGCGGGCATACCACCAATTACAGGAATGAGTGCATTCTGAAACACTTCAGCGCCGCAATCAATGGCTTTGCCAATGCTGCCAATATGCGGTGCAGAATCGAATGTGGAACATACTTTATAGTGTACATGTTTTGCTCCTGTTGCTTTCAACTGTGCAAAGGCAGGCATCAACACTTTCTCCATTTCTTCCGGCGACTGCGATCTCGTTTTTCCAGCTACACCAATTACATCCAATGCCGGGAAACGTTGCAGTTGTTCAGCAGTTGGTGGTTCTATAAACAATACAGCTTTAGCACCTGCACGACTAATAAATTCCAATGCATCGGTACTGCCCGTAAAGTCATCGCCGTAATAGGCTAATAGTATTTGTTGCTTGTTAGTCATTTTAAATATTGAACCACGAAGGCACAACGGCACGAAGTGACACGAAGGAATTTTAGTTCCTGGTTGCCTTCCATTGTATCGTCCTATAGTTCTGGTTTATCATATTTTTCTTTGTGCTCCTTTGAGCCTTCGTGCCTTTATGGTTCCCTAGTTTCCGAACTTTTGTACCGCAGCTGCAAACTCAGGATACAGCTTCGCCGCATCTTCCAAACTCAATCCATCCACAGCAGCTTTCCATGCCTGTTGCAAAGCCACTACACCAGCAGCAGCTCCCATGGGATGCGCCATGATACCTCCACCTGCCATGTATAGCAAATCAACTGTTTTCGTTCTCCTATAGGTTTCAAATGCCTGCCCACCCCACTGCCCCGATGAAACCACCGGTACCACTGTATTATGATCGAACATTTTGGTTAAGCATGCTTCAATAGAAGCCACCACGCTATCATCAGTTTCCCAAAACTTATTCTGTATTCCGTTTACATGCATTTGATCTGCTCCGGCCAGTCTCCATATTTTTTGATAGGCTTTATAGTCGATACCCAGCAACGGATGCCGCGTCATCATGCCCCAGCCATTGCGGTGAGCATGTATGGCCAGTTGCCGCTGATCTATGACTTTTTTTGCCCCTGCTAAACCCACACTATTAATGCTGATCATAGCACAAGTGCCACCGCTCTGCACAATCTTGTCGTAACGCTGAAACATCTCATCGGTTTCGCCGCTAATATTGAAAGCATACATTACTTTTTTGCCGGTTTTATCTGCATGCGCATTGATCACTTTCATCACTGCATCTACCCGGTCGTTGAATGCGGAATTGCCCGAAGAAGAAAGCAGTTCATCATCTTTCACAAAATCAATACCTGCCTCCGCCAATGTTTTTACCATAGCAGCAGTTTGCTCAGGAGATAACCCGATTGAAGGTTTGATGATCGTACCAATGAGTGGACGATCTTGCACACCTGTCAGCTTTCTGCAACCCTCAATACCAAAAGCAGGGCCTTGAAATTTATCACCAAAAGATGCAGGCAATTGAATATCCATCAGCTTCAAGCCGGTGAATTGTGTGATCTCATACAAGTTGCCCTGTAGTGTTGACACCATCACCGGGAGATTGTACCCAAAATTTTCAATACTCCACGACACTTTCACTATTGCCCTGTGATACTTACCATCCTTGCTTGTTGCCCCGGGAATGGCAGGCTCGTTCACAGTTTCCAATACTTCCACCGATTCCACTCTTGCAGCAAACCTTGCTTTCAATTCTTCGGTTTCGCCAGGCACGGCTACAAAAGTTCCCGATGATTGTTCGCCTGCCAATACCGCTGCTGCCTTTTCTGGCGCATACGGCGTTTCTATAAAATAAGTAGCTGTTATTCTTTCCATGTTTTTGTTTTGAACCACTAAGACACGAAGGCACAAAGGAAGACAACGTATTCGTGTTCTATTCTTTCGCAGTGTCTTTGTAGTTTTTAAGTCATCGATTTTATATTTTCTCCTCGCAACTACACTACTTCAACTCCGTTGTGTATCGTCATCTCGCTGTGTCGTTGTGGTTTAGTGTTCTATTATCGGGCAAAAGGCAACCATACTGTCATATCCGACTGCCCCCTGTTAGCCCAGGCATAGTATGGTATCAATGTAATATTTATAGGTTTTACCGATGTATTCACTTCCTTGTACAACGTATTATTCCATGATTGTGCATTCAATATTCTTGCCTCGCCAGTAAGTGCTGTTACATTACCATTGGCAACGGTCATGGCTTTAGGTTGCCATTTAATATTGGCAGGGATAATTACATCGGCTATTTTTTGGTTGGGCAAATCATTCGACTCCAAGCAATATACCATGGGGCCACGCTTTACAGTTACCTGGTTCCTGGTTTCTTCTACCAGCGGATTGCTCTCAATAAGCGTTGCAGGCATGTCCAGGTTCAATTCAATTTTATCTTTTGCTTTTACCTGCAATTGCACAAAACCGCCGACTGCTTTCAATGACAGCAATTTGCCGTTTTGTTTCACTGTGTATTTTTTGCACCATCCGGGAATTCGCAAGAAAATATTTGTTTCCTTTTTCGACAACTCGTTCACCTGCAATTGAACTGCCCCTGACCAGGGATAGTTTGTTGTTTCTTCCAGTGAAATTTTTGTTCCATCATGCAAAGTGGTGTTCAGTGTATTACCACCATACATGTTTACATACAATCCTTTTTCGCCAATGCTGAACATATACGCATTTACCTCAGCAATGGTACGCACCACATTGGGCGGGCAACAATTCGACTTGCTTATGTATGGAATGCGTCCTCCCTCCCAACGAAGATGGTACGGATAATTAGCAGTATGCGCCAATGGATTTGTGTAGAAATATTTAGAACCATCCATGCTTACACCGCTCAGTACACTGTTGTATAAAGTAAGTTCAACAATATCGGCATATTTCGAATCGCCGGTTAGCAGGAACATCCGCCAGTTCCATAGAACATTGCCAATGTTGGCACAAGTTTCGTTGTGCGCACTAAAGTTGGGCAACTGGTAATCTCTGCCGTATGACTGGTGTACTTTCTGCACGGTATCAGGTTTGTAGGAAGTGCCATCCACACTTACCCCATCGTACAATGCGCCACAACCACCGGTCACATACATTTTTGTCAAAATCACATTGTTCCACATTTTGCTCAATGTGGTCATCAGCGTAGCATCGCCCGTTTCGGCATATACATCGGCCACGCCTGCAAACAAATAATTGGCACGTACTGCATGGCCCGCTACTTTGTTCATATTTCTGAATGGTGCACGATCGCTGTTATCATCGGTGCCTTCTACCGTACCGCGAATATTGATGAGATACACAGCTAGGTCGAGGTATTTTTTATCTGCAGTAGTGCGATAGAGTTCTGTCAATCCCATATAGTGCGAAGGGCAAATGGCATTTCGTGCAAGTTCCGGTGTAGCAGTTTTATAGAACCCAATTAAAAAGTCGGCTGCCTTTTTTGCAATATTCAGCAGGGTTGTTTTACCGGTGGCACGATAATGCACACATGCTGCTGTCATTAAATGACCAAAGTTGTAAGCTTCAAAACTCAACTGGTCGTCGAACATTTTTTCGCTGCCCGTTTTTTTCTGCTCAATGATATTCTTAGTATAAATGTACCCATCGGCTTTTTGTGCTTTCGCAATTACAGCAATAGCTTCATCCATCATCGCATCCAGTTTGGGATCTTTGGTAGATGCATACATGGCAGCTACAGCTTCCAGTGTTTTATAGAAATCACCATCGTGAAAAGAGGGGCCGCGAAAGCGACCGGTATCCAACCCTGCCGCTACACGAAAATTCTGATACGAAAAACAGATGTCTTTGCTGGTATAGGTTTGCCAGAGCTGCGGCAACATGGCATCGCGGCACACAGCAAATCTTTCTGCCCAAAATCCTTTGGTCCATTGCACATCACTCAGCCCCACGCCGGTAAGTTTGGCATTGGGACTTCCATTCGTATTTACCAAACCGTTTTGTGCCATTGCTCCTACAGAGAACAAAACGCCAACTATGAACAAACACTTTTTCATTTTACCTGTTTTACACTTATTCATTTGATCAACATACTTTCACTACCTGCATTTTCAATAATGCTCCCAGCTTTTCAATTTTACTACTGATATGCCCAACACCTACCGCACAATGGTGCGCAGGTGCGTGACTGTTCCAATTATTTACAAATGCCCGGGCATCAATAGGAAACTGGTAGCGGCTATTGGTGTTCCCAATTTCCAAAATGGGTCCTGCCACCGAATTCCCTTCTGCTACCAGCAGCATGAGTTTTCCATTTTCTGTTTCCACAACACTTAATAATGTAACCGGGCCATTCTTTACACTCATCTCCACGCTTACCCCTTTGCCCACTTTGCCGTGATACACTTTTAGCGGCCGCACTTTTGTTTTGCCTTCGGCAATAGCAATATGCCCCGGACCATCATGCCCCATCAATACAACATCATCAGCAAAATCCATGGCATAGTATTCGGTGAATGATCCACCGGCACCAAAGCTGTCCATGATTTTCATGGCTTGTACGTTTTTAATTTCATACTCACCCGCAACAGGCACGCCATTAGCCGTAAGCAATGAATTACCTAAGATGATAGACGCAATGGCTTCTTCGTTGTCGGGATTGCCTGTGCCTTTGTAATAGTAGGCCATGCTGCCCAACTTATAATGTGCCACCAACTTGTCTAATGCAACAGAAGTAAGTGCTGCACTATGCAAGTCCTCTTTATTGCAATCGTCTTGCACATCAAATGTTTCGGCAAACAATTGCACACGCTGTTGCATTTCTGCATCTGTAACTGTTTTGCGCAACGCCGCCAGCTCTTCTACTTCCAGCAATTCAATATGCCCACCAAAATGCGCATACTGTTGCGTGAGGTCGGTATAGATATCCAACATGCCACTGTAGTAATGCCCCATACAACCCATACGGTTGTTGAACATGATGTTGGCTACTTTAGCAGCTTCAGCCCATTCCCTGATATCCTTCCATGCTTCCTCATCGTTGTGCAGCATTCCTGTTACCTGGTGAAACTGTATGCCGCAACGTTTAAACACATTCGCAATTTCGGGCACCGGGCAGGCACTGCAATAAGCCAGCCATTCACCGGTCATTTTAGTTCGATCGGTCATGGCGTTAAATGACGCGTAATCGATAGCTGCTTCCGGGGAAAGATTGAGAATTATTACAGGAACTTTTGCTCGTTGTACTACCGGCAATACAGTGGATGATAATGCATACGTAGTGATGTATAAAAAAATCAATCCCACATCTTCCTTGCGAAAGGAGTCGCCAGTTGCAAATGCTTTGTCTGCATTATCAACCAGCCCTGCATTCACAACTTTTGGATGCACCGCCGCCAGCTTTTTCTCTACTTCATACACATAGCCTTCGAGTCGCTCTTTCAAACCTTCAAACTGCGGCCAATAGGTATCTAACCCTATCCCGAATAATCCGATTTTTAATGATGTACTCATTTTCTATTTTTTTTCAAGCTCTATGAATGATGAGTTCCAAATTCCATAACACATCCATGTGATGCTTCACTACCGCACTACAATTTCATACGTTTTTCCTGCTGTAGTGGCAAACGAAACAACCTGCTGCTGTTGATTTTCTATCTTTTGTTTTTCTATACTTGCTTTTGTGTTTACAACTGTTATCCGATCATTACTTCTTAATTTGCAAATACCGCCCGAGCGGGAATGGATCCTCGCTTTTGTAAGCTTCCCATTTTTCCAAAACATTTCCACTTCAAAATTACCACGGGCCACCAATCCTTTTACATGTCCTTCACTCCAGGCATCGGGTAATGCAGGCAAAAGATGTATTTCGTTCAAATGGCTTTGCAACAGCATTTCGGCCATGCCCGCAACACCACCAAAATTCCCATCGATCTGGAAAGGAGGATGCGCATCAAAAAAATTGGGATAAGTGCCACCACCCTTCGAAAGGTTCATTGCATCCTGCTTTGTATAAGTTAGCAAGTCCTGCAGCAATACATGCGCATGATCTCCATCGAGCAATCTTGCCCAAAAATTCATTTTCCAGGCCTTGCTCCAACCCGTGCCTTCATCGCCACGAATTTCTAAAGTCCTGCGTGCCGCTGCAGCAAATGCCGGTGTAGTAGCGGGTGCAATTTGCCTGCCGGGATGCAAGCCAAACAAATGCGATACATGGCGATGGTGCGGATCAACATCTTCAAAATCTCTATACCACTCCTGCAGGTTGCCGTTTTTGCCAATATGCAATGGATAGAGTTTTTCTTTTACAGCTATCAGTGTGTCACGAAACGCAGGTTCAATATTCAATGTGTTCGATGCTTCGATCAAGTTGTTGAACAGGTCCCACACAATGGACATATCCATAGTACTTGCTACAGAAAGCGAAGCGGTTTTCCCATTGCCATATTTGTAATCATTTTCGGGTGAAGTAGAAGGCGCTACAATCCAAAATCCATCTTTGTCTTTCACTAACCAATCGAGGCAAAACATGGCTGCACCTTTCATGAGCGGGTACGCTGTATCTTTTAGAAAAGCCTTGTTGTTGGTAAAACGATAATGCTCCCAAACATGTTGGCAGAGCCAGTTGCCGCCCTGTGCCCAGCTTGCCCATTTAGGATCGCCCCAACCAAAAGCGCCCACAGGATTGCTGGTGCCCCATATATCTGTATTGTGATGCGCAACCCAGCCATCTGCATTGTAAAATTCTTTAGCAGTTCTTGCGCCTGTTACCGACACATCTTTTATTAACGAAAACAACGGACCATGCATTTCCGACAGGTTGGTTACTTCGGCAGGCCAGTAGTTCATCTGCGTATTGATATTAATGGTAAAATTGGAACTCCAGATAGGCCGCAGGTCTTTATTCCAGAGGCCTTGTAAATTGGCTGCAATACCTCCGGGCCTTGAACTGGAAATAAGCAGGTAGCGGCCATAATTAAAATACAACAATTCAACACCGGGATCGTACTTGCTTTTGTTGTATTGCTGCAATCTCTCATCGCTGGGCAGTGCCCTGTCTGCATGGTTAGCAAGCGTATCTTTTATGGAAAAGGCAACCCTGTTATAGTATTGCTGGTAATCGGCCTTGTGCGCAGCAAACAAACTTGCATATTGCTTTTTGACCGCCTTATCGAGATGGGTCCTTGCTAACTTATGCTCATCCAATCCTTCACTGTCGGGGCATTTATCAAACCCATTAAAACTGGTAGCAGCAGAAATATACAGCACAATTTCGGTGGCGTTTTTAATGGAAATGCCAGCACTATCTGCCTGCATGGTTCCGCCGGTTGGCACTGCTTTTATGATGTATTCGAAACGCATATTGCTGCAACGATTACCGGTGGTATCGTCCCAGATAATGGGTTCTTTTTTTATTTTGTAATAGCTGGGATCAACATGCGATGGCGCTTTGCCTTTCATGATCAACTCACTGTTGCCAATGCTGCTATGCGTGTATCGCAATAAGCTTTTGCTACTCACCCACACATTCAATTGACCGGCTTTGCTTGCACTGAGCTTTACCATAATTACCTGGTCGGGAGCCGATGAAAATACCTGCCGGGTAAACTGTACACCATGACTGCTAAACCTGGTAGTACTCAGCGCATTTTTAATATCCAGGTCGCGGTAGTAATTGCTGTAGTTTGTATCGGGCAAAGTCTGGCGGATGATGAGATCGCCCAATGGCATATAAGATTCAGTGAACAAGCCCTGCATTTTTTTTGCCAGCGGAATGGCCTGGGCATAATCATCACCTTCCAACAAAAGTTTCCTGATTTGAGGAAGATAGCTTGCTGCTTCAGGATTAATGGAAGCAGGTATAGGACCTCCACTCCACAACGAACTTTCATTGAATTGAATCAGCTCCTCGCCCACACCGCCGAATATCATGGCACCAAGGCGTCCATTGCCAATGGGCAAGGCTTCTGTCCATATAGTGGCGGGTTGTTTATACCATAGCTTTTCGCTCGATTGTGCCGTGGAGTTTGCAGCGCATACGAGCAGGAAGGCGCACAAGCAACTACAAATCTTGTTGCTTATACGCCAATTGATCTTATAGCCATGGCCATCATTCATAGGACAGATGTTTTATTTCAGCAGAGAACTTTCGAACCCTGTTTTCAATTTCTATTTCATTATAAAGCCTGGTAGCTGATAACAAATTCCAAACCTGCCGGCACTTCTATTTCATACACATCATTTCCTTTTTCCTCTGCTGTAATGCCAGTGCCCATTGGTTTGGTTTTGCTTTTCAGCAGTAACGTTCCTATACCCGCTGCTCCTTTTATTTTCACTTCAGTATTACTCACACGCAATTCAATATCGCCTTCTGGTGTAGGTACTTTGCCCTCCATCCATTCGAGTCCACCGAGGTTAGGCTCAACCAAATATTTCGAATAACCTGCTGCTGTTGGTTTTACACCGAGATAATATTTACCCAACAAATACAATGGGCTTGCTCCCCATGCATGGCAAAGGCTTTTACCAAACTCACGACCGTACATGGCATAATGCTCTGCACCCGATTTGCCTGGATTGTATTCTTCCCAAAAAGAAGTAGCACCCAGTTTGAGCATTCCTCCCCAATAATCTTTCATTTCTTTCAACACATACGACTGTTCGCCCATGGCGCACAATGCTTCCAACTCGTAAAAGCGCATATACGGTGTGGTGATCTTTTGGATATCATCATTCATCAACACCGAAGTTTTTACCGCCTGCTTTTGTTGCGCATTGAAATAATCGAAGAAAATGGAGAACATATTGGCATAGCGGGTTACGTTCTCTGTTTGCTTTCCATCTATGCGGCTATGCACCAATGCCTGCTTTTGATCGTTCCAGTAAATAGCAAACAGTTTTTGTTTCATATCCGCAGCCAGCTTGCCATAATCGCCTGCTGCTTTTTCATCGTTCAACAGGTTGGCACAAATGGCCATTGTTTCCAGGCTACGTGCCAGCAACAATTGCTCAAAACTTACTTCGCCTTTTTTGCTAAGGCCTGCCGCCCAGTCAATAAAGATCCAGTCGCCGGGCATCCACTCCATCAATCCATCTTTGTTTCTACGACCCAGCACATAATCCATCAGCGATTTCATGCGGTCGTAATTGGTGCTGATGAAAGTTGTATCGCCGGTGTAGAGATAGTAATCGTAAATACCCATGAACCAGTAGAAGGTATAATCCATGATGGTATTGATATGACCTGTTACAGGATCCTTGCCACGCAATGCATACATGGTGCGTTCTACAGTAGCACTATCAAAATAAGAATAGTAATTCATGAGATAGCTCTGGTACGCATCACCACTCCATACCCAACGATCCCGCTTGATACCATCAATAAAAAACTCACGGGTGTTGAGTTCAAACGTGTATTGAGATACATCGTAAATCTGGTTGATCTCTGCATCGCTGCAAGTGAAGCTGCCGCGTTGTTCTACATCGGCATATTCGTAAAGCATCGAAACAGAATCGAGCGAAATGCCTGCATCGTATTGCACGTTCACAAAGCGATAAGCTTTTGACAACTTCATGATTTGATCTTGCTTCGCAGTATTGTTTACATCCACCCTATCCAGTGTTTCGCAATGCTCTGTAGATAATGCTTCTTCTACTGATTCACCATAATACACCGATAATTTACCATTTCCGACAAGGCCATGCAATTGAATAAAACCAAAGGTTTCCTTTCCAAAATCTACCAGCATCGATTGCTCACCTTTTGTAACAGACACTGCCGATTGCTTTTTGGTGGGCAGGGTAAATAGCGAAGGCAATTGCGTTGGTGAGTTCAAATTCCATGCGCCGGCATTCACCCATTTGGTGGCAGAAAGGTCGGAGGACTTTCCTGTTTCATCGATCCACTCTTTGTCTTCAAAAGTTACCAGCCAGCTTGCATCCGACACTATGGTTTTTCCTTGTACATAAATAGCCGGCACATTGGCCTGGTTGAACACTTTGATATTGATCTTGTGTTTGCCAACCGGCACAGTAATTTGTTTCGGGCTGCCTTCAAATGCTTTGCCATCCAGCTTTACATTGTATTCGCCTTCCACGAAAATATCTACGGTTTCTTCGGCAGGCACATCAAATACTTTATGGAAATCCATGAGTACATAATGGGCATCTATTTTCCAAAACACAGGAAAAAATGTATCGCGTTCTGTGCGACGGTTCTGCATTTTATTGGCCAGTACAATTTCAAAATCGCCGGGATACCAGATCCATGTTGGAGCAGAAGAAGTATTCGGTAAAAAAGAGTTATTCATTTGCATCACGTTCATTGCTTCGCTGTTATTTACTTCGTGTTATTTGCCCTTCGGCCAATATTTGCTTGCGTTATTTGGGCTATACCTCTACGTTGACTAAATATCCTCACCGTATCTTTCTTTGGTTATTTGTTGCAACGATTTGCCGCGGGTTTTTGGTGTCCAAATTGTTCCTATGATGAGTGCCACAATCAGCAGCCCGACCATAATGTAGGCTGCGGTGTAAAATCCTTCCCCGTTCTCGCCATAAATATTCACAAAACCCAATCCCCATACCGCTGCGATGGCTCTAACCGCAAAGAACATAATACCCTGGGCAGCTGCACGATATTTAGCAGGAAAAAGTTCAGAAGCCCAAAGCGCATAAAATGCCTGTACACTTATGCCGGCATGTATGCCCCAAAGCATGGTGAAAGTCCATAGCGCAACATGATCTTTTATCCCTATAAAAATAAGAATGCACCAGGCCACTATCCCTATCGATGTGCCGAAAACATAGAGCCAGCGCTGATTGACCTTATCAACCAGCATGGCAAAACCAAAATAGGTTACAGCAATGATCACGATCCATTGTACTGCCGAAATCATATTGGCTTCCCCGTTGGAAAGACCGCCTGCTGTTTCATAAATATGTTGTTGAAAGAAACCCATCACCGAAGCCACCATATTCCAGCTGATGTAAATGGCTGCCAGAAAAAGCATGGTCCGGATATTCACTTTGTTGGTGAAAAGGGTACCAAACGATGCGAAAACACCCGGTTGCTTTTCATTGGTTTGCATTTTTTTTGCTTCCTCCCAGTCTTTCGATTCATTGAGTTTCCGTTGCAAAGTCCATGCGATAAACGCCACCACAAACAAAGACCCGAAAATGATACGACTGCTGAATACATTGATGGCGTCAACGCCTGCATCGTTGCCAATGAAGAAGGCAGCTATTTTTTGCACGTACTCAAATAAAACACCGGCTGAAGCATCGGCTTTGCCAGGTGCAAGCAGCATTCCCAGGAGTAAAATGATCATTGGACCCACGCCCCAGGCAAACTGCGAGATACCCATATTCTTTCCGCGGTTACCCACTTCTGAATTTTCTGAAATATAGGTCCATGAGGCAGGAACACCAACGCCCACTGAAATACCCGTAACCAGGAAACCGGTCAACAGCATGGGAAAATTAACGGCGAACATGATGATGGCAATACCCAGCATATACACCAGCATGTTGTAGGTGTATATAGTTTTCCGTCCGTATTTGTCGGCCAGGAAACCACCGAAAATGGCCCCGATAGCCGCGCCGAAACAGTTGGCGCTGATAGCATTCAGCCAACCGAGATGCCCTTCATTCAACCCAAGATAATTTTGCCAAAGCGTCAATCCACTTGCACCTGCCACAATAGCGCCGGCATCCAGGTAATTGGTCAGCGATACCGCGATCGTACTTTTTAAACTTCCTTTTTTATGTTCCATATGTAAGCAATAGTTATTTTAATGTCCGTTGAAAATGATATAGAGTGTTAGTATAACAATGCCCAATAACACGAACAGCCATTTTACCTGCTTATCGGTTTTGGGCAATGGCGCTGTTTCGATGGCAGCAGTTACTTTGTTTTTATCGAGCAATGAAATGAGAATAGCTGCTACAAACAGGATGGCGAAAATGTAAAACGAAATGAGGAAGTAGTGCGGCCACCAGGTGTTTGCACCCGTTACAGTATCTGGAGGTAATATCCAAAGATTGAGCATACCTACCAGCAAACTGAACGCAGAGCCTGCAGATAAAATAATATTCACTGCAAGTTTGGTAGTGCGCTTCCAAAATACACTCAACAAAAACGTAACAGCCAAAGGCGGTGCGAGGTATCCCAGGATGGATTGAAACACATCGAACAGAGTTTTGCCCTTTATATTATCGAATGCAATGGCCATGAGCACTGCCATAATACAACCTGCAATTACAGTATAGCGGCCTACATTAATTTGCTGTTTTACCGTAGCATTAGGATTCATGTTGTTTACATAAATATCTTTTGTAAACACAGTGCTCAACGCATTGAGTGATGAACCGATGGTTGCTACCAATACCGCGATCATTACACAAATAACAAGGCCATTCAATCCCGATGGAAACAGGTTAGTTACCATGGTCATGTATGCCAGCTTATCGTCGGTTAATTCGGGAAACAATACAAAACACAAAATGCCGGGCAGTATAAACATGGGCAATGCCAACACTTTCAGCCAGCCGATAAAGTTTACACCCAGTTGTCCCTGCTTTAAATTTTTAGCACCCAATACACTTTGCACCATGCTTTGATCGGTACAAAAAAATGCAACAGCAGAAACAGGATAGCCCAGTAACAATGCATGCCATGGATAGGCAGGGTCGGAAGCTGGGTGAATTAAATTCCAGAAATGACCGGGCGTTTTGGCTGCCAATTCGCTAAAGCCTCCTATTTTTTGCAACCCAATAAAAGAGAGCGCCAATGAAACAATGATGAGCAGGATCATTTGGAACACGTTCACTTTAGCAATGGCTTTTAGTCCGCCCATATAGGTAAACAAACCAGAGAAAGCCACCAGCACAATGGTGGATTGCCACATGGGGATGCCCAATATTTGCCTTACCAAAATTCCTCCACTAAACAAGCCCAGGCTTAACCAACTGATCAAAATTTTAATGAGTGCATATCCGGCTAAAATATCCTGCGTGCTTTTGCCATAGCGTTTGCCCATGAACTCAGGCATGGTGGTTACTTTACTGGCAATGTATCGGGGTGCAAATACCATGGCCAGCAGCACTAAGAATACGAATGCATACCATTCAAAATTGCCACCTACAATACCGGCCGAAAACCCGATGCTGGCAAATGCCAGCAAGGACGAGGGCCCCACATTGGTGCCCCACATATTGAAGCCAATGCTGTACCAGTTAAGCGAGTTGCTGGCCAGGAAAAGTGTTTCTCCTTTTTTCTTATTGCGATAACTGGCCACATACCCAATTACAAGCAATGCTATTAAGTAGATAGCCACAATGGCAAAATCGAGCTTAGTGAGTTTATCGTAAATACTGCTCATAACATGTTTGAACCACTAAGACACAACGAACACAATGCTTTGTGTCCCCTCGTGCCTTAGTGGCTTAGTGGTTCAAGATTATATTGTTTTAAAATGTCTGCGATCTTCACGGGTACACCAGTTTTCAGGCTTCTATCCATGGCCTGCAACAATGCTACGGTGCCAATGCCTTCTTTCATATCGGGGTAAGCCGTAAAGCCCTGTTCAATGGAATCAGCGAAATATTCCAGGTAGTTTTGATACTCGCCTGCGTGATGGCTTTGGCCTTCGAAACGGAAATAATGTTTCAAGGTTGCATCGCCCCAATGAATAATTTTTTCTTCGCCGGTCTTATCAGTAATGGAATAGCGTAGTTCGTGGTAATCGGCCTGGCTGGCACCTACAGTTCCGCGAAGTACTGTACTCATACCACTATCGCGTTTAACAGGTTGGGTTGGGCCCGTGTAACTGCCACTCACTCTTGCAATACGGCCATCGGTTGATTTAAAAATGAAATGCATAGTGTCTTCATTCTTTAACCCCGCAGTTTTGCCATTGCTGCTGATCATACCATAGCCCATTACTTCTTCAATATTGGGCAGGTACCAGCGAATAAAATCAACCGGGTGACTTAAGCCGCCATAGAGCCATTTGAATGAATCTTCCAGCGCCCATTTCTTTTCGAGAAACCAACGATGATCGGCATTGTAATGACTTTCGATAGTAATGAGTTCCCCAATTTCGCCTGCTTCAAAATCTTTGCGCTGCCGCTTGTACGGTTCAAAAAAACGAGAGCTTTGTCCTACGAATACTTTTTTGCCGGTCTGTTGTTGTAGTGCCAGCAATTCTTTAGCACGGCTCAAATCATCAATAAAAGGTTTGGTACACACCACATGCTTTCCGGCCAGCAATGCCTGTTTTACATGATCGGCATGCAAATGATCGGGCGTGTAAATAGCAATGATATCTATTTCTGCATCGTTCAGCAGGTCTTCGTAATTCGTGGTGTAGTTTGCAAAATCAAATTCCTTGCAACGTTGTTTGCACAGATCTTCGTTGCGATCGCAAATAGTTTTTAGCCGCAGTTTTTTGCTTTGCAAAGCTGCACTCATGGTACTACGCCCTTCTCCCACACCAAGTACTCCAATTGTTAGCATGATATATTTCGTTTATTTTTTTAAAGGGGCTAAGAACATCCAGGTTTCACCGGGCTTAGTGCCGGGTATTCCTTCCTGGTATTTTTTCATGATCTTGTTCCACTCATCTACCCGTGGATTGTTGGCAGTAGTGCGTGGATTTAATGCATCGAGGCTTTGGCCTTTCGGAATGCTGATCACCAACATCAGTTGACGGCCATTTCTAAACAACAGCAATTGTTGAAAATCGGCATTACAAAAACCTTTCGATACTTCAGGCCATTTTTCAAACTGTGTTGCGTGATAGGCTAAATATTCCTTCTGCAGTTTTTCGTCGGCTACAAGGTTGGCAGTGAGAATAATATGATCCCATTCCTTGGCTTCTGTTTTATCGGCGCAATATTTGTACTTGCGGTATTCATAAAACATATCGTGGTACACCCGCACTTCTGCTTCCGGAAAATTGTTTTGAAAACGGCCCTGCATCACACCAATATCCTGCACCTTATCAAAGACCACGATATGGTTTTTCCATTGGTAAATAGCATTGCTATCCATATTGTTTTTTGCCAGCAACTGTTTCAGTTTGCCTACATCAAGTGTTTGCCCGTCTTTCACTACCAGCTCTATCACTTCCTGGTGTTCGGTATTGATAGCCGGTGCATCTTTCAGCACCACATGTTCTTTCCGTAAATACCGGTACTGTTGTTCCAACCCTGCACGGCTGCGAACATCAGCACTTACCTGCGGGCCATTGTTCGTCCACACATTGCCGGGACCATTGGCATTCTGCAAATATTTCTGAGAAGGTGTCCAGTTATTCTGCACGGTGAAATACGAAGAACCTTCATCGGTGTACAGGTAAAACCAATGCGAGGGCAAATGCGCATACGGCGCTTTGTAAATGCTATCAATTGCATTTTCTTCAATTACACTATTGGGCTGCGGGCTCAAAGTATAAATACCGGCACAATCGTAATTGCGCAAACCATAATGATGAATATAGTTGCCGGCAATGCGGTTGTTCTTCATAGCATTGGCGGTAGGCGTCCAACCCCAGCCCATGGTAATGCCCGAGTACGATACCTGCTCCACTTCGTTATGCTCCACTTTCGTATTGCGGGCATAACCTACTCCAATGCCTACACAGCTCCAGTCTTCGTTGGTCACGTTGGTTACAAAATTGTTGGCGATGATCATTCCATCGGCTACTTCTCTTTCATCTGCAGGATTGTATGGCAAATGAATTTCTGTGGCTTCGTCGCTATACACACCCACCAACATGCCATTGCCTCCTATATCGCGAAACAAATTTCCCGCTATGGTATTGCGATGAACCGCTTTATGAAAATCGAGACCGGTAGACGCAAGATGTTCGAAGCGGCACTGGCTGATGCTGATATGGTCGGCACCATTTATTTCCACTGCAGCAGCGGGCCTTCCTATCCATGCCTGGTTGTCGAGTCCTTTTTTATCGGCCGTGCCTGCGGGTTTCAGGCGATACGCTTCAGTCATGTACAAACCATTTTGGTGCGGCACATGCCCTTGCTCCGATGGTCGCAACCAACCTGTATGCTGAAAAGAAATTCCCCTGAAAGAAATATGTTGCACCGGCCGATCGGCATTGCCTTCCAGTTTCAACAAGGTTTCCAACACTGGTGCCACAACGGTGGAAGTAGAAAGATTCTCCTGCGGGCGTGGCCAGTAATAAAGCTTGCGCTGCTGCACATCGAGATACCATTCGCCTGCTTCATCCAAAAACTGCATTGCATTCGTAAGATAAAAAGCAGAGTTGCCTGTTTCTTTACTTATCCATGGTGCAGGCCAGGGATGCTCGCTTTGTATTTTGCTTTCGGGCTGGTGGAAAAACAATTTCGTGCTATCGCCATGCAGTTCCATTTTCTTTACCCGAAGCGAAGCGATTGCCCACCACTGGTGAATGAAAAACTCCACACCTTTTGCATTCTGGATGTTTGAAAATTTTGGGGTTGGGATCCAACAGCTCTCTTCTTTTTTATTCCAGCCAATGATGCGCTGCATCTGCGTTCCATTCACGCTTTTGGCACGTACGGCTTTTGTATTGTTGATCCAAAGCTGGCGGAAATTAAAAAGCCGATCGCCCACCAACGGCACATCGGCCACCCATAGTTTGCCCTTTGCCTGCACAGATACCCCGGGGATATTGGCGGCTAGTTTTTTCCATCCCTGCACAATGGTGCCGCCGCTGAAAATGGGCTGCTCACCGGGTGCTGCTTCCACCAGCGTGGGGCTGGTAGCAGTACCGGCATCTTCGGGGCGCAGCACAATGCTTTCGCTTAAATAATACACGCCGCCCTTAATGACAATGCGAATACCGTTGGTAATGGAGGAATCGTTCAACCTGCGCAGGTCTCTTGCTTTGCGCAGCGCCATCGCCAATGTTGCCAGGGGTTTTCCCTCTGTACCCTCGTTGGTATCGGAGCCGTTAGTGGCCACATAAATGGTGGCAGCATGGGCAGCCGAAGCCAAAAACAACATACAGATCAACAGGGAAAAAAGCAATCGTTTCATAGGGAAGTACAGCTTGCAAAAAAACTGCCACGCGGCAGTATTTCGGGCAATAAATGTACCCCCTTAGCCAGCCTGAAAAATGTACCTATTTGCCATATTGATGGTCGATTTTCCTGTTTTTGAGTGGTGCGGCACATGCAAACCCTCGCCTCGGGCTGAAGCCCGGGGCAATTGAAAGACAGTTCCACAATGGGCTTTAGCCCAACGGAAATATTTTACGCGGAACAGCGCATTTCGGTTCGTGAGACCGACCGAGGCGGAAAATAAACACTGCTAATACTTCATATCAAAACGGCCATCGGTAATTGAAACCGGTGCACAACCCGGCTTTGATAAGTTTGCACTGAATATTCCTGAGATTATTCCATTTGCCTTATCAAGCTTGGTGATAGTAAGAATTCCTGTAGCAGTAGTAGAAAAATCTTTGTTGAAATAATCGCAAGTATCATTTGTATAGGATACTCCTAATGATGAATTTGGAAATACATTAAAAGTATATACGGGCTTAATAAAATTTAAACTGTCAGAGATCCCGATAGTAAATTGTTCAAGAACTCCATTTACCTGCCTACTGCCAGCAAGATTAAATATTCCATTTTTAAACCCAAAATCTACATCAACACTTAGTTTACCTGATCCGTTATTTCCTTTTGGCACCCACGGCTCCCTGTTGAGCATAAAGCCCAGTGTGTTTTTACCTTCCTGCGTTATATGGGGCAGGCCGCTATCATCCAGCCCGTCGTCGTACAGTTTATCCTTCAGGCATTGGGCATAGCTAAAGCAAAAGAGTATGCAAAGGGCGAGTAAAAACTTTTTCATGGCGTTCCTTTGTTTAAAAAAATTACGGCTACAATTTCATATCCAATCGGCCGTTGCTGATATGTATTGTTTCACAACCGGTTTTTTGAAATTTAATGTCGAATTCTGCTGAAAAAATCCCTTTTGATTTATCCAGTTTTGTTATTTCAAAATAGCCACTCATTATCCTAAGCGAGCTATCAAAGGTTGAATACACGCAGCCGGAAGAATCATTAAAAAAGCTTAACCCGAACTTTTCAGCATTGGGCAGATTTATTCTTTGCTCCGTCTGGATGTAATCTCCAAAAAAATTGAATTTCTGACCTTTGCGACCAGGCGTTTGAGTGTACCTATGTGCCGCTATATTAAATACACCAGCCGAAAAAGTTGGGTCGTAATAAATGCTTAGGTTGCCAGATACATTATTTCCCGCCGGCAACCAGGGTTCTCCATTCAGCATAAAGCCCAGCGTATTCTTACCTTCCTGCGTTATGCGGGGCAGGCCGCTATCGTCCAGCCCGTCGTCGTACAGTTTATCCTTCAGGCATTGGGCATAGCTAAAGCAAAAGAGTGTGCAAAGGGCGAGTGGGAATTTTTTCATGGCGTTCATTTTTGGGGCGGTTTGTTTCGGTTTGTGGTTCAGGTACCGGGGCATGGCGGAGACACATGCCGGGGCATGGAATTCTAGATAAAAAAACAAGTGGACTAAGCAGGTGGGGCCAGGAGCAGCAGCACACCATTATGGATGTATTAAGGACGACTGGGTAGCGGTTAGCAAAGATGTTCCACTGGCCAAAAATTGATAAATGAATATACCAATAAAACAGGCTGCATGCTGATACAATTCTACCCGTTTATGATACAATTTTCACAAGCCCGTAGAACGTTAGCATGGTAACGCTCAGCAGCCAGCAGCCGCCCGGTTGGTTGCCGGCGGCTTATGGTTTGGGCAGGAGCAAAGTTTCGTTTCGCAACGCTCAAAACGGGCGGGGATTAATTGATGGTTGCAAGCTGTTCGCCTTCGTTGGTGCCCCGCTAACCTTCCATCAGCCGCCGCGGCATGGTCTTTGACCAGCCTAATTGGCAATATTATATTTCACTATTCATCGGGGTGTTAGCTCTGCGCACCTCGTAGGAGCAAAGCAGTGTTTCTCCGAATGACCGGTAAATTTTTCACGGTATTGGTTCTTAACTCATCATTTAATTTGCTGTACGGGCATTCGGTGTTGTTTGAATGAGTAGATTGCGGTAAAATAAGTTGCCGTTTGGCCGAAACAGATTTTTGTTACAATAAGCAGGGTAAACAAAGTCCCGTTTCGGAGACGTTGCTGGGAAGAGGGTAATACAGGAAATCGCCTTTGCAATATTTTAAATCGAAAAAAATGCCACCAAAGATTTACAAATTGGGTATGATGGGTATAATGCTATCAATTGTTTTTTCCAGTGTTTCGTTTGCGCAGGAGGCAACTGATTCTGCTATATTAACCATAGGAGACCCCGCACCACCCATTCTTGTTGGAGAATGGTTTAAAGGAGAGCCTGTTTCTAAATTCGAGAAAGATCATATTTATGTTCTTGATTTTTGGGCTGCCTGGTGCAAGCCTTGTATGCAGGCAATGCCCGATCTTTCTACACTAGCAAAAAAATACAAGAATAAGATTACTGCTATTGGGATTAATGTAATGGAAAATAAGTATTTCCCAAAAACTCGCACCGTGCATATTGTAGACAGTATGGGCAGGCGTATAAATTTTTCTCTTGCTTATGATAGTGCTGATATGATGAAAAAAATATGGTTGGATGCAGCTCATGAAGCAGCCATTCCAAGAACATATGTTATTGATGGAAATGGTAAAATAGCCTGGATTGGACATCCCAAAAAGCTTGAAGAAAATTTAATTCAAATTATAAATAATTCATGGGATTTAGAAGTTGCCAGGGAAAAGAGAGCATACCTGGCACGTCTTGTAGCATTGGACGATTCTGTGAGAGAGGAAGTGTTTCGCTTTTTTCATAGTGGTAATCTCAGTGATTTTTATGGCGAACCCGACTCTACTCTGCTTCATATTGATAGCGCAATACATGTATATCCGGATTTGAAATATACTTCTCAAGTTACTTAACACAAGTTTGTAGCACTTTTAAAAACTGATATGAATATGGCGCTGGCATATGCAAAAGGCGCTGCTAGTTCAAACAATCCTTTAGGAGTTCAATCCTCTTCAATTATTAGTGGAATCAAATACCTGTCAAAAAATTTGAGTATCTCACCCGATATATATGCAATCGGAGCGAAACTAGTGGAGCAATATGCAGCCGATGACCCCTCTGATTTTATGATGGCTTCAGAATGGTATTGGCTTGCGGGCAATAAGAAAGCAGCGATAAAGTGTCTTAAAAAAGGGAAGAGAATGATGAAAATTGCCAAAACCAATCATTATGGAACATATTTTAAAAGTTGACTAATGCTCGTAATGTGATACATACAGTGAGACCTCATAGCTCATGTTGAATTTTAGTGGCTCCCTCATTGTGGAATCTGTGTCGGGCGATACTCTTTATGTGCTGCTAAACCAAGAAGGCAAAGTGATACTAGCTACGCAGGACGCATCAGTTGTGAAACAAAGGCTGGAGGTGATACTGAAATGAGGAGATGGGTTTGGCTATTCGGGCATCTATTTAAGTTTACCCTGGCTGTTAAGTGTTGCAACCAGTTTTTGATGATTGCGTTCATCGTCAATGGTTGCACCGGGCAGTTCACCCGGGTAGCCAAGTTTCAAAGAAATTTTATCGCCGGATACCCAGTCTATATCCATAGTGATGGAATGGTCGCAGGAAGAACTGGAAATACCCGGTTTGAAAAAACCATAATAAATAACCTGTTTGTCCACTGTAACCGCAAAAGGCGTAAAGTCTTTAAACGTTTTCACGCTTTGTATGGCAGGCTCAGTCAACCTGAATTGGCAGCCCGTTTGTGAATACGCTAAAATGTCCTGGTCTCTTACTGTTGGCGTGTCTTGCAGCAGAGCTGTAGCAGCATCCACCTGGCATCTTCCCGGCACGGTTTGGAAAGTCTTCAGCAAATAAATTTCTACCCGCCCACCTGCTTTTACAGTATCCTTTTTACACGAAAGGAAAACTACGCAGGAGGTCAAAATAAAAGCCAGTGTTCGCATATTCTTTTCTTTATGACAAACTGAAATTTTGAAACGTTGCTTTATGATTTGAGTCGAAGAATTTGACGAATAAACTGTGGAAGTTCGCTGTTGTCCTTTGGTTTTTTCTCCATTTCCAGTTGCACCAAAACAGCCTGTCCATCCACTTCGCCGGAAACCAGGATGATATAAGGCATTCCCATTTTTTCCGAGTCATTGCTCATAGCATAACCTGTAACCAGCTTGTCTGCCAAATAACAGGTAATGGGATCTTGCTTAAAATTATATTCCTTCATTAGCTGTCTCCAATGATTTAGCCTCCGCTTCGCCGCACTGTCCGCCTCTTCTTTACTGTATGCATATTCCCAGTTAAGCACTGCACTGTCACTGTGGACCCGGTCAGGATTGTTTTTATAGACACAACAATTCCTGTGTTTCTTATCCGCACAGTGGTTGAGCAAAGCATAGGACCTGGACGCAAAAACAAAGCTGTCCGTTCTTGTGATGTCGGGCACAAAAACGCCTGTGTCCATTGTTATTGATTCGGCGGCGGTGATGGCAGCCGCAGAGTCCGGTTCTAGTTTTACATTTTGGGTGCTGGCTTGCTGCTTGCATGCAGATAGGCCGGTTAAAATCGCGAAAAGAACTACCAATAAATTTTTCATAGAGTGGGGTTGTGTGGATTGATTGTAGGTTGTCTTATTGATATATAACATTAGTACTGCACACAGATGCATGCCTCTGCAATGTAGTATAACTCTCTGAATGTTGATGGGGCAGTTGTTGTTTTTATATTGCCAGGCACCGGTGAGTTTTCTACCCGCTGACGTAAAACCATTTGTTGCAGGCGGTGTTCCTGTCAATAGTTCGAGTCCTCTGTCATTGCTACCACTCACGCCATTCACTCGCCAGGCCTTCGCCGTCTCCATATTTTGCTGGGTCAATACCACATACAATAGCTATTTTGTTTGTTAGGTCAACAAGTTGCTCTGCCTCTCCAGTCTCGATTAATGCTCCGTCAGTTTTGTCATTTAAGGAATTTGTCTTTAAGATTGCTTTTTTGAACAACGATATCCTTTCAGCCTCTTTTGCTCCCTTGCCAAGTTTAGCTAAGTCTGATATTAACTCATCAAATATCTTTTTCGCTGCATTACAATTTGCTTCGGTATACTGAGTTAAACCGTCGTTATATGCTTTACGCCAATTGTCAAATGGATAAAATGATTTTGTCTTATTTAAGCTGTCACGATAAGCTGAGTCAATTGGTTTGTTGCTGTCAGCTTGGCCACCACATGATGTTAGTATCACAAGAAGACTCGAGGCGATAAG
Source organism: Phnomibacter sp. (assembly GCA_035456005.1). Taxonomy (GTDB): domain Bacteria; phylum Bacteroidota; class Bacteroidia; order Chitinophagales; family Chitinophagaceae; genus Phnomibacter. The sequence goes on along the minus strand of DATIEA010000015.1, from coordinate 784,556 downwards.
TAATAGGTATTTCATTATTTAGAGAATATGTTTAAAAGATTGAGGTCATTGCCTGCAACATTAGTATTGTACGCATATACGTACCACGCAATGTAGCATAACTCTCTGAATGCCAGTGGGGGTGTTGTCGCTTTTTATTGCCCGGACCGGTGCGGTGGAGGAGGCTTTCTATTCAATAGCCCGGGGTTTAAACCCCGGGCTATTGAAATACAGTTCAACAAAGGGCTTTAGCCCAACGGAATTATTTTACCCGGATAATATTAATTGCAAATCCGGAACAGCGCTTTTCGTTTCGTGAGACACGAAACGAGGCAGTAGCACTGCCCAACTATTCAATTCCCTGAAATACTTTTTTCAAATACGCGGCATTGGCCCCGTAATTGTAGCGAGGGTCGGTAGCCCTGTTGGCATCGCGGCTGCGTTCTATCACCAGCCATCCGCTCCAGCCCATTTCGTCGAGGGTTTTCTTCACTTTGTACAGATCAATCTGCGGATCGTTTTGCAACCATACACTGTCTTTATTGGTGGCATGTATCATGCTGATCCTGTCCTTACCCAATACCTTCAATTCGGCCAGCAGGTCCCTGCCCTCTTTCAAGGGGTTGGAAAAATTGAAATATATTTTGATAGCAGGCGATCCTATTTCTTTCAGCAATTGCACTTCCTCTTTTGCAGTAAGCGAAGTTTCGATACCGATAACAACACCGGCTTTTTCGGCCAACTTACCCGCAACCTTTAAGCGGGCGATCACCGAATCGCGAATGGCTGGGTTCTTCTTGATATCGCACTGCACACCCAATGGCAGGAACGCATGTTTAATACCCATCTGCTGCATGGTGGTGATGCAGTCTTCTATGCTGCGCACATATTCAGCACGGCCACAAAACGACTGAGCATAATAGCCCGTCATGGCCAGGCAAAACAGCTCTACGTTTCTATCTTTTGCAGTGGTTAAATACAACCGGCGAATGCTATCGTTGGCCAATACATTGTCGAACGTGGGCCTGTTGCCCAATCCGCCCATGTCCACTTCGAGGCCATCGGCTTTTAAGTCTGCAGTTAAAGTAACCGCACCCAATTTCTGGCGCTTCAACAGCATCAGGTCTATCAATCCTATTTTGTAACGCTGGTTGCTTTTGGCAGCAGCTACTTCGGATGCAAATAATTTTTCGAGCTGCGCAAAACCTTTCACAGCATGTGCCGGCAACTTTTCGCCATTGTCGCCAAATACATACAGGCTTTTTTCGGGTTCAATAGTGATAGACGATTCATCTATTTCGCCCGCAGCATTTTGAATGGCTTTGAGATCCAGCTTCAAATATTTGGCCATGAACTCGTACACAGCTTTGCGTTTGTTGACGCCGAAATCGTGTTTCTCATCGGGCAAATGCACATTGCTCACGGCCTTGCCATTGCCGCACATGGCATACATTTTTTGCAGATAAGGGAAATCGTGTTCCGGCATTTTATCGGTCCAGTCGCCACCATCGCTTACGATCAATTGTGGACGTGGAGCCGCCATAGCTGCGAGTTCTACATTGTTGGTACGACCGCCGCAGGCATGAATATTCATACCGCTTTCGCAGGGGCAACCACCATAGAAATAAGAAGACAACGACACCACCGGTGCCGATACTTTAATGCGATTGTCGATAGCCGTCATGAGTACGGTATGGCTTCCTGCACCGGAGCCGCCGGTCATGCCCACTCTTGCAGTATCGGCATCTTTTTGTGCAAGCAAATAATCTAAAATGCGAATGCTGCCCAATGCCTGTATGGTCATAGATAAACTGCGGCGATGATCGGTGGAGTTGAATTGCAACAGCGATTCGCCCCATGCAAACAAATCATAGCTAAATGCCATGGCGCCCATTTTGGCCAAAGCTGCACAGCGATACTGGCAATCTGCACGGTAGCGCTGCTTATCCCAATGCCCATCGGGATTGAGAATAACAGGAATTTTTCCCTTGTATTTTGAAGGCTTGTACAAGGAGCCATTGATCCAAACACCGGGCATAATTTCGATGGCAATATTTTCAACCGTGTACCCGTTGAAACTGCGCTTAGGTGTAACAATGGCGGGCTTATTGGGCGATGCAGGCAAATAATTTAATTGCAGCGCTTCTTTCACGCAGGGTTTCAATTCGGCTTTCCGCTTTTCCCATTCTCCTATCGTTTTGTACTGCGCTGCTATCCGATCCATTTCAGCCCAGCCTTCCTCTACCGGCCAGCGATAATATTCGTACACACTCAGCTTGTACACTTTGTCCTTTTCTTTCTTCACCTTCAACTCGAATGGCTTCAAAATATTATCGAGTGTTACTTCTACATCCGGACGATATTTCCATTCGGCATAGGTCACTTTTTTGTTGGCCACCATGCTATCCACAAACTTGATAGTAACGCCGTACTTTTTCTGCACATCGTTCAGCACTTCTTTCAGCGGCTTTGCGTATTGCTGATCGGTATTGAACTGTGCATTTGCACGAGGCATTGCAAACAACAGGCATGCAACAAATGCAATAGCGGTTGCGAAAATTTTACGTGCTTTTGCCGCCACATGTACTAAACGATGAAGTGATTGCGACGCAACCGTGCTGCTATGAAAAACTGAAGCTGGTACCATACAAATACTTTTATAGTGCTATTATTTATTTCGATTTTGTTTCCAACTGCTGTACAATAAATTGGGTTCCAACTCGGGCTTAGGAAAAAACAAACTGGCCAGGTATCCCACCACTATCACTACCAGGTGGCTGTACACACCCAGCATGAGTTTGTGATGTGTAAAATTAAAACTTCCAAGGTCCAGCAATAGTTTCGGATTTTTTATACCAATAGGTGTACTGGTTAAAAATGCCCATGCAGTAAACAGGATGCAGGCGATGATGCCAATGTTGAGGCCCTGCCTGTTGGCCCTTGCGCTGAACACACCCAACAAGAAAACGCCTACAATGCCGCCGGAGAAAATGGCATACACTGTAAAGATCAGATCGATGATGCCGCCACTACTAAACTTCAGGTAGAAATAGCCCATGCCGATGGCGAAAAAACAGGACAGCAGTACCATCAGTTTTCCTGCAAACAAATTTTCTTTATCAGTTTTGCCGGGGCGAAGTTTTTTGTAATAGTCTTCCATACCCACAGCCGCATTCGAGTTGATATCGGCACTTAAACTACAAATAGCCGCACTAATTAAAGCCGCTACAATAAAGCCAATAACACCTGTTGGCAAATTGGTCATCATGAAATAAGGAAAAACGGTTTTGGCTGTAACATCGGCCGGCAAAGGGTTTTGCTTATAATACACAAACAATGCAGTGCCTATGAACATAAAAATTGTCCAGATGGGAACGGTAAGAAAAATACCCATCAGCGATGCTTTGATGGCCGACTTATCCGACTTGGCTGTGAGGTAACGCTGCACAACAGTTTGGTCGGTTGCATATTTCTGAATGGCATAAAATGCGCCATTGATGACCAACACCCAAAACGTGAGCTTGTCTAATTTAAAATCGTAAGGTCCAAAGCCGGTGCGGTTATTTTCGGAAGCAATTTTTATGGCTTCGGGTATGCCGCCATTGATGGAGAAAAGTAAAATACCCAAACAAATAAATCCGCTGGCAAACAACATGAAACCCTGGAACACATCGAGCCATATTACCGCCTGCATACCACCCTTTAAATTCAGTACAATCAATACAAAACCCACGCTCAATAAAACGATCACCGGGTCAATATTGGTAAGCTTATAAATGGCCAGTGCCACCAGTGTAAGCACAGAACCCATGCCGGCAAACTGCCGGATGATGAAGGATAAGGATGAGTAGTAGCGGGCAAACTTTCCAAAACGTTTTTCGAAATACTCGTAGGTGCTTAAGCCAATTACTTTACGAAACAGCGGCACAATAAACCAGATGGTCCCCAGCAATACAATGGGCACCATGAAGCCCTGCAGCAAGTATATCCAGTTGGATTGAAAGCCCTGTTCGGGATAGCCTAAAAAAGTATTGCTGCTTATTAATGTGGAGAGTAAAGACAAGCCCAATGCCCATGAAGGAAAATTGCCTTTGGAAAGAAAATAGTTCTCAGTAGTTTTTTGTTTGTTGGCAAAACGGAAACCCAACCAAAGCGTAATGCCCAATACCAGCAGGATTATACAACCATCAATAAAATGTAAATGATTCATGCGCAATCGTTGAAAAAAAAATTATGGAGCAAATACTTGTTGGATCTCTGTTGGCAATGCATAACTGCCGGGTTTTACCGACACATACCAGTTGCCCGCCTGCATGCGTACAGCGCCCCGCTCCCATTCGCTTACGGGATGAAACTGCTGCCATTGCATGGCATTGAAAATAGCTGCGGCAGTAGAGCCACCTTCAATAAACAATTCGCCCTGCGGCCATTGCTTTAAAATGGCTGACACTGCAGAAGCCATGGCCAATCGCAGATCCAATGCAGTTGCCTGCTGCGGCAAGTCGGCTGCGTTGAAACCAATGATGGCTTTTTGTGTATGCTTCAAATGCAAATGCACCTGGCGTAGCCAATCGTAAGATATTTCGTGGGGACGGGCCACAATGGATGCAGGAATAAAAAACACATCTGTACACTGCTTATGCACTTGTTGCACATAGGCCACAGAAGGCGCATACGCAGTGCCACATACATACAATACCCGCGGATGCAATGTAATGGGCGCCGTGGTTTTTAATTTGAATTTTGCATCGAGCAATGCAGTAAAAAAATCGCCGGCACCAGCCAATGCAATACCTGGCTGCATGCGCAATGCCCATGCATGCACTTCATCATCAGCAGCTGCTTCTCCCACTACAACACCGCTATCGGGCAATGCAGCACCAGGAGCAAGCACCTGCACATCCTTGGCACGCAGCATGGCTGTAATGGAAGCATTGGTAATGGGAAATTCGGGATCGTTGGCAAATGCTGTGGATGAAATGAGTTCGCCCTGCACATAGTATTGCTGCTGCTGAATGATGCGCCCCAGCGATGGATTGGCAGGCAACAAAAATGCAAGCGATTGCTGCATTACCTCCATTTGAACCTTCAATTCATCATACACATAACCCCGCAATACGCTGTCGGTTTTTTTGTACACCCATGCAGGTTGCATGGCTTTTATTTTCTGCCATAGTTCGCGGGTGACCTGCATGGCATCATCGTGCTGCATGCTGCGACTATCCGACGATACGATCAACACATCGGCATCTGCATGCAATAATTCGTTGCCGGTGCACAAGTGCACTTTCAGCCCATAGCGCAGGCATATCCCCGCTAATTCGGCAGCACCCGTAAAGTCATCGGCAACTACAGCGATCATGATTGATGTTTGGCAAGTTGAACAGCACTCTCAATAGCCAGTGTCATCGCATCGGGACTGGCAATGCCCTTGCCTGCAATTTCGAATGCAGTACCATGATCTACCGAAGTACGAATGATGGGCAAGCCCAGCGTAATGTTCACGCCTTTCACGCTATCCATTTGTTGCTTGGCTGCGTTCCAGTGAAAGCCAGATAATTTGAAGGGAATATGTCCCTGGTCGTGGTACATGGCTACTACACCACCATACGCACCCATGGCAGCTTTGGCAAACATGGTATCGGGTGGCACAGGGCCTTCTACATCGTATCCCAAACTTCTTGCTTCTAATACTGCAGGCAGAATTTCTTCATCATCTTCTGTGCCAAACAAACCACTGTCACCTGCATGCGGATTCAAACCTGCTACTCCAATTTTCAAATTGGTTTTGCCCAATCGTTTCAATCCATCCACTATTAATTCTATCACCTGCACAATGCGATCTTTCTTCACTAAATCGCAAGCCTGGCGCAGCGATACATGCGTGCTTACATGGATCACGTTGATATTGTCTTCCACCAACAACATGGCATATTTTTTTGTACCGGTGTAGTGGGCATAAATTTCGGTATGGCCGGCAAAATGATGCCCGGCTTCGTTGATAGATTTTTTATTGATAGGACCAGTTACAGTTCCATCCACTTCTTTGCTCAAAGCCAGTTCAATAGCTTTCTTCACTGCCTGGAAAGAAGCTTCACCACAGGTAGCATCTATTTTTCCAAACTCCAGTTTGCTCACATCAGTAATACCCAGGTCGTACACATCAATTGTCCCCAATTGAAAGCCTGCATCTTTCACCGAACAGATGGCATTCACTTTCGCAGGCAACTTTAGTATATCGATGATCTGACGAAACACTGCTGCATCGCCTACCAGCAAAGGTTTACAAATGCTGTGAATACCCGGCTGCAACAATGCTTTCACTGCTATTTCGGGTCCTATACTTGCAGGGTCGCCCATGGTGATGGCTAAAACCGGTAACGAGCTCATAACTATTTTATCCTTTTAATGCTTCGAATGATTGAATCAATTGTTGTTTATCTGTAGTGCTCATGGCCTGCAATGGTGGCATTACGATTTCGCCGCATAAGCCTATATGTTGCATCAGCACTTTCAATGCCCAGAGGCTTTCGCCCAATGTTTTTCCACCCTGGTAAAGATTGCCGTACATATCGCTTTGTTGCTGAAGTGCATAAGCTTCTTCGTTATTTCCCTGCGTTACTGCTGTCAACATTTTCTCGTAGATAGCAGGCATCAGATTGCCGGTGCTTGGGATGAGTCCATCACTACCGCCGATCATTGCATCGGCGGATTTAGCAGCCCAACCTAAGAAATGTCCGAAGTCGCTGCGGTCTTTCCAAAGCGCCAATGATTGTTGTAAGCGTTCTTCGCTACGCTCCGAATCTTTGGTGGCTACTATGTTGGGATGATGACTTAACCTATCAATAAGATCAAGCGGGATGCTCATATGCGTAGTAGCAGGAATATTGTAGATGATAAGTGGCAGGGTAATAGCATCTGCGAGCTTTTCGAAATACTGTTCCATTTGCGCTACTGTGAGTGCATAATAAGAAGGCAGGGTAACTGCCACTGCATCTACTGCATTGTCTGCACAAAACTTAGCAAACTCCACCGACTCTGCTATCACGTTGGAAGAAATGCCTGCGTATAAAATGCTGCCTGCTTTTTTATGGGCAGCAGCGGCTTTTACATAGGCTTCTTTTACCGAAGTGGGCAGCGAAGCCGACTCACCGGTGGTACCTAAAATGAATGGCGAAATATTGTGCCGGTACAAGTGCTGAAAAATAGTACCAACAGCTTGCTCGTCTATTTCCAGCGAAGGCGTGAGTGGCGTAACCACGGGTACTATAACGCCTGTATATTTTTTATTCTGCTTCATCAAAATGCTGTATTAAAAATATCGATAGCGTCCTGCTCTGTTATTTCTCTTGGATTGTTTTTGAGCAGTCGCTGAATTTTCATGGCTTCAAAAGCCATTTGAGGAATGGATGCTTTATCAACACCTACATCCTGCAAGCGGGCCGGGATACCACATGCGGCATTCAACTCCCTGATCTTCGCTACGCCCAATGCTGCCGTTTCCACATCACTGGTTTGTCTTGTGCAGCCCAATGCTAGCGCCACATCCGCATACCTTTCGGGTGCTGCGGGAAAATTGTACTCCATGATATAAGGCAATAACAACGCATTGCTTAAACCATGTGGTAAATGATACATGCTGCCCAACGGATACGATAATGCATGCACACCCGCAGTGTTTACAGGCCCCAAACAAATGCCACCATACATACTACCCAGCGCTACTTTTTCTCTTGCTGCTGCATTGCTTCCATCCTGCACTGCAGTTACAATATTCGCCGCTATCAGGCGAATGCCTTCGTAGGCAAACAGATCAACAAAGGATTGTGCAAATTTGTTGGTGTATGCTTCCAGGCAATGCGTGAGTGCATCCATGCCGGTAGCTGCAGTAATAGCAGGCGGCACCGACAATGTGAGCAATGGATCTACAAACACAGTGTCCGGAACAAGGTATGGACTGATGATCCCTTTTTTTTGATTGTCGGCATCGTCTACCAAAATGGCGTTGGGCGACATTTCGCTGCCCGTGCCTGAAGTAGCCGGGATGCAAATCAGTTTCTTCTTGCGGCCTTTCAGCAAACCTATCCCAACATACTCGCTGAGCTGTTGTTCGTTCTCCAATTGTGCAGCCACCAGCTTGGCAATATCGAGTACACTTCCACCACCAATGCCCAATACCAGGTCGGGATTGAATGGCGCTACTGTTTCCATCAGTTTTTCAAAATCGCTGAAACTAGGCTCAGCAACAATGGAAGTATCTACCAACACTTCAATTTGATGCTGTTGCAATGCCTGCACCAATGGTTGCACTTGTGTAAGTAATGGATCAATGGTAGCAATAAAAACTTTTTGGCATTGCAGGCTCTGTACTTCATCGGCTACCTGTGCAAATACACCGTTGCCGAATACAAGCTTACCAGGAAAAAATATTTTGAGTGGAAGAGCGGACATCTTTTTTGTTCTTAATACAAGTTAAATAGTAGCACAACAGTTGAACGGAGCGTCGCAACATGGCTTCATAGTTGCACACTGCCGATGTTATAAAAAAATTATATCGCAGCCGGGTAATTGGCCATTAGTTCCTGCACATTTACCGGTTGTATCAGCAAACGTTCGCACCACATGGTGAAGCTGTCGTGAATTTCGTCGAGTGTTTTCTTTTGATCGGGCGTCAATGCCAATGCCGTTGCACGGCTGATGGTGCGTACCGGCAAGCCACGTTTTTGCAGGAAATATTTTGCACTCATGGGGTATGCTATATGAATGAGCGGATCAACGCGGCTGATCTCCGACTGCAACCATTTTACTTCTTCGGCTTTTGCAGGATCGTTGGCATTGTTTACCAACCACACCAAAATTTCGGGATAGAAATTGCCGCTAATACTACTCATGCCCTTGGCACCCATTTGCAGGCTGTACAAGGCATTGGGCGAATGCGCATCGTAAAACTCCAAGGCATTGTCCGTTGCTTTCAGAATATCAAGCTTGGCTTTTACTTTTTCCAGGTCGATAGATGTGTCCTTGTGATACATCATGCGGTTGGCCGACAGCAAGGCTTTGAATACATCGGCGCTAATGATGCGCTTGTACGGTGCAGGACATTCGTACATACCCAACGGAATATTATCGGTGAGGCTGAACATCTTTTCAAAATTGCGCAGCAGTATTTCGTCGCTGTCTTCTATTTTGGCAAAATGCCCGGTAATAAGCACCGCAGCATCAATGCCGGTATCATAAATCTTTTTGGTGAACTCCGCTTTATCCTCGATGGTGAGGCCGAAAGAGGAAGTAGCCACTACAGGCACTCTTCCATTTACATAACGCACTACGTGGCGGGTAAGCTCCAGCCTTTCATCTTCGGTAATGCTGAACATTTCACTACTGAGGCAGTTGGCAAAAAAACCTTTTACACCTGCTGCCAAATAAAAATCGATCAATGTACTCACTGCATCCAGGTCAACCTTTGCTTTCAGGTTGAAGGGTGTGATCATAACCGGTACAAATTTTCTTTCTGTGGTATTCATAACACAATTTTTTTAAGCGACTGTATTGATAAGGATGCCTATACCTTCTATGCGGATGGATACGATATCATCACTCTGTAAGGTGAAATCGTTGTCGGGCACTACACAAGTGCCGGTCATGAGATAGCAACCTGAACTGTAGCTATACTCACGGTATAAATATTGCACTAATTCCTGGTGGGTCCTTTTCATACGGTCGATGGTGGTATTGCCTGCAAACATTAGTTTTCCATGACGCACTATTTGCATGGAGATCTGCGTGGCGGCGTCAATAGGCTCTTTGGTAAGCATTACACAGGGGCCAATGGAAGCGCTGCCATCATACATTTTTGCCTGCGGCAGATACAATGGATTTTCGCCTTCAATACTACGCCTACTCATATCGTTGCCAATAGTATATCCTACTATTTTGCTGGAAGATGTTATTACCAGCGTGAGCTCGGGCTCGGGCACATTCCAGCTACTATCTTTCCGGATACGTACCACGCCATGAGGCCCCACCACTTTGGATGCTGTTGATTTAAAGAACAGCTCCGGCCTTTCGGCATCGTACACTTTATCGTAAAAAGTGGCAGCACCGCTTTCTTTGCTTTCCTCCATGCGTGCCGTTTTGCTGCGCAAATAAGTAACACCTGCCGCCCATACTTCCTGGCTGCCAATGGGTGCTGCAATTTGCTGCGAGCCCAACCAGTCGAGACCGCCCACCGGTCGTTTGCCCGCTATTTCAGCAATTGTTTGCTCGTAAACATTTTCGCGATTGATAAAGGCATCCCAATTACTCTCTTTGGCTGTATAGCATTGCTGGTCGTGTACAATTACGATGGCTTTGCTTGTTTTATATACCTGCATTTCGGATGAAATTATTAGTGAAAATAGGGCTGGCCATCCTGCCCAATCCTGTTGTTACAATTGGCGCTGTTCATTTTTATTTCTGAATTGGGCGATACACTATTCGGCATTAAAAAAGCAGCGTGTAGCTACCACCATACTCGAATTTTGTGCAGTGATTTTTCAGAAAGCATCAACCATTCCAGTTCCTTCGAAATGCCATACATACCATTTCAATATTTCCATTCCTGTCATCATAGCTCCGATTCGAGAACGCTTTACTGAATCTTCACATCCCCGCAAAAATGTACCCTGATACCCAGCTCATCCAATGCCGCCGCTTTAATACGACATGCTTTGTGTGCCATAGCTTCATCTGGAGTGTACACCACATGGATATGATTGGCCTTGTGACGAGCCATCATTTGGTTTTGAGACACACCCTTCACTACGCCATGCATGATTGGCCATTGAGGAGTGGTTGCATTCCACCTGCGTTGTGTTTCTTCCTCTGGAAGATCTACCACTTCGCCTACACCCAGGTCGCAATGCAACACATCGCCCACCAGGTACACCCTGCTCCATACAATGTTGCCCGGTTTGCTGTTGCCTTTCAAAGTGCCTCCGCCTTTTGGAAAAAACATTGGCGGTTGCCTTTCGCTGCTGGCACCGGCATAACCATTGCTGAAATGTGCAGCAGGCGCAGCGCCTGAAATCAGGAACACCCAAACAAATTCATCTATCGAACCATTTTTATACTGCTGGCCCCAACGCAGATCATGCAAAGTGTTTTCGCCACTCATGCCCAATTCGTTCCATAGCTTGTAAGTAAGCAATGCATCCAGGCCCGCACATTCATCCACTTCGTTGAAATGAGGAATGGCTTTTCCTGCATACAATTCATTGCCTTCCTTATCAAATACAGGAGGACGCTTTGTATTGTTCAACAGGCCTTCCACCAGGTCGCTTGAAGCGCAGATATCTTTCAACCCCTGCTGGTATTGAATACCAATTGTGGCACATCCAAAATGATCTGCCATGCGCACTGCAGCTATATACATTTTGCATTGCTCCAGCGTTTGCTCCCTTGTTAATTCGGTTGCATAATCTGTACCCCACACAAAACTCATTCCCTTGTGCAGCAGCCATTGCAAAACAGATTCTGCTTCTTCACTGGTTACTGTTTGCATTTCTGCAAACAATGCACTCTGGCTCAAACGCTCTTTAAAAATGCCAGTAGCATGCAATACCGAATCGGGAATAATGGCATTGTACATGCCCATGCAACCTTCATCGAATACGCCCATGATGGCTTTATTCTTTCTGAAATTGCGGGCAAACAAACGTGCATGCACTTCTTCGGCATGTGGAATTTTTACCAGGTCGAAACTCTTTACATGGCTGCAGTCGTGTACAATATTTCCAGTAGCCAACCATTCTTTCAATCCTTCCAGGAAAAATGCATCGTCAAAATTTTCGCTCCACAAGCTGCTATATTTTACATTGGCTTTGGTTAGGGAACCATTCAGGTTGAGCAAGCCTACCAAGCCGGGCCATTCACCACTCCAGTTGGCAACAGTAAGAATAGGCCCTTTGTGCGTAGTTAACCCTGCCAACACATGGTGGCTGTATTGCCACAAACTTTCAGCAACGATCAGCGGAGCATTTTCATCAATGTCCTTAAACACTTCCATCCCCATCTTTTGGGAATCTATCAACCCGTGTTGCTTTTTAGCATCATAGGCATGTGCTTTCTCTACCGTATAACCATAGGAAGCCAGCACGGCAGTCAATTTTTTTTCCATTTGTTCCTGCGCTGGCCAGCAGGTAATATTGGCCGATGGACGAGAATCGCCACTAGCGACTAACACAATGTTTTTTGATATTGCATTCATATAAGTCAATTTATTGCTTAGAAAATTTTTGTTCTCTTTTCAACTTCGTCAACAGTATTCCACTTAAGAAAATGGAAAGTGTACCCACCACAATGATCATGTTTTTGTGCAGCGGGTTTTTCAGGAAAGCATATTGCCCATTTAGGTTGCCCGAAAAAGTCATCCACAGAATTACAATGATGCCAATGATAACAGCTGTTACTGCTGCAGCACTTTTAGCATGACGACTTACCAACCCCAGCAAAAACAAACCCAGCATGCCTCCTGCAAAAATGCCTGAGAGTTCCCACCAGATATCGAGCAGGCTTTTAGATCCGATCATGGCAATGCCCGTACACAAACCAATTACACCAAACACAATGGTTGATACATGCAGCAGGTATAGTTTTCGTTTATCGGTGATATCGGGTTTAAAATAACGCTGGTAGATATCCACCGTAAACACCGTAGCCGATGCGTTCATATTGCTGCTGATAGTACTCATAGCAGCAGACAACAATGCCGATACAATTAATCCCACCAATCCTGTAGGAATATTGTTGACCATATAAAAAGGCAACACTTTGTCACCATAATCTGAAGGTGCAAGATTCGCAGCCAATGCAGTGGCCTGCGATGAAGTAGCCGCTGTTCCCAAACGCTCAGCTGCTACCTGCAATTTCACTGGATCTATCAAGCCCGGTTGTGTTTGATAGAATGCATACAAAGCCGTACCAATTATAAAAAACAAAAACGAAGCCGGCACATACATCAACACGCATAGCCAAACGGATTTGCTGGCCTGCTTTTCGTTCTTAGCAGTATGGTATCGCTGGATATAATTTTGGTCCATGCCAAAATTGTTGAGGTTGATGAAGAACCCGTAAAACAACACCACCCAAAAAGTAGACTCGGTAAAATTGAATGAATAACTACCGAGGCTTGTTTTGTTGTCGGCCGTAGCCACTTCCATAATTTTTGAAAAGCCTCCGGGAATTTCTTTTACTATCAAATACAGGATGAGCAATGCGCCCAGGGTTTTAATAATGCCCTGCGCTACTTCGGTCCATATCACAGCTTCAATGCCGCCCAACACGGTATAGATAATAATGCAGATACCCATTACGATCATGATGGATTGCATACTGAAACCGGTGAGTGCCTGAAGGCTTAATGCAATGCCAAAAAATATGGAACCCATGCGGGCAAACTGCGTGAGCAAAAAACAAACCACGGCATAGGTACGGGCCCAGGAGCCAAAGCGTTTTTCCAAATGGGTGTATGCCGATATTTCACCGGTGCTACGATAAAAAGGCACAAAATACTTTGATGCTATCCAGGCTGCCAATGGCATAGAAATGCTGAACACAAAAGCATTCCAGTTGCCGCCAAAGGCTTTGCCCGGCACACCCAAAAAAGTATTGCTGCTTAAAAAAGTGGCATAGATAGAAAGACCAATAGCCCAACCGGGAATAGTACCCGAAGCTTTGGTAAACTGGTCGCTGCTTTTGTTGCGCCGCGAAAAATACATACCAATGCCAATCATGGCCAGCATATAGGCGCCTATTACAGCAAGGTCAATAAATGGCAAGTTTTTCATCGTTGTTTTTTTTACCCAAAACTGCATCGGCACATCGCAGCACAAATCGCTGCGAAGCATTGTACCGACGAGTCTAAGTTTCTTATTTAATCATCAGTTACTTTACCGCCAGTTTTTTTTGCGCCCGGCCATTGCATTTTTTTGATCTCCACCAATTTCAATTTGGAAGGATCCACTTTTACATATTTGATCATCTGCCGCCTCCATGTGTACACGATGTGCACCATGCCATCTTTCGATTGTATCACGGATGGATAAGAGTATTGACTAATTGGCGAATCTTCCAGTATCAATGCTGCATACCATTTAACGCCATCCTTGCTGATTGCCACATTCAATGGGGTACGGGGACCTTTACCATTTACCCATGTGCTATCTTCCAGCACATGATTGTACACTAACAAATGTCTTCCATCTTTTAGGGTAACAGCATCTGTTCCCGAGTTGCCATTCGGCATGGCAGATTGCGTCATAGGCGACCAGGTTTTACCATTATCCTTGCTCCAGCTTTGGTTAATAGTTGTATTCCTGCTTCTGCATAAAATCTGCAGGCTACCATTTTTATGTTTTAAAATACTGGGCTGTATGGCGAGCAGCACTTTGCCATCGTTGATGTAATCACTTTTTGTCCAGGTTTTACCCCAGTCGCTTGTAAATTCCATCACTGCTCTCCATCCTCCCACTTCCCTGCTCGATGGACAAACAAGCACGCCGTTTATCAATTCAGGTTTGTTCTTGATGGGTCCTAAAATTCCTTCCGGAAGCGCCTCCGGTTTACTCCAGGTTACTCCGTCATCTTTCGAACGAATCATCCAACCTGTCCATCCGGCTACGCTAGGACCAACTTTATAAAACAACAACAAATCGCCACCAGGCACCTGGTACAAAACAGGGTTCCATGTGGCGTATCGCAACGTGTCGTTCTGTATGCCATTGGCCACATTTACAGCTTTCGTCCATTTGCCATTTACCATACGGGTAACCCAAATACATACATCCGGGTTTCTTTCTTTGGTACCGCCAAACCAGGCTGCTACCAACCCGTTTTTTGTTTCGGCAATGGTAGATGCATGGCATTCAGGATAAGGTGCATTTTCATTCACAAACTCATCTACAAGAATTCCTGATTTCCATTTGCCCGATTGGGTTTGTGCATTCACAGAAACGGCAATTGCCGTTACCAAAACAATAGATGCAAAAAATTTATACATACACTTCTATTTATTACTTGTTTCTAATTTTTTACTTCGAAAGAATAATCGCCGGATCCAAGTTCCAGTATCACCCGGCCCTTGATCGGTTTTATCGACAGTACTCCCGCTTCATCGCCTTTTAGTTGTTTGCCTGCTTCAAACACTTTGGCACCTTCCTCTGCAGGAAGATATACAACTGCAGTAGTGTTGGCAGGCACCGTAATATTCCACAAAAAGTTTTTCCCTTGTATTTTCCAATCGCTTTTTACCCAACCATACGGCGTATTGTAGGTAGCATTCACACTCTTTAAATCATCAATACGCTTTGGCTTCATAATAATTTTTTTGAAGCCCGTCAACTTATCATCCGATTTAATGCCTGCTAAACATTCGTAATACCATATAAACAGGTCGCCCAGCATCATCACATGGTTTTGCGAATTCATATTGGGTGCGGCCGTATTGCCATTCCATAATTCCCAAATGGCAGTGGCTCCATTCTCGATCATGTAGCCCCAGGAAGGATAGGTCTTTTGTGTTGCTACTTTATATGCAAGGTCTGCTCTTCCTATTTCTGTGAGCCCACGCATCAACCATTGAATACCCACCAACCCGCAACTCAAATGCCCATTATTGGTTACTTCTACTATATGCGCTAACTGCTTCCAAACTTTTTCTTTACAATCGGCAGGCACCATTCCGAAGTACACCGGCAACAAATTATCGGTCAAAGTATTTTCACCATAGTAGCCTTCTTCGTGATAATATTTTTTATGAAATGCCAGCTTAGCTTTTTGTGCCTGCTCCAAAAAAATAGTTGTGTCGGCAGCATTACCGGTAAGCTTACTAAACCGAATCATCAGATTGTTCATGTGATAATAGTAGGCCGTTGCAATTAAGGCACTGGGAAACTTTTGATCGGCATTCACACCACGTCCTGCTTCTGCAGTAATGGGCGGAATGCACCAATCGCCATAAGAATCCTTTGTAAGAATTCCATCTGCATTCAGGTATTGCTGCGACATGTACTGCAACCATTTTTTCATGGCCGGGTAATTGTTGCGGATCACAGCAGTATCTCCTGTTTGATGATACAACATATCGGCAATTAACAACAAGGAACTGGGCCATGTCATGTTATCGCTATAGTAGCGCCAAAACGCAGGTGCCACATCCGGGATAGCACCATCTGCTTTTTGCGCATACCGTATATCTTCCAACCATTTAGTATAGATCCTTCCATTATCAAACAAGAAACTTTCACCATACGATCCAATGGAGCGATCACCCAGCCACGGTTGGCGTTCGTTGCGCTGTGGACAATCAACAGGCATGCCCTTATAATTAGATGCAATTGCCCACCATGCATTTTTGTATATCTGGTTCAAGAGTGGATTGGAAGATTCGAAACTGCCGGCATTGGCAATATCATCGTACACTAGCCTTCCTGTAAAATTTTCTTTTGTTGGCACACCCGGAAATCCCGATACTTCTACATAACGGAAACCATGATAGGTAAACTTAGGTTCCCATATTTCAGTTCCTTCTCCTTTTAGAATGTATACATCGGTGCATTTGGCATCCCTGAGATTTGCGGTAAACAATTCGCCGTTTTCCTGCAACGATTCTGCAAAACGCAAAATGACCTTCTGCCCCTTTTTACCAGCGACTTTCATCTTCACCCAGCCGGCAATATTCTGCCCCAGGTCGATAATGTATTTATCACCGGGACGTTTTGTTATGGCTACCGGCACCAGGTCTTTCATCACTTTCATATTTTCATTTAGCTGTGCCTCATATGTTCCGCCGGGTTCCTGCACATACTCTGCCTTCAGCCATTTCGATTCATTGAATCCGGGCTTGTCCCATCCTGTCATTTCCTTTTGCGCATCATACTCTTCGCCATCATATTCATTGTTGGCGGTTATGGGCCCATCGGCAGTTCCTTTCCAGGTATCATCTGTTCTGATGGTAGCAGAGCTGCCATCCGTATAAGTGATCACCACGCTCATCAACAATTTTGGGAATCCAAAAGTTTTGATCTTGTAGGGCTTGGCTCTGCGCATAGCATAAAACCGTCCATTACCCAGTACCACCCCTATTGCATGTTTACCTTGTTGCAGGTTTTCGGTAATGTCCAGCGCATTGTATTTTACATTTTGTGTATAGTCAGTTGGTGCAGGAGCCAGCACATCATCACCTATTTTTTTACCATCAATGGAGAGTTCATATAGACCAAGCCCCATGATATAAGCTGTTGCTTTTTTTACTTTTTTGTTTACTGCAATTTCTTTTCTGAAATAACGTGCAGAGAGGCGGCCGCTTGCTTCATTATCCCATAGAAAATAGCGGTCAAAACCAATCCAACGTCCCCAATCTTTGTAATACCGCAATCCCGTTCCCCATTTGGCCGGCTTACTCCAATCGCTTTCCCCTTTATTGGTATATACTTTTACTTTCCAATAACAGGTGCCGTTCACCGAAGTTGGTTTACCCGCATATTTCACATACAATGAAGCATCTGAATTTATTTTTCCCGATTGCCAAAGATCAGCTTCATTGGCAGCCAGCTTTGCGGCATCTGAAGCCACAAGAATCTCATATGCCTGCTGCATGATCCCTCTTTCTTTCCCCTCTATTTTCCAACTTAAATCAGGTGTTGCCGATGTTACGATTAATGGATCCACCAACATTTCGCATCGCAAATTGTTGACACTTACTTGTGCAGTCAAAGACTGAAGTGTAAACAGGAGCGCCGGTAAAAAAAGAATGAGTTTCATTATTGCTATATTATTACTGTGCAGAAAAATTGAAGTAGAGATTGATGTGCAGTGCCCTTGAAGGGTCCTTTTCGTAATCGTAATAGATGTTTTTCACACCCATGGGCCCGGTGGTTTCGTTGCGTTGGTTTTTGGTACCAATGCTGCTGATACCCTGCATAAAAGAAATATCTCCTGAAGGGAATATCGGCTCGTAATTATGCCATTGATCGGTTTTCCAGGCAGGCGTAAACAAGCGCAGGAACAAGCCTTCGTTGTCTGTTGTCACCGTAAAACGATTTGACTTCGTAAAGAAATATCCTCCATAAAAATTGGAATGATACCCTTTGAATTCAGGGTAAACCCATGGTGCTTCTCCTGTTTCTGAATTGTTGTAGGTTTTGTTCCATACACCAAACTGGTTGCCTTTCATGCGGTTCTTCCACACACGGTAAGGCCCATCGCCCATATAGGTTACAGATTGAATTTCTTTTTCAGGAAATGAAAAGTTGATGCCTGCGTAGTTGGTGAAATAAGCAGCAGGAAAATAATTGACCTGCAACTGCACCCATCCCGAAGGATAGATGGTCCACTTCAATGTATTGATACTTTCCTTCTTATCGAATGTTGATTCCAACACAAGATTCTCTCCATCCTTGTATTGTTTAATTCCTTTGAACACAGAGGAACCTTCCTGCACCACCGGGCCATTGTTGAAAGGCAATTCTCCTTTTGCATTTTTTACCGATACCAACAGGCCTGTTTTTTTATTCAGCACAAGCGTGATGTCTTTTACGCTTACGGTGAGCAATGAATCAGCTTCAGAGCTTTGGATACTGTTCTTTCCTTCTTTTGCAAAAATGCGGGAGGCCATCAGCTTCGGACTGCTGATGGTAAAACTCCAGGTGAACAACTCTTTCTTGAATTTATCTTTTACTGTTACATACAGCACATCATAATCTTTCCAGTAGACAGGTAGTTTCAATTGCAAGGTTCCTTTTGCACCGGGGGCAATATTGGGTGCAGCTGCATAGCCTTCTACTTCTTTAGCAGTAGTCATTTCGAAGCGTTTTAACTTCCAGCTAAAACTACATTCATTTGTATTGGTGAAATGATAACGGTTTTCGATGTTGAACTTTCCATCAAAGCCTTCTGCAATTTCCCTGCGTTCGAAATACACAGGACTCCACACTTCTTTGATGGTATAGAAGCTGCCTTCTTTTTCGTGATGAGGTCCCACAATACCATCAGCAGCCCTAAACTTATCAGTATCCAGCGAATCTTTCTTGTCTTTTCTTACCACTGCATTATCGGCAAAGTCCCATAGAAACCCACCTGCACTTAACGGGTTATGCCACATTTTTTCCCAGTAGTCTTCAATGCCTGCACCATGACCGCCATCAAACTGTCCATGCAAAAATTCAGTAGGCATCACGATCTCTTTGCCGTTTTCATAATTGCCGATGCCATAATTGAATTCACGGTAATGCTGTGTATCGAAACCTCCAAACACCTGCCATGGATGCACAACAGGCCTTTGTTGCATATCAAATTGTGTAAAATATTGATCGAGATTCAAATTATGTCCACCCTCATTTCCGTTGGCCCACATAATGATCGATGGATGATTCACATCGTGATCGATCATTTCTTTTGTCAACTTCTTACCGGTAGTGTCATCATAATTGCCATGCCAGCCGGCCAGCTCATCCATTACAAACAAACCCAATGAATCGCATACATCCAGGAAATGATCATCGGGTGGATAATGACTCATGCGCACCGCGTTCATGTTCATGTCCTTCATCAACAATACATCTTCAATGCTGATTTGCTTAGAAGTAGTTCTTCCTGTTTCCGGCCTGAATGAATGGCGGTTCACGCCTTTCAGTTTTACTTTCACGCCATTCACATACAATCCATCACGTTGTTTTACTTCTACATTGCGGAAACCGAATTTTTGAGAAACTGTATGTTGCAATACTCCTTTATAGAAAATAGAAATAACTGCAGTATATAGGATAGGATTCTCCTGATTCCAATTACTTAAGTTGGAAAATTTTGTTGCAAATCTAAATTGCTGCTTAGTTGAACCATACTTCTCATTCGAATAAAACTTATCTGATCCTACGACTTCACCTGCACTTGAAATTATTTTAAAAGCTGAACTATCAACCAATTGATTGTTGGTAATTACTGATGCCATAAACCCTCCATTCATTTTTGCATCAATAGCTACCTGGGCGATATGAGTTGTTGGTAATACTTCCAGCCATACCGGCCTGAAGATGCCACCGAAGATCCAAAAGTCGGCTTTGCGTTCTGCTTCGTTCACACTTTGATTGGCCGAATGTTTGGCAACACTTACTTCCAGCAAGTTTTCTTTTCCATACTTCAGCAATTTTGAAATATCGTACCTGAATGCATAGAACGCTCCCTGGTGTACAGCGCCTGCCAGCTTTCCATTCACTTTCACTTCTGCATCGGTCATCACACCTTCAAATACTAAATTGATCACTTTCCCTTTCCAGTTGGCGGGTGCGTTGAACTTATGCTTGTAGAATCCTTTTTCTTTTCCACGCAAACTGTCTTTGGCGAAACCATAATCGTACTTACCAAACCCTTGCAATTCCCAGCAGGAAGGCACGGCAATCTTCGACCATTTGTTGGCATTCATGCCACCGGTGCACATAAAATCCCACTGCACGGTTTGATCGCTACCTGTACCTGACAAATACAGTTTTTCAGTTTGTTGAGCCCTTGTAATAAAAGGCAACAGCAGCATAGCGATGATCGTATGTAAGAAATGCTGTTTCATAATTATTTGAATTGGGTTGTAAGTGGATTATCTGTTCTGAAAGGCATGGCCGGCAATCCATCCATATTGTACAGGTTCGAAATATTGGCTTCAGTCCAGTTGAAACGCACATGCATTGGCTTCTGAATTTCACCGGCAGATACAACTACTTTATTGTTCCTGACGCTTGCATTTGCAGGAACAAATTTTCCGTCATTGCCTGCAATTGTGAAGCCCAGCAAGGGTTTGCCGTCTTTTGCTTCCAGGCCTTTGCCCACATAATCAAAAGCCAGTTCTATCTCATTGCCTTTTATGTTCATGCTTTTATACGCAGGCCCCATGGGAGTGATATCCCTGAACCCATAGGTTTTATTCAATGCGCAAAAAGCCAAACGCTTGCCCACATCCCATTTGTTTACCGGATGAAGATTTGATGGACTTGTATTCAAATCGATAATGTTGGCCATGCCTGTATTGGGCAATGCTAATGCCAGCTGTTGCACTTCCCAAAACTCGGGTAGACTTTCACTGGTATAATGCTTTACACTATCACTCGATTTGGAGTAAGCAAATGGCGCTATTTGAACATAATAAAAAGGCATGTTATCGCCACCACCCCATTGCTTGCGCCAATACTCCATCAATGCTTTCATTTTATAAGCGTATTGCAATCGCTCATTCAGAAAACAATTTGATTCGCCCTGGTACCATAAAAAACCTTTAAGCGCAAAAGGAATAATGGGTTCGATCATAGTAGTATAAAACTTTCCAGGATCACCATCTATCTTATGCGTTGAATCGGTTTGTTGCTGAAAGAATGGCAGTGCAGTAAAAGCTTCAACAGGCATCCAGGGTTCTATGCGGCTGCCGGGAATAGACGCAGAAATAATGCCTACAGGCACTTTCAGTTCTTCCTGTAATTTTTTGGCGAAGAAATAACCCACGGCACTGAATGTGTTCAAAGCAGAATCTGCTGCAACACTCCAACCTCTATGCCATGCATCGGGATTCATTTTTTTTCTTTCAGATAAAAAGATGCGCAGGTTGCTGTTGTTGGCCTGTGCCACTTCATTGATTGGCCAATCGGTTACCCCATCAGGCATTTTTGTTTTGATGAGTTTACGCATGGGGTATTCCATGTTCGACTGGCCGGAACATAACCATACTTCACCCACCAAAATATTCTTCAGCACAATAGTTTGCGCACCCGCTGCCACGGTAAGATCTGACGGAGTTGAAGAAGCAGGCATCTTATCGAGGAACAGTTTCCAATTGCCCCGCTGATCGGCAATCGCTTTTTTAGTTTGTTGATGAAAGTTTACAGTTACTGCATCTCCAGCTTTGGCATTACCCCATACTGGCACGGCCTGGTTGCGTTGCAGCACCATATTGTGACCAATTATTTTTGGCAACAATAGCTGCGCATTTGCACTGTAAGCCAGCAATACCAAGGCATTCAACCAAACTATTTTCACTATTGACTTCATTACAATTTTCCTGTTAGTTTTTCCAGCTTCGGCGATGCTGCTATTTTCTTTCCGCTCACCCATACACTCAGGCCCTTTCCTTTTTTATACTTCGTGCCGTCCTTATCCCAAATGATGGTGATTATTTTTCCGTGGTACAATACATTGTCGAGGCAAAACCAGTTCCATGTATTTTCCGGCAACAATGGATTCACTTCCACAATATTGTCGGCCCTTGGACGAATCCCCACCAAACCACTAATGATAAGATCGTTGAAAGTGGAGTGGTTATAATAGCGGCTGCGTTCTTCATCGCCTTTCAACCAAAACCCTGTTTTTTCGTCGAGATATTCGCCTACATAAGGACGGCCGCGGTAATACTGCGACTCCACATAAGTATTGAGCAGGCTGAAATAATTGCTATCGGCCACAAAGTTCTGCTGGTAATTGTTCAGCAAATTGGCCATGGCCGTAAGCGTTTGTGCAGTAGCAAAAGGCCACACTGCACCATCCCATTCGCACTTGCAACAGCCATGCGTACGAAACTGCGGATGACTTCTGTCGGCAGTAGTAATACCGAAGGGCGCACAAAAAGTTTTTTCATCTACCACACTTTTCCATGCCTTGCTATAATCATTATCGGGCAAATTGAAATACCAGGGAATGAAACCAATTTCTTCTTTCACATTCGCCGATGTATCTCCCTGCTCTTTGCGTACTTCAAAAAAATCATGCTTTGCATTCCACAATCCCTGCTGCGAAAATTGTTTGATAGAATCTGCTTTGCGATTATAAAGTGCAGCATCAGCAGGTTCGTTATTCATGCTAGCCAATGCGGCCAACGCTTTAGCGTTACCATACATGTAACCGTTGATGGAAGGACGAGGGTTCTTTTCTTTTCTGCCACCACTGATGGTTTCTTCCATTGCATCACGCACATCGTACTGCCAGAATAAACCGCTTGCTGCTTTCTTTTCAGCTTCCCAGCCTGCATAATCTTTTTTCAGATCGGGCAGCAGGTTCAACACAAAAGCCTTGTCGCCATTGACGAGATAGCGATTGTAAATGGCATCCATAGTCCAGCTACTGTAAGCCCGAAGTCTTTTCAGTGGCTGCCCCTCGTTGCCACGATACCAAACCAGCAGGTTATCATCCATGTATTTTTTATCGTGAAGCCAACGCGATTCGTAAATATGATGGCCCAGCCCACTGGAAATAAGATTGTATTTATCGGCATAATTACGTGGTACCAGGAACTCCGTCATCACATATCCCTGTTCTGTTTTTTTGATATGCTTGCGCAGCGACCACCAGCGGAAATAAAATATCTCTTCGAAATTGTGCTGCGGACATTCGAACAGTGGGATATTTTTTTTCATCCAGTCCCATGACTGTGCATTTGGAATAGCCTGTTCAATATTGGGCTGCTCCATTATATTGAAATAGTCGGCGTAATGCTTAAATGCATCCGCCTTCAGCACCATGCTTTTAGGTTGTGCCTGCATAGAAAATGCGGCAACCATCAGTACGATTATAGTTGATAACTGTTTCAATGTGTAGTATTATTTATGGTTTGCAACCAGCCTTTATAAGCCTGCTCTACTGCAGCAGTATCGGCAGCCGGTTGATACATTTTCTTTTCTGAATTCAATTGTTTCAACGCATCGATGCTTTCATAGACTCCTGTATCCAGGCCTGCGAGGTATGCAGCGCCCAGCGCCGATACATCGGGCATACCAATGCAAGCCACTTGTTTGCCAACGAGGTCGGTGAGGTACTGCACTACAAATGCATTGCCTGTAATGCCGCCATCAATATTTAATGCCTGCAATGCAATGGCAGCATCTTTTTCCATGGCAACAATCACATCCTTTATTTGATAAGGAATGGATTCCAACGCAGCACGAACAATATGATTTTTTGTAGAACCAAAACTCATACCTACAATGGCAGCTCTTCTATCCATTTGCCAATGCGGCGAACCTAAGCCACTGAACGCAGGCACCAGGTACACGCCACCATTATTGGGCACTGCATTGGCCATGGTTTCCGTTTCCTTGCTATTGCTGAAAAGTTGCAATTCGTTTTTTAGCCACTCGATGGTAGCACCACAACTTACAATTACACCTTCGAGTGCATAATCAACACGATTGCCGGCGCTCCAGCACACAGTGGTCACCATGCCGTTTTGAGATGCAACAGGTTTGCTGCCAATGTTCATGAGGATGCTGCAACCTGTACCCAGCGTGGCTTTGGCGGTGCCTGTTTCAAAACAGCCTTCGCCAAATGCTGCTGCATGCGAATCGCCAATTAAGGCTGCAACACGTACAGGCTTCGGTAATAAACCATCAAGATTGGTGAAACCAAAATGCGCTGATGATGATTTTATTTCGGGCAAGTGGATACCAGTTAATCCGAATGCTTCAATCAATTCTGTATCCCATTGCAGCGTATACAGGTTGAATAATAAAGTGCGGGATGCATTAGTATAGTCCGTAGCATACACCGTACCGGCTGTGCATTTATACAAGAGCCATGTATCGATAGTGCCGAAATATGCTTCGCCATTTTGGATGGCTTGTTTTACCTGCTCGTTGTTTTGCGCCAGCCACATGAGTTTGGTGCCGGAGAAATAAGGATCGATAACCAGCCCGGTTTTTTCGCTGATGGTTTGGGCTAATCCTTTTTCTTTTAGTTGATCGCAGACGCTTACACTGCGCTTGCATTGCCACACCACCGCATTGTACAAAGGCTTCCCGGTTTTATCCCACAGTACAAATGTTTCGCGTTGGTTGGAAATACCAATGCCGGCAATAGCTTCGGCGGGCAAGCCCTTCGACTGGAATTGCTGCAGGCATTGGCGCACAGAAGCCAGTACGTTGTTATAAATTTCTTCGGGGTCCTGCTCCACAAAACCATGATCGAGATACTGCGTTTGCAAAGGCTCTGAACCCTTGGCTACACTTTGTCCTTTATTGTCAAATATCAACGACTTGGTAGAGCTGGTGCCCTGGTCGATTGCTAATATGTATTGTTGTTCTGCCATATTTCTTTGATCTACTTAATTCATTTTTTTAAATGCCTGTATGAATGTTGAACAGCATTACCGAACGTTGAAGTGTGCGACGCAACAGGCGATCAATAGTAGCAGTCCTGCCGGGCCCACACACTTGTATTTATTCTTTCTTCTCTCCCAGTTTATCAATGATGACCGCTAATAAAATCACTCCGCCTTTTACCACTTGCTGCCAGAAAGGCGACACATTCAACAACACCAATCCATTGTTGAGTACACCAATAATGATAGCGCCCATCACCGTACCCCAAATGCTACCCTTGCCACCACTCAGCGATGCGCCGCCAATAACCACCGCAGCAATTGCATCGAGTTCATAACTGATACCTGCATTGGGTTGTGCAGAGTCGAGGCGTGCCGTTACAATAATGCCACCCAACGCAGCCAACGCACCGGCCATGGCATACACGGTCATCTTCACTTTTACAATATTGATACCCGAAAGTTTTGCAGCTTGCTCGTTGCCACCGATAGCATAAATGTATCGGCCGAGTTTTGTTTTTTCGGTAATGAACACAGCGAGCAACACCACCACAATGGCCAACCAAACAGGCACAGGAATTCCGATGAAAGAACCCGCACCAATTTGTGCAAAATCTTTACCGAGATTGCTGATGGGATGGCCCTTGGTGTACAACATGGTAAAACCGCGGGCAATAGTGAGCATGGCCAGCGTAGCCACAAACGGAGGCACGTTGAATTTGGTAACAGTGAACCCATTGAACCAACCCAACAATCCACCCAGTGCAAGCCCCACTACAATAGCACCCACTACTGTGAAACCCACAAACAGATCGGCGCTTGCAAACGACAAACCAAATTTGAAAAAGCCTGCAGTAACGGCACCGCA
Source organism: Phnomibacter sp. (assembly GCA_035456005.1). Taxonomy (GTDB): domain Bacteria; phylum Bacteroidota; class Bacteroidia; order Chitinophagales; family Chitinophagaceae; genus Phnomibacter. Next base: position 758,610 of record DATIEA010000015.1, on the reverse strand, counting down.
AAGGGCGAGCACAGAACCCACCGACAAATCGATACCGCCGGTGAGTACAATGAGCGTCATACCGGTGGCGATGCAAATATTTACAGCTACCTGGCGCAACACATTCAGGCCATTGTCGCCGGTAAAAAATTTATCGGTAAGTAAACTAAGAACAATGCATAGCAACAAGAGTGCAATGAGTGATTGCAATTTTTTAAATGGCACTTGTTGTATCGTTAATGATTGGCTCATGCTAATATTTCATTTTTGTGCAAAGCATATTTTAATATTCCTGCCTCGGTAGCTTCTTCAATACAGATGGTAGCAGTGAGATGTCCTTCGCACATCACCAACACTCTATCGCTCACGGCTAATATTTCGGGTAGTTCCGAAGAAACCATGATGATGCCCATGCCTTCGGCTGCCAGCAATTTCATGAGTTTGTATATTTCGGCTTTGGCGTTGATATCGATGCCGCGGGTAGGCTCATCGAGCAACAGCACTTTGGGATGCGTAGCCAACCATTTAGCCAACACTATTTTTTGTTGGTTGCCGCCACTCAGACTTTTGGCAGTGGCAGTATCTGTACTGGTTTTAATGCCCAGTTGATGGATATAATTTTTTGAAAGCGCTTTTTCCTTTTTGTTGCTCAGCAGCAGGCCCCAATCTTCCAACTGCTTCAACACCGTAATACTGATATTGGATTTGATGGTTTGATTGAGTACCAGGCCATGCAATTTCCTGTCTTCGGGCACCAGCGCAATGCCTGCTGCCACAGCATCTGCGGGCGAACGCATGGGTACTGACTTGCCGTTGATACTGATCTCTCCTTTTGCATTTTTAGGATGCAAGCCAAAAATGGCTTCCATCAATTCGGTACGTCCAGCTCCCATCAACCCATACACACCGAGTATTTCTCCTTTGTGCAGGTCGAATGAAATATTGGATAACTGTTGTGTAAAACGGAGCATGGGATGACGCATACTCAGTTGCTTCACATTCATCAACACGGTGCGATGCGCATCGGAGCAACCTGTTTTTTGAAAGCCCAATTGGCGGCCTGTCATTTTTTGGATCAGCTCATCCTGAGTTACCGCTTTCATTTCTCCGGCGTCAACAGAATGGCCATCGCGAAGAATAATGTAACGATCGGCAATGGTGAACAATTCGTTCAGCTTATGCGAAATATAGGCAATGGTTTTGCCTTCAGCTTTCAGTTGATTGATGATGGAAAATAACACTTCTACTTCCTTATCGCTGATGGCAGAAGTAGGCTCGTCCATAATGATCACTTCGGCATTGCTGTATAAGGCTTTGGCTATTTCCACCAATTGCTGCTGTCCAACTTTCAATGTAGCAATAGGCGCATCGGGAGAAATGGGCAAGCTCACCCTATCGAGCAAGGCTTTGGTTAGCTCCAGCATTTTCTTACGGTGCAACATGCCGAAACCATTGACCAACTCACGCCCCAGGAAAATATTTTCCATTACCGACATGTGCGGCACTAAGTTCAATTCCTGGTGAATGATGGCAATGCCAGCATGCTCTGCTTCGCGGGTATTGTGAAACTGCACTTTCTTTCCGTGCAGCCATATTTCTCCTTCGTAATGTGTGTGAACGCCGGAGAAAATTTTCATGAGTGTAGATTTACCTGCGCCATTTTCGCCAATGATCGCATTTACCTTACCGGGATGCAATTGAAGATTCACATCGGTAAGTGCATGAATGCCGGAGAACTGCTTCGATATGTGTTTTGCCTCCAGCACTATGGTACAATTTGAATGCGCACAGGTAATAATTCTATTCCATGCCAGTGAAGATGTTCCTTGTTCAATTCAATAGCTGCAACTATATCAAGGTTGTCACCCGCTTTCACTTTCTTTTTAAAATCGGGCAGCACTTCGGTACGTACAATTTTGTTGAGCCCTTCTGAAATGCTGTTGAGGTCGGAAGCGTTTGGATAGTCTTTCACCTGTATCAAGCCCGAAGCATCGCGAATTGCATTGCCGTAAATAAATTCTGTAGCCGCATTCACTATCAGCACTGAATCGTGGTGATTGATGCCGGCCATCACTTCATCTTCTTTCACTTCTATCACCCGAAGTTTGGCTTTGATAAGCGCATAGCGATAATTGCCAATGGCCAATGCATGTGTATATTTTTCAAAAGCGGCACCTTTCGCTTCCTGCATGGCATCTATCAACACAGACAAGTCCACGGCGCTATCCATTTTTGCAGGAAAGTCTTTGCGCCAGAGATCCCGGCTAAAACTTGCTACATCGAAAGCTTCTGTAGTATTATTTTTCCGGGTACTTAGTTTTTCGAAATACACCGATTTGTAGCCCAGCAGCAAAACAGCGATCAATACCAGCGTATATTTTACGTATTTCTTCATGCTGCTATTTTTTACCGTATGCTATATAATCACTGATATTTTTTTGGGTAACCAGTTCTACCGCAACCGGCACTTTCTGCGGAAAATCTCTGCGGCCTTTAATGTATTCATCGGCGTACTGCGCAGCGGTTTCTGCCATTACTTTAGGAAACTGCATTCCGGTAGCCACTACTTTATTCTCTCCAATTGAAGTAATTACATCTTCGGCGCCATCAAAGCCAAACACTTTTACTTTATCGGCTTTACCTGCAGCTACCAATGCCTGGTAAGCGCCCATCGCCATACCATCGTTGCCACAAAACACTGCATCAATATTTGGATTTGCCTGCAGTATCGACTCCATTACTTCCATGGCCTTATTGCGATCGAAGTCGGCGCTTTGCTGTGACAACATTTTGAAACAGGGATAATTATCGACCACGCTATGAAAGCCCTTGCTGCGGGCCCATGTATTGTTATCGCCCACCAGGCCGAGTAACTCTACGTAGTTGCCTTTCTTGTTCAGTTGCTGCGTAAAATATTTCCCGATAGCTACTGCACCCGAATAGCTGTCGCTTAAAATTTGTGAAGTAGCTGCATTGAGCGAATTGATTTCCCTGTCCATGCAAAACACCGGGATGCCTGCGTCTTTTGCTTTCTGCACATTAGCCACCGACCCATCTGCATCTGTGGAGTTGAAGAGAATAGCATCGAATCCTGCCACAATAATGTTTTCGAAATGATCGCTTTCTAATGCGGTGTTGTTTTGCGAATCGAACAGTTTGGCTTCATAGCCCAGCGCCTGCAATTTTGCAGCAGCGGTTTCCCCTAAAAATACAAACCAGGGATTGTTGAGCGTAGATACCACTACGGCTACTTTTCCCGAATGCTTTTTTTCATCCTTGCTTTTGCAGGCAAACAGCGAAAGCAACAGTAATAATGGAAGTATTCTTTTCATGGGGTAGCAATTCGTTTTTCAATTCAGCATTTCGTTCTTTACATCTTCTTCAATTTCTATATCCTGATTTTATTTCAATAATTGTGTAACCGTTTCGGCAATGCCGTCTTCGCTGATGCCATAATGTTTAAAAATCTCCAGCTGCGCACCGGTCACCGTATACTCATCGGGAATGCCCATTATTTTAAATGGCTTTGCATATCCCTGTTGTATTAAGTACGAAGCGCATGCTTCACCCAATCCACCATACACACTATGCTCTTCTACTGTTACAATGGCTTTGCATGTAGCGGCCAATTGCGACAGCAATGCAGTATCCAATGGTTTGATGGTATGCATGCTCACCACGGTAGCTTCAATGCCGTTTGCTTTCAATTTTTCAGCAGCCTTTAATGCAGGCCATACTGTTTCGCCATTGGCAATAATGGCTACATCATTACCGCGGGTAATTACACGGCCTTTGCCAAATGTGAACCCATCACTATTATCGATTTTCAAGGAAGGCATTACCCGCTTGCCAAAACGCAGGTACACCGGCGTATTGCTGGCAGCCGCCAGTTTGGTAGCCATTTCAGTTTCGTAATTATCGGCAGGCGCTACGATGATGATATTGTTGATAGAACGCAGCACTGCAAAATCGTGCAGGCTATGGTGTGTGCTACCCAAAGCGCCATAACTAACACCTGCACTAATACCCACCACAGTAGACACATTGTTACTGTAGCAGATATCGTTTTTAATTTGTTCCAACGAACGGGCTGTCAAAAAACATGCAGGTGATACTGCAAATACTTTTTTACCGCAGGAAGCCAAACCTGCAGCTACGCCCACCAGGTTTTGTTCAGCAATACCCACTTCTACTATTTGCTTCGGAAACTTTTTCCCGAAAGGCACCAACTTTCCTGAGCCTCTTGAATCGCTGGTCACTGCAATAATATTGCGGTCTGCTTCTGCCAGTTGTTGTAGCGTTTCCGAAAAAACATCCTGGTTGGGTTTGTCGCCACCCGGTGCTATAATTACTTGTTCGGCCATAACTTCTTTTTTTCTTCAAAATGCGCAGCTATTACACTTCGCATTTCCTGTTATTCTCCTGGTTTATCAAAGTCTGTTCCTGGTTATGCATTGTTCAATGCCAACAGTGCATTATCGAGTTCAGCAATTGCCTGCTCGTACTGCTCTTTGTTGGGCACACCATGATGCCATTTCAATTCGTTCTCCATGTAACTGATGCCCTTACCCTTGGTGGTATGCGCAATAATTACAGAAGGCTTTCCTTTTTCGAAGGGCAAAGCAGCAAACGCGGCACGCAGTTCATCAATATCGTTGCCATTCACTTCTCTAACTGCCCAACCAAATGCTTCCCATTTTTTATCGAGCGGATCGGTATTCATTACATCAGCCGTTTGCGCTGTGATCTGCAAACCGTTCTTATCTACAATGGCACATAGATTATCGAGCTTGTAATGTGCGGCACTCAAAGCAGCTTCCCAGTTGCTTCCCTCGGGCAATTCACCATCGCCCATCAGGGTGTACACTTTAAAATCTTTATCATCCATTTTGGCAGCAATTGCAGTGCCCACGCATATTGGCAAGCCATGGCCCAATGCGCCGGTATTCTGCTCTACGCCTTTTACTTTTTTGGTAGGATGTCCAATGTAATGCGACTGGTATTTGCAGAGTGTATTCAAATCCTCTTCCGGAAAAAATCCTTTATCGGCCAGCACTACAAACAAGGCCTCTACGCAATGGCCCTTGCTTTGTACATAGCGGTCACGATCGGGAGATGAAAAATTTTCGGGCGATACATTCAGTACTTCGTTGTACAGCACATTCAAAATATCTGTACTCGACAAACTACCACCCGTGTGTCCGGCGTTAGCGCCTACAATGTATTTGAGTATTTTTTTGCGATACTCAACGGATTTCTTTTTTAATTCTGTTGTTGTCATTGTTTGTTGAATTGCTAAGAAGATTCGACTCCTTAATTATTACGCATGACTATAAGTTTCCCAGCCCAGGTAATTTCCGAAAGACTCTTTCAATATATCGGCCGTTTTACTGGCGTTCATTACCACATGGTGTTCAAAACCGTTGCGGCACACATAATTCATCAAACCTTGCAGGTTGTCGATTTGCGCTACTGCACGGTTGCCAAATGTGTTCAATGCATCGTTGGTCAATTCGCCTTCGCCCACATAAGCTTTGATGATGCCTTTGCAATCGTCGGTGCTAATGCGACCATAAGTAAGCGGCATGGCAGGTGTACGACCGTCCAATGCGCCATAGGTATTTTCTGTGCCAACGCTGGTACCCAAAATAGGAGCTGTGCTAATGGTTACATCAGGCAGGAAAGATTTTGCCCAGTTGCCGCAATGGAACAATACGCATTTGGCATCATCATCGGCGTAGTTATTATTCCAATCTACCAATGCAGAAGGGGAACCACTGGCCAGTTGCATGGCATACATGCTGAGTGTACCGGTTACGTCCACTTCGCAGGCAGATGGCAACATGTTTTCGCTCATCATACTCATGTTGGTACAAACGTTGCATCCATAATTTTTTTGCAGCGAAGTCCAACATTGAATGGCAGTGGCGTCCAAATAATTTTCGGCCATGAAGTCGGCCAGCACCACATCCAACTTAGCTATCTGCACGAGTTTATCTGGAGGTGTAAGGCCAGTGTTGGTATAGGCATGAATTTTTTCCAGTTTCTCTTTCACACTCTTATCGTCGGCAGCCAGTTTATTGGCATTGCCCAATATTTCAGACAGGTCTACTGTAGTAACCGAAATGCCATGACGCTGCAAAATCTTTTCGCTATAACGAACAGTATTGAATGCTGTAGGCCTTGCACCCACTGCGCCAATACGCACTTTACGCATGCCTTTCACTACACGGCAAACAGCCACGAACTTTTTCAGATCGGTAATAAACGATTCGTCGGAAGGGCTAACCACATGCTTGGTAGTAAGCGAATACTTGATACCAAACTGGTAGAGATTGTTGCAAACAGAAATTTTTCCGCACCAGGCATCTCTCCTGTTTACCACATCCATTTTTCCCAGATCATCAGGATAGGCATGCACCAATACAGGCACATTCAAACCCGACAGCTTGATGGTTTCAGCCACCCCTTTTTCATCGCCGAAATTGGGAAGCACTACCCAAATACCTTCAATAGCATCGGCATGTTGCTTGAACAGTGTAGCACATTTTTGCGCTTCGGCAAATGTTTCCACGCCACCCAATTTAGAATCTGCATCGCTCAGCAAGATGGGCGTGATATTCATTTTTTTGCACAGATCCAGAATTTCTATTCTTGCTTCTGCTACCAATTTGTCGGGGAAAAAATCACGGTTGCCAATGATGATTCCCAATGTGCTATTTGATTGAACTGGCATAGTATTTAAAGTTGTTTAGTTTTTAATGAATGAATGAGGAAACGAACGGGCTGCCCCTTGGCGTTGGCATTGGGCAAATCATAATCCTGGTCGGTGGGCGTATCGGCATTGGGGAAGCGGCGGATCTCACCGGTTCTGAACACAATGCGTTCTACTGAAGCAACGGGTTGAAAACAGATATTGGTAGAAGGCTTGCCATTGTTGACCGTTACATTATAAAACCGGGTGGTAGCATTCAACTCAATTTTGATATGCATTTTTTCGCCGGCCTTAAATTTACCTAAACCTTTGTTGCGATAACCTTGTTTAGTGAGCAAGTTTCCTGCAGTATCGAGTTCAAGGCGCAACGTGGCTGTACCTTTTTTATCCAACACTTCTATCTGCAAATTGCCGCCGCTGGTTTGATCAGGCGTAAGATCGAATTCAATCTCCAGGTTCTTTGATTCAGGAAAAATACGCTCGGCTTTTGCATAATCAAACGGATCGCTGTCGTGCAATGCCAACACTTTTTCGTTGTTGAATTTTTCTATTTGCACCCGGCACCAAACAGGGCTGTAAATATTCCATTCATTCAACTCTTTGCCTGCAGGCAGGTTGTTGAAAATATCCTGCACATGCGCTGATGCTTTTTCTTTTACCGGCACCGGCACTTTGCTCACCCACATATCTTCCTTGTTCATGCTATAGGTAACCCACATATTTCCATCGGCAGGTTTTCCATCCATTTCCTGGATTCCTCTTACATATTGTGGGCCGTAGCTTTTGTAGGCACCACCATAACGCATAGAAGTAATCTCACCATTTACCAGCAGCAGGTTATAATATTTCAACCCATCGTTGCTCACACTCAGTGCAAGCGGCCACCTGAATTCAGAAGGATTGTACACCGTAGCATATTTGCCATCACTGGTTTTTTGCCCCCAGATTTTTGCATTGGCATTTACAAAACCCGGAGCCCGCAATGGGCTGTATTGCCAGGTTTTTCCCTCGTCTTTACTTATACTGGTCAACGCATATTTCCATAACGCTACAGCGTTACCATTTGGCAAATGATAATAGTTGAAGGCTTTAAAATCTTTATGCATTGGAATCAACGGATCATTCCTGTCGCCTTCTTCTACCGTTTGCATCATCAGCAAAGGCGTTGCCAATATTTCATCGCAGGCGGCTACCAGCCCGGCATCTTTTGATGATTTATAAAAAGGGTAGCTGGTATTTTTTTCGTTGAATGAGTGATTGTACCGCAAAAAATAAATAGGACCGAAACTTCCATCCGCTTTTATTTCCCTGATCACACGGCCAATACCATTACCATCATTCGGATCATCTTTTAGGCCCAATGCAATACCATAAAACGCCAGTGCAAACAAGCGTTTCGATTTGGAAGTATAAAATCCCATGCGCTGATGCATCACTGCGTAACTGTTTTTTGCCGTATCGGTTCTTCCTTCTTTTACAAACCCATCCGGAATTTTGTATGGCGGAAAAATCACCACGGGGTAATTCCAGTTGTAGCCATCTTTTGAAGATTGCAACAGTGTTTGTCCCGGTGCAATATGTTCACCAACAGGATCGCTTAAATATTCCAGGTAAAATGTTTTTTGCCAATACGCCAGCATGGGTGCGTGGTTGTAAGTCCACGAGACAGCACCTGTATCGGCACGATTGGCCCGCATGGTTTGAATATTGTGCACCCCAATGGCTGGCGACAATTGCCCATGATGATAATCCACATTGGAGAGGGTACTGCCCACATATCGCACGGTATCCTGCGCCTGCACCAGCAATGCAAGCAAAAGGAAAACTGCGGTGATGTTCAATTTCATTTTCATAATCTCTGTTGCCCAACCATCAGGCTTTTATTTCAATTGCTTAATCAGTTTTTTTACTGTTTTCTTTTTCACCGGCACTATGGTGCCATGCTTATGGCCTTCCGGCACCTGCACTTCTGTAGCGGCGTTGGTAAAATTTATGAAGTCTTTAGTCTTTACCGCTTCGTATGTTTTCTTTTTATACGAATCGAAATAGATATACCATTCATCTTTCAGCTTCACCGTATTGGGTCCTTCGGTAAATTGTTCTGTAAATGGTTTCGATACATTTTTCCATGGACCGATGGGCGATTCACCAAAAGCCACTTTAATATTCCGTTCGGGCCGGGTGTTGTCTTTCAATACCAACACATAATCCTTTTGTCCGCGTTTTACGATTTGTGCATCTATCACACTAAAACCAGGGTCGAGAAACAACCTGGTTTCAGTAAAGTTGACAAAGTCTTTGGTGGTGATATAGTATAAGCGATGATTGTTGTTTTCATCTTCAATACCCTTTTCAAACTTGCCTGGCAGGCAGCTTGCCCATACAATGATGTAGCGTGCACTATCTGCATCGTAAAATAATTCGGGAGCCCACACATTTACTGCATTGGATGGTTTCGGTTCACCCTTTGTTACGAATGGATCATGCTGCATTACCGGCAGGTATTTGATGTTGTCCCAATGCAGCAGGTCTGTGCTATGCGCATAGCCAAAACCCTGGCTGCCCTTCCATTCGGTGGTCCACACTAAATGGAAAGTTCCATCGGGAGCCTGTGCCATCGATGGGTCACGCATGATCTTGTCAGCGTTTACACCAACTGTTGGCTTCAAAAAAACGGTATCAAAATCATTCCACTTCTTTCCATCGTAACTATACAACATGCGCAGACCTTCGTTGGCCGGCTCATGAAAAGATGTGAACAGGTAAGCTTTCTGCGAACATGCAAACAAGCCCAATACATAGGATATGAAGAGTAACTTTTTCAATGTTTTATTTTTCAAGAATTAACACCCAATCGTTTCCTTCTTTTTGTTCGCCCGGTGGATCAAATTGCACAGCACCTTGTTTTGCAAATTTCTTTATCGGCGTTTTTACTCCTGTGGAAGGGCTGTACCAGTTGGCTTTTGTGGGTTTGAAACTCAATTGGTCGAACTGCACGGAGAACGACCTGCCGGTGTACACATAAAACATAGCCCGCTCTGTTGAGCTGATGGCAGCCACACGCTGATAGCGTTCGCCATTGTCCACCACCAATTGCTGCGCAGGTTTTTGATCGAAATAATTTTTACCCAGCATGAGTTTTTTTAAATGGACCATTTGGGTAGCACCCGGTGACTGTACACCTTGTTCCCAATTTTTAGTAACACCATAATTCGCCGTCCAGTCGCCCATCTTGTTGAACTGCATGGTTGAATTTTCACCATACGTAAAACCGGCACCACCGGCAAACACACTCCAGTATGCATACCTGCGCAGGTCAGCGTCGTTCCATCTTGCTGCCAAACTATCGTGCAGGCCATGTGGAATATTTTCGTAAGAAGGCTCAGCATCAAAAGATGGTTTCACAGGGTTCAGCGCATAATCAGTTTCCTGGAATTTCCAGTTGTCTTCGCCATAGTGATATTTCTCGGCCCGTACGGTATCCTGCGCATAGTCTTTATGCCCGCTTTGATAGATATTGAAGTCAAGCCATGGCTCGTTGTGAAACCATTCGCTGGAAGAATACCTGCCCCTTGGATGATAAGTGACCAAATGTTTAGGATCATATTTTTTTAGCGTAGTGCCAATGGCTTTCCATGCTTCCAAACCTTCGGTGCCGCGTACATCGCCACCATTCAGCCAAATGATATTGCTATAACTTTTATACCTGTTGGCCAAAAACGCAGCATATCCTTCTGCCTGTGCAGCGGTTACTTTCCCGCTTTTTACATTGCTGCCCCATACCGGCACCATAGCCATATAAATACCACGCTTCGCCGCTTCCTGTACAATAAAATCTACATGATCCCAATAGTCGTATTGCGCAGCGTCGGCAAAATTGTTACCGGGCGTTGTATTAGGTTTGGATGCATCTTCATTGATCAATGCATTATCGCCATACACATTTTTGGTATTGTTCATATCGTGCAACACCATTACCTGCACTACATTAAATCCCTGTTGCTTACGAACATCCAAATACTTTATGGCTGCTTCGCGATTGCATTTCACAAACAACAACCAGCCGGTATCGCCCAGCCAGAAAAAAGGTTTACCATCATCCGTTTGAAAATACCGATGATTGGCCGACACCTGCAACCAGGGCAGTTGTGCATGCGTAGCCATTGAGGCAAAAAGGCAAATTCCCGCAAACAACTTTTTCATGTGCTCCTACTTTATGTTTCGCTAATACTGATTTATTTTTTTTCCAACTTCCTGGTTTGGGTATTGTACACCAAACTCGTTTTTCCATTACTCAATATGTACTCATTTTCATTCGCCGATTTCACCGGCTTCATGCCCACGGCCAATTGTAGCAACGAAGCATCAAAGCCCGCAGGCAACACAGGCATACTGCCACCAGCCATGAATGCAGCCATGGCAAACTCCGGATAACTATCGCCGCTATAGAGCACTGCTTTGCCGGGATACTTTGTGCGGTATTCCAACACGGCCCTGTATACTTGTTCGAAGCTTGTTTTCTTCGGCTTCAGCAGGCGTGCATGTTGGCGTGGCGCAAGGTTCTGTCCACCCATAGGTGCATACGCAGTGCCATCGGCCTGGTAATGCCAGTAACGGATATCAATAATGTCCACCACCGATGCATAAGCAGGCGTATTCAAAATGGTATCCTGCACATCTTTGGTTACACTCAATGCAATGAGCGGATGCTTGCCTGTTTCCTTTTCCCATTCACGAATTACATCGAGCCAGAATTTTACAAAATGCGTAGGCCCTGTAAATTCTTCGCTGATGAATTGAATCACCCCATTGTTGTCTTTGAAATTGGCCAGGCACTGACGGATGTATTTTCTGTGCAATTCTTTTCGAACCGGGTTCGACAGATCGTAAAACTGCTCTGCATAAAAAATGCGTTTATCGCCTGCATAGTTTACAGGTTCAACAAATCCTGTGTTGTTGATATTGTTGGCCGTGCGCCATGGAAAATCGGCATAGTGCGCACCTGCTTCAATAATGTTGTGCTGAAAATAATTTTGGTACATCAGCACCAAACCATTCTGATCGGCCAGGTCTGCAAACTGCTTTAAGCGGCTCCAGTAAAAAGGATTGTATTTGGTAAGATCGTATTTGCTCAGGCCATCCCATGCAGTTTCCTTCCCACTTCTTGCAAAAGGCAATTCATAAAACGGTGGCCATACTTCACCATCCATGCGGCGGATGCGTTCGTGATCATCTCTTCTGCGATCGTACCACAATGCATAATGATGTTCAATGGCAATATCATTCGAGGCCTTCATATCGGCCACTACTTCATTGATGTCGTCGGTAAGCCCTGTGCCGGTGCGGCCCGGTACAAAACGTGTGAGATGCGGTTTAGCTTCCCTTATATCTTTTGGTTGCAAGCCACCACTCCACCATTGTACTCCCTGGCGCCTGCCTGCTAACAATGTATCACCTCGTACCAGCCAGCCATTTTTTATTTGCAATGGCGCAGCCCAGGTAGGTTGTGTTGATTTTGGCACACCAATTTCGTCTACTGATTTAACACCATTGTATGCTACAGGAATTGCTATGCGCTTACCTGCTTGTTCAATCCATTCTTTCAACAACAGTTTGGGCTTGGAAGCTTCCTTGGTGAGTTGCATAGCAACTTCTACCTGCGGACTGCTGCTCGCTTCTGTAGGTACAGGCATGATCTGCGCCTGCGCATCTGTATTCTTACGCAACCGCTCATTCAACTGGGCATAGTATAAACTACGGGGTGAAATGCTGTTGTTGCTTTCGTTCCAATAACCATCGCCTGCAAACTGGCTCCAGCTACCAAAAGCCCAGTTTTGTGCAGTGGGTGGTTTGTAACAATCAATACGTGCTGCAGTGCAATTCCAAAATACACTATTGGCTGCGGCCCAACCTGCACCATTGCCATCCTGCCAGCGATTGCCAAAGCGCAAAGCATTGCCATCCACATTCACTGCATCAAACAAAATACCACTGGCCCAGCTATCGATAGCGCCGCTGAAACTGTAAGGCAAAATAGATTCACATTGTACAAATGCATTGGGGCCTGCTGCACAAAAGCCAGTACTAAAATCGTGGTATCCGTTTTCGGCATAGCAGCGTTGAAATAATGTTTGCTGCCCTGTGGTCAAAAATGTGTAACGACGCTGGCCACCAATTTCAGAAACAGGATTGAGCGAAATACAATCTTCTACTGTAATGCGCTTGCTGGTTTCGAGTACACTTACAGCACTGCCCGCAAAATGCTGGAAAGAAACCTGGCGTACCCAGCAATCTTCTGCATATTCCAGGTTGATGCCATTCCAGCGATGGTCTTCATCTTTTGGATTTGCTTTATCGTAGGTAGAAACCAGTTGCAGATTTTCTACACCACTGTTGTTGATCCGTTCATCGTTGGTATAGAAATACATGTAAGCGCCACCATACGTAGTATCAAGCGCTGTGGTAATTGGTGCATCAATGTATACGGTATTGCCTTCTACTTTGGTAATGGTCCGATCGAAGAACAGGTCCTTCTCTCCGGGCTTCCATCCCAGTGCTGTAATGCCTCCACCAAAATGCTCTGTTCCCAATGTCTTGATCCAATTGGCGGTAGAAGGACGGCGAATAATGATAGTAGCAGGATGTTCTTTTGCATTGAATGATTCTGCTACGTTGAAGCTCATGGCATTCACCGGCACATAGGCATCGGCAATTTTGATACCCAGGCTTTCTTTATGCACCGTTTTTTTTCCTGCAATAGTTACCAAAGTATAACGAGTGTTGCCGGCGCCCACCAACGTGGTGCTGTTGACGCCACTACCACGCAGCACTACACCGCTTGCAGCTATGCGCAACTGTCCCAGCACTTCGTGCTTACCAGTCAACAACAACACAGCACCACGAAAACCATTTGCATCTAATGGTAGGCTGCTCACATAATCGATAGCAGCTTGTATGCGTGCAGTAGCATCACCGGCTTTTGCAGGCACAGTCACTTTTACGGCCACCATGGGTATGGCTTGCTCGGATGCTTTGTAACCACAGTAAGAAAAATCGGGAATACGATTGCCCGCTTCATCGGCGGTATAGATCAGCTTTCCTTTTTCACCAGTTAATGGCGGCGGCGGCTTCACAGGCTTTTGCGCCATGGATGTGAATGTTCCGAATAAACAAACCGAAGAAATAACTACCCGAAATATAGAAGATGCTCTCACTGGCTACAAATGGAATATTTACAAACTGGTTTCTTCAAAGGTTCTTTTTTCCCTTGAGTGGTCGCGGCTTTCTGCTATTTTTTAACAGCTTCTGTAGGCTGTACTTTTTTAACATCTACAATACTGTTCAAATAGTTTTCAATATTGCTGTAACCATTGCCTGCCAGGGCAGCAGCATCAGCAGCATTTTTAGCATTCAAACCATTTTTGTTTTCGTATGCATCGGGCATGCCATCGTTATCCTCGTCCTTGTATGGGCTGCCTTTGTATTCGGGATATCCACCCACTTGTGATGGATGCGCAATTATGCCCTGCTTGTAAGAATCTTCAGGAAGGCGACGCTTGATGTATTGTTTACCAATACCGGTCAATCCATCTTCTTTGTACACAATTTTTCCTGTACGCACTTCTTCCACAATACGAGTATCAACAGGATCTCTGCGTGGCAATGTAGCGCCCACATTCGCCAATACATAACTGTACGCATCTTGAGCAGGCAGTATCACCACTTTGGCCATAGGGAATGGTTCGTTCACCCTGATCCTTTCGAGAATAGCGGCTTCATCAGGCACATCTTCCAACTGTATGCCACCATCCCAGTTGTTTTTAGTAACCCTATCGTTTCCGTCAATAATATTTCCCACTACATACGCTTTACCAAACTCCTTGGCATTTGCTTTATCGCGACCACTTTCGGGTTTTAAAATACGATAGCTGATAGGTTTATCCAATGGGGTAATAGGACCTGGCTTGTAATAGTTGTTGATGAACTGGTAACGTGAATTATTATCACCACCATCGGCACTGCGGTTCCACCAGTTGAAGATGACGTTGTTTACAAATCCGAAATCGCCATACATACCAATGGATGGATTGCGGCTGATATTGTTGGCCCAAAGGTTGCGCATGAAAGTGCTGTTGAGCCCACCAATAGTGCTACCAAATGCATGGTTGTAAGTGTCCAATGCTTCAGAGAAAATACTGTTTTGAATAGTGACATTAACTGTAGGCAGCTTATCAATTTTGCCATCATTATTTACATCGTGTTGGTGGCGATACATGCTCATGTTTTCATCCAAACCCCAGCTGGCAGATACGTGATCAATGATAATATTGCCTACACCGTTTCCACCCAATCCATCATCTCTTCTCATTACATCGGTGGCGCCTCTTCTAAAACGCATGAAACGAATGATCACATCGTGCGTATCGATCAACACAGATTCGCCTGCAATACAAACACCATCGCCGGGTGCAGATTGGCCAGCAATAGTGATGTAAGGCGCTTTAATACTAACAGGAGTTTTTAATTGAATAATACCCGATACATTAAACACAATGATCCTGGCACCACCTTGTTCGCAGGCCCAGCGAAAACTGCCTTCGCCGCTATCATTCAAATTGGTAACTACCAACACTTTTCCGCCACGGCCACCGGCAGTGAATGCACCACCGCCTTCTGCACCCGGGAACGCAGGAATTTTTGCTTGTGGAAGATCTTCCGGCTTTGCAGCCCAGGGAATATAGGGCCTGCCCAATTTCTCTTCTGCCTGTACTACTTTATATGCTTTTTCCCATGCCTCTCTTGCAAGCTTTCTTGCGGGTGCACTGGCCTGGTCGGCAGAGTCTTCCATGGCTTTAGAAATCGTGGGATACTGCGCTAATAATGGGGAAGTAAATAATGCGGCAATTGCCAGCGATACAATTTTCGTTTTCATATGCGATGCTTTATACTTGAATACCTACAAATGGATGATGCCAACAACCCTGTTGCCTGCTGAAACAACAGGCAACAGCGCTGCAATGCATTAAAAATTGGAAGCCTGCCGTATTATTCAACCGGCTTCATTGGATATTAAATTACTTCTTCGGAGCAACCTGTGCAGGAACTACGTTTTTCACTTCCACCACACTGTTGATATAGTTCTCTATGTTGCTGTATCCGTTTTTCGCAATTTTTCCTGAATCTGTAGGATCTTTTGGGTTCAAGCCGCTCTTCACTTCGTAAGTATCAGGCATACCATCATTGTCGCTATCGGTATAAGGAGTGCCCTTATACTCAGGATAACCTCCCACTTGTGAAGGGTCGGTTATGATGCCGATCTTGTAAGAATCGATCGGCATACGACGATGTTTGAATTGTGTTTCGGGCAATTTTACGTTGGGATTAAAATCCACTTTGCCCGTAGTTGCTTCTTTTACAATGCGGGTGTCTACCGCATCACGCTTAGGTAGCGTAGCCCCTGCATTGGCCAATACATATTTTCTTGCATCTTCTGCAGGAAGTATGGTGATAGGCGCATGAGGCAATGGTTTATTTACTTTAATGAGGTCTTTGTAAGTACCTGCATTTTTTTCTTCTTCAATCTGCACACCACCATTCCAGTTATCCTTTGTTACTGCAGGATAACCTTCTACGATATTGCCATTTACATAAGCACGGCCGTACACTTTGTACTTCAGTTTGCTTCTGCCACTTTCCGGTTTCAGAATGCGATAGGCTATACCATCTTTAGGCGTAGCAGGACCCGGTTTGAAATAGTTGTTGATGATGTTGAACTGCGCACGGTAATCGCCGCCATCGATGCTGCGGTGCACCCAGTTGTAAATAACGTTGTTGGCAAAGTTGAACACGCCGTTCCAACCCACTGATGGGTTACGGCCTGCATTGTTGGCCCACAGGTTGCGCATAAACGTACAGTTTTCGCCACCAAGCGTACTACCAAATGCATGGTTCCATGTATCGAGTGCTTCGCCAAAAATTGAATTCTGGATCGTGATGTTTACCGTAGGAAATTTGTCTTCTATCTTGCCTGTACTATCGTTGTACATATGGCGGTACATGCTCATGTTTTCGTCGAGGCCCCATGTAGCACTTACGTGGTCGATAATGATATTGCCGATAGGATTACCACCGATAGCATCATCTCTTCTTCCCACCCAGGTTTCGCCACGACGGAAGCGCATATAACGGATCACCACATCGTGTGTATTGATCCAAACACTTTCGCCTGCCACGCATACACCATCACCGGGTGCTGTTTGTCCTGCAATGGTGATATAAGGAGCACGGATCATCAACGGCGATGTAAGCCGGATAATTCCTGCTACATTGAATACAACAATTCTTGCACCTCCCTGCTCGCAGGCCCAACGCAAACTGCCGGGGCCATCATCGTTCAAATTGGTTACCACGTACACTTTACCACCGCGTCCACCGTTGCTGTACCTACCGCCACCTTCAGCACCCGGAAAAGCCAGGATATCCGATTGCGGCAATTCGTCAACACGGGAAGCCCATGGAATAAAAGGTCTTCCTTGTTTGGCCTCTTGTTCAATAATGGGCAATGCCACTCTCCATGCAGAGTCGGAATGGCGGTTCGCCATTTTCATCATGGAATCTGCTGCTCTTTGTACATCGGGTGGAATAGAAGGATACTGTGCATTAGCTGCGAGTCCCAATCCGAACAATACACTCATCATGCACACTGGGAGAAATCTCTTTTTCATCAATTTGTAGATAATGGTTATGAAACTTTAAACAATCAATTGGAGCAAGCAGTAAGGAACAATTTTCGGGTCAGAGTCAACTTGTAAAACAAAACAAGAGCGATTAACGCTCTTGTTTTGTTGGTTAATTAATTCGTAGGATTAAAGGAACCAGCAGCGCCACTGTAATCCATCCAGCCAAGGCTTTGGCCTAACCATGGATTGTAAGAAAGTATAGTGCTGGTTAAACCAGATACATAATAGTTGGGACGGAACAGAATGTTAACAGGAGTACTTCCATCTCTGTCCATAGCATTGTCCAATGCTGTCATTACAAATTTTGTTTTGTACAGACTTTTAAGTTTAGCGATCTCCGTAGTGAAATTAGCTGCATCCGGATCGATCAGGATAGCTTTATCAGCAGCCGTAAGCGGATCTGCTGCACCATAAGTGAGTGCCTGCCAGTAATAGCCTGTACGGTTTGTGCCGTTGATAGGCGTTATACCGAGCTTAGCACAGGTATTGGCACTAGGATTGGTAGTTGAATTTCCATCGTACAACAACCAGCGTTGAACATCAAAAAAGCGTTTGCCTTCGTATGCCAATTCTACACGGCGTTCGTACAAGCAAGCTTCAATAGCAGCATACTTACCACTCAATGTTCCAAGGCCCCAGTTGTTGGCAGCAGGAATACCTACGCGGTTACGTACTTTTCCGATGTATGCAATGGCATTGGCTACATCACCTTTTGCAGCATAGCACTCTGCAATATTCAACAACAGCTCTGCATAGCGGTATTCAAAAATGTCTGTGCCGGAGAAAGCCAACAAAGTGGTATCAGCAGCAGGGTTCGACATTTTGCGAACAACAGCAGGAGATGATGTTTGGTTGTTGCCGGAATAAGTAGAGGCAGATGCACCTGCACTTGCTTTCCACCTGTAGAACCAGCTGACCTTGTTGGCATTTGTTTTTGTACCCCATTTGGCACCTGAGAATGCAAACGTGCGATAGAAACGTGGGTCCCTGTTCTCAAAGAAGAAAGTATCTACATAACCATTGGCTACTGTTGGGCGACGGCCATCTGCCAGCGGGAACAGGTCGAGCATTCCTTTAGGAGCTGTTACGCCATTGCCACTACCGTTATGGTCTTTCGGACGGATACCGTTTTCCCAGCTATTGTTAGCACCAACAGAAGTAGTTTGTGTAGACGAAAGCAACTGCACCATAATGGCTTCTTTGTTGAATCCGTTATCCACTTTAAAAGTCATTTCAGACCAGTCTTTAGCAGTAGTGCCATACAAGCCATATCCGGCTGCAGTTAAAGCAGTTTCTGCTGCAAGGCCTGCATCCAATGCTGCCTGCCAACGGGCACTGCCTGAATTGTCCCAATCAGTATTGAACAATGGACTTGCAGCTGTAAGCAATACACGGCTCTTCATAGCCAATGCTGCTGCACTGGTAAAGCGACCGTAATCCGTAGCTGGCCAGGTAGCCGGCAAATTAACGGCTGCAGAATCAAAGTCTTTTACGATTTGCTCAAACACCTCTGTTGCAGTAGCACGCGGAGTTCTGATGCTTTGATCTTCTGAACTGGCGTTGTTCACTTTCAACTCGAGGGGAACACCACCATACATACGTACCAGGTCGAAATATTGCAGGCCACGCAAAAAGTACATTTGTCCTTTTGAAGTTTTGCGGAAAGACTCAGGAAGCGCTTGTCCCACACCGTCTATTTTTTCCAACAGGAAGTTGGCATAGCGGATACGTGTATAAGGCGTATTCTGCGCACTACCGGTAAGTGTTGAGCCATAATAAGCATCGGCATCGGTACCAGTCTGGAGCGTTTTATTAGGGTTGATCCAGTTACCTACTGTTCCACCTATTTCTTCCGTTTGTCTTGTTTTCTCGTCATTATACAAACCCACAAATGCCTGGGTAGGACTTTTGTATGACGCAAAGCAATAGTTATACATTCTGTCTACATACCAACCTGTTTGTACATCATTGGTGAAAACACTCTCATCATATTTATCGTACACCTTCAGCTCCTCCAGGAAATCCTTTTTACACCCGGTTCCCACCGTTGCTGCTATGAAGGCTAAGACATATAAAGCTTTCTTTTTCATATCGAGATAATAGTAAAATAATCAGGTAAAAATTGATAGTTAGAATCCGACGTTTATACCCAACGACCAGGTCCGGAGTGTAGGATATCCCACTTTTGGATTATCGTACATGTTGCGGTACTTGTTAGGATAAGGATTGAAGAAATCCCACAGATTGTAACCTGAAACAATAAGCCTTGCATTTTCCATATGAGCCTTTCTTGCAAATTCCTTTGGAAGTGAATAGCTCAAGCTCATAGAGCGCACATACATACGGAAAGAAGAAATGGTCCAGAAATCAGAAGTTTTATATGCCTGGTCGAAGTAAGCGATATTAGGATACTTACCATTTGGATTGTCGGTAGAATCGTACATATCGTTCAGGTAAATTGGAGCAGCCCACATAGCAGCAGTGCTACTGGTAGCTTGCTTGATCCTGTCGACAGTGGTAAGACCACCCCAGCTTGTTGCTAACTGCGCCATCAGGCTTAAGCTTTTCCAGCTAACATTAAGGTTGGTATTGATACTGTAAGACTGGTTCTTCTTGGCCAGCTTCACATAGTCTTCATTGTCTTTGATCCTACCATTTTGACCTTTGATGGCTTGATTGGTTGGGTCCAGATCACCGGCTACGTCTTCATAAGCCAGCATACCTTTTTTCAGGAATGATTTTGAAGTATTGTCGAAATAAGCCGGAGTGGTACCTGCTTTAGTAGCAAGACCAGTGAGGTAATTCCAATAGTTATCGATATCTGCATCGGTTCTTAGGATACCATCACCAGTTGAAGTTTGTTTCCAGGTTTGCAAGCCCCATACCGGTTGAATGGTAGAGTAACCTTGTTGCCTGCTAATGGTAGAAGGATAGTTGAACGGAATATCAAAGTACTTGGTCACTTTGTTATCGCTTAAGCTAAAGTTCATACCAATACCATAATTCACTTGGCCAATATGGTCGTTCCAGTTGGCTGAAAATTCAGCTCCCCAATAATTGAGCGCCGCATAGTTCTGTTCAGCAAAAGCACCACCGATAGAGATAGGCACATTCATGGCACCAGACATTACAGTCAGGATGTCTGAAAGAGAGTTATAGTAACCATCTACTGTTACAGTAAGGCGATTTTTTAAGAAGCCCATATCTAAACCAATGTTACGCTGAAGGTTTTGCTCCCAGGTAATATCCCTGTTAGGACTAACTTCAGGAGTAAGGCCTGTAGTAAAGTTGCCACCATTAGTGGTACCAAAACCCTGACCCTTGTCAGTTGCAGCTGAGTACAACTGCATCCATTTCCATGATTTAACACTATTGTTACCAGTTTTGGCAATTGAAGCACGGAGCTTCAGGTAGTCTATCCATTTAACATCGGAAAAGAAATTCTCCTTAGAGATCACCCAACCTGCAGATATGCCAGGGAATAATCCCCAGTAATGTTCTGGAGCGAAGTTGGTAGAAGCATCTGAACGCAAAATGAACTGAGCCATGTATTTGCCCTGGTAGTCGTAGTTCACCCTACCGAGGTAAGATTGAGAACCACTTTCCTGGCGATAGGTAATGGTGTTAGAAGCATTGAGGGTACCTGCAGAGATTGAAGTACCATTATAAGCACCCGGGATAGGGTTGTCATAAATCTGGTAACGATCTTCAGAAGCATTTTTTGTTTGCTCAGCAGAAACCATTGCACTTACGTTATGATCGCCAAAGCTGCGATCGTAAGTAGCAAAGAAGTTCATCTGGTAGTTACTACCTGTTGTGTTATCGTAAGTAACCCTTGAGTTGGATTTGTTCAACACAGGAGCATTCCATTCACTGGAAGCGCCGGATGTGTACAAGTGCTTATCTGCAACGTTGGTATTTTTAGCCAGCGACAGCCAGAGTGGCATTTGTATTTGCTCGGTATTGCTTGAGTTGTTGGAAAGACCATAACTACCCTTTAATGACAATCCTTTAATGAAAGGCACATCATATTGCAAAGAGAAGTTGGCATTGTAATTAAAAGATTTGTTGGTGGTAGTAGAACCATTGTTCTGCAGAGCATAATAGTTCCAGTTAGACAAAGAGTTGTTACCACTTGCTGAACCTACCCTGTTAGCACTGAGTGCAGGTGCTACCCACTGGTCTACACCATTAATGTTATATACCCATGGAATATACTTAGGCATGTGCAGCAATACGCTATAATCGTTTTGCTCGCCACCTACTGCATATCCATCAGAGAAGTTGATCTTGGTAAAAGATTTTTCAAGATTGGTATTGGTTGCAGCAATGGTAGCTACAAACTTCACATTGTTTACCACTTTCACATCGGTACCAGCCCTGAAAGAGAAACGGTTGTAATCCTGAGAACCCAGGTTAGGCGATTGCGTATAATAAGAACCACCAGCAAAATAAGTAGCACGATCGCTACCGCCACTCACGGTAAGAGAATGCTGCATAGCACTACCTCTTTCCCAATCGTTGGCTAGCCAGTCGTAGTTAAGGCTATCCATTTTAGCCAATTCAGCGGCGCTGAAATAGGCGTTGTTGCCCCATCCTGAAGCCCGGCCAAAGCGGTTAGAGTACACACCAAAATCATGTGCATTCATTACTTTACCATGGCTTACAGCATCGTTGGTTTCAAACTTACCAGAGTAAGAAATTTTAGGCGCACCAATTTTACCACGCTTGGTTTTCACGATCACTGCACCTTGTCCTGCTCTTGATCCATAAATAGCCGCTGCACCATCACGCAATACGGTGATGCTTTCTACTTCCGACATATCCAACAGGTTAAACCTGTCCATGCTGGGCTTACCGGTAGAAGGATCTACTTGGATCACATCATCAATTACAATGAGAGGAAATGCGCTACCACCATCTTTACTGAAGTCGAATTGCTGGCGAATGTTCATGGTTGGCATGGTACCCGGACGGGTGCTACCACCAGACACATTCAAGCCAGGCACCTGGCCTCTCAAAGCTTCCGTAACAGTGGCAACGGGCATGTCTTCCAATTTCTTGGGATCGATGGAAACCACAGAGCCTGTAACATTTTTAAGCTTTTGAGTACCGTAACCAATTACCACTACTTCATCCAGTTGCTCATTCAGCTTGATTAGTTCTACTGAAAGAGCACCACCGGTACCGGCTTTTGATTCATAAATCTGGTAGCCTACAAATGAGATCGAGATGATCGATTCAGAAGAAGGCGCTTTCACTGAAAACTGGCCATTTGCATTGGTAGCCACACCAATGGTTGTGTTTTTCACACGCACCGATACACCTTCCAGAGGTTTTTTGGTGTCACCGGCGGTAACTGTACCGGTTACGGTGACTTCTTGTGCTGATAGGATTCCTGTACAGAAAAGTAACAGGCATAATACCACCACGCTTGGTTTTAGCAGTTTGTTCATACGCAGCGTTTTTGTTTTTGTTTATTCAATCGATGGTTCTTGTTCTATTGGTTCAAAAGGGGTTCAACTTCCTTTTTTAGCCTGAATTCGTTTGTTCCACTCCTCTCTCTCTTTGGTAATATTGTAGCCTTGTGCGGAGAGGTAATTGTTGATGCGGCCTTTGTATTTACCAAATACAGCATGTTTGGCATCACTCGATTCGGCATCCATGGCCAGCTCCCTGGCTTCTTTCAACCAATCGAATATTTTTTGTTGCTGCTCTTTGGTAAGGCTGGGTATCATATCGAGGTAAGCAGTGTAGGTAATGGGGAATACGCGGTAGGTCATGCCGTCTTTCACTTTTTCCACCTGGTCGGCATTCAATTGTTTCTCTAATTGCTTAACAAATGACTGGTGTATTTGTTTCAGTTCTATTTGCTTCAGGCTATCTACTATTTTTTGCTTGGCTGTAGCTTCTTCGGCAGGCAGGTTTTGCGCTTTTATCTTTTTCGATTCCTGCTTTGCTTTTTCATGAATATCATTCAACCCCGAATACTGGGTCACCAATGTGTGTACTGCTTTTTTGTATTTGGCCGAGTCGGTAATGGCCAGGGTATTTACAATTTTGGCAGAGCGTTCGGTGATCGCTTTTATATAGACAGAATCTCCGTTTACTTGCTGCGCCGATGTGCCAAAAGAAATAATGGTAAGTAATAAACCTATAACCACCACGCCCAAAAAAGTCGGGCGAAAGCTCGTTTTCTCATCGTTTGCCGAAGCAAAAAGGACAGGGTCGTTGGCAGTTGGCAGCAATCTTTTCATCCTAAAAACCTCAGTGGCCTTCCGTTAAATTTAAGGCAAAAAACCACTTTTTTTTGAGCGATAAAAGTACATGTACCACCAAGGTCAAAAATGTACTGAATGATTAAGTTGATGTACTATTTTCCTATCGCCGATATATTCACGCAAACGTTTCCGAAAACCCAAAACAGCCTGTTTACAAGCTATTCAGCGTGATAATTTGCTCAGGAAACCCTTCCATTTTAACCCGAACGGTAATATTTCCTTTTTTTCCGTTCGATTGGATCATAACCAGCAATAAGCCTTTCCAGGTGGCCCTTTCGTGGTGTTGCAGCGAAACAGAATCTACCTGGAAACCATTGTCCATACCGGCCAAAAAACCGGCACCGGAAACGGAGCATTTCACCCGGGCATCGGCATCGGGCACCAGCCGGCCTTTGCTATCCACCACCCTGATGGTTACAAAGCTTATATCTTCTCCATTGGCCTTCAGGCCGGTTTTATTGGCTACCAGCTCTATACCTGCAGCAGGCCCGGTGGTGGAAATGGTTTTGCTCAACACCTGTTTCCCCCCCTTGCGGGTGACCACTTTAACGGTGCCCGGTGCAAATGGCACCCGCCACATTACGTGCAGGCTGGTATCTGTTTTCTTTTGAACGCCCAGCGACCTATCGTTCAAATACAATTCGGCTTCATCGGCCTGGCTATAATAGGCCCAAACATCCACAACATCGCCAGCCTTCCAGTTCCAATGCGGAAATACATGCAGCACAGGCTTGTTGGTCCATTCGCTTTGGTACATATAGTACACATCTTTGGGAAAACCGGCCAGGTCAACAATACCATAATAAGAACTGCGGGCCGGCCATGGGTATGGCACAGGCTCTCCCAGGAAATCGAATCCGCTCCACACAAATGCCCCGGCCATATGCGGGTACTTTTTTACCGACACCCAGGCTTTTTCGTGGGTAGCACCCCAATAGGCAAACGTGTTATCGTAAGCCGCACAGGTAAAATCGGCATTGCCTCCTTTAAAATCATCCTGCACTTTAAAATTAGTGGGCCATATCCTGTTGGAATCGCTGCGCATTTGGTAAACGCCACGGGTTTCCAATGCCGATGCAGTTTCGCCAGCTACAAACTTTTGACCGGGGAAGCGCTGGGGCAAGGCCTCATAATCATACTCCTTATAATTAAAGTTCAGCACATCCAGTGCATTCGATTTGGTGATGAAGTTTTTCTCCGCAAAAGTTTCTGTGAGTGCAGAAGTGACCGGCCTGGAGGGATCGATGGATTTTACAATGGCCGAGAGTTCGGCGGCAATACGGGTTCCACTGCTATCAAACTGCTCCGGTATTTCGTTACCAATGCTCCACATAAATACCGATGGATGGTTGCGGTCGCGCAATACCATGGCGCTTACATCGGCAGCATGCCACTGATCGAAAAACAGGTTGTAGTCGTATTTCTTTTTCTTTTTCTTCCACATATCGAAGGATTCCACCATCACCAAAAAACCCATCTGGTCGCAGAGATCGAGCATGGCGGCAGCCGGTGGGTTGTGCGAAAAACGGATGGCATTGCAACCCATGTTTTTCAAAATTTCGAGCTGCCGTTTTGCAGCAGCTTTGTTGAATGCAGCACCCAATGCACCCAGGTCGTGGTGCATACACACGCCCTGGATTTTCAGCGCCTGGTTGTTGAGGAAAAATCCTTTCTCACTATCAAAATAAAATGAACGAATACCAAGAGGTGTCTTCAATTCATCTACCAGTTTTCCGCCCATTTCTATGCGGGTAATTGCTTTGTACAAATAAGGGTCGCTTACCGACCAAAGCCTCGGGTTCTTTATTTCAATGCGGTCGGCGTATTGCGCACCATCCGTAGCAACTTTCCGTTGTACAGCAGTTTTGCTTGTAGCTACTTTTTTTCCTGCGGCATCATACACATCGGTATACACATTTACCAATTGTGGAGTCTTTCCTGCATTGGCCACCTTGTATTGCAATTGCACAATAGCAGCATTCGCATGCACTTCGGGCGTAGTAATGAACAGGCCCGATTCGGCAATGGCAACTTTTTCGGTAGTTACCAATTGTACATCCCTGTAAATACCGCTACCACTGTACCAACGGGAGTCGGGTTGCAGCCGGTTATCAACTCTTACCGCTATTACATTGGGTTTGTCGTAATGCAGATAAGGGGTGAGATCATACGAAAAATTGGTGTACCCATAAGGTCGCTTGCCAAGCCAGTGCCCATTGACCCACACTTCGCTGTTTTTATACACGCCATCAAACTCAATGCGGGTAAGCTTGTTTTGGAACGAAGCAGGAACCATAAATGTTTTGCGGTACCAGCCTACGCCACCGGGCAAAGCGCCACCACCATTTCCTGCGGGATACACAGAAGAAAAATTGCTTTCGATGCTCCAGTCGTGTGGGAGCGATAACCTACGCCAGGAAACCTCTTTATAGTTTTCCCCGCTTGCCAGGCTATCATCGGCCAGTAAAAATTTCCAGTCTTTGTTGAAGGGTTGTACTATGCGAGGTTGCGCATATACGCAAGCACCCAATACCATCCACAACAGAAAAAATACACAGGCCTTTTTATTCCAACACATACAATAGCATTTACAATTTTTACACTTACAATTCTACCATGGCTTTGATCACCCCATTCTTGGGATCGAGCCAGCTTTCGAAATTGTCTTTCACATCATCAAAAGCCACACGATGGGTAATATAGGTAGCAGGGTTAACCAGCTTCTGCTGCATGCTCTGCATTACATGATCAAAATCTACCTGTGTTGCATTGCGGCTGCTCATTAAAGTAGCTTCCCGCTTATGAAACTCAGGATGGCTTACGATCAATTCGCCTTTTTGCAAACCCACGAGCACATAACGTGCCCCATGCGCCATATACAGGAAAGCACTGTTGATGGCTTTTTGATTGCCGGTAGCATCTATCACTACGGTTGGCATATCGTTGTTCGTGATTTCTTTTAAACGTTGCACCACATCTTCCTTCAATGGATTGATAGTATGCGCCACTTTCAATTTGTCTTTACAAAAGTTGAGGCGTGTATCATTCACATCCATGGCTATGACATGCGCACCCGCAATGCGGCCAAACTCCATAATGCCTAAGCCAATGGGGCCTGCGCCAATCACCAACACATACTCGCCGGGCCTTACTCCTGCCCTGCGTATACCATGTGCGCCAATGGCCAGTGGCTCTACCAATGCTAGTTCATCAAAACTCATATTGCCACCATGCAGCAATGCAGCTACAGGCACAGAAATAAATTCTTTCATGCCACCATCTACATGCACACCAAACACACGGATAGCTGCACAACAGTTGGGCAATTCATTACGACAAGCCACGCATTCTCCGCAGTTGAAATAGGGCACCAATGTTACCCGCTCTCCTACTGCAAACCCTGTACTCTCATCCACCGATACCACTTCGCAACCCAACTCGTGCCCCAATATTCTTGGATATTCAAAATAAGGTTGTGTGCCTTCAAACGCATGCAGATCGGTACCGCAAATGCCAATGCGATGCACTTTCAAAATGGCCCGTCCCGGCTCGGCCAGGGGCATTTCGGCTTCTATATATTCAAAAGTTCCGGGTTGCTTACAAACCAATGCTTTCATAATCCTTCTCTCTTTATAAGTTGCAATTATTTTATTTCAATACTATAAGAGCCTGAGCCTAACCTGAGACTTACTCTGCCATTTACCACATTCACTGTTGTTTTCTTTCCATTCACATACACTGCATTTGTAGCAGTGGCCGGCGCCAACACCTGTGCCGAGGTATTCACCGGTATTTGTATTTGCAGCGTCAAACCGGCATCCGTTCTATTCCATTCACTGCTTATCAACCCGTATGCCGATTGATAAGTAGCTTTTGCAAATTGCATATCGCCCACTAGTTCCGGCTTTATCACAATTTCCTTGTACGCTACTGAGTTGGGTGCTTGTTGAATTCCAGCCAGGCTGGCGTAGAACCATTCCATCAAATGCCCGAGCATAAAATGATTGTTGCTCACAATAGGCGCAGCCAACCACGACTCGGTCAATGCTGTAGCGCCTTTGGACAATTGATACCCATAACCCGGCACATCTGAGCGGTTGTTCATCAGGTAGATCACATCGCTGCGGCCCGCTTCATACAACACTTTCAGCAAATGATGAAAACCTATATCACCGCTCGTTAAACTGTAATTGCGCTGCTCAATATCTTTTACAATGTTGTTTACAACTGCGGTTTTGTCTTGTTCACTCACCAGCCCAAAACTTACCGCCATGGCATTGGAAGTCTGACTACCACTACCATACTGTTTGGTGGCTGCAGTAAAATACTTTTTGTTGAAAGCCTGTTTTACCTGTGCAGCCCATGCTTTGTATTGTTGCGCATCTTTTGGTTTTCCTAACATGGCGGCGATCTTAGATACAACTTCAAGGTCGTGGTAGTAATAGGCAGTTGCTGTTAACCCCATAGGTGTAAGCTGGCAAAAGCCCGGGCGGTTCGGCCCCAGGTCGTACCAGTCGCTCAGGCCATACATCAAAATATAGCTACTGTCCCTGCTGCGCAAATGTTCCAAATATTTTTGCATGGTGGCGTAATTGGCAGATAGCTCCTGCTTATCGCCATACCATTGATAGAGATACCATGGAAACAGGATGGCCACACTACCCCATTCGGGCGAATCGCGAAAATAGCCGTCAGCAAAATGCATCTCTGTGTACTCGGGAATGGTAGAAGGCACTAAGCCATTTGCATTTTGTTCTACCCTAATATCTGTTGTTATTTTTTTTGCCAGTGCATGAATATCATAATTGAATTGCAGCGCCGTGCCCATCAAATGCATTTGTTCCTGCCAACCCAAACGTTCACGATGCGGGCAATCGGTAAACACACTTTGCATATTGCTATTGATGGCCCACTTGATCAAACTATTGGTTTTATTGAACAACTCGTTGCTGCAAGTAAAACTGCCCGCATCCTCAGCGCTGTTGCGGGTATGCAATGCAGTAATGGCTACAATTTTGGATGGACTCGCAGCATCTTTCGGCAATACATCTACCTGCACATAGCGAAACCCATAATAGGTAAAACGTGGATGCCAGCTTTCTTCTCCTTCGCCCTTCAAAATATATTCGTAATAACTGGCCGAGCCTGTTGCTTTCTGGTTGGCAGTTCCATCTTCTTTCAACAACTCTGCCGGTGTCATGCGAATGGTATCGCCTTTGCGGCCCGATACCGTTATAGCAGGAATGCCCGACATATTTTGTCCCATATCAAACATCCACAGATTGGGCTTTAGCTCTTTTGTGCTCACCGGTTTGAATGTTTGCATCACTTTGATAGCCGGTGCAGTTTGCGATACCAGTGTATGCGGTTCAGCCATCACCACAGCCTTCCAGTTTTTTTCATCGAACCCTGCCTTATCCCAACCGGTTTGCTCCAGCGTGGCATCATAGTTTTCGCCACCATACAAACTGGAATACGTAATGGGAGATGGCGAAGTTTTCCAGCTTGCATCACTCACTATATTTTGTGTAGTGCCATCGCTATACTCCACCACTATGCGGGCTATCATTTTCGGATAACCAAGGGCACCCGTCATTTTTCGATAGCGTTCACCGGGAATATAATAGAAGCCATTGCCCAGCATTACACCCACTGCATTCGCACCGCTGTTGAGATAACTGGTGATATCGAAACTTACATATTGCGCCTGCTTGGTGTATTTGGTCCAGCCCGGATCTAAAAAATGATCGCCCACTTTTTTCCCATTAATGCTGAGTTCAAACTGGCCCAGCCCACAAATAAATGCAGTGGCTTGTTGGATGGTTTTAGATGCGGTAAATGTTTTGCGAAACAGTGGCAACACATCGGGTCTTTTACCCCATTCCTTTTTACCACTTGCATGCTCGTGCGGAATAATTTTTAAGCTATCAGCAAGGTTGGCGTAGGCGATCCATTTGGCTTGCAACCAATCTGCCGGCTTCAGCAAACCCATTTGCCAAAGCGCCGGCTCACTCCAGGCAGATACATTTCCCTTGTTATCCCATGCCTGCACTTTCCAGTAATATTTTTTGGCAGCTTGCAAAGCTTTTCCGGCATACGCCACTTGTATGGAAGCTGCAGTTTTCACTTGTTTCGAATCCCAGATATTGCCCACATTCTTTTGCAGCAATGCTTCATCATCTGCCACCAATATGCGATAGGCTGTTTGCAATACATTGTACTGTGTTGATTGCAACTGCCAGCTCAGTCTTGGCTGCAAAGCTTCTACACCCAGTGGATTGGTGGTGCTTTGGCATCTAAGCTGTGTAGCCACCAATTGAGATTGCGCATGTACAATGCAGCTTAATAATAGAAGCCAGGCAAAAGCGATGATCGTTTTTTTCATGCTGCGTTACTATTGAATATCGATTCCCGAAACAGCCAATGCAGTACCGTTTTCAGCCACCAGTTTTACAGTATAGTGCCCCGCATTTATTTGCGACCCTGTGTTCACAGTAAACTGGTTCCATTTGCCGGTGCGGGTAAATGTAAATTGAACCTTCTCCTCCAGCATCCTGTTCCCACCTGCGTCGTACAAGTACAATGTGGCCTGCAAGGGTTGTTCTTTT
Organism: Phnomibacter sp.; assembly: GCA_035456005.1. Classification (GTDB taxonomy): domain Bacteria; phylum Bacteroidota; class Bacteroidia; order Chitinophagales; family Chitinophagaceae; genus Phnomibacter. Next base: position 728,288 of record DATIEA010000015.1, on the reverse strand, counting down.
GGATAATAATATTTCATGGTGATGGAATAAATATCTGCCACACCAGTTTGCACAGGCCATGCTATTTCTACAGCAGCATCCGATTTGATCATAGCCACTTCGCGACCATCAACCGAATCTTTCTCCACACCTGTTCCCAATTTTGCGACTTTTGTTTTATACGATTTCACCGGCTTCAGATCGTATGCAGGCTGCATCTTATTTGCCGGCAATACGGCGAGCACAAAATGATTTTGTAATGGTTGCGAGAACTGTTCATTGGGTTGCAACTGTTTCCTGTACACATTATACACAGTGCCACCTGCTTCATCGGTCACCAATGAATCGGGCATGCGTTCACCAAACACAGGTGGTGCAACCGATCTTTTTACTGCAAGAAATACATCCAGTGCTTTGCCTGCAGTGAAAGAAATATCAGAAACAGAATTTTCATCTTTCAATTGGAACCAATCGGCACCATATAAATTGTACGGCAATGTATTGAACCGGATGCCGTGCTTCGAATAAACAGAATGTCCAATATCCATCCAGCTTTGCAAACTGCTGTTGTCGTTTTTCAAATTGAGGATAGAATAAGGAGATTGAACAACAGATGCAGCAACAGGTTTAGCAGATGCCACAGCAATGGCCGCAATGATGGCTTCCCCAACTTTAGACCATGGGAAACTGATCACCATTTTTCCGCCGGTAATTTTTGCCTTTACTGTTTTCTTCAAAGCAGCATTGGTGCCGGCTTCACGCCAAATATCTACATCCTTCAAAACAGTGGCGCCATTGATAGCCACATCAAACATGCGCATGGCTTTTGCATCTATTCCTCCACCAATACCCAACCATGGTTCCATGAAATACAATTCGACAAGGTACTCACCATCGGGCAATGGCAGCATGTATTGCAGCTTGTCTTTGCCATACCTGAAATCCTGGAACAAGTTCCAATCTCTTGTTCCTTTTACTGCACTAAATACTCTTCGCTGGCTGGCGAAATTGGCAGGCACACCCGGAAAATCGGCAGCCCATGAAACAGCAAATCCTTTATCGGCTTTCCATTCATTGCCCTGTATATCTGTATAAGCAGGACCTCCGCAATTGATTCGATACAAGTATTGATATCCTGCCTGTGGCGCAGTGATGGGTTTTGCGTTGGCATACAGTTTTTCAAACTGTGGCGATTTTGACAGATGCTGCAACAAAATTGTATCTCTCGCAACAGCTTTACCATTCACATATCCCACTGCATACAACACATTGTATTGAATATTCACTTTGTCCCACTGAAAATGTGTTCCAATACCATTTCTTTTTCTTCTGCCCAGCGATGCGCCATTGATATCATTGAACAATTCCACTTCATCGCAATTGCTGTACACATAAATACTGTCTTTTATACCGGGCTTCATCCACCTGTTGGGCCATGTATGCGAAACGATATACACCATGGGTGCAGTTTCTTTTGGCGCATAGTTGCTGCGGTACATGTAGTACGCATCTGTGGGTTCTTCCCATGGCGTAAGCAAGCCTTTATAATTCACGGGGCCAATACGATCGAGTTCTCGCAAACCTTCGCCACCCTGCACTCTTCCGGGATTATCGTGTGAACTCAGCAACCAGAAAAACTGACCTGCACTACTATCTTTTACCGATTCGGCCAGCCGTATTTTTTTCTCCATCAACTGCACCATGCGGTCTTCGCTCAGGATGCCATTCTGCACATAGCCGCCTTCGGTATGCAGATCAATTGTGCGCCATGCACCATATTCACCAATCAGCACTTGCTTCTTTACATCTTCTGCATAGGTTGAAGGATTACCGCCATAAGTACCTGTCCAGTTTTGCGGTACATCCCAATCAGTTCCTGTGCCACCGTTACAGGTTGTAACCAACCGCTGTGTTGATGCAGTTGGATCTAAAGAACGAATCAACTCAGTGCATTCTTTTGCAAAACCTTCCGGCAACTTGCTTTCATTTTGCAAGCCCCATAAAATAATAGAAGGGCTATTGCGGCGCTCGATCACCCACTCCCGCAACAGTTGTTTGAAATTGTTGCGAAACGCAGGAGAATCGTACCATGCATGTGCACTCAACTGCGTCCACCATAAAATTCCTTTCTCGTCACACAGTTCGCCGTACACCAAATTGTGGGGCTGATGTCCATCGCGAAATGCGTTAAAACCCGCAGCCTGCAACCATTTCATGCGTGCAACAATTTGCTCTTTGCTGAATGCATGGCTTTGTCCCAGCAGATGTTCGTATTCTGCTACACCGTTAATGAAAACAGGTTTTCCATTTAAAAAAAACTGGTTGGTCGAATTTTTCCAGTTGATGGTGCGGAATCCGAATGTTGTTTCTGTTTTATCGAGCACAACATTATTTTCCTTCAGTACCGTTGCAATTTTGTAGAGATAAGGATCGGCTATCGACCAAAGATGTGGGTTCGAAATTTCAATACCTTCTTTTGATACTGTCAGCGAATCGTTTGGCTGCATGGTTTGCTGCAGCATTACTTCCTTCACCAATTTCCCCTGCGCATCTTTCAACAGGTGTTGAATGGTCACTATTCTTTTTCGGCCCGAATAGTTTTTGAATGAAGCATGAATATTCAATTGCGCCCCTTTTTTTTCTACCTGCGCCCATGCATGTATGCCAAAGGGAGAAACACGAACATCGTTGGTCACCACTAAATGCACCGGGCGAAAAATGCCCATGGGTTGCGAACCTTCCGACCAGCCACGATCATCGCTACAGCCCCCACAGATCCAGGGTTGGTCCTGGATATTGGATGGATGATACGCCCGTACTGCCAGTTGGTTGGCCGAGCCATCTGTTTTGATCACATCCGTTACATCGAGTGTGAACGTGGTACGTCCACCAATATGTTCACCTACTTTTTTATTGTTGAGATATACGGTTGCATAAGAACCCACTCCTTCAAAATACAGGAAGAAACGCTTGCCTGTTTTGGCTTGACGAATGCTTATATTTTTTCTATACCACGCATCGCCATGCCTGTTGGCATGCGTGAGTCTTCTGTATCCTTCGTACTGGTCCCAGTTGTGAGGCACCTGCACTTTTTTCCATTGCGTATTGATGGCTGTCTTATAAGAATTAGCAGGCAACAACTCGTCGTTGCTGGTGGCCATGCTATACCAATCCTCGTTGAGCGATATATCCTGTCGCTGGCCAATTCCTTTTGCAGCCGCCAACATTACAACCAAACAAGACAATACCAATGCACGTCCTGCGGTGGACCGTAAGCTATCTGCTGTTTTCCTGTTTAGCTTACTGCTTTCATCATTACAACTTATTAAGTGCGCCATCTAATTTGTAGAGAGTTTGTGCTTTTGTTTTTAGCAGAACAGTTTTGCCATTGTAGCGAAGCGGGAGATCGTTACCGATTTTTGACAACACCTGCAACTGCACCAACTTACCGGCTTTCCATTGCATATTCAATACAAATCCGCCACGTGCACAGATGCCTTTCACTGTACCATCGGGTATTGCAGAAGGCAATGCCGGCAATATGTCGATATAATGCGTATGGCTTTGTACCAACATTTCACCAATGCCTGCGGCACCACCAAAATTTCCATCTATCTGGAAAGGAGGATGTGCATCAAACAAATTGGGGTAGCTACCAGCACCTGATTTTGCAGGGGTCATCAGCATCTGGATCATTTTGAATGTATGCTCACCATCTTTGAAACGGGCCCAGCAATTTATTTTCCAACCAAGGCTCCATCCTGTTGCTTCATCACCTCTAAACAACAACGATTGGTGTGCAGCCTGTGTAAGCTCAGGTGTTTCATCCCAATTAATTTCACTTCCGGGATACATCGCCCACAAATGCGAAATATGTCTGTGATTATTCTTGGGATCATCTACATCTTTCATCCATTCCTGTAGTTGCCCATGCTTGCCAATTTTGTTGGGAGCTATCTGAGGGTATTTTGTTTTCAACTCTTTTATGAATGCCGCATCTACACCCAGCAATTCTCCTGCAGTTATTACATTTTCAAATAACTGCCTGATGATTTGATGATCCATGGTGGGACCGGCAACCAAACCACCTTGCTCAGGCGAGTTGGATGGCGTGCTAATGAGATACCCACTCACAGGATCTTTGATAAGATAACTGTTGAAAAAAGCAGCGGCTTCTTTCATGATGGGATAAGCTTCCTTGCGCAGGAACTGTGTATCCTGTGTAAACAAATAATGCTCCCACAAATGCTGCGTCATCCAGGCAGCGCCTGTTACCCAGATACCATGATTGCTGGCATTGATGGGTGCGGTTCCTCTCCACAGATCGGTATTGTGATGCAGTACCCAGCCCGGCGCATTATAGTATTCCTTTGCAGTTTCTTTTCCTGTTACAGCCAACTCGTTTATCATTTGAAACAAGGGCTGGTGCATGGGGGAAAGATTCAGCAATTCTGCCGGCCAGTAATTCATTTCGGCGTTGATATTGGTAGTGTACTTACTGCCCCATGGAGGGTTCACCATATCATTCCAAATGCCCTGCAAATTCGCAGGCCTTGTGCCCGGCCTTGAACTTGCAATGAGCAGGTAGCGGCCATACTGCGCATACAATGCTACAAATGCAGGATCGTTGGAAGTTGCAAATTTTTCGAGGCGAATATCTGTTGGCAAACTCTCGTTGGCAGAGCGTCCCAGGTTCAACGAAAATGTGTTGAAGTATTGTTGGTATTCCTTGATATGCGCCGCTTTTATTTGCGCATAAGTTTTACCGGCCAGCGATGCCAATGCTTTGGTGCATGGCAATACCGGGTCGGCAGTTATATCATTATAATTTTTGAAGTTGGTGCCGGCAGTGAGATAAATGACAGCTTCATCTGCATTGGCCACTACCAGTTGTCCCTGTTCAAATTTCACTTTACCATTTTTGGCCACAATACGCAGGTAACTTTTGCCATGCAATGCACCGGTATTCACTTTCACCGAAAGCACCAGGTCCCCTTTTATATTTTCGGTGGTATAGTTTCGATGTGGGCTGCTAAGCGCTGCAGAAAAACTAATGCGTCCTTTTTGCGAAGCACGAAGCTGCATTACCATGGCCTGGTTGGGCTGGCTGATAAAATATTCGCGGGTGTATTGCACGCCATTCAAACTGTAGGAAGTAGTGGCAATAGCAGTTGCAATATCCAGTGTTCGCTTATACTGCTTGGCTGCTGCCGCACTATGATTGAACTTAATATTCAGATCGCCAAAAGGCTGGTACGATGCCTGATACACACCCACGGGTGGCGGGTTGTCGTTGGCAACAAAATATTTCCATTGGCCATTCAACGAGATCATAGAAGCCTGCTGCCCTACCGGGTAAATACCGATATGCCTTACAGTATCCTTGAAGCCATACATGCCGCCCTTATCAAAAAAATTGAGCACCAAAATGGCTATCGTATTTTTTCCTTTACGCAACAGGTTTTTTGCCACTTTGTATTTACGACCTTCCGCATCTTGCTGGCTGGCTACCAGCTGGCCATTCACATAAGTATAATCCCAATCGCGAATGCGATTCAAATCGAGTTGCATATCGTTCGAAATATCAGTCAACTCAAAACTGGTTCGCAACCATACAGCGCCATCCAATCCTTCGTGTCCTACTTTTTCCCAACCATCCCAACTGGGTACGGTCATCGTAGGCCATTTGCTATCGTTCCATTCATAGGCTGCGTATTGCTTGTTGGCAGTAACCATTTCAACCCATGCTTCTCTTTTACCTGAAGCACTTTTCAATCCCATGAATTCATTTCCGGCTAGTGCTTCCGCTTCTTTTTGCTTGCCTGCAAATAACAATTGGCGAATGGTGTCGAGGTATTTGTAAGCCCCCACCTTATTGTAGGGTCTCGGCTCTCCCGACCACAGTGTTTCTTCGTTGTATTGAATCCGGTCGTTGTCTACACCACCAAACACCATGGCACCAATGCGGCCATTGCCCAGTGGCAGTGCTTCTGTCCACTGCTGCGCAGGTTTCGTGTACCAAAGTTTTAAATCCTGCGCTACCAAGGCAGTTTGGCCCATACAGCACAAAACTAAAATGCAACCGAAGACTTTTTTCATACAGTTTATTTTTTTACAGCGTTGGGCTGCACATCGGGAGCAACGGTAATGGTTGCATCACCCAGGATATTGTTTTGGAGTATGATGTTTTGCGTAGCAGCGCCTGATATTTCTGCAAATGTTTTTGTTCCTGCAAACGGCCAGCAATCTTTCACCAACACCTGTTGTGTATTCAACAGTTTGATCAACGGGAAAGTAGTCGAAGGGGTAGCCGAGCTGAATCCATTCAACAACAAACGCTCGGTTTTTTCAACCGACAATGCAGGGCCGGTTTTTGCATTCACTCTCACCTGGTGCAGTTCAATGTCTTTTGCATTGCGCATCACAATGCCTGTTTCCGCTTCGAACACTACATCGTTCAAACTAATTTCACTCACTGCCATTTCATCCAGCCCGTTGATGTACATGGCTTGCTTGGTGTAAGCAGTAATATTGCTCAGCCTGATATTTCTAAACTGTGGCGTTTTTTCAGAAACAGGTGCCGGTTGTGTTCTTGAATATTCCATATCTAACACGATGGCCTGGTCGCGAATATTTTTCATGATGATATTGTCCACCCGGATATCTTCCACCACACCACCGCGACCGCGAGTGGTTTTAATGCGAATGCCTCTATCAGTTCCATCGAATATGCAATTGCTGATGGCGATTTTTTTAACGTCACCACTCATCTCGCTGCCTATTACCACACCTCCATGTCCTCTCAACATGGTGCAATTGGTAATGGTATAATTTTCAGCAGGCGTAGCTTTTGTTCTACCCGGCAGGTCTTTGCCCGACTTGATGGTAATGCAGTCGTCGCCCACGCTGATATGACAATCAGAAATATGCACATACCTGCAACTGGAAGGATTAATTCCATCGGTGTTGGGAGAAGGCGGGTTGTTGATTGTAACTGCCTTGACCGTAACGTTCTCGCAGAACTCAGGTGTTACAGTCCAAAATGGAGAGTTGATAATGGTGATGCCTTCAACAAGCACATTCTTACAATACAATGGTTGTATAAATGGCGGGCGCAAAAACCCACGCTTCATTTGTGTAGGATCGTCGGGTAGCAGGATGTCTTTATTCAAACTATCGAACATCAGCTGATACTTATTTCTTACAGTTTGATTCTTATAAAAAGTAAGCGCATAGTTCCACCATTTCTGTCCGTGCCCATTAATTAAACCACGGCCTGTGATGGCAATATTCTCCGCCTTGTACGCATAGAACAATGGCGAAAAACTTTTCACATCCACACCTTCATAGCGGCTTTCTACCATGGGTAGGTAGTCGTCGAAATTGTCGGAAAAATGCAACTCTGCACCAGCATCAATCAGGATGGTGATATTGCTTTTTAAATGAATGGGGCCGGTCAAATATTTTCCTGCGGGAAAATATACAGTACCTCCACCCTGCTTGCTGGCTGCAGCAATAGCGTTGGCAATGGCCTTAGTAGCAATAGCAGAGCTATCTTTCTTAGCACCATATTTGGTTACATCAAAATACTGTTGCGCCTTTGCACCCATGCCCAACACCACTAACACGCATACATAGAAAAATCTTTTTGTCATCGTTGCCCTCTTTTAATTCTTACTGCTATTATTTTTCAAACAGCCAATCAATATTTTTATTCTTATCGTTACTCATCAGTTTGGCATCGTACACCGGCACTGCTTGCTGCGCAGGTACAAAGCCCAATACCAGGCAAACACCTTTACCCAATCTCAACGTATGCTCACCGGCCTTGAATGAATAAGTATGCACATTCACTGGAGGCATGCCTGCAATAGCCAACGCATTGGATATTTTAATTTCTGCCTGGCCATAATCGTCGGCACTCGCATTGGTTTCCAATTCAGGCGCTTTCAGGTAAGTAGTATCTACAGTAAATGCAGCCCGCTGTGTTTGAAAATATCCCACTAATAATTTCACCGGTTCTGTGCAACTGAAAGTTATTTCTGAACCGGATGCCAACTGGCGGCTGTATGCCATTGGCAACACCTGCATTCCTTTCAACTCCGGCGCCATTTTGAGTACTACAAACTGGCTGTCGGTGAACATGCTGATACCCGAATCCAATGGTTGCATTTTGTAAGTGCTGTTCACCGCTGCATTGCTGAATGGCATACGAACAGCAGCAGTTTTGCCCGAGTTGGATTTCAGGGAATCGATCTTCTGCTGAAACACAGTCAACTCTGTTTCAAACACCGGCACCATTTCATTCCAATGTTTGAATGTGGCATTGGTGCCCCGCATCGGAATTTTTCGTTGTTGTGTTTGCATGCTGTTGGCATACAAATAAGTGCCGCTGGTAAGTGCTGCCAACTGTTTATAATCGGCCAGGCTTTGAGCAAGCATGGGCACTGCTTTTTCAAGGTCGGCTACATTGTTGCTGTATTTATATTTCAGCAATTGCAAAGCTGCTTTTACTTTATTGCTAAACGAATGCGCCATGGCATTATAGCATTGCATATCGTTGGCTAGCCTGTCAAACTCTGCTTTGTTTTTGGTGATATGCGGCGCAGCAGCTTTCATCATAGCTACCGCTTTGTTGCCATGTGCTTCTACTTCGTTGGCTACCTGCACCGGGGTTTCGCCCACATGAGCAATGCCACGATGTTCTTTGTCAGCATAGTCGATGATCATTTCTCCCACAGGGCTTTCGCCATCATACAACAAAGTAAAAAGGCCATACCTAAACGGATTGATGAGTTGGGTCATGAGCATGCCTAGCGTAAGTGTTTGCCGGTTACCATCGGTTATGCCAAAACGCCTCAACAACTTAGGCGCTATTTCACCACTCTGTTCATACGCTTCCAATATTTTTCTGCCATCGGCTTCGCTGCATCCATAATGGCTGGCGAGGCTTTTGCTCCAGAATACAATTTCGTCTTCCCTGTTTCTTTTAGCCTTCCATGCATAGCGGCTCCATGCCGAGTACCAGATCCAATCGCGTTCTACTTGCAACAATCTTTTGCCTTTTACGCTATCGGCACTATAAGGCCAATCCCAGTAAGATGCCTGTGGATACAGGTGCAATCCATTGCCTCCCATTTCCTCGTGCATACCAATTACAGACTGCTGAATAAAATCGGGCGAGCCATAACGGAAGGGTTCGAGGTTGGCGAGGATATGTACATTTTCAATTTGTACACTGCCCAACTTGCTGAGTGTTTGGTGCAGTTCGGCCCAGCTGCCGCGGGGCTTTGCATACGTCAAGGCTTCCCCGTTGAACTTGGCTTCGGTATATAAATTTTTATAGAGCGGCAAAGCAGCTTTCATTACAGCTGGTGCATCAGTATCGTGTGCCCTCAGCACAATGGGTGGTTCTGCTGTTAATCCCAATGCCTTCATACCATCCTGCACACCGGGAATAATGGTTTGCGTAAACCAGTTGATGTCATCCTGCCCTACGCCTTCCATGGCTTCGCCCAGGCAAACCATCAATCCAACATTCGGATATTTTTCTACAAACGCCGCGATGGACTTCCGGGTATAATCTGCAATGAGTGGCGAAATCGGCCGCTCCCTGTCCTGTGTTTTTATTTTGTGATGTTCTGCAAAAGGTTTTGAAACAATGATATTGTAAAACATCTGTATCACCCATATACCACGCTTATCGGCCTCGGTAGTGAGGAAGCGATACATTTCTTCATTCTTTTTGAAAGTGGCTTCATCCACTTCTACCGCATACGGATAGTCCTTCAATTTTACCAGCGATGCAAAAGGGTGACCGTTCCAGAGATAGAGCGAATTCATCCGGTTGTTCACCATGGAGTCCAGGTATTGGATCCAAAGTTTTTTATCGTACAACCATGGAAATGTTTCTGGCGTGTAAGGATATTCATACACGGTTCTGCCCGGCAAATAATAGGGCTTCTGCACACCGATACAGGCACCACGCAACACCATTTCCGGCGCATCTTTCTTTTCAAAATTGCCCGGGTACTTTTCCAGTTTTTTGAGCGTGTCTATCCAATCCAATGCACCATACAAAACGCCTGAAGCATCGTTGCCGGTGATCGTAGTTGTTTTTCCTTTTGTTTGCAACACATAGCTTTCTTTTTTACCTGTAGCTTTTGTTTGCAAAACAATTGTGTGCTGCTGTTGCTGCAGTTTTAATGTAGTGATAGCTGCTTTTAATTGTTGCGCAGCAAAATTTGTTCTGCTACCGGGCGCAAGATTTTGTATGCGCAATTGTGCATTTGCGATTTGTCCTACCAGTAAACATCCAGCCAGTACGATGTGCTTCATGATCAACTATTTCAGTTTCACCAATTCGTTTAAATACATTTCGAGCATGGTATAGCCGGATGCATGCAGTTTATTCCTGTCTTCTGCATCTTTCGGGTTCAAACCATTTTTCAATTCCCAGGTATCGGGCATGCCATCCAGATCTGCATCTGCAGGCGCTACGGCAGTATTGTACACAGGCCAACCACCCACGACAGCAGGAGCATCAATAATGCCGGGCTTTCCAAACTGTCCCATACCAACCGCTTTGCCGGTTTTTGTTTCTTCTACAATTCTTTTGTCCACCGCATCACGCACAGGCAGGATAGCTCCTGCGTTTTGCAACACTGCATTGAATGCAGCTTCTGCCGATTGGTCTTGTATGGGAGATTGCACAGCAAATGCCTTTGTAGCGATAGCACCAGAAGGAGCATTTTCTTCTTTCAGATCGATGCCATTTTCATTTTTCTTCGTCAGCGATTTATTGCCTTCCATCACGTTGCCTGCTACATACCATTGGCCAGTGCCTCTTGCTTTATCTGCCTGGTATGATGCATGAATAAATTTTACTTCTGCAGGTGTAGCAGGACCAGGTTTGTAGTAATTGTTCACGATGTTTACCTGCGACACACCACCTGCAATATTTACTTCGCCACCATAGCTGGCATTGCTATTGCCCCAATTGTAGATCACATTGTTTCTATAATCCACCAACGCCACTGTATCGTGCGCCCTTGCACCATTGAATCTTGTAGCCCTGCTATTGAGATGTGCCAATAAATTATGATGATAGCTGGCATATTGGCCGCCCCAAACACCGCCATAAGAGCGATGTCCTTTTTGATGACCGGCTTCGTACAATCCTTCGCTCACAATGCTCCATTGCACCGTAGTGTTTTTGGTATCGTACATAGCAGCACACTCTTCGTTGGCCCAACTAAAACTGCAATGATCCACTATTACATCGTGGCAGTTTTCCATATCAAATCCATACAAGCCGGTTTTCAAAGTACCACCGGGACGTGAACGGATAAATCGAATTATAATATTGCCATGATTGCCTTTGATACCGGCACCATTTAATATCAATGATTGATTTTTCAAACAGATGCCATCGCCTGGTGCTGTTTGTCCTGCAATGGTGAGGTTAGATCTTTTGATCTGAATTTTCGATTGCAATTCAATGGCACCACTCACCCGGAAAACTACGGTTAATGGCTCGCCGGGGTATTGCTCCAAAGCCCAGCGAAAACTACCCTCGCCACTATCCTTGATATTGGTAACGGCCACCACTTTGCCGCCACGTCCACCCACTGCATTTTTACCAAAACCTTCGGCACCTGGAAACGCTACCAACTGCGCCGACACGTGCATCACCGACAGGGAAAACAACACAAAAAATAGCGTACGCTTATTCATAGTTATCATCAATATTTTATTTCTACAACATATCGGCAGGCTTCACACCACCTTGTATGCTCGATGCATACGCTGCTTCCACACATGCCATGGTATACAGGCAATCGTCTACCGAATTATCCGGTGTTTCAATTAAACCCGCTGCACAAAGCATTACCTGCTCCATGCTTCCAATGAAGGCATGGGGAAACCAACTCCCTTCAATTTTCTTTTCCTCCCAATGCGGGTCTTTCCCATCTTCGAGCAATGCATATTCGAAACTGTCTGCTTCACCCCTCGGATAATCGATAAGTGCCCCAAAGTTGATCAACACTGCTCCTTTACTGCCTTCAATTTTGATATAGGAATGTTGCTTGGGCCTTCCATAATTGTGGCAATGATTGGTAAGGATATCGGCTCTTACAAATTCGCCATAATCCATAATGATATTGCTGCGCACCGATGCCATTTTTGGCATGGATGCATGCTTGGTAGATTTTGCCAACACAGAAACCGGGTTGCCCAATAAATTGCGAATAAGGTCTACATAGTGAATGCTATGGTATAAAATTTCCACCCGTGGAGATGAGAGCAGAAAATCCCACAATTGCCATGGTGTAAATACATTCACGTTTATTTCCACATCATTGATGTCGCCCAGCAAACCCTGCGCCATCATGTTTTTTACTTCGGCAATAAATGGTGCATAGCGCAATTGGAAATTGACAGCGGCCCGCAATTGCTTTTGCTTACAAAGTGCCAAAATAGACTTTGCTTCTGCCATGGTTTCGCCCATGGGCTTTTGCAGCAACACGGCAGTACCATTGGGCAACTGCTGCAACAATGGAATCAATGCAGGGCCCGGCACCGCTATATCTACCACGGCCTGTGGCGGCAATTGCTGCAACATTTCTTCTGCAGATGCAAACACCTTGGGTATCGAAAATTTTTCTGCAGTAGCTGCAGCTTTGCTTGTATCAATATCACAAATTCCTTCTACGCGAAAACCTGCCAATTTGTAAGCAGGTAAATGTGCGGCATTCACAATGCCGCCGGCACCAATGATGAAAATAGGAATTTGAGCTTTGGCAATATCACGCTGAAAATTCGACATATCCATTTTTTTACTCCACGCCACCCACCTGGTTGCCGAAGGTCAGGAGAATTACTGCCACAATTAATATAATTAGTGCTGCTGCCAGCAGGTTAATGGTTTTTTTACTGGTGTTTTTCCATTCCTTTAACAAGAGACCGGTTACTGTGCTCAGCAATACCAGCATGATCATGTGAATGGCCCAACTGCTGAACTTAAAATTTCCCATTCGCACATGGCCCAATCCATAAAAGAAAAACTGGCCGTACCACAAAAAACCGGTAAGAATGGCCATCAGGTAATTGGTGGCCAATACACCGCCCGGCACAGATACATACTCCCGCATGGTTTTATTTTTGCTGTGCAAATACAGGCAGTATAACGCTGTACTGATGAAGGCACCGGTATTGGCAAAAATGTAGATCACATTTCCCTGGAAATTTCCTGCACCATATTTAGCAGCGGTATCGGCAATGGGCTGACCTGCACTTAATGCATAGCCATACAATGCGCTCAATACGCCAGCCAGCAAACAAAGCGGCAATCCTTTTGATAATGAAAAACTGCTGTTGGTTTTTTCACGCTTTTCAATGTCTTGTTCTTTACTGCGACCTGCCATGCCACATACAGCAATACCAACAGCACCCATGGAGATGCCCGATATGATTAGTCCCGCACCTTCGCCGGAAAGCACTGTGCTCAAAGTTCCATTCACCACCAATGGCAGTAAAGTGCCGAGTACACAACTAATGCCTACTGAAATGGAATAGGTAAGCGAAAATCCTACATAGCGAATAGCAATACCAAAGGCTGTACCACCAATACCATATGCCAGCCCCAGGAAAAAAGATTGCAGCATTGCACTAGTGGGTGCTTCCTGTAATACCTGTGGCAATTGAGGAATGGTAAACCATGCCATGATCAGTGGCAACAAGAACCAGCATACTGCGGCTTGTGCCATCCAATAGGTTTGCCAGCTCCATGCTGTTACTTTTTTTTGAGGTGTATAACAAAGAGAGGCGCTGGATGCGCCAATGGCATGAAACATGACTCCGGTTAATACTGGCATTTCGCTCTGCTTATTTTAAAACGAGTAGAATGCAGCAGCATTGGCATAAAAAACTTTTTGCCGGGCTGAGTCATCCAACACATGATGTAATACTTGTTTGAATTGTGTCCAGGTGTATGTGTAAGAACCCGCCAACAGGGCCACCGGCCAATCGCCACCACAAAAACACCTGTCGGTGCCAAACCATTCCAACACTTTTTCTATATAAGGTTGAATGTCAACAGCAGTCCAGTTCATTCCTTTTTGCGATGTAAGGCCCAGTCCAGAAATTTTTGCATAAAAGCCGGAGTGCGATGCAGCTTCCTGCATCAGGCTTCCCCATACTCCATACTTTTCGGCAGTGGCAATAGGTGGTTGATTAAGATGATCGAAAACCATGCGCAGACCGGGTACTTGTGCTGCTACTTTCAAAGCAGTTTCAATATGTGCAGGCAATACGCCTACAATATCAAAACTGATATTATGTTCTGCTAAGATTATAAGACTGTCTATTACCGATGGTTGTAACAACCATTTCGGATCGGCTTCATCGTGTATCAAATGCCGCACTCCTTTAAAGTAAGGATTGTGCTTGTATGTTGTAGTCAATGCATGCTCCGTTGCAGCGGAATCGGTGAGTGGCAACCATCCAACCACAGCTGCGATCCAATCGGTTTCGGCTGCTACTTTCAGCATCCAGTCGGTATCTTCAAAATTGTTGGCGGCCTGCACCAACACACCTTTGGTAACACCCACTGCCTGTCGCTCTGCTTCCAATTCCCCGATACTGTATGTACGCCCCAACACACCGGTGTTTCCTTTTAGCCACGCATATTCTGCCTGGTCAAAATCCCAAATATGTATATGTGTATCGGCAAGCATCATCGTTTTTTTCCTATCGTGTAAGCTGCACTGCAACTTCGGCTAATCCAAACTCATGGTCAATTTTTTCGTTGTGTTCTCCTAATGCTGGCGTTCCTCTTCCGGGCATTAGTTTCGCTCCATCAATTCGAATGGGGCATCGGGTTGTTTTCATTTTCAATCCGCTGCTGGTTTCCACATTCAGTTCCATTTCGAGCAGTTGGTATCCTTCCTGTTTCATCAGGTCGTTGTAGTTCCAAACAGGAGCACACCATACATCCGATTTTTCCAACAATTGCAACCAATGCTCGGCCGTGTTGGTGACCAAATGTTTTGCAATCACTTCTTTGATGTCGTCCCGCTTCGAAAACCAGTCTTCCTTATTGCTAAAATGTTGCAAAGGTTCGCATTGCAACAGCACCGCCAAATCTGGAATATGCGTCATGGCGAGTGCAATGTAGCTATCTGCAGTTTTGTAAATACCATAGGGAGCAGCTATATAAGCATGTGCACTGTTTACTGCACCGCGAACAGGAAGTTGCTGCCCATCGTTGAAATAGCAGGTGAGTACCTCAAACTGAAAATCGAGAATACTTTCGAACATGCTAACCTGCACCAATGCGCCCTGTCCATTTACGCCACGCCTGTATAAAGCAGCAAGAATGCCTTGCGCAATATGTGTACCGGCCATTATATCTACTACCGCCACGCCCATTGGTGTTGGGCTGTCGGTATTGTTATTGCTCAACCATGTAAGGCCCGATGCTGCCTGCAACAACAGGTCCTGGCCCGGCAGATCTTTCCAGGGTCCCTCTTCGCCATAGCCACTTATTTCTGCGTAAACAATATCGGGGTTAATGGCTTTCACCACATCATAACCCAGTCCAATACGGTCCATCACGCCGGGGCGAAAATTGTGCATCACCACATCGGCTTTGGCCAATAGCTTTTTAATTTTTACCAGCTCGGTTGCACATTTCAAATCAGCTACATAGCTTTCTTTATTTCGGTTGATTGCATGAAAAATAGTAGACTCTCCCTCCAGCATCACATCCGACACATACAGCTCCCGGCATATATCGCCGGTACCGGGTCGCTCAATTTTTATAACCCTTGCTCCCATATCGGCCAGGCGCAACGACGCCGATGGACCGGATAGGAATTGGCTAAAATCGACAACCAATATTTCTTCTAACAGTTTCATGTTTGTTGTTTATGCAAGCATTGCCACCCGATGGAATGAATCAGGATACAACACTCAACTCCCTGCTTATTTTTTCGTTGTGTGCACCCAATGCCGGAGCAGGCTTGTCCGACACGAGGCGTTGCCCATCTATGCGAATAGGACAACGGGTTGTTTTAATTTGTTGATCGCCCACTTGTAACAACTGTTCCATCTGCAAAGCCTGGTAAGCTTTTCCTGCAGTCATACTTTCCCAGTTCAACACTTCCATCGCCCACAGTCCAGCCTTCTGCAATCTTGTGATCCAGTATTCGGTGTTTTGCTGCAACAAGTGATTTGCCAACACCGCTTTTATTTCATCGCGCAGTGCAAATGCATCGTTTTTCGAAAATGATTTTATAGCATCGCAACCAATAGTATCTGCGAGATCGTGAATATCTACCATGGCAATAGCGAGATGCCCGTTGGCCGTGGCATACACTCCGTAAGGTGCACTCAGCAAGGGTTGCCCGTTGGACACATTGCTGCGTACCGGTTGCTGGTTCGATGCAAAATAAGTGGTGAGTAATTCGAATTGAAAATCGATCAGCGATTCCATCATACTCACTTCAATCAAACATCCTATTCCTGTTTTTTGCCTGCGGATCAATGCGCCCAAAATGCCTTGCACCACCTGGGCTCCGGCCATAATATCTGCAATAGAAATTCCAAATGGCACAGGGCCACTATCGCCGTTGCCGGTGGTGTACGCAAGCCCTGCCATCGATTGCAACAGCAGGTCCTGCCCCGGTTTCATTTGCCATGGGCCTTCTGACCCATAGCCCGAAATTTCGGCATAAACGATTCGCGGATTGATCTGTTTTACTTTTTCGTAATCCAATCCATTATTGGTCATTACACCCGGCCTGAAATTGTGGATGAGCACATCCGACTGAGCGATCAATTGTTTGATCATGCTCAACTCCTCTGCATTTTTCAGGTTCGCAGTAATGCTTTCTTTATTTCGGTTGATAGTATGAAACAACAAAGAAGTATCGCCTACCCACAGATTTTTAATGGCCAGTTTTCTGCCGGCTTCGCCAACACCGGGGCGCTCAATTTTAATCACTCTTGCGCCCAGGTCTGCCAATCGCAACCCGGCCGATGGGCCGGATAAATACTGGCAAAACTCCAACACTGTCAATCCTTGTAAGGGAAGGCTATTCATGAAATTTTAGTTGAAGCATGTTTTGAAATACTCTGCGCATACAAGTCGTTCATGGCTTGCAATGCCTTTGCTGCATCATCATCTTCTATCAAACATTTTTGCAAAGGATCGCCTGCATGATCCTGGAAATGCAAGTAGCCATGATAGCGTGGACGCATGTAGCCATTTTGCATTACAGGCAGCACTTGTTTGAAATACTGATGCGTGAGTTGATTGGCAGCAGCATCGGTCCAGGCAGATAAATGCCCGGGCTGTCCGCCATGCTGCACATACATGGTACGCTGCATTTCGCCACTCACTACCCATGCAGCAAAATCAACAGCCACATCTTTATGTTCCGAAAATGCCGACACGGCAAGCCCGGTACCACCAATGGTCGTGCGCAGTTTTTTTCCATTAAAGCTTACCACATCGCTGTAGTGCAGCAGGTGTTTCGCATATCCCTCTCTCGAATAATTGGAATAGCCATACGCAAACGGGCAATACCAATAATCGTTGGTACTGCTCATCAGTTCTGCCACTGCAATAGGATTGCAGCCAAACATTTTTTTATCTACCACACCATACAACTGCTTCATGCTGTTGATGGCTTTGATGCCTGTGGTGGTATCAATTATTTCCTCTTTCGATTGAAATGGCTCCTTGCCATGTGCAATACAAAAGGTATAAAAGTTCATGAGCAGGTCAATAGGAATGGCCGGCACGGCTACTTTTCCCATGGCTGCCAGTTCCAATACTTCTTCCCATGTAGCAGGTGGTTCGGCCAATAGGTCTTTTCTATAACTGGCGGCAGGCGTAGCTGCATCAATGGCCAGCGCCCATTGCCTTCCGTTGTAGATATAACTCTCATGCGATTGGCCCACTGTGTTCAATAGCTGGTCTTGCAAATAGGCCGTGGGCAAGTGTGCATCGAGCGGCAATACGCACTGCGTTGCATTGGCCGTGCCCACCCATGGATGATCGATAATGAGTAAGTCGTATTCTTTTGTGAGGGCTTCAATGGGGAAATCGGCAAACTCCTGCAGGGTTCGCTTCTTCCATTGTATTTCTACATGAGGATGCAACTCGTTGTATCGCTGTGACAAAGCCAGCAGCGGTGTAATGCCCCTGCTATGCCCCCATGTAATTCCCTTTAGAACAATTCGGTCCATGTTATGCATCCTTCTTTTTTACCAACAAAAGATGTTCGCAAACCATTACCAGCTCCTTGTGTTGGTTGTGGCATTCCACCAATTCGGATACAATTCCGTAGCCCGGTTTTTTATGGTCTTGTTTATTGCTAATAGTGATGGTAACCCTAATGGTATCGTTGATGAATACAGGTTTTACAAAGCGTAAACGCTCATAGCCGTATGTCATGGCCACATCGTTGATATGATCGGCGGTAAGGCCAATGGCCACCGTGAAGATGAGGGTGCCATGCGCAATTCTTTTTTTGAAAGGCTGCGTTTTACACCATTCTTCATCCATATGATGAGGAAAGAAATCGCCGGATTGGCCGGCATGCACCACAATATCTGTTTCTGTAATGGTTCTTCCGCTGGTGTGGCGAACATCATTCAGCTCAAATTCTTCGAAATACTTAGTCTTGAACATAGCAAGCTGCAATCGTTCTTTGGTCAACAATAATAAAAATGGACAGGTTCCTGTGTGTCATGAGCAAGGTTGATGCCTGGTTTACCCAAAAAGCGGTATAGTTTAATAGGTGGCGAACAACGCTGTAGGCATGCTACGATCATTCATTTTGTCCAACAATAAAAGTAGATGCACCCTCAAAACCCCCAAATGGCAGGTTTTACTATAATGATGGACTATTTTACCAAAGCCCCGGCCGTATTGGCATTGTTACACGGTGAAGCATTCCATATTTTTTTGATTTACCGGGGATTCGCCAGGCCGTAAATTTTTCGTTATGGGGCCCTGATGGATGATATTACCACATGCAGCCCGGCGATTTACAGCACTATTTTTCTTCCATTCTTCGCAATTCCACCCTAATCCTTTTCATGGTCTGAGTAATTGGAGAATCCTATCTTCGGCGCCATCAACAATACTGTTGGCTGCAGCAGGTAGAGAAACGACGATTTATGAAGAAGCTTTTAACCGTTCCCCCTCATTTTATCGATTTTGGGAACCGCCATTTTGATAACGAAACGTACTATTTCACATCCGACCCAAAAGAAGGCAAAATTGGATCAGGCGGCGGTACAGCCAACCTGGTATACGAGGCCTGGAAAAATAGTGGCACCGACCAGGATATTTGGAAATGGCTGGCCAGCGAAAAGCGCCTGATGATACATGCAGGCGGTCAAAGCCGGAGGTTGCCGGCTTATGCTTCGGTTGGAAAAGTACTGGCTCCTATCCCGGTTTTTAGATGGAAAAGAGGGCAAAAGATCAATCAAACTCTGCTCGATCTGCAACTGCCGCTGTACGAAGAAATACTGGCAAAAGCTCCGCCTTCGCTTAGCAGCATGGTGGTAAGTGGCGACGCATTGACCCGTTGTGAAAAACCATTACCCGCCATCCCCGAGGCAGATATTGTTTTTTTTGGCTTATGGGAGCAGCCTGAAATTGCATCGAACCACGGCGTTTTCTTTACACGCAGGCAAACACCGGGCAAGCTGGAGTTTATGCTGCAAAAACCCAGCAGCGAAAAAATACAGGAGCTACAGCCCGATTATCTTTTCCTCATTGACATTGGCGTATGGCTGCTTAGCCCCAAAGCCATGCAGATCATTTTTGAAAACAGCGGCTGGCAACAAAATGAAGCAGGTTTTAAAAATGGCGTTCCGTCGTTCTACGACATGTACAGCAATTTTGGCCCTGCGTTGGGGAGCAACCCGACTATTATCAATGAAGCCATTAACCAGTTAAGCGTGGCCATAGTGCCGCTACAGCAGGCCGACTTTTACCATTTTGGCACTAGTGCCGAATTAATTTCTTCGAGCAGCAAATTGCAAAACCTGGTAAAGAACCAGCAGGAAATATGGCAGAATAAAATAAAGCCGACCCCCGATATTTTTACGCAAAACGCCTGTACCGAAATACCACTCACCGCCGCCAATAGCGAGGTGTGGATTGAAAACAGCCATATAGGGCCCAACTGGGTACTTCATAATAAGCACCTCATTACAGGCGTACCTAAAAACGATTGGAATATTCAATTGTCTGCAGGCACCTGCTTAGATATTATTCCTATAGGCTACCAGGATGAATATTGTGTTCGGGTATATGAATTCAACAATCCGCAATTACCGGACAGGGGGGAAATGGCAGGAACAGCTTACACAGATGGCGATTGGTTTGAGCAACCTGTTCACCCTGTATTTCATCAAAAAGATATTTGCGGTTCACTGGTTCAACTGTTGGTGGATCATCCAAACAATTTTAAAGAACTGGCTCAAAAGACCGGTCTTTTAAGTGCAGCCGAAATTGGAGAAAAAGTAAACCTTGACCGCCAATTTGCGCAGCGAAAAACTTTTTTGTCGCAGAACCTATATGGACTGGCCAAAAACTGGAAACGTTCGGTTTTTTACCAAAGTGACCTAAAACATACGGCAGAGTTGTTTGCCAATGCGGGGTTAGACCTTCCGGAAGCATTGCCCGAAACAGCCCCGCTGATCACGCAGTTGCACGACAATATGTTTCGCAGCGAAGTGATCGTAAGAAAAGGTGGAAGCAGCGAGGCTGCAGCAGTATATGAGGGCAATTCATTTGGCCTGCTGCGCAAGTCGATTATTGATGTGGCAAAAGAATCTTTGCAACAACCTGTGCTCAATGTGTTGAGCGACCAGATCGTGTGGGGCCGCAGCCCGGTACGCCTCGACCTCGCAGGCGGCTGGACCGACACCCCACCTTATTGCCTTATCAATGGTGGCAAAGTGGTGAACATGGCCGTGGAGCTAAATGGCCAACCGCCCTTGCAGGTATTTATAAAGCCATCCGAAACTTTTGCCATCTCGCTTCGGTCCATCGATTTGGGTGTGAAGGAAGAAGTATTTACTTATGAGGAGTTGGCACAATACAATACCATTGGCTCTGCGTTTTCAATTCCAAAAGCAGCATTAGCCCTCGCCGGTTTTTTACCCGACTATGCTGCCAACAAGTACAAAACATTAGAAGAGCAGTTAAAAGATTTTGGAGCGGGCATAGAAATTTCATTGCTGGCTGCTATTCCAAAAGGATCCGGCTTGGGTACCAGTTCTATTTTGGCCAGCACTGTACTGGGAGCACTCAACGATTTTTGCCAGCTTAACTGGGATAAGCATACCATCAGTTCACGCACATTGGTGCTGGAGCAAATGCTTACTACTGGTGGTGGTTGGCAGGATCAACTGGGCGGTGTGTTTGGTGGCGTAAAACTGCTGGAGAGCCAACCCGGTATTTTCCAACAACCAACAGTACACTGGGCCCCCGACCATATGTTTACCGATGCAGGACATGCGTCTTCCATACTGTTGTATTACACCGGCATTACCCGTGTAGCCAAAAGTATACTGGCCGAAATAGTGAAGGGTATGTTTTTAAATGGAAACGAATACCAGGCCATACTCGAAGAAATGAGGTACCACGCCGTAAATACTTATGAATCCATCCAGCAAGGCAATTTGCAAAAAGTGGCGGAAGCTGTGGGTTATAGCTGGATACTGAACAATCGACTTGACAAGGGTACCAACCCACCAGAAACACAAGCCATCATCGATCGCATAAAAGATTACATCATTGGTTGTAAACTATTGGGAGCAGGTGGCGGTGGCTACATGTACATTTTTGCAAAAGATGTAACGGCTGCTGCAAAAGTGCGGGAGATACTTACCAACAACCCGCTCAATAGTCGTGCACGTTTCGTGGATTGGAAAGTATCCGCCGATGGTTTTAAAGTAACAAGAAGTTAGGCGAGATTGTTACTCATTGCGAAACCTTGTGCAATAGACCGATATAAAGATTACTTTAAATTGTCTTCTCTTAACAGCGTACAATTTGCCGAATATGAAATCGAATAGCATGCATTTACCCCCGGTAATTTTTGGCACCAGTGGCCTTGGAAATATTTACGAAATTGTTCCTTACGAAAGGAAGAAAGAAATAATTCAACAATCCATTTTACATGCGCCGGATGTTGCCATGTTCGATTCGGCTGGCAAATATGGCGCAGGACTTTCGCTGGAGGTGTTGGGAAAATGCCTGCAAGAGTTAAACATCTCTCCAGACAAAGTTTTGATCAGCAACAAACTCGCATGGTACCGTGTACCACTCACCACACCCGAACCTACTTTTGAGCCGGGTGTATGGAAGGGATTGGAATATGATGCTGTACAAAAAATAAGCTACGAAGGCATTTTGGAATGCTATGAGCAAGGCAACTCGTTATTGGGAAATTTCAAGGCACAAGTGGTTTCGGTGCACGACCCCGATGAATACCTGGCTACTGCCACCAGCAAGGAAGAAGAGGCCAAATTATACGCAGATATTTTAGGTGCCTATAAAGCGCTGCATGAGTTGAAACAACAAGGCAAAGTGTTGTCGGTGGGTGTAGGTGCAAAAGACTGGCGCTCTATTGAACGCATTTCGAAAGATGTTGAACTGGATTGGGTGATGATCGCCAATAGTCTCACGATTAAAACGCATGAAAAAGCATTGCTCGATTTCGTGCAGCAGCTTCATGAAAAAGGTACAACTATCATCAACTCTGCTGTGTTCAATGGTGGCTTTTTAGTTGGGCGTGATCATTTCAACTATCAATTTGTTGATAAGGAAACCACAGCAGGTGCGGCTTTATTTGAATGGCGCAATAAGTTCTTCGATCTCTGTGCCGAATTCAATATAAAACCCGCAGAAGCCTGTTTTAATTTTGGTTCGCATGTACCGGGCGTAACCAGCGTGGCAGTAAGTACCGGAGATCCAAATAGGGTAAAGCAGAATATCGACATGGCTTCCAGGCAGATTCCCGTTGAGTTTTGGAAACAAATGAAAGCACAGGGATTACTGGAAGAAGAATATAAGTACGTGTAGGTGCAACTTTGGTGCAGCATCCACTTTGTGAAGTGCTGTTGCTTTATCTAAATTAAAAAAATGGAACAGATTGAAGCATCTGTTCCATTTTTTTTGTTCACGTCTTGTTGTGCATTAAGCCACCATTCTACAAAGACGTGAAGAAATCCGTTTACATATTTTCAGTACACCAATCAGGAATTGAGTTGATAAAACCGGCTGGCATTGTCACCAAAAAACTTTGCCTGGTCTTCTTCAGCATGTAATGCGAAATAAGAGATCAGCACTTGCATCCAACGCTGATATGAAGAAGCAACCAAACAAACCGGCCAGTCGCTGCCAAACATAATGCGATCGGTGCCGAAGCTTTTTACCACCACATCCAGGTAAGGACGAAGTTCATTGGGCGACCAGCTATTCCAGTCAGCTTCGGTAACCATGCCACTTATTTTGCAATACACATTTTTATGTGCTGCCAGTTTTTGCATACCCGTTCTCCATCCATCAGTATCACCTGTTTTGATATAGGGCTTAGCCAGGTGATCTATTACAAAACGTTGCTCCGGAAACTGTGCTACCAATTGTAATGCTGCTTCCAGGTGTTTGGGGAAAATTAGTATATCGTAAGTAAAACCATATTGGTGCAATAAACTGATGCCCCTCAAAAAATCGGGCTGTAGCATGAAGGAAGGTTCTTCGCCCTGCAGTACATGCCGGAAACCTTTTAGCTTGCTGAACTGCGCATAGTGTTGCAAACGGCTTTCAATATCGGGGCTGCGCAAATCAACCCAACCTACCACACCCGAGATAAAGTTATTTTCTTCGGCCAGTTGCAATAACCAATCTGTTTCTTTTTCTGTTTGATCGGCCTGCACAGCCACACATTGCTGCACTTTATTTTCTGCAAAAACTTTGGCTAAATCGGCAGGCATAAAATCACGCCGAATCACCTGCATGCTATCATCGATCCATGCATAGTTTACCGGGTCGTATTTCCAAAAATGCTGATGGGCATCTACGATATTCATGATTGCGTTTTTAGGTCAAATATCTTTTTCATCAACACCCATTTTTCTCCCGGCTTTGCAGTAGGCAGCGCCTGCTGATAGTTCCACATGAGGGTTTCCCATTCCTGCACTTTTTCGTTGCCTGCATCGGCTGCTGCCTTTGCTTCAAACGAAAAATGATTGGTGGTATCCATGATCATGAACAGGCGATTGTCGATCCTATAGATCTCCATATCCAGAATACCCGAACCTGCAATGGATGCAATTATTTCGGGCCAAACACTTTCATGATACAATTCGTATTCCTCAATGAGTTTGGGATCGCTTTTCAGATCCACTGCAAAGCAAAATCGTTTCATGGTTATTTATTTTCAGCGTTCACCACTTTGTAACCGGTAATACCAAACAACATGATCACAACGAAACAAATTACAGGAACAATATAGCCATGTTGAATATTACCAGTAGCATCGCTAATATTTCCGAAAAAACGCGGAAGCACAGCACCACCTACAATAGACATGATGATAAGGCTGCTACCATATTCGGTGTCCGCTTTCAAATCTTTAATGCCCAGTGAGAAAATAGTGGGAAACATGATGGACATAAAGAAGCAGATACCGATGATGGCATACACAGTGATCATGCCTGTTGCAAAAATAGCCACCACAGAAAGCAAGGCGCAAGCAGCAGCATACAATGCCAGTAATTTTTGAGGTGCGATATACCGCATGAGCAAAGTGCCTAAGAAGCGGCCGATCAAAAACGCGATACCACAAGCACCCAAATAGTCGGCAGCAGTTACCTGTGTAAGACCTGCCGATTTTTCGGCATACAGGATAAACAAACTAAACACAGAAACCTGTGCACCCACATAAAAGAATTGTGCAACCACAGCCCATGAAAGATGCTTGTGGCGGAATGCATGAAAAATATTTTTGCTCGGTGTATGCGCAGGGTCGGTATTCATTTTGGGCAAATGTGTAATAGCGAACAACACAGCTACCACAATCAACACAATTCCTAAAACGAGGTATGGCGTTTTTACAGAAGCAGCTTCTGATGCCAGTGCCAGTTTACGGGCAGCTTCTGTCATGGTGCTTAACTCTGCATCTGTATGACCTTTTGTAAGAATGATACGTGCTCCAATTACAGGGGCTAATGCAGCAGCAAGCCCATTGAATGATTGTGCAAAATTGAGTCGCTGTGTGGATGTGGCAGGGTCACCCAATGCAGCAGCATACGGGTTTGCTGCAGTTTCCAGTATGGTGAGTCCGCAAGCAATTACGAACAGCGCAATGAGGAAATAATTATAAGATTGATTATCGGCCGCAGGTAAAAACATCAGCGATCCAATGGCAAATAAAAGCAGGCCCGTAATGATGCCGATTTTGTAGCCGAATTTTTTCATGATGAATCCTGCAGGCAGCGCCATTACGAAATAGGCAATGAATACAGATGAGTCGATCAGTGTAGACTGCGTAGTGGTTAAAGTGAAAGACCTTTTAAGATGTGGAATTAATATGGGATCAAGATTGTGGGCAAATCCCCACAGAAAAAACAAACAGGTTACTAAGGCAAAGGCAAAAACATAAGACTGATTTTTTGTAGCATTCATATAGCACTCGTTGTGGTGTTTGGCAAATTTCAAGGAAGCAAAAACCCCGCCCGGAATAGGAACACCAGGCGGGGGCATATCATTATTTTTTAAAAGCGATCATCGTTTGGCTGGAAGTACCCAACCCATCGATACCCAATTCCATTATATCGCCGGGCTTCAGGTACACAGGCGGGTTCATACCCAGGCCTACACCTGCAGGCGTCCCTGTAGAAATAATATCGCCGGGCAACAAGGTCATGAATTTGCTTACATACGCAATAAGGAAAGGCACATTGAAAATGAGATTGGCAGTAGTACCATTTTGCACTTGCTGGCCATTGAGTTTCAACCAAAGCCGCAATTGATGCACATCGTTCACTTCATCTTTTGTAACCAGCCATGGGCCAATGGGTGCAAAAGTGTCGCAGCCTTTTCCTTTATCCCAGGTGCCGCTGCGCTCCAGTTGAAATTCGCGTTCACTGATATCGTTGTGCAGGCAATAACCCGCTACATAATCGAGGGCTTCGCTTTCTTCAACATAAGAAGCTTTTTTGCCGATCACTACGGCCAGCTCTACTTCCCAGTCGGTTTTTACAGAGTCACGGGGAATCATCACGTTATCGTTGGGGCCAATCAACGCTGTTGTAGCCTTAAAGAAAATCACCGGCTCGGCAGGAGGTGTAGCACCGGTTTCTTTGGCATGATCACTATAGTTCAAACCGATGCAAACAATTTTTGAAGGACGCTTTACCGGGCAACCATAGCGGCTCACTTTAGTTTCAGGAAGCTTATTGGCAGCTACCAGTTCGGCCAAAGTTTTCAAGCCATCTCCTGCAAAAAAATCTTCGTCATAATCGTTTACAAAAGCAGAAGCATCGTAGCACAATTCTCCTACCTGTACACCCGGCTTTTCTTTCCCGGCATCTCCAAAGCGAATGAGTTTCATAGTAACTGTTTAATCGAACTATTGTAAAAATTAATTATTGAGTTTGATAAACCCGCCATCCAAAGGATAATCGCAACCGGTAATAAAACCAGCTTCGTCGCTGCATAAGTACAATGCTAAATGAGCAGCTTCATCGGTCGTGCCCATGCGGCCAATGGGTTGGCTTTTCGAAAGCTTATCGAAAATTTCTTCTTCTTTACCGGCATAGTTTTTTGCAATAAAGCCTTCCACAAAAGGTGTATACACACGGGCAGGCGACATGCTATTGCAGCGGATATTGTGCGACAAATAATCACGTGCTGTTGAAAGCGTCATGCCGAGTACTGCGCCTTTGCTCATGCTGTAGGCAAACCTATCGGCAATACCTACCCATGCAGCAATAGAGCACATGTTTAGGATAACACCCTGCTTTTGTTTTTGCATAAAAGGCAATACTTCGTGCAGGCTATTGTACACACCTTTCACATTGATATTGAACAAACGGGTAAAATCTTCTTCGCTGGTAGTATCGGCTGTGCCCACATGTGCTACGCCGGCATTGTTCACCAAAATATCAATACGCCCTTTGGTGTCCACCAGTTTTTGCACTGCATGTTTTACTGCCTGCTGATCGCTAATGTTGACAGCAATAGCTAATGCTTCTCCGCCGTTGGTTGTTATTTCCTGCACTACCTGGTTGGCACCTTTTTCGTCTACATCAAAAACAACTACATGTGCGCCTTGCTTTGCAAATAAAGTAGAGATGGCTTTTCCTATTCCACTGCCGCCGCCGGTAACAACGGCTACTTTTCCGTTCAGCTTAAACATATTATTTCTTCTTGTTCTTCTTATTCGAAATTAATTGCATTTCATTAGCCGCCAGCAAACAGGCACCCAATCCTTTGGCATCGTTTACTATCACTTTTTCGCTCATATAATATTCAAAACTACCATCGCGATAGTTGGAGCCGCCCAGGCCGGATACAGAAACGGTACCATGCAAATTATACTGGCCATTTTCAAGCTTGATAAAATGTTTCACTATTCCATCGAAACCTTTTTCGGCAATGGCCAGTTTCGACTTGGGCAAATATTTCATGCGAACACCTTTGGCAATGGCATATACAAATTGAGAAGAAGCTGATGCCTCAAAATAGTTTCTCTCTTTGCCCGGGCCGTTGTAGTTCATCACATCGTACCACAATCCTGTTGCAGGATCCTGCTGTTTTTCTATGGCATTTACCAGGCGGTTCAAAATATCGATCAGCTTTTTTCTACCGGGGTGCTTGGCAGGAAAATAATCCAGTGCATCTACCAGTGCATCGGCATACCAGCCCATGGCACGGGCCCAAAAATGTGGCGACTGCCCGGTTTTGGGATTCGACCAACGCTGCTGCCTGCTTTCATCCCATGCATGGTAAAGCAATCCTGTCACACTATCTCTTGCGTGTTGCTCCATCCATACAAACTGGTTGGTCACATCATCAAACGATTTGGGTTCATTAAACATTTGTGCATACTGCGCATAGAATGGAGAACCCATGTACAGTCCATCGAGCCACATTTGATAAGGGTACACTTTTTTATGCCAGAATCCACCTTCGTTGGTACGTGGATGTGTCCTCAATTGCTCTCTTAAATGTTGCGAAGCAATTTTATACTTCTCTTCCTTTGTTTGATTATAGAGAAAGAGTACCGACTTACCGTTGTTCACATGGTCGATATTGTATTCGGTCATTTCGTAGCCTTTAATGCTTCCATCCGGCTGCACAAAGAAGTCCAGCTTTCCTTTAATAGCATTCAGGTATACAGGGTTCTTTGTTTGCAACCACAGGCCTTCCAAACCTTTGAGGCAAACACCCATATCGTAGGACCATTTTGTTTGGCTACCAATAGGGATCGAATCTTTCCAAACTGTAAGAATTGTCCTGGCTATTTCTTCGTTCCAGGGCTTCTGCGCATTGGCCAAATTGCCCACGCACAGCATGAGCAACAACATCTTCGACAAGCAATATTTCTTCATAAAAAAATTTCGCCTGAAATATAGACCATTCATGTTTTTCAACCTTCCTGAAACTGGCAGGATAGTCGATTATTAGCTAAATAAATTTTTAAAAAATAATGACGTGTTGCGTAGAGGATGAAGCGCAAATTGAATAAAGGACTTATGGAAAGAAATCAAGGGCTAGTTTATTGCGTATAAAACGAAAGAGCGACCACTATTGCGATCGCTCTGTGTCGGGAAGACCACGCTTCAGGCGTGGCGACCCTCCCGCCCAAAGCGGGATGCGCTACCAGCATGCGCTACTCCGTTTCAGGATGATCGAACATCCAACGTTCTATTCCCCGCTTTTTAATTTGTATTTCCAGTTGCAATGCTGCCCGTTTGGAGACACAGGTTATCACCCTAATCACTTGCCATGGCACACCTGTCTTTGTACTGGGCGTTGCTCTTGAATTGTGCTTTGCCAATCGTTGTTCGACTTCAGCAGTTGCACCGCAGTAGTATCCCTGGTGCTTTAAACTCTGTAAGATGTAGACGAAATGAGGCATAAAAAAGAGTGATGGCTTTCGCTCATCAATCAAATTTATGAGTAGGAAAACCACGCTTCAAGCATGGCGCCCCTCCCGCCCTAAAGCGAGATGCGCCTCCGGCCCGCTTTCCTCAAAAAGAAAGAGCGACCACTTATCGTGATCGCTCTGTGTCGGGAAGACAGGATTCGAACCTGCGACCCCCTGGTCCCAAACCAGGTGCGCTACCGGCCTGCGCTACTTCCCGAATTATTTTTATTTCTTTCTCTCAAGCCTTTTGCGACCCTCCCGCCCTAAAGCGGGATGCGCTACCGGCCTGCGCTACTTCCCGTACTATTTTTATCTAGGCTTTTACCTCGCCACTAAAGCTGCGGATCATGCCAAGCATCATCTTACTCATTTGCTCGTAGCGAGAGTAAAAATGCTCGTAAGAGGTTTGGTCCAGCCAGCCCAGCTCCTTGCCCAGCTCCATCAATGCTACACAGCTATTGATATTGCCCCTGGCAATAGTGAGAAAATGTTTTTTCTCGGCATGCGTCATCCTGGCTGTGCTTTCAGCCAAATTGATCACTGTGCCCATACTGGCATCTTTCCATTGGCGAACGAAGTCGGCATTCTGTGCCGTTTCACGAAACAAAAACTTCAAAACCTCAATGTTTTGAGTTTTTGTAACCTGGTAAACTTCTAACTTTTCAAAATCGAACATTCGTGTGTTTTGAATGCGGCGGCTAACTTTAAGCAGCTTTCCAACCCTGCTTTACTCATCAACCTCCATATAAACCATTTCCATTTTCCTTACCCGCAAACATAAAGAGCTTTTGGCTTTTTTTGTTTTAAGGTTTTTTTGCGGTGAGGGCGGGATTCGAACCCGCGGTACAGTGTAACCCGTACGGCAGTTTAGCAAACTACTGATTTCAGCCACTCATCCACCTCACCGGCCGAACCCTCTTTTTCAGAAGGGGTTGCAAAAATAGTATAAAATGGATTCGAGCAAAATCAATTTTCAGAATCCGGTTTCCAAGTTAACAAAACAGTGGTCGGAATTTCAAAAAGATCACGCTTCCTGTCCACCTCCACAAACTGTTTTGGGTTGAGCTCGCCCAGCTTGTCGGTACGCGAAATAATATACACTACCCCTTGCTGCTGCTGGGTTTCACAATATTTTTTTAACGCCACTGTATCGGAAAACTGCTGAATTCTGAAGCCCGGATTTGTAGAATTGAATAAAAAAGCGGGGTTAAAATCTTTGTACGCCACCAAAAAATTTTTTCCTTTTTGAATGGTGGGCAAGAGCTGCGAAACAGGATTTTGGCTGTATAAACCAGGATAAGCCCAGCCCAAAATGAACCCGTTGAACAACAAATAACCGAGGACCAGCCATTTCATTTGCTGCTCCAAACCCCTCCTTTTGGCCAACATGGATAAAATAATACATATCGGCAGCACGGCTAATCCAAGTGCCAGCCATTTATACCCGGCTACACCCGGCTCCAGGCCAATGGCTATATAACCGGCTATGGGCAATGCGATAGCTATTACCAACAATACCCACCAAACTGCCATAGGCCATTTGGCCCGCTTTTGCATGCATTCGTGCAACATATAGCCCAGCAGGATGGCAGCAAACGGGTAACAAGGCATGGGGTAATTGGGCAACTTGGTACTGCTGATAGTGAAGAAAAGGATATACACAACAGATACCACCACACCCAGCAGCACTATATCCGACAAGCGTTTTCCCCACAAGCGGCGAACGGTTTCCACTATGTTCACCATAAATGGTAGTAAGCCTACCAGTACGATCATTAGCGTAATAAAGAAAGGACCTCCATGCCCCTCCATTTCGCTGGAGAAGCGGCTAAGGTTGTGTTCAAAGAAAAATCCCTGCGTGAATGCGCCATTGGTGGCTTTGTGTACCAGCCAATACCAGGGAACAGCAATGGCAGCATACAGTACGGCAGCCAGCAACAACCTCGCATCTTTCAACACCCACCAATGCTTGCGTAGCACCACCAGTAACAGCAGGCATATACCCGGCAAGCCCAATGCCACCGGTCCCTTGGCCAGTGTAGCCAATGCCAGCGAAGCAGCAGCCAACAGCAACCAACCCGTCTTTTTTTCCTGCAAATAGGCGAAGCCGGCAAAGACTCCCAGGGTGGTAAAAAATATAAGGTAGGGATCGGGCACTGCCAGCCTGAACTCGAAGATGAAATGGGTAGAAAGCGCCAAGACCAGTGCTGTAAAAAATGCCTGGCTGGCGTTGGAAAATCTTTTTACAAAATAGAAACTGATCCAAATCGTACCAATTCCCAACAAAGCACCAAACAGCCTAGCCTGCCATGCTCCTACTCCAAAAAAACTGAAGCTGATATGCATGAACCAGTAGTGCAGCGCCGGCTTATCTGTACGAAGTACGCCATTGAAAGTAGGCACCACCCAGGTATTGTTCTCCCACATTTCGCGGGCACATTGCACATTTTTGGCTTCATCAAGAATATACACAGGAGCAGCGCCCAACCGGAATAAAACGATGAAGGCAAACAGCGCAAGCAACCACAAAAAAAGCCTTTGATAATAAGTATGCGTATACATGGAACTCGAAAAAAGGGAATTTTAAAACCGCGGGCAAAGTACCGCATTTTTAGTGCTATTGTCCCGGTCGAAAAAGTTCATGTACGAAATCGATAATTCGAAACCACCTCTTCCCTGGCTGGCAGTGCGCAACGGCGAAGTATTGATATCGTAGCTAAACGCTGCCGAAAAAGGTTTGAAGTCGAGTTTTACTACCGGTATGATTGCATCTTTCCAACGCATGAATGCGCCAAGGTGCAGATTGTATTTTGCTTCCTTAAAATCGTAGCCATCCAGCGCAAAGCCTACCATACCTCCTGCCAGCGTTTCGCTGTACTCTCCCTGCT
This sequence comes from Phnomibacter sp., assembly GCA_035456005.1. Classification (GTDB taxonomy): domain Bacteria; phylum Bacteroidota; class Bacteroidia; order Chitinophagales; family Chitinophagaceae; genus Phnomibacter. The sequence continues at coordinate 696,229 of DATIEA010000015.1, read as the reverse complement.
TACTGTAATCTGCCTGCACGTTCAGGTAGGTTTGCGGTGTAATGCCAAAATGCAAACCGAATGAATACACCCATTTGGGGTTGAGTTCAATAGTTGGATCGTGGTAGAATGAATTGGTGGGCCTGTTGAAATGATGATAAGCTACGCCCACAAAATAATTGTCGTACTCGTTGTTGCCAATATTGGAATTGAACGAAAGTCCCACACTGGCATCGGCATAACTGCGATTGTAATTGGTAAGCGACTCGTTGATATCGAGCGTAGGGTTATAACCGGTGCCATCGTACTGGCTATTGGTGGTAATTTTTGTACGATCGATGGATCGCTGCACAAGCCCTGCCATAAAGCCCAACGAGAGATAGGTGCTTTTTTCTTCACTCAGCGATTTGTGATAATTCACCGCGGGTAAAATATGCATGGTTTTAAAACTGGTGCTGCCCGCCACATCATACATCAATTGCCCACCGAGTGTAATAAAATCGTTGGCTTTGCCGATGGGCATTTTATACTCACCATTGAACGACCCTGTGCGATAAGGAACCGTAACACTTCCCCACTGGGTTCTGTACACACCCTGGAACCGGATATCGCCCTGGAACAAACCGGCCAGCGATGGATTGCGCCAAAGCGGTGCTTCAAAAAACTGCGACAAATGTATATCCTGTCCCCATGTTATCATGGGCACTACAGCTATCAACATCAATCCTATTTGTCTCAAATTTTTCATCCTGTTTATCTATGCATTCTCAGTTGTTATAGTTCATTTTTTTACTACCTCAATAAAGTCACATTGCCTTTTTTGGCAAACACTTCGTTATTGGCACACTGCACTTCCATTTGGTACACATATACATCGGGCGACAGCGGCTTTCCATTGAAGGTGCCATCCCATCCGGCAGATACATCATTCAATGCAAAATCTTTGCGTTGAAAAATCAATTCACCCCAGCGGGTAAATATCATCAGGCTCTTTATAGAACTTACACCATTACCCCTCGGATAAAAAACATCATTCTGCCCATCGTTGTTGGGCGAAAATGTATTCGGCATAAACACATTATCCGCGGTGCAATAAGGCTCTACTGTTACTACATCTTTGGCCATACATCCACCGGGGTTCGACACGGTAGCAGTGTACACTCTTTTTACAGTGACCGTGGCAATCGGCTCCGCACAATTGGTGCAGCTCAATCCCACGGCAGGTGTCCATAACCATGAATTGATATCGGCAGACGATTGTGTTTTGATGGGCACAGTTCCACCAAGATTGGCTTTTATAATGGACTCTACAATATTGAACTGTGGGATAGGAAACACTACCACAGATATTGAATCCGTTTGGGTGAAACATTTCGACGAATCGGTAGCAGTAACCACATAGTTGGTAGTAACAGCAGGCGTTGCAATAGGGTTGGCAATATTCGGATTGTTTAATCCTGCAGCCGGTGCCCATGTGTAGGTTTCAAAACCACTGGCACGTAATTGCACCGATTCACCCACACAAATAGTATCACCCAATCCCACAGTCAGATGCCCGGGCAATATCACTTTTACCAGCACCGTATCGCTCGATCTGCAACCATTTACATCGGTACCTGTTACCCTGTACACACGATCGTTGGCAGGACTCGCTACCGGCGATGCACAATTGGTACAGCTTAAAGTAGGATCAGGATCCCATTGGTATGTGTCGGCACCCGTACCCGTTAGCGTTGCGCCCGATCCCTGGCAGACAGTAGGAGAAGGAGACACTACCACACGTGGAGTATCATTAACGGTCAACGGTTTGACGACACTTGTAACACATCCATAATTACTGGTTCCTACCAATGTTATATTGAACACACCGGGCGTGTTGTAAGCAACCGGTGGCGGCACCAACAGTGAATCCGATAAACCATTACCAAAATCCCATTTATAAGTAACCGTGCTTGTGTCGCTATTAAGCCATACACCTGTAAACTGCACCATGGCAGGAATACACACTGGCGTGCTGTTGGAGAAATCCAACGCAGGAGATGCAGCAACAATAACAGGGAGATCGAGTGTATCGGTAGAGTAACAATTGGTGCCTGTCCATACTTCCAGCGACACGGTATACCTACCCGGCTGTGTATACTGGTGCGAAGGATGCTGCAGATCCGATTCGGCACCATCTCCAAATTGCCACCTATAGCGAATAATAGGATCGGTGATAACCGACGAATCTGTAAACTGGATGCTTGCCGAATCGCAGAAAGTATAATTGGTCAATCCCTGTATAAATGCTTTGGCACCTACTACCCGAATGGTATCGCTTCCTACCACCGGCACTTTACAACCGGCAGAATCCATCAGTATCATTTGCGGCACATAGTTGCCGGGTATTTGATAATCGTGTGTAGCAGTTGTGCTGCTGGTAATTTCTGAATTGCCATCGCGGTAATCCCAGGTATAGAAATACGTGTTGATAGCCGTGCTTCTAAAATTCACATTCAAAGGCGGGCAACCCGTTAGTGGACTGTATGTAAAACTTCCTGATGGTCCTTGTATCTCCACGGTTTTTGTAAGCGAATCTGTACAACCTCCATTACCCTGCACCACCAGTTTGATCACAAAAATGCCGGGCTGTGTGTACGTGTGTACAGGACTCAAAAAAGTGGAAGAATTGCCGTTGCCAAAATCCCAGTTATTCGAACGGTTGTTGACAGAACGGTTGGTGAACATTACCTGGAATGGAGGACATGTACTGAATGAATCGCTCAGCGCAAAATCTGCATTGGCATCTGCTACATGTATATAGGCCAGCCTTCGCAAGGTATCGGTGCAACCATAAGGATCGGTGGCTGCAAGGCGTATATCATACAAACCTTCATTTGGATAACTCACCACAGGATGTAGGTCTGTACCTGTAGTACCATTGCCAAAATCCCAGTGATACAACAAGTCGCTTACTGAGCCTCCCGGTGCAGTGGATGAATTGGTAAATGTGATCTGTGTATTTCTACATACCAATGTATCGCTCGCCGTAAAGTTTGCAATGGCCTGGTGCACATTCACTGCAGTAGGACGTGTGATGGTATATCTGCAACCCATTGCATCCTGCACTGTGAGCCGCACATCAAAAACTCCGGCTGAATCATATTGTTTTCTAAATGGCCCTGCTGTAAAAACAGAGTCAGATCCCACACCAAAGTTCCACTCCCATCTTACCACAGGATTAGATGGATGGTATTTGGTAGAATCGGAGAAACTAACCACGTTGCCAACACATACCTGCTGATTAAGAGGTCCAAAATTTACAATGGTTCCTACAGTGCTTATATGCACATTTTGCACCGTTGTATCTGCACACCCGTTATTGTCGCGAATAATCAATTGCACTTGCACAAAGCCGGTATCGGTAAATGTTTGCTCCAGCAAATTGGTAGTGGTAGTGATAACCGGGCCATTGTTGATAGACCACTCGTAGCGGGAAATATTGGCCGGGTTTGTTTGCGGGCCTCTTGCATAAAACCTGTACAAACTACTGTTGCACCCACCGGCATTTTCCCATTCTATATTGGCCTTTTCATCCAGCACTGCAATAGTTCTTGTGAACTGATGAGAACAGGTTCCATTGTTTACCACCAGTTGCACATTGTACTGGCCTGTGGCAGTGTACACATGTGTTGGACTGAATACTGTTGAAGTATTGCCATCTCCAAAATTCCATTGCCAGGTATCAGCACCTTTGGAAATATTATTGAATGAATAAGTATATGGACTGCTGCAATCCATGGCAAGGGTAAAGTCTGCAATTGGAGGACGCACATAAATATAATTGGGGCGAAATAATGTGTCCCTGCAATTATCATTACTCACTATCAACCGCACATACATGGAGCCGGTATCGTTGAAAGTATAGGTTGGATTTTGACTGCCGGAACTGCCGCCATCACCAAACTCCCATCGCCAGGATGTAATGGTGCCGGTACTCATATCGGTGAATGCAACGGGGTCCGATGCGCAAACGTTCAATGGAGTGGCGCTAAAATTAGCTACGGGCTTGGAGGCAACTCTCACCTGCGATGTAAACGTCTGCATACAGCCGCCAACCGTTGTAATGGTAAGTACTACCGCATAAGCGCCGGGTGTGTTGAAGGTTTTGAAAGGCTGCTCCACATTGGCAGTAGTGCCATCTCCAAAATCCCAATGCCATTGCGCCACAGGTTCAATCGCATTTACAGTAGGAATAAAAGTGTTGGAGTAAGGCAAGCAACCATCATAAGGCAAACCGGCCACAGCAGTAATAGTGGGTGGTGCAATTTGTACAAGGTTGGTTTGCACTACTGTATCCATACAACCATTATCATGTTGCAATATCATGGTCACTGTGTAGTTACCAAATTGCGTATAGGTGGCTGTTGGATTTTGTGCTGTTGACGTAACCCCGTTTCCGAAATTCCAGGAAACCACGGTACTATTGGGTGTCGTGTTGGTAAAAGTTACATCCTGTGGAATTTTGCAGGAGGTAGTTACATTGGAGCTAAAGCCCGAAGCAGGTTTTACCATCACGGTGTAAGTGCCGAAAGTAGTATCGCTACAACCACCGCGAAACACCACCATTCTGAAATTGAAAGTACCCGGTGCTGCATGCACACGTACTGCATCTCTTTGTTTCAGCACAACGCCATCACTAAAAGCCCATTCGGTAGAATCGAGCTGCGCAACAGGTATAGAAACATTTTGAATAGCAACTGGTTGATTGGTACAAAAAGTTCCTGTGCCCAAATTGTAGGAAGCGGTAAGGTTTGCAACGTTCACAAAAGAAGGGCGGATCATTGAATCCACACAACCCGCGGCATTCCGCACAACCAATTTTACATCATAGCTTCCGCCGGCAGTGTACACATGCGTTGGGTTTCGCAAATTGCTAGTATTGCCATCGCCAAAATCCCAGTTCCAGGAAACAATATTGGTTCCAACACTCCTGTCGGAAAACGGAACTGTTACCGGCAATGTGCAGGAGTTGGGAACTACTGCATCAAAATCGGCACGCAAAGGAGGAAATATGTTGATATAATTATCGATGGATGTATTGCTGGTGCATCCATTGCTGGTGGTAACGGTAAGCGTAACACGATACGAGCCAGTGTTGGCATATGTATGTACTGGATTGGCGCCGCTTCCCAGGCTGCCATCGCCAAAATCCCAAACCCAGTTGGTAATGGTGCCACTCGAAGTAGTGGAGCGGTCAGTAAACTGTACGGTATGCGGTATGCAGCCCGAAACAGGCACTGCGCCAAAAGCCACTTTAGGTAAATCGTAAACAGTGATATAGGTAGGCTTTACAATCACTGCGGAGTCCACACCCTTGTACACCGTCAACTTTACGGTGTACACACCCGGGGCGAAATAAGTAGTACTGGGGTTTCTGACAGCAGCGGTCACGCCATTTCCCAAATCCCATTTCCAGCTATCGGGGTTTCCGGTAGATAAATCGGTGAACGTTACCAGTATAGGTGCACACCCCGAGGTAGGCGAAGCAGAAAAGTCTGCCGACAGTTGCCCCCGGCTATTTGAAAATGCGAACAATAAAATAATAAACAGGCATAACCGCATACGCTTATCGGGCTACTACAATACATTTTCAGAAATAAGGTGGATACAACAGGACTATAAGGTACAATTATCAAACGTTTTGGCTGGCCTTTTTGATATTCCCCCAATGCATATACAAAGCCCCGACTGTGCTCGTAGTCTTACAAATTACCTGCCAGAAAATGTTTAACCACTCAAACAGGAAAAATAGTGGTGTGCCTGTTCAAAAATTTACGGGCCATTGCTTATTACATTCGCCTAACATTTTACCAACTACCGAGTTATGACCATTGGAGCAATCATTCAAACGCTTGAAAGCCTGGCCCACCCTGCCTACCAGGAATCTTACGATAATGCCGGCCTCATTACCGGCAGAAAGCAATGGGAATGCACCGGCGTTTTGGTAACACTGGATGCTACAGAAGAAATTATAGAAGAAGCCATCCGGAAAAATTGCAATATGGTGGTGGCTCACCACCCCATTTTGTTTCGCCCGTTGCAAAAGTTATCAGGCGATGGCTACGCCGAGCGGGCCATTGTAAAAGCTATCCAACACAATATTGCCATTTATGCCATCCATACCAATCTCGACAATGTACAACATGGGGTAAACCTGTGGATGGCCGAAAAAATCGGGTTGGTTCCGGGCAGTCTTCGGGTGCTGGCTCCTAAGCGGGGCTTACTCTGGCAGTTGGTGACCTACGTGCCCGAAGCGCAGGCTGCCGCAGTGCGGGATGCGCTGTTTGCAGCAGGTGCCGGTGCTGTGGGCCAATATGTAGAATGTAGTTTCAATAGCCATGGGCAGGGCAGCTTTCGGCCACTGGAAAACACCAACCCCGCTATTGGCAGCCCCGGCGGGCAGCGGGAAACTGTAGCCGAAACCAGGCTAGAACTGGTTTTTGCCGCCCCCTTGCAAGCGGCTGTGGTAGCCGCCCTCAGGCAGGCACATCCCTACGAAACCGTAGCCTATTCCATTATAGAATTGCAAAATGAACACCAGGATATTGGCTCGGGCCTTGTAGGCGAATTGCCCGAAAGCCTGTCCGAAGCAGACCTGCTCCACAGGTTAAAAGCGCAGTTCAATTTGCAATTGGTGCGCCATACGCCCCTGCTTCAAAAACCGGTAAAGCGCATTGCCCTTTGCGGAGGTGCCGGCAGCTTTTTGACCAAAGCGGCCATTGGGACCGGGGCCGATGCTTTTATTACCGCAGACATTAAGTACCACGAATTTTTCGACGCCGACCGCCAATTGTTGCTGGCCGACATAGGACATTTTGAAAGCGAACAGTTTACTACACAAGGCATCGCTTCATATTTGCAGTCAAAATTCCCTACTTTTGCCGTCCTTCAAACTGAAGTATGTACCAACCCGGTGCAATACTTTTTTTGATTTGGCTTACAAAAAGCTGATTCTCAATTTAAATAGAAACCATCCATGGCCACTGTTAAGGATTTTTCGGTTCAGGAAAGACTGAGCTCCCTGGTAAAACTCCAGAAAATTGAATCAAAGCTCGACGAGATGGGCGTTTTGAAAGGCGAACTTCCTATCGAAGTAGCTGATTTGGAAGACGAACTGACCGGTTTGCACCATCGTCGTACCCGTGTGGAAGAGGAAACCAATGGTATCAACGAGTTCATCGAGCAGAAAAGAGGAGCCATTAAAGAATCAGAAGAGCTAATCAAGAAATACGAAGCGCAAAGCAATAATGTTAAAAACAGCCGCGAGTTCGATGCTATCAATAAAGAAATTGAGATGCAGCAGCTCGAAGTAAAACTGGCTGAAAAGCATATCAAAGACGCTCAGGAAGAACTGCAGGAAAAAGCAAGGAAACTGGACAGCGCCAACAAAGCCATTTCTACCAAAGAAGGCATCCTGGCTGCTAAAAAAGGCGAACTGGAAAAAATTATTGCTGAAACTGAAAAAGAAGAAAAGCACTACCAGGACCTGGCCGATGCAGCCCGCCTGAAAGTGGAAGAGCGCCTGCTTACTTCTTACGATCGCATTCGCAAAAACTACCGCAATGGCCTGGCCGTTGTGCCTGTAGTACGCGATGCCTGTGGTGGTTGCTTCAACGCAGTTCCCCCTCAGCGTCAAAGCGAGATCCGTCAGCACAAGAAAATCATTGTGTGCGAAAACTGCGGTCGCATTTTGGTGGACGACGCATCGCACGATGCAGTTGAAATAAAATAAATCAACTACAATTCAACCTCATAAAAAAGCGAAGTGCCCAACAGCCTTCGCTTTTTCTTTTATTTGCATAGTGCGATTTAGAAAAAACATATTCCGGATAAGCTTACTGGCCCTGCTATTGGCTCCTACCTTTTGCATGGCGCAAAAGCAATTTCGCTTCAACGAAAAATGTAGCGCAGCCTACCTCCAGATCATTTCACTGAAACTGCAGCCCGCAGCCAAAATAGTGGCTGCCGAAAAAATAGCCGATCCCAATAACCTGGTCCCCTATTTCCTCGAAAACTATATCGACTTTTTTACACTGTTCTTTAACGAGGACAAAAAACTGTACGACGTAGCCAAACCCATGCTGGACAAGCGTTTGAGCCTGATGAAAGAAGGCCCGGAGCAATCTCCTCTCACACTGTTTACACAAGCAATCATTCATTTGCAATGGGCCGCTATTGAAACCAAGTTCAACAACAAATGGAATGCAGGCTGGCATTTTAAAGATGCGTTCAAACTGGCCAAATACAACAGCGAAAAGTTTCCCGGTTTCACACCCAACAAAATGATCACAGGCCCCATGCAAATGGTAGCTGCTACCATTCCGAAAAGCATGCGATGGCTGAGCAGCATCATGGGTATTAACGGCACCATGCAGCAGGGCAAAACCAACCTCGATTATTTCTTAAATGCAAATGATGCATGGGCAAAGCTGTATCGCAACGAAGGCATTTTTTATCACTGCTACCTGCAATACTACCTGCTCAACCAGCCCGATGATGCGTTGGCGTTTATTGCGCAGCATAACCTGGATGTGGTCAACAACCACATGTTTGCATACATGGCTGCCAACCTCAACCTGAACAGTAAGAAAAGTTGGATCACACAGCAAATTGTAAATGGCCGCAATACTTCGCCTGAATATTTGAAAACTCCTATCTGGGATTTCGAAATGGCTTATGCAAAACTCTACCACCTGGAGCCGGATGCGCCGGTGTATTTCCAGCGTTTTTTGCAAAATTTCAAGGGCGATTTTTATGTAAAAGATGCATGGCTCAAACTAGGCTATCACTACCTGGTGCAGGGCCAAACGGCACAGTACAAAAGCTGTATGCAAAAAGTGATCTCCGAAGGCAATACCGCATCGGATGCCGACAAACGGGCATTGAAAGAAGCCAAACTGGGCATAGTACCCAATTTGTTATTGCTGAAAGCACGCCTGCTGTCCGACGGCGGATTTTCGAATGATGCACTACAACTGATGCAGGGCACCAGCTCTGCGCAGTTTACCGATATGGCCGAAAAACTGGAATACAGTTATAGGCTGGGCCGCATCTACGACGAATTAGGACAGGACGATCGTGCCATCAAATCGTACGAGATCACCATTGCCGCCGGGGCCGAACGAACAGAGTATTTCGCCGCCCGTGCCGCCCTGCAATGTGGAATGATCTTTGAGAAAAAAGGAGATAAGAAAACCGCAGCAAAATATTATGCAAGGTGCATAGCCATGCAAGACCACGACTACGAAGAATCTATAGAGCAAAAAGCAAAAGCGGGCCAGGAGCGGTGTAAACAATAAGCACGGTTTTCCAGCACCCGTCCAATATCGTGTATAAAATGGCAATAATGAGTTTTAACCCGGCGTTTAGCTTTGTGCAATAACCTTTGCACGCAAATTGTCCCCGCAGCATTTTTTCATGAAGATCGTATCCATCATACTCGCTTTTTTGCTACCGGCTTTTGTACAAGCACAAACGCAGGACTCTGCCTATCGTGCCTACATAGAAACGTATAGCCTATTGGCTATGGCCGAGCAACAACGCAGTGGTGTGCCCGCTTCTATTAAGCTGGCACAGGGATTATTGGAGTCGGGTGCAGGCACAGGAGAATTATGTATGCGGTCCAATAATCATTTTGGCATCAAATGCAAAAACACCTGGACAGGCGACAAAGTGTACCACGATGATGATGCCAACGGCGAATGCTTCAGGGCCTACACCAGTGCCGATGAATCATACAGGGACCACTCCGATTTTTTGAGAAATAATCCAAGGTATGCTGCATTGTTTCAATTGGAAATAACAGACTACAAAGCCTGGGCCGAAGGCCTGAAAAAAGCAGGCTATGCCACCAACCCCAGGTATGTGGCATTGCTGATAAAAGTGGTGGAAGAAAATGACCTGAACAGTTATACTACTTTGGCTCTACAAGGCCCGGTAGCATTACCAAACAATGATGTAGCAAAAGGCCCAACAGAACCCATAGCCGAAAAACCGGTTGTTGCAGCAGTGAGCAAAACACCTGTAGCCACGCCTGTTGTACAAGAGCAACCTATTTTGACCGAGTCATATCCCGAGGGATATTTTTATATCAACAGCACCAAAGCCATGTTTGCAAAAGCTGGAAGCTCCTTGCTCGCCATTGCAAATGAGAACAATATTTTGCTGAGCGAAATATTAGCATTCAACGATATGAGCCGCACCGATATCCTCGAAAAAAATCAGCTGGTGTTTGTTGAACGAAAAAAGAAAAGAGGGGAAATACAGGTGTACGAAGCCACAGCAAAAGAATCGCTTTGGAACATCAGTCAAAAGAATGGCGTAAGGCTTAACCAAATTGCATTTTGGAATAATTTACCCATGCAGGCCGAAGTGCAAAAAGGCACAAAAATTTACCTGCAGGATCCTCCCTCGGGCAAAGCCGCATCTACCCGCAAATAATTTCTGTTATTGCCTTCAAAAAAGTTGGAGCATTCGTCCCTAACTTTTCGCAACGCAGCCTACCTTTCGCCGATTAAGCCTAACACTATGTCGAAAGAAGTTCAAGTATTAGACAAAACCTTTGTCCCGTATTTATCTGCTGAAGCCATCCACGAATCGGTAGCCAAACTTGGTCAACAAATTTGTGACGATTATAAAGGCAAAGATCCCCTGTTCATTGCCATACTCAACGGGTCGTTCATGTTTACTTCCGACCTGTTTAAAACCATTGATATACCTGCCGAAATTTGCTTCATTAAACTGGCATCTTACAAAGGCACCAAAAGCAGTGGTCATGTAATTACGGCTATTGGGCTCGATGCCGTTATCAAAGACCGCCATGTGGTAATATTGGAAGACATAGTGGATACAGGCAAAACACTTACTGCATTCCTGCCCGAAATTATGAACCAGCAACCTGCAAGCCTGGCTATCTGCGCCCTGCTGCACAAGCCCGAAGCCATGGTGCATCCATTGGATATTTCCTATATCGGCTTTTCCATCCCCAATCGTTTTGTAGTGGGTTACGGACTGGATTATGATGGTTATGGGCGCAATTTGCCGGAGATTTACCAGCTAAAAGACTAAATAAGTCTACCTTCCTTTCGTTTTAGAAAGAGAAAACGGAAGTTGTTACTGTCCAACCCATTCATGACCCGACGCTTGTTCATAGTATGCCTGGCGTTTCTATACTGCTTTTTATCTGCTGCTACGGTAGCAGGGCAGCAATACTATTTTACAGGCAGCTTTGTTGATTCACTCAACAGGCCTATTCCTTATGTACAAATAAAACTGAAGGGCAATGCCCTGGTGTACCAGGCAGGCAGTGGCGGCGAATTTGGAATTCTCTCCTTCAACCGTAGTGATAGCGCTGCCTGTTATGTGGTGGGGTTTGATACCATACGGCTGATCATTTCGCATGGAAAATTTGAGAAAATTGTTTTGCCTTATACTGCCAGCCTGCTGCGAAGGGAAAAGCAGGAAAGCAAGCTGAGCAACCTGGTAAAGCAAAGCAATATTGTGGTGGAAGAAACCATTGCCAGTTCGGGCAGTGGCGAGTCGTACAACGAAATGGTGGAAAACGAATTGATAGATGCCGGGAAATTTCCTGCCATTGGCGTAATGCCCAACAACAACCATGCATCGTATAGTAATGTGCGCAGGCTAATTACCCACCACAGCATAGTGCCTTCCAATGCTGTGCGCATTGAAGAATTGTGGAACTATTTCGATTTGAAATTGCCCGGCATGCAGGCTTCTGATTCTGTATTTAAAGTAACGTATGCCATGAGCCCCTGCCCGTGGAACGAGAATAATCAACTACTGATGCTGAATGCTGTGGCACCCAAATTTCATATCGACTCATTGCCTGCCTGCAATCTTGTTTTCCTTATAGACAATAGCGGTAGCATGGAAGACCATAACCGCTTGCCGCTTTTAAAAAGTGGTTTCAAAAAACTGGTAGAAATTTTGCGCCCCATTGATAAAGTTTCGATCGTAACCTACGGTGGCGCACCGGGCATTATGCTTGCGCCCACATTTGGAAATGAAAAAGAAAAAATAACTGCAGCCATTGACGAGCTGGTGGCAGGCGGCGCTACACAAGGCTCCAACGGCATACACCTGGCGTACCAACTGGCTACTACCAATCCTATTGAAGGTGGTGTAAACAAAGTGATACTGGCCACCGACGGCGATTTCAATATTGGTATTATAGATGAAGACGCATTGGAAAGATTGGTGCGTGCTTACCAAAGCACCGGTGTTACGCTCAGTTGCCTGGGCGTGGGAATGGGCAATTACAAAGACAGTAAAATTGAAGTGCTGGCCAAAATGGGCGATGGAAGTTTTGCCTACCTCGATACAGAAGAAGAAGCACAAAAAGTATTGGTAGAAGAACTCACCGAAGACCTGTATCATGTAGCTACCAATGCACAGATACAGATGTATTTCGACAGCAGCGTGGTACAGCAATACAAACTCATTGGCTACAACAATCGCAAGCAGGCATTGGCCAAAAATTCGCAGCAACTCAATGGTGGAAGCATTGGAACAGGTCAGGCCATTGTGGCCATGTTCGAACTACAAACCAAACCGGGTATTTCTCTCGATGGAAAAACGCTTGGCTATTGGAATTTGCAATACAGGAAAGTGCAGGCAGACAGTGCTCTCATCAACCTGGAAACACCCATTATTGCAGTGCCGAAAACAATAGCGGCAGCCGACTCTGCTTTTCGAAAAGCAGCGGCACTGGCATGGTATGGGAAAATACTCCGCAGCACCACGGCGAAGCATCCTATACCGTTTGATAAAGCAGCAACACTGGCCGCCACTGCATTTAATGCACAGCAAAAACAAGAGCAGGGCTTTTTGCAATTGCTGACCGATACGCAGCGGTTGTACGAAAACATGCAGCCCGCAAAATCGCCAGGCAATAAACGCAAGCCTCTTCCGAATTGGCTTATAAAACAAAAGGCCGGTAATTAACCGGCCTCCTTATTAGTCAAACATTTCTTTCACTTTCTGAAAAAATGATTTCGAATTTTTATCAGGTTGTGGTTTAAAGTTGTTGCTCTCGCCCAACTTTTCCAGTATCGCTTTTTCTTCTGCACTTACATGGGTAGGTGTCCACACATTTACATGTATCAACTGGTCGCCTTTTTCATAGCTCTGCACACTCGGAAAACCTTTGCCTTTGAGTCGGAATATTTTTCCGCTTTGTGTGCCTGCCGGAATTTTGATCTTGGCTTTGCCATCAATAGTAGGCACCTGCACTTCGGTACCAAATACCGCATCAGGAATAGAAACGTATAGTTCGTATGCCACGTTCAATCCATCGCGGTGCAGTTCGGCATGTGGTTCTTCTTCTACCAATACACGCAGATCGCCGGCGTAGCCGCCACGTTCTCCTGCATTGCCCTTGCCTTCTACCCGAAGCTCCATGCCTTCCTGCACACCAGCCGGAATGTTGATGGTAACAGTTTCTTCGCCAAACACACGGCCTTCACCTTTACAGCTACCGCATTTGGCGGTAATGGTAGTGCCTTCGCCATTACAGGTTGGGCATGTGGTTACAGTTTGCATTTGACCCAGGAAAGTATTTTGCACTCTCCTTACCTGGCCACTGCCACCGCAAGTACCACAGCTTTGTACACTGCCTTTGTCTTTGGCACCGCTGCCGCTACAGGTTTGGCAGCCTACATATTTTTTTACCTTAATGGTTTTGGAAGCGCCTTTAGCGATCTCTTCGTAGTTCATCTTCATTTTCACCCGCAGATCGCTACCGCGGTTGCCCCTTGCACGACCCTGGCTTCTGCCGCCGCCGCGGCCACCACCGCCAAAAAAGCTGCCGAAAATATCGTCGCCGAAAATGTCGCCGAACTGGCTGAAAATATCATCCATATTCATGCCGCCCGGATGGCCACCGCCACCACGGCCAGGACCAAATGCCTGGTGCCCAAACCTGTCGTACTGGGCACGCTTATCGGTATCGCTCAGTATTTCGTAAGCTTCGGCGGCTTCTTTAAATTTTTCTTCTGCTGCTTTATCGCCCGGGTTGCGGTCGGGGTGAAACTGCATGGCTACTTTCCGATAAGCTTTTTTGATCTCATCGGCTGTGGAGCTTTTGCTCACTCCCAGGATCTCGTAAAAATCTCTTTTTGAAGACATATTTTATTGTGCTGTGCGTAGCAGGCCAATCGGGAAATTTCCTTTTTGCTGCTGCAATGTTTGCTGCGTTTGGTTGGGTACTACCCCCTATTAATTTTCTGCTTGTTTGCCCACTACCACTTTTGCAAAGCGGATAATTTTATCGCTCAGGTAATAGCCTTTTTGCACCTCATCCAATACTTTGCCCTGCAACTCTTCGGTAGGAGCAGGTATTTCGGTAATGGCTTCATGCAAGTCAGCGTTGAACTCTTCGCCAATACTCTGCATAGGCTTCAGGCCTTTTTGCTCCAGGTTGGTGCGCAATTTTTGAAATACCAGGTTCACGCCTTCTTTCACTACTTCTATATCGGTAGTTTTTGCCATTGTTCTTTCGGCCCTTTCACTATCGTCCAGCACGTCGAGCAATGAAGTGATCACTTCGCGGCCGGCAGTTTGCAAAAGTTCAAGGCGTTCTTTGGCGGTTCTGCGTTTGTAGTTATCAAACTCGGCAAACAGGCGCAAATACTTATCCTTTTGCTCAGCCAGCTCTGCCCGCAGCTTTTCCAGCTCGTCTTCAGTAGCTACATCTTCGTTGAGCAATGCGGTACCGGCCACATTTTCATCGGTATTCAAAATTTCTTCGCTGGCATTTTCTGCGTTATTGTCAGTCATTTTGTTCATTTTATGTAATAATTGCGGTAAATACGGGTAAAAAAGGTGTGCAAAGGTAGAAGCCTCAAGAATACTGCCAACAGGGCTTTTGCGCAAAAATGTCAGTGCCCGCCCAATGGGCCAAAACCGGGTTTGCAAACTATACCTGTACTTTTGGGGCCTAAAGTCAAAGCATTGAGCGTTCAAGTACTCCTCATTACGCCTCCGTTTACCCAGTTGAATACGCCCTATCCAGCCACTGCCTATCTCAAAGGTTTTTTTAATACCCAACAGATCAGCAGCCGCCAGGCCGACCTGGGCATTGAGGTGACTTTGGCGCTTTTTTGCAAAGAAGGACTCACCCAACTTTTCGAAATGGCCGCTGCCCGGCAGGCCGAATTTTCGGAAAACAGCCGACGCATTTACTCGCTTCGCCAGCAATACATACACACCATCAACGATGCCATTGCTTTTTTGCAGGGCAAAAAACCAACCATGGCGCAGTTGATCGCCAAGCGGGGTTTTCTGCCCGAAGCTTCGCGTTTTGCGCAGCTCGACGACCTGCAATTTTCTTTCGGCAGTATGGGCTTCCAGGACCAGGGCAAGCATGTGGCGACCATGTACCTCGAAGACCTGGGCGATTTTATCAAAGAAAATATTGATGAACATTTTGGCTTTAGCCGCTATGCCGAAAGGCTGGGCCGAAGTGCCAATAGCTTCGACGAACTCTATGCGTTATTGCAAGCACCGCTATCGCATATCGACAACATCACGATTCAAAAACTGGAAGCGCATATTGCCGCAAGCCGACCCACGTTGGTGGCATTGTCCGTTCCTTTTCCCGGCAACCTGTTCAGCTCTTTTCGCTGTGCACAATACATCAAACAACAACACCCGCAAATAAAAGTGGTGATGGGTGGAGGCTTTGCCAATACCGAGTTGCGCAGTTTGAAAGAGGTACGGGTTTTTGAGTTTTACGATTTCATTACCCTCGACGATGGCGAAAGACCATTGGAATTATTGCTGCAACACCTTGATGGAAAAATACCTGCAGATGAACTAAAAAGATGTTTGCTGCTGGAGAACAATGCAGTGGTGTATAAAAACAGCAAGGCCTGCAGCGATTATAAAATGGCCGAAACCGGCACCCCCGATTATAGCGACCTGTTGCTGAGTGATTATATCAATGCCATTGAAATTGCCAACCCCATGCACAGCCTTTGGAGCGATGGCCGGTGGAACAAACTGACTATGGCACATGGTTGTTACTGGGGTAAATGCACATTCTGCGATATCAGTCTCGACTATATCAAAATATATGAACCCATTGCGGCAGCGCTTATTTGCGACCGCATGGAGCAAATGATTGCAGCCACAGGTTTCAACGGTTTTCATTTTGTGGATGAAGCAGCACCGCCATCGCTGATGAAAGCGTTGAGCCTCGAAATACTGAAACGCAAACTGAATGTTGCCTGGTGGACCAATGTGCGTTTTGAAAAAAGTTTTACGCAAGACCTTTGCTATTTATTGAAAGCCGCAGGTTGTATTGCCGTAAGCGGTGGGCTCGAAGTAGCCAGCGATCGTTTGTTGAAGCTCATCAACAAAGGCATTACGGTAGCGCAGGTGGCAAAAGTGAACAAGCACTTTACCGAAGCAGGCATTATGGTGCATGCTTATTTGATGTATGGTTTTCCTACCCAAACTGCACAGGAAACAATTGACTCACTGGAAATGGTGCGACAATTATTTGAAGCGGGCATTTTGCAATCTGCATTCTGGCACCAGTTTGCCATGACGGCGCATAGTCCTGTTGGATTGCAACCCGAAAAATTTGGCGTGCAAAGCATCATTCCGTTCACACCCACATTTGCCGATAACGATGTTGTGCATGCCGACCCCACCGGCACCGAACACGAATTATTTAGCGAAGGTTTAAAAAAGAGCCTGCACAATTATATGCACGCCGTGGGTTTTGATATGCCTTTGTATAAATGGTTTGAGCACAAGGTTCCCAAAACTTCTATTGCTCCCGATTATATCCGCACCGTGCTTACAGATGCGGATGCAGGTGCTGTTTCAAGTAATGCGAAACTCATTTTCACCGGCCCCATTCCTGCCATTGAATATTTTGTAAAAACAAAAAAAGGAAGCAGTTGGAGTATGGCTTCGCTGCGCTTTGAAAGCAATACAAAAACAATAGTCATCAGTGTGCCCGATACGCAAGGCAAATGGCTGCATGATCTGTTGCAAAAAATTCACATCGATCAACCAAAGCCATACACGTTGCAGGAAGTGAAAGCCGATTATGAAGCAGCAGGTCTAGAACACTTCGAATTGTTTTGGGATAACAAACCCATCAATACATTGAACAAGGCAGGAATGTTTTGTGTGTAGTTGCCATAAAAAAGCAACGCGACTTTCGGCGCATTGCTTTTGATATTTTTCGAGTAATTGTTATTTAGCAGTTTCCATCAGCCTGATGAATTCGGCACGATATCCATCGGGATCGAAGCGGATGGCATTTTTAGCCAGCTTAATAATATCGGCAATGTTTTTATTGGGTATTAATTCGGAATCGCGAAGTTTTAACCCGAACCAGGCCACTGCTGCGGCAAATCTGAAATCTTCCGAAGGAGGCCCTTTCTTAAATGCAAGGTCGCTCAATACAGGTCTTGAAAATTCGGTACTGGAATCGCCATCCGGTTTTTTATACCTGAACTTAATAGTGGCTATTTCGCCCAGGTTGCCATTGGGCACCACTTTGGAATATTGCATGTTCGGCACTTTTGCTGCAAACTTGCTCTCCACCCCGGCAGGAATAATTTCGTACAGCGCTGTTACTGTATGCCCGGCACCCATTTCGCCGGCATCAATTTTATCGTTCACAAAATCTTCATCATTCAGTAAACGATTTTCATAACCAATGAGGCGATAACTTTTAACCTGCGACGGGTTGAATTCAATTTGCAGTTTCACATCTTTAGCCACAGCATACAGTGTGCCTTTAAATTCTTTACCTAAAAACCTGTTCGACTCCTGCATGTTGTCGATATACGCATAGTTGCCATTGCCTTTATCGGCCAGCAATTCAAGACGGTTGTCTTTATAATTGCCCATACCAAAACCCAGGCAGGTAAGAAATATGCCGCTCTTTCTTTTTTCTTCGATCAGATGTTGCAAATCCCCCTCCGAACTGATGCCCACATTAAAATCGCCATCGGTGGCCAGCACCACCCTATTGTTTCCATCCTTTACAAAATTTTCGGCAGCAGTTTTGTATGCCAGTTCTATGCCTTCACCACCTGCGGTACTACCGCCTGCGGAAAGCTTATTCAGTGCTGCCATGATGGAATCTTTTTTATCGCCACTGGTAGCAGGTAATACCAAACCTGCAGCGCCAGCATATACTACAATCGATACTTTATCCTGGCTGCGCAATTGATCGACCAATACTTTGAACGATGATTTGAGCAAGGGCAATTTATTGGGGTCGCTCATAGAGCCCGAAACATCTATGAGAAATACAATATTGCTGGCGGGCAATTGTGTGGCAGGAATATCTTTTGCCTGCAAGGCAATGCGCAATAATTTATGTTGTGTATTCCATGGAGCATCCTGGTATTCGGACAATACAGAAAAGGGTTTGTCATCCATGGGCGATGCATACTGGTACTTGAAATAATTGATCATTTCTTCAATGCGCACCGCATCTTTAGGCACTGCATCACCATTGTTGATGTAACGGCGAATATTGGCATACGATGCATTGTCTACATCAATACTAAAAGTAGACAACGGCGACACCTGCGGACTGGTGAATGGATTTTCGAGCAGTGGATTATATTCTTCCTGTGTTTGGTAATTGGGAATTGTTATACCCGCATTTAAAAGATTTTGATTGAAATCATCCAATCTTTTCTGCTCCTTTTTGCCCAGGTTTTTTGTAGTGATTATCACTACGCCATTTTGTGCACGGCTACCGTATATCGCAGTAGCGCTGGCATCTTTGAGTATATCAATTTTGTTGATGTTCGATGCATCAAGCGCTTGCAATACATTGCCATTAGCAACCTGCCCGTTCACAACATACATGGGTTGGTTGGCACCCGATACAGTGGCGAGACCCCGAACCCGAATATCAACCTGTTGATTGGCGCCTGGTGCCCCTGCACTATACCCGAATGTTTGAGGAGTTTCTTTTGCCCGCCTGCTACGTTGGTTGTTTACTTGCACCCCCGCCACACGGCCCTGCAAAGCCTGGCTGAAGTTGTTGGAGTTGTTGGAGGATAGTTGCAAATCCCTGGACGAGATGGATGTTACCGAGCCCGTAAGCGATTTTTTCTTTTGCGTACCATAACCAACCACCACTACTTCGTTCAATGTGGCAGTTGCCGGCGCTAAAGCAACATGCACTTTTTTATCCGCATTCAATTGCACCTGGCTACTCGTATAACCAATAAAATTGGCTGTTAACAGATCGCCGGTTTGAGCTTCTATTGTAAAAGCTCCGGCAGAATCTGAAACTACATATTTGTTGGTACCCTTCACCACTACAGATGCGCCATGAAGAGGTTTGCCCAAAGTATCAGTCACCACACCTTTTACGATAATCGCACGAACAGCAGCTATAGCCGAACTATCGTTTGGCTTTGCAGGTATTGAGATAGTTTGCGCTGTTGCTTTTTTCTGCACATTATGGATAGGTGGCGTAGTTTTTACCACAGCTATTTTCGGCGAATCGCTTGAAGGCTGATCGATAGTTGCAGGTGTAGCAGGAGCAGTAGTAGCTGCCGGGGCTGTACGTTTTACATATCCTTCATTTTTTGTATTGCGATTATTGTAAAGCGTTACACTGATGAGTACCATAGCCAGCAAAGAAGCGGCAATGGCAAACCAGGGCTTGCGGTAAAAAGCCACCACTTTTTTATCGCCTTCTTTATCGAGGCGGGTTTCCACCTGCTGCCACACTTCATCAAAACCCGGAAAGCGATGCTGTTCCGACCGGCTGGCAGCCTGTTTGAATTGTTCAAAAAATTTATCTGGATTGTTCATGGCTTTTGAATGATTGGTCATAGAATTTGTGTACCAGTTCCTGCAATTTTTTGCGGGAAAAATTCAATTGCGATTTGGACGTACCCTCCGAAATGCCCAGCATGGATGCAATTTCTTTGTGCGTATATCCTTCCACTACATAGAGATTAAAAACCGTACGACTGCCATCGGGCAATTCCTGCATGAGCTGCAGCAAGTCGTCGGCATCCATCGGATATCCCTGCGATGCATCAGCATAGATATCCGCAATGCTTTCGTCCAGATGAATGCCAAAACTTGTTTGCTTTTTTAGCAACGCCAGGCATTGGTTAACGGCAATGCGGCGGGCCCAGCCTTCAAAAGCCTGCACTTCTTTTAGCTGGTGTATTTTGGTGAGCATTTGGAAGCAGGCTTCAGCTAACACTTCTTCTATATCCCGCTGGCTTCGTAAGTACCGCTTGCAGGTGTGGTACAGTTTAGGAGCCATGCGTTCGTACAGAATCCGTTGCGCCGGGCGCT
Organism: Phnomibacter sp.; assembly: GCA_035456005.1. Lineage (GTDB taxonomy): Bacteria > Bacteroidota > Bacteroidia > Chitinophagales > Chitinophagaceae > Phnomibacter. The sequence goes on along the minus strand of DATIEA010000015.1, from coordinate 675,880 downwards.
GCATTTGCTGGCATGCTGTTATCAGTTGTTCGTCTGTCACTATGCGTGCTTTTATACTAAGAGAGGAAGTTGCAGCAAATGGTTGTAATGGCCATCAAATATTTTTTGGGGCAAAAAAAAAATGGAGCCGCAAGGGCTCCATTTAAGATGCATCATGGATAGATTGCTCAGGACTTCAACAGTCCGAAGCATTGTTGTGCTATTTCCAATTCTTCGTTAGTAGGCACTATCAATATTTTCACAGGCGAATCTGGCGTATTGATCTCGCGGATACCCGAGCCCGATGCCTGGTTGGCTTCTTCACTAAAATGAATACCCAGGAACTGCAACTGGTCGCACACCCTGCGGCGGGTATCCTTATCGTTTTCGCCCACACCTGCTGTAAACACAATAGCATCGAGGCCATTCAATACAGCGGCATAAGCGCCAATATATTTTTTAATGCGGTAGGCATACAAACTGCTGCCCAGCTCGGCCAGCGGATTTCCTTCCAACACAGCCGTACGCACATCACGCATATCGCTAAAGCCGGTAAGGCCCGCCATTCCACTTTCTTTATTCAAAAGGTTGTTTACCTTTTTGGCATCCATACCCATTTGCTCTATAAAATGGAAGATAACTGCCGCATCAATATCGCCGGCACGGGTACCCATTACCAATCCGCTTACTGGTCCAAACCCCATGCTGGTATCTACCGATTTACCTGCATCTACCGCTGCCATACTGCAACCGTTGCCCAGGTGAATGGTAATGATCTTTGCTTCGGGCTTGTTTAAATAGTCCGCTGCTTTTTTGCTCACGTACTTATGCGATGTGCCATGAAAGCCATAAGCACGAATGCCTTCCTGCTCATACAAGTGCTGAGGGATGGCATAGCGATATGCCTGTGGTGGCATGGTTTGATGGAATGCTGTATCGAACACAGCTACCTGCGTGGCTTTTGTAAATATTTTTTCTGCTACTTCTATGCCAAGGTAGTTGGGGGGATTGTGCAAAGGTGCCAGAGAGAATAACTCCTTCACTTTGGCTTTTACCGCATCGGTAATTACGGTAGTGGCTGCAAAACTTTCACCACCGTGCACTACCCTGTGTCCTACTGCTACGATCTCTTCGGGGTCTTTGATCACGCCCCACTCTGCATCGGTGAGCAAGCTGGCCACTGCATGCAGGCCCGCTTCGTGGTCTGCTATAGCCATAGATTTTTTGGCCACTTTCTCCACGCCATCCTTATAAGTTTTGTGTGTGAGTTGCGACTCTTCCAGTCCAATACGCTCCACCAAACCACTACAGATAGGATTTTCGGCGGGCATTTTGAACAATTGATATTTGATAGAACTACTACCTGAATTGATTACGAAAATGAACATGATTTTACTTTAAATTTTTATACCCCGTTGCGTTGAAGCAAAGAGATATATGTCAGGAGATGAGGGGTTTATCCTTGTTGCGCCTGGATAGCGGTAATGATGACCGTGTTGAATACATCATCTACCGTACAACCGCGGCTGAGGTCGTTGATCGGTTTATTGAGGCCTTGCAACATGGGGCCAATGGCCAATGCACCGGTTTCACGCTGTACTGCTTTGTAGGTATTGTTGCCCGTGTTGAGGTCGGGGAAAATAAGTACGCTGGCTTGTCCTGCCACATCGGAGCCCGGCATTTTTTGCTTGCCCACAGTAGGGTCAACAGCCGCATCATATTGAATAGGTCCTTCCACTTTCAGGTCGGGGCGTTTTGTTTTTACAATAGCAGTAGCCTGTCTCACTTTATCTACATCGGCACCTTCGCCCGATGAACCGGAAGAATAAGACAACATTGCAATGCGGGGTTCTATACCAAACAACTTACTGCTTTCGGCAGAAGAAATGGCAATTTCTGCCAGTTGCTCTGCAGTGGGATCGGGGTTCACCGCACAGTCGCCAAACACAGACACACGATCGGGCAGGCACATGAAGAACACAGAACTTACCGTGGAAATACCCGGCTTGGTTTTTACAAATTGCAATGCCGGGCGAATAGTATGCTGTGTAGTATGAATAGCACCACTCACCATGCCATCGGCATGTCCTTTGTACACCATCATGGTACCGAAATAAGATACATCGGTCATAAGGTCGCGGGCCATTTCGGGTGTTACATTCTTGGCTTTGCGCAACTCATACAGTGTATTCACATACTCATCGTAATGACTATCGGTAGCAGGGTTGATCACTTTCACTTTTTCCATGTCCAACTCCAGGCCCAGTCGTTTTACTGATGCTGCCACTTCATTGGCATCGCCCAGTATGGTAAGGTCTACCACCTCCTGGTTGATAAGCCTTGCTGCCGCTTTCAATATCCTGTCATCATTACCCTCGGGCAGTACAATATGCTTTTTCTGCTTGAGAGCTGTTTTAGTCAGTTGATATTGGAACATATGTGGCGTAATGCCTTCGGGCACATACGTGATCATGCGCTGGCTCAGTGCTTCTACGTCTACATATTTTTCAAAACTGCTGATGGCCAGTTGTATTTTTTTCGGGTTATCGGCACTCAATTGCGATTTCACCGATCCCAGCATTGTGGTAGTTCTGAATGTACCGGTGGTTACGCTGATGAGTGGAACTACAGTGGGCGAACCATTGATGAGGCGCATAATTTGCGGCTCCGGTTTAATACCACCGGTCAGCACTACACCCGCCACTTTAGGATAACTGGCCGATTGGTTGGCCTGCATGGCACCAATAATAATATCACCCCTATCACCGGGTGTTACGATCACCACATTTTCTAAAATATGGCTCAGGAAATTGGGCAGGTGCATGGCGCCGGTAATGAAATTATCTACCTGGTTGGTCAGCAGGCTTTCGCCTACCAGCAACTTGCCATTCATTTGTTCCAGTATCTCTTTTACCGTAGGGCTTTCCAGGTTTTTGCTATGCGGTATTACTGCCAGCAAAGTTTCGAGGCCCAGTTCTCCCTGCATCAATTCTTTTACAGGGTTTACCATTTCGGGCAATACCTTATTTACTACCACCGCCAATACCTGCACATCGTGGCTCAGGAAATTGCGCAGCACGGTTTGCGCATGCACTACGATCTGGTCAATAGATTTTCCCTGGCCCGACAACACAATAATAACAGGGGCGCTCAGGTTATTGGCGATAGACATATTCGCTTCCAGTTCAAAAGCGGTGCCTTCTCCCAAAAAATCGCTGCCTTCAATTACAGTAAAATCATACTGTTCTTCCAGTTTCTTCACTTTGCTGATAATGGTATCTATCAGCTCTCCTTTCCCTTCATTCTGGCGCTGGCCAAATGCCTGCTTACGGCTAAAGGCATACGTATCCTCGTAAGGAATTTCCAAAGCAAAATGCTGCAGAATAGTGTCAATGTCCCGGTCCTTTTTAGAAGGATCCTCCTCGTTGACGATGGGTTTGAAGTAGGCTACTTTGTGGGCTTTACCCAGTAGCATGTTGAGTACGCCCATAGCCAATAAAGACTTACCGCTATAGGGTTCGGTGGTTGCAATGAAAATAGTTTTAGCCATTCCTGAGTGATTTTTTAGATGGACACAATTAACTGGCGCCAAAATTATTTGAAGCCCCCGGCTGGAAACCTGCGATAAGTCAGGGTTTGAAGTTTGGCATACTATTATACAAAATCATAACAATTCATTCTAATGATTGCCAATGTATTTTAAGCCAAAAGCTACCTTTGGCGCTTTACTCAACAATTGGAGCCTATACTCCATCATACAACTGTCTATGCAAACAATTTGGCTGCGCAAAAAAATTGCGCCCCGTGTAGAAAATGGTCATCCCTGGATATTTGCCAACGAAGTAGATACCGCCCGCAGCAGTACGGCCGATATTCCCAACCCCGGCGATATTGTAGAAGTGCGCAACTCCCAGGATAAATTTGTGGGATATGGCTATATCAACCCCAAAAGCCAGATACTGGTGCGCCTGCTGAGCCGCAACCAAAAAGACAAAATAGACGAAGCATTTTTTCATAAGCGCATTGCCGATGCCTGGGCCTACCGCCAGCAAATTGGATATACCGAAAACTGCCGACTCATTTTTGGCGAAGCCGACGAAATGCCGGCCCTCATCATCGATAAGTTCAACGATTATTTTGTACTGCAAACTTTGGCTTATGGCATGGATGTGTGGAAGCCTGCCATTGTAAAAGCCATCAACAGCATTTTTAACCCCAAAGGCATTTTCGAACGAAACGATGTACCTGTGCGGGAACTGGAAGGATTGCCGCAGGTGAAAGATTTTTTGAGTGCCCCCTTCGATACCAATATCATCATCAACGAAAATGGGTTGAAGTTTCATGTAGATATTTTGAATGGCCAAAAGACCGGCTACTTCCTCGATCAGCAGGATAACCGCCGCGCCATACAGCATATTGTAAAAGGCGCCAATGTGCTGGAAGCATTTTGCTATACCGGTACCTTCAGCATACATGCCGGGCACTATGGTGCTAAAAGTGTATTGGGTATTGATATCAGCGAAAAAGCGGTGGAGCAATCGCGGCGCAATGCCGAGCTGAATGGCTTGCAGGATATTTGCCAATTCGAAGCCATGAATGCATTTGATGCATTGAAACAATGGAGCAAGGAAGGCAAGCAATACGATGTGGTGATGGTGGACCCGCCGGCATTTACCAAGAGCCGCGAAAACATTCAGAAAGCTATTACGGGGTATAAAGAAATTAACCTGCGTGCCATGAAGCTGGTGAAGCCCGGTGGATTTTTGGTAACTGCCAGTTGTACCAACCTGGTGCAGCCCGAATTGTTTTTACAGATTATTGAAATGGCTGCCAAAGATGCCCGCCGCAAACTGCGCCAGGTAACTTATCAAACCCAGGCCAGCGACCACCCTATTGTGTGGGGCATGGAAAACACCGAGTATCTGAAATTTTTGATCGTGGAAGTGAAGTAGGGATGGCGAAAACAAACCTCTGTAGCATATTGCAATGGCAATATGCTACCTACTTATGTTACCAACCAGCATAAAAAACATTATCTAAAATCACACAAACATGAAGCCTGTTTTTTTAATGCTGATGATTGCAGTGATTGCCGCCACTTTTGTATCCTGCGAAAAAGACTTCCTTTCGGGCGATGCTCAAAAAAATTTATTTACGACTCCAACAACAGCCGAGCTTGATAATGTTTTCAATGGTTGGAAAAACAAAAATATAATACCTGCCGACTATCAACTCCTACAAGAAGCAGATGTAATTCCAGGAACATTCAAACTTAAAATAGTTTCTTTCAGGGTAAACGGCATCAAAGAATATGGTGCATTGATCATTCCGAACAATACTGCCAATACCGTTCCTGTTCAAATGTATGTGGGAGGATTTGGGTTAAACATTACGACCAACAGTGTGAATGTTGCATTGGATACCCAGGCCCCCGGCAGCTCCACCATTATTGCCATCCCTGCATTAAGAGGCCAGTCATTAGAACTTACGATTAACGGGAAAGTGTATACAACGCCTATTTCCGAAGGGGAGCATTGCGATGCATTTGACGGAGCCACCGACGATGTACTCGCCTTTCTCAACCTCGTGCAACAAACAGAGGCCATTGCTGATGTAAACAGAACGGGTGTAAGAGGTGGCAGCCGTGGTGGTACTGTGGCAATGCTTGCAGGCATAAGAGACACAAGAGTGAAACTGGTTATTGCTGTAGTAAGCCCTACAGATATGCTTGCACTTACTGCCGAAAATCAAAACGACGACACGTACCGATGCCAGTTTTTAAGCGCTTATAAAAATGGACAGCGCACCTTGGAAGAAACAAGAAATAAGATCATCGCATCATCCCCCCTATACTTTGCACAATACCTTCCGCTGACGCAATTACATCTTGGTTCGAAAGATGCCAATGTTCCTGTTTCGCAAGGCTATGCCCTGCAGGAAAAATTAGCAGGATTGAGTAATGCCTCAAAATTTCAACTGTACACATACGACAAAACCCATTTCGATATAGCCACCAACAACCCGGACCTTACAGAAAGAATTAAACAATTCTTTGCGCAGTTATAAATGCCTCTCCGCCCTGGCTCGTGTTCCACGAGCCTTTTTTTATGCCCGTACCAGAATTGAGCCAAAAAAGAAAAATAATCACGTCAAAATTGTTGTAACCCGCACAATAATAATGCAGCAAACGAATTGGATATAAGGCGCATGCAGTACATTGTCTGCAGTATGGAATTTTGGGAATGATAGCAATAACCAAATAGTTGAAATATGAAAAAAATACTCTTATTGGCAATCAGCAGTTTCGCTTTATGGAGTTGTACGAATAATGACCAAAAAACGCCCGGTCAAGAAGCAAAACAGGTAGAACAGCATCCCGAAAAAAGCCCGGCAACTATTGAACTGAACAATGGTGAAAAATGGGCAGTTAATGAGGAAATGAAACCACCGATTACGAAAGGAGAGGGATTAGTGAATGCGTACATTAAATCCAATCAAAATAACAATAAAGAGCTGGCTCAGCAGTTAAAAGATCAAAATGAAAAGCTCATTAAAAGTTGTACAATGAAAGGTAAGAGCCATGATGAATTGCACAAATGGTTACTTCCTCACTTAGCATTAGTACGAGACTTAGAAAATTCACCTACTGAGAATGATGCAAAACAAATTGTGCTGAAACTTCAAAGCTCCTTTAGCATGTATCATCAATATTTTGAATAACCAATTCTCTGCCCTGGCTCGTGTCCCACGAGCCTTTTTCATTCCCGCACCAGGGTTGAGCTAAAAGAAAACTAATCTCAGTGGAATTGACGAACCCGCCAATAAAAATGCGGCACAATGCAAGTTGAATTCCGGGTGCCTGTAGTATATTGTTGGCAGTAGCATAGACTGCAATACCATTGTGATAGGCTATACTATACGATTGCTAAGTATAAAGGGAAATATCACCCCGAAGTTCAATTCAAACAAATACCAACACCATGAAAAAGTTACAATACACAACAAGCATCCATGCACCTGTGGCCAGGGTATACGATCGCATGCTGGGCAGTACCAGCAAATCAACTTATGAGCAATGGACTGCCTTGTTTAACCCTACTTCTACCTATGAAGGAAGTTGGGACAAGGGAAGTAAAATGCTATTTGTGGGAGTAGACGAGAAAGGAGAAAAAGGAGGCATGGTTTCCAGGATAGTTGAAAACATTCCCCACCAATTTGTTTCCATTCAACATTATGGCCTTTTAAAAGCCGGCGAGGAAATTACAGAAGGACCAGAAGTGGAAAAATGGGCCAACGGGTTTGAAAACTACAGCTTCGAAGAAAACAATAGAACTACAACCGTTACCGTAGACTTAGACACCACGGAAGATTTTGTAGACTATATGAACGAGAGTTACCCCAAAGCACTCGACAAGCTGAAAGAGATCTGTGAGAAATAACGAGCCGGGGATATCTAACAACGCCGCCAACATCGACAGGCAATATGCCACATCGCCAATCCGAAAACCGTTGGCACACTCTAAAAATACATTGCGTTTAACTATCTACATACTGACACTTGCTTTTATAGTGTCATTTTTCTCTTGCGATAGAATCAAAAGGAAAGGTTATGATTCAGTTGATAAAACCAAGGAAGTAGCCAGCGACACAAAACAAAAAATAAGTAAGAAAGCAGGGGAATTAGTAGATAAAGTGATTTTAAAACCAGCCATCGACACCCCTAATACTGAACGCGATAAAAAGCGATTCAGAGATTATGTATTGACAGAGCCATCAAACGACGTAACAAACATCCATTCGTATGGCGACTTTTTCGGTTCAGACTATAAAGTTCTAATTGCATTTACCTGTAATCAATCAACAATTGACAGAATAATTGCCACAAAGAAAATGCAGCTAACCACAACGAAGGACGATGACGGGTTGTTCTTTCTTGACGAATTTCCCTGGTGGGATAAAGACAAAATTGAATTATTAGAGCCATATAAAGTCGGCAAGGAAAATGAGTACTGGAAATACTTATGGTACGACCCAAAAACAAAACAAGCATTTTATGAAGAATTCAGCTTGTAAATTATCCCTCCCCCGCCCTGGTTCGTAACTAACCCAGTTTCTCTCTATCAAAACTCAGTGCCACTATAACCCCAATGTGCAGGCGCAAAAAAATATGCCGCAACACTGCGGCATTCATCCTGGGGAACCAATAGGGAAACCTCTAATTATTTAGATACCTGGAACTTGTTGCTTTCCAACATGCGACCCGATGCATCCCGCACCTGGAAAATATAGATGCCGGTGATATAGTCATTCAGATTCACCTGCATCCTATTGCCGGTAATGGGATGGCTCGCCATTTTGCGGCCTAAAAAAGAATAGAACTGGATAACCGATCCCCGCTCAACAACGGTCTTGAATTCGAAATTGATAAATGTAGAAGCCGGGTTCGGGAAAAACTGTACCTGCTTAGCCACCGCGCCATTTTCCAACGCCTTACCCTTTTGAGCGAAGCCCATTTTGCCGGCGAAGGCTAATAATGTTATGACAACGATTTTTCTCACGGATTGGTATAAAGGTAGCCAAAATTGTGATATTTATCAGTTTTCCACAGTTTTTGCCATAACAGATAGATAAAAATGTCCTTAAAATTCCATATTTCGAAGCAGGAGCACCCCTTAATCTAAGTCCGCCAGCACTGCCTGGATGGCTTCAAAATTGGGCAGGTCGGCGGCGCTTTCCAGCACTTCGGCATAGGCAATGTTTCCCGTTTTGCCTACCACAAAAGCTGCCCTTTTGGACACGCCCTGCATGCCATAGGAAAACCGGTCGTACAACGCTCCATAGGCTGCTGATACTTCTTTATTGAAATCGCTCAGCAGGGTAAAATTCAGTTGCTGGTCGGCCTTGTAGCGGCCCAACGTATACAGCGAATCCACGCTAATGCCCACCACCACTGCGTTTGAGCTATTGTAAAAAGCGATGTTGTCGCGAACAGAACAAAGTTCTTTGGTGCATACACTGGTAAAAGCCAGGGGAAAAAACAGGATCAGTACGTTTTGCCCCGCCAAAGATTCCAGCGACACTTCCTGCTTTTCGGTATTGTACAGGGTGAAAGCAGGAGCTTTTTGACCAATTTCAATTGCCATAACCGGTAAGATTTGCTGCGAACTTATGCCCGAAACCCCGACCGGGCAAAACCTATCGGCTTTTACAATAAAAAATAGCCCTGCAGCCCCTTATGACTACTGGGCTAAGTTGGCTGCTAATAGTTACTTTCGCCACATGATAGCCCAGCTAACCGGTAAATTCTTACACAAAAGCCCCACCAAACTTATTGTGGATGTACAAGGCGTGGGATACGAAGTTCAAATTAGCCTGAACACTTTTGCTGCCATTCAGCATGCCGATGCCGGCACGCTTATTACCCACCTCAAAGTGGCAGAAGACGCATTTACCATCTTCGGATTTAGCGAACCCGCCGAAAAAGATATTTTCCTGAAACTACTCAGCGTATCGGGCGTTGGTGCTGCCACCGCCCGTATGATGCTCAGCAGCATGCGCCCCATTGAAGTAGCACAAGCCATTAGCACCGGCCAGGTACGCATACTGGAAGGCGTAAAAGGCATTGGCAAAAAAACTGCAGAACGCATTGTACTCGAACTGAAAGACAAAATGGGTAGTGTGCAAATGGCACATCAACCCACAGATATTATTGCCGCCAACAATACCCCTGATCGCGATGCGTTAGATGCACTGGTGGCCCTGGGCATAGCCCGCAATATGGCGGAGCAGGCCATCAAAAAAGCATTGGTTCAATCGGCTGGCTCCACCTCTGTAGAAGAACTCATTAAACTCGCCTTGAAAGCTATCTGATATTGTTTTATTTTTCAGCATCTTAAACCGCTTATTTATACAGCAAACTTTACTCTACCAAACTAACCAGCATTGTCAGTAAAAGGGTTTCATTCTTTCCTGTTTACCTGCCTTAGTGTGGGGTTTTTGCTTTGCGCAAATACCGCACAGGCCGACCCGTTTCGAAAGTTCAGAGTTCCGGATTCAGATAGCACCAAAAAAGACAGCCTTCGTTATCCCATCTCCGATAGGCGTGGCGATCCATTTTCGAGTAAGAGCCGCAATCCATTCGACCTGCCCGATACCGGCTATTTAAAACAGGAAGTGGAATACGACCCGGTAACCAAACAGTACTACATCAAAGAGAAAATTGGCAATTCGCTGTATCGCAAGCCTACTGCCATGACGTACGAGGAGTTCATGCGCCTGCGTGGTCAGCAAATGGAACTGGAAAATTTCAGGCGTAGGTCCAACACCAATTTGGCGCTCAACCGCAAACTGGTAAAACCCCAGTTGCGCATGTTCGACGACCTGTTCAACCGCATTTTTGGCAATGGCAAGATCATGATCATTCCCAACGGAAACGTGGACCTGAGTGCCGGCTACCAGGGGCAAAATGTAAAGAACCCCACCCTGCCCGAGCGTGCCCGTAAATACGGCACTTTCGATTTCGACATGAACGCCCAGTTCAACATGGATGCCAGCATTGGCGATAAACTCAAGCTACCCATCAACTTTAATACCCTCGCCAATTTCGATTTCGAAAACCAACTGAAACTGGATTACAAAGGAAAGGGTGATGAGATCATCAAAAGCATTGAAGCCGGTAACACCAGCTTTGCCACCAAGGGTACTTTGATACAGGGAGCACAGGCTCTCTTCGGTATCAAAACACAATTGCAGTTTGGTAAACTCTATGTAACTACGGCGTTGGCCAATATGCAAAGCCAGCGCCAAACCAGCAATTACCAGGGCGGCGCTGCTATTTCCAACTTCGAAAAAAAACTGGACGACTACGACGAAAACCGCCACTTCCTGCTGGCACAATACTTCCGCAATAAGTACAACAAGGTGATGAGCACATTGCCTTTTGCACAAAGCCAGGTACAAATAATGCGCCTCGAAGTATGGGTAACAAACCGTACCGGGCAAACTACCGATAGCCGCGATATTGTGGGCCTGATGGACCTTGGTGAACGCTATCCCTGGAACCCGAATGTGCCAACTCTGCCCGGAGATAGTCTTCCTTTCAATGGTGCCAACGGTTTGTACGGTGCTATCAACAATCCCAACTATCGCAACCCCGCCAATGTAACCAACCTGCTTATTCAAAATGGTTTGAGGCCGGTACAGGATTTTGAAAAAACCTATGCCCGCAAGTTGATTGAAGGCACAGATTATATTTTCAACCGCCAGGCGGGTTTCATTTCTATCAACCAGTTTTTGCAGGCCGATGAAGTGCTGGGTGTAGCGTATCAATATGCTTACAACGGCCGTGTTTTCCAGGTGGGTGAATTTGCCCAGGATGTAGCCCTTGATACTGCCAGTGGTATCCAAAAAATTCTCTTCCTGAAATTGTTGAAAGCCACTAGCCAGCGTCCTGCATTACCCATTTGGGACCTGATGATGAAGAACGTGTACAGCCTCGACCAGTTCAATATTCAACGCGAAGGATTTAAAGTGAACCTGCTGTACCAGGAACCCAGTGGTGGCGAAAAAAGAATGTTGCCCGAAGGTGATGAACCCGGTCGCCCATTGCTGCGCATTTTGCAACTGGACAGGTTGAACAATAGAAACGACCCGCAACCAGATGGGGTGTTCGACTTTATCGACAGCTTTACGGTGCAGCCACAACAAGGCCGCATCATTTTCCCGGTACTCGAACCATTTGGTAAAGACCTGCAACTGTTGGCATTTGCAGGCCAGCCTACATCAGTGTCAGAAAAATATGTGTTCCAGCAATTGTACGATACCATCAAAGCCATTGCACAGCAGAACTATGCCAACCTCAACCGCTTCATGATCCGCGGCCAGTCGAAAGCCAGCACCAATGAAGACATTTACCTGAATGCGATCAATATTCCCGTAGGCTCGGTAACAGTAACGGCGGGTGGTCAAATTCTGAAAGAGAATATCGACTATGTGATCGACTACAATTTGGGTAAGCTTACCGTGATCAACAATGCCATCAAAAGCTCCGGCATTCCGGTAAGTGTGAACCTCGAAAACAATGTTGGCTTTGGCATACAAAACCGCGGGTTCTTCGGTATGCGGCTCGACTACATGGCCAATAAAAATTTGACGCTCGGTGGTACTATGATGCGCCTCGGCGAACGCCCCTTCTTTACCAAAATGAACTACGGAGAAGATCCCATTCGCAACCGCATGTATGGCCTCGATTTCAATTACAAAAATGATTGGAAGCAAATGAGCCGCTGGCTTGATAAACTTCCTTTCTACAGCACCAATGCCACTTCGGGCATACAGGCTTATGGCGAAGCCGCCATGTTGAAACCCGGTCACCCGCCACAAATTGGCAAAGGCGACCAGGGCTTAATTTATCTCGACGATTTTGAAGGCACCCGTGCCAATATCGATCTGCGCTTTCCATTTGTTGGCTGGACCCACGCTTCCACACCGCAGGGAAGTAATTTCTCTGAAGCCGATTCCAACAACGCCATCGTGTACAACCAAAACAGGTCGAAACTGAGTTGGTACCAGATAGAACCCGTGTTGCAGGATAGCCGCAACCCCAACAACCCTATAGACGACAGGAACCTGCTAAGCGACCCAAGGGTAAGGCAGGTAAGTAACCAGGAATTATTTCCACGTCGTACACCATTGCCCGGCCTCAACCAGCTCATTACTTTCGACATGACCTATTACCCCAAGGAAAGGGGAACCTATAACTACGATTCAAGGTCGGCAGGCATTGGTACCGATGGTAAATTCCGCAATCCCAAAGACCGCTGGGGCGGTATGATGCGAGCCATTGACCAAACCGATTTTGAAAGTGCCAATATTGAGTTTGTGGAATTCTGGGTGCAGGACCCCTTCATGAAAACGCCCAGTTTCCCCAATGGATATACCAACCCGGCAGGCGGCCAGTTGTACATCAACCTGGGCAATATGTCGGAAGATATTTTGAAAGACAGCCGCCGTTTTTACGAAAATGGTTTGCCTACTCCTTCACAACCCAACCTGGCAGTGGACTCTTCTACCACCTGGGGTAAAACGCCTGTCAATCCCAATCAGATCACCCAGGCATTCAGCAACGATCCCAACGACCGTGAATTCCAGGATGTGGGCTTTGATGGCCTGAACGATAACAGTGAAAAAAGCAAACGTCAAAACGACTTCCTTACCCCGCTGCAAAATATTTTGGGTGCAGGCAACCCTGCCTATCAAAGAGTAGCTGCCGACCCCAGTGGCGACAACTTCGTGAACTATCGCGACTCCCGCTACGATGCTGCCAATGCAGGCATTTTGCAACGCTACAAAAACTACAACCTCAACCAGGGCAACTCACCCGTGAGCAACGAAAGCGATTTGGTGGTGGCCAGCACATTGTATCCCGACAATGAAGATCTGAACAGGGATAATACGCTGAACGAAAGCGAAGAATATTTCGAATACAAAATTGATATCACGCCCACTGCATTGCAGGTGGGACAGAACTTCATTACCGACAAACGCATTGTAAGCATCAAATACGAAAACGGTAGCACGGGCACAGAAACCTGGTACCAGTTCCGCATTCCCATTGCACGCTACACCAAAAAAGTGGGCGATATCCCCGACTTCAAAAGCATCCGGTTCATGCGGATGTATATGACCGGTTGGGAAGACAGCGTTACGCTTCGCTTTGCACGACTCGATCTGGTACGCAACAACTGGCGCCAGTTTGCATTCGACCTGAGCCGCGATGGCACGTACAATTCCAATGCATTCAACACATTTACCACCCTCAACACATTGGCGGTAAACATTGAAGAAAATGATAGGCGTACTCCTATTCCTTACCGCATTCCTCCCGGTATTGAAAGGGTACAGCAACTGGCCAATGGTGGTGTAAATATTTTGCAGAACGAACAATCGCTGAGTGTGCAGGTGCGCAACCTGTATCGTGGTGAAGCACGTGGTGTATTCAAATCTTTCAACAACGATTTGCGCCAGTACAAACGCCTCAGCATGTTTTTGCATGCGGAAGAATTGGTGAATACCGATCCTTCTTACAGCCCACTCACTGATACCAGTATTTATGCAGCCGTTCGTATTGGCCAGGATATTTTGTCCAACTATTACGAAGTATTAATTCCTCTAAAAATCACACGGCCTGCAGGTCCGAATATTTCGCCCGATACCATTTGGCCCAGTGCCAACAGCCTCGACTTTCAACTACAGGAACTCATAGACCTGAAGCGAAGGCGTAGCGAAAACAACGGCTCTCCTTCTACCTACTATTCCGAAAAAGTGGGCGACCGCATTTATGGTTTATATGGCAACCCCAACCTGGGCGAAGTGCGATCCATTTTTGTGGGTGTACAAAACCCCGACCGGCAAGATGCATTGGATGTAGGCGCAGAAGTTTGGATAAACGAATTGCGACTAAGCCAACTGGATGAAGAAGGAAGCTGGGCTGCTGTGGGTAGAGTAGATATGCAACTGGCCGACCTCGGCACCTTGAGCATAGCAGGTAGCCATAGAAGTGTGGGCTTTGGAACCATTGAACAACGGGTGGGTGAACGAGCCCGCGAAGCCACCACGCAGTTTGATGCAAGCCTGCAAATAGATGCAGGCAAACTGGTACCAAAATCGGCAGGGCTTTCCATACCGGTGTATGCAAGTCTCAGCAAAATGTTGATCACTCCCCAGTACGATCCGTACGACAAAGATGTGCTGATGCGTGACAAACTCAACAACTGTGCGAATTGTGATTCTATCCGCCAGGTGGCCAAAGAACAGCATACTACACAAACGCTCAACATCAGCAATATGCGCATGCTGCCCAAAGCCGGCAAACCCATTCGCATATACAGCCCCAGCAATTTTGATGTTACCTACAACTACCTCAACCAAAAAGTAAGTTCGCCCATTATTACGCAGGACCTTATCAAACGCCACCGCCTTGTGCTTGGCTATGCTTATAGCAGCCAGCCTAAATATTGGGAGCCTTTCAAAAGCATGAAGAACAACTCGCCATGGCTCACTTTCATTAAGGATATAAATCTCAATCCTGTGCCCAATAACCTGGCAGTACGCTACGACCTGAACAGGCAGTTTGGGCGCTATGTGCCACGCATTGTAAACACCTACGACAACAAGGTAGACCGGGTGGATAGTACGTACGATAAGTATTACAATTTCGACAGGTTCTACAGTTTCCGCTGGGATCTCACCAAATCGTTCAATGTAGATTTTACAGCACTCAATAAATCGAGAGTGGATGAACCCGCAGGCGAAATAAATACCGACATCAAGCGGGATAGCATCCAGAAAAACTTGTGGAAAGGTGGTAGAAATGTGAACTACGATCAGACCGCTGTGTTTGGCTACACATTGCCTACACAAAAATTCCCCTTCCTCGATTGGACCACGGCAAGGCTTACGTATACTGCCCGTTATAAATGGGCCGCCAGCAGTTTGCTGATGCAGCAATTCAACCAGGGAAATATTATTGAAAACGGAAGCGACCGCATGTTCAATGCAGAGTTCGATTTGAACAAATTGTATGGTAAGAGCAAGTGGCTGGCTGCATTGGAAAATGAACCCGCACCCAAAGCCAAAGATTCATTGGGCAATAAAATACCCAATGCGCCTAAGCAGTCGAAAAAAGGCAGCAACGTTACAGGTTCTGCTAAATCATTATCCGATTCGCTGACCGGTAAAAAACTGACCCGTGCCGAAAGAAAAATGCAGCGCAAAGCACGCAAGGCAGAAAAACGTGCCGCACGTCAAAACCGTCAATACGAAGTAACCGGCGCAGTACGGGTAGCCGGCAAACTGGTGACCATGTTGAAACGTGCTACGGTAAACTATGGCGAAGTGTATTATAGCCGCATACCGGGTTATATGGACAGCACGAAGTTTTTGGGAAACAATTTCCAGAGCAAGGCTCCGGGCTATGGATACATTTTGGGTAAACAACCCGATACTGCATTCCTCAACAATTATGCGAGCCGCAACCTCATCACCAAAGATGCTGCGTTCAACCAATTGTTTGCACAGGGCTTCGATCAGAAATTGAATGTGCAGGCACAACTGGAACCTTTCAAAGAATTTACCATCGACCTCAATTTGGATAAGGCATTTACCAAAAACTACACCGAGTTATTCAAAGACACTACGGGTAGCAGTGGCCATGCGCACTTATCGCCTTTTGTAAATGGTGGATTCAGTGTAACCTATATCGCATTCCAAACCCTGTTCGAAAAATTTGACCCGAACAAGACCAGTGCCATGTTCAAAAACTTTGAAGCTTACAGGCAGCAACTCAGCCTTCGTGTAGCAGAGCAAAACCCTTACTGGAAAGCAGGTGGTTCGCAGATAGAAGCCGATGGTTATGCCAAGGGTTACAACCGTTATGCGCAGGAGGTACTCATTCCATCTTTCATTGCGGCGTATACCAAACAAAGCCCCGATAAAGTGGCATTGCTGAGTCAAAACAACTCGAAGATCACTTCCAACCCGTTCAAAGGCATTAAGGCAAAACCCAACTGGCGCCTCAATTTCACAGGCCTTACCCGCCTGCCCGGGTTGCAGGAAAAATTCAGCAGCATCAACATTACACATGGCTACCAGGGAAGGTTGAGCATGAACTCCTTTACATCGGCACTCACCTACCAGGATCCGATGCGCATCAGCTATCCATCGTTTATTGATACCGTGAGTGGCAACTATATTCCATTCTATTTAATGCCGAACCTCACCATCAGCGAAGCGTTTGAACCCATCATTGGAATTGACTTTACCACTACGGGTCAACTGGCTGGTAGGTTTGAATACCGCAAGAGCCGTCAACTGAGTTTGAGCCTGCTCGATTATCAATTGAGCGAAATGAGCAGCACCGAATTTATTGTTGGTGCAAGCTGGCGCAAACGTGGTTTGAAAATGCCATTCAAACTGCCCAAGTTCCTGAACAAAGAAGGTGGCAGTGAATTTGATAACGATATCACGTTCCGCTTCGACTTCAGCATTCGCGATGATGCTACCAGCAATAGCCGACTCGATCAAAACAGTTCGTTCAGTACCGCCGGGCAAAAAGTAATTAAGATCAACCCGAGTATCGACTATGTAATGAGCAACCGCGTTAACATCACTTTGTTCTTCGATCAAATGCGCAGTATTCCATACATCAGTACATCGGCGCCTACTACCAATACCAATGCCGGTGTGAAAGTGCGAATCTCGCTGGCGCAATAAATTTTTTCAGAAACAACTAAAACCTGGTGCTGCATGCACCAGGTTTTTTTATGCATTACAGAAATGCCAACCTGCCATTCCATCACCAGCAAAACAGTTAGCGGGCTATTGGTTACATTGCAGCATGGAGCCGCTGCAACCACCGCATCATTTTCATCACCCCATTATTTTATTTGATGGCGTGTGCAACCTATGCAGCAGCAGTGTGCAACAGGTATTGAAATATGATAAGGCTGCGCAGTTTCATTTTGCATCGCTGCAAAGCCCCGTTGGGCAAAGCCTTTTGCAGCAATATCATTTGCCGGTAAATGAAATGAATTCTTTTGTGTTGATTGAAAATGGAAAGGCCTACACCAAATCGACAGCAGCATTGAAAGTGGCCAGGAAACTGGGAGGGCTATACCCACTGCTGTATCCATGCATGTATTTTCCCTCTTTTATTCGGGATGCCGTGTATAGCTGGATCGCAAAAAACCGCTACAAATGGTTTGGCAAAAAAGAAAGTTGCTGGTTGCCGAAACCCGAATGGAAAAACCGCTTTTTAGATCAGGCAGATTGAGCGGCTTTTATTTCGCGTTGAATAATGCGGCGAAACTTTTTTTGATTGCGGCCAAACAGGAAAAAAGACAAAGCAACCGCACCAATAACCGATGCCACTGCC
The DNA here is from genome assembly GCA_035456005.1 of Phnomibacter sp. GTDB lineage: Bacteria > Bacteroidota > Bacteroidia > Chitinophagales > Chitinophagaceae > Phnomibacter. Next base: position 657,969 of record DATIEA010000015.1, on the reverse strand, counting down.
AGGGCAGACAACAAGGGAACTGTTACAAAACGAAGGCCCGAAAACAAACCGACAGCCACACCGCTCAAAAAGATCACAATAGACAAACCAAAACTGTAAATAGCTATAAAGCTGGCTTTACCGTCTTTGCGTTGGTCTTCCCAATTCCTGATAAACCTGCGTTCTGCAGTGCTGATTGCCATGTATTGATAGTTGAAAACTGCTTTAAAAATTTACTCGCCAAAATAATCTACATAGATGCGGGGCGTTTCGTACAGCCTGATCTGGTGCAGTTGACCGCCATAAATATGAGGTGCCAGTTGCTTCCATATTTCCCGCACAAACACTTCGGTGCTGCACATCTTTCCGGCCATAAAGGGCACATCGAGATTCAGGTTCTTATGATCCACTTTGTCCAGCACATGCTCCTGTATAATTACACTTAGCTTCTTTACATCAATTATAAAACCCGTATCGGGGTCGGGTTCGCCTTTTACGGTTACATGTATTTCGAAGTTGTGGCCATGCCAGTTATCGTTGGCACACATGCCAAACACTTCATCATTCTGCTCCCTGGTCCAGTTGGGATTGTATAATTTATGGGCTGCATTAAAATGCTCCACCCGGGTGAGGTATACCATAGCGCCGCGAAATTAGGACTCCCGTTGGGCATTTCAGCATTTTAACGAATTGTACAAATGGCGGCAGAACCCAGGTTTGCCGTACCTTTTGCCTGGCCCCGGGTTCCTGCTTGCTTTCGAAAAGCAAACAGCAGCGGCAGGAATGTTGAAGGCCGCATCTATACAGCGGAAAAAATTTATAGGCTATTTATTTTTTACCCCGCATTTTTAGCACGGGAAAAATGGCGCACATGAGAGTATCGGTATTCAGAAAAGAACATTTCAACGCGGCACACAGGCTGCACAATCCTGCATTGAGCGATGCCGACAATGCAGCCATTTTTGGCAAATGCAATCTGCCCAATTTTCATGGGCACAATTACGAACTGATTGTACAGGTAACCGGGGAAATTGATCAGCGCACAGGTTATGTAATGGATATGAAAGAACTAAGCGACATTATTAAACGGGAAGTACACGCAAGGTTCGACCATCGCAATCTGAACGAAGACACGGTAGAATTCAAACACCTGATACCCACTGCCGAAAATATTGTGGTGGTCATTTACCAATTGCTTCGTCCCCATATTCCTGCTGCCCACGACCTGAAAATAAAACTGTTCGAAACCGAAAGAAATTTCGTGGAGTACCCTGCATAAGCGGGGATGAAACCGAAAATCGTCCCCTCATTACCAATTATCTGAAAAAGAAAACAAGAAGCGCATTTGTGTATGGCACAACTGCCGTTTTTTTGTAGGGTATGGAAATGTTCTCTCCCAAAAAATGGTGGCTTTACCCGCTTACAGGGCTATTGCTTTTTGCGGCATGGCCCATGAGCCCATTGACTCCATTGGTATTTTTTGCATGGATACCCCTGTTGTACCTCGAAAGAAACCTGGCGAATGGTGCCCGCTTTTTTTGGATAGCCTGGCTCAATATGTTTATCTGGAATGTGAGCACTACCTGGTGGATCTGGAATGCTTCGCCCGAAGGGGCCGCAGGCGCCATAGTGACCAACAGCCTTGTAATGTGTTTTCCATTAATGGCATTTCGCTACACTCGACGGGCCCTCGGCGATAAGATCGGATACCTGGCACTGCCCTTGTATTGGATACTGTACGAATTCATTCATCACAACTGGGAGCTAAGCTGGCCATGGCTTACCCTGGGTAATATTTTTTCGACGCATCCAACATGGGTGCAGTGGTACGAATACACCGGCACTACCGGCGGCAGCCTGTGGATCTGGCTCGTGAACATCCTGCTGGCTTTTCGCTTTTTCAAACTACCTACGGAGGGAAAATGGGGCGGTACTATTCCCTGGGCTACGGCAATCATTGCGCCATTTATCCTTAGTTTTTTTCTTACCCCCTCTTCCGAAACTATAAAGGCAGATGCCGCTACCAATGTGGTAGTGGTGCAACCGAATGTGGAACCTTACACCGAAAAATTTACAACGCCTCCCGAGATACTGGTGCAAAACATGATAGCTCAAAGTGAGGAGAAAATAGACAGCAATACCCGCATGGTGGTATGGCCCGAAACGGCTATCCCTTCTCAAACCTGGGAGCACACCATTGCCAACAACGAAGTGCTGCAACCTCTCTACGCCTTTTTGCAAAAGCACCCGAACATTTTGTTGGTCACCGGTATTGACAGCTATAAATTTTGGGGCAGCGAAAACCCCGGCGGGTTCAGCATACGTCGCATGAAGGATGGTTCGTATTACGAAGCATTCAACACGGCCATGGGTGCAGCAGCAGGCCAAACACCACAGTTGTACCACAAGTCGAAACTGGTGCCCGGCGTAGAAAGCTTACCCAGTTGGCTTGGGTTTATGAGCAGCCTGTTCGACGACCTGGGTGGCACTACCGGCACACTGGGAAAAAGCGATTCGGCCATGGTATTATCGGCCCCCGGCAACCCGTACAAAGCAGCGCCCATTATTTGCTACGAAAGCATTTACAGCAATTACGTTACAGACTATGTGCGTGCCGGTGCCAATATTCTTACGGTGATCACCAACGATGGATGGTGGGGCGAAACCCCGGGCTATCAACAGCATATGAGCATGAGCAGGCTGCGTGCCATTGAAAACCGCATGTGGGTGGCACGCAGTGCCAATACAGGCATCAGTTGCTTTATTGACCCATCAGGAAATATTTGGGAACCGCAGGGCTGGAACACGAAAGCCACAATAAAAATGAGCGTACCTTCAAGGGAGCCATCTTTCTATAGCAAATATGGCGACTGGATGAGCAGCCTTTTTTCGCCACTGGCGATACTTGTATTTCTATTCGCGATATACAAGAAACTTGAGCTGCGCAGGAAACGATTGTAATGCATTGCTCACTCAAACTGCCACACTATGCAGTACACATTCTCATTTCTCGGATCGAGCATCAGCTATTCTATTGCAGGCAAAAAAGGTCCTACCGTTTTATTGCTGCATGGCTTTGGCGAAGACCACCTTGTATTTCATCAACAGGTAGATGCATTGCTGCATCATTGCAGGTTGGTACTGCCCGATCTGCCGGGTAGCGGCGAATCGACCTATGCCAGGGAAGTATGCAGCAGCATTGATACAATGGCCCATGCCATGCATGCCCTGATGCAGGAAGTATGCGACGAACCATTTGTAGTATTGGGCCATAGCATGGGCGGCTATATTACGCTGGCCATGGCCGAGCAGATGCCTTCACGCATTGCAGCTTTCGGGCTATTGCATTCCACCGCATTTGCCGATAGTGAAGAGAAAAAAACGAATCGCAAAAAGTCGGTGGAGTTTATTGAGCAAAACGGCGTATTCCCTTTTATCAAAACCACTATCCCCGGATTATTTGGCGAAGTATTTGCAGCAGACAACCCGACGGTCGTTGGTCAACTCATAGAACGGGGAAGAACATTTAGCCCACAGGCATTGATAGCATATTATGAAGCCATGATAGCCCGGCCCGACAGGACCAGGGTATTACAATCGGCAGAAGTGCCTGTGTTGTTTTTGATTGGAGATATAGACAAACCGGCACCCATGGCCGACGTGCTACAGCAAGTACATCTGGCAAAGAATAGTGAAGTGAAAATATTGCGCAACACAGGGCATATGGGCATGCTGGAACAACCCCAGCTCACCAGCGAAACCATCACAGCATTTATTGATCGGCTGAATTAACTAAGTATTGATATAGCCAGCTTGCCGAATCACCTATTTTTAAATTTCGCGTTATAAACACGGCATCTCATCCTATTACTCAATCGCACCTCAATGTATCTAAACCGGCTTAAAGGAATTTTGCTGCTCTTTGTGGTGTTGTGTGTATGGGCACCTGCCCATGCCTTGCACATTAAAGGCGGGTGGATGCACTACGAGTTTTTGGGAAAAAATTCTTCGGGTAATTACGAATACCGGGTCACTTTGAAATTATACCGCGATTGTGCCACGCCCAACCCCGGGCAAAACGATGCGCAGGTAAATCTGACCGTTTACAACAAAGCCAACAACACGAAGTATGGCGATTTTACGGCCAACAATATTGCTACCTACCCACTCAATAAAACCAGCTACAGCGATTGTATCAACCCCAAACCACAGGTTTGTTATGTGATACTCGAATACGCCACCACCATTACCCTGCCGGCAAGCTCTCAGGGCTATACTATTTCCTTTCAGCGCTGTTGCCGCATCAATGGTATTGTGAATGTGTTTCAACCTTCCAACACACTGGGTACTTCTTATTCCATTGAAATACCCGGCAACATCAACTCTTCTACTTTTCCTGAAAACAGCAGCCCCGTATTCAGCCAACGCGACACTTTGTTGGTTTGCTATAATTCCCCCATCGTGCTCGACTATAGCGCCGTAGATCCTGACGGCGATTCATTGGTCTATTATTTTACAGATGCATGGGATGGTGCTTCGCAAAACAACCCAAATCCTAACACTTCGCCACCGCCACCTTTTGCTTCGCTTCCCTACACCACAGGATTCAATGCTATCAATCCATTTGGCAACAATACCAATGTGGTCATCAATCGTCAAACCGGACTTATCACGGGAGTAAGCCCCGGCACCACCGGGGAATATGTAGTGGCAGTAGGGGTTGATGAATACCGCAATGGCCGAAAACTGGCTTCCACCCGCAAAGAGCTGCACGTAAATGTGGCCAACTGCAGTATTACTGCGGCTAAGCTGCCGGTGTCCATTTCTTCCTGCGATGGATTTACCGTTACCATTCAAAACCTATCGCCGTCTCCGTCGATACTTACCTACTTCTGGGATTTTGGCACCGGTGGTGCTACCAGCACTTCGGCAGTGCCCACTTTCACTTTTCCCGATACCGGCGTGTACCGCGTAAAACTAGTGGTGAACCGGGAGTCGTCCTGTAGCGATAGTACTTATACCAACATCAGTGTTTTCCCCGGGTTCTTCCCCGGCTTTGTAGCCGATGGTTCCTGCTATCTCAATCCATTCCAGTTTAGAGATACCACCAAAACCCGCTATGGTGGCGTAGACAAATGGCGCTGGGATTTTGGAAACACTACAGTAAGTAACGATACCAGTTTGCTGCGCAATCCCCAGTACACTTATCCTGCACCGGGTACGTACAATGTAAACTTTACAGTAGGTAGCAACAAAGGCTGCCTCGATACTATCATAGTGCCGGTGAGTGTACTCGACCGACCACTGGTTACCCTTGCCAACGATACGCTGATTTGCAGCATCGATACTTTGCAATTGAATGCTATGGGCACAGGCGTTTTCACCTGGGACCCTGCCAGCACCCTCATCAATGCCAATGGTCCCAATGCATTGGTGTTTCCCAAAGACACAACGAAATACTATGTTACCCTCAACGATCGTGGATGCATAGCCAGGGATTCCATCACTGTAAATACACTGGACTTTATTACGGCCAATGCCGGTAGAGATACTACTATTTGCTTAACAGATAGTGTGCAATTGCATGCTACTACGCAAGGCCTTGGCTTTAGCTGGCAACCTGCTGCCATATTTGATAACCCGAGAGCAAAATCGCCATTGGCAAGACCTACTGCAGCCACCACCAATGTGATGCTGGTAGCTAACCTGGGAAAATGTACCGCTACAGATGCATTAGTGTTGAGAACTGTGCCATACCCCACGGTAGATGCCGGAGCTGGCAATACCATTTGCTATGCCGACATTGCGCAATTGCGGGGCAGCACCAATGGTTCCAGTTTTAGCTGGGCGCCATCCAATCTTTTGCAACAACCCAACCAGTTGAGCACCACCACCCGAAGCCTTACGCAAACCACGCAATTCACACTTACGGTGCGGGATACATTGGGATGCCCCAAGCCTGTATCGGATGTAGTGGATATAACCGTGCGGCCACAGATCAAGGTATTTGCAGGCAACGATACATCTATAGTTGTAGGCCAACCCTTGCAATTCACTGCAACATCCAATGGCTTATCGCACAGGTGGTCGCCCGGCACGGCATTGTCCAATACAAGTATTGTGAATCCTGTGGCCATCTTCAGAACCGGCAACTATCCTGCCGATGCTGAATACATCACCTACACGCTTACTTCCACTACCCCCGAAGGGTGCAGTGGTTCCGACAATATTGTGGTGCGCATTTTTAAAACACCACCCAGCATTTTTGTGCCCAATGGATTTACCCCCAACAGCGATGGGCTCAACGATAGGATTCGCCCCATATTGGCTGGCATCCAAAAATTGGAATTCTTTAGAGTGTACAACCGTTACGGCCAATTGGTGTTTGAAAGCAACCAGGAAAATTACGGCTGGGATGGACGTGTAAAAGGTGTGCTCCAACCTGCAAATGGCTACGTGTACCAATGCCGCGTAATTGACTTCGAAGGAAATCCCATTTTCAAGAAAGGCACGTTTGTATTGATTCGTTGATAACGGAACCAGTGCTTCATTTTCTTCTTACACTGATGTTGCATTCCGAATAATGCTGCAACTTGCAGCCCTGTTTCCCCCTGTGGTGAAGCAACCTATTTTTGCGTACAACAAGAGCATCTATTCGCAGCTAAAAATATTCCGGATGAAAAAAATAGTATTGGTTACCGGCGCTACTTCAGGATTTGGAAAAGCTATTGCAACAAGATTTGCCGCCGCAGGCGATGATGTCATCATCACCGGTCGCAGGGAAGAAAGACTGTTGGCACTGAAAGAAGAACTGGAAAAAAAACACGGGGTTCAATGTATTGCACTGGCATTTGATATCAGGGATAGGGAAGCCTGCTTTGCCGCCATTGAAGAACTGCCCGAAGCATTCAAACAAATAGATATACTGGTGAACAATGCAGGTGGCGCCGTTGGCCGCGATCGTTTCAACGATGCATTGCTCGACGATTTTGAAACCATGCTCGATACCAATGTAAAAGGCATGATGTACATGACTAAAGCCGTTACGCCTGGCATGATGGCCCGCAAGCAGGGACATATCATCAACATGGGTTCCATAGCCGGAAAAGAAGCCTACGAATATGGCAATGGTTATAATGCCGCCAAATTTGCCGTAGATGGTTTCTCCAAAGCATTGCGCATCGACCTACTGCCCTTCCATATTAAGGTGACGCATATAGCACCCGGCGCAGCCGAAACCGAATTTTCGCTGGTGCGCTTCAAAGGCGACGAACAGAAAGCCGCAGCCATCTACTCCGGCTATACGCCGATGACCGCCGAAGACATTGCCGGTATTGTTTTTTACACGGCTTCGCTACCGGCTCATGTGTGTATCAACGACTTAGTAGTTACACCCACAGCGCAGGCCAACAGCTACAATTTGTACAGGGAATAAGGCAACTTTTGGGCGGTAAAAATTGGTTATCAACACCCGAAAAATAAGTTGCGAAATGTTTCATTTTGCAATTTGTTGTCCCTACCTTCTTTCACGAAAGCAACGACAAAAGCTTGAAGTGAGATGAGAAAACACGCAGACACCAACACAACATTTTCTGCCCAAAACCTTCGGGAATTCAATACTACCAACGGTTCCAGGAAGCAAACGAAAACGGCTACCCGGCTGCATACGTCTTCCCAGTTGAAATCTACGCAAACGCTTAGCGTGAGTGTTTCTGCCAAGCCAATAGCATGGGAGGCATTCCGCAACGAATTGGAATTTGAATAAGCTACGCTGCTGATTGTGGCTGATGCAATGGGGAACGATACACCCATACCAATCCAAATAAAGACACCAATGCTGTAATGATATAAAACAGCAAACTGATAAACACCGCTTCGTGTTGCAGTAATCCAAATTGCTGCGAGCCCCAGAGGAATACAATTTCACGGGCACCCAATCCACCAATGGTGAAAGGAAAAATAGCTACGACAGAACTTAGCAAAAACAGGAATTGAAACTCTGCAAACTGGTGATGTATGCCAATGGATTGCATAATGCCATATACACAGATCACCTGCAACGCCTGCACTGCAATGCCCAGCCACAGTGTGCTATAAAAGCTGGTCACAAAAGAGGGGAACCATTTTTTTACCACAAACAGAAAAACAAACATCCCGGGTATGATGGCCGCAGCTACTGCATAGCCATGCCATTCCATACGAAACAGGTAGCAGTAAAACAATGCAGCCAAAATGCCCAGTCCTGCCAAACCACTAATGCGATCGAGCAATACAGCTGCGGTAATTTTCTTCACCGGCACTTCGGTGTATTCTTTATTCAGCAATATCACTTTGTATGCATCGCCGCCAATGCCACCGGGCAAAAACAAATTGTAAAACATGCCCAGCCAATACAGGCGCAGGTTGGCTGCTTCCGATAAATGAATAGAGATGTTTTTGAAATACACATTCAACCGAAACGAAGACACCACTTTGGATGCAATAAAAAACAACATGGCTGCCAACAGCCATAGCTTATTGCTTTTTTGCAACAACGCCCAGGTATCGGCCCAGTTGATCTTTTGCCCCACATAGTACAGGCAGGCAGCCGACACTGCGATCTTAAGCACCAATTTGAGCCAGCCCGGAATTTTTTTCATAGGGTAATTTCAACCACAACTGCAGCCTGTACGGCGCATACGTTTTTTTATTCTCCACTCTTTGCTTCGCCCGATAGTATCCTGCGCACCGTGTAGGTTTTGCGGCCACTGCCTTCAAAGTAATTACGAATACTTACTTCGGCTACTATACCAATGGTGATGAGTTGTATACCGCCCAGCAGGAATACCATGCCTGCTACCAGCATGGGCCTTGTGCCAATATCGTGGCCCAGGAATTTAAGTGTCAGCAGGTAAAGGTTGATGATAATACCCAGTGCCAGGCTGCCAAATCCCAGTGCACCAAACAAGTGCATGGGGCGCTGAATGTATTTACGGAAAAACACCATGGTAATGAGATCGCTCATTACACGGGTGGTGCGGCCGATGCCGTATTTGCTGGTTCCAAACTGGCGGGCATGATGCTTTACATCTACCTGCGTAATGCGTGCTCCCTGCATAGCCGCCAATACCGGTATGAACCGGTGCAGCTCGCCATACAATCCCAGTTCCTGTGCTATTTCAGCTTTGAACACTTTGAGGGTGCAGCCATAATCTTTGATGTGCACGCCCGTCCAGCGACGGATAATAGCGTTGGCAATTTTAGAAGGTATTTTGCGCAGCAAGGCTCCGTCTTTCCGGTTGGCCCTATTGCCGGCTACCACATCCCAATCTTCGGCCTTCAGTTTTTCCAGCATCATGGGAATATCGCTGGGATCGTTTTGCAGATCGCCATCGAGCATGGTAATGTATTTGCCCTTGCAATGGTCGATGCCCGCAGCCATGGCCGTACTCTGGCCATAGTTTTTGCGCAGCTCTATCAGCGAAATGCGATCGGTAAGCAGGGCTTTCAGCCGGGGAATAGTTTGGTCGGTGCTCCCATCATCCACAAAAATCAGTTCGTAGTCGAAACCCGTCAATGCGGCCTGCACGGCTTCCACCATGGGCTTCACATTATCTTCTTCATTCATAATGGGAATCACCACCGACAATTCCCGCTCAAAAACTTGCTGCATGGGGGCAAAGGTAAGTATTGGCCAACAACCGAAACCCGGTGGACAGCACGAAGAACTCCTGCAAACCTTCCCTGTTTACTAAAAGCCCGTTAATTACCTCGATTGTAAACTGATCTCAATTTCTGCCGGCAGCTTTTCTACCACAACCTTGCTTTGCTTGTACCCGGGGTGCTGCACTTTCAATTCCAATGGAAATTCCTTTTGGGTACTGATGGAAAATTTCCCGTCTTTACCCGTCACCGCTTCCTCTTCGCCCAGCACAATGTACACATGGGCTTTATCGATGATCTTACCACTGGCTGCATCTTTTACCACACCGTTGATCTGCCTGGGTGGCAGTACAAAAAAAGAGGAGCTTACCAGCATCAAACCCAGGGCTAAGCCCGTGAAAAGTGTACGCATATTTCTTTCATTTAAAAGGTGAAAAAAATAGGAAGGTGTAGAAACACCCTCCGTCCTTAACGATTGCTTACAATGAGAAATTCATCGACGTTACGGTTGGATTCGAACCAACGTAGTGGGTTTTGCAGACCCCTGCCTGTCCCCTCGGCCACGTAACTATGAGTTGTTGACATATCCTTTCATAAGGACTATGTTGTTGATCTTTTACAAAGTGCCATGCATGGCATACCCGTCAGATTTTGGCATATACCCATTTCAGGTATTGATGATTGATGCTGCTGTAATACCGCAGCAGTATACAAGCCACCAACAGTAGTATGATCAAACTATTGCCCGGCCATACTATCATACAAGCCAGTACAATAACGGAAGCACGTATTATTTCCAACCGCAGCACCCATTGCTTCTGCTCCAGTATGGCGCCGCAATTCACCAGTGTTATCAATAGTGTGATGGTAATGATCCACTGCTGCAACAAAGGAATCTGATGCGCATACCACAAGAAAAAAAACAATGCCACCAGCGATAATCCAATTTGCCAAAGCACATACATATTCAGCGGCGGTTTCTCCTCTCCATCGTGCTGCACAATACCAAATACCTGTTCGGCTTTTTCCCTGGCACTGGCATCAAAACCGGAAGGTGCACCAAACAATACCTTCCATTTATTGCGGAATCCTTTTTGCTTTTTGCAGGCTATCCATATTTCAATAAAAAAATGAAAATGCTGCCACAAAAAATTATAACTGTTCAAGGGTTTTGTAAGACCGTACACCGGTTTCTGTGCATCATCTTCTTTGATGAAGGTGCCGAATAGTTTGTCCCAGATAATAAACATGTCGCCATAGTTTTTATCGAGATACGTATCGTTGCTGGCATGGTGTACCCGGTGGTGAGAAGGCGTTACCAAAATATATTCCAACACACCCAGTTTGCCGATAGTTTGTGTATGAATAAAAAACGGGTACAAACCATGTACAATAAGCATACTACTGATCATCATGGGCGGAAAACCCAGTATGGGTAGTATGGCCCAAAATGCTGAACGAAGCAATGCCTGGAAAACTGTAATGCGTGCCGATGCAGTGTAGTTAAAATCGCTGCTCTGGTGATGCACTACATGCACGGCCCAAAACAAATTGATCTCATGCGCCAGGCGGTGATACCAATACCAAACAAAATCGGTTACAAAAAGCAGTGCTACCCACAACAATATACTTGGCCTGATATTGAATACACCAAAATGCTGATGCAAATAGCGATACACAAAAAAGAACAAGCCTGTTACAAACACATCCAACAATCTTTCGCCAATACCCACGCTAATATTCGCCATGGTTTCGGACAGGTGAAACACCTGCATGCCGCGCCGTTTTGCTACGATGTATTCTATCACTGTAGCCAGCACAAACAGCGGCACCACCAATGCTAGCCAATTGAAATGCATGGAACGAAAAAATTTGAATGGGGTTGTAGTAAAAATGAAATGGGTTAGTAAAGGATAACAGTGTCGGTCCGCTATTTGCACTGTTAAAGCGACAGCTTGGCTACCCGCAGTATTTCTGCATGATGCCAGCCCGGGTTATCAGCCTTTACCCGTTGGTATACTTTTATTTCGAGCAGGATGGAATGTTCTATCAAATCTGTGCCATACAAGTTTTCTGACTTGGCTATACGCTCCAGCGAAAGCCAGCGTTGCTCTTCAGCTTCACTCAACGGAGCATAATGCGATTCGTCGAAGTTGGAATCGTTGTTGCTAAAATCTACTACCTGCCTGAAAAACTGCTGCAGCCTGTTGAAGCCATTGCGCTGTGTAGATACCTGGTATTGAAACCATGCGTTCAAATAATTGATGGCGGTGTTTTGCTGTATTGGTAAAGTGTACATAGTGTAAAAATTTAAACCTGTGGTGAACAGGGAATGATTGGAAATTGGAATTAGAACTATTGTGTTGAAACTGCTGCACCGGGTACTCGTTCGGTGCAGGTGTTGCGTTGTAAACCGGCCGGTGAAAAGGAATTCGCAGGCCCCTTCCCTTCTAACAACATCGCCACGTTTGGCCTGTCGCAATTCCTTTTCGGGTGGTGTTTTCCGGTTGATAGTTCATGTGGTGTGTCATTTGGATTTTCAAATTTAATGTTCACAGAATTAGTGAACAATTATTTTTTTAAAAAAGTGCAAGTTTTTTTTGCACTTTTCTTTTTTTAGCAATTGCTTAATGCTGTCCGAACTGGTGATGCAGCTGTAAACCTGCCAGTTCCAGGCTTTTCTTTTTCAGCTTCAGCAGGTCGAGGCTTTCTACAATGGCATTAGGTAATAATATCAGCGATGTGCCATTGGTTTTCCACCAGTCGCTGTCGAGCAGGTATTTTACATGCAGGGCGCCCACAAGGTATTTGCGGTCTTCCCGGGCATGCCATTCTTCAATCCATTCAAACTTATCCTTCGGCACGGTTTCTACATTCTCAAAACTCACATACACTTTCAGGAAATAGTCGTTGGTGAGTTCGCCAGGTGTATGGTGGTACAATTTCTTGTATTCATAACGGTAGTCGTACCGCAATGCTGAAATATCGCTGAGTACTGCAGAAGCTGTAGGAAAACTACCGGCACCTTTTCCGTAAAAGAATTGCTTATCCGCAAATCCGCTTTCAATCACCACACCATTGTATTCGTTGCGTACAAACGACAAGTGATCGCTGGCTTCTACAAATTGTGGCAACACAAAAGCTGCTACTTTACCACTCTCCAGTTTTTTGGCTTGTGCCACCAGGCGAATCACGTAATGCCTTTCCTGCGCTACCTGTGCATCAAATGCCTGCACACTTTGAATGCCTGTAAACAAGATCTTTTCGGGAGTGGTCACAATACCGTAAGCGTGGGCCAATAAGTTGTTCCATTTGTTCACCGCATCATATCCTTCCACATCCAGCTTAGGATTGCTCTCTGCAAAACCCAGTTGCTGTGCCTGGATAAGGGCATCGCGGTAGCTCAACTTTTCTTCAAACATTTTAGTGAGAATGTAGTTGGTGCTACCATTTACAATAGCCTGTATGCTATGCAGCAGGTCGTTGTCGTAGTATTCTTCCAGGTTGCGGATAACGGGGATAGAAGCGCAGGCTGATGCTTCGTACAAAAACGACTGGCCGGTTTGCTGTTGCAGTTCGAGCAACTCTTGCAAATGTTCTGCAATCATTTTCTTACTGGCACTTACCACATGCTTGCCACCCAACAATGCAGTTTTAGCAATGTAGAATGCCGCATCAGAATCGTCGATCACTTCTACAATCACATTAATGCTTTCATCATTCAACAGCTCGTCGCGGTTGGTGGTAAACAGTTCGGCAGGTGCACTACGTGCCTTGCCGGGATTTTTAATACATACTTTCTTAATGGTTGCCCTCAGCGAAGGGGTTTGTTGCAGTACTTTATACAACCCTTCACCTACCACGCCAAACCCAAACAAACCAATGGTGAGCTGCTTATGATGATAATCGGGATGTTCAATGTGCTCAGACATATTTTAAACTATTGAGATTTTTTTTATTGAGAAGAAATGCTTTGATGCGTTTGGTGATGGTATCAAACTCCAGCAAAAAACCATCGTGGCCAAACTGGCTGCTGATGGGTGTAAAAGATGCATGCGGAATTTGATCGGCCAGGAAATGTTGTTCGCTCAATGGAAACAGCACATCACTATCAATACCTATCACCAGTGTACGGGCAGTAATGCGTTGCAATGCAGCTACCACCGACTCGCGGCCACGGCCCACATTGTGGCTGTCCATGGTTTTGGTAAGGGCATAATAACTAAATGCATTGAAGCGCTTTGCCAGCTTATCGCCCTGGTAGCGTTGGTAAGAAGCGGCGCCTCCTGTTGATTCACCGCTATTGTTTACATCCCGCTGGCTGGCATTGTCGGATTGTGTAATGCCATAGCCTTCGTAGCTTCTGTACGATATAAGTGCCAACGATCTTGCAGCTTTCATACCTGCTTCACCGGCTTTGGGATCTTTATTTTTCCAGGTGCCATCGGCCTCTATGGCCATGCGCTGCGAAGTGTTGAAAGCAATGCCCCATGGCGAATGAAATGCGTTGGTAGCAATGGGAATAATATGCTGAAACAATTCCGGCTCTTCAATGGCCCACTCCAGCAATTGCTGGCCGCCCATGCTTCCACCAATGCCCACTTCAATTTTTTCGATGCCTAAAAAATGACGCAGTGGTTGAAAGCTCCTGATGATATCGCGGGTAGTAAAAAACGGGAAATCCTGGTAGAAAGGATTGCCGGTCTCTGCATTGGTATCGAGCGGGCTAATGCTGCCGTAGCAACTGCCCGGCACATTGGCGCAAACAATGAAATGATGTTCGGGATCGAATAATTTTCCCTTTCCTACCAGGCCTTCCCACCATTCCTGTGGCTGGCTGTTGGCCGTAAGTGCATGAAAGATCCATACCACGTTAGACCGGGAACTATTCAATTTTCCGCAGGTAGTGTATGCTAAATGATACTCCGGCAATTTGATGCCCGACTCCAAAGTAAAGCCCTGCCATTTCAATTTTTCTGCCGGGGAGCAAAGGTCTTTGGGTACCCGAAAGGTTTTTATTTCGCAAGGCACAAATACTTTTTCCTCCAGTTGTTGCACTTCACTCATTGTTCGTTAACTCTATAGTCTTTTTAAAAAATTTGCTACTTACGCCCGCAGGAGTAAGCAGCAAATTTCGCATTATCTCCAGGCAATTTGTTTGCGGTATTATGCAAACACTTTGTCAAAAGCCTGTTGAAAATCGGCTTTAATGTCATCGATATGTTCCAGGCCTACACTTACCCGCACCTGCGCAGGCAATACGCCGCTGGCTACCTGCTCGGCTTCGCTCAGTTGCTCGTGGGTGGTAGATGCAGGATGTATCACCAGGGTTTTAGCATCGCCCACATTGGCCAAATGGCTGGCCAGTTGCAAGCTGTCGATGAATTTGGCGGCCAAAGCTTTGTCGCCTTTCAGGCCCAGTTGCAATACACCACCGAATCCACGGGTAAGATATTTTTTCGCCACAGTATGGTAAGGGCTGCTCACCAAACCTGGATACAATACATATTCTACATGCTCGTGGCCTTCCAGCCAATGGGCCAGTGCCAGTGCATTGTCGGCATGGCGCTGTGCACGCAGGCTCAGCGTTTCCACACCCTGCAGCAGCAGGAAGGAATTGAAGGGGCTGAGCGAAGGACCAAAATCACGCAGGCCTTCTACCCTTGCACGAATGGCAAACTGGATATTGGGCAGGCCCAACGGGTTGTTGATGCCAAACACATCTTTGAACACCAGTCCATGGTAGCCTTCGGATGGCTCGCTGAACTGAGGATATTTTCCATTGCCCCAATTGTAGTTGCCACCATCCACTATTACACCGCCAATGCTGGTGCCATGCCCACCGATCCACTTGGTAGCACTTTCTACTACTATATGGGCGCCATGCTCCAGGGGCCTGAAATAATAACCACCGGCGCCAAAAGTGTTGTCCACTATCAGGGGCAGGTCATATTTTTTTGCCAGTGCAGCAAAAGCATCAAAATCAGGAATGTTCAGGCGGGGGTTGCCAATGGTTTCGAGGTACAGCGCCTTGGTATTGCTGTCAATGAGTTTTTCGAAGTTGGCAATATCATCGCCTTCGGCAAAGCGGGCTTCTACACCCAGGCGTTTGAAGGATACTTTAAACTGGTTGTAAGTACCGCCATACAGGAAAGTGGTAGACACAAAGTTGTCGCCTGCCTGCAAAATATTGTTGAGTGCCAAAAACTGTGCGGCCTGTCCGCTACTTACGGCCAAGGCTGCTACGCCCCCTTCCAATGCAGCAATGCGTTGCTCAAACACATCGGTGGTAGGGTTCATAATGCGGGTATAAATATTGCCGAATGCCCTTAAGCCAAACAGGTTGGCTGCATGTTCGGCATTATCAAAGCCATACGAAGTGGTTTGGTAAATGGGCACGGCGCGGCTTTTGGTAGTGGGGTCAATTTGCTGACCGGCATGTAGTTGAAGTGTTTCAAATTTGAGTTGGCTCATGGTTTAAATGATGGTTTGGTGAAGAATTGCCACCCATCTCCCCCATGGGCACAGGGTGTGTCCATAGGGGAAATAGCCGGGTGAGGGCTGCTTCAAAAACTTATCAGAGAAGATGCAATGCGACTTACCGGGCGAAGTTTATTGTTGGCCGTGCCACACGCACCAACGATTGATCCTGTACTTGTTGCAAAGTATAGGGTACAAAAAAAGCTCATCCGGTAAGTCAGGATGAGCTTGATGCGTATGCTAATACAATTATAATCAAACTTGATCTCTGACTTATCTCTCTCTTGCGCAGCAGTTTGCAACACAGGATGGAGTTGGCACCTTCTTCCGGACGAGTACTCCGGTAGGGTTGCCAAGGCTTCAACGGGCCATATCCCTCTGCCTTTCTTGATAAGTTGTTTTAAAGAACTGACGCAAATGTAAGAGCGGCATTTTAAAACTACCAAACTTTTTTTTGGGAAAAAGCCTCAAAAAGGAGCCAAAAGCCGGCTGCCCGGATATTTTAGAAAACTTTTAAATTTTCCAAAACTCTTGCAGCACAGGCTTTTCAGAGAATTTTGCGGCCGAAAAATTAAATGTTCACCAATTTGGTAGAAATTTTTTTGCCGCATTCGTTGCACCCTTCTATTTTTACATTGCTAATACAACAGTCATATTTGATCTCTGATTATTATTTGAATGAATGAATAGATAGGAATTGGCGCATGTTGTACTTATTACAAGACCGACTACTTCCTAACACTTCATTACTTAACGATCAGAAAGCATGACGACCAAAACGCTGATAACGCAGCTTACAAGATTAGAGCAGTTGATAGACAACACCAACCCGGTGCAAACGCTACGCAATATTGCGGAAGCATGGCCCGGCGAAGTGGTGCTGTCCACCAGTTTTAGCTGGGAAGACCAGGTGATCACCCATTTAGTGGCGGCTCACCAAATTCCGATCGATCTCTTTACACTCGATACAGGAAGGCTATTCCCCGAAACCTATAGCACATGGACAGCCACCCTGGAAAAATATGGTGTGCCCATTACTGCCTATTACCCCGATGCCCAACACTTGCAGCAATTTGTAGCTGAGCATGGACCCAATGCCTTTTATGATTCGGTAGACCTGCGCAAAAGTTGTTGTCATATCCGCAAAGTGGAGCCACTGCAACGAGCCCTTCGCCAACGCAAAGTGTGGATCACCGGTATTCGTGCCGAGCATTCGCCCAACAGGCAGGGAATGACGCAGGTAGAGCTGGATGAAGCCAATGATGTGGTGAAATTTCATCCGCTGCTACACTGGACAACTGATGAAGTGACCCAGTTCATAAAAGAACACCAGGTACCAGCCAATCCTCTGCATCAAAAAGGATTTGTAAGCATTGGCTGCGCCCCCTGTACCCGCGCCATCAAACCCGGCGAGGACTTTAGAGCAGGGCGCTGGTGGTGGGAAGACGCCGATAAAAAAGAATGCGGCCTCCACGTACATCAATAAGCTTACCCCCGCCATTTTCGCACCCAGTGCACAACTATTACACTTAACGACACCTAACGAGTGCATTAAAATGTTTACGAATGAGTCAATACAATTTAGACTACCTGGATGAGTTGGAATCGGAAGCGATTCACATTATGCGTGAAGTAGCCGGACAGTTTGAACGCCCGGCCTTATTGTTCAGCGGTGGCAAAGATTCTATATGCCTGGTGTACCTGGCATTGAAAGCTTTCCGCCCCGGTAAATTTCCATTTCCATTGGTACATATAGATACCGGCCACAATTTCCCCGAAGCATTGGCATTCCGCGATGAGCTGGCTGCGAAGCTGGGAGAAAACTTAATAGTACGCCAGGTTGGTGATACCATTGCCCGCCAGCAACTCACCGAGCAAAAAGGAAAGTTTGCCAGCAGGAATGCGTTACAAACCTATACCCTGCTCGAAACCATTGAAGAGTTTCATTTTGATTGCTGCATTGGCGGTGCCCGCAGGGATGAAGAAAAAGCAAGAGCCAAGGAGAGAGTATTTTCTGTACGCAGCGAGTTTGGCGAATGGGACCCCAAGCAACAAAGGCCCGAACTCTGGAACACATATAACGGCCGCATTCAGAAAGGAGAAAACGTAAGAGTATTTCCTATCAGCAACTGGACAGAGTTGGATGTTTGGAACTATATCCGCCGCGAAAAAATTCCGCTGCCTTCCATTTATTTTTCACACGACCGCCAGGTATTGGTACACGACGATCAACTGATCGCCATGTCCGATTTTATTCAAATAGACGAAGGCGATGTAGTGGAAAATCGCAGGGTACGCTACCGCACTGTGGGCGACATGACCTGTACCGCAGCAGTAGAAAGCAGCGCTTCCGATATTGATGCTGTGATCAACGAAATTATTGCCACCCGCATAAGCGAAAGAGGCGAAACCCGTATAGACGACCGCGTTACAGAAGCCGCTATGGAAGACCGGAAAAAGAACGGATATTTTTAAGAAGTAGAAAGTTCCTTTTCACTTTTCACCTTTCACCTTGACTCTGAGATCAAAAAACAAACAACATGGATTTATTACGTTTTATAACCGCAGGAAGTGTAGACGATGGAAAAAGCACATTGATCGGGCGCCTGCTCTACGATAGCAAAAGTATTTTGGTAGACCAGTTGGAAGCATTGGAACGCCAAACAAAAAATAAATCGAACGGCGAGATCGACCTGGCATTGCTGACCGACGGGCTGCGTGCCGAGCGGGAACAGGGCATTACCATTGATGTAGCCTACAAATATTTTTCAACCCCCAGCAGGAAATTCATCATTGCCGATGCACCCGGCCATATACAGTACACCCGCAATATGGTGACCGGTGCGTCCAATTCGGAGCTCATCATCATTTTGATTGATGCCCGCCAGGGAGTGGTAGAGCAAACCCGCCGCCACAGCATTATTGCATCGCTGCTGCGCCTGCCCCACGTGGTAGTGGCAGTGAACAAAATGGACCTGGTAGAATATTCGGAAAATGTATTTGACAATATCAAGGCCGACTTTGCCAACATAGCAGAAAAGCTTGGCCTGCAGGATGTGACCTATATTCCCATCAGCGCATTGGATGGCGACAATATTGTAGAGCCTTCTACCAATATGCCATGGTTCACCGGAAAACCGCTCTTGCAGTTTTTAGAATCAGTGGAAATCACCAACGATATCGATTGGGAAAATGCACGCTTCCCAGTGCAGTACGTTATTCGTCCGCAAACAGAAGAACTGCACGACTATCGTGGCTATGCAGGAAAAATTTTGAGTGGTGTATATCGCAAAGGAGATGCAGTAACAGTGTTGCCTGCAGGTATTGAAACCACCATTCAAAAAATAGAACACAACCTGCAGGAAACAGAAGAAGCACATGCC
This sequence comes from Phnomibacter sp., assembly GCA_035456005.1. GTDB lineage: Bacteria > Bacteroidota > Bacteroidia > Chitinophagales > Chitinophagaceae > Phnomibacter. Next base: position 638,485 of record DATIEA010000015.1, on the reverse strand, counting down.
ATGCAAAGCGTGGTATTGCACCTGGCCGACGATGTAGATGTAAGCCGCGGCGATGTAATTGTAAAAAGCGATAACAAAGCAAAAGTGAGCAACGAACTGGAAGTACTGCTTTGCTGGATGGATACCAAACCATTATTGACAGGCAACAAATACCAACTGCAACTCAACAGCAGCCGGGTACGTGCTATTGTAAAAGAGATTTCCTACAAGCTGGATGTGAACACGCTGGAGAATATTGCCTACGATGGTTCGGTAAAACTGAACGAAGTGGTAAAAGCAACTATCAAGACAGCTACGCCCCTTCCACACGATTCATACAAACAATTGCGTGCCAATGGCGGTGCCATCCTTATAGATGAAACCAGCAATATTACCGTTGGCGCTTGTATGATCGAGTAAGCAGAACTGAAGAAAACTGTTTTAAAAAGCTGTATCAACAATGTTCATCTTTTTTATGAAATAGAAATCTTCCTTTCGAGTATAAGCAATAGAACACTACTATCATCCACTCTATCAACCAATACAATTTACACCATGCTGGCACCCGCAAAATTGAACCAACTGCATGAGCTGATTGCACAGAGTACACAAGCCGAGTGGCTGTGGATGAGTGGCTACCTGGCTGCACTGGCCAATGGTAACAACACCACCATAGCTGCACCTGCCAAAGAAACCGTGCAGGAAACTGTGAGTATCATTTATGGTACCGAAACCGGTAACTCTAAAAAAGTAGCAACACAACTCACCGGCAAATTGAAACAGCAAGGCATCAAAACAAAATTGATCGCTGCAGAAAATTATCAACCCGAATTGCTGGCAAAAGAAACCACGGTTTTATTTGCCATCAGCACGCAGGGCGAAGGCGAACCACCGGCCAATGCAAAAGCGCTGTACGATTTTTTACATAGTACAGAAACTGCATTGACAAATTTGAAATACAGCATCATTGCATTGGGCAGTCATTCGTACCCATTGTTTTGCCAGGCCGGCATTGATTTCGATACACAATTGAAAAGACTGCAGGCCAAAGCCATTGCGCCTATTACGCTCTGCGACGACGACTACGAACCCGTAGCAGAAGCATGGAGCCTTTCTATTCAAAATGCATTGCAACAATCTGTTGCCGCCAAGCCTGCTGCCAAACCATTGGTAGCAAAAGCTGAAGGCAAAAAATCGTTTGTTGCCACACTGGGTACCAATATTATTTTGAACGACCGTGGCAGCAGCAAACAGGTACATCATTTGGAATTCGACCTGTCGGAAGAAGTGATCTATCAGCCCGGTAATGCAGTGGGCATTGTGCCGCAAAACACAGATGCCACCATTGAGCAATTGCTGAAACTATTGCACGCAAAACCTACCGACACCTTCCAGTTTAAAAATGTGGAATACACTGCACACCAGTTGCTGCAGCGTGTTGTGAGTGTGCATTATCTCACTGCCACTGTTGTAAAAAAATACGGGCAGTTGGTGCAGGCCGATATTCCTGAAACCCGCATGGACCTCTACGACCTGCTGCGCATTTACCCACTGCCGGCAGAGTTCAATGCGCAGGCGGTGTTCGATCTGTTGAACCCCACTACGCCAAGATTGTACACCGTCTCATCTTCCCCCAATGCACATCCCGGACAGTTGCATCTAACTGCAGCTCTACACAAATTCGATGCACAGGATGGCACACAGCAAGGATTTGGTTCGGCATACCTTACCCAATTGAAACCCGGCACCAAACTGGAATTGTTCCTGCACCAGCAAAAGCATTTCCAAATACCCAGGTCGGACAGGCATTTAATTATGGTGGGAGAATCCACAGGCATTGCACCTTTTAGAAGCATGATAGCAGAACGCGACGCCACAGGTGCTACGGGTCAAAACTGGTTGCTATTTGGTGAAGAAGATTTCGTGACCGATTTCTACTACCAATCAGAAATACAAAGCTGGGTAGAAACCGGAAGCCTGCACCATATTCATTTAGCATTTAAAAAGAATAGGAATAAAAGCCGTGCAGTGCACAACTTGTTGGAGCAGGAAGCACAACGCGTATTTCAATGGCTCGAATCGGGCAGCTACTTTTTTGTAAGCGGCTCCAAAGAGGGAATGGGCAAAGCGGTAGAAGCTACCCTGCTGCAAATAATAGCCGACAAGAAAAATGTAAGTGAAGAAGAAGCGGGCAACTACCTGAAGCAACTGGCCAAAGAAGGCCGCTATGCCAAGGAGTTGTACTAAGCAAACCATCACCTATACACAACTACCCGTAAGGCCGTTGTGAAACCTACACGATCACCTACAAACCATACAGATGAAACCATCTCCGGTAGAAAAAATAAAAATTGAAAGCAAGGGGCTACGTGGTACCCTTGCCGAAGCGCTGGACAACGACCTCACCGGTGCCGTGAACGATGCCGATATGCAGGTTGTAAAATTTCATGGCATGTACCTGCAAGACGACAGAGATCGCAGGGATGAAAGAGCAGCCAAAAAACTGGAGCGCCTGTATTCCTTCATGATCAGGTTGCGCCTGCCCGGTGGTTCGCTTACACCCGAGCAGTGGATAGCTACACACCATATTGCAGGCGAACATTCAACCGGTGTTATAAAAATTACCACAAGGCAAACCGTGCAACTGCATGGCTTGATTAAAGCCGGTGTAAAACCCACCATACAAGCATTCAATGCAGCAGCGCTGGATTCCATTGCTACCTGCGGCGATATCAACCGCAACGTGGCTGCGGCTTCGCACCCTGGCTTTTCACCTATACATGCACAGGTGCATGCTTATGCCGACAAGATCAGTACCCTGTTGATGCCCAAAACCCGTGCCTACTACGAAATATGGATGGACGAGGAAAAAATTGCAGAAAGATCGGAGGAAGATCCGCTGTACAAAGACAAGTACCTGCCCCGCAAATTCAAAATTGGCATTGCCATTCCTCCCAACAATGATGTGGATGTTTTTACCAATGACCTTGGCCTTATTGCCATCATTGAAAACGACAAATTAATAGGGTTCAATATTGCTATTGGCGGTGGACTTTCGCAAACACATGGCAACCCCGAAACTTACCCACGCCTTGCAACGGTGATCGGCTTTACGGCAGGTGAAGAAAAAACACTGAAAGCAGTGTATGAAATTCTCACCATTCAAAGAGATCATGGCAACCGCAGCGATAGAAAACTGGCCCGCTTGAAATACACCGTGGACAGGCTGGGTGCCGACTGGTATAAAGAAGAATTGGAAAGAAGAACAGGATTTGAAATTGAACCTGCACGCCCATACCAATTCACCGCACGTAAAGACCTGTTCGGCTGGGAAAAATCGGCCAATGGTTTATGGCATTATACCGTGTTTGTAGAACATGGAAGAGTAACAGACGATGCCAATGCAGCCACTAAAACTGCATTGTACGAAATAGCAAAAACAGGCAAGGCACAGTTTCGTTTTACCAGCAATCAGAATTTAATATTGACGGATGTGGCTGAAAAAGATAAAGCCACCATCGACAATTTGCTGAGCCAGTTTGGTGTAAAACAATTCGGCGAACAATCATCTCAAATTCGCAAGCATAGCATGGCTTGTGTGGCGCTCAACACCTGCCCGCTGGCACTGGCCGAAGCACAACGTTATTTGCCAAGCCTTATCAGCAAGATAGAACCGCTGGTAGAAAAATATGCATTGCAGCAAGATGAAACCATTATCCGTATGACCGGGTGCCCCAATGGTTGCGGCCGTTCGGTGGCTGCCGAAATTGGATTTATTGGCACTGCGCCGGGCAAATACAATTTGCATATTGGCGGCGACAGGAACGGGGAACGCTTGAATGTAAACTTCAAACAAAACCTCGACGAAGCAGCTATTTTAAGTGAACTCGACCTGTTGTTTGGCGCTTATAAAAACGAAAGAACTTCTGAGCAAACACTCGGCGATTATGCCTTTAATGTGTACCTGAAAAAATAACATCAATCGATATTTTCAGCAATATGGATAGCAACGAATCATTAACCATACAGTCGGCAGTGGGATTGGACGAAGGCACCAATACTTTGTTCCCGGTTTTTTTGAAACTGGAACAAATGCGGTTGCTTATAGTAGGTGGTGGCAATATAGGTTTGGAAAAACTGCAGGCTGTACTGGCCAATTCGCCACATACATCCATCAGGCTGGTGGCAGAAACCATCAGTGACGACATCAGGAACATTGCAAGCGATCATCGCAATATTACCCTGCATACCAAAACATTTGATGCAACAGACCTGCAGGATATTGATGTGGCAATTGTAGCCATCAATGTAAAAGAAACCAGCACAGCCATTGCCAAATTGGCCAAAGAAAAACAGGTATTGGTGAACGTGGCCGACACACCCGAACTCTGCGATTTTTATTTATCATCGGTGGTGCATAAGGGCAATGTAAAAATTGCCATTTCCACCAATGGTAAATCGCCCACACTGGCCAAGCGTTTGAAAGAAACTTTGAACCATGCATTGCCTGCCGAACTCGACGACCTGGCCATCAACCTGCATAAAGTTCGCAACACACTCAATGGAAGTTTCGAAGCAAAAGTGCACAGGCTCAACAAACTCACCAGCACTTTACATGCCAACGAAAGCCGCGACCGTGCCGACAAATGGATGCTGTATGCCAAGCGTTCGCTGCTCATTTTTGGCTCCATGCTTATTGGCGGGTTTATTTTTAAATATGTTCCGTTTCAGCAAATAGCAGATGGCACTATTGATTTTTACCTGCAACTCGACAACAACTTTGGCTGGATATTACTGGCCGGATTTTTAGCCCAAATTATTGATGGCTCATTAGGCATGGGATATGGTATTACATCGGCCACCATTATGCTGAGTGCAGGTGTGCCACCCGCAGCCATGAGTGGTAGCATACATACGGCAGAAATGTTTGCCAGTGGTGCATCGGGCCTAAGCCACTATCGCTTTGGCAACGTCAACAAGAAATTATTTAAAGCCATTGTAATACCCGGTGTATTGGGTGCCATTGCAGGCGCCTGGTTGCTCGTAAAATTTGGCGACAGCCATGCAGCTTACATACGCCCCATCATGGCATGTTACACTTTATTCCTGGGTATAAAATTTGTGTTGAATGCATTTAGAAAAACAGTGCCAAAGCAAAAATTCAAACATTACAAATTACTCGCAGGCACCGGTGGATTTCTCGATTCATTCGGCGGTGGTGGCTGGGGACCTATTGTAACCAGTACACTTATCAACCGTGGCCGCACACCCAAATATGTAATTGGCACCGTAAGCCTTACCGAATTTTTTGTAACGCTCAGCAGTGCCTTTGCATTCTTTATCATGATCGGTGTAAGTCATTGGCAGGCTATTGTGGCATTAATTATTGGCAGCCTGGTAGCTGCACCTATTGCCGCAAGACTTGCCGGTAAAATGCCCCGCAAAACCGCCTTCATGCTATTGGGCGCATTGGTCATTATCTGGAGCATTAAAATACTTTGGAAAATCTTTTAAGCAATTGTTGATCGGCCGTGCAAAAGGCATTTCGAATTTTCTCCTTAACGATATTGCGGTGCTCCATCTGCTGTGTATGGAGCACCGGGTTGTTGGCGCAGGCAAGTCCGCAACAGTTCTGGCTTACCTATAACCAGCAGGCAAGGCTGAGCAACAAATGGGGCTACCTGGTCGACCTCAATCACCGCACTTCCGACTTCGAAGAATTTAATGCCATCGTTTCTGCAGCAAGAGCCGGTGGCACTTATTATATCAGCGAATCGTTTCGCATATCTGCGGGCTATGCATGGTTTGGCACGTACACCCAAAAAGCCGAAAAACAATTGCTGAACGAACACCGTGCATGGCAACAACTGCAATGGTTGAAAAAAATAAACCGCTCCAATTTCATGCATCGCATTCGATTGGAGGAACGATTCAGGGAAGCGTTTGTGAATGGAGAAACTACGGTGCGCTATTCCACCCGACTGCGATATATGGCGCAATTACAATGGCCCATTATCGCATCTACTGCTACCCATCCATTTGCATTGTATGCGCAGGGTGCTGATGAACTGATGCTGCATGCAGGTGAAGGCATTGGCACACACTATTTCGATCAAAACAGGGTACTGGCAGGCCTTGCCATTCAACCCAATAAAAAACTGGAAGTAGCGGCGCTCTACCAATTGATCACGCAATACCAGCCCTCGCAGCAAACGCATAGCAATGTGCATGGTATACGGCTTACCATTTTGCACCAGTTGGATTTCAGGAGAGGCGCTGAATAAATGCAGGAAACCTGCGGCTTATTTCTTTTTAGTCTTCTTTGTTTTTTGGAATGCCTCGTTTTCGGCGATCATTTTTTGCACGGCTTTCAGATCTGTTTTTGTTTCCGCCGAAAAATCGATCATGTCTTTATAATCACCCTTCGGAATCTCGAGCACATCAATTGGGCCGCCAATAAATTTTTCTACTTCCTTCAGCAGCGGAATTTCTTCGGCACTGCAAAACGAAAGTGCATATCCTTTTTCCATACCGCGGCCGGTACGCCCCACACGGTGTACATAGTTTTCTGCTATATCGGGAATATCGTAGTTGATAACGTACTCTACATTTTTAATATCAATACCTCTTGCACTCACATCCGTAGTGATGAGCACTTTTACTTTGCCCTCAGCAAATTGCTTGAGTGCATCAAACCTTTGATCCTGCTCTTTATCGCCATGTATCACAGCGGTGTTCAGCTCCACCCTTTGCATAGCAGCCTGCACTCTTTCGGCCCGCACTTTGGTACGTACAAACACCAGTATTTTACTGTCGGGGCTTTGACGGATGGTGCGTTCCAAAAAGAAACGCTTATCATCCATCTCTATCATGGCCACGGTATGTGTTACATTTTTACTCACCGTGTTTTGCGGGCTCACCTGTATGCGTATGGGATTGCGCACCAGCGAGTAGGCCAGGTCTTTAATTTCTTCGTTGATAGTGGCCGAAAAAAACAGGGTTTGATGCTCACGTGGTAAGCGGCGTTTTACATCTTTAATATCCCGCATAAAACCGAGTGCCATCATGCGGTCGGCTTCGTCGAGCACCAGTATTTCGCAACCTCCAATATCGAGGTGTTGCTGCGCAATAAGGTCGAACATACGGCCCGGAGTGGCAATGAGTATATCGATGCCCGCCTGCAGTTTATTGATCTGCTTATCCTGCTCTACACCGCCCACCACAGCCATTACCTGCACTTGTGTGCCTTTGGCAATGCTGCAAAACACTTCGTGAATTTGCATGGCCAGCTCACGTGTGGGCACCATAATCAATGCACGGATGCCATCTACCCTGCGGCGGCTGGTAGCTATATAATGTACAATGGGAATAGCAAAAGCGGCCGTTTTACCGGTACCTGTTTGTGCTATGGCCAATACATCTTCGCCCTTCATAATACTGGCGATGGCCTTGTATTGTATATCGGTGGGACGTTTAAAACCCAACGCATCCAGGTTGGCTTTAATGGCCGGCAGTAAAGGGTATTTTTCGAATTTCATGATGTTCTAAAGTGCCAAAGATAGCGCTGTTGCCCGCAGCAGTGAGAATGTTGGCTATCTGTTGGGAGGGGAATGCTTCTGCAGCCCCCGACAGTCATCTTCGGTTTATTGGATTTGTATGTGGATTACAAATTCGCCGATACGATTTCGACATTGCAAATGTCGAAAAGCGGTTTTCTTTTATTTTGCAATCAATGATGGCGAATTCTTGACCGGCACTTTAGCCAGCTTAAGATAGTGAGCCAATGCTGCATCCCTTTGCTTACCATGCAAGCCCGATTGATCTATCATGGCGGTAATCAGTTTTACATTAGTGGCCTCGTCGGTTGTTAGCTGCAACTGAAAAGGGGTGTATCCCGTTTTCACAAGACTATCTTTTTTTGCGCAACAAAAAAATAGCGAAACTGAAATGGCAAGTACATACCAACGGATAAGAGATACTTTCATGTTGTAAAAGTTAATTCAAAAGTTTTTAGTTTACAAATGTCTGTTCTTCGAGGTGTTAGCGCAGCCTTTGCGACTGCCCGTTGCGTGTTCTACGCAACGGAACAAGAATACCTGCGCTGTTCAGGATTTGTAATCAATATTGCCAGGGTAAAATATTTTTCGTTGGGCTAAAGCCCTTTATGAAACAACATTTCAATAGCTCAGTACCTGGCACCGAGCTATTGAAATGAAACCCGACTGCCCCGTTGCGTGTCTCACGCAACGGAACAAGAATACCTCTATCACAGGTTTTATCAATAATTATAAACAGTTTTAATCTTATATAAGAATATGCCTGTGCCATATGAATAATAGTGGCGCACTAATTCTGTGGGATATCCATCGTCGTCGTAGGTATAATTGAACACATAAGGAAGGGCTGTTGGGAAATTTTTAAAGTACCTTATTTGCTGCCAGGTCAGGTTGTTCTTCGACAAATTTTTCAGGAACAGGTCGGGCCAATTCATATGCGCATAAGGATTGATCTCAAAATCGTAGGAATACTTTCCGGTTTCCAAATCGCCTTCAATATTGTTGCTTTCATCGGCAACGCGGTTTCCACTTTCATACCTTACCCGGTAGTCGATGTATTTATTTGCGGGGTTCATTTGGTAATGAATATCCATGCCGTATTTTCCATCTATTCCGCTTGGCCTGTGTGAAATTGTAGCCGTGGTTGCCTCGCCATTTTCATGCTGCACCAAATGGCTTAGGTCGCCATCAGCGTTGTACACCATATCAAGTGTTGACAGCAACATATTTTTATCATCAAACTTCAATACCCGCATCAATTTTCCATCGGCCTGGTATACAAACTTTTCTACCTGTGCTATATAGGGTTTATTTTCTGCGTTCTTTTGATAATGCTGGATCATGTAAAGATTCGGTGTTCCATTGTAGAGATATTCAGTCTTGGAAAAGGCCACATATTTATCGCCAACAAACTTATAGTTCACTTCCGACATCAGTTTTTTAGCCTGCTTTTTTCCGCCCAACTTGTAGACCTTATTGAGCTCAAAATTTTTTTTCTCCAAATTCAATTCATCGGTAATACCCCATTTAGTAATAGAAAACTGGTATTTCTCCGCAAGGGTAGACACAGGCACTTTATTGACGCCGGCCCTAAGCGGAAAGTCACGGGTTGATAATTGTCCTGCTGCATTCCAGCTTTTAATTTTCAGCATAGCGGGGATGCTATCGTACACTATGTCGCCCACTTGAATAACGGTTTGAATCTGGATGTCGATGAGGTTGCCCGGTGTCTCGTCTCCGTTACCATTACCATCATCGTCTTTAGGAATGGAGAATGCCCCTTCAGGGTAGCCATAACTTGCGGGCAAAGCGTCGGCAGCCACTGGTACTACTTCCACAGGCAGTTCAACCATGGGCAATTTAGGCAGTGCAAAGCCAAGCGCCAAAGGCATGCGCACCATTTGCGCTGCAGAAGAACCGCTATGAGGCGCAGCATACAACACTTTGTTCTCCGCATCTACCACAAATAGTTTTACAATTTTAAAATTGCCGGGTGATAGTGCAATGGGTTCTGTTGCATACTTGTTATTGAAACTGAGCGCCATTTTTTTATTGGCGATCACGGTATCGTTTTGCGCATTGATCACACTAAAAAATGCGTACAGCGCCTGAACGGGGGCGTTGGTACCGGGCAGGCTTTCTACAATAATGCGCCATTCGTTGCTATGCGGGATAGAAATGGGTGGCGGGTTTCCGGGTATTGGTTTTACAATGGGTTTATCGCAACCTATCAACAAAATAGCCAGGGTGAAAAAAAACAGGGTGAGGTGTGAGAACAGGTGTTTCATGGTTTCCAATTTTTTAAAAGGTGTTTGTATAATTGGAATACCCCCTGCTGTTTAAAAAGGGTTGGGTGCCCAAAAGGCCTTTAACATTACTTTAAAATTTTCGCCTATCCACAGCTATCCTGAGTTTGCTACTACCCCGATGCGTGTCCCTCGCAACGGATTTTGCTGTTCAGGATTTGCAATCCTGAACCCCTATCGCCGGGTTTGCAACCCGGGAAACAAATACCTGTTGTAGAAATTAAGTTTTGCTGACAGCATTGAGGAAGGATAACCATCTACACAACCTTTAGGCTATTCATGCGGATTACAAATCCGCCGATACGGCTTCGACATTGCAAATGTCGAAGAGCATGGTTAATCAAACTTTTTAAACCCGGCAAATTGTAGCATTATAAAAATGACTAACAGAAGCAAAATCCAAAGGCCTACTAATATCATTGTAATTTTAAAAACCGGGTGAAGGCTTTTCCAAAACCTAACAAAGAAAAAATTCGACATCAAGTTCACTTGTGTTGTTCGAAAACCCAGGCCCAAAGTTTTTCTTTCAAATACGCTTCATTGCGGCAATCGTGGCCCACACCTTGTATTTCGGTGTAACGCGGATGGCCACCTTTGCTTTTAATGGCCTTTATCATCATCCGCGAATATTTTGGATCGTTCACTTTATCATCGCTGCCATGGAATGCCCATATGGGAATGTGGCGAATGATCCAGGCTTTTGAAGTATCTGCCACCGATGCCAATGGTACACCACAAGCAAACAATGCCGGTTCACGGCTCAACAAATCGAATGTGCCTTCGCCACCCATTGAATAGCCGGACAGATAGATCCTGTTAGGATCAATATTTTTTGTGGCCAGCAGCTGGTGAATTAGCGCTAATACTGCCCGGGCTGCATGCGTGGGTTCGGCACTTGCTGATAAGCTGTTCGGGAAGCCGGGAAATGAAACCCATACATCATTTTTAGGGCATTGTGGAAGCAGGATATAACTCTGAAATTTATTGGCCGTGCCTGAATCGGAAAAGAATGCCGAAAATTTTTCGAAGGGTTGCTTATTGTCGTTGCCCCGGGTGCCCATGCCATGCAAGAACACCAACAAAGGATATTTTTTTGTCGGCATTTGCTTTTCGGGGTACACCAACCGGTAAGCAATAGAATCAGTACTTCCGTTGGCAACCATGGAGGTTTGTTGTGTAAAGGCAAACGCGGGTAGCAACCAAAGTATACAAATCAAAATACGTGGATTCGTTTTCATATCGCCTTTATAATGGCACAATGTATGCTGTTTTCGTGTTCTGTTCTTAGAGGTGCTCTTGCTGTTATTTAAGTGTTGCATTAAACGCTTTTACATCCGGTATAATAAGCGTTGGGTTCAATTCGTGCAGGCTACATAAAAAAGCCTGGAGTTCTTCGCCATCCTTTTTAAACGTATTGACAAATACCTTGTACTTAATATATTGACCATAATCACTCACCATACAAAATGTAAGGACAGGTACGTTAGAATCTGGCGAAAGCCCTCTACCCCTGATAAAGCCATACTTATTAAACCATGAAAGACCAGACAACTGAATTTCTGCTATATGGGAAACAGAATACACGAATTGCTTGCATCTTTTTGTAAAGCATATTGCCCCATCTGGCGTGATAAAAATTCCAGAAAAACCAAAAGCAGAAAGAGAGATAAATTGAATACATCCCCAGAGACCAAAAAAAAATCTGGCGAATGGATGTACTGGCTGACCCAGAATGAATGAAAGAATTAGGATACCAAAAATTGATTTGACAACAGCCATCCGAATCATCCGTTTTGTTTTTACAAACCTCATTTACTTCAATTTCTGGTATACGTTTATTGTGCTTATAGGCATGTACCTGTTCTCCGAATCACGAAATAAGTTTTTGTGTGTCGCGAACCAAGACTGAGAAAAAATTTACCATCTCCCTTTCATATCCTCCCGGGAAGGTTCACGCTGCTCTCTTTTTCCAAACTGAAATCCAAAAGCAACTTTCAGGGCTATACTACTCCATTGGCGACTATTCAAATTAATATTGTTATAGCGGAGTCCTACATCCAGAAAGTGACGCTTCAGATCAACCAAATATCCTACACCAATAGTAGGCGAAAGCAGCGGTGTTTCGGTGAGAAAGTCTCCGCCCAGGAAACAAGCCCCAAGTGCAGCCGAGCCATAAAAATCACCAGGGTATCCGCCATATCTTATACCAACCTGGCCCGAGGTAAATTTTAAGGTCTGATCATACGGTCCATTCTTTGCTTGATAACTGAGATGATTAACACCTGCCGTTATGGAAAGCGAACTTCTTAACACATAAGCACCTTCTACATTAAAACCAATCCCCGGCTTGGCATCATATTTTTCAAACTCATTAAACCCGATAGCCATCTGTGGCCCTATGGATGCCTGAAATACCTGGGAAAAAGCATTCATGGTAAACATGGCTAAACCTAACATTAAAACATTTCTAAGCACTTGCAACTTCATTTTTTTCATTGTCTATATACTTTTATTCATACAATACTTAAAGCCTCTTGTTTCCTTAACGCACAATAGAATCGAGATACTTTATTTCATAAAACATCTCAGTTTGAATGGCACTGGCTTTATATCTGGCGGCTTTCCAGTCTTTCGAAGTTTGTTGTAGTTGTCTTACCACTTCTTTATCAAAACCTTCACCAATCCCCTTCACTACTTTTATGTTTTCAATTTCACCATTTTCAGTAACGATGAAGGTTGCCAGGAAACGATTTGCTTTTTTAATATTGTACCCGGAAGTATTCTTTTGAATCTGTGCCTGCAAGGATTTTCCTTTAAGATACCTGGGCGTAATAAACTTATTGGCCTTATACAATGGCTTCCCATTATAAACGCCAATTGAATCCAGATACTTTTCCTGGCCACTTAAGTACTCCTCAGCTAATAAACTTACTTTCCTAAATCCATCTAGCTTGATGACCAAAGATGTGTCGGTCAATTCTTCGATATGGTAGGTATCAAAGCCCATTGTAAGATTATCCCGATCAATCGACCACTCCTGTTGGTAATCATCCCAACCCGGATAAAAACTTATGTAGAGTTTCGACTTGTCAAAAGTGTAACGGGTATATAATGTATCAGTGGCAATTTCCTTTTGCGACAAATTTTCTATAGCCATCTTAACCCATGACTTTTGAATCTTCTTCGCATTCTGCGAAAGGCACACAAGTGAAGCGCTACAAAATGCTATACTCAAGATGATATGTTTCATAACACTCCCATTTACATTAATAATGCAGCAATACGCAACTTTGATAATATTCTCAAGTCATCCAATTTCCAATTCGCACCCACTGCCATTCCTTCCACACACAACACATACTCCCCCCTACTGTATCAACACCACATTCACCGATCTCATCATCGCCTTGCTTTGGTAGTCTATGGCCTTTGCTACGGCTACATAATTGCCAGGTTGCGCCGGCATGCTTTTGATACGTCCATCCCAGCCCTTGCTATAGTCGGTGGTAAAAAATACCTGTTCGCCATAGCGGTTATACACCGCAAACGATATGAACGATTTGATACCTATAGGGAACACTTTCAGCACATCATTCTTCCTATCGGCATTGGGCGTAAATGCCGTGGGTATATACAGGTCGGGGCCTTTGAATCGCTTGATGAGAATTTTGCTCTGGGTTTTGCAGCCCTTGTCGGTTATGGCATCCATCGTGTACAACTGGTCGCTATGCCAGGTCGCAATGGGCGTTTCAATCGCGGCATTATCGAGCCCCGTGGCTGGTGACCATGTATAAAAATTATTGGGGCCTCCGCGGGCATTGAGTTGCACAGGCTGGCCAATGGCCACCAGGGTATCGTTACCTGCTTTAGCCTTATTGTCGAAAATGGTGAAGGGCCGCACCAGTGTATCGGCGCAACCATGTATGGTTTTTCCCATCAGCACAAAATCGTTCTGCCCTTCTTTGTTGAAGGATTTGGTAACTACTGATGGTCCTTTTGCAAAACCATTGCCGAAGTTCCAATACCAGGTATCTGCCAACTGCAGCCTGTCGGAAGCAGTGTATCGAATGGTTTGAAATACGCAGGAATCGTTGATGGCAAGGTCGAGGTTGGGCTTGGGAAATATTTCAAAACTTTTTTCTGTTGGCAGGCTCTTGCATCCAAAGTTGGATTCCGCCACCAGTTGCCCTTTGTGCACACCTTGCGCAAACAATTGCTGCGGGTTAGGATTGAGATTGCCATTGATCGGCGTATTGTCAAACTGCCAATACCATTTGGACACATACTCTGTTGATGGTGCATTTGGAATAAATGAAGTGCTGTTGAACTTCGCAAATTCGTTGTTGCAAAAAAGGCTGTTGTCTAAACCAAAATCTGCTTTGGGTTGAATATGAATATCGAGGTTCATTTGAATGGTATCCGATAAGCAACCATCGCTACTGCCCACGGCAAGGCGCACCGGAACCTTGCCCGAACGGGTAAGCGTGGCAACCGGGTTTTGTATGGTAGAAATAGTTCCATCTATATTCCACCACCATTTATTGATGAAGCTGTAATAGGTGAGCACAGTGGAACGATCGGTAAACGCAGTGCCCGCCTGGTTTTCGCAGATGATATTTGGATAAGCAAAATTGGCAATGGGCCTGGGTTGCAGCGTTACGGTCCTGATATAATCGCGGCTGCAGCCACCATCATTGTCCACCGATAGCTTCACATTGTAATTTCCATATTTCTTATAAGCATGTGCGGCATTCTGCGTTTTCTCTACCGGCGTTAACTCTCCAAAATCCCAGGTATACGTGCTATTGCTCAAATTGGTGGACGTGTTGGTGAATATAAAATCGTTCACGTTTTCGCACTGTAAAGCATTGTTGATGCTGAACGATGGCACAGGCGTTCTGGCCACAATGGCCATCAGTTTTTTTCGAGGGCTTTCGCAGCCGAACATTACTTTTTGCGAGCAGTAATAGTAAAGTGTGTCGGGCCTGCCAGTTGGTACCTGTGGTGGATCGTAGCTGTAGATGCCGCCGCTGGCTGCAGTGTACCAGAGCAATTCATTTCCCCGGGTTACGGTAGCTTTCAGTTCGGGGAAATACGTGTTTTGACAAAACACCATCGGCGAATCGGCCAATGGCATTTCGGGCACGGGTAATGGTTTCACCACGGCAAACGCTGTATCCCTGCAACCAAAGCCGGCGTAAGGAATAAGGTCCACACGAAACAGGCCCGAAGTATCGGGCGGTGGCGACAAAGTCAAGGCCTGTCCGTTGCCAATGACGTTCTCGTATTTTTCATCCCACCATATATAGCTCTGAAAACCATAGGGCGCATTCAATATCACCGAATTGGTTTCCCTACAATACGGCGCTGTAGCGAGTATATTGGAGCAGCCTGTACCCACATCGAGATAGGCATACCCAAAATGGCCGCCTTGCGTACAATCGGCATTTTTAAACTCGAGCCGAACCTGCCGGTTTTCTTTATTGATAAACTGGATAGAAGCAGGCGACCAGTCTTTGTACAGCACCATGGAATTCAGCTTGCTTCTTTTAAACCCGGGAATACCGCTGGTTGCCACATAGTCGTACGATGCGCAATTGATGATCTCACCGCTGAGCACATCGTATGCTGTTACAAAAAACCGGGGTTGCTCAGGAAGCGGGTGCCCCGGGTCTTCAAACACCACTGCATAAAAATAGGTGATGGTAAAAGTGTCTTCCTGCGGAGGCACCGTGAATGTATAAGCAATACCCTCAGCACCACGACCTGTTTGCGTGTTGCCCAGTTTTACAGAGTATTTGCCACCGTACGGGCAATTCATAGGAAACCCACCATAAGGATCTTTTGCATAGGTGCTGTCCGAAGAAATGATCTCATGCCTTGTGGGAGTAGGCGCCGATGGAGCCAGGTTGATATAATTTTTGCCGTTGATGGTTTCTGTAGAACCGGTGAAACATTCCCATGTAGAGAAATTGCCTTGCTCAAAATCGAAATTGGGAGGACAACCCTGTGAGAAGGCCTTCACTGAAAAAAGTAAAAACAACAAACAAAAACAGGATACGGCTTTGGCAAAATTCACAGTTCTCACAGCAGGTAATAGGTTAGTCTTAAGGTTGCCAAATATAGGGGTTGGGGTTCAAACAAATAATGATTTACCCTATGGTCGAACCATAACGTTATAGCTTAGGAAAATGGCGGGGTTGCTCAGTTATTTCAATAGCCCCTGGCTTAAGCCAGGGGCTATTGAAATGCAGTTCCCAAAAGGGCTTTAGCGCAACAGGGCAATTCCTTCCGCTAATTCACGCTGGCCGGGCTTTTGAAAACAACACCATCTTTGATGATGGTCTTTTGAGCAAGAAAGTTCCGCTGATTGTCAAATGGACTTTTATCCCAGATAAGCAGGTTAGCCTTCTTCCCTTTTTCGATGGAACCATATTGATCGTCGAGGCCTAAAGCCTTTGCCCCGTTGATGGTTGAAATTTGCAGAATAACAGGAACCGAAAACCCGTTTTCCGCTAATAGCAATTGTTCGGATAGTATGGCTTTGCCGCCGTTTGGCCAATCGGTGCCAATGCGCAGTTGTATGCCTTTGTCGTATAACTGTTTTACATAGCCCATCATTATTTTGAAGTTCGCTTGGCACCTGGCCAACTGTGCTGCAGATAAGGAGGAATCCATTGGGCTGGCAGCATAATACGTTAAACCAAACTGCTCGGCCACCAGGTGAAACCCTGTAGAAAATGTTGCTTTGTTTTTGGAGAGCTTATCTATCAAAGCAGTCATGGCTGCGGGCTTGTAGTCGTGAATAAACCGAAACATTTCCAAGCGCTCAACAAACTTGAAAAAAGGGTTGTTGGCAGCAAGCTCAGCATAATGCTTCTTCATTTCTCCATTAAAATTTTTGTCTTCATTTTGCAGGTGAAGTACACTGTTGGCCAGCGTCAATATATGCTCATAGTTGCGTAAGCCAATATCCAAAGCGGTGTCGATGAACATTACATTCTGGTCTACATGTCCAAACACTTTCATGCCCAGGCTGTCAGCGGTGGCAAAAGCCGCTTCAAATTCGGGCCGACGCAGTTTCCAGTAAAGTTTTAGATGCCGCATGCCAAGCTGGTAGTAGCTTATCACTTTTTGCTTAGCTGCCAAAGGCGAATCAACAATAGCGTGATTGATATAAGGCTTTCGGCCTTCGTTGGAGATCAACGCCCCACCTACGGTGTAGAGGTCTGTATAGTCCGGCCGTGGATTGGCCTGCCAGCCCAGTATGGGTGTCAACCATTTTTCGGAATGTCCCATAATCATAGCCATGGTTACTCCATAAGGCAGGTAAGTGTCAGACAACCGTTTTCTATACAGCGCTATGGAGTCTTGTTGAAAATACTCCGGCAATGCGCCGTAACTGCGAAAAACATCTGTGGGGTGAATATGCGTGTCGATAAATCCCGCGGTGACCAATTTGCCTTTGGCATCAATCGTTTTTGCAGCAGCATAGTTTTTTTGATCGCGAGCAACTTTCGCAATAATGCCGTCTTTGATCAGGATGGTTTGGTTGGAAGAAAGCCGTCCTGATTTACTATCAAACAGGTTGGCGTTTTTAATCGCAAGGTCGAACTTTTCTGCCTGCCCAAAAGAAGCGGATAGGGTACAGATAGCAATGGCCAAAGCAAACAATTTCATAGCAGGAGATTTTCGAAATAATGCACACAACAACCGGGCTTGCTGCCCGGCTTCAATTTGTGGTGGAGATAACTGTTCTTCGAAGTGCTTATACAGTGATGCTCCGAATCAAAAGTAAACCTGTCGGTATGGCCTCCACAGTACAAATGTCGAAGAGCGGCTTTATAACTACTTAAACCTTGCTATTATAATGACTGGCGCAAGTATCATTAAGAAAAAGAGAGTGATATTTCCGAAGCCCCATTGCGTGTCTCACGCAACTGAACAAAAATACTATTGCTTAAAAGCGACTCTACCTACATTATATAATTCATTCTGCAATCCAGATAAAATGTAAGATGCTCCTAATGGTCCGGTACTTCCAAATAATTCTTCCTGCCAGCTTCTCCCTGTTCCCATCGACATAAACACTCTGGCCCTGATACTATCTATTGCTGTTTTCTGCTCCTGACTGCCTGAAAAATCTTTGGCTTGCAGAAAAGTATTTTCCAGGCAATTGCTTAAACTATCCCCTGAAATCCCTTCCGCTAAAAGCTCCCTGATAGTTTTTACATTCTCTACATCATTGCGATCAAGTTGCTTTACAACTGCTTGCAGACTATCCAAAAAATTATCTGTTTGGGACACCTTTTCAAATAAAAAAACTGCTTTTGATTTTACACCTGTATCGCTTGAAGATTTCAATAAACTTTGATACTCAAAAAACAAGCTATCTTTTAATTTGCCATTTTCCGTCTCTAATTCCACTGACACACCATCACTTGTTTCGTTAACAGCGTCGACGGCATTTTTATTTTGCTCACTACAGGATAGCATGGCCCAAAAAACAAAAACAAACAAGTATTTATTCATCCTGAAAATTAATTTCTATACTCTCCCGCCACATCCTATGTCATTTTCTTATTTCATTTCAAACACCACTCGAACAGTACAATTTGCGTATTTGTCCCGATAATCCATTTCAAACTTACTGTACCCGTACGAATTAAAATTGTCCTCATTGTAGGTGTTCACATTGCTGAGTGAGTTATACCGCAGTTCAATGGTTTTGATCTCACCAACGGTCTTGTTTTCCTTTTTGGCCAGTTCAGTTGCAATGCGTCTTGCATCGTCAATGGCACTGTTATAGAGGCTATCGGCAAGCGCCAATTTTTGAGCCGGGGTCAATTCCCTTTTGATTACCATTCCGTTGAGCCCCGCAAACCGCAATTCGGTCAGCAGTTTATTGGCCTGATCTTTGTCTTTCAGTTTTACTTCATAGATCCTGTTGAGTAGTTGGTTGGGATATTGCCCAAGCGGCCTGCTGGATGCCACCAGCAATTTTGCTTCCTTCTCCTCGATACCAAATTTTTTCAGGTTGGCCATCAAGCTTATTTTAATAGTGTCGATGGAGAGTTTTCCAATGGTGGTATATCCCGCTTTTTGCTCTTCTTCCTCAATCAATATTTGTGCGGTATAATTGGGAGGGTTTGTGAGTACCCTCGCATTTCCCAGCACATCAATGGTACCCGAAGACCTGTCGACTGTTTGTGCAAAAGATGGCGCTAAAAAGGAAAGAGCAATAAGGATTGTCAGCAAGTGTTTCATGTAGAAGTTTATTTGAAGTTGGAAAGTTTCAATGGGTGTTTACTCTAAGTTTTGAGAGCCTCTCCTGTTGCGTGAGACACGCAACAGGGCGGAGACAATTTGTGCTAAATCAGACTTTTGGGAAAGGCTGAAACTTCTTCGACTTGGCTAACTATTTTACTTATTTGTTCAAGCATTGCAACCGTCTCTCTATACTCTCTAGCTTCTGCCAACTTAGTAAATTCTATTGCGGCATTTGCATGTTGCTGAACAAACATCTCTATTTCGTCCAGTGAAACCTTAAAGAATTCTTTCTTCTGGTTTACCTTATTTAAACGCCTGTCACTAAACTTTTTGTGAAGTTCATATTCAAGTTGAGGTGCATTATCTGAATAAATGATAGCATGAATATCAAATTGGAAAGGAACAGATGCATCTCCCAATTCCTTAACTCTGTCCAATGGATCTAGCCTTCTTGTCATCCCAATTTTATAAACATCATCACCAAATGAACCAACGTTGGAGATAACATAAATATGACCAACCTTTGTAAGCTGCGCTTGGGCAATTGCCCGCTCCTTTTTGTCATGCGCTTCCTGCAGCTTCCTTTCAAGTTCTCTTATTTGCTCTGCTAAAACATCTGCATTAGCAGCACTTGAACCTTGCAATTCTTGTTTTGCTTTTTCTAACGCTTTTTGAAATCTACGCTCCTCATCTTCTGCTTCTCTCTGCGCCTTTTCAAGTTCTCTTTGCGCCTTTTCCTCTTCACGCATTTGCTCTCTAATCAGTCGTTGCTCTTCTTTCTCCTCGTATTTCTTTTGTTCATATTCATAGGTCAATGCGAGTTCATTTAGCTTTAATTGCAAAAAATCATTTGTGATAAAAACATTTTGAGTAACACCCAACTTATTAATTGCATCAAAAGATTTCACGATCCTTTCCTTTGTTTTCGCCGCATTATTCCATTTGACTTTAGAAATTAACCCATCGCACTCACCGTTAAATGCAAAAAGCATAAGCTTTTTGTATTGATTAGTCATTTTTCTTCCTTCGACTTTACTTCCTCCAACTGTCCACTCAGTTTTGCAAACCACTGCTTTATCAGTTTTCACAAACTGCTTTTGCTTTTCGTAGTTAGCGTCAATTTCATGCTTAAAAGCTTCCGAAGTGTCAAATGAAAATTGTGGTTTGTGCAGGCCATAAGAATGGATTTCTAATCCGTCCTCATATAGTTCAATTTCTACCTCAAGTGACTTATGTAAGACTACACCTTTTTGATAAATCTCGTTAAGCTCATGTAACTTATTTTCAGCAGCTTCTACTAAAGAGGCTTTTTCTAAAAGCAAAGCATTCTTGTCAATCACAGACTTAAACTCTTGTTCATAAGCAGCAACTTTGGAAAGAGCTTGTTCAAGTTCCTGTTCCTTTTCCTTTAGTAGCTTCTTGGATTTGTTGAAAAACATACACTAACTTTTTGAATAACGGAGTCATGAATGCCTGACTCCAAAACTGAAATATATGCAACAATGCAAAGCAGCCCCTTTCCTAACTGTTAGATTCCTATTAATAGTTAGAAAATTTTGCAATGGCGCACAATGGCTCATTAATGCAAGCAGTCCATACTCCACTTACATAGCTATTGAGGAAAACAAAAGTATTTAGCAGCCCGTCAGCGAGCTACCCCCCTTTCATCTTTCCCGCCACTTTTATAAAATTGGAAAACACCGTAGGGTCGTAGCCTACCACAAACGATAGCAGGCTAATAACGCCTGCCGCCTGTGTGTAGCCCTGCGGCGTTGGCTCCAGCAAAAGGTTGGAGCCCGATACAAATACACCGGCCAAAAAAGAAAAATAAACGATCATACCCCGCAGCATGGAAGCAAACGGGTTTTCGACCAGGTAGATCTGCGAATCGGTAATGGGTTTTGCAGCAGCATCTTCTTCCAGCATTTTTTTGGCACCCGATACCACCAGCCGGCTGGCGCATCCACCGGCAATGGATGCCAGCAGGCAGAGCATAAAAATATTGGTGGGTGTATACGCTATTAAACAAACAAAAAATGCAGACGGATCGAAATGGGAAGCTACCCTATCACGGAAAGGTTTTGAATCTACCAGCATGCCCAATCCGAATACAATGACCCAGGCAATGCAGCTAATGGCTCCAATAAGAATGGAAAACATATTGGATTTAAAAAACGATCCTCCATGTGGAACAGGTGTGGGTTGAATAGACATATGTGCGGGGTTGTTTCATCAAGATACTCGATGCACAGGCAAAAAGCAACAACGACGGCAGTTCGGCCCAAAGCCTACTTTTGCGCTTTGTACCATTTTTTATGCCTGTTATTTTTTTAGAAACCATTATTGCCGCACCCATTGCCATTTGTTTTGATGTAGCGAGAGATATTGATGTGCATCAACTATCCACTGCACAAACCCGCGAAAAAGCCATTGCCGGACGCACCTCGGGACTTTGCGAAACCGGTGATACCATTACCTGGCAGGCCACGCATTTTGGTGTACGGCAAAAGCTCACCACGTTGATACCCGTGATGCAACCGCCTTTTTATTTTGAAGATGTAATGTTGAAAGGCGCTTTCAAACACATGAAACACCTGCACCATTTTGCAGCGCAACCCGATGGCAGTACCCGCATGAGCGATGAACTCATTTTTGCAGCGCCACTGGGCTTCATAGGAAGGCTGGCCGAAAAACTTTTTCTAACTGCCTACATGGCCCGCTTTATTGACCAAAGAAACCAGGTGATCAAATCCATTGCCGAATCAAGAGCATTGAAACCTGTTTAGCACATACGATTCACTAACGGTTTGTGCTATTAGTTTATCAAATAATTCTTTCGCCGCAACAATCGTGAATGTTGTATGTACTTTTTTGCTTGCCCAAAAAAGTACCAAAAAAAGGCCCCCGAGATCGAATACAGCCCGATCTCGGGTGGGTACCCTGATTAAACGCCTGTGCTACTGTAGTGCCCAACCGTGTATCCCTGATGCAATTCACAAGTAGCATGGCCTGTTCGTTATCATTGCTTCCTATTTTCATTTATTCATAATAGCCTACACATACTATTCACTAACCGGGGTGAAGCAACTGCCAAAAAATATTTTTAAAAACTATTGCGCAACCGAATGGTTGCACATATCTTTGTATTGTCCTTCATCAGAACCGATAGCCCCATGCGCAGAGACCCGTTTCAAGCCATAGCCGATCCCACCAGGCGAGCCATCCTGTTGCTGATAGCCACGCAGGCCATGACACCCAATGGCATTGCCGAACATTTCGAAACCAGCAGGCAGGCCATTTCCAAACACCTGCGCATTTTAACCGAATGCGAACTGGTGAAGCCGGAGCAAACAGGCAGGGAAATTCATTACACCATTCATGCTACTAAACTGCAGGAAATAGATAAATGGATCAACCAGTTTCGGGCTATATGGGAAGGTCGCTTCAACGAACTCGACAAAGTATTGTTCAACATTAAAAATCACACAAAATGACCAGTCATCTTCTTTTCAACTTCACCGTCAACAAAGAGAACAACACCATTCATGTGCAACGCGAATTTGCCGCCGAACTCGGGCTGGTATGGAGTGCATGGACCGAGCCCGAACTACTCGACCAATGGTGGGCGCCCAAGCCGTACAGAACAAAAACCAAATCGATGGACTTCAGGGAAGGTGGCACCTGGCTGTATGCCATGATCTCGCCGCAAGATGAGGCGCATTGGTGCAAGGCCGATTATCAAAAAATTGTGCCGCATCAACAGTACCAGGCCACGGATGCATTCTGCGATGAAGAAGGCAATCCTACACCCGATTGGCCTCGTTCTACCTGGACCAACAACTTTAGCGCAGGCGCAGAAAAAACAACAGTAGATATTGTGATCGCCTACCAACAATTGGCCGACCTGGAAAAATTTATTTCGCTGGGCTTTAAAGAAGGATTTACCATGGCGTTGGGCAATCTTGATGAATACCTTGAAGCACAAGCTGCATTGCGCTAGTGTATGTGTACGAATCCCGGGTAGAAAAAAGGCTTGTTCGATATTTGCCTGCTATCTGTAAGAGCATCATGCACTAATAGCAATACATTCTGGCTCGGATTTTGGAAGCCTACCAATAGTTTGGTATCAATTGGATGATTAATTTTCCATTGAATAAATAACGCCTATGAAAACACAAAGGATCATTTACTGGACCACTACCATTTTGTTTGCAGGCTTCATGATATTTTCTGCAATACCAGATGTGATAATGGCGCCCGAAGCTGTAACATTTATTACGCACCTGGGTTATCCCAAATATTTCATCCCCTTTATTGGTGTGGCTAAATTATTGGGATGCTTCGCCATATTGATTCCACCGTTTCGAAAAATAAAAGAGTGGGCCTATGCAGGTTTGTTCTTCGATCTGATCGGAGCCGTGTATTCCAATATCATGACCGATGGTTATAATTCGGGTTTGCTTTTTATGATCCCCATTATTGCCATCGGCGCTGTTTCCTACTACTATTATCCGCGGTTTTGCAGTAGCAATGCATAAAGAAAATATTGTCTGAATAAAAAGCCCACCGTTATAGAATGCGGTGGGCTTTGCTTTTTCTATACACGGGCATATCCTCCGCATCATTTGCCGCAATGGTCAAAGGCCTATTTTCGCTGCATGTTTTTTGTACTATCCAAAATATTCTACTTCCTGCTGGTGCCCTATCATTGGGTGCTTATGTTGTTGCTGGCCATGTGGCTTGTAAAAAATCCAAAGCTCAAAAAAAGATTGGGCATTGCAGCATTATTGGTGACGATCATTTTTAGCAATGGCTATTTGTATGGCATTGTGGGATGGAACTGGCAACCTGCGGTAAAAAAACAAACTCATGTCCATCCCTACAAAGTGGGCATTTTACTGAGCGGCATGAGTTTTGGCGACGCAAAAAATCAACGTTATTTTGGAGGCACCTGCGACCGCTTTATACAAACCGCCAGGTTGTATCATACCGGGCAGATCAACAAGATATTAGTGACCGGCGGCGATGGAAGCCTGTTGCAAAACAAATTGAGCGAAGTGCCTTTTTTACGCGATGAATTGCTGGCACTGCATGTACCCGATTCGGCCATCCTCATGGAGCCCGCTTCAAAAAACACCTGGGAAAATGCGGTGAATTCTAAGAAGCTACTCGATTCGCTGCATATCAAAGACAGCAGCATTCTCATTACATCTGCCATGCACATGCGCAGGGCTACCGCATGCTTTGCTAAAGCGGGCCTGCCTGTAACGCCGCATGTAGCCGGCTATATGATGATGCGCCCACCCGGTGGACTGGGCGATATACTGGTGCCTAATTTGGGCCTGCTCGACAACTGGCAATACTTGCTGAAAGAAATGGTGGGTCTTGCTGTGTACAAAGCAACCGGCAAAGGCTAGTGAAGCGTGCCCTGTGCAAACACTATTCAGCTAATCCTCATCGGCATCTGTTTAACCGCCTCAGCCTAATCCCTTATTTTCGCCTTCCTATTCAAACCTACTATCACTATGCATCCGCAAACCAAAGCCATCCGCATTCAAAACAATTTGACCGACGAAATGGAACACAGTTCGCCACTGTTTCTTACCAGTAGTTTCCAGTTCGACAGTGCAGAAGATATGCGGGATGCTTTCGAAGAAAAAAACGACCACAATATTTACAGCCGCTTTATCAACCCCACCGTACGGGAGTTTATTGATAAGGTTTGCGCATTGGAAGGTGCCGAAGATGGCTTTGCTACTTCCACCGGCATGTCGGCCATTTTTGGCACGTTCATGACTTTTATGAACAGCGGCGATCATATTGTTAGCAGCCCTGCAGTGTTTGGCAGTACGCATACCATCCTCACCAAATACTTTGGCCGTTGGGGTATGCAATACAGCTATGCCGATTTTACCAGCGAAGCTGCAGTGGAAGCGGCCATTAAGCCCAATACCAAAATGATGTACCTCGAAACGCCTACCAACCCCGGCCTCGATGTGTACGACCTGGAGTGGATAGGCAAGCTTTGCAAAAAACACAATATCATTTTGGTGGTCGACAATTGCTTTGCTACGCCATTGCTTCAGCGCCCTATTGATTATGGTGCTGACCTTGTAATTCATTCGGCGACCAAGTGGATGGAAGGACAAGGACGCGTATTGGGTGGCATTATTGTAGGTAAGAAAGAATTGATCAGGGAAATTTATTTGTTCTGCCGCCAAACCGGGCCAAGCCTCTCTCCCTTCAACGCATGGGTACTCAGCAAAAGCCTGGAAACTTTGGATGTACGCATAGAGCGCCATAGCAAAAATGCACTGGCACTGGCGCAAAAACTGGAAGGCAATGCCGCTATCAATTGGGTAAAATATCCCATGCTGCCCAGCCATCCTCATTACAGCATTGCGCAAAAACAAATGAGTGCAGGTGGCGGTATTGTAATATTCGAATTGAAAGGCGGGCTGGATGCCGGAGTGCAATTCATGAACGGTTTGGAAATGCTCACCCTCACCAGCAACCTGGGCGATACCCGCAGTATTGCCAGCCACCCGGCCAGCACTACGCATAGCAAGCTTACCGAAGAGGAACGCAAAGCACTGGGCATCAGCAAAGGACTGATCCGCATCAGCGTAGGCCTCGAACATATTGATGATATTTCTGCAGATATTTTGCAGTCGCTGGCAAAAATTGCATAGGCTAACTGTCCATACAGGCTTCGCCTAAAAATCCCGGGCCTACGGTCCGGGATTTTTTTGTCCGCTTGTTTGGTAAACTGTTATAGCCCTTTCCTAATATTTATCATTCTTGTAACAACTTCGGGTAAATATCTTTATCCCGTTGAAAAAGCTGTCCATCATATTGCTCATTGCATTGTACGGTTTGTCCGCATCGGGCATGGCCATACAATTGCACTATTGCTGCGGCAAAGTGGCCGGCATGTCGCTGGGCTATGAAAAAAGCAGCAAAGCATCCTGCAAGCATGGCAAGCAAATGAAGATGGCCGGTTGCTGCAACGACCAGCAGGTTCAGATAGATACAAGCAACGACCAGGGCATAGCCGGTGGCGTAGTGCTGCCCGCCCAGGCCGAACTGCATTTACCCGTTCAAAGCATCGTAAGTGCATTTGCATTCCTGCAGCCCGTGGATACACCGGTGGCCGTAGCACCCGAGCCTTCACCACCGCCGGGCTCCGTTCCCATTTATTTATACAACAAGGTTTTCAGAAATTAGTGTACTGAATGACGAATCGTGCATGCTGCTTAGGCAGGTGCAATTCCGCATTTTTATCATTCATCAACTTTAATATCCATGAAAACTATCTATACAAAGCTGCTTTCCATAGCAGTCCTTTTCATCATTTCATTGGGCACACCGCTTGCGCTGATGGCACAAGCACCCGATAGCACTGCAAAAATTATAGTACAGGGCCTCTGCGGTATGTGTAAAGACCGCATACAAACTGCAGCAAAAGGCAAGGGCGTAACCAGTGCTGTTTGGGATGAAAAAACCAAAGAGCTTACCGTGGTGTACAACCCGAAGGCCACCACGCTCGATAAAATTGAAAACCGCATAGTAGAAGCCGGCCACGATGTGGGCGACAAAAAAGCCAACGCTGCAGTGTACGAAGCACTACCTGGATGCTGTCATTACCGCGACGAAAAAAAGCTTGCACCCACCGAGCACAGCATGCAAGGTGTGATACTGGAAGAATCTGCAAAAGGTGAATTCAAACCATTGACAGGCGCTTCCGTTATTTGGTTACACTCCGGCAAAGGCACCAGCACTAACAGCGAAGGCGTGTTCAGCATTCCATTTACACCCGAGGATAAGCAGCTTATTGTAAGCTATACAGGCTACCACCCCGATACCATTGCAGTAAATCCCAACGAAGCAGTAATGGTAGTATTGGCCAGGAAGGGTACACTGCAGGAAGTGAAAGTAACGGCAAGGCAACGCTCGTTGTACATCAGCACCACCAATGCTTTTCGCACACAGGTAATGAGCGAAAAAGAATTATACAAAGCTGCCTGTTGCAACCTCAGCGAAAGTTTTGAAACCAACCCCAGTGTAGATGTTTCGTACAATGATGCAGTTACCGGCAGCAAACAAATTCAACTGCTGGGACTTAGCGGAAACTATACCCAACTTACTGTAGAAAATTTACCAGGCCCACGTGGATTGGCAACCCCTATGGGGCTCAACTATATTCCCGGCACCTGGGTAGAAAGTATTCAGCTTACCAAGGGTACAGGCAGTGTGGCCAATGGTTTTGAAAGCATAGCAGGACAAATAAATGTGGAACTGAAAAAACCCGAGACTGCAGAAAAACTATATGCCAATGCCTATGTAAACACCATGGGAAAAACCGACCTGAACCTGAACCTTACGCAAAAAATGGGAAAGAAATGGAGCACTGCACTCCTGCTGCACGATGCATTTCTCACCAACAAAATGGACTTCAACGAAGACGGCTATATCGACCTGCCCACCGGCAATTTGTTTACTGCCGAAAATCGTTGGAAATACGAAGGAACCGATGGATGGATGACGCAGTTTGGTTTTAAAGTTTTGACTGACAGGAAGCAAGGTGGCGAAATAAAATATAACGAAGACACAGACAAAGGAACTACCAACGCCTACGGATTGGCGTTCAATACCGACAGGTATGAAGGCTTCGCTAAAATTGGTTATGTATTTCCGCAGAAAAAATACCAGAGCATTGGATTGCAACTTTCCACTTTTAAGCATACATCCAATTCGTACTACGGCCTTACCAATTACGATGCTTCTCAAAATAACATGTATGCCAATTTGATCTATCAATCCATCATTGGCAATACCAACCATAAGTTTAGAACTGGCATGAGTGTAATGAATGATGTGTACAAGGAAACTCTGAACCAGCAAAAGTTTGACCGTACCGAAACTGTACCCGGGGCATTTCTCGAATACACTTACGACCACTCTACCAAGCTGAGCCTGGTAGCGGGCATACGTGCCGATCACAACAATTTGTATGGCTGGATTGCCACACCAAGATTGAATGTGCGGTACCAACCTTTCAAAAACACTACTGTACGTTTGAGTGCAGGTCGTGGACAAAGAACCTCTAACATTATTGCAGAAAATACTGGTGTGTTGGTGAGTGCAAGGCAATTCGAAATTTTGCATGGCGTGCAAGGCAAAGCCTATGGCCTCGACCCGGAAACCTCCTGGAACAAAGGCATCAGCATCGATCAGAAATTTAAATTGTTTAACCGCGATGCCAATATTGGCGCCGACTATTTCAGGAATGATTTTACCAACCAGGTGGTAGTAGACCTGGAAGATGCACGCAAAGCCAGCTTTTACAACTTGGATGGCAAATCGTATTCAAACAGTTTCCAGGTGGAGATGAACGTGCAACCGCTGCACAAGTTTGATGTGCGCCTGGCTTATAGATTGTTTGATGTAAACAGCACGTATGATGGCAACCTGATGCAAAAGCCATTGCTGAGCAAGCACCGTGGTTTCCTGAACCTGGCATACGAAACGCATGGTTTCAAATTTGATTATACCCTCACTTACAATGGCAGCAAACGCATTCCTTCTACCGGTAGCAACCCTGCGCAATATGTGCAGCCCACCAGCTCTCCTGCTTATGTGCTCATGAATGCACAGGTGAGCAAATCGCTGGGAAAGAACAATGCATTTGAAGTGTACCTGGGTGGCGAAAACCTGGGAAATTATATCCAGAAAAATGCCATTGTAGCACCCGAAGATCCATTCGGAAATTATTTTGATGCCTCGTTGGTTTGGGGCCCTGTTACCGGCCGCATGGCATACACCGGCATTCGCTACAAGATCAAATAACAAGCAATTGGCATAAACAAAAACCCACAGCATTCCTGTGGGTTTTTTATGCTGTGTATTGTAGAAAATATCTTTTTCATGTTGTTGTATTTATTTTTCTAAATGCACTTGAAAACCCATGCTGATTTGCAGCCCGTTTTGCTTTGAAATATTGTCCCCGTTTTGCTTTATTACTTCTTTGGCACTGTAATAACCAACCAAAAGTTCAAGCCCCACACTGGTATTAAAATAGATGGCGGTGCCCACGGCTGCATACAATGTATTGGTATTGCCTTTTGTAGGCTTAAAGCTGTAAAACCCATACTGATAACTTAGGTCAGTTAGTATATTATAGCGATTGTCTTTTTTCAAAAAATAATACCTCCCAAATGGCCCCAATGAAAATCTATTGACATTTGAGAATAGCCCTCCTGTTACATCTTCCTTATGTTTTGTAAAATTGGCTTTTAAGCCTACTGCAAATTTGTCCATCAGAAAGTAGCCGATATTTGGAGCAATGCCAATATCAAGCCTGTCGGAACTGTAAGCATAACTGGGGCTGGTATACTCAAAATTTGAAGCAGAAAGATTGCCGCTCCCCCCTGTCAGCCAAATTCCCTTATCGAGCTGTGCAGTTGCCTGAATGCATGGCAGCAAAAATAGTAATGCGATAAATTGTTTCATAGTGATGTATTTGATACTTATGCGTTGTTCACTTCGTTTGATATGACCTTTCAAGAATTTGTATTGAAATGTTTTCATGACAGCTGGTTTGTTTAAATAAGCAATAGAATGCAGCTGTGAGGTGGAAGTATTTTCATGAATTCCATGGAAATCCAATATTTCGATATAGGCATTAAAGTAAAAGTGACACGAATCACTACAAAAGTTGATTTTACTCATTTTCAGGACAAGCTTAACCTTACCTGGAAGTTTGCCCCATAAAAAAACCACAGCATAACTGTGGTTTTTTTATGGGGTGTATTGTAGAAAACAGAGTTCCATTATTCGTCTGTTGCTGGAGTCGCTGCAACAGCAGGTTCTTCTTTTGTTACCAATTCATTCATCAATTCTGCTACCAGTGCAGTCCAACCACTTTGGTGGCTGGCGCCCAGGCCACGGCCATTATCGCCATGAAAATATTCGTAAAACAAAACAAGATGCCTGTTCTCCGGCTTTTGATAAAACCATTGCTGATCGCCATGCATTCTTCTGCCGCCGTTGCTATCCAGTTCAAACAAACTCACTACCCGTTTGATCAGCTCTTTGGAAATAGCAGTTAGGTTCATGTGTACCCCCGAACCTTTGGGATATTCCATGGTGAGGCTATCACCATAAAACTCACCAAACTTTTTAATGGATTGAATGAGCAAGTAATTGATGGGCATCCATACCGGTCCACGCCAATTGCTATTACCTCCAAAAAAATCGGAAGTAGAATCGCCGGGATCGTATTGAATGGAATAGTCCACATGGTTGATGGTGACTTTGTAAGGATGGGCTTCATGGTATTTCGACAAAGCCCTGATGCCACCTTCCGACAGGAACTCTGTTTCGCTCAGCATACGCTCCAGCAGCGATATCAATCGTTCTTTGGCTACCAGTGATACCAGCACATTTTCATCTTCTGCCCTTTCTTCATTCGGCCAATACTTGCCATGCTTTCTCCTGTATTTTTCGAACCAGGTACTGCGTCGTGCAAAATCGGGCAATGCATCCATCACTTTAGAATCGATAATGGAAACCGCAAACAAAGAAGTAAGTCCCACTACAGATTGTATGCGCATCAACAGCGGCGTAGTGCCGGGCCTTGTCAGAATATCGTAAAAGAATTTATCGTCGGGGCACCATAATCCCAGTTCGTTCAATGCTTCTGCAATGAGTACAAAGTGCTCGAAAAATTTGGTGGCGCTGTCTTCAAATGCAATATCGTGCATGGCAATTTCCAATGCCATGTCCATCATGTTCAGCGCATACATACCCATCCAGCTGGTACCATCGGCCTGGTCTAACCTTGCATCGTGGCTCAACTGTATGCTGCGGTTAAACACTCCAATATTATCGAGGCCTAAGAATCCGCCTTCGAATATGTTGTTACCATTGGTGTCTTTGCGATTGATCCACCAGGTAAAATTGATGATGAGTTTGTGGAATATCTTTTTGAGAAAAACAATATCGCCGGTGCCCTTTCTTTTCTTTTCAATATGGTACACCTGCAGTGCTGCCAATGCATGTACCGGAGGATTTACATCGCTAAAATTCCATTCGTAGGCAGGTAGCTGGCCATCGGGTTTCATATACCATTCCCGCATTACCAGCAGCAATTGATTTTTGGCAAACACAGGGTCTATCATAGCCACGCCAATGCTGTGAAAAGCCAGGTCCCATGCGGCATACCAGGGATATTCCCATTTGTCGGGCATCAAAATAATATCCTGGTTTTTCAGATGTCGCCAGTCGTGGTTGCGGCCATGCAATTTTGCAGCCTGCACCCCACTGATACCATCCGAACCCTTCAACCAACGATCCACATCGAAATGATAAAACTGTTTGCTCCAAAGCAATCCTGCCAATGCCTGGCGTTGAATCAATTTCCAGTCGGCCGACTCTTGCGCCGGCAACATGGTGTCGTAAAACTCGTCGGCTTCCTGTTTACGTTTTTGAAAAATCCGATCCTTGTTGCCCGAAAATGGTTCATCAAAAAACTGGTCGCTTAATCGGCAATGAAATACCTCGGTAGCACCAGCTGCAATATTGGCGCTGATGACGGGCGCAAACTTGGTACCGGACTTTCTTTCTTTCAGGGCCTGTACATCTTTGTTGAGTATGACCGCATCGTTGAACGCATCTTTGGTAAAAGGGCTGGCATTTTTAGTGCCATTCACCTTTTCCATATTCGTTACATTATCGGTAAACAAACAGGTATCTGTTTTCTGAAAATAGAAATAGTATGTACCCTGCCTGCCATGCACAGCTTTCACTGTGTTGTCGTTCATCCACTCAATATTCGGTTTGGTTTTTAAGCGTTGATTAGAATCGCGGTTGTAAAACCAAAGCGTAGGCAACAGCGTGATGGGCGCAGCTTCTTTGCCCCTGTTGGTCACTTCTATTTTGATGGCGATATCCGTTTTACTATGCTTGGCATAAGTGATGAGCACATCAAAATATTTATCATCGGTAAACGCATCTGTATCCAGTATTTCAAATTCCGGCTCCAGCTTATTGCGTTGCTTGTTCTTGTCTATTATTTCCTGGTAGGGAAATGCTTTTTGCGGATACTTGTACAGCATCTGCATGTAAAAATGCGTGGGAATATTATCGAGATAGTAATAGAGTTCCTTTACATCTTCACCATGATTACCTTCCGAATTTCCCAATCCAAATAGCCGCTCTTTCAGAATAGCATCTTTGCCATTCCACATGCTGAGTGCAAAACACAGGTTTTGAAAATAATCGCAAATGCCGCCAATACCATCTTCGCCCCACTTGTAGGCACGGTAATGCGATTGACTGAAAGGCAAATAATTCCAGGCATCGCCATGCGGCCCATAATCTTCCCGAACGGTACCCCATTGACGGTCGCTCACATAAGGCCCCCACTGTTCGAGTGGAACCCGGGCGGTGGCATTCACTTTCAATCTTTGTAATTCAGCAGACATAGTTTTTCAGCTCTTCTTGTAAACAATATTCACAGGGCAAGCATCGTTGATACTTTGAAATTAAGGCATAGCCGTTACATTTAAATTTATTCAATGCTTCGAAGGTTCAACTCTTTTCAACGCATAATGGTGGTGCTGATCTGTCTCTGTGTGGGAGAAGATGCTGCTGCACAAAAAACAGTTTCGGCCGTCATCAACTTTAGCGGTAAGGACACCGCAGTACAACTGGGCAAGAACCAAACATTTGTATGGGAGCTTTGGGTGCCCAACCGTAAGGGATATGAATAGCGGATATCCAGACCTGCTGGCAATGTAAAATTCCTTGAATCGCAAATTGGCCAGGCCGCTACTATGCCAGCGGCACCCGAACAGCAATTGTGGTTTTTTAAAACAACTGCAAAAGGAACAGACAGTTTGAAAATGCTGTATGTGAGCCCGTATCAAAAGGATACACTGGTGGAAAAAACTCTGCGCATTACGGTGCTATAGAACTGCCTCAAAACGCTACAACTGCTTGTCGCCATTGGCTACCTGGAGTGCACACCCCATACAAAATGCACTACCCTTCCTTACATTCGTATTTACTTACACTATTCATCTATTCAACCCATTGCTATGTCTATGTATAAAAATTTACTCGTATTGGCTGCCATTGTATTGGCCGGCTGCGACAAAGGAACAACGCCTCCACCTGCAGGCGATTCGTATCTATCGCTTACCACCAATAGTACCTGGACCTACCAAAGCAAAAACAATATCAGCATGGTTTCGGGAACCTATACACTGAAAGTGACCGGCAGAGACAGTGTAGTGAATGGCAAAACCTACAAGGTGTTCAGCAATAGCGGCGCTGAAAATGAATACTATGTACAGGTAGGTAGCGACTACTACCAATACGCCAATTTTAAGGCCGCCAATCAAAAACTGGAAAACCTGTATTTGAAAAGCAATGTGAATGTGGGTGCCAGTTGGGATCAGAACATTTCCATACTCGTACCCGGTACATCCACTACGCTTAGCGGCACCCTTACCAACAAAATTGAAGAAAAAGGCATCAGCTACACCGTAGGCAGTACCACCTATACCAATGTGATACGGGTAAAATCGAGCATTGGCCCCATCAGCATCCCGGGTATTCCTACTGCCATTACACCTGTTACCGATATCAATAGTTACTATGCACCCAAAGTTGGCCGCATATATGCCCGCAGCAAGGTAAGCTTTACGGTGCCCGGCTTCACCCCCGTGAATTCGGATGATGAACTGATACTGCAATCTTCAGATATCAAGCCCTAACCCGGGCTTATTTCCTCCTTTGCCAAAAAATATTTCGGTCCACGCAGCCCGCCTGTCGTGGACCTTTTTTATATCCAATTTCGCTTGCAAATGCACCGGGGATATACCGGCTTACTGGGTTAAGAAGTACATTCGCTTCCCAACCTATGGCTACAAAAAAGAAGAATTCCGCTATACAGGAGGCAGCTCCGGCCAACAATGTGATAGAGATCATTGGCGCCCGTGAGCACAACCTGAAAAATATCAACCTGCAAATTCCGAAAAACCAACTGGTGGTTTTTACCGGGGTAAGTGGCAGTGGCAAAAGCAGTCTTGCCTTCGATACTATTTTCAACGAAGGGCAGCGCCGCTACATGGAAAGTTTTAGCGCCTATGCCCGTCAGTTTATTGGCGATATGGAACGCCCCGATGTTGACAAGATCACGGGCCTGTCGCCGGTCATTTCTATTGAACAAAAAACCACCAACAAAAACCCAAGGAGCACCGTAGGTACGGTTACAGAGATCTACGATTTCATGCGACTGCTCTATGCCCGTGCAGCAGATGCGTACAGCTATAGCACCGGCAAAAAAATGGTGAAGTTTAGCGAGGAGGAAATCGTAGAAAACATTTTTGAGAAATTCAAAAATCAAAAAATATCCTTACTGGCTCCCATAGTGCGGGGACGCAAAGGCCACTACCGCGAACTGTTTGAAGACCTACGCAAAAAAGGATATTTGAAAGTGCGGGTAGATGGTGAGGTAAAAGACCTTACTGCCAAAATGCAGGTGGACCGCTATAAAGTACACGATATAGAATTGGTGATAGATAGATTGGCGGTAACACCCGACATGAAACTACGCCTGAGCCAGAGTGTGCAAAAAACTTTGCAGCAAGGCAAAGGTTTGATGCAGGTGTTGAACAATGCAACCGATAAAGTAAACCAGTACAGCAAAAGCCTGATGTGCGAAGACACGGGCATCAGCTATGATGAACCATCGCCCAATTCATTTTCGTTCAACAGTCCGTACGGTGCGTGCCCACATTGCAAAGGGCTGGGCACGGTGTACACCATTGATATGAATGCGGTAATTCCCGATGCATCTATCACTATTGCAGAAGGCGGTATTGCCCCACTGGGCGAACAGCGGGATGCATGGATCTACAAACAAGTAGAAGCATTGGCCAGGAAGCATAAGATCAATTTGAAGAAGGCCATCAACGAAATGCCAGAGGCACAGCTCAATATTATTTTGCATGGCACAGAAACCATAGATGCCGATACCCTGCAAGTGGAATACGATGAGGACTTAGCCAAACAATACAGTGGAAATTTCGATGGCGTATTTGAAGGAGTGGTGCCTATGATAAAACGTTGGTTCAATACCAGCAGCAGCGATAGCATTCGCGATTGGGCCGAAGGCTATATGGTACTCGACACCTGCCCCACTTGTGCAGGTGCACGATTGAAACAGGAAAGCCTTTGGTTTAAAGTGGCAGGTAAAAACATTGCTGAGCTCAGTAATATCGACCTCGACCAATTGGCAGATTGGTTTACACATGTAGAAGCAAAACTGAGCAATAAGCAAAACGCCATTGCGAAAGATGTGTTGAAAGAGATCAGGGAGCGATTGCAGTTTATGATCAATGTAGGGCTTACCTATCTTACCCTCAACCGCCCAACCAAAACTCTGAGTGGTGGCGAAAGCCAGCGCATAAGACTAGCTACGCAAATAGGCAGTCAACTGCAGGGCATTACCTATATTTTAGATGAACCTTCCATTGGTTTACATCAACGCGATAATCACCGGTTAATAGATGCGCTGAAAAACTTACGCGATATTGGCAATAGTGTGTTGGTGGTAGAGCACGATAAAGACATTATGCTGGCCAGCGACTACCTCGTAGATATTGGCCCCAAAGCCGGGCGCCATGGTGGACGCGTAGTAGTGCAGGGCACCCCGGAACAATTGCAAAACAGCAGTAGCGAAACCGCCGATTTTTTGAGTGGTAAACAAATGATTCCCATTCCACCCACCCGCAGAAAAGGCAATGGAAAATTCATTGAATTGAAAGGCGCTACCGGCCATACACTCAAAAATGTTTCTATACAATTGCCCTTGGGTAAAATGGTGGTGGTAACGGGTGTAAGCGGCAGTGGCAAAAGCACACTCATCAACGAAACATTGTACCCACTGCTGAGCAATCATTCGTTCAAAGCAAGCCGCATGACGGCCATGCCTTACAAATCCATCAAAGGTTTGGAAGCTATCGACAAAGTGATCGAAATAGATCAAAGCCCTATTGGAAGAACACCGCGTAGCAACCCTGCTACCTACTGCGGATTTTTTACAGAGATACGCCAGCTATTTGCCAGCGTACCCGAAGCAAAGATCAGGGGATACCAGCCCGGCCGTTTTTCATTCAATGTAAAAAGCGGCAGGTGCGAAGTATGCGAAGGCGGCGGCATGCGGGTGATTGAAATGAACTTTTTGCCCGATGTATATGTGCATTGCGAAAAATGCCAGGGCAAGCGCTACAACCGCGAAACACTCGAAATTCGCTACAAGGGCAAGAGCATTGCCGATGTGCTTGAAATGACGGTAGAAGATGCTGTAGAATTTTTCCAGGCAGTGCCATGGTTGTACCGAAAAATAAAAGTGCTGCAGGATGTAGGACTGGGTTATATCACCCTGGGGCAAAGTGCTGTAACCCTGAGTGGTGGCGAAGCACAACGGGTGAAACTGGCAACAGAACTGGGTAAAAAAGATACCGGCAAAACTTTCTATATTCTCGACGAACCCACCACCGGCCTGCATTTCCAGGACATCAAACTATTGCTCGATGTACTGAACAAACTGGTGGACCGTGGCAATACGGTGTTAGTAATTGAACACAATATGGACATGATAAAAGTAGCCGACCATATTATTGATTTAGGTCCCGAAGGCGGAAGTGGTGGTGGACTCATTTTGTTTGAAGGCACACCGGAGGAACTTATAAAAGTAAAAAACAGTCATACCGGGAAATACCTGAAATTAGAGATGGCATAAGCAAAAAACATTACATCACTCACTACTTCACACATTACAATCAACAAGTAAAAACATTCATGCGCAGAACAATTATACCCCTCATCGTACTGGCTGCTGTAGCTATAGTTGCATACACTATTGGCAATACTATTGGTTCACGTAGCCACGAAACCACACTCATCAACAACTACTCGTTTGTAAAAAACATTATTGAACTGGCGGGGCTCGAAGTGCATGGCACTACTACGTACAAAACCACCAATGCAGGCAGCGAAGGTGGATTTTGGAAAGATGTACAAAATTTCCTGGTGGAAGAATCGGCCACATTGACCATTCCCTACACCGCCAAATATGGCGTGGCGTTGAAAGAGTCGGACCTCAACATTTCTAAAAACGACAGCACCGTACTCATTAAAATGCCGGCCACAAAACTGTTGAGTTTTGAACTGCACCTCGACAAGCTGGAAACCAGCAACAAGAAAGGCTTGCTCATTTTCCAAAAAGACGAATACTATAATGCCTTGCAGAAAAAATTGTATGCAGAGGCAAGAAAACAATTGGAAATGAATACGCAGTATTTGCAACAGTCACAACAGCGTATTGGCACTATTCTCAATTCCTATTACAAGCCATTGGGTTTTACAGTGCAGTGTTCGTTTGGTAAATAATTTTCGGCACTTATTGCCCACAGGGCTTTCGCCTGCTGCGCATGCTGCCACCCTTCTTCATTCTTTCATAGTATCTTTAAAGCATGACGCATTCTATTGTCATCGAATTTCAATATGGGCTTGAAAGCCTCGACCCGCTGTTCGATTTTGAAGACGAATTGAAACAGTTGGTGGAAGCCAATAACGAGGGCCGTGTAGATGGCCACGAAATAGCCATGGACGATAGCGATGGCCGCATCTACATTTATGCCAACGATGCTAACACAGTGATGCGATTGATAGAACCGGCTTTGCCAAAATATTCTTTTTTAAAAGGCGCCCGCATCACATTGCATTTTGGCAATGAAGACGATTCGCTGAGCGAAGAAGAAATTATTGGAGCCGATGGTAAGCGGGAATTATTGCCCATTACCGATATGCGGCGTTTAAGTCCTTTCCCGGAATGGGATCAAATAGCAGCCCGTGACAATTTAGAAGAAGGTGATGAATGGAAAGCTTCTATTAAAAACGAAAGCGCCGAAAAATTATACAACCAGTGGCAGCATGTGTACCTGCTATTGGAAGCCATAAGTGATAGCCTTCCCAGCCTCGACGAAAACCCAACCGAAGAGCCTACCGTTATCGAAATGACCGAAGAGGAATTTGATGAAGGCCTATTTCCTGTGAGTGACGAATATGTACATCAATTGGTGGAAAATATGCTGGAAGACGGCATGATCATTCCAGCAAAAATAAGTGGCGCCGAAAGTGGTGGCATGTATATGCTACGCATGGAAAATGCAGCCATCATTCGCCATACCGCCAACGATATTTTTTTACAATGCTCCAACCTCAAAATGATGGGCGTTATAGATGAGCAGGAAGTAGATGCCGTACGCAGGGAAATGGAATTATTCAGGGAGCTATTCAGAAACTGGGTTTCCGGTTTTGAAAAAGATGATTTTGAAGATGAGTGGGGATTGTTTTAGACAACCCCCACTTTTTTATGCGCCATTATTTCTTGATTACTTTTTGCAATATCGCTTCCACCGCAGCTTCGCCGGTTTCAATAGCGCCTTCCATAAAACCCTGCCAATCGGCCAGGTGTTCGCCTGCAAAATGTGTATGCAAATGAGGTAACTGAAACGCATTCAGGACACGCTTCCATTGACCCGGTCCGTATATGGCGTAAGCGCCCTTGCTGAATTGGTCGTTTCCCCAATAATAGTTCCATTGCTTTTCGGCAAGTTTTGAAATATCGCCAAATGCAGGTTGCAACGCATCGTTGATCATGCTTAGGTTCCATGCATCGTTGGCAGCGTTATTGCCTACCACTGCTGCTTTGTCGCCAATGGTATAACTGATGAGTATGCCCTTATCGCCGGACTGACTTTTTGTAGCGTGGTAGAAATAATGTGCAGGCATATCGGTCAGCATATCAAAATCTTCATCTTTCCAAAACCGTTTGCTGAACAAAACAGGATGCTTGTTGATACGTCCATATTGCAATTCATCAATGGCATTGCGCAGTGAAGCAGGCAGCCCCGGCTTCCAGTTGATTTGGCGCAATGCAAATGTGGGCACTGTGCAAATGAGTTTGTCGCCCGTAAATGTTTCGCCACTTTCGCTGGATATTTTTACTTTTTCGCCCTGCTCCACGGTAATCACTTTGCTACCTATCCTGATGTTGCTACGGCCTATTGTATCAGCAAGCACTCCTGCTA
Source organism: Phnomibacter sp. (assembly GCA_035456005.1). Classification (GTDB taxonomy): domain Bacteria; phylum Bacteroidota; class Bacteroidia; order Chitinophagales; family Chitinophagaceae; genus Phnomibacter. Next base: position 599,206 of record DATIEA010000015.1, on the reverse strand, counting down.
ATTTTCCATTGCCGCCCACAATTTTGTAATCCATCTGGTTGCTGGTTTGCATCCTGCCATTACCCGCTGCTTCTGCATTATACTTCTCGTTTTCATAATACTCGCCAAGTGCAGCCAGTGCCGATACCTGCCGGATGCTTTCACCAAAATCTGTACTATCACCTAACTCACGAAAGTCCAGGTCGCGGTCGGCGCATCCGTTGTTTACCAAAAAACGCCACCAATCCATTTGCCCATATTTCTTTTCCATTTGCGCAGAACTCAACTTTTTATCATCTGCAGCATAAGCCTTCATTATTTGATTCCACTTCGGCTGCCACTCTTCTGAAAATTTGTAAGAATCGCGACCGGTATATTTTCCTTGATACAGCACATGTGTTTTAAATTGGTTGTTCAACAATGGCAATTTGAATTCCTCGCAAAGCGCTAATACACGTTCATGCGAGAGGCCGATCCATTCAGCACCCAATTCAACCACTAGGCCATCTGCTTCTTTGGGCGCAAATGAGTGTACCCTACCACCAATGCGGTTGCGGGCTTCGAGTATGGTAAATGGAATTTTCTGTTTGTGCAAAGCATACGCTGCAGCCAGGCCTGCAAAACCTGCGCCCAATATGAGCACATGCTTGGGCTTTGCAACATAAGGAGTCGCTACCAGGTGACGGGGAATCAATAAACTGCCTGCTGCCACCAAGGCAGCATTCTGAATAAATTTTCTGCGTGTAAATGACATGAGTAAAGGGTTTGTGAGCAGTAAAATAAATTCCCGCCTTCACAAATGCAAGCCCTATACCCGGTTGTTGAAAAACAGCAGCTAAGTTGCCATACGCAACATAGGTATATGATCGATCCCATCTTCATCATACACATCGCCACTTTGTACAAATCCAAACGACTCGTAAAATTTTTTGAGATACAATTGTGCGCCGATTTTGATGGTGTTATTACCATACAGGCTAATTGTTCTTGCAATGGATTCTTCCATCAATTGCTTGCCTGCACCTTCTCCTCTTGCTTGTGGGGAAGTAACCACCCTGCCGATAGATACATAGTCGCTGTAGGCAATTCCCTTTGGCACTATACGGGTGTAAGCCACCAATACATTTTGATGATAGCCCATAAGATGATGGCAATGCGCATCCTTATCATCCATATCGAGAAACACGCAGTTTTGTTCTACCACAAATACTTCGCTGCGCAGGCGAAGCAGCGCATACAACTCCTGGTTGGTGAGTTCGGCAAACGATTTGAATACCCAATGCAGTTCCATAGTTCGAATCATAGTAGGATATTCGCAAGTAACAACATTCGCTTTATTTGGCGAACAAGAATTCAACAGGGCATGCAAACAAATTCAACTTCACCATTGATATCATTTCACAATTGTACCATCACCCGCGAACAACGCACCATTGTACAAGGGCTTTCCTTGCAGTTGCAGGCCGGCGAACACCTTGCCATTGTGGGCCCATCGGGCAGTGGTAAAACCTCGGTGCTCATGGCTTTGTTGCAAAGGCTGCATTACCAGGGCGAAGTTTGGCTGCATCCCGATGCCAAACCGCTGGCACTGGTAGACCAGGTGCACCAGTTCAAAAACAAATCAAATACCAGCGATCTCTATTACCAGCAGCGATATCACTCGTTTGATGCCGATGATGCAATTACAACTACCGAATGGATCAGAGCAGACCCCGTACAGATTTTGGAAGCCATGCCCGGCATTGAATCCCTATTGGATAAACCATTGGTGCAACTGAGCAATGGCGAACACAAAAAAGTACAACTGGCCAAAGCGCTGGTAGCAAAACCAAAACTGCTTTTACTGGATCAGCCTTTTATTGGATTGGATACCGCATCGCGGCAATGGCTGCATCAACAACTGGATGCATTGGCTGCAACGGGCATGAGCATTGTACTCGTTAGCGCCGCTGCCGAAATACCCGCATGCATTACGCATGTACTGCAATTGCACAACGATGCTGCACCGCAGTTTGTCCCCAAACAGGCATGGCATAGCGGCTCACATGAGCAAGCCCTGCATCCGCTGGACCAGCAAGGGTTTCAGCAGATGTTGCAGCAATTGATACAACCCAGTACAGATGCATTTGAAGAAGCATTCCGGCTGGAAAATGTTGCGGTAGCTTATGGCGACAAACAGGTATTGCAACACATCAACTGGACGGTGAAACGTGGCGAACGTTGGCTGCTGTATGGGCCGAACGGCGTAGGCAAAAGCACATTGCTCAGCCTTATTACCGGCGACCATCCCCAGGCCTATTCCAACAAAGTATTTTTATTTGATAAACGACGCGGCAGTGGCGAAAGCATTTGGGATATCAAGAAACGCATTGGCTTTGTATCGCCCGAATTGCAAATGTATTTTCAGCAAACAGCTACCTGCTATCATACAGTGGCCAGCGGCATTTTCGATACCATTGGTTTGTTCAGGAACCTCCAGCCCGCCGACGAGTCAAAAGTACAGCAATGGTTGCAATTGTTTGGATTAACAAAAGACCAGCACAAACCTTTTCGCAGTTTTTCTACCGGCGAACAACGCCTCATATTGCTGGTGCGTGCATTGATCAAAAACCCACCTGTGCTGGTACTCGACGAGCCCTGCCAGGGACTGGATGAGGAACAACAAAGCATACTGCTACGATGGATAGATGCTATTTGCGATGCAGGCAATAAGACCATGGTGTTTGTAACGCATTATGCAAACGACAAACCGACATGCATTAACCGGGTACTGGAATTAGATAAAAGTCTTGGACACAGATAAGTGCAGCTGGAATACACGCTGATGATCGCAGATTTATTAATCTAAGTTGTATGCTGAAAAATCATCCGTGTAAACCGGCATTCAAAATCTGTTCAATCCGCGTCCTATTATCCCTCCCGCAGATGCACAAAAAAATATTACCCGTGTAAATCAGCGTCCGAAATCTGTCCAATCAGTGTCCTATCATTTCTCCCTGTAAAATTCCTAGTAACCATACTTATCGCCCCATCTCGATTTCAAGAATTTACGCAATTCTTCTTCCCTTACATTTTTGCCGGGGTCGTATAGTTTGGTGCCTTTTAATGCATCGGGCAAATATTCCTGTGCAATAAAGTTTCCTTCACCCATATGCGAATACTGGTAATTTTTTCCGTAGCCCATATTTTTCATCAGGCTTGTGGGTGCATTGCGAATATGCAAGGGCACGGGCAAATCGCCATGTTGTTGCACCAATGCCAATGCCGCATCTATGGCAGAGTACGAAGCATTGCTCTTGGGTGATGCAGCAAGATAAGTACAACACTGCCCCAGTACAATGCGGCCTTCAGGATAGCCAATTTTTCGAACTGCATCATAACAGGCATTGGCCATTACCATAGCAGTAGGGTTGGCATTGCCAATGTCTTCACTAGCAAAAATTACCATACGCCGTGCAATGAATTCAATGTCTTCTCCACCTGCTATCATGCGGGCCATCCAATAGATAGCACCATTGGGATCGCTGCCCCGCATGCTTTTGATGAATGCAGAAATAATATCGTAGTGCTGCTCTCCTTTTTTATCGTACAACGCCACACGGCTTTGCGCAGCTTTCATCACCATATCATCGGTGATGATATATTGTCCATCGCCTGCAGTGGCCTGCAATGCCTGTATGGTTATCTCCAGCAGGTTGAGCAATTTGCGGGCATCGCCACCACTCAATCTAATCAATGCTTCTGTATCCTGTAGTTGTATGGAAAGCTCTTTCAACACGGCATCTTTTTCCAATGCTATATGCAACAGGTGCACCAGTTGCTCCGCATCCAACGCATTCAATACATATACCTGGCTGCGACTGAGCAAGGCGCTATTCACTTCGAAAGAAGGATTTTCTGTAGTAGCGCCAATAAGGGTAACAATTCCTTTTTCTACGGCACCCAACAATGCATCCTGCTGCCCTTTGTTGAAGCGATGTATCTCATCAATAAAAAGAATGGCACCCTGCTGCTTGCGTGCAATGTCTATCACTTCGCGTATTTCTTTTACCCCGCTGCTAATGGCACTCAACTGGTAAAAAGGCAGTTGTAAATGATTAGAGATCACGGTGGCCAGCGTGGTTTTTCCTACGCCGGGAGGGCCCCAAAAAATGATGGAATGAATGCGCCCTTGTTGAAGCGCATTGCGTAGCACACTGCCTTCACCCACAATATGCTCCTGCCCTATGATCTCATCAATGGTTGTGGGTCGCAGTCGCTCGGCAAGTGGTATTTGCATGGGGAATGAAAAATTTGCAATGAGTAATTCTTGAATAACGATTCAAATCTACAACTCATTGTTGCTGTGCCTGCATCCAATCGCTTTGCCAGGGTTCCAGTTCATCTTCGGGTGCGCCTTCGAGTTTTACCTGGTTCACTTCTTCAAACACATGGCCATCTTCGTATCCTACAGAAACGTACACCGAAAGGTTTTGACGGGCCACACCTTTGAATGTGCCTTTTACCGGTGTGCAGTCGTTAAAATCGCGGCCGGTAGCCAGCACAACATGATAGCCATTCACCCATACGTTGTTGGTGGGGTCTATACCCACCCAGCCCTGTGGCGGATAGTAAAACTCCACCCATGCATGCGTAGCGCCTTCGCCCCGCAAACCACTTTTGTTAGGACAGATATAGCCACTCACATAACGGGCGGGAATACCCAGGGTGCGCAATATTTGCAACATTACATGCGCAAAATCCTGGCATACCCCACTGCGGTGATGGAGTATTTCATCCACTGTAGTACCCACGGTGGTGATGCCTTTTACATACTTGAATTGCAGGTAAATAAACGTGTTGCAATCCCATGCTATTTCGGTAATTGTTTTACCCTTCAATTGCAGGTGATCAATAATTTCTTCAATCATCCATTGCTCCTTGATCCGCTCCGGTTCGGCCAGTCGCAGCAAGCTGATATCGCCTGATATCAACTCTTTTAAATCATGAGGGAACAATTCGCCTTTAGGTTCTACATCGGCCAGCTCCGTGGTTTCAACAGTAAGCCGGCTATCGATGGTCAATTTCTGGTGTGCCTGCAATACACTAAAATCGCCAACGGTATTTCCATAAAAATCGGTATGGACAGCCACGTTAGGTTCGCCGGTTATTTGCAGATCAAATGCGTTCACCTGTTGCAACGAATTGGCTATGGGATAAACCCTTAGCTGGCTCACACTCTCTTTTACCGGGCGGTCGTACTCGTACTGCGTAATATGATGAATCTTAAAAACTGGCATGTACCTTTTGTTGGAATGGCCGAAACTAACCCTGCAGGCTCTTAGCAGGCCTTTTTTTATTCAGGCTGTTGAAAAAAATGCATCAGGCATAAGAAAAAAACAACCTCGAAAATTCTGCAGAAAAATCCCAGACCTGCTGGCGTATTTGCATCAGCAGTTTTTGAAGCGGTTCGGGCTGAAGGCTGTTGGCATCGGCAAACGCTACCATACTCTTCAGCCGGCCAAAACGTTTTACCAAAGCACCCGCATCGGCATGCGGACTTTGCTCCAGCACTGCCTGCAGATCTTCTTCAATATGCATCAGGCTATAGATGACAGAACGGGGAAAATGCTTGTCGAAAATCACCTGGTTAATTACCTGGCTCGAATGGTGTGCGCCCCTGTTGCTTTTCAAATACAACTCGTAGCCCGAAAGTGAATACAATAACCTGCGCCAATACAAGAGATCATCGTTTCGAGTGATGTTGTATTCCATGGGTTGCAGGCAGGCATCGGTAATGTCCACTGTTTGCAGGCAGCGCTCTACAAACTTGCCAATGTTCATGAATTCCCAGCCCAGGCCGCGGGGCATGGTACTGTCTACAATGCCGCTATACATGAGGCAATGCTTTTCCAATTGGTCCAGCACTTTCAGGGTTTCCTCCCCCTTCAGTTTTTGCACCAGTTGTTCGCTGTTGATATAGTGATACATCAGGTTGATCTGCTCCCACACTTCTTTGGTAATGCGGTCCTGCGATCCCCTTGCATTTTCGCGGGCTTTGCCCAGCAAGATGCGCAGCGAATTATTGTTGGTAGTATCGGTGACCAGGTACGTAAGCAACGCATGGCTATCCTGGTGCATGGCCTGGCTATCTGTTTCATTGAGGGCTGTAAAACATTTGAGCAAAGGGCCGGTGCCCAGTGCATCACCTTCCCAGGCATCAAAACCCAGTATATAGTAATAACGCAGCGATCGGGCAAGGCCATCGGCTCTTTCCATATACCTGTTTAGCCAAAACATGTTGTCGGCTATTCTGCTTAGCATCATAAAAGGGAAATTTCTGATTTCTGATGTATGATTTCTGATTTCTGAAACTCGTGAACTCTGAAACTGTGGAACTCTGAAACTTCGAAACTTCAAAACTCTACTCCTCAATATCTACCACCCAGGTATCCTTGCTGCCCCCACCCTGGCTACTATTTACCACCAGGCTTCCTTTCGTCAATGCCACCCGCGTTAGGCCACCCGGCACAATTTCAATACCATCTGGACCGCAGAGTGCATAGGGCCGCAGGTCTATATGCCGCGATTCCAGTTTTCCATCTACCAGGCAAGGCACGGTGCTCAATTGAATAATGGGTTGTGCAATAAAGTTTCGTGGGTTTTGTACAATGGCGAGTTTCAGATCGTTCAACTCCAAGTCTGTTGCCTTATTACCCATCACCAAACCATAGCCACCGCTTTGGTTGGTTTGCTTTACCACCATGGAGCCCAGGTTTTGAAATACATGCTTCCGCTCTTCTACGATCTCCATGCGGTAAGTAGGTACATTGGGCAATATGGCTTCTTCGTTGAGATAGTACTTTATCATATCGGGCACATAGGCATACACGGCTTTGTCGTCGGCCACACCATTGCCAATAGCATTTACCAATGCCACCGAACCTTTTCGATAAGCACTCATAATACCCGGCACGCCCAGCACACTGCCAGGATTGAACACCAGCGGATCGATATACTCATCATCAATACGACGGTAAATAACATCTACCGGGTGCAGGCCCGACGTGGTTTTCATAAACACTTTCTGATTGTCCACTACCAGGTCGCGACCTTCGACCAACGGTATACCCATGGTGCGGGCCAAAAATGCATGCTCGTAATATGCCGAATTATAAATGCCCGGCGTAAGGATGACCACATTGGGTTGCTCAACCTGCCGGGGTGAAAGCGATGCCAGTATTTGCAGCAATTTGTTGGGATAATTGTTCACCATGCGGGCATGGTTTTTACCCAGCAGGCCGGGGAAAATGCGCTTGGTCACTTCCCTGTTTTCGAGCATATAACTGGCGCCACTAGGTGTACGCAAATTATCTTCCAGCACATAAAAAACACCATCGGACCCACGTATAAGATCAATACCCGAAATATGCACGTAGATATCGTGTGGCACTTTTATACCCACGGCTTCTTTTAAAAAATGCGGGCAACTGGCAATGAGTGCTGCAGGTATAATGCCGTCTTTAATGATCTGCTGGCCATGGTAAATGTCTTTCAAAAACATGTTCAGCGCCTTTAGTCTTTGCTTGATGCCCCGCTCAATATGGTCCCATTCTTTGCCGGTGATAATGCGGGGAATAATGTCAAAAGGAAAAATGCGTTCAATGCCTTTGTTATCGGCATACACGGTAAAGGTGATGCCCTGATTCATGAAAAAATCGGCAGCCTGCAAATCTTTGGCCTGCAGGTCTTCCGGCGCCATTTGCTGAATGGTTTCCAGCACCCGGCGATACCGTTCTCTTACGCCCTCCGGCGCAAACATTTCGTCCCAAATGGTTGGGCTTGCAGACAAATTACTCATAAGCTTTCCTTTTTCAGTTCTCCATAAAACAATGCGGAACAAACAAGGGCTTTCAGCAAATGAACTGCCTGTCGTCAGGTACTATTCACCACTATCGGCTGCTTATTCAATCCTATCCGCGGTGCAGGCAGGAATGAAAACTCCCGCATGTACATCGGAAAATTTCATACGGCAGCTATCGACTGCATGGAAATTAGCGAAAAAAGAAATGGGAAAAACCGGCGCTCCCAAAAAACATCCGGTTACAGCGAAAAGTAGTCGCGGTATTTTTTGATAAATCTAAAAGTGAACAGGATATGCGTCACCATTACAGCGCCAAATGCTATCATGAATAACAACACGGCTTTCATGGTTTTGATGATATCGTAGGGAAACGGCGTGTTCATTTGTTTAATGGTGGCCATGGCCTGCTCACCGGCCTCTTTCAGCATAGCAGTATTGGTAAAGAGGATGATACCATTGGTGAGATTGAGAACAGCTACGAATATGGCCACAAAAGCATTTACACGAATCCAGTCGCGAAGCTTTGCCTTCACCGGGCGATTGCCCATGATGGCTTTTTGTAAAAAGGAAAATGAAGTGAACACATAAATGACAGAACAAGCCATCATGAACAACGGCAACAATGCTGCGGGGTTGGCCAGCGCCATCAGCAAACCGATAGCGGTAAATGCAGCCAGTATAGCGGCGATAGGCAGTAAAATGAAGGAGAGTATTTTGTAGAGCGTAAGCATAATATCAAATTTTACAAGGTTCCATGCATCGGCTGTTGGGCAGCCATATGTAATCGGGATGCAATATTAAGGACAGTGGCCTACCATTTTAAAGAAGATGGATCATATCGGCCATTTTTTGTGTTTCCTCATTGCGGAAATGGATTTCCCAATGCAGGATTTGGTCACCGGTATTTCGCAGCAAGTTTGTATACACACAATTTTCAAGATCATGAACCGCGAATTTCAATCGCTCCATTATAGCAACGACGGCTATATTGTAAAATGCAAACAATGCCGCCATTACCAACTCGCTTTTATGTGCTTATGCATTACCATACACGAGGAGGATTTTCCTGCGTTTCGTACAAGCGTGGCGAAAAAAACCATGGAACACAACACGGCGCTTTCCGACCAATGCAAATGCATTATGATCAAAACCCCGGTCGCAGGGGCTTGCTTCCTGCTTACCCATTTTGAAGCCATCAAGCTGCATAATATGTTGGAAGAAGCAGATGTGGAAGAGCAAACCCTATCGATGCTCGATCTTTTTAACCCCTGCCAGGAGTAATGGGCAACGGCTTCGGCTATCCGGATTTTTTGCAGATCAAGTCCATTTCCTCTTTTCGTAACAGGGTTTTCCTTGTTGCAATAGGCTTTCATTTTTAGGCCCGACATTTTTGCCAACAATTGAAAAATCACCTACGAATGAAGAGACTAATGCTTATGTGCTGCCTGTGTTTAGCGGCAGCCCCGGTATTGCTTGCGCAATCTCTGGGATCTGTGAAAGGAAAAGTAACCACCAGCGATGGACAACCCGCAGAATTTGTAAACGTAATAGTAAAAGGCACCGGCAAGGGTGCCACCACCAATAAAGAAGGCCAGTATGAAATTTTGAATGTAAAAACAGGCAGCCATGTGTTGGAAGCCAGTTTGGTAGGCCTGCTGAGCCAATCGAAAAAAATAACGATTACTGCCAACCAAAGCCTGGAAGTCGATTTCTCTTTGGAAGAATCGACCAGCCAGCTACAGACCGTGCTGGTAACGGCTAACCCCAGCAAATATGTTACGGACTATCCATCGGTTTCGCTGCGTTTGAAAACGCCGTTGATAGAAGTTCCGCAAAACATCCAGGTAGTAACCCGCCAAAACCTGCAGGACCAGGCCATCTTCAATATGCACGAAGGTGTGATCCGCAACGTAAGTGGCGCTACCCGCTCCGAACACTGGGAAACCTATGCCCGTATTGTGATGCGTGGTTCACGTATTGCTTCTTTCAGAAACGGCATGAACGTAACCGAAACCTGGGGACCATTGACCGAAGACATGAGCATGGTAGAACGTGTTGAATTTGTAAAAGGCCCGGCAGGTTTTATGCTTGCCAGTGGCGAGCCCAGCGGTTTCTACAACGTGGTGACCAAAAAACCAACCGGTATTAAAAAAGCGGAAGTGGGTATGAGTGTGGGCAGCTTTGGCACGTACCGCGCCACTATGGATTTCGACGGGCTGCTGAGCAAAGATGGAAAAGTGCAATACCGCATCAACCTGATGGGACAAAGCAAAGGCTCGCACCGCAAGTTTGAATACAGCGACAGGATCTCCATTGCACCTGCATTGAAATTCCAGATCAATCCCAAAACCTCACTCACTGCAGAATATACTTTGCAGTATGTAAACATGTCGCCTATTGGCTCCAACTATGCCTACTCGCCTAATAAGCTGGGCGATCTGCCGGTTGAATTTTCTACGCTCGAATCCAATATGGACCCTACGAAGATCAACGACCAATCTATCTTTCTTACACTTTCGCATGCCATCAACAGCAACTGGAAATTTACTGCGCAGGTGGCATACCTGCACATGAACCAGGTAGGCGCCAGCCTTTGGCCTACAGGCTTTAAAGGCGATACCTTGCTGAGAGCAGAAAGCAACTGGGATATTTTAGGTCAAACCCGTGTGGGCCAGTTCTTCGTGAATGGCGATATACAAACCGGTAAAGTGAAGCACCGCATCCTTGGCGGATTGGATATGGGTGACAAAGATTTTTACCACGACTGGAGCCAGTCGGGTGCCATAGTAGGCTCGCAAGGGTTCAATGTGTACAATCCAGTTTATGGCACTGTACCCGCAAGCGCATACCCTGTATACGACAGGAGCCTGAGTGTAAAAGAAAGAGGCGTTCACTACAACAATGCATACACTGCTTTGTATCTACAAGACGAGCTTAGGTTCTTCAATGAAAAACTTCGGGTAAGCATTGCTGGCAGGTACACAACCACCGGCGATACCGATCCTTATTCGGGCACAACAGATGCCAATAAATTCACACCACGCTTTGGTTTGAGTTATTCCATCAACCCCAGCACCAGTGTATATGCTGTGTACGATGAATCTTTCATTCCACAGGCAGGCGCAACATTTGAAGGAAAAAAGTTTGAACCCATTACCGGCAACAACAAAGAATTGGGTATCAAAAAAGAATGGCTGAATGGTCGCTGGACGGCTACTGTTGCTGCGTATCAAATTACCAAGAACAATGAGCTGGCACCCGATCCGCTGCACCAATATTTTTCGGTACAGTTGGGGCAAACACAAACCCGCGGAGCTGAACTCGATATTCGCGGACAGATATTCAGCGGCCTCGATGTAACCATGAACTATGCGTATACCGATGCCAAAGTAAGCGAAGACACCGACCCTGCGCATGTAGGCACACAAGTACCCGGCACCGATAAGCATATTGCCAATGCATGGTTGCAATACCGCTTTCAGAAAGGTGCGGCCAAAGGACTCGGCTTGTCATTTGGCGCTTCTCACGCAGCGGGTCGTACTGCATGGTATGGTGCATACGACCGCACACTAGACCCTGCAATGCCTGCCTACACCCGTTTTGATGCAGCCGTTTCTTACCAGGTTAGCAAGTTTAATATTACTTTGAACGTAAATAACTTGTTCGACGCGTATATCTATTCGGGCGCTTACTATAGCTGGAGCAATTTCTATTATTATCAAACTGAAGCACCCCGCAACGCAAGATTGAGTGTGAGCTATAAATTCTAATTGAATACGTGATTAAAAAACTAATCAGAAAAATACACCTCTGGCTCGGATTGATATCCGGGCCTTTGGTTTTTTTGTTGGGCATTACAGGTTGCATATTGGCTTTTGAATTGGAAATAAGAAATGCAACAGAACCCTTCAGAAAAGTGCAGGTGGAAAACAGGGCCCATCTCCCACCTTCCACATTAAAAGCCATTGCCGAAAAACATTTGGATGCTAAACTGGCATTGGGCGTGGAATATCCCGGTGAAGGAAAAGCAGCCACGGCCATGTACTACGATGAAGAACATTATGAGATCGTATTTCTGAATCCCTATTCGGGTGAAGTGCTCAAGCACAAGAATATGAACAACGATTTCTTCCGCATAATACTCGATGGACATTTTTATCTCTGGCTTCCACACCATATTGGCCAACCTATTTTGGCATCGGCCACTTTGGTTTTTGTAGTAATGATGATATCGGGTTTGATACTGTGGTGGCCAAAAAACAAAGGCGCCCGCAAGCAACGCTTCACCATTAAATGGAATGTGCGCTGGCGAAGAAAAAACTACGACCTGCATTATGTGCTCGGTTTTTACATGACATGGATTTCCATTTTCATTGCACTCACAGGTTTGGTTTTTGGATTTCAGTGGTTTGCCAAATCGGTGTATTGGGTAACCAGTGGTGGCCAGGAAAAACTGGAAGACAAACACCCGTTAAGCGATACCACGCAAACGGCTACTGTAGCCAACATGGCCGATTATCTCTGGCAGGAGTATAGCAAGAAAGCAAAGCCCCACGAAAGCGTAGGCGTGTATTTTGCCCACCTTGCCAGCGACCCGATTGAAGTGGTCATCAACCACCAACCCGGCACCTATTACAATTCAGACTTTCTCCATTTTGACCAATACACCGGCAAACTGGTACCTGCGCAGGGCAGTTATGAAGGCGCATTTGCACATGCTAAATTGGCCGATAAAATTGTGCGCATGAACTACGATATCCATGTGGGTGCCGTGCTGGGTTTGCCCGGAAAAATATTGGCATTTTTTGCCAGCCTTATTGCAGCCAGCTTACCCATTACAGGCTTCCTTATTTGGTGGGGAAGAAGAAAAAAGAAATCACCCACACCCACGCCGAACAAATAACATCACCTTTCAACTTGTTGAAGCGGGTTCGGTAACGATCCTACATTTATTGTTCACTACGCTCAGGCAGTTTGCAACCTTATACATTGCAAGCTGCCTGTTTTTATATGCGCTTTTTCGCTACTTTCTTCACAGCCATTGCAGGCCAGCATTAGCATAATCCTGTTTAATTTTTTACATTCAACTATGCGAAAAGTAATTGCTGCTATCAACATGACAGTCGACGGGAATTGCGATCACACAGCCGGGCTACCTGACGATGCCATTCATGATCATTACACCAACCTGCTACACGAAGGGGGTGTTATATTGTACGGCAGAAAAACATTCCAGTTGATGGAATTTTGGCCACCTCTTGTTAAAAATCCTACGGGCAATAAATCGTTAGATGACTTTGCAGTAGCCATCGACAATATCCCGAAAATTGTTTTCTCGCACACATTGAAAAATATAAGTTGGGAAACAGCAAAGCTTGCAGACGACACGCCGGAGAATACGGTAGCAGCATTGAAACAACAGGCAGGAAAAGATATTTATATTGGAAGCCGTAGTTTGATCATCCACTTACTGCAACTCAACCTGATTGATGAATTGCAACTCTGCATTCATGCTGTGGTAACAAGCGGCGGTTTACCATTAGCTGAAAATTTACAAGACAGGAAATTGGTGACTTTGTTGCGAACAAAAACTTTTAGTTCGGGGGCTGTGATACTTTACTATGCACCGGCAAAAGTGTAAACAAGTTGGGCGCAGCGATTATGTTTGCCACACGCTGAAATGTTGTCGTCACCCCGGCAACATCCAGCTTTAGCCTTTTTTGGATACAACTACCTGTGATTTAGATACACCCAGCCACATGGGAATACTGAACTTTGTACTTCAATCATAAAGAGACACCTCTCTCAACTTTCAATAATACGGCAATGAAAGAGCAGGCATATAAAGTCCTAAATTCTATATCCGAGCTTCATTCATTTTTGAGGCAAAAGAAGCCAACGCATCCCTTAGTAAGTGTTATCAGGGCAGAAGAAGTAGATGTAGCGAACATTCAAATTAATGAACCTGTCATTTTCAACTTCTATGTAATCAATGTAAAGACAAACTGTAAAGGCAAGATTAAGTATGGACAGCAATACTATGATTTTGATGAAGGCGTAATGACATTTGTTGCACCACAGCAAAGAATTGAGCTGGAAGAGCCGTCTGGCGCTACATCCGAAGGCTGGATGCTTGTTATTCACCCCGATTTTCTCCACGGCTTTCCGTTAGCAAAGAAGATGAAGGACTTTGGTTTTTTCTCTTATGCTGTAAATGAAGCTTTGCACTTGTCAGATAAAGAAGAACAAGTGATAAATGGTATCATGCAAAATCTGCAGGATGAGATAGCCGCTATCATAGATGGATATACGCAGGATGTTGTTGTCTCTCATATCGAACTATTGTTCAACTACAGCAACCGGTTTTACAATCGCCAGTTTATTACCCGAAAAAAGGCTTCCAACGACCTGCTGGCAAAATTTGAAGAACTGCTGGCAGCTTACTTTAACGACAATGGCAAAGAGACAGAAGACCTGCCTTCGGTACAGTATTTTTCAGATAAGCTTTTTGTGTCTACAACCTATCTGAATGATATGCTGAAAAGTCTAACGGGTCAAACAACCCAGCAGCACATTCACAATACAGTAATCGAAAAAGCCAAAGAGCTATTAAGCACCACAAACTTGACAGTTAGTGAAATTGCATATCAATTGGGATTTGAATACCCACAATCGTTTAATAAGCTTTTCAAAAACAAGACGAACCTGACACCACTAGAGTTTAGGCAGTCATTCAATTAAAAGAAAGTCAATATGAAAGTTATTATAACAGGAACCACAGGAATGATTGGCGAAGGAGTGCTAATTGAATGCTTAAACAACCCGGAAATTACAGAAGTGTTGAGTGTAAGCCGTAAACCAACAGGCAAGACACACCCAAAACTGAAAGAGTATATTATTTCTAATTTTTTGTCGATCAATGAAGATGACGAAAAGCTTAATGGCTATGATGCTTGCTTTTATTGCGCCGGTGTAAGCGCAGTAGGCATGAAAGAGGAAGAATACAGGCGTATCACTTACGACACAACTCTACACTTCGCTAAGGCTTTGCATCCCAATCCAAATATGTCGTTTGTTTATGTAAGTGGCGGCGGCACTGACAGTTCTGAGAAAGGCAGAATGATGTGGGCAAGAGTGAAAGGGAAAACTGAAAATGATTTAGCCAAACTTCCCTTTAAGCAGGCTTTTGGTTTCCGCATCGGCTTCGTAAAACCAGCAGCCGGCCAGCAATTTGTTCTTTCATACTATAAATATTTTAGCTGGCTTTTTCCTATTGTAAAAACATTGCTGCCCAATATACATAGTACAATGAAGGAGGTTGCGCAAGCAATGATTTATTTCTCAAAGAACGGCTACAATCGTAATGTGATTTACGTAAAAGACATACACAAAGCCAGTAGGCAATTCTAATTAACGCTCCGGAAACACACAACTTTTTCAGGCTGCTATTTGGTGGCAAGGGAACTGTTATGCCCAAAATTCTGAGAAACAATAAATAATCATGAAAAGAGCATTGATCATTAGTTCGATTGTAGTTGGCATTGTTCTGATATTGGCGTTTGCTGCCGTATCTACCCGGGTAAGAAAAGACATTAAAAAGAAATTGGCATTTGAAAACACCTATGCCATTCAAAATGTTGCTTCCGGCATGTGTGTAAGACCATTGAATGCAGGATATCAGAATGGAAACAAAATAATTGCTTATAGTTACAAGGATTGGGAATGCATTACCTGGGAGATGATTTCACTGGGAGATAATACTTACCTGCTCAAAAACCTTTTTACGGAAAAAACATTTCAACCAAAAGCTGAACCGAAAGCTGGCGTAGAACTTTGGCAACAATCTTTGGGTGGCAGTCCGCTTCAGTATTGGGAATTGATTAAACAGCCCGATGCAACAACTCTTATTCGGCTAAAAAATACAGCCCTGTATTTGACCATTTCATCAAAGGATCAAGACGCACCTTTAGTCCTAATGCCGCTGGACAATACTGACAGCCAAAAATGGAAATTGATCAGGCAAACTCCCTGGATATAATTCAAATTCAAACAATCTTTTGGATACACTTTGCTGTGATTTGGAAACATTTTACTGAGGTTACAATGTGAGCTTTGCACCAAGAATTAATAGTAAATCAAAAAATATTCATAAGAATGGAAAAGAAAATTATTCTAATTACGGGGGCGTCTGACGGCATTGGAAAAGAAACTGCCAAAACACTTGCCAAACAAGGACACCGCATTATTATTCACGGTCGTAACAAACAGAAAACCGAAGCGGCTTTTGAAGAAATCAAAAGAGAATCTGGAAATCAAAACATAGATATGTACTTAGCCGATTTTCTTTCGCTTGCAGAGGTAAAAAAATTTGCTGAGACAATCAAGCAGCAATATGATCATTTGGACGTACTGATTAACAATGCAGGAGCACAGTTTACCGACAAAAGAGAAACAACATCAGAAGGACACGAAAAGACAATGGTCATCAATGTTTTTTCGCCATTCTTATTGACAACACTTTTATTGGACTTGCTGAAAAAAAGTAAATCGGCACGAGTAATCACTGTTTCGTCAGCATCACATTCAATGGGGAAGCCAGATTTAAACGACATTGAATTTAAAAATGGTTACACCATGGCAAGGGCTTACGGTGTATCAAAGTTGTATATCATTTGGGTAATGCAACATTTTGTAACCGAAATGAAAAAAGCAGGAATCAATAACATTTCATTCAACTCAGTTCATCCGGGTTCTACTGTAACGAGCCTTGCCAGAGAATCCTCAAAATCATTGAAATTTAGAATAATTATGTTTATCTGGAAACCAATGATGAACTCTATGGAAAAAGCCATAAGTCCAAGTATCAATGCGGCAACAAGTGCAGAATTGGAAGGCGTAACAGGCAAATATTTTGGACCAAAAGGCGAAGAAAAACCAAGTCAAAAACACTATTCAACCGAAAACGAAAAAAAGATTTGGGACTACCTACAGAAAATCCTTGCTCCTTATCTGTAAGAAAAATTGAACAACTTTTTGGAAGATGTACACTAAACAAAAGGCACTTTGCTGGTAACGTGGTTACTCTTGCAAAGTGCCTTTTATATTTTACGTCCGCATTTTTACAGCGGCTATTCTACCAGCATTCTTATTGCTTTATTTAGCTACAACAGCCGATGCAATATGCAACTCTTTGTATTGCTTGTCAGCAATTTCGGAAGGTGCATCGAGCATTACATCGCGGCCTGCATTGTTTTTAGGGAAGGCAATAAAATCGCGGATGCTTTCGCTGCCGCCGAGGATAGCACATAAGCGATCGAATCCAAAAGCGAGGCCACCATGTGGTGGTGCACCATATTCAAATGCACCCAGCAGGAATCCGAATTTTTCTTTTTGCTCATGCTCGTCCATGCCCAATGCAGCAAACATTTTTTCCTGCAGTTCCCTTTGGAAAATACGGATGGAGCCACCGCCAATTTCGTTACCGTTCAGCACCAGGTCGTAAGCGTTGGCTTTGATGCCTGCATACGGATGTTCCAGGTATTTATCGAGGTCTTCCACTTTCGGACCGTTGTTGATCATGATAGAAATATGATCGGGCTTGGGACTGGTAAACGGATGGTGACGAGCTACCCAACGGCCGGCACCGCCGCCGTCCTGGTCTTCGAGGGCAAACTCGAACAATGGGAAATCGACCACCCATAGCATTTTGAATTCATCCGATTTACGCATGCCCAAACGCTCTGCCAATTCAAGGCGCAGCGTGCTGGTAGCTTTGCGGGTGAGTTCTTCTTTGCCTGCCAGGATCAAAATCAGATCGCCGGGCTTCGCATTCGCAGCTTCGGCAATGGCTTTCAGTTTATCTTCTGTATAAAATTTATCTACGCTGCTTTTGAAACTTCCATCGGCATTGCATTTAATATTCACCATACCCTGCATACCAATTTGCGGACGCTTCACCCAATCGGTCAGCTCATCCAATTGCTTGCGGGTGTACTCTGCAGCACCGGGCACTGCAATTGCCAATACGGTTTCTGCATTATCAAACACACCAAATCCTGCACCGTTGATCAATGCACTGCTGTCTTGTTTTTCGGGCAGTACGTGTGCAGGTTTTTTCAGGTTCAACAGTTTCATGTCGAAACGAATATCCGGCTTATCATTTCCGTAATTCCACAAAGCATCGTCGTAAGTCATGCGTTCAACCGCATCGCTATAATCAACACCTTTCACGGTTTTGAAAATGTATTTCACCAATCCTTCAAACATGTTGAGGATATCGTTTTGCTCCACAAAACTCATTTCGCAATCAATCTGCGTAAACTCGGGTTGACGGTCGGCACGCAGGTCTTCATCGCGGAAGCATTTTACAATTTGATAGTAGCGATCGTAGCCACTCACCATCAGCAATTGCTTAAATGTTTGCGGGCTTTGCGGCAGTGCATAAAACTGACCGGCATTCATGCGGCTGGGTACTACAAAGTCGCGGGCACCTTCGGGTGTACTCTTAATGAGAAAAGGTGTTTCAATATCCATGAAATTTTGCTGGTGCAAATAATCCCTGGTAGCACGGTTCACTGCATAGCGCAGTTCAATATTTTTCTTCACTGCATTGCGGCGCAGGTCGAGGTAGCGATACTTCATGCGCAGGTCATCGCCACCATCGGTTTCATCCTGTATGGTGAAAGGAGGCACTGCACTTTTGTTGAGTATAGCAAATTCACTTACTGCCAACTCTACATGGCCGGTCGCAATTTGCTCGTTCTTGCTGGTACGTTCCCTTACAGTACCACTTACCTGCAACACAAACTCGCGGCCAAGCGGTTGCTTGTCCAGGTCTGCATTCAGGTTTTCGGCAAATACCAATTGGGTAATGCCATAGCGGTCGCGGAGGTCCACAAAAGTGATGGCGCCAAATTTGCGCACTGTTTGCACCCAGCCGGCAAGCGTTACTGCCTGGCCTGCATGTTCCATTCTTAATTCACCACAGGTATGGGTTCTATACATAGTTGTCAAATATTTTAAAATTGGTAGGGATCGTACCCGACCGGGGCCCAAAGGCAGTTCCCGAAACGGCCGCAAATGTAAGCAATGTGAGCAAGGCCTACAGGTTTCTATTGCCAGTAACAGCACTTGCGCACCCCATAAGCAGCCCCAATTGATACATGCAGGGGAATTATAACAACCATTTAAAAAACGACAAACTTCAACACAGGCACCTGTTTACACTCAATAAAAGGCATTTGCATAAAACCTGGCAAAGCTTTGCCAAAAGGCAGTATCCCGCAATTGCCAGAGTATGGCCCCAATTAAAAGCACCAGGAAAACGGTGAGAAATGGTTTGATGTTTTGCTTCCTGTACACATCAAACCCAAGCAATATTCCAACAATAACCAATCCCACCACATCGGTGATGGCCAGTGCATCCCACAGGCGGTACCCGAAACTATTCATCAGTCCACGACCCACACCGGGCCCAATGCCCAAAATGCCAGTGGCTATCATGTAGCGCATATGTACAAACGGCGTTTTCCTGTTAAGCATGGCCAGCGACCAAAATAGAGCAAAGGAAAAAAGCCCTCTTGTATCGAGCACCATGATGGCCAGGTTCATCGGTTCCGGTATGGCCCCGGCATTTCTCCAATACCCGCCTCTTCCCACCAGGAACAACGATAGGATGATGAGTGGCCCCAGCACCCATGAGGCTTTGCCAATGGTTCGATGAATAGATGCCTTTCCGGCCTGTATCAATAATGGCTGCGCAATGAGTAAGAGCATCCAGCCCATGAGTAAAGCCCCATGAAAATGTATGATGATGGTTTTGTCTTTGAAAAGAGGGAACTGGCTGAGGTATTCGTGATAAAATCCCCATTGAATTCCGAAGAGGATAAACACGATGAAAATGGCAGTGTTGCGATACACTTTCTGCATGAAAAAGTTTTTAGGGATTTGAAAGGGTTGTTCTACAATATAAACCATCCGGCTTGTACATGCATTAAAAAGAATCTACATGTAGAAATCATCAGCCTATTGGGTGGTTGTTATTAAAGCAATTCGTCCTGCTCACTGTTTATGACAGTATCATGTATTAAATGCGTGTTGGCCAAACCCAGTACGAGCCCTCCTATTATAAAAGGGATCCATAACCTGAACTCCACCATAATGCCCACCATTACAATGGAGATGGTATAAGGCAATGAAGCCAGCACATAGAAGTTCAACAGCTTGCGGTTCGAAGGCGATATAGCCGACTGGTACAGCAGGTAAAAAACCAGGCACATAAAAGCCAGGCCTGTCAAATTGCGGAAACTCGGCATGTACAGGTTGTCGAACAATTGAAGATTGGCTGTAACCGCATCGTCGTTAGCACCCAATACCATTCGCAAACCCAGCCACACACCTGCATACGCAAGAATGGGCAATGCCAGGTGTCGTGCAAAAACTGCTACCCGAAAACCATGCTTCCACCATAGCAACGCAAGAAAAAATGAAAGAGACAACATGGGTGTTTCCCTGTTCAATACACCTACTCCAATAATGCAGGAGATGACCAGCATTAACCAGGCCCGAGGTTTCACTACATACATCAGGATGGCCACTGCAGCCAGCAACAACAGGAAAAAAGCTAACACATCATAAGGCGTAAAAACAAATTGGGTGATGGCAATGAGCATGGAAAGAGAAAGCACCAGTAGGTTTTGAATGCCTTTGCCCAGCGGCACTACGTAGCGGCTATTCAATAACCAAATAAAAAGCACCGATGTACACAATGCGAAAAAAGTATTTACGCCACACACGCATCCATAAAACAGTGGATCGGCCGTGGCATCCAACGCAGTAAGCCGTGCATTGTAAAAAGTACCCAGCTTCACTTGTTGAAACACGGACATCTGCACTGCTTTATCATATACCGAATTGACCAACCACCTGCCCAATATCCTGTACTTAAAAATACTTTGCCCATACCATGTGTTGAATGAAGGTTGCGAAAAAACATTCGCCATATAGTTGGGGGTGAAGCGATAGTAAACACTGTACTGAAAAATAAATGGAGCAGCCAGCCCTACCAACAGGTACTGCAATAAAGAACGAAGTTTTGAATATGCCATGAACCTGACAGTATGAATAGCGGCTACCAGCCACTATTACTAAGTTATACGAATTACCCAGCCCATACAAACGTTCCGTATTAAGTCAACCGGCTACATACTGCATCCGGATTCGTATTATCTTCCAAACAGAAAACCACCAGAGAAACATGAGCCACTATTTTATTGTACCAGGTTTGGGCAATTCGGGGCCCGAACATTGGCAAACATATTTCGAGCAATCGGGGCCCAATTTCACCCGCATTCAGCAAAAGGAATGGGATGCACCGGCATGTGCCGATTGGATAGCCAATATCAATAAAGCCATTGCGGGGTACGACCCCAAAACGGTAGTGCTTATAGGGCATAGTTTGGGATGTACCACCATTGCACATTGGGCAGCCCAGTATCCCAAAAAAATTAAAGGCGCTTTCCTGGTGGCTCCCAGCGATGTAGAGGCACAGGGCTATGATTTTCCTGCTACCGGTTTTGCCCCCATACCCTCGGCACCACTGGGTTTCCCCTCATTGGTGATCGCCAGCACCAACGACCCCTGGGTATCCATTGACAGGGCTGCATATTTTGCCGAATGTTGGGGTAGTGCTTTTGTAAATATTGGCGATGCCGGGCATATTAATGCCGCATCGGGCCATCACCACTGGGATGCAGGTTTGGAAATGCTGCAGGCTTTGTAAGCTGCTTTCTACTTTCAGTTTACCAACAATTTTTCTATAAAATAATATCTACCCACGGCTTAACACCCTGGCAAATCTTTTTATATCTGCTTCGGGCATCATGGGCGTTTGCTGCGCAATATTGTCCGCCAATTGTTTTCCAAAATAAGGGGCAATGGTAACGCCCTTGGTGCCGGTGCCATTCAATATACCCACTTGTGGATGCAGCGGATGCCAGCCGGCAAATGGCCTGCGTTCTACGGTAGCAGGACGCACGCTGGCCAGGTGATCGATCACTTTGAAATCGTGTTTTACAAAGCTGCGCAACCATGCTTCTTTTTCCTGGCGGAATGCCGCAGTAGGAAGTATATCGGTGTATTGGTTTTCGTAGGTACTACCTACCCAAAACAATCCATTTTTCCAGGGCGTAATGGTGCTTCCTTTTTTGTAAATATTAGAAGCGGGCAACCCGTCTATTTCTACGATCAAAGCCTCGCCTTTGTTGGGCGCAAATGGCAGTAACTGAAAGTACCCGCTGGCTGCGGCAGCCACACCATCGGCAAACACAATCTGCGATGCTTGTATATCCTTGTACTGTACCCCCTGCTGGGTAAGCTGCAAGGCACTATGATCAAACTGCTCACTCAGCAATAGATCTTTCTGCTGTAAAAACTTCCTCCATCCTTCCAGCATTTGCTGCAGGTCTACCTGGTAAGAAGGTGCTACAATTCCATACCCCATTTCGTATTGAAAATGGTGGAGGAAATGATGTTCATCTTCGGGCCATTCGAGGTGTGCTGCAAACTGGGTAGCTTTTTTTTCGAAGTCGATCCTGCGGTCGGGGCTGCTAAAAAAATCGATGATATCGCAACGCCGGATGAGCGGAATTTCCTGTTGGTAAGCAGCAGGAGAAAGTTCATGTAAAATATGCTCGTGCATGGAAGCATATGCATGCACAGCAAATGGAATAATGGTATCTGCCAACCAGGTACGGGTCATGCGCCTGCCCGTAACGGGATTGATAACGCCACTGGCTACCCGGGTGCTGGTGTTTTCCTTTTCTTCATCTACTACGATATAAGGAATGCCGGCCTGCTGCAACCAATAACTCAGCCATGTACCACACAATCCCTGCCCTACTATGATCACCGATGTTTGCATGCCGCAAAGAAACAAAGGATAGCGTTATTTCATTCGGGCAGCACCCAATTTTGCCGCATAAAAAAGGCTCCCTTTCGGGAGCCCTTAAATATGATTGGAGCAAACTTTCATTAATTGGAAGCTGCTGTAGTATCACCGGTATTGCGCCGCACCATCTTGTTGAGCATGGTATCGAGCCGCTTCAATTGCTCTGCATTACAAATAGCCTGGATGCGTTTGAAATGCTGGTGAAAAGCTACTTCAATGGGCACTTGCTTGGCAGCCACTTTTTGAGCAGCCTGCACCAACATGCTATCGGTTACGCCTTCTGCATTCAACAGCTTTACCATGTCGAATTTTGCGGCACGTAATTCCAGGTACATGGGCGCCATAATGGAATCGCGGCGATTGCGCAGGTTGATGTATTCACTGATCTGCGCACCATCGAACCCAATTTCTTTGCGCATGGCTTCGGCCATCCGCTCGGTGCGACTCAACTGTTTTGTTTCCTCCTTGGTATCGCGGGTAAAGTACCAAAGCATTCCTGCATTGGTCAGTATGAGCACCACGATCAAAATAATAAGAGCCGGCTTGCTGGAAGAGTTACGCATTATCTGTTTGGATTCAATTCGTTGTTTAGGCTGCTGTTTGTGTTGTATTCCGACGCAAACAATTGCTCGTTTTTCTGCTGCTCTTTTGCCAGTTTATCCGCATTTTCTTTAGTAGCTACATAAAAATTAGCCGCCACAAAAACCACCACCATACCGATGACGAATGCCGGGCGGGCAATAAAATTGGCCACTTTTTCCCAGGGACTGTTTTTTTGCCTCAGCCGCTCCTGGATGCGGGTAAATAAGAATGGATTGGCGGTAGCACGGCTGGCACCATCGAAGCTGTTCAAAGCCTCGTCTACCCATTTATCCATTTGCTCATTGTTGTTCATAACTTGTCTATTTTAGACTGTCACATTTATATGACGCCGATTATTCTAAATTCTGACGATAGAAATTTGTTAATTGCTTTTTCAGGTTCAATTTGGCCCTTTGAAGCAGGCTTTCTACCGCCGGCACCGTATTTCCCATCACCTCGCTTACCTCTTTATGCCCCAACCCCTCCAGCCTTGTAAGTACAAATGCTACACGTTGCTGCTCGGGCAGCTCGTTTAAGGCGTTAAACAGTGCGGAGGATACCTGCTTTTTCTCGGACACGATACCCGGGTGCAGGAATTCGGGTGGGTTGATGGCTAGTTCGTTGTCGGGGCCAAACAGGCTGTACATGTACCCGAAGCGCTTTTTCCTCTTCTTGCTGCGCAAAAAATCGAGGCTTTTGGTTACCGTAATCCTGTAAAGCCAGGTACTCACTTTCGATTCGCCCTTAAAGCCCTGGATGGCTTCGAAGGCTCTTACAAATACTTCCTGCGTTACATCTTCGGCGTCCATTTCGCTCTGCACCAAACCCAGCGAGGTATTGTACACCATATCCTGCCACGTTGTTACCAAATAGCGGAAAGCCACCTGGTCACCCTGCTTCAACTTATCGATCAAATCCTGTTCAGTCACGTGGTAGAATACTTAGACCAGTTTTTATCTGGCGCTGCAAGGTAAGTTTATTTAGTTCCCCTGCCTTTGGCACTACTACCAAAATTTTTAAGTGTATAGGTAAAAGTGAGCATGAAATACTGCTGAAGCACCTGTGTTTGCACGTCTTCTATGTAGGTATCCCCCACATTTCGCACAATGCTCTGGTTTTGCTTGAGCAGGTCAAATACGGTGGCTTTCAGCTCTCCCCTCCTGTTTTTCAGGAACTTTTTACCCGCACTTACGTTCCAGAGCCAGAAGTCCTGGTTGAAGCCATCGGCCAAACCGGAGTACACCTGGTTGGTGAGGTCGTTCAGCAAAAACCAGCCGCTCTTGGTAAGTACATTCACTTTTACGCCGGCATTGTGGTAGTAGTATTTATTATTCATCGATGGGTTAATGGAGTTGATCACATTGTTGAATGTGCCATTGTAGCTGATGTTGAAATCGATGAATTCAGAAATATTGCTGGCCAGGTTTACGCCCGTGGTATAGGAGTAGTTGTTGGAGTAGTTGGTCACATTATTGATCTGGCCCGGGGTGCGGGTATAGTTGAGGCCCAGGTTAAAGTTCAGGTTGCTCTTGATATGCTTAATGGGCAAGCCATAGGTAAAGAAAGAACGAACGCTATAAAACCCATCGAGGTTCACCGGCTTGCTGAGCTGACTACCCTTGCGGAGTATGATATTATGCTCAAGCGCCGAATCGGAAGATGCGATCCATGTACCGTTGGTTACGTATTCCTGCACTTTTTGCGCAAAGAACCCTCCAAACATGCTGGTGCCTTTTGCCGTGTTGGTCACGTTGATACGGCCGGTGAGGAAATGCGTATAGCTCTGGTCGAGCTGCGGATTACCCGCCGTAATAAACAATGGGTTCGAAATATTGTACACATTCTGCAACTGGTTCACCGAAGGTGGGTTTACCGAAGCACGGTAGTTCAACCGAAGATTGGTTTGCTTGGAGAGTTGCTTGCGCCATTGAATATTGGGCAACCAGTTTTGGAAAGTTTTATCCAGCGAAGCCACTACGGGGAAGCTCTGGTCGCTCAGCAACTGTGTACGCTGGTAGTTTACGCCTACCGAAAACTGGCTTTCCCTGTCGCCAATACGGTAAGTAACCCCGGCATTTTGTGCCCGCACTTTGTTGTCGAAAATATTGGTCTGCACGGTATCGAGGATATCGTAAGCCTGGTCGGTTTTATCGTACAACAGGTTTTTCTGGTCGGCGGTGTTATTCGTCCACTGCGGGTTATAGTTCAACTGCAACTGGCCTTTTTTACCAATAGGTTCGGTATAGGCAAGATTGGCCGAAAAGTTATTGCTCTTGGTGGTATTGTCGGTAAACTGGCGCAATGTATCGGCAGCCAGCACCCCGGTTTTGATATAGCCACTGATCGCATCGAGGTAGGTTTCACCATCGCGGTCGTTGAGCGAATTGTTGAGGCTAAGCGAAATAGAACGCCCCCGCTTCAAAAATCCATGGCGATACGTGAGTTCATTTCTAAAGTTGAAACCTTCCGAATGAGAATTGCGGTCGTTGACGGTGCTATTGATAAATGCGTCGCTTGCCGTGCTGTTGATACCCACAAGCCTGTTCAGGAAATCATTTTTCTGAAAACTGAAACTGGGTGCTACAATCAGGGTATTGTTGCTGTCTATTTTGTATTCGGCCCTGCCGGTAATACGGTGGTTATAGTTGTTGGTGGTAGAATTATTTTTCTGGTTGTAAAACTGGCTGGTATCGCCCGGCAAAAACATTTGCCTGTTGGTTTCGCTACTGGCTTCGGTTTCACTTTGGTTGAAAAAATAGCTGCCCGATATTTCCAGTTTGCGTTTGAAAAAAGCATCGCTATAGTTTAAGCCCACTGCATTGGTGGTAGCAATACCCGGCTGCTGACCCACGGAGAAACCTCCACCGCCGCCACCAAATCCACCACCGGGGCGACCACCGCCGCCACCGCCCATTCGGCCGCCACCACCACCACCGCCGCGTCCCTGGTTGTTGGCCTGGCCGCTTACGCCCAACAAGTCTTCACCCGAAAAATTTTGCTGGTTTACATTATTGAACAACCCGATCACGTTGAAGCGGGTATCGTTCTTAAAAAAGTTGACACTGCCTCCCGCTGCATAGCGGTCGTCGGTACCATAGCCTCCGTAGATACGGCCAAACTGGCCATTGCGCATATTGGCTTTGGTTACAATATTGATGGCTTTAAAACCACTGCCATCATCAAAACCGGTAAGCTGGGCCTGGTCGCTCATGCGGTCGAATACCTGTACTTTATCTATCACTTCGGCAGGCAGGTTTTTCAGGGCGGCCGTAGCATCGTCGCCAAAATACTGGCGACCATCAATGGTAATGCGACGCACTTGTTCGCCCTGGGCTGTTACCTGCCCGTTTTCCACGGTAATGCCAGGTGCTTTTTTCAACAGGTCTTCGGTAGTAGCATCGGGGTTCACTTTCATGGCCGCTGCATTAAACTCGGTGGTATCGCCTTTTTGGCGGGCAGGCGGCACTTTGCCGGTGATCACTACATCGCCCAGTGTCTTATCTTTTTTCACCAGCAACATTTCGCCAAGGTCTACGCTGGCATTGGTAACAGTGACTTTGCGCACCTGTGGTTGATAGCCAGTAAAACTGATGCTGAGTTGGTAGCTACCGGCTTTTAGATCGGCAATGGTGAATTTGCCTTTATCGTCGGCAGTTACATAGCGTCCTTTGGTAGTATCGGTAGAAGGAGAAATTTTTACGGAAGATTTTGCAAGGTAAACAGCGGTGTCCGCATCCCTGATGGTACCCTTAATTGAAAACAACTGAGCACCCGCCCTTCCACTCACCATAGCCATGCACATCCACATGCTCAATATGATCAAAATCCGTTTTTGCATAGCACTTTGACGGTGATTAAAAATGAAACTTTCGCGTTAAATCGGGTTATTATTAATTTAACAAATGCCCCAATAACCATTGTAACCAATACTTTTGCCAGCCTTTTCTTTTATTAATTTATCATCATATTTCATCATGAGCAAAGTTCAAATAGGTTTGGTGCAAATGACCTGCACCGCTGGCCCTAAGGATAATTTGGCCAAGGCCATTGAAAAAATAAAAGAAGCCGCAGCCAAAGGTGCGCAAATCATTTGCCTTCAGGAACTGTTTACCAGTTTATATTTCTGCGATGTGGAGGACTATGACAATTTCAACCTCGCCGAACCCATTCCCGGGCCCAGCACCGATGCCTTGCAAATAGTAGCGGCCGAACTGAACGTGGTGATCATTGCATCACTGTTCGAGAAAAGAGCACAGGGGCTGTACCATAATACCACTGCGGTAATTGATGCCGATGGAAAATACCTGGGCAAGTATCGCAAGATGCATATACCCGATGACCCGGCTTACTACGAGAAATTTTATTTCACCCCCGGCGACCTGGGCTATAAAGTTTGGAAAACCAAATACGCCACATTTGGTGTGCTCATCTGCTGGGATCAATGGTATCCCGAAGCGGCCCGCATTACCAGCCTTATGGGTGCCGAAATATTATTTTACCCCACTGCTATTGGCTGGGCTACATCGCAGGATGCAGCCACCAACGAAGAGCAATACAATGCATGGCAAACCATTCAGCGCAGCCATGCTGTGGCCAACGGTGTACACGTAGTAAGTGTGAACCGTGTAGGTTTTGAGCAGGATGGTGCCATGAAATTTTGGGGCGGCAGCTTTGTAAGCAACCCCTTCGGCAGTTTATTGTACAAAGCCAGCCACGATGCAGAAGAAGTGCATGTGCAGGAAATAGACCTTAGCAAAAGCGACCGCTACCGCACCCACTGGCCTTTTATGCGTGATCGCAGGATAGACAGCTATCAGCCCATTACCAAACGCTATATCGACGAAGAAGCATAAGCCCTGCGATATAAAAAATATCATTTCAACAGCTGTATGAACCCGTTTCATGCAGCTGTTTTATTTTCCCTTTGCTTGGTGCAACGCAACTGGCGCAAGTGTTCTGCGAAGCAGGCCACTTGTGCCTATACAAATTCGCCCGATTGTATCGGGCATTCAATAACGCTCGTTCTACCCCGTCATTCAGAGCGTAGCGAAGAATCTCATCAACCAGAGAACGTTCTTCCACATGTTGGAGTTCCCTCCTATCGATGGGATGAAGTTTTATTCTTTTCTTTTTGCTTGTCCAAAAAGAAACAAAAAAGACCCGGCGAATGATGTACAGCCCATTCGCCGTTAGGCCCTGATTAAGCTTTTGTGCTACTGTAGTGAACAGCAGCGGAGCCCTGATGGGTACACCAGAACTACAACTGGCAAGTGTTCTGCGAAGCATGCCATTGTCCATAAAATTCTCAGACTATCTACATTGAATTGTTATAACGCCCAACAATAAAATAATGACAACAGCCCCATTGGCATTCGAAGAGTTATGCTACATTGCGTTGGTATGCTTATGCGTACAATACTACTATTGCCTGCAAGTTCAATTGACACAACCTATGACTGTAAAAGATTGCCAAGATGGAAAAATGATTACGTTGTCAAATGCCTTTGACAGTAGGCCCAAAATTCTAAACTTCATTTATGCCTATGTTTTCATTTGTTCGGCACTATTCCTTTTATATATAGCAATCTCGACTGTAACAGGAAGCTCAGATTTTCTTCTAGTAACTTTTTTTGGTATTGCAGTTTGCCTATTTGCCGGCTATAGATTCCTAAACAAAGCATTGCAGACCGAGAAACTTCTCGTGAATAAAACAAAATTGACAATAACAAAGAGTGGCTTTCTGTCACATCAAAGCAATTCCTACGACATAAGCCTTATTTCAAATTTCAGGCATCTTGATAAGCCATCAACGACAAGGCATCCTTTAGCTGGAGAGTCTTTTGATTATTTAGGCTTTCAGACTGAGCAAGAAGTAATAAATGAAATGCACGGAGACAACAGGCTCGCTTTTGACTATAATGGAACGACAATAAAATTGGGAGAAAACATTTATAGTTGGGATTTTGACCAACTTGAAGTCATACTCTACGACATTACAGGAAATGATTTTCGCTATACTGACGACTTTGAAAAACATTTTGAATCGACAGGGCAAAGCCAGCAATAGTTCGGGCTGACAAACAACAACTCCAAGCCTTCGCAACTACTTTGTCATTATGCGCCACAATATGAATATCCAAATTACCGCTCTTCGACATTTGCAATGTCGAAGCTGTATCGGCGGATTTGCAATCCGCTACTTGTGATTCGGAGAATCACTTTATTCCCACTTCGAGGTGCGCTGCGCTAACACCTCGAAGAACCGGCAAGTTGAAAATCATCCTGCTCCTGTTTTATTTTTTCCTCTTCCCCGATACTTTAGCCACACTGTTATACGCCAGCGCCAACTGTATCCAGTAATCCAACTGGCGTTTGGTTTCCAGTACGGCTATATCCACAAACACAAAACCCTTCATCACCCTGCCAGTAAAGTCCATGGGTTGGCAGCCTTCTTTCTCCAGCACTTCTTCTGTTTTTGTGGGGTCCAACCGAACCATCAACCTTTCGGCTTCTACGCCCACACACATTTTATCGTTCACCATAAAACACAACCCGCCAAACATTCTTTTCTCCTCAATGTTTTCATGTGTTTGAGCAATCAGCGTTCTTACGCGGTCGGCTAATTTTTCATTGTACGCCATAGCAACAGGTTGAATGGTGAAGGAACATCTACAAAAGTATTCAACGATCCGGGGCTGTCATAGGCCATCCATGCAACGGGGGATATATTGCGCTATTTTATAATTGAAGAAGAAAATGTTACATTAAAGGTAGAATCCGATCTTTTA
This sequence comes from Phnomibacter sp., assembly GCA_035456005.1. GTDB lineage: Bacteria > Bacteroidota > Bacteroidia > Chitinophagales > Chitinophagaceae > Phnomibacter. The sequence continues at coordinate 569,067 of DATIEA010000015.1, read as the reverse complement.
AATAATTCTACCTATGAATCCACCCCCCAACCCTTCTTCATCCGGCGAATTATCTACTCCACCTACCCATTCAAATTCTCCTATCAACGCACTCGATGTACTCCGCGGCAAAGCACTTATTGGTGGCCTGCTCGTAAGCATCTGGGTCTTCGGCGGCTTTAGCACCAACTGGCAAAAACATTTGTTCTTATTTCCGCATGGAGGCAACTACAAATTATTTGCAGCGGTGTCGTTGTTTTTGCAGGGCAAAATGCAGGCAATGATTGCACTGGTATTTGGCGCAGGCTTGTTATTGTTTGCCTGGCGTCAAAATGCAAAGCCTTCCACTCCCGCCATGCCCGACCTGTATATGCGCCGCCTGCTCTGGCTTATGGCATTTGGCTTACTGAATGGCCTGCTTTTTTTATGGCCATACGACCTGCTTTTTCACCTGGGGGTAGTAGGCATTTTGCTATTTCCTTTTATGCGCCTCCAACCCAAAGGGTTGCTGGTGGCGGCCATTGTTTGCCTGATTATTTTTTGCGGCAAACAATACTGGAATTATGCCGACGATAAAAAAACTTATACCAAGTACCAGGCGGTAATGGTGATAGCAAAAAAAATAGAAAAGGATTCACTGGCGCAACGAGCAAAAGATTCAACGCGGATAGTACAGGCAGGCAAACCCTTTGTGGCAAAGGATTACCGCCTCATTGATTCTACCAACAAGAACTTCAAAAAAGATACGTTGACCAAAAAACAAGCCGGTGAAAAAGATGCATGGGAAGGCCTGGTAAAAAGCATGAAATATGATGAGAAACAAGATGCAGATAAAAAGAAAGCCATGCGCAAAAGCGGGTTTGGAGACCTGTACAATTACATACTACCGGGCCTGCAGGAAAGAGAAGCCCGATACACGTACACCATTGGTGTATGGGAACTGGGCATGATGATATTGCTGGGTATGGCGCTTTTAAAGCTAGGCTTCTTTGAAGGAAAATGTACAAAAAGCACTTACTGGATCCTGGCTATTGCCGGCATTGGCATTGGGCTATTGCTGGGCTACTACCGGCTGTATCTACAAAATGTAAGCCTGGTGAATTATGAAAAATACATCACGCATTATTGGATACCCTACAACCAGTTCATTCCTATAGAAAGAATGATCATGGCATTGGGTTATGCAGCAGCCGTGGTATTGGCAGTGCGTTCTTCCCTATTTTCAAAACTCCTTTCTGCCGCTGCTGATACCGGCCGCATGGCACTCACCAACTACCTGGTGCAAAGTATTTTTCTGACCCTGTTTTTTACCGGAATCGGCATGACCAACTATGGTAAGCTGCAGCAATGGCAATTGTACCTGGTAGTGCTGGAAGTAGCCGTGGTGCAGGTTGTATACAGTGTAATATGGTTAAGGCATTACCAACACGGGCCTGCAGAATGGCTCTGGCGTTCTGCCATTCATTGGAAATGGCAACCCTGGCATAAAAACAGGAAGGCCGGCGATGAAAACACCATTGCCAATCCCGATCCATCTACTTCTATTTACTAACTCATTACAGCATTCGTTATGGAAAATAATTCAAGCAACCAACCCTTATTGGCCCCGCCTGCGCCGGTAAGCAAAGCCGACCGTTTATTTACCATCGATATGATTCGGGGCTTTGCACTGCTGGGTATTTTAATGATGAACATTCCCGGCTTTGGTATCGACAGGAGCCAGTTTGCTTCCATACTCCAGGGCTCGCCACTTAATGCCGATTTCAAAATGTCGGCCTTTATTCTTATTTACCCCGAAGGAACCATGCGAGGACTTTTCTCCATGTTGTTTGGTGCCGGCATGGTGTTGTTCACGTTGAATAAAACTGAGAAACCCGGCGGTGTAACCGTTGCCGAATATTATTACCGCCGCCTGCTCTGGCTGGTGCTGTTTGGTGTGTTCAATGCATACGTTTTATTGTGGGAAGGCGATATACTGTATTTCTATGGCCTGGCCGGCATGTTGCTATATCCTTTCCGGAAAGCTGCACCCAAATGGCTTATTGCCATCGGGTTCCTTTGCTTTTTCATCAACGTTTACAAGAACCAACTTTGGTGGAACGAAACCCGCGAAAAGCGACACGATTACCTGGAAGCAAAAGCTGCAGAAAAAAGAAAAGAAAAGTTGAATGAAAAACAACAGGCTGCCATTTCCGCATGGACAGAAATGGAAAACAACCGCAAGCCCGACTCGGCCCGCATCAAAGAAAACGTTAGCAAAATGCGTTCGGGCTATGGCACCATCTTCACCTATTTTATTCCCCGCAATGCCGATGGTGAAACCTGGTGGATGTACCATGGCATCTGGGATTTTGCAGGCATGATGTTCGTGGGCATGGGGCTCTTTTACCTGGGTTTTTTCAGCAACAAATTAGCTACATCCACCTACCTCATGATACTCATAGTGGGCTATGGCGTTGGGCTTACTGCAGGCTATATTAATTTTTATGAAGGGCAGGTAAAAGATATTGCAAGTCTTTCGGCCTATGTAGATGCATGGCGTTGGCCGCATTGGCATTTGTACGACCTGCGACGGTTATTTGTTTCAACAGGCCATGCTGCTTTGCTCATTTTAGTGTACCGAAGCGGCCTGGTCAACTGGCTCATGAAGGCGCTGGCCAATGTGGGGCAAATGGCGTTCAGCAATTACCTGATGCAAAGCATTATTTGCACCTGGTATTTCTATGGATATGGCTTTGGAAATTATAACCACCTGCGTTTTTACCAGTTGTATTATGTAGTGCTTGCTGTGTGGGTTTTCCAGCTCATTTTTTCAAGCATCTGGTTAAAGTATTTCCAGTTTGGCCCATTCGAATGGCTCTGGCGTTCGCTTACCTATTGGAAAAAACAACCCATGCTGAAAGTGGCGTCATAAGCATTGTATTTATTTTTTTGACTCCGGCTGTAGAACCCTGTGGCAGCATCGTTGCGTCGCAGTCCTTTCATCTGCATCACCGTGTGCAGCAGGGACCGATGCAAAAAATCGGGTGCGCTTTTTTGGGCGCTTTATTACCTTGCGCCCCAATTCAATATTCCAATGATGCAGCAAGCAGTACCCCGTTCTCTTGGCTATTATTTCCCCGCAGAGTTTGCCCCCCACGAAGCTACCTGGTTAAGCTGGCCGCATAAAGAAGCCAGCTGGCCCGATAAGATCGATACCATTTTTCCGTATTACAGCCAGTTTATCAAATGGCTGGCCCAAAGCGAAAAAGTGCGGATCAACGTGGCCGACGAAGCCATGAAAACCTTTGCACTCGGGCACTTGCAAAATGCCGGTGTGAATTTGCAACAGGTAGAATTTTTCATGCATCCCACCAACGATGCCTGGTGCCGCGACCATGGTCCTGCATTTTTACTGCACAAAACCGAAAAGAAAAAAGCCATTGTCGACTGGGGCTACAATGCATGGGGCGATAAATATCCTCCTTACGATCTCGACGATGTAATACCTACCCTGATCGGAAAACATTACGGCCTCGAAGTGTTCAATCCCGGTATTGTAATGGAAGGTGGATCGGTGGAGTTCAACGGCAAAGGCACCATTCTCACTTCCACCGCCTGCCTGCTCAACAAGAACAGAAACCCGCATTTGAACCAGCAACAAATCGAGCAATTCCTTTTCGACTATTACGGCCAGGAGCAAGTGCTTTGGGTAGACGAAGGCATTGTGGGCGACGATACTGATGGACATATTGACGATACCATTCGCTTTGTAAATGAAGACACGGTGCTCACCGTAATTGAAGAAAACAAAGCCGATGAAAACTATGCGTTGCTGCAGCATAACCTAAAGCAACTGCAGCAAATGCGTTTGCTGAATGGCAAGCAGCTCAACATTATTGAACTGCCCATGCCCGATGCGGTTATTTGGGAAGACCAGCGCCTGCCCGCCAGCTATGCCAACTATTATATTAGCAACAAGTATGTAATAGTGCCCACTTATCGCAGCAGCAAAGATGATAAAGCCTTACAAATTATACAAGCCGCCCACCCCGAACGTGAAGTGGTAGGCATCGACTCTACCGAAATCATCTGGGGGCTAGGAAGCTTCCATTGCCTGAGCCAACAGGAACCGCTGATCGTATAAAAACATATCGTGTTGGCTATTAAGAATTACTGATTATTGGAATTAATGATAAAAAGTAGACTCTGATACTTGTGAACAGTATCAGGGCTGAACAGCTTGGCACAACAGTAGCACAGGAGTTTAATCAGGGGAACCCTCCCGAGATCGGGCTGTATTCGATCTCGGGGGCCTTTTTGGGTACTTTTTTGGGCAAGCAAAAAAGTACATCAGTCATTCAAGATTATTGTAGCGAACGAATTACTGGATAAGCCAATAGCCAACATGTTATTTTTTAACAACTGCTTCTATCCCTTTCCATGCTGCACCGGGCGCAGGAAAGCCCCCACCCATCTGCCGGCAGCACTTCTATCCCAGCCGCGAACGCTTATCTTTGCGGCCCGCCAATAGTGGCGGTTTTATAGTACCAGGAAGATTAAGCAATGAAAGATCATAAAAGAATATTGGTAACAGCGGCACTACCCTATGCAAACGGGCCTGTACACGTAGGCCACCTGGCAGGCTGCTATCTGCCTGCAGATATCTATGTACGTTGGGAGCGCAGCAGGAAAAAGGATATCGTATTTATTGGCGGCACAGATGAGCATGGTGTACCCATCACCATCCGTGCTATGAAAGAAGGCATTACCCCACAGGACGTAGTAGACAAATATCATGTACAGATAAAAGAAAGCTTCGAAAAACTGGGAATCAGTTTCGATATTTTCAGTCGCACCAGCAACAAAGTGCACCACGAAACTTCGGCCGACTTTTTTAAGAAGTTGTACGACGATGGTTTGTTTGAAGAAAAAGTAAGCGAACAGTATTACGACGAGGAAAAAGCCACTTTCCTGGCCGACCGCTATATTACCGGCACCTGCCCCGTGTGCAGCAATCCCAATGCCTATGGCGACCAATGCGAAAAATGTGGCACATCGCTCAGCCCCGAGCAATTGGTGAATCCCAGGAGTACGCTGAGCAATAACCCTCCGGTAAAACGCAGCACCAAGCACTGGTACTTTCCGCTCAACGAGTTTGAACCCTTTTTGCAGCAATGGATACTGGAAGAACACAAAGAGTGGAAGAACAATGTGTACGGCCAATGTAAAAGCTGGTTGAGCAGCGGCCTGCAACCCCGTGCCATGACCCGCGACAGCAACTGGGGCGTGAAGGTTCCACTACCCGATGCAGAAGGCAAAGTGTTGTATGTATGGTTTGATGCGCCTATTGGCTATATCAGTGCAACCAAAGAATTGTTGCCCGATACCTGGCAGAACTATTGGCAGCAGGATGATACCAAGCTGGTACACTTTATTGGCAAAGACAATATTGTGTTCCACTGCATCATTTTCCCTGCCATGCTGAAAGCACATGGAAAATATGTATTGCCCGATAACGTACCCGCCAATGAATTTCTGAACCTGGAAGGCGATAAGGTAAGCACCAGCCGCAACTGGGCGGTGTGGGCACATGAATATATTGAAGACTTCCCCGGATGCGAAGATGTACTGCGCTACTACCTCACCACCATTGCACCGGAAACCAAAGACAGCGACTTTACCTGGAAGGGTTTCCAGGATGCCAACAACAGTGAGCTGGTAAGCATATTTGGAAACTATGTAAATCGCACCTGGGTGCTGATGCACAAACTCTGCGGCGGCAAAGTACCCCCGTTGCACGCAGATGCCATGGATGACGAAGACCGCAACATGTTTGCGGAGATCGCTGCTACCAAAAACAAAATTGAACAGTTGCTGGAGCAGTATAAGTTTCGCGATGCCCTGTTTGAAGTGATAGACCTTGCCCGCAAAGGCAATGGCTATATGCAGAAAAAAGAACCCTGGATAAAAGCAAAGGTGCTGGCCGACGATTTGCTGGCAGGCAAAGGTGGACTGGCTACTCCTGAGCAGGTGGCAGCACGCGAAAGCATAGACATCACCATGCATATATGCCTGCAACTATGCGCCAACCTTGCCATTTTCATCAACCCGTTTTTGCCAACTACAGCCCGCAAAATGATGAGCATGATGAAAGTGGTGGAAAAAATGCTGGACTGGGAAAATGCAGGTAAACAAAAACTACTGAGTACCGGTTATAGTTTGCGTCCGCCAGAATTGTTGTTCAGAAAAATTGAAGATGCCGAAATAGAAAGGCAGATCGAAAAACTGAAAGGTGGTAAACCTGCCGAAGTTCCCGCTGCTGCACCCGAAGCTCCTGCAAAAGAAACAGCACCGGTGAAACCCGAAATTGTGTTCGACGACTTTACAAAAATTGATTTGCGGGTGGGCACCATTGTAACTGCCGAAAAAGTAGAAAAAGCCGACAAGCTGTTGAAACTATCGGTAGACCTGGGTTTTGAAACCCGCACCATTGTGAGCGGCATTGCACTCCATTTTAAACCCGAGGAGATCGTAGGCAAACAGGTAACCGTGGTTACCAACCTTGCGCCTAGAAAAATGCGGGGCATAGAAAGCCAGGGTATGATCTTGATGGCAGAAGATGCCAATGGCAAATTGCATTTCGTAAACCCGGAAGACAATATCAATCCCGGGGCCGGCGTAAGCTAATAGCAACTGGATTCTTCAAAAGCGTTGATGCACACTGTATCAACGCTTTTTTTATTGCCCTGGTTTTTGGAATACCCCCTGCAATGCCATACACAATAGATACTTAAATACAATCGTTCCCTTCTGAAGCGGGTATATAATTTGCTTATTTTACATGCACTTACCCATTTCTGTACCACAACCATGCGCAGGCTTAAAAAAATTTTGATCTGGTCCGCTGCATTCCTCCTGCTAGCCTTGGTGTGCCTGCATTTCATTATCGCTTCGCGATCGAAAGAACTGGTGAGCAAAGCTGTGTATTCATTGTCGGGTGGCAATTACACCGCAAAAACAGGCGATGTAAGTTTCCATTATTTCCCGGCAGGCATTTCCATACAATCGCTTTCTGTACAACCCGCTGCTGATACCGGCAAACGCTACTATATAAAAAGCAAGCACATTACACTTGAGTTGAGTTCGGTGATTGCCCTGGTGATCGACAATAAAATGAGTGTGGCGCATTTGTCGGTAGATGAACCCGAAATTTTAGTTAAGGGCAACCGCGACAGTAGCGACAGCAAAAAGAGTTTCCCGGAATCTGTAAAGGAAATTCAACAAGGGCTCTTCAATACATTTTCGTTGCTCAAAGTAAAGCACGCCACTATCACCAATGGTGCACTGCGTATTGAGTCGGACCCTCGACCTGAAAGATATTTTTCTATCAACGCCTTGAACCTCGACCTGCAAAATATTGTGCTGGCACCCGATGATGATAAGGATGGCATCCCCGAGTTTCAAGGAAGTGTAATAGTATCGTTGCGAAAGCCTGATATCCATTTTGCCAACCCATCGCTAAAACTGAAGGTTGGCCACTTTGAAGCCAACAGCATTACCCGTTCGCTGCTCATCGACTCCATGAATTTCATTTATGCGCAGGGCAAACAAATGTCGGACACGGTACACCTCGAAAGGATAAAGATCAACCACCTGAACTGGAAGAAATTTTTGAAAGAAGGAAGTATAGAACTGGACAGTGTGATAGCAGCAAAAGGAAAAACGGCGCTCAATTTTTATCATATAACACAGGCCGACAATAACACCAAAACCCCATCAACATCCGAAGCATTTTCCACCCCCACATTCCTGATCCATCACCTGGGCATTTCAGATATTTCTTACAAGCTCATCACAGAAGAATGGATAAAGTCGCGGGAAGATAAAATGATGGTGCGCTTTGATGGCGATAGTTTATGGCTAAAAAATCTTTCAATTGATGCCAACAAAAAGCCTGCAGTAGATGTGGAAGCATTGCGCATCAACTTTACCAATTATACCGATGCCAATCAACGAAAAACCTACCAGGCATCGTTGGGTGCTATCGAAGTATCAGACAAAACGCTGGCGCTGAAAAATTATAAGATAGAAGCCAGAGGCGGCGGACTGTTCAGTGTAGGCAACAAAGTGTGGTTGCCCGAATTGCGCCTGCAGAATTATTCTTTGGAAGACTTGTTGCTAAAGCGATTGATAGCGGGCAAGCTCACCTTGTACGAGCCAGAAGTAGTGGTAGATATTTTGCAAAGCAAACAGCAAGATGCAGCCGTTAAAAAAGATGTGAACAAAGAAGTGGCAACATTCCTGGCGGGCATCAGCAAAAAAGCATCGCTAAAAGAAGTAGAGATTGTAGATGCATCGCTCATTCTTAAACCTAAGAAAACGCCGAACGATGATATTGTGATCTCCGGCCTTTCCACCAATATTGACGGGAGCAAAGCAATGAGTGCTCATTCCGTGTCCGGCATTATGCATGCCGTTACACAATTCAGCACGGATGGGTTTAGCATCAAAAGCCGTAACATGGACCTGCAACTGAAAGAAGTGCAAATGCTGGAAGACCGCGGATTGTATTTTGGAACAGTAGAAGGAAAAATAGGCAACAATATCCGTGTGAACCTGCAGGGCGTTACTATACTCAACCGCAATTTCACTTTTGATGTTACCAGCGAAAACGGCCTGCATGTTTCCGACCTTTTGGTAGAAAGCGGCACGGTTGATATTACACAAACAGAAAGCACCGACAACAAAACAACAGTGTTGAATTTGCCTGCAGAAATTCATGCCGACAATGTGCAACTCAAGAATATAGTATTCCGCTTACACCAGGGAAACCTGGCTGGCACAAGTACTACCCTGGATATTGATGCCTCACATCTAAGCCTTGCCAATGGCGCTGCCAATTGGGTGCGGCTCGACATTAATGGAAGTAAAAATGTAGGAAACTTTGGCAATGTGCATTTGAAAGCAGGTACAATTTCCATTCAACAACCCGGCGGCATTTTATTGAAAAACGCCAGCGGCAATATTGCACTCAACAATTCGCAGATCAACTTTGATGCACCCAGCATGCTGCTCGGCATCAACCTGAAATCGACCACTATCCCCCAGCTCCTGCTTGATAAGATTGTAATGGAGCGACCCAATATTCAAATTGATATTCACAAGCAAGCCGATGGTGACGTGAACATTGCTGCCGAAAAAAAATTGATCCAGAAAGAACTGCACCTGGAGCAATTGCAACTGAATGGAGCCAGCATTCAGCTAAGGGCGTTTGATGCACAACAACAGAAACTGGTACAGGCAAAATCTTTCAACGGCAACCTGAGCTTACGCAATCTTGACCTGCAAAATGAAGATGGCGCACCGGTGCTGAAAATTGAGGGCGTACGCTATCATACCACACAATTGCAAACAGAAGTGGCCGCCAAAACTTTTAATCCATCTTCCGCCACTTTAAAAGCCAGCCATCTCTTTGCACGCCTGCAAGAGAAGTTATTCGACATGGATATCGACAGCCTCTACTTCACCGGTCTTGCACACCAATGGTTCGGGAAAAAATCGGATACCATGCAGGTGAGTTTTGCCGAAATGGGTATCAGCAATTTTCATTTTTCCAATACCGATAGCATTCATTGGAAAGACCTGCTGTTGAAGAAAGAATGGTGGACACGCAATGGAACACTGCAATACTTCACGCCCACACATACTATTGCAGTACATGGCCTCCACCTGCAAAACAACAAACAACTTGCATTTGCATTCGACAGTATGCACCTGCACAACAGGATAAGCCGCGAAACATTCTGGCAACAGGAACCTTACGAAAAAGATTATATATCACTTGTACTTGGAAAAAGCAGCAGCAACAACCTGCAATTAAACCTGGATGGCCGCATGCCCGATATTTCCATCGGCAAATTGGAAGTGGCCAATATGTTTGCCACTATAGAACGCGATAAAACAAGGCCAGAAGACACGATTGCTTATCGCCCATTGCTGGCGAATCAAATCAAACAGATTCCATTGCCGCTGAACATAGATACACTGCAATTGCGCAATGGAAAAGTAGTCTACAACGAAATCGTAAAACAGTCGGGGCTGCCTGCACAAATTTATTTCGAGCAGGTGAACGGCAGTATCCTGCGCATTAAAACAAAAGATTTCAACCCCACCGATTCATTTGAGATCAACCTTCGCAGCAGCATATATGGCAAAGCCCCGATGAGGCTGCGTTTCAGGCAATCGTACACCGACAGCCTTCAAGGATTTTGGATGCGCTGCACCATGGGTTCGTTGTCCATGCCTGAATTGAATGCGGTAATGGTTCCCCATCTTGGATTGCGCATACAGAAAGGCTATATCGACAGTTTAAGGTTAAGAGTATTGGGGCATAACAATTTTGCGTATGGCACTATGGACTTAATGTATCGTCAACTGAAAGTAAATTTTGTAACACCTGAGGGCAGTAAAAAAAGATTTTCCAATTCCATCAAATCATGGCTAGCCAATACAGTGATCCGAAGTAAGGATAATGGGCGGCCTAACTGGCTATACAGGGAGCGGGTACAAAAGCGTGGGCAATTTAATTTTTGGGCCAAGATTGGACTGGAAGGATTGCTTGCGAATATGGGCATCAAAAGCAACAAGAAAGCCCGAAAGAAATATGCGAACCAGGAAAAACATTTTCAATTTCCCGCAGAACAGTAAACACAGAGCTGCATTTTTTAATGATTTTACTGCATAGTAATTTCTTTCTCGCTTATACAACGTCAATCCGGGTTTGACATAAGTCAAAAAATTTTGCTGCGCAAAAATCAAGCAATCAACCATTCATGCGATGTATACGCAAACAGCTATTTGTTTATCAACAACTTAGAAATTAAAATTCGCTACAATGCAGCTCCCATAAGCATTTCAGGAGATCAGTAGTCGATTACAGTAACCGTAAATTAAAATTCAAATTTCTTGCACGGTTCATATTTTCAATGTAGTTTACTGTTGATATCAACAAGAGGAACTGACTTTCTCTTTTCCCAAACATGTTTGCCAGCTATCAATTTTTATTGTGTAGTTGTTCGATGATTTAACCAGGGTACAACCGGAATAATCCCTGTTGTTTTTGCTAAACACTTTTACTCACTTCACAAACTCATTACTTATGCCTGAAAAGAAAACATTAGCGATACTTCAGTTACAATCATAACAATTATTGCAGCCAGCGCATTAAAACCTCACACACCCGTAAACGTGCTATTGGACAACGACCAGGTATTCGAAATTTACAATTGGTAATACCTTTGGCCCACACCAACAACACCATGATGGCAACCAGGAAATTATTAAAGAAAGACAGCGGCGCAAATGTTCGCCTGCAACAAGGCGATAAGTTGGAAATACAATTGCCGGAAAATGCCACCACCGGATATAAGTGGGTTCTGGCGACGTTGAATGACATTCGTGTGAAAGAAAATTTTCAACCAGCAGGAGCCGGAAACCCTGGCAGTGGAGGTACCGCCATTTTCGAATTGGCACCTCTGAAAAAATTCGCTGCCAGGAAAATAGTCCTGAAGTACCAACGACCCTGGGAAACTGATGTTACACCCGAAGACAGTTTCTCCATTACACTAACCGTTCAATAGCAACCACCAAGGAGTCAGAGCAATTCTGGCTCCTTTTTTTTACTGCATAAAGCCTACCCCGTTCCTATTGACAATGCCATTACATCGCATTACCTTCCTTACAAAACCCCACACCATGCTATTCTTCATCACCAACCGCCAGGTAAATGCGGACGACACTCTAAGAGACGATGGCAAAGACCATCCCGCAGGAGACAACATTCGCTTTGGCGAATACCAGGAAAACGCAACCACGTTGAAAGGCGCTTTCGTTTTGTATGATGAACTCACCAGCGAAAAACAGGAAACAGATGTTTTCAAAAAAGACCCTGCTGAGTTGAAAGGCTCTGCAAGATTTTTCAGGAACCTATACGAAGTGATGCGCAATGCACCTGCCAAAAAAGGAGATGTATTGTTTTTTGTGCATGGCTACAACACATCGCTCACTACGCTTCGCGACAACTTTAAGGAACTGAAGAAAAGATATATCGCAGCCGACTCGCCCATATCTGCCATTGTAGTTTTTACCTGGCCCAGCATTGGCGGTAAATCTTTGCCTCTGCACTATTACAACGATAAAATGGACGCATTCAGAAGTGGCCATGCATTGGCACGGGCTTTCGAAAAATTCTACTTTTTTATTATCCAATTGAAAGAAGCGCAGAAAAAAGATGCTGCATTATTTCCCGATTGCAACCGCAGCATTCACCTTATGGTGCATAGCATGGGCCACCAGGTGATCAGGCTTACATTCGAACACCTGAGGAATACATCGGTACCACAAAATTTCGACATCTTCAAACAGGTATTCCTGATGGCCGGCGATGTGCAATACAATTGTTTTGAAACCGAACCCAGTTACCAATGCCTGATCGATTATTGCAGCCAGATCAATATCTATTATCACAACAACGACAAAGTGCTCGACCTTAGCAAGTATGCTAAAAATTTCACCAACAGGCTGGGCCGCTACGGCCGTAGAGAAATTTCTCCCGGGCTTTGGGATGTTTACGACTGCGATGTAACCAAAACAAAAGACGATGTCGGCTATGGCAAAATGGAAGACCAGATGAACCATTGGTACTACTACACCAGCAGCGATGTAGCAAAGGATATACGCAAAGTACTTCTCACAGATGGAGTTTCCGATTACGCCATCAACAAGTTTGGGTAATGAAAATAGCTATGGAGCCAGCCTTTCAACTTTCCAGGTGGCATCGGCTTCCTGTGTGTACAAAATACGATCGTGCATGCGGCTGGGCCTGCCCTGCCAAAACTCTATACGTGTTGGTTTAATTCTCCAGCCACCCCAATGTGGTGGCTTGGGAATTTGGCCGTGTTTGAAACGCTCCATGTAAAAATTGAATGTTTCTTTTAGCCATGCCTTACCGGCCACTGCTACACTTTGTGGCGAAGCCCAGGCACCCAGTTTACTGCCATCGGGCCGGCTGTTGAAATAAGCAATACTTTCAGCATCGCTTATTTTTTCGGCTACGCCGGTTATGCGTACCTGGCGCTCCATTTCTTTCCAAAAAAACAGGAGGGTGCATTTATCGTTTTGCAAAAGCTGTTGACTCTTGGCACTATCATAATTGGTAAAAAATACAAAACCCGATGCATCATAGCCTTTGAGCAAAACGATGCGGGCATCGGGTACACCATCTGCCCCACAGGTTGCCAGTGTCATGGCATTTTTTTCATCAATATTGGCAGCCACCACTTCGTTCCACCATTGCGAAAACTGGTCGATAGGCGAAGCAGATACAGAACTTTCATCCAATGAAAGCAGGGTATAATCTTTTCGGATACGGGCTATTTCTTCGTTCGTCATGCGTTTCAAATTCTGTTGTGCAAAGTTGCTGCTTAGTAGCCAACATTGCTTTATCGTTTCCAAAATTTGGCAAACCCTACAAAATTGCACCCATCCTTTCGGGCCAATGCAGAATGCAGTATATTAGTTGTTTATGCAACCATTTTATATTTACTTCGTAGAAGTTCACAAAAACCGTTTGCTATATGAATCGCACTATTAAAAAAGTGGCAGTATTGGGTAGTGGTGTTATGGGCAGCCGTATTGCCTGCCATTTCGCCGGCATTGGATTACCTGTTTTATTGCTCGACATGGTGCCGAAAGATGCAGCAGAAAGCACCAATCCCGGCGAAAGAAACAAGCTGGTGAATGAAGCGTTGGCCACTGCATTAAAAAGCAATCCCAGCCCTATATTTACCAAATCAGTAGCGAAGAAAATAAGCACCGGCAATTTCAGTGACAACATGAAAGAGATCGCCGGCTGCGATTGGATCATAGAAGTGGTGGTAGAAAGGCTGGACATTAAGCAAATGGTCTATGCGCAAGTGGAGCAATACCGCAAAGCAGGAACGCTTATTACCAGCAATACTTCCGGCATTCCCATTCACATGCTGAGCGCAGGCAGAAGCGAAGATTTTCGCAAGCATTTTTGTGGTACCCATTTTTTCAACCCACCGCGTTACCTGCGTCTTTTAGAAATTATTCCCACTCCCGATACCGATCCTGCCATTGTAGATTTCCTGATGCACTACGGCAATTTGTTCCTGGGCAAAACCACCGTTTTGGCCAAGGACACCCCGGCATTTATTGCCAACCGTGTGGGTGTATTCAGCATGATGGCAGTGATGAACGTAATGGAGCAACAAGGGCTGAGTACCGACGAGATAGATGCACTCACCGGCCCAGCTATTGGAAGGCCGAAAAGCGCCACTTTTCGCACCGCAGATGTAGTGGGTATAGACACCTTGGTGAAAGTAGCCGAAGGTGTAGCCGCCAACTGCCCCAACGATGAAGCCAAAGCTTTGTTTGCCATCCCCAGTTGGCTACAAAAAATGGTAGCCGCCAATATGCTCGGCGACAAAACAAAAGGCGGGTTCTTTAAAATGGATAAAAGCCAGGGTAAAAAAGATATCCTTACGCTGAATTTGCAAACACTGGAATATGGCCCCAAAAGCAAACCAAAATTTGCGAGTATAGAAGCAGGCAAGCAAATAGATGATCTGAAGCAGCGCATAAAAATGCTGCACAATGCACAAGACAAAGCAGGTGAATTCTACAGGGCTTTTCATTTCCATTTGTTCAGCTATATCAGTCATCGCATTCCCGAAATAAGTGACGAACTCTACCGTGTAGACGATGCCATGATGGCGGGCTTTGGATGGGAAATTGGCGCCTTCGAAACCTGGGACCTCTTAGGTGTATCGAAAAGTGTACAAGCCATGAAAGCCGCGGGTTTCAGCGTAGCTGCATGGGTAGAAGAGTTTATAGCTGCCGGCCATACCAGCTTTTACAAAATTGAAAACGGGAAACGCCTTTGCTACGATGTAACCACTAAAACTTATAAACTGCTCCCTGGTGGTGATAGCTTTATCATCCTCTCCGATCTGAAAGAAAAAACAGTTTGGAAAAACAATGCATGTTCGCTGGTAGATATGGGAGACGATGTGTTGGGATTAAGCTGGAATACAAAAATGAATACCATTGGTGGCGATGTGCTCAGCGGCATTCAGAAAAGTGTAGCTATTGCAGAAGAAAAATACAAGGGCCTTGTTATAGCCAACGAAGGCAGCAACTTTAGTTTGGGTGCCAATGTGGGCATGATATTTATGCTGGCCATCGACCAGGAATATGATGAACTCGATATGGCAGTACGCATGTTTCAAAACACCAGCATGCGCCTACGTTATAGCAGTGTGCCGGTAGTAATTGCCCCTCATGGTATGGCACTAGGCGGTGGCTGCGAGTTTAGCCTGCATGCCGATAAAATACAGGCCGCGGCAGAAACCTATATTGGACTGGTGGAAATGGGCGTGGGCATTATTCCCGGCGGTGGAGGCACCAAAGAATTTGCCCTGCGTGCCGGCGACGAATATTTTGATGGCGAAATTGAAATGGAAGCTCTCAAGCGCCGCTTCTTTACTATTGGCATGGCCAAAGTGGCCACCAGCGCACACGAAGCATTTGAATTGGGCATTATGCGCAAGGGCATCGACGAAGTGAGCATGAACATCAATCGCAGGGTGGCCGATGCCAAACGCAGCGTATTGGAATTGCACAGCGAGGGTTATGTAAAACCCCTGCCCCGCAACGATGTACGGGTACTAGGCCGTGGCGCATTGGGTGCCATACTTGCCGGGCTCAACGGTATGCGCATGGGCAATTACATTTCGGACCACGACAAAAAAATTGCCACTAAGCTGGCGTATGTAATGTGCGGTGGCGACCTGAGCGAAGCCGCCCTTGTGAGTGAGCAATATTTACTCGATATAGAACGGGAAGCATTTTTGAGCCTTACCGGCGAAAAGAAAACGCTGGAAAGAATTCAAAGTGTGCTGAAGGGAGGAAAACCCATCAGGAATTAGAATTTCTTGCAATACCTGTAAATCCTATGCCCAGAATTGATCGGCGAAATTGTCCGGCTCCTGGTGCTGGTGCAGTTGTTCCAATTTTTGACCAATTGCCTGCAACTGTGTTTCAGTAAGGGTTTGCTCCAGGTGAGGAAATAGCACCCTTTCTTCAAACCGAATATGATCATCCACCAGGTCGGCAATATTGGTCAATACATCCGCATGTACGGTGCCGTTCACTACATGTTCGACCTGTGCTTTTATCAGCTTGTGTTCGGCTTGTGCCCGCATGCAAAGCGCATCTCCTTCCAGGGTAAATAGCAATTCTTCCTCCTCTTGAAAATGCTGAACCAAATGGCCATCCCAAAAATATTGGACATAAGCCGCTATACGACCGGTTTCTACGTGTTTTTTCAAGCCCTGTCGTATCTTCCAGCAAAACAGTAACCCATGATGATGGTCTTTCGATAGCGGCACGATATGTGTATTTCTCTTCATTTTACAAGAGAAAGAATTGGTTTAATGGCTGCTAGCCAGATTCTTCCGATGGCCAAACTAGGGTAAGACAATTCAATAAAATATGATTAGATTCATAAAATCGGGTGATATGCCCGAGTATTTTTGCCAATAAATAAAATTGAAAACATGTACAAGAAACTGATTGCATTGACCGGTTTTGCCGCTGCACTGTTAATTGCCAGCTGCGGTAGCAATGAGACACCAACTACAGAAACAGCTACCCAGGAAGAGCCAAAAAGCATGGTAGCAGATGCCAAGTCTTACGACCCCAAAAGAGGTGAGGGTAAGTTTGACGAAACTAATGTTACTATAGGCGCATTAGACGCAGCATTGGCTGGCAAAGGAAAAGCCATTGCCGAAACCAAATGTTTTTCTTGCCATAAAACAACCGATGAAAAACTGGTGGGACCAGGTTGGAAAGATGTAACATCTCGCCATACTGCGCACTGGATAATGAACTTTATTACCAACCCCGATCCAATGATCGATAAAGACCCGAAAGTACAGGCACAACTGGAGATTTGCTTGGTGCGCATGCCCAACCAAAACCTGAACGATGAAGATGCAAGAAACATTGTAGAATTCATGCGTCAGAACGACGGTGCTAAATAGTACGCCGATCTAATATTTTGATTTAATCATCCAGAATAAAATATCATGACACAGAAAAAGTTTACATTGGCTTTGCTGGCCATTGGTGCAATTTATTTTAGTTCATGCAAGCCCAATAATACCAGTAATGCCGTTTCAGGAGATGCAACTAAAGCTTATGTAGCTCCAGGCAAGTACGATGAATTTTACAATTTCGTTTCCGGTGGTTTTAGCGGACAGCTCAGTGTGTACGGGCTTCCCAGCGGTCGCTTATTGCGTGTGATCCCCGTATTTTCTGTAGACCCCGAAAAAGGATGGGGATACAGCGAAGAAACCAAACCCATGCTGAACACTTCTCATGGATTTGTTCCCTGGGACGATTTGCACCATGTGGAAATGTCGATGACAGATGGCGTAGCCGATGGTAAATATGCTTTTGTAAATGGTAACAACACGCCGCGCCTTGCACGTGTAGACCTTAAAACATTCCGTACTTCAGAGATCATTGAATTGCCAAATAGTGGCGGTAACCACAGCTCTCCATTTGGTACAGAAAACTCTGAATACATTGTTGCAGGCACTCGCTTTAGCGTACCTGCCGATGGCCCTGGCGACGATGTGCCTATTGACTCTTACAAAGAAAACTTTAAAGGCCATATCAGCTTTGTAAGTGTAGACAAAAACAGCGGCGAAATGAACCTCGCTTTCCAACTGAAAACACCGGGCATCAACTTCGACCTGGCACGTGCAGGTAAAGGCAAATCGCATGGCTGGTTCTTCTTTAGCTGCTATAACTCAGAACAAGCCAATACCCTGTTGGAAGTAAACGCTTCACAAAAGGATAAGGACTTTATTATGGCGGTGAACTGGAAAAAAGCCGAAGAGTATATCAAAGCTGGCAAAGGCAAAAAGCAAGCTGTGAAATATGCGCATAACAAATACAATGAAGAAACCCATACTGCAACTTCAGAAATTAAAAATGAAGTGACTGTATTGGATGTTACCGAATTCCCCGATATCGTTTACTTTATTCCTTGTCCTAAATCACCTCACGGATGCGATGTGGACCCAACAGGTGAATACATTGTAGGTAGTGGTAAACTCGCAGCATTGTTGCCAGTATTCAGCTACGACAAAATTCAAAAAGCCATTGCCGACAAATCTTTTGAGGCAGACAAATTTGCAGGCATCCCCGTTATTAAATACGAATCTGCATTGTATGGCGAAGTACAAAAACCAGGCTTAGGCCCCTTGCATACAGAGTTTGATGGCGAAGGCAATGCTTACACTTCTTTCTTTGTATCGTCTGAAGTGGTGAAGTGGAATATTAAAGATCTGAAAGTGCTGGACAGGCAACCAACTTTCTACTCTGTTGGTCACCTCATGGTAACCGGTGGCAATACCAAAAAGCCATTCAAAAAATACCTGGTGGCTTACAACAAAATTACCAAAGACCGTTACCTGCCTACAGGTCCTGAGTTAACACAAAGTGCCCAGTTGTTTGATATCAGCGGCGATAAAATGCAATTGATCCTCGACTTCCCCACCATTGGTGAGCCGCACTATGCACAGGCTGTTCCTGCCGAACTCATCAAGGACAAGCAAGTGAAGTTCTTTGATATCAATGCCAACAAACATCCTGCAGCTACCAAAGGTGAAAAAGACAGTAAAGTAGTTCGCCAGGGCAACCAGGTACATGTGTACATTACTGCAGTGCGTTCGCATTTCTCTCCCGACAATATTGAAGGTGTTCAATTGGGCGACGAAGTTTACTTCCACGTTACCAACCTCGAACAGGATTGGGATGTGCCACATGGCTTTGGTGTAAAAGGTGCTTCAAATGGTGAATTGCTGATTATGCCCGGTGAAACACTTACCCTTAAGTGGACACCAGATCGTACCGGTATATTCCCCATCTATTGCACAGACTTCTGCTCTGCATTGCACCAGGAAATGTCTGGATATGTAAGAGTATCTCCTAAAGGAAGCAATGTACCGCTTAGCTTTAGTCTGGGTAAAAAAGCAGAGACGAAATAATGAAGCTATAACCAGCTTACCGTTTCGATAAAAACTCGATAAAGGCAGCTTGTTATCTAACAGGTTGCCTTTATTTTATCCGGTCACCGGGTACAATGATTATGATGCAGGCTTGAATGAAAAAGAAATAAACAATGAAACTCTCCAAACTTTCTATAGGCTTAGTACTCCTGGCCGCGGCAGCGCTGGTGATCTCTTTATTTGTTCCGGTGTGGAGCATTTATCTCGATGCGCCACAATACCCCGAGGGACTCAGCCTTCAAATATGGGCTAATAAAATAGCCGGCGATGTAGATATCATCAATGGGCTCAACCATTATATCGGCATGAAAACGCTGCACTCCAACGAGTTTATTGAATTTACCGTATTGCCTTACATCATTGCAGGCTTTGCATTGCTGTTTGTAATAGTGGCCCTCACTCGCAGTAAGAAGGGTTTAATAGCAGCACTGGTAGCCTTTGTTATTTTCGGCATTGTAGCTATGATCGATTTCTGGAAATGGGAATACGATTACGGCCACAACCTCGATCCCAATGCTGCCATTAAAGTGCCGGGCATGGCGTACCAACCACCTTTGATCGGCTTCAAACAACTGTTGAACTTTGGCGCTTATTCCATTCCCGATATTGGCGGATGGCTTTTTGTAGTAGCAGGCGTATTGCTGATCGTAGCATTAGTGGTGGAAAAAAGAATAGCTAAAAAATTAAAGAAGTCAACCGTAGCAGCCACTGTATTACCGCTTATGCTTTTGTTAGTTTCCTGCGGCAGTAGCGGCCCGGAACCCATTACCTATAACAAGGACGCTTGTGCATCCTGCAAAATGCAAATTGCTGATGCAAGGTTGGCTGCAGAAATAGTTACACAAAAAGGACGAGCCTATAAATTCGATGATATTTCCTGCCTGCTACATTTCACCGCCTCAGGGCAGGAAGTAGCGGCCGAAAAAATTTATGTTTGCGATTACGAAAATGCCGGCAATTTTACCGATGCCACACAGGCATTCTTTGTAACCAGCGAAATTATTAAGAGCCCCATGGGTGGTAATACTGCAGCATTTTCCAACAAGGAAAATGCAGAGGCATTTGCTACAAAAAATAATACTACAGTGTTAGCGTGGGGCGAAATAGAAAAAGCAAAACAGGGTCAACAAGATAATGCGCATTAAGCGAATTCATATTCTCATTCTTCTTTGTGTACTGGTTGGCGGAAACGTATTTGCGCATCAAATTACAGTAGGTAAAGGACAAAGGTTTACTAAAATAAAAGAGGCCCTTGCTGCCAGCAAAAAAGGGGACACCATTTTGGTACACCCCGGCTTGTACAAAGAAGGCAATATTGTTGTAGATAAAGCCGTAGCCCTGATGGGCATCAATCACCCCATCCTCGATGGCGAATTCAAATATGAAATTCTTTCCATCAAGAGCAGCCATGTAACCGTAATGGGGTTTCATGTTCAAAACTCCGACCGCTCTACCCTCAATGATCCCTGCGCTATCAAAGTGTACGAATCATCGCATGTGCGAATCGAAAACAACACGCTAAAGGATAATTACTTCGGCATTTACCTGCAGTACGCCGCCAATTGCACCATTAAGAATAACATACTGAGTGCATCGCAGAAAGAAGAATACCAATCGGGCAATGGCATCCATTGCTGGAAAAGTGATACCATTCAAATTATTGGAAACACAATCACCGGGCATAGGGACGGTATCTATTTTGAGTTCGTTACACATTCCATTATCTGGCGCAATATTTCTAAAAACAATATTCGCTATGGTTTGCACTTCATGTTCTCGCACCAAAATGCCTATATCACCAATTACTTTAAAAACAACGGGGCAGGTGTTGCCGTCATGTTTACCAAAAAAGTGACCATGATCAACAACACGTTTGAAGAAAACTGGGGCGATGCTGCGTATGGCGTATTGTTTAAGGAACTCAGTGACTGCTATCTTTCGGGCAATACTTTTATTCGCAACACAACTGGTATTTTTTTCGATGGCTCCAACAGGATCGTTGTAGAAAAAAATAAATTCATTGCAAATGGTTGGGGCATGAAGATTCAGGCAAACTGTGTAGACAATACTATAAAGGATAACAATTTTACCGGCAACACATTTGATGTAGCCACCAACGGTACACTTACGCTCAATACTTTTAGCAGTAACTATTGGGATAAATATGAAGGATACGATCTCAACAAGGATAACTGGGGCGATGTGCCTTACCACCCATTGAGCGTATATGCCGTGATTGTGGAGCGATACCCAACAGCTATGCTATTCTACCGAAGTTTTATGATCAGCCTGTTGGATAAATCGGAAAAAATATTACCCAGCCTAACACCAGAAAATTTTGTGGATAATCGTCCACGGATGAAACCCATAAAATTATGATTGAGATAAAAAGCATTTCCAAAAGCTTTGGCAGATTAAAAGCACTCGACGATTTACACCTACAACTCAACAAGGGTGAATGCATTGCATTGATAGGCCCCAATGGCTGTGGCAAAACCACACTGATCAAATCTATATTGGGCATGGTATTGCCGGACAAAGGCGAAATACTTTTCAATGGCAACAACATCAGCAACAGCATTACCTACCGCGAGGATATTGGCTACATGCCACAAATAGGTCGCTATCCCGAAAACATGACCATCTCGCAGGTAATAGCCATGATACAATCCATCAGGCACAACAAAAAAATAATTGACAGCGAGCTATACGAACGCTTTGAAATTGGCAGCATGGCCGATAAGAAAATGCGTACCCTCAGTGGCGGCACAACCCAAAAAGTAAGCGCCACACTGGCATTTATGTTTCAGCCGCAGGTATTGATTCTGGATGAACCTACTGCAGGTCTCGACCCAGTAGCCGCAGAAGTGTTGAAGGAAAAAATACTCAAAGCCCGCAACAATGGCTGCCTAATCCTTATCACTTCGCATATACTCAGCGAACTGGAAGGTGTAGTGAGCCAGGTCATCTTCATGCAGGAAGGAAAATTGGTAC
This sequence comes from Phnomibacter sp., assembly GCA_035456005.1. Lineage (GTDB taxonomy): Bacteria > Bacteroidota > Bacteroidia > Chitinophagales > Chitinophagaceae > Phnomibacter. The sequence goes on along the minus strand of DATIEA010000015.1, from coordinate 546,949 downwards.
TGCATCAAAACGTAGACGAACTTAAATCCTCCACAGGCCAGGACTCCATTGCACAATCCATTGTTCACCTGCTCAAAAATAAAACTGCATGAGGCGCATTTTGAAATACGTGGCATTGGACATTTTGAAAAACAAAATTGTAATTGCCTACACGCTGATACTTGCATTGTTTGCATGGAGTGTATTCAGCCTGGAAGACAGCAGCACCAAAGGGCTAATGACCATTCTGAATATTGTATTGCTCATTGTGCCGCTTGTATCTATTCTTTTCTCTACCATTTATGTGTATAACAGCAACGAATTTGTAGAACTGGTAGTGAGCCACCCGGTAAAACGCAGCATTATCTGGAGAGCCATGTTCACAGGGCTTTCAAGCAGTCTTACCCTTGCGTATGTGCTAGGTGTAGGTATTCCATTATTGCTGTATGCCGATGCCATCACAGCACTCATCATGATAGTAGCAGGCTCACTGCTTTCCGTCATTTTTGTATCGCTTGCATTTCTCAGCAGTATACTCACCAGGGATAAAGCCAAAGGCATTGGCATTTCCATTATGCTGTGGTTATACTTTGCTTTATTGTTCGATGCACTTGTATTATTCCTGTTCTTCCAGTTTGCCGATTATCCTATTGAAAAACCAATGGTGCTGCTCAGCACACTCAGCCCTGTCGATATGTGCCGCATCCTGATCTTACTTCGTCTGGATGTATCGGTAATGATGGGATACACAGGAGCCATTTTCAAAAATTATTTCGGTAGCAACTGGGGATTGCTCACGTCATTTTTCGTACTGCTGTTGTGGATCGTAGTTCCCTTCCGGCTATCGCTTCGCAAATTCAAGCGGAAAGATCTGTAGAGCAATACTTAGTCCTGCAATGATGAATATGCAAACATCATGAACCATCATTTACTATTAGTGATTCACTTACTTGCTGCTACCATTTGGGTAGGTGGTCATATTTATATCTGCATAGCTGTTTTGCCTCGTGCCCTTAAAAAGAAAGATGCACAAGTGCTGCTGGCATTTGAAAAAACATATGAGCCCATTGGCATGTTATCATTATTGCTCTTAGTCATCACCGGCATTTGGATGACAGTTCAGTTTGGCATTGGATGGTCGCAACTATTTTCTTTTCAAACACCGATAGAAAAACTGGTATTTACCAAACTGGCATTGTTGCTGGCAACTATTGCCTTGGCCATAAGCGCACAAGTAAGAGTAATACCATCTTTCAAACAAAACTCCAATCGATTACCCGAAATGGCGGTGCATGCTGCAGCGGTTACCATCATTGGTATCAGCATGCTTGTAATAGGATCATTCGGCAGGTATGGTGGCATTTGATAAACGCCCCTTGTACAGGAATATAAATGCTGCACTCACTGCCAGTACAAAAGCAGCAGCCAATAACATTTCGTTGATATAAGGAATGGAAACATACGCAAATGCTGCAAAGCCCTGTATGCCCAGCAATGCTTCGTTGAGCACTACGCCCGTAAGAAAACCGTAAGCCGCTATACGAACAGCTTTGCTGTTTACAATAACGCCCTGCGAAAACAGGAAGCCGAGTATAAATAAACTATATACTCCCAGGAATACCAGGTGCAGGTAAGCAATTACAATGGGCCGAAAACCAAAAACCAATTGGCTGAGTGAAGGAATGACCGAAATAGCCTGTAGGCAAAACTTTACACTAAGTGCAATAACTGCTATATAAAAAAATAAACGCACCGTACGGTTGGTGTCTGCTGCTTTTATCCCTGTTTGGGCTTTCTGCAATTTTACTACCAGTGAGATCCAGCCAACAAGCTGCGCAAGTGTTGCCACAACCACAATTACATACAACCAGGCAGGTAATTTCGCCCAAAGAACAGACAACCCAAAAGTGGGAATAGTAGTGAGCACAAACAGCTTAAAATATTTCTGCAACGCAGCCAACTGAATATTGAAATAGCCAATGGCGATGGCAATAGCGCCGAAGAAAAACCACCCACTATATTGAAAATGTAAATAGTAGTAAACAGAACCCAGGTAAAAATTTGGTTGAAAATTTTTGCTGGCCATCATATAGGCCAACGATAACGGGCCTGCGGCAGATACAACATTGAACAACAATGCAGCCACTGCCCACGGCGATGCCGGATGGACTTTGGGCATTTGCTTTCTATCGGTTACAAAAAAGATGGCGAAAAAAATGGCAATAACTATCGAGAAAGTAGAAAAACTAATGGACACCATTTTGTATCCCTGTGCGGTAAACGATACCAACATGCCAAAAGCACTCAACAGGTTGAGTGCGATCAGCCAATTGTATTGCCTTTTTCTTTGCTTCGAAATATATGGAAATACAAGACCGGCTATGCCACTATATAAAAAATGACTGATCCACCCACTGAATGCAAAATGTGAGTGCGCATGCAATAAATGCTTTTGCTGAAAAAAAGGGAAATCGAATGCTATTTTATACCGCATCAATAATCCATACAATGCTACAATTACCAGGTTGAGCAATCCAATACGCAACCATTTATATACTGTAACACGATCATGATGCATGGCTTAAGCAAAATAGTTTATGGTCCACAATATCGACCTTTCCTTTGATTTTCATCTTCATCAATGTACGAATAACAGTTTCCACCCTAAGACCGGTGCAGTCTGCAATTTGCTGACGGGTATAGGGCACTATTTGCCATTCCCTGCTGCCACTTTGGTTCCTGATCGTTTTTAGGAAATGGGAAATTTTATCTTCCGGTGAAGGTTGCACCCATATTTGGGCCACCATTGCATTTTGGTAATTGTGCTCAGCAAATGTGTAGATCAGTTTATTGGCAAACTCAGGGAAGTCCTGCAGCACACAAAGGAAATTTTCTTTCCTCAATTTTACAATTACTGTATCTACTTTGGCCTGTGCTGTACCCGGGTACGATTTTGCCAACAAAAGCGGGGCTTCGCCAAAACTATTTCCTTTTTGAAAGTACCCCAGTGTAAGCTCCTTCCCTTCTGCGTTGGACGTGTACATACGCACTTCGCCACTCAACACCTGGTAATAGTAATGGGGCATATCGTCTTCATGAAAAATATAATCGCCGCGTTTAAACTTACGTGCTACAGCCCCATAGTTCACGAGTAAGTTATATTCAATATTCATACAAACTCATTGTAAAGGCAAACTCTATATCCATCTGAATTGCGCCACCCTGAAAAACATCTCCGATCTCATATTGTATTTTCATGCAGCATCCTCATGTCTACTGCAATCTGCCTGGGTTTTAAAAAATTTTCGTTCACTACTTGCCGCTGCTCCTTTTGCAGGGCAATGAGTGAAGGAGATTTGTCCTGAACGCTTCCGAAAGATTCCCTTATTTACTAATTGACTTCCACGTTCAGGACAAATTCCTCATCCCAATCAGAATGCGGTTGCTACTAATGATGCTTCCATAGCAATAGCTTTGGGAAACAGGATATTATTTTCGAGGTGAATATGCTCATGCAAATTCTCTTCAAACTCTTGCAGCAACTTGAATGTTACCATATAGGTATTGCAGGCATCTGCAGGTGGCGTATAGTCGTTGGTGATTTCGGCAATTCTCCTGAACCTTTCACCTTCTGCACTATGCTCATTCATCATTACAGCAATAGGCTGTTGTACAGACCTCAGGCCTGATACGGTTTCAGCACCTGTCACCAATTGTCTTACGAATGGGAAGACAATTCTTTCTTCTTTGATCATGTGCTCAGACAGTTCAATAGCAGATGCTCTAAACAAAGATTCTACTTCGAGCAGTTCAGGATGACGTTCGCCATGTACACGTGCTACTTTGTTCAGGAATGGAGTGATCTCTCTGATTTTTAGCTCAACATACCTGTGGTGTCTTTTCTCAATATAGTCTGCCAGCAAATCGAGCGGCCATGATTGAAAGTCAACATTCGTGTCGCTGTTGGTGCTAGATGTTATTGCTACCAGGTCTTCAATCAAAGCCAGTTCATCTATTTTTTTCTTTTGGCATGCATCAGAAATAGTGGTATTACCGTTGCAGCAAAAATCAACGCCATTTCTCTTAAATACGGCAGCAGTTCTATAATCGCTTGCTACCAGTTCTCCAATAATTGTTTGTGCTGAAATACTCATGGTTTTTTATTTATGTATTTTGAAATAGTTGTTTCTTATATCAAAGGCTGCTTATTATTATCCCGGTAGTAATCAATTTTAGATAAAAACATTACAGCCATTTTTTCGCCACGCAGTTTGGCTTCGTTTGCCTTTTCTCCTTCGAAATGTGCATCAATTGCATTGTTCCATAGTTTTAGCCATGTGTCGAAATGCAATTGGCTGATGGGCAGTTTGGCGTGAGGGGGAAATGGACTTCCGAAGTAGGTATGATCTTCCAACAATACAGTTTGCCAGAAACGATACATTTTTTCGAGATGTATGGGCCAGCGGTCCTGGATGATGCCATTAAAAATGGGACCCAACAAACCGTCCTGCCGAACGCTGTCATAAAAAGTATTCACCAGCAGTTGGATATGGTCCATGTTGCTGATAGTTATTTTATGGTTGATTGGAGTGGGCATACGCTGATTTAAATACCTTTTTGTCTTTTATTAGGATAAAAAAATTATTGCTTTAGAAAACTTAGCTGGTTGGCCAGCTCCGGAGTGAAGTCTTCAATTTTTGCCTCATCCAGCATTTTCTTCATGTTCTCCCGAATGGATTTATACGAAAAGTGAACCGGGCAGGGCTTGGTTTCTGAACACTGTTTCAAACCGAGGCAGCAGCCGGTGAAGATCTTATTGCCATCCACCGCATCCACTATATCGGCCAGGGAATGCTGCATGGTAATTTCGTCGTGGTAAAAGCCGCCGTTGGGCCCCTTTATAGATCGCACCAGGTCTTTCCGACTCAGGTCCTGCAGAATTTTGGCAATAAAGTGTTCCGGAGAATCAATCCCCTGGGCAATTTCTTTAATGCCCACCCTGCTACCCTCTTTCGATTTTAGCGCAACAAATATCATTGCCCTTATTGCGTATTCACAGGTTTTTGAAAACATCTGGATTGATTTACGGGTTCAAAGATAGGGGCATTTTAAAATAAAACACCTTTTTGTCTTTTATTTTTGAAAATTCATTTCCCTCGCCGGGTACAGTGCCGAATCAGAAACAGATTCGAGTAAGAATCAGGCAATTACGGGCCTGGAATACTAGCCGAGTCGGTCAACAGGTAGATATTTCCAATAACATTGCAGCCAAATTCCTAAAAGCATTTTCAAAATGAAAAGTTCTGCAAGCACCAATATGCGCATCATTCACCGGTATCTCGGTTTCTTTTTATGCGGCATCATGGCGGTTTATGCCTTAAGCGGTATTCTCCTCATCTTTCGCGACACTGATTTTTTGAAAAATAAAAAGCATATAGAAAAAACTGTAGCCACTAACCTGGAAGAAAATAAGATCGGCGAAGCGGTGGGTATGCGTCAACTGAAAGTGAAAAAGACCGAGGGGAATATGGTGTACTTCGAAAATGGCACTTACGACAAGAGCACCGGCAAAGCAGAATACACAGTAAAAGAATTACCCTTTGTATTGAACAACCTTACCAAACTGCACAAGGCAAAGACCTCTGAACCTTTGTACATGCTGAACATATTTTTTGGTGCCTCCCTCCTCTTCTTTGTCATTTCTTCTTTTTGGATGTTTGCCCCCAAATCATCCATTTTCAAAAAAGGTTTGTATTTCACGCTGGCAGGTATTGTACTTACATTGGTGATGTTGTTTGTATAGCAACTATAGTTTGAATAATAGAACAGGAAAGTATTTTCATCCAATACTTTCCTGTTTTCGTTTACGAAGAGCAGGACCAGTTATGCTGAATAAAAAAACAGCTTCCATGCTACCGTGAAGGAGCCTGGAAAGCTGTTAAGTCATAACCATAGAAAACTAAATTCCAAATTGCTTTGTATCGATATATTCTTTTTTGATAAGGCACCAGAAATCGTCGGCCAAACCATTCAATACATATTCGTAGGGCAGCCATCCGTAACCGGCATCGCCCCATCCTGTTCCCCATGAGTTCCTGATCAGGATCGCTCCTTTTGTTTTCTTATTGCTGGTGGGGTTCGTAATGGTTTTGCTATCATCAAAACCCACAGCCATTACAGCATGGCCACCTACTGTTTTTTCCGTTGGCGCAGGGTATGGAATATTCCCTTTGTTGCCACTGTCGGAATACAATGAACTATAACAGGTAAACCCAAACATTGCGGGCAGGCCTGCAGTTAAATGGGTTTTGAGTGATGCCAGTATATCGGGCCTTGCAGTACCTACAGGGTCAAGGCGGTAAAACTGGATGGCCTGGTAGCTTTGCCCATAAGCATATAAGAATGCACTCGGCTCTATATCGTATTTGCTGATATTGTATGGCCAAAAGGATTCGGGCGGTGTGCCAAACAATGCCATTGCACCCATAGTAGTGCGCAGGAATGCACCTGTATCACCGGTCCATCCAAGCAGGTTGCGGGTCACTTTGTACAAAAACAATCTTGAAGCATCGAGGTGGCGGCCAAAAGCACGACGTTCAAAATATTCTATCATGCCTACGCCCGCATGCGCAGTACAGCTACCAATAGAGCCCTGGTTTTCGATGGGTGAGCACCAGGTTCGCAGGTCGGCTGAGGTAGCGGCTTTTGCAGGCTTGCTGCTTTTGATATCGGCAGCGGCCAGCATACTTTTTACTGTTTCGGTTCGGCCAATGGCTTTTGCCAATGTGGGTACGTTGGTACTCTCCACAGTATAGTCTCTGAAGTCAGGTAAGTCGGGCAACCAGCCCATACCAAATGTTGATTCTTCCATTGTGCAAGTTTTATGAGTGAGGGAATTTTGTTCGACAAATTATTCTTTCAAAGCTGCCCTTACTTCTTCCAGCAACAGCAATGCGTCAATACGGCTTACGTTGAGCAATACTTTTTTTTGCACTACTACCAACTGCTTATCGGTGGCTATTTTTTTCCAGAGCAAATCCAATGCAGGCTGCGTAGTGGCGGTTTCAAATTCTGATTGAGTAATGAGCCCTCCTTGCAAAGCCGCTAAAACAATTTGCCCTATCAGTTGCCTGGCATCTTCCAGCAGGGTATCAATTTTTGTATAGTAATCCATTACTACTTGTAGGGCATCTTTCGTTATTCTATACCCTATGTTCATGGCATTGGCCCGCTTGTTCGATTCAAATTTTTGAAAGGTGAAAGGATCTGTACCACGCATTACTGCAGCAAAATCGGTATGCAGTGTTTTAATTTTAGAACGTTGCACCGGTCCGTTGTGGCGTTCGAAAAACTGGTCACTTTCCTGCAACCAGTCCTTCAACTTAGATGCGAAATCCAGGTCCTTTTCTTCGTAACTCGAAAGTACCAGCCGTCCTTTGCTGAGCAAGCCATCCAGCAATGCCAGCTTATGATATTGAAGCAGTGGTATCATTCAAAATCTACCACTTTAGTTTCATCGCCATTTTCATTCTTCACACTGTTCACAAAAATTCCTTCCTCGGTAATTTTTGCACGAATCTGAAGAATAGAAATATCCGTTCCCTCCGTTTTCACAATATTGGTTTCAGGACTTATCAGCAATGCTTTCAACACGCTTTCTTTTAACCGGATATTCTCGAGCAATTGCTGTGTAACCACACGTTTCCAATCTGCAACAAGCTCTTCCTGTGTTTGTGTGCGAATGATCACCAGCCTGTTGAATGGCAGGGTGCCGGGTTTCACCTTCTCCTGCCCGTTGTACACAGCCAACAGGCTCTTTACGATCTGGTCGATGTTCTGAATAGCGTCCAGTTTTTTTTCCTCGAGCAATTGCTTAAGGTCCTGCACATTGGGAAGCGTTGCAAAATCTTTGTATGCATCTTCTACTACATTGCGTACAGTTTCCATTTCCTTCGAATCGTATTTGAATGGCCTTGTAAACATGATACTAAACCTATTCACATAGTTGGCCATTATTCTGTCGTACTCTGCTTTGTCCCAGGTGAACACGTAAATATTATTGTACTGCGCACCGGCAATTACCATGGGTACACTCAATTCCAATTCAGGTATTTTAAAACGGGGAACTGAGAAATATTTCATCAGTGGGCTTTTCGAATATTCCTCGGCAATGCGCAATGATTCGGTATCGGCAATCACACGGGCCCTGGTAATTTCACTGAACATGAAGGAGAGATACTGTGCTACGGTAATCATAAGGGTGAAGCATTGAGAATACAGGAAATAGCATGCCCAAAACAGGCATGCTATTATAAATCCAATTCACGAGTATTTAGTTCTGGAGGAGATTAAGAATTTTTTCGAGGCCGGCAGGCATTTCGTCTTGTGTAGCTTTTACTTTCACATTAAGGCTATACTCTTTTTCTACTTTTACACCGGTACTGCTTTGACGTTGCACCGCTGCAGACACTTTAAAACTAACCGGACCAAATCCTCCTTTTACTTCTGCTGCCACATCAATTTTTGTGCTGGTGTTGGCAGTTTCAACTGAGTTCAGTTTCACGTTGAAATTAATTTCAACCAATTCGATGCGTATGCTGGGAATGGGGAGCATGGCCAACAACGGCACACGGATAAAAGATTCTGTTTCCACTACTTTTCCTTCCGCATCCAGGTCTTTTTTCTTGTGCGAAAAATCGACCATTACCAATTCCTTTTTATCATCTACAATGGTAAAGCCCACTTCGTTGATGAAGTTGACTGTAGCCATAGCAGAAGCAGTTTGTGCTTCAATAGCAGCCTGCAATGGGCCGCCGATCATTTTGTGAAAATTGATGTTGTTCAGTTCGCTGGATAAATTGGTACTAGGCGCTTTTAATGGGCCTACCGGACCTTTCACTGCGGGCGATACAGCACGTACAGCCTTTTCAACTACATCCACTATTTCGGTAGTTGTTACTTTTCTGGGTGTGGCGGCTTTTACAGGTGGACGACCTTTTCTAACAGTAGTAGATTTACTGGTTGCCATGATAATTGTTTTAGGTGTGAGGAATAATTCGAACAAAATACTGCATGATATATGCATTGTCAAGCTATTACAGAGAATTTTCTACTACCTGATTACTTTTTGATTTGCATCAAAGTACTACTACGCAAAGGTTTTTCAGCATGTACGCATTTATTGCTTCGCCAATGCTGTCACGTTATACTGTATATACAATTATTGAATTCATCAGAAAAAAACGTTCGCTTAACAACCTCTATTAAATTTGCCTGAATATAGTACCACAAATAAGTGGCCATCCTATTTCTGATTGTGCCAAATCATTTACCATTGTAATATGCAACCACCCATTCATCGACATTCAAGAAGCCGCAACCAAATGATGGAAGGTTTGGTATTGCAAGGCATGAATAGCGCATTCGGAAAAATTGCAGTAGTCCTGTTGTTGTTATTGGGTATTTATTTAGTAGCTACAAAACGGAAATTGGACCTGGGGCAATTGCAGAAATTTTCAGTACATGTTTTGAATAATCCTTACCAGCCGGGTATGGGTGAACATAAAAAAGATATGATACTGATACCCGTGGTGGAGGGCAAGAAATTATTGATCGTGCAATACCAGGCACTGGCTGCTACTTCAGGCAAAACCATCATTGAAAAAATTCATACCGGCGATAGTATAGATGTGTGGATGGACAATAAGAATGCTGAATTATTCCAAAGCAGGGGAAATGGAGGAATGTCAGAAATTGTATTGCTGAGCCGGTCTGGCACCCCCATTATTTCGGAGGCATCCTATAATAAGGTATTGGGCACTGGCGGAACTGTAGGCTGGGGACTCCTTCTCCTTTCAGCCTCTATGATTCCCTATTTCTTTATCAACAACCCAAAAATTTCGCCTCTGTATACCTTTCTATTGGTACTTGCCGCCCTCATAGCATGGTCGTTTTTTATGTAAAAAGCCAAAAATGTACCGAATCGGATACAGTTTAGCGGGTATTGACAGCCAGAACCCAAAAAAGATGGCCTATCAAGGTAGATATATCACAAAAATGCATTTGCTAACTCAGGGCTACGGCCTTACTTTTGCGGCCTGAAATTAGGGGACGACCCCCTTGCAACCAGAATTTATACAATTTCAATAATTAACTATGGTGGACATTAAGCCAGATGAGATTTCGGCGATTCTGCGCCAGCAACTCGTCAACTTTGACGGTGCAGCCAAACTGGAAGAAGTAGGCACTGTACTGCAGGTGGGCGACGGTATTGCCCGTATTTATGGCCTGAACAACGTAAAAAGCGGTGAGCTTGTTGAGTTTGAGAACGGCGTAAAAGCAATCGTACTGAACCTTGAAGAAGACAATGTGGGTGTGGTTCTGATGGGCGAAAGTTCTGAAATTAAGGAAGGTGATAAAGTAAGCCGTACCGGCCAAATCGCTTCTATTAAAGTAGGCGAAGGTCTGCTGGGCCGCGTAGTAAACACCCTTGGCCAGCCTATCGACGGCAGAGGCCCCATCACTGGCGACCTCTACGAAATGCCACTTGAACGTAAAGCACCAGGTGTAATTTTCCGCGAACCGGTAAAAGAACCCCTGCAAACCGGTATCAAAGCAATCGACGCGATGATTCCGATTGGCCGTGGCCAGCGGGAATTGATCATTGGAGACCGCCAGACTGGTAAAACAGCCATTGCGGTGGACACCATCATCAACCAAAAAGAATTCTACCAGGCTGGGAAACCAGTTTATTGTATATATGTAGCTATTGGCCAAAAAGCATCTACTATTGCAGGTGTGATGAAAACGCTGGAAGATAATGGCGCTTTGGCTTACACTACCATCGTTGCTGCATCTGCTTCCGATCCGGCTCCGCTACAGTTCTATGCACCTTTTGCCGGCGCTGCATTGGGCGAATTCTTCCGTGATACCGGACGTCCAGCGCTTATTATTTATGATGACCTGAGTAAACAAGCGGTAGCATACCGTGAAGTTTGTTTGTTGCTCCGTCGTCCTCCAGGCCGTGAAGCTTATCCTGGTGACGTATTCTACCTGCACAGCCGCCTGTTGGAAAGAGCTGCTAAAGTGATCAACAAGGATGAGGTTGCCAAAAACATGAACGACCTGCCAGAAAGCATCAAACACCTGGTGAAAGGTGGAGGTAGCCTTACCGCACTTCCTATCATTGAAACCCAGGCTGGTGACGTATCTGCCTATATCCCTACAAACGTAATTTCAATTACCGATGGCCAGATCTTCCTGGAAGGTAACCTGTTCAACTCAGGTATCCGCCCGGCGATCAACGTGGGTATTTCTGTAAGCCGCGTAGGTGGTAACGCCCAAATTAAGTCGATGAAGAAGGTAGCAGGTACCTTAAAACTCGACCAGGCACTGTATCGCGAAATGGAAGCCTTTAGTAAGTTCGGTGGCGACCTTGATGCTGCTACCAAGCTGGTACTCGACAAAGGTGCCCGTAACGTGGAGGTGCTGAAGCAACTGCAATATTCACCCATGTCGGTTGAAAAACAGGTAGCTATCATTTACCTGGGTACACAAGGATTGCTGCGCGATGTAGCTGTAAAAAATGTGAAAGCATTTGAAGAACAGTTCCTTGTAGAAATGGAAAATAAATTACCGAACCTGCTTGCTGAGTTCAAAAAAGGAAATCTTCCTGAAGACGGACTCAAGCAGATGAATGAACTCGCCAAAGGAATTGCTACGCAATTCAAATAATGGCGAAATAGTCGGTGAAACTATAGGAAAGCCCTTTGCGAAAGCAAGGGGCTTTTTCATTAGCATTGATTACCATGCTTTTCTGTATAATTCTTTTTGCCGAAACCGATTAGCAGCAGTTAATAACACTACCTGCTTTTATGTAGAAACAGACCTGTTTTATGGATCAAAAAACAGTAAATACTCTATAATAAAATGTAAAAGCTGAAACAACTTATTCACATATTTAATATAGCCGAATTTACAACATACTGTATATCAATTAATTGAGAATTTAGGCAAAGATAATTTTTGACAAAAGTCAAATCGTCTCGACATCAATGTTGCAAATTTGATTTGAGCCTTTACCTTTATGACATAAATCATAGATTAATCCCCTTAAAACAAATCTATGACGTATAACAATTTGTAATAGGAAAACATCCTAAAGCCAGTTTCCAAAAAATGAAATCAGCTTAGGCCATGCCTCTACATCTTGTGAAATCTAACTCGATTTGCACAGTAAAGTATAAGAGTTTAAAACTCTACTAAATAACTGACAAGTTTCGTGCCAAGATTGGATTTCGACCAAGAATTTTTGAAAGACCGAACCTAAACTGAATAGAACCTTTTTATAAACCCTAGAACCACCTTAAACAAAATCCCTGAACAAGATTTGATCCGAAACAGGTAAAATCTTTGATCCTGAACCCCTTAAACAACCCCTGAACACAGAAAGCAATGGCGGGTCACCCTAATCCTGCCATTGCTTTAAACCCTAAACATTTATGAGTAACCCTTGTACACAGGTTACTGGCATTGTACCCAACAATTCGCCAGTTTGCCTATTACACCATTCCAATTCCTGGTAAAGTTTCGCTGCAAATTGCCATCTGCTGTTGCTAGCAGTTAAGCATGTTTTGCTTGCAAACTCATCGTATGCGCTTGAAGCAGTTCAAACGCATTAGGAGCAGGTTTGTGTTGCCCTCATAGTCTGATATACCCTCTGCATAATTACCCTGAACCCTAATTATACCCGTACATGAAACCTTTCTACTTTCTCCAATCCAGGTTGCGATTGCTTTTTGTAGCATTTTTTGCTCTTGTAGCCCCCTCCCTTTTTATGAAAGCCGGCGCACAAAAGGCATTTACAAAGCGAACCGTTGGTAACTACTCACCTACAAACGGTAGCTACCGCATCAAAGGTGATTTTACGATGATTGGTAACACCAATCTTACTTTGAGTAACTATACAGTTAACGGCACCAACAACCAGGCAATGGTTTACGTGAATACTGGCGCAAACAATAATACAACACTCAACTCCTCCACCGCAGATCTTCGTTTTAACAGCGAAAATGGATCTGTGCCAAGTTGCTCTAAAGTACTTTTTGCGGGTATTTATTGGTGTGGCCGTTCAAATGATGGAAGCCAGGCAAGTACTTCTTTCAATGTAACAAAAGGGTCTCTCACAAAGACGTTGGACAAAAGAAAAATTTTGCTGAAAGGCCCGGCAGCTTCCGGGTACACTCAAATTACTGCCAGTACCTCGGATATTATGTACCCAAATAATGAGTACGAAAACATTTTTGTAGGTTTTTCTGATATTACGGATTATGTAAAAACCAATGGAGTGGGCACTTACACAGTGGCCGATATTGCTTTGCGCGAAGGAACTTCTACAGACCTCGTTGGCTTCCATGGAGGCTGGAGTATGGTAGTGATATACGAAAACCCGCTGATGAACTGGAGGGATGTCACACTCTATGATGGCTATCAGTATCGATTCGGCGATGGAATTAACACTGGTGGAGCCTTTAGCACAACAGAGCTCAAAATCGACGGATTCCAATCTGTAGCCACCGGTAATGTAAACGTGAAAGTGGGCATGATGGCGAGTGAAGGAGAAAGGGGTTGGCTAAGAGATGAATTTCAGGTAGATGATGCAGCCGCCGGTGCTAATTGGATTCGCCTTCGTTACGATCCAAGCAGCAACAGTGTAAATGATTACACTAATTTCTTTACCAGCTCTATTCAAACAGGAGGCAATACAAGAAACCCTAATTTGGTAAATAATACAGGGTTAGACGTCCTGATGTTTAACCTGCCCAATTCCAACAACTCGATTATTGCCAATAACCAAACCAGCACTACATTTAGGTTAGGTACAGGTGCTGACTCTTATGTACTATTCAATCTGGCATTTTCTGTAGATGCCTATGTGCCGGAAGTTCAAAACGCCCTTGCGGTAACCGGAGCATCCATTACATCTGCTGTGCCCGGCCAGGAAATTGAATATTCCATCGACATTTATAATAAGGGAACTGAAGCGGTTAACAACTACAAAATGGTGATTCCTATTCCAGCATTTGCTGAGTTTAGTGCTGGAAGCCTTACCAAAACTTTGAACTTCACCTCACCTGTCCCCACACCTAACAACTTGTATTTCGATCCGGCACTTGGACCTACCGGTTCAATTGTATACGATTTCGGTACCCTGCCTAAAGCTAGTAGCGTTACACCTGCAAAAGTTGCAGCGGACGTATTGGCAAATTTCAAATTCAAATTGAAAGTCACAACCAATTGCGCAGTACTTCGGAATACACAGTGTCCACCACAAGTAAGCCTGAACGGTGGTGCTAGTGGAACCGGCGCAACTTCAGGTACTTCTTTCGCCAATATCCCATTCATTACCGGCAACGGAACCGGAACATGCGGATCTACGCCAGTTACAGATCCCCTTCGTATTTCAATTGACGCAAGTAGTTACCAAACCTGTGGCCAGGCTGGCGAATATGATGCCCAAAACCGTAGAGTTTTCAATCATTGTCCGGCTACACCTTCTACTACTGTGGACATTAACGTAGTGAAACCCACCTTCCCAACTAATACCCGCTTCTTCGCTTCGGCTAGCCTTACTTCACAAGAGTATACTACCACATTGCCTGCAGTGCTTGGCAATCAGGTATTCTATGCACTGCCTCCGGGTTTTGGCGCTTGTTATATACCTTTTGTGATCAATAGCTGCTCCATTACCCAGCCATTGACTGGTAATATTTGGATAGACAAAAACGGTGACAAAACAGTAAATGCAGGCGAAACCATACCACCTACAACTATGTATAAAGTGATGGCCGTAGCTGCTAATGGTCCTAATAACGGCAAACAGTTAGCAGTTGGTTCGTTTAACACAAGTGGTGTGTTCAACATTACCGTACCAGCCAACCCGGTATTTGAAGGTGGCCTTGCAGTAGCCCCTCTATTCGACCTCGCTCTTATTCGTAGCGAATTGGACCCAGGTATGGGTGCAGCCGCTCCAATACCTGCAGGTGGTATGATGGGAACGGCCCCATCAACCGGTGGAGAATTTTATGTTACCAATCCTAGCACGAGCAGCACTAATCCCGGTGTATTCAATATAGCAGGTGTATATAAAAATATTACCCCCTCAGCCAACTTTGCTACTATCACAAACCTGAATATTGGTATCCAGTCCCGCCCTGTAACAGATCCAGTGTATACTGCCCTGCCCGGTCGCCCCATTGGTACATTCTGGGAGTTGGATAACGACGACCAGCTTCTGAGTGGTAGTGATGCAGAAGATGGCATATTTGAAACCGGTTCCGGAAAAACTTTCCGCATCTTGTCTAATCCCAAAGTAGTATCAGGCATTACCATTAAACTGGCGTATGATGCCAACGGTAATGGTCCCGATGCCGGAGATGTGATCAATGCAAGTACAGACCCTGCAGATAATATTTATGTTGACATCCCCAACTACAACAGGAACAGGTTGTTTGTGTATTTCCAAAGTGGTCTCGGCAGTTACACCGGTTCATTTACCTACACTGCTGTCGATGCTGCGGGTGCAGTAAGCGCTACAGAAGCTATCTACAACTTTACCGCCATATTGCCGCTCAATGGCCTCGAACTTTCAGGCAGCTATAGCAATGCAAAAGGTAATCTCCGCTGGACAGCCACTGCAGTTGAAGATGTTGACCACTTCATCCTGGAAAGAAGTGCAAGCGCTAATGGTTTCAAACAAGTAACAGTAGTGCAAGCGCATGGTAAGGATTACACCTTTGTAGACGATCTGCAATCATTTGTAGGAAAAGACGCTTACTACCGTGTGAAAATGGTTCGTAAAAATGGAAGCGTTTCTTACAGCAATATTATCAGCCTGAAACTTGCTGCTATCAGCGGTATCCAGTTGATGCCAACTGCTGTTAACACCGACTTGCAAGTGCGTTTCAACAATCAAAAACATCAGCCCGTAAATATTCGTGTAATCAACATGGCAGGCCAGGTAGTAATGAGCAATACTTCACAGGCTGCGGTGGGCAACACATCCATTAATCTTTCAGGATTTGAAAGAATGCCGGCAGGCACTTATAATGTACAAGTATTTGCAGGCAACCAAATTCAACAAGGAAAAATTGTAGTACAACATTAATACCCTGAAACACCCCTGAACTTGAAACCGCCCATGTCTATGGGCGGTTTTTTTGTGGTATACTCAACTATTCTCACCAGAATTGATCCGTTATTATCTCAATGAAATATGGAGAAGGGAAATGAAAAATTCGATAAAAGCAAGGAGTGTAGTAACCTCTCACTCATATGCACGGAACAATACTCAATACACCATTCACCAAAAAAAGTAAAGCCAACCTATCCAGGCTGGCTTTACTTTTTGAAACATTATTCTTTAAAAATCTTGAAGTGCCATTACAATCTGCCTTCAATAATTTCATCTACTACTGCTGGATCAAGCAGCGTTGATGTATCTCCCAAATTAGACAGATCATTTTCAGCAATTTTGCGAAGCACCCTGCGCATAATTTTTCCGCTGCGGGTTTTGGGCAAGCCTTTTACAAATTGAATTTTATCGGGCTTGGCTATGGGGCCAATAATGCGGGTAATGGTTTGTAAAATATCCTGCCTTGTGAGATCCTCATTATCATGCATACCCTGGTAAATAATGTATGCATAAATGCCTTGCCCTTTAATATCGTGGGCATAGCCAATCACCGCACTTTCCACAACACCTGCGTGCATGTTTAGAGCATTCTCCACTTCTGCTGTACCAATACGATGCCCACTCACGTTGAGCACATCATCCACTCTTCCGGTAATGCGGTACATGCCATGCTCATCGCGAAGGCAACCATCGCCGGTAAAATATAAATTGTCGTAAGTAGCAAAGTAGGTTTGCCTGCATCTTTCATGATCGCCATAAGTAGTGCGCAGGATACCGGGCCATGGGAACTTAATACATAAATTACCTGCACTCCTAAAACCATTCCCCTCTGGATTCTCCTGGTATACACCATCTACAGCTGCATCGCTATTCAGTTGGGGCACACCATATTCATCCACCAGTACCGGTTGAATACCCGGTAAAGGCAAACTGGCAAATGTGGGTTTTGCTGGTGTTACCCCTGCCAGGTTACTGATCATGGTGCCACCGGTTTCGGTTTGCCACCAGGTATCTACTATCGGGCATTTACCATGCCCCACATTTTCATCGTACCAATGCCAGGCTTCACTATTGATCGGCTCTCCTACAGTACCCAATACTTTAAGGCTATCAAGTTTTTTACCGTGTAGCGGTCCTTCGCCAAAGCCCATGAGGCTGCGAATAGCCGTAGGAGCAGTGTACAAAATGTTTACGCCAAACTTTTGTACTATTTCCCAGAATCTTCCCGCATCTGGATAGGTAGGTATGCCTTCAAACATCACAGAAGTAGCTCCTGCACTCAGCGGTCCGTACAATATATAGGTGTGCCCTGTGATCCATCCAATATCGGCTGTACAGAAATGTACTTGCCCACGTTGATACTGGAATACATTTACGAAAGTGTAATTGGCCCATACCATATAACCACCACAAGTATGCACCACCCCTTTAGGTTTGCCGGTACTACCACTAGTGTATAAAATGAACAAGGTATCTTCCGAATCCATTTCCTCTGCTTCGTATGGAGGATTGCCTTGTGTTTCTACTTTTTTGATCTCATCTTCCCACCATACATCGCGGCCTTTGATCATACTCACCGGGGTGCGGGTATGCGTACACACAATAATGCGTTTTACCGAAGGGCAACCGAGCATGGCATCGTCTATCGTACTCTTCAAAGGCACTATCTTATTGCCCCTGTTGGCACCATCGCAGGTAATGACACAAACAGCTTGCGCATCCTGAATACGGTCTGCAATACTGCGGGCACTAAAGCCTCCAAAAATTACAGAGTGCACAGCTCCCACACGGGCACAGGCCAGCACAGCAATAGCGAGTTCGGGTATCATGCCCATGTAAATGCAAACCCTGTCGCCTTTTTTCACCCCGTTATTCTTCAGCACATTGCTAAACTGCACCACTTTATTATGCAGTTCGCGATAGGTCAATATGCGATGATTATCCTCAGGATCATTCGGCTCCCATATCAACGCAGGCTTATCGCCCAACGATGGTAAGTGGCGATCGAGGCAGTTCTCCGTGATATTGAGCTTGCCGCCTTTGAACCACTCTATCAGTGGATCTTTGAAATTCCAGTTCAACACGGTGTCCCATTTTTTGCGCCATAAAAAATGATCGGCCACACCGGCCCAAAATTCTTCAGGGTTGGTTACACTATAGTCGTAAGCCATTTTGTATTGGTTCATCGACCTGATCTGGTAGGGATAAAGCATAGCAATTACGTTGTTTTGATTTTATTTATCCAATGGCCTAAAAGCCATTAAAATTAAAAAGACCGGGCTGCGAATATTAAATATTATTTCATACAGCAGATAATAAATTTTATAACTGAAAATGAATTTTCTCGCATTTTTCGCAACGACTGGTCTGATTCTTCAACGAAAAAACAGCCATTTTATGTATTTGTCCAAAATCCACGGCATGTAAATACTTGCCATCAAAACTCCCTGCAGTAATATAACTCATGCCACCACATAGTTGTTTTGGGAAGTGCTAAACGCAGCATTCAGCAAAGAAGAATCGTTTCCTCTATTCCACTGAAAATGATCAGGCATTAAAGCCTGCTATACACAGCCAGTTGAAATGCATGGTTCATCACATTTGGCGACGGTTCTTTGGTACTGATGAATTGATTCAAGTATCCCAGTTCAATATCGCATTTCTTGGATAGCCTATACCCCAAAGCGATATAAGCACGGTTCTGATCGAATATCTTACCGTTCACGTTAACGCTGTTTACCACATTGGCAAACACTTCGTCCTGTAAGGTCAAGAACATGCCCTTGGAGAAAGATTTTGCTTTTTGCAGTGGCACTATCATACGGGCAAAATAGCGCAGCCGCATGCTGAACAGCCTTTCGTCTATCTCCAGGTTTCCATTATCCATAATGGTTTTGGGTATCCATCTTTCCTCCAGCCGAAAGCGGTGCATGAGGCTGGTGGTAACCACCGGCTGGTGAATTACTAACTGCTGCCAAAGCCTGTGCTCGGGCAATAATTCGTGTACACCGCCAGCTCCCATTCTATTTAAAATATAAGCGTAGCCGCCGGTAAGCACTGTGCGCTGCCCGGTTTGGTAATTGAGACCCACACGGGTAATCAACGATTGTGTGGCTGCAAAATCGTCGCTGCTGCGCAATTGGAACTCGGCATGCAGGCTGGTTTTAGCACCCAGTTTTATGGTATTTAAACTAAGAAACCAACCTGTTTGGGTTTGCGTTGGTGTTTGAGCCCAGGTTGTGGTTTGCAAAAACAGGGCAATTACTATCAATGGTAAATGGAATACTTTCACGGCGCAAATGTAGGCCCACGGCTTTGGAAGTTTGACAAATACAGTATCGGAAAATTGCAATCATTTATATGGCAATAGCAGTAAGCAACCTGGTTAAAAAATATGGCGAGCAATTCGCATTAAATGACGTTTCGTTTGAAGCAGGCAAGGGAAGTATCACCGGTTTTTTAGGCCCCAATGGTGCAGGCAAAAGCACCACTATGAAAATACTGACCGGCTACCTGCAGGCAGATAGTGGCAGCGCCACTGTATGCGGCATGGATGTATCAACACAAGGCAATTTGGTAAAACAAAAAATTGGTTACCTGCCCGAAAGTAATGCGCTGTATTACGACATGTATGTTAAGGAATACCTCGATTTTGCTGGCAGTGTATATGGCATAAAAAATATTGCGCAGCAAATTGCTGCAGCGATACAAAAAGTGGGACTTACTCCGGAAGCACATAAAAAGATCGGTCAACTGTCCAAAGGATATAAGCAACGGGTAGGGCTTGCCGCAGCCATTATTCACAACCCCGAAGTGCTGATTTTGGATGAACCCACCAGCGGGCTCGATCCTAACCAGATCGGCGAAATTCGCCAGGTGATCAAAGAACTCAGTGGCGATAAAACCATTTTGCTCAGCACACATATCATGCAGGAAGTGGAAGCCATTTGCGACCGGGTTGTTATTATCAACAAAGGAAAAATTGTAGCCGATGATAAGTTGGCCAATTTGCACCAGGCGCAGTCACAACCCATTTTGAGAGTAAGCTTTGGCGAAGTGCTGGAAGCAGAGTGGTTGCAACGCCTCCCATCCATACTTCTGGCAGAAAAAACAGATGCCTACAACTGGCAACTTACCACCCAAAATCTGGCGGCCGCAAGGAAAGAATTGATGCAACTGGCACTCGATCATAACCTGAATATTCAAAGCCTCCAGGAGGGCGGATCGCTGGAAGAACTTTTCCGAAAACTTACCACAACATAACGAATGTCATGTTCTACGCATTTAGCTGAAATATTGTGGAATTTTTACTTGGCATTACACTGTATAACACTGAAATTTGCAGGCCTTTTCGTAGGCACAAGCAATCATTAAGTTATTTAAACTAAACAAAAATTTATGCCTTACATCGCAAACATTCAGGCTCGTCAAATTCTTGACAGCCGCGGTAATCCAACTGTAGAAGTAGATATTTTAACTGATGAAGGTGCGTTCGGTCGTGCATCGGTACCAAGTGGTGCCAGTACAGGTATTCACGAAGCTGTAGAACTTCGTGATGGTGATAAGAAAAAATACCTGGGTAAAGGTGTATTGAAGGCTGTAAAAAATGTAAATGAAATTATTGCTGAAGAACTCATGGGTTGGGATATTGCCGATCAAACCGGTATCGACAACCTGATGATTCAGCTGGACGGTACTCCTAACAAAGGAAAGCTGGGCGCAAACGCATTGCTGGCTGTAAGCCTTGCTGCTTCAAAAGCTGCTGCTGAAGAAGCCGGATTGCCCCTGTATCGTTATATCGGTGGCACCAACGCCAAAGTGATGCCCGTTCCCATGATGAACATTCTGAATGGTGGTGCACATGCCGACAACAAGATCGACTTCCAGGAATTTATGATCATGCCCGTAGGTGCAACTACTTTCAGCGAAGGTTTGCGTTGGGGTACCGAAATTTTTCATGCGTTGAAAAACACCTTGAAGAAAAAAGGATTCAGCACCAACGTAGGTGACGAAGGCGGATTTGCTCCCAACATTCAGAGCAACGAAGAAGCTATTGAGATCGTTTTGGAAGCTATTGGCGCAGCCGGCTACAAAGCGGGTACTCAAATTAAAATTGCTATGGACGCTGCCAACAGCGAACTCTGGGATAACAAGAAGAAAAAATATGTATTCCACAAGAGCAGCGGCAAAGAAATGACCAGCGACGAACTGGTTAAATTCTGGGAAAAATGGGCCAAACAATATCCTATCTGCAGCATCGAAGATGGTATGGCAGAAGATGACTGGGATGGTTGGAAAAGTCTTACCCAAGCCATTGGTGGAAAATGCCAGTTGGTGGGCGATGACCTGTTCGTAACCAACGTAACCCGTTTGAAGCAAGGTATCGACAAAGGCATCGGAAATGCATTGCTGGTAAAAGTGAACCAAATTGGTACTGTTACAGAAACTATCAACGCAGTTACTATGGCACAACATGCCGGCTACAATACCATTATGAGCCACCGCAGCGGCGAAACTGAAGACACTACTATTGCTGACTTGGCAGTAGCACTCAATTGCGGTCAAATCAAAACCGGTTCTGCTTCTCGTACCGATCGTATTGCGAAGTACAACCAACTGATCCGTATCGAAGAATTACTGGAAGAAAGCTCATACTTCCCCGGCAAAAACCTGAAATTCGGTAAGTAATCGGTTTATCCATACTTAAAATGGCTGCCTCTTATCGGGCAGCCATTTTTTTTGATGCTGGCTTTACCCTATTCATTGTGCAGATGTGGACAATGGTATCCACTTTTCAATCGTTATAGAGCTCGATATTTGCACCAATCAAGTCATTATGCGTTTCCTGGTCATTCTTCGAAAAATCATCACCAACCGATACCTGCTTTCCCTGGCGGGGTTTAGCGTATGGATACTATTTTTTGACAAGAATGATTTTTTTACCCAACGCCAAAGAGCCGCCGAACTGGAGGAGCTGAACACCAAGATCAGCTATTATAAAGAGCAAATAGAAGCTACCCGTCAGGAACTGAACGCTTTACAAAACGACCCGTTTACCCTGGAAAAATATGCCCGGGAAAAATACTACATGAAAAGGGCCAACGAAGAAGTGTTTGTAGTGCCCTCTGCCCAATAGTTCCCAGGGCAAAAAAGCTGGATTAGTACTGCTATATTCACAGAAGGGCCACAATAAGCCCTTTCCTTTTGCGTTTATAGTGTACAAAATTTGATCCCTGTTTTACCCTAAATGAGCGTACATGAGCAATTTTACCCCTGAACAACTGATTGCCTACCATTACAACGAACTTACCCTCTCCGAAAGAGAACGCCTGCAGAGCGAAATGGAAACCAACTGGCCCCTTTTGGAAAAGTATCGTGTAATACAAGATGCCGCTAAAAGCCTCGACAAAGCGCTGACCAGCCCCAGAAACCAGACTGTACAAACAATTGTAGACTATGGCATGGCAGAGTTGGACGAAACAGCCACTGTTGAATAAAGTTTTACTGCTTTCTTTGCGGCCAATTAACAAAGCATAGCATGACCATTGCGGAGCGGTATGGTATAGCCATCCGGTATTTCCAGGCACATATTCCAATAGCCGAAACAGAACTTACCTATGGCAATCCTTTTGAGCTATTGGTATCGGTGATTTTATCGGCGCAGTGTACCGATAAGCGGGTAAATATGGTTACCCCTGAGTTATTTCGCCGCTTCCCCACCCCAAAGGCGTTGGCTGCTTCCAATTTCGACGAACTTTTCCCCTATATACAGTCCATCAGTTACCCGAATAATAAGACAAAACACCTACTCGGTACTGCCGCTTTATTATTGGAAAAGTTTGGAGGCGAAGTGCCCATGACCGTAGAAGAATTGGTGACACTACCGGGAGTAGGCCGAAAAACCGCCAACGTGGTGACCAGTGTAATAGACCAGCAGCCCAATATGGCTGTGGACACCCACGTATTTAGGGTGAGTGCTAGGCTCGGGCTTACTAAAAAAGCTACCACACCCCTGGCTGCCGAAAAGCAGTTGATAAAAAACCTGCCAACCAACCTGGTTCACAAGGCACACCATTGGCTCATTTTACATGGCAGGTACACCTGTTTGGCCCGAAAACCCAAATGTGAATCCTGCGGTTTGATCGGCATTTGCACTTTCTATCAAAAGCAACAAAAGGCCAAAGAAAGGGCTCAAAAAAACAAAAGTTAAACATCGGACGGCAATTTTCCCTTAATTTGCTTCACAGTTTCCCCCCAATTACTTGAAAAAACACTTACTAACCATATCCCTGGCGGCAATATGCGCCTTAGGTTTTTATGTTCCTGCAGGAGCACAGGGATACTTTGCGTATTGGTCAGGAGTAGAAGAACCGGCTATTGTAGTGGAAGCCGGCGTTACCGCAGGAGTCATGAATGGTGTTACAGATTTGCAGGGCAATCCCCGGATTTACCAGGGTCCTTTTGCAGGTACTACATTCAAGCGTTCCAACATGACGGTAGGTTTATATGCCATTGGCACCTGGCGCAATGGATATGGCTTGCGCATTGAAGCGAATTATGGGCATATTGAGAACTACGATAGTTTGCTCACCAATGCCACGGCCCCCAGCGCCATTGGCCGTAAAGAAAGAAACCTGAACTCAAGGTCCTATATTGCCGAGGTGTCATTGGTCGGCGAATTTCATATTCCCCAGGTATTCAGAAATATTGAAAAGCCACCGTACCGGCTTTCACCTTATGTTTTGGCAGGCGTCAGCTGGTTTGCCTTCAACCCCAAGGCCTACACTGCCGATGGTTGGGTAGAGTTGCACCCGCTTAGATTGGAAGGCCAGGGATTTAAAGAATACCCCGATAGAAAAGAATACAAATTAAATGCGATCTCATTTCCGGTTGGTATAGGGGTGCGGTTTGATGTTTCGCCCCGGTTGGTGCTTCGACTGGAAGCCAATAAACGTACCGCCGAAACCGATTACCTCGACGATGTACATGAGCCCAACTGGGTAGATCCCAATTTATTTGCCAACTATTTGTCGCCAAGCCAGGCTGCACTTGCACGCCAATTGTATAACCGAAGCGTACTCCATAATCCCCCACGCAATACCAGGCCCCGTGGCCACCCTTCGGAAAACGATGCCTATTGGACTACCACTTTTAAAGTCGGAATTAACCTGAATCGTTCAGGTTCTAATTCGGGCATTTTTGGTGGGCCTACCCGCCGCGATATGCGCAAGCGCTTAAGGTGTCCCAGTTTTTAAGTAGGCTTGCAAATCCTGTACATATTTTTCGAATGCCGTTAAACCCGATGGGGTGATGGTGCAAAGTGTTTGAGGATAATTGTCTTTGAACTGCTTTTTGATGTCAACATATCCTGCATCTTTCAGCTTATTCAATTGCACACTCAGGTTGCCGGCAGTAGCATTGGTCTTTTCACGCAAAAAAGTAAACTCTGCCTCTTTCACGCTAATTAAAATCGACATTACCGCAAGGCGCAGTTGAGAGTGCAATATGGGATCCAGTTCGTTAAACATGCTGAGCCTCGGTTTTGGATTTACTCCTGCTACGCAAAATAATTCCGGGAATAAGCCATGCAGTAATGGCAGATAGCGCCATCAGCAGCATATCGATATCTACTGGTGTGTAAATTGAAATGATGGCAGATAGCCAACAAATAATTCCACCGATATACATGGGTTTGAAATTTTTGATAGCAGCCGTAACCAATGTTGGAATTCCATAGAGGGTAAGCATGTAGGAAGATGAATACTCATTGAAACTAATAGCAGGGCGGCTCATGCCTGCGTGCTCAATGGTATCTTTTAATGATGCAAATGCAGCACCAGCCGCAAGGCTGGCGTGTACCGTTAAGAAGATGGCCATGCCGAAACACATCCATACCGCATCCATGGCAGTTTGGTCATAACTCTTTGCTTTACGCAGTTTTTTTTCTCGAATAGACAACCATACGGTGGGAATGATAGCTGCAATGGTGAGCATCCAAATATCAAAGCCGAGCCAGTGGTCAAAATATATTTGCGCCCAGGTAACCAGGGAGCAAATGGAAATAACGGTGCCCCACAATATGGATGCTGTACCCCTGTCGTGGTAGGAATTTTTTGCCTTATCGATCATGCTGCTGATGAGCTGCAAACTTTCCTGTTCCGACATACTGTACTTGTCGTTCATACAAATCGTTTTTCTTGCTGTTATTTGAGTATGGAATGTAACGCCATTTTCAACAACGCTTACTTTGAAGTCCATTGTTGAAGTAAACCAACTGCATAACCTTTGCCCCAATTCGGATCAATATCTGTAGCTGGTTTGAAACTATCGTAAGCAGCTACACTTTTCTTGAGTATTTCCACACCGGCATCTTTACCACCACCAAATGCAGGAGGTGTGTAATAGATCATTTGTGCCATTTGCAACAACACACGAGGATTATTTTCGGGTGATTGCTTGATAGCATCCTGCAATATTTTTGAAGCCTTGGGTCCCATGGTCATTCCCCTGCTTCCGTCTACCCGCATACGAGCCGTAAGTATCATCGACTTCAATGCAGCTATCTCCACATTCTTTTGCGAAAGGATCTCTGCATTGGTCAGCAACGCATCCGCCTTGTCGCAGGCCGGGTCCACTTCTTTCAAATCTTTTACAAAGTAGGCTTTCATCGCCAGGGCATACGCTGCATAATAATTGGGCAGCCACTCTTCTTTTTCCGCGTTGGCTATCCGTTCAAAATTGTTGGCTGCATTTTGCAGATCATCTGCAGATTTTACAGAATCAAGCAATGCTATATTTTGCTTCATGAACGAAATGTATTTAGCATTTTGTGCGTGTACAGTAAATGCTAACAATGCTGCCAGTGCGAGTAACAAAATCTTTTTCATGGCGATAGAAATTTGTTGGTTTGGAATGTAGATGAATGTGATAATTATAAATTGTTGTTGATAGCATCTTGAGTGCGGTCGGTTCCCCAACTGAGAAACAGGCCTGCAAAAAAGAACTGGTTGGCTGGAGGAAGTGTAGGTATTTTGTTGGTACCATCAAAGCTGTAAGTATAGCCATACACCTGCTTGCTGTTGAGTACATTGTTCATACTAAATACCACTACACTAAATGCCTTTCCAATTTTGGTAATGTAGTTGAGGCTAAGGCTAAGATTGTTGTACGCAATGGTGGTTCCCTGGTCACGCATACTCCATTTCTGTGTGCTGCCGTCCAGGTGAATATCGTAGTAAGGCCGTCCGGTAGCAAACTGGTAGTTTACGTTGAACTGCAAATTGAGCTTCGTAAAAAAACGTTTTACTACCAGGTTAGCGGTATGTTCTGCCGCAAAATTGGGCGTCATCTCGTATGGAAAATTCAGGTAGTTTCTTTTTGTATTCAGGTAGGAATAAGTGACCCAGTAGTCGAAGTTTTTGAAGGTTATTTTATCGCGCCAAAACAATTCAATACCGCGGGCATAGCCAGTGCCGTTGTGCGTTGTATCTGGATTTAAGCGGGTGAGTTGTTTGTAATCTTTTTCGAACAGCTGCATTCTGAATGTTTTGCTCAGCCCTAATTTTTGAAATGTAAGAATATAATGGTCTGCCCTCATTTGCGGCATGTGTTGATCGAAGAGTAAATACTGCGGTTGCGGCTTCTGGTAAAACACACCATAGTCTGCACTGAGTTGTGTACCTGTACCCAGTTTGTACGATAATGATGCCCTCGGTGCAAGGTTTGTTGCATGAATCAATTCAACTTTTTCTGCTCTTAATCCTGCACGGGCTGCCAACCGGTTGGTAATGTAAATATCTGCTTCAGCAAATGCAGCTTTATATTCATCGTCCATGGTAGACTTATAGCGATTGAACTTGCTGATGTCTTTACTGTACCAATATTCTGCACCCATTTTTATACTACTCAATCCCTTCAATTTATAATCGAGTACCGCTCTGCCCTGCCATAGATTATTGGTAGCATCCACCGTGTAATTTTTTGCAGCTACATATACCGGCAATGTGTTTTCGGGCACTGGATTATTGTCTTCATCCACTACCTGGTTTTTTATATCATTCAGGTTTTGGCTAAAGCTGAAACCAGCGTGCAATTTTAAACGACCGGTCAAACGTTCTTTATAGCTGAGGTTGGTATAAATATTTCCGTTGTCGAGTGAAAATGAATTTTTCAGCGAAGCCATGTCTATATCGGGGTTGCGTAAGCCCAATACATTGCGGGCATAGTTGCCATAAAATTTCAACATGCCGGTGGCAGATGTTTTCACACGAAAATTCACATCACCCGAAACCACTTCCGGTGCATGAAAATAATCGGGACGTTGTGGCACCAACTTGTAGTACAAACCAATATTTACATACTGGGCACTTACTCCCCAACTGCTCTTTTTATTTTTTGCAAGATCCTGGTATTGCGCACCCACCAATATGGGAGCAATAGAAGCACTGGCTGAAGAATTTTCCGGAAGATCGATGGATTCTAAGATCAAAGCAGAGGATAGCGCCTGGCCATACAAGGCAGAATACCCTCCGGAGCTAAACACAGTTCCTTTGAATAAAAAAGGAGAAAATCTGCCGCGGCTGGCAATATTGGGCGCAGAACCAAAAAATGGATTAGCTACCGTAGTGCCATCAATGAACTGGCGGGTTTCGTACCCTTCGCCACCCCGTACAAATAGCTCGGCACTTTCGCCTACCTGTTGTGTACCCGGCAAAGTTTTCATGGCGGCAGTAATATCGGCATTGGCACTGGCGGTGGTTACAATATCCAACGGCTTCAGAACTGTGGTTTTCTTTTCGTCGCCTGCTTCGAAAGCCCCGGCCGTAACCATAACTGCAGTAAGCTCATTCATCGATTCTTTGAGCACTACTTCAAACTGCTGGGTACTCCCGGTAAGCCGTATTTCCATTTGCCAGGGCTTATAGCCAATGGAAGAAATGGAAAGAATGGATACACCGGTATCTGAAGTGGAAAAGCTGAAATGGCCCAAGCTATCGGTATTGCAGCCATCGTAGCTGTCTTTGATAGAAACGCTGGCCCCGGCCAGTGGACGGTTCCTGGTATCGGTAACTGTACCTTTCAATTGTGTGTGTTGAGCCTGTACGCCAAATGCAAAGAATAGTAAAACAAGCGTAGCGAGTGTTGGTTTCATGAGTGAGTGCCTTTGATTCACCAAACATAAAGTAGTTTACACTATAAACCAAAGTATTTAGAACAAATTTCTTCCGGCCGGCCGGGCTTCCATTTTTTTTGCCTCAGCGGAATGTATTATCTTAATAGTCCTTAATTACTTTTTGTATATGAAAGTCATTGACATACTAACCAAAAAAGGCAATAACGTTGAAACAGTTAGTCCAAACGCATCGGTACTGGAGGTATTGAAGCTGATGGAGGCAAAAAATATTGGCAGTATTGTGGTAGCCGACGAACAGGAGGGCTATAAAGGCATAGTAACCGAAAGAGACTATTCGAGAAAAGTAATATTGAAAGGAAAGAATTCAACCGATACACTGGTGTCCGAAATTATGTCCACCGATTTGCCGAAACTTTCTCCTACCGATAGCATTGATAAATGCATGGAGCACATGAGCCAAAAGCATATTCGCTATTTGCCCGTATTCAATAATGGGAAACTGGCCGGCATCATTTCCATGTCGGATGTAGTAACTGCCAAACTAAAAGGCCAGCAAGAAACCATATCGCACCTGGAACAATATATTTCGGGTAGCTAATAAAAAAACCGGTCGTTTGACCGGTTTTTTTATTTACCTGATTTGGTAGCGATAGTCGTTGGACAAAAACTGTCGTTTTACATCCCGCAGGTCGCGAACAATAGAAGCATCAATCAGCTTATTGTCGTATTCCAACAGGAAACCGCCAATGATCTTTGGGTCAACTACAGTGGTCAAATCAATATGTTCAATTTGTGCGTCTGTTTTAAACTTGTTGATGAGACCATCTCTCATTTCATCTGAAATAGGACTGGCTGTCACAAATTTCACTTTGTGAATGCCTTTTATTTCGTTGTACTGATCTCTGAAAGTTTCCAGCATTTCGGCCAATGCACTTTCACGACCTTTTAAAACGAGCAGGCGCATGAAAGATGCCATCAATGGGCTGAAACGATCCTGTCCCACTGCATGCAGTACAGACAATTTCTTTTCAGGTTTGATAATAGGACTGCTCATCAAAACTCTGAACTCCTTGCTGCTGCTGAAGATGCTCAAAATAAACTCAACTTCAGACTTTATCTCTTCCAACTGATTTTGCTCAGTGGCCAGTTCTATCAGGCTTTTTGCGTACCTGGCTGCAAGACGTGGGTTAACCATAACAAGAATTAGTTTATTCAACAGTTGCTGCAATGCAACAACATCTGATTAGTTCAATTTTACAGTTTGGCTGATATCGCGGATATAAGCTTCCTGGTCGGCTTTGTTAGCCAGTTCACGTTGCAATACTTTTTCTGCCACTTCTACCACCAATGCACCCACCTGGTTTTTCACGTCGGTGATGGCTGCCATTTTTTGGTTGTTGATAGCTACCTGGGCTTCGGCAATAATTTTGTTGCCTTCCAGCTTTGCAGACTCTCTTGCTTCGTTAATGATCTTGTCGTGCAACAGCTTTGCTTCTTTCAGCATCTCGGCACGTTCTTCACGGGCTTTTACCAGCAACTCTTCATTCTCACTTTGCAGCAAAGCCATTTCAGCTTTTACTTTTTCTGCAGTGGCAATGCTGTCTGCAATATTTGTTTCTCTTTCGTCAAGGCTTTTCAGAATGGGCTTCCAGGCAAATTTCTTCAACAAGAACAGGAGCACAAGAAATGCTACAAAGTTCCAAATGATGAGACCAAGACCGGGTGATAACAGTTCCATATGTTATGTTTGAAATTTTTATTGCTCAATCTGTGAGCACTTATGCTTGTAGGATTTTTAGAAACTGCATCCTCCGCCCTGTGCTTTGGATGCAGTTTTTTTCTTTTCAGCGCTAATTAAGCCTTGAATACAGCCAACAGACCAGCTACAGCAGCCAGCAGGGCAACACCTTCTACGAAGGCAGCAGTCAAGATCATAGCACCGCGGATGTCGTTAGCAGCTTCAGGCTGGCGGGCGATACTTTCAGTAGCACCTTTACCAATCTGACCAATACCGATACCGGCGCCGATAGCGGCCAAACCAGCACCGATTGCACCACCGAGGTGGCTCATGCTCACATCCAACAGAACGTTCATCAGTTGCATAAATGTTGATATTAAAAATGAAAAAATCCGGGGTTAAAAAATACTTCTTGTTTAGTGGTGTTCATCATGATGATCGCCATGCTCGAAAGCCTGGCCAATAAACACAGCGGTCAGGTTGGCAAAAATGAACGCCTGGATGAAAGCCACCAACACTTCAATAGCATAGATGAATACTGCGAGGGCTATAAAGATGGGGCTTGTGCCCAATCCCAGTGCTTTGCTCATAGCACCAAATATGAAAATGAGGATAATAAAGCTAAGAATGATTACGTGTCCTGCTACCATGTTCGCAAAAAGACGAATCATAAGGGCAAATGGCTTGGTAATAATACCCATCAGTTCTACCGGCATCATCATCAGTTTTACCGGAACTGGCACACCGGGGAACCAAAACACGTGGCCCCAGAAATGCTTGTTGGTGCTAAACAGGATTACTACCAGCGAAATAACTGCCAATACACCTGTCAAAGCAATATTACCGGTTACGTTGGCCGAACCAGGTATCAATCCAAACAGGTTATTGATCAAAATGAAAAAGAAAATAGTGAGCAGCAAAGGCAGGTAAGTTTTGTACTTCTTGCCCAGGCTGGGTTTCGCCACTTCGTCACGTACAAAAGTGATAACAGGCTCCACGGCATTCTGGAAACCAGATGGCGCCACATTGGCCCCGTTCTTCTTGTATTTTTTGGCAATGCCCAACATGATCACGATCAAAATAATGCTGGACAACAGCATTTGTATCACGTTTTTGGTCATGCTCAGGTCGTACACTTTTACAGATGCATTTGGAATACCTGCTGCATCCACCGCAATGATCTGCTGGTTCATCAGTTTGCTGGCATCTACACCTGCTGCTTTTACTTTAGCTATATAGTGCTCGTTCACCAACTGGAAGCCATCGTGTACCTCTTCGCCATGGTGCAATTTACCACTGCTGAAAAAGTGCCATTCACCTTCGGAGTACAGGATCACCGGCAGGGGCAGGCTATAGTGATGTTCGCCAATGGTAAAAAAGTGAAAGTCGTGAGCATCGGTAACGTGCTCAATAATGATCTTACCCGGATCCAGCGTTTCTTTGTGGCTGCCTTCAGCTACGTGCCCTTCAGCACCATGTGTTTCCTGCGCCTGGGCAACGCCCATAGCAACCACACTAAAAAAAGCCAGCAATAAAGATTTCATCAACTTACGTGTCATACCTGTGGTGAAATTTGGCCGCAAATGTACGGGCTGAGTGCCAAACCTGCGCAGTCAATCTGGAAGAAAAATTCGGGGTAAAAGCAAAGCCCCGCCGCAGACAGGCTCTATTGGGGAATCACTGCCGCCATCTGCCTCGTTTCAAACTGCATTTTGTGGAGTTTGGAATAATAGCCGCCCAATGCCAACAGCTCAGCATGGGTACCCAGCTCCTTCAGCTCCCCTTTGTCGAGCACCAGTATTTTATCGGCCTTGCGAATGGTGGAAAGCCTGTGGGCTATCACAATAGCGGTACGGCCCGAGATCATGGTTTGAATGGCCTGCTGTATCAATTGCTCGCTTTCGGTATCGATATTGCTAGTGGCTTCGTCAAGTATCAGGATCGATGGGTTGTAGAGCAGGCAGCGGGCAAAACTGAGCAATTGGCGCTGTCCGGCACTGAGTGAACCTCCCCTTTCCATCACGTTGAATTGATAGGCGCCGGGCAAATGCTCAATAAAACCATGGATGCCTATCATTTTACAAACCTCTTCCACTTTCTCCAGCGGTATCTCATTGTTGCGCAGCGTGATATTGTCGTAAATGCTACCGCTAAACAGGAAAACATCCTGCAACACCACCCCAATATTCCTGCGGAGCACATCAGGATCGTAGGCTTTAATATCCGTACCATCTATAGAAATAGTTCCTTCCTGCACCTGGTACAACCTGTTCAAGAGGGAAATAATGGTGGTTTTGCCACTACCTGTACTTCCCACAATGGCAATGGTTTCGCCGGCAGCTACTGAAAAACTCAGGTCCTTCAATACCCAGTTGGGCGGGTTGTAGGCAAAATGTACATGGTCGAATTGAATGGCGCCCTTCACCTGCAAGGGCTTTGCAGCATCCACAGGGGTGGGCGGCATTTCGTCGGTATTGTCCAGCACTTTAAATACCCTTTCGCTGGCCACCATGCCCATTTGAATCACGTTGAATTTATCGGCTATCACCCGCAGCGGCCTGAATATCTGGTTGAGAAATAGAATAAATGCCACCAGTTTACCGGCTTCAATGCGCTGGTACGCCACCCACCAAACCAGTAGCCCCAGGCTAATGGCCAGCACCACTTCCACCACCGGGAAGAAAACGGAATAGGCAAAAATGGCGTGGATATTGGCATTGCGATGTTCCTTATTGATGCGTTTGAATTTGCCAAACTCCCTTTCCTCGGCAGAAAAAGCCTGCACTATTTGCATGCCGTTGATATGCTCCTGCACGAAAGCATTAAGACTGGCCACAGCATTCCGCACTTTAATGAACGACTTGTTTACACTCTCCTTGAACATCCATGTGGCCACCAACAATATGGGAAATGGAACCAGGCTGATCAAAGTGAGTCGCCAGTCTATCCAAAACATGGCTGTTAGTGTAAATAAAATGGTGAGCAAATCGGCAATGATGGGAATAAGCCCGTCCGAAAAAATTTCATTCACACTTTCAATATCATTTACCGTGCGGGTGGTGAGTGTACCAATGGGTGTAGTATCAAACTGTCGAAGGTTCAGCCTTAGTATTTTTTGAAACACCGTTACCCGCATATCTTTTACAATATGCTGCCCCAGCCATGCAGTGGTGTACGTAAACACAAATCGAATGGCAGTTTCAAGTAACAAAAAAACAATTTGAACTATGGATATGATGATAATGAACCGCACCATATCGTTTTGAGATACTGCATCAAACCAGTTGTTGAGCCAGGCAGGGATACTTTTTGTTTGTCCCTTTAAGCCTTTATCGATGGTGTACTGAATAAGCAAACCACGCACCGGCGACATGAGCCCGAGTGTGAGTGCTAAAACAATAGAAAGATGAAAGGCCCGGCGATAGGGTTTTGCAAACGAAAGCACCCGGGCAAACAATGCCAGGTCAAAAACTTTTTTGGATGCAGTGTTCGACATAATTTATTTCAGCATTGCAGCAATGATTCGCCCACAAGCTATTTCGTTAAGGATGCAACAATAGCAACAGCGAAACTAAGCACTGCACCAACCCCGAAAATGAAAGGGAATTATTTTAACGTAATCCCATCAAAAGGATTGGCCTTATTGCTGGCTATTTTGTACGCTTTGATGAACAGGGCTCCCAGGTTCTGGTGAGGAAATACATAATCGTTGTACCCTTCCTGCTTGCCGGCACTAATGCGGCCTGCTACTTCCTGCATCATGGCTGGCCATTTTACATCCTGGCCCATTTTCAACCTATCTACCAGGTAGGTGAACAATGCCACGTTGATCTCGCCATATCCCACCTGCTTGCTCGAAATAATATAAGCATCGGGAGAAGTACGTAGCACATCGGCCAGGTTGTGATAAGCACCGCAACTACCCAATACCACTACTTTGGATGGCAACATTTTTTTGATGGTGTAGGGTAAATAATAACTATGTCCACGATGTACTGTGATAGCGGGTTCAAAACCATTGGTGGTCATGTAGTCAATGAGTACCCGTTGTGCATTTTCGTCTTCGTCGTTGGTTTCATCCAACGCACGGTTGGCAAACAACACAAAAGGAACAGGTGTGCCAATACTGGTGTACTGCACCCACTCCGGTGTAGACTTCATTGCCCATTTCGACTTATCGCTATAGATGCGCAGGAAATGGTTGAATGTGCCCTTTCCACTGGCATCGCCATAGAAATACATTTGCAACACAATGCGGCCAAGGCTGTCACGCAGCATTTTATTTTCTATTTCGTACACCGGCGGAATACCCAACGAATCAGAAATATTCACTTTAGCCAGGTTGGTATCCAACTCGCTGTCGCTGCTTTCCATGATCACTTTTTCGAGCCTGTAAATGATCATGCCTTTTTGGTTATTGCGGAATGTAGCTTGCGCAAGATTGTCTTTTACTTTAGCCAGCATCAGCGATCGTATCTCCGGCTGCGTAATACTTGCATACGCATTGGCCACATCCACGGCATCTTCAATATCGTCACTACCCCTGCCCTTTTCAAGATTGCTCACAAAATCGGACATCAGCTTGGTAGCACTCTCCTTCGACATTTTTGCCAAAAAGCTATTCAACGTATTGTAGTTGGAAGCCATGGTCAAAAACTTTTTGTACTTATCGTGGTTCACCAAAATGAGCAGCGAATCCGAATTCGGCTCCTGCATGAGTTCGTAAATGCGATTGTACACGTACACATAACTGCTCGTGTAGATCTCCGCTTCATTCAGCACAATGAGATAATACAATTCAGGAATGTTCAATCCCTGTATTTTTTTGAAGCGAATATTATTAGGCGAATCGTGCAAACCATTGATGGTATTCACGTAGATCTCCATCGACTTGCGGTGCAGCATATCCTGCAATCCTTTGGTCACTACAGGTGTATCGCCGTTGGCCATCATGCCAGCATATTCCACCTGCGTTTTTACCAGCAGTTTGTAATAAGCGCCAGAGTCTTTCACGGCTTCAGCAATATCGGTTTTGGTGATCTTGCCTTTGCTCAACTGATCGAGAAACGGGAAGTACAACTGGCCCGACTTATCGGAACCTAAGGCCACGATCATTTGTACCAACGGGTCCTGGTTTGACGCAATCTTTCTGCCAAACTGAGAATTGCGGGCCTGTGCATAGGATATCAGTTCTTCAGGCCTTTTGCGGGCTGCAACCGAAACAAGGCTATCGGTAAATGGATAATCAGAATTTTCGCTAAGGCGGCGCAATGTTTGCTCCGGATGCTCGCCAATGTATTTCAGAAATATAGCATGGTTGAGCGAAGCAACGCCCGGGCTGTCTTTATACGCAAAATTCTTAGCGAGCAGTTTAGCCGCATCGTAAGGCAGGGATTTGATAGCGGGCAATAAGGATTTACCAGATTCCATACGAAGTAATCCGTCTTCATATGCATTGAGCAGGGCAGACAGATGACTCCAGTCTAACGTTTTCTTGCGCAGTTCACCTGCATACGCATACAACAATTCGGTCATACCACGCAGGTACGTTAGCTTCTTGTTGTGGTCCAATTTGGTATTGAGCTCTACCCTTTTTTGCCATTCATCAATACGCGTACCCACCAGCCAATTCAGTTGCTGGTTCATTTCATCGTCCTGGTACACTTTCAGGATTTTGTCGGCTTTGCCATCTAAAGCCATCAAATCATATTGCGCCTTATCGAGGCGTTCGTGAAAAAGCGAACGGCTAAAATCGGGCTTAAACTCATTGAGTTGTGCGGCTAAAGGCTTACAACACAACAGGCTAATGGCTACTATGGAAGAAACTAAAATTGCTTTCATCTATGTGTAAAGTTAATAGCTTCTGATTTTCATGCCCGTAAAGCTCCGGCAGCGGGACCGAATTTTGGCTACATCGTTAACAATTTGGTAAACACCCTCTTTGTCTTTAGCTGGCATGCAACAGGTTATTTTTGCGTAAACATATTGTTAATGGACACCAAAGGCACCATACTCATTGCAGACGACGAAGCGGATATACTGGAAATAATTGGATATAATCTCAGCAAAGAAGGATACAAAGTAATAGAAGCCAAAGATGGCAACCAGGCATTGGACCTGGCCAAACAATACCGCCCCGACCTTTTGATTTTGGATGTGATGATGCCGTACAAAACCGGCACCGATGTTTGTCACATATTGCGCAGTCAACCCGATTTCAAACAGACTTTAATCGTAATGCTTACCGCCCTCAGCGATGAGGGTTCGCATATAAAAGGACTCGACAGCGGAGCCGACGACTATATCAGCAAACCCATTAGCCCCAAGGTATTGGTGAGCAGGGTGAATGCGCTGTTTAGAAGAGTACAAAAAGAAACGGGCCAGCAACCCATCTCCATTGGCGAAATGACCATCGACCCGGTACGCTTTGTGGTTACCCGCAGCGGGCAGGATATTGTACTGGCCAAAAAAGAATTTGAATTGCTCTACTTATTGGTGGCAAAACCCGGCCGCGTTTTCCTACGCCACGAAATACTCAACAATATTTGGGGTACCGATGTAATTGTGGGCGACCGCACCATTGATGTACATATACGAAAAATAAGGCAGAAGCTGGATGTGGATTGCATCACCACCGTAAAAGGTGTGGGTTACAAATTCGAAATGCAATAACAAACCCTGAACATTGTTGATTGCAATTAGTACTTATTTTTATTTGGTGCTGTTATAGGGCACACCAGTAATAATATGTTCGATACCAAGAATTTTTCACCCAAACAACTTTCCCTGTTTACGGCTATCATACTGGGTATACCGGTAATGATAGGTTCGTGGGTGCTGCGCCACGATTGGGAAATTGTACTCATTAGTTTTATCAGTTTTGTAGCAGGCAGCTATGCACTTATCCTGGCTGTATTGCAGCGTTTTATTTATCGAAAAATAAAACTCATTTATAAGTTCATTTATAAAACCAAGGCCAGCAAAAAAGAAGAGACCTACTACAAATATATTTTGCCGCAAAAAGGTATAGATGATGTTCGGCAGGATGTGGAGCAATGGGCATTGCAACGCCAAAGCGAAATTGAAACGCTGCGCACCAACGAGAAATACAGGAAAGAATTTCTGCAAAACCTGGCACACGAAATCAAGACGCCCGTTTTTGCTATCCAGGGTTATCTCGACACGCTGATAGATGGTGCCATGGACAATCCAGAGATACTGCAAAGGTTTTTAAACAAAGCCACTAAAAATGCAGAGCGCCTGGCCAACCTGGCCAAAGATTTGGATGAAATATCGAAACTGGAAAGTGGCGAAATACCGCTGCAGAAAGAAAATTTTGTGATACAGGACCTGGTGAAAGAAGTGTACGAAATGGCACACCTGAAAGCCAACACCAAAAAAATTAAATGCAGTTTCAAGAAGGGAACAGAATTTCCGATCAGCGTATTTGCCGATAAAGAAAAAATACGCCAGGTACTCATGAACCTGGTAGACAATGCTGTGAAATACGGCCACGAAAACGGCACCATTGTAGCCAGCATGTACACAACAGATGGCAAGCGGGTGCTGATAGAAATTAGCGACGATGGTGATGGCATTGCCGAAGAACACCTGGGCCGGATTTTTGAACGCTTTTACAGAACCGATATAGCCCGCAGCAGAAAAGTGGGCGGCAGTGGCCTGGGCCTTGCCATTTGCAAACACATTATTGAAGCACACGGGCAAACCATACATGTTCGCAGCAAGCTCAATGTGGGCACCACTATTGGCTTTACGCTGGATGATAGGAAGGATTGAGTCTGGGAGAAAGGTTAAGGTTAAGGTCAAGGATGAAAAGTTCCAATGTAGGTAAGCACTTCCTATTTCAACCATCCAACTCGTGAACTATGAAACTCTGAAACTTAATCACGAGCAAACCTCGGCTTCCACCTTTTCAGCACTATCCATGCTGCCATAGTAGCCAACACGCCCAACACAGAGCCAACCAGGGTATCTTCCAAAAAATGCTGACCTAAATATGTGCGGCTGTATGCCACAATAGCAGCAAGCAATACTGCAAGCCACCATTTTTTTTGCCACCAGCTACTCGTAAGCACCAAAGCTGTAGCAATAGCAAATACGGTAGCAGAATGCCCCGATGGAAAACTCGTGTAGCTCTGCAACAATTTCACGTCATCTATGGCAGGAATCTCTTTGCCCAATGCTTTGAAAAATGGTGCAGGCCTTGGCCGTTCAAAAATATGCTTCATTACTTGTGCCACCAGGCCCGACAATGCATAGCCCACCAGCAGGGTCCATACAGCTTCCCAATTTTTTCGAAATACCCAAAGCAGGCATAAGGCAATCGCAAATAAGCCATCGCCCACATGGGTGATATACCTGAAGAAAAAATCGGCATACGCATTTCGTGCCGACCGCATCCACTCGAATCCATCCGCTTTGGAATACATTACCAACAGGAAAATGCCTGCCAGCCAATAGCCCACTATAGCTGCTGCAAACAAGCGGGTGTACTTACCGGCAGAAGGATTACTTGCTGTACTCATACCTGCAAATGTGAAGCACCGCTGCCATATGCACAAAAAAAACCGCCAACGGTAGAGACCGAGGCGGGGTCGAGATAATCTACTCTACGTATTGCTGTGAAGAATGAGAATTAGAAGAACCGAAATAACAATGCCTACATGAAGCCATTATGAAGGCAATGCTAACAAATCGTAAACCTTTATTCCCTGGCCTGCTTTTTCAAACTAGCCAGTTGCAGTATCAAGCTTTGTAAAGGCTTGAAATAATAATACCGGCCTTCATGAATAAAATACAATTGCGTACAGTTTTGCTGAAGCGTGTTGAAGTACACAGTCTGCACCACTTTCCCCTTGCTGAAACAATACATTTTGCCCTCGCTACGGCAGTTGCGCAAACTATCTTCTGTAAAAGGCAGATCCATATTCTGCTGCACCCTGCCAATCACACTGTCTGTGTGTGAAGTAAACAGTGTATAGTAGCGGGTATAGCGTTCTTCATCTGCACCAAATGGATCTTTATAAAACAGGATGGCTATAGAATCCATTTGTGCAAAAGCTGGCACCAGCTTTGTGCCGGTAGTTATGAGGTCAATGCTATCTGTTTTGGCAGGCTTCGGTTTTCCGTCTTGCGACTTTTCAATACATGAATTCAGCAGCACAATCAAACCAGCCGCGGCAATCCATTTTCTACAACTAACCATCAGGATATTTAATTTATGATCTTCAAAACACACAAACTGCTACTGATAAAATCAGCAGCAGTTTGGAGTGAGGTTCGTAGGTAAGTGCAAGAGTGTTCGGTTAATAATTATTGGCCTGTGGGGTAAAGCTTGTCCAACCGGTTGTCCAATTGTCTGTACCAAAAGCACCACGGAAAGTTGTTTTTGTCCAGAACGCAATATTGTCCCAGCCGGTGCCTATGAAATTAGCTCCTGCCAATGCAGGGCTAGCTGCTTTCGGCATAAAATCAGGAGCGTTCAGGTTGAACGGGTTGGCAAGCATAATATCATTGGCTGATGTATACTTGGCGCAACCATCGGCAATGGCTTTGGTTTCCATTTCGGCTGCAGTAATGTAAGTAGAGGAAGACTTAAATGGTGCCGCAACTGCATGTACCAAATTCGCTTTAAAGCCTGAAATATTATTCTTGTAGAAATTGGCTGTGGAGTCTGATTCAAACGAAAGACCTGCATCCATATAGCCCATCAAAATAGAGTTGCGCACATCAAACTGAGAAGCACGTCTCCAACGCATGTTGAAATTGTGGTTGGCCAATGTACCTGCGGCATCATTTGGTCCTACCCATGTAAAGTTGCTGATAGATGCTTTGGTATAAGGCAGTGCGTTAGTACCCGATGCATCGTTATCGCTTTCTACACCGTTACCGGCATCTCCACCATCCACAAACAAAGGATCACGCAGTGCCACACCAAATTGCAAGCGACCATTAAAACCAAAATCGAAATCATAATCATCATCGGCAGTGGCAAATGCGATCAGGTATTTGCTGTTGACAGTGCCACCAAAAAATTCGTAAGCATCATCGTTGCCATACGATACCTGGATATGATCGAGGGTAGTACCGCTACCTACACCACCCAGTGTCAATCCATTGATCTCTGAGTTGGGGTCGGCTGCAATACCCGCAAATTCTATACGTACATATTTCAGCGAGCCACTATTATCGGCCACTACGCTACCACCGTAGTAAGCATTGATACCGCCTTCAATAATGGGAGGAGTTGTCCTGTTGGTAGGTGCATTACCCAACAATACGATGCCACCCCAATCGCCCGGCTTGCGTTGGCCCGGCTTTTTTCCGCTGGTGAAAACAATAGGATCTGCAGCTGTGCCTTCTGCATACAGGCGGGCATTTTGCTCCACAATGAGGGCACCTTTGTTGATGGTATCGCCTACAATAATACTGCCCGGTGCAAAGCGCAGGGTAGCCCTGTTGTTTACATACACATATCCTTTCAATGTGTATTTGCCTTTGGGCAATTCTACCGGCTCATTCACATTGCCGGTCAAAATTTTTGTAGCAATAATTTGTTCCTGCAAAGAACCCGGAGGAACTGTACCTCCACCTGTGGTTGAATTGTCAACATCCACTTTAATACAGGATGTGAAACCGATGGTAATGGCTGCAAGAATGAATCCGAACTTTTTCATTGTATGGGGTTGAAATGTTTTAAATTTTTTGGTGTAGATCAATTATGGGAACTGTGTTATTTAAGACTGATATCGTAGTTGAAGCCAACAGTAAACGTGGTACCCGGTGTGAAACGCAGGAATATGCGGTCAATATTTTTGTCGTAGGCTGTGGCAGATTTGGTAACAGGCTTTTCGTAGAGCAACACATCCTGGTTTAAGATATCGCCCACTGTAAGACGTACTTCGCCGCGATTGTTGAATACTTTTTTAGACACCTGGAAGTCGAGTAAGTTTCTTGGCTTTTCGTAGATATCGCCATAGGTATCGTTGCCTACAAAGCGCAAACGCTGACCAATTATGTTGTACATGAGTGAAAGGTTGAAACCATTAGTACCATCGTATTGGAATCCTCCATTCACCAGGTAAGGACTTTGACCCTGCAGGGGCCTGTTGAGTTTACCTGTTTCAACGCCACTGGGATTTTCTACTTTCAAAGTGACTTCACTAAAAATGAAAGAGGCGTTACCGTTGAAGTAAAGGCGATCGGCCCATCCTTCTTTGCCACTCAAAAAGCCCAACGATTTGCGCAGTTCCAATTCGGCACCATATAGTATGGCGCTTTCTGCATTTTGAAATTGATACTGGCGACGTGTTGGCGCACTGGCACTATTGAGTCGTAATTCAATAGGTGCATCAAAAGATTTTACAAAACCACCCAGTGAAAGCACTTCACCCGATTTTGGATACCATTCGTAGCGAACATCGCCGTTGATGATGGAGCTACGCTCCAATGCAGGATTACCAACAGTAGAAGCCATTTCTTCGAAATCGAAGAATGCGAAAGGAGCTACTTCTCTAAACTCGGGGCGGGCAACAGTACGGCTTGCCGCTAAGCGCAAATTGGTTTTTGTATTAGGAGAAAAAGTAAGGTTGGCAGAAGGAAGGAGATCGAATTTTTCAGTATCTACTTCCAGGTCTTTGGTGCTGTTGGTTTCCACTACTTGTTCAAAATATTCACCACGTGCTCCCCAAACCAGGCGCCATTTTTCTCCCAGTTTATTATCGAACATAAAATAGCCATTCGACAAGGCAGAAGCTGCCACATAATGATCGTTCACATTTTGCAAATCGGTGATGTACTGAAACCCGTTAGGATTAAAATTCTCTTTCTTGAAAATGGTGTTATAAGGTTCGAAGAATAGGCTGGCTGTACCGGGGTCGCT
The DNA here is from genome assembly GCA_035456005.1 of Phnomibacter sp. Lineage (GTDB taxonomy): Bacteria > Bacteroidota > Bacteroidia > Chitinophagales > Chitinophagaceae > Phnomibacter. Next base: position 505,005 of record DATIEA010000015.1, on the reverse strand, counting down.
TACACCCATAATGGTTGCACCAAAATCACGAACACGTGCCAGCGAACCAAAGCCCACTGAAGCCACTTGTTTCAGGCCTTTCATTTGGAATGGCATTTCAAGTTTTACCGAGTAACCAATACCCTGGTCGGTTAAATCACTCCAAAAACGATTGGTGTTATTGCCACGGTTGTTTAGGCTATATGCATTGCTGGTACCTATTGTTTTTCCATAGCTCTGCACACGCAGATCGGGCTGCTCTTTGTGATTGAAAGAGTAGTTGAAATTGCCAATGAATTTGAAATTGTTTTTGAACTGGTGGCGGGCTTCCAACTGGCCTGTATATAAGCTACGCTGGTTGAGAACAGAAGAACGCATCTGCACGTCCTGCAAACTTTCTACGTTCAAACCTGTACGATGATAGTAGTTATCCTCGAACAATTGGTTGAACATATTCTTGAACGAGACTTTTGTTTTGCCTTTGGTATAAGCAATACTGGCCAAAGCACCCACGGTAGTGGAGTAGCGGTTTTGCTGGTCTACATAGTCCAACAATCCCGATCCGTCGAAGTCGAATACCTGGCGATCCACGTCAGGATAAACGAGTTTGGAATTGCGATAGGTAATGCCCAGTATGGTTCCAAAAGCACCGCCTTTTTTGGTAGGCGAAGCATTGGCCCAGGTTACATTGTACTGTTGAATAGGGCCTGCAGTTGATTTCACTTCGTTGTACACTTCGTCGTTGAAATCGCGGCTTACACTATATTTCTCATCAGGCGTAAGCCTATTGTAATCGCCATATTTAGCAGGATAGCTGGATGGCAGTTTGCGCTGACCATCATCAAATCCTACCCAATCGGTATTGCCTCTTTTGTTGCTGTAAAAATCTTTGCCAAAGCTTTGGGTATTGAAACCAAAACTTGCACCCACACTCAGCAAATTTTTCACCGGTATGTCTTTGGTGGTCACCTGCACCAAACCACCTGCAAATTCGCCAGTCAGTTCTGGCGTAGCAGTTTTGTTGATGATAATATTATCGATCAACTGTGAAGGAATGATATCGAAAGAGAATGCTTTTTTATCGGGCTCGGTGCTAGCCATTTGTGCTCCGTTAATCATGGCCGCATTGTAGCGATCGCTTAAGCCACGAACAATTACAAACTTGTTATCCTGTATAGAAGCACCACTTACCCTGCGCAATATTTCGCCCATGTTTTTATCGGGCGTACGGCGAATAAAATCGGCAGCCAAACCGCTACTCAAAGCCGTGTTGTTCTTCTGAAAAGTAAGGAGTGCTGTAGTGTTTTCCTGGCGGCGACTGCTACTCACAATTACTTCGCCCAATTCAGATTTTTTGTCGGTCAGCACTATGTCCAACACATTGTCGGCACCGGCTTTCACCACTACTTCAGTTACTTCCTTGGTTTGATAACCTACTGCTGAAACTGTTACAATATGTGTACCCACGGCCACCGTGATCACAAACCCACCATCGGAATTGGCAGGTACAGATTTAGCGCCTTTTACAGATACGGTTGCACCTGCAATGGGCTGATTTCTTTGGTTGAGAATTTTACCTGATAGTTTTTCTCCTGACTGGGCAGTAGCATACAACTGCGACAGGGAAAAAATAAGAATGCATAGAGCAGAAAGAATGCTGTTTTGGTTCTTCACACCGTATTATTTATTTCGATGCGAAGGAACCCAGCTTGTGTTACGGCTATGTTATGACCACATTAACGAATTGTAAAGTCTATTGCAGCTACGCGTATTAAAAACTAAACTGAGCTCTTAGCGTCAGTATATTATCTTTTGCATCCACATCATAGGGTGGCAGGCTGGTCAATTCGTTGTGTACGATGTCGTAAAACAAAGTGACTTTTACATGCGAGTTCAGGTGCTGTAATACGCCTACACCCCAGGTGTTATAACAAATATCGGCCTGGGTAAGCTTCGATTGTGGTACACCAATTTCTTTTCCCTTTACATCGGTATTCGGATCGTACCAATCGTACTTCAACAAGAACTGGGTATTCGGTGTAAGTATATCCTGGATAAAATAAAAGAATGCCCCGTTGAACTTGCGCACATACATCGGTTCAGTAAGCGTAGTGGGCGGTGTTTCGGTTGCAAACTCACCGGCCGATTGCGTACCCGTCCAATATTCAGCCCGCCATTGCGTTTTTCCCCAACCATGCTTTAAGCTTACTTGTGCGTTCACGCCGCGGTACTGCCGGGGTGCGGCGCCTCCGCCATGCGATGAGTCGGCAACCATTGCGCCCTTGCTGTCATCGTAGGTATAGCGGTATTTATTGCTTTGTAAAAGTTTACCCTGGAGGATGGAGGCACCACCTCCAATGCTTACTGTTTTGGAAAGCGAAACAGGCTTCACCACTATTTGACCAATAAAATCTTTATAGCTGTCATACTCAGTACTACCCGCTAATCCTTGTCCATTAAAAACGCCGGCATCCACTTTTATATACTTGAACAGGCCCGACTTGGCGTTGCGCTTTTCCAGGCTTGTCATAAAGCCCAGGTCGCGTTCGGTTTTCATCAGCGTTTGGCTCATGCGGCCACGTTCGGGCGTTTCGCGGTTCGAACTCGACAGGTTGATTTCCCATCCAAATGGCCGGGCAAACATGCCGGTAGTAAAAGAAAACAGTTCCCATTTGTTTTCCCAATAGCGGCCCCAAAAGTCGCGGATATTTACGCCCTGCTCGGTACCGTCGAACTGGAATACAAACTGGAACTGGGGTTTGTTGAGCTTATTGAAATGGGCATAGTCGATCCGAACACGACCCCTGCGCAACCTGAAGCGGTTATTGGTATTGGATGGAAATGAGCCGCCCGCATAGATATTGCCCCCCGCTCCTTTTGACTCGGCCACCTGGAATTGCGGCTGCATATAACCCGAAAACTGGATATGATTGAAGCGTTGGTACATACCGAGCATACCCTTGCCAAGATCTTTGGTGGTATCTATCATATCCATCAAGAACTGGCCGTTGGCAACCGAGCAACTGAGCAGCAGCAATGCGACCGCGACTGTAGATTTTCTCATAACATTATGAATCGGCGGCAAATTTGATTTATACGATATTATTTCTATGTTAAGTAATTATTACCAAATTTTACAACGCAGTAATTTGGAACTATAACCTTGACCTTCGCGACCGTAAAATCAAATTCACATGGGCGTAAATTCTATCCTTAAGTTCTTCCTTCCCAAAGACAGAGTGTTTTTCGAATTATTTGAAGCAGTAGCAGACAACGTTGAGCAATCAGGCAAAAAACTGAAAGAAGTGCTCAATGAACCTGATTTCGATCGCAGAGCTTCTCTGATTCAGCAAATTGAAGACCTGGAACATAAGAATGATGAAGCCACGCACCGCATCTTCACCGAATTGGGCCGCAACTTCATTACCCCATTCGACCGTGAAGATATTCACTACCTGGCATCTGCCCTCGACGATATTGTTGATTATATCTACGCTTCGGCCAAAAAGATCAATTTCTATCGTGTGAACCCCAGCGACACCGGTATCAACAAATTTGGTGACCTCGTAGAACAGGGTTGCATACAAGTGAAAATAGCAGTGAAAGAACTGCGCGACATGAAAAATCTGCGCAATGTAACCGATGCATTGGTACGTGTAAACAGCATCGAAAACCAGGCCGACGATATTTTTGATTTAAGCGTAGAACGCCTCTTTGCCGAAGAAAATGACGCCAAAGAAGTGATCAAGAAAAAAGAAATTTACCAGGTACTGGAAAAAGTGACTGACAAATTTGAAGATGCAGGAAATGTGATCGAATCCATCATTATTAAATATGCATAGTGCTGATGGCATTTTGATTTTCTGATTCAACTTCATTTTACCAGTTATGACTTTTTTGATTGTAATTATAGCACTCGCACTCATTTTTGATTTCATCAATGGGTTTCATGATGCAGCGAATTCCATTGCTACTATTGTTTCTACCAAAGTGCTTTCCCCCTTCCAGGCAGTGGTTTGGGCGGCCGTGTTCAACTTTGTAGCATTCTTCATTTTTAAAGACCATGGCGTGGCCAATACCATTGCCAAAACAGTACACGTAGAGTTCATTACCCTTCCTGTTATTTTCTCCGGTCTTATTGCCGCTATTGCCTGGAACCTGTTTACCTGGTGGTTTGGCATTCCCTCTTCTTCATCGCATACTTTGATCGGAGGTTTTGCCGGTGCAGCCATTGCCCACGCAGGTTTTTCTTCCATTGAATCGGGCACGGTAGTTAAGATCGCCAGCTTTATCGTATTGGCGCCATTGGTAGGTTTGATAGTTGCGTTTATTATTTCGTTGTGGTTTATCCACTCCTTCCGCAAAGGGCCGCTTCCAAAAATAATTTCAGCAGGTGTAATTGCCTGTGTAGTGGTGTTCCTCTATTTCAATTTGAAAACAGATCCCGCAGAATTGAAAACGCATTTCGAAAGTTATTACATGAGAGTAATTTTCACCGGTGCCAATTTCAAATGGCTGTTGCTGGCATTTATACTGTTGGTGATGGCGATCTTCACCTTCTTCCTCAACTCACTGAATGCAACCCGCAGCAACCAATGGTTCAAAAGATTGCAACTTGTTTCCTCTGCTGCATTCAGCATTGGTCATGGTGGCAACGATGCGCAAAAAGTAATGGGTATTATTACCGCTGCACTCATTGCGCATGGCTCAGTAACCTCCTTCGACCAAATGCCTGTATGGGTGCCACTCGCCTGCTATACTGCTATTGCGGTAGGTACTATGAGTGGTGGTTGGAAAATTGTAAAAACCATGGGCACCCGCATCACCAAGGTTACTCCGTTTGAAGGTGTGGCTGCAGAAACTGCAGGTGCTATTACCTTGTTTGTAACCGAAGCCATGAAAATACCGGTATCTACCACACACACCATTACCGGTGCCATTATTGGTGTGGGCGCTACCAAGCGTTTAAGTGCAGTACGCTGGGGCGTAACCATCAACTTATTGTGGGCATGGATATTGACCATACCTGTGAGTGGTTTGCTGGCAGCCGGCGTGTATTATGTAGTACGCTTTTTTTCGTAATTGTTTGTAGCAGGTAGTACTGCTTTGAAAAGAAGCCTGGAGACGCAGCAAAACCTGCTATGTCTTCAGGCTTTTTTGCAGGTTCATGTGCGAGATGTTACATTTGCTACATGCCTAAAATTCTTGTAACAGGAGGATGTGGCTTCATTGGCGCACACACAATAGTAGATCTCCTGCAAAATAATTTCGACGTCATTTCAATTGATGACAACAGCCGTAGCAGCAGCTACTTGCTGGATGGTGTAGAAAAAATTACCGGTAAAAAAGTAAAGAACTACAAAGTAAATCTTTGCAGCTTCGATGAAACCCGAGCCGTGTTTGAAGAGAACCCGGACATCAACGGTATCATCCATTTTGCTGCGTATAAAGCTGTAGGCGAATCGGTGCAGGTGCCATTGTTGTATTTTGAAAACAACCTGGTATCGCTTATCAATTTGTTGAAATGCACCCGTGAGTTTGCCATTGCGCATTTTGTATTTTCTTCTTCCTGCACGGTGTATGGCAGCCCCGACAGCATTCCTGTAACGGAGCAATCACCGGTGAAGCCTGCAGAAAGCCCTTATGGCGCTACCAAGCAAATGGGCGAGCAAATGATAGAAGAAATTTCTAAACTGGGTAGCACCAAATGTATTTTGCTCCGCTACTTCAACCCCGTTGGTGCGCATCCCTCCTGCCTCATTGGCGAATTGCCGCTGGGCCGCCCCGCCAACCTGGTACCCGCCATTACGCAAACTGCTATTGGCAAACTGCCCACCATGCATGTGTATGGCAACGACTACGAAACCCGCGATGGCAGTTGCATCCGCGACTATATACATGTATGCGATATTGCCCATGCCCATACGCTGGCGCTGCAGCGGTTGATATCGGGTAAGTCCACAAAAAACTGCGATATCTACAACCTGGGTACCGGCAATGGTGTAACCGTGTTGGAAGCTATTCATGCTTTCGAAAAAGTAAGCGGCACTGCACTCAATTATGAAATTGGGCCCCGCCGCCCCGGTGATATCATGGCCATTTATGCCAACAACGAAAAAGCAGTAACCGAGCTGGGATGGAATATTCAATACAACTTGGACGATATGATGAAAACCGCCTGGGAATGGGAATTGAAAATAAAAGCCGACGAATCGCTGAATAAATTGCAAAATGTGTTTCTCAATTAGCGTAGAACGATTTCGTAAACAGATATTTTTAAAAAGAGCAACTTCGGGTTGCTCTTTTTAATTTTACCGCAAGGAGTTAAACCATTTGGCCGCCGAAAGGTCTGACTTCTGTACCCAATGAATTTCCCCCTGCATGCATCTCGACGACAAAACATTGTTGGCCCAATTTGCCGACCCTTCACAAAAGGAGAAAGCTTACACGGCCATCATCAGGAAATACCAGGAAAAATTGTACTGGCATATCAGGCGATTGGTGATAGAACACGATGACGCCAACGATGTGATGCAAAACGTATTTATAAAAGTGTGGAATGGCCTGGCCAATTTTAGAGAAGACAGCCAATTGTACACCTGGCTCTATCGCATTGGCACCAACGAAAGCCTCAGCTTTCTCGACCAGAAAAAGCGGAAATCGGCTTCGGTAAGCCTGAGCGAAGATGGTAGTCACAATTTTGAAAACACCATCAAAGCCGACAAGCACTTCGATAGCACTAAGCTGGAATGGCGCCTGCAACTGGCTATCAACCAGCTACCCGAAAAGCAACGGGTGGTATTCAACCTTCGCTACTACGACGAAATGCCCTACGAAGAAATGAGCAAAGTGCTGGGTACATCTACCGGCGCCCTCAAAGCCAGCTACCACCATGCAGCTAAGAAAATTGAAGAATATATTTTAAAAGACGCATAACCTGTTAAACCAATTAACAAACGCACTGTCAATAGTCTTGAACAAAAATGAAACCCGAAGAAAACATATTACTGAAATTGCAGGAACTGGCTCCCACCTTAGCCACCGGATCTGCTCAAATGCCCTACTCCTTACCCGAAGGGTATTTTGAAACCTTCCCCCTGTTGATGCTCGACCTGGTGGCCCCGGCCCCGCAAAATGCGGTACCCGAAGGCTACTTCAATAGCTTTCCCGAATTGATGCTGCAAAAGCTGCGGGCCAATGAAGTGGCCGATGAAACAGCAGGCATTGCCCCCTTGCTCAACAGCATCAGCAAAGCCATGCCCAACCATGTACCTGCCGATTATTTTAGCAAACTAAAACCATCGGCGGCTGTACAAACTACACCGGTAATTGCTATTCGCCGAAAAGTATGGATGCGGGTAGCCGCTGCGGTGGTGGTATTGCTGGCAGCATTTTCCATTTGGCAATGGAGTCAAAACAGCTCAGGCCAACAGGAAGAGGAAGTTGCTTCCGTTCCGGATACCCTTACCATTCCAACCGATATAAGCATTCAATTGGCTATGATAGAAGATGGGGCTATTGAAAGTGCATTCAGGAGTACAGGACAAAGCATTGAGGCCAGCAATAGCCTCTACTACCTGGAAACTGATAATTTCGAAGAAGCACTGAAAGATATTAGTGTGGACGAGATCAGTGAGCATCTCGAAGAAACCCCACAATTGAAAAAAAGTATTTGATGGATAAATTTTACCTAGGATCATGAAAAAGATATGGACGATAGTATGGATGCTGGCTTTTGCGCTTGCGGCGCAGGCGCAGCCTGAAAAGAAAGAGGAAATGCTGAAATCGCTGCAAGTGGCTTTCATTACCAAACAATTGGATCTAAGCCCTGCAGAAGCCGAAAAGTTTTGGCCGGTGTACAACAAGTACCAGGGCGATATGCGCAAAATGATGATTGAGCATCGTGAGAAAAAAGGTTCCGAGTTGGAATTGGAAGAGAAAATACTGGACCTGCGCAAGCAATACAAGCCGGAATTTACACGTTGTATTAGCGAACAAAAATTCGACCGCCTGCTAAGAGCCGAAAGAACCTGGGGCGAAATGCTGCGCAAAGAATTGCAGCGACGCAAGGAAAATGGTGAAATGCCCCTGAATAGGCAACCCGGCGGCGTAAGGCCACATCAGTAAAAGTTTACTTTTATATATTCAATCGATCAATAAGTCCTCCTCGTCGGGGGACTTATTTTTTTGGGCGTACACGATTAGTGCAGCCAATGCGCAGGATAACCAATGACAGGTTTTGCGCAAAAAAAAGCAGGTTGAAAATTCAACCTGCCCTTCGTAAAAATATGCGTTCTACTATCCTTCGAACGTACTGTAGTAGTAAGGAGTTTTTGCAGCAAACTCGGCACTGCAGGTATCTACCAGTTTAAACACCCTGGTAATGCCCCATGCTTTGCGCTTTTCGTACACTTCGTCTGCTGTTACGTTGCGCATTATGCGAGCCAGTTGCTCATCGCTAAAGCCTTGTTGTTTGGCTTCTTTCATCAGCGATTGAGGAATGGTGTCGATATTGTACTTGCCAATTTCCAATTCGATTTTGCAGAGCTCACGGATCTGGTAAATAAACCAGCGATCGATACGGGTAGCTTGTACAATACTCTTTACAGAAACACCTGCCATCAATGCATCTTTAATGCGAAACAGGCGATCCCATTTTGGCACCTTAATATAATCGAGCAGCTCTTCGGCATGCATCAGGCTCTTGCCATAATAGCCCAGTCCCACGGCTTCGTTCTCCAGGCTCTGACATGCTTTTTGAATGGCTTCGTTGAAGCTGCGGCCAATGCCCATTACTTCACCCACGCTTTTCATTTGCAGGCCCAGGGTATCATCGGCACCTTTGAACTTATCAAAATTCCAACGAGGAATTTTCACGATCACATAGTCGAGTGCAGGTTCAAAGTATGCTGAAGTGGTACCGGTGATCTGGTTCTTGAGTTCATCGAGGTTATAACCAATGGCCAGCTTTGCAGCAATTTTTGCAATGGGATATCCTGTAGCTTTTGAAGCCAGTGCAGAAGAGCGGCTCACCCTCGGGTTAATTTCGATGGCAATGATCTCTTCCGTTTCAGGATTGAGAGAAAACTGCACGTTACATCCACCGGCAAAATTGCCCAGGTCACGCATCATCATGATGGCGGTATTGCGCATCAGTTGGAATGCAGTATCGCTCAGCGTCATGGCAGGCGCTACGGTAATGCTGTCGCCCGTATGCACACCCATGGGGTCAAAGTTTTCTACGGTACAAATGATTACAACGTTGTCCGCATTGTCGCGCAGCAATTCCAATTCAAATTCTTTCCATCCCAGCACTGCTTTTTCTACCAGCACTTCGTGAATGGGAGAAGCCTGCAAACCCCTGTTGAGGGCTTCGTCCAAATCATCTTTTGTATGCACAAAGCCACCACCGGTGCCACCCAAAGTGTACGATGGGCGAATTACCAATGGAAAACCAATTTCCTGTGCAAATTCTTTTCCTTCCAAAAAGCTGTTGGCAGTTTTTGCAGGGGCAACAGGTACATTCAGTTGAATCATCCACTGCCTGAACTGTTCGCGGTCTTCGGCTTTATCAATGGCTTTGATATCTACGCCAATCAGGCGCACATTGTATTGCTTCCAGATACCTAATTCTTCTGCTTCTTTTGCCAGGTTCAATGCGGTTTGTCCACCCATGGTCGGCAATACAGCATCAATTTCATTTTCCTGTAAGATCTGTTCAATACTTTCTACAGTAAGTGGCAAAAGATACACACGGTCGGCCATCATGGGGTCGGTCATAATGGTAGCCGGGTTGCTATTAATAAGGGTCACTTTAATGCCTTCTTCTTGCAGGCTGCGGGCCGCTTGGGTGCCGCTATAATCGAATTCGCAAGCCTGGCCAATAATGATCGGGCCCGAACCGATAATGAGTACTGATTTTATGGAATGGTCTCTTGGCATGGTTTATAAAATTGGGCAAAAGTAAGGGATTGAGGGGTGAGTTGTCGGCTCAAAAAAACTTTGGAGCGTGCAACCAAATAGCTTTTTGAAGGTTCATTAAAAGAATTGAACCAATGGGCTGTTTTTCGCTCTTTCAGCCCTATTCACGCTTTCATTTTTCGATTCTATGCATTCAGCAAGGCAGAAATTTTAAAGGATTCTTACCTTTTATTTTTCAACTGCCCTGGGTGTACCACCACCAACTAATAGCCAGCAAGGCAAGTACGCCCATAATGAGTATGGTAAGCGGATGCCATAATTGCGAAATATTATCGCCCACTTTGGCTTCCGTAGGCTGTTTGGGATTCACCAGTACGATCACTTTTTCGCCCAGTACAAAAGGTAGTGCCTCAGGAGTTTTGGTATAATAGATGATCTCATATTTCTCCTCATTCAGCCAATAACCAATGATGGCCGAATAATAGTGCCGCTGGGTAAGGTCGAGGCGACTCTTTACGTTTACATCACTCACTTCCCTGTATACCCGCATTCCCGCATCGCGGCTACTCTCCTGGTGCAAAAAAGCCACCACTTCGCCCTCCGATTTTATCCATTTTTTTAACTGGCTTGCATAACCCATAATTCTATACACGCCAATTACGATCATCATTACAGGCAGCAGTACAATTGCAATTTCCATACAGCCAATTTCAGCTTTTTTTTGCCATACCGATAAATGCGTCCAGTTTTGCCACCAGATTTTTATTGGTATGACTACATTAAAAAAGGGCGATAAAGCGCCTGCATTTGCAGGATTGGATCAGCATGGCAATGAGGTTTCGCTCAAAGATTTCAAAGGAAAAAAACTGGTCATTTATTTTTACCCCAAAGACAATACGCCCACTTGTACGGTGCAGGCCTGCAATCTTCGCGACAATTTTTCGGCACTTAAAAAAGCAGGTATACAGGTAGTGGGCGTAAGTATGGACAGCGTAAAAAGTCATGGAAAATTTGCCCAAAAATTCGATCTACCTTTTTCGCTTTTAGCAGATGAAGACAGGAAAATATTGGAAGCATACGGCGTATGGGGCGAAAAGAAATTCATGGGCCGTGTGTACGATGGCATCCATCGCACCAGTTTTTTAATTGATGAAAAAGGAAAAATAAAAGCCATTATCACCAAGCCCGTCAGCAAAAACCACACACAGGAAATATTGGATGCCTGGGCGCAGTAGTGCGGGAAATTCAAACAAAAATGGAACTGCCGTCCAACATACAGATCGTTGAAGAATCGTGGCTGGCAAGGCTTGCGGCAGCCAAACTGCATACCCGCCAGGTAGCACTGGTACTGGGGCGACGCATTTATTTATGGGGTATCGAAAAACAAGATTTCCTACAAAATGAAAAATGGGTGCGCCACGAGCTGGCACATATTGCACAGTTTAAACAATATGGCTTCTCACGCTTTTTACTACTCTATGGTTGGGAGTGGATGCGCCGTGGCTATTACAACAACAGGTTTGAAGTAGAAGCAAGAGCTGCTGAAGAAAAAACCAATTGAACTAAGCCCAGGGCAATACCCATTCCACTTCGCCGTGTTTGAACTGGTACTCCTGGTTTTCGCCTGCTATCAGGTCGCCGTGTTCGTTTACCCTCACTATTTTGTAGGCGGTAGTAATATTTTCTTTCCTGAGTTTTTGAGGGTAGCCTGCACCGTACAAAACTTTATTGTAAGCCCGCAGCATAGAAGGCCATTCGGAAGAACGGTTCAATTGTTGCCAGCGCTTTTCTACAAAAGAGCAAAGGTTACGGGCCATGTCTTCGGTATTGTACCTAAGCCCGGTTACCTGCGCCAGCGATGTAGGATTGGGCAGGCTTTTATCGAACAGTGTTGAATTGATATTGACACCGATACCCGCAATGGCCCAGCGCCATTTTCCTTCCTGTATCACATTTTCGATAAGGATGCCACCTGCCTTTCTGTCACCCCAGTACAAATCGTTTGGCCATTTTATAAACCAGCCGTGAAATGAGTGGTGTTCCAAAAAATCGTGCACGGCAAGCGCCACAGCTACCACCAGCCTGAAATGCTGGCTGGAAGCGAGTTGCAGGGGTTGCAATACAATAGTCATTTGCAGGTTTTCGCCGGGTGCCGACCACCAGGTTTTACCCCTTTGTCCCTTACCGCTATATTGCTCATGAGCAAAATATACAGCACCGTGAACAGCCATTCCTTCACGTATACAACTCATGGCATACATGTTGGTACTATCAATTGTATTGAAAACCTCAAAAGAATGTCCGATGCTAAGTGCATTCATACCGGTAGATTCGCTAATTTTTAGGCTAATTTAGCAGAAGCACTTGAGAGAAACCGCGATATTGCCGAGGTAAGCAATAGCAAACAACTAAATAAAAGCCGCAAAAGTATTGAAGCAGACAGAAGCCTTGCCATCCGGCCGCCGACCTATACAGCATCTCACCCGCCAATCCAGGCTATTCAAAAGCATACTGAAAGGCATCTTTGATAAGAAAGGTGAAGAAGTGATATCGCTTGATTTGAGAAAAATACCGGAAGCATCAGCCGATTTCTTTGTGATTTGTGAGGCATCCAATGCCAACCAGGTAAAAGCAATTGCCGATAGCATCCAGGAGCGTGTAAAGACCGACACCGAGGAGATCCCTTACCACCAGGAAGGATTTCACCATGCCAAATGGGTGCTGGTAGATTATGTAAATGTGGTGGTGCACATCATGCAACCAGAGTCGCGGCGCTTTTACCAGCTGGAAGAAATGTGGAGCGATGCTCCCGCCGTGCAGCATGAACCTTCCTGATAATTGTCTTCAAAACGGTATTTTCACCAACTCCCCCCGATTTGAAAGCAGAACTTTCGCAACATTGTACATTGTAAAGCAGAACAAACCATATATGCTACCTGAAGAACGACCCAGTCAAAATAGTAAGCCGCCATTTTTGAAGAACTCTGGAAACGAAGACAAGCCCACCAAAAAAGGTCCCAAGTTCAGTATCTACTGGATTTACGCTGCCATTGCAGTGATCCTGTTGGGCTTCCAATATTTCAACACCGGAAGCGATGCACTCAAAACGGATGAAAAATCCTTTTTGGAGCAGATGTATAAAAATGGTGATGTCGAAAAAATTTACCAGTCACGCAACCGCTTGCTGATCAAAGTATTTATCAAGAAGGAAAGCCTGGGCAAAGAATACTACACCACCAAATTCAAAAATGCCCGCATTACGGGCAATAAAGCTGGTCCTCATTTTGAATTTAAAATTACCAGTTGGGATAGCTGGAGCAAAAGGCTGGGCGATTTCCAAACAGCCAATAACCTGCCAAGCCTGGCGGTGGAAACCGACGACGACCCCGATTGGGTAGGCCCGCTCATGCAAACCCTGGTGACCATTGGTTTGTTTGTGCTGTTTTTTGTGCTCATGATGCGCAAAATGGGCGGCGGCGCAGGTGGCGGCGGTGGTGCCGGTGGCATTTTCAATATTGGAAAAAGCCGTGCTACCCTGTTTGAAAAAGACCTGAAAGTGAACGTAACTTTTGCCGATGTAGCCGGGCTGGATGAAGCCAAGGTGGAAGTGATGGAAATAGTGGATTTCCTGAAAAATCCGAAAAAATACACGGCACTGGGTGGTAAAATTCCAAGAGGTGCATTGCTGGTGGGCCCTCCGGGTACAGGTAAAACCTTATTGGCGAAAGCCATGGCGGGCGAAGCAAAAGTTCCCTTCTTCAGCCTGAGTGGATCCGACTTTGTTGAAATGTTTGTGGGTGTGGGCGCCAGCCGTGTTCGCGACCTGTTCAAGCAAGCTCGTGAAAAAGCACCTTGTATCATTTTCATTGATGAGATTGATGCCATTGGCCGTGCCAGGGGCAGAAATGCAGTAATGAGCAACGATGAAAGGGAAAATACTTTGAACCAGTTGCTGGTAGAAATGGATGGCTTTGGTGGAGATACCGGCATCATTGTACTGGCAGCTACCAACAGGCCCGATGTATTGGACTCTGCCCTGTTGCGCCCCGGCCGATTCGACCGCCAGATCAGCATTGACCGCCCCGATGTAACCGGCCGTGAGCAGATCTTCAAAGTGCACCTGAAGCCTATCAAAGTTTCACAAAAACTAGACATTCATAAACTGGCGGAACAAACCCCGGGTTTTGCAGGTGCCGATATTGCTAACGTGTGCAACGAAGCAGCCCTGATAGCAGCCCGCAATGGCAAAGACGCAGTGGACATGAACGATTTCCAGGATGCTATTGACCGCGTAATTGGTGGACTGGAGAAAAAGAACAAACTCATTAGCCCCGAAGAAAAAGAGATCATTGCTTACCACGAAGCCGGACACGCTATTTGTGGCTGGTACCTGGAGCATGCTTACCCATTGCTGAAAGTGACCATAGTACCACGTGGTACCGCAGCACTTGGCTATGCGCAATACACGCCCAAAGAGCAATATCTCTATAATACCGATCAGCTCAACGACCAGATCTGTATGACACTGGGTGGCCGTGCAGCAGAGGAAATTTTCTTTGGAAAAATAAGTACCGGTGCCAGCAACGACCTTCAACAAATAACCCGCACCGCTTACGGTATGGTTACTGTGTATGGCATGAACGATAAAGTGGGCAATGTGAGCTACTACGATCCTAATTCCGATCAAACTTTTACCAAGCCCTACAGCGAGGAAACCGGTAAGATCATTGACCAGGAAGTACGCCTTATTATTGAAGAAGCCTATGTGCGTACCAAGCATTTGCTTACCGAAAAGAAAGAGCAGGTAGAGAAATTGGCCAAGGCATTGCTGAACCGCGAAGTATTGTTCCAAAGCGATGTGGAAGACCTGATCGGTAAGCGTCCATTTGGTACCAAGAGCCCGGTGCATATTGTAGATGAAACCACTCCGGCTCCACATGCACATCCGGCTTCCGAAATTGCCGACCCCGAAAAAGAAAATGCCGGCACTAACCAGGAAGCATTATAACAACGGAGTTTTGGCTACTGGCATGTTCCTGATTACTTTTGAAGCATGTCATCAACTGCCAAAAGCAATATTTTAAAAAAGATAAAACAGGCACTGGACACCCCGGTGCCTGTTCCATTTCCTGCCCATTATGCACCTGACCTGCCGAATGTTTTTCGCGAAAACAGCGAAGACCTGGCAGTATTGTTTGCAGAGCAATTTACCAAGCTGCAGGGGCAGTTTGTGTTTTGCATGAACATGCATGAATGCGTAGCACAATTGCAGGTATTGATGCAAAAAAAAGGATGGACAAAATGGTATTGCACCGATGGCGCCATTATGGAAGCCATGCACAAAGCAGGCTGGCAAAACGACTGGCATCCTTCACTGGCCGATTGCCATGTGAGCATCACCGCCTGCGAATCGCTGGTAGCCCGTACCGGCACGATGGTGCTTAGCAGTGCAGCTTCATCCGGTCGCACTACCAGTGTGTATGCACCTATCCATATTTGCATAGCCCATAGCGGCCAGTTGGTGTACGACCCCGCCGATGCATTATCCCAGCTTCAAATGAAATACGGTTTACAACTGCCTTCTCAAATTTCATTTGCCAGTGGCCCCAGTCGTACAGCCGATATTGAAAAAACATTGGTAACAGGTGTGCATGGCCCCAAAGAAGTTTTCTGCTTTTTAATTGAATCGGCATAGGTTATTTCGCCCGGCTTTGTGAACTTTAAATGCCCAATAAAAATCAGATGATGAGTAGCCAGCAGCCTAACCAGGTATTTGTATACGGATCGTTACGACAAGGATTTAATAGCCCCGCTTTTGAATACATGACCAGGTATTTCAACCTGGTAGGGCCGGGAAAAGTGCAGGGAAAACTCTACGATTTAGGCGAGTATCCCGCAGCCATCCCCAGTAGCGAACCAGCCTATATTGTAGGCGAACTTTTTACCATCAAATCAGAAGAAGAGTTTAACTGGGCCATGGCTCAGCTCGACGATTATGAAGGTGTGTTCCCGGCGGAAGATGAGCCGGTATTGTATCGGCGCGATATTGCCACCGTACTGCTCGACAATGGCGAAAAGCAAGTGGCATGGATATACTGGTATGCTGGTTCGGTAGAAGGCCATCCCCTTGTAACCTCGGGCGATGTGCTGCAATACCGCGATAACAAGCAATAACAACCAACTGTCGCACACATTACCTGTATAAGCGCCGTCATTTTTCAATAATTATCTCCGCTACATTTGCTGCATGCATATACCTGTTGGCAAAAAAGTTTATTTCCTATCCGACTTTCATTTAGGTGCTCCTAACTACGAAGCCAGCAGGGTGCGGGAAGCAAAACTCGTTCGCTTCCTCGACAGCATTCAACAAGATGCATTCGCCATTTTTATAGTGGGCGACATGTTCGATTTTTGGTACGAATACAAAAAGGTAGTACCAAAGGGTTATGTGCGCCTGCTGGGCAAGCTGGCTACACTAACCGATGCAGGCATACAAATACATTTTTTTGTAGGCAACCACGATATGTGGATGAAAACCTACCTGCAGGAAGAGTTGCATATTCCTGTGTACTTCGGTCCCAAGAATTTCAGCTTTGGCAATAAAACTTTTTACATAGCACACGGCGATGGGCTTGGTCCCGGCGACTATGGCTACAAGTTTTTGAAGAAAATATTTCGCAACCCCGTGTGCCAGTTTTTATTTGGCATGATCCCTTCTGTTATTGGTATTGGCCTTGCTAATTTCTTCAGCAGGAAAAGCAGGCAAACCGTAGCCGATCACGAAAAACAGTTTTGGGGCGAAGACAAGGAATGGCTGATGATACATAGCCGTGAAATATTGAAAACCCAACACTTCGACTATTTCGTATATGGCCACAGGCATGTACCCGGTGTGCATGCATTGCCCTCCAACAGCACGTATGTAAACCTGGGCGATTGGATCTTGCATTTTACTTATGCCGAATTTGATGGCGACAAAATTGAACTCAAAGTATTTGAGGGTTAACCTATGAAGTATTTTTTCTTCATATCGTTCATCTTGCTGGCATGTGCTGCAAACGCACAACCTGCTTTTTCGCTGGATAAAACATGGCCTGCTCCTATCGAAAATTTTGAAGTAGACAACCTGGGGAATCTTTATTTATTCAGCACCAATCAACAACTGAAAAAGCTGGATGCCAAATTCGATTCGGTGTGCATGTTCAATGATGTGCGCCGCTACGGAAGCCTGTATGCCATTGATGCTTCCAACCCTTTGCGCATTATACTTTGGTACAAAGATTTTTCAACGCTTGTTATACTCGACCGGTTTCTGAATGTGCGCACTTCCATCAATTTGAATGCCGTGGGCATTTTGCAATGTGGCGCTGTTGCACAGAGCTACGACAATAATATCTGGCTGTTTGACGATCTCGATAACAAGCTGAAAAAAATTGATGAAGAAGGCAACCTGTTGTTAGAGTCTGCAGACTTTCGCATGCTGTTCGACAACCCGCCGCATCCCCACAGGCTGGAAGATTTTAATAAACAATTGTATGCGTACGATAGCACAAGAGGTCTGCTGCTGATGGATTATTTTGGTGCTTATCAAAAACTATTGCCCTATACCGGCTGGAAAAATTTACAAGGCGTGGGCAAAGGACTCACTGCCACCGATGGCACCAATTTTATTTACCTGAAAGCAGATGGCATACAAATGAATACACTGCCCATGCCAGCCGACATGAAGCAGGCAAAAAAAATACGCCTGCAGGGAAACCACCTTTTTGTACAAACCGACAAAGGATATTTACAATTATATACTATTCACCCACCATCTGAATTTTAACCCGCACCATGAACCATTTTTTAGACGAGGTATTTCTGGACAATTCCATTCGCAGTTATTTGATATCTGCCGGCATTATTGGGGGCACTTTATTGTTCAGGCGATTGCTGGCTAAAGCCTGCGCATGGCTCATAGCCAGGTTGATCACTTCTAAAAACAAACCATTCGATGCGCAACGTTTCAACGAGTTGGTGCAGGCGCCCATCGATATGTTCCTGCTGGTATGGGCAGTTATTATTGCTTTCAACAGGCTCAACATGCCCGAAGCATTGAAGTTCAGCATTTACAAATCTGAATTTCACGACATCATGGAGTCGTTGGCCAGGGCTGTGCTCATTGGTTGTTTTATGTGGCTTTGCAACCGCATCATCATGTACATAGCTCACTTGCTGCATCAAAAAGCAATAGCTACCGAAGACCGCACCGACGACCAGCTTGTTATTTTCTTCAGCGATTTCATGAAAGTGATCGTTTGGATCATTGGCATATTGTTGATATTGAAATTCTCATTTGGCTTCGACCTCAACAATGTATTGACCGGCCTCAGTATTGTGGGTGCGGCATTGGCATTGGCGTTTAGAGAAAGCCTCGAAAACCTGATCGCATCTTTTATCATCTTCTTCGACAAGCCATTTACCATTGGCGATATTGTAAAAGTGGAATCAATAACGGGAACGGTAGAAAAAATTGGATTACGCAGCACCCGCATACGCACTGCCGAAAAAACTTTTGCTACCATGCCCAACAAAAAAATGGTAGACTCCATTCTGGACAACCAAACCCTGCGTACACAGCGCAATGTGCTCAATCGTATTGAGATCAGCATGAAAACACCGGCGCAGGTAGTAGCCAATTATATAGCAGGTATCGAAAATATTTTACAGCAACCACATGTACTGGACTCCAACGTTTTCCTCGCAGACACGGGCGTAAGCGCCAACATCATTCATGTGGAATATTTTGTGGACATGGAGCCCAGCATGAAAGAGTTTTTTAAACTAAGGGAGAAAGTGAACCTGCAGATACTGACACTGGCTGCAGAGCTACACATAGAAATGGCTGCAGAGAGCAGAGCCATCACATTAAGGCAGCAATAAAATCCTGCCGCTTTTTTCCGCTGGTCAAAAGCCCATGCCGCGGCGGCTGATGGAAGGTTATCGGAGCACCAACGAAGGCAAAGGATTCTTTATTCCTGTTTCACTAAAAATTAAAGCGGTCAAAAAATGACTTCTTTTTGGGACGGGTTAACCCAAAATGTTCCTCAGCTATTACTTTCATGAATGGCCTAACATTGGGGCGGTTCTTAATTACATTGCCCAAATCACTACTTGTCTTAACCTCCTTGACAAAATAAGCAAACTCCCTTTCAAGAATAATTCTAATATCATCCTCGTTCTGAATTTCCTCAATAGCAAACACATCACTGTACTCTTCACCACTTAAGCCTGAACTGAACCTGTAGAAAACATCCCCAAGATATTCAAACGCCTCAATATCCGGCAAACCAGTGATGGCAGACAAAAAATAACTGACATTGATATAAAACGCCCTCGGAATAAATTCACTAAGTTGGATATCAAGAAAAATCACTAGCTCATCATGAAGCCAAACATACTTCTTGCCGGCCTTTTTGCCCTGATGACCTACAGCACATTCATCAATAAGCTGTTTAAATCGTTTTGCTTCCATTTTTTTATTAATATAAATCTAATACCCCACTGTTTCTTCCCAGCAACGTCTCCGGAACGGGACGTTGTGTATCCGGTTTATTGTATCAAAAAACTGTTTCGGCCACGCGACAACTTATTTTACCGCAATCTACTCATTCATACAACACCGAATGTCCTACAGCAAAATAGCTGATAGGTTAAGAACCAATACCGTGAAAAATTTTCTGGTGATTCAAGGAATCATTTTATATGCAGCTTCGAGCTGCGCCAACACCTCGAAGAACCGGGAAATATAATATTGCCAAACGGCTGGTCAAATACCATGCCTCGGCGACTTGCAAATGGTAGCACCGACGAAAGCGAGAAGAAAATATTGAAATGGCTGCAGAAAGCAGGGTTGTCTCACTTAGGCAGAAATATAGCCGTCTTATAAACTTTGCATCAAGCCAGCTAACTCCTGGTCGGGCAGGCCGGTTTTTCCGTACTCTTCAATACGGCCCACTTCTTTCCCATTTTTAAGCACAATAATGGTGGGCACATTCACTACCTGGAATACACTGTGCAAATGCGCTATCGTTGTTTTGTGGCGGTCGGTAGCTACAATGGTATACGCCGTTTCGGGAATGCCTGCTGCTTCGAGGCATGCAAAATATTTAGGAGTGATCTGCTGCGAATCGTGGCACCATGTGCCGGTAAAAATGAGTAACGAAAACTGCCCGGCTTTTTCTTTAAAAGCTTTTACCAAAGCAGCATTGGGCTTGTAATACTTCAACGCTGCGGGGTACCATGCAAAGCAGGTATCGCCTTTGATATCCTGCAACGCAACTATGCCCATCAATAATTTTTTCTCGGCACTATCGGGCAGCACTTCAAACAATTTTTGTTGGGCATGTGTGTGTGTAGCCTGCATGGCAAGCAGCACTACTGCAAAAAACACGAGTGTACGTTTCATTATAAATGGGCTTTCAATTCGTGCAAAAAGGATTTTACTTTTTCCAGTTTTTGCACCAACTCGAATGTATCCAATGCTTTGCTATGATTGCGCAAATATTCCCTGGCACCATCCAAAGTAAATTTTCGCACTTTCAACAAATGATAAATGAGTTGTAAGTTTTTGATATCGATGGGTCGAAAATAGCGGTCGCCTTTTCGGTTTTTTCTGGGCTGTAAAATGTCGAATTCATTTTCCCAGTAGCGCAGCATGCTATGCGTAATGTCGAACATGGTGGCAGTTTCCCGCATGCTATAATATTGCCGCTGAAAAAGTATTTCGTCGGGCGGAATATTGAACTGCTGCATTCCTCCTTCTTCGGATGCAATAGAAGCAGCAACTTTTGAAGGAGTACCATTTTCGCTTGCCGCAGCCTCGCCGCTTGGTACAGATTTTTTATTCGCAGGCAGCTCAATCACTTCCGAAGCAGTGGGCACAATCAAAGGTTCCGGTACTACGGGAGCAGGTTCGTTATCGCCGGGTTCCATCCAGGCAATCACTTCCGACAACGGATCAGGAGCAGCTACGGTTGCTACGGCTTCAGCCAGATCGTGCAGAGGTTCATCTGCAGCTTCATCATTTTGTAATGCTTCCTCTTCCGGTTGTTCGGTCAACTCAAATTGAGGTTCATCAATTGCTAGATCATCTTCCAATATATCTTCTGTAATCGGCTCTTCGGCCAATGCAAATGTTTCTTCGGATTGCTCAATAGCCACTACGGTATCTTCTACCCAATCGGGCAGATCGGCATCCTCTACAGGAATGGGGTCGGGCGTTGTTTCTACCACCGGTGGAGGTGTATCGTCCACCCTTATTTTTTGAGGCGGCTTAGGGGGACCACCAAATAAATCGAGCTGTTCGGGTATCATAGTTGCAAGTTCTGCCAGCTTGGGCCAGTTTGCAAATCTACCTATCCACAATGTGAAAGGCAGGATAAAATGAAATGCAAAATTTTGCGTACAAAAAAACCCCGAACCAAAGGCCGGGGCTAGTGCTGTAGGGGGAGGATTCGAACCTCCACGAAGAAGTTAGCCTCTGTACATCGTGATTGGGAAGCGAACCCAAACCTGCTGGTGGTCAACCCCAGTCGGTCCTGCTGCAGACAGGATCGGCGTTATACAGTGTTTATCCTTTGCTCTTCACCCCCGAGACAAGAGGGCATGTCTGCCAAAAGTTTCATCACCCCACATTCTACTCTGGCAAGTAACGATTGTGTAAAAATGAAAATTTCGATACACATGCAGCAACCTATTCAATAACAGGCAGGCTGCATGGCATCAAAATGTAAACCAATACTAAAACAAAGCTGTAGGAGAAGGACTCGAACCTCCACGAGGCAGTTAGCAGCAACACAAAGAAAAAGTGGTCAACCCTGGTCGGGTCTGGTTTTGCAGCAAAAAGGTTGCCCCCTACTACTACCAAACCAGCACGGCTCTATGTTGTGTTTATCCTGAACTCCTCATCCGCGAGACAAGCGGACATGTCTGCCAAATTTCAACACCCTACAAAATGCTATTTCAAAAAAACGATTTTGAAAATTTCGAAAAAGAAAGAACTATTGTTGATTGAATTGCAAACCTTACTTTTATGCCGAAGCCGCTTGTTTGCTTTCAACCGATGTGCAATATTAAAAGACTCATGCCTTTCGTTCCAAATTTTTCAAGTTAAAGTTGACAAGTTTAGAAGAAATGCATTAGTTATGCAAAAAATAACATTTTTTTCGAATCAAAAAATGTAAAATGGCAGGAAAACTGAATTTAGACAAACTCGATTACCAGATCATTCAGCACATGATGGAAGATGCTGAGATTTCTTACGCCGATTTGGGTAAAAAACTCTTTGTGAGTGGTGGTACTATTCATGTACGCATCAAGAAGTTGCAGGAAATGGGCATTGCCAAAGGCACCAGGCTGGCGGTAGATACCCATAAGCTGGGGTACAATGTGATTGCATTTGTAGGTATTTACCTGGAAAAGAGCAGTTTATACGATTCGGTAGCCAAAGACCTGATGAAAATACCCGAAGTAGTACGCCTGAACTATACTACGGGCAACTACAGCATGTTCGTGGAAATAGCCTGCAAGGACATTACCCAGCTCCGCTATGTACTGCACGACCAGATGCAAAAAATAAAGGGTATTGAACGTACAGAAACACTCATTTCGCTGGAAGAAAGCCTGAATCGCAATATCCAGGTGGCCACGGAAAGCTAATAGTGAAAGCCGAGAAAGGGATGCTGGCTTCAACTGAAACCGGCATTATCTCACCAATGCCGATGGCTTTTGGATGGTTCTGCCTTTCCACCGGTAGCTGCCAAACCGGCCGAGCCATCCAGCTACCACGGTGTACACTATATGTAGCGGTTGAAACAGGGGGAACACAAGCATCCACGATTCTCTTTTAAAGAAATGTGCTACAGGAAACAGGAAGCTCATTTCCACTGTGGTTTTCACTACCAGCCAACACAGCAGGGGCCAAAGCGGGTAATTGAATAGAATAACAGCCAGCAGCCCGGCAAGGAAAACCAGGTTAAGCAGGTACACCAGCAATAGCACCATGAACATGCGCTTATCATCGTAATAAGCGGCTTTGCTGGCCCATCTTATTCTTTGTTGAAAAAATGCAGGCCAGCTTTCGCAGGCTTGCGTACTCACAATGGCATCGCTGCTTTTCAGCCAAACCACACCATTGGGAAATCGCCTGAAAATTTTATGCATCAGCAACATGTCGTCGCCGGTGGGTAACGCATCAATTCCCTCAAATCCTTTTACCGCTTCAAATGCTTTTTTGCTGTATGCAATATTGGCCCCGTTGCACATGGTGTGAAACTTTTTCGACACACTGGCACCGGTAATACCCTGCAACGTGATAAAGTCCAGGGTTTGAAAAACAGAAAGTATGGTAGACTCCGTTTCGTACACTACGGGTGCAGCAATAAATTCAGCGGCTTGCTGTTGGTAGCAATTGGCTACAGTGTGAAGCCATAATGGAGAGTGCGTGCAGTCTGCATCAGTGCATACGATCAACTCACCTGTGGCTGCAGCTATTCCCCGCTCTACGGCCCGCTTTTTGTGCGATTGCATGGTGGCATCTGCAGGTAAATGCAGGCATTGTATATACGGGTAGTTATTGGAAAACTGTTGTACAATGTCGGCAGTGGCATCTTCCGATGCATCGTTGATGACCAATACCTGCAGCAATTCCCGGGGATATTTCTGTTCTACCAGTCCTTGCAAACATGCCCCAATATTGGCGGCTTCATTCCTGGCAGGAATGATGACGGTAATGCGGGCAGAAGGCACAAACTCGTTGGGCACATTATACATGGGCAGTTGTCGCCAGGCCCATTTATACCACATTACAAGTACGGCATACAACGCAGTTAGTGTTCCGATAATTACCCAAATCCACATGGGTGCAAGATAAGCAGCGACGCAGAATGATTGCATTTGCAAATTGCAACAATGAATTCTGCAACGAAAAGTTCAACGCGATTGCATTATGCATTCACGAAGTACATATCGATCTCACCAATATTTTTTGCATAGATCTTACCCCTGTACGTGCAGGGATAAACGTCTTTGATGAGCTCATAAGTAGATGCAGAAATATTTACCTGCCCGGGCTCTCCATTGCTCTCTAACCTGCTGGCAATATTCACAGTGCCTCCCCAAATATCGTAGGCGTATTTTTTTCTACCTACCACTCCGGCTACTACCGGCCCGGTGTTGATGCCCACTCTAATCACCCATGGCGGTAAATTCATTTCGGCACGACGTTCATTCCTCTCTGCAATAAACGATTGCATTTCGAGGCTGGCTTTTACAATATTGATGGGGTGATCCTCATCTTCGGTGGGAATACCACCTGCACACATATAGGAATCGCCAATGGTTTTTATTTTTTCGAGATTATACCGTTCTATGATCTCATCGAATGCTACAAAACAACTGCCCAGTTCTGTAACCACTTCCTGTGGCGACATTTCATCTGCCAGCTTTGAAAACCCTTTGAAATCGGTAAACAACACCGTTGCCTTCTCATAATATTTTGGTGTGGCATGCCCGGTTTTCTGCAATTCCATCGCCACTTCTTTCGGCAGAATATTCAGGATCAAACTTTCAATTTCTGCATTCTGGCGGTCTAGTATCTTATTCACTTTTATTTTGTTCCGATAGTTTCGATACAGCACCGAAGCAAAAACGAATGCGATCACGAGGCCGCCAATCAAAATATTCTTGGCCACATTTTGCCGCTTCAGTTGCAGGTCTTTTACAATCTTATCTTTTGTAAGCAGGTCAACCTGTGCCTGTTTTTTCTGAATATCAAAATTGAATTGCAGCCCCGACAACTTCTTATCAGTATCAATATTGTACAGCGAATCTTTTACCGACGAATATAAAGTTTGATACCGGTAGGCATTGGAAAAATCTTGCTTTTGGGCATACGCCAACGCCAGACCGATATAAGTGTATTTCATTTGATCATTGGCATGGCTGATAGATTGTGATATAGTTTCAGCTTTTTTGTACGACGCTATCGCTTCATCTATTTGCTGCATTTCCATATACGTATCGCCAATGCCCAATAACGCATCGGCTTCATCTACCGGTGCTTCCAGCTTTCGGGCAAACTCCAACGCCTGCTCGTGGTATTCAATGGCCTTTTGATAATTCCCTTTTTTGAAATAGGCTTTGCCCAAATTATTCAGTGCATAAGGTGTGTTTTCGGAGCCTGCATAATCTTTCAACGATTCTTTGAAATAGGGCAATGCCATGTCTATTTCTTCCCGCAGTAAATAAATTTCCCCGATGTTGGCATTCACTGTGCCAATGATATTTTTATCGGGCAATAGCCTACTTATTTCAAGTGCTCGCCTATAGTAATCGAGTGCTTTATCGTAGGTGGCTTTCTTGTGTGCATACACTGCGCCAATATTCAACAGCAATGTAGCAATGCGTGTGGAATCGTCGGTTTGTTCTGCAATATGCAACGCCTTCAGGTAAAGCTCCAATGCCTTTGCATCATCGGCCTGGTTAAAATATACTGTGCCTTCGTTGCTCAGCATGTTGGCCTGTCCTTTTTTGTCGCCCAATGAATCGAACACCGCCAGCGCACTTTCAAAATTTTCAATGGTTTCTATATAGCGCCCCTGCATGAGGTACACCAAGCCCAGGGCTTTGTAGCTATACGCATTGCCTTTTGTGTACCCAATGGTAGAAGCCAATACATTGGCCTCATTAGCGTATTGTATGGCCTTGGCAGGATCATTGGAAAGATATTCTTTGCTTAGGGCAAGCAGGCTATTCACTTTATTGGAATCTGCAGCCGCTTTGGCTATTACCTGTTTCAAACTATCGATAGCCGCATTTTGCGCAGCCAGCATCGATACTATCAGCAAAGCACAGCAAGAGACTAAGGTTCTAGCGAAGCCCATTAAGAGAATAAGGTTAGGGTGAAGACTGCTTGAAAGATATTACAAAAGGGGGAAACTGATTTCCCCCTTTTTGAATCGCTGCTATTTTTCATTTTGACACTACTGGTATTTCATAAATTTCACCTGCTTATAACCGTTGCCCGTTTTCACTTTCACCGTGTATAAGCCCGGTCTTAACCTGCCGATATTTATTTCCAGGCTATTACCCTCGGTTACTCTTGCAGTAAAGGCTCGCTGCGTCAATCCCTGCATATCGGTTATCTGCACATCTTTACCTGAGCTGATAGGTTGCAAACATTGAATAGTGACGATGTTGATAGCAGGATTCGGATATGCAACTATGCCATTGGCCTGGAGTGCAGGGTTCTGTATTTGCCTGGCCGCAGGTTTATCTTCAACCGTTTCAGCATTTGCTATGCCCACAGCATTGGCAGAACTTATCAGCACAATAGGCGCAACAGTACATCTGTTCGATGTTGAACTGCCCGATACCTCATACGTGCATTTCTGGCTTCCAGAATAGCTGATAAGGGTCCATTTCAACAAAGCACCGGAGAAGTAGATTTTGAAATTTCCTTTTCCTGCATTGAACACCACCGGCAAATTGCCGCTGTAACTACCCGATGTAGTAATGAAGTTGAATGATCCCACAGGAATATAGAGTGCTGATGCATTCAGGTTTTCGTAAGAGAAATTAGCCGCATACCTGAATCCGGATGGATGTCCTGCTCCCAGGTCTTCCACACATTCCAGTTTTGGTTTCACCGCTTTGGCATTTCCTCCCTTCGGATTTATGTACAATGTACCCGATTCATAACTGATCGTATAGTTACTTCCATTAGACAACACCAAGCCATAAGGCGTAATGGTATAGGTACCAGCTGAACCAACACAATTAGGACTTAGCTTGAAGGATGGGCCACAAGTAATTTTGTTTTGATCATTATTGACAAATCCCGAATACACAGCCGTAAATGTGGGCAGCGAAGCTCCCTGCCAGATCCATTTATCTTCTGCCCTTACTATCAATGAACGCTTCTCAACTTTCAACACACCGGGCAGATAGCTAATGGTATAGTTTGGCGAACTGGCACCACTTGACTGGATAGCATAATTACCCACAGGTGAACTTAGACCTGCAGTGGTTGAACCCACTGGCAACGTAGTAAGGCTGCCCGCATTGTCTGCATTCTTAAACCCGGTGTACACAAATGTGAACGGCGGATTAGCACTGCCATACGGGCGACTTATATCTGCTGCTTTTATGGTGAGTGCAGCTTTCTGAATAGTAAGCACACCCGGCAGATACACGATGGAATAATTATTGGAAACAGCGTTGCCTATTTGAATTGGATAATTTCCAACAGGAGAGTTTGCATTCGCAACAGAAGTAGCCAATGGCAAGCTTTGTAATGAAGATGCATCATCCCCATTTTTAAATCCTGCATATTTCAACCTGAATACCGGGTTTGGATTGCCATACACCCTGAAAGTATCCGCTACAGAAACAGTCAATGTAGATGCCAATACATTCAGTTTTCCTGGCCTGTATTCAATACTATAATTCGATGGTTCTACCGGAATTCCATTTGGCTGCAAGGGATACAAGCCGGCTGCAATTTTATTGCCCAATGGATTATTCAACACCTGGTGTGTTAATGGCGCAGTAAATACCGAATCAAAATTATCATCGTATTGATAGCCACTAAGTGTTGATGTAAACGCAGGGAAAGAGCCTCCATAATTCATAGAGAAACTATCTGCCTGTACAATTAGTGGTGCAGGTTCAATAGTGAGTTTTCCCATCACGTACCGGATATCGAAATTGCTGGACAGGAAAGCCGCAGGCACTATTAAATGCTCGCCCACTGTAGTACCGGTGATCAATGGCAGCGATCTAAATTCTGTGAGTACATCATCGGGTGGTGCATTCACATCCTCTTCATCCACTATTACCAGTTCTTTCGATTCGTTGGCACTTATGACACTGCTATTGAGTAGCGGCGAACCATTGGCCAGCGCACGACTATTTACCGTAGCTGTACCATTGGCCAACGCACGACTATTGGCTAATGCTCGTGAATTAGCAAGTGCTCTTGAGTTAACCAATGTGGTTGCTAGCGAATCTTCCTGGTAATCAAAAATGGCTTGCACACCCAGGTCTACTATCTGCACTGTATCGTGCACGATCACCGTATCAATCACAATAGTTCCATTTGCCAACGCACGGCTATTGGCTAAAGCTCTTGAATTGGCCAATGCACGGCTATTCGCCAATGCTCTTGAACTCACCAGGAATGTAAGTGATTCCAGGTCGGCGCTATTGAGCTGCCTGCCACCATTGGCCAATGCCCTCGAATCAATTAATGCCACGGCATTTTCAGCAAAATTGGAGAAATAGCTGCCGGAAAGATTGTTGACGAAAGCCTGGAGGTCAACAGCAGAAATAGCAGAATCTTCAAACACATAATCGTAACCGAATGCACCCAACTTTTCGCCATACTGCATCGTTGTATCTTTTGCCACAATGGTGAGTGGCATTTTTTCGATGGACAGCACACTGTTTTTAAATTGGTAGTTGAAGCTTTCCAACAAACCGATCAGAACCGAGTCTTCAGGATCGGTGCGCCAAAGCGCTGGGATGATATTGTAAATACCAACATCGCTGGTGCTATTGGCGGCGCAGGTAAATGCTATGGAATCGAGTCCCAAATCGGCGAGACTGATGCCGCTGTTTTCAACCGGCACTCCATCCACCGTAATGCGGGCAGTAAAGCCAGGCATTTTTTCGCCATATTTTTTCTTCAAAGTATCGGCGCTTACAACAATCTCTTTTTTTACAGGGCTATGGAAATACAAGGCATTCGAATAGCCACCATCTACACCACTAACAGATGCAGGCCTGTTGAACACCTGGATGGCAGGATTGCCAAAGAATGGCGGTATAGTAGCCGACAGTTGATTCCCGTTGATCAGTGAGGTGGGTACCGGTGTTCCCCTGAATGTAACGGTACTGCTGGTGTCGAGATAATTTCCCTCTACCGTTACTATTATTTGTTGCGAGCCGGGTGTGAGCGATGGGTCGAGCAATTCAATTTCTTTGATCTCTGGTTTTGGTGCAGCAAAAGTTCTGAATGCCCTGTTGGCTTGTATCAATCCGCTGCCCGTTGCAAAATCAAACCCGGGTACATCCATATTGATGGCCGACTGCTGCAGTATAGATCGCATACTGTCGGGGCTAATGCTGTTCTCTTCTGCAAATTTCCGTTTGCCTTCTATCAGCAAAGCTGCAAGGCCCGCAGCATGTGGCGCAGCAGCCGATGTACCAAAGAAATTCGGGAAGATATCACCATCAATATCCGGTCCACCGAGGTTTACCGTGGTATTGCCCCCGTTGGGTGCTACAAAGTCTGGTTTGTTGCGAACAGTTCCACCCACTGCAACACCACCACGGGATGAGAAGGAAGCAACCGTTGGCGGATTGACGCCATAGATAGGCGTGTTACTATACAACGCTGCACCCACTGCCATAGCACCTGCTGCATTCGCTTGTCCTACAATAGTTGAAGTGCCGGAATTGTATTCGCTTACCACACCATTGCCCCGGAAGAAAACATACTTGAAACGAACATTGCCGCTGCCACTGGCCCGGGTAATAAGAATATTGGTTTGCGTAGCAGCTGTTACAGTAAAAGGCAAAATCTCGATAGGATCACCACCAATATTGTTGCGGTTAAATCCAAACAAAGCATTGCCCGCTACATCGGTAAGGTAAATGTCCATATCGTTTCTTGTACCGGTACTGGAGCCACCCAGTGAATACACTTCATCTTCCCACTGTAGCACTACGGTATAAGTACCCGGTATCAAAGTGATGTTTTGCAACACATCGCCGCCGCCAAAATTGTGCGCCTCTCCTACAAGGCCCGATGGAGGCGTGGTGGGTTGGAAATGATTTTCATAAGACTGCGAACCAAAATTGCCTGCGGCAGAAAAATAAGAAACGCCTAAGCGAGCCACAGAATCTACAGCTCTTGCCACCACACCATCTGCAAAGAATGGTTCTGTGATATAGGTTACATCATCAACAATAATATCACAGGTATCTCTTTGCAATTGCAATATGCCCTGTGCAAAATCGCCGGCACTAATAAAGCCTGTCCGGAACGACAACTTCGCACCTGGCGCTACATCGTGCACTATTTGCAACATGGCTCTTCCCTCATCCAATCGCTGGCCAAATGGATAATCTCGCAACACATGTACAGGAGTAGGGTATGTTGCATTACCAATGCCCGGCAGGTCGTCGTTCAACACATTCACCTGTGCAGGATTACCAGGCTGCGTGTTATAACTATCAGATATTACACCAACCCGAACACTATCGCCGGTAAGCCCATACCCATTGCGGGCAAAATAGGATTGCATGGCAGTATCGCCTCTTGAGTTCACCACACCACTATTGCTAATAGCTGGGAACAATGGCCGGCAATAATCAATCAACAGTGGCAGCGAGTCGAGCTTGAGCAAATTCTTTATCGGATACTTACCTGTGATCACAAGTGTATTGGGACCGTTGTCGATAGAGTCTGCTATTCCATAAGGACTTGTTTTCAGCAAAGCTGTCAGCTCCGCATATTTACCCACACGGGCAATCACATCTATATACACATCTTCCCCATCAATAATAAAAATGTCTTTCGCAGAGTCGAGTACGTTGCCAAAATTTTGATAGAGTGATAACAACTCAGCACCAATCAAATTGTGCACTTTACCATTTACCGGTGGAGGATAATATGGCAGTACACAGGGCACAAATTTTACGAGCACAGTATCGGTAGCTGCACAACCGCCATCATTGCTGGTTACGGTGAGTACATACGTGCCGGCTTTATCTACTTCCGGCGTTAAAGAATTATCGCCCGAAACAATATGACCATTCGAAGTGGTCCATTTATACGCCACCTGGCTGCTACTACTGCTACCTGCCAATGCAACGGAAGTAACAGCGCAAGTCAATTCCTTATCGGCACCTGCGTTAGCCTCGGGTGTATTGCATTGCACAAATGGTGCATGAATTACTGTAACGCGGGTTTCAATATTCACCGCTGTATTACTGATCAAAGCTCCGGTAACCACCGTATTGCTGATACATGCTCCAATAACAATACCGCCGTAAGGTGCCCAAACGGTACCGAGCCATGTGGCAGTTGAACTGGCCTGGCCATTATCAATGTTCCAGGAATATTTTCCCTTTGAGCAACTGCCACCATCACCATGTGTTTCGCTGTAAATGCGGTTGGCCGAACCACCATTGATCATAGTGGCCTGCACCCTTCCAAGATCCACATCTTCGTGTACATATATCTTAAAAACACCGGTACTGCTGTTATTGAAATTGAAAACAAAATTGTTGGTGTTGCCACTTATCTTAATGGATTTGAATACATAAACACCGGGCCCCGATAAAGTAAGTGTTTTACCACCGGTGAACACCACATCGCCATAAGAGCCGGGTGTAATGGTTTTGGAAGAAGCGATTTTTGTACTGCCTGCTGCCGGAAAGTTGGTAATGGCAGGCATAGCGGGTAGTGTAGGAATAGTGGGCGTTCCCGTCACACTGCCACCGGTAGGTATAGGGCCGCTATAATTAAAACCATAGGGCCGGGTCACAATGCCTTTTACTATTCCACTCGCAATGGCGATACTGCCATTGCCATCAATATTTCCTGTGATGTTTGCATTGTTTCCTACAGAAATAATATTACCTCCGGCAGAATATTGATTGGCTGCCGCGATCTTGCCTACCACTGTATTAGATGCAGCAAGTTTCACTGTTCCACCGCTGAAAATATTTGCAAGAATGTTGGCACTTCCATTGGTTTGTACCAACCGGGCACTACCCACAGCACCACCCTGAACCTTGGTGGTTTGGTCGAGGTTTACAGCACAACCGGCGCAATTGTCTTTGCCGCCATACACTGCAAAATCTGATATGGATAATTGCTGCGCTGTTGCATTCAATCCTGTTAGCAGCATTAGGAATAGCAGGATTCTGGCCATTTTATTATTGGCTAAGGGCGTAGATATGTAAATCATAAATACCGGATAAGGGTGAGGGTTTATGTTAGAGGGTTCATACAAATTCCAAATACAGCCAGTTATAGCACAGCAAAAACAGCCAATCGTATTTCACCGTTTGGAAAAATCGAAAGGAAGACGGGATAGTAAAGTAAAATCGAGGTGGAAACTTTAATTAGTGCTGCTAAAGGTTTTGGTGTGTGTAAGGGCGTGGTAATAGTTTAGAATAATTACTACTTCGGGGTTTTGTGCAAGGAAAGTAATTTATTTAGGTGAGAATAAGAACAAGTTTTATTCTAAATCATATTATTATTCCATGAACTGGAAAATTAATATTTAAAAACACCCCTAAGGCATCCAAAATGCGTAGTTATACTTAACCCTTACATTCCACTTCCCTCTTTGTTCTTTTACACATCGGCAGGCATACATGCAAAATCATAATCATGCACATGTTTGTATATTTATTTCTATGAAAGAAAGGCTGTATAGTGCTTTAAACATTAAATTTTCAGAGTCGAGCCAGGTATTTGACTTACTAACCGTTCAGTTCTTCATTGGACTTGCCAATGCATTGATCAGCATCATTGCCCTCACGCTTTTTATCTATAGTTTTAAGATAGAAGTTTTACCAATAGTGTATCTTACGGTGGCAGCTGCACTCATATTGCTCAATGTGATCTATGAAAAACTCGAGCATATTTTTTCGCCATTGCAATTGCTGAAATATGTGATCTCCTTCTGTATCCTGCTCTCCCTCGTTCTTTGGTTCGGTTTGGTATTGGGGCATAAGCAAACTTTCATTTTCATCTTAATGGTAGCCAGCATTCTCATTTATATGCTTACCGGTTATGCATTTTGGGGATTGGTTTCGCTGCTGTTCAATGTGCGGGAAAGCAGAAGGGTTTTTTCAGTAGTAGGATCAGGCGATATACCAGCCAAACTGATTGGATATATGGCTGTGCCTTTGTTCATTCCACTGGTGGGTATTACCAACCTGCTTTGGATGGCGATGCTCTGCCTGGGTACCGGATTGCTGTTGTTTCACAAATACATTAAAAAGAAAAGCTGGGATCCTATTCGCATTAAGTCGCACGACGAGCAGCACCAGCATCACCACGAAGAAGATATTTTTACCAAGAAAGATTTCGTTAGTTTCTTTTTCAAGAACCGATTGATCTTTGTGATCTCCCTGCTTTCTATTCTTAGCTACAATGTTTTTATACTCATCGATTTCACTTTTATTTCCCAGGTAAAGCTCAGGTACGAAAACATCAGCGACCTGGCCACCTACATCGCCGTTTTCTTTGGATTGGGACGAGTAATTGCACTGGCCTTTAAACTCATTTTTACCAGCAGGGTTATAGAACGTTTGGGCGTAGTATCGAGCCTCTTTATTACACCACTCGCATTGCTGGTGTTTTGTCTTTGCTTCTTCTTTTTTGGCGACCAGTCCAATTTCAACTTTTATGCATTTGGCCTCATGGCCATGATCACCGAAGTGCTGCGTTCTACTATGCAGGAGCCGGTATTCTTTATTCTCTTTCAACCCCTCAAAGAAAGCCTGCGACTGAAAGGCCATATCATTTCGAAAGGTTACATGTATCCGCCTTCGCTCATTGTAGTGGGACTCACTTTATTCCTGTTCTACAAATACAAAATTGAGCCTGACATTTTGCTATCCATTAAAATAGTGATCAGCAACCTGGTAATATGGGCCGGCATTATTTTCCTAATCAAGATCACGTACCTGCGTACCATTCACGACTCTATAAAGAAAGGCACATTCAACAGCGACGACATTTACATCAACGACCAGGCAACCGTAGACATCTTGCTGAAGAAAGTGGAAGATGGAAAGAAAATGGAAGTGATCTATGCACTCAACATTCTTGAAAAATCAGGATACGACCAGTTGGATGCATTGCTACAAAAACAACTCAAGTCGGAGAGTGACCCGGCCGTAAAACAATACGCCATTGAACGGCTCGAAGCATTGGGCGTAACACATGTACCCGCATTGAAAACATTGCTGCAACAGGAGCAAGACCTGGAATTGAAACAGAAATATGCTTCCTTCCTTTGCAGGCACGATGTTGATTTTTTGAAAGAGAGTACCAACAACCTCCATGCATTTGAAACACCAGTACGAAAAGCAATTATTGTACAACTGCTCAACCAGCGTGAATTTGAATACCTGTACAAAGCGGGCAGCGAGATCACCAGGTTATTGCATTCAACCGAAGCAGCCGAAAGAGAATTGGCAGTGGAAATTATCAGCGAACTGAAACATGTACTTTTTTCGGATGCCATACAAATGCTGATGAACGACGAGGAATCGAGTGTGCGCCGCTCTGCCATCAGCACTGCATGCAAACTTAGAATGACTGCATTACTTCCCAATATTATCGACCTATTGGATCAACCTGCTCAAAAAAACCTGGCACTAAAAGGCCTGCTGCTCTATGGCGATAAACTTTTTGATGACATTAAAACAATGCCCCCTGCATTGATAAATGAACACTTGCCCGAACTGGTAAAAATTGCCAGTAAACAAAAAGGCATGTATAGCACCATGTTCCTGTTGCAATTGGTGAACTCCGAAGCATCGGATCTGAAAGAGACCATTGTACATGCATTGTGGAGCAAAGAGTACGAGCCGAGCAGTGCTGCAGAAACCGAAACTTTTGAAAACCTGCTGCACTACCATATCCATTCGGCGCAGCTTAAACTAAACGACTACTTTAAAATTCCTGAGTTCATGGACAAGGAATTGGTGAAGTCATCGCTTTTCAATGAAATAAAATCGGACCTCACAATTGCCTTAAAAATAACCGTGCTCCTATTTGGTAAAAAAGAGGTAAACCGTATTTTGGAACTGCTTGAAATGAATAAGCACGAGAAGTTGTACAATGCCATGGAAATGATAGACATGGTATTGCCCAAAAAGATCTCGAAAGACCTGAATGCCTTGTTCGACTTTGTGCTGGACCCAAGGCAGAACAAAGAATACCACCAGCAGGAGATCAACGAATTTTTCTACAAAGCTGTATTCAACGAGCCTGCCATGTACAATCCATGGACAAGATCGGTTTGTGTATATTCATCGTGGCGCAATAGCGAAACTGCCTTTTTGCAGAAACTGAAAACGCAAAATTTATCCGGCGAACACTTCCTGATAAAAGAAACCAAGGACTACGTTTTAAACATGACTAAATAACCACCCATATGATCATTGTAGAAAAAATTCTGCTCCTTAAAAACTCCGACATCTTCAAAAGTTGCAACGAAGTGGACCTGATTGAAATTGCTACTATTTGCAAAGAAGTGCAGGTAGATAAAAACACCAACATTTTCAAGAAAGGCTCGCCCGGCAATTGCATGTATTTTATATACTCCGGCAGCGTTTCCGTTCATGATGAAGAACACCAACTGGCGGTATTGTCCGAAAACGAAATTTTTGGTGAACTGTCGCTGCTCGACTCCGAAACCCGCTCTGCCAGTGTTACCACCATTACCGATTGCATTTTTATGAAAATTGAACAGGAAGCTTTCTACGATGTGGTGGCTGTAAACACCGATATCCTAAAAGGAATTATGCGTACACTTTGCAAGCGACTGCGTGCCCAGGATAGGATCACTATAGAAATGAAAAAGAAAATATCTTAAGCAGCTCAGCCTTGTACTGCAAGCAAGTTTATTCGCTTGCGTTTTTCCGGCTCACGCAATGCAATGGATGCAGCTGTATGATAAGAATGCGATTGCAAAAAACTCAGTTGCACCCGTTTCCATTCTTCTTCACTTGTTACAAACCGGTAGCTGAATAGTTCCTGTTTCAAACTGTCGGCTATTGTATCGAAGTCGGCCCTGCCTAAGTAATCGAGGTCGGCATCGCACAAAATAGATTCGAGTAATGAATGTGGCTGCTGCGGCACTTTGGTGGCCATAATAAGCCCACATATAATTTGTTCTTCCGATTCGGTAAACTGGTAATCGGGCGAATCCTGTAAAAAATATTCGCAACTTTTTTCTTCGTGGCCGGTGTACAATTCCAGGAAGCCGGTGTCGTGGTATAAGCCGGCTACTTTCAATAAAAACATTTCACGTTCGCCAATACCTGATTCGGTGGCAATGCGTTCGGCTTGTGCCACTACATCCAAAGTATGATCTACAGAATGATAAGTAAGGGAAGGTGAAAGTGCTTCCAGTTTTTTGAGTACCCGTTTCCTGATGGAATCAAAACATGCTTCCGGCATCCGAGATGTTAGTTTACTGTAATATAACAAAGTTCATCTTTATGAAGTTGAATAATGTGGATGACAACAACCGCCCTGTTTTTCAAAAAGCTTTTTGCATGGTGCGTTAGCTGGCCTGCACTGCTGCCGAAGGGCTGGGCGATGCAAAGGGCCGAACGCAGTGAGGGCCACCGCTGCAAGCGGGGGCGGCACCCCTTGGCAGCGCCTGCTGCTGATGCCAACTGCACCCGGCCGATAGCCCCCAAATATTTGGTTTGCATTATTGATTTTGGCCACTATCTTTGAATAGTTGCATAAACAACTATATGTCAAACAACCAATTCAAGAGAGGGGAACTGTATTTCGTGATCACCGGGGTGGCCAACACGGCGCTTGCCCGCAGGCTACAAAAATATTTTCGCGAAAACAACCTGGACCTCACAGTAGAACAATGGAGTGTATTGGTGCATCTATGGAAAACAGATGGTGTGAGCCAGCAGGAGCTGTGCAACAAAACCTATAGAGATAAACCCAGCATTACCCGGTTGGTTGACAATTTGGAACGCATGAATATGGTGAAGCGGGTGGCCAGCAATGAAGACCGCCGCATCAACCTTATTTACCTCACCGATGAAGCCATTGCACTCAGGGAGATCACCATGCGACTGGCCCATCAAACCCTGCTGGATGGATTGGAAGGCGTAAGCAGCGAAGACATAGAAGTAACA
This sequence comes from Phnomibacter sp., assembly GCA_035456005.1. Taxonomy (GTDB): domain Bacteria; phylum Bacteroidota; class Bacteroidia; order Chitinophagales; family Chitinophagaceae; genus Phnomibacter. The sequence goes on along the minus strand of DATIEA010000015.1, from coordinate 468,135 downwards.
AGGCGGGTACTTACCCAGGTGTACGAAAACCTTGGCCTCGTAGTAACTGCCAGCTAAAACGGATTGCTTTGCTCCCCACGGATCACTAACCAGGAATATAATTTTTTAAATACTTGCCATGAGTACTGAAACCACTACCACTAAAGTTACCAGCATGAAAGGTGCTGAGTGGCTTATTAAAGAAAGCAACCCAAGCGATGTAATGATACCCGAAGATTTTTCGGAAGAGCAACACATGATCATGGATATGTGCCAGCAGTTTTTGGATGCTGAAGTACTTCCAAAAATTGAAGGGATCGACAATATGGAAGCAGGCCTGATGCCATCGCTGATGGATAAAGCAGGCGAGCAGGGATTGCTCGGCGTAAGCATTCCCGAAGAATATGGCGGCCTCGGCAAACCCTTTGTAGAAAGCATGATAGTAGCCGAAGGTTTAGGTGGCGGCTACAGCTTTAGTGTAGCAATGGCGGCGCATACAGGCATTGGCACTTTGCCCATTTTGTACTTTGGCACCGAAGCCCAAAAAAACAAGTACATACCCAAACTGGCAAGCGGCGAATGGAAAGGTGCTTATGGCTTAACCGAACCGAATAGCGGCAGCGATGCACTGGGTGCTAAAACCACGGCCAAGCTGAGCGATGATGGGAAACACTATATCCTCAATGGTCAAAAATGCTGGATCACCAATGGTGGATTTGCGCAGGTATATACTGTGTTTGCAAAAATTGATGGCGACAAATTCACTGCCTTTATTGTAGAGCGTGGCATGGAAGGATTTACACAGGGACCTGAAGAACATAAGATGGGTATCAAAGGTTCTTCTACCGTTCAATTGTATTTCCAGGATTGCAAAGTGCCGGTAGAAAATGTGCTGGGCGAAATTGGGCGTGGACATATTATTGCTTTCAACATTCTCAACATTGGCCGGTTGAAATTGGATGCTGCTGCACTGGGTGGCGCTAAACGCACTACTACTTTATCGGTGCAATATGCCAACACCCGCGAACAGTTTAAACAACCCATTAGCCAGTTTGGCGCCATCAAACACAAGCTGGCCGAAATGGCCATCAAGTGCTGGGCCGATTCATCAGCCTTATACCGCACCAGTAAGTTGATACAGGACAAAGAAGCCGAACTGCAGGCAGAAGGCAAAAGCTTTGCCGAAGCCTTGCTGGGCGCTGCAGAAGAGTATGCCATTGAGTGCGCCATCATGAAAGTACATGGCAGCGAAACCCTTGATTATGTAGTGGACGAAGGCGTGCAAATTCATGGTGGAAATGGCTACAGTGCCGAATACCCTGTAAGCCGTGCCTACCGCGATAGCCGCATCAACCGCATCTACGAAGGCACCAATGAGATCAACCGTTTGCTTACCGTAGATATGGTACTGAAACGTGCTATGAAAGGCAAGCTCGACCTGATGCAACCCGCCATGAATGTGATGAAAGAATTGATGAGTATTCCTGATTTTGGCAATGAGGATGAAGGCGCATTTGCAGCAGAAGAAAAAGCGATACTCAACCTGAAAAAAGCGATACTGTTGGTGGCTGGTGGCGCCGTGCAAAAACTGATGATGCAAATTGAAAACGAACAGGAAGTGCTGATGAATATTGCAGACATGGCCATCCAGACTTTTGTGGCCGAAAGCTGCCTGCTGCGGGTAAAAAAACTAGCCAATACCCGTGGCGAAGCAGGAGTAGCATTAGAAACCGATATGTTGCGCTGCTACCTGAACAATGCTGTGGATATAGTAAACAAAAATGGTAAAGAAGCCATTAATGCTTTTGCAGATGGCGATGAACAACGCATGATGTTGCTGGGCTTAAAACGCTTTACAAAGTATGGCCCATTCAACACCAAAGATGCCCGCAGAAGAATAGCAGATAAAATGATCAGCGAAGGCAGGTATTGTTATTAATAACCGACAATTGGTTTGAACTACAACAGTTCAACACAAACAACAAGAATAGAGCGGGCGCCCATGGGGCCCGCTTTTTTATGTAGAAGAGTAGTGCGCTACTCAGGCTTACAAATAAAACAATCCCACTAACGGAATTGAATCGGCACAATCATTGCAGGGTTTCGGCAGGGTTTAATAACTTACCTGTATAACTGAACCGCACCAACCTTTCTTCATAAAACTGAAATGATGAAACCATTATACGTGTTACTTATTTCATTCGTTCTTGCACTCATCGGAACAAAGCTTGTACTCGGCCATTTCGATGCTGCACTCGCCGGTCGTATCGCCATGTCCATCATGCTCGTTTTTACAGCCATTGCACATTTTGTTTTTACGAAAGGAATGGCCATGATGATACCGGACTTTATTCCACTCAAAAAGCTCCTGGTCTATATCACAGGCATTATTGAAGTAGCCGCAGCAGTGGGCCTACATATTCCAGCCATAAGAGTAACAACTGCCTGGCTGCTTATTTTCTTTTTCATATTGCTGCTCCCTGCCAATATTCATGCTGCTGTTAAACGGATAGATTATCAAAAAGGCACCAATGACGGACCCGGATTATCTTATTTATGGTTAAGAGTTCCTTTACAAATACTATTTATTGCATGGACCTATTTTTGTGCAATACAGTATTAAAACAAAACGCTGCAAATAATTGCAGCGTTTTGTTTATTTCACATAACTGTGAATGATGAATATTGATGCTTGTTATTCCTCCTCATCGGAATAAATACTGAGTTCTACTACCCAGCTATTTGATCCCTCAGAACTTTTACGCATAGCTACTTCAATTGCAAGATGGCCATAACTTTTTGGCGCGGAAGAGCTCAGCTTTAAAAGCTGGTACGATGAAGTTTCTTTACTCAAAGATTCATCTTTCAAAATGGAATAGCCCATTGGTTTTGCCTTCAGCACTTCGGCAATAATTGCATTCATTTTGGTGGTAGCGCTTTGCTTGGAACTGAAACTGCCAAAATCGGCCATATACTCCAGGTGATCGTTCAGCACGCCTTCAGAAAGATAGGCGTCTACACTACCTGCCAGTTTTATAGTAGTTTCCCATTCATCCCAATCAACACCTGAGGTCTTGCTGAGTTTCGATCCTTTGATTGCGTAAAAATCATCGGCATACGCTTTAATGATCGACTCCAATTGCGATTGGAAATTTCCTGTGGCTGGCTTGCCCGTGGATTTGGTATTACCATTATTAGTACCTGAAACTGCACCACCTAAAGTGCCTGTTACAGGTTTGGTTCTGTTGGTTTCTTGTCCACCGCCGCTGCTTCCACTATTGCCGCTGCTTTTGCCGGGTGTTACAGTTGCTCTTACTTTGTCGCCCAGGGTTACTGCACTCCTGGCGTACACCATGTATATATCGTTTTCGCCCTGCATGGCAGAGGGTACGCTTTTGTTTTTATTCATAGGTATCCAAAGCAACACTTTTTCAGCACCGACATCTGCTATGTAGTAAGCAGTATATTCTGTAAACCTTGCACGGTAATTCGACCTCCTGTCAAAATCGCTGATGCCATACGGCCATCCCGATTCTGTTGCCCTTTTCAAAATTTCTGCAGCACCGGCAGTGCCATATTCTCTTTCCAATTGTGCCGCTATTCCACTCTCATCCTTTTTTAAATCGAGCGTAGAATATAATTGCCCCGGATCGTTGATACGTGTAGCACGCCCCTGCGACCCACTGTTGCCGGAGCCCAGTACAGCGCTGAACCTTGGTTTCACTTTATCGCCCAACTGAACTGCCGATCGCTTATAGATCATATAGTAATCGTAGCCGCCCTGCAGTGCAGATGCCATGTGCTTGTTTTCGCTCATGGGTATCCAAAGCAACACTCTGTCGCTGCCCAAATCGGACACATAGTAACAGTTGTAATTTACAAAACCATCGCGGTAACTATCGCGGCCCGACAAAGAGTTGATAGCTGATGGCCAACCCGTTTCTGAAGAACGTTTGAGTACTTCTTTGGTGTTGGCTTCACCCCAATCTGATTTCAAACTGGATACCAGGCTGGGATGACTTTCTTCAATATCGTATGTAGAATACAAATCGCCCACGGTAATGATCTTCGACAGTTTGCCATAACCACCCTGCTTAAGGTAGGAAGTAGACAAAGTGCCGGAAGAGGCTGAGCCTCCTTCTTTATAGCCTATCCATTTTGCATTTTCTTTATCGAACAACCAATACAAGCCATTGGCAAAAGCAGAGTTGTAACCACTGTACATGAGTTGGCCCGATGGCGCTTTCAAAATGGTTGAAAGTTTGCCATCGAGGCTGAATAATTCGATCTGGCTTTTTTCAAAATTGATCAACCCCAATTCCTTTCCGGCAATGCCGGTATAGAGTATGGAGCGGTTGTTATAATCCTTCTTATTACTTACCGAAAGCCCCGACTTTTTCATCATATCTTCAAACGACATAGATTCTTTCACTTCGCCCGTAGCAGCATCGTAGTAATACACATCGTTACCATCGAAGAATAATACCTGGTTGGTTTTGGCTATAAAAGTTCCCACGCATTGATCATCGGGTTGCGAAGCCCCGGCAACAGTCGTTTTAAATTCACTGGGAATGCCTTTTGAATCCAGCACATATTCATACCAACCGCCTTCGCCGTAGGCATTGCCCTGGAGCTTTGCTTTTTTCGAGTTGAACCAAAGCCCCCTTACATCTACCAGGGTTTCGGTACCAGACGGCGACAATCTATCTCCATCTTCGTTGAACACACATAATGGATAGGTTTTATTGCCGGCCATGGCTGCATAGTATTTTTTGGCTACTGCATGCCAGGCAACCGAAGCCCCCTGGGAGCCCTTCCCTTTTTCCATCTGGAGCTCTGCTACTTTGGTAAGCTGGAAAGTTTGCTGTGCCGATACCGATAGCCACCCAATTAAAGCAGCTAATAAAAAACTGAGTAAGCGCATTAGGATTGAAATTTAAATGAAGATGCATTAAAACCTAATATCTCCCAATACCCTGCACTGGGTATTGGCCATATACTTTTGGACATATTCACAAATAAATACACTTGTACATGGCGGCGCCTATCCCATTTTCCCGATTTTGTTGTTGTTTGTGGCCTGGTTATCTTCATTCAAACAACTGATATGATCACTACTACAACCAACAGTATAGAGGGCCGCCCCATACAGCAATACCTGGGTATTGTAACTGCTGAAACCATTATTGGCGCCAATATTTTTAAAGACCTGTTCGCCGGTATCCGCGATATTGTAGGTGGCCGCAGCGGCACTTACGAAAGAGTGATACAGGAAGCCAAGCATACTGCCATGCAGGAATTGGTGGCCAAAGCACAAAGCATGGGTGCCAATGCAGTAGTGGGCATCGACCTGGATTTTGAAACCATCGGCAGCAAAGGAAGTATGTTGATGGTGGTGGCAACAGGTACCGCTGTACGCATCTAGCATTTGCATTTATATCAAATAAAAAACGGTTGAAGTTTTGGCTCCAACCGTTTTTTATTGCTGTATGTTTTTTATGCTTCTTCGGGCTTTTTATTCAGCGTTTGCCAGAGCAGGTCTTTCAATTCGGTAAGGCCTTGTTGCAAAACACTCGAAATAAATACCACCGGGTATTCCTTCGGCATTTCTACCCGGATGGCTGCTTTCAATTCATCGTCGAGCATATCGCTTTTGCTGATAGCAATTACAAAATCTTTCTGCAACATTTCGGGGTTGTATTCTTCCAGTTCGTTCTGCAGAATATCAAATTCTTTGCGGTGATCATTGCTATCGGCAGGCACCAAAAACAGCAGCACCGAATTGCGTTCTATATGGCGTAAAAAACGATGGCCCAAGCCGCGGCCTTCAGCAGCACCTTCAATAATACCCGGTAAGTCGGCTATACAAAACGAACGGTTGTCGCGGTAAGGCACCATACCCAACTGCGGGGTAAGCGTGGTAAATGCATAATCGGCGATCTTGGGTTTTGCAGCCGTTATCACACTGAGCAGTGTGCTTTTGCCCGCATTGGGAAATCCTACCAATCCCACATCGGCCAATACTTTCAGCTCCAGGTATTTCCAACCCTCTACGCCTTCCTCGCCCGGCTGCGCATATTCGGGTGCCTGGTTGGTAGCTGTGGCAAAGTTTTTATTGCCCAGTCCACCTCTTCCGCCTTTTAGCCAAACCACTTTTTGGCCGTCTTCGAGTATCTCTATTTCCTTCTCGCCGGTTTCCTCATCAAAAGCCACAGTGCCCAGCGGCACTTCAATGATCACGTCTTCGCCATCGGGGCCGGTGCAAAGGTTTTTATCGCCACCTACCCCATCGCTGGCTATTACATTTTTGTAGTAACGCAAGTGCAGCAAGGTCCAAAGCTGGGCATTGCCTTTCAAAATAATATGACCACCACGGCCGCCATCGCCACCATCGGGCCCGGCTTTGGGGTTAAATTTGGTACGTGCAAAATGCCTGCTACCGGCGCCACCATGGCCGCTTTTGCAGTACACCCGTATGTAATCAATGAAGTTTGTTTTTTCCATAACCGGGGCAAAGGTCGGGTTTTCGGGTCGGAGTCGCTCCTATTTAAGGTTTTGATAGAGTATGCCAGTTACTTCTGAAACCGAGGGATAAGCCATTCTCTTCCCCTTTTGTTTGCAAAAAATACAAAGTTTAAAGTAATGCGGAACTCCAGTTTAAAGAATGGTATCTGCAAAAATTGCATCGAACACCGTTGCGCTGCCCAACTCCTTGTTCTTAGTAGAAATATCTGGAATGATGATTGCAAACTCAGAAGGCGGCATCATATCATAGCTGAATATGCTTTGAATGATTTTAAGAAGCAGCCCACCCTCTTTGTGTATCTCAGCAAAGAATTCATTTGTAAGAACTGCTATTTCTTTAGATGAAATTTCCTGGTCATTCACCAGTATCTTTTTTACGGAGAATGCCAATGCAGGCACAAGCATCGACACATGCATCACTGTTTCGAACAAGAATTCACCTTTTCGGATATACAACACACACCTGTTGGAAGGTTCATTGTCTGTTCTATCACGTACATATTCATGGTGGAATGCAGCTGAAAGTTGCTGAAGTACAGAAGTCCATCCTTCTCGCTTGTGTGATAGTAGTTCAACCAAACGCCGGTATTCTTTTGACGCATAATAATCTTCATTAAAAGAAGATATTCCTTGCGGGTAGTACCGGTGTATGATGGTTAATAATTCTGCAGGATTCATCAATCTACTGTTCTTATAAATAAGTATTCGCAATATAGTGTGTAGCTGTCCCTACAACCGGGTTTTATCGTTCTGCACCACTCATTTTCTCCCGGTTTCATATAGGGTTTGCTTCTAAAGCCTGTTGGTTGCGTTTCAACGCCTTTCGCTTTACAGATTTTATGAGGGCTATGGCTCCCCAAATGATACCTGCCAATCCTAATACACTCAAGGCAATGGCACCCGCATCGCTTCCTGCACAACTTATTTCGCATGCCAATGCCAACAATGCCAGGCTTGCCACAAGGGCACCCAGGATAATGAGTATGATCAACCATGTATCGCCCGCTTCGCCCTTGCTGGCATGTTTGCTGGCTTTGAGTGTAGTTTTCAATTCGCCGGTCAACTGTTTTGTCGACAAGGTTCTGTAATACTTTTCCAATGCCGTGTAGTATTGCATCTCATCGGCATAATTCGATTTCTGAGGCTTTTGCGTTTTTTCCAATGCTAAAGCGGGGAAACTCCCCTGCACTTCATACTGCCGCATACCCACATGGCTGTTGGTATAAAACCATGCAAGCATGGAAACAAATGCAGCAAGCGCTACGAAGAAATATTTTACACGAACAACGGCATACCCTTTGACCGACAAACCAGGCCAGTGTTTGCGCCTTTTTAAAATATGCAGCACACAAACGGCTGCTATGGAAATAAGGATGATCAACAGGCAAAGTTTTATACTGATGACAGTTTCGTTTTTTTGCCACCAGCCCGCCAACACCATTGCTGCAATAACCAGGTAAACATGGATGCAAATAATCAGGACGCGGGCAGCCACCTGGTGCCGATACGCCCACAATGTAATTGTTCGCATAACGAGAAGGGTTTGGGTACTTTCAAGTTAGCAACAAATAACAAGGCATCGTAATATATGGAGCAATTATTTTTCGGTAATGGCTCTGGGGTTCGGTCCGTGGGACACGTACCGAGGCGGAGGGAGAATTACTTTATATGCACTTCAAGGTGCGTTGCGCTAACACCTCGAAGAACAGGTCTTATTACCAACAACGGCGGGAAATTTCAGCTCATTGATAATATCAGATACAACGCAAGTGGAATAATAGTAACTGTAGAATAAAAGAGCCAAATATTCCAGTTTATTATTTTGATTAGCCAAGTATCTCTTTCACTCTTTTTTGTACTTGCTTTCAGAGGGAACCAATTCTGAAAGGTAAAACCGGATTCTACTAATGAATACCTGGTGATCTTCACACCCTTCATTTTACACCTCAAAATAAGGTTTGTAACAATAGAAAATTGCATTAAGATTCCCCAGATAAGCCCTAAATCATTCATAACAAACAGTAAAGACGGGTTAATAAAACAAATAATTTGAAGGCAGTCCGCTCTTCAATATTTACAATGTCGAAGCCGTATCGGCGGATTTGCAATCCGCTGGTATTGCCCACAATCCAAGATCGTTGAACTACTGTTTCATCAATCTGGCTTTCCAGTTATTTTCTTCCAGCTTTCATATAATTTTTCCTGCGAAGGCCTGTCGGCGGGAATGGAACGCAATGGTTCGCAGGCTATGGCTTCGGCATGCATATCGGCCGGTAATTGCTGGTACAACGCAGTGCCCTTAGTCTTCCAGTCCATCATTTCATCGCTCACTTGTTTTACAATGCGGGAAGGATTGCCCACTACCAAGCTGCGTGCAGGTATTTGCTCCCCTTCTTTCACAAAAGCCAATGCACCCACAATGCATTCATCGCCCAATACCACATTATCCATCACCACGGCATTCATGCCCACCAGACAATTGCGGCCAATAGTGGCACCATGAATAATGGCCCCATGACCAATATGGGCGCCTGCTTTGAGCAACACCGTTACACCCGGAAACATATGCACCGTACAGTTTTCCTGCACATTGCAACCATCTTCCAACACGATAGCGCCCCAGTCGCCACGCAATGCAGCACCCGGCCCCACATAGCAATGTTTTCCAATGATCACATTGCCGGTAACAACGGCCTGCGGATGGACGTAGGAACTCGGGTCTACCACCGGAACAAAACCTTTGAATGCGTAAAACATGATTCGAAAATACAGCCGAATGAAAATGAATATTGGAACGGGAAAGAATATGCAAACTGCTGCGAGTAGCGACTACATGCATCAGGGTTGTGGTGCTGCAGCATCAGTGGCAGGTGCAGCCGAATCGTTGGGCTCTATCCATCGCTTATCGCTGCGGTAGTAAGTACCTTTAAACAAAGCCACCATTACACCATCCTGGTTATAGATTTCGGCAGTGTACACCGCCAGTTTTTTTCCCAATGAAATTTCTTTGCAAACACAATTGAGCGAATCGCCCAGTTGAATGGCTTTGTGCTGGTTGATGGAAGTTTCGACAGAAACACTTTTGCGGCCATGCGCATTTACAGCAAAGGAGCAACAACTATCGGCCAACGAAAATGCGATGCCACCGTGAGCTATGGAAAAGCCGTTGCACATTTCATCGTCTACCTGCATTTGCAACTGGCAAATACCAGGGGCAATGTCGACCACTTTTATACCCAGCCATTGGCTGAATGCATCTTTGGCCATCATCATGTCTACAATAATATCCGACTGATCTACCATGCGGTGTGTTTAGGTCCCTTTAAAAGCGGGTGTGCGTTTTTCTAAAAACGCCGCTACACCTTCTTTGAAATCGGCAGTGGCGGCAGCCCTTTGCTGCAGCTTGTCTTCATTTTCTAATTGTTCTCCAAAGGTATGACTGTACGACCAACGGAGTGCGGTTTTGGTGTAGCCCAATGCCAGTGTGGGCATTTCTGCGAGCCTGGTAGCAATGGCCCAGGAAGCAGCTTCAAATTTTCCATCGGGAAACCATTGGTAGATCATGCCAATGCGCTCTGCTTCCTTAGCCTCTACCTTGTCGCCCAGCATCATGAGCGCTGTCGCTTTTTGCCATCCTATCAAACGGGGCAATTTGAACGTACCGCCACTATCGGGTATCAGGCCAATAGCACTGAATGCCTGTATAAAACTGGCCGATTTTGCTGCCACCACTATATCACAGCCCAGGGCAATATTGGCGCCGGCACCGGCCGCTACACCATTCACCGCAGCCACCACCGGCTTGGGAATTTTTTCTAATCTCGAAACGATAGGATTGAAATGTTCACTCAAAATTCGGTTCATACCCGGCCCCGCAGGATCTATCACTTCTGCCAGGTCCTGGCCACTGCAAAACGCTTTTCCCGCACCGGTGATGTACAGGGCACGCACATCCTGGTTGGTGGAACATTCGTCCAATACCTCCTGCAATTGCAAAGCCATCGCCCTGTTGAATGCATTGTATCTCTCGGGCCGGTTCAAGGTTATTTTGGCTACTGCACCTACCCGTTCGTATAATATTGGAGTGCTCATGGTGGTAAAGCTTGATTATTCGTAAACTTGATGATTAAAGATACACTAAGCCACATTGCACTTCATGCACACCCGCAGCAAACTATTGATAGCAACAATCATTTGCGCATGCTACAGCAATATATTGCTTGCACAAAAAGATAGCAGCAAGCCGTCGCACGATGCAGATACCAGCTATGTAAAATCGTACAACGAAAAGCTGGACCTGAGCCTCAACTTTGGCTCGAAATACATGGAGTATAAAACTTTTTACAGCGATAGTTTTTACCTCAACCTCCGCCCAAATGAAGTGTATGTGCTCTCTCCTTCCATTAGCTACCGATGGCTTAGCCTGAGTTATTCGTTTACGCCGGAGTTCCTGGAGTTTAATAACGATAACGCCACAAAAGGCACTACGGAACACCGGAGGCTCTCTACCAATTTCCAGTTCGGACAATTCAACGGAGTGGCTTTATGGTCGAAAACAAAAGGATTTTATATAGCCAACACCGCCGACATTACACCCGGCTGGCTACCCGGCGATCCTTATATCCAATTTCCGGATATGGAGGTAAAACAATTCCAGGTGAGTGGCACTTACAGGAGCAACAAAAACTATTCGGTAAAAGCCATCAACGGTGGCGATGAAGAACAACTGAAATCTACATGGACATTTTTGCCGGGGCTCAATTTCAATCATTTCAAATTCAGGATTCCATCGCACCAGGACCAGGCAGGAAAAACCGAACTCACCAATAATACCGATGTAAATATTACCCTTCCCATAGCAGGCACATGGGTATTGGCAAAGCATATGTACCTCGCAGGTATTGCAGGCCCAATAGTTGGCATCGACTTTTTTAAATCGCTGGCGCTGGATGAAAACAGCCAGCCCACTTACTCAAAAGGAACCCGTGTGTCCAGCGGTTTTTACTATGGTTTCAACTTTGGATACAATGGCCCTAAATGGTATGCGGGCACCAATGTGTACAGCAATAGTTACCGGCATGGTGCGGGTGGCGACAACGAACGATTGTCGAAAAAATTTACGCAGATCAATATTTATGCAGGCATCAGGATTGAAGCGCCTAAGCCGCTAAAGCAAGTACTTGACTGGACGGAGAAGTTGTTGCCTTTTTTGAAGTAGTGCGGGTTGAACCACAAAGACACGAAGGCACAAAGTGGCACGAAGATTTTTTCATTGAACCACTAAGGTACAAAGACACTAAGTAGCACGAAGCTATTTTATTTATGTATTCAAGTCTTTCAGATTTTCTCTTACACTTTTTCCTTTGCGACCCTTCGTGCCTTTGTGTCTTAGTGGTTCACACAACTCATGCATATTTTGTTTTACCCGGTATAGCTATGGGATACCTGCCATCTGCATCGGGGTTCAGCGGCATGGCTGCATTCCAGTCAAAAGTTTTAGGCATGATGCTCATGGGCTTTGCTAATAGTTTATCCCATTCCAATACCTGCCCGCTGTAGGTGGCCATTCGCCCCATGATACTTGTCATCGAACTTTTAGCACCATTTTCTGCATCCGCAAATTTGTATTCGCCTTTGGCAATGGCTGCAAACAATTCATCATGCTCTGTTTGATATGGATTGTTTTCTTTTTGCTTATCAAACTGGTACAAAACCTTTCCTGCTTTATCGTTGATGCGGGCTGCACCACAATAAATATTTCCCTTGGTTCCCACCAGCAATTCATCCACTTTACTCATGGTGCCGGGTATATGCCTGCACTGGCTATTGAGAATAGAACCATCGGCATAATGAAACTCCACAAAATGATGATCGAATATTTCGCCGCTGTCTTTTCCTGTACGCACCTGGCGGCCTCCCATACCCTGTGCTTTCACCGGGTATGCGCCTTTGAACCAGTTCACCACATCAATATTGTGAATATGCTGCTCGGTAATATGATCGCCGCAAAGCCAATTGAAATAATACCAGTTGCGCATTTGATATTCCATTTCTGTTTGCCCCGGCTTGCGGGCATTTACCCAAACGCCATCATTGTTCCACCAGGCCTGTGCCGAAATAATATCTCCGATCATTTCCTTGCGGCCAAACAATTCGCGGTAAGAGTTTTGATAGCGCCTTTGTAAACCCACTACTACATTCAGCTTTTTCTGTTTGGCCTTTTCTGCAGCCTCCAACACGGTGAGTACACCTGCAGTATCTACTGCCACAGGCTTTTCCATAAACACGTGTTTGTTTTGGTTAATGGCTTCTGCAAAATGTATGGGACGGAAACCGGGAGGCGTAGCCAATATCACCGCATCGGCCAATGCAATGGCTTTTTGATAAGCATCGAAGCCGGTGAACCTGTGTGCTTCCGGCACATCGATCTTTGCTTTAATTGGGTTGCCTTCCACACCCATTGAATCGCTCAGATCATCGGCAGTAAGGCTTTTGTAGCAACCATCGAGACGATCACGAAATGCATCGGCCATGGCTACCAGCTTTACATTTTGCGTGGTCTTCAAAGCCTGGAATGCAGCACCTGTACCGCGGCCTCCGCAACCGATCAATGCTATGCGGATGGTATCGTTGGCGCCACTGAAAAAGTTGGCCTTCGATAATAGCGGCAATGCCAGAGCACCTCCGGCTAATACAGAAGTCTGCTTCATAAAAGCCCTTCTCGATGTTGAATGTTTTTTCTTCATATGGGTGGTTTTTATTTTCCGATATACAATGTAAAAAATGCGGCGGCTTCTTCCGGCGAGGGTTGTGGTATGGGTTTCACTACTCTAAACCCAATGAATGGTGCATCTGTATTCCACCATTTGCTTTTGGGAATTTGCGGATCACGACGGTTCCAGATAAATTGAGTGGCTGTGCGGTTGGCGGGCCGCAATTCAGTAGCATGATCTGCAAAACTGCCACCCTTTATCGTACGAGGATTGCGCTTCGTAGGCTTTACCTGCGGATCTGTTGCACCATCTTGTATAGTATTGAAATACGTAGAATCGTATTGGTCCAATACCCACTCCGATACATTGCCCTGCATATCGTACAAACCAAATGCATTGGGTTGTAGTTTACCTACCGGCTGATATTTTTGTTGGCTATTGGCAGCATTCCATGCCACTGCATTGATGCCCGAAGAATCGTTGCCCGTAGGCCATGTAGTGGCAGTACCGGCACGACAGGCATATTCCCATTCCGCTTCTGTAGGAAGGCGATAGAAAACACCGGTTTGCTGGTACAACCATTTGCAAAACATCAATGCACCATATTGCTGCATGCTATTGGCGGGGAAACCATCTTTTCCCATGCCCAATGTAAAATCGAGGTAGGGAGAACTCGGTCTTGTAATAGCATCGGCATCCACATTGCGGCTGAAATTTTCGTCCTGGAAAAATGCATTGTACTGCTCCCAGGTGGTTTCGTACACACTCATGTAAAAAGAAGACACCTGCACTTTTCGCTGCGGGCCTTCATCCATATTTCTACCCGGCTCACCTTCTGCACTACCCATGGTAAAACTACCGGCAGGAATTTTGCGCAGCTTCAATACGGTAGAGCAACCCGGTATTTTATGTTCCAATGTTTCCTGTGCCCGGATGCTGCAAACACTGGCACCCATACATGCTGCAAATAGTAGAACTTTCAAATGTGTGCAGCCAATCTTGGTTAAATACATGTCTCAGTTATTTTCAAATCATTCGCCACCTTCCTGTCATCACTCCAGGAAAATGGAATGGTAAGTTATAGGTTTTTCATCCTCCAAATCGGGGAATCAAATCTTCCGGCTGCTATTTTTTTGCCGTTGCACATAAGCAGGAAGTAAATAAGCAATTGGTAAAATTTTTCACTATTGATTTACCTTAATTTTCCTACACAATTTTTTGCCATGGAAAGACGTCGTTTTTTACAACAATCAGGTTTGGCTTCATTGGCCACATTAGCAGGCACAGCCATTACTGCTAAAAATAGGGAGGACGCTCCTGAAAACAATCAACCGTTCAACCTCGATTATGCTTTTCACGATGGCATGTTTGCACAGCATGCAGGCAATAGTTTTTTAGACCAGATAAAATTTGCATACGACCAGGGATTTCGTTCTATTGAAGACAATGGCCTGATGGCAAGGCCCGTGGACGAGCAACAAAAAATAGGCGACCTGTTGGCCAAATTAAATATGCGCATGGGCGTGTTTGTCATCACCAGCGATAGTTGGCATTGGAAAACATCGCTGGCTACCGGCAAGCAGGAATGGATAGACAAAATGAAAAAAGACTGCCACACTGCATTGGAAGTAGCCAAAAGAGTAAATGCAAAATGGGCCACAGTAGTACCCGGCAATTACGAACGCAGCTTGCCTATTGGTTTGCAAACTGGCAATGTGATTGATGCTTTAAAAATTGGGGCAGCTATTTTGGAAACACAAGGCCTCACCATGGTTTTGGAACCACTTAGCGACAACCCCGATCTGTTTTTACGCCATAGCGATCAGACGTATGAAATATGTAGGGCAGTGAATAGCCCTTCGTGCAAAATATTGTTCGACATCTACCATATGCAGCGCAACGAAGGCAACCTCATTGCAAACATTGATAAATGCTGGAGCGAAATTGGGTATATACAAATTGGCGATAACCCCGGCCGCAGAGAACCCGGCACCGGCGAGATCAACTACCGCAACCTTTTCGGGCATTTGTACAAAAAAGGATACAAGGGTATTATGGGTATGGAACACGGCATTGCAGGCAAAGGAAAAGAAGGCGAACTGGCATTGATAAAAGCGTATCGTGAAGCAGATGCATTTGCAAAATAAAAATGCAGGTAAAACCTAATGGCATTTGAAATAATCGAATGGCTCCAAACATTGCTTGCAGGTATACAAAGCCTTGCAAGCTGTAGAGCTAAACGCACTTACCAATTCGGTTTGGGTGCTGCCGCACTGGGGACAGCAAATATGTACAGGTAACTGCGAAGCTGCATCTGTGCTGTTTCCTACAGGTGGAGCAATGCCATAGCTGCGCAATTTTTCTTTGGCGACATCGCTCATCCAATCGGTGGTCCATGCAGGAGAAAGCACCGTTTTTATGCGAAAGTTTTTGATATCGTTTTCCAACATAGCCATCCGAATTTGTGTAGCGATCATATCCATAGCCGGGCACCCGCTGTAGGTGGGCGTGATCACTATTTCGAACAACATTCCAGTTTCATCTTGTATAGCATGTACAGTCCGCAGTATGCCCATTTCTGCAATGGTCACTACAGGAATTTCGGGGTCCACTACATGGTCCAGAATTTCCTGCACGGTTGCTAACGATATGTTGATTGCTACTACCATTGACTATTGGGATATACCCTTTGTAGATATTGCATTTCAGCCAGCAAATATCCTATGTGCTCTGTGTGTTTTCCTTCCAGCCCACCGGTTTGAAATGCAGACTGCGAAGGCATTTCGAGGGTAGCTTCTGTAAAAGTTTGCGCCAGTTCTTCCCTCCAATAAAATTTGATCTCTTCGTAATTCACCCAGCCTGCGTGATAACCCGGTTGCTCAAATAATTCCGCAGTAAACATCCAGGTATGGTCCAATGCATGCAGCAAGCGTTGATGGCTTTCTGCAGTACCATCTCCCAACCTGGTGACCCACTCCCTGCTCCAGCGCAAATGATATTGCACTTCTTTCAAACTTTTTTCTGCAATGCCCCGCACCTGTTCATCGCTACAGTCCAGCAATTGTTGCATCAGGCATTTTTGATAGGCACTAAAAAAATACACTTTCAATACCGATTGCGCCCAGTCGCCATTGGGCAATTCAACCAGCAAATGATTTTTGAATTCCTGTTCTTTTCTCAACATGGCCAGGCTATCCTCTGTGGTATTTCCCCCCAGCAATGAAGCTGCATATTGGTAAAAATTTCTTGCCTGCCCCATGTAGTCCAGCGCAATATTGGTCATGGCAATATCCTGCTCCAGCACCGGCCCGTGGCCTGTCCATTCACTCAGCCGCTGGCTCATGATCAATGCATCATCGGCTAAGTGGAGTATGTAGTTGGTTGTGGAAGACATAGCGTAGGATTTTTTGATGACTGATGTATGATGGCTGATTTGGGAATGAGAATTGAGGATTTATGATTGAGGAATTGGGGTTTTATATCAGACATCCGACATCCCAAAATCTTTCCCCTACATATGCTTCACTTCATCGGGTAAATTGTAAAACGTAGGATGCCTGTACACTTTGTCGTTGGCAGGATCATAAAAGCTTTCCGCTTCATCCGGGTTACTGGCATGCACATGACGACTATCTACTACCCATATACTAATTCCTTCCATGCGGCGGGTGTACACATCGCGGGCATTTTCAATGGCCATTTGCGCATCGGCAGCATGCAGGCTACCAACATGCTTATGATCGAGCCCTTGTTTACTGCGAATAAAAATTTCCCATAAGGGCCACTCACCGCTGGTTTCGTGCATTGAATTGTCTACCCCTGCGGATTCTCTATCGCCGTAATCGCCGTATCGAAATATTTGATGTTTCATTGTCACTCATTTAATGATGAATACAAACTGCAGATCAAGCCACTGATTTTTGAGCAACTCGTTTTTCCGCATACGCCAACGCAGCATCTCTCACCCACTTACCTTCTTCCCATGCTTTTTTACGTGCGTCAATCCGTTGCTTGTTGCAAGGTCCATTCCCTTTCAGCACCTGCCAAAACTCATCCCAATTGATGGCACCAAAATCGTAATGCTTTCGCTCTTCATTCCATTTCAAATCTGGATCGGGTAGTTGCATCCCCAATATCTTCACTTGCTCCGCTATCATGTCTACAAATCGCTGGCGCAGTTCATCGTTGCTAAAGCGTTTTATTTTCCACTGCATGCTTTGCAGGGTGTTGGGGCTTTCATCATCGGGCGGTCCAAACATCATGAGGCTCGGCCACCACCAACGGTTGATGGCATCCTGGCACATAGCTTTCTGCGCATCGGTTCCTGTACTCAGCACTACAAGAATATCAAAACCCTGGCGTTGGTGAAAACTCTCCTCTTTACACACTCTGATCATAGCCCTGCTATAAGGTCCAAAACTGGTACGACATAGCGGCACCTGGTTCATAATAGCAGCGCCATCTACCAGCCAACCTATGGCTCCCATGTCAGCCCAACTGAGTGTAGGGTAATTGAAAATAGAAGAATACTTCGCCTTGCCGCTGTGCAATTGTTCAATCATTTCATCGCGGCTAATGCCCAGTGTTTCGGCAGCACAATACAGGTACAATCCATGGCCGGCTTCGTCCTGCACTTTGGCCATCAGTATAGCTTTTCGCTTCAGCGTAGGGGCCCTGCTGATCCAGTTTCCTTCGGGCAGCATACCCACTATTTCACTATGCGCATGCTGGCTTATCTGCCGAATTAAAGTTTGCCGGTATCGTTCCGGCATCCAGTCTTTCGGCTCAATTCTTATATCACGATCAATTTTCTGCTGAAAATTTTCTTCCAAATTCATTCTAGGCATGGCGGCAAGCATTACAAAGTAAAAATACAGGGAAAGCATACAAAAACTAACGCTTGTTAGTTTTTGAGTTCATCCGGCTTCACCATTACATCGGGTATTAGCTCCTTCCTCAAAGCCAACGCCCCACTTGCTTTTTACTGCGGGCATTGTATCTTTCTGTATGCAGACTTTTCTTTTACTCCTTATTGTACTTGCATTGGCAGCGCTTGTATGGCTACTGCTAGTGTGGTACCTCACTTACAAAAGCACGCTCACTATGGCTACTCCTCTTCCCAATTATCATTTCGATGTAGAGTTTGGCGGCGAACTGCTGCAGTTTTCCGAAGTATCGGGCCTCGATATCACCGTGGAAACCCTTGAATACCGCGATGGCAATTCCAAAGAACTGCATACCACCAAACTACCGGGCTTGCACAAGTTCAGCAATATTGTATTGAAGCGGGGCATTGTGGCCGGGCACAATGAATTCTTCCTGTGGATCAGGGAATCGATGGGCAACAGGCCTGAGCGCCGCGATCTACGCATACGCCTGCTTAATGAAGAGCACAACCCGGTTTTTGTATGGAAGATCAGAAATGCTTTCCCGGTAAAATATAGCGGACCCAACCTCAAAAGCACCGGCAACGAAGTAGCCATTGAAACCCTCGAAATTACCCACGAAGGTTTGGATGTAGAAACCAACTAAAGGTTACTTATTCGCAATATTCTTCCGCAATTCGCACCCGGTTTGTTGATGCATTCCCAATTTTATGCAGGCACCATCTGCGTCATGGCCTGCTATGGCACAACTACCTATTTTTGGAGCGTCTCATTGCCTTACATATGCAATGCAGTGGAACTCCATTTGAAAACGCTTCAAGCATCAACGCTCTATTTTATGTCCATTAAAACCTTGTGCAGTTTTTTATTGCTCTTCATTTGCTCTCACCAATTGTTCGCACAATCGGCTCCGTCCCCACAGCACAAATATGTTTTTACTGTAGCAAAAGATGGCAGCGGCGATTATAAATTCATACAAGATGCTATAGATGCGATGCGTGCCTTCCCGCTTTCCCGCATCACCTTGTATATTAAAAACGGTGTGTACAACGAAAAGATCGAACTGCCTGCATTCAATACCGATGTAAGTTTTATTGGTGAAAGCGTAGACAAGACCATTATTAGTTTCAGCGATTATTCTGGCCGTGGTAAGCAAACCACTTTTACTTCGTACACCGCTAAAATTTCGGGCAACAGGTTTGTAGCAGAGAATATCACTTTTGTAAATGCCGCAGGCCCTGTGGGACAGGCTGTAGCACTGCATGTGGATGCCGACCAGGCCATATTTAAAAACTGCAAATTCCTGGGCAACCAGGATACTATATATGCCAGCGGCGAACAATCGCGGCAGCTATTCATCAACTGCTTTATTGAAGGCACTACCGATTTCATTTTCGGCCCGGCCACTGCAGTATTCCAGGATTGCACCATCAGGGCAAAATCAAATTCTTACATCACGGCAGCCAACACACCGGCATGGAAAAAATATGGATTCGTATTGCTGCATTGTAAAATAATTGCCGACTCATCGGTGCAAAAATTATTCCTCGGCAGGCCCTGGCGTGCTTATGCAAAAACTGCATTTATCGAATGCGAATTGCCTGCACAAATTGTACCTGAAGGATGGGATAACTGGAGCAACGCAGCCAACGAAAAAACTGCAGAATACGTGGAGTACAACAATCGTGGCGAAGGTGCTGTTACAGACAAACGTGTAGCATGGAGTAAACAGTTGAGTGCAAGAGAAGCGAAAAAATATACCCTCGAAAATATTTTTGCAGCATCCAGTGTGGCAGCCGATGATAGCGCCTGGTTCCTCTCTATGCCCACACAAGCTTTTAGCTGGCCGGCTACAAAATAGCCGGAGCCTCGAAGAACAATACCGATGAAGCCTTATTGGGTTGCTATGCTATTCAATAAAGGCTTTTAAATGAAACCTTTTTTGCAGAGCCCTGCATAGCCTCTATCCCATTTTCATAAAATCGGGGAAGAAGAAGATCAGCAGTATAAACCCGATGACGAAGTAGCAGATATTGTTGAACAGGCTGCTATTGAATTTTTTGTTGATCAAATAGTTCACTCCTGATACAAACAATGCAGGAAAGTTGAAACCGAGTACGGAAATCAACAATGGCCCCCAAAAATTGGAGACTGCATTTTGCTGGCTAAAATCGTGACGTTTATAGGCAAACACCACTGCGAGTAAGTTCAGCGCCAACAAGGCCAAAGCATTTATTCCTTTCATACCGGTATTTAAAACGAATTGGATAAAGTTAATCGGTTACAATCAATTGTATTCAAAGCCCTTTCGAGTTAATAAGAATATTTAAAAAACGAAGGGCTATTTTGAAAAAATATTTTACCTAATATTATTCCACAAACGATTTCTTGAAGGCATGAAAAAGTGGATCTATTTCAGTTTCTGCGTGATGGCCTGTGCAGTTTTTTGCCTGCATAGTTGCAATAATTCCGATGCTAATTTACCCGGTGAAGTAAGTTACAATTTTCATATTCGCCCCATATTGAGCGATAAGTGTTTTAAATGTCATGGGCCCGATACGGCCAAAATGGAAGCCGGCCTGCGATTGGACAAAGCAGAAAATGCCTATGCCCCATTGCGTGAAACCAAAGGCGCATTTGCCATTGTTCCATTCAAGCCCGATGAAAGCGAATTGCTGAAACGCATCAGTTCCACCGATAGCACATTGCGCATGCCCCCCGACGATGCGCACCTGGGTATGCTTTCGTTGTACGAGGTAAAGCTGTTTGAAAAATGGATCAAACAAGGCGCGAAATACGAACCACACTGGGCGTTTGTAGCACCCAAAAAACCTGCTCCACCCAAAGTATCTAACGACGATTGGGCACGCAACGATATCGACAAATTTATACTGGCTGCACAGGATGCACACCATCTTGAACCCAACGATGAAGAAGATGCCAGCCGCTTGCTCAAGCGCCTGAGCTACGATCTTACAGGGCTTCCGCCATCTATTGCTATGATGGATGCATTTGAAAAAGATCATAGCGATAAGGCGTTTGAAAACATGGTGGATCAACTGCTGGCCAATACACACTATGGTGAAAAAATGGCACTGCACTGGATGGACGTAGGACGCTATGCAGATAGCTATGGATACCAGGACGACAATGTAAGAACACAATGGCCATGGAGAGATTGGGTGATACATGCATTCAACAACAACATGCCTTACAACCAGTTTATCACCTGGCAAATAGCGGGTGATATGCTACCGAATGCCACCAAAGAACAACAGTTGGCCACTGCATTTTTCCGCAACCATAAATACACCGAAGAAGGCGGCATCATCCCCGAAGAATACCGCATTGAATACATACTCGACAAAGTAAAAACCTATAGCAAGGGCATGCTGGGCCTTACTGTTGAATGTGCCCAATGCCACGATCATAAATACGATCCATTCTCGCAAAAAAACTATTACAGCCTGTTTGCCTTTTTCAACAACACCAAGGAAGAAGGATTTGAAGGAGATGTTTCTTCTTCGAAGCCAGCCAAGAAACCGTTGATCCAAATCAGCAATGCTGAAGTAAAATCGCTGCTAAGTTTCATCAATGCGAAAGACACCAATATGCTCACGGTGTCGGTAATGGGAGAAAATGATAGCCTGCGGAAAACTTATATACTCAGCCGTGGCGTGTACAACATGCCTACTACCGAAGTGCAGGCAGAAGCCCTGCCTGCAGTGATGCGCTACGATGAACAACAGTACCCACGCAACCGGTTGGGCTTAGCCAAATGGACCGTAGATCAAAAAAACCCATTGACATCAAGAGTATTTGTAAACCAGGTATGGCAGGAAATTTTTGGTCGTGGCCTGGTAAAAACTTCCGGCGATTTTGGTATGCAGGGTGAACTGCCTTCTCACCCGGAATTGCTGGATTGGCTGGCCGTGGATTTTATGCAAAACGGGTGGGATATCAAACGACTGATAAAGCAAATAGTGACGAGCGCCACCTATCGCCAATCAGGAAAAGTGAGTGAGCATCAAATAAAAACCGATCCCGAAAATATTTATCTCTCCCGTGCACCACGCCTCCGCCTGCAAGCAGAATTTGTAAAAGATATGCTGATGGCCAGCAGTGGTTTGCTCAATCCTGTAATTGGAGGTGCCAGCGTGAAACCCTATCAACCAAAGGGCCTTTGGGAAACTGCTACATCGGGCCGCGGCGAACTGGCTACCTATAAACAAGATACCGGTAAGGCTTTGTACAGGCGTGGCATGTACACCTTTATTAAACTTACAGTGCCGCCACCATCCATGGCCATATTTGATGCCAGCAACCGCGACCAATGCGAAGTAAAACGATTGAAAACGGGAACACCATTGCAAGCATTGGTGATGCTGAACGACCCCACCAGTTTGGAAGCAGCAAGGGTAATGGCACAACTATTAAATGCATCCAAACATTCGGAAGACGAAAAAATTACTGAAGCATTTAGGCGCATTATTTGCCGGCAACCCAACAGCAAAGAATTGAACATTTTGAAAGATTATTTGCATGCACAGCAACAGGCATTTAACACTGGGAAATTGAATGCGGATAAAACACTGGCAGTAGGCGCATATCCCATGCCTGCCGGTATCAACAAAAATGAAATAGCTGCCTGGATGAAACTATGCAGCGCCATGTATAACCTCGAAGAAGCCATCACCAAATAAACTACACCATGGAAAAAGATGCATTGGAATATGGCATGAATGTAAACCGCCGCAAATTTTTGTCGAGGCTAAGCCTGGGCATTGGAAGTGCAGCCCTGGGTTCATTACTCATTCCCGATTTGTTTAGCAGTAGCGAGCCTACTGCTGCAGCCCTTGGCATTCCGCAGTTTGCACCTAAGGCCAAACGCATTATTTATTTGTTTCAGAATGGTGCGCCATCGCAGTTGGACCTGTTCGACTACAAACCCATGCTGCAAACCATGTTTGGACAAGATATGCCTGCCTCTATTCGCATGGGGCAACGCCTTACCGGCATGACGGCCGACCAGGCAAAATTCCCATTAGCCGGTTCTAAATTTCAGTTCAGCCAACATGGACAACATCGTGCATGGATCAGCGAATTGCTGCCGCATACTGCACGAATGGCCGATGATATGTGCATCATAAAAACATTGCATACCGATGCCATTAATCACGACCCGGCGCTTACATTTTTTCAGACCGGTGCACAGGTAGGCAACAGGCCTAGCATGGGCGCATGGCTGAGTTATGGTTTGGGAAGCGAAAACCAAAACCTGCCTGCATATACCGTGTTGCTATCGAAAGGAAAAGGCAACGGGCAAGGTGTGTACTCCAAACTTTGGACCAATGGTTTTCTCGATTCACAACACCAGGGCGTACAGTTCAGCAGTGGCGAAAACCCGGTATTGTATCTCAACAATCCTGATGGCATTGATAAAGCGGACCGCAGGGAAATGCTGGATAAAATTGCAGAATTGAATGAAACAAGTTTTGAAGAAACCGGCGACCCGGAAATTAAAGCCCGCATTCAGCAATACGAAATGGCTTTTCGTATGCAAACTGCAGTGCCGGAAATAATGGACATTACCAAAGAGTCGGAAGATATTGTAAAACTCTATGGCCCCGAATGTTTAGTGCCCGGCACGTATGCGGCCAACTGCCTGCTGGCACGCAAGCTGAGTGAAAATGGGGTTCGCTTTGTGCAACTGTATCACCAGGGCTGGGATGGCCACAACAACCTTCCTTCGGAAATTCAGGGCCAATGCTTGGATACAGATCAACCCACTGCTGCTTTGCTCACCGACCTTAAACAACGCGGACTACTTGACGAAACGCTGGTGATATGGGGTGGCGAATTTGGTCGCACCGCTTATTGCCAGGGCGAACTTACCAAGGACAATTACGGCAGAGACCATCACCCTCGTTGCTTTACAGTTTGGATGGCTGGCGGTGGCGTAAAGCCCGGTGTATATGGCGAAACAGACGACTTCGGTTATAACATTACCAAAGATCCTGTGCATGTGCACGATTTTCATGCTACCATACTCCACTTGATGGGATTGAACCATGAGCAACTCACATTTAAACACCTGGGACGACGATACAGGCTGACAGATGTAGCAGGCAATGTGGTGAGTGGGTTGATGGCTTGATGTGGTTGATTATTGGTTGGGGATGATGAGTAATAGAGAAAGCAACAATATCCATAAAGTAGTTGCACAGAGGGAAGCCAAATAGTAGCAATGCAGATGAACGGAATGATTAAAAAACCATTTCCACTGGAAATACTTTTTTAATAAAATCAAATTTGCAACGATGCCCAATAGCAGCAAATAGCTGGTCCCAAAAACTAACGAAATGAAACGCAGAAATTTTATTCATCAATCTGTTTTAGCCGCTGGCAGTATCGCTTTCAGCGCTTCGGCGCTAAAGGCTTATGGCAGTGTGTACGATGTTGAGTTTGGGCATGGCAACAAACGCTATAAGCTGAATGAAAAATGGAGCCAGGCCGATGTGAGCCGATACCCGGTGAACGACTGCCACGAAATGGTGCAGGATAAAAAGGGCAGAATTATTTTGCTGACGAATGAAACAAAAAACAATATTCTTATTTACGATAAAAGCGGAAAGCTGTTAGAAAGCTGGGGCACCGAATACCCCGGTGCACATGGGCTTACACTGTTTAACGAAGGTGGAGAAGATGTATTGTTTATATGCGACAACAACAGGCACCAGGTAATTAAAACGACTATTGGTGGTCGTGTGTTGATGACACTTGAATACCCGAAAGAAACCGGCATGTACAATAACGCAACAGAATACATTCCCACCGAAACAGCCATTGCACCCAACGGCGATATTTATGTGGTGGATGGCTATGGAAAAGATTTCGTTATTCAATACGATAGCCGCGGAAAATATATCAGGCATTTTGGTGGAAGAGGAACTGAAGCCAAACACTTACGCAATGCGCATGGCATTTGCGTGGACACACGAAACGGAAAGCCTGAATTGATCGTAACATCCAGGGAGCAAAATGCTTTTAAACGCTACAGCATGAGCGGCGAATATATTGGCACCATCAACATGCCCGGTGCATGGGTATGCAGGCCTGTAATCAAAGGCAACTATTTGTATGCAGCAGTTTTGCAAACCCATAGCAGGCAGGGGCAACAATCGGGCTTTGTAACGGTGTTGAATAAAGACAATACAGTGGTAAGTAATATTGCCGGCAGCCAGCCCAACTATACCAACGGACAATTACAGGAAATGTATCAAACCATTAAAGCATTCAGCTACCCGCATGATGTATGCATAGATGATGAGGAATGCATGTATGTAGCGCAATGGAACAGTGGCAAAGTATACCCGTACAAACTT
This sequence comes from Phnomibacter sp., assembly GCA_035456005.1. GTDB lineage: Bacteria > Bacteroidota > Bacteroidia > Chitinophagales > Chitinophagaceae > Phnomibacter. The sequence goes on along the minus strand of DATIEA010000015.1, from coordinate 442,647 downwards.
GAACCCATAGCATAATGCAGCATCGTTGGATAATTTGTTGGCTCTTGTTTTGTGCACAAGGTTTGGCTGCGCAAAAAACCTACCAGTTGGCACCACCGAATGCAAAATTTGCATCGGCATTTTTCGACAAGAGCACCAGTGTGAGTTTTGTGTTTGAGCAACCCGGCAGTGAAATACGCTACACTACCGATGGCAGCGACCCTACTGCAAATTCTGCCGTGTACAAAAAGCCCATTGCCATCAGCAAGCATCAAACCATTATAAAAGCGGCAACATTTGCAAAAGGCTTTACTCCTTCCGAAACCGTTGTACTGCCTTTCTTTTCGCAGGGTTTACCCATTGCACAACTATCTACTACTTCACCCAACAATAAATACAAAGGCAGCGGACCCACTACTTTGTTCGACAATAAAAGTGGAGGCACCAACCATAACAATAATGCATGGCTTGGCTTTGACAGCGATAGCATTATAGTGAATATTACGATGCAGCAATCCACCAACATTTCGGCAGTAATGCTGCATGTATTGGTAAACCAGGGTGCCTGGATATTTGCACCACAACAGGTGCAGGTGTATGTGGTAGATAACAATAGTGCCCGGTTGTTGCAAACGCATACTATAGAAAGCAAACAGCAAACGCCAACAGATGCAGAAGCCATCATGGTAGCGCTGCCCAAAACAAAAACAAACCAATTGCGCTTAGTGATCACACCACTGGCAACATTGCCCGAATGGCATGCAGGCAAAGGCAACAAAGCCTGGTGCTTTATTGATGAAATTAAAATTTACTAGCCCACGTGAGCAAGATTCAATCTATTCTAAAGAACCTGGTGATTGCCATCAATGCATTGCTGTTGATGTTGCTACTGTTTGACAAAAGCGTTGTTGTACCCGAATGGCTACAGGTAGCAGGAAGGCTGCATCCGCTGATATTGCATTTTCCGGTAGTGCTGGCCGTAGCAGTGGCGGCATTCGGATTATACTCATTGCTGAGGCCGTCTACCAATCCTTCATTTTTTAAAACAGTGGTATTGTTTGCTGCGTTTTTTGCAGCCCTTACTTCATTATCAGGTTTGTTTTTATCGAAAGAAAGCGGCTACGATGCCGAGGGTATTTTGGCTCACAAATGGAGTGCTGCCATACTCTGCTGGCTCTTGTTCCTCTGGAGTTTCGGTTTCAACTTTTTGCAAAAGCATAAAGCATTGCTGGGAACTGTTGCTGTATGCAGTATGGTGGCTGTATTGCTTGCCGGACACTGGGGCGCCAATATTACCCATGGCGAAAACTTTTTGCTGGCACCTGTAATGCATAGCAGCGAAAAACCTGCGGTGCTTTTGGAAGATGCAGTTGTGTACAACGATATGGTAAAGCCCATACTCGAAGCCAAATGCATGAACTGCCATAACGAGCAAAAAGCAAAAGGTGAATTGATCATGACCACGCAGGAATTGTTATTGAAAGGTGGCAAAAACGGTGTGCTTTGGAATTTGAAAGAACCCGGTCTTGGTTTGATGATGAACAGGATCCATATGCCCTTACAGGATAAAAAACATATGCCTCCTACCGGCAAGCCGCAACTAACTCCTGAAGAAAGTTTTATACTGGAACAGTGGATCGCAAAAGGCGCATCGTTTACACAAACTGTAGCTGCATTGCCTGAAGGCGATACGCTGCACACCATTGCTGCTGCCAGTTTCAACAATCTAACCACCATCCACTACGATTTTGCTGCTGCAGATGCAGGCACCATTCAGAAGTTGAATACAGCTAATCGTTCGGTGTATTCCATTGCCATAGATGAACCCGCATTGGCGGTTGAATTTTTCGGTCGCTCTCAATACAAACCCGAGCAACTCAAAGATTTGCAGGCAGTGAAAACGCAGATCATTTCACTTAACCTGAATAAGATGCCGGTGAAAGATGATGAATTAAAAACCATTGCACAATTCACCAATTTGCGCAAACTGAATTTGAGTTTTACAGATATTACGGGAGCAGGACTTGCAGCACTCGTAAAACTTCCCAACCTGCAACAGCTTTCTATTTCGGGCACAGCCGTTTCGGCAAAAGATATGGTGCAATTGAAAGCCATGCCTAAGCTCGCTGCTTTGTATGCATGGAACACCAAAGCCAATGAAGCCGATAGAAATATGGTGCAGCAGGCTTTGCACAACAAAAATATCCAGTGGGGTTTTAGTGGCGATACGATCATCATGAAATTGAATGCCCCCATCATTGAAAACGAAGCACAAATACTTACCGGGCCTGCAGAGTTGAAACTGAAACATTATTTACCGGGCGTTTCCATTCGTTACACATTGGATGGCAGCACACCCGATAGTGTACTGAGCCCCGAATACAAACCGGGCACTATGCTGACCCAACAGGTTTTACTGAAAGCAAAAGCATTTAAAGCCGGATGGATAAGTAGTAATGAAGTGCAGCAATTCTTTTTCAAAAACAAATTTGAAGTCGATACTATAGTAGCCTTTCTTCCCCCCGAAGAAATGTTTAAAGGCCACGGTATGGCTGCATTGACAGACCATATAAGAGGCGACAATAATTTCAGGAATGAAAAATACCTGGGGTACAGGGCAAACATTTTTGATGCAGTGCTGTATTTCAAACAGCCCAGAAACATTTCAGCTATTACCCTCAGCAGCCTGGTAGATATTAGCGCCTATATCATGCCCCCCGCTCAAGTAGAAGTATGGGGTGGTATGACCAAAAACAATATGAAGCTGCTGCAAAAAATACAACCTACACAACCGCTTGCATTAATGCCTGCCTACACGCAAGGCTTCGAATGCAAGTTCGCGGCGCAGCCATTGCAATACATTCGCATAGTAGCAAAACCCGTACGCCCGCTACCGGCCTGGCATCCGGGCAAAGGTGAAAGAGGCTGGTTCTTTATTGATGAGATTTTTGTGAACTAGAAATTCGATACCAGAATAATGAGTAATTAATAACCCAATAATTATTAATTACTCATTATTGATTATTTCCAACTGTGGGCAAAGAGTAAACTGGCTACTAGCAATGTGATCAGCACATTGAACAATTGTGCAACCAAAAACACTTTTAGCGCCTTGCTATTTTGCTCCTTGAACAGATCGGAGAAACGTGTTTCCAAACCGATGCCTGTAAAGGCCAATGCAAACCATAAATTTTGTAAGGATTTGATGGCAGGCTTTGCTGCAGCTACCGTTTCACTACTTACTACAAAAGAAAAGAAGAGGGATGCGAGTATAAATCCAATAACAAATTTTGGAAAGCGTTCCCACAACACTTTATACGACACACGGCGTTCATCTTGCAGATCGCCTTTGCCGATATAGGTCCAGTAAACAGAAATGGCAAATGCAGCGAGGCCCAGCAACACGTTTTGCGAGAATTTTACAATGGTGGCCATCTTCAGTGCTTCTTCGCCTACCAATGCGCCCGATGCAACAACAGCGCCGGTAGTATCAATAGTGCCACCCAACCATGCACCGGTTACTTCCGGCGAAAGCTGCAGCCATTTTGCAATATATGGCATGCCAATTAGCATAGGAATGGCACATACCAACACCAACGATATTACGTAGGACAATTTTTTATTATCGCCCTTAATGGCGCCTGCTGTTGCAATAGCTGCCGATACTCCGCAGATAGAAACCGCACTGGATATCATGAGGCTCAGCTCTGTATCCACTTTGTATTTTTTGCAAAGCCAAAAAGCAAAATACCATACAGAGAGCACTACTACCAACGATTGCACAATGCCTAACAAGCCGGCTTTCAGTATATCGCCAAAAATGATATTCGTGCCCAGCAACACCAACCCGATCTTCACATAAAACTCTGCACTCACGTTATTGACCAACCATTCGGGTAATTGAAACAGGTTGCGGATCAGCAAACCCAACAGCAGGCTGAAGATGACCGTTTCCAGGCCTATACCACTTAAAGATTTATTGCCTGCCAGTATAGAAGCTGCAATGGTAATGACCACTAAAATGGGAATCGCTTTCAATACATGTTGTAGCGGCTTCTGTGTTACAATGGCACCAATAGCTGCAATAGCAAGGGTAATCAACAACAGGAACAACATACTGCCAATATTCTTTCCTGAAAAAACTTTTTCAGCTAAATCATTTCCATTGGCCCATCCAAATGAAGGCATGGGAAATGGCACTCCGGCCACTACTAACACCAGTAAAATTCCACCCAACAACACCACAGCCCAATCTTCCGAAATGCGCCATCCTTTTTTTGCAAACTCTGTCATTCGATCTTTTTTAAAGAGCTATAAATGTAGGGGATGCATTAAATAGAAAACGTGAGCAGTTGACCACCTGCCCACGCATTTCCAATACAGTGATTACTTAAAGAGCATACTTCAATGTAATACCGTAAGTTCTTGGATCTCCCAATACACCTGCATATTGACCTGCATTGCCTGCACCGGGCAGTAATTGTTCATAATAGTTTTTGTTGAAAATATTGCGTCCCCACACATGGGCAGAAAAACCATTGCTGATGCGGAAGCCGAATCTTGCATTCACCAGTGCATATCCATCTACTATCAGGTATTTGGAAGGACTTGGGTTAGAAGAAAATTCAGAACGTGCATAGGAATCTATTGCGAGGAAATATTTTCCAGCCTGTCCCAGCAGGTGGCCGTTGAAAGCAAACTCACCACCTAATGAACCAGCCCATTTAGAGATACCTGGCAAGCGGCCGCCGGAAATATCTTTAAACGCTACAGGAGCACCTGTTTCTTCCAAAGGCAATGGAGCGTTGGTAAACGATTCATAAATACCATCGGTGTATGCTATGTTGGTGTACACATTGAAGTTGCTGTTGATGCGAAAATTTGCATCCAGTTCCACACCACGCACTCTTACTTTTTCTGCATTGGCCAGGTAGCCACGGTTTACAGAAAGGTCTGCTGTTTGCACCTGAGCCTGGTAATCTTTGATATCCGATTCATAAACTACGAGGTTCAAAGTAGAGCCCGGCAATGGTGAAGTTTTTACACCCAGTTCATAATGGTTTACATACTCTGGTTTAATAACAGCCAGTTGTGTCATGGGCTTACCACCTTCTGTTGGCAGGCCACCGAGGTTCAAACCAATGGGCTTGTAACCGGTAGAGAAAGTGGTGTAGGCATTAATTTTTCCTGTCACTTTATAAGCCAGTGTCAATTGTCCGGAAAGGTTATTGTTGTCGGCCTCTACATTAAAATACTGGTTGGAGTAAACGCCCTGCTCATAGCTTCTAAGCGTTGCAATTTGTGCAGCGGTCAGCACCGTAGTATCTACATATTTCAAGCTGCCATAGGTTTGACGATTAAAGTCCACTTGCTTCCTGTCGTAGTTATAACGCAAGCCACCCAACACATGCAGCCTGTCGGCAATAGCCCAATCCAATTGGCCGAATACCGCACCACTAAACGTATTCAATTCGGATGTGGTATGAATACCGTAGCCTTTCAGGAAGCCCGGAGTTTTCCAAAGTGCACTGGTAGTGCTTTGCACAAAACGCCATTGATGTTCGCCCGATTCTTCTGTGTGTACAGGATCGGTATTGAGATCTTGTCCGAAAGCAAACACACCAAATACACCAGTGAGGCTCTTAGCCAAGTTACCTGCCCAACGAATTTCCTGTGACCACTGCTTATGCTTAGATGGTGCCTGCGAAAGTGCCAGCGATGAAAGCCCTGTGAAATCGCGGTCGTTAGAAGGATCCCAGTTCCAGAAGCGCCATGCAGTAGTAGAAGTGATGGTACCACTACCTACTTTAAAATCTGCGTTGATGGAAGCACCACCCATATCGTTTCCTGATCGCCATGTAGTGTTATGATCAATGATGCGATCGAATGCATTGGTAGAAGGAAGTTTATAATTCAGGTCTTTGATAATTTGATCGAACTGGCGATACGCTGCACGCTGCGTAGGCGCTACACCTGCAATTACCTGCGCATAACCATCGGGGCGCTGGCGGGTAGCATCTGCAGCAAATAAGATCTCAATTTTCTCGGTGGGGTTGTACAACAACTGGCCTCTGAAGCCCAGGTTGTTCAGATCGTTGAGTTTCTTTTGGGTCAAAACATTGGTGATCACACCATCGCGTTGTGTACCGGAAAATGAAAGTCGTGCTGCCAGCTTTTTACCGATCGGGCCATTCACAGAAGCCTTGGCCTGCACATATCCGTAGTTGCCAAAACTAACTTCGAAATTAGCACCGGGCCTGTAGGTAGGTTTGCGGGTAGTGATATTGAATGCACCTGCTGTAGTGTTTTTTCCAAACAACGTGCCCTGTGGCCCTCTTAATACTTCCACTCTTTCTACATCAATAAAATCGAAAGTGGTAGCAGCAGGACGTGCATAGTACACACCATCTACATAGAAACCTACACCGGGATCGATACCATCGTTGGTAAGTCCGAATGTGGTACCCAGCCCGCGAATGCTCAGGCCTGTATTGCGTGGGTTAGATGAATACAATTGCACAGAAGGCACCAACTCTTTCAGACGGTTCACGTTAAACGCTCCTGCTTCGGCTACCTGGTTGCCACCAATTACAGAAATTGCAATGGGCACATCCTGCAACACTTCCTTGCGGCGGCGTGAAGTGATCACTACCGTGTCCTTGTAATATTCGGCTTGCAATTGCACCAGCAAATTGTTGCCATTGCCACTGCGAATCGATAGCTCCTGCGGTGCATAGCCCACATAACTCACAATTAATTTTATGGGGAATACGGCCCTTGCCTGCAATATGAAACGGCCCAGCGAATCTGTATTGGTACCATGTTGTGTATCCTTAATAGAAATATAGGCTCCCTGTAATGGGCGGCCCAATTCATTTTCTACCCTGCCCTGTAGAGTAGCAGTAGTTTCCGTTTGTGCGGCTGCCAAAAGGCCAACAAATAGGCCGAAGAATAAAAATATCGATTTCATAAACGAAGTATTTGAGTGGCATTATGTTCACTTTTTTAGTGAACTTTTTAAGACCGGTTTTAAAAATTGCGATGTAAGCACAAGCGTATGTACCATGGCGCTTTACTACACCAATAAGTTGACTGAATGGTTAGGAAAACAGTTTTTGAAACGTAGCAGGAGCGTAAGCCGCCCCCATGAGTGCTAAAAAAACTATAGTTAACAACAACAATTGCAACAACAGGAATGGAGCCCTTCTCCTTTGGGGATGCTTGTTGAAGTGGTGTATGCCCTTGCCATTGTAAGCGCTGGCATTGTAGCATGGTTTTCGATTCTCATAATTCGTGTTTGGAATGCGAAAATAGGGAAGAAAACTATTCTACACTATTTTAGTGAACATTTATTTTTTTGAACCGGTATTTAGACTTTGTCCAACGCCTATACTCTATCTGAAACAAACTCTTCATTCCTGGGGCAAAAAAAAGCCTGCCTGTTCGCCGGGAACAGGCAGGCTTCAGTGTATACGTCTTCTATCTTTTACAACAAGCCCTTCACGGTTTCAATCACTTTGGGAAGGTTGCCGGCTTCTTGTCCGCCTGCAGTTGCCAGGTTTTTTTGGCCGCCGCCACCACCTTTGATAAGCGGGGCAATATGCTGCTTGATGATAGCACCTGCATCCAAACCTTTTGCGGCCACTACATTATCGGCAATACTCACAGCTACCGCAGGTTTGCCGCCAATATTGGCACAAAGCACCACCACATAATCGGTAAGGTGATTTTTTATATCGAAGCAGAGTTTCTTCAATGCATCGGCATTGCTTACTTCCACGATATCGCCAATAAAATTGATTTGGTTGATGATCTCATCTTTCTGCAACAACTCATTGCGAATGCCCACCAACTGGCGAGCTTCCAAATGCTCGATATGCTTTTTTAGTTGGTTGTTTTCGTTGATCAGTTTATCAACTGCACTCACAGGATCTTTTGCTTTGAGCAGGTTGCCTATCTCTTTCAGGTTGTCGATGCCTTCACTCAAATACCTGAATGCAGCAGCACCAGTCAATGCTTCTATCCTGCGTACACCTGCTGCCACTGCGGCCTCGCTGGTAATGCCAAACAACCCGATCATGCCGGTATGCATTACATGTGTACCACCGCAAAGCTCCACTGAAAAATTGGGGTCGATGGTGACAACCCGAACGGTATCGCCATACTTCTCGCCAAACAATGCCATGGCACCCAATTTCAATGCTTCTTCTTTGGGCATGCTCTTAATCACCACAGGTATATTTTCCCTGATCTTATCGTTCACGATCTTCTCCACCTGGCGCAATTCTTCATCTGTCATTTTGCTGAAATGCGAAAAGTCGAAACGCAGGTAGCTATCGTTTACCAGCGACCCTTTTTGCGCCACATGTGTACCCAATACCTGGCGAAGTGCAGCATGCATCAGGTGCGTAGCGGTATGGTTGTACATGGTATACAACCGCTCTTCGGCATTCACCACTGCTCTCACTTCTCCGTCTATATTGGTCGGCAGCTTATCTACAAAATGCACAATAAGGTCGTTCTCTTTTTTGGTGTCGACCACGTTGATGGTTTCTGCTCCAAATTCCAATACCCCTTTATCGCCTACCTGGCCACCACTTTCTGCATAGAAAGGTGTATTGCCCAATACTACCTGGTACAACTCTTTTCCCTTGGCAGCCACTTTGCGATATTTCTGCACGAACGTACCTACGTTGAGGTCGGTATATCCCACAAAACCATCACCGGTTTTTTCGGATACAATTACCCAGTCGCCGGTATCGATGGTAGCAGCAGCACGGCTACGATTTTTTTGCTCGGCCATTGCTACAGCAAAGCCTGCTTCGTCTACCGAAACTTTTTGCTCCGATGCAATCAATGTGGTAAGGTCCAACGGGAAGCCATAAGTATCGTACAGTTCAAATGCTTTATCGCCGGCAATTTTTGAAGTTCCTTCAGGCATCAATTCGGCCATACGTTTCAGGCCTTTCTCCAGTGTAGACAAAAATGTTTGCTCTTCTTCGGTCACCACTTTGGTAACGAATGCCACTTGCTGTTGCAATTCGGGAAATACATTTTCGAATTGTTTGGCCAGCACAGGAATTAACTGGAACAACAGGGGCTGTTTGTAATCGAGGTAAGAATAATAATAACGAACTGCCCGACGCAATATGCGACGAATAACATAACCGGCGCCTGTGTTCGATGGCAATTGTCCATCGGCAATGGTGAAGGCAATAGCACGAATATGATCGGCAATTACGCGGAAAGCAATGGATTGTTTGCTGTCGCCGAAATCATATTTCTTACCCGAAATTTTTTCAACCTCAGCAATGGTGCCGGTAAAAATATCGGTATCGTAATTGGAAGTTTTTTCCTGTATCACCCGCACCAAACGTTCGAAGCCCATACCGGTGTCCACATGCTTGGCTGGTAAAGATTGCAGGCTTCCGTCTTTCAATCGATTGAACTGCATGAACACGTTGTTCCAGATCTCAATCACCTGCGGATGATCGGCGTTCACCAGGGTTTTGCCATCTACTGCATTGCGTTCTGCATCGGGGCGGCAGTCCACATGTATTTCGGTACAAGGTCCACATGGGCCGGTGTCACCCATTTCCCAAAAATTATCTTTCTTATTGCCCAGTAAAATGCGGTCTTCGGCTATCCATTTTTTCCACTCGTTATAGGCTTCGTCATCTTTGGCCAATCCCTCTTTTGCATCGCCTTCAAAAATGGTGACATACAGCCTGTTCTTATCCAGCTTATACACTTCAGTCAGCAATTCCCAACTCCAGGCAATGGCATCTGCTTTGAAATAATCGCCAAAGCTCCAGTTGCCCAGCATTTCAAACATGGTATGGTGGTAGGTATCGACACCCACTTCTTCCAGGTCGTTGTGCTTGCCACTCACCCGCAAACATTTTTGGGTATCGGCCGCCCGGTTATAAGGGGCTTGTTGGTTTCCCAAAAAATAGTCCTTGAACTGGTTCATGCCCGCATTGGTAAACATGAGGGTTGGATCGTTCTTTACAACAATGGGGGCACTGGGCACGATGGTATGTCCTTTGCCTGCAAAAAAATCGAGAAACTGCTGGCGTATTTGCGAAGCGGTCATTGGCTATTTTACTTAAGTGATCTAAAAAAATACCATTAGCGTAAAAAACGTGCATCACTAGCCTGTAAAAGCTATTTTTGACTGGTCGTTACGCAAAGTGGGCAAAGGTAAAGATTCGCCTGCTGCCTGCTTTTATTTTTCGTTAAAAGCAGGAAGGCAGGAATAGACAATATTTTGAGGAGGACAGGTGAAAAAAATTAAGTACTTCTATAATACGCATACACTTCGCTACGAAAAGCTGGTGACACCCCTGCGGGTGAAACTGCTTCGGATATTTGGGTTTATTGCAGCAGCCCTTACTACTTCGTTCATTATTGTACTGATTGGCCAGCGCTATTTCCCCAGTGCCAACGAAAGAACCCTGAGGCAGGAAAATGCCAACCTGCGTTCAAGTTACCAACTGCTCGACCGGGAGATAGAAGACCTTGAAAACAGGATGCTCTCGCTGGAAAAGCGGGACAACAATGTGTACCGTTCCATTTTTGAAGCCGATCCCATACCCGATAGTGCCCGGGCCAAAATGCTGGAAGAAATAGCCGAACTGAAAAAAGTGCGGGCCATGAACCAGGACCAACTCATTACCAGCATGACCAACCAACTGCAGCGCCTGAGTAACCGGGCCAATGCACAGGTAGTATCGTATGGGCAGATACAGGAAATGATAGACCGGAAAGAAGACCTGCTGGCAGCCATTCCAGCCATACAACCGGTAAGCAACCAGGACCTGGAAAGAGTGGCCAGTGGCTTTGGCTACCGGATAGACCCCATTTATAAAGTACCCAAATTGCATGCCGGCCTCGATTTTACAGCGCCGCAGGGCACGCCCATTTATGCCACTGCCAACGGTAGTATTGAGCAAGCCACCAATAGCAACAGCGGGTATGGCAACCACGTGATCATTAACCATGGCTTTGGCTACAAAACTTTGTACGGGCACATGGTGCGCATCAAAGTAAAAAACGGCCAAAAAGTGAGACGTGGCGAAGTGATTGGTTGGGTAGGTAGTACCGGCAAAAGTACCGGCCCACACTGCCACTACGAAGTGATCAAAAGCGGCAACAAAGTGGATCCCATTTATTTTTTCTACAACGATCTTACGCCCGAGCAATACACCCGCCTGTTGCAATTGGCAGCTACCCGCAACCAAAGTTTCGACTAATTTTTTGCTGAGCTATGAAGCAACAACTTCTTGACATGCTGCAACGGGGTGCCTACGAGTTCCAGGTGCAGGATGTGGTGAAATGGGTGGGCAAAAGCCAGCAAAAAATGAACTGTCTCATTGATATAATGATGCACGAAAAAGAATCGCTGGCGCTGCGGGCTGCATGGGCCCTAAGCCATGTGGGAGAAACCGCACCACGGTTAGCCTTGCCGCATTTGCCAGCATTGGTTGATTTGATAAGGCGGCCCAATTTGCACAATGGATTTGTGCGCAGTACTCTGCGTTTACTGCAGTTTGCCGAAATTCCCGAAGACCTGCATGGGCCAGTAATGAATAGCTGTTTTCGATTTATTGAAGAGCCCAAAGAGAAGCCTGCCATCAAAGCCAATGCCATGACCATACTGCACAACCTGAGTAAACAGTATCCCGAAATTCTGCCCGAGATCAAAGCCATTATTGCCGAAAGAATGGATACCGAAACCGCTGCATTTAGGGGCAGGGCAAAAATATTTTTTAAGTAGTTTTTTTGAACCACGAAGGCACAACGGCACGAAGGAGCACAACGGAATCCTTTGTGACCCTTGGTGTCTTTGTGACTTGGTGGTTGAATTTATCGTTGGGCCGCTGAGTCGTTTGGTTTTAAATCTCCAAAGTCGCTAGTTGCCGTTTCAAATCGTACTGCAGATCTTCGTGCAGCGATGCAATGGCTTTACGTGCTTTCTGCTGTTGCGATCGCATCATGTTGTCGAGAATAGTGGCTTTTAAAATATGTTGCGGCAGTTGTTTCAATGCCTGCAAAAAATGAATGAGTAGCGCCGCTTCCATTTCTTTGCTGCCGGTGTATTTCACATACTTGTTGATGCCCCGCAATATTTTTCGAATCGTTTTTTTCGCGAAAAAAACATTGCTGGTATTTACCGTAGCAAACTCCTCGTCTATCCATGTTTTCAACTCCTGCGTGTAATGGTCTATTTGGTGGGCATCAAAAAGCAGGAAGCCCAATAGCTCTTTATTGTCTTTTTTAAACCTGGCCAGTCGCAGGCAAATAGCCAGCAACTCTTCCTCCGGCAGGGTTTGCAGTTCGGCTTTTATTTCGGCTATGGATGCGGCTTTCAGCATGGCGGCAAATTAGTTGAACTTCTGAACTTATATACGCCCCATCTTCCAACTTGTGAACCTGTGAACTTTCCAACTTGTTAACTTCCCAACCGCCTCCCCACCCCAATCCCTCTCTCCTTAACTTTGCCGCCCTATGGGCCAAAAAAAATTGATTCGTTTCGCAGCTATCAAATCGTTTTCCAATGTGCTGGAGTACCCTGAAAATATGCAGGGCAACTGGGCAGGATTTTTTGCCACTGCACAGCCGCTTACCCTGGAGCTGGCATGTGGCAAGGGCGAATACGCAGTAGGGCTGGGCACTATGCACCCCGAACGCAATTTTCTGGGTGTGGATGTAAAAGGCAACCGCATTTTTATTGGCGCCAAAAAAGCATTGGAAAATGGATTGACCAATGTGGGTTTTATGCGTACACAAATAGACCGCATCGACCAGTATTTTGCGGCGCAGGATGTGAGTGAGATCTGGCTCACATTTCCTGATCCCCAATTGCGCACAGGGCATGCACGCAAGCGTTTAACGCATCCCAATTTTCTGCGCAAGTACCAGCAGTTTTTGGAGGCAGGTGCTGTTATCAATTTAAAAACAGATTCACCGGTTTTATATGCATTTACCAAACTGGTAATTGAACACTATGGATGCACGCTTGTAAAAAGCTATGATGATGTGTACAAGCAGGCAACGGAGCCCGAATTGCTGCAGATCAAAACACATTACGAAGGGCTGGATATTGCACAAAGCGGAAAGATCTTTTACCTGCGATTCAGTTTACCTGCTTTGATAGATAAAAGCAAAGACGAGCAGTTTAAAACTTTGGTGCAAGCCATGGAACAAGGCGACAAAAGCAATAGCTAATGGCAGCTTCCAAAAAAGAATTAATTGAAGGTGAAGATTTTTACTACAACGCAGATGGCTATGTTGTACTAACAGAAAAATTTCATCTTGATCGTGGCGAATGCTGTGGCAATGGATGCAAGCATTGCCCCTACGATTATAAAAATGTAGCCGAGCCAAGGCGCATGCAACTATTGCAACAGCGGGATAATCGTAAGGAAGAATAAAAATTAGGATTAAAAGTACTTGTTATAGATATACAACAAGACCAACAAAAACAGAGAAAATAAAAAGAAAATTAAAACTACTTTCCAGTTTTCAATAAGAGCCAGGCTAATATTTAGTGCTAAAAAAATGATAGAGGATAAAATGCCCCTTATTTTAAGGTAACCCCAATCTTTATGATTAGCTGATCCCTTAAATATTAAAATACTTCTTAAATGAATTATTGTAATACAGTTAATCACTAAAGCACTAATCCTCAATAAAAAACTTATTGTATCCTGATTAGAGCGAAAAGCTAACATCAACAAAAGAATTCCAATCCAGCAAAGAAAAGTGCTGAAGGGTATAGGGCTTACCTTATCAATAAAATTTTTCATTTTAATTATCTGCTTCATACAATTATTTGCAAGTAGGTCCTTTATTTCCTCGCTGCGCCTCCGCCCCAAGGCGGGCTACGGCGTTACTTTCCAGAATGTAGCCGTAACGGTGGTGCTTAATTTATTCGGCTGGTCAAAGCCCATGCCTCGGCGGCTGATGGAGGTTAGCGGAGCATCAACGAAGGCGAGGAGAAATGCATTTCTGTTTAGAAATGTTACTCCAAAAAATTATCTGCGAAAATCAGTAGCATCTGTATTATCTGTGTCCTATCAAACCGCCGTTCAATTACCTGTTTTCAGAAGCAATAATGGTCCAGTCTTTTTGTGCATTGCCTTTTTCCAGGTAACGGTCCATTTGTTTTGCAATGGCGGGAATGCTCACCAATTCTTTTTGTGCATTTGCCGCTGCCGACATCATGAGCCCGGCATCTTTGCGGGCCATTTGCAACTCCCATGAAGGCTCATCATAATTGGCAGTAGTAATGCGTTTTAAGCGACCCATGGCCTGGCTGCCCGGGTTAAACGATTCCAGTAATGAAAAAATATCTTCCACCGTTACACCCGTAGCTTTTGCCAATGCCAGCATATCGCTGAGGCCACCAGTAAGTGTAATCAAAAAGAGATTGCCCAGCAATTTCATGGCGGCAGCTTTGCCGGTACGGTCACCGAAATGAATCAACTGTCCGGTCATGGGTGTGAGCCATGGCTCCACTTTTTCAATCACTTGTTGGTCTCCCGATAACAGCATATAGCCTGTGCTTTCCAATGCATTGATAGGACCCATAAAAACAGGTGCATGCACATAGTGTATTCCTTTCGCAGCCCATTTACTGGTACGCTCTACTGCACCTTCCACCGAAGTAGTGCTATGATCAATAATGAAAGCGCCTTGCTGCAAAGCAGGTTCTGCCGCTGCCAATACCGCATCCACCACGGCATCATCGCTCAGCGTGATATGTATTCTTTGTATGCCTTTCACTGCATCGGTTATATTATCAAAAGCGGTAGCGCCCGAAGCTTCCAGCACCTTTGCTTTGTCTGCAGTTCTGTTCCATACCTGCACAGCAATATCTTTTGCCAATAATGCTTTCGTAAAATTGGAGCCCAAAAGGCCCGTTCCTAAAAATGCGACCATAGGATTGATTTAGCTACAAATTTAACCCATTACAAAGGGCTGAATGAATCTTTATCTTTAGTACATGCCGAAAAAAATTGCAGCGAAAAAAAGCTTAAAAAAAGCAACTGCTCCTAAAAAGAGAAAGCAGGAGGCTACGGTTAAAAGCGCATCCGGCTTCTTCGAAGATGTATGGGCCGTTGCCCGGTTAATACCCAAAGGATGCGTAACCACTTACGGAAATATTGCCGCTTATCTCGGTACAAAAATGAGTGCCCGCATGGTGGGCTGGGCCATGAATGCTGCACACACATTGCCCGATGTACCGGCACAACGTGTAGTGAACCGGAATGGTATGCTTAGCGGCAAAGCGCATTTTGGCACCCCTACTTTAATGCAGGAATTATTGGAGGCCGATGGCGTAAAAGTAAAAGACGACCAGGTAGTTGATTTTGAAAAACTGCGCTGGGACCCGGCCGTGGAACTGGCTTTGTAAAACCGGCGAGCAGCAAAGAAATATAGCCCACAGATAAACGCCGATGGTATACAGGCAGATCTGCGCAGAAAAAAATATCAGTGATAATCTGCAACCAATCTGTGTATCAGTGTTCTATCCTTTCGCGTCGTGTTACTTCGTGCCGTTGTGCCTTAGTGGTTCAAAAAATCCTCCGCGAAAATCAGTATGCATCTGTAAAATCTGTGCCCTATCCTTCGCCAGTGTTACTTCGTGCCTTTGTGTCTTCGTGGTTCAAAAAAATCACGCATAGTACGGGCAGATCATCAGGTACACCACAGGCCCTGAAACAGCCACATACAACCACAAAGGCCAGGTAATTCTTGCCAGTTTTTTATGCGCAGGAAATTCAGCGGTAAGCCCCCTGTATGCAGTAAATAAAATAAAGGGTAGAATGATAGCTGCGAGGAAAATATGTGTAAGCAAAATGATAAGGTACACATAGCGCATAGCACCTACTGCAGCGATCTCTGCTGCATCTACTACCCCATCCAGGTTAGCATCGCCGTAGCGGGTATCGCCTGCCAGCAAATGATGGGCAATATAGGATACCAGAAAAACAACGCTTAGTGCCAGCGCCGCCACCATTAGTTTTTTATGCAGCAGATATTTACGCTGCTTTACGGCTACAAATGCGGCTATCAGCAACAGGGCTATAATGGAATTGATGATGGCATTGGCTTTCGCAAAAATGTGAATGTCGAAACCCAAATTTACCTGGAGCTTAATACGTGATAGCAATACAATAGCAGTAAATACGACCAGCGAAAAAACTGCAATCAACAGCCTTGCTTTTTTATCGTTCTTTTGAATGGAAGGAGAAAGCATTTCAGAAATAGTTTGAATAAGGACGAAGAGTTCAACGTGTGCAAATCATGTTGCACTACAATTATTGCAGCTTAGTATTTTTCTTTTCTTCTGCCGCGGTTAAGGAAAAACATCCCGATCATTACAATAAGCGGCACAGCAGCAAGCACCGGCAAAATGGGTATGTATTCCCGGAAGACAGAAGGCTTATTCTTGTCGCGTTCCAAATAGAGTTTGCCAATATCCTCTGCCAGATGCCCCATTTCTACACTATCCAACCCATTGTAATAGCCACGCACCACACGGGTTCTGTCGAGCAGCATTACTTTCTCTGAATGTATAAAATTGGAATCCACTCCTTCCCCATCCTGTGTAGCCAGTTTAAAATCGTTCAGCATCAGGTCGTAGATGGATTTTCGCTCGCCGGTTAGCAAGCTCCAGCTATCGCTGTTTACAAAAAACCGGTCGGCCCATTTTTTCAAATGCTGCACACTATCCCGTTGAGGGTCGATGCTGATGGACAAGAAATAAACAATGGAAGTATCACCAAACTTTTTGCGCTTGGGATTTTCGAAAGAGGATTGCAGTTTGCGAATATTTCTTGTAAGCCCCGGGCAGATATTGGGGCAGCGGGTGAAGAAGGTATTCACCACTACAATTTTTCCTTTCAGGTCGCTGAGCGATACCGGTTTTCCCAACTGGTTGGTGAAAGTAAAATTGGGTATGGTATGCCAGGTAGTATCGTAGGTGGTTTTGCCATCTTTCACTACCTGCTGCACGGTATCAGCAAAATATTTGCGTGGCATATCTACGGCTTCCGCCCCCAACAACTTTACAATGTAGTAAGAACCGATGGGCAGTATCAATGCAATGAGTAATCCACGGAAAGCAGTTTTATTCATGGCAGCAAATGTACTGGCAGTCAAGTCTTGTTAGCCTTTGTTCTTTCATTTTGGCGCAAATTTTTGGCACAAAAAAAGACCGCGTATTGCGGCCTTTTCCATAAGCAGTTGGTCTTAATTATTTTTCAGCACCGGGTTTCACGGCTTGCTCTACCTGTTCGGTGGCAGGTTTAGACCCGGCATTGGTATTTCTCAAATTTCTCCAGCTATTTCCATCTATCAGGAAGGCTGCAATAAACCAGACAAAAAGCAACAGTGGCACTACAATGGTCATAATGAAATTGCGTATTTCATCGCCCAGGTGCATGAAGTAAGATGTGATATAAAATGCTTTTGCCAAAGACAAAATGGTTACAAGGCCTTTGATCATTAGCACAGTAGTGTGGCTACCATGCCCGATTTTATAGATACCCAAACCGCAAAGCAGTTCGATAATAGTAACTATTGAAAGAATGAGGGTTACTTTTTTTACCACTTTCATGAAAGCCGCATTGTCGGCATGCGATGGTGAAAAAGTTATTTCTGAAGATGCAGGTGAATGACTCATATTAAAAATCTGTTGACAGTTAAAATTGAAGATGAACCGGAACGTTGCTTGATTAGATCAGGTAGAAGCAAAGGAATACGAATACCCAAACCAGGTCTACAAAGTGCCAGTACAAACCGGCTTTCTCGATCATTTCGTAATGGCCGCGTTGGTCAAAATGTCCCAGGCGGGTTTTGATATACATGATGAGGTTGATGACCACACCACTCAATACGTGGAAGCCGTGGAAACCGGTGATGCCAAAGAAGAATCCACCGAAGCCAACAGGTCCCGGGTTGTACACCTGCTCGCCATTGTGCAACATGCCTGGTATAGCAGCGCCAAATGGATTATGCGTTACAGTAGTAGTCATTTCTTGTACCACACCGTTCACCAATACAGCGTGTGTACCGGTCAGCAAGTGCGTCCATTCCCATGCCTGGCAACCGAGGAACGCCAAACCACCGAGGATGGTGAACAACATATATTTCTCAACGCCTTTGCGGTTCATGTTGTGGCCTTCGTGAACAGCCAACACCATAGTTACCGAACTGATGATGAGGATAAAAGTCATTAAGCTCACAAATGCCAAAGGCAAATTGGCATGACCCATTCCGGGGAATGAATTAAAAACATGGTTAGGATCGGGCCAGTAGTTTGCACTGAAACGAGTGGTACCATAGCTAATGAGGAATGCACCAAATGTGAATGCATCACTCATGAGGAAGTACCACATCATCATTTTACCATAGCTAAGATTAAAGGGGCTCTTGCCACCACTCCACCATTTGGTACCGGCGGGAATTGCTGCTGTAGACATAAGAAGTTATAATGTGGGATTATGATCGGCGCAAAAATAGGAGGACGAAAGTGAAAAGTCACAGAATGGTCAAAAGAATTTTGAGCCCATTCGGCGGGTGTGATACATTAATAAATATTGAGTTATTAGTTGTTTAGCTTACCATCATCAAAAATACAAAGAGGTAGATCCAAAGGAAATCGACAAAATGCCAATACTGTGCCGCTATTTCGACCGGCACTGCATTGTAGCTTTTGGTACGATCGAGGAAAGCCTTGTACACCATGACCAGCAGGGCTACTACGCCACCCAACACGTGCAACAAGTGAATGCCTGCGATCACCGCAAGAAAAGATGCCGACACATTGCTGCCCGGCCCAATTAATTTAATGCCCTTGTAATGCAGCTCTCTAAAGCCTGCCCACTGCATAGCAATAAATGCTAGGCCCAATACAATGGTTACGATCATCAACTGGCGATAAGCAGTAAGGCGGCGTTGCTTAAAACTGCGCAATGCCAAATAGATGGTAATGCTACTGAGTATAATAACAACCGTGCTATAGGTAAATATTTGCGGCAATTCGAAGCCCTGCCAGTTGGCCTGGTTTCTTTTTACAATATAGGCACTGGTTAAACCGGCAAACATCATGACGATACTGCCCAATGCTACCCAAAGCGTAAACTTATGCGGATGTATTTTTTTGTTTTGCGAAGCCATAGTCATCAT
The DNA here is from genome assembly GCA_035456005.1 of Phnomibacter sp. Taxonomy (GTDB): domain Bacteria; phylum Bacteroidota; class Bacteroidia; order Chitinophagales; family Chitinophagaceae; genus Phnomibacter. The sequence goes on along the minus strand of DATIEA010000015.1, from coordinate 423,468 downwards.
TGAAAAAACATTTTACAATTTATCGGCCAACAGGCTGATGAGCACAATAGGTAAATAGATATAACTGCTGAACATAACCCTGCGGGCAGCTTTTACATCCATATCCTTATACAATCTTACACACTGCACTACCATGGCCAGGTTAGCGGCCAGTACAAACCACATGCTATATACACCGGTCATGCCTACAAGGTTGGGTAAAAATCCCAGTGGTATCATAATCACGGAATAGCCAATGGCCTGTAATGCGGTGCGTCGTGTGGGTTCATTTTGATTGGGCAATAATTTAAAACCAGCCAAATCGTAATCTCGGTGTGCTACCCATGCAATGGCCCAAAAATGCGGGAACTGCCAAATGAACTGGATAGCAAAAAGTACCCAACCTCCTGCCGTAAAAGCATCGGCACCGGCAACCCAACCAATTAGGCAGGGAAATGCGCCGGGAAATGCGCCAACCAATACTGAGATAGCACTTACTTTTTTCAGTGGCGTATACACAAAGCCATATACGAATAAACTGAGCAGCGAAAGCAATGCAGATTCGATGTTGAAGAAGTACCACATCATACCGCAGCCCACTACACCGGAAATAAATGCAAACACACTTGCTTCCTGTATACTCATGCGGCCGGCTGCTATCGGGCGTTTAGCTGTACGCTTCATACGGGCATCCGAATCTTTTTCGTAGATCTGGTTGATGGTATTGGCACTGCCGGTAACCAGCAAACCTGCCACACTCAGCAGCAAGATCATTTTAAGATTGAATGCAATATTGGGTACAAGCAAATAACTGATCACACTGCTAAACACCACTGTGATGTTCAGCGTGAACTTGATCAGCTGCAAGTAGTCTTTAATTTTTGATTGAAATCCCATCACTTGTTGATAACCGCGTGGCGGTTCATTTTTTGCTTGGCGCAAATGTATTCGCAAAAAAATGGTCCCGCCGATTGCGGGACCATTTTCTGAAAATATTGTCAGGACTAATGTTGTTCTGATTCATTGGAACCCACCGGCACAGTTTGCGGAATGTGATCCACTCCATCTTTACCGTAGTCGTAAGCCCAGCGGTGCACTTCAGGAATATCGCCAGGCCAGTTACCGTGACCGGGACGAAGTGGTGTGGTCCACTCCAAAGTATTGGCACCCCATGGATTCAACGAAAGCACTTTGCGTCCTTTGAAAATGCTGTAGAAGAAGTTGAACACAAACACCAGTTGCAACAGGAAGCTGATGATAGAAGCAATAGTGATGAGTTGGTTGAGATCGCCAAACTGCTTGAACGACTGCCATTGGCTGAAATCGTAGTAACGACGAGGCATACCTGCCAAACCTTCGTAGTGCATTGGCCAGAAAATTACGTAAGCACAAACCAGGGTTCCCCAGAAGTGGATATAACCCAGTGTATTGTTCATGTAGCGGCCAAACATTTTGGGGAACCAGTGGTACACACCGGCAAACATGCCGAAGAAGCTGGCCACACCCATTACAATATGGAAGTGCGCAATTACGAAATAGGTATCGTGCAGGTGAATATCGAGTGCAGAGTTACCCAGGAAGATACCGGTAAGACCACCACTGATGAACAGGCTTACAAAACCCAATGCAAACAGCATGGCAGGTGTGAAGCGAATATTTCCCTTCCAGATAGTAGTAAGCCAGTTGAATACTTTTACCGCACTGGGCACCGCAATCAACAAGGTGAGCAATACGAATGCTGCACCGAGGAACGGATTGAGGCCGGTAACAAACATGTGGTGCGCCCAAACCAGGAAGGCAAGGATAGCAATGGCGAACAATGAACCCACCATGGCCATATAACCGAAGATGGGTTTGCGGCTATTGGTCGACAAAATTTCTGAAGCCATACCCATGGCCGGCAACAAAATGATATACACTTCGGGGTGACCGAGGAACCAGAACAAGTGCTGGTACAAAATAGCAGAACCACCTTCGTTGGGCAATGCCTGCTGTGTAGCCTGCACATAAATTTCGCTGAGGTAGAAGCTGGTACCGAGGTTGCGATCGAACAACAGCAAAATAAAACCGCTGAACAAAACAGGGAAGCTCAATACACCCAATACGGCTGTAAAGAAGAATGCCCAAATGGTCAAAGGCAGGCGAGTCATGCTCATGCCTTTTGTACGCATGTTCAGGATAGTAGCGATATAGTTCAAACCACCCAGCAGTGAAGACACTACGAACAAGGCCATAGCAGTGATCCAGAGATCAACACCCAATTTAGAACCGGGGCTCATATCGCCCACAGCACTCAATGGAGGATAAGCAGTCCAACCTCCACTAAAAGGTCCGGTTTGAATAAAGAGAGAAGAAACCATTACAACGCTGGCGCCAAAGAAGAACCAGTAGCTCAGCATATTCAGCATAGGGCTCGCCATATCGCGGGCACCAATTTGCAAAGGAATCAGGAAGTTGGAGAATGTACCGCTCAAGCCGGCAGTCAATACAAAGAATACCAACACGGTACCGTGCATGGTTACCAGTGCATAGTAAAACTCTTGCTTAATGCGACCACCTTCGGCCCAGCGGCCCAGCAAATCTTCCAACCATGGAAAAGTTTGATCGGGGAAGCCCAATTGCAAGCGGAACAATACAGAAAACAAACCGCCAATAATGGCCCAAACAATACCGGTGATCAGGAATTGTTTGGCAATGGTTTTGTGGTCCATACTAAAGATGTACTTCGACACAAAACTTTGCTCATGGTCGTGTGCATGGTGACCTGCATCATGCGTTCCGTGTGCTAATTCCGGATTCAACACTAATTCGCTCATAATACGTGGGTTCTATTTGTTTAACAACGGATGAAACCGCCGACTTGCTTTAAATTTTTGATTTTGAAGGAACAACAACTGCAGCGGTAGCAGCAGGCTTTGTAGTATCGGCTACTACAGGAGCCAGTTCTTTTTGCTTAGCAGGATCTTTTTCGGGGAAAGCTGCAAAATAGTTAGGCTTCACTTTTATCATTTCTGCATCATAGTCAGCCTGAGATACTACTTTGATCACACCACGCATAGCATAGTGGCTGGCACCGCAAAGCTGGTCGCAAACAATTTCATATTCAAAATCAGGATTGCCGGTTTTTTCACGCATCTCTTCTGTTGTCCATTTTGGCGTAAACCAAAGAGTAGTAGGAATACCTGGAACCGCATCCATTTTCAAACGGAAATGTGGCAAGCCCACATCGTGAATTACATCTTTACTGCCTATCACCAACTTCACCGGCTTACCTTTTACCAGGTACATGGTGGTAGGGATAAGGTCGTCGTGGTTCGCTTTATCTTCCCAATCCTGGCCCAAACCGTTGTTGGCTTCAGGGTTGATCAATTTGTAATTTCTTTTTCCCAATACACCGTCATCACCTGGGTAGCGATAGGTCCATCCAAACTGCTGGCCGGTAATTTCTACCACCATGGCATCTTTAGGTGCAGGGCCGGTAATTTTCAACCAGTGACGCAAACCAAATACTACCAATACAGTAAGGGTGATGGCAGGAATAGCGGTCCAGATCACTTCGAGCTTAGTGCTATGCGCAAAGTAAAAACTGGTGCGTCCTTCTTTTTCCCTGTATTTGAAGCTGAACCAGAACAACAACACTTGTGTAATAACAAACACAATACCGGTTACAGCAAGCGTAAGCATAAACATGGAGTCGATCTTCTCTCCTTCAATAGATGCAGATCCCTGCGCAAACAGGGTTTGTCCTTTTAGCGACTCATTGCACCAGTAGGCACCAATAAGACCGAGTATAAGGAATGCCAACATGAGGTAGGCATTTACCTTGTTGCTCTGAGATCTTGTTTTCTTCTCGCCTTTCAGCACACTTACATATTCGCTTGCCTTGGCTATTTGAAAAATAACCAGGAAGATCATGGCAACAACCAATAACAACAACCAGATATTCATACGATCAATTACTTGTGGATGGTTTCAAAATTATACTAGGCCTTTATGATGGCTGCATTTTGTTGAAGTAATATATGTGGGATATACATCAACGCAGCACAACATTAGGTATGGTGAATAATACTTTCTTTTAGCAATGGGTGGTTCATAGGAACCAACGGTGCTTTTTCCAATGCACGGCCTACCAACCAAATGATAAGACCTACATAGCCAAGTGCAATACCCAGTTCGAACCAGCTCAATTGTGCATGGGCACCCAAAGGCTTAGGCATTACCATCAGGTAGAAGTCGATCCAGTGACCAACAATGATGAGCACGGCCGTAAAGGTTACAATCGTGTAGTTACGTTTAGCACCGGCTTTCATAAAAATAAGCAGGGGGCTTACAAAGTTGAGCACAAGATTTAAGAAGAACAAGCCACGGTATTCACCAAAAACCCTTGTTTTGAAATATTCAGTTTCTTCAGGAATGTTGGCATACCAGATGAGCATGTATTGGCTGAACCACAAATAGGTCCAGAATATAGAGAAGGCAAACATGAATTTACCTACATCGTGCAGGTGCTCTTCGGTAGTATAAGGCAGGTGACCCTGGTTTTTAAGATAGATCATAAACAGGGCGATCAAAGAAAGGCCTGCTACGAAAGTGGAAGCAAAAGTGTACCAGCTATACATGGTGCTATACCAGTGTGCATCAATACTCATGAGCCACAACCAGGGAATAGAAGAAGCCACTGTAAGTGCAAACAATACAATGTAGAAAGAAGCATGCACGGTGTTCTTGAACATCCATTTTTTACCTTCTTCTACAGTGAAAGTATTGTTGTCGGCCTCGCGGCTTATTTTACGCATGTTGCGACCCAGGAAGATCCAGCCGCCAATGGTGATCACCGTCCATACGGTAAAGAATGTTGGGTTCAGGAACCCGCTTTTACCTTCCAGTATTTTGTCTCCTTCGGGAGTAAGCCAGTGGTAAATATGGTGTTGGTGACCAAACACAATACCCATCAACACAATAAAGCACAAAATGCCAAATGGGATCACCAATACAGAAATAGCTTCCATTACTCTCCTGAACGACTGTGTAAAGCCGGCCCAGGCCAATGTAGTGGCACACAAAAAGAACATGGCAGCATTTACTACCAACAGCCAATACACACTGTTTTGCAACAACACAGCCCAGAAACGGGTAACGTCGTGCTCCTCTTTGCTAAATGCTAAAAAAGCGATACCCGCTACCAGAGCAAGTACACCCACAGCAGTGAGTGACATGCCCCATTTCTTCATGCCGGCGGGTTGTACAAATTGGTTACTATATGCAGCCATTATCTAAAAAATTATCTGGTTATTTTCTTTCGGTTACGTTCAACTTATTATTTGGCAGTAGCGGCTACGCTATCTGCTACGGGAGCAGCTACAGGGGCAGTTTTACCTTGTTTCGCTTTAATGTAGTAGATGATCTCCCAACGTTGCTTTGGCGTAAGCTGCGATGCATAAGAGCCCATCAGGTTTCTGCCATAAGTTACGCTGTAAAACATAGTACCGGCAGTCATGTTTTCGTATTTGGCATCGCCAACCAGGGTAGCAGGCTTTGCAGGGAACGGGCCTTCGCCACCTTTCCACAACGGGCCGTTGCCATCCAGTTTTCCACCATGGCAAATACCACAGTTGATCAGGTACAAACGCTCTGCTTCGGTAGTTTCCTCGGGCGTAAGTGAAGTGATAGGGTTTTCGGTTAAGCGGCTGGCAAAATAGTTGGAAGTATCGGTACCCATGTCTTTTGCCAGGTGGTACACATAACCTTCTGCACGGCTTACCGTACCGGCTACCGGCTGGTTATTGTAGTTGATGTTCTTGTCTTTCAAATTGCTATGATCCGCGTAAGTTTCATAAGCACGGCTGGTGGCCATATCCGGCATATATATTTTTCCCGGCTCCCGCTTCACCTCGCTGCAGGCTACTGTAAGTAAACCGGCTGCTGCAAATAGTATGATGGAAATTCTTTTCATTTCTATGATTTCAATTCGTTCGTAGGTTCTAAGAAATTAGTGAGCTGTTTTTACAAAAGATTCATCGTACAATTTTTGCTCCTTGTCGTAAGTACCCAGCCACCATCCGGTTTCGGCTATTTGGGTATGTACGTCATGCGCACCAGCTTCGTTGAGCAATGCAGTAGCATCGGCCTCGGTGGTAGCACTGGTGCATTCGATCACCATTACAAATTTGTCGTCGGTGGCACGCAGGTGAAAATGGTGTTTTTTCAGGAAGGGAGCCAACTGGCAGAGGTAGCAGAAAGAAAGCACCATACCTACTGCAGAGCACAATACGGTAAACTCGAAAGTAACCGGTATAAATGCGGGCAGCGGAAAGTGCGGCTTACCACCAATGTTGAGCGGCCAGCTTGAGTTAAATACCCAACTCATGAAGCTCAATGCAATGGTAGTACCGGTAATTCCATAAATGAAACCGGCAGTATGCAAGCTGGTTTCACGCAGTCCCATAGCCTTGTCCAGGCCGTGAATGGGAAACGGCGTGTACACATCATGAATCTTAAATCCACCTTTGCGTACTTTTTTTACAGCAGGAAACAACACTTTTTCATCCTCAAAAAGTCCTACTACAAATTTTCTTACGTCCATATATTTCAGTTGGCAGCAAGCAGCTTCAATGCCTGCTATTGATTTAATGCTTCTATTAATATCCACCCATCGTTCGTGGCAACGAACCCGGGTTGACGTTGCTCTTCCTTAGTGAGCCATGGTATGTTCAAACTCTTCCAGGCTTTGCTTTTCCAGTTCGGCCTGGTCTTTCTCTTTATAGCTCTCCCCGTTTTTCTTCAGGATATGCTTGATCTCGGCTACTGCAATTACAGGGAACCATTTTGCAAACAGGAAGTAGCAGGTAAAGAACAATCCGAACGTACCCAGGTAGAACCCGATCTCCCAAATGGTAGGGCTATAGTAGTAAGCCCAGCTCGATGGGATATAGTCACGATACAGGGAAGTAACAATGATCACGAAACGTTCGAACCACATACCAATGTTTACGATCACACTCATGAAGAAAGTAACCGTGATATTGCGACGCAGTTTTTTGAACCAGAAGATCTGTGGGCTCAGTACGTTACAAGCCATCATACCCCAGTAGCTCCAGCCATAAGGGCTAAACAGGTTAGCACGGCTGTACCAGAAAGTGTATCCTTCGTAAGGGTTTTGGCTGTACCATGCCATGAACAATTCGGTGAGGTAAGCCACACCTACTATCGATCCGGTCAGTACAATTACCTTGTTCATTACCTCGATATGTTCCATGGTAATGTACTCCTGCAGGTTCAGCACTTTACGGGTGATGATCATGAGCGTTTGTACCATGGCAAAACCAGAGAATACCGCACCCGCTACGAAGTAGGGAGGGAAGATGGTAGTATGCCAACCAGGAATTACAGAAGTTGCGAAGTCAAACGATACGATGGTGTGTACAGACAGTACAAGTGGTGTACTCAAACCTGCCAGTACCAGCGAAAGGCTTTCGTGACGCTGCCAGTGCTTGGTAGAACCGGTCCATCCGAAAGAAGCGATACCATAAAAACGCTTACGCCATTTCAGTTTAGCACGGTCACGCACGGTAGCCAGGTCGGGCAGCAAACCTGCGTACCAGAACAAAAGCGATACAGTAAAATAAGTAGAGATCGCAAATACGTCCCAAAGAAGTGGTGAAGTAAAGTTTACCCAAAGTGGTCCGCGGGTGTTGGGGTAAGGCATTACAAAGAAGGCCATCCAAACACGACCCATGTGGAAGATGGGGAACTGGCCCGCACACATTACCGCGAAGATGGTCATGGCTTCTGCCGCACGGTTTACACCGGTACGCCAGCCCTGGCGGAACAGCAATAAGATGGCAGAGATCAACGTACCGGCGTGACCGATACCTACCCACCACACGAAGTTGGTGATATCCCAACCCCAGCCAATTGTTTTGTTCAGGTTCCACTGGCCAATACCGTAAGTAACCTCGCGGTACACGCTATACACACCAAACATCAATAGTGCCAGCGAAATACCAAAACCGATCTTCCACAAGCGGGACGGCGTGGTTTCAATAGGCCTAATAATGTCTTCCGTTACTTGGTGGTAGGTTTTGTGGCCATCTACCAACGGGGGCCTTACGGCACTTTCGTACTTTAATACAGACATATGCTCTTCGCTTTTAGCCTTCAGAGTTCTTCTGGGCTGTTAGTTCTTTTTTTTAGTGACCAGCTATGGTTCCTTGTGGGAGCTTCGTTGTGTCACTCACTTCAACTTTCTGTTCCTTACTCTACTAATGTGCTGCTTCGTGTGCTGCAGGCGCTGCGGCTTCACCTTCTACTGCTATCAGTTCTTCGGTGTTCCTGATCTTGGCCATATAGTTCACATTCGGCAATACGTGAATTTGCTCCAGCGCATAGTACATACGAAGCGGGTTGTGTTCGCGTTCGTTGTGCACAGCACTTTTCTTATCGTTGGCATCGCCAAAAGTGATACAACCGCTTGCGCAGGCTTGCTGGCAGGCTGCTTTCACTTCACCATCTTTAATGGGGCGATTTTCTTTTTTCGCATTCAGTTTTCCTTCCTGCAGGCGCTGCACGCAGAATGAACATTTTTCAATTACACCACGGCTACGCACAGTAACGTCAGGGTTCAACACCATGCGGTACAGATCGTCGTTCATTTCCAGCGTTACATCGCTAATGTGGCCTACCTGGTTATCAGGGAAGCTATCGGCACCTGTGTAATCGGCCCAGTTAAAGCGACGTACTTTGTACGGGCAGTTGTTGGCGCAGTAACGTGTACCGATGCAGCGGTTATACGTCATTTGGTTGAGGCCCTCGCTACTGTGGTTGGTAGCTGCTACCGGACAAACGTTTTCGCAAGGAGCGTTATCGCAATGCTGGCAAAGCATTGGCATAAACACTACATCCTTCAGTTCATCTGGGTTTTTCTCATCGCTGATATAATAGCGGTCGATACGCAACCAGTGCATATCGTGACCACGCAGCACTTCGGTTTTACCAACTACAGGAATATTGTTTTCGGCGTTACAAGCTACCACGCAGGCCATACAACCTGTACAGCTATTCAGGTCGATGCTCATACCCCAGTGAATACCCGGACGGTCGTTCAACCTTGGGTCGTACAGTGAACCTTCGTTGCGGTAGTCACCTGTTTTGCCGGCATAGTCTTCCACCAGCGCATCACGCTGAGCTTTGAACATCTCAGGATGCTGCTTGAAAGTTTTCAAAGAAGTTTCCTTCACCACTTCTACACGACCCTCGTAAGAGTTGTGCGTTTGGTTCTGGGCTATCTCGTACAATTCGCCTGTTACAGTTACAGCAGCGTCGGCTACAGTGTAGCTTACAGCGCCATTGCTGATGCTGGTGAACGGATAGGCATTTTTACCTGCGCCACGCACCGCGATACCCACTTTCTCGCTTTGGCCATAGCCCAGTGCGATACCAATGGTGTTCTTCTGAGTGCCGGGTACTATAATTACAGCCAGGTCAATTTCTTTACCATTGGCTTTGATCTTAATAACAGGTTTCTTCGGATTTACTTCGTAGCTGTCTGCATCACCATTGTCGGTAAGGTCAATGCCCAACAATTCTTTGGCAGCAGCGGCAGAGATCATCGCGTAGTTGTCCCAGGTAGCTTTGGTAATAGGGTCCGGAGCTTCCTGCAACCATGGGTTGTTGGCTTGTGAGCCACTACCAATCGCTGTTTTTTGATACAGTTCCACTTCCCACGCACCGCCTTTTTTAGCAGCAGTAGCAGCGGTAACCGCAGCAGCTACAACACCACTGTTGAAAGCAGCAGTGGCTACAGGCAATGCAGCCGGAGACACCACACCATCACGCAGGGCTTTGTCCCAAACCTCCTGGCTACCCAGTTTGGTCATCCAGAATGCTTTGAGGTAAGTAACGTAATCGCTGGTATTGCCACTCCATTTCAACAGGCTATCCTGGAACTGGCGTGTTTTGAACAAAGGAGAGATCGTAGGCTGAATGAAAGAGATATAACCGGTTTTAGCTTCTGCATCGCCCCAGCTTTCCAGGTAGTGGTGATCGGGTACAGAGAATTTGCAGAGCTCGGTAGTTTCATCCAACTTAGGATTGAAAGAAACAGTGAGTTTGGTTTTGGCCAAACCAGCAATGAACTGGTCGGCAGCAGCGTAAGTGTACGCTGGGTTTGCACCGGCAATGAACAGGGCACCTACTTTTCCGGCATTCATATCGGCCACCAGTGTGGTCATGTCCGAATCAATACCCTGGCGGTAGTTGCTGGTTACACCCCAGTTAATGGTAGTGCCATTGGCACCTATTGCTTCGTTGATAGCGTTCACTATCAACTGCACATTTACATCGTTGCTTCCGCTTACAACAAGGGCAGCGCCTTGTGCAGCCTTCAGGTCTTTTGCAGCTTTTTCCAAACCGGCTTTCAGTTGCGCATCGGCCACGCTTACAGGTCCGCCGGTTACAGCAGCCAGCAAAGCAGCGGCTACAGCACCCGCTTCAGAAGGACGGTGGGTAAAACGCTCATCGGCATTGGCACCGGTCATGCTCAAAATACTTTCGAACTGGTAGTGCTTGCTAAGGGTCATTTTTTGCTCGTCGAGCTTACGGCCAATTGCATATTGCTTGCTAAACTCTACCGGGCTTACCCATGTACCGAGGAAGTCGGCACCAAGGCTTACAATTGTATTGGCCTTATCGAAATGGTAAGAAGGAATCGCTTTTTTACCGTAAGACGCTTCGTTGGCCAACAGCAGGGCGCTGTTGCTTACCGCATCATAGGTTACGTGGCGGCTGCCGGGATATTTGGCAATAAATTCCCCGATCAATTGCTTGGTAGAAGGAGAAGTAATAGTGCCGGTAAGAATTACAACAGGAGCACCGTTCAGTCCTGCCAATCCTTCAGAGATCATTTTGTCGAATGCATCAAAGGTGGATACTTCAACGATCTTTTTATCTTTTACCTGTGCGGGAAAACGCAGGCGGGCAGTATCATACAGGTCGAGTACAGAAGCCTGCGCACGGGCGCTGGTACCACCTTGTGTAATAGGGCTAAGCTCGTTGCCTTCTATCTTAATAGGACGACCATCTCTTACTTTGGCCACAACACTCAACACGTCGCCATCCTGTACATAAGTAGTAGCATAATAATTAGCTACACCAGGAATCAAATTGTCCGGCTTGTTTACAAATGGGATCGCTTTTTTTACGGGTATTTCGCAACTGGCAGCTACAGTGGCTGCGGCAGTGCTAAAACCGAGGTACTTCAAAAAGTCGCGGCGTGGAGCCTTAGCCTCCAAAAGTCCCTTATCATTGGCTTCAAAAGGAAGATCTTCTTTAAACTCATCTTCCACCTGCGCTACGTGGCCTTCCGTTTTATTGAGGGCTCCGAAATTCTGCCAGATTTTATTGCTCATACTATACTAATGTGAGAATTTGAAAAACATTTACTACCTGCCTCAGTGCCGGGTTATTCCAGCCACCGGGCCTCATTTAATTAATAGTGACATTTCTGGCACTCTGTACCACCAATTTTTTCTACGGTCACGCTGTCCAGTTTGCCATTTTTCATGTCTTCGTGGAACTTCTCATAAATGCTGTAGAATCCATTGTCTTTAAACTGCACTTTGGTTTCGCGGTGGCAGTTGATACACCAGCCCATGCTGAGGTCGGCAAACTGTTTTACCTCACCCATTTTCTGGATTTCGCCGTGGCAGGTTTGGCAAGCCACTTTACCGGCTACTACGTGCTGAGAGTGGTTGAAATATACGTGGTCGGGCAGGTTATGAATTTTTACCCACTCAATAGGCTTAGCCTTTGAAGGGTCCCAGGCCTGGCCGGGGGTAAATCCTGCGTACTTGTACAATTTTTGAATTTCGGCAGTACCATTCACTTCTGTACCTTCTTCGGTGTACAAAGGCTCGCCCTTGTATTCGTTGATGGCCATGTGGCAGTTCATACACACGTTCATAGAAGGAATATTGGCATGCTTGCCGGCTTGTGCGCCACCATGGCAATACAAGCAGTTAATTTGGTTTACACCGGCGTGTACTTTGTGGCTATAATAAATAGGCTGCACCGGTTGGTAGTCTTTGCTGCGGCCCAGCGATACTGCACCTTTTGACAGGAATACACCCGCCAAAATGAAAAGGAATACCGCTGCAAAAGCCAGGTAAGTTTTGTTTTTCCAAACAGAAACAGGCTCTGGAGTATGAAGGCCATCTCTTTCGTCGGCCAGCTTGCGCAGGTTGCTGTTTACCTGCAACAATATAAGAGCAACTACTGCCAGTACCAGGGTAATGATACCAAACAGCAGGCTGTTGTCGCCTTCTTCCTTAGGAGCAGCTGCTGCACCAGGCACTACTGCAGGACCTGCAGGCTTCCACTCCTTTATATAAGTAAGAATAGCATCTACGTCGGCATCGCTCAGGTTAGGAAACTGGCTCATGGCTGCCGGGCTAAAATCTTTGATCTTGTTGGCATACGCATCGCCGGTGGCTACTGCTGCAGGCCAGTTTTTGATCCAGGTTTTCAGCAGGTCTTTGCTAGACCAGCGGTCTTCTACTCCCTGCAAGGCAGGACCGGTAAGATCCTTGTCGATTTTATGACAGGATGCACAGTTGGCATTGAAAAGGGCTTTGCCGTCTTGCGCATTCAAAGTCGCAAAGCTGGTAACCACTACCAGTAACAGGCTGAGGAAAAAGGAATAACACGCTTGGCTTATCTTGGTCATAACTCACTGAAATTGAATAGCACGTGGAAATATGTCCGCTATTGGGCGGGCAAAAATATGACAGCAGCGTGACAATTACCTTTTATGGAAAAAAAAATTTTCTCCTAGTGCCACAAGGGTTTCCGAGGACGACACCAGATATTGGAGCTTACCACACAAGATTTATAGACATGATTTGTGGCAGTTTTTTCACCGTTAGTTCCAGTCTCCAACGGCACAAAACTAAAATGGCAAATTCGCCGAAAAAATGACTTTTGTTGGTGCTATTAAATTTTTTTAGAAAAATAAGCAACTGCATTAGAACGATTTATGCAGCCAAGGGCTCTCTCATTTCCCTGCCTTGCCAGTGCCAAATCGTACGAAAACAACCTTGATACCTATTATATATGGTATGCCTGCCGAAAAACCGCCACTCCCCCGGTTTACCTGCAACACATTTTGGTGCATCTTCGCAGTCATGTTCAAGCGGTTACAGAAAAAGTGGAACGTGAATGGGTACCAGCTCGTACTCGTGTTGTGCACTTTTGCACTGGGTGGCAGTTTGTGCGGCTTTTTTACCCGCGAGATCATTACCACCCTGCATATTGAGAACGATTTCCTGTACGGCACTCTCTATTTTATCATCCTTACCTTGCTATGGCCGCTTTGTGTAATTGGCATCAGCATTCCACTTGGACAATTTACCTTTTTCAAAAACTACCTTTCCAAAATGGCTGCCCGCTTAGGCATGGGCCGCTACGAACCAGAACAAACATTTCCCATGAGCCAAACCAGCGACCAACTCATTCACCTGGGCATTTTTGCCAGCGGCAGAGGTACCAATGCCCGTAAGATCATGGAGCATTTTCAGCATCACCCCCGTATAAAAGTGAATTTGCTGGTGAGCAATAAGCCCGGCGCCGGCGCCCTGCACCACGCTGCCGACTTTGGTGTGTCCACTCTTATCATTGACCGCGACCGTTTTTTTGGTACCGATGCCTATGTACCCGAACTGCAGGCTGCACATATAGATTATATCATATTGGCCGGCTTTCTCTGGAAGGTGCCCGAAGCACTGGTAGCTGCCTACCCGCAAAAGATCATCAATATCCACCCGGCACTACTGCCCAAATTTGGCGGCAAAGGCATGTATGGAAAACATGTGCATGAAGCCGTGATAGCCGCAGGCGAAAACGAAAGCGGCATTACCATTCATTTTGTAGATGAACAGTACGACCATGGTGCCACTATTTTCCAGGCTACCTGTCCTGTGCCGGAAAACGATAGTCCCGATGCACTGGCAGAACGCATCCATGCTTTGGAACATGCGCATTTTGCGGAAGTGATAGAGCAAACTATTTTGCAACAACATGCGTAGGCATCCCAAAATACAAACCGAAAGATTGGTGCTGCGCAAAGTACACCGCTCCGATCTCGACCGGGTTTTCCTGGGTTTATCCAACCCCGAACTCACACGTTACTATGGTGTACACTACCATAGCAAAGAAGCGACCAGGGAACAAATGCGATGGTACAGGCGATTGGAGCGAAAAGATTTTGGCAGAGTATGGGCCCTATCTGTACAAGCTAAAGGCCACGACCTGCAAGGCGTGATAGCCATTTACAATTGGAATAAAAGAAATAAGTCGGCGGAGATGGGCTTCTGGATATTGCCACAATTTCAGCAGCAAGGCATGATAGCCGAAGCATTGAAAGCCCTGATACCCGCAGCGTTTGCCTACATGGGTTTGCATCGGTTATATGCCACCACCGAACCCGAAAACCTGGCCAGCATTCGCACCCTCGAAAGCCTGGGGTTTACCTACGAAGGATTGCAGCGGGAAGTAGAGAAAAAAGGAACCGGCTGGATCAGCCTGCGCATGTATTCATTGCTTCGTTCAGATCTCGACTTCATTCCGGACCTTCCAACGGCTGTCGGATTGCTGTAGAAAAAATGATAGCTTAGCCCCTACCAAAAAATTTACCACTATGCGATGCCTGCTTTTTATTTTGATGTGCATGGGTATGCAATCTATTGCACAACCTACATTACAACCCGGCGCTCCTGCCACCGCAGGCATGAACGCAGCCCGGCTCAACCGCATCGATGCACTGGTGCAACAATACATCGACAGCCAATGGATAGCAGGTGGCACAGCCATTATAGCCCGCAATGGCGTTATAGTGTACCATAAAGCATTTGGCGTAAGCAATATGGATACAAAAACGCCGGAGAAAGTAGATGATATCTTCAGGATAGCCTCGCAAACAAAAGCTATTACCAGTGTGGCTGTAATGATATTGTTTGAAGAAGGCAAACTATTGCTCGACGATCCTATCGGCAAATACATTCCTGCCTTTGAGGGCCAGCAGGTGATCGACACTTTCAACGAAAAAGACACCACTTATACTATGGTAAAAGCAAAACGTGCTGTTACCATTCGCGACCTGCTTACCCATACTTCGGGAATAGGTTATGCGCAAATTGGTACCGTCAGGGCCAAAGCCATGTATGCCAAGGCTGGCGTGCATTCGCAAATAGGCAACCCTTCCGAAAGCTTACAAGAACAGGTATTAAAAATTGCTGCATTGCCACTCGAATACCAGCCCGGCGAACGATTCAGTTATGGGCTGAACTCTGATGTGCTGGGATACCTTGTAGAAGTGATCAGCCATCAAAGCCTTGCCGATTTTTTTCGCACAAGAATATTTGAACCGCTGGGCATGAAAGACACCTGGTTCTATTTGCCCAAAGAAAAACAAAGCAGGTTGGTGGCACTGCATACAGAAGACAGCCGCAAAAAAATTATTGTGATGAAAAAGGCACCCGGCAACATGAGCAATTTAGTGATCGACTATCCCAATGCTGCAGGCCGCATGTACAGCGGTGGTGCAGGGCTTTCGAGCACAGCATTGGACTACGCTATCTTTTTGCAAATGATGTTGAACGGTGGCATCTACAACGGTAAAAGAATTTTGAGCAAGAACAGCGTGGACATGATGACGCAAAATCAGATTGGGAATGTAGATCGTGGGCCTTACGAAAAGTTTGGACTCGGCTTTGGCATTGTAACCGAAAATGGCACAGCCCGCATTGGCCAAAGCGAAGGTACCTTTAGCTGGGGCGGTGCTTTTAGCAGCAACTATTTTGCCGATCCAAAAGAAAAACTGGTGGTACAATTTTTTCTGAATCAAACACCCAACAGCCATTGGGATATTCTCGACAAATTCAAAGTGCTGGTGTATAGCGCAATTGAGAAGTAGTGAGGATGAGTACAGGGTGTAAGGAATGAGGCATGGGGTTTGAGGCGTGAGGAATAAAGTATAAAGAATTGGCTTAACCTTTCTCTTCTCACGATTGAGTTAATTGGGTCAATTAAGGAAGTTCTTGACCTTCCTCCCCACGCCCACGCCTTAAACCTTAGCCTTAAATCCCCTCACTCACCAACTTAATTCCTCCCGGCAGTATTTCTATTTTGCGTTGCTTGTACAATGCGCCAATGGCCATTTTAAAAGCCTTTTTGCTGATGCCGAAAAATGCATAGATATCCTGCGGATCGCTTTTGTCATTGTAAGGAAGTGCTCCTTTGTTTTGCTGCAGCAGGTCGAGAATGCGTTGCAACTCGTCCGTTACTCTTGCATAGCCCGGCTTACCAATAGCAATATCCAGTTTACCATCTTCACGCACCGTTTTTACAAAGCCTGCCAATTTTTGCCCGGGCTTCAAATCCTGGATGGTATCACTTTCGTGTACCAGTCCTTCGTACATATTGTCCACTATTACTGCAAAGCCCAGTGGAGTTCTGCGATGCACCAATACCTGCACCGGCTGCAATGCTTTTAACTCGGGGCCTTCTTTTTTCAGAAAATCGTTATACCATTCAGTAGCAGCTACCCTACCCGATTTTTCGTCGAGGTACAGGTACACCAAGTAACTTTTCCCCTCTACCATGGGCTCCCGCTGTTGGCTGCGGGCCACAAACAAATCTTTAGGCAAACCCCAGTCGAGAAATGCGCCATGGCCACTGGTGCTCACTGCTTTCAAAAATGCAAACTCGCCCACCACGGCTTTGGGCTTCAGGGTAGTAGCTATCAGCCGGTCTTCACTGTCGTGGTACAAAAAAACTTCGAGCTCATCGCCGGGGTTGGTGGGATCGGGCAAGTACCGGTTGGGTACCAAAATTCCTTCTTTACCATCCTGCAAATACGCTCCAATAGAAACAACGCGATCTACCACCATAGTGTGGTATTGACCCGCATGTAGTTGATTTGACATGCGGCAAAGGTAAGTGTAGATAGGCCGTGCAAAGAGTCGCAGTCAACAGAGCTTAGCGTATTAGCACAGTAAAGCTATTTCTTGCGGCAGGTATTGATGCCTAGCAAACTATATACCGGGCAGGATGCCACAAGGCTGGTAGCGAGTAAATAGCCGCCCACTGCTACCAATACAGAAGCCCATGTGCCACTGATGCTGCGGGTAAAAAATAACATCATTATAATAGCCGCTATTACCAACCGCGCCACCCTATCAGCTGCACCTATATTTGTTTTCATCATAGTTGTTATGGAATGTGCTTTCTGCCACAATCTTCGTCAAAATTAATTGAATACAGTGATGCAGGCAGTCGCTGTACTGTTCACTCATGTAGCATATCAGTAAACCGAAACCAAAAAATCTCTTTATTTACCACTTGAAACCTGGTCGCCATTTTCAAGTGGCCATCATCAACGAGCTACAATATGAAAGGGATTTTTGTTACGCTTTGTACATGCTTTGTTACCCTGCTGCAGGCACAGCAGGCCGATATCATTATTCGCAACGGACGCATACTGGATGGCACCGGCAATAGTTGGTACTATGCCGATATAGCTGTGAAGGATGGAAAGATCATATCCATTGGCAAATTGCAAAACATGGTTGCAGCAACTTCCATTGATGCAAAGGGATTGTATATAGCACCTGGTTTTATTGATGTGCATACGCATATAGAAGGCAACGAAAAAATAGCGCCCGATGCCAGCAGTTTTATTTACGATGGTGTTACTTCTGTAGTCACCGGAAACTGCGGTGGCTCTGCTGCCGATATTGGAAAGTATTTACAATTCATCGACAGCCTGCAACTCTCCATCAACGTAGCCACGTTGTATGGGCACAATACGGTACGCAACCTGGTAATGGGCACAGCCAACCGGCTACCTACTGCTGCCGAACAACAACAGATGGAAACCCTTGTGGCACAAGCCATGCAGGCAGGTGCCGTAGGACTCAGCACCGGGCTCATTTATATTCCCGGCACTTATTCAAAAACGCCCGAAGTAGCTGGCCTTGCAAAAATAGCTGCGCAATACAACGGGCTATATGCTACACATATGCGTGATGAAGGCGATCATGTGACCGATGCTATTGAAGAAGCACTCACCATTGCAAGAGCAGCGAATATTCCATTGGAGATCTCGCATTTTAAATTAAGCGGGCAAAACAACTGGAACAGGAGCAAGGAAACATTGGCCATGGTAAAGCATGCCCGCGAAGAAGGCATTGAAGTAACCATCGATCAATATCCTTACACGGCATCGAGCACTACGCTGGCACAACTTTTTCCTGATGAAGTTTTGGCAGATGGTGCCGACTCCATCAGGGCACGCATTCGCAACCCGGCCACAAGAGCATACATCAAAAAGCACATGCTTGAAAGATTGCATAAACGCATGCTCAGCCATTTCACGTATTGTCAAATAGCCAGCTACAGCGCCGACAGCACATGGAATGGAAAAAATATTGAAGAGGTAAACCTGATGCTGGGCCGCAAACATACTGCAGCAGAAGAGGCAGAAACCATTATCGACATGATATACAATGGTGGCGCCAGCATGGTGTTTCATGGCATGAGTGAAGACGATGTAAAAAATATTATGCAGTATCCCTTCAACATGTTTGCAAGCGATGCCAGCATACGGGTGTACATGAGTGGCGTACCACACCCACGTGGCTATGGCACTAACGCAAGAGTATTGGGCAAATATGTACGCGAAGAAAAAGTGATCAGCATAGAAGAAGCCATTCGCAGGATGACCTCATTGCCTGCGCAAAAATTCGGGCTCACCAACAGGGGATTGTTGAAAGAAGGTATGGCTGCAGATATTGTAGTGTTTGATGCTGCCACTATCATCGACAGATCGACCTATGCACAACCGCATCAATACAGCCAGGGCATGCAGTATGTATTGGTAAATGGAAAGCTCGTAGTGGAAAATGGAAAACACAATGGCAACCGCCCCGGCAAAGCCTTATATGGTGCAGGAAAAATGCAATAAGCAGGGTGCATAAAAAAAGGTGCATATGGAAATACGCACCTTTATCACCTAAAAAACACGAACAATCAATTGATTATTTTGTGGGCGGCAGTAACACTTCGCCAATCACGTGTATCACACCATTGGAAGCTTTAATAGTGGCCAATATTTCGTGACCATTCACGAATGTTTTTTCTCCCTGTGTGGTGATTTTCACTTTACCACCAAACACCATATCATATTCCATACCGTCCTGCAACAATGCACCTTGCAATACACCTACATAAGTATGGTAGCCTAAAATATTTTCGAGATCGCCTTTCTTCTCAGGCTTCAACAGATCGTCCAATGTACCTGCAGGAAGTTTATCGAATGCAGCGTTGGTTGGTGCAAACACTGTGAAAGGTCCTGCATTGCTCAAAGCATCTACCAAACCCGCAGCCTGCACAGCTTTTACCAATGTTGTATGGTCTTTGCTACCTACAGCCACCTGCACAATGTTTGGATTGGAAACATCATCCTTTACGCCCGATTGGCCAACTGCCGGAGCAGGAGAAGATTCAGTTGAAGTTGTTGCAGATTGGTCACCTGCATTGCCGCCATTGCATGAAGCGGCCAACAGGGCGAGTAGGAATACTTGTCCTAAGAGTATTTTTTTCATGTGGTTCACATTTATTTGAACAAACCTACTCTTAGAATACGTAACGGAGTATGATTACAATCATATCTCAGCGGAGCAGTAAACTTCTCCTCTCCCCTGCTTTTCGCTTCGCGAAAACAGTAGCTAAACGACTGAGGTTTAGCTACTCAGCACATCAGAATGTTTTCTTTCGGTCGTTTACATACTCCAGCACTTTGCTCATAGGCAACTCGATGGAAGATGGCCCCGAACGCACATAAAACTGTTCTTTACCGGCCGATTTCAGCAGCATGATTTTTTTGATGGCCACACACTGCACCACCAGTATTTTTTTGCCGGCCACAGTTAACAGGAAGAATTTTACATAAGGCAAATATTCCAGGCCCACATGCTCGTTGATCAGGTTTTGAACATGCAGCAGGCATTTATCGTCATTCACAAAATGATCGGCTTCAAGCCCCAGCAACTCACCATCATCTTTCACACCTATTAAAATGGTACCCCCTTCCGTATTGCAAAATGCCACTACCGATTTCAACCAGGCCAATTCAATTTCTTTACCCGGTTTGCCGGCATGCAGGTTGGTGCGAATGGTTGATTTAAACTCGAGCAGATCGTTTTCACCACCAGCGATCATCTGCTGCACTTTATCGGCGTTCATTGGATCGAAACGGATCTTCTTGAATTTTTTGATATAGATAACGGTGAACACAATACCGGTGAGTAGCAGTAACGCAAATGCCGATAGCAGCAGTACACCCGTTTTGCTACGCAGCATGGTGGGAAGCGAAGCAGATGGTACTACCAACGCACAATACGTGCCTTCAATATTTACCACCACCGGGCTAAACGCAACGCAGTACTGCTCGCCATCCAATGTGAACCTTGCGATCTGCATTGAATCGTGCCTGCTCAATGTTTGCCATATCTTAAGCGCTTCCGCATGTTTTTTTACCTGGATATCCTTCCATGCCACAAAGTATTTTGTAGTATCAAAACCCCGGGCCGAATCGCTGGTGCCATCGAAATTAAAATAGAGGCTATCGCTGCGAAAAAGAAACACTTCGTCTTTTTTAAACCCGGCATTCACCGTGTTGGTCATCATGCGTTTGAACGGCACAAAGCAGATGACGATATATTTCTTTTTGGTAATGGCATCAACAACCAGGGTAGAAGCCGACAAACCTTTTCGTGTAGTAATTCCCGGAAGATTAGAAGCCAGGCCCCAGGTGATCTTGCCTGGTTCATCGTTAGCATGCAAGCGAAATATGTCGGCATTGAACATGCGGTTCCCTACCAAACTGTCGGCCACTTCCCGTTTCCCATTATCATCCCAAACGGTTACGCTGGCAAGGCTATCGGCAGCAGATTGGTAATGATAAACAGCACTTAAATTCTTTCTTTTTTGAATTGCAAATTCTTCGCCGCTCTCAGCAATAATGCCTACTGCCGCCACTTTATCCGATACATCTACCAGGTTCTTTAATACAGTGGGCTCCGATTTTCCTGCAACCGATCCAAGCCTGCCGGATGCAATTAATCTGCTCTCTAATTTCAACGCTGATTCTATACTGCTAAACACGATCTTGTTTTCGAGCTGCAGGTTATCCACTATAAGCCCCAACTGCGATTCTTCTACCTGGTTACTCCGCTGGTTGGCAGAGTAAAGGCTATACACAAAAAAAAGAAGAGAGAGAGCAAGGATGATAATTAGGGCAATGGATATGCGAAACCTTTTCGAGGCAGAACGATTCATTATAATAGCTATTGGCTTGTAAATCTACGGAAGCGAAGCATATCGCTGCACATTCTTTCCGGCAGCGGAAACCAGGCTGTTGAGCCGGCAAGGTTTACCCATTATTCCCTGTCACCCTTACCTCTTTCAATCGAACCCCATTCATCAAGCCGTCTTCTGCAAGTTTCGCTTGTAGGCTTTATCGATAAGCCATGCGGCTATCCAATAAAAGGGCATCACAATGGGATACAGGAAGATCGTAAAATTATACCCCCGATAGCTGGATGCGTGTATGCCAATAGCATTGTCGATAATATCGTATGCATACCAGTTGAAGAGTACAATAGCAAGTGGGATCAAAATGCTCCCTACAATTACCGCCTGCGAATATTTTTTCTGTGGGTGGTTTTTTCGATACCTCCTGATAAGCAAAAAGTGCAGCAGTATGGCCAATATTGCAAAACACCAGGTGATACCGGTAGTACCTATATTCAGCAACATGCGGGCGCTTGCTCCTATTTTGGGCACACAACTGATCTGTATTTTTTCTCCGGGCAGTGAGTCGAATTTCCACACTGCAACAGCATCAACGCTGCCAGATGCAGGATTGCCCAAGTTGGTAGTGGTACTGGCATCAATATGGGAAGCATCAACTGTTATTTCCAATTCGCCAAAAGACTTCCAGAATTTTGCGGGTGATAGCGAATACTCGAAACTGTATTCCCGCACCCATTGTTGCCGGTTCACCCAGGGCTTCGCCTTGTATTCAACAACAATACGGTGTGTACCTTTCGACAGCATGGTTTCAAAATATTTCAGGTCATTTATCCGGTACACATCGCTGTAATGTTCATCCCAGGCAATGGCCACTTCATGCTGACCTTTAAAAATATTGGAGAAGCCACTGGATAATGTTTTCGGCACCAGTTGATCATCCACAGGTACAGGAAGTACATTCACCAATTGATCGTCGACCCACACTGTGAACCCGCCACTGTAATCCAGTGCATGAAACAATAAAGGAATTTGTATGCCACCTGTGTCGGTCTGGATGGTGTACTCAATATGAAACAACGCTGTTTGTAAATCGCTGTTCGGCACTATTCGAATTTTCTCCTTCAACACATCTATATTCCGGCTGCTAAAAGCAGCACTCGACATAGAGCCATCTATATATGGTGAAGCCATATTGGCCCAACAGTTTTGTGCAACCAGTATCAAACAGAGTGCAAATAAATTCTTCATGTTAGCAGTTAGTTGTTCTTAATGCAGGTCAATTAAAATTCTTCTTGTTCAAATATTTTTCGTGCATGCGTTTTACCTGCATTCGCTTACGCTAATATCAGAAGATCCACTGCTTTGATATCCTTCTGTTTCTACTATCTGGTAATCCCAAATTTTTCCGAGCCGCATTCCTTTGGCTTTCCATGCAGCCACATGATTGGCAAATGTTACCGTTCCGCTGCTGCGCTTTGTAGTACGTACACTCCAGTATTGATAAAATGTTGCTGTGCCTACTATGGAAGGCTGCTCCACCCGCTGCGTTTTGTAAATATTATACGTGCCACCATCCGAATTGAAAGTACCCAGTGATCTGGCGCCCGGTGGTGTCCAGTCACCATAGTTCTCCACCACGTAGTATTCTATCAAAGAATCTTTTGTCCATCCGTATATGGC
This sequence comes from Phnomibacter sp., assembly GCA_035456005.1. Taxonomy (GTDB): domain Bacteria; phylum Bacteroidota; class Bacteroidia; order Chitinophagales; family Chitinophagaceae; genus Phnomibacter. The sequence continues at coordinate 400,440 of DATIEA010000015.1, read as the reverse complement.
CAGGTAACCATTGCTGCCCCCGTTGAATTTTCCCGTAAAGCAAATTTTTCGGTCTGCCTTTCCTTTTGCCCAACCCTTGCCTGCCGTAAAATTGCCCACATTGGTCCATTGGGTGGTATAGCGGCCTTTGGGTTGTAAAGTGATGGAAGCTGTGCCACTGGTGCCATCCGACCAGAACGAATAATAAAAACCATTGTGCATGCCGGTTTTGTTTTTGCTGATGGTTTGAGCATTTGCCATATGCATGTTGCAGACTGACAATAACATGGCAGCTGATAGACAAAACAGGTGCATCCATTTAGTGCTTTTCATCGTTGGCTCGTTATAGTTCCCTTGCAATTTAGTGCTACCCATCATTGTACCATCCTATTTATTCGATATTTCTAAAATGGGTGCCCCCGCCATTTCAGTCCTCAGCTCTATACCGCTGTGGCGATACAGGCTGTTTAAAATGTCACAGTAATGCCATTCTTTACCATGCATTGTGTTAAAGCTAACATCACTCTTTAAAATGGATGATTATGGTCATGTTCAGGGTATGTAGGGTATTGTAGGTTTGCCCTCAGAAATTATGATCTCGACTTTATCACCTAAAGAGATTTCCTGCGAATTCAGCGCAAGTTCACACAAGAAAACAGGTATTAACAACCGCCAGCTTGCGGTATATGGTATACTCGGTGGTGCCTTTATTTCCCTCGGCGGCGCTTTATCTGTAATGGTTGCAGGCGGCATGCCCGGTGTGGCTGCCACAAATCCCGGTTTAGTAAAATTGTTGTTTGGCGCCATGTTTCCATTGGGCCTGGTACTGGTAGTAATTGCCGGTGCAGAGTTATTCACCAGCGATTGCGCTGTGATGCCCATGGCAAAAATGTATGGCATTCAACCCTGGAAGCAGGTGCTGCGCATGCTGTTCATGGCGTATGTATTCAACTTTGTTGGCGCATTATTGGTAGCTTATATCCTGCATCTCACAGGCATATTCAGCCACGATAGCTGGCAGGCTTTTCTGCATGGCCTTGCTGAAAAAAAATTACATGGTGGCTTTGTGGACATAATGGCAAAAGGCATAGTGGCCAACTGGCTGGTTTGCCTGGCTGTATGGATGGCCACTGCCGCCAAAGATGCTGTGAGCAAAGCAGTGCTGATCTGGTTCCCGGTAATGGCTTTTGTAACCATGGGCATGGAGCACAGCATTGCCAATATGTTCTTTTTCCCGATGGCTATTTTTGAACAGGCTCCTGTTAGCTGGGGCCAGTTTCTATATACCAATCTCATACCTGCCACTATCGGCAATATTATTGGCGGTGCTGTGTTTGTAGCATTGCCCTATGCTATCGTCTATCCAAAAATCAATAAACCACACCATGCAAGCCCACAGGATCATTTAGTTGTTGAAAAGGATGAAGCCCGTGTGTTGCAGAATTAAAAACCAGAAAAACATTTGTTATGGAAGCTAAAACACTCGACAAACCAACATTCGCCGGAAAGAGCTGGCAAAAAAGAATAGATGTAAAAGATTTTGTACGCAGCAATGTGACGCCTTACGAAGGTGATGCATCCTTTTTGGAGCCTGCTACAGACGCTACCAACCAACTTTGGAAAATATGCATGGATGCCATGCTGGAAGAAAGAGCCAACAATGGTTGCCGTAGTGTAGACCCGGTTCGCATTTCAACCATTGCTTCTCATCCTGCCGGTTATATTCAAAAAGATCTCGAAAAAATTGTAGGCCTTCAAACCGATGAATTGCTGAAACGTGGCATCAAGCCTTTCGGTGGTGTAAGAGTGGTAGAAGGTGCGCTGAAAGAAAAAGGATACGAACTTTCGCCCGATGTAAAGATGGTATTCAAATATGCTAAAGACCATAACAGTGGTGTGTTTAGCGCTTACGATCCTGAGATCCTGAAATTCCGCTCTAAAGGCATCCTGACCGGATTGCCCGACAACTATGCCCGTGGTCGTATTATTGGCGATTACCGCAGGCTGGCGCTGTATGGTACGGATGCACTGATTGCCGCTAAAGAAGCAGACAAACTGAATATTGATGGAGCACTGACCGAGCACCAGATTCGCCTGCGTGAGGAAGTAAGCATGCAGTTGGAAGCATTGAAAGATGTAAAGAAAATGGGTGCCGCATATGGTCTCGATCTGAGCCGCCCTGCTACCAATGCTATTGAAGCAGTGCAGTGGGTGTACATGGCTTACCTGGCTGCAGTAAAAGAACAGGATGGTGCTGCCATGTCGCTCGGCAACGTTTCTACCTTCCTCGATATTTATTTTGAAAAAGATCTGAACGAAGGCCTGATCACCGAGATAGAAGCACAAGAATTGATCGACCAGTTTGTAATGAAACTGCGTGTGGTACGTCACCTGCGCCCCGGTGCATACGACGATATTTTTGGTGGCGACCCTACATGGGTAACCGAAGCATTGGGTGGCACATTTGAAGATGGCCGTACCAAAGTGACCAAAACCACTTTCCGTTTCCTGCAAACGCTGTACAATCTCGGACCATCGCCCGAGCCCAACCTTACCGTATTGTGGAGCCAGGAATTGCCACAGGGCTTTAAAGAGTTCTGCGCAAAAGTTTCTATTGATACTTCTTCTATCCAATACGAAAACGATGACCTGATGCGTCCCAACCGTGGCTCTGATGACTATGGTATTGCATGCTGTGTATCGTACCAGGAAATTGGCAAACGCATCCAGTTCTTTGGCGCCCGTACCAACCTGCCAAAAACCCTGCTGCTGGCACTGAACGAAGGCCGCGAAGAAAAAGACGGTGTAAAAATGATCGATGGCATTCCTGCTCTCACAAGCGATGTGCTGAACTACGATGAAGTGATGGCGAATTTCAAATTGGCCATGGTAGAAGTGGCACGTGTATATAACAAGTCGATGAACATCATCCACTACATGCACGACAAATACTACTACGAAAAATCGCAGATGGCGTTTATCGATACAGATCCCGGTATTGATATTGCGTATGGTGCTGCTGGTATTTCCATCATCGCCGACTCACTTTCTGCTATCAAGTATGCAAAAGTGAAAGCTATCAGGAATGAACAAGGCCTTGCCGTTGATTTTGAAATTGAAGGCGACTTCCCCAAATTTGGTAACGACATCAACCGTGTTGACCATATTGCCAAAGAGATCACCCGCTATTTCAGCAACTGTTTGAATGGTCTTCCTACTTATAAAAATGCAACCCCCACCATGTCGTTGCTTACCATTACTTCCAATGTGATGTACGGTAAAATGACTGGCTCTACTCCCGACGGACGTAAAGCAGGTGAAGCTTTCGCACCAGGTGCCAACCCGATGCACGGTCGCGATACCAGTGGTGCTATTGCATCTATGAACAGTGTGTCCAAACTGGAATATGAATATGCACAGGATGGTGTTTCCAACACCTTCTCAATGGTTCCAAAATCGTTGGGCAGTACCCCCGAAGACCAGGTAGAGAACCTTGTAGATCTGCTGGATGGTTATTTCCATAAAAATGCACAACACCTCAACGTGAACGTGCTGAACAGGGAAATGCTGCAGGATGCATTCGAACATCCTGAGAAATATCCACAGCTCACCATTCGTGTTTCTGGTTACGCGGTAAACTTTACCCGCTTATCAAAAGCACACCAAATGGAAGTAATTACAAGAACTTTCCACGAGTGCATGTAAGTACTTTCGCATCAACTTTCGCAAACGGGAAATTGCGAAGCATAATAAAAACATAAACAAACAACGATGGCTTGCGAATGAGTTCGCAGGCCATTTTTGTAGCTACATTAGTATCGTATGAACCTTACCAATAGCACAGACCTACTTCGCATTCACTCCATTGAATCGTTTGGCACCCACGATGGGCCGGGCATACGTATGGTTGTTTTTACACAGGGCTGCCAGTTTCGTTGCCTCTACTGCGCCAACCCCGATACCTGGGATGTACACGGCGGCAGCACCATGCATATTACCGACATTGCAAAACTTGCAAGACGCGAAAAGCCGTATTTCGGCAAACGCGGCGGCGTCACCATTTCGGGCGGCGAACCCACCCTGCAGGCAAAAACACTCTCCAACCTTTTCAGGCTGTTGAAGGATCTGAAAATCCATGTAGCACTCGACAGCAATGGCCGGGTACTGAACGATGATGTAAAAGAATTGTATGAGCTCACCGACCTGCTATTGCTGGATGTAAAACACTTCAACGATGATTGGCATAAAAAACTGACCGGGCTTTCCAATCAATCTGTATTGGATATTGCGGCCTACCGCGAAAGTACCGGGCGCCCCATGTGGTTGCGCTATGTGTTGGTACCAGGTTGGAGTGATCAGCAGGAATATGTGGAACAACTGGGACAGCATTTTGCAGAGTACAAGACCATCGAAAAAATAGAGATACAACCCTACCACAGGCTGGGTGTACATAAATGGGAAACCATGAATATGCCTTATGAACTGGAAGGTGTAGAACCTCCCAATAAAGACATGATCAAAAGAGTAGCCGACACATTCGCTAAGTATTTTAAGGAAGTGAAAGTGAATTGATAAATACACCATGCCACCTATATAATGGGTGGTGCTTATTTTATTCGGCTGGTCAAAGACCAGGCCTCGGCGGCTTACAAATGGCAGCACCGATGAAAGCTAAGCGACAACATTCCAATTAGCATTCAAAGAGTTATACTACTTTGCAGTGGTACGCATATGCGTACATTGCTAATGTTGCCAGTAAGGCTAAACGACCGCACAATCCGACATTTCGACAATACATGGGAGCAATGAAAAGTAATGAACAATTGGTTCAAGAAGCTAGAAAAATCCATGGTAATAAATATTGCTATGATAAGGTTGTTTATATGGGTAATAACGAAAAAATATGTATAAAATGCCCAGATCATGGGGAGTTCTGGCAGACACCCAGTAATCATTTATCAGGCAAAGAATGTTTAAAATGTTCTTATGAAAAGAGAGGCGAAAAACTAACAAGTACAAATTCTAGATTTATAGAAAAAGCCAAAAAAGTACATAGTGATAAATATGAATACCCCAAGTTGGTATATGTAAATGCAAAAACCAAAGTTTGTATATTTTGTTCCAAACACGGTGATTTTTATCAACTACCATCAAAGCATTTGGCAGGAAATACGTGTCCAAAATGTGCTGATGAAATGAGAAATATAAACAATACCAAAACAAATGACGAATTCATTGAAGACTCAAAAATCATACATCAAAATACATATTGTTATGATAAAGTAGAATATATAAATGCTAAAACTAATGTTTGTATAATCTGCAAAAAACACGGCGAGTTCTTATGCACACCAAATAATCATTTAAGAGGAAAAGGTTGTCCAAAATGTGTTGGTAAAAAGAAAACCACAGAAGAGTGGATTGTAGAAGCTAAACAAATACACGGAGATAAATACAACTATTCTAAAGTTGATTATAAAAAATGTGAAACGAAAGTATGTATCAATTGCGTTGAACACGGAGATTTTTGGCAAGTAGCTCAATATCACTTGAGTGGTAATGGTTGCCCAGGCTGCAAACAAAGTAAATTAGAAAACGAAGCTTCATCAATTTTGAATAAATAAAATATGAAAGACAATACAAACCTCAATTTTTAAAAAATGGGAAAGGCCAACAATCATTAGACTTTTATCTTCTCGATTATAGTATTGCTATTGAATGTCAAGGTGAACAGCATTTTAAGCCTATTGATTTTGCAGGAAAAGGTGAAAAATGGATGAATCAATTATTTGAAAAAAATAAAAAACGTGATGACAGAAAACTCAAAATATGTTTAGCTAATGGTATTAAAATAATTTACCTTATAGACAATGAAGAATATCGTAAAATCAAATACCATTTTGATATTGCAGAACCCTTTTCAGGTAATGTGAGTTATGAAGTTTTACATATAAAACATTTCGAGAATCACATAAATCGTTTAGTCGATATAGCTCATTTGTTCAGACTATAAATGATGAAGAACAGTGACTAACAACCCCGATCTTCGACATTTGCAATGTCGAAGCCGTATCGGCGGATTTGTAATCCGCTTGTATAGCCCACTAGCCGAAGATCGCATCCTTCCTTGATATTGTAAGCGAAAACCTAATTCCTACACCGGCATTTGTTTACCGGGTCACAAACCCGGCGATAAGGGTTCCGGATTGCAAATCCGGAACAGCGCAGGAAAAGCCGGGAAGCCATTGCCGGATGGGGAAATAAGCCTTGGGCGAACTGCCTGCCCTAAACCCGTCTGCAACCTACCCAGCTTGACGTGGACCGCAACCCCGGCAATACAAGTCGCCAAATTATTCGCACTTATAAATAGTTGAATAATTTGTTTATTTTAAAGCATGCTAATGAAGGGAGCTTGCCCCGGCAGTTTTCAATACAAACAATTAGGTATTATAATCATCACACTCCTATAAACTAATCGCCATGAATTACCTGGATGTATTTCTTGCACTAACACCGGTTTTGATGCTTATTGTATTGCTTGGATTTTTAAAAGTGCCCGGAGACAAAAGCGCATTCTTCACATTAATTGCCACCATCCTACTCGCCTATCTTGGATTTAAGTTTTCAGCACCCTCTATTGGCCTATCCATTTTTTATGGGTTTTTAAAAGCAGTGTTCCCCATTATACTCATCATCATTATGGCTATCTACAGTTATAATGTTTTGCTGTTTACCAAAAAAATGGATGTACTGAAATTTCAGTTCTCCAATATCTCTACCGACAAATGCATACAGGTATTGCTACTCACCTGGGGCTTTGGCGGATTGCTGGAAGGCATGGCGGGCTTTGGTACAGCAGTGGCTATACCCGCTGCCATATTAATTGGGCTGGGATACAAACCATTGTTTGCAGCACTGGTAAGCCTTTTGTCCAATAGTGTACCTACTGCATTTGGTGCTGTTGGCATACCTGTAAAAGCAGTGGCAGCAGAAATTGGATTTCATGACCTTACGCAATTGGGAAGCGAAGTCGTGTTTCAGTTAACACCGCTAATGATACTTATTCCTTTCATTATTGTGTTCTTAACCGATCCAAGTATAAAAGCATTGCCCAAGAACATCCTGCTAAGCCTTGTAGTGGGCTGCGTATCTATTGCAGTGCAATATTATTCAGCCATCTATATTGGTGTAGAAACGCCTGCAGTGTTGGGAAGTATTGCCAGCATTATTGTGATCGTTATCTGGGGAAAACTAACAAGCCCGAAAGATACAAAAGCAAACCCCGATGCAAAAAGCACGAAGGAGATCGTGAATGCATGGGCAGTGTATGGCCTCATCTTATTTTTGATCATTATTACAAGCCCCTTGTTTAACACAATCAGAACTTTCCTGCAATCTATCAGCGCAACGCCTATCAGCTTCCCCATAAACGGATCGGAGAAAACACTTAAGATATTTTGGCTGACAGATGGAGGATTTTTATTGTTTGTAGGTTCGGTAGTGGGCGGATTGATACAGGGTGCGAAATTTGGTGCATTAATGAAAGAACTGTGGCGAACCATACTGAGTTTAAAGAAAACCTACATTACAGTAATCAGCTTAATTGCTCTATCTACCATTATGGATCTGTCGGGAATGATTGACGTATTGGGTATGGCACTGGCCTCTGCAACAGGTTCGCTATATCCTTTCTTCGCACCTTCCATTGGTTGCCTCGGCGCCTTCCTCACAGGCAGCGATACATCCTCCAATATTTTATTCGGAAAACTACAGGCCAGTGTGGCGAATCAAATAGGTGAACAACCCAATTGGTTGGCTGCTGCAAACACTGTAGGTGCTACCGGAGGTAAGATCATTTCACCACAAAGTATTGCTATTGCTACTTCTGCCTGCAACCAACAAGGCAAGGAAGGAGAAATTATGAAGAAGGCCTTGCCCTATGCCATTTTCTACATTATTGTGGCGGGCTTAATGGTGTACTTCTTTGCCAAATAAAACTAATTACCCATAACACGCATTCGTTATGTTAGCACCGGTATATCAAAAATTCAAAGAGTCAATATCCAGTACGATTGACGAAAAAAGAATACTGACCAGTCCTTTGCAAACACTTGCTTATGGTACGGACGCCAGCTTTTACAGGCTTATTCCAAAAATTGTAATTCTTGCACGCAACGAAGCCGAAATAGTTGCCATTATCAGGGAAGCCATGATACTGGATATTCCATTGACGTTTCGTGCTGCAGGCACAAGCCTCTCGGGACAGGCCATTTCAGATTCTGTATTGGTAGTAGCCACACATGGCTGGAGAAACTACGAGATATTCGACAACAACAGCAAGATCAAACTTGAACCCGGCATCGTAGGTGCAGCAGCCAATAATCGCCTGGCTCCGCTAGGTAAAAAAATAGGCCCCGATCCTGCATCCATTGGTGCCGCCATGATAGGGGGCATTGTGGCCAATAATGCCAGTGGTATGTGTTGCGGCATTGCGCAAAACAGTTATCAGACTATTGCCGATATACGGATTGTTTTACAGGATGGCACCATCCTCGACACAGCAGACGCTGCAAGCGTGCAGGCTTTCAAAAAAACGCAGGCAGCTCTGATAAAAGAAATTGAAACACTGAGGGATGAGATCAAAAACAACCCTGCACTTTTCAACCGAATAAAAAACAAGTTCAAAATAAAAAACACCACAGGCTACAGCATTAATGCCTTAGTGGATTATGAAGACCCAATTGAGATCATCAAGCATTTAATGGTAGGCTCGGAAGGCACACTCGCATTTATTTCGAATGTTACCTTAAATACCGTGACCGACGAGAAATACAAAGCATGTTCGTTGGTTATTTTCAACAGCATTTTCGATGCCTGTAACGCCACTGCTTTGCTAAAATCAAGCCCTGTTTCTGCTGTTGAATTGCTGGACCGGAAATCTATCCGGTCAGTAGAGAACGATCCGCTGGCACCTGCCTATTTCAAAACCTTACCCGAGCCGGCCTGCGCATTGCTCATTGAATGCAGGGATAACGACACAGAAGGTCTTGCGCAAAAACAACAACAGATCCGACAGTCATTTGCATCTATTCCTACTTCCACAGATTATGAATTTACCAGCGATCCTGTTCAATATAATTTTAACTGGGCGGCACGCAAAGGCTTGTTACCTACCGTAGGTGCACTTCGCAAAAATGGTACTACCGTTATTATTGAAGATGTTTCTTTCCCGTTACCTAAACTGGCAGATGCCTGTATCGCTTTGCAGGACCTGTTTGCAAAATATGAGTACCACGATGCCGTATTGTTTGGCCATGCATTGGAAGGAAACCTGCACTTTGTCTTTTCGCAGGATTTTTCATCACAAACCGAAATTGACCGCTATGCCAACCTGATGTCGGAATTGGCAGTATTGGTGGTCGATCAGTTTGAAGGTTCACTGAAAGCAGAACATGGTACAGGAAGAAATATGGCGCCGTTTGTTGAAAAGGAATGGGGCAATGAAGCGTATATCATCATGAAGCGCATCAAATCGATTTTCGATCCTAATAACAAGATCAATCCCGGCGTTTTAATTAACCCCGATCCAACGGTGCATCTAAAAAATCTAAAACCCTTACCCGAGGCAAATGACATTATTGATAAATGCATGGAATGTGGTTTTTGCGAACCGCATTGCGTTTCGGAAGGAATGACCACATCGCCTCGTCAGCGTATTGTTATTGCCAGGGAGATTAGGCGATTGGAGACTACGAATGAAGATCCGCAAAGACTGCAATCCCTCAAGACAGACGCCGTGTACCAGGTAGATAAAACCTGTGCTACGGATGGTCTTTGTGCATTGGCCTGCCCGGTGAAAATAGATACCGGGAAATTTGTAAAGCAATGGAGAGCCGGACAACTTGAAAGTGGCGAAAAAAAGACAGCTGCTTATATAGGCTCGCATATGGCAGGTACAACTTCGGGCATGCGCACAGGATTGAAAATTGTAAAATTCTTTCACTCCATTTTGGGAACCACCATCATGAAAGCATTGTCCAATCTGGCCCATTTTATTACTGCAGGAAAACTGCCGAAATGGATGCCGCAAATGCCAAAGGGTGCCCATAAAATAAACCTGAAAAACAACTAGGATGAATAGCACAGCCGAATTAAAAGCAGTATACTTTCCTTCATGCATCAACAGGAGCATGGGAAAAAATAATTTTCAGAAATCGGGCGAATTGCAACTCACCGAACTCACGCATGCATTGCTTACCCGTGCAGGCTATACTATCATTTACCCCGAGGCGGTAGATACGCATTGCTGTGGCATGCCGTTCTCCAGCAAAGGGTTTGCCGAGGTCAATCATTCGCAATCATCAGCGCTGGAAGCGGCACTACTGAAAGCTTCGGAGAATGGGAAATATCCTATTGTGTACGACATGAGCCCCTGCTTCTATCATTCAAAAGAAGAGTTTTCGCCTTCATTAAAAATTGTGGACCCCATCGAGTTCATGTTGTACTATGTGGTGCCAAAACTCACCATCAAGAAAAAGAAAAGCGCCGTTTCCGTTTTCACTGTTTGCTCGGTGAAAAAAATCGGGAAAATGGATCAACTGGTGGCATTATCAAAATTGTGTGCAGAAGAAGTAACGGTAATAGACAGCAACTGCTGTGGCTTCGCCGGCGACAGGGGTTTTCTTGTTCCCGAATTAAATGAATATGGATTGCGTGAATTAGCAGCACAAATTCCTGCTACATGCAATGAAGGTTATTCAACCAGCCGCACCTGTGAAATTGGTTTGGAAAAAATGAGTGGCATCAATTTCAGATCTGTTTTTTACCTCATCGACGAAGTGACGAGATAAAATCATTTTGCTGATTGTCTACAATTTAGTTTCAGCACAAATGGCAAGTATCCAATCGGCACAGTCTTTGGCCTCGGGGATATTCCAGCTATGAAACCCTCTTCCTTTAGTGGCAATGTATTCGGCTTTGTTGTTGTGCATACCTGCCAAAAACTTGTTCAATTTTTCCAGGTCGAATGCGTTGATGTCTTCCATCTGCAATTGCTGGCAATAAGTGTTTCGCACAAAATCCAGATCGGGTTCGGCGTACAAGCGAATAGGAATATGTTGAAGATATTTCGCATTACCCCCATCCGGTTCATTGGCTGAAAAAGCAGCATACTTCCGGTAGCTGGCGGGATTCTCTTCAGGTGATCCGTCCAGTGCCTTGGTCAAATAGTTCTTTGTGTTGGCACCTTCCTTTCTAATCAATTTATTCTTGCAGGAGTACGCAATTTTATTTTCTGCAGAACGATACATACGTACCAGGTCCAATGGTGGATCGATGGCGAAAACAGCTACCAGGTTTTTAAGGTTATTCTCCCTTTTTACGTGTTCTGCATAACCAATGGCAATAGCACCACCTGCCGATAGCCCGCCAATAATTACAGGGAGATGGTCGGAACCATGCCGCCCGGATTGCGCCTCAATGATCGAATTCAATATGGCAATGGCCAATTCGTCTGCAAACAAAGTTTGATGCAATTGAGGAACAATGGTTACAAATCCCTTTTCCAAAAGGATGCCGGGAAGTTTTGTTTTTCCAAAAACACTTGGTGCATTTTCGCCCCAGCCCGGCAAAAGAATCAGCATACCTTTTGCGGGTATGGTGGGTTCCATAAAAGAATAGGAATAGTTCTTGTTATTTGCTTTCCCGCTCCCGGTCTTTACATCCTGTGCCGAAATTCCCTTCGACAAAACAAGCAGGATGAAAAAGACAATTCGATATGCACGCATCATTTCGGGTATCGTTTAAACAGGTAAAACAAATATACCTACTATACTTCCCTTCTTCCCCTGACCGATAAGGCAATGTTAATCCTACAAACTAATACCAGCCCTTACTTTTGATTTACGCTACATTGCAAATTCCTTCTACTCTCTATTATGCGTTCTATTTTGTACAGAATTTCATGGTTGTTTGTTTTCGCATTGGTGGCTTTCAACATCAACGCCCAAAATATCGATTCGCTGCTGAGCATTCAGCGCAGCGCCAATCCGCAGCAAAAACTCTACCTGCATTTCGATAAGGAGTTTTACAACCCCGGCGAAACCATCTGGTTCAAAGCCTATATTTTCAATGGCATCGACCGCGATACTGAAGCCAAAAATTTTTACGCAGAACTGGTAGACGACAGCGGACGCGTTATAGAACGAAAAACTGCACCGGTATTTGCGTCAGGTGCTGCCAGCCATTTTGAGCTTTCGGCCAACCTGCAAAAATCAACACTCTATGTAAGAGCCTATACACAAACCATGCTCAATGGCGATAGCAGTTTTCTGTACGTGCAACCCTTGCGCATTGTGCTTCCTCCCAAAAAATCTACTGGTAAAACTATCGCACCCACCGAGCTGAGCTTTTTACCCGAGGGTGGCAATTGGGTCGCCGGCTTATCCGGTGTACTGGGATTTAAGGCGGTGAACAGCAGTACAGGCTTACCCGTGTACGTAACAGGAATCATAAAAAATAAAGAGGGCCAGAAAGTAGCCGATTTTGCCAGTATCCATAATGGCATGGGTGCTATCACTTTTACGCCGGTTGCCGGCCAGCAATACACCGCTGTTTGGAAAGACGAAAACAAAAAAGAATACAACACACCTTTACCATCTGTTACACCCAGCGGGCTTACACTTACCATTCAAAATACTGAATCAGGAAAACAATTCACCATTAAGCGAACCGAAGATGCGCCCGAGTCTTTTAAGAGGCTTACTGTTGCCGCTTTTATAGGCCAGCAATTGGTGTACCAGGCCAAAGTGAACCTATCGCAAAAAACAACGGTCAGCGCCTTGTTGCCCACGCAGGATCTGCCTTCCGGCATTGTACAGATCAGTGTCCTCAGCTCTGATCTGCAACCTCTGGCCGAAAGAATTTGTTTTGTAAACAACAACAGTTTCGAATTTGACGCCGATGCATGGTTCACGCAAACCAACACTTCCAAACGCGGACTGAATGCAGGTGAAATAAAAATATCGGATACTGTTATGAGCAATATGTCGCTTGCTATTTCCGATGCCGATCTAAATACCGGCTCTAACTATCGCGACAACATCATTTCACACATGCTGCTCACCGGCGACCTGCGTGGAAAAATTGAAAACCCCTACTACTATTTTTTCAGCACTTCCGATAGTGTGGCTTATCATCTCGACCTGGTAATGCTTACCCATGGCTGGCGCCGCTACAACTGGAATGCCATTGCATCCGGCAAAGCAGTCATGGGCAAACCCGAAAAAAATTACCTGAGCCTGGATGGACAGATCATCAAATCGCAGCAGGGAAATTTTCCACCCAATCTTGCATTAAGTGGCTTCATGACCACGCCCGATTCGGCTTCCAATTTTCTTAATCTTCCTGTGGACAGAACCGGCAAAGTGCATTCCGATGGATATGTTTTTTATGGCACTGCCAAACTATACATGAGCCTTAGCGATAAGCTCATGGTGTTTGATGCCAGCAGTTTAAATGCCACCAATGGCCTGCTTCCTGCCATTAACAATCAGCTTACGCCCGAAATGAAACAGGGCCTTTTTGAACCCGATTCCATTACAGTAGCCGAGAACATTAAGAACAATACGACTGCGTTAAAAGCAGCAGCCAAACAATATGCCGATGCGCATGTATTGCAAAATGTAACAGTAACTGCCAGGGCCAAAAACCCCGCACAAAAAATGGATGAGCAATACGCAAGCGGCATGTTTAGCGGTGGCGATGCGCAACAGTTTGATGTGGCCGGCGATCCCTTGTCCAGTGCCAGTTTCTCCGTGTTTCAATACTTGCAGGGAAAAGTGGCAGGGCTGCAAATTACCACCGGCGGCACCGAGCCACAGATGAGCTGGCGCGGCGGCACTCCTACACTTTACCTCAACGAAATGCGCACCGATGCCTCACAAATTTCGACGCTCAATATGGCCGATGTGGCATACATAAAAGTATTCAGCCCTTCCGCTACAGGTGCTATTCAAAGCTCGGGCGGTGGCGCTATTTCGGTGTACACCAAAAAAGGAGCCGACACCCGTAACACCGACCCCAGTAGCAACAAGCGCATGGCACATGCTAACCTTATGGGCTATTCGGCCAACAAGGAGTTTTATTCGCCCGACTATGCCACTGCTACCGGTAGCGAATTTTACGACGACCAGCGCAGTACTTTATTCTGGGACCCCTTCATCATTTTAGACAAACAAAAGAAGCGGTACAAATTCCAGTTTTACAACAACGATTTCACCAAAACTTTCCGCCTTGTAGTCGAAGGCATCGACGATAACGGCAAACTGATCCACATCGAAAAAATTATTTCAAAGCCATAATATTTTTTCAGCTACAACTTACCGGTAGATGTTCTTCATCGGCCGGTATTTTTTTGGATACCAGCCATCGTTATTCATAGCAGCTTTAGTTGCGTCGCAATCACTTCATCGGCTGTACTTATGGCATCAACATTCCAACTCTCCTATTGCACCCGTCAATATTCTTTTACAACTTAGTGTAGCAAACCGCTAACCACATTTCTTTCACTAAGATTGCATGCAATGAACAGCCCAGGGAATAATACGAGCAAAAGAAAGCCCATCATTGTACAGCCTCACTATACGCAAACGGTTTATGCCTTTTTGTTTGCCATCCTGCTCATCGGCTTCGGTACATCCTGTAATAACGCATCCAATAACAGCAAAAAAGCAAAAGTAGATTCGCTTCCTGTGCAGGAAAAACCATCAGACAGCAACCTGCAAATGCTGCGTGATGCACAAAAAATTTATACCGGCGATTTCGACACCATGATGAAACGCCAGATCATCAGGGTATTGGTACCGTACAGTCGCACACTATTCTTCAACGATAAGGGAAAAGAAAGCGGCATCACTGCCGATAATATCCGCGACTTCGAGCAGTTTCTCAATAAGAAATACCGCAAACAGCTCAACGATATTCCATTTACCATTGGCTTTATTCCCACTCCCCGAAACCTGCTTATTCCTAACCTGCTGCGGGGCCTTGGTGATATTGCAGCCGGCAATCTTACTGCCACCGAAAAGCGATTGTTGCAGGTAGATTTTATAGCACCCAAAGAACTTGGACCGGTATCCGAAATTGTAGTGACCCGAAAAACTACAAAGCCCATTACGCATATAGAGCAACTCTCTGGGAAAACAATTTTTGTACGCAAATCCTCCAGCTATTTTGAAAGCCTGCAAAAGCTCAACGACTCATTAAAAGCAAAAGGGAAAGACACCGTAGAATTAGACCTTGTATCCGACAACCTGGAAGATGAAGACCTGATGGAGATGCTTGACGCAGGCATCATCAGCGCCATTGTTGTGGATGAATGGATGGCAAAAATGTGGGCACAGATCTTGCCCAGCATTCAGCTACACACCAAGGCACCCATTAGCACCGGCGGGTATATCGGCTATGCATTCCGCAAAAACAGTCCCTTGCTCTATGCGGAGCTAAAAGATTTTTTTTACAATTATGCACAGCCTTCCGGCAATATGACCTACAGGTTTAAGAAGTACTACAAAAATGTAAAACGCCTGCAAGACCCTACGAACAATACCAATTCCAAACGCTACCGCGAGATCATGGAGCTGTTCAAAAAATATGGTACTCAATACGACTTCGACCCACTCATGCTGGCTGCCATGGGTTTCCAGGAATCGCAACTCGACCAAAGCCAGCGTAGCCCTGCAGGTGCTATTGGCGTAATGCAGGTAACACCCGGCACAGGCGCCAGCATGAAAGTAGGCGACATCACTGTAACAGAACCGAATATTCATGCAGGTACCAAGTACATGGAATTGTTGATGACCGAATATTTTAAGGATGCACATTTCGATATGTTCAACAGGTCCTTATTTGCATTTGCCAGCTACAACGCAGGCCCCACCCGCATGGTGAGATTGCGCAAGCTGGCAGCAGAGCGTGGCTACGATCCCGATGTTTGGCTCAACAGTGTAGAGATCATTGTATCGGAAGAAGTGGGCAGGGAAACCACTACCTATGTGCGCAACATCATGAAATATTACTATTCCTACAAATGGATGATTGAACTGGCCAATAAACGCAAAAAACACAAGGCTGAATTTTAGTAATCTGTTGATTGCTGCACATCGAAAAAATTATTTTAAAGCCATAGGATCTCTACCGACCTAAAAAAAACGGCACCCAGTTTTGGATGCCGGTTTGTGTATATGCAAACTCTATTAGTTGTATCCAGGATTCTGTGGATTCAGATTGGGGTTTTGATTGATAGCATATTGCGGAATGGGCAACAATAGTTTATTGGCATCCAGCTTTTTTCCTTTTGCGGTAAGCACAGCAACCGCTCTTCCTGTACGCTTCAGATCGAACCAGCGGTGAAATTCCAAAGCAAACTCAACGCGGCGTTCATGCTCTGTAGCCAGTGCAATCGTATTGTATGCAGCTGGGTATCCTGGTGTGCCATAACGGGGAAGGCCTACCCTGTCGCGAACTTTGTTGAGGTATTGCGCATCACCGGTCGCTTCTGTCAGCATCAACAATACATCGGCATAACGCAACACCATGAAATTATTATTGCAGGCTTCGGCTCCACCATCCAGTTGGGCAGTAAGGTCCACCCATTTTTTATTGAACTTTACCGGCACAAACACACCGTTTTTTGTATAGCCAGTATAGAATGACGCATCCAGACGTGGATCACCTGTTTCGTATTCATTAAACAAATCATCGGTCACCATATTCATACCACCGCCATACTTGGTAATAGAAAAATTTTCGAATGGTGCGAATGCAGGCCAGTAAGAACTGTAAGGATTACCCACACCGCCCTTGTACTGAATTTCAAAAATGGATTCCTTGGTGTTTTTGTTGGAAGTAGAATTCCCCCACAACGATGCAAATGCCGGCAGCAGATCATACTTCGCACCATTACCATACTGGTCGTACACTTCTTTGAGCACTGTGGTAGCTGCAGCTTTATCACCCTGCGTGAGGTACACCTTTCCTAATAAGGCTTTTGCGGCTCCTTTGGTAGCACGACCAGCCAATTCTGTACCAGGGTCGGGCAGGTTCAATGCAGCATATTTCAGATCTTCTATTATTTGCTTATACACTTCTGCTTCCGGAGTGCGACCCATACCATACGCAGCTTCGCCCGAAATGGGTGTGGTTACTAACGGTACTGCGCCCCACAGTCGTACCATATCAAAATAATATAACGCCCTCAGAAAACTCATCTGCGCCTTGGTTTGCTTCTTGTACGTTTCATCCAAATCCGCTCCTTCAATTTTGGAGATTACGATATTGGTTTGGAAAATAGCGCTGTATAAATCGTTCCAAAAATTGAGCACGCCCGAATTATTCGCGACCACCGTATAATCTCTGAATGCCTGCTGATCTACTATGGTAAATGAACCGGAAATAGCAAGTGTAGATACCGTCACATTATCCGACATAAGTTCGCCGGTAAACGACATGCTGCCTTTGGGTGCATACACTGTATACAGCGTTGAAAATGCATTGTTGGTTGCCAAATCAAAATCCTGCTTTGTTTTATACACCTGCTCCACGTTGGCATTGGAAATGGGTGCCAGGTCGAGAAATGATTTTTTGCAGGAGGCCATGCCAATTAAAGCACCGGCTACTATTCCCAATTTTATATATGTTAGTTTTTTCATTGTCGAAAATTTAATCGTTATCCAATAAGAATCAGAGATCGGCCTTTATACCGAATGTGAGCATAAACGGAATGGGGTATGCACCATAGTCGGCACCCAGCATCAATCCGGGAGGAGTTGTGCTTGCACCACCATTAGCACCCAACTTGGTAGAAGGGCTTGCAGAATAAGTACTGTTGGCCGGATCGAAGCCTACATACTTACTGAACACATACACGTTTTCTGCGTTGGCATAAACCCGTACAGATTTCATACCCACTTTCTTCGACAGGTTTTCGGGTAAACGATAACCAATGCGAATGTTTTTAATTCTCAGGTAGGTACCATTCTCCATCCAGTAATCAGAATATCCCTGAATGAATGATGCTTTACCCTGTGTAGTAGCAGGGTATGTAGCATAAGGCTTAAAAGTTTTTCCATCTCCGGGATTTTCGGGAGAGCGCCAGTAGTTGTACGAAGAAGCATATGAGTTACGGCTATCGTTCCAAAACTTGCTGAAGCGTGTTTGCTGGTTCCATATTTCACCACCTACTACGGCCTGCAACATGAATGAAAATTCAAAGCCTTTATAATCGAAATTATTAGTCATACCGGCAGTAAAGTCTGGTTGAATATTTCCCAAAATCTTTACATCCTTGTTGGTAATGGTTTTATCACCATCCAGGTCGGCAATAATGGGATCGCCGGGAGCTGCACCCGGATAATGTGGAGAAGCGTCTACCTGTGCCTGTGTATTGTACACCCCATTGAATACAAAGCCTACATAATTCGAAACAGGCTGACCTACTTCCGTTTTAAACAAACCCCATTCATTTATTTCAATAGGCGTATTGTTTGGTCCCAACTTGGTCACTTTGTTACGATTCATCGAATAGTTGAAATCGGTGGTCCAGTTGAAATCTTTGCGAACAATATTTTTTGAATTAATAGTGAGTTCAATACCCTTGTTTTCCATGCTGCCAATATTGGTAAGTTGCGATGTAAAGCCCGAATAAGCAGGCACAGGCACATTCAACAGCATATCATTGGTTTTCGATTGATACAGGTCGAGTATTACATTTAGCCTGTTGTTAAACATACCCAGATCGAAGCCCAGGTTAAACTGGTCGGTCAGTTCCCAACGCAGGTCGCTGTTGGCAATGCCAATGGGGCGAATACCATTCAGCGAGTTGGTGCCACTTGCATACTGCGATGTACCCACCAGCGAAATAGCACCATAGTTTGGTATGAGGTTATTACCTGTTCGGCCATAGCTGGCACGCAGTTTCAAAGCACTGATAGATTTTATGCCTTGCATAAATCCTTCATCCGATATCAACCACGAAGCGCCTACTGAGGGGAAAGTTCCCCATTTAGAATTATCGCCAAATCTTGAACTACCATCTCTACGAATGGTTCCATTCAAAAAATACTTGTTGTTGAATGCATACGTAACTCTTCCGAGAATGGATAGCAGCGACCATTCCGAAGCGGAGTTTGCATCGGCACTTGATCTTGAAATAGTACCTGCAGCATTAATGGTGCGCACCAGGTCGTTGGGGAAATTAGTACCTGCTATCCCTGCACCTTCAGTGCGTTGCTTTTGCGAAGTATAACCTGCAATAGCACCTATGCGATGCTTACCCCAGGTTTTGTCATAGCTGGCGGTAGCTTCTGCCAGCCAGTTAAAAGTATTGGAATATTCGGCCGTTGCCTGTGCAGGCAATACACTTGAATAGCCATAACCCTGACCTGTTATCCAATACCAGTTGTAATCGGTATTCACCAGGTTACCACCCAGGCTGCCCTTCAACGTAAGGTCTTTAATAGGTTTTATTTCCAGGTAGGCATTGCCCAATGTGTTATACCTTTTGTTCAACTTATCAGCATAGTCCACCAACGAGTGTGGATTCCATAGCTGCACACCATAGGTTTGAAATCTGCTCCATTTTGAATTGGGATCAAGAAAACCGAGATACCCATTTTCGTTGTACTCCGGAAAAATGGGATCGCTCTGGATGCCCAGGCTGATGACATCGCTTTTTCCTGTTGTACCATCCGTGCGGTCGTTAGATGCTGTAAAGCCCAGGTTCAAACCTGCAGCAATTTTATCATTTATCTTTTGGCGAATATTGGTGCGAATGGTGAGGCGTTGATAAAAGTTTTTGATCACTACCGCCTGCTGATCGAGATAGCCCAATGAAAATAAATAACTGGTATTGTTAGAAGCTCCACTCAGCGAAAGCATACCATTAACCGTGGGTGCGGTTCTGAATACAACATCCTGCCAATTGGTACCTGCCCCAAAGCTGGCGGGATTGCTGATAAAATCGGGCGGTATCATATAATTTTTTGCTCCCGAACCTGCCACGGCCGAACGTTTGGCGTTATCGTCGGTTGCTTTGTTATTGACCGGGTCCAGTGCTACCCAGGCATTGTTACGAGCATCTACATAATACGAAATCCACTGCTGCGCATCCATCATGTCAACTGTGCGGTTCACTTTGCTGATGCCATATTCAAAATTGGCACTCACTTGTGGCTTTCCCACTTTACCCAACTTGGTAGTTACAATAATTACACCATTGGCACCTCTTGATCCATAGATAGCAGATGAAGATGCATCTTTCAACACTTCTATCGATTGAATGTCCTGTGGATTCAATTGGTTGAGGTCATAGTTTTCGAGTGCCATACCATCTACAACATATAGCGGCGTAGTGCCCGAAGTAATAGAGCTTGTACCTCTTATTTTAATGGTAGGGCTATAGCCTGGTGCACCTTGTGTAGTAGTAATGTTCACACCTGCAATAGCACCTTCAAGCGACTGCGCAACGTTGGCAAATGCACGATCTTTAAATTGTTCGTACCCCACAGAGGCAATGGCGCCCGTAATGGCTCTTTTCTTTTGTGTGCCATAGCCCACAACCACAACATCTTCCAGGTTGTTCTGCTTTGTTTGCAGCGATACATTTAATGACTCCCGATTTTGTACACTCATTTCTAATGGTGCAAAACTCACAGCACTAAATATCAATACTGCATCAGTGTCAACACTGGCTGTATACTGGCCATCCTCACTGGTAACGGCCACTACTTTGCCCCCCTTTACCTGCACCGACACTCCGGCAACTGGGGCTCCTTTTTCATCGGTCACTTTACCCGATACTTTTACTTGCGCCTTTTGAGCCGATTGGCTAATGGCATAGGTACTACATACAAATAAGCTTACAGCTGGAAACAGTATGCACCGGAAATACAATAGGACTCCCGGTACAGAGGGTTTAAATCTCATACGGCAATAATTATGGGGTGAATAAATAAGGCAATGCGTCAATTCAAATATAGACTACCACATATCCGGCAACTGTCCTGACCTGTCCTGACCCCCTCGTTGAAAAAAAACATTTAGGATGAGGAACAACTACTGCCGATACACATTAGAATGATATCCCCAACTGTCAATAAAACAAGTGACAACAATTCATATTTTGAAACCAGTCATCGTATTGCACAGCCTTAGTACTGCAGCTTACCGCACAGTGTGTAAATGGATTTATGCATTACTATTGCTGAAATAGTCGTCCAAACCATATGATGAAATATATAATTCTTCTTCTGCTGCCATTTCAACTCGGAGCCCAACAGTTTTCTACCCAGGAAATTGCCCGCTGGAAAAAACAGGCGCAACAGGTCACCATCATTCGCGACAAATGGGGTATACCGCACGTATATGGCAAAACAGATGCCGATGCTGTGTTTGGTTTGCTGTATGCGCAATGCGAAGACGACTTCGCAAGAGTAGAAGCCAACTACATTGAGAAGTTGGGCCGCCGTGCAGAAATAGCTGGTGAAAAAGATCTGTACAACGACCTGCTGGTACGCCTTGTGCTCGATTCGGCAGCAGCCAAAAAAGACTACGAACAGGCCCCGGCCTTTCTAAAAAAGCTCTGCAATGCATTTGCCGACGGCATTAATTTTTATTTGTACACCCATCCCAAAGTGAAACCTGCATTGCTGAAAAGATTTCAGCCATGGTGGCCGCTATTATGGACCGATGGGAGCATTGGCGCTATCAGTACCGGTGGCGCTACAATACAGGAACTGCAAAGCTTTTACACCGGCGATGCGGTGGCCGCTGCACCCGCAAAGCTGGATGACGACAATGAACTTGGCTCCAACGGCTTCGCCTTTGCGCCATCACTTACTGCTTCGCACAAAGCCATGCTTTACATCAACCCGCATGTTACTTTTTACTTCCGCCCCGAAGTGCATATAGTAAGCGAGGAAGGATTGAATGCCTATGGCGCTGTTACCTGGGGGCAATTTTTTATTTACCAGGGCTTCAACCCCAATTGTGGCTGGATGCATACCAGCAGCCAGGCCGATGTGGCCGACCTGTATGCCGAAAAAGTGAGCAGCAACAATGGACAATTTGAATACCTCTACGATGGTGCCAACAAACCCATGCAATCTAAAAACATTGGCATTGGCGTTAATGCAAATGGTAAAGTGGTCATTAAAAACATCACTACTTTTTATTCGCACCATGGGCCGGTGATAGCCAAACGCAATGGACAATGGCTCAGTTTGCAACATCATAACCGCAGCCTGCAGGGCCTCATCCAAAGCTGGAACAGAACGAAGGCAAAAAACTTTGCGACATTCAAAGCTGTGATGGACATGAAGGAAAACACTTCGAACAATACCGTGTATGCCGACAAAGAAGGAAATATTGCATATTGGCATGGCAACTTTATGCCAAAACGAAACCCGCAACTCGACTGGAGCAAACCTGTAGATGGCAGCACATCTGCCACCGAATGGAAAGGACTGCACCCAGTATCTGAAATGATCACGTTATACAATCCTTCTACCGGGTGGATTCAAAATTGCAATAGCACACCGTTCACCTCATCGGGCAGCTCCAGTTTGAAAAAAGAAAACTTCCCAACCTACATGGCACCAGATGCAGAAAATTTCAGGGGCATCAATGCTGTAAAAGTGTGGAGCCAGGCGCAATCGCTTACCATAGATAAAGTAATTGAAGGTGGCTATACCCGCTACCTGCCTGCTTTCGAAAAACTGGTACCGGCATTGCAAAAAGCCTGGTTGCAACGGGGTTTTATAGCTGACAGCCTCAGCAAAAAAATGAACGAGGCCGTTCAATTACTCAACACATGGGACAGGAATTCGGATGCACGATCGTTGGCTACTACTCTGGCTGTTGAATGGGCGCAACGTTTATTGCCAGCCATACAACGCACCGAAGTTGCAGGCATGCCCGATGCGGGTTTTGTAGAAAAAACCGAAGCCTTTGCTGCACAAGCCAACGCCGACGCCTTGCTGCAACCATTGCAGGCCACCATTCTCGATTTGCAACGCCGTTTTCCCGGATGGCAGGTACCCTGGGGAGAAATCAACCGCTACCAACGCCTCA
Organism: Phnomibacter sp.; assembly: GCA_035456005.1. Lineage (GTDB taxonomy): Bacteria > Bacteroidota > Bacteroidia > Chitinophagales > Chitinophagaceae > Phnomibacter. The sequence continues at coordinate 377,334 of DATIEA010000015.1, read as the reverse complement.
CCGGAAATCTTGAAGAAACCTATTCAGACACCATGCCCAGTATTCCTGTACATTTTGCAGCGGCTACCTGGGGTGCGTTGCCCAGCTATGTAAGCCGCCCGATGAAAGGCACCAACAGGCGCTATGGCGTGAGTGGCAACAGCTTTATTTGCGTAGTGGAGTTTGGCGAAAAAATAAAAGCAAAATCCTTACTGGCCGGTGGCAATAGCAGCAATCCAAAATCGAAACATTTTGCCGACCAGGCAGCCATGTATGCGAGTGGTCAATTTAAAGATGTGCTGTTTTACAAAGCCGATGTGCTGAAGAACGCAGAACGCAGCTATAAGCCGGGGCAGTAATTTTCTCCGGCTTATCACGTATTGTTCGCATAAAATCTTACGAGTTAGTTTTTGTCATAAATTAGGTAACGTTATCTCAACCGATAGCAGGTGGCTTAAGTATTTTGGCAAAAAACTCGAGCTGGGATTTTATAAAACGAACATTCCATGAAACGCGTTCTACAAGTTATACTCGGGATAGTTGTTACGCTGATTGGCTTTTTTATTTATCATAATTATCCCGCCAATTCAGAGGCAAAAGCTATTTCGCCATTAGCCGATACGAATCATATCAAACATTGCTTAGAGCTGGTCATCAACACATCAGCACCCCGTAACTATAAAAATACAAGCACCCTCGATACGGTGGCAGAGCGCATCCGCACCGAATTTCTACAACATACAGATCGCGTGTCGTTCCAAACTTTTGCTGTTCGCAACCACGATTACAAAAATGTAATTGCATCATTCGAACCCGATAGTGCCGAAAGAATTATTGTAGGCGCACACTACGATGTTTGCAAGGAGCAGGATGGCGCCGACGACAACGCCAGTGGTGTTGCAGGCATTTTAGAACTGGCACGGCTATTGAAAAATCAACCCCTCCAATACAGGATCGACCTGGTGGCATACTCCTTAGAAGAACCGCCCTTCTTTGCTACTACTAACATGGGCAGCTATTTTCATGCGCAATCCCTTCACGATAATAAAGTGCCGGTATTGGGAATGATCAGTCTTGAAATGATAGGCTACTATTCAGACACAGCTAACTCTCAAACTTATCCTTTAGGTTTTTTCAAGTGGATATATGGCGATAAAGGAAACTTTATGACCATCGTTCAAAAATCTTTCTGCGGTGCATTTGCCAGGAAATTTAAAAAGCTGGCATTCGACAACAATTCTATCCCTGCAAAATCGTTCAGGGTGCCTTCATTTTTTGGAGGCATCGATCTTTCAGACCACAGGAATTATTGGAAATTTGGCTACAGTGCTATCATGGTCACCAACACCTCGTTTTACAGGAATCAGCATTACCATGAAAAATCAGATCAGCTTGCCACTTTAGACATCACTCGAATGGGGCAAACAATAGAAACAGTGTACAGGGTACTTATGGCATATAAATAATATTCCTTCTGCTTTGCACTTTCGCATAGCAGAAGGAATATCCAAATTCATCGCAAGCATCAAACGATGCTATTATTCGCCAATTCTTACATTCCATACTTTGCCACCAATGGGTAGCATGGTACGGCCAAATTGTGTTTTGAAAATAAGCGCTGCCGACAGGTAAAACGAAAGCAGGCTAATGGCCAACTCTGAATAAGCTGCCAGGTGATGACCAAACTCTTTAATACCCGGTGCATCGGCCAATACCGACATGCTCAATCCTAAAAACAGGAAGTCGATCAGCAGGAAAATAAAGAACAACACTCCATTGGTTTGCGTAGCGCCAATGGTCATGTAAATGGTGAAAATAAGATAGCCTACAAACGCAACGCCCAGTTGCTTTACATCGAATGCAGACTGCAGCGCAGTGCCGAATGCGCCCAGGCTAATAAGCCAGGACATAGCTACTGCCAGCCAGAAAAATGCATAGGCGAGGAAAGCCGTGCCACCAAATGCATTCCCTTTTTTAAAATCGAGGATGCCGGCTACCAACTGCACAAAGGCTCCTAAAAAAATGGCCCAGGGCAATACATAGGCTGTTCCCTGGGTGATACCCAGTTTTTGGGTGCAGGCTACCAGGGTTACCATGGCCAGGCCAAATAGCCCCATTGCGGTTGGATCGGGATGCTTTACAGTTTCTGTACTCATAATTAAAACGGAAGGCTTTCTTTGTTGAAAAGGGGTCAAAAATATTAGTCCATGCCTTATCAAAGGATGATAACAATCAATCGTTCAGTTAAAAAGAAATCGGTACTTCAACTTTCCTGAAGCTTGGCTTGCAATGGCATGTTATGTTTAAAGTTGCAGGTTTTTGTGCTATGAATCACAGTGACAGAAAATTTTTTTTATTGATACTCCTTTAATATTGCTCATGACAAATGCAACTAGAAAGCACCCGGTAGCCCTGCCCTTCCTGTTTTTTTCTGAAATGTGGGAACGTTTTGGTTATTATCTCATGATCGGCATTTTCACGCTGTACCTCAAAGATGTGAAAACCGGCTTCGCCATGACAGAGTCCGAGTCCAGCGACTTGTACGGCACTTTCATTGCATTGGTTTTTTTCACCCCTTTTATTGGTGGACTTATTGCCGACCGGTACTGGGGTTACCGTCGCAGCATTGTTATTGGCGGCATTCTCATGGGCCTTGGTTATTGCCTTATGTGTGTACACAGCCTGCCCATACTCTACATCAGCATGACTTTGGTAATAGTGGGCAATGGATTTTTTAAACCCAATATCAGCACACTGCTGGGCAATGTGTACAACGAACCGCAATACAAAGAGCGTAAAGACGAAGGCTATAATATCTTCTACATGGGCGTAAATATTGGCGCCTTCATTTGTAATTTTTTCGGAGCCATCCTCTATATCACACTCGGCTGGGGGTATGCATTTATAGCAGCGGGCATTGGTATGTTTTTGGGCGTCATGATTTTTTTAGCAGGGACCAAACATTACAAAGCATACGACATTAAAAAAGGAGTACAACCCGGCGATATGAGCATGACTCGGATCTCGTTGGTCATTTTATTGCCATCGGTGCTGGCAGGTGTTTTTGGTTGGTGGTTGCCCGGTTCTTTATTTGGCAGCGACAGTACCGATGCCTTCATTTTTGCCTGTATTCCCGTTATCTATTTTTATACTTCCCTTTGGCTGCGTGCACCCAAAGATGAAAAGCGGCCGATAGGTGCATTGCTCGCCATTTTTGCAGTAGTGGTTTTGTTCTGGGCTGTGTTTAAACAAAATGGCAGTGCGCTCAATACATGGGCCGACAGGTTTACCAACAGGCAGGTAGAAGGCACTACACAAAAAGTATTCGATGGCGTTCGGTTTACGCAAACGCTGAGCTATACCAAAGATTCGGTGGCGGTGTACGATCAACAATTTCGCTTGCAAAAAATAGACGGGCAGGTTCAAAAAGAATGGAACTACCCGGTGTATTTTAAAAATGTAGCGCCGGAAAAATTGCCTGCCGAAGGCAACAGCATCAGCGTATGGAGCACCAATCTCAGCCAGAGTATCAACCCGGGTTGGGTGATAGTGCTTACACCATTGGTGGTTGCATTTTTTACATGGCTTCGCCGAAGAGGAAAAGAACCCAGTACGCCTGCAAAAATTGCATGGGGTTTATTCATCAGTGGTTTCAGCACATTGGTAATGGTAGCGGCTGTGTATGCAGGCCATAATGGTGCAGAAAAAGTAAGCGTGTTATGGCTGATGGCCAGCTATGGCGTGGTGACTATTGGCGAATTGTTTTTGAGCCCCATGGGCCTTTCACTCGTGAGTAAATTGAGCCCTGTGCGCATCACCAGCCTCATGATGGGTGGATGGTTTTTGGCAACGAGTATTGGCAACAAGCTCAGTGGTGTATTGGCCAGTTTATGGGATGGCTACGAACACAAGGCCAATTATTTCTGGCTCAATTTCGGCTTGCTGATGACCGCTGCATTGTTATGCTTTGCTATGCTGCGCTGGCTGAATAAAGTGATGGATGAAAAGGGGATAAAGTAGCCTGGGGTATAAAGTTTTAGTCGACTTCATTAATCCCTTTTTTTCTTACTTCCTTTCCACACCAGCCTAACTGTGCCTTGTACATCGGGAACCCAGTGTTCTCCATATTGGAATAATGAAAAATCCTCTGATGGGTCAGAAGCATCGGGGGGAATATTGGGGTAATAGTTTCGGTACCTCACACCCAGGCCAAAACACCATTCCATCATCCATGCGCTACCGGCAGAAAACTCATGTCTTTTTCCATAACTGACGCCAAGCCGCCACACATCTTTTCGGTCAGTAACCTCCATCCATTGCTGGTAGGCGGGCACGCCGTTTACTACGCCCCGGTCCATCCACTGATCATTGCCATCGTATCGAGCCGACTTAAACATGGTTTCTATATCCAGGTAGCCAAGTCCATTGTTGGGGTTGCCCACGTACCACCTGTGCCCTGTACGCAAAAGCCAACCATTTGCCCATTTCAGTGTATTGTTTTCTCCACCAAATACCGATGCATATATGTACCCTGCATCAAAAAAAATACTCCTGTTGGGCGAATAGGCATATTCAACTCCACCCGTTACATTCATATCAAAAACATTCACGAGCGACACTGGATAAAAACGGTAAAAATGGTCTCCTGCCTTTACCGAATTGGCAGTCAGATTTTTCTGGTAAACCTGTGCGGAAGAAATTGAATGGACCAGGCATGCCAGTATTGCAATTAAAATTCTCCGCAGCATGCCGGAATTGAAATGAGTCATACCTAATTTAAATCGGAAAGTTTTACAGGACTTGCTGGTACAGAAATATCGTAAATAGCTCCACCGGAACTTGTTTGGGTAAGCAGCAGGCTATTGTATGGAATAATATCAAAAATGTTGTTTACTGGAATCGTTTTCTTCAACTGCGGATTGAAAGGATTGCTGATATCGAATACAAGCAAACCTGGCGCATCACATACATAAAGTGTATTGCCGCTATAGCCCAATCCTAATGGAGAGGAAAGTGGATAGGTTGCACGATGCACAGGTTTGGTAATATCGCGTATATCGTATACCGCCAGCAAACTCTGAGTTCCCCCACACCGGGCAGTTGTGCGCAGCGTGGCAAATGCGACTGTATCGCGAGCTACCACAGGATCACAACGTCGCATAACCTCAGGCGATATGGCGGTGCTGAGTTTGGATGGTTTTGCAGGATCGGCCAGGCTGAAAATATGGATTAAACTAGTGCTGCCAATAAACAGTTTATCGGCAAAGGGAAAGATGGTTTCAATTTCAAAACCTACTTGCTGTGTATTCACCAACGAGGGATTGGCAGGGTCGGCAATATTATAAGTAGTGAGCATTTTGCTGTCCACTGTGTACAGCCAGTTGCCGCTGATGGTAAAGCGTGCAGTGCTACCGCCCATGCCATCTGTTTTTGCGCTAAAGGTTGCATAGTCTTTATCGCAGGCTGTAAAATAAAAGGAGGCGCTAAGCAGTGCAATAATGGTGAGTTGATTTTTAAACATGGTAGCCGGTTTTACTGGTTGTTGCCCCATAGTAATTGTATTGGGTTACCTGCGGCAATTGGCTTTTGATACGCTATCCTTTAAAACCCAATCCGTCACAATTCCCTTTGCAGGATCGACGCATTCAAATGCTACATTAAAAAAAGGTGGGTACTCCTGGTTGGGCGGGGTAAACACTTTTTTGAGACGCTTAACCAGTTTGGGTCCACCCGCTGCGGCCAGGTCGATTACCACTATATCGTCGAAATTATTTGCGTAGAGATAGCCCTGTTTTACAGACATCTCGGTGCAGAGTGGTATTTCCAAAAAACCAATCTTCCGGGGTGAAGAGGGGGTGCTGATATCGATAAGATGAATACCTTCATTTTGCTCGGTTTGCAGCAGCAGATTGCCGTAAACATACTGCTTGCCCGGCCTACTCATTGCCCTTGCAGCCGAATAGGTAGTTTTATATACGTCCTCCGATTTGTGGTAAACAGGCACATACGCCCTGGTGTTTTCAGCAGGCATTTCATCTAAAGGGTCGCAGGCAGTAAGCCAGATAGACAAAGTTGCTAACCCTACCAGGTATTTAAAGTTAGAATTGGTTTGCATAGCCATAGAAAAATACGCCATATTCCAACCCTTAAACCATGACAATGCTCATGTATTGCCATCGAAGGGTAATAAGCCATTGCCCCACCATCCATACTCTTTGATTTTTGCGTTGCAATTATTCTCAATGATCTATTGAATAACAACCCGCATTATTTCACCCAACGCCGATGCAAATATTTTCGCAACGGGGTATCGTACCATTTCATCACCAGCCAACTGAATGCCACCAACAAAATGGTGCCAATTATAATGATGAAAGTAAGCGTTGTTGTATCGGGGTTATACTTCACAACGTAATGCCCAAAAATCCAGATGAATCCATAATGTACCATGTACAACGGGTAAGAAATAGCTCCCGAAAAAGTACAGATCGGTTTTGCCTTTTCAGATAAAGTAGTACCTGCTCCCAACGATACCAGCAATGGGCAATACAACAATACTACCAGCGGTTCTGTTAGCTTGTTCCATTCGTTGCTGAAGGGAAACAGGAATACCGGCAACAGCAGCAGGGTAAGCCCCAGGAATCCTAGATTATTTTTAATGATCCAGTTGAAGCGATAGAGCACCATACCCGCTAAAAACGAATATGCCACCCGCACACCGCCATGCCAAAAAGTTTCATCATTCCAACCACCTACAAGATTGCCTGCAGTATTGGCCACCATGCAAATACCAACTGCAGCAATCACAGCCATGCCTAATAAAATAGTGCGGTGCAGTTTTCGCAGGATAAGTGCATACACTATGTTGGCTACATATTCCCAAAACAGCGACCATGCAGGAGCGTTCCATCCAAACACATTAAAGAAGCGACTTTCCATAATGGGCAGCGGTATCAACAACAGCGAACTAATCAACAACAAACCAATAGTGCCTACACTATAGGAAGCCAATTCGTTTGAAAACGGATCGAATAAAAAACCGAGGAAACTCAGTACTGCTCCAAGTATCACCAGGGGATGCAGGCGAATGAGACGAAGTTTAAAAAAACTACCGATGCCCAATGCATCCATGCGACTGTCGTAGGCATAGGCTATTACAAAGCCCGAGAGGCAAAAGAAAAAATCGACTGCCAGGAAACCATGGCCAATAAAATTTTCGACCGGGCTGGCAAATATCCACTCTGCAAAATGAAATACTACTACCGAAATGGCCGCAATGCCTCTTAAACCGTCCAGTACCAGGAAATGCTGTTTGCTCTTCGTAAGCGTTGAATTACCCATCATACAATCGTTCTACTGCTATTAATTGTTCCGTTATGCACGAACATAAGACTCCTTTCCATTCAAAACGTTTTGGATACACGAAATTGCGAATTGACCGTATTTAAAAAGATTGTTTACAAAATATTCAACTTGTAAACTAATCGCGAGTTGGTTTACATCTATACTCTATTGTGGGGTAATCCTGGGCTAAAGCCCATTGGTTGCGGGTTTCATTTCAATAGCCCCCGGCTTAAGCCCAACGGAAAATATTTTACCCGAACAGTATTGATTAAAAAATTCCGAACACCGCTTATCAATACTTCATCAACTTCCTTACTGCTTCATCCAAGCGGCTCTTGGCCAAAAACTGTTGCTCCAATTCGGTGTTGAATGGAATAGGTGTATCGAGCGATGCGCAACGCACCACGGGCGCATCCAGCAAGTCGAAACATTGCTCGCCGATCCATGCACTTATTTCGCCACCAATGCCACCTGTCAGCGTGTCTTCGTGCAGCACCAGCACTTTGCCTGTATGGGCCACTGCTTCTTTAATAGCTGCATAATCCAATGGCAACAGTGTACGCAGGTCGAGCAAATGAATAGAAAGCTCTGCGTGTAGCTGCTGGTACTCCAGTGCCCAATGCACACCGGCACCATAGGTAATGATGGTGAGATCATCCCCTTCCTGCACCAGCTTTGCTTTCCCAATTTCAATTTCGTAATAATGTGCAGGCACATGGCCGCTTACACTTCGGTACAAAGCTTTGTGCTCAAAAAATATCACCGGGTTGGGATCGTTGATGGCTGCTATCATCAGGCCCTTTGCATCGGCAGGTGTAGATGGGTACACTACTTTCAAACCGGGCGTATGCACAAACCATGCTTCGTTGCTTTGGCTATGAAAAGGTCCTGCACCCACTCCTGCACCTGTTGGCATGCGAATGACCACATCGGCTTTTTGTCCCCAGCGATAATGCGTTTTCGCAAGGTTGTTTACAATTTGATTGAAGCCCACCGTTACAAAATCGGCAAACTGCATTTCCATAATGGCTTTATATCCTTCCAGCGACAAACCCAGCGCAGCACCTACTATAGCGCTTTCGCAAATAGGTGTATTGCGAATTCTTGCTTTGCCAAATTGTTCCACAAACCCTTCGGTTATTTTAAAAGCACCACCATATTCTGCAATGTCCTGCCCCATCATTACGAGGTTGGCATGTACCTGCATGCTTTGATGCAAACCATCACGAATGCCATCCATATACCTTGCATTGCTTTCGTCGGCAATAAGTGAATCGGGCGTTGCAGTGATGGCAGCAGCATTGCGGGGCAAGGGCGCATACACATCTTCCAGCTCTTCCACTTCATCGGGAAACATTTCAACCGAATCAAATGCTATTTCCAATTCAGTTTCGATATGAGTCTTTATTTCCTGCTGTATGTCTTTCACATCTGCAGCCGTGAGCACTTCTATAGACTGCAGGTAAAATTCAAAATTTTCTACGGGGTCTTTTTGTTTCCACTCTGTAAATAAATGCTGCGGCACATACTTGGTACCACTGGCTTCTTCGTGGCCACGCATCCTGAATGTGATACATTCTATCAAATACGGTTTCTGGTGTTTAATGCAATACTGCCGCACGCCTTTCAATGTATCCAATACAGTAAGGATATTATTACCATCAATGGTGATGCCTTCCATACCATACCCTTTGGCCTTATCGCTAATGTATTGGCACCTGTATTGTTCCTGGGTGGGTGTACTCAAGCCGTAACCGTTGTTTTCTACTATAAAAATCACCGGCAGATCCCACACGGCTGCTACATTGAGGGCTTCATGAAAATCACCTTCGCTGGTGCCGCCTTCGCCGCTAAATGCCAGGGCTACTTTTTGTTCGCCTTTCAGTTGGTGCGCCAATGCCACCCCGTCGGCCAGCGCCAGTTGCGGTCCAAGGTGGCTGATCATACCACACACATGATGTGCTGCACTGCCAAAATGAAAACTGCGTTCACGCCCCTTGCTATACCCATCTTTGGTGCCCTGCCATTGGCGAAAGAGTTGGCGCAGCGGCATATTCCTACCCGTAAAAACGCCAAGGTTTCTATGCAGCGGCATGATCCATTCGTCGGGGTGCAGTGCTTGTGCCACACCGCAGGCAATGGCTTCCTGCCCAATACCACTAAACCATTTCGAAATTTTTCCCTGCCGAAGCAATACCAGCATTTTTTCTTCTATCATGCGGGGCAATAGCAAGCTTCTGTATAGTTCGATGAGTTGTTGGTCGCTTAAATCTTTTCGATCGTATAGCATGGCAGGGCGCAATTATATAGCGCAATTTACCTGTAAAGCAGCAGCAATTAAAAAATGAAAAAGGGCCGACCCTATTTGTCTTTTTCATGGCCTGCCAGCAGCCATTTTTGCAACCATGAGTTGAGAATGGCCATTAGAAAGCTGAATACAAGGGCCCACCAAAAGCCATCTACACGAAAGCCATCTACCCAATTGGAAGCCAGCAATACCATGCAGGCATTGATGACAAACAAAAACAGGCCGAGTGTCATGATGGTGACCGGCAGTGTAAGAATAATAAGCCCGGGCACTATGAGTGCGTTGATGAGTGACAGCACTACCGCGGCTATCACGGCTTTCCAACTGCTTTCCACCGATACCCCGGGCAAAAGCCAACTAAGGAATAAAATAACCACGGCTGATAAGAGTATGCGGGCCACTATGAGTTTCATAGGCTGGAACTTTATCGCATAAAACTACTCAACCTGCGGAAAGAACAGGGAAATTTGATATGCAATGCATGCACAATGCACAAAAAAGCGAAGGCAATGCCTTCGCTTGGTGTGAACCTGGTAAGTGTGATTCTGAAGCAATAGAAACCAGTACAATTATTGGCCGGCTGAAGTGGGTGTAGTGCCCGCCAATTCAAGTAATAGTTTTTTCAAATCAGGACTGGAGGGGCGTGGTGCATCTACAGTCACTATTTTTCCCTGTTGGTCAAATACCAGGAACCGGGGTATGGCATTGATCTGGTAAAACTGGCTAAAGCCATTATTGGGTCCGCCTGCATATAGTTGAATGCCGCCCAGTTGTTCCTTCCCCACAAATGCTTTCCATTTTTCTTTATCGGCTTCCTTATCGGTCGAAATGCTTACAAACGCAACATCCACCCCATGCAGTTCTTCTTCCAGTTTTTTCAAATGCGGAATTTCGGCTTTACATGGGCCACACCAGGTAGCCCACACATCTACCAACACCACTTTACCTTTCAGGTCTTTCATCGATACTGTTTTCCCTACAGTATCCTCATACGCAAAAACGTAGCCGCTACTTCCCTTTTTAAAATTGGCCACCGATTGCAATGCGTTGAAATATGCTTCCTGCAACGAAGGAGTGGTGAGATATTTTTTGTAGGGAGCTGCGGCTTCCTCCATTTCCTCGAAAGTTCTGTACCTGTTCAAATTGTTTACCACTACTATACCCTTCATGGTATCGTTGGCAATCCAATCGAGGCCCATGATGGCAGTTTTAGAAGGCGGTGTTTTCATGCTGTCCGGCGAACGCATATACACACCATAAAAAGTGATGTACGTACTGAGATACCTGCGGGTTTCCGCCAATTGCATCAAGCGGCCATCGGCAAACTTTGGAGCCTTTCCGAATTCGAAATATTCAGCCGGGTAATCAGCCTTGGTTGGGTGCACACTATTCGGCAACATCAAAAATGAAATGGCCGTACGCTCCACATCCTGCTGCACCGCCAGCTTCATGATCGCATTAAACTTTTTGTTGGGCGTATTTATTTTACTGCTGAATGCCTTTGAGCTGGTAAGCATTGGTGCCACCATTGGGAAAAATTCCTTGTAGGTGGTCATGCCTTTGGTTTGCAAATCGCCATTTGCTAAATAGTCAAAAGCCAAATTCGTCCAATCAATCACCACTTTGTTTTCGGCACTGCCTTTTATCAAAGTTGGTTTTTCCTTTTCATCAATATTCAACTCCAACTGGTCGTTTGGTTTTAAGTACATGCGTACATAAGACCGCTTCAACTGATCGCCGAGGTAATAGAAACCCTCTTCTATATTGGGCACAGCAAATGCATATTGTTTATCCTCGTCCAATTGCAATGTAGCCAGCGATACCGGGGCACCCTCGTGCACTTTGTACAGGGTGAGCACTTTGGCATACTCCCGGTTAAACTCACCTTTTACAATGGTCAGTTTAGTTTGCGCTTGCCCCATACCGGTAAGCAGTACAGCAAGCAATACCATCTGTAGTTTTAAATATCTCATACGTTGTATTTACTATTTTTATAGCCTGGTGCTACTACTTTATAGCCAGTGCTTTTTCATAATTCGCAGCATTCATTCCAGTGTCTTTTGCCCGCTGAATAGCCATGCGTAAGAATCGCTCAAACCCTTGCTGATTCCCATTCTTTTTGTGCATATAGGCCGCTGCATACATGGCATCAATGGCAGAAGTGGGCAATACAGCTTTGTCGGACCAGTTACAAAAAAGAGCAAGGTATTCGGGTGTCATTTGATTGCGCACAATCATCGTATTGTACAATGACCCGACATAGTTCTGGTAAATGAGTGGCTCTTCATTCAGAAAACGCAGCAGACCTAAAGTATCTTTTGCAATACTTCCATAGTAATCCATGCCTGCCAACATGCGCAGGATGTTCCAATCAGCAGCAGGAAATGCAGAAGATCGTTGCTTTAAAAAATCACGAAATGCGGGCTCATTCTTTTGATTGCCCACAGCAGTTTTCATAGCAGCATTGAGCAGGCCTGATGCTTTGCCCACTAAAAGTTCTTTACCAAAACGTGTACGCAGCATGGTGTATTCACTCAGCACTTTCTGCTCCAACGCCGGTGTCAGTTTTCTTGTCAGTATCAACGGCATTGCTGCTGTTTCTTTCGAAAAATCCGATTGTTTGGTAAGCCAATCGATAGCCACATTGGCCGGTAGTGGTTCGCCGCTACGATCGTAAAACTTGTTGTAGAAGTCCGGGTAGGTTAACCCGATCGAAGCTGAAAAACCTTCGAGGCTTTTGCCCGATACCTGCATTTCTTCGGCCTGTTTCATTTCTGCCAGCAGCAGGCCTGCATCTTTATACCCCGAAAAGCGGTTCAGCAGTTTTCCCTCTGCATTTAAAATGAGATAGGTGGGATATCCTGTAATAGCATATTTACGATTGAGACTATCGCCCAGTTTTTCTTTAAACACATCCACTTTTACCGCAAGATATTTTTCGGTAAACTGCTTTTGCACCAACTCAGTTGGAAACACATCTTTATCCATTTGTGCACAGGGATGGCAGCCGGTAAAATAGCAATCAACAAAAATGAGTTTGTTGTGTTGCCTGGCATCCGACAACAATTGCTGCCAACTCTCTACATGCTTCAATGTATCTGTTGATTGTGCAGATGCACACACCATAGTAAAGACCAGGCTTATGGCCGCTAAACAATGCTTCATCATAGTTCTTATTTAATGTTTTTCAATGCTTTTTCCAGCGCCTTGTCAATATCATCGGTTGCGCTGGCTGTAATGCGCAACAAAATTTTACCCTCTTTATCCAATAGTATTTTGGTAGGGAATGCTGTAACCCGATACTCCTTTACCAGGTCTTGTTTCGCTGAAGTTTCGTTGTTCAAAATATGCTTCCAGGGTATGCCGTCTTTTTCAATAGCGGCTAACCAGAGTGCACGTTGCTGTTCTAGTGTTTTGGCTGTTTCCTGTGCAATAGCTATGATCTCAAATCCTTTGCTATGGTATTGTGCATACAATTCTTTCAGATGCGGATGGCTTGCCCTGCAAGGCCCACACCAGCTTCCCCAAAAGTCTAAAAGCACCAACTGCCCTTTGTAGTCTGCCAGGTTTATCCAATTGCCATCTTTATCCTGCTTATTAAATACAATGGCCGGTCTACCTGCAGCTGTAGGCGCCATCGCCTCCATTCTTTTTATAATGGGTTGTGCAATTTTTGTTTGCTTGTATTTGTCGCCCAATGCAGTAAACGCAGTTTCAAAATCCTGCTGTGTAAAAAGGTTTTGCATACGGCTCAGCAGGAATAAGCTGGCCAGTTCGTTAGGATGTTTCGCAATAAATTTCTTTTGCTGACCCGTGATCGTTTTACTTATCTCCATCCCCTCTTTCATCAGCCTATTGGCAACTGCTGTATCCTCGGTAAAAAAATGTTGGGTGCGTATATCCCACATGCGTTGCTCCTGCCGGTTTACTTCATTCTTATAGCGGCTATATCCATCATTTTCCGCATCACCGGTCACTGCACAAGTCATCGGGTATTTTGTATTGCCCGAAATATGTAGTGGCGAATGGTAAATAAAAAATTCGAGCTGCGGAGCAGGAGACCCTACGGTATTTCCTTCGGGCATGGTGCGTGATAGCGACTGGGTGGCTGAAGTACCCAGGCGAGCCAATACCGGCTCGGACTGAACAGGAACCCGTACACTAAACTGCCCCTTGTCGGCCACTGCCGAAACAGCGATGGCTTTACCCTTTTCATCCTTAAACGACACAGACACTTTGTGTTGGAGAAGCCCCTCCAGTTTTCCTGAAATGGTGATGCTATCTGCCTGTGCAAACACTTGCGAAAAACCCAGCAACAAAAAAAATGTATAGGCACCCCTTGTCTTCATTCGGATGGATGATGGTTTGAAATTTATTCTCTACTACCTGCAAGTGATATAGACGAACCGGCGTTGGGGATTACCCTATATACAATCATAAAAAAGAGCCAATGCAGGCATTGACTCTTAATTTTCTAACTAACAACTCGAATCATCGAACACGATACGATGCGCTTACAGCCTTCCCAAATCCTGCATAAGTGTTGGCTTTCACAAAATTGCCTTGCACTGCAGCCGTGGTGAAACATTCCAGTTTGCCACTGGTAGCGGGCTCTGCCGGCGAGTATGAAAACACGTTCAGTGTTCCCCTCGAAAAATCGAGAAGACTGATCTCCCTGCTGCCATAATCCACCATGAGCTTGCTGGCTTTTAAGTTGAAATCGTAAGAGTATAATTTGCCACCTACCGCATAGTACACATAACCAAATACAGGGTCGATAGCAAAAAGATTGGCGTTGTCAATATCGGTACCGGTTAAAGGGGCATAATACAATTGGTTGATGTTGGCAGCAAAGCCAATACGGGCCAACATCATTTTAGAAGTAGTATCATTTTTCATAATGGCAAATACGTTGCCACTGTTATAGTTGCTATACGCCATGTACTTCATGGTGCTGCCCACTTTGTCGTAGTTGAACAAAGTGCCTGCAGGCATTAAAGTGGTGGTGGCTTCGTTGTTGATATGGCGCACAAAACGCTTATTGTCGTTATCGTACAATATGGCATTCGTGGAATTGGCAGCAACCAGTTTAAATGCATTAAACGATTTGAGTTCTCCTTTCACCAGGTTGATGGGTGTACTATAGCGAATGGAGAGTACACGGTAATAGTAGTACACATGACCATCGTTGCCATGCGCATAAGCCCTGTTTCCACTAAGGTTGGTCATATTATCGGCTACAAAACCATTGCTCACATTGCCTACAAATTCATATTTCAAATCGTAGGTGGGGTCCCATACAAATGTTTCGGGATGAATTTTGGTAGTACCGCCGGAAGTGCTGATATAAATTCCATACATAGTGGGATCGTATGCATAGCAGTTGATTTGCACAGGCGCACCCAGGTATTTTTCAGGAATGTTAGAGCCGGTAAATTTCAGCACATCTACCAACAACCTGTAAGAGGTATCCGTGATCTTGCTCAACATATCTACCCTGGCTTTTCCATTCACATCGCACATCACCATCCATCCTTCGTACACAGAACTTTGCACGGTAAGCTTACAGGTTGTTTGAAACTGGATGCCTGTTTTTTTATCGGTCACTCTATAATATACCTTGTAGGGACCAGGAGGAATGGTAACAGTTGTTACCAGGTTTTTGGTTTTTCCCAACTCCTTTTTTACATCGGCAGGCAGCACACCATCTGTACGCAGCGCCAACCACTCGTAGCTATAATTGCTCGTGTCGTTGCTTACATCTGTAGTGAAAGTAAGTTTGGGTTTAATCACCAACGAATCGCCCAAAATAGCCACATACGCATCATTGATATTTGAAAAGCTGATAGCATTAGGCTCTTCATAATCATAATTGCCCAGGTCTTTATAGCAACCGGTGAATGCAAGGGATAGCACCAGCAATATCACTATCCAACTATTGAAAACCTTTTTCATTATATGAGAAGTTTGAAAAAGTAAGGATTAATTAGACCAGGTTCTTTTATTGAGAGGAGGGCCCCATGATCATTTCGGTCACACCATCTTCTTCCATTACCGGCGTGCCCGCTGCTTTCATATCGTTCAGGTAACGCTGGGTGAATCTTCCCCAATAGGAGATCTCTGCAATGGCCGCATTGTCCCAATAAGAAGGTGATATATTTTGCTGTGAGCAAATGAGTAATAGTTTCTTGGCAGAAAAAGTTCCGAGATACGCATCGAGCCAGCGGGCCGGCTTGTTCAACTTATCCGTAACAGTAAGCCTGTGCGATATAAAACTTCTTTTTTCACCAGTACTTGCATTCACCACTTTACTTGTCATGGTAGTAGAAAAATGATCATTGCTTTCCAGCACCAACACCAGGCTGAAAGAAGTGTCACGCATTTCCTTTACTCTTTTAAAACGCACTTTGACAGTATCATCCCGCTTGCCTGCTTTGATAGAAAAGTTTTTGGAAACAAAATCAAAATGCACTCCTTCTTTAGCTGTGGAAGTATCCGCAATTTTAAGCGTGTACGAACGATCAACATTCGATATGGTACCCATGGTACGCACCGGAAGTATCATTACAGAATCGGTTACGCTGGGCAGCGATGCACCAAATGACATGGGCGTAAAATCGCTGATGGTGGAGACTCCATTTACAAACCTCGACTCTACCGCATACAAGAAGTAAATGCCTTCTTTACCATCGTAGGTTTTAAGTTCTTTCTCACATGAACTGAGGCAAAAGCCTGAGATCAGTAGCATTGCGAGTATTGGCCAAATTCTTTTCATGTTATAATGATTGCTATTTTTCATGAATCAACGGAAGCGGGTTTCGTCCAGTGGCAATGGAAACACATATTGCAACTTGGAAAGGTTCACATAGCTGGTAGTAGTGGTGGTAGTACCATTTAGGATACGGGTGAAATTTTTGCGCTTGTAATAAAACCACATTTGTCCCTCACCATAAAACTCCTTGCCATATTCCTTTTCAAGTTCTGTAGTAACGTTTGCCGTAGCAGGCAGTGCTGTAAGCCCCCTGTTGAAACGCACGGTATTGATATACTCCAGTTGCTTTACAGGATCGGTAGAACATTCGGCAGCTATATAATACATTTCACTTTTGCGGATCAGGGGAATCAAATAGCGGAAGCTGCTATCGGTACGCACCACATCGGCAAACTTGAAAAATGTTTTATAGCTCTTGCTACCAACATTGGGCAGTACCCAGCTTGGGTTATACCTATAATCGTTTTCGTTGGCCTCGAACGTATTCTTCAACCTGGTATCGTTCGGTGCAAGAATTTGTGCATCTGCAATTTCGGGTGCAAAAATCGACCGGTATGTTTCGTACATGCGAATGGAAAACAATCCGAACAATAATTCATTGGAGAAAACACGGTTTGGGTTATCCTTATTGCTGAGCACTGCTGCAGATGTAACCCATGGAAAGTATCCGCCAATTTGGTCGATCACTGCATTGGCTGCTTCCAAAGCTGCAGGCTTGTTGCCACGATACAGTTGTATACGAGCTTCCAATGCCTTTACAGCAAAGTAGTTCAGGCGTTGGTGACGATTGCGCCAAAAATCGTTTCCATCACCTACGGCAATACGCATGGGGCCGTTGGCACGAACAGGATCGTTGCTTAAATAACCGAGTGATGATTTCACATCCGCCAATATGCTATCCATAACAACATTTGCATTGAGCAGAGGATTGATAGTAGTGGATGCTTTGGTATAATAAGGTATGCTTGGTAAAACAGAATCGGCGGTTGAATACATAGGTCCAAACATGCGCAGTACATCAAAATGCATCATGGCCCGCATAGCAATGGCTTCACCACGAAACAGTGAATCTGTTTTGCCAGCCAGGTTTCCTTTGTACTTATCGAGGCCGGCAACAAATGCATTGATGTTTACAATACTTACATAGGCACTATTCCAGATACTTTCAATAGTGGATGCCACACCAACATCGGCATAGTTGTAACTAAACCATTGCCTGCGATTGTGCTGCGTGCCAATATTGTACCGCTGTGCCAACACTTCCATGGTGCCCATGGTCAATTGGTTGCCGTATAATGGACTTTCGGCCCATTCAATATATTGTCCATTGAGTGCAGAACGTACTCCCGCTTCACTGGTAAATAATTGCACCTCCGTGAGTTTATCTTCCGGCTGCACTTCCAGCCATTTAGTACAACTGCTTAGTGCAAATAGCACAGTGGCCAACAGCAATGCTACTTTTATATTGTTATACTTCATCATGATGTTTTTCTGATTTGGCTTAAAATGAGGTGTTAAGGCTAAAGGATACTGAGCGGGTGAATGGGAATTCGATACCACGTTCGCGTTGAATGGTAGACACCCTGAAAAAGTCGTTCATGTATGCACGTAACCGCAATGTTTTCATACCCATTTTCCTGATCCATTTTTGCCTATCGAAATCGTAGCCTACACTAATACTTTCTCCGGCAATGGTATTTTCCTCTTGTATAAATCGGCTCGACATGCCAGTAGCTGAAAGCCCTATTGTACCACTCGCTCCTACTATACCAATGTTTTTATACCTGGCTACATCTCCGGGGTTTTTCCAGCGGTCGGTTAAGGCACGCCTATCCTGGTTGTACATCAAATTGGCATCCGAAATATTTTCGACTTTGTTGTACAATGCTGTGTTGAACACATCGCCACCAAAACGGAAACGGAGAAATGCAGAGAAGGTGAATCCTTTTAAAGTAACGCTGGTATTAAATGTTCCTTCTGCAGTAGGACGTTGGTTGCCTTCCACCTGCACCTGGCTGGCATCGTAATCGTATGTGTATTGGCCATCGAGACGCTCAAACACTTCCCGGCCGTTGGCAGGGTCAATACCCATGGAGCGTACGGCCCATAAATCATCGGGGCTATATCCATCTTTGTAACGCTGCAACGACAAATTATCCTGCTGTGCCTTGTTCAAATTTTCCAGCGAATTATTCAAGCCCGCATAAGTAGCTTTTTGATGAATACCTGTAACACCAACGGTCCAGAATGTACGCTTGTCTACTTTATTAATAATGGCATAGCGCAGGTTCACTTCTATACCATCGTTGGTAAGGTTGCCAACATTGGTTGGATATCCTGACAAACCTGTACTGGCAGGCAGATCCACCGCTACAATCAGCGGTTCGGTGTATTTACGGAATACGTTTACAAAACCTGAGAAACGATTTTTGAACAAAGAGAAATCAGTTCCAATATTGGTTTGTGTAGTGTTTTGCCATTCAAGATCGGGGTTACCCAATGTAGTAAGCGAAGTACCCTGGCCAAAACTGTTGATACTGCTTAAGTAGTTGTATACAGATACCGATGTAATGGAACCAAAACTTTGGTTACCCATTAAACCTGTGTTGGCTTTTAAGCGCAAGCTGTTGATCCAACTTACATTTTTAAACATGGGTTCCTGGTGTAAGTTCCATGCCAAACCTGCACTCCAAAATGGCTGGTATTTATTGTTTACACCAAACGCTGTAGAACCATCCATACGCAGGGAGAAGTCGGCTACAAAACGCCTGTCGAATGTATAGCTACCACTGGCCAAAAAGCTGGTGCGGCGAAATACACTGGATGCAGCAGCCGGGCGTCCGGTAATATCGTAACCATAACTAAAAGATGGATTACCATTGCTACCTGCAGGAAAACCCAATGCGGAAGTTTGATAAGATTCATTCCTGCTTTCCTGCCACTCGCCACGCAGGTTACCATTCACCTGGTGCTTGCCACCCAGCAACCTGCCATAGGTAAGCATTCCAAATGTTTGGTAGCTGAAATTATCCCATTGGCGTTGTGTGTATTTTCCTTTTTCAAAAATGGTGGCATTATCAAAACTGCTATGCTCGGGAGGCAGGTAATTCGTATTGGTATTGGTCCCTTTTGTTAACTGCACACCTCCTTGCAATTGCATATCCCTGGTGAGAGTATACGTTAGTTGCAAATTGTTTTGGAAAGCAAAATTCTTCGTGCTGTTTTCCTTGGGCAGCAAGGCATCATACAATGGGTTCACCACCCGTTCTGTAGATAGTGTACGGCCCATGGATTGTTCCAGGTATTTATCTACACCACCCGATGCATTGTACTTTTCATAATAAGGATTAGCCTGCGCAAATCTTGAAAAAGAACCGTAAGGCGATTCGTTAGCGTTGTACCCGTTCACAAACATTTTGTTGCTCACGTTCATTTTACCCGAACGATAAATGATGTCGAAATTGGCGCCCCATGTTTGGCGTTTGTTTCCGATCATTACGCCTTCCTGCTGGCGATACTGCATACCTGCACCATACCGCACTTTTGAATCGCCGCCTTCGGCACGCAAACTATGCCCTGCCGAATAACCATTTTGCAATGGTTCATTCATCCAGTAAGTATTCACTCCGCGGCGCACCCTTGTAAGCCTGCTGCTATATAAAGAATCGAGTTCTAATTGCTGGTAATGCAGCGTAGGCGAGTACACCATGTAACGGCCACTCAGTCTTTCGAACTCCAGTTTTTCTTCGGCATTCATCAGGTTATATCCTGATAAATCGGGTGCTTCAAATTTGAAATCACCATTGTAGAAAAGCTGCATTGCACCCGGCTTAGGTTTGCGTGTTTCCACCACCACTACTCCATTGGCTGCCCTGGCACCATAGATGGCGGTAGAAGCCGCATCTTTCAACAGCGTAATGCTTTCTACGCGATTCATATCCAGGTCTACAATTGTACGCAGGTTGGTTTCAAAACCATCGAGTATAAATAATGGCTGGTTGGGATCGGAACTAAATTCATCGCGAAGTGCCTTGGTATCGATACTTGTTTTACCACGTATTTCAATTTCGGGAAGCACGTTCGGGTTAGAACCCATGGTATTGTTTTCATTCACAATAAAAGATGGATCCAAAGCCCTGAGACCTTCAATTACATTTTGGTTGCCTACCACTTTTAGCTCTTCGGCAGTAAATGTTGATGTAGCTCCAGTAAAGCTTTCCTTCTTTCTATTGATGATACCCATTACCACTACATCGTTGCCTGTAGCCACTGTTGCTTCAAGTCGCACAACAATATTGTCTTTACCTGCAATGGGAATTTCAACTGATTTATATCCCACAAAATTTACGACCAGTGTAGTAGCAGTTTCCGGTGCTTTAAAAGAAAAGCCTCCGTCTTTGTCGGCTACCATTCCCAATTTGGTTCCTTTAATGAACACACTGGCCCTGGCCAATGGTGTGCCATCTTCGGCAGACAATACTTTACCTTTTACCTCCCGCAATCCATTACCGGCCACAACGCCATTAGAAGTTTGCACCGTACCCGTTCCTGCACCGGTAGCAGGCACTTGTCCATTCGTTGGCGGCACTGGCTTTTTATCGGGCACCACTACAGTTTCCACTCCAATGATGGCGAAATTTTTGTCGTCAATTTTTACCACTTTCAACGATAGCGGACCCAGCAATTCGCGGAGCACCTGTTCAGGATTGCCCGCTGCAGGTACCACATACTTTGTAGTTTTTCCAGCTATTACTTTGGTTTCAAAAAGAAGGTTCACGTTGTATTGCACCCGAACCTTGTCAAGCACTTGCGACAGTGGTACGCCTTGCGTTTGCCCCGATTGAGCTACTACTACCGGCATCAACCCTGGCGATAGCAATGTGAGCGTTACCGCTACGCAGGTGGCTAAAATGGTGAAAGATTTTTTCATTGATCAGAAACAGTGATTATAAAAGTTCAGACAATACATTTCCACCCCGGTTTTCACCAGGCTTTTTTCCAGACAAACATTATCTAATGGGGGCAACTACTTAATGATCACTTCACTATTGTGTCGGGCAACTTTTGCATCCAGCATTACTTCTATAGCCTGGAGCAAAATATCTTCATTAGTAGCAGTTACATCGCCGCTTATAGAGCGACTTAAGAGTGTGGGGTTCGCTATGGTTATTTTAAGTCCGTATGTTTCTTCCAACATGCTTACCACTTCGGTAAGCGGTGTTGAATCGAAGTGCAGTTGATTTGTCGTCCAGCCATTCATGGTGTGTGGTTCCGATTTTTTGCGTAGCATTTTTCTGCTATCGGCATCAAACACGATCACATCTCCCGGCTCCATTTTCACTGTACCATCCAATGCATTAGCGGTCAATTGAACGCTACCTTCCTGTAACATTACCTCTTCCGTTTTTTTGCGACTCTTCACATTGAAACTTGTTCCTAACACTTCTACATCCAGGTTGCGCAGGTGCACTACAAATCTTTCTCCGTTGTTGGCAGCTACTGCATTTTTTGCCAAATGCTTCACCTGCAAAAACGCTTCTCCTTCTATCCAGACTTCGCGGGTTTCATTATTACCCCATTGTTTCGAAAATTTTATAGAAGAATTACCATTTAATACTACAAGGCTGCTATCGGGCAGAAAAAGTTTTTGTTGCTTACCATATCCTGTAGTTACCAAACTGGGCAATGCAGGCTTATTGACCGCCTGGTATGCAAAAAATGAACCAACCACCACAACAGCAGCAGCGGCTATTTTAAACCATGCCTTTTTAAACAGGGGTACAATGGTTGCGGGTTGTTGCACAGGGGAAGTTGTTTCGAATAAATGTTCCTTTTCTGCAATGGCTTTTAAATTGGTCCATCCTCTTTCTGCTGCGCCGGCAGGAGGAGCTACAGGAGTATTGTATGCATGCAGATGCTGAAGAATAGATTGGGCTTCACTTACTGTTGCAACCTGTGCAGGATGTTGCTGCATCAATTGTTGCCAAAAGGCAATTGAATCAGGAGTGGGCACACTGTGGCTTTGGATAAAAAAATCATCCAGCAGCAGATCGTCTACCGTTATGGTGCTATATTTTTCAAGCATTGGTTCCATAGTTGGCTTCTCACAGTTTTACAGCCGCGTAGTAATGGTATAAATAGGACGCTGTTTCAGCAAAATTTACCCCACGGCTTTTTGAATGATAAATAGAAGTATTGGCAGAAAGATCATCACTAACATGGTGGCTGAGTCTTTCAGCACAGCCATGGCCCTTCCAATAAGTTTATACGCTGCTTTTTGCGAAAGCTGGAGCATATTGGCAATTTCGGGATAGGGCAGTTCTTCAAAATAGCGTAAAAAAATGGCCTCCCGCTGGCGATCGGTCAGTTGATCCAATGCCTTTTTCAGTTTGGCTGTTCGTTCCCGGTCCAGTTCCTTATCAGCCATCCTGTCGTGCATTTCGCCCATGTCGAAGGGTATCCACTCGGCATTTTCTTTGCTCAGCCTGCGGTTTTGTTGCGCCAGTTTATCTATCAGCAGCATCCTGAAACCATGAAACATGTAGGCCTGCACCGAATCGGGCGTAGCCAGGTTTTGCCGGGTACGCATCAGTTTCAAAAAAAACTCCTGGACGATATCTTCCAACAGGTCGCGTTGGTTGCATAAACGATACCCATAGCTATACAATCGGTCGAAATACCGTGTATATAGTTCGTGTAATGCCTGTTGATCTCCTTGTTTAAAGGCCTCCCACCACCCACGCTCTTCTACTTTTGTAGGGTCGCTCATGCTCAGTTTGCAGTCTTGGTAATCAGTGGGGGAAAATAAGAGGTTTCCATTATTTAACTGAAAATTAATTCCCAAGGCAGTCAAAACGCTGGGTCAACCTATTGGTTTCAAGCCAATTATTTTTCCACCCTCCGCATAGGTTGGCATATTATGCTTAATATTGCAGTGGAACAAGTTCGAGGCGTTTTGAGAATTTCCCTTCATCCAACCCCGCTTTTTCCGCCAACATCTAGCACCTCCCTTCCTTTTTTTACTTTGACAGACTACTTGATTATTGCTTTACCCATTTTCGTATGTACGACATTTTGCAATTGAACGATATGATCGTTCCTGAACTAGTTGACATTGCTGATCAACTTCAGGTGAAAGACTCCAAGAAACTCAACAAACAAGACCTTATTTATAAAATATTGGACAAACAAGCCATATTAGAAAGCGCTATGAAAGCAGATCAAAACGAAGAAAAACCCAAGCGGAAACGGATTGTAAAAGCTACTACGGCAAATATTGTGGAAGAGGCCGAAGTAATGCCTTCATCTATCAGCGAAGTGGCAGCGGCCCCGGCAGCTGAAGAAAAACAAGAGAAAAAAGCAGGCAGGCCCCAAAAGAAACCGGTACTTAAAAAAGGAGCTTCGGCCAATGCCGTTGCCCCCGAATTGCCACTGGCCGAGCCTAAGCAACCTTCTATAAAAGACAAAGTTTCGGGTACTATTCTCGAAGACGGAGAAACTGTAGAATCGATTTTCAGAAGTGCGCTCACCAACCTCGAAAACCCACCCGACCTGGATGAGATCATTATTGAAGAACCCGAAACAGGCGAAAATGTAGAACAAGAGCAGGCAGCTGCTCCATTAGAAAGACCACGTATTCAGCATCCGCATCCACAACACCAGCGCCAGCAGCAAAAGCCCAAAGAGCCCGCATTCAATATTGAATTTGACGGACTGGTAGGTGGCGAAGGCGTGTTGGAAATGATGCCCGACGGTTACGGATTTTTGCGCAGCAGCGATTACAACTATTTAAGCAGCCCCGACGATGTATATGTAAGCCCCAGCCAGATAAAACTGTTTGGCCTCAAAACCGGTGACACCGTATTGGGTACTGTACGCCCTCCTAAAGAAGGCGAAAAATATTTTGCCCTGGTAAAAGTGGACAGCATCAACGGCAAAACGCCGGAGGAAGTTCGCGACCGTATTCCATTCGACTACCTCACCCCACTTTTCCCCTACGAAAAACTCAACCTGTTCTCCTCACCCACTAACCTCAGCACCCGCATCATGGACCTCTTTACCCCTATTGGTAAAGGCCAGCGTGGGTTGATAGTGGCACAGCCTAAAACAGGTAAGACCATGCTGCTGAAAGAAGTGGCCAATGCCATTGCAGCCAACCACCCCGAAGTGTACATGATGGTGGTTTTGATAGACGAACGTCCTGAAGAAGTTACCGATATGGAACGCAGTGTACGTGCCGAAGTATTGGCCAGTACATTCGACGAACCGGCCGAGAAGCACGTAAAAGTGAGCGCCATTGCCCTGCAAAAAGCAAAGCGACTGGTAGAATGCGGACACGATGTGGTGATACTGCTCGATAGCATTACCCGCCTTGCCCGTGCACATAACACAGTAGCACCTGCCAGTGGTAAAGTACTGAGTGGTGGTGTGGAAGCCAACGCCATGCAAAAGCCCAAGCAATTTTTTGGCGCCGCCCGTAAAATTGAAAATGGCGGATCTTTGACCATTTTGGCCACTGCCCTTATTGATACCGGCAGCCGTATGGATGAAGTGATCTTTGAAGAATTTAAAGGAACCGGCAACATGGAATTGCAGCTCGATCGTCGCCTGGCCAACAAGCGCATTTTCCCTGCAATCGACCTGGTGGCTTCTTCTACCCGCCGCGACGACTTGTTGCTGGATAAAGAAGTGGTAAGCCGCATGTACCTGCTGCGCAATTACCTGGCCGACATGAATGCAGAAGAAGCCATGAACGACCTGATGAAAAGAATGCGTGGCACCAAAGACAATTTCGAATTTTTGAGTAGCATGAACCGATAAACCTTTACAGGTTTTACATGCTGTTATAAAAAAATACCCGCTCATACAGCGGGTATTTTTTTATACATCTATTTGCTTGCGTTCATCAATTTTCATCCACTTCTACCAGGCCTCCACTAATGGCAAACTTCAAGGCATCGGAAGGGGTTACATCGTTCAAAGGCCTTATGCGCTCCGGCTTTACAAAGTAGAGGTTGCCCGCCACTGCATAGGTATTGGGCACATACACCGTCACAAAATCTTTCATGTCGAAATGTGCCAGGTCTTCGTTGGTTACAAAGCCAACCTGCCATACATCAGGCTGAAAAATATTGACCAATACCGCTTTTTTAAACTTGCGTTTTTTACCGGCAAATGCTTCCGAAAAATCTTTTACAAAATTGTAAATGGTTTTAATGCCCGGCGTTTTTTCCAGTGCATGGCCGAAGAAACTGAGCAGCCTGCCCACCACAAAAAATGAGCTGATATAGCCTACCAAAAAAATGCCCACCATTACCAGCACAAAGCCAATGCCCGGTAGGTAAAAGGGCTGGTCTGGATTGCCTGATAAATTGATATACACAGGCACCAACTGGTCGAGCCAGGTAAAGAGCCTGTAAATAATATAGGCAGTAATACTTACGGGTGCCAGTACCAGCACGCCCTGTATGAAATACTGGAAAATACTGGCCGAGTTGATGAGTTTCTTTTTCATTCAGATAAGGATAAGAAAAGGCGAAGGTGCAACATGTTGGGCCGAAGCTCCAAAAATGGCACCGAACAACCCGCTATTGTACCGCTGGCACCGGCCAAAGCCCAGCCGAAAAATAAATATTCAGGAAACTTTCGGAGTGTAAATAGTTTTTATAGTTTTGCCACCCTCTTTACACCTCTTATATGGAAGCGCAAGAACTCATACTTAAAAAATCGTTTGAACTATTTGGCCGCTATGGCATACGCAGTGTGACCATGGACGAAGTAGCCAGCCAATGCGGCATCAGCAAAAAAACGGTGTACCAGCATTATACCGACAAAGACCATTTGGTTTCCTCCATCATGATGTCGATGATCTCGCAGTCGGAACAAAAATGCGGTATGTACCAGCGGGAAAGCGAAAATGCCATCCACGAACTATTCCAAAGCCTCGACATGCTGCAGGAAATGTTCGAAGGCATTAACCCCGTGATGATCTACGACCTGCACAAATACCACCAGGCAGCCTACAAAAAACTGGAAGACTACAAACACCAATTCCTGTACACCATTACCAAAAAAAACCTGGAACGCGGCATTGGCGAGGGCTTATTTCGCCCCGAACTGAATGTTGAGATCATTACCCTGCTGCATTTGTCCACCATTTCCATGACGTTTGAACAGGAGCTGTTCCGAACGCAAAAATTCAGCCTGCTCGAAATGCAGATGGAAATACTGCTGCACTATATATATGGTATATCTACCAGCAAGGGCGTAAAACTGATCGAGAAATACAAGAAAGAAAGAACCTGATACCAGAACATTTTATACCACCAGCCTAACTATACAATTAAGTCAAAAAGAAAATGATGAAACATTTGCGAACCCTCGCATGGAGCCTGGCTTTACTGGCCTCCGCAACCGCCCATGCACAATCGGACAGCACACCCAAACTTCACCACCTCAGTGCACTGCAGGCAGCAGAAATGGCACTGCAGCAACGTACAGAAGTACTGAGTGCACAAATTGATGTAAAGAACCAGGATGCCGTGAACAAAGAAGTAACGGGCACCGCCTATCCACAGATCAAAGGCAATATGGGCCTGTCGAAAAACTTCAAAATTCCTGTAACCATTTTACCCGACTTCATTTCACCATCGGTGTATGGCGTGCTCGAAAAAGAAGATGTACGCGACGGGAATGGCAACCCCATAACATGGAGTGGAGAGATCAACACTTTTCCTGCCGCATTCGGTGTGCCCTGGCAGGCATCGCTGGGCGTATCTATTCAGCAACTGCTGTTTCAACCCGATGTATTCATAGGCTTGAAAGCCCGTGAAACTGCCATGGACCTGTACAGAAACCAGTTGAAAGTAATAGAGGACACCGTAAAGAGCAATGTGTTGCAAACCTATTATGGTGTGCTCATTTCCGAACGTGGATTGCAGTTTACCAAAGAAAGCCGTGACCGCCTTACCCAATTGTACAAAGACCAGGAGCAACTGTTTAAAAACGGTTTTATTGAAAAGCTCGACCTCGATAAAACAAGGGTGAACCTCAACAACGTGAACACCAGTGTAACCCGCCTGAACAATATGGTATCGCTGAGTTATAGTGCGCTGAAATTTGCCCTGGGTATTCCACAGCAGGATTCGCTGCACCTCACCGACTCATTGTCGATGGAGCAACTGCGTCGCGATGTGTTTGGCTACGAACAGGATTTCAACTACGAAAACCGCAACGAGATCAAAACATTCAACACCCGCAACAAACTGCTCGAGTTGCAGATCCGTCGTTATAAAATTGGCGCCTACCCCACTGTTGCAGCCTTCTGGAATATGCAAACCAGCGCACAACGCCAGCGTTTCTCTTTCTTCGATACAGGCGACCGTTGGTTCTTTAGCAATGTGGCCGGCGTAAATGTAAGCGTGCCCCTTACCGATGGATGGCAGCGCAGAAACAAAGTAAAACAGGCAGAGTATGCATTGGAAAAAAGCAATCTTACCATCAACCAGTTTAAGCAGGTGATCGATCTGCAAATTGTAAGTTCCCGTACCTCGTTTACCAATTCGTTGGATGCATTGAATGCGCAAATAGAAAACAAAGACCTTGCTGAAAGGGTATTTGCCACCACCAAAACGAAATACGAAAGAGGCCTCGGCAGCAGCTTTGAATTGTTGCAATCGGAAACCAGCCTCCAGGAAGCATTGGCCAATTATTACCAGGCCATGTACAATGCCGTTGTAGCCAAACTGAATTACCTGCGTGCATTGGGCCGTCTTTAATCCTATTATCAAACACAGCTATCAATATTTACAAATAGATTTTTTATGAAATCAACCATCACCAAAACCATATCAGCAGCTGCCATTGCAGTATTGATATTCGCCTGCGGCAAAAGCAATAAAGAAGCCCAGGGCGAACTCGGCGAAAAGAAAACCGAACTCGCTAAGCTGAAAAAGGAATCTGCTACCCTCATCGAAAAAATAACTGCACTGGAAGAAGCCATTGCAAAACTGGACACCGCTGCAGCAGCCAAAGCCGACAAAGGAAAACTTGTAGACACTGCCGTAATTGCTGCGCAGGATTTCAACCACTATATCGAACTGCAGGGCCGTGTTGATGCAGAGAACATTTCTTATGTAACACCACGTGGCATGGGCGGACAGGTAATAGCCATTTATGTACGCCAGGGCGACCAGGTAAAAAAAGGCCAACTGCTGTTGAAACTCGACGACCGTGTGATCAACCAGCAAATGGAGCAGTTGAAAACACAGCTCTCTTTTGCCAAAGACATTTATGAGCGCAGGGCCAACCTTTGGAAACAAAATATTGGCAGCGAAGTAGAATTGCTAAGCGCCAAAAACAATGTAGACAACCTGGAAAAGCAAATGCAAATAATGCAGGAGCAAAAAAGCATGACCAATGTATATGCAGAAGTGAGTGGTTTTGTAAACACCATGAATGCACGAGTGGGCCAGGTGTTCCAGGGTGTAAGTGGTGTGGTACCCGATATCACCATCATCAACAGCAACCAACTGAAAGTGGTAACCGATATTCCCGAAAACTATTTGGGTAAAGTGGGACATGGCAGCAAAGTGGAGATCAATGTGCCCGATATCAACAGGAACTATACCTCTTCTGTAAGTTTTGTTTCTGCCTCTATCAACCCCGCCAGCCGTGGGTTTAGCACCGAAGCCAAGCTGCCTACAGATGGTTTGCTGAAGCCTAACCAGATAGCTCTTGTACGCATATTGGATTATGCAGCACCCAGCGCCATTGTAGTACCCGTAAAGCTGATTCAAAGTGATGAAAAGGGTAAGTATGTTTTTGTAATGACCAAAGCAGGCGACCATGCCATTGCCACCAAAAAACAAGTAAGCGTTGGACAAGTGCAAGGTGACCTCGTAGAAATAAAAGCAGGATTAGCTGTGGGCGACATACTGGTATCGGAAGGTTACCAGGGATTGTACGACGGGCAAAAAATTTCGACTGCACTTTAATGCCATTGACAACACAACACACCCCAATACATTGCCGAAAGGCATTACCTAAAAATCAAATACAGTGACTGCACTTGAAAAACTAAAAGCAGAACTGGCGAAAATAAAGGAGTTCAAGCCCACTACCTGGGCCATTAAGAACAAGACCTCCATTTACCTGATGATGGTATTCATTACTCTCGCAGGCATTTACCAGTTCCTCACATTACCCAAAGAGCAATTTCCTGATATTGTTGTACCTACTGTGTATGTGCAAACAATATACGTGGGCAACTCGCCAAAAGACATTGAGAACCTCGTAACCCGTCCTATCGAAAAACAATTGAAAGGATTGAGTGGCGTGAAGGTGAAAAAGATCACCAGTACTTCTATCCAGGATTTTTCGGCTGTCATCATAGAATTTGATACCGACGTAGAAGTAGATATGGCCGTTCAAAAAGTAAAAGACGCGGTAGACAAGGCCAAGAAAGACCTGCCCAACAATTTGACCCAATTGCCCACCGTGCAGGAAATCAGTTTCTCCGAGTTTCCATTTATGTACGTGAACGTAAGTGGCGATTATGACCTGGTGAAACTGAAGGAATATGCCGACCGCCTTAAAGACCGTATTGAAGAGCTGGGCGAAATTACCCGTGTGGACCTTGTAGGTGCTCCCGAAAGAGAGATACAGGTAAACGTGGACAATTTCAAAATGCAAAGCTCAGGCGTTTCATTCTACGATATTGAAACGGCCATCTCCCGCGAAAACGCAGATGTAAGCGGAGGCCAGCTCAATGTAGGTACCACCAAAAGAAACCTGCAGGTAAAAGGCCAGTTCGTAAGTGCTTACGATCTGTATAATGTTATCATCCGCAACAATCGCGGCAATGCCATTTACTTAAAAGACATTGCTGAAATAAGAGATACCATTAAAGACAGGGAAAGCTATGCCCGCCTTGGCGACAACAATGTGCAGGGCCAACCCGTTGTTACCCTCAACGTAATTAAACGCAGTGGAGAAAACCTTATCAATGCTGCCGACCACGTAAAAGAAGTAGTAGAAGAACTGAAGAAAACCGAATTCCCTAAAGACCTGTCGCTGGTAATTACTGGCGACCAGAGCAAGACCACCAGGGCTTCGTTTTCTGAACTCATCAACACCATTGTACTGGGCTTCATTTTCGTACTGGTGATACTCATGTTCTTTATGGGTGTAACCAATGCCTTCTTCGTGGCATTGAGTGTACCGCTCAGCATGTTTGTGGCTTTCCTGTTTTTACCCATTGGCAACATACTGATCGGTTCTGAGATCACCCTCAACTTCATGGTGCTGTTTGCCCTCTTGTTCGGGCTGGGTATTATAGTGGACGATGCCATTGTGGTGATAGAAAACACACACCGGATATTTACCGAAGGGCATGGGCAAATATCTGCGACCATGTCGGCACGCTATGCAGCCGGCGAAGTATTTGTGCCCGTATTGACCGGTACACTTACCACGTTGGCGCCGTTTTTCCCGCTGCTGTTCTGGCCCGGGCTTATCGGCAAATTCATGGTGTACCTGCCGGCCATGCTCATCTTTACCCTCGCCGCATCACTCATTGTAGCATTCATCATGAACCCTGTGTTTGCAGTGGATTTCATGAACCACGAAGAGCATGCCGAAAAGAAAAAATCGGATGTATTTCGCAAACCGATATTCTGGGTATTTGCAGGCACCGGCATTTTGCTCGACATATTGGGTATGGCCATGGGTGGTGGACTCTTCTACTTCTTCGGCAACCTGCTCATCATGTTTGCATTGCTCATGGTGCTCAATGCCTATGCGCTGGATGCTACCATTAAATATTTCCAAAGCCATTTTCTGCCTTCGTTGATGCGCAGTTATGAAAAACTGCTTAGGTGGTCGCTGGCTGGCCGGCGCCCCGTATGGATATTGGTGGGATTGTTTGGTTTGCTGGTAAGCTCCTTCATGATCTTTGGCTCGGCAGTAAGCAGTGGCCGTGTACCCATTGTATTCTTCCCGCAGGGCGATCCCAACTTTGTGTATGTGTACCTCAAGCTGCCTGTGGGTACTGATGTAAAATATACCGATAGCATCATCCACACCATGGAAGGAAAAGTGTACGATGTATTGGGTATGAAGAATGGCAAGAAAAACCCCATTGTAGAAAGTGTGATCACCAACGTGGCCGTGGGTGCCAGCGACCCCAATAGTGGCGACCGCAGTACCCGTGCCGAATTGGGCCGTATTCAAATCAGTTTTGTAGAGTTTGAAAAACGCCATGGAGCCAGCACTGCAGTGTACCTCGATGCTATTCGTGGAGCGATCAAAGGCATACCCGGTGCCGAAATTTCGGTAGCACAGGAAGCAGCCGGACCGCCCACACAGCCACCGGTGAATATTGAAATAGCCAGTGAAAATTTTGAATCGCTTACAGAAACAGCATTGGCATTGCGCAATTATCTCGACACCAACCGCGTACCCGGTATCGAGGAATTGAAAATGGATGTGGACCTGCAAAACCCCGAGATCACTATTTCGGTAGACAGGCAACGTGCCATGATCGAGGGTATTTCAACCGGGCAGGTAGGTATGGAAATTCGTACCGCTTTGTTTGGTAAAGAAGTGAGCAAGTTGAAAGACGATGAAGACGAATACAAAATTCAACTGCGCAGCAACGAAATTCAAAGGCAAAACCTGAGCGACCTCATCAACATGCGCATCACTTTCCGCGACATGAACAATGGGCAGATAAAGCAGGTGCCCATTTCAGCAGTGGCCAAACTGGACCTTACCAGCACGTATGGTAGCGTAAAACGTAAGAACCTGAAACGTGTGATCACGCTGTATAGTAATGTACTGCTAAGCCAGGGTTATACGCCTACTGCAGTAAATGCGGAGCTCACCAAAGTATTGGCCAACTTCCGCCAGAAGCCCGATGATGTAACCATTACCCAAACCGGCGAAGGTGAACAACAGCAGGAAGCCGGTGCATTTTTGGGCAAGGCATTGCTCATAGCATTGGGATTGATCCTGTTCATCCTGGTATTGCAGTTCAATAGTGTGAGCAAACCCATCATCATTCTTACCGAAATTATTTTCTCTGTAATTGGTGTGCTGCTTGGTTTCTCCATTACGGGTATGCAGGTATCGGTGGTAATGACGGGTATTGGTATTGTAGGCCTGGCAGGTATCGTGGTAAAAAATGGTATCCTGGTAATTGAGTTTGCCGACGAATTGCGCAACCGCGGTATGCGTACACGCGAAGCCGTTATACAGGCAGGTAAAACCCGTATCATTCCTGTATTGCTTACAGCAGTAGCGGCCATACTTGGTTTGATACCACTTGCTGTAGGTCTCAATATCGACTTCATTGCCATGTTCGAAGAACTGAACCCGCATATCTATTTTGGTGGCGATAATGCCCGCTTCTGGAAGCCCTTAAGCTGGACCATCATTTACGGTTTGGTGTTCGCATTCTTCATGACGCTGATCGTGGTACCTGCTATGTACATCATGGCCGAACGCCTCAGAAGACCTATGCGCCGTGCATTTGGCGGTAAGTGGATCAGCTTTATGGCTATACCACCACTCACCCTTTTGTTTATTCCACTTACCATTGGTGCAAGCATTAAGCAAAGAGCAAAAGTGGCTGCCCGCAGGAAGAAAATAAAAGCAGACGAAACCTTTATTGGAAGCTGGTTCTAGCCGGTTAAGACTGCACTGAAATTTCATAAAAAGGGATGATCCATTGTGGTCATCCCTTTTGTTTTTTTAAAAGAGCCTATAAACATATATGTACATTTTTTCCACTTTCTTTTAAGAAATGGTTGAAAGTTTTTTTTCACCTGTAAATTCACATAACAAAAAAAAAATACAATGGCCATTTCTAAGAAATCAGTTGCTAAAAAAGCTGCAAAAAAAGCCGTAGCGAAAGCTGTGGTAAAGAAAGCTGCTAAGAAAGCGGTAGCTAAAAAAGTTGCCAAGAAAGCAGTTGCTAAAAAAGTAGTAAAAGCTGCCAAAAAAGCGGTGGTAAAAAAAGCTGCTAAGAAAGCCGTAGCGAAAGCTGTGGTGAAGAAAGCTGCTAAAAAAGCGATCGTTAAAAAGGTTGCTAAGAAAGCAGTGAAAAAAGCTGTTGCGAAAAAAGTTGCCAAGAAGGTTGTAAAGAAGGCAGCAAAAAAAGCAGCGGTAAAAGTGGTAGTAAAAAAAGCCGTAGCTAAAAAAGCCAAAAAAGCTGTTGCGAAAGTGGTGGTGAAGAAAGCCGCTAAAAAAGCAGTTGTGAAAGCTGTAGTGAAAAAGGCTGCAGTGA
This sequence comes from Phnomibacter sp., assembly GCA_035456005.1. Classification (GTDB taxonomy): domain Bacteria; phylum Bacteroidota; class Bacteroidia; order Chitinophagales; family Chitinophagaceae; genus Phnomibacter. The sequence continues at coordinate 343,644 of DATIEA010000015.1, read as the reverse complement.
AAGCCGCAGTAAAAGCTGCAGTGAAAAAAGTAGTAGCTAAAAAAGCCATTCGCCGCAGGGTGATTGCTAAGAAAATTGCTGCTATTGCCCATGCTATTGCTCCGGCACCAGCTCCAGAAACTGCTCCGGCGCCTGAAGCACCAGTTGCCGATGCACCAGCTACCGATGCTCCTGCTGCATCTTAATAGGCCAAAAATATAGCCTACAAAGGCAAGCCTGCTACATCAGTAGCAGGCTTTTTTGTTTCAAAGGGCTTGGGTTAGAGGGTGCATTTTTCCGCTATTGCAGGGTAGTAAGTATTGGTACATCATGAAGAAAATCGGGGGACACCGCATCATATGATTCACTGCTTTTCTACCGTTCGGCATACCCGAATTCCATTTACAAAATAATTGGCGCTCCCTCCTTTTTTATATACCCAAGGCAGGGTATTTTGCCTCTCTTAAATACAACCAGATATGCCAGTAGCACACGAAATTGACTACCGTATTTACGGCGAGGAAATGCAATATGTAGATGTAGAATTAGACCCGGGTGAAACCGCCATTGCAGAAGCCGGCGCCTTTATGATGATGGACGACGGCATTCAGATGCAAACCATTTTTGGCGATGGCAGCCGCTCGGGCAGCGGCGGCGGTGGCCTGCTCGATAAATTGTTCAGTGCCGGAAAAAGATTGCTCACCGGCGAAAGTCTTTTCATGACAGCTTTTACCAATGTGGCCCATGGTAAAAAACGCGTGGCATTTGCATCACCTTATCCCGGTAAGATCATTCCCCTCGATTTAAGCGATTACGACAACTATATCGTTTGCCAGAAAGATGCATTCTTATGTGCAGCCCGTGGCGTAAGTATCGGCATCGAATTTCAACGCAGGTTGGGCACCGGTATTTTTGGCGGCGAAGGTTTTATTATGCAAAAGCTGGAAGGCGATGGCATGGCATTTGTGCATGCCGGCGGACATGTATTTGAACGCGTATTACAACCCGGCGAAATGCTGCGTATCGATACAGGTTGTCTTGTGGCCTATACGCATTCGGTTCAGTACGATATTCAATTTGTAGGCGGTATTCGCAATACCATATTCGGTGGAGAAGGTGTGTTTTTTGCTACCCTTCGCGGCCCCGGAAAAGTATGGATCCAAACCCTGCCAGTGAGCAGGCTGGCCAGCCGCATTATGCAATACGGTTCGGGGCATCGCAAAGAAGAAGGCAGCATACTCGGCGGACTGGGCAATTTGCTGGACGGAGATGGAAGATAGTTTGGATGAAAGGTCAAAAGTGAAAGGTGAAAGTGGCGGTTGCCATTGGCGATGTCTTTTGACCTTTCACTTTTCACCCTTTCAACTTGTGAACTTTCCAACCTACCAGCCTATCCCTTTTCAACCAGGTTCTCATCTATAAGATGCACACTTATCTCACCAATGCGTGTTACCTCGTGTTGGTCTTTTATCAGCAGCACTACCTGTGCGACTTCTACTGCAGGGAACGTGAGAATGCGTTTATGACCGATTGTAGTGCCTTTTATTTCGCGGATAATATTTTGCTGTGCATCTTTCAACACAATGGAAAAAGCAGCGCAGCTCTGTCCCTCGCTGATATCTTCCTGCAGTATGATGCAGTTCAATTTTTCAGGACTGGTAAAAGCTATATCAATGGTTTGATTGGCCGGCTGCACAATATCTACACCGGTCCTGGCATCGCCATCACAAAGCGTTGGACTGTTTACCGACAACTTTTTTCCTACCACACACACCTTGCCTTTTTGCGCAAGGTTGGCACCAAAGCGATGACGAAGTTGATTGAACTGCATGAGTGCAGCCGAATCGTTGGCATGTATCAGGCCACGATCATCGGGCGGCACGTTCAATAATAAAGTAGCACCACGGCCTACACTTTTCAAATACAGGTCGAACAACTGTTCGCCGCTTTTCACTTTGCTGTCTTCTTCTTTATGGTAAAACCAACCCGGCCTGATGCTTACATCGCATTCAGCCGGAATCCAGGTGGATCCAAATGCATTGCCGCTGTTGAGTGTATCGGTATGTGGCGCACCATGCCCACGTTTGAAGCCTGCAGTATCCAGCGTATTCCAGTTGGTAGTACCGGCAATACCGCGTTCATTTCCCACCCATCTTATGTCGGGGCCAATATCGCTGAAGATGACCGTTTCGGGCGAAATGCTGCGAATGGTTTTTTCAAATTTTGGAAAATCGTATTCCTGTTTTTTTCCATTGGGTCCTTCACCGTTGGCACCATCCCACCAGAGTTCCCATATAGGTCCGTAGTTGGCAAAAATCTCTTTCATGGTGTTGATGTATACATCGTTGTAGGCAGCCGTGCCATACGCCGGATGATTCCTATCCCATGGCGAAATGTACACGCCAAACTTGAGGTCATATTTTTTACAACTTGCTGCCAACTCTTTCAGCACATCGCCCTGCCCATTGCGCCAGCTACTTTGCGCTACTGTATGCGTACTGTACTTGCTGGGCCATAAGCAAAATCCATCGTGGTGTTTGGCAGTAATGATCACACCGGTAGCACCTGCTGCTTTGGAGATGCGGCACCATTGGTCGGTGTCTAATTGTGTAGGTTGAAATATTTCTTCTTTCTCATCGCCATGGCCCCATTCCTTACCGGTAAATGTGTTGGGACCAAAATGAAAGAACAGGTAAAACTCCTGGTCGTGCCAATTAAGTTGTGCTTCTGTAGGTTGTGGTCGCTGGCAAAAAACCGGGGAATAGAAACTGCCACCTGCCAGCAGTAGCAATGCCCATATAAAGGGCCTGGGAGCAAATCGTTTCATACGCAATACGTAGATAGTTACCGGAAATAGGAATCTCTGAAGAGCCAAAGGTGGGTAAATAAACGCTTGCAGCAATCGCCAAAAGCAAAAAGGGTCGGCCAACGACCAACCCTTTTGCAATGCCTTATGATTTTTTATTAATTGCGCATAGGAGCTCCCATCATCATCATTCTTTGTCCACCGCCCATTTGTGCACCAAACTTGCTGAGGTTGTAGGTGAATGACAGCATGAAATAACGTTTTACAACCGAGTAGCGGGTATCTTCTACATAGTTGCCGGTAGTGGTACGGCTGATGCCTGAGTTTTGATTGAGGATATCATTGGCAGTAATGCGAATTTCAGCACGGTTATTTTTCAAAAAAGATTTGGCTGCGTAGGCATTCCACAACGCGAAGTTCTGGTTAAAACCATCGGCCCTACCTGTATTGGCAGTGTACACCACACTGGTACCGATGGTTACACTTTTTGGCAGGAACCAGTTGGTTTCCGCATCGGCATTGTAGGTAAAGTACTTGGTGTTTTGCTGTGCCTGCAATGAATATTTCGCATTGGTCCAGGCAACGCTGCCACCCATAGAGAAGTCGAACAATTCTTTATAGTTGTAGTTTGCACTTACCCTTTGCGAAATGGTCGTATTGCTGATCCTGTTTTCTTCGTAGTTCAACAGGTTCACGTTCCTGCTATACCCTGCACCGGTGGTTAAATTCACATTGGCCCTTGTTTCGCCGATATGTACTGGCAGGCCAATGCTTGCATTCGCATTCAAATTGTACACGCCATCTACGTTTTCGTACGTGGTGTAGCGGCCACCATAAATACCAAGGGTATCGCTGTTTACAATGGCATTAGAAGTTTGACGGGCCGAAACATTCAGGAAGAAACTCTTCATGGTGTAAGGGTCGAAAGTGTTATAGTTTACACGGAAGTTGTTGGTAAACGATTGCTTCAAATCGGGGTTACCCTTGGTTACGTTAATAGGATCGCTGATGTCTTCAATAGGTTGCAACTGTGTAACCGATGGGTTTTGAACAGAACCGTTGTAGAAGATGCGGGTATTGCGATAGCGGTTGGTACCAATTTGCACCTGCGCATTCGGAAGCACATTGAAGAATTTTTGTGTAATGGGATCTGCTTTGCCTTGTACCAGGCTGGTGAGTACGGCCTGCTGTGCCTTGGCGCCAATGGTATAGTTCCAACCTTTGCGGTTTTCCTTGTAAGCAAGGCCACCACCTGCGTATTCGTATTCATTATCGAAAAAGTTAGTGAGGCGCACATTTTGCTTGTCGTACTCACCGGTCACTTTGTTGTAGTCGTATGTTTTTTTGTCGTTGGTATTATCGTTGAAGCGATAGAAACCATTGATCTCGATCAACGAACGACGGCTCATAGGTTCGGTGTAGCTAATATCTACACCATAGTTGTTGGCAATGGTTTCGGTATTGTTCACCTGGTTCAGTGTATCGCTGCGTACAATGGCATTGCCCTTGTATTGGGTGTTCACTGTATTTTGGTTACCATCGCCAGTAGATTGGTTACGGCTAAAGTTTACCGAGGTAGAAAATGTACGGCCTGCTTTTTCAAACTTATGACGCCACAAAGCAGTAGCACCCAAATTGTAGCCTTCGCTTTGGTTGTTGGTAATGCTGCTACCATCGGTTAAATAACTACCCGATTCGCCCAGCGTATTGTAATTTTTACCGGTACTGCTTTTAGAAGTATTGTACGTGAAGTTGGGTCGAACAATAATGGAATTACTGCTATCAAATTTCCAGTCAATAGCACCATTTACACGGTGGTTGGTATTGTCGCGGCCACTCTTTCCCAATTCAGTATAGATCTGAGTGGTATCGGCTACAAAACTCTCGCGGTGCAAATCGTAATCATTATCCAATTGGGTAGCGTTGAAAAAATAGCTGGCGTTGGCATCCAGTTTTGGGTTCTTGAAATTGTTGTAGTTGCCACCAATGGTCTGCGTAGCAGTAATACCCTGTTGGCCGCCACCACCGCCGCCACGGCCACCCTGCATACCACCACCTCCAAAATCGGACATGGTAAAGTTCTGGTTGTTGGTGTTATTAGCCTGCCCTACCAATGAGACCTGTTCACCTTTTTTAAAACTGTTTACATTGGCATTGGCTGCATAGCGGTTATCGGTACCATATCCTGCAGTGGCTTTACCAAATATGCCTTGGCGTTTATCCTGTTTCAATGTAAGGTTGATGGTGGGCTCGCCGGCGCCATCATCAAAACCGGTGAATTCACTTTTATCACTTTTCTTTTCGAACACCTGCACTTTGTTTACCATATCGGCCTGCAGGTTTTTGGTAGCCATTTTAGGGTCGTTGCCAAAAAACTGTTTGCCATCTACCAGTATGCGTTTTACATCCTGTCCGTTGGCTTTAATGTTTCCGTCCTTATCTACTTCTACCCCGGGAAGTTTTTTCAAAAGGTCTTCCACTACTGCATTGGGTTTGGCTGTTTTAAAAGAAGCAGCATTAAACTCCACCGTATCGCCTTTGATGGTTACCGGTGCTGCTGTTACCACTACTTCATCCAATGTAGCATTGCTGGCCATGGGTATGATGGAAAAATCGTACACAGGGTTTTCGGCACTAATGGTAAAGGTTTTGCTCACTTTGCTAAACCCGGTATAGGAAACGGTCAGCAAAAATTTACCTGCATTCAGTTTGGTGAGTTCGAAAGAGCCATCCTCTTTGCTACGGCCAAAAGAAATAAGTGTGCTGTCTTTTGCATCCAGCACATTGATGGTAGCACTGGGCATCGCTTTTTTAGTAGCGGTATCCAACACCATCCCTTTTACTGAGCCAATGCGGTTTTGCGCAAAGCCCATGGCAGAGATGAACAGCAGGCAGCAAAAACTGAGTATGAGTTTTGGAAGAGTAACAGTTCGCATGTTAGTTTTTTGATTACGGGTGTAAAACTATTGTCGCTGTAGCCATTGTACGGTTAAGACCGCTGCAAGTTTTGTTAATGAAGGTTAATGTTTACAGCATCGGCATATATGCCGGATGAACGTCACTGCTTTTGCAGCAATTGGGCATTTGACGGCAATAGCCACCATATCCCGTTAAGCCCGCATCAGAAATTTTGGGGAATGCAGGGCATAAAAAAACTGCCGGCACAACCTCTCAAAGGTTATCCCGGCAGTTGCCGCCCATGCACTTACACCTTGCTCAGCCTAACTAAACAGGTAAGCAATATCATCTCTCGTCAGTTTTTTCACGAATCCTGCATCGTCTGCTATCAGTTCTTTCGCAAGAATCCTTTTCTTATCCTGCAGTTGAATGATCTTGTCTTCCACCGAGTCTTTACAAATCATGCGATACGCAAAAATGCTGCGGGTTTGGCCAATACGGTGCGTACGGTCGATGGCTTGCTGCTCCACGGCCGGGTTCCACCATGGGTCAACAATGTATACATAATCGGCTGCCGTAAGGTTGAGACCCACACCACCGGCTTTCAATGAAATAAGGAATACACGGCATTCGGGATTGTTCTGGAAATTCTCAATAGCCCGCTGGCGTTCCTGCACACTGGTGCTACCATCAAAATATTCGTACTGCACGCCCTGCTCATTCAGTTTAGCACGTATTAGCGCAAGCATGCCTAGGAATTGCGAAAACACCAATGCCTTGTGATCGCTGATGTTTTCGGTGATCTCCCTGGCCAGCTCATCCAGCTTAATGCTATGGTTCGGAAATTTCTCGTCTTCGTTGAGAATAGCTGGGCTATCGCAAATCTGGCGCAGCTTCATGAGGCCTTGCAAAATGGTAAGTTGACTGCGCTCCATGCCCTGCGCATCAATAGCCCCCAGCACCCTGTCGCGGAAATCGTTGCGGTAGGCATCATAAATTTTGCGTTGCTCTTCGCCCATTTCGCAGTACAAAATGGTTTCAGTTTTTTCGGGCAAGTCTTTTGCTACCTGCTCTTTGGTGCGGCGCAGGATGAACGGATAGATCAGTTTGCGCAAATGTTCTTTTTGTTCCTGCTCTCCAAACTTATCGATGGGCGTGGCAAATTCATTCCTGAAAAATTCGCTGCTGCCCAGCAAGCCGGGGTTCAGGAAATTCATTTGCGCATAAATATCGTAGGTATTGTTTTGCAGCGGTGTACCACTCATGCACACCCTGTGTTTGCTTTGCAGCAGGCAGGCGGCACGGGCCACTTTACTGTTGGGGTTTTTGATGGCCTGGCTTTCGTCGAGCACTACAAAATCGAAAGCCATTTCTTTCAGCAACAGTATATCGCTACGCAAAGTGCCGTAGGTGGTAATGATAATATGGTGCGGCTCCAAATCGGCTTTCGACCTCGACCGCTGCCCGCCATGGTGAATAAAGTATTCCATGTTGGGCGTAAACTTCTTGATCTCACTTTCCCAGTTGTACAGCAGTGTAGTGGGGCAAACCACCAATGCTTTCAGATCGCCGGTTTTGTTTTCGTAGTGCTCCAACATGGTAAGTGCCTGCAGGGTTTTACCCAAACCCATATCATCGGCCAATATGCCGCCGCACTCTGTATCCTTTAAAAAATTGAGCCACTGAAAACCCGACAATTGATACGGCCTTAAGATGGGCTGCAAATGATCGGGGGCTGCTACTTTTTTTATTTTTTTGAAATCTCGCAGGCGATCAAATTTTTCTTCCAGTTCTACCTGCAACTCCTCATCGTCACGCTGGTCGTACAGTTCATCTATCACCCCAAACTGGTAGCGACTCAACCGCAGGTTAGAGCCTGAGCCTTCGCCCACTTTAAACAGCAATGAATATTTGTGCAGCCACTCTTCGGGCAATATACCCAGCGAGCCATCCTGCAAATGCACAAATGATTGCTTATGTGCCAGTGCCTTTTTAATGTCGGCTATGCGTACATGCTGATCACCAAAATGCACATCTACTTTTGCATCAAACCAATCAACACCACTGCTGATGCGCACCTGTGTGGTAGGCCTTGCAGCATTGAATTTAAAATTGCGCAGGTAGTCGAACCCAAGCACCGGCACTTCCATTTGCTGCATGCTTTCCATGAACAAAAAGAACCAGTTGTTGCGCAATACATCAGCACCTTTCAATACCAACTGGCGGCTACGTTCGGGCCTGATAAAATTGGTATGCAGGTTGTTGAGCTTTGCAAAAAACTGCCGCTCTTTTTCTATCATGCGATGAATAACCGTAACGCTGCCTTCGTGCACAGCAGTCAACGTAGGATGTTCGTTGGCCGGAGCCAGCACATTGCCATATTTAAAGTTGGGCACAAATGCGAGGAACTCTCCTTTCTCAACCAATTGTACACTTATTTCAGGTTCCTGGTCTTTTACCTGGCGGGTAATGCTTTTATCAAACACCACTTCGTACTCGGTAGTAAGTGGGATCAATTTTTTCTCTGCAAACTCTGCCCAATCATCCTGCGGAATGGTGAGTGGCCGTTCAAACGTAAGCGCCACCGAAATATCTTCGGGCCTTTGCCAGCAATACAAACTTCCTTCTTTCAGCACCACGAGTATAGATGCCCATTCATTTTTTTCGAGTGGCCATTGCTCTGTTCCTGCTTTTACCACGCAGCTTACTGCAAAAGCATTTTCTTTGGCCGATACCATAATGACCGGCTTAATGGTTTCTTCTTCCAGTATGGCCGATTCTAAATTGGCAGTAATATATTTTTTGCCATCGGGCAAAAGGAAACAGGGATTGGCATGGTACTCATCCCAAATTTTCATCAGCTTGGGATGCAGGTATTCGTGGATCAGCACTTTGGTTTCTTCGGGCAGATCGGTGCCGTTGGTCTGCACTATATTATCCCAAATACCACTGAATGGCGAATTGCGGTTGAGGTATTTATTAATTTCCGAATCGGTTAGTTTGCGCAATTGCTGAAACAATTGTTTGTCCTCTTCGCTAAACACTTCTGTATCTACAAATTTCCCCAGGTCAATCTTTTCCGACTTGCCAACAAACCCGCCATTGTCATCGGCCATGCCTTGTATTGCATCCACGCAAAAAAACGGGTAGTTCAGATCATCGGACCTGAATACCATCCCCAGTTTTTTAAAGTCGCGTTGCACTGCAGGTATCAGCGATTTTTCTTCGGGTTCTTTTACCACCGGGGCACTGGGGTACAGCGTAGCAGTAGCCAGCGGAATATTTACTTTTTTAATAGATGGATCGAGCACCCGCAAAAATGGCTTGCCTTCTTTATAGGCAAATTCAAATTTGCCACGCAGGTCGTCGTCCAAAGTGTAGCCATAAGCACCCAGCAACTTTTCTTTATCGCGGTCGTAATTGCGGATGCTGTCGAAATAGTTGGCACCAAAGGCATTCAGCAATTGCAGGAACAAAGCGGTCTTGTGCTTACATAAAATATGTCCCTGGTCGTCGCAATTGCAACTGGTATCAAAATATCGTTCATCATTTTTCCGGATCACCAATGGAAAGCGGGTGCCCTCCAATACAAGCTCTGCAGTTACTTTTTCGTTGGCTGCACTGGTGATATTGATGGAATGTGTACGTAAAATTTCTTCTGCCGCATCATAGTTTTCGTTGCCTGTAAACATGCGTATCATCTTCAGGTCGATATGCCTGATCTTAATAAGCGTGTGTGCCTGGTTGTATTTATGCGCCTGTCCGCCCAGCATGCCCTGGTCGCTCATTTCCTGCAATTGCAACAGCGCTGCCGCTTTGTGCCTGCACACTTCGGTAAGGTTGTACGGGCAGGTGCAGCGCAGGGCTAATTGCTTGGGCTGGTTGTAATTATCAATCTTCACTTTGTACCATGTATGGTACATATCGTCTTTTACCCGGAAGGCAATGGTTTCGAGTATGGTATTATGATCGAGCAAATCCATATGCCCGGCAGCGTGTATACGCTTGCCCCGCTTTATTACTTCTTCGCTGGCGTTGTTATAAATATGTTTTACAAAAAATGGAAGCGACATATATAGATTTTGCACCCTTGCTGTGCCGTTTTATGAATGTGTGATGGAACCGTACCAACTATTGAAAATAGCCTTTTAAGCCAGATTCGTTGACTCAAGGCCAATCTGCAAAAGTAACGGAAAAAAAAGGGGACCAGCAAATGCTAAAAAAGCTCAGCGATGGTCGTACAGGGTTAATCTGCTGGTACTGCGCATAAAAAAAGTCCTGCCATGTATGGCAGGACTTGTAGAATACCCAATTGTTCTTCATTAATTTTTTGCTTCAAATAGTTTGGCCTTATCAACCACCAGCACTTTCATGCCATCGTTCAGTATTCTGAAGATCACATTGTATGGCTCGGATACAATTACCTGGCCCTTGCTGAGTCCTTTGGTCACTTCTATATAGCGTGTATCCTGTATGCCGGTTTCAACTTTCAATTTTTTTACGGTACCGGTGGCTTTGTCGTACACAAACACTACCACATCTTTTTCATCGCCATCAGCAGCCGGAGCTTTATCGTCCATGCCGGTGCCTTTTGGCTCTTTTGACGCTTCGCCATCTTTTTTCTTGGCAGCATCTCCCTCTTTCTTCTCATCCTTACCGCGAGTGGTAACTGCGTTGATAGGTACAGACACTACATTGGTATGCACTTTTGTTTGAATATCGGCGCTGGCTGTCATACCGGGCCTAAAGGGAAACGACCTTGGTTTTGCAGGGTCTATCAGGTCGGCATAGCTCTCGGGCAGCAGACGGATATACACTTTGTAGTTAGTCACTTCGTTGGAGCTGGCACTTGATGAAGCATTTACCGCACCAGTATTGCTACTAGCAATCTGGTAAACAAGGCCTTTGAATTTGCGGTCGAGATAAGCATCCACGCTGATCAATGCGCTATCGCCCAAGTGCACTTTCGGCACATCATTTTCCGGAACATCCACTCGTATTTCGAGGCGGTTCATATCGGCAATACGCATCATTTCGGTACCAGCCATTTGTGCAGTACCCACTACCCTTTCGCCTTTCTTTACATTGAGCAGGCTAACAATGCCGCTCATGGGAGAAACGATAGTGGTACGACTCAAATCTTTTGCGGCTCTTTGCAAATTGGCTTTAGCACTGGCCACCGATGCATTGCCCGCATCAATACCCCGTAATGCTGCGTTGTAATTGGCTTTAGCACTCAGGTAGGCATTTTCTGCCACTTCAAACTCCTGGCGACTGATCACTTTTCCATCTAGCAATTTTTTCTGCCTGTTGTACTGGCTTTCTGCCTGCTGCATGGCACTGCGCAAACCTTCCAATTGAGCCTGCGTATTTTCTACCTGGTAGCGTTGCTGGTTTACAACGGCTGCGGCTTGTTGTTCCTGTATGTTGTAGATATCGGCATATACACGAGCCACTACCTGGCCACGCTGTACACTATCGCCTTCGGCTACAGTAAGCTCGGTGATCTCGCCACTCACGTCGGAGCTGATCTTCACTTCCACTTCGGGGTAAATTTTACCACTGGCATTTACCGTTTCAATAATGGTACGCAGCTCTGCATTTTCGATGGCCACTTTTGTTCCTTCTTCGCCACCAATCACGCCTTTCTTTTTCAACACTAACAATACGACAATGATCAACAACAGAATACTGATGATCCAAATAGTTTTCTTCTTCATATTTATTGCGCTTATGCTTTGCTTAAATAAAATAATGAGGGCTATAGTACCATGCCGGTACCACGGTAGAATTCCAAAATTTTGGTCCGGAACACATAGTCGTAGCGGGCAGTGAGCTGATCGATCTGGGCACGCTGCATATTGTTTTGCAGGGTGATGAGTTCGAATACCGGCAGCAGGCCTACATCAAATCTTTGCTTACCGAGGCTGTAGCTGTAAGCCGCAGTTTCAAACGCTTTCTTACGGCTGTTGTACGTAAACAAAGCGTTGGTCGCATTTTGGTAGGCAGTGTAAATATCCTGTTTCAACGTAAGGCTGTCGGCCTTCATTTGTATGGCAATATTCTCCTGGTTGATCCTGGCTCTTTTGTAACCGGTGCGGGCCTGGCTGCCGTTGAAGATGGGCACTTGTATATTCATCCCCAGGGACTGCCGAAAGTTGTAATCTATCTGGCGGCCCCAGTTGGCAGGCACAGTAGTTTCGGGCCGCGACACTGGCGTGTTTACATAAAGTGGATTGCCTGCAACATTTACAAACGACTGGGTTTGCACAATGGAGGTAATATTATTTCCCTTCGGCAATACAGATAATGCACTCGAATAAGCCGACTGCACACTACCGAATGCGGATATGGTCGGATACATAGAAGCTTTGGCAGCTTTGGCATTTTTTTCTGCAGCTTCCAGGCGCAGTTTATTGGCCAGTTGCTGTGGCCTTACTGCTACTGCCATCAGGTACACCTGGTCGGGTTGCAGTTCGGACAGTGGCACAATGGGAAAATCTTCAATGCGTGGAATTTCCAGGTCGAAAGGCGTGCCTGCATCCAGGTTCAGCAGGGCTTTTACCTGCAGCAGGTTGAGTTGATATTGGCTTTCGGCAGCCACAATAGTTGCACTGTCGCGGGCCAGTTGCGCCTCCAGTTCGGCAGCACTCAATTCGGGCAGGCTTCCTGCATCTACTCTTTTGCGGGTTACTTCCAACTGGTCCGAGGTTTGGTTGGCCTGCACTATGGCGGTTTGCTTTTGCTCATTGCTTAGCAAGGCCTGCAAAAAAACTGCTGCCACATTCAGCGCAATATCATCCTGTATTTTTTTGGTCTGCGCCTGGCTGGCTTCCATGTTTAGCCTGTTGGCATCAATGGTGTGCTTTATATTGAACCAGTTGAACAGGGTTACGCCCGACTGCAAATTGATATTGGAGAAAGTGATATTGTTTTGGGTAAACAAGTTGGTGGTAGGGTCAATACTTCTACCAAACTGCTCACCCAGCGAACCGCCCAGGTTGATCGTCGGCCAGCGTACATCCTTACTTTGTTGGTACACCAACTCATCCAGGCGAGCCTGTATATCATTTTGTTTTACAGAAATGTTGTTGGCAATAGCGTATTCCACGCATCTTCTCAAATCCCATTTATCCTGGGCTATGGTAGGCAGCGTAAGCAGTAGCAAGAGGGCTGCCCCCAAAATTCTCATAGGTTTCCACATATGCCAAAGTTAGCCGTGCGCCATTATACAGCCTACAGGTTTGTACAAGCGGTGGCATTGTGTGGTAAAACCAATGCGGAATCGGTTGAGTGGACAAATTGCGGGATACCTGGCTTGAAAAGACCTAAAATCAGGCGGATAAATGCAGTGCCGCTTGCGCCAAATCCGATTGCAAATATTCTGCGTCTTCCAGCCCTACGTATAATCGCACCTGCCTGTGCCTTGCTTTGGATGCATCGAAATGGCTGGCGGGCATACCGGCACATTTTGGAATGATCAAACTTTCGTGGCCTCCCCAGCTTACTGCCATGCGAATATGTTGCAGGCTATTACAAAATTTTTCTATTTGCTGCACCGTAGTGGCTTTCAGCGAAAACGTGAGCAGACCCCCGGCGTTTTTCATTTGCTTACATGCCAGCTCGTATTGTGGAAAGGAAGGATGCATGGGAAATAATACATCTTCGGCCCAGTTCTGTTGCAGCAACCAATCTACCATTTGGTAAGTAGTTTTTGTTACCCTTTCCAGGCGAATGGGTAAGGTACGTAGCCCACGCAACAACAGCCATGCATGAAATGGCGTGGCTCCTGCACCGGTGGTCATGTATTCGCTGTTGAATATTTTTTCCATATGCGCTTTGCTACCACTCAATACACCTGCCACGGTGTCGCTATGCCCACCGATATACTTGGTGGCACTTTGCAGCGAAAGATCGATACCGTATTGCAGCGGTTGCTGGTACAATGGCGTGCAATAACTATTGTCGATGATGGTGATGATGTTGTTGGACTTTGCTAATTGTGCCACTGCTTCCAGGTCCTGCAACTCATAGCTCCAGCTATTGGGGCTTTCGAGGTAATACAACACCGTATTGGATTGTGTAGCATTTTTCCAATGCTCAATATCGGTGCCGTCGATATACGTAGTGGTAACGCCAAAGCGGGGAAGAATTACATCAAACATGCGCTGTGCCCAGGTGTACGGCGCTTTCACACTTACAATATGATCGCCCGATTTTACAAAAGGCAATACCGCACAAAAAATAGCCGATGCCCCACTGTTGAATACCAGTGCATCTTCGGCACCATCCAATGCCGCCAGTTTTTGTTTCAGAATTTCTACCGTGGGATTATTGCCCCGGCTGTACAAAAACACATCGTACTCATCGGCAAATGCCTTGCGTAAATCCTCCACCGTTTCAAACAGGAAATTGCTGGTTTGTACTATGGGTGGCGATACCGCGTTGAAATACGCTGCATGGTCTTCGCCCAATTCGTTGAGTATATAGCTGATATCCATGATCAAAATTCAGGTGGTTGCGGCTTGCGCATAAAAATGAAATAGATGGCTACAAATAGCAGCAACAGCCCCACACCGGTGAGTGCTGCCAGCCAATTATCAATTACTACTGCTGAGGCTACCACTGAGTATGCCAACATGAAAATGATAGCTAATGCAGGGATAATACTTTTGATAAAACCGGGCTGTACCAGTTCTTCATTGTGTTTTCGCTTGCGCAAAATAAGCAGGGCCAATGCGCAGGTTACAAAACCCATGCTATCCAGGAAAATGGAAAATCCCAAAATATTATCTACGCCCTTTCCAAAAAAAGTAACCGATATGGTGATCACCGAAAATGCAATTAGCCCCGGTATCAATGCATTGGTTTTGGGATGTTGATAGCTGAAAATTTTCGGCAACACACCATCCACACTCATGGCATACATCACTCTTGGATTGCTCATCAGCAAAATATTTACATACGCCAATACACTCAGGAACATCGCAAAATCGAACAGCTTGCCTCCTATTTTTCCAAACCATGCTTCAAACAACAATGCCCCGATGGAAGTGGCATTTTTCATTTTATCGAAACCTATCACCTGCACATAGGCATAGTTCACTGCGAGGTATAGCAACACCACAATGATGATGCCGATGAAAATGCCTTTTTGCAAAGCGCCCTTCTTATTCACTTCACCACCAAAATTGATGGTTTGCTGGTAGCCTCCGTAAGTAAACGAAACCGCCACCATACTTACTACCAATAGCAATAAACCATTGGTACCATCGTAGGTGCGCACAGGGTCGGTGGTATAGCCGTGCGGCTCGATCGCTTTACCTGCAAACAGTGCTGATATCAGCATCAGCACCAGGCCTACTTTCACAATCATCATGATGTTCTGGGTGCGGCTACTGGTTTTGAGGCCCAGCAAATTCACCACAAAAAATATGGATACAGCCAGCACCGATAAGCCTACATTGAATGCATATCCTTTTTGCATGCCAAACAAAAGGTCGCTGCAATACTCTGCACCAATCAATGTAACCACAGCCAGCGAAGCCGCATTGCTAATAAGGATAAGCGTATTTACGGTAAAACCAACGGAGGGGTGATAAGCGTAGGAAAACACTTTGTAGTAAGCACCTACCACCGGAAGCCTTGCACCAATTTCGGCAAACACCAATGCACCGATCAATGCAATTATTCCTCCCACTACCCAGGCACTGTAGAAGATAGTTTCGGTACCACTTTTGGCAGCAATACCTGCAGGCGTTTTAAAAATGCCCATACCTATCACCAGGCTGATCACAATGATGGTAAGGTCAAAAAGTCCAAGTTTGTTTGAGTTATTCATGCTTCCAATACTTTTACAAATAAGCTACACATCATCATTTACACATTATGCAGATAAAAATAGGGCTTTGGCTTGTAGGTTCTTTTATTTTCCAAACAGCAGCAATATCCCAAACAAATACTCCCGTTAGCGATACACTTACAGGTTCGGACAGCGCCCTCATTACCCAGGCGTTTGGTGCCAACAGCAGAAGCCTTAGCACCGCAGTGGTACGGCAAGTAGTAAACAACAACGCCGACCGTACCAATAAGACCAGTTTGGTGGGCGGTTTCAATACCGTAGCCGGTGTGAGAATGGAAGAACGGTCGCCGGGTAGCTACAGGCTCAATATTCGCGGCAGCTCATTGCGCAGCCCATTTGGTGTACGCAATATAAAAATGTACTTCAACGATATTCCGTTTACCGATGCCGGTGGCAATACTTATTTCAACCAACTGGCCATTAATACCGCCAACACTCTTGTAATTGTAAAGGGACCGGCCGGCAGCATGTATGGTGCAGGCACTGGAGGCCTGGTACTGATGCAATCGCTGGCACCCAACCAGGCAAAAGGAATAAGCGCCGAATATAGTGCCGGAAGTTTTGGCTTGCACAATGTGTTGGTGGCTGCCGATTTTGGCAAAGCCGAAAATCGCAACCATATCAGCTATGCGCATAACCAAAGCGATGGCTACCGTAACCAAAGTGCCATGCGCCGTGACAATGCCGCATGGACCAGCCAGTTAAAAAGCACCAACAAACAACAGCTTACTGCTACCCTGCTCTACACCAATATGGAATATGAAACGCCCGGCGGGTTGACGTTGGCTGAATACAATGCAAACCCCAAAGCAGCCCGACCCGCAGCAGGTGGTTCTCCTTCGGCAGAAGCAGTGGATGCAGCTATCTACCAGCAAAATGTATTGGCAGGCATCAGCAACAAGCAAACACTCCATACCAACTGGACCAACACCACATCCTTGTATGGCGCATACGCCCTCATCAAAAATTCAGCGATCCGCAATTATGAAAATCGTGTAGAACCGCAACTGGGTGGCAGAACAGTTTTTGTGTTTGAAAAGAAAAAGGACAACAGCTTGTGGAAATGGACCACCGGCGCAGAATACCAGGCAGGATTTTTCAATACCCAGGTATCGAGAAACAAAAATGGCCAACGCGATTCGCTGCTCACCAACGATGACCTGCAATTCAATACAGGCTTTGTATTTACACAACTGGATTATACATGGGACAACCGGTTGTTTCTAACAGGTGGTGTAAGCATCAACCAGAATAAAGTGAGCATTACCCGCAATTCAACACTGCCCATTGTAGCACAGGAAAGAACTTACAGAAACGAATGGGCACCCCGCATAGTGGCCAAATACATTTGGAATGATATGCTGGAAACACAAGCCAGTTTCAGCAAAGGATTTTCGCCACCCACAGTAGCAGAACTATTGCCCAGTACCGGGCGCATCAGCACCGACCTCGAAGCAGAAAGTGGCTATAACTACGAGCTTTCCAACGATATCTATTTTCTGCAAAAGAAACTAAGGTTGAATGTATCGGCATTTTACTTTTTGCTCAATAATACACTGGTGCAACAACGCGATGCAAGCGGCGGCGACTATTTTGTAAATGCAGGCAGTACCAGCCAATGGGGCATTGAATCATCGCTTCAATACTTTACATTTTTTGCGCAAAAAAGTATAGTGCAGCATTTGAATGTACAAGTAGCACATAGCTACCATCATTTCATATACGAGGATTACAAACGTCTTGGTGTAGACTATAGCAACAATCAATTGCCGGGTGTACCGTTGAATACTATTAGCTTATTGGCAGATGTAGAGTTCAGTCATGGTTTCTATATCAACAGCACTTACTACTATAATACTTCCATTATGCTGAACGATGCCAACACATTTAAAGCCGAGCCATTTCATTTGCTGGGTGCAAGAGTTGGCTACAAATTGAAACTGGCGAAAAAATTATCCGCACATCTTTTTGCCGGAGCCGACAACTTGCTGAACAAAACGTACAGCCTGGGCAATGATATTAATGCAGCAGGCAATCGTTTTTACAATGCAGCACCAGCACGCAACTATTATGGCGGCATCGGTTTTGATTGGAGATAATGTACAATGCACACAGCAAAATTTTGTGTAATGCACAGAATTTGCGAAATGTCAAATTGAGGCCCAAGGCTTTAGCATTCACATAATTTTATAGTACTGCAGCAATATTTTTTTGGCTGCTAGTCTCATGCTGCGGCATATTTGCACTGCAATTGGTTTTTGCACCTCAGGTGCGAGATTAAAAGGGAAGTTCGGTGCAAAGCCGGCGCTATCCCCGTAGCTGTAAAGACGAAGCCCCGGCACAACCGGGAACTTTATAAGTGCTAACATACAGGGCCACTTTGATGCACAACGTCAGGGGAAGGCCGTTAGCCAATGTCTGAGCCAGAAGACCTGCCAATGGCAACCAGCAACCATAAGCTTTCGGAGGAAAAGCCGGGAATGCATTGCACCGAAGTTGGCCTGCAGGCAACACAGCATGTTTTCTCTCTGTTCATCAATCGAAAGCGGAATACTTAACCAAACCAATGTAAGCATCTTATGAGCTACAAATTGTTTTTGGTAGGAGCCGCTATTAGTATCGCTTCTACCGCCGGTGCGCAACAACAAGACAGCACCAGGACCAAAGAATTAGAGCAAGTAACCATTACTGCCAATAAGTTTTTACAAAAGCAGAACCAAACAGGAAAAGTGGTTACTGTTATCAGCAAAGAACAAATTGAAAAAAGCCAGGGCAAAACATTAGGCCAGGTATTGAACGAGCAAGCCGGCGTAACCATCAATGGCGCATTGAATAATTTGGGCAGCAACCAAGGCGTGTACACAAGAGGCGCCAATATTGGTCGCACCCTTATTTTGATCGATGGTGTGCCTGCGTACGATCCATCTTTCATCAATAGCGAAACAGATCTGAATTTGTTTTCGATCAATGGTATTGAGCGAATTGAAATAGCCCGCGGCGCACAATCTACCATGTATGGCAGCGATGCAGTAGCAGGTGTTATCAATATCATTACTACCAAAGCGAGTGTACAAAAACCTTTCAATGCAAGCGCCACTGCGGCCTACGGAAAGTTCAACACATTCAGAGGTAACCTGCAAGTGTTTGGTAAAACTGAGAAGCTGGAATATTCTGCCCGCTATGGAAAATTAAAATCAGATGGATTTTCTTCCGCAACCGATAAAACAGGCAACCAAAATTTTGACAACGACGGCTACAACAGCGATGCTACCAGTGCAAGCCTTACATGGAAAGCCACGCAAAAACTGCAGGTAAAAACCTATGCACAATACACGCATAACAAAACAGAACTGGACGCAGGAAGTTTTGCTGATGAAAAAGATTATACCAATACCAGTAAGAATCTTTTAGCAGGCACATCACTACAATACACTTCAAAACGTGTGGTATTCACCGGCAACTATATGTTCAGCCAAAACAATCGTTCGTACCTGAATGATAGTATAGATAAGCCGGGCTTTGCCAAATACGTAACCGACGACTATGAAGCCAAAGCTCATTTCGCAGAACTGTATGCCAATATTTCTATTGCCAAAGGCCTGAATGCATTAGTAGGCCTGGATTACAGGAGAAGCAACATGAATAGCCAATACTATTCACTGAGCGCATACGGACCTTTCGAAAGTTCATTTAAAGACACTTCACTTTGGCAAGGTTCGATATATGGCTCATTGGTGTACACTACTGGCCGACTGAATATTGAAGCTGGCGGCCGTTACAATAAGCATGAGCGATATGGCAACAATGCCACGTTCACATTCAACCCTTCATTTGCAATAAGCGATCACTACCGACTGTTTGGCAGTGTGGCCAGTGGATTTAAAGCGCCATCATTGTATCAATTGTATTCTGGTTATGGCAATAAAGATCTGCAACCGGAAAAATCTATCAATTACGAATTGGGTATTCAACAAAGCTGCGGGAAAATATCAAACAGGTTGTTATACTTCTATCGCGACATCACAGATGGTATAGATTTTGATAACATCAACTACAGCTACTTTAATATTAGCAAACAAAAAGTACAAGGGCTCGAATTAGAGAGCTCGTACAATCCAACGAACTCAGTGAGCATTAAGCTGAACTACACTTTCCTACACCCCACCGAAAACGTGCAGAGTAGAATGACGTTTAAAGACACGACATACGACTACCTGTTACGCCGCCCTACACATCAGCTTAATGCCACTGTTGGTTGGAATATTACCGAGGCATTTTATGCGAGCCTCAATGGAAAATATGTTAGCGACCGCTACGATGCTGCAGGCTATATGGTGCCCGATGCCAAAATGAATGCCTATGGTTTGCTGGGTGCCTATTTTGAATACAAATTGCCCAATAATCATCCTAAGTTTTTCCTCGATCTGCAAAATATTACCAACAAACATTTTGTAGACACGTATGGATACAACACCATTCCATTCAACATACAATGTGGCGTCACATTGAGTTTGTAAATTATTTTAAAAGGAGTAGCACTGCGCTACTCCTTTTAATTTTGAATTGTAATTGAAAACATGGCAGCGCCACAATCCATACAACACGATGCGAAAGAATGTCCCCGCTGCGGGCAGCCTTTCGAGTGCAAAACCGGCAGCATCACCGAGTGCCAATGTTTCGGCATTCAGCTACCTGAAGAAGTATCGGCATTTGTAGCCGACAAATATGCCGACTGCCTTTGCAGGGCATGCCTGCTGCAATTGCAAAACAAAGCAGTTTATTTCCAGGAAAAATTTCGCAGTGCCGGTAAAGCCGGCTGCTAACGGGCAAGCATATAACCTCATTTTTATGTAGGTTTGGCATATGTCCCGCAGGTTACCATTGTCCGTTTTAGCCGACCTTATTCAGCAAACCGTTGAATCGGTTTTTTACAACGAAACCTTTTGGATCATTGCCGAAATAACCGATGTAAAACGCTACGATCAAAAGCGTTGGTGCTTCCTAAAATTTGTAGAGAAACACAACTCTCATATTGCCACCGAAATGCAGGGAGTACTTTGGTCCAATGCATTTGGCGAGATCCTGCAGTTTGAAAAAAAGACCGGCCAGCGGTTTACAGATGGCATTGAAGTAAGCTGCGAAGTAGCAGTACGTTTTCATCCACGCTATGGATTAAAACTGGAAGTGCAGCAAATAGATGCTTCGTTTACCATGGGCAAGCTGGAGTTGCAGCGCCAGCAAACTTTGGACAAACTCCTCAAAAACTATCCGGAACAAATACAGTTGGTAGATGGCGAATTCATCACCGTCAACAAAACCTTGAAATGGCCACGAGTATTGCAACGAGTGGCATTGATAGCTGCCCGGGGCAGCGACGGTGAACGTGATTTTATCAACGAGTTATTGCACAATCAATACGGCTACCAGTTTTCACTCACCGTGTTTAATGCCAGTGTGCAGGGACAATATGCCATTGCAGAAATAGCAGAGCAGCTCGATGCCATTCACCAAACGGCTTCTTCTTTCGATGTATTGGCCATAGTGCGTGGCGGTGGCTCCAACACCGATTTTGCAGCATTCGACGATTATGAAATTGCGAGGCGTATCGCTGTGTTTCCCATACCAGTATTTGCAGGCATTGGGCACGATAGAAATACCAGCATTGCCGACCTGATGGCCTGGCAATTTAAGACACCCACCAAAGTAGCCGCAGCTATTGTAGACACAGCATTGCGTTTCGAAAGCGATTTGCAACTATTGAAAGAAACCATAGATACCATCTGGCAAAATACCGCAGCACAACTGCAGGAAAAACTTACCCTATGGGATAGCAGGCTACAACTGCTTATTCCGCACAGGCTGCATAGAAAAAAAGAAAGACTGCAAGACTGGAAATTGATGTTGCAAAAAACAACAAGAGACCAGCTCGCACATTATGCCGATGCAGTGGCCGATAAATCGAAAAGAATTACACAGCAGAAAAACAATATCCTGCTACAAAAACAAATAGCATTGCAGCAGGTGAAAAGACTGGTAGAACAACTAAGCCCCGAAACCATCCTCAATCGTGGGTTTGCCATGCTCATGCAGGACGATTCCATTGTTACCGATGCTACACAATTGAACAGGCAAAAACCTATGAAAACCATTTTGAAACAAACCACCATCACCAGCGATATAAAAGACATTCAACCCAATGAGTAAACAAACATTTGACGACGCCTGGAAAAAACTGGAAAAACTCGTAGCCGAAATTGAAGACGAGACACTACCGTTGGATGTGTTGGCTGCCAAAGTGAAAACTGCCAAACAATTGATAGCTGCCTGCGAGGACAAATTGCGGGATATTGAAAAATCGCTGCAATCGGAAGAATAATGACAGCGGGTAAAATTGAAATAATTGAAGCTACAACGGCTGAGGAATTTGTCATAGCCAAAGCCCTGTTTATAGAATACCAGCAGTTTCTGAATGTAGATCTCTGCTTTCAGCAATTTGAAAAAGAACTGGCGAGCTTAGCCGATATGTATAGTGCGCCAACGGGGTCGCTATTGTTAGCCGTGCAAAGCGGGAAGCCAGTGGGTTGTGTGGCATTGCGCTACAAGCAAGCACAGGTATGTGAAATGAAAAGATTGTATGTACAAGACAGATGCCGCAATAGCGGAATTGGCAAATTATTGGTGCAGGAATTACTGTTGAAATCGATTACACTGGGATACAAAAAAATAATACTGGATACACTCGAAAGATTATCGCCCGCTTTGCATGTATATACACAATTTGGCTTTAGAGACTGTGAGCCTTACTACGGCAACCCTTTGCAGGGTGTGCGTTTCATGCAACGTGTATTGTAATGTATTTTAAAAACAGTCCCCGAATTTTTACGAAACAAAATTCAGTAGAATTACTATTGCAGGCCCCATAGTGGAACTGTACTTTTACATCAGCAAATCCATTTAGCGTATTTGTTTGGTTCGCAAGAAATTGTGGACATCAACACCCTCTGACTTCTTAAACACCCCCACCAAATCTATGCCGTTTAACCCACGGCATAGATTTCATT
This sequence comes from Phnomibacter sp., assembly GCA_035456005.1. GTDB lineage: Bacteria > Bacteroidota > Bacteroidia > Chitinophagales > Chitinophagaceae > Phnomibacter. The sequence goes on along the minus strand of DATIEA010000015.1, from coordinate 321,038 downwards.
TTCACACATCAACACAGAACACTATGGCAAAGAAATTGCTTTCCATTCCGGTTCGTTTTGAGAGTACTCCTGCCGAACCAATTGAATTAGCAGCCTTCCTTTTTTCTCAAAAAGGAGAATTGCTGCAAACCAGTACTGTCAATGCAAAAGGCCTCGCCGATTTTAAAGAAGTAGATGTACAACCCGATGCACTGCAGCTGTTTATTGTACCTGTGCTCGACAAAGTAGTATTGCGTGCCAAAACGATTCCTGAACTGGAACGCTACCGCCCTTACAAGCCCATACTTACCTGGGATAAGAATTTGAACATTTCCATTTTACCCATCCCCGAAATCAGTTATAATTTTTGGAAATTGCGGAAATGCAGGGCTACTGGCTCGGTAGCCAAAAACTTTTTGATTGATGGCAAAGTGGTAAAACTGCCTTTGTGCAAAGCACGAGTGCATATCTGCGAAATCGATAAAATATCCTTTGTACTTCCACGTATTCCAGACCATATCATTGTACGTATTCCCGATTTAATATTTGATCCACCCATTCCACCGGTGATTATCAAATGGCCACCTAAGCCACCCATTCCTATTGATCCCATTGGTCCTGTAATTTTTGAAAACCTTCGACCCGATATTATCCGGCCCGATGTTTTCAGACCCGATGTATTTAAACCCATCCGGGTTGCAGTATCGTCGGAAGGAGTGGTAAACGAAGCAGCAGCGCAACCACTGCGTGCTGGTGGAAACCTGCCGCCCATTACCGACGAGATCAAAAGGGCATTGGTGAGCAAAAATCCCGAGCTGATACGTCAAACCGTGCTCAAAAACATTGAGCTGTTGCATCCCTATTTCTGCCTGGCCCCATGGACATGGCCTTACCTGTACAGGAGCGACGAAATAAAAGTGGTGTACACCAACGATGATGGTCGCTTTGATACACCCATTATTTACTGGGCCGGTGGCGATGTACCCGATTTGTATTTCTGGGTGGAATACCTCATCAATGGCGAATGGGTAACGGTCTACAAACCTTCTATACCCTGCCATACCTATTGGGATTATGTATGTGGCACCGAGGTAAATATTATGGTGAGCGACAAACGTGTACGTCCCGGCTGTGGATCGGTATTTGTGAAAGATGCACTTTGGGTGCGCCGCATTGGTGGCAGCTCTATTTTAAGTGTATCGCAAAACGATGGCGGCAGCGCTCCAATCCAGGGAGTTCCTTTTAACCGCAAGGGTTTGTTTACATACGGAAGCAGTGGCCACCGTTCGCCATTAGGCACTACCGATACCAGTAACAGGGTCCATTTCATGATCAAATTTGGCACCCTCTTGCCCAATGCTTCGGCCACTTATTTTAGATGGGCCTGCAAAAAAATTGCCGATGAAGATTTGAATACTGTATCGGGCGCCACCAAATATTTCACCGACGATATTTCTAAGGGCTATACCACAGAATGGGTAGATATTTTTGGCGACACCCATTTCAGATCGCATTCGGTACGCTTAGGCCCGGAAAATACCAGCGGAGAAAATGGCCTCTACTTTATTCCACCGGCAAACCCCATTGGCTTCAGGGGCATTAGCGATGCCACAGCCCGCTGGGATAGTACCGATACCTATACCAGCAATTTCGATACCCGCAGTTTGGATGGCGATGGGCTCTACCAGTTTTGGCTGGAAATTTTTGACGGCTCGGGAAACCAGGTTTCGAAACCCGATGCATTTTTCCAGATACCCAAAGCCGGAGACGAAGGCAATAGTGTAAATCCTACTGCTGATTGGGTGGGCATCAACAACGGCTTCAACGCCTTCGAAATGATAGTACGAGTGGACAATAATATTTGCCAGGCTGCTATTTACCCGGTAGCACTTACCAATCCTGTACGCGTAGCCAATGCCTGCGGGTTTATAAAATACGCCGGCCCCAACGACAAAAATATTTCCATCAGTTTCAAAGCATTTCAGCCTAACAATTTTGCCGATCTCAACTTTACAGTGGTACGCGGCAATACCGGAACCGGTGGTGCCCCTACGCCCGCCAGCGCAGATGGCATGGTTATTGGACCTGTAGGAAGATATGTACGCAACAGTGTTGGAGAATACCGTCCGGGCGTATTTCCAGCCGACCTCGAATTTTCACCAGCAGAACTCATGGGTCCGTGCCTGGCTGGCGGCAAGGCTGCTTTTGCACAAAGCCTGTATGTAGCAGCATTGCATACCGACGGATACCGAAGGCTATATGAATTTGACGCCAGTTCGCTTGCAGCATTTGCTTTGGAAGCATAGCGAGCCCCTGCGTTACACCATATTCACCCATCACCCTCACAACACCCCCACCTCAGAGCCACCCCACCCAGGGGTGGCTTTTGTTGGTATCGAATTCCGCATCGCCATTTCCTGTTTCCCGCTATCGAAAATTGGAATTGGCTTTTGCCGTTACCTTTGGCGGCTCCTATAGAAAAATACATTGGCAAACAATCGTTTACACATAGCCCTGGTCGGCAACCCCAATAGCGGCAAAACTTCTTTGTTCAATTCGCTAACGGGCATGAACCAAAAAGTGGGAAATTTTCCCGGCGTTACCGTCGATAAAAAAACAGGTAGTTGCCAAATTAGCCCGGCGCTTACAGCAGAAATTATTGACCTGCCAGGAACCTATAGCTTGTACCCTAAGCGTAATGACGAATGGGTAAGCTACAAAGTGCTGCTGCACCAGGACGAAGATGTAAAACCCGATATGGTGGTACTGGTGGCCGATGCCAGCAACCTTAAACGAAACCTTCTTTTTTGCTCGCAAATACTGGACCTGAAAATACCGGTAGTAGTGGCCCTCACCATGATGGACCTGGCCCGGCAAAAAGGCACCCAGGTAGACACCGAGGGCCTTGAGCTGGAACTGGGCGTGCCGGTGGTACCCATTAACCCAAGGAAAGAAAAAGGCATTCAGCAACTGAAAAAGGCCATTGAAATAATGGTCGACAACAGGCACTCCTGGCAATCACGCCCGTTTTTCGATAGTAAAAGTTTGGCACCCGAACCTGTACACGCCGTGCAACAACTGTTGCCCGAGCTGAGTGAGTATAGGGCTATCCATTACCTCATCAACCACGAGCATTTTGCACTGGAACCTGCATTGCAAGAAAATATAGAACAGATAGAAACTGATCACCAGTTTAACCACACCAAAACACAGGCCGAAGAAATTATGGCCCGCTACCAGCGCATCCGGCAGGTAATGCAAAAAACGGTAGTGGAAGCCGACCCTTTGGCCAAAAAAATGTTTACCGATAGGCTCGACAATATTTTATTGCATCGCAGTTGGGGCTATTTCATTTTAGTGTCGGTATTGTTCCTGTTGTTTCAAAGTATTTTTTGGCTGGCTCAATATCCAATGGATGCCATTGAATGGACTTTTGGCAACCTTTCCGGGTGGCTCACTGCTGTATTGCCCGAAGCATGGTGGAGCGACCTGCTCATCAACGGTGTAGTGGCAGGTATAGGGGGCATTGTGATTTTTGTACCCCAGATCATGATACTGTTTGGGCTCATTACAGTGTTGGAAGATTCGGGCTATATGGCACGCATAAGTTTCCTTACCGATAAGCTGATGCGCAAAGTGGGACTGAATGGAAAAAGTGTAATGCCCATGATCAGTGGCTTTGCCTGCGCAGTACCCGCCATTATGAGTGCACGCAATATCGAAAACCAAAAAGAAAGGCTGCTCACCATACTGGTAACTCCCTTCATGAGTTGCAGCGCAAGGCTACCGGTGTTTACCATTTTGATTGCCCTCATTATTCCCAATACTTATTTCCTGGGCTTTTTGAGTTTGCAGGGTTTGGTGATGATGGGCTTATATCTTTTTGGAACCCTTATTGCCCTGCTGGTAGCTTATGTAGCCAAATGGTTTATACGGGTGCAGGAGAAAAGTTATTTCATTCTTGAACTGCCTACTTATCGCCCACCCCGCTGGAAAAATATTTTGCAAACCATGATAGAAAAAGCCCGCATTTTCATTTTTGATGCAGGTAAAATTATCATGATCATCAGCCTGGCACTTTGGGTACTCAGCACGTATGGCCCATCCAACAGGATGGAACAACTGAATGCGAAGTATGAACAACTACGCAGGGCACCGGGCGCCAACGAAGATGCACTCAACAAGCAGTACCAGGCAGACCATTTGGCCAATAGCTATGCCGGTATAGTGGGAAAAAGTATTGAACCCGTAATTACACCACTGGGATACGATTGGAAAATAGGCATTGCCCTTATTACATCTTTTGCTGCCAGAGAAGTGTTTGTCGGCACTATGGCTACCCTGTATAGTGTAGGTGAAGATGCAGACGAAACCAACCAAACGCTTCGCGAAAAAATGCATGGAGCAGTGCATACTGATGGCAGCAAAGTGTACACCGTTGCCTCAGGCATTTCGCTCATGATATTTTACCTGCTGGCCATGCAATGTATGAGCACACTGGCCATTGTAAAACGCGAAACAAAAAGCTGGAAATGGCCCATCATCCAGTTGACGGTGATGACCTTTTTGGCCTATACCATGAGTTTACTCTTTTACCAGTTATTGAAATAACTAAAATCTGCCATTGTAATTGGGCAAGTCAATAAATTTATTGCATGAAAACGAACAAGTGGAAGTTCTATCTGCAACTCATTTTTGGTTTGCTGTTACTTGCCGCTGGCTTATTTCTTGCCGAACAATATTTTTTTGAAAAAGCCTCCCCCGAAAAGAAGCTAAGTCATTTCCTGCGATTCATTCTATGCTTCATTTTCGCTGCCTATTATATCAACCAAGCAGTAAAACAACGCAATACAAAAAACTAAATGCATCTGCCCGATAACTTAATGATCGGTTGGTTTGCTTATGGTCTCCGCATTTTTAAACGGGCTTTTCATCAACGTTGCTATTTCTTCATCAGCTTTATTGTCGTAGTAGCGGTCGAGGCCATACACAATGTCTTTTGGTGGCAGGTGCCTGAATGTACCCAACATTCTATCCCATATGCTTAAGGCTGTGCCATAATTGCTATCGGTAAATGGCTGCTTCCAATGGTGATGTACTTTGTGCATATTCGGACTTACCAATACCCAGCTCAATACACGATCTACTTTCTCCGGCAGTCGAATATTGGCATGCGTAAACATGGTAAACATGCTCATGAATGTTTGGCCCAATAGCACCGCGTAAATGGGCAACCCCATGATGAAAACGCCAAGCATAAAGAACAACCACCTGTTCAGTGCTTCAAAGGGATGGTGCCGAAGCCCTGTGGTTACATCTACATTATTATCGGCATGGTGAACTATATGGATACGCCAGAACAATGGCACTTTATGCTCTACCCAATGCACCAACCATCCGCCAAAAAAATCCATGCTGAGGATGCCTGCCACCAATACGCCCCATACCGGCAGCCCCAGCCAATGCACTACGCCAAACTGGTGGCGTTGGCACCAATCGCTTAGCGATACCAACAGTACTGCAAGGCTGGCATGCACTATCAAATGCATGAGGGTAAATCCAAAATTGATGATAGCATGATGGCCCTTGGTTTTCTTGTATCGCATTGTTATTAACGGAAACCCATTCTCCAAAAACCATAAGATCAAAATTGGCAGGGTGATCAAACCCAGCCGAACCATGGGCCTGCTTTCGAGGGAATTAAAAAAAGAAATGATGGTATCCATAGCTATTGCCAATCGTTGATATACTAAAGTTAGGCGCACAGGCAATTTACCCTCTTACCATTATACACAAGCCTACACAAAAAAGCCTTCCCGATTTCGGAAAGGCTTCGATATTATACATGTTGTTAGCTTATGCGTTGTTCAGCATCAATGGCATTACGAGCATCAACAGTTCTTCGGTAGCACCCAATTCTGTAGGCTTAATAATACCTGCTTTGGTAGGAGTGCTCAGTTCCATTACCACTTCCTGGGTATCAGCAGCATTCAGCATTTCGATCAGGAACTTGGCGTTGAATGCAATTTGCAGATCCTGTCCGTTGTACTGGCAGGCCATGCTTTCCTTTCCTTCAAAGCTAAAGTCGATATCCTGTGCATTGAGGGTAAGTTGGCTACCGGTAATGGTAAGCGCAACCTGGTTGGTACTCTTGTTACTAAAAATGCTCACCCTGCGCAAAGCCTGCTGGAAGTCGGATTTGCTCACGGTCATTTTATAAGGATTGTCGGCAGGTATCACCACTTTATAGTCGGGGAAACGAGCGTCAATAAGGCGGCAGCTCATTTGCGTGGTACCATGCACTACAAACAAATGATTTGCATTGTAGTTGATGGTGATATCGTCTTCATTATCGGGCAATGCAGATTTCAACAGGTTCAAAGGCTTTTTGGGCACAATGAAAGAATCTGTTTTGGGGCAGCTTACTTCGGTACGCTTGTATTTTACCAGGCGGTGCGCATCGGTAGCCACACATTGCATACCATCTTTCGACAGTTCGAAATACACACCGGTCATAGCAGGACGCAGATCGTCGGTGCTTACTGCAAACAAGGTTTTGTTGATAGCAGTAACCAGTGCACTGCTGCTCAGGCTGAAACTATTGGTATCGTCGGCAGATGGTTCTTTCGGGAAGTTATCGGGGTTTTCGCCCATCACTTTATACTTACCGCTATCGCTGGTCAGTTCTATACCGAAGTTTTTATCGATATTGAAAGTAAGCGGCTGATCGGGCAGGTTTTTCAGCGAATCCATCAGGATCTTAGCGGGAATACACACTTTACCTGCATCTTTCGCTTCCACGTCCATTGTTACCCGCATCACTGTTTCCAGGTCGGTAGCTGTTACTGTCAACGAGTTTTTTTCAATCTCAAACAAGAAGTCTTCCAGTATCGGCAGCACGTTGTTGCTTTGAATTACACCATTGATTTGCTGTAGCTGTTTCAGTAATAAGGAAGAGGAAACTATAAACTTCATATCGGCTATTTTTTATCTAAGCTGTTAGCAGATGAGCCAGGATGGGGTCATCCTGACGGTTTCCGCAAAGATGCAGGAACCGAACCTCATGCGAACAAACCTAAGTCAAATTTTTTGGGTTATCCCAGCTAAGAAAGGCTCCTGTTGATAAATTGCAGCCGCTATGCAAACAAAGCCAAACAGGCTCACGCCCCTCCAGGCCTGGGAAAAAATGAAAACGTACTGCGCCTACCAGGAGCGGTGCCAGTCGGAAGTATTTGGCAAACTTCGCGAAGCCAGCCTCACAGCCCTGGAGGCCGATACCATAATTGCCCGGTTGATAGAGGAAAACCTGCTGAACGAGGAACGATTTGCCCGGTCCTTTGCCCGGGGGCATTTTAACCTCAAGAAATGGGGCAAGAAAAAGATAGAATACGCTCTTCGGCAAAAACAGATCAGCCCCTACTGTATTAAAAAGGCCATGGAAGAAATAGAGGAAGATGCCTACGACAACACTTTGCTCAAACTGGCCACTGCCAAATGGGAAGCCGTAAAAGCAGGAACCCCTGCCCAACGCTGGGACAAAACACGACGCTATTTACTCCAAAAGGGATTTTCGCCGCAAGATGTTTTAGCCACGCTCAGGAATTTGCAATCGCCTCAATAGTTCCCGGCACGGTCGTTTCCTCATTTTCATTTTCGCCGATCAATTGGTTTAAGTTTGCGGCTTTGGTAAAATATCCAAACTTATGCACCAGTTTCCCATTAATGCTTCCATTCAGCTTATACCCATAGATGCTGCAGAAAATGCCATGCCCCAAATAGATAAAGCCATTGCATTGATACAGCAGTCGGGCCTTCATTACGAAGTGGGCCCATTTGGCACTACCGTAGAAGGCGGTTATGAAAAAGTGGGACAGCTCATTACCGCCATCAACAACATGATGAATGAAGCTGCTACGGTGGAGTGGGTATTGAATGTACAGTTTCATATTAAGCCCGAAGCTGCTGTGACCATGCAGGAAAAAGTTTCGAAACATCGCTAAAATCCATTCCATGAAAGCAATAGCCATGATCCCGGCCCGCTATGCGGCAACACGTTTCCCCGCCAAGCTGATGCAAATGCTGGGCGACAAAACTGTGATACGCCATACGTACGACAATACTGTGGCCACAGGTTTGTTTGAAGAGGTATGGGTAATAACCGATAGCCCCATCATTTACGATGAAATAGTAAACAATGGTGGCCAGGCCAAAATGAGTATTCGCACCCACGAAAGCGGCAGCGACCGCATAGCAGAAGCAGTGGAGGACATGGATGTAGATATCATATTGAATGTGCAGGGCGACGAACCCTTTGTGAAAAGAGCGCCTTTGGAAAAACTGTTGGAAGTTTTTAAGGGCAAAGCAGGCCAGTTGGTACAGGTAGCCAGCCCTATGAAAAAGCTCACTGATCCGGAAAGTATTGCCAACCCCAACTTCGTGAAAGTGGCCGTGGATCTGAATATGAACAGCCTCATGTTTAGCAGGTATCCCATCCCCTACCACCGCGAAAAAAGCTTAGAGCCCACTTATTACGAACATATAGGCGTGTATGCTTTCAGAAAAAAGGCCCTGCTGAAATTTACCAAATGGGAAATGACGCCGCTGGAAGCCGCAGAAAAAATTGAATGTCTTCGCTACCTGGAACATGGCATTCCACTCAAAATGGTGGAGGTAGATTATATAGGCGCCAAAATAGACACACCCGAAGACTTACAAAAAGCAGCACAATTGCTGTAAATTACGGATTCAATTAACTATTTCACACCAAGCACATGGCCAATATACAACGCCAATTTCCCATAGCTTTTGCACTTCGCTTCCACGAGATGCTGAATAAACTCAACCCGGTTTCTTTTGAATCTGTGCAGGATTTTTTAAACCAATTCGAATTGGTGGAATATAAAAAGGGGGAAGTGTTGTTGCACGCCGGCGAAGTATGCAGGCATTTATACTATGTAATCAAAGGTGGGCTGCGCTGCTTTATGCACGATGAAGACGGCAAAGAGATCAACCTGCATTTTTATTTTGAAGATGAACTCGCCAGCGAATTCAAAAGCCTTCGCCAGCAAACACCCTCCGATAGAAATTTAGCGGCGCTGAGTACAACCAAAGTGTTGAGAGCTGCACGCCCCGACTATATCGAATTTTTCAAAAACAACGATTCGTTCATGCAGGCGGCATTCCGCTTTTTCCAACAAATGTTTTTGGAAGAAGAAGAACATAGCGAAATGCTTCGCAAACTTTCTTCCGAAGAAAAATATCAATACGTGCTTGATAATCATCCGCACTTGCTGCAAAAAATTTCGTTGACACAACTGGCATCATGGCTTGGTATGAGCCGTGAAAGTTTAAGCCGTATTCGCGGCAAAGCTATTCAATAGCCAACATCCTGTTAAACGCAGTCATTTCAAGGCTTTTCTACGCTATGCAATTGCATTCAAAATGCGATTGTGACATATGCCACAGGTAGAACCCGTGTGTATGTTTCATCTTTGTATTCACAACGGAAACAAAGAACTAAAGAAAAATATTTCATAGGGTGTTATCATGGTGGGTGTAGAAAAACAGAGTTCGCTGCGTTTCATTGAGCATCTCGTTCACGAGATGTGGTAGACAACGAAAGTGTGGTACATGAACGCAGCGACCTGTTTATTCCCTTTTTCTTCGCTTAGTTACTGAATAGATTTTACTTATATATGAATGAATAGCAGCCAGTGCTGCTCACAAATTCGTTCTACGCTTTTTTATCTGGCTGGGAGTGTTTAGCATTTACACAAATGCTTTAGCCCAATGGTACTTACTAAACCATTTGCTACTTATTGCCTCATTAAGCTTGCTAACCTAATTCTTTGGTGCAGCTTTGCACATTGTGCCCGATATCATTACAACTACACTATCGTTGCACAGGTCCCTCTTCCATTGGAAGCAGGGACTTTTTTTTGATTGCTTATTCCGGCACAAAATATTAAAACCCCCGAACCGCTACCTGGTTGACGTTTGCTTTCAGCTCAATTCACCAATGGGACAGCAGGACCGTGTAACTAGAGAAGGCTACTCATTCAGCATTTTCCAATTTGTATATTCGTGTACCAAAATAACTGTTATGAAATTCAGCGATCGCATTCTGAAGCAGGCAAGTCTATCTGTTATTGCCACATTGTTTTTTTTGCAAGCACAGGCACAATCCAACCCTTTGTTTTTGCACCTGCACGACAAAATGGTGGAGACCAACAAATACAGCGAAGTAGTGGATGGCAGCGCTTACTTTAATGAAAACTGGCTGGATGCAGCAGTGATGTTGAACAATAATGTGTTGATCGAAAATGTAAAACTGCGCATCGATTTGCTGGCCAACGAAATACATTATCTCGACTCTGCCGGCAAAGAAATGATTTCGACCCAGCCCATTAAATCCATTATTTTCAAAAACAGCGCCAACGACACGTCTGCAGTATTTGTATCGGGCCTGGTATTTCCCGAAAACAAATTGATCGATGCTAAAAGTTTCATGCAATTGCTATCCAAAGGAAAAGCCAGTTTGGTGAAACAATACGAAAAGAAGATCACTGAACAAAAAGGGTATGCCTCTGCCACGGTTGAAAAAAAGATAAGCACCGAAGTGAAATATTTTGTGTGGCATAACAACAGTTTTACCCGCGTAAAAAACATACAGGAAATTGCAGATGCTTTGCAGGATCCGAAATTGGCAGCAGGTAAAAAGAATTCCAAATCGGAAGCCGACCTGAAAGCAACAGTGGATGCTTTCAACAAATTGTAACCTGGCACTCCGTATTCACATCTGGCGCAGGCCTCTGGCCTGTGCCTACCTGTTACTATCAACTTGTGATTCGGAGAATCACAAGTTGCTTCTTCGAGGTGCGCTATCACCTCGAAGAACATACAACTTTGATTAAACAGCTCCACGCAAAGCATGGGCTGTTTGTTGTTAGGTGAAAAATTGACCGCTGCTTTCCGGTATATTTATTGGAAATAATTTCACTATGTCATCGCGTCGCCGGTTTATGCAAAAGGCAGCAGCCTGGTCCACCTCGGCTTTTACTGCGCAAACACTTTTGAACGAATTGCACGCTGCCGACCTGCGTAGTGCCTACCGTTTGCTGGATGCCGACGACCCCGCCAGCGATGCCTCCAACGAAGATTTCTGGACCCTGTTTCAGCAGGCATATACTGTAAATCCCAATATCATTAACCTCAACAATGGCGGTGTAAGCCCTGCGCCAAGAGTAGTGCAGGAAGCACTTCGCCGCTACAACGACCTCGCCAACGAAGGCCCAAGCTATTATATGTGGCGGGTAATGGATGCAGGCCGCGAACCACTTCGTGAAAAGCTGGCTTCGCTTGCCGGTTGCAATGCCGAAGAAATTGCCATCAACCGAAATTCAACCGAGGCTCTCAATACCGTGATCTATGGATTGCCCCTGCAAAAAGGCGATGAAGTTGTGGGCACATTGCAGGACTATCCCAACATGATACAGGCATGGAAACAAAGACAGGTACGCGATGGCATTGTATACAAGCAAATTTCTTTCGACTTCCCTGTAGAAGATGATGATGCCATCGTAAAAAAATTTGCAGACGCCATCACGCCTAAAACCAAAGTGGTACACATCACGCATATCATTAATTGGGTGGGGCAAATATTACCAGTGAAAAAAATAGCCGACATGGCGCATGCAAAAGGTGCGGATGTAGTGATTGATGCAGCACATAGTTTTGGCTTGCTCGATTACAAAATTCCCGATTTGGGCGGTGATTACTTTGGTACTTCGCTGCACAAATTCTTGAGTGCTCCCGTTGGCAGCGGTATGCTTTGGATAAAAAAAGAAAAGATTGAAAAAATTTGGCCGCTCACCTGCAATAGCGAACCGCAAAGCGCAGATATCCGGAAGTTTGAAACCCTGGGCACCCGCAGCTTTTGCATAGAGCAGGCAATAGGCGAAGCGGTAAACTTTCAGCAAGCTATTGGCAGCAAACGCAAAGAAGAACGTATCAGGTACCTAAAAAACTATTGGGCAGAAAAAGCCATACAAATTCCAAAAGTAAAACTGCATACCTCGCTGAAACCCCAGTATTCATGCGCCATTGCAGGCGTAAGCATTGATGGCCTGAAGCCGGAAGAGTTGGACAGCAAACTTTTTTCGAAGTATAAAATTCATACCGTGGGCATCAATTGGGAAAACATTCATTGCGTAAGAGTAACCCCGCATGTGTACACCCGCATCCAGGACCTCGACAAACTGGTAACTGCATTGGATGCTATTGCCAGAGGGAAATGATGCTGATTTTGTGAAAGGTGAAAGGTGAAATGAGCGGTAATGGTTGGCTGGTGGAACCGAAAAACCAGTTAGCAAATTCCGGGGGTTCGCCATTGCCTTTTTTACCAGGCTTGATTTTCAGAACCCTTTCTCCTTTTCTTTTGGTTACGCTAACAGCACTTGTTTACGATTCAGAGAATCGCCGCATTTAAACTTCGAGGTGCGCTATGCTAACACCTCGAAGAACTGGGATTCAATTGGACCTTTCAAAAACCTCGCATTTCCAGTAAGCAGTTTCAAATAAAGAGGATTACTATTCCCCATGTAAACAACTATTGCTACAAGAACAATAATAGCTCCAACTGAATATTTAATGACTTTTGACTTCATCGGCATTTATTGGCTGCTAACATCGACTGTTTCTATTTGTCAATTCCGAGTTGTTTCCGCATGTCAAGATTTAGACTGTATTGCTCTTCAACTGGAATAGCTTTTCGGGAGTTTTTATTTATATCCTTTCCTTCTTTTGTCCAAAGAAAAGGATAGAAATTAAAAACCTTGTCACCGTCGAGCTTTGAAACTTCATCTCTCCATTTGGTCCACCTGTTCCCCTTATAAAAATTTTCCAAATCATGATTAAAGCAAAATAGTAGAAATTCTGTGTACGTTATGTCAAGCGGCTCATACACTAAATTGCCTGGCGAAAAATAATAGACTTTCCCTAAGTCCTCACCAAGTCCCCCGCCGTTTAAAAGATAAAAACCGCCGATTGCATCGTCAGCGATTAGTAAGAATGACGGAGTTTCTCCAAAATCTTTAAATGACTTCCCTTTATTCCAATCTGGAAGTGTCCGGCGAAGTTTTGCATTGCCAGAGCCAAGAATTCTAATCCAACCATCGTCTATTAAAAGCCCACCAGTCATGTACACAATAGCTCCCATAGGCGAACGAGTAGTCACCTGCGTTCTGTATAAAGCGTCTTTTGCTTTTACTGTGTCAGCTTCTAAAATTTCAACTTTATTTTTAGCAGATCGAATCCATTCTTTCACAAGTACCCAGGCGGGGTCGGTCTTATTTATTAATTCGTCAACTGGTCGCATTTTGTTCTGGGCTGTGGCTGTCAACATAAATAAGATCAGTATAATCGCAAGAAAATGTCGGGGCATAATGGGGTATTAGTAAATAACCTATAACATTAGCATGTACGCATATGCATACCATTGCAATGTAGTATAACTCTTCGAATGCTAATGGGGTTGTTGTCGTCTTTTTATTGCTGTTAGGAACACGAAGATCCATTCACTTTTGACCTTTCACTTTTCACCCTCTCTTCCAACTTGTGAACTTGTAAACTCGTGAACTTTCCAACCTACAAACCTAATCCAACTGCCTCAACCACTCCGCAATTCCCTTCATCACTTTGTGCGCCACTTTTTCGCGGAAAGATTCATCCCGCACCAGTTGCTCGTCTGCTGCATTGCTGATGAATGCCACTTCTACCAGGCAGCTCGGAAAATCGGTGGGCTGTACCAGTTGAAAATTGAAGCTACCGATATTGCCAAACTCAGGCAGATCATCTATCTCTACCAATTCATCGAGTATCATTTGTGTAAGAGGACGAAAAGCCACATGCCTATAATAAGTTGAAACGCCTCTTGCAGAAGCCCTGCCGCTACTGTTGAGATGAAAGCTGATCACCAAATCGGGCTGTGCATTTTGAAGCAATAACTGCCGCTCTTTGTTATCGATAGTGGTATCGGTTTGACGGGTCATGATCACAGTAACACCTTTATGCTCGAGCAGGCGTTGCAGTTCTTTTGCAAATAGCAGTGTGTAGTTTTTTTCGAGCAATCCTGTATTCACACCTTTGGCGCCTGTATTGTTGCCGCCATGTCCTGCATCAATAGCTATTACAAGATCTTTTACATGTATGGCATCGGGCAATCGCTTAATGCTAAGCACCAGGCGCCCCGACTTATAACCAATGGTATAGCCAAGGTGTTGGCGTTGGTGCAGTGTAATGGTCACTTGCACCACATCATTTTCTGTTTGTTTCCAGTTTACTTCTTTAATGCCTTTTGCAGATGATAAATTGGTGATCCAATTGGTATTGGATTGTACGCCGTAGAGTTCTACTACAATAGTGGCGGGGTTCGTTTCCATCCAACTGCTGTACGCAACAGGGCGGCTGATGCCAATGCTTACCGTATCCAGTTTTTCGCCACCTCGTACCGACCACGACTCCAGTGTAGCCATGGGCATGGGCAGTGTATCTGCAAGTGCTTTAATATTTGTTTTAGCAATGAATGCCTCGCGTTGTTTCGACAATTGCAAACGATACAAATCGTTCACGCTATCCACCACCAAAACCTGTATGCCGGTATCAATAAATCCTGCTTTAGCACTACCCAACCTGTCGGCACCACTGCTGTACGCCAGTTGCGGCAGTTTGCCGGTGATGGTACCCTTCCATTGTGCAGATGCTACACACACCATCCACATGCAAATGCAGCATGCAATAATCGTCTTACTATTCATGCCACAAAATACCGGAAATGCGTTGAGTGCTTACTGTAATTTTTGCAGTGCTGCTTTCAGTTTGGCAAACATGGGCTCAATATCTTCCAGGTGGCAAGTGCCTACACTTAGCCTGTACCAGCTTGAAGCACGATCGGCACCAAATGCATAGAAAGGCACAATAGCAAGTCCTGCTTCTTCCAGCAAATATTGTGTTACTGCAGCCTGGTCTTCGAGCAGTTTTCCATCACTGGTTTTTTTACCTGCCAATGGAAAACGAATGGTAAGATATAATGCAGCCTGTGGTGCTACTGCATCCACTGCAAAGCCCTCTTGTTTTAATTGCATCAACCCATTGTAAATAGCTTCCAACCTGTACTGAATTCCCTGTTTGAAAGTTTGGAAGAATGTAGCAATAGCTGCTTCATTTTTCAGGAAAATGGCTGTGGCTTTTTGCTCGGCCATTGGAGCCCATGCACCCACATGACTGAGGATGGCTTTCATTTTTGCAATAACAGGAGCAGGGCCAAACGACCAACCAACTCTTACACCTGTGGCAGCAAAGCATTTGCTCACACCATCTACAAAAATGGTATAGTCTTTCATGGCCGGGTTCAATCCCACCGGGTTCACATGTTCAGTATCGCCAAATGTGAGGGTCCAATACATTTGGTCGAATAGTATGTAGAGTTTTTTCTCGTTGGCGCCACGCTTGCTGTTTTCTTCCAATACCAGGTCGCATATTTTTTGCAACTCTTCTTTGAGCAAAGTAGTGCCCGTTGGGTTTTGCGGTGTACACAGGCAAAGCAAACTTGCACCGGCAATTTGCGGCGCTATTTGCGCAGCGGTAGGCATAAAATTATTTTCAACCGTTGCTTCTACCACGCAGTGTTCGCCACGCTGCAAATTGGTGTAGTGATTATTGTTCCAGCTGGGTACAGCGTATATCACTTTATCACCGGGGTCAACCAGTGTTTGAAAAATAGTGAAGATGAGTGGTCGTCCACCCGCTGCTATTTGAATTTCGTCTACACCATAGCTGAGGCCCAAGTGCTTCTGGTAAAAAGCTGCCACAGATTGGCGCAGATCCAGTTCGCCATCAGCCAGTGGGTAGCTGGTAAATCCTTTTTTGTAAGCTTCAATAATTTCGTTTTCGTATGCAGCAGGAATCGGGAAAATAGCAGGATCAAAATCGCCGATCGTGAAATTATAAATGGTTTCGCCCTTGCTTTTTCGCTCACGAATAGCGTTTCCCAGTTTTACAATTTCGCTTCCCTGCATGCCTTCAGCCAAAATGCTGAGTCTTACCTTTTCCATACCAGATTTATTTTTTGCCCCGCGAAGGTAGGCACATGCAGCGCTGCGAACGGTGAGAACCTGTTATGGACAGCACATTCATACAAAATTTTGCAATGCTTTTAAACCCATACCTATAGGCTCGCTTCAGCATTTTTGACACAGAACAGGATATTTGTGCGGTCATTCTGCAAAATCATTGTTCTTTTTGCAGGCATCGCAGACTATCTCATGAAACAGCCTTCTATTCGTACACTGGTCATTATTGCCGTAGCATTACTCCTGTTTGCCTACCTCAGCCCGCTGGGTAAAATCCCATTGGATACCCGTGGCGACGAATCGAGGCGTGCCCTGGTAACTGCCGAAATGGTGATCAGCGGCGATTATGTTACACCTACGCTCAATGGTCAGCCCTATTTCAATAAGCCACCATTGTACAACTGGATCATTGCTACGTTTTTTTATTTAGCAGGCGGCTTTTCTTTGTTTGCATTAAGGCTGCCCGTTATCCTGGCCGTGTTGGCCATGGGCTGGGCCATTTATCTTTTTGTAAAAAAATATACTGGCAACGCACTGCTCGCCATAGTATCGGCACTGGTATTTGCCACCAATGGGCGCATCCTTATTTACGATACACTTTTCGGGCTCATCGACCTGAGTTTTGCAGTGGTTGTGTATGTGATGATGATGCTGGTATTTGCCTATGGCGAAAAGAAAAAACACTGGCATCTATTTCTTATCACGTATATACTTTGTGCTATCGCTTACTTGATGAAAGGGCTACCAGGCCCCGCACATTTGGCCATCACACTCATCGTATATGCTGTAATGACACGCAATTTTAAAATGCTGTTTTCCATCCAGCATATAGCAGGCATCCTTCTTTTCTTTGGTTTGCTGGGCACGTATTATGCTGTTTATTTTTCGGTAAATAAAGAAGTGACCGCTACTGCACTTTTCACAAAACTACTTTCTGAAAGTACCGACAGAACCGTGGTGAAATATGGGGTATGGCAAACCATAGTACACTTCTTCAGGTTTCCACTCACCATGCTGTATCACTATGCACCATGGATGTTGCTGCTCACCGCCATGATACGCAAAGACTGGCTGCGCACCTTGCACAGCCATCCATTCATCGCATTTAACTGGTGGGCTTTCCTGGCCAACTTCCTTCTATACTGGACAAGTCCTGACACTTATCCACGTTACCTGTTCCCGTTTTTACCCTTGCTCTTTACAGTGGTGTGCTGGTTTTTTGTGGAGCAAACGAGTTTGCAAAACTGGCGCAGGCGTATTCCCGAATATATACTGGTAGCAGTGCTGGCCCTTATAGCCATTGCGCTGCTGGCTGTGCCTTTTGTACCGCAGGTGCAGCACTTATCGAACTATGTTGTAAAATCCATTGCATTGGCATTAGGGCTTTCCATCTGCGTGTATTTTGCCTATCGCCATCAAAACCTGCGGCTGGTGTATGTGGCCATTGCATTGCTGGTGATAAGAGTTGGCTTCAATTGGTTTGTGATAGAGAACCGCGGCGCCTACGATCGCATGGCTGCGGCCAAGGCCGATAGCATTACCGCCATTACCAAGGGCGCACCGCTGTATGTGCTGGATAGTGCTGATCGTGGCAACCTGGATGGTACCAGTTTTTTAATTGCCACAAGGCGGAATGAAATTTTGCGCATTGCTCCCGTTAAAGACAGCACTGCATTTTACATTGCAGATTCAGCTTCCCTGCAGGGAAAAAATTACACCACTTATCTCTATTTCGAAAGCTACTATGCCCCCATGCTGCAACTGGTGAAGTTTAAATAAGCGTTGCAGGCAACCACAATAGGAAATAGGCAAATACTAAAAACCCGACTTCCACCGTTAGAGCCAAAGCCGGCCCTGCTGCGCCAGTGGGAGCCCGTTGCACTGTACCTATTGAAGTGGTAAAAGAATGATGAGAAATAATATAATTGAGGCCGAACGGTTGAAAACTAACCCATTATAGGCTTAAATTTGGTTATTAAACTACCCCCCATGAAAAAACTAACACTCTTTGCATTAATGCTTATGATAGGCTCTGCAAGTGCATTTGCCCAATCACAACCAAAGTTTTACTTAAATGGTAATGTTGGCTACACATTCGACGAAAGCTTCTTTGGCTACTATGGCGAATGGAAATACAAAGGCAACACACACTATGGTGGCTCTGTTGAATTTGTTTTGGCCGGCGCTTCTAACCGCTACAACGAACGCACTATTGAACTCACTTACCAGGGTATGAAGTCGGACCTGGTTGCTTATACCTATAGCGGACCAAACAGGCCTAACAATGCTGAGATGACCGTAAGCTATATTACCCTGGGTGGTAACAACTACTTCGGACATAGCCGTAAAGTAATGGGATACGGCGGCATTGCACTGGGCGCTGCTATTTTTGATGGTAAAGCGACCGTGCTTGGAAAAAATGAAACTGCTTCAGCCACCAAGTTTGCCTTCAATTTTAAATTAGGCGGCCGCTTTATGTTTACCGATAATATTGGCCTGAAATTGTATACACAACTGAACACCGTAGTAGGTGGCGTTGGTGGTGGATTTTATTTCGGTACCGGCGGTGCAGGTGCAGGAGTAAGCACTTACTCTAGCATGGTACAGTTTGGCCTCGGCGGCGGATTGACCATTGGCTTGGGTGGCACGCACCCCAGCGGCGGAACAAGCAACCCATAATCAACTCACTATTCTTATGCAAAAAAGGCGGGCCATATGGTCCGCCTTTTTTGATGCAGTTACAAAATTGTAATTGGGCTAAAGCCCATTGGGCAAAGTTTTCATTCAATAGCTCCAGGTTTAAACCTGGAGCTATTGAAATGCGGTTCTATAAAGGGCATTAGCCCAATCGAAAATTTTTTATGGGCCATATTGATTTGTTCGCAGCAGGCAACAATCCACTTCTGCATATCGCCACAAAAAAAGCGGCTTGCTCCAGGAGCAAGCCGCCAAATAAATGAATAAGAATTGTAATGCAATTAGAAGGCAAACCGGAATGCTATACCCACCCAGTTTACGTTGGAATAGGTATCATCGCCGGCAAAAGTTACCGAAGGCATCCAGTCCACACTCAGGTTAATGGGAGCCCCTTTGAATTTATAATCGAGACCCAATACACCATCCAAGCCAAAACCAACGCTACCATCATGGGTGCTGTTGTTCCGATATTCATCATCCCAAAAATCGAGGTGGGCACCACCGCCTACATACCATTTCAAACCCGCAGCTCCCCTGATATCGCCATGCCATTCGTATAAGCCGGTAAAACGGAAAGCATCTTTCCAGAAATAACCCAGGCCTTCAAGCGCCGCATTGGGTTTAATAAAATGCTTTACTGTAATGGCAGAGGGCGCAAACTTGAAACCGATAGCTGTTTTATACGTGGAGCCTGTAGCTTGTGCTTTTGCACTTTGCTGCATTCCCAAAGCACCCAATACTAATAAGGAGGAAATCATTAGTTTTTTCATCATACGAGTTGTTTTGCTTTTGAAATATAAATACCGAGCCAGTTTTATACGAATGTAATTCTTTTGAATTTCTTTAACGGCATCTAAAAAAAATAAGCGAGCCGTTTCCGGCCCGCTTCCCTTTCATTCAAATCAAAATTCTATTTAATACTGTATTTGTACTTGTAGCGTTCGTACAGCAGTTTGTGTTTATCCACCAGCTCAATGGTACGTGCCTGTATAAATGCATGCGAAATAATATTGGTACGCATATCCAGTATATCACCTTCGCTTACCACAATATTGGCATCCTTGCCAGCTTCAATGGAACCGGTGCGATCGGCAATTCCCAAAATTTTTGCTGCATTCAGTGTAATGGCCGTCAGCGCTTCTTCTTTTGAAAGACCGTAGGCTGCAGCAGTGCCTGCATTAAAAGCCAGGTTACGTCCCCTGTTCTGTGGATCATCATCATTGATGCAATACAACACTCCAGCTTTTTGCAAAGCAGCAGGTGCTTTGTAAGGTTGGTCCACATCATCGTCATCACTGGTAGGCAGATTATGCATTTGGCTCAGCACCACGCTAACATTGCTTTGCTTCAGCAGGTCGGCAACCCTGTACGCTTCTGCACCGCCCACAATTACCACATCAAATCCAAACTCTTTTGCAAAATCAACTGCTACCAACATTTGGTTTACCTGGTTGGCATGGATGTACAATTTTTGTTTCTTTTCGAACAGTGGTTTTACAGCTTCGTATTGCAAATTTTTACTGGCATGGGTAGCTTCTGCATTCCATGCTTTTGCAGACTGGAAAAACTGTTTTACTTCTGCTATCTGGTCCAATGCTTGTTTTACCGGATCTGTTGGAGCACCAGTTGCAGCACCACCAAAACCACCACGTCTTCCACCACCTGCACGAGCAAGCAAACTGGGCATGTAATAGTTCACACCATTGTCTACTGCATAGCCGGCATCTTCGTAGTTCCAGGCATCCAACTGCACTACAGACGAAAGGCCGCCAATCACATTGCCCTGTGGCATTACATTGGCCAGCAATATGCCATTGCTGCGCAGCGTATTGGTTATTTTACTATCGGCATTGTAAGCCGCAATAGAACGCACCGAAGCATTGTTCTCGCCAATTTCGGCAAAGTCGTTGCTGCCACGTACACCACCGCCATATTCCTGCAAACCCAGTGATGATGCAGGAAGTATCAACCCGGGGTAAACATGTTTCCCGGCAACGTCAATCACTTTTGCGTCACCCTGTGGAATAGGCAGATCCTTACCTACTGCTTCAATTTTTCCGTTGGAAATTTTTACGGTGGCATTTTCAATTACCTCCCCGTTTCCAACATGCACTGTTCCTCCTTTCAGAAACAACAGCCCTTTATATTCCTTTGCGGGATACACAGTTTCCTGGCAAAAACCATTCACTGCTGCCAATACCGCTAAGCTTAATAGTATTTTTTTCATCGGTTATTTTTTTTCGATTCTACAAATCAGTGAATGTTTTCTTCTTCGTAATCTTCCAACTCCAACATTCCCATTTTATGTGCATGGTCGCCGCAGGTGTGCACCATTTTGTAAGAAGGCTGCGCAGGAATGGTAGGACGGCCCGCACCTTTTTCGCCCATCATTTTTTTGATAAGGCGTGTACGTTCTTCCTGTACCACTTTGCGTTGAGCTGCATCTTTTTCACGATCGAAGAATACAGCGCCATCTACTACAGTGTACAACGATTTTGCGTAAATGCTCAATGGGTTATCGCTCCACAATACCAGGTCGGCATCTTTACCCACTTTTATAGAACCCACTTTATCATCTACATGCAGCATCTTGGCAGGATTGATGGTTACCATGTTCATCGCTTCTACTTCAGTTAGTCCACCATATTTTACTGACTTAGCAGCTTCCTGGTTCAGGCGACGGGCCATTTCAGCATCATCACTGTTGATAGCTACATTCAATCCCACTTTGGTCATGATGGCGGCGTTGTAAGGAATAGCATCCTGCACTTCCATTTTGTAAGCCCACCAGTCGCTGAATGTGGAAGCATTGGCACCATGAGCTTTCATTTTATCGGCCACTTTGTACCCTTCCAAAATATGGGTGAACGTGTTGATACGGAATCCGAATTTTTCGGCCACCCGCATGGTGCTGGTAATTTCGCTGGCCACATAACTATGACAAGTAATATAGCGTTGCTTGTTCATGATTTCTACCAGTGCATCCAATTCCAAATCGCGGCGTGTAGTGGCTTTGCTGGCTTTCATGGCAGCTTCATAATCTTTAGCACGGGTAAAGGCATCTATCAATACTTGCTCTACTCCCATACGTGTATCGGGGTAGCGGGTGTTGCCGTTGGTAGCAGATGTACGCTTTACGTTTTCACCCAATGCAAACTTGATAAACCCATCGGCTCCTTTAAAAATCAAACCGGTATCTGAAGCGCCCCAACGCAACTTGATCAATTGGGTTTGTCCACCAATGGTATTGGCACTACCATGCAAAATATGCGAGGTAGTAACACCACCACTTAGCTGGCGATAAATATTAATATCATCCGGATCGAGGTTGTCTTTAATACGAACTTCCGATGTAACACTCTGGCCACCTTCGTTAATACTTGCAACAGCTATATGGCTATGCTCGTCAATGATACCGGCGCTCAGGTGTTTGCCTGTGGCATCAATTACACGAGCTCCTGACTCACTTAGGTTTTTACCTACGGCTGCAATTTTTCCATTCTTCACCAGCACATCTGTTTCTTTCAACACACCGTCTTTATCGCTGGTCCATACAGTAGCGTTTTTAAACAAGATCGTTTCCTGCTTGGGCAATTGTGCTGCTCCAAATCCTACAAACGGGTAAGTAACTGCTCCTACAAACGGTGCTGCTTTTTTAGCTGCTGAATCGGACTTTGGTGTTGTTGTACTGGTGCGGGTAGCACTCCAGGTAAGGGTATTGCCCAAACTATCGAGGCCGGTTCCCTGCCAGCTATCACCATTGCTGATTCCACTCAAACGAACAGCACTTGCAGGCAATGGCGTACTACCGCCGCCAACACCGCGGCCACCACCGCTGGTACCTGCACCACCGCCGCCACCTGATCCACTACGACGAGCTGCTTTGGGTGCAAAACCTATTTTCACCATTTTGCCATCAAACGAAAACTGTGTGTTCAGTGTATCTTTTCCACTCACTTCGGCACTGCTGCTGCTCTTTACTTCGAGGTTGAATTTCTGAACACCACCGGGGCCATTTACTGTAAGTGCATAATTGCCGTTGGTGTTGTACCAGTTGTCGTCTTTAATGCGGTAAGGAATGCCCTGTACCCAGTTGTGATGGATCGTAGTTTTTTCGCTAAACACCGGTCCGTTGGTGATCACAAAATTGGCCAGTTTGCCGGCGTCCAGGCTGCCCACTTTATCGTACACCCCCAGCAAAGTAGCAGGTGTTTTGGTCAACGCATCCATAGCGGCTGTTTCGCTCAATCCATATTCCATGGCTTTGCGCAGGTTGGCCATAAATGTTTTGCCATCCCGTACATCGCTGCTGGTGAGTGCAAACGTTACGCCTGCTTTTTCCAACGCAGCAGGGTTACCAGGTGCCAGCTCCCAATGTTTCATATCTGCCAGGCTTACATAGCGGGCATCGTTGGGGTCTTCCACATCTTGTGCGGTGGGATAATTCAACGATACGATCAAGGGCGCCTTGGTAGCCGCCACTTCGGGTATGCGCTGGTATTCCTTACCACTTCCTTTAATAATGTATTGCACACCAAACTCGTCACCCACTCGGTCGGCTCTCATCAGGTTCCACAGATCGCCACCCTGCGATGGATCGAAAACCTGCGGCAAACTTTGCGCATCATTAAATGCTGCCAACGTAAGGTTTACGCCTTCTGCTTTGGGATTGGTTTTGTACCACTGCGCATCCAAATAAGTTTGGCGCATCAATGCAATACCACCCATTAAGCTACCGGGATACGATTGGGTACTGGTGCCTTTGTTGAATGAATAATGCGCAGAAGCTTTGGGCTTCACCAATACCAGGTTGGCACGTTCGCTGGCCAGTGTAACCACTGTACCTGTGCCCCTTGCAATACCATCCTGCTGATGGGTAAGCACCGCACCAAAACCCGCTTCACGCATGGCTTTTGCTTTGGCATCATCGGGTACAAAAAGCGTGACTGCATCTACATCGGCTTTCAAAGCCTGGTTCCAGCCATAGGCGCCTTTTACATTGGTTTCAAGTTGCGCAGGAGAGCGAAAATCGAAACTGCCCCTGGCAGCCCTTGCCGGCATACCGTAATCGCTATACACATCTATAAACGAAGGATAAATAAACTTGTCCTTACAATCTATCACCACTGCATCTTTTGGTACGGCTACCCCTGCACCTACAGCTACAATTTTTCCATCGCGTATTACCAGCGTGGCATTGGCGATAGTGGTTTTAGCATCTTTTACAATGGTGGCATTGGTAAAGGCATAAGCCCCCGAACCCGGCGACGCAACACCGTTTACAGGGAAGGTAGGTTGGGCCCCGGCCTGCGCCATATACAGCACAAGTGCGGCCAACCAAAGCTTCATTTTTCTCATAATGCTTTAGTTTATTTTTAGTTTGATGGGAAAACTGGGAAAAGGAAATCTATGGCATTTGACGCTAATAGTTTTGAGAGCAGCCGTAGTAAAGAAGTTTTTTTGGGGCCGGCCAAAAACAAATAGCGGCTTCGTTGCGTCGCACACTTCGAGGCCGCTACCATTACTCAGCTTTTAAAAACCGGGGAGTCCTGTTATTTCATCGGCTTACCGGCATCTACATCTTGTATAAAACTGATGAGCCCTTTGAAGTACACTTCCTGGTCGTCCCACATGGCAAAGTGACTACCGTTGGGGCAAATAAGGCTTCTGCCATTTTTTACCTGCGTGGCCATCCATTTCATATGCTCGGGATCCATGGTATCGTGGTTGGCACCTATCACCAGTGTGGGGCATTGTATGGAAGGCAAATCTTTAGCACGGCTCCATTGTGCCAACCGGCCAGATACACCAAACTCGCTGGGACCTTGTATGCACACATAAATGGCAGGGTTAAGATGTTTGAAGCATCGCTGTATAGGTTCGGGGTTGGGTACAACGCGGCATACATGTTTGTCGTAGAAATTAGGCATCAGCAGTTGCATGTATTTCGGATTGCCAAAATCGCTTTTGGCTTCTAATGCCCGGATGGTATCCAACACTTTTGGATCCATTTGTTTGGCCAATACTTCCTCAGCATATTTTCCATAAGCCGGCACATCGCTCATCATATTGCTTATAACCAATCCTTTTATATGCTGCTGGTATTTGAGTGCATACTCCATAGCCAATATGCCGCCCCAGCTATGCCCCAGTACATAAAAATTGCTGCTGTCGGCACCAATGGCTTTGCGCACTTGCTCCACTTCTTCTACAAAGCGTTCGGTGGTCCAAAGGCTGCTATCATTGGGCTGATCGCTATAGTAACTATCCAACTGGTCGTATTCAATTATTTCAATACCCTCCGCAGGCATAAAACTTTCAAAACATTCAAACTCCTCGTGGGTTCCACCGGGTCCACCATGCAGCAGCAATAGTTTAATGCGAGGATTATTGCCAATGCGTTTGGTCCATACATTGAACGTGCCTTTGGGTGTTTCAATAGGTATCATTTTTACACCACCGGTTTGCAAGCCGCTATCGGTACGGGCAAAATAGTCAGCGTGCATTCCCTCTTGTTGAGAACCACTTTTACAAGCAGCCAGGCAAATGGCTATGCATGCTATCAGCAGTATATTTTTCATGTGTTGATTTTATATTTTGAATATAAGCATTTGTTGCCGGGCTATGCAAGAACGATGAAGTGTGCGACGCAACAGGGATGCCAATTGCACTGCAGACGACCACCAAAAAATAAACGATCCGGGCAAGCAGCAGTTAGCAGTAATTATGGTAGCTTATTCCATTATTTTTACCACAAACACGAACGCTATGTCTGCAGATACCGAAAAATTTTTGAGTGCCGTTCAGGGCGGCTATACGTTTAAAGGTGAAAAGGTAAAAATTGGCCGTGCCATTTTGGATGGTACTGTAGTGCCAGGTGCCGATATTTTTTTACCGCTGAAAACAATGAACCGCCATGGTTTGATTGCAGGCGCCACGGGTACGGGTAAAACAAAAACTTTGCAGGTAATTAGCGAACTGCTGAGCGATGCCAGTGTGCCTGTTTTGGTGATGGATATTAAGGGCGACCTGAGTGGTATTGCAGCAGCAGGCACAAGCAATCCAAAAATTGAAGACCGCTGCAAACTGTTGGAAATAACGTATACACCCACTGCTTACCCTGGTGAATTGCTGGCATTGGGTAAAGACCAACCGGGTGTAAAACTGCGTGCCACTGTTAGCGAATTTGGCCCTGTGCTGCTCAGCAAAATTCTTGACCTGAACGATATACAGTCAGGCCTCGTAAGCATGCTGTTTAAATACAGCGACGATAACAAACTGCCCCTGCTCGATCTGAAAGATTTTAAAAAGCTATTGCAGTATGCCGCAGAAGAAGGCAAAGCGGCGATGGAAAAGGAATATGGAAAAATTTCGACCACCAGCACCGGCACCATTCTGCGAAAAGTAATTGAACTGGAACAACAAGGCGCTACGCATTTTTTTGGCGAACGCAGTTTTGAAGTGGACGACCTGATGCGCATTAGTGATGATGGCCGCGGCATGATCAATATCCTAAGGGTAATGGACCTTCAGGACAAACCCAAACTTTTCAGCACATTTATGCTGCAAATGCTGGCCGAACTGTATGCCAGTTGCCCCGAAGAAGGCGACCTCGATAAACCCAAACTCATTTTGTTTATTGATGAAGCGCATCTCATTTTCCAGGAAGCCAGTGAAGCTTTGCTGCAACAGATTGAAACCATTATTAAATTGATTCGATCCAAAGGCATTGGCATTTTCTTTTGCACGCAAAATCCCATGGATGTGCCAGCCAGCATACTGGGCCAGTTGGGCATGAAAGTGCAGCATGCATTGCGTGCATTTACTGCCAACGATAGAAAGACGATCAAGCAGACTGCAGAAAACTACCCGCTGAGTGATTTCTACAAAACGGAGGACCTGTTGACGCAAGTGGGCATTGGCGAAGCACTCATTACCCTGCTCAATGAAAAAGGTGTGCCTACGCCACTGGTACATGTAATGTTGCAAGCCCCCCGCAGCCGCATGGATGTACTGACCGATGCTGAAGTGCAAAACATGGTAGCAGGTAGCAAGCTGGCAAAAAAATACAACGAAGTAGTAGACAGCGAAAGTGCGTATGAAATACTAACTGCCAAGCTGGAAGAAGCTGCAGAAAAGACTAAGGTTGAAGTAGAGGAAAAGGCAGAACAAAAGAAAGAAAAAGAAGAGCCCGGCATGATAGAGCAGGTGCTGGACAATAGCGTTGTAAAGAGTGCCATGCGTACTGCTGCCAATACTATTACCCGCAGTTTGCTGGGTGCGTTGGGGCTTGGGGGGCGGAGTAGTAAAAAGAAAAGCAGTTGGTTTTAATGCACCATCATTTGATGGTTGCTGTCATAAATTTTGAATGTTGATTATGTACTTTTTTGCTTGCCCAAAAAAGTACCAAAAAAAGGCCCCCGAGATCGAATACAGCCCGATCTCGGGTGGGTACCCTGATTAGGCATTGTGCTACTGTAGTGCCGGGCTGGAGTACCCTGATGCTGTTCACAGGAAGGCAACCGTCCACTATTTCATACACTCAGGCACTCAATACAAATGTGCCATCGGCCTGTTGCTTTATTTTTTCTTCTTCCTGCAATTTCAATAAGGCCGCATCAAAGA
This sequence comes from Phnomibacter sp., assembly GCA_035456005.1. Taxonomy (GTDB): domain Bacteria; phylum Bacteroidota; class Bacteroidia; order Chitinophagales; family Chitinophagaceae; genus Phnomibacter. The sequence goes on along the minus strand of DATIEA010000015.1, from coordinate 293,610 downwards.
GTGTGGCATCCATTTGCAGGCAGAGCCTGCGCAGTTGTAGAATAGTTACGGGCCGCTGCATTTGTGCAGCTATCAGCAAGGTTGCTTTTTGCAGATCGGCGGTAGAAATAGCGGATTGTTTTCGGGCAAGGCAAGTATCGCAGATACCACAATCCGTAATCTGTTCATCACCAAAATAGCGGCGAATAATGGTGCTTCTGCATGCAGCTATTTCGGTGGCATATTGCACCATGGCATCTACCTGCGCCTGGTACAATGCTTTGCGGGCAGCGTATAATTTTTCATCTATCAACACTTGCGATGCAGGCACCCGGTTGTACAAAAAATACAATTGTGGTGTATCCTTCATGGGTTCATAATCGAGTACCTGGTACATGGCCAATTGTTTCAACTGTGCCGCCACATCTTCCGGTGGAATGCGCAGGTAACCGGCCAATTGCTTTTCGCGAATACCAACAGGGAAATCGATAATGCCTTCGTAGGTACGCAACAGCAATTTGAGCAGTGGCGCCAATGCAGGCTTATCTTTTTCAATTTGCTCTATATAACCCCGCGATGCCGTTACCTGCACATGCGAGGGAATAAATACCTGTTCGATAAAAGAGAGATAACCGGCAGTTTGCAAGGTTTGTAATGCATGCATCACTTTGGTTGGCTCCTGTTTGAAACGCTCACAAAACTGCACAAGGTTGAATGCAAAATATTGTTGCGCCCCCAGGCCAACGGGCAATTGTAAATACTCGCCGATATGCTGGTATATTTTCTGTACCTCGGCAATGGGTAAAAACTTTTGATCGGGCATGGCAGCCAATCTTGCCAGTTCATCCTGCTGGTATAGCAACACTGCATACGATCTTTTTCCATCACGGCCGCCACGCCCTGCTTCCTGGTAGTATGCCTCCAAACTATCGGGCACATCCATGTGCACCACACAACGTACATCGGGCTTATCTATACCCATGCCAAATGCATTGGTGCATACTATCACCCGCACGTTGTTTTGTATCCATGCATCCTGCCGCTGGCTGCGCTCTGCAGCATTCAGCCCTGCATGATAATACGTTGCTGAAATATTTTGCAATTGCAGCAGCGATGCTATCTCCTGTGTACGTTTCCTGTTGCGGCAATACACCAACGCAGAACCGTTGACGCTTTGCAAAATATGCTGCAGCTTATTTATTTTTTCGGTGAGCTTAAATGCACTGAAAGAAAGATTGGGCCTTGCGAACGATTGACGAAATACTTTATGGCTTGCAGTAAACTGCAATTGCTTTACAATATCCTGCTGTACCTGCGGAGTGGCAGATGCTGTGAGTGCCAGCAATGGCACATGTTCCATCTCTTTGCGCAGTTCGCCTATCTGCAAATAAGGCGGCCTGAAATCGTAGCCCCATTGCGATACACAATGTGCTTCATCCACCGCAATCAGGTTTACAGGCATGGCCGGTAAATACTCTTTAAACAAATTGGTTTGTAGCCGCTCCGGCGACAGGTACAAAAATTTGAAATGGCCCGTGCATGCATTTTCCAATGCTTTCTTCACTTCAAAAAACTGCATGCCACTATAAATGGCCAGTGCCGACACATTGCGTTTGTGTAGCTGCCGCACCTGGTCTTTCATCAAAGCAATGAGTGGTGTAATTACCAAACAGATACCGGGCATGGCCAATGCTGGCACCTGGTAGCAAAGCGATTTGCCACCACCCGTAGGTAGCAAAGCCAGTGTATCATTGCCATCGAGTATCGATTGAATGATAGCTTCCTGCCCGGGCCGGAATGCACTGTAGCCAAAGGTTTCCGATAAAACAGTATGTATGCCGGCAGAAGGATTCAAGCTAAATAAAATGTTTGCTGTTTATGATATCCCTCAAATCTACTTCAACTTTCTTACGCCCAGCCACAAGCTGTTAATGGCCAGCACCACATCGCTACCGCCCATAATAAGTGCACTCACAGATGGATGCAAATAACCCATGGCCGCCACAGGTATGGCAATGATATTGTAGAAGAATGCCCAGAATAAATTACTCTTTACAGTACCATACGTAAGGCTTCCCAATTGCATGGCTTTCGGCAAATTTTTCAAGCCGTTGGATGTAAGCACTACACCTGCACTTTGAATGGCCATTTGCGAAGCTTCGCTCAACGAAATACTGATAGTAGCTTTTGCCAGTGCCGGCGCATCGTTGATGCCATCGCCCACCATTACGGTTGGCGTAGCAGCACTCATGCGGCCAATGATCTCCAATTTTTCGGCAGGGCTTTTACCTGCATGTACTTCATCTATGCCCAATGTCTTTGCCACTACTGCACATTTTTCGGCAGTATCGCCACTCAGCAAAACTGTTTTAATACCCTTTGCCCTACAGTAATCCATTACACCTTTTGCTTCGGGGCGTATTTCGTCGGCTATATCGAGCCAGCCAAGCAGCGTACCATTTTTGGTAACGTATAAACTATGCGCCTCTGCAGGAGGAACAGGTAAGATTTTTGCAGAACCCATGCGATAGATATTGCCATCCTTATCGGCTGCTTTCATGCCTTCACCTTTTATTTCTTCCACTTGCTGCAGGCGAATGGCATCTTTTGTTTTCCATGCTTCGGCTATGCTGCGGGCTATGGGATGGTTCGAAAATTTTTCGAGAGAGAATACCAGTTTCTGGAAACCTACATCGTCGCCATCCACAGCAGCAAAACGGGTGATCGCAAATTTTCCGGTAGTGAGTGTACCTGTTTTATCGAATACAATTTGCTTGATATTCCGAAACAGTTCCATGCGTTTTACATCGGTATACAGTATGCCGAATTTTGCCGCACGGCTTAGCCCTACTGCAATAGCTGCAGGCGTTGCAAGGCCCATGGCACAAGGGCAGGCAATGACCAACACCGCCACGCTACGCATTAAACTTACCTGGAAACTTTTGTCGGCCAAAAACATATTGCCCAATAAAGTAGCCAATGCTATCACCAAAACGATGGGTATAAAAATGGCGCTGATTTTATCTGCCAGTTGTTGTACAGGAGGCTTCTCTGTTTGTGCTTTCATCATCATGGCAGCAATGCCACTCATCACCGTGTCTTTACCCACAGCAGTTACATAAGCTTTTAAATTGCCATTCACTACTACGCTACCTCCTACCAAAACATCGCCTTGTTTTTTAGCAATAGGTGTGGCTTCTCCGCTCAGCAATGCTTCGCTCACTGCCGCATCGCCACTCAGCATTTTACAGTCGGCGGGTACTTGTTCACCACTTCGTACCAATACTATATCGCCCACTTTCAAAGCATTGCTTTCTACGGGGAACACATGCTCCTGGTGATGCTCGTCGTACGCCACCATATTGGCCGTTACAATTTGCTCACGGGTGAGTTTTTTTATTTCGCGTTGGGTGCGGCTCACGCTGCTATCTTCCAGCCAGTTGCCAAAAAACACAATGGTGATGATGCTGGCCGCTGTTTCAAAAAACAAGTAATCTTCCGGGCGATGCGTAAACAAACCATACGTGCTATAGCCAAACGCTGCCGCAGCACCAATGGTAATTAGCACATCCATATTGGGAACCCCGCCCCTGATGGAGCGGAAAGCACTGCGCCCAAAATATTCCATGCCAATCAAAAAAACCGGAAGTGCCAATGCAAACTGCAACCATGGGTTCATCAGCCAATGCAAATGCACCGATGGAATCATGTGCAACATCAATATCAATGTAAAGGGCAGGCAGATCCAAAAGCGCAGCATGTATTTGCTACTATGCGAATGCCCATGCGCTCCATGATCGTGCCCGTGATGAAGTGCATGCCCGTTGGTGGCTACATGTACACCATAACCCAACGTCTCTATTTTTTTTCTTGCTGCCGCAATGGCATCTGCTTCTGCTGTTTCAAAACTTACATCGCCGGTAATAGGGTTTACCGAAATATTCTTCATTCCCTTGCTTTCCAGCGACCTGTTGATGCTTAATGCGCAATTGGCGCAGGTCATTCCCTCTACTTTCCACGCTACCTTTTCCATACTCCTAAATCCCCGGTTTATAGCGCCCAAACCTGGGGCTCTACCGATCGTCATGTTGCAAATTTACCCCTTATTGTTGCAAAAATTGCAACAAGCCCTGGTCTATTACTGCAACGTAGCTGCAAGACCGGGTGCATTTTTTTGCTTGCAATGAATCAGGTCAAGTTTTGAAAAAGAGATGAACCACCTTGAAAATGAAGATTTTGAGCGAACTTGCCGCCAATGGAATATGCCATTCGTGATATAGACCGTGCCGCACACTGGGTGTTGGAACAGGTGGGGGAACAAAAAGTGATCGCTTTTTATGCCCCCATGGGTGCAGGCAAAACCACGCTGAGTACGGCTTTACTCCGTGCCATGGGCAGCCATCACCATGCATCCAGCCCCACATTCTCTATCATCAACGAGTACGAGTTGCCCAACGGAGCGGCACTGTACCATATGGATTGGTACCGCCTCAAAAGCGAGGAGGAAGCCATAGCCGCAGGGGTGGAAGATGCTTTGTACAGCGGCCATCGCTGCCTGGTAGAATGGCCCGAAAAAGCAGAACAACTCCTACCCGACGATACAGTGAAGTTCATCATCGAAATTACCGGGCCCGAAACCCGTTCTATAAAAATGAAAGGCGAACAGTAATTTTAATACCAATCACGCAGTTTTCTACAGCACCACTTTCCATCAAAGCAAGTAATAGCAATCAGTCATGGCGAAATCAATTGTAAGCGGTTCTTTCAACTACGAAACTCTCGAAGAGACATTGGACGTAAAAGCCAAGGGCTCCGACCTTTTTATTGGTGTGCCCAAGGAAACCGCTTTCCAGGAAAACCGTGTAGGCCTTATACCCGAGGCGGTGGGTGTGCTGGTAGCCAATGGCCACGATGTATGGGTAGAAAGTAAAGCCGGCGAAGAAAGTGGCTATCTAGATAAGGACTATAGCGAGGCCGGTGCCAAAATTAAATACGACCACAAGGAAATTTATGGTTGCGATATACTGGTAAAAAGTGCACCTGTAGTAGATGCCGACTTGCCGCTGCTCAAATTGAACCAGGTAATTGTTTCGCCCATTCACCTCAGTGTAATGAAGGCTTCCATTTTGCAAAGCATGATGGATAAAAAAATAACCGGCCTGAGTTTTGAAAACCTGAAAGACGATAGCGGCACATACCCCATTGTACGCAGCATGAGCGAAATAGCCGGTAGTGCCAGTATGCTTATTGCCGGGCATTACTTAAGCCAGGGCGGAAAAGGAAAAGGCATTTTGCTGGGTGGCATCAGTGGCATTCCTCCTACTAAAGTCATCATTATTGGCGCCGGAGTTGTAGGCGAATTTGCAGCCCGTGCTGCATTGGCCATGGGTTCGTCGGTTAAAGTATTTGATAATAATGTGTACCGATTAAAACGCTTGCAGGATACACTGGGCCATCGCGTTTGGACTTCGGTAATAGAACCGAAAATTTTGGCCAAGCAATTAAAAACCTGTGAAATTGCAGTAGGTGCATTGGGCCAAAGCAACGGCCGCACTCCATTGGTGGTAAGCGAAGAAATGGTGGCCAATATGCGCCCCGGTAGTGTAATTATCGACGTGAGCATCGACCGTGGCGGCTGCTTTGAAACCAGCGAAATAACTACCCACGAAAGACCCACTTTTACGAAGCATGGTGTTATTCATTACTGCGTGCCCAATATACCCAGTGGTTATAGCCGTACTGCCAGCCATGCCGTAAGCAATGTACTGATGCCGCTCTTGTTGAGCATTGCCGATGCAGGCGGTTTGGATAATTATGTGTGGAATAATTTCAATATCCGCACCGGCATTTATATGTTCAAAGGAGCCCTCACCAATTTTCATTTGAGCGAACGCTTCGAACTGAAATACACCGATCTGAATTTGCTGATGGCGAGTATGGGATAGCGATTTATCCGTCTTCTCCAATACATATAACAAGGAATGCATTGCAAAGTCAGTTGTGTCAGAAAGCCTGCTTTGTCAATAGCATTGGCTGTGCAATCAAATTTGCAGAAATCATCCACTATGCCCAACCAATAAAAAGGAGTGGCAGCAGGTTATTGTGACCATAAATACAGGACTCATCCGATTCAAACCTGCATAGTTTTTTTGGAAACAACAAAACTATGAATACATTTATGCTGCAGGCGGTGCTTATGCATTTAGACGATACAACTACCTAATGTAGCGACTGTCGTAAATGTTTCGGCGTTACCCCTGCACCAAAACTGCAGAACTAATCTGGGCAAATTGCGTAGGTCAAGGCTCAACTACCGTTAGCAATACAACACTTGTAGAGCTTATGAATCCAGTTGCGATGCCGCAGGATATGAGGCGATAAGATGCTTAGTTCAATGCAAGGAATTGAGTAGTGAGTATGGAACCCATTTGCTCAACCAAGTCAGAATAGGTCCATTCATTTTTATATAAGTTGATTGCATCCTGCAATTTTAAATAACATCCGTATGAATAGACAGTTACTATCAATTTTCCTGTTAGGCATTTTATTCAAACCTGCCACCGCACAACAGTTGTACTGCGAGTATAAAGTAGAACACAATGCCGACATGATTGAAAACGGCAAACTGCTGAAAGCGCTGACCTTAGAATACAAGGGACATTTCTATTTTAAAAACAATAAGGTACTCACCTATTTAGAACCCCTGTATCTAAAGCAATATCCGGACGGCCAGGCCAGGTTTGAAACGCCAAATGGATCAATGACCAATAATCTTTGTACAAAACCGAAACAAATGCTATCTGTTGCCGACTTCGATTCTTTAATAGAGCGATTCCAATTAGACTTTAGCCCAAGGCCGGGGAGCAATGGCAATGCAGAATGCGATGGAGAGCTTTGCCAAACTAAGCTCGTGCCAGGCTCCGCACCATGGATTTACCTGAATGAAACAAAAACCATTTCAGGCTTTCACTGCCAAAGGGCCAAACTATATGGCTCTCAAAATCAATTATACTGGGATGTGTGGTTTACCACCGAGATTAAAGTGCCAGGCAGTACCCAGGGGCTAAGCGATCTGCAGGGTTTAATGGTTGAAGGATTGAATGCAAGCAATCAAAATAAGTATATGTTACAAAGCTATACTACTAATATTGAGATACCTGACAATATTTTCTGGCCCAATTGTTTCAATGGGAATTTCGAACCCCGGCGAATTCAAAAAAAGTACACTACTACCATGAAGGATTAAGCATTTTCAATTGAAAGCATAACTAAGTGCGTTATATCCTTTTCATATTTTTTCTGCATGCTACACTTTGGTGCTCAGCACAACAAAAGCCCATCAGGATTGTACTAACTGATAGCACGGGTAATGCTGTACGATATGCCAGTGTAAAAGTGCAAAGGCATAGCAACAAAAGTATTGTGCTATGGCAAAACATGCGGGATACCAATACGGTGGAGTTGCAAGTACCGGTGCATGCAAACGACAGTTTGCTGTTTACCGTTCAAAGCACAGGGTATATTACTTATACCTGCAGCATGCTTCCTTCCAGTTCGTTGCCAGCCGTATTACCCGTTACGCTACAGTTAGCACATAGCACTTTGCCCAATGTGGTTGTAACAGGGCCACCCGTTTGGCGCAGAGGCGATACTACTTTTTACAAAGTGGATGCCTTTAAAACAGGCGAAGAAAAAAAGCTAAAGGACGTGCTGGAGAAGCTGCCCGATTTCAGTTTCGATAAAAATGGCAACCTGCTGTACAAACAAAAAGCAGTTGAAAAAATAATGATTGAAGGCAATGAAATATTTGCACAAAAATTAGACCTGTTGCTTACTTCCTTTCCTGTGCACGTATTGGAGCAGGTGCAGGCATTAGAAAATCAAACCAACCAAAAACTACTGAAAGGGCTGAGTGGCGAAAGCAGGGTATTCATCAATCTGAAACTGAACAACAAAAAACTACAGGCCGCTTTTGGTGATGTTCATTTGGCCCTGGGATCTAATTGGCGATACCAGTTTTCGCCGGTAGTGTTTGCATTGCAACAAAAGGTACAGGTGGCTTTTATTGGTAATTATAATAACCTGGGCGAAGGTTTTGGATGGAAAGCCCAGGAAGAAATAAAAACGCAACCCCAAAAGAAAATGGAAGGATGGTTGCTCAACAATCTAACACTTAACACCATCAACAATTTTGACAGCAGGTATTATATCAGCAACAAGTTGTTCGATAACAGGGTGCAACTGAATGCCCCTATTGGAAAAAAGGCCCAACTAAAGCAAGAGTTTTCCTATAGCCGCGATTTTCAAAAACAGCATAGTTATTTTACTTCCACACTTGTGGCCGACACCAGCCTTATTGTACGCAGAGACAGCAACTATTATGAAAGCAAGCCAAATGTGGCCGTGTCTACCACAGAACTTACCATACAACTGAAGCCCAACCAGGAGCTGAAAACGCAGGCCATTTTTGCGCTCAACAATACGCAAAACCAGGAGCAGAACAAGTACACACAAATAGCTTTTCCACAGCAAAGTTTGCAGCAGCGCATTCAAAACAATTGGAAGCAATGGATAGCCATGGCAGAATATACTTCGAGGCTCAACAGCAATAAAGCGATAAAGGTTTGGGGCATGGCTGCAATGCTGCGATTGCCACAACAGGGAACAGCATACAGTACGCAATTTCCAGACCTCTACCCTTTACCCGATTCAACATTTACGCATCAACAAATTGCACCGAAACTTGCTACCGAATTAATACAGGGAGGCGCAACGTACTATGTAAAAAGCGGGCAAAAAACCCATCAATATCATGGTGAGGCGTCGTTTTCAAAATTTGATTATACAAGCAATGGCTGGTTTACGCAACAAAATAATGCGGATACAATTGCAATACCTGCACTTGCACAAGCTCAAAGTCAACAACTCTTGCATGTACGCTTTCGCACCAGCAGGAGTTTGGAAAAAGGCACCACCTACTTTTTTGCCAACGGCGAACTGGGTGGACAACAGATAAAAACGCTATTCAACAAAACAGCAGCAGAAACAAAACTGTACCCAAGCGTATTATTAGACGCAAACGCACGGTCAAGGTTGACTAAAAATCTGAATAGTCACCTGATGGCAAAATATACGCAGGAGCTTGCCCAGCCCTATAAAATGTTTGAGGGCATACTCCCTACTGGCCTTTCTCAGTATCGCCAATATGCAGACTATACTTTAAGGCCAACGCAGCAATTATTTACATCGGCTGCAATAACTTTTCATATGCCAAAAAACCATGGGCACCTTCTGTCAATTTCCAATATGCTTCAGTTCAATAGCTCTGCATTCTACAACAATTATATTGGCTTTTTACAAACCACCATCGATTCTATCACTAAAAACAATACGAACATCACCAGTTTATTATACAACTACAATTACAATAATTTCAACAGGAATTACCGGATATCGGCATCCATAAACTATAGTTTTTCGTCAAGGCTATACATCGTAAATCACCAGGCGGCATATGGCTATAGCAAATTGGGTTTCGTGAGTGTGAGCCTACACAAGTCGTGGAAGAAAAAATGGTTTTACTTTTTTGAAACCAACTACATCAACGATAATATTCAACTGCCAGAAAATTATACTACCAATCGTAACACCTATACGCAACACCTGCGCTTTAATACAAGACTCTCATGGAATGCAACACCAGAACTTAACGTGAATGCATATTGCGCTTACTACAACAACAATTTGGGTCGTGCCAATAATTACACTTTTACCATTGTAGATGCCGAAGCACAATTTAAGCCCGCTAAAAAGAAATACTATTTTTCGCTAAAGGCTCGCAACCTTGCTAATATTAAGGACTACAAGGATATCAATTTAAGCTCCCTTAGCCAGAGCATTGGCACAATTCCGCTAATGCCCCGCAACATCCTGTTCGGTTGTTATTTCAATTTATAAACCAAACCAGGTCGCACTCAAAAGCAGGAAGCTCTTAATAGTGCATCCAAATATGCTCAGGAAAGCAACTGCTACTTGCATGGTTTGCCTGCAACAGCACTATTTACATGGCCTTAAAATCCTCTCTTATAGGATTGAATATATCCAGCAGGGTGCAATCTGTTACTGCTCTTCCGCCATGCGGTACGTTGCCGGGTATAATGCAGTAAGTGCCGGGTGTAAGCACTTGTGTTTCGCCATCCACGGTCATTTCAAATTCGCCTTTCAACACAAAAGCTGTTTGCTCGTGCATGTGCGAATGAATAGGTGAATCGCTACCTGCTTTTACTTCAATAAAATTGAACGTATTGCCTTCTGTATGTATGAACCGCGACAGAAAACCGGGAGCAATTTCTTTTACTGCTATATCATCTAACTTATGAAAATAGGAATTGGCCATAGGATATCTTATTTAGCGTAGTCTGAAATATGAATGCGTTGTTGGCAGAATCCAATTTCTGTTTCATCGTTGCTGGCTATCACCAACAATCTACCCTGTGTATATTGTTGCATCCACTGGTGATACATGGCAATGCCCTTTAGGTCGAGGTTGCTGGTGGGCTCATCCAAAAATAGCGCTGGAGTATCGGTGAGTATGGCCTGTGCCAGTTTTACCCTTTGCTTCATACCGCTGCTGAAATCGCGTATTTGCTTATTGGCAGCAGCCTGCAGATCCATCGACGCAATGATTTGTGGAATGCTGAGGCCCGGCAACCATTTTTTGAAAGTGGCGTGAAATTCGAAAAACTCGGTAAGCGTAAGTTCTTCTATCAATTCGAGATAGGGTGCGCAAACAGAGGTAGATGAAAACCTTTTTTCGGGTACTATTTCCCGGCCATTGCTTTCCCAATGGATAGTGCCGGTACTTTTTTCCAAAGCGCCTGCCAGCACTTGCAGCAGCGTGCTTTTGCCCGAGCCATTGGCACCGGTTATAGCCACCGGCGCACCGGCTTTCAATGTAGCTGACAGGTTTTTAAAAATCCAATGGCGGTTGTAGCGTTTGCCTAATTGGTGAAGCTCTATTGTCATGCCTTACTCTACCCTGTTTGATTGGCTGTAAATAAAAAGCCCCCCGGTAAAGGAGGTGCTTCTAAAAATATTATTCGTCCAACGCTCCTTTGGTAAATCGTTTGATGATACCGCGGCCGCTTTCGCGAACAAAAGTGACGATCTCGTCCCTTTCATCGTTGATGGGCAGTTCTTCTTCAATAAACTCCAAAGCCTGCGTGGTGTTCATGCCTTTGTTGTAAATAACGCGGTACACATCCAAAATCTGGTTGATCTGCTGGTTGCTGAATCCGCGGCGCTTAAGGCCTACCGAGTTTACACCTGCATAGCTTAGCGGGGTGCGGCCGGCTTTGATATAAGGAGGTACATCTTTACCCACCAGCGAACCGCCACTGATAAAAGCGTGTTGGCCAATTTGTACAAACTGGTGTACGGCACATACGCCACCCATACCAACCCAATCGCCCAATACCACATGACCTGCAAGTTGGGTACTGTTGCTGAGTGTACAGTTATTGCCAATGATGCAATCGTGGCCAATATGGCTATACGCCAAAATCCAGCAGCCATTGCCCACTACCGTTTTCCAACGATCGTTGGTACCTCGGTGAATGGTTACAAACTCACGAATGGTACAGTTGTCGCCAATTTCAACCGTGGTTTTTTCGCCGTTGAATTTGCGGTCCTGTGGAATGGCGCCAATGACTGTGCCCGGAAAAATGCGGCAGTTCTTACCGATCCTGCTGCCTTCCATAATGGTTACATTGCTCCCTATCCAGGTGCCTTCGCCAATTTTTACATTACCGTGGATAACGGTAAACGGATCGATTTTTACGTTATCGGCCAGTTGGGCATCCGGATGAATATACGCCAGGGGATGAATCATAATTGACAGTGTTCGAACTAGCAGGTGGCGTTTCCTTATGGGAGCCAACCGGGCCAAAACATATTTAAGTAAATGAATATAAAACAATCAAAAATAGTATCCCATGGCTTTCGGTTCGTTTTTTCATGGGCGGCTATGTTGATTTAGCGTTTCGTAAAGGCTTATCGCTTTACGAGTTGAGCTACCATATCTACCTCGGTACAAATTTTACCGTTTACAAATACAGTGCCCCTCATGGAGCAAATACCGCGCCGAATTGGCTCGGTCAACTCGAGTTTCAGCAGCATGGTATCGCCGGGTTTTACCATGGCTTTGAATTTACAGTTGTCAATTTTCAGGAAATAGGTATTGTAATCTCCTTCGGGCATGGCATTGATACAAAGTATACCACCGGTTTGCGCCAATGCTTCTATCTGCAATACGCCGGGCATTACCGGGTTATTGGGAAAATGGCCCTGGAAAAACCACTCGTTGAAAGTTACATTCTTCACCCCTATAATGGTGTTGGCAGTAAGCTCTACCACTTTATCTACCAGCAGGAATGGGAAGCGGTGCGGCAAAGTTTTTTCGATAGCTGCCAGGTCGTACACGGGTGGCAAAGTAGGATCGTACGTGGGCACATCTTTGGTGTGCTTGTTCTTTTTGATGTATTGTTTTACCAGTTTGGCAAACTCTACGTTGGCAGCATGACCCGGGCGGTGAGCAATAATATGGGTCTTTACCGGGTAGCCAATCAGGGCCAGGTCGCCTACCACATCGAGCAGCTTGTGACGAGCTGGCTCGTTGGGATAGCGGAGTTTCAGGTTGTTCAGGTAGCCTTCGCCCTGTATTTCAATGGTATCCTTTTTAAATGCTTTTTTCAATTTCTCTTTGGCCTCTTCGGTAATGGGTTTATCCACTACTACAATGGCGTTATTGATATCACCACCTTTTACCAGGTTATGTTCCAGCAGCATTTCCAGCTCGTGCAGGAACACGAATGTGCGGCAGGGTGCAATTTCTGTTCGGAAATCAGACAGGGTTTTCAACTGCGCATGCTGGGTGCCCAATACCGGGCTGTTGAAATCGATAAGGGTGGTCACTTTGTATTCGGTAGAAGGCAGTGCCGTGATCTCCACGCGACGGGCTTCGTCCACATATTGAATATTTTCGCCAATGGTATACCATTGCTTAGCAGCTTCCTGCTCTACTACACCCACTTCATCTATGGCTTCAATAAATGGCATGCTACTGCCATCCATGATCGGAATTTCCGGTCCGTTGATCTCTATATGGCAGTTGTCGACACCCAGGGCTACCAGGGCAGCCAAAATATGTTCAACTGTGCTTACACGGGCGCCGTTTTCCTCCAGCGTGGTGCCACGACTGGTATCTACCACTAAGTCGCAATCGGCACGTACAGTAGGCTGATTGGGCAGGTCAATACGATGGAACACATAGCCATAGCCTGGTTTGGCAGGTTTCAGGTTCATGTTTACATAGGCACCGGTATGAAGGCCTGTACCTTCTACACTTACGGTATCTGCCAGTGTATGCTGCTTATCTGCGTTAAATCCGTTGTTCATGTACTTAATGGTTTTACTCAATGGGCGGCAAATATAGTCAATGACCTTGGAGCGGTTCAAACAGGGATAAAAACCTTTTATCCAGCTCCGCTTCCGCTGGTGCACTCATCCCCCAAAAATGCCACTTATACCTTCATGCATTTGAATTTACCACTCATGCCAAAACGGTTGCATGCCATGCTTATTTGAAAAAATATTTGCACGCAAACAAACCTCAACACACACTATCACCATTTTTATGAGAACACTACTTCTACTATTTACTTTCATGGCCGGCATCATTTGCCCGTCGTTTGCCCAAACTTCTACCGGAAAAATAAAAGGGCTGGTAGCCGACAACAAGCAACAACCTATGGCGAATGCCAGCGTGTTTTTGCAAAAGGCCAAAGATTCATCTATCGTAAGATCTGCCATTACCGATAAGGAAGGCCATTTTGAATTTGCGGCCATCACTGCAGGAAATTATTTTGTAAAAACAAGTGCAATGGGTTTTGCCGAAAGCAATTCAGAAAAATTTGAATTGAAAGACGGAGAAACCAAAAGCCTTGCAGGCATGTCGCTGCAAGCGGCCAGCAAAGAATTGCAGGGCGTGGTAGTGACTGCCAAAAAACCGGTGATCGAAGTTCATGCCGACAAAACCATTTTCAACGTAGAAAGCACCATTACCGCACAGGGTAGCGATGCTTTGGAACTGCTGCAAAAAACACCGGGCGTACAGGTGGATAACAACGAGAATATTTCCATGAAAGGAAAGACTGGTGTACGCATATATGTGGATGGAAAAATGATGCAACTGAGCAGCACAGAACTGGCCGCCTATTTAAAAAGCATCAACAGCAACGATATTGAAGCCATTGAAATGATCAGCAACCCTTCGGCTAAATACGACGCCAGTGGCAACGCAGGTATCATTAATATTCGGTTGAAGAAAAACAAAAAATACGGCACCAATGGCAGTGTGAACCTGGGCTATGTACAGGGCATTACACCCAAGGGAAATGGTAGCGTGAACCTGAACTACCGCGACAAAAAAATAAACATATTCGGCAACGTTGGTGGCAATTTGGGTATGCGTGAAAACAATATGGAATTGTATCGCATTCAAAACGATACCATCTACGACCAGAAAACCACCAACACCAACCACAACAAAAGCATGAATGCCAAAGTTGGCGCCGATTTTTTTGCAAGTAAGACAAGCACTTTCGGCGTGTTGGCCACTATCAACTTTAATGATGGCGATTGGGGTTCGGAAAGTAAAACACCCATCTATGATGAAAAAAGCGGACAACTCTCCCGTACGCTGGTAGCCCGCAACAGCATTCCCGGCAAACGCACCAATGCCAACTTCAACGCCAACTATCGCTATGCCGATACCACCGGCCGCGAACTGAATGTGGATGTGGACTATGGATTTTTTAATGGCGAAGGAAGAAGCACACAGCCCAACCTTTATTTAAATCCTGATGGCAGTTTTAATGAGCTGAATGTGTATGGCAACTATACGCCCACTACCATCGACATCTTTACGGTGAAAGCCGATATGGAGCAACCCGCATGGAAAGGCAAACTCGGCTATGGTGGCAAACTATCTTTTGTAACTACTGATAACACTTTTGAATTTTACAATTATGTAGGCACTACGCCTATACAAGATCTTACCAAGAGCAACTCTTTTAGATACAAGGAAAATGTGAATGCTGCGTATGTAAACTACAATCGTAAACTAAACGAAAAATGGAGTGTGCAGGCAGGTTTACGCCTTGAACAAACCAACAGCGATGGCTTGCTTACAAGAGCAGATGGTAAAGAACAGGACGATGACCGCGTAAAAAGAAACTACCTCGACTATTTTCCGAGTGGTGCAATTACCTGGAATTTCAACAAGACCAACACACTGAACCTTACCTACAGCCGTCGCATCGACAGACCAACTTACCAGGAGTTGAATCCATTCGAAAACAAGCTGGATGAAATGACCTATCAAAAAGGCAATGCATTTTTGCAACCACAATACACCGATAATGTGGAGCTCACCCACACATTCAAAGGCTTCTTAAATACCAGCGTTGGGTATAGCTATGTAAAAGATTATAGCACACAGGTAACAGATACTACCAACGGCAATGCGACTTATATACAGGAAAGAAATTTAGCCAGCCAACAAATCATCAATTTCAGCATTGGAGCACCGCTGAATTTTGTGAAATGGTGGGGAGGTTATGCCAATGTTTGGTACAACTATCAAATATTCGATGGCCAATTCGACAACGGCCATATCAATACAAAAATCCCGATGTATGGTGTGTACCTGCAAAACAGTTTTACGCTCAATAAAAAAGGAACCAAGGCCGAATTGTCTGGTTGGTTTAATGGCCCCAGCATATGGGGCGGCACCTGGAAAACAAAACCCATGGGCAGTGTAGATATCGGCTTTTTGCAACCCATCCTGAAAAACAAAGCTTCTATTAAAGTAAGTGCTACCGATATTTTCTTCACCAGTTACTGGCGTGCAGTATCCGATTATGGCGGCCTGTACATCAAAGGCCAGGGTAAAAATGAATCCCGCACATTTAGGGTAAGCTTTAACTGGAGGTTTGGCAGCAATGAAGTAAAAGCAGCCCGCCAACGCAAAACCGGTTTGGAATCGGAAGCCAACCGAATTAAATCATAATACACCACCACCCACCCTTATAATAAAAGCGTTTGTTACACGAGTAGCAAACGCTTTTTCTTTTTGTAAAGTTGGTTTAATCCGGATTCGATGGTATAGGTGTAAAAGGGTTGGTTACAATTTCGCCTGCTTTCGAAAGCCATTGCATTACCAACCGGGCTTGCGCATAAGAAATTTCATCGCCCAGTTTTTCTTTAATAGGTGTCATTGAAGTAGCAGAAAGTTCTTTTACAATTGCTGCCGCTTTTTCAAACAATGCATCAGGTATCAGCAATTGCCGCGGCACTTCGCCATTCAATACATAGTCTGTAAAATGGCCTTCAATAGTTCCGGCAGTTAGGCTTCGCTCCGCAGCAATTTCGGCAATGGTTTTTCCTTCCTTCCACAGGTCGTAGCTAATTTGCTTTGTATTCTTTTTGGGAGAACCGTCTTCATTTGTTTTGGCCTTTCTTTTTGTTGGCCTGCTTCCCTCCATTGTATGCATTGCCGATTCGAGCTGGTGAAATTCACAGTAAGTTTTAATAACTGCTAAAAACTCATCGCCAAACTGTTTCACTTTTTGTTCTCCAAAACCTTTCACCTGCAATAAGTCCTCAGACGTTTGAGGTAAATACTTTGCCAGTTCCTGTAGCGTAACGCTATTGGCCACCATGTACACCGGCTTATCGGTTTGCTCGCAAATGGCATTGCGCAACTCTATCAACTCTCGCAGCAATACAGGATGTGGCGAATCGGATAATCGTTGCGTATGCTTGCTGCTCCCACTATAAGCCAGCCCCACTATTTCGCTGATATTGATCTTGCTTTTTGCCTGCATCATTTGGTGAGCGTCAAATCCTGAACTAACCACCTGTACAAATTGCAACCATTGCTTGGATGCTTCAAAAGCCTTTGCCAGCGCAGCTTCCAACTCTTCCGCCTGTTCCTTGCTATCGGTAATTGCCGGTTGATTTTTTATGGATGCAATAATTTCATCTTCCAGTTTTCCAGCAAACCATGCTGCCCCTTTTGTTACTCGTTGTTGTATCCATTCATCTGTTTCTGGAAGCAAAGTCGCTTTTGCAAAATGCAGTTTCAATTGCTGCTGAAATTTCGCTGCCGTGTCTTTTAATTCATGGCACTGCTGCACCAATGCTTCGCTCCAGGGATGAGCCAATTCCCCATAGCTTTCGCCATGTTCCTGTATAACCCGCTGAATGGATTTTGCAGCAGACAATAGTTTTTCTCCATCAAACAATTGCATCAACAACTGCTGCTGAAATTGCATTTTACTACTGCCAAAAAACCGTTGCAGTTCATCCATCTGTTTTCCACCTGCTGCAAACTGCTGCACTCTTCTATCTACCATTACTGCCGACTGTGGCACTTTAGTGAGCAACACCATGCCTTCCAGCGATTTGCAGCGGCTGAGTGCCACGTACACCTGCCCCGCCGAAAAAGAAGCAGCCGCATCAATAATGGCATGTTCGAATGTGAGGCCCTGGCTTTTGTGAATAGTAACGGCCCAAGCCAAACGCAAAGGAAACTGAGTAAATGATCCTAACTCCTTTTCTTCTACCTGCTGCGTTTGCCTGTTTAAGCTGTATTGCACATTGGTCCATATATCCTGCTCTACTGTAATAGGCCATCTATCGCCTTCGCATTGCACTTTCACACTATCTTCATCCAACGAAACAACCACGCCAATTTTTCCATTGTAATAGCTCTTGCTAATTGTATCATTTTTCAGAAACATGACCTGCGCACCCACTTTCAATTGCAGGTTTTCTTCTGCCGGAAAACTTCGTTCGTTAAAGTCGCCTTCCACCACGGCTTTGTAAGAAAACATTTCACCGGGCAGGTTTACCAATGCTTCTATATTGATGGCATCGGCTTTATTGTTGTGCGTAGTAAGGGTGATAAAATTGTGATCTTCGGATGGCACAAAATCCGGACGATACCTGCTGTTCAGCAAACTCAATCCCTCTTGCGTGAGTGCATTATTTCGCACTTCGTTGAGCAGTTGAATAAAGCGCTGATCGCTTTGCCTGTAAATGGTTTGCAATTCGATATACACAGGCGGGTGTTGCTGCACTACCTGGCTATTGAAAAAAAACGGGCCGCTGTAATACTCTCTCAGCAATTGCCATTCCTGGTCACGCACTACAGGAGGCAACTGGTACATATCGCCAATGAACAGCATTTGCAAACCACCAAACGGAGCCTGGTTATTTCTTACATGCCGAAGCACAGCATCAATAGCATCCAGTGTGTCGCAGCGCACCATGCTTATTTCGTCGATGATGAGCAGGTCGAGGCTTTGGAGCAATTCTCTTTTTTCCCTATTGAACTTTAGTTTGGCAATTAAGCTTTGCTGGCTGGATACCTCATCATTGTTTGCTGAAAATGCAACCGGAATGTAAGGTGCAAAAGGCAATTGGAAAAAAGAATGGATGGTGGTGCCACCTGCATTGATAGCAGCTACACCTGTTGGCGCTACTACTGCCAGTTGCTTGAAGCAACTCTCTTTCAACTGCTTTAAAAAAGTAGTTTTTCCTGTACCTGCTTTACCGGTTAAAAACACAGACTGGTTAGTCTGCATCACAAAATCGTGTGCCAGTTGCAACCATGGATTGTCGGAAATAGTTTGCATCAATATTCCTTTTATGCAGTCTGGTCTACAAACAGGTCGGGGTAAAATTGCGTTGTGCCCGGCACATGCGCATACCCCGAGAAATCTGTAACACCTACAGACCGCAACAGTTCTTCATCAATAAAAAAGTTGCCGGTGCAGGTATCGGCAGGTTGCTGTAAAATATGCCAAACCGCATCGGCTACTATTGCAGGTGTGCGGCTCATTTTCATCAGCATTTCGCCTCCCAGCAAATTGTTGACTGCAGCAGTAGCGATGGTTGTTTTTGGCCACAGTGTATTGGCCGCAATGCGAAAAGGCTTTAGCTCTGCACTCAACCCCAATGCAATCATACTCATATTGAACTTGCTCATGGTATAGGCCAAATGGCCTGCAAACCATTTAGGATTCATGCTTATGGGTGGGCTAAGATTGATGATATGTGCATTGGAACTTTTTTTGAGAAAAGGGATTGCAGCCTGGCATAGGAAAAAAGTACCCCGAACATTAATGCTATGCATGAGGTCGTAGCGTTTGGGTTCGGTTTTTTCGGTAGGCAATAAATTGATAGCACTTGCATTATTGATCAGTGCATCTATACTTCCAAAATGGTCGAATGCTTGCTGCATAGCTGCCGCACTTGCCGCTTCGTCGCGGATATCGAGCTGGATGGCCAATGCTTTACCACCCGCCTTTTCAATTTCTTCCGCTGCACTATAGATGGTGCCACCCAGGCGGGCATCTTCGGTTACGCTTTTGGAAGCCACTACAATATTGGCCCCATCGGCCGCCAATTTTAGGGCAATGGCTTTACCAATACCACGGCTTGCACCCGTAATAAACACCGTTTTACTTTTGAAAGGCATAGGCAACTGTTTAAGCAGCAAGATAGGAGCAAAAAAATGAGAGCATTAGGAGAAAGATGAAAAACTTGTAAATTTGTCGTACATTAGTGAGACAAATGGCGGATACATGAAAAACAAGCCCATTCAATACAAAGTTCCCGACGAACAATTACTTCCCAGGCTATTGCAAGAGCCCGAGGTAGCTTATACTGCCGGTACACTAAGTTTTTCAACAGCCGCCTTTATCCAATTATCCAGGCAATTGGGGTTTAGCCAGGCAGAATGGGGCATCATTTTAAACATCAGCGATAGAACCATTCAGCGCAGTTTAAAAGATGATAAGTCCTTTACCGGTTTGCAAGCCGAGCTGCTCCACTACTTAAAAAAACTTACCGAAACCGGCCTTCAGCTTTTTGAAAACGAAGCAAGCTTTGTAGCGTGGCTTCGTACCCCAAAAAATGTACTGGGCCAGCCATTGGGTTTTGAAAGCCTGCAATCTATTACCGGCATTCGCCTGCTGCAGCAAGAGCTTGGCCGCATTGCCTACGGCGTATACATATGATCACCGTTTACAGGATATGCCACCAACAATTTATTGGAGACACCAGCGGCCTGGGAGCCAAAAAATATGGAGGCAGATGGAATCCTGAAGGTGTTGCGTGTTTGTATTGCAGCGAACGCTTGTCGCTGGCAGTGCTGGAAAAACTGGTGCATGCACAAGGCAAAACCGACCTGGTAAATCTTGGAACCGTCAGCTTTGGCATCCCGGCATCTACCCCCCTATATACAATTGATGTAAAAAAAATGCAGCCGGATTGGAGGAATGATATTGGCTACACGCAATGGATGGGCCAGCAAATTTTAGCGAACAGCAGCTATGCCGGGTTTATCGTACCCTCCATTATTATTGAACAGGAATACAATATTGTTCTGAACCCTTTATCGGAACTGTTTGGCGCAATAGAAATTTCACCGGTTGAAACATTTGAGATCGACAAAAGACTGATTGCCGGCACCCACTAAAAGAAAGTGTTACCTGATGACTGCATTCAGCTTTTCCCAAATTTGTTTTTGATAAGTGTACGGAACCGGTGAATTATCGGGATCGTCGCCCATGCGCACCACAACGAGGTTGTGAGAAGGAACAACGTTCAGCAACTGGCCATTTTTTCCCATTGCTGCTACCATATCGGCGGGCGCCTGTGGAGTAATACTACCCGGCACCACCAACTGCAAACCGGGCAACATAAATGAAGCTTTTCCATTGAGCCACCACAAGTACCCGTATGATAGATTGAGAGTTTGCGAAGTGTTGGTCATGGCTGTAAAGTAGTTGGCATCTTTAATAACCGGATTACCGTCCCAAATGCCTTTGTTTAAAATAAGCAACCCATAGCGGGCCATAGATCTTGCAGTGCTATAAAAAACATTGTTGTAATCAACAGGAACCCAGGTGCCGTCCATGCCTATTTTATCGCGAAGGCGGGAGTTGAAATAGTTGGTAAAACTTATGTGGGTAGCATTGGCTACCACTTTATCGAGTAAAGTGTAAGGCCCATTATGATAAGCCCAGCGAGTGCCGGGAGTAGCTTTGAAAATAAGGCAGGAAGGCAAAGTGCAATAGGGATCGGCTACTCCATCGTCGAGGCCCGATGTCATAGTAAGTTGATGCCGGACAGTGATTTGATTTTCCTGCGCCGGGCTAAGGCTCGACCAGCCTGCACCCAAATACTGGCTGGTGGGTTTATCTATTTGCAGGTACCCTTCTTGTTGGGCAATGCCCACGGTAGCTGCGGTAAGTGTTTTTCCTGCCGACGCCCAGTACCAAAT
This sequence comes from Phnomibacter sp., assembly GCA_035456005.1. Lineage (GTDB taxonomy): Bacteria > Bacteroidota > Bacteroidia > Chitinophagales > Chitinophagaceae > Phnomibacter. The sequence continues at coordinate 272,216 of DATIEA010000015.1, read as the reverse complement.
ACTGGAGGCATTGAAAAAGGCGCCGGTAAGGTTTTTGCCAAAATAAGCTTCCAGCACTATTTTTCCATCTTTCAATACCAGGAAAGCCCTCGTGTTGGTGCCTTCCAAAAAGTTGTACAAAGCGGGGATGGCTGTTGTGTTCCAGCCCAGGCTTTCGGGAGTGGTGGTTTCCCATGTGCTGCTGCCAATGGGCGGAAAATAAAGGGAGCCACTGTTTGAAGCGGGTGGCAGTTCATTTTTTTGACAGGCAGTAAATAGGATGAGCAAAAAAACTTTGTACAGGTACCGATACATAAGCGGGGGTTGAGTACTACAGACCAATGAATGGCTTGCAGGTTTAATGGATTTACCCGAAACGCCTTACTGTAAAAATTGTTGCACGATGCCCTCGGTTTCGTGTTGGGCATTTTCCAAAACATCGTTTACAATCACTGCATCGAACTTGTTGCGAAAACTCATTTCGTAACTGGCTTTGCTGAGGCGGGTGGCCAGGCTTTCTGCTGTTTCGGTACCGCGGCCTTCTAACCGTTCTTTGAGTGCATCTACCGATGGAGCCTGTATAAATAAACTCAGGCAACGGCCTGGGTATTGCTGCTGCACATGAATGGCACCTTTTACATCAATATCGAGGATGGGCGTTTTGCCTTCGCTCCAAATGCGATCCATTTCGCTTTTGAGGGTGCCGTAGTATTTTCCTTCGTACACCATTTCCCATTCGAGAAATTCGTTTTGCCGAATTTTTTGCCGGAAATCTTCTTCACTCATAAAATAGTAATCCTTGCCACTTACCTCTGTGCCACGTGGCTGGCGGGTGGCTGCGCTGATGCTAAACGTAAGGGTTGGAAACTGTTGCAACAAATAATGCGTGATGCTGGTTTTGCCGGCACCGCTTGGGGCTGTAATGATGATGATTTTTCCGGGTTGATTCATGGCGGCGAAGATAAGCATGCCCTATTATTACAACCGCCGGACTGCTGCTTTTTGCAATTTGCCGAAGGGCTGCCGGACTGGAGGGCCGCGACGCAGGAGCGGGCCACGCTGCAAGCGGGGCGAAACCCCGAAAGGCCGGAGCTGCAGCCGATATATGCACAAAGCCTATAGCCCCAAAACAAAAACAGCTACCCGGTTGAAGCAGCTGTTGTAATAACCAGGTATTAAAACCGTGTGTCGAAATAATGCGGCAACACGGCCCGCCAGGTGGGCCAATCGTGTTTCCAATCGTGGCCCCAAATATCGAGCTCGTAGGTAATGCCTTTGTGGTACAATACATCGGCAAATTCGCGGGCTGCACCGGGGGCTTCGTAAGCGCCCTCGCCACTAAAGAGATGAATATGATGGCTGCGCCGGATATTACCGAGATACCAGGCATCGTTGAGGTTGGGCATATAATGCGCCGGGCTGTTGAAATACACCTGCTCGTCGTAGTAGCCGTCGGTATATTCCATGAGGTTGTACACCCCGCTCATAGAGATGACCCCATCGATGAGATCGGGGCGTTTTAAAAACAGGTTCATGCTGTGCAGGGCACCAAACGATGCACCACTCACAATAATGGGCGTATCGGCAGATGTGCTGTTGCGAACAAATGGAATTACTTCGTTCCATACATATTCGTTCCACTGGTTGTGGCGAATGGCTTTGTGTGCCCCTTCCATTTGCTTATTCATCCAGCTTTGATTGTTCATGCTGTTGATGCTAAACACTTTCACTTTGCCGCCGTTGATGTATGGCGCCAAACTCTCCATCATTTGAAACCGTTCGTACTCCAGGTAGTCGGCAGCAGCAGTGGGCACCAATAACAACGCTATTCCATAATATCCATAGGTTACAATGGGCATTTGCTCATTCAGTGCAGGGCTATGCCATCCGGAAATTTCTCTTTGCATACAATCAAATTAATTGGGTTGAATAAAACTTTGTGCCGCTTACAAGTAAACGATGCACAGGCGGTTGGTGTTGCAGGTTTTTATTTTTTGCTGTGCAATACCGGCTAAGAAATATCAGGAGGCCATTTTCTTTTTCAATTCTTTCCATACATCGCGAAAACATTGTGCAGCATAACTGCTGGGGGCAAACCAGGCCACGGGTGCCAGCTTGCTGCCCATTTTTTCGACCGTGCTGAGGTAGGGAATATAGCTCTTGAGAAACTGTTTATTCTTCTGGTACTTGCCCATGGTTTCGTTGTGCAGGTTTTTGCGAATATCTACCATGCTAAAAAATGCCAGCAACCGCGAAGCATCCAATTTGTTTTCGTCGAAAAATGCGGCGGCCATATCGAAAGTGCGAATACTGAGCGTAGTGGGAATAGTGGGTAGTACCACATAATCGGCTGCCGCAAAAATGGCTTCGCTCAAAGGGCCAATGCCGGGAGGGCAATCGATAAAGAGATAATCGTAACGGCCTTGCAAGGCTGCTACCAGGCTTTTGAATTTCTTTTTGGAATGTTTGGTTTCTTCTACCAGCACATCGAGATGGCGGTTGCCAAAATCGGCGGGTAGCAGGTCGAGGTTCTCGAACTCGGTGGACTGTACAGCGGCCTCGATCTCGGAATCGCCACTCAGCAATTTTTTGATCCCACCTTTAAGCCTGGCATCGATGCTGAAATAGAAAGATGCCGAACCTTGTGGATCGAGGTCCCATACCAGCACTTTTTTGCCCTCTTCGGCTGCCAGGTAAGCCAGGTTTACACATCCTGCCGTTTTACCAACTCCACCCTTGATATTGTACAACGCAACTGTTGTCATATGCCCGAAAATTTTTTCTAATGTAAAAAATTCGGAGCAGACTGGGCTTTTCAATAAAAGGGCCCATTAGAATTTGTACCCTACTCGCAGGGCCAGCCGGGTCATGTAGTAGATATTTTGCTTGTTGGTTTCGTTATACCTAACATCTCCCCACAAGGGCAGATCGCCCAAATTTTCCTCAATGCTTTTGAAAACGTAGGCCAGCGATAATGTAACGCCCCTGCCCTTTTTGTTCATGATGGCATACCCAACCCCAGCCTCTGCATACCAGCCACCACTATAATCGGATGGCGGCACGGGCCAACTCCAGATGGATATACTACCGTTGTTTTTTTGCAGTTCGGTAGGTGTGGCGATGTTGTAGCCCGCACTGGCCAGCACAAAGGGCTTTGATTTGGCCGATGAAAAATACTTTCGGCCCTGCGCATATACCGGCACCGATTGAAACCGGTAAAAATCGACACCACTACCAACGCCCCATTGCCAGTTATTTTTTTGCAGTAAAAACTGGCCACGCAAATCGCCCGATGGTTCCTGGCTACCCAGTAACAGGCCGGCTTCGGCAATAAAACCGAGTTTCCATTTTTGCTGTGCAAAAATGTAGAAGGGCAAGATGTTGAGGCAAAAAATGAGTAAGAAAATTCGCTTAGTCATGACGAGTGTGTTGAATTTATTTTCCAATGGTGATGGCAGACAACATTTTCGGTTGTGCAGGATCGGTAAAATCAACCAGGTGCAATCCTTTTTCTGCCGAAACAATGGCCAGGTTGTTGATGGCAATTACATCAACTGCAGTGAAGCCGGATAGCCGTCCTATTTGTTTTACATCCGTTGGCACAGAAGCGTCAAATATTTTGAGACCATCGGCTCCATCGCAAATGAGTAGCGTGTTGCCTACAATTGATAAGCCGTGTGGGTTGGATAAGCTATATGATTTCAATAAGCTTGGTGCATTCAAATTTTCGATATTGATAACGTCGAGCTGGTTGGTAAAACCACCACAGCGTGTGCCATTGCGCAGGGTAACATAAGCATACTTGCTATTGGCCACTACGGGGTCGCAAACCCGTGCATGGGTGAACATACTTTGCTTGACAGGGTTGTCTTTGTTTTGAACACTATAGATATGCATGCCGGTTTGCGAACCGATAAACAGGTGATCGCCGTACGGGAAAATTGTTTCGATATCGCTCGAATACATTGGCACTTGTTTTACATAAGCGGGTTGATCTGGCCTGGCCGTATTGAACACTTTAAGATCGCCATGACTCACGGTATACAATCTATCGGCGTATAATGCAAAACGGGCCATACTGCCACCTATTCCATTCGTAGCTGCAGCGGTACTGCTGGAACTAAAAAACACCATGTCCGTTGATTTTAATCCCCAGCTAAGTGGCTCAGAACTCCAAACCGTGGTATCCACTTTTACCCAGTCAACAATTACCTGCGATGTATCGTTCTGAAAATAGTTGCCATAATAGCGATGAGGAAATACCCCTTCCACAATTTTTGTAACCTGTACATTGGTGGGATCGGTAATATCAATGGCCACCAGGTCGGTGGTGAGATCGGCATACAAAATATTGCCCCGCACTGCCAGGTCAATACAACCGGGAATAGCAATAAACGATACCACTACAGGACTTGCAGGGTTTTTGATGTCGATAACATGCACGCCCTTCAAAACTTCGTTCAGAAAAACATAGCCGTCTTTGTAAAACAATTTACCGGGAGCTACCACAGCAACAGGGGCACTGCTTTTTACATTTTGGCGTACTGATTCTTTGGTTTTATACACCGGCCTGTAATAGGTGTAACTGCTTTTTATATCGTCTTTAATGCAAGCTGCAAACAGCAATGTTGCAGCCAGGCATGCATAAGCAATCTGGTTTCGCATGAGTGAGTTTTTAGTGGTTGTAATGAAGCTTTTGCATACAGCTATGCTTCGCTTCTTTACAAGTATTGAAACACCATGCAACAAAAGCGTTGCATGGATACTGTATTTTTTTCTACTTCTTACTTGCTAAAAAACCAACGGCCCTGTAACTGGTAATTATTGAAATGAAAACTTTGGTTTTGTATGGGTTCGCCAAAACCCAGGTTTATCATGGGCACCAATTGCCAATGTGATTTCGACCCCGCATGGTCGTATAAAAACCCGAGGCGCAATTGTGGTTGATAAGTAGCCGCACCTGAAGTACCCGACTGGCTGGTGTTGAAAGCCATAAAATTGTTCAACAGGTTTTGAGAGGTAGTATTCATATGCAGATTCAACAGAAACTGGTTATTGATGCCCGCAGTCCACCAAAAACTCCCTTCACCTTTACCAGCTATGCGATTGCTGATTTGCAAGGGCAACTCAAACATGTACATGCTGTATTTTTTTTGCTCCTGCACTTGCAGTATGCTATTATATTGCGCACCGTTAGCGAGTATGCTGTCTTTATACGTAGTGCTGTTGGTTTGCCAGGTGCTTAGGTTTACACCAAGCCCTGCGGTGAACTGCCAATTGCGATGCCATTTTCTATTGAGCAAAATGCCTGCGTTATAATGTCCTCCATTTTGCTGGCTGCTACTGGTTACCAACCTCGATGCTCCCTGGTAAGATCCATTAGGACTGCTACTTGAATAGTCCATCATTGCTTTTGCACCACTAATAGGTTCTGTTGGATTATTGAAACCTGCACCTGCGTACACACCCCAGGTCCAGGCATGGGCTTTTTTAGTTTTGGGTTGTGCCCATTTGTTTTCAACTGCAGGCTGGTATTGAATAGGCGTTGGCAACTGTGCAGCTTCTGCCATTTCAGTTTTGGCGGCAGCAGCTTCTGTCGTTTCCATCTCCACTATTGGCCATTCGTCTTCGTTGATAGTGTTAACTTTTTTGTCCGAACCACTGGCAATAAAGGAAGCAGCTATATCAAACAGGTCGGTTGCCGGCTGATCAGTTGTTGTCGCATTCTTTTCTTCTGTTTTTTTACCATCTATGCTTTCAACATCGCTTTGCTTGAACTGTTGATTGGTTTGCGCCGATGAATGGGTTTCTATTTCCTCCTTACCAGTGCTTGCCAATGTTTCATCCAAAACGGCAGAGGTTGTTGGCGATGCTGTTTTATTTTCTGCCTGCGTTGAATCTTGTTTTTTGAGCTGTAAATGCGATGCTTTTCCCGAAGGAATAGCTTGCCCTGTGCCTGCCGGTTCTTTAGCCATATACCAACCAATGGCCACCATTACCAGCAGCCCGGGTATCCACCACCAAATGGGGCGGCGTTTTTTGGGCGGATGCAATTGTTCGTACACGGCCTGCCAGTCCGATGGTGAAGGGTTTACCCGAAAACCATCGAGCTGCTGCTGCATCGCTCTTTCAAAGTCATGATTTCCTGGCATAATGTTGTTCATTTTCGGGTGTCAAATTCAAGATCCAATCTGCTACCTGCTTACGTGCCCTCAAATACTGGCTTCGGCTGGTGCCTTCGCTGATGCCGAGAAGCTGGGCAATTTCTACATGGGTATATCCTTCTATGGCATGCAGGTTAAATACCGTTTGGTAGCCCGGCGGTAATTTTCGAATCAGGTCGGCCAATTGCCTGGCCTGTAATTGCTGAATGGGAGTGATAACGGCGTCGGCATCGAAAGATTCAGGGATATCCTGCTCCGACAGTATTTGCACTTTTCGGTGGCTTCTTAGCCAGTTCAGCGCCGTGTTCACCATTACCCGGCGAATCCAGGCGCCAAGTTCGCCTTCCTGTTTCCATTGCGCCAGGTGGCGAAACACTTTTACAAATCCTTCCTGCAATACATCACTTGCCTCCTCCATATTCTTGGTGTACCGGTAGCAAACCCCCATCATTTGTGGGGCATACGAATCGTACAGCTGCTTTTGAGCAGCTGCATGATTTTGCAGGCATTTGGCTACCAGTTCCCGGGTTTGCATCATGGCGAAGTAAATAGGTGACACAGGCGCATAGCAAAGCGTTGCATTCCGCAAAAATTGGTTGAAGCCCCAAAGTAAACCCGAAGTTTACAACAGGTTGCCCACCGGTGTAGAATGATTAGGCCAAAATTGGGTGGCTTTCACTATTTTGCCAGCATTGTATGAAATTGTTGAGCCCCGCCATATCACGACTAGCCCGATTAAGGTTTAATGCCATACAACATTGGGTAGACAATCCCATTGATGCGCAGCGGGATGTATTGCAGCATCTAATGACAGATGCCCAGTACACCAGTTTCGGCAAACGCTACAATTTCAGTACCACTTTCCACATCCGCGATTTTAAGAATGCCGTTCCCATTTCGGAGTACGACGATCTCAAGCCTTATATCCAACGCATGTTGGAAGGCGAGGAAAATGTATTGTGGAATACCCCCGTGGAATGGTTTGCCAAAAGCAGTGGCACCACCAGCGACCGCAGCAAGTTTATACCGGTAAGCCAGGAAAGCCTTGACATGAACCATTACCAGGGCAATAAAGATGTGTTGACCCTGTATTATTTCAACTACCCCGATAGTGACCTGCTCACCGGCAAGGGCCTGGTAATTGGTGGTAGTCACCAGATTGCTTCGCTCAACGAAGACATACACTGTGGAGACCTGAGCGCTGTGCTATTGCAAAATGCACCCATGTGGAGCCAATGGATAAAAACACCCGAGCTCAGCATAGCGTTGATGGACGAATGGGAAACCAAAATTGAAAACCTGGCCATTAGTACCATCGAAGAAAATGTAACATCGGTAAGCGGTGTGCCTACCTGGACATTGGTATTGTTCAAACGCATTTTAGAAATTACAGGTAAAAGCTGCATCAAAGAAGTGTGGCCCAATTTGGAATTGTACCTGCATGGCGGCGTTTCATTTACACCTTACCGCCAGCAGTTTGAGCAACTGGTGGGTGGCCCCATTCGCTACCTCGAAGTGTACAATGCCAGCGAAGGTTTTTTTGCCGGGCAAAGTTGCGAATCGGAAAATGGCATGCTTCTTTATTTGGATCATGGCATTTTTTACGAATTCATGCCGGTGGAAGAATATGGCAAACCACAGCCCAAAACAATTGGTTTAAAAGAAGTGGTGGTGGGTAAAAATTATGCACCTGTTATTTCAACTACCGGTGGCCTTTGGCGATACCTGGTAGGCGATACCATCCAGTTTACCACCACCTTCCCATTCAGGATAAAAGTAAGTGGTCGGTTAAAGCATTTTATCAATGCTTTTGGCGAAGAAGTAATAGTGGAAAATACCGACCAGGCCATTGCACTGGCTTGCCAGCAAACGGGTATGGTGGTAAAAGAATACACGGCAGCCCCGGTGTATTTTTCTGCTAACGCTAATGGTGCACACGAATGGGCCATTGAATTCGACGGGGGATGCGACGATGCCGAAGCATTTGCCGGCTGCCTCGACGATATGCTCCGTTCGCTGAATAGCGACTATGATGCCAAACGCTATAAAGACATTGCCCTTCGCCGACTGATTTTAAATGTGGTGCCATCGGGCACTTTTAATGCCTGGTTAAGAAGCAAAGACAAACTGGGCGGTCAGCACAAAGTGCCAAGATTGAGCAACGAAAGGTCGCTTCTCGAAGAAATCCTTTCCTTTGCACACCAATAATTTTTCAATTGTATGAAACTACTCGAAAATAAAGTAGCCATTGTAACCGGCGCTGCCCGTGGCATTGGCGAAGGCATTGCCATCAAATTTGCAGAGCAGGGTGCACATGTGGCTTTTACTTATGTAAGCGACAGTAGCGCAGAAAGAGCAAAAGCCCTGGAAGAAAAACTGATTGGCCTGGGCGTAAAAGCAAAAGCCTATCAAAGCAATGCAGGTGATTTTGCTGCTTGCGAAACACTAGTGAATGATGTGCTGAAAGAATTTGGCACTATCGATATCCTGGTAAACAATGCGGGCATCAGTAAAGACAATTTGCTAATGCGTATGACTCCCGAACAGTGGAACGATGTGATACAGGTAAACCTGAACAGCGTGTTCTACATGACCAAACAAGTGATACGCCCTATGATGAAAGCCCGCAGTGGCAGCATCATTAACATGAGTAGCGTAATTGGCGAAATGGGCAATGCAGGGCAGGGCAGTTATGCAGCCAGCAAAGCCGGTGTAATTGGCTTTACCAAAAGTGTGGCCAAAGAATTGGGCAGCAGAAACATTCGTTGCAATGCCATTGCACCTGGTTTTGTAGAAACAGACATGACCAGCTATTTGAAAGAAGGCGAAGCTGCCGATAAATACAAAGCCGGTATTCCTTTGGGAAGATTTGGCACTGCTGAAGACATTGCCAATGTTACACTGTTTTTAGCCTGCGATATGGGCAGCTATGTAACCGGCCAGGTGATCAGCGCCTGTGGTGGTTTGAATATCTAATTACATTTTTATACCATACAGAAACCTACAAGTGATTCTTACTTGTAGGTTTCTTTTGTGCTATAACCATACCTTTAATCAAACAGCCTACTGCATGGACCCCATACTTAAAAAACTAAACTTCAAAGAGCATCCGGCCATTTATGTATTGCAGGCACCTGCCGATTTGCAGCCGTTAATAAATACATGGAGTAAGGAAACTTCTGTAAAAAATAAGTTGGGCAAAACGCCGGTAAATTTTGCGATGGCATTTTGCATTACTCAACAGGATGTAAACAGTATAGCCGAAAAACTATTGCCCCTTGCAGATGGTGATGCCGTTATTTGGTTTTGCTATCCTAAAGGCACATCCAAAAAATACAAATGCGAATTTAACCGCGACAACGGATGGGCAGCATTAGGCGCACTGGATTGGGAGCCTGTGCGCATGGTAGCCATTGATGACGATTGGAGTGCATTACGTTTCCGCAAAACCAACTTCATTAAAACCATGAGTCGCAGCAGTGCCATTAGTGCAAAGGGAAAAGAAAGGATTGCCGATAAGAAAAAAAGATAACCTGCTTTCAATATGCTACCTGCGGAATCATCTTTTACTTTTTCCGCATAAAATCGAAAGGCACCGGTTTGAGTTTGCTGCCGGTTTTTGGCACCCATGTTCCTTCGCCATTTAGCTGAACAGAATCAATCAGCAATTCAAAACTGCCATCGTATTCATTATCTCCGGGTTCCTGCAATACAAACTTGTAAAAGGAAGCATTGGGCACCGGCATATAATACCCACTGATGGGGCGCTTTAATTTCTTGTGTACATTATAACCACTGGCCTTACCATCGGCCACTTTCTCCAACCTGATTTCAATAGGCGAGCCGCTAAACATGCCGGTATAAGTACCAACAAATGATGCATGCTGCTGCTCTTCGCTCTCAATAAATTCAAGAGTGCCCATACCGGTGCCAAACAATAACAACGAAGCGATCAGAATTTTGGAGAACAGCATGATAGTCGGTTTGTGTGTTATAAATGTACTTCATTATTAAGAGTAAATCAATCCTGCCAAGCCTTCGATCTGCTAGGCTAGAAGGCAGTGATGGAAATAAAAAAGTTTACTTTTAACCTGTACTCAAAGAAGCCTTCGGGCTTCGGTCTATGTAAATGAACAAAAGCATTTTGTATGACCATACAAGAACAAATCAACGTATATATCGACAGCCTGGACACCACCAAACGCACCGATGTGCAAGCCTTGCACCAGCATATTTTGCAGATGCTACCTAAGCGAAAATTGTGGTATTTAGACGGCAAAGACGAAACCGGTAAAGTAGTTGCCAACCCCAGTATTGGCTATGGGCAATTCAACATACACTACAAAGACGGTTCCACTAAAGAATTTTACCAGGTTGGCATCAGCGGCAACACTACCGGAATTTCGGTATATATCATGGGGCTGGAAGACAAAAAATACTTACCCCAAAATTTCGGAACAACCATTGGCAAAGCAAGCGTAACAGGCTATTGCATTAAGTTCAAAAAGTTGAACGACATCAACATGAACGTCCTTGAAACGGCCATCAGATCTGGTGTTGAGCAAACAGATAAGCACTAACCCTCTTGCACTTCGAACCTTTTAATTTATGCAGGCTCCAGCCAGGCTTCGTTTTCTTTCAGCAGGTTAATGAGTTCATCTACGGCTACTTCGCTATCTACATTGCGTTTCACAATTTCCTTGCCTTTGTACAAAGTAATTTTTCCGGGACCGCTTCCTACATATCCAAAATCGGCATCCGCCATTTCACCCGGTCCATTGACGATACAACCCATGATGGCAATTTTCACACCCTTCAAATGGTTGGTACGACTCCTGATCTTTGCCGTGGTTTCCTGCAGATCAAACAAAGTGCGGCCACAACTGGGACAACTGATGTACTCCGTTTTGCTGATGCGGGTACGTGTGGCCTGCAAAATGCCGAATGCAGTGGCATTAATAAATGCTTCGGCAGTGGCATTGTTCAAATAATTGCGACCACTGGCATTGGATGAAGTAGACGATTGCAATGCATAACTATCACTACTCATGCCCAGGCAAAGTCCATCGCCAAAACCATCGAGCAACAAGGCGCCGGTTTCAGTAGCATAATGAATCAGATGTTCGTCGGCAGTTTGCCAATCGCTATCTGCAATTAAAACCACAGGGTTTTCAATAGCACGATGCTGCAACTCCGCACACATGCGGCGCACAGCCTGCATAGCATTTTTGCGCTGGCTACTCAGGCATATTACTACTGTTGGGTCGTTGGCAATTTCATCGAGGAAAGTGAAATCGTTCGCCACAGCATCATCGCTAAAACAATCGATCATTACAAAATTCAACACTTCACTTTTAGTAGCAGCATCTACATATCCATGTATGTCAAAAATGGGAAAATACTTTTGCTGATCGGCAGCAGCAGCCCAATGGTTAGGCCAGGTAATCACTTTCAATGTACCGGGCAATGCAAAATCCAGTTCGGTGCTACCGGTAAAAATATAATCGGCAGCCATATCACCAATGCTCCACTTATCTGTAAGGGCATCATACGTATATCCAATAGCTGCTAACGAATTGGCAGTAATGGCAGGCATTTTACTCAGGTCGGCAATCACAACAGGCACATGCTTATCGCCCATATTGCTCACTTCAAAACTGTGCCTGCGTTTGTATTCGAATGGCGAATATTTTAAAGCCGCAGTATGTGCAGGCACGGTTTCTTTTGCTGCAGCAACTGCATCCGACTGGTAGCGTTTCACCAAATCTCTACAAACCGGTATTTCAAATTCAGGATCTTCGGTAAGCGATACACGAACCGTATCGCCAATACCATCTTCCAGCAGTGTGCCAATACCAATAGCACTTTTAATGCGGCCATCTTCCCCGTCGCCTGCTTCGGTTACACCGAGGTGCAAAGGATAACATTCTCCAAATTCGCCCATCATGGTTTGAATCAACAATCGGTATGCCTGTACCATTACCTGCGGGTTGCTGGCTTTCATGCTGAGCACAATATTGTGATACTCCAGGCTGCGTGCAATGCGCAAAAATTCCATGGCACTTTCTACCATACCCATAGGCGTATCGCCATAGCGGCTCATGATTCTATCGCTCAGGCTTCCGTGGTTGGTGCCAATGCGCATAGCAGTGCCATGCTCTTTGCAAATAGTTACCAGTGGTGTAAATCTTTCGCGGATGCGTTCTATTTCTTCCAGGTATTCCGCATCGGTGTATTCAATTTGTTCAAACTTTTTCTTGTCGACATAGTTGCCGGGATTCACCCGCACTTTTTCTACAATGCGGGCAGCAATTTCTGCAGCATTCGGTGTAAAATGTATGTCGGCCACCAGTGGCGTGTTGTATCCTCTTTTGCGCAACTCGTCTTTAATGTTCTGCAGATTTTCAGCTTCCTTTTTTGAAGGGGCTGTAATGCGCACCAACTCCGCCCCAGCTTCAATGCAGCGGATCGATTGCTCCACGGTAGCCATGGTATCCATGGTATCGGTAGTGGTCATCGTTTGCACCCTTATTGGATGGTTTGCACCCATGAGTAGTCCGCCCACATTTACTTCGCGGGTTTTTAATCGCTTATAACTCGTCAAACTTTGGGTATATAACTGCATATTGTTTTTGTACATTTTATTTTTTGGATACCAGCAATGGTGCTCATGGCATCCCGGTTGCGTCGCAATCACTTCATCGGCAGTGCAGGTGGCAGCGGACGCCTGCAAATGTCAACAAATTCGTGCTACTTTGCGTCATGCGTCTTTCAATAACATTGCTAATATTCTTTGCCTGTTTTGCAGAAACTTCAATGGGCCAGCAGGTCCGCCCTCAATGGAAGCAGGCGCCTGGCTACGACGCAAAGGGCCGGGCTTTTATGCTGAAATCAGTTTATAGCATGTTTCCCGATACAAGCAGGCTGGCAGGACATGTGTACAATGGCAAAACATTCCCCGCATCGGAGCATTATAACGACAATTCCATTTTTGTTTTTGTACCGGGCTATTTTACTACCACCAAACCTTACGATATAGTGGTTTGGGTTCATGGCTGGTATAATTGTATCGATAGTTCCTTACAACGCTTTCAACTTGTAGATCAATTTTACGAAGCCGGGCGCAATGCCGTTTTTATTTTTCCTGAAGGGCCCAAAAATGCACCCGATAGTTATGGAGGAAAATGGGAAGACCCGGCCAATACTTTTAGTGCTATTGGCGATGTAGCTTTTATGCTGGAAGAAGAAAGGATACTTCCCACCATGAAGGACAATAAGTACACCACTCCCATGAAGCATATCACATTATCAGGACATAGTGGTGCGTACAAAGTGATCGCAAAAAACCAGCTCTATGCTAAAGAGATCTTGTTGTTCGATGGATTGTATGGCGAAATGGACAACTACCTCAGTTTTTGTAAAGACAGCATCAATGCTAAAAGATTCGTGCATATTTATACCGACGACGGAGGCACCAAACAGAATTCAATTTCCCTCATGAAGCAACTCGACAGTTTGCATATCCCCTACATACACCGCGAAGAAGATGAAGTGAGCCTGCGTGAACTGGTGGGCAACCGCATTGTGTTTTTGCATAGCAAACTGGGTCACAGCGATATTATTACCAACAGGAAAAATTACGAAAAGCTACTTGCTACAAAAGAGTAACAGCGCCAGCATTACCAGTTTTTATTGTTGTTGGATTTGGCAGGATTTTTTTGCTGCTGCATTTTATCCTTTATTTTTTTCTCCTCCTGTTGCAACGCATTCAGTTGGTCGTCGGCTTTTTGCTTATTCTTTTTGGGATCTGGCTTAGGTGGTGGCGGTTGCTTTTGCGCCTTCTTCAATTCATCTATAGCCATGTTGAGATTGCGGGTTATTTCTGCATCGCCCGGGTCGGCACGCAGCGCCTGCTTGAAGGCACTAATAGCATCTTCCAACTTTTTTGAGCGTGCCAACGACAAGCCTTTGTTGTTTTGCAGCGCAGCATTGGCTGTAGCGGTATTGGCATTTTTCAGGCTTTGATCGTATTGCTGCATGGCATCGTCAAAGCCTCCCCGTTTGTAAGCAATATTGCCCAGTTGCAACCACGCCTGCCATGCATTGGGATCGGCTTTGGCCACTTCCTTGTATAGCGTTTCTGCAGCATCGAGGTTTCCTTTTCTGTATAGTTCATCTGCCTGGCTCAATTTGGCGTTACTGGCATTAGCATTGCCCTGTGCCATTCCTTGTATAGAAACCATAAACGCCAATGCTAATAATGCAGCCAGTTTTTTACGTCGCAGTTTCCTGCTGAATTCCGAAATAAATACTGCAATTAACAACAGCACAATGGCTGCTGCAATTAACCAATGGCTATAATTGAAATAGTTGACCATATATGAATTGACCAATGGTTGCTTGGGCATACTTTCCAATACTTGTAGAATAGAAGCGGCCACAGCATCCGGTGCGCCCGGCGCAATAAACTTTCCCCCGGTTTTTTCGGCCAATGCTTTCAATTCAGGCTCATTCAATTTGCTGATAACGGCTGTGCCATCTTCCTGGCGAATGGGTAGGCCTGTTTCATCTTTGAGTGTGGCACCGGCCGGGGTTCCTATGCCCACAGTGATGAGCATTACACCTGCTTTTTTCAATTCATCCACCATGGAATTAGCATCACCTTCCAAAGCTTCCCCATCTGTAAACAGTAGGATGGCTTTATGTTTCCTGTCGGTAGTAGGAAGACTTTGGTTGCTTACCTGCAATGCTGCTTCAATGTCGGTGCCTTCCAGTGGAACAGATTTTCCATCCACACCCGATACCAGCAATCGGGCAGCCCGCAGATCGTTGGTGAGTGGCAGTTGCAACCATGCTTCACCTGCAAAAGCCACCACAGCTATTTTGCTACCCTGCAAAGTGTCCATCAGTTTTTGTGCAATCAGCCGGGTTTGATCGAGACGGGTGGGTGGAGCATCGTTGGCCAGCATGCTATTGCTCACATCAATGGCCATCACCATTTCCAATCCACTTACAGGAGTGCCACTTTGCTCATCGGGTACCTGCGGGCTCATCATGGCTACAGCAAGCAGTACTAATGCCAACAAAAAAATGCTATCCCTCCAATAAATTCTTCGCCAGCTAAAGCCGGGAAATAAACTGGCCAGCACTTTACTGCCACCAAATGCAGCCTGCTTTTTTTTGCGCCAGCGGTAATACAATGCGAACAACAGCAGAGCGGGTAGCAACGAGAGCAGCCACCAAATATTTTGGGGCATTCCCCACTCTATTTGTAATAAATAAAAATTCATGCAACAATGAAACGCAAATTGTGTACCGCTGTTGTGCGGCCTTCTGGCTTATTTCTTGCCTTCAAAAAATCCCTTGTCTTTCAAAATGCCGTTCAGAATATTCTTTCTCACACTGATCATATCGATACCAGAATCAGCACTTTCCACATTCAATACAAAAAAATAGGGGTGGCGATTTTCTTCAATCCAACCTACCATCCAGCCCAACTGGTTTCCCTGTTTGGTTTTTCCCCAACCGGTTTTGTATGCCAAAATGTATTTGTCGGTTTTTTCCCGCACCATCAGGTCTTTTACAATTTCCTGTTCACGGTTTTGAAATGGCAACTGTTTAAAATAAAGTCGCTTCACCAGTCCCAGTTCTTCGTCGGGTGTAATGGTCAGCGAGCCATCCAACCAAAACATATCAACCTTGTCACCAATTTTCTTGTTGCCATAACCCACACTATCCAGCATTTTCTGCATGGTATCGCGACCAATGCGTCTCGCCATTTCCTGGTAAAAACCCACATTGCTTACAGCAAAAGCCTCCCGCATGTTCATGTCCTTGTTCCAACTGCTCATGGTATCTCCGCCGGGACCGGTGCGTACCACTCCATCCCAGGGCACTACCACTGTATCGCTAAAAATCCGGCCGGTTCCCAATGCCACCAGCGAATTAAAAATTTTGAAAGTTGATGCCGGCATGTAAGCGCTATCGCGGTAACGAGGCATATTGTACACGGTAAACTGGCCCTGTCCATTGTCGAAAAAGCCAAAGCAGCCCACTAGCTTGTTCTCATCGAAATACTTTTTCAGCCCATCTTCCTGGGTAATATTATTGGTACTGCAGGCTGCCAATAATGCCAAAAGGGGCAGGCCCCATATCCACTTCATTTTCATAGCCGCAAAAATGAGGTAAGTACCCAACAAAAGATAAAGTTTATTTGGAAGGGGAAAATAATATCGGAAAGTTGTAAATTTAAGTAAAACGATATTATATTTGGGGATGTGGAAAGAAGTGATCAGAAATATTGGGGAGCAGATTTTGCCATTGGAAAGGCTGGATGAGAAAAAAAATCGCATTGTACAAATGCGGCCATTACCGGCTGCCGCTATCCATAGAATACAGGAAGCACTATCCATAGAATGGACCTACAACAGCAATAGCATTGAAGGCAATACCTTAAACCTTGCCGAAACCCGTGCCGTGTTGGAAGATGGCATTACCATAAAAGGCAAAAGCCTGCGGGAACATTTTGAAGCAGTAAACCACCAGGAAGCCATAGAGCTGGTAGAAGTGCTGGCGCAACCCGGTTTTTCACTTACCGAAAATGCAGTGCTCGATATTCATGCGCTGGTGTTGGATAAAATTGAAAAGGAATTTGCAGGCCGATACCGTAATGCGGGGGTAAGAATTACAGGTGCCAATTTCATTCCACCCAATGCACTCAAAGTTCCCGACCTGATGGCCGAACTAGTAAGCTGGACCAACGAAAATCCTGAGGGCTTTCATCCCCTGCAAATAGCCACGGCTTTTCACCACCGGTTCATACATATCCATCCGTTTTTTGATGGAAATGGCCGAACCGTGCGGCTTTTGTTCAACCTGCTGCTCATGCGGGATGGTTATCCCCCCGCTATTATTTTACGTAATGATCGCAAAAAATACTACGATGCACTAAACCAGGCCAATGAAGGAAAGTATGAAAAGCTTTGCCTGCTGATGAGCCAGGCCCTTGAGCGCAGCCTCGATATTTACCTAAGTAATCTGGAAGATAGAGCTGAAGATTACAAGCCTATTGGCAGCATAGTAGAGGAAGAAACTGCACCCTATGGTTTTAGCCAGGAATACCTGAGCCTTTTGGCTCGCCGGGGCAAAATTGAAGCTTATAAAGAGGGTAAAGTTTGGTACACCAGCAAAGAGGCCATTGACCGATACATGGAAAACCGGCTTCGCAAGAGAATACCCGGCAAGCCATAGCCAAAGTGCTAACGAAACAAGGGTCGGATAGTAAATCCGGCCCTTGTTTTTATTATTCTGCACCTGAGATTATTTAATAACTCCGAGTTCTTTACCCACTTTGGTAAAGGCTGCAATGGCTTTGTCGAGATGTGCTTGTGTATGCGCTGCACACATTTGCACCCGTATACGAGCCTGGCCTTTTGCCACCACAGGGAAAAAGAAGCCAATTACGTAGATACCTTCCTCGAGGATGCGGGCAGCAAAGTTTTGCGCCAGCACCGCATCGTACAGCATCACCGGCACAATGGGGTGATCGCCGGGCTTAATATCAAAACCGGCTTCCGTCATTTTGCTGCGGAAATATTTGGTGTTGAATTCCAGCTTATCACGCAGCTCTGTGGTTTCTGTAAGCATATCCAGCACTGCAATGCTGGCACCCACAATACTTGGGGCCACTGTATTGCTGAATAAATATGGCCGGCTACGCTGGCGCAACATCTCAATAATTTCTTTTTTACCACTGGTAAATCCACCCGATGCGCCACCCAAAGCTTTACCGAGTGTACCTGTAATAATATCGATCCGGCCCATCACACCCCGATATTCATGTGTACCCCTTCCGGTTTTACCCAAAAAGCCACTGCTATGGCATTCGTCGATCATTACAATAGCGTCGTATTGGTCGGCCAGGTCACAAATTTTATCGAGCTGGGCAATGGTTCCATCCATGCTAAAACTGCCGTCGGTTACAATGATGCGGCTGCGCAGGTGCTGGGTTTCTTTCAGCTTGGCTTCCAGGTCGGCCAGGTTGTTGTGCTCGTAGCGGTAGCGTTGTGCTTTGCAAAGGCGCACCCCGTCGATAATGCTGGCGTGGTTGAGGGCATCGCTAATAATTGCATCTTCCTCATTGAACAAAGGTTCGAACACTCCCCCGTTGGCATCAAAAGCAGCGGCATATAGAATAGTATCTTCTGTACCCAGGAATTTGGCAATTTTCTGTTCCAGTTCCTTATGAATATCCTGCGTGCCGCAAATGAACCGCACCGAACTCATACCATAACCATGCGACTCAATGGCCTTGTGGGCCGCTTCAATTACTTTGGGATGGCTGGATAAGCCGAGGTAGTTATTGGCGCAAAAATTGAGCACCTGTTTTCCGTTCACGGTTATTTCAGGGCCCTGTTCGCTGGTAATAATCCGTTCCTTTTTAAAGAGGCCGGCTTCCTCAATGGCGCTAAGCTCGGCAGCTATACGATCTGTAAATTTCTGGTTCATGTTCAGGCAAGTTTATAGCCGCCAAAGGTAGGGATTGAGTTTATGGGCGGAAATTTTGAAGATGCCCCGGAGCCTATGCTTACGTTAAGTTTAGTTAAAATGAGATAATTAGTACTAAAGATTTGGTTAGCTGTAACATTTCTGAAATAACTTCGTTACATACTCGTAACACACCCCCTAGCTATGAGAACTTTAACATCAAAATCTGGCATCATCATTACCATCCTGTTGGTAGTAGCGTTGATAGCATTTGGCTATACCAGCCAAAAAAGCCAGGAATGCTCCGATGATTGCAGCGTAACCGAAAAACAATCGTCTAATATGGTGCAAGGCAAGCTTAATTTGAAAAGCATGAAACGCCACCTATTGGATTTTTATAAATAGGCATTGAGGTCGAAGATGATCCGCGATGATTCCGGACATCTTCCCACCCAAGGCCACTTTTATTTTGGATGACCAAAGCACAACAAGCTTTGGTTTTTTTGTGCCCACAAATCACCAACACTTCCCCACTATCGCCCGCATATTCCTTTAAAATCGCAGTACCCACAATTATTAGGGTCGGTGGTTTGATCGAAATCAACCGCCGGATCAAAGATCTCTTCCAGCAATTTGCGCAACTTTTCTTCTACCTGGTGTAAAGTATCAGGCATTGCATCGGCATCAATAGGCGATTTGTTTTCTGTATTCCACAACTGTACGCTGCCTTCATTTTTTTGCAAATGTCGTATGGCCAACAACGCAGGTTCTACACGTTTCAGGTCAGGATATGCTTTTTTAAACATCCAGCTATAGATGAGCGTTTGTAACGCAGCTTTGTTTTGCTTTTTACCTTCCTGCTCAAACAGTGCATCTATATTGAAAAACTCGGGGCTATCACTTCCTGTTTTGTAATCAACCATTCGATAGAGTCCATCATTCTCATCAATTCTATCTACAAAGCCCTTCAGAAAAACACTTTCCACCTTTCCATTCAGGTTAAATCCAAATTTTTGATACAACGGCACTTCTAAATGTTCCAGGTTGAAAGGAGCATAAGCGGCATCCATATTCAACAATGCTTCGGCATATTGCAACACAATGGCACGCACCACATGCAGCTCGCCGCTAAATTCAAACGGCCCTTCAATTTCTTTACTTCTCCACCCTTTTTTGAAAGCCGATTCAACCATCAATTCTGTTTGTGCTTTCATCCAATCTACCACGGCTGTGGTGATGGTTTTGCCGTGTGCAAGTAATGCAGCCTGGTACAACATTTCCATCAGCTTGTGCAAAACGTTCCCAACTGCTGCTGCATCCACTCCTTCTTCCAACTGATCGGGCTCTTTGAGCTTAGCTATGTATTTGAAGAAAAAACTCAACCTGCAATTCAGGTAAGTATTCAGTGCAGATGGCGACACAGATATTGGTGTGTCCTTTGCATAATACAACCACAACCTTTTAAGTATTTCTTCGTCTTTTTGAATAGTGATAGCAGGCCACGATTCAGGAAAAACAGGCTGGCTCCATTGTTTTTTTACAATGGGAATTTTGGTTTCAAAAGCAAGCTGTTTTACAAACCTGCTTTCTTCACCTGTGCTGTTGTCGGTCACCAATGCATTGTACACCAACTGTACAGAGCTGGCCCTATGCAGCAGCCTGTAAAACACATACGCAAAAATGGCATCCTGGTGTTCTGGCACCGGTAATCCAAATGCACGCCGCACATTATCGGGCAAAAAAGAATCGGGAGGTTTAATGCGGGGCAGGCTTCCCTCGCTGGCTCCCACTACCAGTATATGATCAAAATCGAGTCCGCGACTTTCGAGCAAACCCATGAGCTGCACACCGTGCAATGGCTCGCCCTCAAATGGAACCGTAATGCTACCCAATTGCTTCATGAGCAGGCTGCCGATAAAGCCAAGGCCCGGCGATGCAGGAAGCTTTGCAAACAATGGTTCGAGCTGTTGCAATGTTTTCCATGCAGCTACACAAAGCCCTTGGTCAATACTGTCTGTATTGGTAGCAGTATTATTCAATGCCAATTCAATTATTTGCCGCAGGCGCTGAAACAATTCCATATCGGCCATCATGCGGCTAAACATCAGCACGGAAGATTCAACATGTTGCGTTAGCAAGTTCACCGGCACACGCACCAAATTATCTTTCAGCATTTTTTGCTGCAATTTTTCTTTGGCATCTACAGGCCATCCACAGTAAGCATGTTGCAGCCATTGAATCACCAGCTCATGATGTACAGTTTGATACCGATGTTTCAGCAAATCCTGCTGTACTTCAAAAAACAAATTCATCAACGAGTACACCTGGCTTTGCTGCAGCGAATAGCCCACAGTAATGTTGATTTTTCCCATGCTCTCGGGAATCGATTGCAATACCGGAACCAACAACGATTCATCGGCCAGCAATATTCCCAATTGCATAGGTTGTACACTTGCAGCATATTGAGCATACCATGGCGCTACCAGTTTTGCTTGTGCATGTTGACCATCGGCGCCCGTAATTTCAATGGCAGTTTCCCTCGACCCTATCACATCGAGCAGTGGCAATTCATTTTTGAGTTCAATGATGTTGAGATTGCGACGCAGAAAAAAACCTGCTTCCTGTTCTTTACGTTGCACATACCATGCATCGGCATCAAACCATAAGCTGGCAAAGCCTTCATCGTTCCATTGTTTGATAAATGTTTCTTCCGATTTATTGAATGCATTGAAGCCCACAAATGCAATATGTTGCCACTGTTGTTTGTATATAGTATTCGACGCAGTGCCCATGGCCAGTTGCCGGTATAGCATGCCCATGGTGGTGAGTTCTTTTTCAGCCAACAGTTCCTGGAAGCGGGTATAAATAGCAGGCAGTCGCAACCAGAGTTTCAAAAACTTTTCCTGTACACGACCTTTATCGGTTGTGCCTTTCCAAAATGATTGCAGGAATTCTTTTTGTTCTTCGGTGAGTTGATCAAATGCTTTGTCTATAGCTTCAATATCGTACAGCACTTTGCATACATCGTGAATGTTGACGAGGTAGCTATCTATTTCTGCGAAGTCTTTTAATATGGTTTCACCAATAGAAAAGAAAACATCAAATGCAGGTATTTCAAACGGTGCATCGCCTGCTTGTTTGGCTACTTCCACAAAGGCTTCGTACAATGCAAAACCCTGTGTAAGATTATCCGCCACATGCAGATCGGATGAAGTTTTTACCAGTTCCTCAATGGTGAGTAATTCCGGCATAAAACTTTGAGACTTGGCTACCTGCTGAAAATAATGACTAAAAAAAACAGATTGCCTCCTGTTGGGAAATACCACTGCCAACTCATGTGTACGCCCGGCAAAACGCTCAGACAATGCAGAAGCTACTGTATATAAAAATGGTTGCATGATTATTCTTTATCGCTAAATAGTTACCGGTATAGCTTGTTTTGTTAACCCATATATCACCTGGCCCTGAACACCAGCAAAACCCATTTGCTGCAACAGTTCCATATATTCAGCCACCTGCGATGTATGCTTTGCTAATTGTGCTTCGTTGTCGGTAGCGGTGAATTTAAAATCGACCACAATCGTTTGACTGCTGTTGTACAATACCAGGTCGGGCCTACGCAATTGTCCTTTTTGGTTGATGATATTCCGCTCGGCCAATCGCTTGTACCCTCCGGTATGCCAGGGTTTCAATGCATCCATTGCCAGAACGCTTTCGAGTATCTCTTCAACTTTTTTTCGTTGATGCGCATCCAGCCAACCTTCCTGCTCCATACCTGCCAGTGCTTTCTGTAAATGGTCTGGATGTTTGAGTTTGCCAAGAATTTCGTGCAGCAAAATGCCTTGCTTACGAGGCAGCACAAGTTCGCCTTCATCATTGTTGCCCAATCCTTGGTACTTCACATGCAAAAGCTGGCGCCAATCGGTATACACTTGTTCAAAAGACTGTTGATCTTTTGGTGTTGCATTTTTTTGCGAAGCCTGCAAAGCTTCTCCATATTGCCACAGGTTTGTTTCAGTATCAAACGATGCCCTTGTATCTGCATACACATTTCCATTATCGGGAAGTGTATGCACTGATTTTGCAACAGCCAATAACAACTGGCCAACATCGCCATAAGCAAAGCTGTCTGATTTCTTATTGCTTTTTGCCTTCTTCAAAGGCGCCCATCCATACAGGCCCTTTCTTGCTCTTGTGAAAGCCACATAGAGCACATTCAGATTATCCATTGCACCCAACAAAAACTCTTCATAGGCATCTACTGCAAACGCACTGCGTTGCAAATCGGATTTATACTTTACAGGTACAATCGGAATTTCGTTGAAATCTGTATCCTGGTTATTGGCCCAAATAATTGGCGCTTGTTGTCCGCCTTTCGGCACCATTCCCCAATCCAAAAAAGGCATGAGGACGATATTGTATGCAAGCCCTTTTGATTTGTGCACAGTCACCACTTCAATAGCATCATTACCACCGCTCGATTGCAATGCTAGTTTATATCCTTCATCGTCCCAGTATTGCAAAAAGGCCCGCAGGCTGGCTTCGCCATACCGCGTCCACTCTTTCACTTTATCACAAAATGAGAGCAGGTATGCCTGATGCTTTTCTGCATGCTGCCATTCAAAAATGATCACCAATTGATGTACGAGTTCGGTAAGTGGAAGTGAACGAAGCCGATCGGTATCGTTGATGAAAGATGGTTGCAACAAATCGTTGCTGCCATTGGATGCAAACACAGAAAGTTTATTGGCATCCTTGCCTTGTTGCAATAAAACCAATTGGCGTAATTGTGCCAATGCAAGCGTATTGCTTTTATCATTCAACCAGCGCAGTGCACATAGCATCATTTGTATTACCTGGTTTGATGACAGCAACAACGCTTCGCCCGATAACACTTTGAATTTATTTTCATCCGCCTGTTGTGCTTCTACCAAATATTGTACAACCGTTGTGGCCTCCCTGTTGGTACGCACCAGTACGGCCATATCGCTTGCTGAAAAACCTGCATCAAATAATTCGCGGATCTTTTGATACAACAAAGGCAAAACCGCTTCTTCAAAATCCACTTCATTTTCATCCTCATCTTTACCTGCCACAAACTGAATACTCACCATTCCATTGTTGGGTACATTGGCTGGGAATTGTTGAAAGCTATCGGCATACGCATCCTGGAAAATAGATTCGTATCCTTTTTGCCGCAATATTTTTTGCGTGGCTTCGCCTGCCTGTAACAGCGATTGGCTGAGTGCTTCCTGCAGTAATAACGGCGCTATATAAAACAACAGGTTGTTGAATTGAATAACGGGCTTTGCACTCCTGTAATTTTCTTCCAGCGTTTTCACAGTAGGCAAGAATGCTTCCAACGCATTTTGCGCCCCGCTCAGCAGCAGCCGCCAATCGCCGCTGCGCCAACGGTAGATGGCCTGCTTTACATCGCCTACAATCAGGTTATAATTTCCCTGCGATAATGCTTCTGTCAACAATGGCAAAAAATTATCCCATTGAAATGCGCTGGTATCCTGGAACTCGTCGATGAGAAAATGCTGGTAACGATTGCCTGTTTTCTCATAAATAAAAGAAGCTGTTGTGTCTTTTGTCAACTCACGCAGCAGGTTATGTGTATCGCTGATGAGTAGTGCATTATTCTCCGACCTGTATGCTGCCAACTCTTCTGCAAATACACGCATCAAACGCAACACACCCACATTTTGCCGAATGGCTTTGGCAGTTTCATAGTTTTCAATATCTGCATCATACCAACCGCCCATTTCTTCTAGTGCCCGTATCAAAACAGGGGAGATAGTTTTGATGGCATCTTTCGCTGCGGCAGGCGCTTTGGCTGCAGCCATTTTTTCAGGGTCATCCAATATTTGCAATGCCCTTGTTGAAAGCGGTATTGGCGCACCTTGTGTGGCATTGGAAAAATATCCTATAAAGCTTGTTTTACCATAGTAAAAATCATCCCTAGTTAAATGGTGTTCGTCGAGCAGTTGTAGAATGTTCTCACCTTTTGCTTTCCATTTTCCTTCTATGCTTTTTACAACAGCCTGCACTTTGTTATTCAGCCTTGTAAAAGCTGCACCTATCTCTTCTTTGGAAAACGGTGCCAATGCTTTTTCAAACTCGCTGAATTTCTCTTTAAACATTTCATTGGCCAGCTCCAGCATTTCTGTTCTAAACTCCCAGCGTTTGCCATCTTCGAGTCGTTCACGGGCCATATCGATCATCCACTGCTGCAGGTCTTTGTCTTCATCTAATCGCAAGTACAATCGCTCTGCCAAATCTTCGCGAACCGCATCGGTTGACAATACCAGTTTGAACCCGCCATCAATGCCCAGTTCCCATGCAAAACTTCTTATGATGCGCTGCACAAATGAGTCGATGGTGTTTACACTAAAGCGGCTGTAATCGTGTAGAATAGCAGTGTACACTTCATGTGCCTTTTGCTGCAAAGCAGGTGCGGTCATGCCCTTTATGCGCTGGAGCAATTGGCTGCGATAGCCTTCGACAGAATCTGCGCCGGTCGCAAGACCTTCGAGCACATGCAAGATGCGCTCCTTCATTTCGGCAGTGGCCTTATTGGTAAATGTAACGGCAAGAATACGCCGATAATTGGCCGGCGATTGCAGCACCAATTCTATATAATGCAGTGTAAGCGAAAATGTTTTTCCGCTACCTGCACTTGCCTTGTAAATATCCATTGTTGAAGGTGCTGCCATGAAAAAGCCGTTTGAAGAGAAATGCAATTTCCCCTCAAACGGCTGCAGAAATATCACTGGTGGATAAATTAATGCCCTACCACTACTTCTTACCTATTTCTACCCATCCCCAGTTTTCGCCATTCTTGATGCGATACAACTGCATGGGTGTAATATCAAATTGTTTGGCTATCATTTTCATCCTGGTTGTCCGCTTGGGATCGGCCAGTAATTTTTTGATCATCCGCACTTTTGTTTCTGTCAGTTTTTTGCCTTTGCCGGTGATACGAGACCACTGTGAAAGCCTTTGTGCATTGGCCCTGGAAGCTTCGCTTTGAGCAGAATGTGCTCTTTGCTCATCGTAGGTTACCCACTGCAAATTCTTTACCGCGTTATTGGTTTTAGAATGGTCTTTGTGGATGACATAGTCATGCTCTTTGCTGGGCTTTTTACAAAAGTATTCGGCTACCAAACGGTGTACAAGATAATGTGTAGAAGACCCGTTGATCCTGAATCGCCAAATGCGATATCCCTGTGGGTGCATATTGAGCGAAAGCTCGCTTCCGTCTTCTACATTTTTGGAGTAGCTGATAAGACGGCCATGACTGGTGACCAGGTATTTCTTTTTCAACCCTGGAATTTTCACCTGCTTACCTTCTTCGCCGATATGCAGTTTTATCTTGGTCACTTTAGTGATGTCTTTGCCACTAAAGTGGCGGGTAGCTTCATCGAAAGTGGCAAACTTCA
Source organism: Phnomibacter sp. (assembly GCA_035456005.1). GTDB lineage: Bacteria > Bacteroidota > Bacteroidia > Chitinophagales > Chitinophagaceae > Phnomibacter. Next base: position 246,142 of record DATIEA010000015.1, on the reverse strand, counting down.
GATTCTTTACATGGTTGTTGTGCAGGTTCTTGTCTAAGTGTAGCACATAGGTGTGATCCTTACTTGGTCTTTCCAGGAATGCTTCTGCTACCAGTTTGTGCACGGGAAACCCGCGTTTACCATCTTCAAAAAGAATGTTCACTTTTTGAAGCCTGAAAGTGGGAGCAGCAAGAGAAAGAAATTTGCCATCTTCTTCGAGACTGGTGACATAGCTGGCAACTCTGCCATGATTGGATACGGCGTAGCGACGATGACCTAAACGCTTCTTCAGCTTTAAGTCAATCCACTTTTCGCCTGGCTGCGATTGGAATTTTTTCAAAATAAAATGTAGGTTGGGTGTTTACAATAAAATCGTTAGGCAGGTAAAATCCCGCCTATCATCACGCATAACAAATATAGGCTATTCTTATATATAGAATTTCCACTCACAACCAAATAGTACCGGTTATCGATGCGTTTATAAATCTTAACGGTAGCCACATGCTAAAAAATATTTTGTAGCGTTTCTTTGAATTGCCAACCTGTACCAATGTTGCGTTTAGTCGTCACTAAATCTAAACACAAACATGGAACTACATACTATGCAGGCAACTGAAAAATCCTTCCCCGATGGCCAACCTTATTCTGGCATGGACGCTTTGCTGTGGTGGCTTGCCACAGCAGAACCGAAACTCATCAAGCATTTTGAAGTAGACAAAAACAGGTACCGCATTACCGGGCTTATTGTGCTGTGCACAGCAGTATTTGCAGCCCTCGCCTGGACTTATTTTTTCAGTACCACCGTAGCCAACCCACTCATCTATTTACCTATGGGTTTGTTCATGGGTTTTGTAGTGCTGTGCATTGATAGGGCGCTGATCAAAGGCATTTCTAAGGCCAATAAAAACAAACTGGGTCCCTTGTTGCTTCGAGGCTTATTGGCTGTTACTATCGGCCTTTTTATGGCGCAGCCCGCTGTACTCTACCTATTCGACCGCGAAGTAAAAATGCAGGTTTCGCTGGACAATGAAAGTCGCAAACAGATCAAACGCCAGCAACTGGACAGCTTATATGCAGGCCAAAAATCGGTACTGCTGGCAGAACGCAGCAAACTGGAAAATAACCTTGCTGCCAGGTATAATGATATGCTCACAGCACAGAAAAACTTTTTGGCTGAAACAGATGGCACTGGCGGCAGCGGCAAAGTGGGTATTAGCACTATTGCCCTGGCTAAGAAAAAAGAATTTGAAAGACTGGATGCTTCGCTGGCAGATAGTCGCAAACAGGATCAACCCAAAATTGACACCATCAATAGCCAGCTCAACAGGCTGGAACAGGATATTAAACAACAGGAGGCACAGTTTGCAGCATTGCTCAACCACGGTTTTCTTACCCGTATTGAAGCCATGCAAAACCTGATAGATGCCAATAAAGCGGTTGCGTTCCGGTACTACCTCATTGTGGCTATTTTAATGCTGATCGAATTAATGCCGGTAATTATAAAAACGATGATGCCTTCAGGCCCTTACGAAATGCAGGTACAAACCACCGATGCATTAAACAAGGAAAAACTGGCACACGAAGCGGCCATCCGCAGGACATTGGAGGCCGATATAGAAGCGACTACTATCGAAAGCAATCGAAAAACCCTGCAGCATACCATGGAATTAATGGACCAGGGTAAAATGCGGGAAGCCGAAGCCATGGTGGCCAACTGGGAAAAATCGGACGAGTTCCCAATTGCTGATTGGTGGAACGGGGTACGCAAACGACTTTTTGGAGCCTAAGTTTTTTCATTAGGCTACAATGAATTCCGGTGTCTGCTTAGAGACCGATGAAAACCAATGTTGCTTGCTATTTATCACAAGGGCGCCTACTCCAATCGTCCCTATCGCAACTGCCTCCACTTTTCAACACCCCTTTTCCGTACTTTCGCAAGCTATTATTCATTTTTTTAGAACCCAAAACGATGCTTTCCAGCCTAGTCATCTGGGGGCACTCGTATAAATCAACACATAATGGATCTTGTACCCTCAATTATAATAGGTGTCATTGCTCTAATTGCAGGTGTAGTCGCGGGAAAATTGATATTCGCCACTAACAACCAAAAGAAGATTGAAGAAGCTGAAAGCCAGGCAAAAAAAATACTGGGCGATGCCCAATCCAGCGCAGAAACCCTGAAAAAAGAAAAATTACTGGAAGCCAAAGAACGTTTTGTGCAATTGCGTGCCGAGCACGATAAGGAAGTGCTGGAACGCAACAAAAAAATTGCTGAATCTGAAGGCCGCATCCGCAGCCAGGAGCAAAGCATTAATGCCAAAAGTGGCAACCTCGACAAGCAGGTGAAGGAGAATGAAGCCATCAAAGAAAACCTGAACAGGCAAATTGAAGTGGTGAATCAAAAACGTTCGGAACTGGAAAAACACCAGGAAGAGCATATTCGCCGCCTCGAAAAAATTTCCAACCTCACTGCCGATGAAGCCCGCAACCAGCTCATCGAAAGCCTGAAGCAGGAAGCCCATACCCGTGCCCTTGGTCTTCAGCAGGAAATAATTGACGATGCCAAGCAAAAAGCTACCAAAGAGGCTCGTAAAATTATCATCCAAACCATTCAGCGTACAGCAGCTGAGCAGGCTATTGAAAACGCCGTAACCGTTTTCCAACTGGAAACCGACGAAATAAAAGGCCAGATCATTGGTCGCGAAGGCCGCAATATCAGGGCTATAGAAGCAGCCACCGGGGTCGACTTAATTGTAGACGATACCCCCGAAGCCATCATCCTCAGCAGCTTCGACCCGCTGCGACGCGAAATTGCCCGCCTCAGCCTGCAACGCTTGGTTACCGATGGCCGTATTCACCCGGCACGTATTGAAGAAGTGGTAGAAAAAACCAGGAAGCAAATTGAAGACCAGGTAATGGAAATAGGTGAACGCACTGTGATAGAACTGGGTGTGCATGGCCTGCATAAAGAACTGGTTCGGATGGTTGGCCGTATGCGTTTCCGCTCCTCTTACGGTCAAAACCTGCTGATGCACAGCCGCGAAACTGCCAACCTCTGTGGTATTATGGCTGCCGAACTGGGCCTCAACCCCAAGCTGGCCAAACGTGCCGGCTTGCTACACGATATTGGCAAGGTGCCCGATGAAGAAACTGAATTGAGCCACGCCCTGCTGGGTGCTAAACTGGCCGAAAAATATGGCGAACATCCAAGCGTGGTAAATGCCATTGGCGCCCACCACGATGAAATGGAAATGACCTACGTGATCTCCCCCATTATCCAGGCTTGCGATGCCATCAGCGGTGCCCGCCCCGGTGCCCGTCGCGAAATTATGCAGCAGTACCTGCAGCGCATCAAAGACCTGGAGAACATGGCCCTCTCTTACAATGGCGTAGAAAAAGCGTATGCCATCCAGGCGGGCCGCGAACTACGGGTAATTGTAGAAGCTGAAAAAGTAGGCGATGCCGAAAGCGATAAGCTCAGCTTTGAAATAGCACAAAAAATTCAAACAGAAATGACCTATCCGGGCCAGATAAAAGTGACCGTAATTCGTGAAAAACGTGCGGTGAATATTGCCCGTTAATAATCTCTTGATACATCGTAAAAGGAAGCAGCCAACTGCTTCCTTTTTTATTTTGCCCAACCCGGATAGCTTCGTAGCATGCTAAGCCACTGCGAATGGAGCATACATTTTGCAGTAGGCGGCTTATCTTTCCTGTATAACATTGGCTTCTATATGTCTACTTCTTTCACCCGCCGACAATTTATGACCACAACTTTAGCCACTGCAGCAGCCTCCGCTGCTACAGCCATGCCTGTCAACACCGATGGAACGATCAACCTGGTGCATCATGTTTTCTTTTGGCTCAAAGAGCCAGCCAACCAGCAGCACCACCAGCAATTAAAAGATGGTCTACGCAGCCTGGCAGTTATTCCCCAAATCAAACAGTTGCTGATAGGCTCCCCTGCCTCCACCGAAAAAAGGGAAGTGGTCGACAATTCCTACCATGTTTCTGAACTAATGTATTTTCATTCCCTGGCCGACCAGGCAGCTTACCAGGAGCATCCCATTCATAAAGCCTTCGTAGAAAAATGCAGCCATCTCTGGGAAAAAGTGGTGGTGTACGACATGCTTGTAGAATAAGCTGCCATTAAGACTTAGTTCATTTTTATATACCCCGATCTTTTATTGGAAATAAAAAGAAAACGCATGCTCAAGCCCACCTTCATACTGCTTATCGCAACAGCCTTGTCCACCTCTTCTTTGGCGCAAGCAGACAGTTTAGCTGCTGCCAATACCCAGCAAAATGAGTATCTGAATGTGTATAGACGCAGCTTGCAATACAGCGATCTGTATAGTGCCGGCTATGCGCTTACATTGTATTTAATGAACGGTGGGGCCAGCCATTACAAAGACACGCTGGCACTGGTGTATTACCAATCGGGTAATTATCGCGGTGCCTTTAAAATGGCTACGGAGATCAACCAGGCTAATCCCAAAAATGTAACCGCTCTTACCTTACTGGCCGATATTACCGGCAGGTCCGGCGATACAAAGGCAAGCCTTGAGTGGTACGAAAAACTGTGTGGAGTATCTCCCGAACCTTATAATTACTATCAATTGGCCACCCGCCAATTTTTACTGGAACGCGTTGCTGAATGTAAAGCGAGTTTGAACAAAGCAATAGCAGATACTGCGAAATCCCGGGCCGACAAGGTTGCCCTTGAGGTAGCGCAGGGCAATAGCGAAACTGTTCCCGTGGTTGCTGCAGCCTATAATATGTTGGGAGCGCTGGCTTACAGGGCCAACCAACTCGCAGAAGCAAAAAAATATTATGAGCTGGCCATAAAGGAATATCCCGGCTTTATTATTGCCCGCAATAACCTTGAAGGATTGAAAAAGCCTGTTCAGGCAGCCAAACCACCTGCTAAAAAAAGTTAAGATTGAGCGTTCAGGCGCAATTTTCTGGCACCAAAACAGGATTTGTTCTGCATTTATTTTGCAGAAACACAAACCACCCCTACATTTGCCGTCCAAAAAAAAGCAGCCATGAATCAACAGGCTATCAATTTTATTCACGAGCAACTCACTCCAGCTAAGGAATTACCTAAGTTCAAAGCAGGTGATAACATCACTGTTAACTATAAAGTAGTTGAAGGTGCTAAAACCCGTATCCAAAGCTTTAAGGGCGATGTAATTAAGCGTCAAGGCACTGGTGCCACCGCTAGTTTCACCGTACGTAAAGTAAGCGATGGTGTTGGTGTAGAACGTACTTTCCCCGTAGTAAGCCCGCACATCGAAAGCGTTGTGCTGCACAAAGTAGGTAAAGTACGTCGTGCACGTTTGTTCTACCTGCGTGAGCGTAGCGGTAAGAGTGCCCGTATCCAGGAAAAAAGATTTGCAGCTGAATAACCCCCATGGTTATTCACCCGGAAGGAACGCCATGCGTTCCTTTTTTTATGGGTACCTTTATAGTTGGGTGAAAACGATTTAGGAGGCAGGTGGTTTTTCATGTACAACGAGGCATCTAAGTCCCCTACCTTTACATACTAAAAATTGATCAACATGTTGTCATTATTGTTCATTAGCTGGCCAGGAGGTGGAGAGTGGATTTTCATAGTATTGGCAGTACTTGTATTATTTGGTGGACGCAAGATTCCAGAATTCATGCGTGGTTTAGGAAAAGGTATCCGCGAATTCAACGATGCAAAGACACAGGTGAAGAAAGAAATTGAAGATGGCATGAATGAAAAGGAAAAGAAAGCAGAAGCAGGCTCTTAATTCATTCTCCAATAATTCTTAAAATGAACAAAAGCAGATGCTTGCATGAATAGTGCAGCAGCTGCTTTTGTTTTATACAGCCATATGAGTTTTTCATTTGCCACTATTCAGCAATACCACCAACAACTGCTTTCTGGCGCCACTACTTGTACCCGGGCAGTAACGCATTATTTGCAAAACATACAAGCCAATAGCCATCTCAATGCGATGGTGCATGTGTTTGAGCAGGATGCCTTATCCCAGGCGCAAAAGCTCGACCTCCTGGTAGCAGAAGGCAAGCCCTTGTTACCCCTGCATGGTGTGGTGGTAAGCATCAAAGATGTATTCAACTACCAAGGCAAGCCCGTGAGTGCTGCCTCCAACATGCTCAAAGGCTATACTGCTTTGTACAATGCCACTGCGGTGGAACGCATACTGCAGGCAGGCGCCATTATTATTGGCACTACTAACTGCGATGAGTTTGCCATGGGTAGCACCAACGAAAACTCCGCACATGGGCCAGTGCTTAATGCGGCAGATAATACCAAAGTGCCTGGTGGATCCTCGGGCGGCGCGGCTGTGTCTGTACAGGCCAGCTTGTGCATGGTGGCTTTGGGTAGCGATACCGGCGGCTCAGTTCGCCAACCTGCCGACTTCTGCGGCGTATTTGGATTGAAACCCAGTTATGGCCGCATCAGCCGCTTTGGGTTGATTGCATATGCTAGTTCATTCGATTGTGTGGGTATTTTTGGCAATAGCACTGCCGACGTAGCCACAGTGTACAATATTGTGGCCGGGGCCGATGGCAAGGATAGTACGGCTATGGCACAGGCGCCTGAACCCATACATCTTTCAACTACTGAAAACACAAAAAAATACCGTTTTGCATGGTTGGCCCCTACATTGGTCGAAACCAGTCCCGATGCCGAAATACAGGCAGCTATAAAGTCTACTTTCTCAGCCCTGGAGGCTCAGGGGCATACGGTTACTTCCCTGCCTTTCGACCTTTTCGACTTTATTGTGCCGGCCTATTATGTACTCACCACTGCGGAAGCCAGCAGCAACCTGGGACGCTTCGATGGCATCCGCTACGGGCATGCCGAAGACACCCCTCCTGCTGATTTAACAGCGTTTTACAAGCGCAACAGAAGCCAGGGTTTTGGCAAAGAAGTGCAGCGCCGGATCATGCTCGGAAGTTTCGTGCTAAGTGCCGGGTATTTTGATGCCTATTTTACCAAAGCCCAACAGGTGAGGCAAAGCATTATCAACGAAACTACCAGTATTTTCAAGGGCTTCGACGCAATTATTATGCCGGTAAGCCCCAATACAGCACCCGTATTGGGCGAAAGTGAAAAAGATCCGATTGCAACTTATTTGGCCGATATTTATACAGTTTTCGCCAACCTGGCCGGTGTGCCAGCCATGGCAATTCCGCTGTATAAGCACTCAAATGGCATGCCTTTTGGTGTACAAGTCTTGACAAACCGCGGCGAGGAAGTACTTTTGCACTCCATTTCCGGCATGCTGGAAAAGAATTTTAAACAAGTAGTCTGATAATCATTTATGTACCTGCAACTATCCAAAATAAAGCGAATAGGTCTGGCGGCAGCCATATCTTTTCTTACAATGTCGGCTGTTGCAAACGGTACCGACCCCAAAAAAAAGCCGGTTGTTTCTACTGCTCCCAAAGACAGTACCTCTCACTACGGCAGCCTGGAGCAAAAGGGATTTAAAGACTTATTTGCCAACGATACCTACAATCCCGCCAACCCATACAGCGCACAGATCAACCCGGTGGTGATGCCATTTGTGGAAGACTATTTGCGGATACACGAAAAATCTTTGCTGGCTATGAAATCATGGGCAGGTCCCTATTTTGCCATGATGGATGGCATTTTGACCAGCTATGGTTTGCCCAAGGAATTAAAATACCTGGCTGTAATAGAAAGCAACCTGAAAATGAATGCCCAAAGCTGGGCAGGTGCTGTAGGCCCCTGGCAGTTTATGCCCGCTACCGGCCGCCGTATGGGCCTGGTAATCACCAGCAGGGTGGACGAACGCAGGGATTATTACAAAAGCACCCATGCCGCCGCCCGATACCTGAAAGAACTCTACGACGATTTGGGCGATTGGCTTTTGGTGATAGCTGCATACAATAGCGGTCCGGGCAGGGTAACCAGTGCCATTAAAAGAAGTGGCAGTGCAGATTTTTGGTCCTTGCAATTTCACCTGCCACAGGAAAGCCGGAACCATGTAAAAAAATTCATCAGCACGCATTATGTAATGGAAGGTGGCGGCGGCCAAACCACCAGCACCAAAGCCGAATGGGCCGACCATCAAGTTAAAATGGTAGACCAGGCGCTGCAAATGCAAACACAAATAGATCCACAAGTTTTATCCAGCACCGATACTACCGAAGTACAGGGCCGATTCAACTCTGTGGTTGTGGCCAATGCACTGATGATCGATATCAATACTTTTAATGGCTTGAACCCCAATTTTGATGCACAGGTAAATAAGGAAAAAGGTTATACCATGCGCATTCCAAAAGACAAAATGGAATTGTTCAAAGCAAATCGTTTCAACATTTTGTATCAATCGGTAATTGCCACTATGCAAAAAAGCAGTGGTGCAGCCAATAGTTCCAGCTATCCTTCTGCCGATACAAAACAGGCTACTCCCAAGAAATAAATAGGAATCAAGATGCACGCATTCATGCATCTCTAGCTGCATTGTATTTCATGCTATGCAGAGATTTCTGCCAATACTTTTTGGATAGCTGCCGCTTTCCATTTGCATTCTTCATACTCAGCCGCTGCATTGCTGTAATAGGTGATACCACTGCCTACATGAAAACTCAACTGCCTCTCAGCTTCGTTATACACCATACTCCTGATAACTACATTGAAATCGAAATTGCCGGATGGATGAAAATAGCCTACAGCTCCTGAAAAAATTCCTCTTGCACTTACTTCATATTTGTCAATCAATTCCAACACACGTTTCTTAGGTGCCCCAGTCATACTACCCATAGGAAATGTAGCCTGGATAATATCGGCGAACGTTACATCGTTTCGCAAATCGCCCTCAATAGTAGAGATCATTTGATGCACCTGAGGGTAACTGTACACACCAAATAACTCCTGCACTTTCACAGTGCCATTGTTGCATAGTTTGGCCAGGTCGTTGCGCACCAGGTCGACCACCATTACATTTTCCCGCTGATCTTTTTGGCTTTGCTGCAATGCCTTTTTTTCGGCTGCGTCTTCTACTGCATTTTGCAGGTTTCTTTGTGCAGTACCCTTAATAGGCTGGCTGATAATTTTGTGTCCCTGCTTCAACAAATAGCGTTCTGGACTTGCACAGGCCAGGTGCGATTGCTCCACTTTGTAATAACAAGAAAAAGGATTGGGCGAAAGCCTGCTGAGTCTTGCGTATAAGTCCACGGGATTCAGCTGCACATTATCGGCTACAAATTCCTGGCAGTAATTGATCTCATAGCAGTCGCCCCGCTTTATGTGTTGCTTCAATACATCTATCACCTGCAGATATTCCTGCTCACTCACCCTGGGTTGAACAGTTATGGATTGCTTAATGGGTGCTGCCGAATCAGCAGAAGTTGTACAAATGGATTCGTATGCATGTTGTGCTGCCTCTGTAGATGCAGCCATTATATCTACACTTCCCGGCCTGCATTGCAACACCAGTTCGGGTACAAAAAAATGCAGATCATCGAAGCCCAAATGTTGTGAAGTATGCCTGCTTAACAACTGCTCAGTTTCCTGCTGCAGGCCAAAGCCGAGATTGCCAAATACCCATTGGCCCTTATGCTCATCTAAAAAAGTTTGTAAAGCATATAGCGCATTGCCTGCCTGTGCATGCACACTGGCTTTAGTACCTACAGCCAGCAAACATTCCTGCACATGCCATGGAGATGGATACAAATGGTTATCCAAAAAACAACAACTGTTGAACCGGTTGGCCCAGTTCAACAGTTGCAATTTGAATGCAGTAAAATCTTGTACTGCAAAAGTGGTATTTGTTAGCATAATTGCATAGGCAACAGCTTAGAAGTCGTCGTCGTCATAGTTATCGTCGCCATCGCCAAACAGGTCGTCAAACTCATTCAGATCTTCGTCAACTTTAAAATCATCGTCGTCGTCATCGCCTTTTTTGCCACCTTTTTTTGCGCCGGATTTTGGCAAATCGAATTCTTCAAAATCAGGATCCCAGCTTTCATCTTCCTCTTCACCTCTTTCCCAATCATCTCCATCATCTGCTGCGTCGTCATCATCATCGTCTTCATCTTCAGCAGCAGCTTTTTTTGATGCACCTTTTCCTTTTTTCGGAGCTACATCGTCATCGTCCAAATCCAAATCATCATCATCGTCGTCGGAAGCTGATTTCTTTGCCGCGTTCACTGAAATTACAGCCAAGTCCAAGTCGTCGGAGTCAGCTATATTTTTTTCCATTTTTGCTTTCCTGATTGCCATTTTCCAAAGTATTAGTCGTGTAAAATTTGGAAGTGATTTTTAATTAGCCAAAAAATAGAGAAACTTTTTTTCGCACTGAATTTTGCTTCAAAAATTCACCTGTTTTCAATAGCGTGACCGCATATTAAACAGGCACAATTTGATCGCGTCCCGGGCCATTGCTCACCCACTTAACCGGCGCACCAATTCGTTCGTTGATGAACTGAATATACGTACGCATTGTTTCAGGAAGATCAGCTTCTGTTTTGCATCCGGTTGTATCTGTATTCCAGCCTGGGAAAGTTTTGTAGATAGGCTCCATCTCCACTCTTGTCATTTGGAAAGGTACTTCATTGGTTTCTTTTCCATCTACCTTATAACCTGTGCAAACCTGCAATGGAGTAAACTTGTCCAACACATCAGCCTTGGTCATTACCACTTTGGTTACGCCATTGATCATGCAGGCATAATGCAGTGCTACCAGGTCTATCCAACCGCAGCGGCGTGGACGTCCTGTGGTGGCGCCAAATTCGTTACCTGCTTTGCGCAGTTCTTCGCCGGTAGCATCGTGCAGTTCGGTAGGGAAAGGACCACTACCTACACGAGTGCAGTAAGCTTTGGTAATACCAATTACATCTTTTACCAATTGTGGTGCCACACCCAGACCGCTCATTACGCCTGCAGTGATGGTATTACTACTGGTTACAAATGGGAAGGTTCCAAAATCGATATCGAGCATGCTGCCTTGCGCACCTTCGGCCAACACTTTTTTACCCGCTTTAATTTTTTCGTTGATGAAATATTCACCATCCACAATATTGAGGCTGCGCAAATATTCTACTGCTTCAAAAAACTCTTCTTCCCAGGCGCTGATGTCTTCGTTGAAACCGTGATTGTCTAACAAACGCTGGTGCTTCAAGCGCAGTTTAATATAGTTGGTAGTAAAACTCTTGTCGAGCAGGTCGCCCACACGCAATCCATTGCGGCCGGTTTTATCCATATAGGCAGGTCCAATACCTTTTAGCGTGGAACCGATTTTGCCTTCACCTTTTTGCAATTCGCTGGCTTTGTCGAGTGCACGGTGCGTTGGCAAAATAAGATGGGTACGCTTAGAGATAAACATGTTCTTGCGAACATCGGCGCCAAATTTGGCGACAGTATCACACTCTCTTTTAAGCGTAACCGGGTCGAGCACTACGCCATTGCCAATAAGGTTGATGGTATGATCGTGAAAAACGCCGGATGGAATTTGGTGCAACACCACTTTTTGGCCATTTACATACAGGGTATGTCCTGCGTTGGGGCCGCCCTGGAAACGGGCGATGATATCGTAGTTGGGTGCAAAATAGTCTACAATTTTACCCTTTCCTTCATCGCCCCACTGGAGGCCTAGTATAACATCAATCATGATTTAAAAATGCCTAATGAGCGGCAAAAATAGGTGGTTGAAGTGGTGTAATCTCCTTAATAGTAAGGAAGATTTATTTTTTAGAAAATCTATACAATCACTTCCTCCAAATGATAAATAGGACGTTGTTTGGTTTCGAGGTAAATCCGGGAAATATATTCTCCAATAATACCCAGCGCCAGCAGCTGCACACCTCCTAAAAAATAAATGGGTAAAGTAATGGAAGCCCAGCCCGGGGCATTGCGACCTGTAAGGATCACAAATACCACCCAGAGGCTGGCCAGCAGGCTGCCAAAAAACACCAGGAAGCCCACCCAAGTAATGATCTTGAGCGGTATATTGCTGAAAGAGGTAATGCCATTAATGGCCAGGTTCAGCATTTTTCTAAATGGATATTTGGTTTCGCCTGCGGTTCTATCCTGCCGGTCGTAATACACGGTGGCATTGCTAAAACCCATGCGCGGGAAAATGCCCCTCAGAAAAAGGTTCACTTCTTTATACCGCCCAAACTCCACCAACACCTGGTTGCTCAGCAAGCGGAAGTCGGCATGATTGTACACCAGGTTTACACCCAGTTTGAGCATGAGCTGGTAGAAAGCCAATGCTGTTTTCTTTTTGAACCAGGTATCGGCGCCACGGCTTTTGCGCACACCATACACTATTTGTGCTCCATTGTTAAAAGCCTTCAGCATTTCGGCGGCACAAGTGATATCGTCCTGCAGGTCGGCATCCATACTGATCATGCAATCTGCTTTACCGGTTACATAATGCATGCCGGCCAGCAAGGCACTTTGGTGCCCACAGTTGGCGCTCAATTTTAAAGTACGCACCTGCCCGCTTTTGTGTTCCCGCAAAATCTGCAAAGTTTTGTCGCGGCTGCCATCGTCTACAAATACCAAAAAACTATTAGGATCTACCAGTTGCTCCTGCACATACTGGTTCAGCAAAGCAGTAAGGCGGGTAATGGTAGATGCAATAATGGCTTCTTCGTTATAGCATGGAAGTACAATGGCGAGGACCGGTGGACGCATACAAGTTGCTTAATTGCGGCAAAATAACAAATAATGCAGGGCTATTGACCAAATGAAACCCGCAAGCAGTTGCCAAAGTTTTTACAACCGGGCAAATCATTCACCTTTGCGCAAATTTGATAAATGAACCGTACCTATTTACCCCTGTGGATTTTTATAATAATTGTGCTGGCTACGGGCATGTTTTTTCCGAAACTCATGGACTACGATGCAGCCGAATATGCCAGCATTGCCATGCACATGAATCAAAACAATAGCTGGACGAGCATCATCAACAGGCATTACGATACTGGCGTAGCGTACGACTATCTCGACAAACCGCACCTGCTGTTTTGGAGTGCATGGGCCGGCTTTAAACTATTTGGGATGCACGATTACGGGTATAGGTTCGTGAGTGTGTTGATGAGTTTACTGGCAGCATTGGCCACCCTGCGTTTGGGCACAGCCTTGTACAATAAAAGAGTAGGCCAAATAGCATCCATCATGTTCATTACATCGCAGGCCATTATACTGGCCAATCACGATGTACGTACCGATTCGCTGCTTACCAGTTTTGTAATACTGGCCGTGTGGCAATTGGTGCTGTTCATTCAAAAAAACAAATGGACACATCTTATTTGGGCTGGAGCATTTTTAGCATGTGGTGTAGGCACCAAGGGAATGATAGCAGTATTGGTGAGTGGATGTATCGTGTTTTTCTACTTGTTGGGGCAAAGAAATTTCAAAGCATTGTTCAACTGGAAATGGATCATACTGGTAGCATCCTTTGTATTTTTTCTTTCTCCCGTTTTGTATTTCTATTATGTGCAATTCGATCTGCATCCCGAAAAATTCATCAATGGCAGCTACAACACTTCGGGTATCAAATTCATTTTGTGGACCCAAAGTTTTGAGCGTTTTGCCGGCGACAGGGCTATGGTAAACAGCCCCGAATTTTCTTTCTTTTTCCATACCCTGCTTTGGGCCATGTTGCCATGGAGTATCCTCTGTTATTCAGGTGTATTCAACCGCATCAAAGAAGCCGTTGTTACCAAAGGCGCATCACTGTTCAAGCGTGAGCAACTTACGTTTATTGGCGTATGGGCCATGTTCATCATTATGTCCATGTCGAGTTTTAAGCTGCCGCATTATCTCAATGTGTTGTTTCCCTTTATGGCCATTTTTACGGCAGCCTATATTCACCGCTTATTCGAACAGGGAAAATTCAAAACCCTGCGTGCATTCAGAACCGTGCAATGGGTGATCATTGGCATATTGGGTTTGTTGTTTGTAGCCATTAATGGCTGGGCTTTCCCCATGAGCAACTGGAAAATTATTGTAGCCTTCCTGTTGTTTGCCGCAGGACTTATTGTGTATTTCTATTTCCAGAAATCGGACCCGCTCGATAAAGTATGGATACCCTCTGCAGCAGTGGTGTTGATGGTCAACTTTGTGTTGAATGTGCATTTCTATCCGCAGATAGATAAGTACCAGGGCGGCAGTTCCATGGCTGAAGCCATACAGGAAGAAAAGATAGACATGAACAATGTGGTGCTGTATCACACCGTTATTCGCACATTCGATTTTTATACCGGCACCTGGCGTCCCATGCTCGACGATGCTGCACTACAACAAAAACTGGCCGCCAACGAAAAAGTATTGGTGTTTACCAACGAATACGGATTGGAAAAGCTTTCAAAAACATTTACCTATACCACGGTATTGAAGCGTCCCGATTTTCATATCACCGCATTGGGTGGCAAATTCTTAAATCCAAAAACAAGAGATTCCACCTATACCTATGTACACCTGGTAGCATTGAATGGATTGAAATAATGTAGCGGGAATTATATAGTACACAGATGAGTACAGATGAAATACATGCAGATGAACGCAGATATAATCTGAAAAAAACTTTGCACACAGATACATGCTGATGAACACTGCATAAACTATCTGCGAAAGTCCGCGAACCCAATCAGCAAAATCCGTGTCCTATCATCTCCCGCATCGCACAATAAAAAGAGGCAGTCGAAAAATTTTCAACTGCCTCTTTTTATGTATTGAAATGAACGCTGATTACTTGCTCAGGTTCATGCTTCTTTCTTTGTAGAGCTTGCGGAAATAAGGGTCACGCAGGTCTTTGATAAAGCGAATGGCTTCACCGGTACTCTTCATTTCGGGCCCCAGTTCTTTGTTTACGCCCGGGAATTTATTGAAGCTGAATACAGGTTCTTTAATGGCAAAACCTGTCATCTTTTTCTCGTAGGTAAAGTCAGTCAGTTTGGCTTCGCCCAGCATTACTTTGGTAGCAATGTTGAGGTAAGGAATACCGTATGCTTTTGCAATGAACGGCGTGGTACGGCTGGCACGTGGGTTGGCTTCAATCACATACACTGTATTGTCTTTGATTGCAAACTGGATATTGATAAGACCAAGAATATTGAGGTCGCGGGCCACTTTTTCTGCATACTCTTTCATGGTATCTACAATCATGGGCGAAAGGTTGAATGCAGGCAATACTGCATTGCTATCGCCACTGTGAATACCGGCAGGTTCAATATGCTCCATCACACCCATTACGTGGAAATTTTCTCCATCGAAAATGGCGTCGATCTCAGCTTCCTGGCAGCGATCGAGGAAATGGTCGATCAAAATTTTGTTGCCCGGAATATGTTTCAGCAGGCTTACCACTGCTTTTTCCAGTTCTTCTTCGTTGATCACGATACGCATACGCTGACCACCCAATACATAGCTGGGGCGAACCAATACTGGGTAACCAACCTGTGCGGCTACAGTGATGGCATCGTCGGTGTCGAATGCTGTACCATATTGAGGATAAGGAATGCCCAGGTCGCGGAGACGATCGCTGAAACGGCCACGATCTTCGGCAATATCCATGTTGTCGTAGCTGGTGCCAATAATCTTGATGCCTTTTTCGTGCAGGCGCTTAGCCAGTTTCAAAGCGGTTTGACCGCCCAACTGTACAATGACGCCTTCGGGTTGTTCGAGTTCAACAATTTCCCAAAGATGCTCCCAGAATACCGGCTCGAAATACAGTTTGTCGGCAATATCGAAGTCGGTAGAAACGGTTTCGGGGTTACAATTCACCATAATGGCTTCGTAACCACATTCTTTAATGGCCAACAGGCCGTGCACGCAGCAATAGTCGAATTCGATGCCCTGGCCAATGCGGTTGGGGCCGCTGCCCAGTACTATTACTTTCTTTTTTTTGCTTGGGATACTTTCGTTGAAAAGGATAGGTGCTGGTGAAACTGTACTCATGTTTGAAGAATTGCGCAAAAGTAAGGTTGCAGCCAGAAAAAGCTGGTTAAGATTTTTTGGCGACCACAGAAATTCCAAAACACGGTACCCTGAAAGGGTTTACCCGGCTTTTACCACAGCGTGGCTAATGTCGTGGTAAAACAAAAATGTCCAGCCTTCCGCCTGCCCTTTGGCCCACCATTCCTGGCGCAGCTCCATACATTTTTTTCCGTCGTGGTCGTATTTGGCCACAAAACGGCTGAGCATTTGTTTGTGTTGTGGGGCATCGTCGCCGCCGTAAAATATGAGGCCGGCCTCGCTTTCAATCCAAAAAACCTGGTGAAAAGGGCTATGTGCCCCGGTAACCTTGTAGTGTATATAGTTGTCGATGGTGCCCTCATCGTCGTGCAGCCAAAACACATTGGGATGATTGTCCAGCATGTCGAAATCATCTACCATAAACGAGGCATAACTGGCATCGATGGCATAATCAAATTCGCGGCGCTGCGCAAAATACACGGCATTGGGAAATGCCAAATGATGATTGCCCAGCCTATCCTGGATGCTTACGCCCCCGGCGTGGTCCTTGTGCAAATGGCTCATGAGCACTTTGGTCACTTTGAGCGGGTCGATGCCATGCGCCAACAGGTTGCTATGAATTTGCGCCTTACCATCTTTTTTAAACCCGAGCCCCGCATCTATCACAATTATATCGCGGTCCGATTGGATGCAGAAAGGCTGCACTTCCACCAACAGGCTTCCCGTGGGTCGCGACTGCAGATCGTCTTTCTCCAGATCGAACGGATGAAATATTTTATCCTTTCCAATTGTAAATGACCCTTCGGAAAGCGGGATAATGCGTATGCTCATGGTGAAATGTATAATGCAAAAACAAAACTGTTTTCCTACAAGAGGAATTCTATTCTTAGCAAAAGGTTTATCTGATTACAGCCTGGCGGTCGGCATCCAACCGTACAAAGATGAAGATGAGTACGGTAAAAGTGAGCAGCGAAGAACCACCATAACTGATCAGCGGCAGGGGAATTCCGATTACAGGAGCAAGCCCCACGGTCATGCAAATATTTATCACTACGTGAAAGAAAATAATGGCTGCTACCGAATAGCCATACACCCTGCTAAACACACTTCGCTGCCGCTCAGCCATATTGATAATGACCATGAGCAGGGTGAAATAAATAAGCAATACCAATGTGGTCCCCCAAAAGCCAAAGCTTTCGCCCAGTGCCGTAAAAATAAAATCGGTATGTTGTTCCGGTACAAAATCGCCCTGCGTTACTGCACCTTTCAAAAAGCCCTTGCCGGTAACGCCGCCACTACCAATGGCTATTTTACTCTGCTTTACGTTGTAGTTCTCTTCCTTCTTTCCGTCTTTACTTATTTTTCCCTGCTTGGCTTTTTCTTTCATTAAAGCTTCGGCAGCAGCAGGATCTTTGGGCACATAGTCTTTACCAAACATACTCATGATGCGCTCCACCTGGTAAGGTTGCATCACTTTTTCAAACATAAATGGCACTGCAAATCTTTGTATGCCTACGCAAAGCCCCCATACACTTATAATAATAATGAGCACGGTTTTGTCGCGGCGAATTTTTCGGCGAAGCATCCAAATGGTCAGCACGGCCAGCACGGTAAGTATAATGGCCAGCATGTTAGGGTCTACGAGTATAGAAGCCACCACCATTACAGCAGCCGATGCGCCCACTATCAAATACACAGGGGGCAAACCTTCGCGGTACAGGGTAATGAAAAAGGTAAAATATACCAGAGCCAATCCTGTTTCATTTTGCAAAATGGAAAATGCTGCAGGTGCCAATGCCAACCCTATGGCAATAGCATGGCTCTTCCATTTTCGAAAATCAGTTTCGAGCCGGCTGAGGTATTTTGCCAGTGCAAGGCTTACGAATATTTTACAGGTTTCGGCCGGTTGCAGGTTCATAAAACCCAGTGGTATCCAGCTTTTGGAGCCATTGATCTCTTTACCCGCTGCAAGGGTGACCAATAGCAACACAATGCCCAGTGCATAGAACAAATTGGCAGTGGCCGTAAAAAATTTACTATCGGTCAATAAAATAAAACCACCTATCACCAGGCATAGCACAAAGAACAACATCTGCTTGCTATAGTTGGTTTTGAGCCCGGTAATGGATTGCACAATACTCACGTCGGGCCGGTACTCCACGGAGAATATGGCAATAAGGCCGATGAATACAAGCACCAGGTATAACAATATCAGCAACCAGTTAATGCCCTTGGAAATAATACGTGGGTTTTGCGACATGCTATTTATTTGATGGGATGGTTGTCTGTTTTCTTTTTTCGATCATCTGTCGGGGCTATCCAGGCCAGTGTTTTGTTGGTGTCTTTGGCAGGTGGTGGTGCGGGTGGCTTGCGATTTGGATCGGACATATTTGAATCGGGGTCCGATTCAATGCCCGTTTCTTCCTTAATGCTTTTGAGCAATTCTTTGCGGGCTCTTTCTGCATCTTTCACCAACTTGATGCTATCGCGTTTCCTGATCTCATCCACAATGCGGGCCGGCGTAATGCTCACAGCACTATACCTACTTACCCATTCTTTTCGCTTTTCACTAATGGTATCATTAATGTATTTCTCGATCATGAGACTTACAATAGGCCCGGCAATAGTGGCACCAAATCCGCCATTTTCAACTATACAGGCAATGGCAATTTTTGGATTTTCCCGGGGCGCAAATGCTGCAAAAAAGGAATGGTCTTTTTGTTTATTGCCGCGATAGTAGTTTTCTACCGTACCTGTTTTACCACAAATATTAATACCCTCTACCGCCAGCCTCCAGCCGGTACCACCCGGTTTCATTACATCTGCCATGCCTTCGTGCACGGCTTCGAACATGGTGTCCGGAATATGTACCGGTTGGTTTTTTGTATGGTAGGCTTCCAGCAATCCAAACTTGTCGCCGCCTTCAATGCTATCTACAATATGCGGCGTATAATACCAGCCTTTATTGGCCAGCATGGCAATGGCATTGCTCAATTGCAAAACGGTGGAGTTCACTTCGCCCTGGCCAATAGAGTTGGACACGGTATTGCAACTGCTCCAGTTATTGCCAAAAATTTTACGGTAGTATTTTGCAGTGGGAATGTTCCCTCCTTTTTCCGCAGGCAGGTCCACACCCAATTTGTGGCCAAGCCCAAAACCATACATATACTTATCCCACACCGTGAGGCCACTATCAACCGTACCATAGCGAGGCTGATCAATGATCTTGCGATACACATTGGCGAAATAAGGGTTGCAACTGGTGGCAATGGCATGAATCAGATCGGGAGAATGGCCCGAGCCATGGCATTTGGGCTTGCCCGTGCCACACTCAAAATAAGCACCCCGACAAGGGTAGCCGGTACGCTGCGTGATCACACCTTCCTGCATGCCTATCACCGCCTGCAATGTTTTGAAAGTAGAACCCGGGGAATATGTACCCGTTACCGCCCTATTGTACAATGGCAATTTCGGGTCGGTGTACAATTCAGAAAAATGTTTGCGGCGCTGGTTGCCGGTAAGCAATGCCGGGCTATACGATGGCGCACTCACCATAGCAATAATGCCACCGGTTTGCGGGTCTATCGCAACCACGCTACCAATTTTTCCCTGCATCAATTTTTCACCCAGCTCCTGTAGCTCAATATCCATCGAAGTATAGAGCGTACTGCCGGCCACTGCAGCCGTATCAAACTTTCCTCCTTGGTAAGGTTGGGTAGGCCTGTTCTTATTATCCCTGTTCCAGTACTGTATACCACGCTGGCCCATCAGCACTTTTTCGTAGGTTCTTTCCAGGCCGGTCATTCCTGCGTAGTCGCCCTGGCGGTATCCTTCGCTGCTATTTTTTTCCAAAAACTTGGGGTCTACTTCGGCCAGGTAGCCAAATACGTGGGCAGCAGCCAGGTAAGGATATTTGCGCACCGGGCGCTCCACCAAATCGAAGGCGGGTTGAAATTGCGTAAGCTTTTCTGCCAGTTGTGCATGGGTTTTTTCGTCGAGCAAGCCCTCAAATACCGAAGGCTGGTATCGCCCGTTTTTTACAATGCCATTGATCACCCGCTTTTTAAACTCGTCCTCAGTTATTTTGAGAATGTTACAAAGTGCCGCCGTGTCGCAACCCATTTTTAGTTGAGCAGGTATCACTACCAAATCAAACAAAGTGGTATTGTCCAATATCACATGCTTCTTGCGATCGAACACCATGCCACGGCTTGGGTACACCACTTTTCGGTAAATGGCCTGGTCGTCGGCCATCAGTTTGTACTTACTGTTCAGCACCTGCAGGTTGAACAGTTGAAGAACGATGACTACAAAAACGGCGGCAAAAACTATTTGAATGATCCGGCTACGGATGGAATGAAAATCACTCATGAAATGATACTCCTGGCTTGTTGTGGCGAAGGTAGGTATAGCCAATACTGCGATGCTATAACTGTTTGAAAAAAATATACTGCAGCAGTGTATAACAGCTTTCGCAAAAATGAAGCCAGCATTTGCAGCGCATAAATTTCAACCATATGCTACAACTGCCAATGCCACAGCAGGCATGGCCATACTGTGGGGGCAGTGAAACGGTGTGAGTGTGCAGGAGTGTTTATAGGGAGGGTATGGTGTGCTTGCTGTTAGGTACATGGTCAATGGCACGCTTTGCCTGCGCAACATGGCGCTGAATATGTGCCGCCAAAAACCAGAATGTATCGCCGAGTTTTATGGTAATGAATGGTGCAATGGAAATAGGCACTCTTGCCGAAGCCAGATCAACATGCGCTGCTTCCTGCAGCAGTTCGAGCAATAGTTCCAGCTGGTCTATAAACTCAGCTATCACTGCATGCGATGGTATATTGGCGGCAGGTGTGTGGTTGGCAGGCGCTTTCATTTTCTTTTTGGGAACATCACCGGGCCCGGTTTCCATGGTACGGGCAAACCAACCACCCAGCCAGCCGGGCGTATAGGTATTAGATGTTTGCGGGTTTTGCTTGTCGGCTTTTTTGATAGCCTTTTGCAATAGCGGCAAATAATACCTGCCATAACTATTGAGATGTTGCAAACATTGGTTGGCACTCCATGCGCCGGGTGTGGGCACTGCTTCAACAACTGCAGGTGGCAGCATCTGGCATTCTGCTATGGCCCATTGCAATTGTGCTTCGGTTTGCGTAGAGAGCTTTTCGAGCAGCTCCAGCGCCGTATAAGTGTGTGATTGATTTTTCATATCACAAACTTGCAGCATGTTTTTACATAAAATCTTGGTATTCGCTAAGATTTTTACAAGCGTACCGTTCCCAGCAATTTGCTGAACGTAGTGGCGTCGATGCCCAAATAGTTGGCCAGGTATTTATGGGGAATCAACCGCAACACATGCGGGCTCCGCTTCATGAGCTGCATAAATTTTTCTTCGGCCGAATAACATTGCAGTTCGGCCATGCGATGCATTACCCCACTCAGCGCATGCACAATGGCCTCGTTGCTAAACTGGGCCAGGGCACTGCTTTCTGTTGTCAGCTTTTGCCACTGATGAAAATGTGCCCGCAGAAAACTGCTTTGTGTAAGTGTTTCTAAATAATACTCGCTGGGCTTTTGCAAAAGCAAAGAATCGATAACGCCGCTGAATGAAGGCGCATAGGTAAAAATGATAGTGGCTTCTTTGCCGTCGGGCTTTGAAAAGTACACCCGCTGTACACCTTCGGTCACGAAATACAAATAACGTTCTGTTTCGCCCGGCCGGGTGAGAATGGTTTTTCGTTTGGCTTCAAATGGCGTCCAGATATCGGCAAATGCTTCCCATTCGTGCGGCTGCAATGGATGGCGCTGCTGCACTAGTTGTTGCAATTGTAATAGTGCCGGTTGCATATCCATATTGCTGCTATTGAAAAAAGAATGATTGCCTATACTAATCGGCCCTGCGTTTCCTGATAGGCCTAAACAACAACTCTGTAATGATAATGAGCAACAAGCTGGTCAACGTAGTGAAAAATACTTTGCCCAAAAAATACACGATATCACCAAAACTCATCCATTCTATAAACACCAGCCACACATGATGAAAAAAGGTAAGCAGCAACACAAAAAATGCATAGGATGTGAGGCCCATGGAGCGAATGCCGGGGCTTCCGGTTTTCAATTCCTTGGTATCGCTTGGCACCAGCAGCCTTAGAAAAGGGGTACGTATGTACGCCAAAAACACCGAGGCCGAAGCATGCAGGCCGGGAGTTTTGGTAAAAAGATCGAGGGAGAAACCGGTGATAAAACCCAATACCAGCATCCAGTGACGTGGCACCGAAAACGGCAACCAGATCAAAAACAGCATGTACAGATAAGGTGTCACAAACCGGTTGAGTGGCGGCATATTGCTAAGCACCAGTGCCTGCACCAGTAAGAAAAGTATAAACCGAAATATCTGTTTTATTGGTTCGCTCATGCGTGGATAGTAGCTTTTCTATTGTTGACTGCTATTAATGCTTCACTCCTCTTTGCTCAAGGTCCTGCTGCTCTTTTAAAAATAAATTTTCAATAACGTCAACAAAATCTACGTTGTAAAAATTAGTGCCAGGTTTCACCTGCAACCTGTAGTTGTTTCCATCCGTCTGCTTCTCCACTTTCGAAATGGTACCCACCATTAATCCTGTTGGATAGTTGAGTGAAATATTGCTGGTCAGTACCGTATCACCCACTTTGAGCACCGTACTTTTTGGTATGCCTTTTAATTGCAACGCCTGCGGGTTGACGCCATCCCATTCGAGCAAGCCGGTGGTACCGCCATTCTTCAACATCACACTCGTGGTGCTCTTGCGGTGCAACAGGCTTTTTACAATAGCCATGTTATCACTCACATCGGTTACAATGCCCACAATACCACTGGCACTTACCACCGCCATCTCGGGACCAATGCCTTGCAGCCTGCCACGTTCCAGCGTAATGAAATTGTTTTGAGATGAAACCGAGTTGTTGATGACCCTGGCAGTACGCCACAAAAACTTGCGAGTCACTTTGCTGGAATCGATCTTTACGGTATCTCTTACCAACTTCGACAAAGTATCGATGGTGGTAAAGTTTTCGGCGAGCAAATTGCGTAGCCTGTTATTTTCCTCGGCCAGTTTTTTGTTGTTGTCGGACAAACTAAAATAAGAAACGATATCGGCGTATTTCTTATTCAGGCTTCCTGTAAAATCATAAGCCAGTTCCATATAGCGGGCCTGGTGACTTTTGTTGTACTTCACCAGCAGCGAAATGCAGACTCCCTGCAATACCAGGAAGAGTAGCAACACATAGGAGCGACGGAGAAGTAAAAAGAAATTCTTCATAAAGGAATGCCGTTAGCAAAATACAGCATTAAAAAATTCCAAATCCCAAAAGTGTGATACGGTAATGTAGCTGCTGCTTTATGGAATTTGGAATTCGAAATTCAGTCTTGGTTATCGCATAATGAACGGGTACTTATCGTAGTGCTTCAGCGCAAGCCCTGTGCCGCGTACCACACTTTTCAGTGGATCTTCGGCTACGTGTACCGGTAGTTTGATCTTATTGCTAAGGCGCTTGTCGAGCCCACGCAACAAAGCACCACCACCAGTGAGGTACAAGCCACGGCGATAAATGTCGGCAGCCAGTTCGGGTGGTGTAGTTTCCAGGGCTTTCAAAATAGCTTCCTCAATTTTAAAGATGCTCTTGTCCAAAGCCTCGGCTATTTCGGTATAGCTCACCATAATCTGCTTAGGAATACCGGTTACCAGGTCACGGCCATTTACCGGTATATCATCCGGTGGCGTGTCGAGGTCTTTCATGGCTGCACCAATATTAATCTTAATCTGCTCTGCAGTACGTTCGCCAATCAGCAGGCTATGGTAGCGGCGAAGGGCTTCCATAATATCAGCCGTAAATTCATCGCCGGCAATACGAATACTTTGGTCGCACACAATACCCGCCAGGGCAATTACGGTAATACCGGTAGTACCACCACCAATGTCGATGATCATATTGCCCACCGGCTCTTCCACATCAATACCAATACCCAGAGCGGCTGCCATAGGCTCGTGAATAAGGTATACTTCTTTGGCACCAGCCTGTTCGGCGCTATCGCGAACGGCACGCTTTTCAACTTCGGTAATGGAAGAGGGGATGCAGATCATCATCCTCCAGCTTGGGGGGAACAACGGTTTTTTGGGGTAAATCTTTTTGATCATTTCCCGAATCATCAACTCGGCCGCGTTGAAATCGGCAATCACCCCGTCTTTCAATGGACGCACAGTGCGGATGCTTTCGTGCGTTTTTTCGTGCATCAGCAAGGCTTTTTTGCCTACGGCTAATACTTCTTTGGGGTTGTTACGGTTGAGTGCTACTATGCTTGGTTCGTTTACGACTACTTCGCCGTTATGTATAATGAGGGTATTTGCTGTACCCAGGTCAATTGCAATTTCTTGCGTAAAAAAGTTGAAAAGTCCCATGTCTATCCTCTGAAATCTGAATATTTAGAATGTGGCAAAATTGCAGGAATAAAGCGGATTAAACAAAGTAGAAAAGCCGCTTTTCGCCTATCTGGCAATAATTGTGCAGATAATTGTGAGGGGGCGCATCTATTTGATAAAACAAGCAATACTTTAACAATCGGAAGATAGTACAAAGCTGTTCAATTATATGGATGTTGGCGAACTCGCTTGTACGAAAAAAATAATTCTTTACTTAGGCGAATGAAAAGAATACTGATCGGTTGCCTGTCTTTGTTACTCGTTCTATTTTGCCAGGGCCAGTCCCTGCAAGTAATGTCCTACAATATCCGGCTGGATGTGGCCAGCGATAGCCCCAATCACTGGCAGGCCCGCAAAGAAAAACTGGTTTCGGTCATCCGGTTCCAGGAAGCAGATCTTGTGGGAGTGCAGGAGGCCTTGCCCAACCAGGTTGCCGATATGAAATCACTGATGCCCGGCTATGGTTTTACAGGCGTGGGCCGCGAAGACGGGAAAAACAAAGGCGAGTTCTCGGGCATATTTTTCAAAACCGCCAGGCTCGAACTCATGGAATCGCGAACTTTTTGGCTAAGCCTTACCCCCGAAGTAGCAGGCAGCAAAAGCTGGGATGCAGCCATCACCCGTATTGTGAGCTGGGCTAAGTTCAGGGACAAATTCACCCGCAAAGTATTCTATCATTTCAACACCCATTTCGACCATATGGGCAAGGAGGCCCGCAGGCAAAGTGCCCATATGCTATTGCAAAAAGTGCAGGAGATAGCGGGTTCAATTCCGGCAGTAATCACCGGCGACTTTAATGCCGACCCAACAGATGAACCCATTGCAGTTATCACAAATACCGCCGACCCTCTGCATCTCACCAACGCCGAAACCCTCAGTGTTTCCGGGCATTACGGGCCCACCGGCACTTTCAATGGGTTCCAATCGAAAGAAGTAAATGCATCGCCCATCGACTATATTTTTCTGAAAGGAAAATGGAAAGTGTTGCAGCATGCCACCCTATCGCAAACCTGGGAAGGCCGCTTTGCATCGGACCATTTTGCTGTTTTCGCCAAAATCGAATTGTAGTTCACCGTTCCATCCCCCACTATATCATGCATTATACCAATACACTGGCCGAATGGATAGCACGACATGGCACGCAGTTCAGCAAACTGGTACCATTTGATGAGGGTACAGACAGCGTTGTACCCCTTGACTTTACAGCTGCCAACACCCAACTTTCACCGGAGATAGTTGCCGACACCAGCCTGTTTTCTGCTTATATACAGCAACAATTGGCAGGTGCCCGCTATGGCATTGGAGGATATAATGAACACCGCACCGTGTATAGCCGTTCCAGTCATTTTGATACAGCAAATGGAGGAGAACCCCGCAGGCTGCACCTGGGCGTGGACATTTGGTGCGCTGAAGGCACACCGGTTTCGGCGCCTGTGTCCGGACTGGTACACAGCTTTGCTTTCAACAACAACCATGGAGATTATGGTGCTACTATAATATTAAGTCACCAGCTCGATGGCCGTTCGTTCTATACATTGTATGGTCATTTGAGTATTGCCGACCTGGAAAATGTGCGGGAGGGAAACTATTTGGTAGGTGGCGAAGTATTTGCACATGTGGGCCCGCCCAGCGACAATGGCAACTGGCCGCCGCATTTGCATTTCCAGGTGATAGAGAACATTGGCACTTATATTGGCGACTACCCCGGGGTTTGCCGCTATTCGGAGAGGGCATCCTATTTATCCAACTGTCCCGACCCCGGTTTGATTCTACACCCGGCTACATTTTCGGTGCCAAATATTGGCGGATTATAACCAACTTTGGGAGCAATTGGTCAAAACATTAGGTTTGCACAAATTTTTAATAACTGACTTATGGAACACCAAACTTCACATACATCACCTGGCTTTGGCAAAAACACCAATGGTTTTGGCATTGCCATCATCGCCATTGTTCTTGTTTCATTTGCTTTGGTAGCATGGGGACTTTGGAACCATGGCGACACCCAGGCCCAATGGTATCGTTACGAGAAAAAATCATCGACCGGGCACGGCAAAGCTGAAGCGAGTGGCCATGGTCATGATGCTGCAGAAAAAAAAAAGCACTAACGACGCCGAATTAGGAGCCCTCGATACCAAGGGCAATTTCATTTATCATATTGGAGATACCATCGGATTGAAACTTCCGGATGGCACCGTATTGCGTGTAGGCGACAGGAGTACCGAAGCTAGGCTTATCCGTTTTTTGACGGATGTTGATTCGCATGTGGATACGGTCAATAAATCGCGAGGTTGGATCACCTGCGACCGCATCTATTTTGAAACCGGCGTCAACCACCTTACTACAGAATCAAAAACTCAGATCGCCAACATCACCGAAATTTTACATGCGTTTCCCAATGCCCACCTCAAAGTGGGTGGCTACTCCGACAACAGCGGCGACTCGCTTGTAAACCAAAAATTGAGCGATGCAAGAGCTGCTGCAGTACTGGCAGCAATTAGAGCAGGCGGCGCAAAAAATGCAGTAGAATCTGAAGGCTATGGTGCAGCATGGCCTATTGCCTCCAACGAAACAGAAGAAGGAAGAGCCATGAACCGCCGCGTAGATGTAAGAGTGATTAAAAAATAATAGAACCCTGTTCATACCAAAAAGCCTTCTACTCAAACAGTGGAAGGCTTTTTTGTGGATGTGATGTTGCTATCCGTTCAACCCACATTGCTGCATAAAAGCATTGGTAAACACTTTGCGGCAATCTGCGCTCAGCAGTTGATGACGACAAGCCTTCCACGTTGCAATATTGGCGGCACCATACATTTTTTCAACTCTTGTAGCATTCAACCCAAAATTGATCTTACCCCAATGCATGGTAAACGGGATTTGCAACTCATCCAGCTTATCCCACATTTTGGTAAAGAACTCCCTGCTGGTTTTGCTATCCACCCCATCCATTTCGAGCACGCATGTTTTTTCGAAATGCGTGAAACCCAGCAATGCTTTTGTGCCTTTTACAAATCGCAGGGCCACTGCGCCGGCAAAAGGAAATTGCCTGTTCATATCCACGAATGCTTCTACCACCGCCGATGCAAATTGAGTAGGCACACCAATAGCTGCACTGGCCGCTTTGCCCCTGAATTTTGTATTGGTAAAAATTTCGCCAATGGTTCCCTGCACCGATTCATTGGGATTGAATGCCATAGGCAGCAGTTTGGTCACCAGGGCAGGAACTAATTTTTCTTTGGCCCCATCGGGCAAATGATCGAGCACGGTAGAAATTACGCCCAGCAATTCATCGCCATATTGATATTTTGGATTGGGCAATGGTTTGGGATATCCATCTACAAATGGTTTTTTATAAATCACTTTTAGAAACACCCCTTTAGCAGGATCATCGGGTGCAAACTGAAAAGGATTCACCAACACTTCAAAATGATACATGTGGTGATCGGGCCCTTGTACCGGTAATGGAAACGATGGTTCGATGCCCGAAAAATCCCATTCATTTACCGCCAGCCGCAAAGCTTTATCATACGGAATGCCTTTGGTAGTGCGCTTATCCAGCAAAAACTTGGGCGAAGTTTCTATGAGTACACCATGCACAAAACCAAAGCAACCAAAACTCACCACTGCTGCATTGAACATATCATCGTCGGCAATAAACCGGGCGCCTAAAAAGTTGATAAAACTCTGCGTAACCACCGGGTACGATTTTCGCTCGATGTACACATGCTCGTTGGGCCCGGTGATAATGTGCAATCCAATAATGGCATCGTGTACTGCACCCACCTGGTAGGCCGAACCGTGTGTGCCCGTAGAGGTAGCGCCGGCGATGGTTTGCCCGTTGCTGGCACCGCTGGCTTTTATGCAACGATCTCCGCGATTCTCTTTTTCCAGCTTTTCATTCAGGTCGAGAATGCTTACACCACATTGCACAAAAAAAGTATCACGGTGCGTTTTGCCTGTGGCAGTGTATGCAGGCACTACATGCGTGGGTCCGGGTTGAAAAGTGCAGCGCAGTTCTTTGGTGTCTATCACACCATCGGCCATGGCCACTTCCGAAAACGACCAGTTGTTGCCCAATGCTCTTAATGAAAATTTATTGTCGATAGCATGTTGAATCAGCCATTGAAAATTTTTGGTAGTGGCAGTGTAGTTAGCCACCTGCTGATCGAAAGGCAATGGCAAACGCAAATTGAAACTGGCGTTTGCTTTGAGTGCATGTTTAAAATTATGATGGCCATTTTCAATGATGTTTTTTGGCAATTGCAATGGCGTGATGCCGGCCGGTAAGCTCATACAAACTGAATTGAGAGGTGAGAAATGTGGAAGAATAATTACTGCGGAATTTCGCCGGTAGTTATTTTGGGTGGCGCACAGCACCAGCTCATTTTTTGTGGAATGGCCATACCCAGCGAAAGAAAGGAAACTGCCACGGTGCCGAATGTAGTTTTAGCAGCTACCTGGTTCAAATGATTGAACCGTGGATCGCAACCTGGATTGATATCTGATTTTTGCACCAGCCCCCAAAAAAAATGCCACACTGTGGTATCGTGTTTGATGCCCGCAGCATCGGCACAATCGTATTTGGAAACTATTTTGGTGGCAGTGCAACTTTCTGTTGAAGCCACCAATAAACAAATAGCAGCCACCATAGTGAACTGCAATAATTTTTTTGAAAGCATGACGTGTGTTTCGTTAGTGTAAGGGTAAGATACAACCCAATATGGGCGCATGCAAACAGGGAATTGCCCAAGCCTTGTCAGTCACCCATGCATATAAAAAACAAACCCGACGGGTGTCGGGTTTGCGTGGTTGAATATGGAATGCAATTATAAAATTATCGTTTGCTTACACGGGATTCAAACCCACCAAACAAAGCCAGCTTCACACCATCTTCCTTAAAAAATTCTCCCGGAAATCCGAGATCAATTTTGCTGGCTTCATGTAGTTGTTGCAAGTGTTCTTCAGAAAGCTGCACATTAAGCACGCCTAAATTTTCCTGCATTTGCGCCAGCTTGGTAGCACCCACTACTGGTATAGATGAAAAGCCCTGTTGCATGGTCCATGCCAGCGCCACCTGGCCCGGTGCCACACCCAGCGAATCTGCAATGTTGATTACTTGCTGCGTAATAGCTACCGCTTGTGGATTCAGTCGTTTACTGTCGGCTTTTATTCTACCCGGATCATTGCGCAAATATTTTCCTGTAAGGGCACCGCCTGCCAATGGAGCCCAGGGTGTTACGGTAAGTCCAAAATGTTTTGCCATGGGTATCAACTCCCGTTCGGGTGTACGCTGCAGCAAACTATATTCTACCTGCAATGCTACAAACTGGCTCCAGCCCATCAGCTCGGCCATGGTTTGTCCTTTGGCGATCATCCAGGCAGGCGTATCGCTAATGGCAACATAATTTACTTTTCCCTGCCGCACCAGATCGTCGAGACCGCGCAGCACTTCATCCATTGGCGTGAGTGCATCCCAAATATGCAGATAGAGCACATCAATAAAATCTGTTTTCAATCTTTTCAAACTATGCTCCACGCTGCGCATCATGTTCTTGCGATTGTTGCCGCTGGCATTGGGATTGGTTTGATTATCGTGCAGGCTATACTTGGTAGCGAGTACCCAATAGTCGCGGTCGCGTTGGTTGATGAAATCGCCAATAATTGATTCACTCATGCCATCCTGGTAGCGGTTTGCCGTATCCAAAAAATTACCCCCGGCATTGGCAAAAGCTTCCATGATTTCGAAGCTTGCTTTTGCATCAATACCCCATGGTGTGGCGGTACCAAAACCCATGGTACCCAGGCAGAGTTCAGAAACTTTCAGGCCACTACGACCCAACAATTTGTATTGCATGATTGCTGTGTTAGTTGATAAAAAATGATGCGGCAAAATTGAAAGGATTGCTTTGCAATAAAAAGCCAAGTTTATCCTAACTGGTCGGCCACACTGCACATAGATGCGGTGAGTGCTGCACTTTTTTCTTCGCCCAATATTTGCGAATACTTCACATAAAATTGATGAGAGCAATCCTTTAATAAGCCCAACATGTCCTTGCCTTTTGGGGTAGCAAATACACTGGTGGCTTTGCCTTCGGAAATGCGCAGCACCAATTGTTTTTCTTCCAGTTTTTCAATCAACCTGGTGATGGTACTGGGTGTAAGTTGCAGTTGCTCGCCCAATGCCGATGGATGTACGCCCGGCTCTTCTATGGCCAACATGAGCAGGTAGCCATGGCTGGGACTCAACCCCGCAGGCTGCCAACATTCTGATGCTAATTTTTCCACTTTTCTACTAAGGGCACTGCTGGCAAAATAGAGGCATTTACTGTATCGGCTATCGCAAGATTTCATGAGGGCATAAATGTAATCTGAATGGGCCAGCCCCCGAGAAATGACAGCTGTTTTTTTATGCATATGTAAGCGAAAGCACAGGCCATCCCGAAAAAGCAGGGCCATATCGGTTCTTTTTCGTCAAATTTGTTGCCCATGAGTAATCCGCTTTTGCATAATGAGGGCAACCGGCAAGCCCAGCCAGATAAGGAATTCGAAAATGCCATCAGGCCGGCAGCCATTGCCGAGTTTAGCGGGCAGCCGCAACTCATCGAAAACCTGGTGATCTTCATTAAGGCTGCAAAGATCAGGGGTGAGGCGCTGGATCATGTGCTGTTTCATGGCCCGCCGGGGCTAGGAAAAACTACGCTTAGCCGCATAGTAGCCAACGAGCTGGGAGTAAACATTAAAGAAACCAGTGGCCCGGTGATTGAAAAGCCCGGCGACCTGGCAGGATTGCTCACCAGCCTTGAACCCAACGATGTATTGTTCATAGATGAAATTCACAGGCTGAGTACCGTGGTGGAAGAATACCTCTACGCGGCCATGGAAGATTTTCGCATCGACATTATGATCGATAACGGCCCCAGTGCCCGTAGTATCCAGATCAACTTAAATCCATTTACACTGGTGGGTGCCACCACTCGCAGTGGTTTACTTACGGCTCCACTACTGAGTCGCTTTGGTATTAAGAGCAGGCTGGAATATTATAACCACGATACGCTGCGCAAAATTGTACTGCGCTCTGCCGAGATATTGCAGGTAAATATTGAAGACAATGCAGCTGCCGAAATTAGCCGTCGCAGCAGGGGCACACCTCGTATTGCCAATGGCCTCCTGCGCCGGGTGCGTGATTTTGCACAAGTACTGAACGATGGGCAAATAGACCTTGGCATTACACAACATGCACTAAAAGCATTGAATGTAGATGAACATGGGTTGGATGAAATGGACAATCGCATCCTGCTTACCATCATCGAAAAGTTCAAAGGCGGGCCGGTGGGTATTACAACCATTGCCACTGCAGTAGGCGAAGAAAGCGGCACACTGGAAGAAGTGTATGAGCCTTTTTTAATTCAGGAAGGATTTTTACAACGTACCCCACGAGGCCGCGAAGTAACTGCCAAAGCCTATAGCCATTTGGGTAAAAAAAGACCGGGTGGTGCAAGTAGTGGTTTGCTATTTGAGTAAAACAATCACTTATTTTTTCTTTTTGCCCAACGCTTTTACCGCATCTTCTTCCATGCGATACTTCACTATTTTTTTAACCAGTGCGGCAGGTATGGGTTTGTTCAATGGAAATTGAATAGCGCCTTTCGAAGTTTTGTAAGCCTTCAATTCTTCAGCAAAAATTTTAATGGGCGATGATGTGGGATAGAAACCGATATGATTTTTATAACCCGCAAAATACACAAGCACTCCATGCTGCCGGTAAGCAGGCATATTGTAGCTGATGCATTCGGTAGCAGCAGGCGCCGCTTGCTGTATGGCTTTTCTGATGGACTCTAGCATAGTGCGTTGTTCCCCGGAAAATGTGTCGATGTATTCATCAACAGTTTGAAAGGTTTTACTATTTGTATCCATAGTGGTGATGGTGGTTGCCAATGGAAGTTACTGCCAATGCTGTAGAAAATACAACTGCTTCACTGCTCCTTTGCTTCACTCCAAAAACAAATCCCCTGCCGCAACGACAGGGGATTATGTTTTTATGATGTTCGGAAAATACTATGCCTCTTTTTCTACCAGGCGGAAACCATTGCCGTGAATGTTCACGATCTCGAGGTTCTCGTCTTCTTTCAGATACTTACGCAGTTTGGCAATGTACACGTCCATGCTACGGCCATTGAAATAAGTATCGCTACCCCAAATTTTCTTCAGGGCTTTTTCGCGGGGCAGCAGGTCATTCTTGTGTTCGGCCAACATGCGCAGCAATTCATTTTCCTTGGGGCTCAGTGTTTGGGTCTTGCCGTTCACACTCAGCTCACGCAGCTTGGGGTTGAAATGAAAATTGCCGAGGTCGAATTCCATATTCACGGCTTCGCGGTTCAGTTCCTCGTTACGCTTGAGTATGGCTTTTATTTTATGCAGCAGCACTTCACTATCGAAAGGCTTGGTGATATAGTCATCGGCACCCAGCTTATAGCCCTGGATGATATCTTCCTTCATGGTTTTTGCACTCAGGAAGAACAATGGAATTTCAGGATCCACATCCCTAATTTCTTCAGCAAGGGTAAATCCGTCCATATTGGGCATCATTACATCCAGCAGGCAGATGTCGAATTTTTCGCGTTGAAAAGCTGCCAATCCAAGGCGACCATCCCGCTCCAGGGTAACATCGTAATCGTTCAGTTCCAGGTAATTTTTGAGCACCATACCCAGGTTGGTATCGTCCTCGCATAGAAGAATTTTATAATTTTTTGTTTCCATACTAACGGTGGTTTATACAAATAAAAATAGAAATTACTGTGTGGCTGTCCAACAAATTGTTAATGAGCAACCTGCATGGGCTGTGCAACTGTAGCTCCCACTAAGTTAATGCTATGCCCTTGTACCACCACATTTTATGTATTTCATGCAATCGGCCAGCGCCAACCCTCCTATCCGGCGTCGGGTTGGCGCAGTTAGTGCCACCCGCAAATGGGGTTGTAAAAATTACGGCCGCATATCCGAAATTTGCTTCCTTATATTTACCAGCCATCATTTAAGCATCGCCCGTGGAATCATCAGCACCTAAAGTAATGACCTATGTACTCAACGAAGAGCAGGAGAAAAAGGAAATCCTGCGCAAGTACCGGGCCATACTTAGAGCCATAAAGCCTAAGCTAAAGCCGGGCGACCGAGAACTGGTACGCCAGTCTTTCGAGATGGCTGCCGATGCCCATAAAACCATGCGCCGCAAAAGTGGCGAACCGTATATACTGCACCCCATAGCCGTGGCCATGATATGTGTAGAAGAAATTGGGCTGGGGGTTCGAAGTACCATTTGCGCCCTGCTGCACGATACGGTGGAAGACACAGAGATCACCCTGGAAGATATTCAGCGGGAATACGGGAATGAGATTGCCCGTATTGTAGATGGACTTACCAAAATAAGCAACGTCATAGACGCCAGCAGCAGCCAGCAGGCAGAGAACTTCAAAAAAATACTGCTTACCCTTACCGATGACCCAAGGGTGATACTCATTAAACTGGCC
Organism: Phnomibacter sp.; assembly: GCA_035456005.1. GTDB lineage: Bacteria > Bacteroidota > Bacteroidia > Chitinophagales > Chitinophagaceae > Phnomibacter. Next base: position 212,231 of record DATIEA010000015.1, on the reverse strand, counting down.
GACCGCCTGCACAACATGCGTACGCTGGACAGCATGAAGCGGGAAAAGCAATTGAAGATTGCCAGCGAAACCATTTGGGTATACGCTCCCCTGGCACACCGCATGGGTTTGTATGCAATCAAAACCGAAATGGAAGACCTCTCCATGAAATACATGGAGCCCGATGCCTACAAAGACATTGCACGCAGGCTGGCCGAAACCAAAAGAGAACGCAGCCGTTTCATCAACGAGTTCATCAGGCCATTAAAAGAAAAACTGGAACAAACCGGCTTGAATTTTGAAATTTATGGCCGCCCCAAAAGCATTCATTCCATCTGGAATAAGATGAAGAAAAAAGCAGTGTCGTTTGAAGAAGTGTACGACCTGTTTGCCATCCGGGTGATCCTCAATTCGGAACCGGAAAATGAAAAAGCAGATTGCTGGAAAGTGTATAGCATTATCACCAGCGAATACCAGCCGCAGCCCGAAAGGCTTCGCGACTGGCTCAGCCGCCCCAAGAGCAATGGCTACGAAGCACTGCACACCACGGTAATGGGGCCGCAGGGCAAATGGGTAGAAGTACAGGTGCGCAGCAAGCGTATGGACGAAATTGCAGAGCGGGGTTTGGCGGCTCACTTTAAATACAAAGAAGGCAGTGCCAACGAAGACCGTTTCGATAAATGGTTTCAGCAAATACGCGATGTAATTGGCACGCAGGATACCGACTCTGTTGATTTTCTCAACGATTTCAAAACAAGTTTTCTTGCCGAAGAAATTTATGTGTACACTCCCAAAGGCGATGTAAAAATGTTACCCGCAGGCAGTACGGCACTCGACTTTGCGTTCTCCATTCACAGTGCGGTGGGTGGCAAAACCATTGGTGCCAAAGTGAATCACAAGCTGGTTCCCATTGGGCACAAACTGCGCAGTGGCGACCAGGTAGAAATTATAACCAGCGGCAAACAAAAACCCAGTGAAGACTGGTTGCATTTGGTAATAACTGCCAAGGCCAAAAGCAAAATAAAAGATGCACTTAAAGAGGAAAAACGAAAAATAGCTGACGACGGGAAATACGTACTGCAGAAAAAACTGGAAGGTATGAAAGCTGCCAACAGTCATCACAATATTGATGTGCTGGTGGCTTATTACAAGTATTCATCGCCCCTCGACCTGTTCTACAATATCGCCATCAAAGCCATTGACCTCAAGGAATTGAAAGATTTCACGGTACATGGCGACAAGCTGGAAATTCCCAAACCACTTCGTCCGGCATTAGAGCCTAAAATACACGAAGTGTACGACCCCAGCCGCCAGGCAGTACCTTCAAAAGATACAGAGCTGATCATATTTGGCGAAAGCGGCGACCTGTTCAAATATACGCTGGCCAATTGTTGCAAGCCCATTCCCGGCGACGACGTATTCGGATTCATTACGGCCACCGAAGGTTTGAAAATTCACCGCATCAACTGTCCCAATGCCGCCAGGTTATTGGCCAACTACGGGCACCGGGTAGTAAAAACCAAATGGGCCAAAAACAAAGACATTGCCTTTCTTACCGGCATCCGCATTGTGGGTCTAGACGATGTGGGTGTGATCCATAAAATCACCAATATCATCAGCGGCGAGCTGCGCATCAACATTAATGCACTCACTATTGAAAGCCACGATGGATTGTTTGAAGGCAATATAAAAGTGTACGTTCACGACAAAGAAGAACTCGACGAACTGGTCATTCGCCTCAAAGAATTGAAGGGCATTCAAACCGTGGACAGATACGAGCCCGAAGAAAACAAACAGTAAGATTTCCACCCTTTTGCTATCATCATTTCTTCTCTTCAGAAAGGTTATCGAAAGGATACCTATTAAATTTTCATGATATAAATCATAATCCAATCGCGGCAAGTTCTTGGTTTTCCTTAGTTTAGCGTGCCGCCTGTAGTAAACGATTGTCTGCTATGAAATTTTATTCATAAGCTATGGATCCTAATTCATTGACCCCACTTGAACGCTTCAAAAACGAAGTAGGTATCAAGTTTCAGTTGTTCAACAGCCTGTTTACCAGTCTGCCTTTTCACCGAATTGAAAAAACCGGGATTTTGTTGTCGTTGTTGCTGAGCAACTGCGAAGAGGGCTACGACAAGGGTTTGAGTCCTGTGGAAATATTGACCGATTTCTTTTCGAAACATACGGGTTCCCGTACGGAAGAGGAAAGAATAGACCTGCTGTTTCGCTTTTTGCAATATGCCGAGCGCCAGATAGTGCTGTTTGATGCGCTGGAAGATGCTGCATTCCGCAAGTTGCACGACTTTAATGGTAGCGGTACCCTCAAGCATCTGCAAACAAAAGTGGAGCAGGAAAAACAACAGGTGGTGTTGGCAGAACTCATGAAAAACTTTGGCATTCGCCTGGTGCTGACTGCGCATCCCACGCAGTTTTACCCCGGCGAAGTATTGGGCATCCTCAACGATCTCATCAAAGCATTGAGTGAAGACAACAACGCTCAGGTAAATATGTACCTGCAGCAATTGGGAAAAACCCCTTTTCTGAAAAAGGAAAAACCCACTCCTTATGATGAAGCCATCAGTTTGGTGTGGTTCCTCGAAAATGTATTTTACCAGGCTGCCGGCCGTATCTTATTTTTCATGAAGCGCCAACTGGACTACGCAGTTGACCCTTCCAACCCCATTATCCGTTTGGGATTTTGGCCGGGTGGCGACCGTGATGGCAATCCATTTGTAAGAGTGGACACTACGCTAAAAGTGGCCGATGAATTGCGCACCAGCATTTTGAAATGCTATTATCTCGATGTTCGCAAACTCAAGCGCCGTCTCACTTTCAAAGGTGTAACCAAGCCGTTGGCTGCTTTGGAAAAAACACTGTACCAAAATGTATTCATTCCAGGGCACAGATCGCAATTGGCTGTGTCGGACATACTGAATCCGCTGTTGCAAATAAGGCAAACGCTCAAAACAGAACACAATAGCCTGTTCATCCATTTGGTAGAAAATCTCATCAACAAAGTAGAAGTATTTGGGTTGCATTTTGCTTCGCTGGATGTACGTCAAGACAGTAGCATCCATACCCAAATATGGCAGGAGTTGGTGAAAAGAGATGACCTGCTTCCCGCAGGATACCAGCAAATGGAGGAAGTGCAAAAAATGCAAATCCTCACCGAACTCAACAGCACAGTAGACCCCGATACATTTACCAACGATATCCATAAAGACACGCTGCGGGTGATGAAAGGCATTGGCGATATACAGGCTTTCAATGGCGAAGGCGGTTGTCACCGGTATATCATCAGCCAGTGTAATAGTGCGCTGAACGTAATGGAAGTGTACGGTTTGCTTTTGCTTTCGGGTTGGAATGCATCTTCTTTAAGCATCGACATTGTTCCACTCTTCGAAACAATTGACGACCTGCAGGGAGCTGCTGCTATCATGGAAGCATTGTACACCCTGCCCAATTACCGCAAGCACGTTGCACAACGCGGAAATCAGCAAACCATTATGTTGGGCTTTAGCGATGGCACCAAAGACGGTGGCTATCTCATGGCCAACTGGAGCATTTACAAAGCCAAGGAAGAACTCACCTTGCTATCACGCAAATATGATATTGAAGTGGCATTCTTCGATGGACGTGGTGGTCCCCCCAGCCGTGGTGGTGGCAAAACGCATAAGTTCTACGCCAGTATGGGGCAAAATATTTCGAACCGCGAAATTCAATTGACCATACAAGGCCAAACGGTTAGTTCCAATTTTGGCACTATCGATGCGGCGCAATACAATATGGAGCAATTGATCAACGCAGGGCTTAGCAGTACGCTGTTTGCATCGAAGCTGAGCACTTTGGAAAAATCTGAAGAGCAGATCTTATCCGACCTGTCGCAATTGGGGTACAACTACTATATACAACTGAAGAACCACCCCAACTTCATGGATTATTTGAGCAGTGCCAGCCCACTGCGTTTTTATGCCGATACCAATATCGGCAGTCGTCCTGCCAAGCGTGGAGGCTCGGCCAAACTGGCGCTGAAGGATCTGAGAGCCATTCCATTTGTGGGTGCCTGGAGCCAGATCAAACAAAACGTGACCGGCTATTATGGTGTGGGCAGTGCATTGCAGCAGTTTGAAAAAGATGGAAGATGGCAGGAGGTTTGCGAACTCTACCAGCAATCTGTTTTCTTCAAAACACTTGTAGACAACTGCGAAATGGCCATGAAAAAATGCTTCTTCCCGCTTACAGCTTACCTGGGAGAGCATGCGGTGTATGGCAAAGTATGGCACATGATACACGACGAATACCTGCTGACCCGCCAAATGATACTGAAGATGAGTGGCAAGAAAGAGTTGATGAGCGACTACCCTGTAGAGCAACTCAGCATCCAGATGCGGGAGCGCATTGTGATACCACTTACCACCATTCAACAATTTGGTTTGGCACAACTTCGCAAAATGGAAGAACAAATAATGTCAACTCCATTAAAAGAGAAGTACGAAAAGCTGGTGATGCGTTGCTCGTTTGGCATCATTAATGCGGGAAGAAATAGCGCCTAGGTCCCCCCCTGTAAAAAGGATAGACAACGAAGCAAAGGACCGGGCGAAAGCCCCTAGCATAACAAAGAGATGGCCCGAAGGGTGAAAGCAGAATGAGCAAAACTCAGGCATTCACCCTTCTGCTTTATACAGCACTCCTATCAAAACGGGCATTGACAATGCGTTTCGCATTATTTCTATTTATAATATTCTCTTTTTTCGCTTGATTTAGAAGGCTATTTTGTATTTTCATTGCCCCCTAAAAAATCACACTTCAACACTGCAGATATGCCATCATTCAACTTCACACTATTGAACACTCTTCTACAAAACCCTCAGCTATGAAACGATTCAATTATAATCGTATTACCCTTATCACCCTTTTTGCCATCTTCTCCCATTCGGCTTTCAGCCAAACAGGCGTGCTGGACCAGGCTACATTTGGTGCCGGTCTCACAGGAGGTGCAGGATATGGCTCTAGGTTGGCCATCACCAGTACCAATAAAATAATAGTAGGGGGAGACTTTACAACCGTAGCAGGAACAACAAAAAATAATATTGCCCGCTTTAATGCAGACGGCACCCTTGATGCGGGTTTTAATCCTGGTGGTTCCGGAGCTAATTTCTATGTGAGAGCTATTCGTGTTCGTTCGGATAATAAGATATGGATTGGCGGATCGTTCATTCAATACAATGGCGTTGCGGTACCCGGTGGTATTATTTTGCTGAACGAAGACGGCACCCGTGACTTTAGTTTTAACCCTGCATCAGGCACCGCTGCCCCGGTTTTTTCTCTTGGCATTTTACCAAGCACCGGTGATATTGTGGCAGGGGGGCAATTCACCAGTTTTAATGGAACTACCGGGATCGGCAAACTGGCCCGCATTAGCGAAACGGGTGTGCTCAACACCACTTTCAATACCAATATTGGCACAGGCGCCACAGGTGGCGATGTAGAGGTAGTGCTGGTACAACCCGATGAAAAAATAATTGTGGCCGGCTCATTCACCACATGGAATGGTGCTGCCTCAGGCAAGATTGTACGCCTCAATGCAGATGGCACGCTGGATGCTACATTTAATACCAATGTAGGTACGGGTGCTGGTAGCACAATCAGGGGTTTAGCAGTTCAATCCAATGGTAATATTCTTGTAGGAGGAGATTTTACAGCCTGGAATGGCACAACCGGTTTGAATCGCCTTGTAAAATTGTCGCCCACCGGCGTGAGAGATGCAAGCTTTACTGCAGGTGCCAGTGGACCGGTTACCAGTGTTCGCATTCTGAGCAATGACAAATTTGCCATCACAGGGAATTTTGGAATTTCCGGAACGCTTACGCCCAATAATTTAAAAACCCGGAACGGCATTTCTGTTTTCAATGCCGATGGCACTGCAGATGAAGGTTTCATTGTGAATCCTGGCACCAACTCCGGTGCCTTTGCCAATGATGTAGCATTGCAGCCCGATGGCAAATTGGTGATCACCGGCAGCTTTAACCAGGTAAATGGTGTAAGCAGGATTGGCGTAGCACGGTTCTGTGGTGGGCTTGCTGCCAGTGGAGCTGAAACTTCCACTATTACAGGTATTAGTGCGTACAATGTGTATGCACTTGGTAGTGCTTCCTGCACTGTTGTAGGAAAAATAGTTCCCAATGGTGCTTCACCACTGAACGGCGCCAACGTTACAGTGCAGTCTTTTGTAGATGGCTCTGTTCAAAAAGTAGGCTCTATACCTTACCTGCCTCGCCACTACGAAATCTCAACTACCGGCGGAACAGGTACAGATGCCCGCGTAACACTCTACTTTTCACAAGCCGATTTCGACGCGTTTAATGCTGTACCAAACGGAGCCGATCTTCCATTTGATGCTGCCGATGTAGATGGCAACAAATCGAATATCAGGTTCAGCAAATATCCCGGCCCTAGCGCTGGTGGCACCGGCAATCCGGCCAATTATTCGGGCACTGCCACCCTGATAGATCCGGATGATAATGATATTGTTTGGAACCCAATAAGCGCAAGTTGGGAAGTTACTTTCAACGTGAGTGGCTTTAGCGGCTTCTTTATGCAAACCAGCATCAACGTGCTGCCGTTACAACTGAAGTCGTTTACTGCTGCGGCCATACAAGATGGTGCAAAACTGAGCTGGTCCACTTCTTCAGAACAAAACACCATCCATTTTGTAATTGAACGTTCGGTAGATGGCAGCTACTTCCATCCCACTGCAAAAATTGCAGCCGCCGGCAATAGCCAAACATCCCGCAATTATTTACTGTTGGATAATCTTACCAAAGTGCCACACGGCGGTACCGTTTTTTATCGCTTACAAATGGTGGACAAAGATGGATCTGCTACCTATAGCAATGTGCAGACTGTGAAACTTACCAAAGCAAATATTGGTGCAGCCCTGTTGACCAACCCCGTGCAATCGGAAGCCCGCATTATGTACCAGGCCGGAGCTAACGAAAACCTGAATTTCCGTTTGTTGGATAGCCATGGCAGATTGGTAAGCCAGCAGCAATCGCAAGTAGTTGCAGGTAGCAACCAAATCAGGATATCTACCGCAAACCTGGCGAAAGGCATGTACCTGCTGGAAGTAAGCAGCAAGGCAGGAAGAAACACCATCCGGTTGATAAAAGATTAATAGCTCTTCCATACACATAAAAAATCCCCGACTCTATGAAGCGGGGATTTTTCATGTACACCGTGTAGCACTTATTCAGATGCAGCACCATATTTTTTTTGCTGCAACGTAACTGTTTTTGTACGTGCCCACTTAATGGTTACAATAAACAGGTTGTCGTATTGGTTGTCGGGAATATTTCCTGCGAAAGTTGGCTGTACTCCTATGGCTCGAAGCATTTGTGGCACCGTGTTGCTATGGCCGGCCACCAATATGCTTGCCGATTTCCTGTTCACCAATACCTGCATCAGGCTATCGCCATTGTTGTACACTTCAACAAGCTTTCCAAACAAAGTAGCTGTGGGAGCAGCAGTTTGTTGTGTACGTTTAAAATTGGTGCTGTACACGGCTGTAATTTTTTTGCCACGCAAGCTATCCTTCAATGTTTCTGCACGCTGCAGGCCGTCCCCACTCAGCGGCACATCGCCCGATGTTCCGGCTTTTTCTCCATGCCGCACTACGTAAATAGTGCTGGTGTGTGAGCATGAAGTAAACAATGCAGCCATCACCAGGATGCCCGCTGCGTTGCGCAAGTTTTTTTGAAAGTGCATTTTCATAGCGTTGATTTTATGCCGACACAGATTGGCCTGCATAGCTAAAGTCGCAAAGTTCCCCGAGTATACCCCGGTGTTTTTTAAGTGCTTTTGAAAAAATGAAAACAGCCAAAGTGAAAATCAATTATTACAACCCATTCCGGTGCAAGGGCATCGAAGCTTGCATACAAAAAATTGCATCGCTAATTTGTAGCACACCCACACATGAAAACATTCAGTCATAACAAATACTTTATTCCCGTTTGGCGCAAAGCCCCATGGCTTCGCATTTGTGTATTACTTATGCTGGGTATAGTGCTGGGGAATGCATTGCAAAAACTGGGTTTATATTTTGCTATCGGCTGCGGCTTGCTACTCATCGGCAGCTTTCTGCCCATTTGGTATCTTGGAAAAAAGCATCCGTTCAAAGCATCCATCTGCTTACATATTGCATTGGTATGTGTGGGCATTTTGCTCGTGTTTTCCAACAACCTTATTTGGAAACCTCATTTCATTGGACATAGCTACAAGCCCGGCGCAGTTGTAATTGCCACTTTAAGTGAGCCACCACTCCCCAAGGAAAAATCATGGAAAGCCAATGCTACCATCCAACTCGTGGATAGCAGTGGAAATATGAAGGCTACAACGGGGTCGGTTATCCTGTATTTTCAAAAGAGCGATAGCATGGCGCCTCCCGCATTTGGCAGCTCCATTGTATTTACAAAAAAGCTGCAACCCATCAGCAATGCCGGCAACCCCGGTGGATTCGATTACAAAACTTTTGCAGCAAGGCAGGGCATTTATTACCAGGTATTCCTGCAACCGCAGGATTGGCGGATGGTACCAAGTGCTCCACCTAATCAATTTCAGCAATTTCTATTTTCCACCCGAGCCTGGGTACTCAACACCATTACGAAATTTGTAACCGAACCCGATGCCCGGGGAATTGCCCAGGCCCTGCTTATCGGCTATCGCGGCGACCTCGACAAAGCACTGGTGGAGCAATATGCCAACACAGGTGTTGTGCATATCATTGCCATCAGCGGCATGCACCTTGGAATGATATTCGGCTTACTCATCTTCATTTTTAAACCATTGGGGAAAAGCCGCATGATGCAATGGTTTCGACTCATACTGATTCTTTCCTGCATCTGGCTTTTTACACTGCTCACCGGTGCAGCTCCTTCCATTACCAGGGCGGCAGTCATGTGTACCATTCTTGCAGTAGGCCATCATTGGAAACGTAATGCATCAGTGTATAATTTGCTGGCTGCCGCAGCAATTGTACTATTATTATGGGATCCTTATACCCTTTGGAATGTGGGCTTTCAGCTCAGTTTTGCTGCTGTGCTAAGCATTGCGGTTTTCTATAAACCCATTGAGCAGTGCTGGTCGCCCCGCTTCAAAATATGGCAGTATGGCTGGCAAATGGTAGCGGTCACTTTAGCCGCCCAAATATTGACGGTGCCCATGGTGGTGTACCATTTTCACCAATTCCCGGTCTATTTTTTATTGGCCAACATGATAGCCGTACCCCTCAGTGGCTTGGCACTGTATGGCCTCATCTTACTACTGGCCATCAGTTTTTGGCAGAGTGGTGCTGTAGTTGTTGGCAGTATCATTTCGCTCCTTATCGGCTGGCTCAATGCCAGTATTGTTTGGATCGGAAACCTGCCCCTTACCTCCATTGGCCACCTGCAAATCAATTTATTACAGGCAGCCCTCATGTACGCATCCATTGCGGCCCTGGCATGGTGGTGGCTGCAGAAAACTAAGAATGGATTGGTCATTGCCTTTGCCAGCGTAGCCGCTTTCATGGTAATACGATCTGCTCAACAAGTGCAAACCCATTCGCAGCAAAAACTATTGGTGTACAATGTGCCGAAGCACACCGCTATCGACCTGGTAGTTGGTTCCCGTTCTGTTTTTGTGGGCGATTCTATATTGAGCAACCCCGGCTTTCAGCAAAACTTCTATTTACTTCCCTCCCGTATTTATTACCGGTTTCAACCGGTGGCCAACCAGTTGCTGCTGCCCAAACAGAATACCAGTTTTTACTGGGGCGGTAAAAAGATCACGGTACTCAACGCACAGATCGACTACCGGAAGAGCAGGCCCCTGACAACAGATATCCTGCTTGTTTCCGGCAATCTCCCGGGTAATCCTTTCTCCGTATTGTCTGTTATTCAATGCCAACAAATAGTGCTGGATGCCAGCAATAGCGCCGCTCGCATTGCCCGTTGGCAGCATGCGGCCGATAGCCTACATTTGCGCCTCCATGCGGTACCCTTGCAGGGTGCATTTGCAATGGAACCGGGCTCTCAGCAAGCAGGCCCTACTATCAACTAAAAGCGCATCCGCAATCAATTAATCATCATGAATAAGCAAATCAAAAGTGCTTTGATCTCCGTTTTTTACAAAGACGGGCTGGAAACCCTTGTACCTACCCTTCATCAGCAGGGCATTCATTTGTACAGCACAGGCGGCACACAAACTTTTATCGAAAAGCTGGGCATCCCGGTTACGCCGGTTGAAAACCTCACTTCTTACCCATCCATCCTGGGTGGCCGTGTAAAAACCCTGCACCCCGTAGTATTTGGCGGCATATTGGGCAAACGCAGTGATGAAGTGCACCTGCAGGAAATGAAAGAATACAAGATCCCCGAAATAGACCTTGTGATCGTAGACCTCTATCCTTTCGAAGAAACAGTGGCCAACACCACCGACGAAAAATCGATCATCGAAAAAATTGATATTGGTGGTCCCAGCATGATTCGTGCTGCAGCCAAAAACTTCAGCGACCTGGTAGTGATCTCGAGCAAAGACGACTATGCTGTGCTCAACCAAATGTTGATCGATCAGCAAGGCGCTACCACCCTGGAGCAACGCAGAACTTTTGCTGCCAAAGCATTTGAAGTAGTGAAGCGCTACGATATTGCCATCAGCGATTATTTTGCCGCTACCACTGAAGGGGCTACGCAGAAGAAAACCCTGCGCTATGGCGAAAACCCGCACCAGTCGGCCACTTTCGAAGGCAATTTGGAAACACTGTTCAACCAAATAAACGGTAAGGAACTTTCGTACAACAACCTGGTGGACGTAGATGCCGCCATGCAGTTGATCAACGAATTTGGAAGCTCCACTGAGCAAATTACATTCGGCATTATTAAGCACACCAACGTTTGTGGTATCAGCCAGCGCCCCACTGTAAAAGAGGCATGGGATGCAGCGCTTGCCGGTGACCCCGAAAGTGCATTTGGTGGTGTATTGGTTTGCAACGGCACTATCGACCTGGCCACGGCTACTGCCATCAACGAAATATTCTTCGAAGTGTTGGTTGCACCTACATTCAATGAAGATGCATTGGAATTGCTCAAAAGCAAGAAGAACAGGATACTGCTCCAATTGAAAGCACAGCCCGCTGGCACTACCCAATACCGCAGCCTGCTCAATGGCGTGTTGAGCCAAAACAACGATATTGGCAACTATGCCGAATGGAATGAAGTAGGCGGTCGGCCAACTACCCCTGCCGAAAAAGACGACCTGGCATTTGCCAACCTGGTATGCAAGCACCTCAAGAGCAATGCCATTGCACTCATTAAAAATCGCCAGTTAGTGGGTAAAGGTTGTGGCCAAACCAGCCGCATCGATGCTCTTCGCCATGCAATTGAAAAAGCCAAACAATTCAATTTCGAATTGAAGGGTGCGGTATTGGCCAGCGATGCCTTCTTCCCCTTCGACGACTGCGTAAAAATTGCGCACGAAGCAGGTATTGAAGCCTTTATTCAGCCTGGCGGCAGCATTCGCGACAAGGACTCAATCGCTTACTGTGTAGAGCAGCAACTGCCCATGGTAATGACCAATATGCGCCATTTCAAACATTAATATCATTTCAACCTGCAAGCACTTTCTGGCTTGCAGGTTTTTTTTGATTTTAACGCAACTGTTAAAATATGTTGTGATACGCACCGCACCCACCCCAACCACTATTTTTACAACCATCATGATTACAGGTATGAAAAAAGGTTTTGTGTTTCTGGCTTGTCTGTTGGCAGTGCTCAGTGTGCAGCAAGTGTCCGCACAAACAAAAAAAGTTGTTGCTGATCAAATTATTGGCAAAGTGGGCGACCGCATCATTTTGCATAGCGATATTGTAAATGCCGTCAACGATATTCAACGCCAGGGTGGAGAAGTACCCGCCAATGCCAACTGCGTACTCATGGAATCGGAGCTGATTAAAAAAGCATTGGTATTGCAGGCAGAAAAAGACTCCATTACCATAGATAACGAAGAGCTGGAGTCATTGATCGAAAACCAGATCCGTGGATTTATCCAGGCCTATGGTGGCCGCGAAGCATTGGAAGAAATTGCCGGCCGCACCATTTACCAGATCAAAGAGGACTTCAGAATTCCCTTGAAAGAAAAAGAACTGGCCAATAAAATGCGTGGAAAAATCCTGGAGAACATACGCATCACGCCCAACGAAGTATCTGATTATTTTGAAGCCATTCCCAAAGACAGCCTTCCCTATTATGAAAGCGAATTGGAAGTAGGACAGGTAGTGATTTTTCCCAAAGCCAGCCGCGATATTGAAAGCTATACTGCCAAACAACTGAACGATATTAAACGCCAGATCGAAACCGGTGGTAAACGTTTCGACCAAATGGCAAAAATGTATAGCGAAGACCCCGGTAGCAAAGACAATGGTGGCCAATACTCCATCAACCGCGCCGATAAATTTTGGGATCCAGTGTTTTTGCAAACTGCCTTCAAATTAAAAGAAGGACAGATCTCCAGTGTAGTAAAATCAAAATTTGGCCTGCACATTATTCAATGTGTGAGCCGACTGGGCGATGATGCTGTGGTGCGCCATATTCTCATGATTCCCCCCGTTACGCAAGACGAACTCGACGCCAGCAAAAGCCGCCTGGACAGTGCACGCAGCATGATCATGGCTGGCACACTCTCCTTTGGCGAAGCGGTAAGCAAGTACGGCGATGATGAAGACAAATTCTCAGGTGGCTGGGTACTGGGTGCCGACCAAAGCTCGATGGTGACCATCGACCAAATAGACAAAAGCCTGATACCTGTACTCAAAAACATGAAGCCCGGCCAATACAGCCAACCCGAAGTGTTTACGACAGAGCAGGGAAAAAAAGGCGTTCGCTTTGTGTACCTGCGTACCCGCACACAACCGCACCGCGAAAACCTGAAAGAAGACTATAACAAAATAGCCAACAGGGCCCTGGAAGAAAAAAAGCAAAACATTCTTTCCAATTGGTTTGCCAATAAGATCGACACCTATTATATATACGTTGACCCTTCTTTTAGCAGTTGCACACAACTGCAACCCTGGTTAGATGCCAGCGCCAGCAGGAACAAAAAATAGCCAATTGATAGCTAAAATCCCCGGTCGAACAGGCCGGGGATTTTTTTATTATTGAGAAAGCTTGCAAAATTAAATGTATGTACATACATTTGTTCTATGACACTAGAAGAAGCCACAAAAACATCAGGATTCAAGAACCAGCGCCACAAAAGCATAGTAAATGTAATGTTTACTTCTTACCAGGTCAAGAGCCGGGTAAGTCAGGTGCTGAAAGGCTATGCTCTTACCCCCGAGCAGTTCAATGTGTTGCGCATACTCAAAGGCAGTGCACCCAACCCACTTTGTGTAAAAGAAATAGCCGGCCGCCTTATAGAACGCAACTCCAACGTACCAAGAATTGCAGACAGGCTCGAGCTCAAAAAGCTGGTGAAAAGATCTGTTTCGACGGAAGACCGTCGCGAAACACTGATGCAAATAACAGCCGCCGGTATCAATTTGTTGGAAGCTGCCAGCCAGGCATTAGAATCGGAACAAAACCTGATGGTAGCCCTTTCAGAAGAAAAAGCTGCCATTTTGAACCAACTTTTGGAAGAAATGCTGCAAGAGTGACAGCAGTTTTTTTTGGAACGATATATGTACATACATGTATATTAAACAAACAAGAATTTAAAAACAAAAGGAGTTGAAATGACCAACACTGGAACCATGAGCCTACACAAAGCAAACACACGTGGCCATGCAAATCATGGCTGGCTCAACAGCTTTCACAGTTTCAGCTTTGCTGAATATTATAATCCGCAGCGTATTCATTTTGGCGCATTACGCGTATTGAACGATGATACAGTTGCCGCAGGCATGGGCTTTAGCAAACACCCACACGACAATATGGAAATCATTTCCATACCCACGTTTGGCGACCTGCGCCACAAAGACAGTATGGACAATGAAACCGTAATTAAACAAGGCGATATCCAAATAATGAGTGCAGGCACAGGAGTAGCGCATAGCGAAATGAATGCCAATCATGATAAGGAAGTACGCTTTTTCCAGATATGGGTTTTTCCCAATACAAAAAATGTAACACCCCGCTACGATCAGCAATCGTTGGATACTGCTGCCATGCACAACAACTTGTTGCAGGTCTTAAGCCCCAACCCCAATGATGCCGGTGTTTGGATTCACCAGGATGCATGGTTTCATATGGGCCAGCTCGATGCAGGCTTCGGTACTGAATATGCATTGAAGAAAAATGGCAACGGTGTTTACGCTTTTGTAATAGAAGGCGATGTAACCATCAACGGGCAGGCACTCAATCGCAGGGATGGTTTGGGTATTGAAAATACTGACACCCTCAGTATTCATGCCGATAGCAATGCTACGCTTTTGCTGATGGAAGTGCCCATGAAAGCATAATGGAAAAAGGGCAGATGCATACTGCATTTCCCTTCTGATTGTTCACTGAAAAAAAATAAACAATGTCTCTCAAAAAAATAAAACAAGTATTACAAGCTGCGCCTCCGCATATGGTAGGCGATGGCTTCAAGGTCAGGAATTTTATTGGCCAACCCTTGTGGCAGGACCTAAGTCCCTTCCTCATGTTGGACTACAACGAACCCTGGCAGGTATTGCCCACCGATCATCCCCGTGGTGTAGATGTACATCCGCATAAAGGATTTGAAACAGTAACCATTGCGTGGGATGGAATGGTGAGCCATGAAGACAGCAGCGGTGGTAAAGGAACCATTGGCCCCGGCGATGTACAATGGATGACTGCCGGTAGTGGTATTCTGCATAAAGAATTTCATGCTACAGAATTCAGCAAAAAAGGTGGCACATTTCATATGGCGCAGCTTTGGGTAAACTTACCTGCTGCCAACAAAAGTGTATCGCCCAGGTACCAGGATCTGCTGGACAAAAATATGGGGCGCTATATTCTACCCAACAACAATGGTGAAGTACGCATTATCGCCGGTGAACTGGAAGGCATACAAGGACCTGCTGAAACTTTTACCCGCATCAATATTTACGATGCAAAATTGAATGCTAACGCTTCCTGGAATTTTTCTTTACCCGAAGGCGATAACCTGGGCATTGTAGTGCTGCACGGCAACCTCATGATCAACAACACGCAACAGGCAAGAACCGGCGACCTCGTAGTATTCAGCCCACACAATACCGATGTGTTGATTGAAAGCAATAACGATGCGCACCTGCTGGTATTGAGTGGAGAACCCATTCGCGAAACCATTTCAGCCTACGGTCCATTTGTAATGAATACCCGCCAGGAAATAATGGAAGCAATTGAGGAATACAACCAGGGAAAGTTTGGTACGCTTACTGCAGGTAGTGTACACTAACCGGGCATTAAATACAACTTTTTGAAAAAAATAATCAAACAATAATCAATCACTACAAAATCAAAAAACTATGGCAACCTACAAAATTGACCCACTGCACAGTGAGATCAAATTCAAAGTAAAACACCTGATGATTAGTCATGTAACAGGCGAATTCAAAACTTTTGATGCCACCATCGAATCAGGCAGCGAAGATTTTAGCGATGCGCAAATTTCTTTTGAAGCCGATATCGACAGCATCAACACCAACCAGGAACAACGTGACAACCACTTGAAAAGCGATGACTTTTTCAATGCAGAAAGTTTTCCAAAACTTCGTTTCGTATCAACCAGTGTTACCAAGTCGGGCGATGATGGATTGGTGGTAAAAGGCAATCTCACCATTCGCGACGTAACCAAAGAAATTATCCTGAATGCCGAACATGGTGGTACTATGGTTGACTTCTATGGCCAAACCAAAGTAGGCTTCGATGCTACTGGTGTTATTCATCGCAAAGACTATAACCTCAACTGGGACGGTGTAACCGAAGCAGGTGGTATTGTAGTAAGCAACGATGTAAAACTCTTGCTCGCATTACAATTTACCAAAGTGGAAGCAGGAGCATAAGCAATCATACCAGGCGTTACATGGCAGAATTATTTACCTGCTATGTAACTGCCTTATACAATTCCCAATGGCCAGTCGGCCATCTTCGT
Organism: Phnomibacter sp.; assembly: GCA_035456005.1. Classification (GTDB taxonomy): domain Bacteria; phylum Bacteroidota; class Bacteroidia; order Chitinophagales; family Chitinophagaceae; genus Phnomibacter. Next base: position 196,121 of record DATIEA010000015.1, on the reverse strand, counting down.
AGTTGCGCAAACAGATGAGTAAACAGTAACCATGCGGCAAGCTTGTGCATGTATGCTACAAGAAGCTGCCCATAATTTTCCTCTCATGGTGCATATATCAGCAAGTATTGGAAAGGATCATTACAAAACAACATTGAGCAATGGCAGAGGCCATGCAAACCTGGCTGATGAACCACAGGATTTAGGTGGTAGCGACCAGGCATTTGCCCCCGATGAATTTTTGGCAAGTGCATTGGCAGCCTGCGGTATTATTACCATGCGTATGTATGCCGACAGAAAAGAATGGCCACTCGAAAAAATAGAAGTGGATGTAGAGTTTGAACGCGAAGGAGCAGTGTCGAAGTTTACGAAAAGAGTAAGATTTACCGGCAACCTGGATGAGGAACAACAACAGCGCTTACTTTCCGTAGGCGATAAGTGCCCGGTACACAAAACTTTGTCGAACCCCATCGAAATTTCGTCGGTGCTTATATAAACGAACAAGTATTTTATGAATATCGAAATCATATCGGGTAGCCCCCGGAGCAACAGCATCTCCTATAGAGTGGCGTTGTATCTCAAAAAGCAAATAGAGCAGCAAACAGACCATACCGTCAACATTATTGATGTGCGGGAGTGGAACCTGCCCCTGTTGGAAAATGTATTCACTTCGGTAGAAGCAACGCCGGACGAATTCAAACCATTGTCGGAAAGAATGTTTGCCGCCAATGCATTTATATTGATCAGTCCCGAATTCAATGGCAGCTACACACCGGCCATGAAAAACCTGCTGGACCACTACCCTAAGCAAACCCGTAAGGCTTTTGGCATTGTAACGGCTTCGCCCGGCGCCATGGGCGGCATGCGGGCCACCCAGCAAATGCAATTGCTGGTGGGTGCATTGTTTGGCATTTTTTCACCCTATATGCTGGTAATTCCGGGGGTAGACAAGCGTTTTGATGAAGATGGCAACCTGCTGGACCCGGCGTTTACCAAACAGGTAGAGCCTTTTATGCGGGAGCTGCTCTGGCTGGCCGAATCACTTTGCCCCGAAACCCATGAGGCATTCAGCAAATAAGCAGGCAAATTTTATCATTCCCAATAAAGAGGAATTGCGGGTGGCACTAGCTACCTTTGCGCCTCTTTCTAAATATTCATGAGCGACGCAATAAAACACGAATGTGGCCTGGCCTTCATTCGCCTTCGGAAGCCTTTTTCTCATTATCTACAGAAGTATGGCACAGTTATGTATGGCATCAACAAGCTATACCTGCTGATGGAAAAACAACACAACCGTGGCCAGGATGGAGCAGGAATTGCTGCCGTAAAATTGAATTCAGAACCGGGTTATCCATTCATGCACAGGTTGCGCAGCATTGCCAACCAGCCCATTGCCGACATTTTTGCACAGGTAGGTGCTGAAGTTTCGGAGCTGGAAAAATACCAGCCGGAAATGCTGAAGCACCCCGGTTTGGCCAAAGGACATTTACCATTTTTAGGTGAATTGCTGCTCGGCCACCTGCGCTACGGCACACAGGGAAAAAACCAGGTAGCATTTTGCCACCCTTTTGTAAAAAAGGATATTAAGCCGGCCCGTAACCTGGCATTGGCAGGCAACTTCAACCTGGTAAATACCGAAGAACTTTTCGACCTGGTGAATATTGATCCGGGTGAGTTTCAAAAGCAAAGCGACCTCGCCGCTATGATGGAAGTGATCCATCATTTTTTGGTGAAAGAAGATGAGAAAGTGCATGAGAAACCCGACATGAAAGCTGTGCTGCAAAAATCGGCGCAACTGTTCGATGGCGGTTTTCATATTGGCGGACTCGTGGGCAATGGCTACAGCTTTGTAATGCGGGATGCCAACGGTATTCGCCCAAGCTACTATTACATTCACGAAGATTATATAGTAGCAGCCAGCGAAAGAGCTGCTATTCGCACCACATTCAACGTGGGCGAAAATGAAGTGTTGGAATTGAAACCAGGCTCGGCATTGATCGTGGACGATAATGGCCAATACTCCATTGAGCAAATACTGGAACCTAAGGAAAGAAGAGCCTGCAGTTTTGAACGCATTTATTTCAGCCGCGGTAACGATGAAAAAATTTATCGCGAACGCATTACACTGGGTCACAAGCTCAGCAAACCCGTGCTGGAGGCCATTGACTACGATTTAAAGAACACCATCGTTTCCTACATTCCCAACACTGCAGAAGTAGCGTATTTCGGCATGGTAAAAGGCATGGAAGAATACCTGAATGAGATTAAAGTGCAGCGCATTTTAAGCTGGGGTAAAGACTTTGATGAAGAGAAGCTTTCTGAAATGGTGAGCAGAAAAATTCGCCAGGAAAAAATTACCATCAAGGATGTGAAGATGCGCACCTTCATTACCGAAGATGTGAGCAGGCAGGATATGGTGCAGCACGTGTACGATATTACGTACGGCACCGTTAGGCCACAGGTAGATACGCTGGTGGTAATTGATGACAGCATTGTACGTGGCACCACTTTACGCGAAAGTATTATTCGCATGCTGGGAAGACTGAAACCAAAAAAGATCATCGTGGTTTCCTCTGCTCCGCAAATTCGTTATCCCGATTGCTATGGTATCGACATGAGCAAGATGGGCGATTTCATTGCATTCCAGGCGGCTATCGAATTGCTGAAAGAAAGAGATCAGCGATCCATGCTTACCGAATTGTATAAGGAGTGTAAAGAGCTGCAACGCACCAATCAATTGCATACAAAAAATGTGGTGCGTGAAGTGTATGCTTCTTTCCAGCCGCAGGAAATAAGCGATAAAATTGCACAGATGATCACCACGCCAGGCCTCGATATTCCCGTACAGGTAATTTATCAAACCATTGAAGACCTGCATGCAAGCTGCCCTACCAATACCGGCGACTGGTACTTTACCGGCAACTACCCAACACCGGGTGGAAACAAAGTGTGCAACAAAGCATTCATGAATTATATGGAAGGAAAAAATGTGAGAGGATATTAAACGCCATCAACATTTTACCATAAATAAAAAAGGCAGGTGCGTAAATAGCACCTGCCTTTTTTTGTAGAAAACTGGAGTGTAGCATTTGTTTGCATTTTCATTTGTACCTTTTAGCAGATACCTTTCTTCCCTAAAAATTTCATTGCAAGCCTATGAAATCCATATTGCTTATTCGTCACGCAAAAAGTAGTTGGGACAGCCCTACCATGAAAGATTTTGACAGGCCCCTCAACGAAAGAGGATTGAAAGATGCACCCATGATGGCACAGCGTATGTTGGATAGAAAAGTGAAACTGGATGCCATTATCAGCAGCACTGCCAAACGTGCTTTTACTACTGCAACATTTTTTGCAAAAGCGCATCAGCAAAAAGAATCGGATATCAAACGGATCGATAAACTCTACCACGCTATGCCGCCTGTATTTGAAGAAGTAGTGGCAGAAATTTCACCGGCACATAACACGGTGGCCATATTTAGCCACAATCCCGGTATTACCGAATTTGCCAACCTGCTGGGTGTAGCCCGCATCGATAATATGCCTACTTGCGGCATACTCGGCGTTCATTTTTTATGCGATGACTGGCAGCAGGCCATGCAATCGGAAAAACGTTTTTGGTTATTCGATTATCCGAAAAACATTTAGCCTTGCTGCAGAAGAATTGATTCAATAGAAGCGTACATACAAGTACACTATTTTCTATTCACCATCAACACGCCTCCGGCTATCATGGCGCCTGCCAGCAATTGTACAATGCCCATGTGTTCGTTGAGAAAAACAAGGCCAATGATGGCAGCAAAAAATGGTTGCGTGTAAATATAGCTGCCGGTGATGCCGGGCCCCAGTTGCTTAATGCCAAATACATTAAACAGGTAAGGTAAAAAAGTACCACCGATCACTATAAAACTCATGGCCAGCCAGCCTCTGTGTGGCATGGTTGCAAAATCGGTTTGCCACAAATCGGCGATGCCTACCGGGATAATAAAAATCACTCCAATGGTGAACACCCATCGTATTACATGGATGGGTTTATACTTTTCCATGAGTGGCCTTACCCATACAAAGTAGAGTGCATAGCTGATACTGTTCAACACGATCAATGTATCGCCCAGCAAAATTTGAGAACCATTGGCCTGTCCCGACCGGCTGAGCACCAGCAGGCAGGCCCCGCCTACACCCAGCAATAAACCAGCGGCTTTGTTTTTTGTAAATGGCTCTTTCAACAACCATGCTGCAGCCGCAGTAATAAAAATGGGTGAACCCAATGCCAGCAGCGATCCGTGAATAGTAGAAGTAAGCGAGAGTCCCTTGACGAATAAAATTTGATTGATCACCACACCGCAAATAGCACAGAGCAAAAAACGGGGAATATCTTCCTTATCAATTTTTGCACTGCTGGGTTTCAGCAAATACAAAGCCCAGAACAAAGTGGCACTGCATACAATGCGCAGCACATTGAGTGCATAGGAACTCATAAGCGAAGGCGTCACCATTTTCACCATGCTATAGTTGATGCCAAACAATAAATTGGCACCTATCACCGCTAAGTGTGCTTTAGATTTTTGGTTCATACAAAGGGGGCAAAGGTAATAGCCAACTATGCTAACGTAGCCTTAATTGAGTAGCCTTTGCAGTGCAGTAGGTACAAAGTTTGCCAGCCCACCGGCACCGGTTGACGACGGCAATTGAAATGAAAAATTTTCCGCCTGCAACAATGCTTCGGGTAAAGAAAATGCAGCTTGTGAAAAACAAATAGCCGCTTGATGCTCCTGCAGTTTTTGGCAGAGATATTCCTGTTCGATTTGCCCCGGTGTGGGTACAAAAATGCATTTTTTGCGCAGCGTAAAAGCATCCATCAATGTGCTGTAGCCACCGCGTGCCACAACATATTCAGCTTGCTCCATAGCTTTTTGCAAAGCCTCTCCTGGCAAATGATTTACCACCGTTACATGTGCAGGCACATCCGGTAAATGTGTTGCACCGGGCAAGCCACGCACTACCAGCACGGCATCTTTTACAAACGGCAATTGTGCCAGCACCAATTGTTCGAGCAGGGTTCGCTGCGGCTCGGGCCCCGACAAAATAATGATCAACTTATGGGCGAATGCCGGTGATGCAATGGTAGATGGCTCAAACCTGGTCAGCCAGCCCATATAGTGTACCGGCAGTTTGGGAAGTATAGTTGGATGCCCCAGGGCTGCACTCAACGAAGCATGGCTATCTGCTATATCGGGCACCCAGCATTCGGTAAACTGTTCTATTTGTTTATACAGCATTTTGCGCAGCAGCCCTGCCGTCCAGCCCCAACCTTTGGGCGTAGGCAATGCCAGTTGGTGCGTTATCAAAATGCTTTTGCAATGGGGCGACCACAAACCATAACGGTTGTCTGAGATCACCAGGTCGATCTTGTGCTTTTTTACAACGGTTTGTAGCCATTGGTGTTCGAGGCTTATAGCACGAACAATAGCCGGAACCTGGCTCAGCACTTTCCACATCACAGCTTTGCGGCTATACTGCACGCCATAGCCCTGTAGCTGCAGCATAGGCAAAGCGGGAAATGCCTCCTGCAGTACAACTGCCTGTGGGCCATCGGCAGCCAATAACACGTTGCACCCCTGCTGCAACAATTGCCTGATAAGCGGAATACACCGGGTGGCATGTCCCAATCCCCAGTCGAGCGGGGCTACAAGTATGGTTGGCTTGGCCGTCAAGATTTGACTTTATTTTTTACTCCTGTTATATGAAAGTAGCTTTTTTACCGTTTTATAAATGGCTGGCAAATGAAGGAGATATTTTGTAATCTTGCTCCAACATCTCAGCTATCAAAAATTGAATAGTATGCAAAACAAAATGAAATGGGCGCTGTTATTGATGGTGGTATTTACCATGGCTGCCTGTGCAGGTAGTAAGGGCAGCAAAGGATGTGGGTGCCCATCGAAGCAAGGAATGGTGGGATACTAAGACTTGAATCACACACTTACCCCTTTCCCCTCATCACACAAATATTTGAGCCATGTTCAACGTGCACAAAAAGAATTTTGTGCTGCTGGTAAAATCCGACCAGCAGAATGAACAACTACAAGTTGAGTTGGACTTGATAGAACAATTGGTGCGGCCTTTTATGCGTTTGGATGCCGTTGAAAACTATGTTGAAATAGCCGACCTGAACGTTTCTCAATTAATATCGAAAGGTTCCCAATTAAAAAATGCTTTGTCGAACTATTCGCCCGACAAAGCATTTGTATTTCTGATCGGAAAAAATTAAGCGGCTTACAACACAGCTTTTACCACATCGAATATTACACGGGGCTTACCCAATGTGTAATAGTGCAATACAGGCACACCATGGCTCTTCAGTTCCTTCGATTGTGCAATGAGCCATTCGGTTCCCACTTTTTCTACTTCTGCATCTGTTTTGCATTTCATTACTTCCAGGCTCAGGTCGGTGGGTAGGTCCACATGGAATATGCGGGGAAGCACTGTGAGTTGCTTCTTAGTGGTCAAAGGCTTTAAACCTGGGATAATTGGCACATTGATACCTACTGCCCTGCATGCTTTTTCGAACTCAAAAAACTTCTGGTTGTCGAAAAACATTTGGGTCATGATATAATCGGCACCACCGTCTACTTTATCTTTTAAATATTTCAGATCGATTTCGAGGTTGGGTGCTTCAAAGTGTTTTTCAGGATAGCCGGCTACACCAATACAAAAATTGGTTTTACCGCCATTCAGAATATCGTCTTCTAAATAAATACCCTGGTTTAATTGCGTCACTTGTTTCAGCAGGTCTGTGGCGTGGTGGTGTCCATCGGTATGCGGCACAAAGCTTGGTTCATTTTTTTCGGCATCACCACGCAATACCAGCACATTGTCTATTCCCAAAAAATGCAGATCGATCAGGGCGTTCTCCGTTTCCTGCTTGCTAAAGCCACCACAAATAAGGTGTGGCACAGCATCCACATTGTAATGGTTGCGCAAGGCAGCACAAATACCCACGGTTCCGGGACGCTTCCGCACTTCCACTTTTTCAAAACTTCCGTCGGCCTTTTTCTTAAACATGGTTTCAGCACGGTGATACGTTACGTTGATCCATGGTGGCTGAAATTCCATCAGCGGATCGAGGTGATCGTATAAGGTCTGAATGGTTTTGCCCTTCAAAGGAGGCAGTACTTCAAATGTAAAAAGTGTTTTGCCGGCGGCTTTTTGGATGTGTTCGGTAACCTTCATGTAAAAAGTGTAATAGGCGCAAACTTATGTATGCATGGCTGGATAGACAAAATTTAAAGATTACGCCCCTGCCGATTTTCCCGCTTGCATAAAGAAATGGCAGCGGCAAACATGCAAAGCGTTGTTATATTGGGTGGCTGGGGCCTAAGGGCAGCCTTTGTTCACGCCAATTTATGAGCGAATATTGCGGGCAGCCATACATTTGCTGCAAAGAATTCATTTTGGAACTTACCATTAGAACCAACAACCTCGTAAAATCGTACAGCGGCCGTACCGTGGTGAACCATGTGTCGGTGGATGTGAAGCAGGGAGAAATTGTAGGATTGCTGGGGCCCAACGGTGCCGGCAAAACCACCAACTTCTACATGGTGGTGGGATTGATAAGACCCGATGAAGGCGAAGTGTTTTTGAACGATGTGAACATTACAGCTCTCCCCATGTACAAGCGTGCCCAAATGGGCATTGGCTACCTGCCGCAGGAAGCCAGCGTGTTTCGCAAACTGAGCGTGGAAGACAATATCCTGGCTGTACTCGAAATGACCAAGTTGACAAAAGCCGAACGCCATCAAAAACTGGAAACACTGCTCGAAGAATTTAACCTGGGCCATGTCCGCAAAAACAATGGTGACAGCCTGAGTGGTGGCGAAAGACGCCGTACCGAAATAGCCCGTGCACTGGCGGTAGACCCCAAATTCATTTTGCTCGATGAGCCTTTTGCAGGTGTGGATCCCATTGCTGTGGAAGATATTCAAACAGTGGTAGCACGGTTAAAGTATCGCAATATCGGCATCCTCATTACCGACCACAACGTGAATGAAACCCTCAGCATTTGCGATCGTGCCTATTTGCTGATAGAAGGAAAAATATTTAAACACGGCACTGCACCGGAGCTGGCAGAAGATGAAAAAGTGCGCCGTATGTACCTTGGTACCAATTTCGAACTTCGCCGAAAAGACTGGATCATCAACATGGAGCGGGAATATGCCGAAAAGAAAAAGGCAGCCAGCGAAGAAGAAGCATAAAGATTTTTAAACCTTCACACACCTGTGAAGGTTTTTTATTGTCGCATAAAAAAAGTCGCTTCAAAATTTGAAGCGACTTTTTAGTTATATCAATCGGTGTAATACGCGGCTCACTAGTTGCCGTACACACTCAGGAATTTGATGCGCATAATTTTCAACTGTTCCCAGTCGAGGCTCATATCGCTCAACTCTTTTTGCGCCAACTCGAGTGAAGAGGTTTCACAACCTTTGAAATATTCAATGATTTCCTCCTGCTCGTACTCGTCAAGCATATCGGCAATGGCATAATCCAGGTTGAGGCGGGTGCCACTGGCAGCAATGGTTTCCATTTCTTCCAGCAATTCGTGCAGACCAAGGCTCTTGTTTTTGGCAATGGTTTCCAGCGGAATTTTCTTATCGATGTTTTGAATAATGTACACTTTGTTGCTGCTCTTATTCACCACGCTTTTCATTACAAAATCATCTGGCTTTGTAATGTCATTTTCCTCTACATATTCTGCTATCAGTTCCACAAAAGCACGGCCAAATTTCATGGCTTTACCCTTGCTTACACCTTGTATTCTTTCCAGTTCTTCCAGCGTGGTAGGATACATGGTAGCCATGTCCTGCAGGCTGTTTTCGAGGAATATTACAAATGGAGGCAGGCTTTTTTTCTTCGCTTCGCGATGGCGCAATTCCTTCAGCATTTCCAACAGCTTTTCATCGGCAGCTGCGCTGGCTGTGCCTTCGCCATCGTATTCGCCGTCGTCTTCATTGGCATCGGCAAACTCGTTGTTCAGCACAATTTTGAACGCCGTAGGCTTTTTGAAATAGGCCTTTCCTTTATCGGTAAACTTGAGCAAGCCATATTCTTCAATGTCTTTGCGAATAAGCCCGTCGAGCAGCATTTGGCGGATCAGTGTATTCCAGAACAATGCATCTTTTTCCTTACCAATTCCAAACTCGGGAATATTGTTGTGACGGAACATGATGACCTGTGCAATGGGGTTTCCACCCAACACATTCACTACATAGTCGATGTTGAAATGTTCCTTCAATGCTTTGATCACTTTCATCACCTGCACCACTTCGGCTTTGGCATCAATGGTTTCTTTTGGATGCAGGCAGTTGTCGCACAAACCACAATTTTCTTTTGGCCATTGCTCTCCAAAATAGTGGAGCAAAATTTTGCGACGGCACACATTACTTTCTGCCATTGCCACAGTTTCCGAGATCAACTGTGCGCCCACTTCTCTTTCACTCAGTGGCTTGTCACGCATCAGGTGTTCCAGCTTGGCCACATCGGCATGCGAGTAGTACAGGATGCATTTTCCTTCCAAACCATCGCGGCCTGCACGGCCTGTTTCCTGGTAATAGTTTTCAATTGATTTCGGAATGTTGAAGTGGATCACAAACCTGATATCCGGTTTATCGATACCCATACCAAAGGCAATGGTCGCAACGATCACCTGCACATCTTCATTCAAAAATTTATCCTGGCGTTCGGCCCGCAGTTTTGAATCGAGCCCCGCATGGTACGCAACGGCCTTGATATTGTTGGCCTGCAAAATTTCAGCCAGCTCTTCCGTGGTCTTACGGTTGAGGGTATAAATGATACCGCTTTTGCCATGGTTTTGCGAAATGAATTTTACAATGCTGCGGATTGTTTGCTCTTTTTTCAACTTGGGCTGCACTTCGTAGTACAGGTTGTCGCGGTTAAAAGAGGAAATAAAAATATTGGGATCACGCAGTCCTAAATTCTTCACGATATCGCTTTGCACTTTGGGTGTTGCTGTTGCTGTTAAAGCAATCACGGGCACATGGTCGTTTATTTCTTCCATCATATCGCGCAGGCGGCGATACTCCGGCCTGAAATCGTGGCCCCACTCCGAAATACAGTGCGCTTCATCTACTGCAAAAAATGAAATATCGAGATCGCGGAAAAAATCGAGATTGTCTTGTTTGGTCAGCGTTTCGGGCGCTACATACAGCATTTTGGTTTTGCCCGAAGTGAGATCGTCTTTCACTTCGCGCTGCTGTGTTTTATTGAGGGTACTGTTCAGGAAGTGCGCAATATCATCGCTATCGCTATAGCCCCGCACCAGGTCTACCTGGTTTTTCATGAGGGCGATCAACGGGCTCACCACAATAGCCACGCCTTTGTTGATCAATGCCGGCAACTGGTAGCAAAGACTTTTGCCACCACCGGTGGGCATAATTACAAATGTATCTTTTCCGCTTAGCAGGCTTTGAATGGCTTCCAGTTGTTTGCCTTTAAATCCATCAAAACCAAAATGGTCGCCTACTTTTTCAATAAGCTCAGCTTCTGTAAATGCCTGGAGTGTATTTGATTTTTTGCTTGTTTTTACTGCCTTGGTAGCAGTTGTAGCGCCGTTATCGGATTCTACGGAATTTGTTGTTGCTTTTCTTCGGGTCACCGCCGGTTTCTTCGCCACTGTTTTTGCCATTGTTAACTGTTTTTCATCACGGGGCATCATTGCCCGCTTACCATAAAAGATACTCACTTCAGAGAGGAATCCATATATACTTACCGGAAAAAAGTGTGGGACGGTAGAATGTACCTGTGATAGCTGACGGCCAACTGGCCCTTCTGATAGGAGGGCAACGAAGTTACCTTTTAAAGAACAGGATTCCAGTGACAATTCGTGTAGGTATTGTTAAAGAAAAAGGGGATTGAAACTCAACAGCACTGCCCTGTTTCGCGTCCTTTTTCCCGAACAACACTGCATTTGCATCGTGAATAGGCAAGGGCTACCTTTGCGCCGCATGCAGAATATGGAAATTAAAACACTGGCTTTGCAGACCATTCAATTGGAAGCAGATAGCGTTGCGGGTTTGCAAAAATTCATTAACAATACGTTTGAAGAAGTGGTGCAGTTAATGCACCAATGCAAAGGCCGACTGGTAATTAGTGGCATTGGCAAAAGTGCCATCATTGCTCAAAAAATTGTAGCCACCCTCAATAGCACCGGTACGCCCAGCCTGTACATGCATGCGGCCGATGCCATACACGGCGACCTGGGCATGATCACCCCCCTTGATGTGGTAATGGTGATAAGCAAGAGTGGCAATAGCCCTGAAATAAAAGTGCTGGTGCCACTTATTAAAAACTTTGGCAACACCGTGATCGGGATGGTGGGCAATACCGAAAGTTTTTTGGCGAAGCATTCGCATTATATTTTGGATACCACGGTAGACAAAGAAGCCTGCCCCAATAACCTGGCCCCTACCAGCAGCACCACTGCGCAAATGGTGATGGGCGATACCCTGGCTGTTTGCCTTATGCACCTCAACAGGTTTAGCGGCGACGATTTCGCCAAATTTCACCCCGGTGGCACACTGGGTAAAAAACTCTTTTTGCGTGTATCCGACCTGGTGGCCGACAATCCCAAACCTTCGGTGAAACCTTCCACCAAATTGCTGCCCGATACCATTATTGAAATGACTGCCAAACGATTGGGTGCCACTGCAGTTATTAACGACGACAATACGGTGTTTGGCATTATCACCGATGGCGATTTGCGCCGTATGCTCGAACGCAATCAAACCATGAACGAACTGGTAGCCAGCGATATTTGCAGCCGCAACCCCAAATGGATTGAACCGGGTGCACTGGCTGTAGAGGCGCTAGACAAGCTGCGCCAATTTGATATTACCCATTTAATAGTAAGCACCAACAACCAATATGTTGGCATCCTACATTTGCACGATCTTATAAAAGAGGGATTGCTATAAAAAATTTCAAGAAATCCCCCAACTAAGTACACCATGAACACGAATCAATATGTGGCCATTATGGCTGGCGGAATCGGAAGCCGTTTTTGGCCCATGAGTCGCAACCGTTTGCCAAAGCAGTTTCTCGACGTTTTAGGTACAGGCCAATCGCTGTTGCAATCCACTTTTAACAGGTTTGCCTCTTTTGTACCTGTAGAAAATATTTTCATTGTCACTTTTGAAGAATACGCACCGCTCGTAGCAAAGCATTTGCCCAACCTGCCGGTTGAAAATATTTTGAAAGAACCCAGCCGAAAAAACACGGCGCCCTGCGTGGCATATATGGCTTTCAAATTAATGAAGCGCAATCCCAATGCATCCTTCATTGTATCGCCCAGCGATCACCTCGTGCTCGATCAACAGGGCTTTGCATCCATTGCGCAAAAGGCTTTGGATTTTGTAGACAATAAGCCTTCACTGGTTACACTGGGCATTAACCCCACTTATCCAAACACCGGCTACGGGTACATTCAGTACGACCAGGAAAAGGGAGAAGATGATGTGTACCGTGTAAAAACATTTACCGAAAAACCAAACCTCGAGCTGGCAAAAACATTTTTAGCCAGTGGCGATTTTCTGTGGAATGCGGGCATTTTTGTGTGGAAAGCCGATGAAATATTGAAAGCTTTTGAAAAGCACCTGCCTGAAATGTTTGAAGTGTTCAGTGCAGAGAAAGATGAGTTTGATACAGAAGGAGAACATGATGCGCTGGTACGCATTTATGCCCAGTGTACTAATATTTCCATCGACTACGGCATTATGGAAAAAGCAGCCAATGTGCACATCATTCCAGCTTCCATGGGCTGGAGCGATTTAGGCACATGGAATAGTGCTTACGAAAACATGGACAAAGATTATTTGGGCAATGCAGTATCGGGCAAAAATGTAATGGTGATAGATGCTACCCGAAATATGGTGCATGTACCCGACAACAAAATGGTGGTACTGCAAGGCCTCGACGATTTTGTAATTGTAGATACCAACGATGTACTGCTTATTTGCAAAAAAGACAGGGAGCAGGAAATTAAAGACTACATGGCCGAAGTAAAAAGAAATAAAGGCGACAAATACATGTAAGGTGCTTTCCACCTTTAACAAGAGCCAATTCCCTTACGCACAGTAATTTACCTTCGGGTTCATGCGGTGTGTAAGGGAATTTTGTTTTTCTTACAATACAGTACTGTCATTATAATTTTTCTTTGCAGCTCTCTCAAACTTCAATCTCATGTTTGCATCAAAACTCCCCAATGTAAGCACCAGCATTTTTACGGTAATGAGTGCACTTGCCGCAGAACATAAAGCGATCAACCTTGGGCAAGGCTTTCCCGATTATCAAATGGATGAAGGCCTTACCGACCTGGTGAGCAAAGCCATGAGGGATGGGCATAACCAATATGTGCACATGGCCGGTTATGGACCACTGCGTGAAGCCATTGCCGAAAAAGTGCATAAGCTGTATGGTACCCGAATTGATGCCGATAAAAATATTACCGTTACACCCGGGGGCACCTATGCCATTTACAGTTCTATTACAGCAGCCATTCATCCCGGCGATGAAGTGATTGTGTTCGAACCTGCCTACGATAGTTATATTCCCAATATTGAAGTGAATGGAGGCAAAACTGTTCGATTGTCGCTACGCTATCCTGATTATGGTATCGATTGGCAGGCAGTAAAAGCAGCCATCACTCCTAAAACCAAAATGATCATTCTCAATTCGCCACACAACCCCACAGGTGCTGTGTTGAGCGAAAATGATATACAGGAATTGCGCAATGTGGTAGCAGGTACCGATATCCTCATCATGAGTGATGAAGTATATGAACACCTCATATTCGATGGCAAGCAACATCAAAGCATACTTCGATATCCCGATCTGTTGGAGAGGAGTTTTGTTGCTTTTTCATTTGGCAAAGTCTATAATTGCACCGGATGGAAACTCGGTTATTGCATTGCGCCAACAGCCTTAACAAGCGAGTTTAGAAAAGTGCACCAGTTCAATGCATTTTGCATTAATACGCCCATGCAGGTAGGTATTGCAGCTTTTTTGCAGCACGAAGCAGCCTATCTCAACTTGGGAAAAGAACTACAGCAAAAGCGGGATTATTTCAGAACCCGCATGGCCGATACTCCTTTTAAAGTGATCCCTTCGTACGGTAGCTATTTCGAAATGTATAGCTATGCGGGCTTTAGCGATGAAACAGAAAAAGACCTGGCAGTACGATTGATAAAAGAGTACGGTGTGGCCACCATTCCTGTTTCTGCATTTTATACCAATGGTACGGACAACAAAGTGCTGCGTTTTTGCTTCGCCAAAAAAGAAAGCACAGTAGATGCAGCCATTGAAAGATTACAAAAGTTGAGCAGGTAAATCTTGCATTGCATCACCCGATGCAGTTCATCTTGTAAGCCTTGCAATAAGATCCGCATGCAGTAGAAATTCCTGTTGCAACTCGGCTCTATTGGCTAATTCAAAATCGGCAAAATCGAAGCCGGGTGCTACTGTGCAGCCCACCAATGCGAAGCCCGTTGGCCCAATGGTTTCGCTGGCAAACCATGAGCCTGCTTGTACCATAGCCTGCACCTGCTCGCCTTGCTCTATGTTTTTACCCAGGCAAATGCACTCGTAATTCCCGTTGGGATGTATCACATGCACCTGTACTTTATCTCCCGTATAGTGATGCCAGCCTTCATCGCTTTTAATACGATGAAAGGCAGAAAAATTTCCCTTTGTCAATAAAAAATAGATAGCCGTAGAAGCCGGGCGCATACCTGCAGCCGTGGGTACCATGGTGGCTGAACGGTAGGTTTCGGCATAATAGCCGCCTTCGGGGTGTGGAGCAAGTGCATATTGCTGAATCAGCTTTTGTATTTGGGACATATTGCGTGATTGATATTGCTGCAAAAATGCTGTGAAGCAACAGAACACGAACAGGCAAAATAAAATGAGTTGTAGAAGTGGACGCCTAATCACATCAATCTTATACAACCCAATAGTCCGCATATTATCTTACAGTGTAAATACACATGGCTATGAACTGGGCTTTCAGGATATCACATAAATACCAGGCTTTGTTTTTCCTATGGATATTGCTGGCCATCCTGCTGATCGGACATTGGTGGAACAGGCGCCAGTACGCTGCCATCGAAAAATCGGTCAGCTCCATGTATAAAGACAGGCTGATGCCTTCTACCTGGCTTTTTCAGCTCGACGCATATGTGTACGAACGCAGCCGAAGCAACCCTGCAGACACCAGCGGACTGGCAGCCATGAACCAGTTGATACGATCATACGAATCTACCTACCTCACCCCGGCCGAGTCCGATGATTGGAAAAGGTTTAAAACACACTGGAGCAGTTTTGTTGAACAACCCAATAATGTTGAAGTGGCAGACAGCCTGCATCGGTGCATGCACAGGCTTAATGCGCTGCAGGCGAATGTGGGTCAGCAATTGCAAAAGAAATCGCAGTCATTACTAGGTGGTGCGCAGTTAACTGCTCTGCTCGAAGTAGCCATCATTTTTGTTTTTGCCATCATGGGTTTCATGCTGGCCCGGGCCATGGAATGGCATAACGCGGGTCCAAAAGATGCGCAAATGAACTGACGACGAGCAACTTCATCCAAGGAAACCCCTTCTTTTTTTACCATTTATCTATCAATGATTTCAATAGCTATTGCATAAAAAATTGGGAAGCTCTGCACAGAACAGGTGCCGCATTCTTCAGATGACGAGGAAAGTTTCTTTGCATGAAACGTCAATCCTGAAGCGTGGAATTGTTACGGATTTGATGCCTGCACAAAAAGCGGATTGGATCATTTCTGTTTATTTTTCAGATCGTACACCATTCCAATTTGGAACACCCTGTTGTTACCGTTATGATAGGTTGTTCCATCATAGCTAGAAGAGTTAATTTTTGTGATGCCATATACATATCTTATTTCAGCATGCAACCTTTTTGCAACCTCATGATCTACCCCAATTGCCAGTCCGAAATCGAAGTTTTTTGTATGTGTATGTAGGTAATCGTCATTTTCGCTTAACAGGTAAGCAACCTCTCCGCCAGCCATCAGGCGGGTTTTACAATCAAACCGGTAACTAAAAAGTATGGGTAAGGTTAGATAGTTATAGCTAAACACTTTTCTTTCATTATCTATCCAATCATCGGTAAATCCCTTAGCTGAAAAAAGCAATTCAGGGTCAAAAGAGAATTTACTATTACCAAGTGGCACATAGAGCCGGGCACCACCATACCCGGCAAATCTTGCCGTTTTTGGTTCGACTATACCCTTTGGTTTGGAAATATTGAGGCCTCCTTTTATACCAAAGCCGACCTGGCTAAAAGAAACAAAGCTTATCAACAAAAGGGCAGGAATGCATATAATTTTTTTCATAGATTCTGGGTTAGATAAGTTGAAAGAGGGGGCGAATAAAAAGAAGCTTATTGTGATTTTTTCTTTGCCAGGTCGTAAGCCAGCCCTACTTGAATTACCCTGTTATAACCCGCAACTGAGATGGTTCGGGAAGGGTAGGAATAATCCTGGTGAACCTTGGTAAGACCCAGCACATATCTTATTTCGGCATGCATTCTTTTTGTGAACTGGTGATCCAGGCCCATCGCTAATCCTACATCCGTCTTACTGGATATAGCAGACATAATATCCCGGGTTTCATTATACCCGGAACCCTGATAATTTGCTTTAGCATTTACCAGGTAACCTATTTCGGGCCCGGCCAGTAAACGGGTTTTACAATCGAACAGGTAGCTAAAAAGAACAGGTACAGTAATATAATTGAAACGATAAGCACTTCTATCTTCATTGTACGACTGGTTACGGTACCCCTTGCCGGAGAAAAGCAATTCGGGTTCAAGAAAAAATCGTTTTCCAAGCGGTACCCAAATTTTAGCACCACCATAGCCACCAAATTTGGTTTCGGAGCCTCCATGCCCCTCTGTGGAAGTAGATAGGTTAAGCCCAGCTTTTACTCCCCATTGCAATTGGGCATTACCCATTACTGACATAATAAGGAAGCCAACTAAGAAGGAAATTTTTACAAAAGAAGGAAAGCGCAGCAATCCTGCGTAGGCAGCTAGGTTAAAGGAATTCATAGCAGTGGGTATGATTTTGTGATGAATGTAGCCCCATACCGGATAATTGCAATTTTAGCCCACCTGCTTCTCATCCAAATTTTTACCATTTAACTATCCATTAATGCCGGTTGTCATATGCCAGTTTATTTCCTCATGTACCACTTAATATCGTAATTAGCTAATTATCAATCATTTATCACATACCCACAATACTGCCCGCTGCCATGTACTAAAATAAAGATGGTACTATGTGTTGTATAGTACCACAATATGCCTATATCTTTGTGTTGTCAATGAGGGAAGTCAGAAAGATTGAAGATTGCAACCCCACATTCACTCACACCCCACACCCGCCGTTTTCGATGCTTTCTGACTTCCAGGCGACATAAAGACTATTAAAACACAAACACCATGAACATTGAAAACACCGCCAGTCAGATGCGCAAAGGAGTGCTGGAGTTTTGCGTGTTGTCGGTGATTCGCAAGGGTGAGGCCTACCCAAGTGATATTATCGAACAGATGAAAGCTGCCAACTTCCAGTTGTTGGAAGGAACCCTGTACCCACTTCTCACACGTCTTAAAAATTCGGGTATGGTCAACTACCGATGGGTAGAAAGCAGCAGCGGGCCACCCCGAAAGTATTTTAGCCTTACCGACAAGGGCCTGCTGTTTTACCAGGAATTGGAAAATACATGGACAGATATGGTAAGTGCGGTAAACGGCGTCATCAACAGCGAACCGCTGGCGCCACCACCCGAAGCAGCTACGGCCGATGTACACGAATCTTTTACACCACCAGCCGATAGCAATATTAACCACGAAGCATAAGCTACACTCCACACACCACACACCGTTCCTCACCCGCTTATACCTCCCACTCACTTATCACACCTTCCAATCTAAACATACTCTCAAACACGAATTAACCATGAAAAAGGTCATCAACATCAACTTCCAGGGTCGCGTAGTTCCCATTGAGGAAACCGCCTATGAGATGTTGCAAAACTATATTAGCAGCCTGCGAGCCTACTTTGCTAACGAAGAGGGCCGCGATGAGATCATTAACGACATAGAAAACCGCATTGGCGAACTGTTTGGCGATACCCTGAAAAAAGGTGCGGCCTGCATTACCGATGCCGATGTAGAAAAAGTAATAGCCAGCGTGGGCAGGCCAGAAGATTTTGCTGCCGACGACGCTACTGATGAAAGCAGCAGCTATTCTTCCAGCCAACAAAATACCGGCAACAGTTACCAGGGCAGCACCGAGTACAACTTCGAAAGCAAAAGATTGTACCGCAACGAAAGCGACAAACTGCTGGCAGGTGTAGCAAGCGGCCTGGCCCAATACCTGAAACTGGACCCATCCATTGTACGTTTCATTTTCATCCTGCTCGTCATCTTTGGTGGCTCCGGCATTTTGATCTACATCATACTTTGGATCGTACTGCCCAGCCGAAGCCTGGTATCCAATATCCGCAAACGCCTCTATCGCGATCCGGACGATAAAGTGATCAGCGGCGTATGTGGCGGATTGGGTAAATACTTCGACATTAACCCCGCTATTCCCCGTGTAATTTTTGCAGCGCCGTTCATTTTCGGCATCATCACTTCTATTGGTCGCAACTTTTTCGACGATGGCCCCTTCTTTGTAGGCAGCTTTGGTGGCAGCACATTTATACTGGTGTATGTAATTCTTTGGATCGTATTGCCTGAAGCCATTACCGCATCGGAGAAGCTGGAAATGCGTGGAGAAAAAGTGGACTTGAACAGCATTCGCGACACAGTGATGAACGACCTGCACGGCATGAAAGGCAGGGCACAAAAAGTAGGTGCTGAAGTAAAAGCAACTGCCACTCAATTTGGCACTGAAGTAAAAGAAACTTTTCAGCAATCAGCCTCCAATATTGGCCAGGATATTCACCAGTCTACCCGCAGAAGAGGCGGCATTGGCCACGCCATTGCTACCATCGTAAAAGCTTTTGTGTACCTCATATTGGGCGCAATAGGTGTGGGATTGTTTGTGGCACTGATAGCTTTACTGGGTAGTGGTGTAAGCGTATTGCCACTGCACGATTTTATACTGCAGGGCAAATGGCAATACTTGTTTGCATTGGGCACCGTGGTACTCTTTATAGGCATTCCCATCATATCTGTATTGGTTTGGTTTATCCGCCGCCTCATGAAAGTGAAGTCGCACAGCAAGTTCATAGGATATGGTTTTACCACGCTTTGGTTATTGGGTTTATTTTGCCTGGTGGGTTTACTGGGTAGCCTGCGCAAAAGCTTTAGCAGCCAGGTAGGTGCACCACAGGAGATCACTATTCAACAACCGGTTGGCAAAACACTGGAAGTAAAATTGAATGAAGCAGAATTGCTGTACAACGATAATTGGTTTAATGTAGATGGTGTGTTGAGCATAGAAGAAGATACCATGTACCTCAACACTGTAAAAGTAAACGTGGTAAAAAGTAAAGACAGTGCTTACCATGTACACCTCATCAAAATTAGCCGCGGCACCGACCGCCTGAAAGCGCAAAGCCTGGCCGAAAATATTGCCTTCAATATTGAGCAACGCGATAGTGTGTTGTACCTGCCCGAATCTTTCAAAATCAGTAAAGATGAAAAATGGCGCAACCAGAAAGTGATCGTAGTGATAGAAGTGCCCCTCAACAAAAACATCAGGTTAGATGAAGATGTGCGCCGCAGCTACGACTACTTCAATATCGATCTGGGACATCGCCGCAGCTATCGTGGCAATTGGGAACGCGAATGGGAATCGGGCGAGCATTGGGATTCTGATAGAAAATTGAAAATGACAGAAGACGGGCTGGAAGCAGAAAAAAGCCGCGATGCAAAATCTGGAGAGGAAGAGCAGGATTGGGAAGAGAATAAGTCCAATAAAAAGGTCATCATCATAGATACCATTGGTGAACCAAAAGCCCCCGCTGGCAAACCTTCTAAAGAAAAAATAGACACCATCTACCGTTATCGCAGCGCCCGTATTGAAACAGAAAGCAACAACAACAATAGCGAAGATGCTACTGCCACATCGGGCAACGGCCGCAGTTTGCCACCCCTGGCATCTGTAATGAAAATATTCTAAACCACACACCGCCACCCACACATACACCCAGGCTCAAGAATTTCTAAACACATGCACATTTGTTTAGGTTGGTACCCCGCTGGTTTTCACCAGCGGGTTTTTTTTCGCACTTATCGCCGTTCCTCGCCTTTCATACATAAATCTGCGACTGTTTGTACCCGGCATATTGTATAAACATTTTACTGCATGTATATTAGCGGCACAAAACCCACAAACCCTACCTATGAAAACAATTAAAAAATTGTTGAAGTGGACCTTTATTGTCCTCTTCCTATTGATCGGCGGCTTACTCGTGAGCATTTACAGTATGCAAAACAAGAAGTATGACGCCCCTTACCCCGACAACATACACGCCAGTAAAGACAGCGCCATTATTGCCCGTGGCGAATATTTGGTGTATGGACCAGCACACTGCGGCAACTGTCATTCACCCATTAAACACCAGCAGCGCATCAATGCCGGCGAGCACCTGCCACTGGAAGGAGGCCTGCCTTTCGAATTGCCCATCGGCAATATTTATTCACCCAATATCACCCCCGACGAAGCCACCGGTATTGGTAAGTTGAGCGATGCTGAACTGGCTCGTGCTTTCCGTTACGGTGTTGGCCACGACGGTCGGGCATTGTTCGACTTCATGCCTTTCCAGCACCTGAGCAACGAAGACATGACAGCCATTGTTTCCTACCTGCGCACTCAAAAGCCTGTTCGTTCCGAAATTCCCAAAACAGATCTGAACCTGCTGGGCAAAGCATTGAAAGCATTTATGATAAAACCTGTTGGCCCATCCAGGGCCATACCCGACAAAGTAGTGCCCGACACTACTGCGGCTTATGGCGATTACCTGGCCAACAGCGTAGCCAACTGCCGCGGCTGCCATACCGAACGTGATTTAAAAACCGGCGCATACATTGGCCTTCCTTTTGCAGGAGGCACCAAGTTTGAAAGCAGTATGGAGAAAGGCAGTTATTGCGTTACACCCAACCTCACCCCCGATCCTAAAACCGGCAGAATATATGGTTGGTCGCAGCAAACATTTATTGAGCGTATCAGGAAAGGCCGTGCAGTAAAAATTTCTGAAATGCCATGGGAACTTTTTAGCCGCATGGATAACAATGATCTGAAAGCTATTTATAACTACCTGCAAACATTACCACCGGTACAAAAAGATAATGGCCCTACCTATGTAAAAGGAATCTAAGAATGGGCAAGTAATCACCGTCAAAGTACAGCAAAATTTTGCTGTACTTTTTTTATGCCCTTCTACCCAGCAAAAGGCTTTTCCAGGTAATCTCTTCGCCGGCTGCAGCCCTTTTGAAACCTGAGTTTACCAGGTACACACCCAGTACTGTAACCAGGGCGCCAATCAATAAGAACATACTCCATGCTTCGGCTAAAATATAATGCCCCAATACCACAGCCACTATTGGGTTAATGTAGGCGTAAATAGATGCCAGCGTTGTGGGCAGATGTTGCAGCGAATAGATGAATGCACCGAAAGTAATGATGGAGCCAAACGTGACCATATAGGCCAGCGTGTACCATGTAGTAAGCGGCACTTGTTGCAAAGGCATAGCAAAACCGGAAGCTGCCGAAATAAAAGTGAGCATCACACCAGCCAAAAACATTTGCCAACCCAAACTGTAATACCTGTTCAGCGAAATGTTGGTGGTAGTAGAAGCCACTGTACCCACTGCCCATGTAAATGCTGCAATAAGAGAAAGCACAATACCAAACGTAAAATCGGCATTGGCAAAATCGTAAATATGTTCGTAGAAAATAATAGCCACACCTGCAAAGCCCAATAGCACACCCAGTGTAGCAATTGCATTGGGTTTATGCTTGCTGCCACGCACCCAATCTATCACCACCACAAACAAGGGGAATGTAGCGCCTATAATGGATGCCAAGCCACTGCTAATGTATTTAATGCCCCATGTGGTAAGTCCATTGCTACTTACAAACAGCAATATCGACATGACGCATAAGTAGCGCCATTCCCTTGCAGTGGGCCACACTGCTTTGCCCATGGCTACAAAAAAAACCAGGTATGCAAGGCCACCAAAGGTTTGGCGAATTGCAGAAAAGAACAATGGATGAATGCCCGCCTGTATACCAATTTTGGATGCCACCCATGTGGTGCCCCAAACAATGGAAGTGAGCATTAGTGCGAAGTAAGGTAGTGCGCTTTTATTCATGAAGGCGCAAAGGTAGGCATGGCATTGTTGCTATAAACTACCCGGTTCAACATTGCAGTTTCATTAAGTTATATTCATTCGAAATCGTAAGCAAAGGGAGGTGTATATTTAGATACAAGTTGAAAGCATCGTACATACAGATGATCACGAGCCTATGTATAAGCAGAGTATTTTTTCAACTATCTACACACTGCCCATGCAACAAGAAACAATAGAGCAACAAAAAGCAACCAACAAAACCATCAAGATCATTGCATTGTTGGCCATACTGGCTGGGTTAGTTTTTTCTCCTGCCCCATTATTACCTCCCCATTTTTTAGCCGAAAAAATACAGGCATTACTGCATGTACAATGGAATGTTGCATACATGCTGGCCACCATTGGATGCCAAACCATATTTTATTTTTCCATTGGCATGTTAGCTGCATTTGCCGTACAGCAGCAAGCTTCCTGGCGCAAGCGGTTGTCGCAAGTATTTTATGTGCCGCTACTGGTAGTGTTGATCTCTCTGCTGATTCGCTCTCTGAAAATGGGGCACTTTCCTATTTGGATCAATGCCATCATTCCCATTGCAGCCATATTGGTGGGCTCCTGGCTGGGACTGGGATTTTTATACAGGCGCAGCATTCTCAGCTTCACCATTTTGTTGGTGGTATTAGGCATTTCATTTCTTGCATTAACCACTTCTGCTACACCCGAACTCAGCAAAGCCACTGCATTCAAATTGCAGCAGCTATCTATGGTGTACACTTCCGATACATCCGGCGATGTGCGGTTTAGCCTGATGATGAAAAAAGCATTTGAACAAAATGCAAACCCCGGCAAAGAGAGTGCCGTGCAGCACAACCGTGCAGCATTGCTGGCTTTGGGCATTGCTATTGG
The DNA here is from genome assembly GCA_035456005.1 of Phnomibacter sp. Lineage (GTDB taxonomy): Bacteria > Bacteroidota > Bacteroidia > Chitinophagales > Chitinophagaceae > Phnomibacter. The sequence goes on along the minus strand of DATIEA010000015.1, from coordinate 172,844 downwards.
CCACGAACATTTGGCCAACTATGTAAACCTGGAAGAGCAACATGCATTGCTGATGAAAGCTGCACAACTTCGCGAAAGCATTACCCTGCGGGATCGCAACGATTGGTCAAGGCATTTTTGCTTAAGTGCTGCTATCGCTGTATTGGAAAATCCCCTCGTAAGCGATGCCGGAGGTTTATTGAAAGAACAGATGGATGGATTTACAGGTGGCAGCGGTTTTTCATTTGCCGATTTTGCTGCAGACAGGGCTGGTGTACGATTTGCAATGGCAGCTACGCATTCGGAAGAAGATGCGCTGGCCATGCAGCAATTCATAACAGGCAGGTACGATGTTGGTTATATTTTCCCTGTTGTATCCGACCTGCCGGAACACATGAGCATCACGCAGTTTAGGGAAAAATTTGGAAGCACAGGTAGCACGGCCTATCGTGCACAGGTGGCTATGATAGAAAACCGTTTGGATAGTTGCAAAGCACTTTCTCCCCTTTTGTCGGAAAAGAAAAACTAATTCAATTGAATAGGTAGCAAAAAAAATCCAGCCAACTTTTGTTGACTGGATTGTAGTATGGTTGCTCACGTAATCCTTTTACAGCGTACGTTTCACTTCTTCCTGTTCGAATGCGACAACGTTATCACCTACCTGGTAGTCGGTAAAGTTTTTGATGGTCAATCCGCACTCTGTTCCGTTGAGTACATCTTTCACATCGTCTTTGTAGCGCTTCAGGCTGCCGAGTTCAGCAAAGCCGCCGCCTTCACCACGTGGGTAAATGAGTACACCATCGCGGTACAAGCGAATCTTGGCATCGCGGCGAATTTTACCCTGGGTAACATAACATCCGGCCACGGTAGCTTTATCGAATTTGAATACTTCACGTATTTCAACAGTAGCCACTTCTTTCTCTTCGATCTTCGGTTCGAGCAAGCCTTCCATTGCCGCTTTCACATCGTTGATCGCATTATAGATCACAGAATATTGTTTGATCTCAATACCCTCGCTTTCTGCCAGGCGTGAAGCTTGTTGGTTAGGACGAACGTTGAAGCCGATAATGATAGCATCGGATGCGTTGGCCAATGTAACGTCGTTTTCACTTACAGCACCCACACCTTTCAGCAATACGCGAACCACAATTTCTTGTGTGCTCAGTTTTTCCAAACTATCGCTCAGTGCTTCTACAGAACCGTCCACGTCACCTTTGATGATCACGTTCAGTTCTTTAAAGTTGCCCAATGCCAAACGACGACCAATTTCGTCAAGCGTAATATGTTTTTTGGCACGCATACCTTGCTCACGCATGAGCTGGCCACGACGGTAAGCTGCTTGTTTTGCTTCGCTTTCGTCTTCGTACACTTTGAATTTCTCACCCGCTTGCGGTGCACCATTCAAGCCCAGCAATAATGCAGGGGCTGAAGGGCCCGCTTTTTCAGCTTTAGCATTGCGTTCGTTGAACATGGCTTTTACCCGGCCAAAATACTGACCACTCACTACCACATCTCCTTGCTTAAGTGTACCGTTCAATACCAGTACAGTGGTTACATATCCACGACCTTTATCGAGGGTAGCTTCAATAATAGTACCGCTGGCCTCTCTTTCGGGATTGGCTTTCAGGTTCAGCATTTCGGCTTCCAGCAAGATCTTTTCGAGCAGGAGGTCGATATTCATACCTTTTTTCGCACTGATCTCCTGGCTTTGGAATTTACCGCCCCAATCTTCTACCAGCAAGTTCATCTGACTGAGCTGCTCGTAGATCTTTTGTGGGTTGGCACCGTCCTTATCCATTTTGTTGATGGCAAAGATCATGGGCACATTAGCTGCCTGGGCGTGGCTGATAGCTTCCCTTGTTTGTGGCATCACCGCATCATCTGCAGCCACTACAATTACAGCAATGTCGGTTACTTTGGCACCGCGGGCACGCATGGCGGTAAACGCTTCGTGACCAGGTGTATCGAGGAAAGTGATCTTTTTGCCACTTGCCGTTTTTACTTCATATGCACCAATGTGCTGGGTGATACCACCAGCCTCACCACTTACTACATTGGCATTACGGATATAGTCGAGCAATGAAGTTTTACCGTGGTCAACGTGACCCATGATGGTAACAATGGGCGACCTTGATTGCAGATCTTCTTCTGCATCTACATCGTCCTCGTCTTCATCGTCGTTATGATCTTCGAGGTCTACAAACTTCACGTCAAAACCAAATTCGCTGGCTACCAGTTCAATTACTTCGGCATCCAAACGTTGGTTGATAGAAACCATCAGGCCAAGGCTGAAACATTTGCCTACCACTTCTGTAGGGGTAACATCCATCAGCGAAGCCAGCTCACTGGCACTGATAAATTCTGTTACTTCCAGCAGGTTGCTTTCAGATTCGTTGCCCTGCATTTCGGCCATTTCGCGGCGCTTGTCGCGGCGGAGCTTCTGGCGGTTCTTTCCCGCTTTGTTGCCACCACCACCTGCCAGCCTGGCTTGTGTTTCCTTCAGTTTTTCCTGGATCGCTTTTTCGTCGATCACACGCTCTTCCCTGCGGGGAGCCGGGCCATGTCCGGGACGGGTTGGAGGTCCTATGCGGCGTTCGCCGGGTCTTCCCTGTCCGCCGGGTCGCTGTTGATTGCCACCCTGGTTAGGCCCGGTATTGGGGCCACGGTTGTTATCGCCGGGCTTGCGGGTATCGCTTTCTTTTCCTTGAATAGGAATGCGCTTACGCTTACGCTTGGCTGCATCCAAATCAAGTTTGGGCCTGGTATCGTTCTTTACAGGCAACTCAATTTTGCCAATGATCTTGGGTCCACTGAGGCGTTCTGCCTGGATATTTTCGATCACTTTTTCTTCTTCTTTTGCGGGCTCTGCAACGGGTGCAGGCTCTTCTTGTTTTGCAACAACTACTGGCTCCGGAGCAGGAGGCGCAGGAGTTTCTACTGGTTTGGCCTCGGGAGCTTTTGGAGCCGGAGGTTCCGGTTGCTTTGCCGATTTTTTGGGCCTGGTACTGGAGTCAATGGCAGAGAGGTCGATAGTACCCAAAATTTTGGGTCCTTCAATCTCGGGTGCCACTACTTTAATGGTATCGTTATTAGAGGGAGCGGTTTCCACCACTTCGGGAGCCGGAGCTTCCGGTTGTTTTTCCACTACTACCGGTGCAGGCGGTGCTTCGGCTACCGGCGCTTCCACTACAGGTGGAGGAGGTGGCGGTGGTGGTGGTGCAACAGCTTCTACCACGGGTGCAGGCTCGGGCACAGGCGCAGGAGCAGGCTGCTCGACTGGCGCTTCTACTACAACTGGTGCAGCTTCTGCAGGCTTTTTCACCTCTTTGCCAAAGCTGATATCTTCGTCTTCCTTCTTCTTTCTTCCTTCGCCCGTAGCTCCTTTGGGCAAATCGATCATGTCGCTCTTGGCCTTCGCAACTTTATCGCTTGCAAATTCTTTTTGCAAGGCCAGGTACATGTCTGATGAAAGTTTGACAGTAGGTTTCAAGTCGTCGCGACTAAATCCCTTGGCTGCCAGAAATTCCACTAGGGTATCCTGGCCAATATTAAATTCCTTGGCCGCGGCTAATAATCTTGGTAGTTTCTGATCTGACATTCTTTTTTCTTATCGCTGCCTGCAGGCGGCTGTTTAGTTATATCGGTGTAAGGAAGCATCATCCGATCGTACTTATTAATGTTCAAAAGTACGTTGGGTAACCCGGACTCGTTACTCCCTTTCAAATTCTTCTGCTAAAACACGCAATACATCGGTAATAGTTTCTTTTTCGAGGTCGGTACGACGCTCCAGTTCTTCTGCACTCAATGCCAGTACAGCTCTTGCCGTATCGCATCCAATGCGCTTGAACTCGTCTATTACCCACATATCGATCTCATCAGAAAATTCGTCGAGGTCGATATCGAATTCAACTTCTTCACCTTCGTTATCGCGGAATACATCAATATCCAAACCGGTCAATTCGCATGCCAGCTTAATGTTTACACCACGCTTACCAATGGCCAGGCTCACCTGGTCGGCAGGAAGAAACACATCGGCATGCATTTTTTCCATGTCAATTTTCATGCTGGTAATTTTTGCAGGTGTAAGGCTGCGTTGTACCAACAGGTTGAGGTTGCTGGTCCAGTTGATGACATCAATATTTTCATTTTTCAACTCACGCACAATACCGTGAATACGGCTACCCTTCATACCTACGCAGGCACCTACGGGGTCAATGCGGTCGTCCAAACTTTCTACAGCCACTTTGGCTCTTTCGCCTGGTTCCCTAACAATTTTCTTGATATTGATAAGGCCATCGGCAATTTCGGGTACTTCAATTTCGAGCAGTTGTGCCAAAAATGAAGGAGCGGTACGGCTCAGTATAATAACCGGTGAGTTGTTCTTCAATTCTACTTTCTTCACTACTGCACGAACAGGTTCGCCTTTTTTCATGAAGTCCTGAGGAATTTGTTCGCTGCGGGGCAATACAAGTTCGTTGCCTTCTTCGTCCATCAGCAAGGCTTCTTTTTTCCAGGCCTGGTACACTTCGGCAGAGATCAATTCGCCTACACGTCCTTCGTATTTTTTTACCAGCACATTTTTCTTCAGGTCGCTGATACGGCTGGCCAGTGTTTGTTTGGCAGCAAGAATAGCACGGCGTCCAAAATCGAACAGGTCGATCTCTTCAAACAATTCTTCACCCACTTCGAAGTCAGGTTCAATTTTGGTAGCATCGGTATACCCGATCTCTGCCAACGGATCCATTACTTCGCCATCTTCCACAATAACGCGGTGGCGCAATATTTCGAGGTCTCCTTTTTCAGCATTTACAATTACGTCGAAGTTGTCGTCACTTCCGTATTTTTTGCGAAGGAGGGTTTTAAACACGTCTTCTACCACCTTCATCAGAGTGGGGCGGTCAATGTTCTCCGCATCCTTGAACTCCTGGAACGCCTCAATCAGGTTAATACTTGCCATATTGATGTTCGGTTTGCGGCCACCGCTTAGCGTGGCCAATCTTGATTAAAATTTGATTTGAACGCTTGCTTCTTTTATTTGATTCAGTTGAATACTATGTACTACGGTTTCTGCTTTTTTGCCTTTTCCACTGGTTACTTCCAGCGATATTTCCTCATCGGTTGCCGCCAGTAATGTGCCGAGCAACACGGTGTCGTCGTTCTTTATTACTTCCAACAATCGGCCAATATTCTTTTTATACTGGCGCTGTAGCAGCAAGGGTTCGCCCACACCAGGGCTGGATACTTCCAGTGAAAAATCGCCTTCGGGGTATATGGCCAGGGCCTCCAGCTCGGCATATAATTTCCTGTTTACCTTGATACACTGTTCAATGGTAATACCGGCATCGCCATCCAAAAACACTTTGATATTATTGGTAGGCTTAATTTTTACCTGCACCAGGAAAAATTCGGGACTGGCCTCTAACACACCATTTACAATTCTCTCTACCGTGGCTATTTGTTCGCTTTTGTCCATACGCTTGGTTGTAAGAAAGCAAAAGGGAACGGCGACCGTTCCCTTTCTACTGATTCATATTCCGCGGCAAATGTAGTGCTAAGCCTGCATTATTTCCAAATTCAATCTGTAATTAGCTCATTTAGCAAGTCGAATACTTTTTATTGCTGTGATATTTCGCAAAGAATTTTAACAGGAATTGGCCATTTTCAGATTTACCTTTGGCTCTGTCATGGGATATATACTCGCAGCCATTTTAATTTTTATAGGCATCAACTTCATTGTAAAGTTTGTAATACCAGTGGTACGTACCACATCGCAGGTGCGCAAACAATTTCAAAGCATGAAAGAGAAAATGGAAGAAGCCCAACAGCAAAGGGGCGGCCAGACTCCTCAGCCTGCTGCGCAAAAGCCCAAGTACGATGTAGAGGGTGAATACATCCCCTTCGAGGACGTGAAATAATTTCCAATTTTATAGTGCAACGTGTGGGCATTGACTAGCCCCAAAGCCTATTGCCCCAGCAATTTTGGCAAGGCCTCTTCCAGCAACTCTGGCCCCTGTAGCCATAGGGTTTGTAAACCTGCCTGCCGGGCGCCTTCAATATTTTTATAGGTATCGTCGATAAACAGGGTTTCCTGCGGATCCATCTGGTGCAACTGCATCACTTTTTCATAACACTCCACCCCCGGCTTGCGTTCGCCCAGCAAATGCGAATAATATGCTGTATCAAATAATGCGTCGAAGTTGGCGCCACCAAATTCCTTTTCGAATTTCTGCACAAAAGCTTCGTGATGAATTTGGTTGGTATTGCTCAGCAAATACAATTTGTACTGGGGTTTCAGCTTTGGCAACACAGCCACACTACCGGGCCTGAAGTCGCCGAGCATGGCATTCCATGCATGGGCTATCTGCGCATCAGTCACATCGAGTTGGGTTTCTTTTCTGAATGCTTCGTAAAAAGCTGCAGGCGCCAGCTCCCCTTTTTCGAGCAGGGAAAACAGCGGGTTCGAATAGGTTTGCTGGAAGTGGGCATCAAAATCGGCAACACCCAGGGCCGTAAAAGCATCCCGCGTTCTGTTGTAATGAATATCCAGGAATACTCCTCCGAGGTCGAATATGATATTGCGAATGGCCATTTTGTTATTTCCTTTTTTGCGAAAATAGCCATGCCCGCCAGTTAAACAGCAGGTCATACTGATACATCAACTCTATTTGCGCTACAGGGGCGACCACAAAAAACGGGTATAGTTCTATAGCCGACAGATATATCCGTGAGCAATAGTGCTATACCCGAACCATTCTAAAAGATGAAGAACAAATGTTTTGTTTTCCTTGAAACAAACGGAGCTTACCTGATCTGGCCTCTTGCTACTCCTGCGGGAAAGACCACGGAGTGGGCATTTACATACAAATGCGCAGCCGTTGTAAGAATAGTGTATTGAGCTGGAGTGAGCTTAGTTTCCATGTTCATGCCAAATTCATCGGCATTGTGGCAAAGAAAAATACGTACGGGGCCGTTTACTCCTGCAGCAGCTTCATGAATATGTGCTGCGGTTAGATTGCCTACGGCTTCGGGTGCATCTACTTTCACTTTGGAGTGAAGTACACTGTCTTTCGTAAGACGTAAAATGGCTACTCCCGTAGCGCCGGCAGTATTGGTGGGCACTTCGTTAAGGCCCGACAATTGTACATTCATTACCCAAATAGTGCCGTTGTCGTTTTTGTTTTCATTACCCATGCTCAAAGCATCGGGCGATGAAAACTTTTCCATTGATTTTTGGCAACCCATCAAGAACAGGACTGCAAAAGGCGACATGATAGCCGCTAAAAAAAACTTTTTCATAAGGCTATTTTTTAATGTAAAAAAGAATGATAAAATACAAATTGTAGGAGGCAATAGCAAGCAAACGCCACCATACTAAGGCCCATTTGCCAGTTCATTTCGCAAAACAGAAACTTCGCGGTATAGCCGCATTTGCGACAGGCCACGCTTCAGAGCATTAAAATCGGCAACGCCCAGGGCTGTAAAAGCTTCCCGGGTTGTGTTGTAATGAAAATCAGGAAATATTCCTCAGAGGTCAGATGATATGGTGAATGGCCATGATTATTTCCTTTTTTGCGAGAATAACCAGGGCAGGAGTTCCGGTTCGGCAAAAGCTTTTTTCCAGCTATCGTGACCCACGCCGGGGTAAACGGTCAATTGCATGTCGGCCGCATTGTACCGCGACTGAATAGCTTCGGCCATGGAATTGCTTAAAGCCACCGGCACTACCGGGTCGGTATCTCCATGAAAAATCCAGAAAGCAGTACTCACGGTATATTTTGCATTGGCCGTATTGCCGCCACCACAAATGGGCACTGCTGCGGCAAATGTGTTGGGCATGCGTTTTACCAGTTCAAAAGTGCCCATACCGCCCATGCTAAGGCCCATAATGTATACCTGAGTTTTTTTGAGCTTGTATGATTTCTGCATTTCCCGCACCAGTTGCATTACCATTAGCATGGCATACGTGGGCTCCGCTTCTTCCGGAAAATTGAAGCTTCTCTTTTTTGCAATACTGTCGTAGTTGAATTGCACATTGCTCCAAAAAGAATTGGACGGGCACTGCGGAAACACAACAATGGCGGGATATTGCTGGCGGTTGGCCGTTTGTAAAAACAGGCCGGCACCATGGGTTAATTGCGCTTCATTATTATTACCCCTTTCACCGGCGCCGTGCAAAAACAACACCAGCGGATACTCTTTGGAAGGGTCAAAGTTTTCGGGAAGCAGCAGGCGATAAGGCAATGTATCGGTACCGGTCACTAATATCTTTTTTTGGTACAAGCTCCAATCCTGCGATTGGGCAGTAACGAACATGCCTAAAACGGCAAGCAGCAGAAAGGCAAACTTTTTCATATCGGAAAAATTAGGAAGGAACGGGAACCCAAACAAATTTGAGCCATTATTTTACCGGAGCCCCCCAATGCCTAAATCTAATATGAGTACCAGGGGCTAAATTCTAGTAGGTGCGAATAAGGCAAATCTCCTACATTTGCCGCCGCAGAAAAGCTGCAGGATCCTTAGCTCAGCCGGTTAGAGCGTCTGACTCATAATCAGAGGGTCGGGGGTTCAAGTCCCTCAGGATCCACACTTCTACAAAAGCCCGCCTCATCGGGCTTTTGTTTTAACTAAACCTTAGTGAAGGCCCAATTACCTTAGCCACTTTTAAAATCTGTTATGAGAATCATCCTCGGTTTCATTGCGCTCATGCTGGCAGCCCCTTCTTTTGGTCAGGTGGTATTTAAAGACACTGCTACCAAACAGGCTAAAACGAAATCTAAGCCCGACTTTTCGAAGCTCAACCTGGCCAACCGTGCCAACGACCATTTCATGATCCAGTTTGGATATGATGGCTGGATGAACAGGCCCGATAGTATTCAAACCACCGGGTTTGGCAGGCATTTCAATATGTATGTAATGCTCGACAAGCCTTTCAAAACCGATCCCCGCTTTAGTGTAGGCCTAGGTGCAGGTGTGGGTAGCAGCAATATTTATTTCGATCAAACTATTGTACACATTGCCAACAAGCCTACGAATAACCGCCAGGTCGTTTTTGAAGATGTGACGGACACTACCCAGTTCAAAAAATTCAAATTGGCCAACGCCTGGCTCGAAGCACCCGTTGAACTGCGTTTTGTAGCCAATCCATTCAATACCAACAATAGCTTTAAAGTAGCAGTAGGTGCTAAAGTGGGTTTCCTGGTTTCTGCAACCACCAAGGGCAAAAACCTTCAAACAGCCGGCGGCACTACTATTTACGGCGACAAATACATTGTTAAAGAGAAAGAGAAATCTTACTTCAACAGCACCCGTTTTGCAGCTACCATGCGTGTAGGCTATGGCCCCTTCAGTTTGTACGGAGCCTATTCTATCCTCAACCTGTTTAAAGACGGTGCCGGCCCCGCAGTAAAGCCGTATAGCATTGGCCTTACAATAAGCGGATTGTAATGCAGTACTACATCTTATAAAATGTTTCATAAGCCTTACCACACGGTAAGGTTTATTTTTGCCCCATATATCCAGTAAAAGCGTGATAGATAAACAGAAAATACAGGAAAAGGAAAAAGCCATTTTGGTAGGATTGGTGCAGCAGGACCAAACCGATGTGCAAACCAAAGAGTATTTGGACGAGTTGGAGTTTTTGGCCGAAACGGCCGGAGCTGAAACCATTAAACGGTTTTGGCAAAAACTGAAACACCCCGACCGTGCCACTTTTGTGGGCAAGGGAAAGCTGGAAGAAATTGGCGCTTATGCTTCTATCAAAGGCGCTACGCTGCTCATTTTTGATGACGAACTGAGTGGCTCACAGATCAGTAATATCGAAAAAGCAACCGGCATCCGCACCATCGACCGCAGCGACCTTATCCTCGACATATTTGCCCGCAGGGCAAAAACAGCACAGGCCCGTGCACAGGTAGAGCTGGCGCAATACCAATACATTCTTCCCCGCCTGCGTGGTATGTGGAAACACCTGGAACGTCAAGGCGGTGGCATTGGTACCCGTGGCCCGGGTGAAACCGAAATTGAAACGGACCGTCGTATAGTGCGGGATAAAATTTCTTTGCTGAAAAAGAAATTGGCCGAGTACGATAAGCAGGCATTTACCCAACGCAAAGAACGTGGCGAATTTATACGAGTGGCACTCGTTGGATATACCAACGTAGGCAAAAGCACTATCATGAATTTGCTGAGCAAAAGTGAAGTGTTTGCCGAAAATAAATTGTTTGCTACCCTCGATACTACCACCCGAAAAGTGGTGTTCGAAAACACGCCATTTCTGCTGAGCGATACAGTAGGATTTATCAGGAAGCTACCGCACCACCTGGTAGAAAGTTTTAAAAGCACATTGGACGAAGTGCGGGAAGCAGATGTGCTGCTGCATGTAGCAGATATTGGACACCCGCAATATGAAGACCAATACAACGTGGTGAACAAAACACTACAAGACCTGGAAGCGCATGATAAACCGGTGCTCACCGTATTCAACAAAGTGGACCTGTATGAAACTCATGCATTCGACGAATGGTTGGACGAGGAAGTGAAAGCGCAACTGATGAAAGACCTCGAGAATCGCTGGCAGCGCGACACACACTACAATGCCATTTTTATTTCTGCATTGGAAAAAAGGAATATCGAAAATTTACGGAAAGTGATACTGGATAAAGTGAGAGCACATTATGCTATTCGCTATCCATATAAAACCAGTTTCTTCTAAGCCTTGCCGATAGCACGAAAATGCCGGCACAACAGGCGAAGGTCGTTGCTCCAAAAATATTCGGCAGCATAGCGATGCTCAATAGCTTCCAGCAATTGCGCATCGCTATTAAATCCATCTTGCAGCCTTTGGCCATCCACCGCCAGCACAGCGGGTTTCAGCGGAGGCAATGCATTGGCGTTGCCTGCATAACCTATCCATGTTTTGCTACCGGTGAGCACCGCCCAAACCTGCTGCAGATACATAGAGGGTGATGATTGAAAAAGCAGGAGTACGGGTGCCAATACCAATAACACCATACTGCTGAATAAATCGAATACTCTTTTTGAACGGCGATACGAATGCTTGGCTAAATTGAAATGAGATGAAGCTGCAAACACTTCTCCACTTCTGTCTTTACTATCGCTTCCCACCAGGCTTTTGCTACCACGGTAATACATTTTGTAGCGCAGCAGTTCGGGGTATTGCTGCATTATGCCTATCATTTTTTTTGCTGGCAGATCGGGGCTTATCACAAACACCAATTCACGAAAATTTACTTTGCGCAATGCTTCGGCAATCCCGTTTATATGCCCGATGCTGTGAGTGCTGTCGTCTGCAATATCTATCCGCCCCAGCAGCCTGCTTTCATTACCCGATCGCTTCATCAATTGTTCCACTTCTGCAAAATCGCTTTGTGTACCCGCCACCACTGTTTGCTTATACGATTGCAGTGCATCAACACCTGCAATCCATCCCATGCGCATCATTAGCCATCTTAGTAATAATATGCCGACACTTGATAGCAAACCTGCCAATACAATAATGCCCCTTGAAAACCGGTATTGTTCGGGCAGCAGTGAATAACAGGCAACTACTGCCAACACACCTGCAAGCGTAGCACTCAACACTTTTCGAACCCTGAATCCTGCATCGTACAAACCTGCTATAGCGGCGGTGAGTAAAAAAGTTGCCGCAAAAACAGGAAATGCAATTTGCCGGATGGCATCTTCCAAATGTGTATCGGGCTTCACATACCGGTACCAGCCTTTCATGGCTATCCATAAACAAAGCAGGGTAATGGCTGCATCCAAAACAGGTAAGCCCAGTTGGCGAAAAAATCCGGAAACCGCTGTAAACAAAGCCCTGAACCAGATGGCCGTTTGCAGCAGGCCGCGATAAAATTTTGCACCCGCACCATCATAATGTTTTTGCACAAACAATATCATGGCCTGGTAAAAGATCTTTACATAATTCAGCGTGCCCTTTCGGGTGCTCTCTCCTTTAAAATGAATAATGGAAGAATTGGCCAGGTAGTAATTTTTCATGCCTGCTTTCGAAACCCTATAGCTCAGGTCGATGTCTTCGCCATACATGAAAAATCGTTCATCGAACCCTTCGATCTTGTCGAGCAGCGATTTGCGCAGCAGCATATAAGCTCCTGCCAGCACTTCCACTTCGTTATCTTTTTCCTGCGGCAAATGGCCAAGATAATAGCGGGCAAATATCCGCGACTTTGGAAACAAAACAGCCAAACCGCTGAGTTTATAAAAGCTGGTGACCGGCGAAGGAAAACCTCTTTTCGACTCTTTTAAAAAACGGCCACTGCCATCCAGCATCTTAATACCCAAGGCCCCTACATCTTGTTGCTGCTCCATAATGCAAATGGAGGAGGTAAACGCATCTTCGGCCACAATGGTGTCGGGGTTCAAAAAAAGTACATACTTCCCTCCTGCTTTTTGCAAGCCCAGGTTGTTGGCTTTGGCAAAGCCCAGGTTTTCCGACAGGGGTAAAAATTTCACCCAGGGAAAAATGGCTGTTAAATATTCCACGCTACCATCCTGGCTATGGTTGTCCACCACTATCACTTCGGCTTCAAGGCCCTTAATAGCCTGCGCCACCGAATGAAGACATTGCTCCAAAAAGTATCGAACCCGGTAATTAACTATGATAATGGAAAGCTGCATAAGGCACTACATCAAAGCAAGAATACTTAAAACTTAGCACATGCAGGGGCGCTGGCAGTTTTAAGATTTCCGATTGTTCGAAGGCTGGGTGAAGAAAGCTATTTTTGCGGCTATGCTAGCAGAAACTCTCAAGAAAGCCGCCCATGCCGGCGCCGACGAACTACGTCGCTATTACAACAACCCCGATTTGCAAACATCATTCAAAGATGGCGGTGTAAACGACCTGGTAACCGAAGCCGATCATGCAGCCGACAAAGCCATTATCGCCACCATCAAAGCGCAGTTTCCCGATCATTTTATTTTGAGCGAAGAAACCGGCAATATGGCTACCGATAGTGAGTACAAATGGATCATCGATCCCATTGACGGCACTATCAATTTTGCGCATGGCATTCCTATTTGTTGTGTAAGCATTGGCGTTGAAAAAAATGGTCAAATGATCCTGGGCGCTATCTATGCTCCCTTTCTCAACGAATTTTATTATGCTGAAAAAGGAAAAGGCGCATTCCTCAACGATAAGCCCATTCATGTAAGCTCAGAAGAGAAACTGATCAATGCCTGCCTGGTAACCGGTTTCCCGTATACATATGTAAACAATCCCAATGGCCCGCTGCAGGTGTTTGAAAGATTTATCAAGAAAGGTGTACCCGTTCGCCGATTAGGTAGCGCAGCCATTGACCTGTGCTGGGTAGCAGCTGGGAAGTTTGATGGTTTTTACGAACACAAACTGAATGCATGGGATAGCGCTGCAGGCTTTTTGCTGATTGAAGAAGCCGGTGGTACTGTTACCGATTTCAAAGGCGATTACTACAGTGTTTACCAACCGCATGTCTGCGCTTCCAATGGTAAAATTCATACCGAATTGTTGCAGGTGATCAACGACGAACATCCATTTTACGCTTTGGAAAAACCAGGCATTTAATCCTATTGCATTACTATGGAAGAACGTACCGAAATAGCAAGTTTGGGTGAGTTTGGTTTAATTGACCATTTAACCAGGAACAACGAAACAAAACAAGCATCCACTGTGTTGAGCGTGGGCGACGATGCCGCCATTATCGATCATTTTGGTAAGCAAACAGTAGTATCTACCGACCTGCTGATCGAAGGTGTGCATTTCGATTTGATGTACACGCCGCTGAAGCATCTTGGTTACAAAAGCATTGTGGTAAACCTCAGCGATATCTATGCCATGAATGCTACACCCACGCAAGTGACGGTGAGCATTGCATTCAGCAATCGCTTTAGTGTAGAAGCATTGGACGAGCTGTACGAAGGCATGTATGCAGCCTGCGAAAAATACAATGTTGACCTGATTGGTGGTGATACTTCCACTTCGCAAAAAGGTTTGATCATTAGTGTTACGGCGCTTGGCGAAGTAACCCCTAATGAATTTGTAACCAGGACCGGTGCCAAACAAGGTGATCTTGTTTGTGTGAGCGGCTACCTGGGTGGCGCATTTTTGGGGCTCACTTTATTGGAAAGAGAAAAGAAAATTTTTGTAGAAAATCCGGGCGTACAACCCGATTTGGAAAACGAAGCATACATAGTAGGCAAACTGCTGAAACCGGAAGCACGCAAGGATATTGTAGAGTGGCTGGCACAAAATAATATTAAACCAACCAGCATGATGGATGTAAGCGATGGGCTGAGCAGTGAGATACTCCACATTTGCAAACAAAGCAATTGCAGTGCTGTATTGTACGAGGAAAAAATTCCGGTGCACGACGATGCAAGGCAATTTGCGTATAAGCTGGAATTGGACCCCACAGCATGTGCACTGAGTGGCGGCGAAGATTACGAATTGCTATTCACCATTCCGCAAAGCGATTACGACAAAATTGTACTGAGCGAAGAAATTAGCGTGATTGGGTATATAGCCGAAGCCGGTAAAAAAACCATCATCAATACCAAGGGCGGCAATACCTATGAAGTGATTGCACAAGGATGGCAGCATCGATAGGTTTGAAGGCCGAGGTTGAGGTTGAGTGAAAAAGTGACTCAATCAACCTAACTGAATTTTTACCCCAATATCACTACAGGTAAAACGAAAGAGTGAATGATGGCTTCCATCATTCACTCTTTTCACTTATGTCCTTATTATACTATCCCAACACCTGTGCCAGAAAACTTTTTGTAGTTGCACTTACATCGTTTGTTCCTTCCAGGGCTTTAATGTAAGCAGTGCCAATAATAGCGCCATTGGCATATTTACAAGCAGCTTCGAAGCTTTGCTTGTCTTTAATACCAAAACCTACCAGTATAGGATTGCGCAATTGCAGGGCCTGCAGCTTTTGCAAATAAGCACTTACATCCACCATGTTTTTATTGGAGCCCGTTGTGCTCGACGATGACACCGCGTATAAGAAACCGGTACTCAAAGCATCCAGTTCACGTACACGTTTTTCAGAAGTTTCGGGTGTAACCAGGAAAATAAAATCGAGCCCATGCTTTTTAATAATGGCGCCGTATTCGGTTTCAAATTCGTACTGTGGTAAATCGGGAAGAATAAGCCCGCTAATACGCACTGCGGCCGCATCTGCACAAAATTTTTCAAAGCCGTATTGCAACACCGGGTTCATATAGCCCATTAATACTACAGGTACATGAATTGTATTTCTGAAGTCTTTTAACTGGTTAAACAAAGTAGCAATGGTCATGCCGTTGGCAATAGCCACGCTTCCGCTATGTTGTATCACCGGCCCATCGGCCAGTGGGTCGCTATAAGGCATCCCCAGTTCAATTAAATCGGCCCCGTTTGCTTGTAAAGCTTCCATTACAACCAGTGTACTGTTTAACTGAGGATAGCCTGCTGTGCAATACACATTCAAATGACCAGCTCCACCTCCACGAGGTTTATTACTTAATGCCTGTTCTATACTTAAAGTAGGATGACTCATTATTCTTTTATTTCAATAAGGGGTTCCATAAAAACTATGCATTCATCGCATGCATATAAGTAGCCAGATCTTTATCACCGCGGCCACTGAGGCAAATCACCACCTGGTCTTTGGGTGTAAACTGCAATTGATCTAACGCCGCCAATGCATGTGCACTTTCCAATGCAGGGATAATGCCTTCCAGTTTCGACAATTCAAATGCTGCAGCCAATGCTTCCTCATCTGTGGCATTTAAAAAAGTACCGCGACCGCTATCATACAAATGCGCATGCAATGGGCCGATGCCGGGATAATCGAGGCCCGCACTAATGCTATGCGGTTCTACAACCTGGCCATCTTCTGTTTGCATCAGCAAACTTTTGCTTCCATGTAAAATGCCGGGTTTCCCGAGTGCAGTAGTAGCCGCAGTAAGACCAGTATCTACACCATGACCACCGGCTTCTACTGCAATTATTTTTACCGTGGGTTCATCTAAAAAATGATAGAACATACCCGCTGCATTACTTCCTCCACCTACACAAGCCATCACATGCGTGGGAAGTTCGCTACCTGTTTTTTCTTTCAGCTGCCAGCGTGTTTCTTCGCTGATAATACTTTGAAAACGGGCCACCATATCGGGGTAAGGATGTGGGCCAACAACGCTGCCAATAATGTAATGCGTTTCAAGTGGTTCATTTATCCATGCACGGATGGCTTCGTTGGTTGCGTCTTTCAGTGTTTTGCTACCGCTAACCGCCGGTATTACTGTAGCTCCCAGCATTTTCATGCGGGCTACATTCGGCGCCTGGCGTTCAATATCTTTTTCACCCATGTACACCACGCATTCAATGCCTTTTAATGCGCATACGGTAGCGGTTGCCACACCATGCTGACCTGCACCGGTTTCAGCAATGATGCGTTTCTTACCCAGCTTTAACGCCAGCAAAATTTGCCCAACTGTATTGTTTACTTTATGCGCACCTGTATGGCATAGGTCTTCCCGCTTCACGTAAATATTGGTGTTATACTTTTTGCTTAAACGCTGCGCATAATACAAAGGCGTTGGCCTTCCAACATAATCGCGAAGCAGTTGCTGGTACTCCTGCACAAACGAAGCTTCGCTCATGATATCGAGATAGCGGGCCTGCAATTCTTCAACATTGCGATGCAACATTTCAGGAATATAAGCACCGCCAAATTTTCCATAATAACCCTGTTGGTTTGGCTGTTTGTATGTGGTTGAATTTTCCATGTTTCTTTCCGTTTCTGCTGCAGCATGAGGACCATGCGCTGCTTATAAATTTTTTACCGCATCATAAAAGTTGGCCACCTGCGCCAGGTCTTTTACACCCGGGCTTGTTTCGAACCGGCTGTTTACATCCAACGCAAACAATGCTTTGGCTGCAGGTTCCTGCATAAATTGTTTCACTTCATCTACTTCATGGGGGCCAATGCCACCGCTTAAAAAATAGGGCTTGCCTACATCGACATTTTTCAACAGATCCCAATTAAATTTTTTGCCGGTACCGCCATATACCACTTCGGGCGTGCTGGTGATTGGTTTGGTATCGAACAAAAACATATCGCACATATCCATGTAGTCGCGGATCTTATATTCTACATTATCATTTTCACCAATGCGAAAAGCTTTTACCACCGAAATATAGTCGGCTATTTTTTCGCAAAACTTGGGGGTTTCATCGCCATGCAGTTGCACCATTTGCAGTCGGCATTCGTCAACCATGTGCTTTATTTCATCTACGCTGGCATTTACAAACACGCCCACTTTATTGATGGACTTGAATGCTTTTATCTGGAGGGTAGTCATGTGGCGCAGTGCATATCTCGGGCTTTTTGGGTAGAAAATAAACCCTGCAAATGTGACGGCCATTTTTTCCAGCGCATCTATCTGCGCAGGTTCCGTCATGCCACATACTTTTAATCTCATACCGAACTGAGTTGTTTATAGGCGTTCAAAAATTCGGCAAATGCAATCGCAGGGTCGGGCTGCTTCATAAAATACTCACCAATCAAAAATCCATCGAACCCATGTTGCTTCAAATATAAGGCGGCTTCCGCACTATGAATACCACTCTCTGCAATCCGCAATTTTTGTGTGGGCAAAGCCTGGGCCATGCGGATGCTGTGATCAAGATTAACTTCAAAATTTTTCAGGTTCCTGTTGTTGATGCCTACCATATCCACCGCATCACATACATGTGATAATTCATCTTCGCCATGCAACTCCAGCAATACTTCGAGTCCAATGCTTTTGGCTTCTTCGGCCAGCTCCTGCACCTGAGCAGGACTCAATATGGCGGCGATCAGTAAAATTAAATCGGCCCCATAAGCTTTGGCTTCGTGCAACTGATAGGAATGAATGGTAAAATCTTTACGCAACAAAGGTGTATCCACCAGCGAAGAAGCCAGTTCAAAGTCGGCCAGCGAACCGCCAAAAAAATCCGTATCGGTGAGTACGCTAATGGCTGCTGCACCATACCCTGCATAGCCGGGCACAATTTGCTTTACTTCTGCATGCTCTTTGATCCATCCCTTTGAAGGCGAACATCTTTTGAATTCTGTAATTACTGCCGGCTGAATTCCGCTGCGGATATTTTGTGCTGCAGAAACAGCTGCTGCATGATAAGCAGGCTTATCCTTTAATGCAGTAATGGGCTGATGCTGTAACGCCAGAGCTACTTCTTCTTTTTTCCTTTCTACTATTTTGTCGAGTATGTTTTTCATTTACTGTAAGCTGATGAGTGTGTCTAAACATTTTTTGGCACTGCCGCTTTCAAGGCTGGTAACTGCTGCTGCCCAGGCATCGTCGTATGTTTTGTATTTACCTGTGCATTGCAAAGCCATAGCAGCATTGGCCAGCACCACTGCATTTTGTGCCCAACTGCCGGCACCACTTATGATTTGTTGGAAAATTTTTGCGGCTTCTTCTACGGTAGCTCCGCCATGTATATCGGATGCCATTACAAGGCGCTTACCCAATTGAAAAGGTGTCATCATTTTTTCGCCTTTGTTGGTAATAAGCTTGGTATCGTTGGTCAACGAAATTTCATCGTACCCATCGAGGCTGTGAATAATGGTAAACGCCTTGCCGCTTTGTTGCAACAAATAATTATAAATGCGGGCCATTTCTAAATTGTACACGCCCACTAACTGGTACGCAGGTTGGGCAGGATTTACTAATGGACCCAGCATATTGAAAAAAGTGCGAACGCCAAGGTTGCGGCGAATAGGGCCTACCGTTTTTAATGCCGGGTGAAAAAGTGGCGCATGCATAAAACAGATATTGGCGGCTTCCACTTCCTTCAACAATTTGTCGTTGCTGTTGCTGAATTTGTAGCCCAGTTGTTCCATCACATTGCTGGCGCCGCTAATACTGCTGGCGCCATAGTTGCCATGCTTGGCCACTTTTTGCCCTGCGCCGGCTACTATAAAACAAGCCAGTGTAGAAATATTGAATGTGTCTTTTCCATCACCGCCGGTGCCGACTATATCAATTACATCGTGGCCGTTCATATCAACCGGAACGCATAGCTCAAGCAAGGCATCGCGAAAGCCGAGTAACTCATCGATGCTGATGCTGCGCATGAGGTACACGGTCATGAACGAAGTGATCTCATGCTCGTTGTACTGGCCTTGTCCAATAGCTTTCAGTACATCGTAAGCCTGTTGGCGGTTCAGTGTTTTATGTTCGAATAATTGTAGCAGAATTTTTTTCATAGTGTTTCATTTACATGCGCAATAACTGAGTTTGAATAACTGATGTGTTCACATTATTGCGTCAGCCAATTGCGCATCATTTTTTCGCCCAGTGGGGTAAGCACACTTTCGGGGTGAAACTGTACGGCCTGTACATCGTATGTTTTGTGTTGCATTGCCATTATATAACCCAGTTCATCTTCGGCAGTTATTTCCAATGCATCGGGAAAATTTTCTTTGCTCACTACCCAGCTATGGTACCTGCCCACATCAAAACTGTTGGGCATATCATTAAAAATCGGGCTTGCCTGTTTGGTTAAATGACAAGGCATTGCAACACCATGGTACACTTCATCAAGGTTGGTGAGTGTACCTCCAAAGGCTTCGCCAATGGCCTGGTGGCCAAGGCATACGCCCAGCATGCTTTTCGTAGCTGCATATTCTTTTATCAAGGGCAATAGCAATCCCGCTTCCACAGGTATGCCGGGGCCCGGAGATAAAATAATTTTGTCGTAGTCCTTTACCTTTTCCAGGGCAAGCTTATCGTTGCGAAACACTTCCACTTTATCACCGGTAATGTATTCTACCAGGTGCACCAAATTGTAAGTGAAAGAATCGTAATTATCGAAAACTAATATGCGCATAGTGTGTTTTAACCCTCCTAAATCCTCCCTGGAGGGAGGACTTCAGCGGCTGTTATTTTAAATGGTTGTAAAATCAATTACTCATTTCATTGGGTTGGTTCCTGTTTTTTCAAATCAATAAAAGGCAAACAACAAGCGTACTTCAAATCTCCCTTCAGGCTTTTAGTCTCTTTTCTTCACCCCTCACTTTCAGCCCGCTTCTTCAAGTCTCCCTTTAGGGAGATTTAGAGGGATTTATCCAAAAACGCTGTCACCTTTTCTTCCATTATTGCCATAACACTTTCTACATTTTTAAATACCTGTGCGTTCTTGAACCTTATGACTTCATATCCCCAACTCTTCAAATCATCCTCTCTTTGTTGGTCTCTGGCTGCTACTTCCGGATCATCATGCACACTACCATCCAACTCAATCACCAATTTCATTTTGTGACAATAGAAATCAGCTATGTAAACCCTTATCGGATGCTGCCTCCTAAACTTCAATCCATTTACCCCTTGCTTCAGATAATACCAAAGTATTTTCTCTGCCTCAGTCATGTTCTTTCTTAACAGACTTGCTCTTTCAAAAATCTGTGGCGGCGTTCCATGAAACATACCCCCTTCCGCAAACGATAGCAGATCCTTTCTCCCTGCATCCGATTTTCTATCCGGTTCTTTTTCTTGGTTGTCCATAGCTTGTGTGTTTGTGTGATGTACAATATTTCAAAAATCAACTTCTTCAAGTCTCCCTTTAGGGAGATTTAGAGGGCTATAGGGATTCCGCCAGTTTCACAGCACTCTTCAGTGCATTCAGTTTATTGTTCACTTCCTGCAATTCGCTTTCCGGAACACTCTTTGCCACTACACCTGCACCCGCCTGGCAGTACAGGGTATTGTTGCGACTCATAAATGTGCGGATCATGATAGCGTGATTAAAAGAGCCATCAAACCCAATGATACCAATGGCTCCACCATAATAGCCCCGTTGTGTGGGCTCCAGTGCATCTATTATTTGCATGGCTTTGTACTTGGGCGCACCACTCAATGTGCCAGCCGGAAAAGTATCGGCCATTATGTCGAATGCTTTTGCATCCTGGTGTACAGTGCCTGTTACCTCGCTTACCAAATGAATAACATGGCTATAGTAATGCACTTTTTTATAATCGCTTACATGCACCTGTGCGGCATGGCGGCTGAGATCGTTACGGGCCAGATCTACCAGCATCACATGCTCTGCATTTTCCTTCGGGTCTTTGGTTAACCTGTCTGCTTCAATCAAATCAGTTTCTTCATCGCCGGTGCGTTTAAAAGTGCCGGCAATAGGATGCACAATAGCTTTGCCTTTGTCGTTTACGATCAACTGGCTTTCGGGCGAAGAACCGAACAAACGATAATCGCCATAATCGAAATAGAATAAATAAGGTGAAGGATTTACACTGCGCAGTGCCCGGTACACATTGAATTCATCACCGCGAAATGGCTGCGCAAATCTTCTGCTCAATACTATCTGGAACACATCGCCCCGGTGGCAGGAAGCAATGCCTTTTTTTACATTGTCTATATACTGCTCGTTGGTCAAATTGCTTTCTTCTTCACCCACCGTTTCAAACGGAAACGTGGGCAGATCTTTGCTGTAAATAAACGATTCAAGCGATGCCAGTTCGCTTTCTACACCTGCCACTTTGTTTTCGCAGATGTACATTTCATCTTTAAAATGATTGATGGCCACCACGTACTGATACAAACGATACCGAAGCAAATTGCTGGCCGTGGTTGATTCTTTATTGGCATCAAAACGAATGCTGTCGAAAAACTGCACCGCATCGTAGCTGGTATATCCAAAAAATCCTTGCGCTGCTTTTACCGTGCAGTCGCCAGCGGCTTCAAATCTTGCGAGGTATGCATTAAATGCCGGCACCAATTCCTGCGGATTTTTCAATGCCAGTTTTTCAGGCGGCAACCCGGGATATTTAAATTCCACGGTGTGCAGGTCAATGGCTTCAAAACCTGCAATGGCTTGCACGCCTATAAAACTCCAGCTGTTTTCCGACGCATGAAAGTCCGTGCTCTCCAGCAAAATGGTATCGCGAAAGCGGTCACGGAGGCGCAGGTATATACCCACCGGCGTAAGCATATCCGCCAATGTTTTTTTACAGCTTGTCTCAATTTTAAAATTCGCCATAGTTTAAAGCATTAAAAAAGCCCCGACTTCTGTCGAGGCTTTTCGCAATTAGTTTATAGTTGTATACATAACAATGCAGCACCCGACCGTTAAGGTTTAGTATGCCACCACCAAATGTTATGTTGTAAATTTTTCACGGAGCACAAATTTGGGAAACCCGCATCGAACTTCCAAAAAATATTTTTGGGGCTCTCGGCCAATCAACCAATGGCAACATGCGTTCCGGCCTTTGCTTGTAGTCCTCGCTGCGCCTGCGGCAGCTGCGGGCTACCGCTTCAGTCCGACAGCCCTTCAGCTTACGCAAGTAATTCATCTACTGCAGCTACAGCCATGGCAAAGCGTTCATCGTAGCTACCATGTATATCCACCCAGGCACATGTTTGGTTGATCATCATTTCACGGTAAATATGGTACAGTTCCTGCCTGGGTTTTTCGTTGGGATATTCCCGCAGTTCATCCTGCACCCATGGCAAATCGGGTTTGCACAACAGATACAGATCGTATTTTCTTTTTACAATCTGGTTCAATATCCAGGTATGGCAATCGTTGAATACAAATTCGCACCACACTTTCATCACCTGCATATCGGTATCTATAATGAGTGGCGGAATTGGCGTTACGCTTTCATTTTGTTGCAGCAATTTCTGTGCATGCATTTCTTCCAGTGCTATTTGTCCTTCGGCAATGGTCTGCAAATTTTCATAGCTGTATTGCGTGCCATGTTGAAGCAGGTATTCACGTGCATACTCGGGGCACCACACCGTGTTGTAATGCTTTGCCAACATTTCGCACAGCGTACTCTTGCCGGTACTTTCGGGCCCAATGATCACAATTTTTTTAAGCATGTTCATGCGGCTTGTTTGCTTTTTTATTCCATGCTATTAAACCCAACACCGCCAATACCAACAGCACCATAAACTGCACACTGGTAAATACATATCCTTTTACAAAGTACAGCGGAATGCTGATGATGTTGGTGATGATCCACCATATCCAACTCTCTACTTTTTTCCTGGCCATCAGCCACATGCCTGTGTACGCCGAAGCGCTGGCCAATGCATCGGCCCAGGGTATGGCTTCCGGTGCAAAATCTTTTTTAAGCCAGTGGAGTGCTGCAAAAATGGCAAAGTAAAAAGCAGCAAAAAACAAGAGTTGATGCAACCACTCTTTACCATTGCTGAGTGTAATGTGCAGTACATGCTCGTGCAGCTGATTGCGCTTTGCCCAAAGCACCCAACCATAAATGCTCATTATAGTGTAGTAAAGGTTTACGCTTGCTTCACCATACAACTGTCCTTTTATGCTGAGGTAGATGTAAATAATGGTATTGATAAGCCCCACCGGGTACACCAGTATATTTTCTTTTCGGCTAAAAAACACGCTGGCTATGCCGGCCACCACCGCCACAAATTCCAAAGGGGTTGTTTGCCGTATACCTGATATGAATTGATGAAGAAGTTCCTGCATTCGCTATGTTGAGAAAAGCAAATATGCTACCTTCCGCATCCTAAAAAAAATGCACGAATTATGAAAAGAAATGCAACTGCCGTTTGGAATGGCTCTGGCAAAGAAGGTGGTGGCCACCTCACCACTCAAAGCACAGTGTTGAAGCAAACGCAATACTCATTCAATAGCCGTTTTGCCGAAGGCATTGGCACCAACCCCGAAGAGCTGGTAGCTGCAGCGCATGCCGGTTGCTTTACCATGAAACTGAGCTTTGTGCTGGGTGGTATGAAACTCACTCCTACTACACTGGAAACCACCTGCACCATCACTCTTGAAGATGGCACTATTACCAACTCGCACCTGGAAGTAAAAGGCACTGTTCCCGGAGCAACGGCCGAGCAGTTTGCAGCAGCAGTAAAAGATGCTGAAGCCAATTGCCCTATTTCTAAATTGTATAAATGCGAGATTACTTCTGAAGCCACTTTGAGCTAAGTAAATTTTGCGTTACATCATGGAGAAACGGCTTGCAGTTTGCAAGCCGTTTTTTTATCTTACCTATTCACCCCAAAAACAAAAACCATGACCACCCAACAGGTTGCCGACCGTTTTGATGAACTGGCCCAGCAGGGCGCTTTTGATAAAATTGTAAACGAATTATTTGCCAGCGATTGCCAGAGTATTGAGCCATCGGCATCACAGGGATTAAGCTCGGTACAGGGCTTAGATGCCATCAGGGCCAAAGGCGTAAAATTCAACGAAGCCGTGGAAGAAATGCATGGTGGCTATAGCACCAAACCCATAGTGGCCAGCAGTTTTTTTGCAGTGACCATGGGTATGGATGTAACCATGAAAGGCATGGGCCGCATGAAAATGGACGAGATAGCGCTGTATGAAGTAAAAGATGGCAAAATAATTCGGGAGCAATTCTTTTACGATGCCATGCCTAAATCTTAAAAACCACACAAGTCCAATAGCCTAGGGTGCCAGCGCTAGCAGGTTTTGCATATCCAATGAATGGGTGTACATCTGCAAACTGCCATCATCGTTCACAGGCCATTGGGCTTGTGGTTTATCCCAATATAATTCTACACCATTACCGTCGGGGTCGTCCAGGTAAATAGCTTCACTTACACCGTGGTCGCTGGCACCGCTTAGCGGGTATCCTTTTTCCAGCAAGCGTTTCACCGCTATGGCCAGGTCTTTTCGTTCGGGAAATAAAATAGCAGTATGAAACAATCCTGCACTGTGCAACGGCGCCGGTTTGGCGTCTTTGCTATACCAGGTATTGAGCCCAATATGGTGATGATAACCACCGGCAGAAATAAACGCCGCCTGGTCGCCATAAGTAGTGGTAAGTTCAAAGCCCAACAGGCCTACATAAAAATCGAGAGCCCTTTGCAGGTTGGCCACTTTTAAATGTACATGGCCAATGCGGGTGCCTGTAGGAATAGTATATGATGACATAGAGCGAAAAATAGTTGATTACAAAAATCGGGTATAGTTGACTTGACCAAGCAGAAGATGAATGCTCTTTCTTAAAACATGAGTGACTGAGAATGTATAAAAAAAATCCTGCCAATACATATTTGGCAGGATCATTATAGAGGTTAACGCTAACTATCTAATTATTCAGCATCAGCCACTACTTCCTGTACTTCGGGTATCATGCGTTTCATCATACCTTCTATACCGGCTTTCAAAGTGATCATGCTGCTGGGGCAACCGCTGCAACTGCCTTGCAATGCCAGGTTTACCACACCATCGTTATAGCTTTTGAACTGGATAGCACCGCCATCCATTTCAACTGCTGGCTTCACATAGTTTTCCAGCAATTCTTTAATGCGTTTTACCACATCATCATCATCGGCAGAAACGGTGTTGGAAGCAGACTGTTGCTTCTTGGCACTGATCTCTTCATCGTTTACCACTGCACCGCCATTTTCGAGGTATTCCTTCAAAAACTGTTTTACTGTAGGAATCACATCCATCCACTCATCGGTATCAGTGGTTTTGGTAAGGGTCACAAAATTGCTGGCGATAAATACGCTTTTGATAAACGGAAAGCTGAACAACTCCTTGGCCAGTGGCGAAGGACCTGCGCTTTCCTCATCGGGAAAATCGATGCTTTTGCCGGGGTACAGGAGCTTGTTGGCCACAAACTTCATAGTCTCCGGGTTAGGAGTCATTTCGGTATAGATGCTTATTACGGGATTGCCTGTTTGTATCATAATCTTTCAAATTTCGGGAGTCGCCTTGCGGCAAATATATGCACTTACAAAAATAGCGATTCGCCCATGCTGTAGTTGACAATGGCTTGTGAAGGCTTCCGGGCACCGGGCTATTTTTCCCGTATTCGAAAAATAGCCATTATGCTACCTGCCGCATCAGTATAAGGTCTTCAACTGCTTTTTCACCGTTCTGCGTTGCTCCTGCTTTTTATACACCCAACTGCTGATCACGGTTCCCATTACTGCACCCATCACCACATCGCTGCACCAGTGTTTTTGCTGCTGCATCCGCGATACGCCTACTGCTGTAGCTGCCCCATACCCCAGCAAGCCTACCCACCATTTCTTTTTGCTATGTAAAAAGATCATGGTGGCGGTGCTAAAAGCCATAGCAGTATGGCCACTATAGTAGCTATCGTTTCCCCACCCGTTGAACGGGCCGTACCAGCTATAGGCACCTTCGCCGGTTTCGGGCCTGGCCCGGTGAAAAACGTTTTTTACAATAAGGGTAATGCCACCGGTAAATGCCTGTGCCTGCAAATTGTCGAGGCCAAACTGCAGCCAGCCATCTTTTTTTGTAACGGCACCCACCAGCATGGCGCCACCGCTGATGCCCAACTGGAACGGTGCTCCGCCCACTATTTCTCCTGCTTTCCCAAAATTGTTGGCCGCTTTAGAATCCCAGGTTTCCATGGTAAGGTTAATGGGTTCGTCGAGAGCAATTACTGCCCCCGCAAACAAAATAGTCCCACCCGTGGTGATCCATTGTTCTTTATTGAAATGAAAAGGCGATTTGAGAAGATCCACCCCATTGTACCAATACGATTGTACATAGTTGGCGGTATCACGTTTGGTAAGTTGGCCTATACTGGGTTGCGCTCCACCAATTGCCATAGAGGCAAGTAGAAAGTGAAGGAACCTTTTATGTTTAAGGGCAGCCATTTGCACGAGGGTCCTAATATACATGCTTGATTTTCAATACCCAAAAATTAACCCTGTTAATGACTCTCCTGCAAAAAAGCAACGGCAGTTTTGGAATACCCTGCCGTCCAACCCATTGGGCTCTGTCTTCGGCAAAATCACCGGCCATTGTAATTATTACAACTCTTCCGCAGCAGCACCGAATATTTTTTTCTTCTTGTAGTTGTACCAGGGAATAGGGAATGTTTTCTTCATAACGGTATCTATGGTACGCATGCCAAACAGGTTCCACACACCAGCCAGCTTGTCGCCAAGGCCGGGTTGCAGTGCCCGCAGACTCATGGCAAATCCACTGTCGAGGTATTCCATATGATGCCAGTAGCCACCGGGCATAAACAGCGTGTCGCCATGATCCAGTATCACTTCGTAACCTTTGGCCTTTTGTACCGCCGGAAACTTATCGTAATCGAGCTTGCTTTTTTCGCTATCGTAGTAGTTGCTAAAATCAGCGAGGCTCAGCACTTCAAATGGCTTGCGGTACAGCTTGTGCTGCTCTTCGAAAGGGAATAGCAATACCCTTTTTCTGCCGCAAAACTGGGTATGTAAAATATGGCTCAGGTCTATATCGAAGTGCATATGCGTAATGCTGCTGGCGCCACCTACAAACAGCATCGGGTATTTTTTTACAAAGCCCTTCATCAGGTGTTCGGGCCAGCGAAAATCCTGCACCAGCTCCGGTGCATGGTCAAAAATATTGAACAAAAAAATGCGCCAACCTGCAGGGCCCGCACTGATCATGTCGATGTATTCGCCGAAAGTTTTGTAGTCGTCTGCAGCATTTACCGGGGTATAGGCATCGCTTTTTACATTGTTGTACAAGCCCACTTTTTTGTCGCCTACCAATTGTTTGAAATAATCCCAGTTCCATTTTTCATACGCAGGCCATTGCTTCGCCATATCCTTTATGATCACAGGCTTCATGGGCGTATAGTAATTGTTTCTGAAATCCTCGGTACTAATGCTATCTACAACATCTATTGGCGACAAATGCATGGGTATAGTTTTTTGGACAGCGTCAAAAATAAGATGAACAAATTGTTAAGCCATACAGGCTTTCCTACCGCTTGTACAAAAGCCTGTTTTTCAATTCCCGTACCTTTCAGCCATGGCTATTCATGTTCGTATCCATCCTGTCGATCCGCAACCCCGGCTGCTACAGCAAGTAGTGCAATGCCTTTTGAAGGACGGCGTCATTATTTATCCCACCGATACCGTGTACGCATTAGGCTGCAGCATGCACAGCCGGGTAGCATTGCAGCGCATTGCCCGCATCAAGCAGATTGACCCCGACAAGGCCCTGCTCAGTTTTGTATGCCCCGACCTTAGTGACCTTAGCAAATACGCCAGCCAGCTCGATACGCCTACATTCAGGCTTTTGCGCCAGCACCTGCCCGGCCCCTTCACTTTTATTTTGCCGGCCAGCCGCGAAGTGCCCAAGATCATGCAGAGCAAAAAATCGACCATCGGCCTCCGGGTGCCCGACCATAAAGTAGCCCACGAACTGGCCGCTACCCTTGGTCATCCTATTTTATCGGCCTCCGTACCCGCCGAATTCCCCGAGGACCTGGCCGACCCCGATATCATTTTCGAAAACTTTGAAAAACTGGTAGATATGGTGGTCGACTCTGGCATGGGCCAAACTGTTCCCAGTACCATGATAGACCTTACCGGCGAAGAACCCGTGCTGCTCCGCAAAGGGAAAGGCGATTGGGAAGAGTCATGAATTTTTTGGGGCTATCGGCTGGCTACCGTTACTCCACTACAGTTCGGGCTGCTACAGGCTCACTTCGTTCGGCCCTTCGGGCTTCGCTGCTGCGCAGCGCCCCTTGCGCATCCCGTAGCCACCCGGCAATTCAAATGCTGCTCAGCTAAATATCAAAACTTTTTCGGTGGTGCTCACAAAGCCCATGTTCAGCAATTGCTTTCCGGTGGCTGAGTGTACCATACCCTTTATTTTTTTTCCAATCGTATTGAGGATAGGCCAGGTGCAATTGCTCCATGTAGGCATCCCTATGAGTTTTGGCCAAAATACTGGCAGCGGCAATACTTGCATAGGTGCCATCGCCTTTTACAAAACAGCTATGGGCTATCCCGAAATAGGGTTTGAACCTGTTGCCATCTACCAGCAGCAACTCCGGCTGTGGCAGCAAATTGCCTACTGCTGCGTGCATGGCTTTGTACGTGGCCTGCAAAATATTGATGCGATCAATTTCGTATTGGTCAACCGACTGTACATTCCAGGCAATGGCTTCCTTTTCAATTATGGGCCGCAGCAAATTGCGTTCTGTTTCTTTCAGTTGCTTGCTGTCGTTGAGCAATGGATGGGAAAAATGGGCCGGAAGAATGACCGCCGCCGCAAAAACGGGCCCGGCATAGCAACCCCGCCCTGCTTCGTCAATACCCGCTTCCAAAATACCTGCTTTGTAAAATGATTGCAACACGGCTCAAATGTAGCAGAATGCCTCTTATTGCTTGGAGCCAGTAAGCTACTTTTGCGCACATCTGCAGGCCGGGTAGCCCCCTGCAGCCAACTACAGAATATGAACAACGAATTGAAAGCGAACAAGGCCGTGTATTATTGGCTATTGGCTGGTGTGGTAATGACAATGGTGCAGGTAGCCCTGGGTGGTATCACCCGACTTACAGGCAGTGGACTCAGCATAACCGAGTGGGATGTAGTAACCGGTGCCTTGCCACCACTCAACGAGGCACAGTGGATGCAGGAGTTTTCGAAATACCAGCAAACCCCGCAGTTCAAATTGCTGAATGCCGATTTCAATTTGTCCAATTTCAAGTTCATCTTTTTTTGGGAATGGTTTCACCGCTTATGGGCAAGGCTCATAGGCCTGGTGTTTGCAGCAGGCTTTATTTACTTTTTAGTCCGCAAAAAATTTCAGCTCAATATGATTCGGCCACTCATTGTGCTTTTTGTATTGGGCGCATTGCAGGGACTGGTTGGTTGGATAATGGTGGCCAGCGGCCTCGAAGGCGATGCCGTGTATGTAAAACCCACACGCCTTGCCCTGCATTTTATTGCAGCCATGGGCCTGCTGAGTTATACGTATTGGTTTGCCTTGTACCTACGCATTGCACCTGCCGAACGCAAGCTGCACCTCGCATTGAAAAATGCAGCCATTTTCATTTTGCTACTGTTGGTAGTGCAACTGGTTTATGGCGCATTGATGGCCGGTCATAAAGCAGCCACAGCAGCACCCACCTGGCCCAGCATCAACGGCTACCTGCTGCATCCACCGGGATTGGTAAAGCACAACGAAGGCTGGCTCAATTTTATCGACAACAAGATCATGATCCATTGGGTGCATCGCATGATAGCCTATGCACTGGCCGTATTGGTGGTTTGGTTTGGCCTGCGTGCCCGCAAGCACCAGGGATTATTGCAGCAGTATTGGTGGGTACCCGTTGCATTGGTAGCGTTGCAGGTAGGGCTTGGCATTGTTACGGTACTCAGCAGTACAGGCATTGTGCCCGGTACCTGGGGACTGTTTGAATGGATGGCACAATTGCACCAAATAGTGGGCATGTTATTGCTGCTCTCCATGGTGTATATGCTCTACCTAACATCGGGTGGAAAAAAGGCAGCATAATACCGCTTTGGGCTGTCCTACCTTTTGCGAGTGCTGCCATAAGTAGCCGGTATGAATGAAGCATCCCATCCGAACATATCTTGTAGGTTTCCGGTACTCGTTGCCCATACAGTTGTTGTTGCTGCACTTTAAGCGGTATCAAATTTTACTGGTCATTTGGTATGTGTTGTTTGCTACTGTGAATGGTTCGTTCATGAACCGTTTTGGCGGGCATATACTTTTCCTGTATCCCGAATACCTCAACGAAGTGAATGCCTTCAGCACTTTTATAGTGGGTGCCGGTGTGGGTGTGTTCGTGATGTGCTGGAACATCACCACATTTATTTTGCATAGCCGCGAGTGTAAATTTTTGGCTGCTACCACGCAGCCATTTTTGAAGTACTGCATCAACAATGCCATTATCCCTATCTGCTTCCTGGTGTTTTATGGCATACAGGGTATTAGGTTTACCTATACGCAGGAGTTATTGCCTGTATCTACGATTGCTGCACTGGCAGGTGGTTTTTTCTCGGGCTTTGCTTTCATTATTGCTGCCAGTTTCCTGTATTTTTTTGGCGCCGATAAAACCATTTACAAACGGCTTACACCCCAGGTAAAACAATCGCTGCGATTGAAGAAGCATCCCCTGCAAAACTTCAAAAAACGCAATGGGAAGCGGATGCGTATCGACTGGTATTTCTCTGCCAGCTTTCGGCTAAGGCAACCCCGAAATGTAAACCACTACGACGACGAATTTTTAGAAGCCATATTCAGCCAGCACCATTTGGCTGCCTTGTTTTCGGCCCTGCTGTTGTTTGCTATGCTCATTACTGCGGGCTATTTCCAGGACAGCGCTTACCTGCAATTGCCTGCAGCCGGCAGCATCCTCGTTTTCTTTGCAGTGCTCATTGCCGTAGCCGGTGGTTCTGCTCATTTTTTAAAGCAATGGAGCGTGGTATTGCTCATACTGGTATTGCTGGCACTCAACTTTTTGTACCAGCGCAATTTGCTCGATACCCGCAACAAGGCTTACGGGCTCGACTACCAAACATCGCAGCGGCCGATATACAACCGCCAGTCGGTGTTGAACGCCAATACAGCCCCGTTGGTCACTGCCGATTCACTGCAGTATATCGAAATGCTCAACACCTGGAAAACCAAACAGGGCGAAGCCAAACCCGTGCTCATCTTATTTTCCTGCAGTGGTGGTGGTAGCCGGGCCGCTACCATGACCCTGCATGTAATGAAAAAACTGGATGAAGCATCCGGCGATAAATTCATGCAGCATACTTTTCTCATTACAGGTGCTTCGGGCGGTATGATAGGTGCGGCATGGTTTAGGGAACTCTATCGGCGCAACCAACTGGGCCTGCTCAAAAATGCTGATAGTGCCTTATACACCCATGCCATTTCGCTCGATCTGCTCAACCCCATTTTTTCGTCCTACGTTACCCGCGACCTGCTGGCCCCTGCTCAGTTTTTCAGTTATCAAAACCATAAGTACAGTAAAGACCGCGGTTATGCATTCGAACAAAAACTGGGACGCAACACTTTTGGCTGGATGGACAAAACCATGGGCGATTATGCAGCGGAAGAAGCCAATGCCAGCATACCACACATGCTGCTGAGTTCTGTGATCACAAGGGATGGCCGCAAACTGTATATCGCCAATCATCCGGTGCGATTCTTAACACGTCCTGCCATCACATCGCACCAGTATCGCACCACCAACCCCGATGCAATTGACTTCATGAGTTTTTTTGCAGCGCAGCAATCCACGCATATCAGCTTTCTTTCTGCGCTTCGAATGAATGCCACATTCCCGTATATACTGCCCAATGTATGGCTGCCCTCCAACCCCGTGGTAGATGTAATGGATGCCGGCTTTCGCGACAATACCGGTATAGAAACCTCTTTGCGATTTGCTTACTATTTCCGCGACTGGTTAAAAGCAAATTGCAGCCGCGTAGTGCTGGTGCAAGTGCGTGACAACCCCGAGGGAGGCTGGGAATCGCCTTATGAAATGGACAACATCATGGACATTTTAACCAAGCCTGCACTACTCACACAAACCAACCTGTTTCGCTTCCAGGAATACGACCAGCTTCGCCAACTGGAACTGGTGCAACAGTCGATGGATACTTTGTTTCAACGGGTGGTGTTCGAATATATTCCCACGCATATACACCACGCAGCTTCGCTGAGTTTTCATATAACGGGCCGCGAAAAAAATGATGTGATCCAATCCATGGGATTACCCGTGAACCAGTATGCATTGCGTAGCATGCAGCAATGGCTTCGATAAAAAAATTAAGGCACCAACAGGTTGATGGAGCTTTGGTCAATGGCAAACGAAAGGGATTCGTCGGTTTGTACAGGATCGCCATCAATATGCAATGGCGCCAGGTTCAGGTTTTTTACATGTACGCTTTTTGCCTGGTAATACAGTATATGCTGTTTGCCCACAGAAGTGGCGAGGTCCTTCAGTTTATTATTGCCCCGCATTTGGCGCAGCAGTGCAAATGGCAAACCTGCTTTCGACATTTTTTGCACTACAATGATATCGAGCAAGCCATCGTTGATGCTGGCCAGTGGCGCAATGGTCACGTTGTTGCCAAACTGGTTGCTATTGGCTACGCTGATAAAAAACGCGTCGGTATAAAAAGAAAAATCGTCGATGCAAATTTGAAATTGATAGGGATGTGCCTTAAAAAATTCGATAAGGGTTTGTGTGGTGTAGGTCATTAATCCACGGGTGGTGCTTTGCGCAAAACGCTCGGCCACTGCTGCATCGAGCCCAATGCCCGAAAGCATACAAGCGAAATGACGGTTCACCGAAAACGAATCGGCTTTCACCACTTTACCTTTCCTGATAATGTCCATTGCCTGAGAGGGCTTCAACGGAATATTGGCAGCCCTGCCCAATCCATTACCACTTCCCACCGGCATAATGCCCAGGTTCATAGTAGTATGTCGAACTGCAGCAGCCACCAGGTTCACCGTGCCATCGCCTCCACAGGCAATTACATCGGTAGCGGCAAACTCTTCGGCGCTATGCTGCAGCAAATAGGGATTGGTAGATTTGGCGGTGTGATACACATGAAACTCCACACCATCTTTTGTTGCTTCCTCCTGCAAAAAATTCTCTAACTCGTCTTTCGAACGAGTGCCAGCCTTCGGATTGATAACGAAAAAATACCTGCGCTTCATGTGTTGTATCCAGTGTAGTAAAGAAACTATAAAACAGTCGAACAGCCCTTGGGGCAACTGAGAAAGTAATGACAAAATTTGCCGTTGGCCCGACACAACGGAGCCAGTTTGCGGTTTTTTGAGGCCTTTCGGTCAAAGCCCTGCACAACCTCAGGGTATTTTAAATGTTCCTGTTACATTTCCTGCGCTTGCTTCTGTAAATTGCAGGTAATAGTTATGAAAAGAAAAATCAAAAAAGGCCTGAAGATCACGGGCATCAGTCTCCTTAGTTTGATTGCACTCCTGTTTTTGCTTCCCATTTTATTTCCGGATAAAGTGGCCAACCAGATCAAGAAATGGGCCAATCAAAGTATAGAGGGAGAATTGAACTTTTCTAAATCCAGGCTTTCTTTTTTCAAGCATTTTCCTACGCTTACGCTAAGCCTTTACGATTATTCACTAAAGGGTTCCGAACCGTTTAAAAAAGATACCCTGCTGGCCGGAAAGGAATTATCGTTTGGCATCAACCTGCTTTCAATTTTCAAAGAGTCGATTGTAATTGACCGGTTTTATGTAGACAATTCACTCATCAACATACAGGTGGATGCAGAAGGCGAAGCCAACTACAATATTTACAAACAAGACAGTACCGCTGCGCCTTCTACCAGCAACGATACCAGCAGTGCCCGTTTAAAAATTGACGGCATTTTTATTACCAATTCGCACCTGGTGTACAACGACCGATCGGTGCCCATGTATTTGAAAGCCGATGGCCTCAACTATGAAGGACGCGGCGATTTGGCCCACGAAATATTCGACCTGGAATCTACGCTTGAAGTTGACAGTGTGGACTTTAGTTACGATGATGTGTACTATGTGCGGCGCAAGCATTTGCTGGCCGATCTAATTACGGGTATCAACACTTCATCGCTGGCATTTAAATTCCAAAAAAACGATGTGAACATCAACCAGCTTCCGGTTGATTTTGCAGGCAATATGGTTTTCCTGCCCGATGGGTATAGTATAGACCTGCACCTGATTTCGGGCGTAACAGTTTTTGGAAAAATATTTTCGGTACTCCCGCCGGAGTATAACCAATGGCTGGCCAATACAAGTTTTGGTGGTACATCGCAGCTAAAACTATCTCTAACGGGTGAATACAATGCCCGCACCAACCGGCAACCCGATCTGAATATGCACTGGTGGGTAAAAGATGGCAGCATCAACTACAAAAATTCTTCCTCGCCGCTGGAGCATTTTTATATGGCAGCCGATTTCAACATGCCCAACCTAAACTATGATAGCGCTACACTGGCAGTTGACTCGTTGAAATTTTTATTGAATGGTGAGGCAACCCGTGCATCGTTGCACACATTAGGATTGGATAAGCCCTACGTAAAAGCCCTGGTGGATAGTAAGATAGACCTGGGCCTGCTCGACCGCACAGTGGGTTTGGAAAGCATGGAGCTAAAAGGGAACCTGAATGTGCAGGCCAAAATAGATGGACGCTACGATAGCGATAAACAACTATTTCCACCGGCCAATGCTTCGGTGCAATTTACTAATGGCACTATCCGTACTCCATACTACCCCAACCCTATCGAAAACATCCAGCTGAACAGTAAGATCAATGCTACCAGCGGCACATTCGATGATGTGGTGATACAACTGGAGCCTGTTTCATTTGTGTTTGAGAAAAATCCTTTTGCGCTCAATGCAAAATTTGTGAACCTGAACAATGTACACTACGATGTAACTGCAAAGGGCATATTGGATCTCACCAAAATTTACAAGGTATTTGCTATAGATGGATATTCGGTTACGGGCATCTTAAAAGCCGATCTCGACTTGCATGGCAACCAGGCAGATGCAGCCGCAGGCAGGTACCAGAGCTTGCAAAATAATGGCACACTGGATGTGACCGATTTGAAACTGTATAGCAGCGACTATCCGTATCCGTTCGAAGTACCACAGGGTTCGCTAAAAGTGCAAAGAGAAAAAGCATGGCTCTCGAATACACTGTTCCGCTATCGCGACAATGAATTTAAACTCACCGGCTATGCCAGCAATTTTATTGGCTACTACCTGCAGGGTAGCGAACTGACCGGCAATTTTAAAGTAAGCAGTCCAAAAATTTTGCTCGACCAGTTTATGGAATTGGTACCATCCGATAGCAGTGCTACTGCTGCCACAGCCGATACAGTGGTAACAACCGGCGTGGTTATGATTCCCAAAAACCTGAACCTGGCACTGGATGCCGATGCCAAAGAAGTGCTGTACAATGGCACTACCATCAAAAACTTTGATGGTAGCCTGCAGATGAAACAAGGCAGTTTGCTTTTACCCAAAACCAAATTTGATGTGGCAGGTGCGCATGCAGCCATGAGTGGCAGCTATGCACCCACCCATAGGAAAAGTGCACAGTTCACCGCCAACTTTAAAGCCGATTCTTTTGATGTAAAAAAAGCATACAAAGAAATTCCGCTGTTCAGGGAAATGGCCAGTTCTGCCGGCGATGCCGAAGGATTGATATCATTGGATTATGCACTCTCAGGCAGGTTGAATGAGGAAATGAGCCCTGTATATCCCAGTATAAAAGGCAAGGGTGTAGTGACGCTGGAAAATGTGAAAGTGAAAGGCATGAAATTGTTTGGTGCCGTAAGCAAAGCCTCCGGAAAAGACAGTCTGAACAACCCGAATTTGAAAGCAGTAGTGATCAAGTCTTCTATTGCCAACAACATTATTACCATCGAAAGAACCAAGATGAAAATTTTTGGATTCAGACCTCGCTTCGAAGGCCAGACTTCGCTGGATGGTAAGCTAAATCTTAAGATCAGGGTGGGGCTGCCACCTTTTGGTATTATTGGCATACCTATGGCAGTAACCGGCACCAGCGACAAACCCATTGTGAAAATGCGAAGAGGAAAAGATGGAGAAATATTACACGAAACAATGGATGAAGAAGAGGAAGAACCAGAGCAATAAAAAAATCCCCGCTGATAAACGAGCGGGGATTTTTGTTGGCAGAAGTACGTATAAGTTGAAATGAGTTGAAAATTGAGTTGTATATTTTTGTGAACTAGCAAATCACCAGACAACCCACAATGCAAAATCAGCCTACTTACAAAGACTATTTTGACGAGTATAGAAAATCAGTTTCTCAAATTGAGACAGATATCCGCTTTTGGAAAACTTTCCTAACAATGTCGATAGAGAAATATAAAGCTGACAATCCAGTTAATACATGGATTTCACAGTCTACATTCTCTTTGTACAATATTCCTGCAAAAGGGAAAAATATGTGGCTGTATTCAGCTAAAGAAATATCCTCAATAGAAATAGATGACTTGACAATACATAGCAACAACTTCTTTGTTTGGGTTATGAACTTGTGTTTAATAAGAATGTACAATCTCGTTGAGCTTTTGCTCTTTCAGGCCATAAGACATAAATACTTCCCAACCTTGGCAGACCCAATTAAAGGAAAGAAAGAAACAGCTAGAGTGATTGAACAAATCAAAGTGTATCTTAAGAATAATGGACAGGAAGTCGACACCAAAAACAATAAATACATTATTCTGTTCCTAAGACTAAACTCAACTGAAATTGACAACTTCTATAGCGATAGTGTAAGTCCAGCAAACTGGAAAACAAATTGGATAAACTTTTATGAAGCACTCTCCATTTTAAGAAATGTAATTACTCACCACGGAATGCTGCTTTCTCAAAGTAAACGAAACGAGATCAATTCAATTGCCGGGGACATTTTTCTCCATTATTTTGAACAGCCAATTAATGGAAAGAGTACTCAGATATTAAAGCCAAAAGACGAGCAGCATTTTTTAAACTTCATTAATCACGTAAATGATTTTGCGGGCAATACAATTAAATTTATAGCTGGACAGGCTGACTTAAAATTTATTGGGCTGCACCCTGCTTAATCCTCGCAGTTAACATTTCTTCGCAATATCGTTTCACTTCATTTACTAAAAATCCCCGCTCTTAATCGAGCGGGGATTTTTGTTAGACGAAATATTCAAACTGCTTATTCCAACACGGGGCTTAACCAGCGTTCCAGTTCTTCTATAGGCATTTGCTTGCGGCGGGCATAATCTTCGAGCTGATCGCGTTGTATTTTACCCAAACCAAAATACTGGCTTTGCGGGTTGCTGAAATACCATCCACAAACCGATGCTGCCGGGTACATAGCCAGTGATTCGGTAAGCGTAATGCCTGCATTTTCAGAAGCATTCAGCATATCAAACAGCTTGTATTTTTCGGTATGGTCGGGACAGGCAGGATAACCCGGCGCAGGCCTTATACCCTGGTATTTTTCTTTGATCAGATCTTCATTACTCAACACCTCATCTTTTACATAACCCCAAAATTCTTTACGGGTTCTTTCATGCAACACTTCAGCAAAAGCTTCAGCAAATCGATCGGCAAGGGCTTGCAACGTGATCTTATTATAATCATCCAGCGCTTCTTCAAAAGCTTTGATATGCTTTTCAATACCATGAATAGAAACAGCAAATGCACCGAGATAATCTTGCTTGTTGGTTTCCGCAGGTGCAATAAAATCGGTTAAAGAAAAGTTCGGTTGCCCCGCAGCTTTTTTGCTTTGCTGGCGTAATGATTCAAGGTTTATTTTTTTGCCATTTACAGTAGCCGTAATGGTATCAGCACCTGTAGCATTGGCTTCCCAAAAACCAATTACACCTTTAGCGGTCAGCCATTTTTCTTCGATGATCTTATCGAGCATGGCGTTGGCATCGTTGTACAAACGGGTGGCTTCGGCGCCTACCACTTTATCGGTCAATATTTCGGGGAAGTTGCCGTGCAGCTCCCATGCAATAAAAAATGGCTTCCAGTCAATATAATTCCTGATCTCTGCTAAAGGATAATCTTCAAACGTTTTGGTGCCTGTAAAGCTGGGCTTTACAGGACTGTAGCTTTCCCAGTTTATAGCCGTTTTATTGTTTTGCGCATCAGCAAAAGGCAATACCTCTTTTACCGTTTTTTTATTGGCGAATGTGTCGCGCAGTTTGATGTATTCCGCTTTTACTTCGTTGATGAAAGGCAGCTTTTGCTCTTTGCTAAGCAGGTTGCCTGCAACAGTTACACTACGGCTGGCATCCAGCACATGCACAACACCTAAATCGTATTCAGGACTAATTTTTACAGCAGTATGCATACGACTGGTGGTAGCGCCACCAATCAGCAATGGCTGCTTCATACCGCGGCGTTTCATTTCTTTGGCTACGTGTACCATCTCGTCGAGCGATGGAGTGATCAATCCGCTTAAGCCAATAATATCAGCGTTTTCTTTTTGAGCCGTATCCAATATTTTATCGGTCGGCACCATTACACCCATGTCAACAATATCGTAACCATTACAACCCAACACTACACCAACAATGTTTTTGCCGATATCGTGCACATCGCCTTTAACGGTGGCGAGCAAAATTTTGGGAGCCCCACCTTGCTGTGCCAGTGGATTGTTTTTCTTTTCTTCTTCAATATACGGTGTAAGCCATGCCACACTTTTCTTCATTACCCTTGCACTCTTTACTACCTGTGGCAAAAACATTTTACCTGCGCCAAACAGATCGCCTACAACGTTCATGCCATCCATCAGCGGGCCTTCAATTACATGTAGGGGCTTTGGATATTTCAAACGGGCTTCTTCGGTATCGGTATCTATATAATCGGTAATGCCATTTACCAACGCATGTTTTAAACGCTCTTCCACGCTGGCATTGCGCCAGGCTTCATCCTTCACTTCCACCTTGCCTTTTGCTTTTACTGTTTCAGCAAAGGCAATCAGTTTTTCGGTGGCTTCGTTGGTTTCGTTATTGCGATTCAGTATAACGTCTTCGCAAAGCTCACGCAACTGTGGTTCAATTTCATCGTACACCACCAACTGGCCGGCATTCACAATACCCATATCCATACCAGCTTTAATGGCATGCAGTAAGAATACACTGTGAATGGCTTCGCGCACATGATCGTTGCCCCGGAACGAAAACGAAACGTTGGAAACACCACCGCTTATTTTAGCCAATGGCATCCGGCGTTTTATTTCCCTGGTGGCTTCAATAAAATCAACAGCGTAGTTATTGTGTTCTTCAATGCCTGTAGCTATGGCAAAAATGTTAGGGTCGAAAATAATATCCTGCGGATCGTAGCCTACCTGTTCAGTCAGGATTTTATAGGCACGATGGCATATTTCAATCTTACGTTCTTTGGTATCGGCCTGGCCCACTTCATCAAAAGCCATTACAATAACGGCGGCGCCAAAGCTTTTACAAATAATGGCCTGCTCTATAAACTTCTCTTCGCCTTCTTTCATGCTAATAGAGTTTACAATACAGCGGCCCTGTACGCATTTCAATCCCGCTTCTATGATCTCAAACTTCGAAGAGTCGATCATGATGGGAATTTTGGCGATATCAGGCTCTGATTGCAGCAGGTTCAGAAAATCTACCATAGCTTTTTTGCCATCCAGCAAGGCATCGTCCATATTGATGTCCAGCACCTGGGCACCGCTTTCTACCTGTTGGCGGGCAACACTTAGCGCTTCTTCAAAATGCCCTTCGCGAATGAGGCGGGCAAATTTCTTACTACCTGTAACGTTGGTACGTTCGCCTACGTTTACAAAATTGGTTTCGGGGCGAATAACAAGCGGCTCAAGTCCGGAGAGGCGCAGGTATGGTTTTATAATTGTTTCGCTCATAATATTTGTTTGAACCACAAAGACACGAAGGCACTAAGTGGCACTAAGTTTTAAAGTATAATCCTTTTTATTCCATCCTTCATTAATGGCACATGAAAATTGAGCAGGGATCCCAATCGCTTATTTGTCAATTTTAAATAGCTCATAATATTTGTTTGAACCACAAAGACACGAAGGCTCTAAGTGGCACTAAGTTTTAAAGTATAATCCTTTTTATTCCATCCCTCATTAGCGGCACATGAAAATTGAGCAGGAATCCCAATCGTTTATTTGTGAGTTTTAAATAGCTCATGATTTGTGCTTCCCAAACAGGATGATAATTTTCTTGTGCTTTAAATTCAATTATTAAAAGATCTTCCACCAGGCAATCAAGACGCAGGCCATCGTCAATTTTCAATTCATCGTAAATAATTGGAACGGCCTTCTCCTTTACAAACTCAATATTTCTATTGGCTAACTCATAGTAAAAACATTTGGCATACACACTTTCCAAAAGTCCCGGCCCAAGCTGCTTATGAATGCAAATTGCAATATCAACAACCTGTGTTGCCAGCCATTCTTCTTTATCAGAAAGCTTTTGATACATCTCTTCGTGTTTCTTTGTGCCTTCGTGCCTTTGTGGTTCAATGTCTTTATGCAAGTGTTTCTTCCACCACCGGCAAACTTCTCGGTACAATATCTCTCACATGCTGCGCCATGTGTTGAATATGATCAGGCGTTGTGCCGCAGCAGCCGCCTACAATATTTACAAAACCCTGGCGGGCCCACTCTTCAATAAAACCGGCTGTTTCGTGTGGAGCTTCATCGTATTCGCCCATGGCATTGGGTAAACCTGCGTTAGGATATGCTGAAGTATAACAAGCAGCTATCTGGCTCAGCTCTTCAATATGGCTGCGCATTTCCTGGGCACCCAAAGCGCAGTTCAAACCAATGCTCAACGGGTTGGCATGCATTACGCTCACATAAAACGCTTCCAGTGTTTGTCCGCTAAGAGTACGGCCCGAAGCATCGGTAATGGTACCGCTGATCATAATGGGCAATTCGATATTATAATCGCGGAAGTATTTTTTGGCGGCGTAAATAGCGCCCTTGGCGTTCAGCGTATCAAAAATGGTTTCAATCAGCAGGATATCAACGCCACCGTCAACCAAACCTTTAATTTGTTCGTAATAGGCTTCGGCAACTTCGTCGAATGTTACCGCACGATAACCGGGATTGTTTACATCGGGGCTCAGGCTGAGTGTTTTATTCAACGGACCAATTGCACCAGCTACAAAGCGGGGTTTGCCCGGGTTTTGAGCCGTATAAGCATCAGCAGCACGGCGGGCGCATTGCGCCGATGCTACGTTTAGCTCATAGGCCAGCTCCTGCATATCATAATCGGCCTGGGCAATTACTGTACTGCTGAACGTATTGGTTTCAATAATATCCGCACCGGCTTCCAGGTATTGGCGGTGGATGCCTTCGATGATCTGCGGCTGGGTAATGCTTAGCAAATCGTTATTGCCTTTTACATCGCTATGCCAGTCTTTGAAGCGTTCGCCGCGATAATCGGCTTCTTCCAGTTTATGGCGCTGGATCATGGTGCCCATGGCACCGTCTATAATAAGTATGCGCTTGTTGAGTTGTTGTTGAATGCTGCTCATATTGTAGCCCGGTTTTGCATAGCTGATGCAGTGAGTGACACAACCGGTGTAGACAGTAGCACCACAGCTGGTATCAGCATGGAATTCTAAAAAATAGAACTATAAACGAGGGGGAACACTTTTGGTGAGCACTTCGTTTATTAGTTCGGTTTATTGAAGCAGGCCGAACAATAAACAAATCCGCCTGCGACTGCAAACATATTACAAAATGAGGAATTGACCCGAACCGGCCGAAACACCGGGCATGGGCGAAGCGGGAACCCGGCTTATTTATAGGGTTCGTATTTGCATTGTACCGTAATATCGATGGCTTCGGCAATTTTGGCGGCGGTGAAAGAAGGCACTTTGATGCCGAAATCGGTGCGATTGACCTTGAACGTGGCCTGTACCGATGGAACGCCTTTGGTGATGGTGATCTTACCGGTGGCTTTCATTTTTTTGGTGATGCCATGCATGGTCATATCGCCTTCTACTTCGGCGGTGTACACCCCATCTTTTTTGAAATTGACAGCAGCGGGCTTTACCAGTTTGCCTTTGAATTCGG
This sequence comes from Phnomibacter sp., assembly GCA_035456005.1. Taxonomy (GTDB): domain Bacteria; phylum Bacteroidota; class Bacteroidia; order Chitinophagales; family Chitinophagaceae; genus Phnomibacter. Next base: position 130,451 of record DATIEA010000015.1, on the reverse strand, counting down.
CTTTGGGAAACTTATCGCTGTTCATGTAATTGGCGCCATTGAAATGCTCCTGCATCGTGGTTTTGGGAAACTTGAATCCCTTGATGAGCACCTGGAAACTGAACTCGCCTTTGGCTGCATCTATAATGGATACGGCTTCGTTGTTGGCGGCTTCAATGTCTTCCATTTCGGTATGCGAGAAAAAACTGATGGCACCCGTTTTGGTAAACCAGATCTGCGCATGGGCCGAATGTAAAAGCAATACAGCAAGGGAAGCCAGTAAGAAACGTTTCATAAATACCACGCTATTTTGAACATGTAATTTACTGCAGTGCATTTGCAGCAATTTGTGAAAAATTTGGAAGCGGTCAGGGCACCAGGTAGCAATCGACCAGTACCACATCGAAAAACAACATCTGGTCGCGGTAGCCTTTGCAAATGCCTTTGAGAGACACCGTACTGCCTACATGTAATGCTTCCTGCTTTTTGAGGGTACAAAAAATAGTGCCGTTGCTTTGGTTGGTTTTAAGCTCCACATTGAATTGCCCTTGTTGGTTGGTGCCGGTTTTTACAATTTCGCCCTGCACCTGCAGGGTCTTATCGAGGTAGAGCGAATCGGCCGATTGCTGGTTGGCGGCATACTGTTCGAACAAAGCCGCAGCAGTGATGGCAATGCCTTTTTCATCGGCAGCGTCGCGAGCCGGCTTATTCCATAAATACCAGGCATAGCCCATACCGGCCAATAGCAATACTACTATTCCCAGTATCCATTTTGCAGCTTTCGATTTCATACCCTGTTTGAATTGGTAATGCAGTTTGTTTTTTGCGCCTACAATGTAGGGAAATTACAAGCAGGTGCTGTAAGTGTGGCTCATAAAGCCCGCCAGGTTCACCTACACATGTGAACCGCTAATGCAAAACTCTTGCGCCGGTTGGGCTGAGTATAATTTTAGCTTTCCCTTCCCTGATGGTCAGCGAGAGTAATTTGTATCCATTATCAGTTCGCAAGAAATTAAATCTATCCTGCACAATGTCGTTGCCGTGTTTGTAACTGATTACGATATTTTGAACCGGGTAGATCCAATCCTTCGGTTCACCACAATCATTAAAGAACATATCATACTCTTCTGAGTCGAAGGTCAAACTGTTGAGTTCTTCACTAGATATGAAGTAATTGCAATCTTTCGAGTTTAACTGAAGCAGCTTCGATTTGATCAGTTCAAAATTGCGGTCTATAAAACTGCTTTGGGGTTCTGCTATCCAACCTGTTGAATCTCTCCAACATGTAACTTCTTTCCAGGTAACATTTAGCAGGTTGTCTTTGGTAAAATTGGTAAGTAAAGCACTTTTTAACCAGGCCCTGAATTCCTTTTCAAAATCTACAAACGACAAATACTTTCCGTTGGATGTTTTGAAGTTCTGCCTGATCGTGTCCGGGTTGGGTTGGGCTGAAACCAGCAGTGAGAAAAAGTTGAGGTTGCCGGAAGTATAAAAACTGTCCACAAGCAGATTGTTGGCTGTATCCAATAAAAGTTCCCTTCCTCCTTCCCAACTATAATGCTCGCCTCCTTCCCAGTATTTTTTGGTGGCGCCTTTTAATGCGCAGACCATTCCATTTCTTACCTTGGTCAACGCATTATACTCGGCAGGTATCGCTACATCACCGTTTCTATCGAACATGCCTACCCTATCCGTTTTCTTGTCGCGAAAACGGATAAACCCTTCGCTTTCACAGTCGGGGGCGTTGTCAAAATAGTGTAAGCTATCCCTGCCCACTATCCTTCCCGACTTAGTGAGATAATAACGTTTCCAATGCTCGCCCTCTACTTCAGACACTGCCACTATATTGTCAACCTTATGCGCCTTATTAAACCCGATTTGAAATTTGGGTTCAACTTTTACGATCCCATTCTTGTCCTTGTAGCCGAATAAGGTGGTGTCTTTATTCCAAAATTCTATCCATGTATCCTTGCTTTGCCCTAATGCAAAGAGGCACTGAAGTGTTAGCAGAAGAGTGAGTGATTGAATTTTCATTTTTCTTGCGGTATCAATTCAGACAAACAACGGGCTATCGCCTTACGAATATGATCGGCTTCTGTTTCGCCCTGCCCTTCTGCAGAACAAGAGCAGACCAGTGTATTTGATTTTGCCGAAACAAATTGTATAGTTACCTCAATTCTGGATCCTCCCAAACCTGCATTCCTTTTACCGCTTTCCCCATAGTTTACTATTAAAGTTTCTTCTGCTAATTCAGGTTTTAGCTCAGGCAACCTGATCAATCCCGCTTTCGCCAATCTCCCAATAATAACATCAGCGGGATTAACGCTTTTACTCGATGAAAAATAATTTCCCTCTATTGTTAATCCTGAACTTGACGTAAGACTGTTGGTCGGCGATATATAGAAGTATTTATAGGATTCAATGCTACCGTTTTTGACGCTTGTAGGTTCTTTCAAAGAAGCGTAGCCGGTCATCAGAAAAATCACACTCAAACTTGCCAAAAGATTTATTGTTTTCATCTGCCTGTATTTTGCTGAATTAGTTTTGTAGTTTGGTTCATTAGGCACAGCCATTTGCAATGTGAAAAACACCACTACGAGCAATTTACGAACGGTGATTGAAACCAATTTGTCAGCCGACCAATTTTATCGTTTGTTTTAGATTATTCCCCCGGCAAAACGAGTATGGAGTAAAGTGTTTTTTTGAGCATTGGGGAAGTAGAGGAGCTATCGAAAATTACGAAGGTTTGACAAGCAGGTGCTGTAAGTGTGGCTCATAAAACCCGCCAGGTTTACATACACAAGTGAAACGCTAATTCAAAACTCTTGCAGCAATGCCTTTTATAAATCGCGTTAATTTACCTTGAGCGGCAGACCAAGAAACTTCTTAACCAGGGCAATGAGCATGACTGCATCAAAAAGCTCCTCTACATTGCTGAATTTATTAAGGTACGCTTGCGGGCTGTAGTAACTGTAGTGTCGATGCCCGGTTGGTGCATGCAACGAGAACTCATATTCCACTCCATCAATCACCTCTAAATGAGTCGTGTATCCATAGGGTAAATTGGCGGTGTCAACTTTGTAACCCACCAGCCGATTTGCAATCTTACCCTGCGAGGGCAATGTTAGCACCCTTTTGTCAACCAGCAGCTTCCACAATTGATTCACTGGAGCCTGGTCAACTGCTCTTTCTGTAAATACCAACCCATCGTGTATACCGTTGTTGCGATCAAAATATCTTGCCACCCATTTGCCTTGCTTCAACGACATCACAAATACATTGTCCAGGTTGTGATGAAGATGAAATTGCTTTAGCCGGAATTCGAAACTGCCATCCTTTCCCAATTGATACTGCGAGTCGAGCGCCCTATCATACTGGTCCCCCATCAATGATGCCTTAGTACTATCTGCAGTAAAAGAAACAAAGCTTGCTTTTATTGAATCTGCGGTGAAATCAAATGGAGGCGGTAAACGATTGCGCTGTGCCTGGGAGAATGCAAACATGAAACACAAACAAGGCAGTAAAATTTTTTTCATCGTAGAAGTACTTGTATTGGCGTATAACATTAGTAACCAGCAATAGGCCACCGCCAGCAATTTACTTAAGTGCAGTGATACGCAATTCGCATCCCCAATATTTTTATTCCATGCGTTTTAGCGATAGAATAAATGCCACCATCTTTTTGGCATCTTCCAACAAGAGTTGTGGATGTGCTGCCATGGCAGGCGTGCCCCAGCTTCCGCTGCCGCCCGCTATTACCTTATGCGCCAGCATTTCAATGAATGCTTTGTTGGCAGGGTATCTTTTGGCAATGTCTGTAAAAGCCGGCCCCACCGAGCGATGCGCTTTTTTATGGCAGGTATAGCAATCGGAATAGGCGATCAGCACTTCGCCCTGCTGGGCCAGTGCTGCAGGTATGGGTTCGTTAGTGCCCGGTATGGGTTTTATATAATCGGGCTTTTTGCTTACAGGCTTTTGCTCCGGCTGCGTATGGCAAGCCGGCAGGCAACAGCCGGCCAGTAAAAAATAGGCTACTACAATCGTGGTCTTCTTTTTCAGCAATGGCATCAGCAAACAATTAGGTTCCGCTATCACAGTATTTGCAAGTGTAGGAAAGTGCAGATGGTGTGCAACACGCCACCCTGTTATTGGCGCACAAAACTTTCTACCGGCAGGCGGTTTTGCAGGCTGCGGGCCAGGGTCATTTCATCGGCATATTCCAGCTCGCCGCCAAACGAAATACCGCGGGCAATGGCCGTGGTTTTTACAGTATAGGCCGCCAGTTTTTTCTGGATAAAATAAATGGTGGTATCGCCCTGTATATTGGGGTTGAGTGCAAAGATTACTTCGGCCACTTCGCCGGTTTTTACCCGCTCTATCAGCGAGTCGAGTTGCAGTTGGTCGGGGCCAATGCCATCGAGTGGCGATATCACCCCGCCCAGTACATGGTAGCTGCCATTGTATTGTTGCGTGCTTTCAATGGCCATTACATCGCGAATGCTTTCTACCACGCATATCAGCTCGTGCTTGCGCATGGGGCTTGCGCAAATATTGCAGAGCTCGCCATCGCTTACATTGTGGCAGCGGCGACAGAACTGTATTTCGCGGCGCATTTTAGCAATGGTTTCCGCAAACAACTCCACCTGCGGTGCATCGGTTTTCAGTAAATGCAATACCAGGCGCAATGCCGTTTTTTTACCTATACCCGGAAGCTTGGCAAATTCGGCCACTGCATTTTCCAATAAGTTGGAGGAGAAATTCATAAGTGCGCAAGGTACGAAATGGAAAGAAAGGCTGCGGAGCAGCGAGGTAATGCGGTGTGTTGGTTAGAGGTTGATATCAAATTCATTTTCCCAATTGGCCTTGATATTTATTTTTTGCTCGATGGCAATTACAAATTCGGGCTGTATTTTTTTCCAGTAATCGCCGGTATCCCAATGGCCATTTTGATTGGTATCGTACAAAATGCGCAGCTCATATTCGCCGGGCTGAAAAAGAGGAATATTGATCTTTGAATTCGTCAGCGGCATGGATTCTACTATCCTGCCTTCTCTTATCCAAATCAGTAGCGGATGCTTCGCCATGTCGAGGCCATTCACCTGCATTTTTAAACTGCCGTATTCGCTTTCGCTTTTCGATTTAAAGAAAACAGTATCGGCCCTGGTATTGCCTACGCCTGCCGAGTCGAGCGCAAACGCTTTGTCGATCTGCATCCTGTAATGGCCGGCATCTTTCCACCTGGTGGTGATGTTGGCAAACTTTCCGCTGGTGTCCAACTGCAGGGTATAATTGCGAATGGCCACCTGGTTGGTATCGGTAAAATGGAGCTTGCTGCTATCGATGGATTTTATTTTGCGGGAAAATGAAATGCGCAAAGGGGCCAGCAGATCCTGTGGGTTATCTTCATTGGCACCACTGGTAATGCGGATGGCTTGCGCATCAGTTTTTTTACGATTGCCTCCCGGGGCTTCCACTGCTTCGGCGGGTTTAGCCGCTTTCTTTTCATCTACTTCACCTACAAAATGACGAAGCTCAAACGGCTCGTTGGATATACTTGCTGCAACCGGTTTATCGAAAAATGCAAACGGTGTTTTATTGCTGGTATATTTTTTCTGGCCCTCATCTTTTATGGCGAACAAATAGTAGTTGCCTTCGGCCAGGTGATGAAACTGGAAGTTACCCTTGCCATTGGGCTTGGCCACATATCGTGGATTTTGTTTGGCCACTGCCGAGTCATCGTTGCTCACATGCAGCATAAGGGTCATGGTGCTGTCGGGCAATCCTGTTTGCGCATCTATAATGGTACCGCTCAATTGTAGGCTATCAATATAATCGCCGGTGCTGAACACGTACTCAAAATTTTGGATGGGGTTGCCTTCGTTGAGGTCTTTGATGGCATTGCCGAAATAGAAAGAATACGTGGTATTGGGTTGCAGGGTGTCTTTTATTTTGATGGTAACAGTGCGCAGTTTCACCGAAATATCGGGTATGCGTTCATAGGGCGGGTTCACCACCAATTCGTTTTGCAATTCACCCAGCTCCACATATTCATCAAACTCCAGCCGAACTGTTTTGCTGGTAAAATGCTGCTGGTAATTTTCGGGACTGGCTTTCAGCAATATGGGCGAAAGCGTGTCTTTGGGTCCACCCATGGGCGGCGACATATTGGCACAGCCGGGCGATGCCACCATGGTGCTCAGTAAATATCCCAAAGGCAGTAGCCCCGCTAACGATCTGAATACTTTTCTATACATGCGTAGTGCAAACATAGCGTTGCTTTGGCAGCTACAGACCTTGGAGAAATGTGAAAATGAAAAAAGGCCCGAAGCAACTATTTGCTCCGAACCTTTTCGGGGTATTTTTCGGCCACTATTAACCGGGAATCCGGCTGATATAGCTGTTCATTTTTTTGATCTGCTCTACCACGTCTTTGTTGGTAGCTTTTTGGTCTTTAGCCTTTCTAAACATGTCTTTCGCTGCTTTGAAATGCTGCTTGTTGATATAGATCTGGCACATTTGCAGGTAAGCCATGGCAGCACCATCGGCATCGGGAATACCGGCACGAATAGCAGCACGGATATAGTTTTCGCCCTGCTTAGTATCACCCCTTTGCATGGCCAGCATACCCAGTTGCAGTTTGTTGGCGCCCTCTGCTTCGGCCATAGGCATACCCAGTTGCTCGCTTTTGCGCATATGGGCTTCGGCACCGGTAAAGTCCTGGCGCATCATGGCCATTTGTCCTTTCAGGGTGTAGTAGGCGCTGCGAATAGGCTTGTACAGCAGGTTGGGAAACCAGATCATGTTCAGCACTTTTTCGGCACCGTCCATATCGCCGGCTTCAATGTACTGCTGTATAAGGCGCATAGGGCCAATAAAGAAATGGCTGGCAATAGCAATCACTGCAATGAAATACAGAATAAATGAGGGCCAAAAACCTGCATACACATTTACTGAAATAGCCAGCACCAATGCCAGCAAGCCCAACCAAAAGCGGTATTTCAGCAACCAATTATAAAACTTCATAGTCCTGTATTTTTTTATTAAGGGTGGCAAAGATAACAGGTTGCCGCACTTGTGAACTAATGCGCATCGTTAACTTCCAGCCAGTAGCCATCGGGGTCGCGGAGGTACACCTGCTTTACCCCATCGGGCCGCAGGGTAAAACTGCCGGGTTCGCCTGCCCAGTTTTCAAAAGCGATGGCCGCTTTTTTCAATTTTTCGATGAACAGGGGAATGGATTCCACCGAAAAACAGAGGTGTGCACCCTTGATATGCTCCGGCTGCAGCGGGCCTTCTATCAGGTGCAGGCTACCGCTCTCCGATATTTTGAGCCAGCTATGCCTGCCATCGTGAAAAGGCTCAGGAATGGTATCGAGCCCCAGGATATTTGTATAAAACCGGGTGCTGGCCTGCAGGTTTTTCACAGTAAATGCCAGGTGATTGAAGCGGGCTGAAGATGGGCGGGTTGGCGTTTGAGCCCCTGCACTTAGCGCCAGCAACAGGCATAATGAACAGCATAGCAAGCAGTATTTCATGGCTTTGATGTTATAATTAGCGAGATAATAGCACATAGCTACGCCAATTTTGTTCAATTCTGTTATTTTCGCCGCCCAACGAACCGGCCCGGTAGTTCAATGGATAGAATAGGAGTTTCCTAAACTCTAGATACAAGTTCGATTCTTGTCCGGGCTACTACTTTCAACTACAGTTCGGCCCAATGGCCGGACTGTTTTTTTTGCCCCTGTTCAGCCCTATTTCCTGTACCCAAAATAGCCCTGCCATAGCAGACAGGGCAGGATGCTTAGGGCATCAGAAAAGTCTACCTTGAGATTTCTACAAACAACTGCCATATGAGAGCAAAACTGCTTGCACGGACTGTATTAGTCGTGCTATTTTCATTCCTATTATTTACCCAATCTAATGGACAATCCATTACCGTAAGTGGTAAAGTACTCAACCGCGAAGGCCAGCCTTTGCAGGGTGTGAGCATCAGCGTAAAAGGCACTACCACCATGGTGGTGAGCGGTGCCGATGGGGGCTTTAGCATTGCAGCCCCCAACAATACTGCAACGCTTGTATTTACCTACATTGGATTTGCCGAACAGGAAGTTGCGCTTAACGGGCGCAGTTCAGTCAACATTTCCATGCAACCCAAAGACAATGCACTGACCGATGTAGTGGTGGTGGGTTATGGTACCCAGAAAAAAACAGATATCACCGGTGCATTGAGCAGGATCACTGCCAAAGACATTACCGAAAGGCCTACACAAAACGTGTTGCAGGCATTGCAGGGTAAAGCTGCCGGTGTACAGGTAAGTTCCAACAACAAGCCGGGCGAACTACCTGTAGTGCGGGTACGCGGTAACCGTTCCATTGGTGCATCCAACGATCCACTGTATGTAGTGGATGGTATTCCCATTATTGATGCATTGGGTGTAAGCTCATTTAGCGTAAGCGATATCAACCCGAACGATATCGTTTCCATGGAAATTTTGAAAGACGCATCGGCCACCGCCATTTATGGTTCAAGGGGTGCCAACGGTGTAGTATTGATCACCACTACCAGGGCCAAAACCGGCAAAACAAGCCTGAGTTACACAGGTTCTGTTTCACTCGATAGCTACAAATCGCTGACCGACTGGATGAGTGGCGGCGAGTATATCGATCGCTGGCGCTTCTCTCTGATGAATGGACGCATCTACCAGCCTACTACCAATACCAACTTTAATAACCCTGCTACCATTAGCTATCCCGATCCGTTTTTAGATCGTGATAAAATGAGCCTTGCGGCCGATAAAAATGCACTGGCATCGGTATGGGCCGGTTACGATTGGGTGCAATACGGGGTTACTCCAAAAATGCGGCAAACTACTGCAGATGAACAAGCCATGGGCTGGCCTGCACAAGTACCGGTGTACAATTCCAATAATATTCGCACCTACGATTGGATGGACGCTGCTACCAGGCAGGGCATTACCAACAACCACAATATTTCGCTTACCGGTGGTACACAAAATGCTCACGTAGCTTTGTCGCTGGGCTATTTCAACCAAAAAGGTGTACAAAGCGACCAGGATTACAACCGCTATAACGCAAGTATTTCCGGCGATATTTCTCCTACCAAATGGCTCACGCTGGGTACTTCCATCATCAGCTCTTTCTCTATTCAAAACTTTGGCATTATGCCGCCCAATACTTCCAACACGGGCGCCAAAGATTTGTACTCCCGCGCTACCGAGCAGTTCCCTTATGCAGTTCCCCGCGATTCTGCCGGTGCATGGATCTATAACCCCGGTGGCAACCTAAGCCTCTGGAACCCGCTGATAGATATAGACCAATCGTTGAACGAAAGACGCAGCACTTCTGTACTGGCCAATGTGTTTGCCGAAGTGAAGTTTACACCATGGTTGAAATACCGTGTGAACTTTGGCCCGCAATACCGCCAATACCGTGCAGGTACTTGGACCGGTCCTAATGCAACCAGCCATTTGACCAACAGGCCCAATACCGCTTCTTACAATACACAGGAAAACTTTTCGTGGGTGGTTGAAAACCTGTTGTTCCTCGACAAAGATTTTGGCAAGAACCACAGGTTGGGTGTAACCCTCCTGCAGTCTTCACAACAGTCGCGTAGAGAAAACTCAGGTACCAGTGTATCGGGCCTTATCAACCCGCTAAGCCTTTGGTACGACCTTGCTTCCAACACTACCGGCAACCCGGGTTATGGAACAGGCTATACCGAAAACTCACTGGCATCTTTCATGGGCCGTGTGAACTATACTTTGATGAATCGTTTCCTTTTCACATTTACCGGCCGTGCAGATGGATCTTCTGTATTGGCGCCCGAACACAAATGGCAATTCTTCCCTTCTGCAGCATTGGCCTGGAAAATGCAGGATGAAGGTTTTCTTTCCAACGTAAGCTGGATCGACGAATTGAAACCACGTGTTAGCTGGGGCGTTACCGGTAACTCATCCGTGCAGCCTTATACTACATCGGGCCCGCTGAGCCGCAACCCTTATATGTTTGGTTCTGCCGCCGCCATTGGCTACCTGCCACAACTGGTGCAAAACCCCGACCTGAAATGGGAATCGACCGAACAGACCAACTTTGGTTTAGACTTCCGCTTTTTGAATAGCCGCATTGGTGGTTCATTGGAACTGTATTCTCAAAAAACTTCCGATCTCATTTTTGCTAAAAACTTACCAGCCGTTTCCGGTTATGTACAGAAGTATGAGAACATAGGTAAAACAAGCAACAAGGGTGTGGAAATAACACTGAGCACAGTTCCTGTTAGAACAAAAGATTTTACCTGGAACCTCGATATCAACTGGTCGAGAAATAAAGAAGAGATCACCGAACTGGTAAATGGTAAGGAAGACATGGTGGCGAATGGTCTGTTCATTGGACAGCCTACACAAATTTTCCGCCAGTATGCCAATGCAGGTGTTTGGACCAACGATTCGAAAGAAATTACAGAGATGGCAAAGTTCAATGCCAATGGTCATAAGTTCTATCCCGGCACAGTGCGTGTAGTGGATCAAAACGGCGATTACAAAATAGATGGTAACGACCTGGTGATACTTGGTAGCCCAAGACCCAAATGGACCGGTGGTATTACCAACACATTTACCTACAAAGGATTTTCGCTCAATTCATTTATTTACATGCGTTGGGGCCAAACTTATTTCGGTGGTTTCCCCGGTGCTGCAGCAGGCAGCAATCCTCCAAATGGCAGGGTTGAAAACGACTACTGGTATTGGAATAAAAGCGGCAGATGGCCTATGCCAAATGCAGGCAACGTAGAAAATATTACTTCAGCCATGCAATACAACGACGGCTCGTTTATAGCAGTGAGAAATATTTCTCTTTCCTACCAGTTCCCCGGCAATTGGGTGAAGAAAATTTCAGCACAGGGCATTACCCTCAATGTACAGGTGTTGAACCCATTCATATTTGGACCTAAGAACAGCGTAGTGAACTGGGGCATTAACCCTGATGATGATACCAACTGGAGTATTGCTTCGGGCAATACCAACCCATTGGGCGGCACCAATAACAATACCATTGTGCCACGAAGTGTGGTGTTTGGCGTAAGGGCTAATTTTTAATTTCTCCACCACTAAAAAGAAAGATCATGAAATCACTATATAAGAATTCCATCATCATCGCTGCACTTTGTTCAGTGTTCATCATTTCCTTATCGTCCTGCAAAAAATTCCTGGAAGAAAAACAGGTATCTACACTCACGCAGGATTATTACAACAACGCAGCAGGCCTTGACGCACTCATCAATGGCTTGTATGTATATGCCCGTGTAAAACACGAATGGGATGCCAATGGTGCAAGGCTTACACAAGCCGAGGGCGATGGCTATATGAACTCCGATCTGAATTTGGCCCGTATGGCCACTGCAGCCTATGGCAATGATGTGAGCACTATAGCCGGCAACGCCAATAACTACATTGGTGCTGCCAATGCCAACAATGCTCCCATGGGCGCTTACCCGCATATCAACAACTGCAATATTGCACTGGATGTAATTGACAATATTCGCCCGGGCAAGTTTGGCACCGACGAAACCTACAGGGTTACCCGTCGTTCCGAAATTCTCATGCTGCGTGCATGGGCTTACTATTGCGTGAGCAACCAACTCGGATCTGTACCGTTGCTGCTTACACCCAAGCGGGAAGACAATGGCATTTACTATTATCCCAAAGCAAGCATGGAAGATGTGTATAAGCAGATGCTCAGCGATATGCGCTATGCATTTGCCAACCTGCCTGCTACGGCCGATAGGGGTAGAATTACAAAATGGGCTGCAGGACATTTCCTCGCTAAACTTTACCTCAACAGGGCTCAGGCTGCAGGTTGGAGCAGCAGTGGTGAAGCTCACCTTAAAATGCTGTACAAAGGCAATGTGGCCACCGACCTCGACTCCTGCATTTATTATGCTTCACAAGTGATCACCGGCAAAGGTGGCAATGCAGGTTTAGCGCCTGATTATGCTACCTTGTTCGACCCCAAAGTATCTGAAACAACGCCGCACAACGAAGTGATCTGGTCTGCACAATTCGATATCAATACCGCCCTTAACGGACGCTTTGGTGGCAACCGCTCCTGCAATTATCATACAGGTGATTATACTGCCAACACCGGTGTAACAAGGGCTATGGCTTATGGACGCCCATTCGCCACACTGAAACCCAACGACTGGGCCTATGATAATTTTATAGATAAAGTGAACGACTCCCGCTACTACAAAACTTTCATGTACGAGTACATCAGCAATATGCCGGCGAGCACCAGCACTTCGTTTACCTGGAATGCCAATGCTGCTACCTGGTGGAATGCTAATAAGCCGGCAGGTGAACCGAGTGTAACAACTGGAGCCAAAAGAATTCTCAATGGCGCCAGGGCTTTGATCTATCTCGAGAACAAACAAACAGAAGCCCTCGATTCAACTATGGTAGTGAGTCAGCCCTACCAGTTTTTGGTGCGCTGGGTTAAATCGGCCACTACCGGCAGATTGTACTATCGCCTCTGGATAGATGGCACCAATATGGGCCTTGCTACTGCCCGCCGAAATATTTATCTCTCTTCCCGCAAATATGTTGACCCTACCCGCGGTGGCAGCTCCGACGAGGCAAACTTCAACAGCGAAGCAGGTACGCGTGATGCCATTTTAATGAGGTTGGCAGAAACCTTTTTAATAAGAGCCGAAGCGTATGGCAGAAAAGGAAATTATAGTTCGGCAGTGGCAGATATTAATGCAGTACGCCAGCGTGCAGGATATAAAAATGGCGAAAACAGGCCAAGCGTTTTAGTGCAGTGGGAACCACAGGCTTCTTCACTTACTGCTGCCGAAAAAGTGCCTCCTTATTCTGCCAATGGTACATCGCCAACAAAAATGAATATTACTGAAAGCGTATTTACACCTGGTTCGCCCGAAGCAGAGTCTGAAGGATACATACCTGGCGTAAGCAGCAAAGCCGATATGTTTGTTCATTATATCTACAACGAAAAAGGAAGAGAATTTTTATCGGAAGGACTTGCCTGGGAAGACTTGCACAACGCAGGCATTTTGTTTGAAAGAACAGAATACCTGAACCAGATGGCTTCTTCCAAAACCGGCCTCTGGCCCAAAGCCTACAACACCGATAATGGCAACGGCCAGGATGGAAATGGTAAAGGACAAATGAAAAAAGAATATACGTTCAGGCCATGGCCCAACGCATACTTGGTACAACTCACCGATCAGGATGGTAAAGTGCTGGATGCTGCTGCAAGAGCAGCCTACCAGAACCCAGGTTACTAACAGTTAAGTTCCAAACATCAAACGGCAACATGAGTACATCATGTTGCCGTTTTTGTTTTTGCTTATCTCATAATCGAAACCTGCAAATGGAAGACAGGCTGGTATTTTCCTGGTCAACCATACCACCCGCAGTATAGATATAATCGTTGTAACTAATTAGCGCCTCATAGAAAAGATCTTTACTCATTCCATGGATAGTTACGGAGTTGGTAACAGGATCGTATACTTCCATGAAATTTGAGTACACGAACCAACTTTTCATACCACCCACAAATACAATTTTTCCGCCTGAAACAACCGCAGGTATGAAAAATTTTGATTCGCTCAAAGAAATCTCCGACCATGTGCCACTAACAATGTCGTATACCGGTACACGTTGATAACCTGTAAAGTAGATTTTAGACCCCAATCGAATCGCTTTGCTGTAAGATAGAACCTGGGGGAGATCTTTATAAATGGGAGAATTAAATGTTATACTTCCCCAACTATCTGTGGCGTTATCATAAACCTCTACCCTCGAAGTGCCAGGTGTGACAAACCAGACTTTGTTTTCTACAACGGCAGTTACATAAGTTCCGGGTACCGCTAAATCTCTATGTGTCCAGCTACTGGTTGATAGGTCGTAAATGTCCACCCTGGAAGAGCCCTCATTTGTATGAGTAATTCCCCCTGCAAAGAAAACTTTGTTTCCAATGGTACAGGTGGCACCTTCCGCAACAATCCTCGGGGTGCTGAGCGTAGCCGTACCCCAGGTTCCTGTTGTAGTATTGTATATATCCACTATTGATATGAATTCCCCTTGAGCGGTCGTAGTCCCCTTGTAAATATAGCCTCCGGCTATAAAAACCTTGTCCCCCGCTGCAGTGGCTGATACATGGCTGCGCGGCTTGCTTAGATATTTGGTTAGTAGCATCGTATTGGTAGAAGGGTCAAATACATCCACTGTATTGCCATCAGTATAATAAAATTTTCCATTGCAGACTGTAGATACCAGTTCGGGTTTTGCTGCAGAAAAAACTGCAACACTTTCGGCTCCAGGCATAGCACACAGAGTAATAGCCTGGTTCAATATCACTGTTATCGCCGTCGTATCTGTATCAGACAAACCACCGACATCTGTTACCGTAAGTTCAAAACTGTAAACACCTAACACTAACCCGGTTACACTTGTCTCCTTTGCAGTTGGTGTTGTAATTGTAACAGTGGACGGCCCCGTTAACATTCTCCAAGCATAACTGGCAATATTATTTTCCGGATCAGTGGATACGATACCGCTTAAAATGGCTGCTTGGGATGACAGCACAATGGTACGGTCTGCTCCTGCATTGGCTACCGGCGGAAAATTGTAAAGCGTTGTAGTGGGCGTGGGTGTGGCGGCTGGCGCTATGTCCACTTTTTTGCAAGACAGCAATACAACGATCATTGTCATACAGCAAAATGCTAGGTTTCGTTTGCTTTGCATGTTGAGTGTGTGTGCCATAAAAAAAGTTTTTCCTGGTGATACTTCATTCTACACTTCAGTCCACCATCATCATTTTACCTGCAACCGAAAAGTTTTGTTTAGACGATGTAGTGGTCAACCTGTAATAATAAAATCCCTGCTTTATTTTGCCTGGTAAAAAATCCGTCGAATACGACCCGGCCTTTTGATACCTGTTCACAAGCGTTGCAATTTCGTTTCCGGCGACATCATACACTTTTACTGACACATGAGCATCGTAGGGTACACGATAAGATATTTTGGTAGCACCGGAAAAAGGATTGGGATAATTTGAAAGTTTATATACTTCCACTGCATCCATTTTAACCGCCGATTCTGCTTTTCTTACTATTGCAGACGTTGCACAAGCGCCGAGTGCATCGCCATGATTGAGATGTGCGGCCACCGATGAGGCCGCCACGCAAATCTCTTCCCCCCTATGACATACAGCCACTTTTTCCAGTTTAGTTCCGCATCGCACATCTTTCACCGTTACCATTGCATCATCGGTACCCACACAGCCTTTGGAGTCGGTTACGGTAAGGGTATACATTGTATTCTGTGTAGGGCAAATTGTAAGTTGATCATTGCCGGATGATGGACCCGCAGGTATCCAGGAATAAGAATAAGGCGCAACGCCTCCATCTGCTGTTCCATTTAAATTGATGCAATTAGAACCATAACCGTAGATAACATTTTTATCGGGGCCGGCATCGGCAATGGTCAATTCAAAATCATAAGTGATAGTAGCACCATTCACACCTATTTTAAAATTATCAGCATCGCCTATAAAGTTGGGTGAAAAAACAGGTCCACCCACACTTAGCCTAATGGCAGCCCCTCCCTTTGCCACATCATTCATAATTCTCGCACCGGGATGTGTTGCTGCAAATTCAGCAAGCGTAAAAAAAGCACCTCCATGATCGGGATCGTCTATAGGCTCTGGGCCAACAAACCAGCCGCCTCGCAAAGCATCCCAGGTTTGCCATATCCCGATTTGGGTTTTGCCCTGTTCTGGCATACCATTTTTTATAAAAGGTGCTGTCTGGTATCGCGGATCATACACAAGATTAAATTCGGTACTGTTGTCCCCATTAATATCTACCAGAATTACGACAAAGTTGACATCGACTGTTGAATCCCTTTGTTCAATAAAAGTGGAATAAGAAAATTCGGTTAAAGCCAGCAACGGGGTTCCTGAATATTGACTGTTTCTTATCCTTGCAAAACTTTGGTCAGGCGTTTCAAAATGACAACTTCCTTTTCCTGTAATTAGCGTGGAAGGTCCGTTGTTAAACCAAAGCTTAGCATTTCCCCGCTGATCCTTTACCCATCCATTCAGGTTGCAATCAGTCACTTTCACCAGTGTCTGTGAAAAAAGTGTTCCAGAAAAAACAAAGCATACAAGTAAAGCACTCAAAAGGCGCACATGATTGTTTTTACAACAGTTCCGGGTATGGATCATCCCCCTATCGGCAGCTAATTTTTGAATCATAAAAAAATATTTAAGAATGAAAAATGAATGCTTCGATATGGAACCAAGTTAGAATGAACACCCAGCCTATTTTTTTATAATCGCTTAATGAAAAGATTAGCTGAAATACACCATTAGAAAAAGACAAAAGCCATTGAGAGAGCTGTGCCGTACGTCTGTCGGAAAATCCGGCAGTCTGGCAAATAATGAGACCTGCGGTTGAAAAGGGTAGAATTATGCTTTAAATTGTAAATAAAGATTAGGCGTATCCAACGCATGCATGAAAATCCTTTTATATTCTCCCCAAGGTACCGGCTACCGCGACACCTGGTTTTCTGGATTGCGCATAGTGTTATTTTCACTTTTATCTGGCGAAAGCCAGAAATAAGTTTCCTGCTCAATTTTCTATGGTCGGTTGTTTGGGCCTTGTTCATCATCATTTACTGCTACCCCGTACTGTATTGGATCATCCCCAAATTTTTGATGAAAGAAAAATATATTGCTTTTGCATGTATCATGTTTGGATGGGGTGTATTGGGTTGGTTTTGGAATGCGGTTTGCCGTATATCGTTCACCATTCCTATACAGGAAGCAATGCACTTATCAGACATCAACAGGAACCCCTGGACGCCTACCGGTTTTCTGACCATTATGACCATGACCGGCTTTGCCAGCATGGTCGTATTGTTTAAACACTGGATAAAAAAGCAAAAGGATTTTCTTACTGCACAACATGAAAAAGTAAGTGCAGAGCTCCAGTTATTAAAGGCACAGATACACCCGCATTTTTTATTCAATACCCTCAATAATATTTATTCCTTCTCGCTGGAAAACTCTCCCAAAACTCCACAGTTACTTCTAAAACTCTCCTCTTTACTCAGCTATATGTTGTACGACTGCAAATCCAACGAAGTGATGTTGGCAAAGGAGCTTGATGTAATGAAAGATTATATCGATCTTGAAAAAGAACGATATGGCAACAAGCTGGAAGTATCGTTGAATATGGAAGGAGACATTAAAGACAATTTCATTGCGCCTTTGCTACTACTGCCTTTCCTGGAAAATGCATTTAAACATGGCACATCGGAGCAACTGGAAAAACCATGGCTCAGTATGGATGTAGCCGTAAAAAACAATATGCTACGCTGTAAAATTGTGAACAGTAAGAATGAACCCGAAAGCTTCACAGATGCTATATCCAACACTAATGGCATCGGCATTCAAAACGTCAAAAAAAGATTAGCCTATCTCTACCCCGGCAGGCACGAATTAAAGATCATCGACGAAGGCAATTTCTTTGTGGTTTCATTGCTGCTGGATCTGAAACCCAGTTCAACAACATCCCATCTTTCCGCCAATCAACGAATTCAACCCGCCGAAAAAATAAGTGTATGAAAATTCGCTGCCTGCTTGTGGACGATGAACCACCCGCCTTACATGTATTGCAATCGCATATTGCCAACATTACCGGGCTGGAGATTGCAGGCGTATGCAAAAACGCCATAGAAGCCATGGACATTTTGCATGAGAAAACCATTGACCTGGTATTCCTGGATATAAAAATGCCAAAGCTCATTGGTACCGATTTTTTGAAAAGTCTTACCAACCCACCCAAAGTAATATTTGTGACCGCTTACCGGGAATATGCGGTAGACAGCTACGAGTTGGATGCAGTAGATTACCTGGTAAAGCCTGTTTCATTTGAGCGATTCATGAAAGCCATTTCGAAAGTAAAACGCATGATGGGGCACGAAGTAATTAGCCAGCCCGAAGAAAAAAGTTCCAATACAGATTCTTTCGTTTACCTAAAAGTGGATAGGCACATGCACAAAGTATTTCTTCACGAAATCACTTTTATCGAAAGCTGGAAAGATTATGTAAAAGTGTTTTTAATAAATGGACATAATTTCCTGGTGAAGCAATCCATCAGTTCAATGGAAAATCTTTTATCTGAACATAGTTTTCTCCGGGTGCATCGCTCCTATATCGTTGCAGTCAAAAAAATTTCGGGCTACAACAATGCCTTTATTCAATTAGACACAAAAGAAATTCCCATCGGCAGGTTGTACAAGCAGCATGTGATGGAAGCAATCACTTCGCGTTAATGGAAGATTCTTCAATTAAACTTTATTTTAAATCCCAACTGGCTGATCCATCTTGCACTGCTTCCCGGTGCTGTACTGGTTTGCACCGACCAGGGATCTCCATTTATTGGCTTAAACTTATACTGGGGTGTCAGTGAATTCTGATTGGCAAAACCTTCAAAACTGATCAATCCGAAATTATCCTGCAGCAAAGTATATTGGCGGCCCCAATGCTGATTTAGCATATTGGTGAAATTGAACACATCGTAGATGATACTACAATTCAATTTTCCCTTATTCCATTTAATGATAAAATCCTGCTGCAACCGAATATCGATGATATGTGTAAAAGGAAGCGTGGCGGCATTTCGCTCCGCAAATTGTCCCCTGTGTTTGCGTAGGTATTTATCCTTCTCAATAAATTCATTTAAATACTCCTTTTGCTGTTGTGGCGTATAAGTGGCTCCATCTATAGGATTAGGCAAAAAGATCATTTCAGTTAGCTCTGTGGCAGTAGGAATATACATCAGATCAAAATTTTCACCGCTTCCGTTATCATTGATCATGCTTCCGTTGTACACATAACTATATGGTGATCCCGACTGCCCGTTATAGCATACGGTAAGCAGCGTGGACATCCTGTTTTTTGCGTAGGTAAATTTCTTCGTAAGGTTTAGATATACACGATGCTTTAGATCGAAATCTGAAATAGTTCGGGCAGTAAAGTTTTTCCCATTTACTGTTTCGCTTTGCTCCCATTGATCTGTAGAGCCACCGGCTCTTGCGGTGGGTTCAAATACTGCAAACGACCTGCCATACGTGTATGCAGCTTCCAGGCTAAAATGCTGTTGAAAGGTTTTGCTCACAACCGCAGAAAGACTGTATGCAAAACCCCGTTTCCCTTTATTATTACTTAGCAATAGGATATTGTTGTACGGGTTGCCGCCATCCATGGGTATCTTCTCCGGCATTTCACTGGTTGAGTAAACATTTCTCTCGTCTGGCGGAGCCGATTTTTTTGTAGGAGGCAGCAGGTTTACATTGGTATAAAAGTTTTCCTGGATGTTAGTATTATACATCAGCTCGGTAGTGAAAGACCAACCATGTGTAAACTTTTTGTCCATGCCTATATGCGTTCTGAAAACAGAGGGGTATTTGAAATTATTTGCCATCAACCCAATGTTTCCCTTTGCATCTTCGGGGTTAATGCCCAGCGATTGAAAATCCGGCTGATTGTAGGGATCGGGATTAAACCGCACACCATATTGCTGTGGAGCCAGAACAGCTTCGTTCTCATAATACACTTCCGATGCCCATATGTTTAGGATATGCCCTGTAAACAAGCCTGCTCCTCCGCGAAATGTGATTCTATTTATTGGAAGCTGATACACAAAACCGACCCGCGGCGATACCTGCCAACTGGTTTGCATACTTTTCCCCGATTGTGCTCCTTTCAGGTCATAGTATTTTTCGATATAGGATTTGCCAACAGTATTAAAAAAATCATCTGCCTGGTACGGCAAAGGCAACGCATTGCCATCTACCCGTATTCCCAGGTTCAGCCGAAACCTGGGATTGAGCTGGATTTCGTCGTTTAGGAAAAAACCAATCCGCTGAGTTTTATACAAAGCAGCTGCATCTGTATTGTCATTTTTTGGTTCATCCACCAGCGAAAACATTCTTGAAAAATTGGCCGGGTATGCGTCGGCATAAAAATCACTGAAATTCTGAAACTGGTAATTGCCAAAATAACTGATGAGAATAATGTCGTTCATTTTTGCAAAGTCCATTTCGAAGCCTGTGGTGAACACCTGCTTGCCCATCGAAAATTTAAACATGTCAATGAGGCTAATGTCGCGGGCTTTGAATTTATTGACTTGCGCAACAGGGTTAGTGCCTGCAATAATTCTACCTGTACCATCCCTGATGCCAATGGTAGGGAATGGTGCACCGGTAATACTACGGTCGCCCACTTCATCGTGAAAAGTAAGCAGCAGCCGGCTGTTCATAGCATGATTCAAAAATGTTCTCCATTCCAAAGAAGCGGAATGTATACTCGAAGGAATGATGCTGGAATTATTTGAAAAACGGATCAGGGTGCTGCCGTTCAGCGATTGCGGCGCAATCCGCTCTGCATCATTGTACCGGTAGCTGAAAGTGAATTTATTTTTTTCAGAAGGGTTCCAATCAAGTTTCAGTACAAACCTGGTGGCTTTTAGCTGGTCTTTTGATTCGAGAAATGAACCTGCATCATACGCGTATCGTTTGCGCAAAGTATCAGCAAATGCTGCCACTTGCTCCTTCGTGCTGTTGCCCTCATATTGAGCAAAATCAAATGGCTGCGGTTGCAACTCTTCTTGTCGTTCTGCCAGCAAAAAATAAAAAAGTTTGTTGTTGACCATCGGGCCACTGATCCATGCTCCCGCTGTTTGATTCAACAATTCAGAGATCTTTGATTGGTCGGTGGGCGACTTGCCAACCATTTGTTCATTCCTGAAAAAATACCAGGCCGATGATTTGAATTGATTGGTGCCCGACCGTGTAATGGCATTAATACTTCCACCGGTGAAATTGCTGTACTGCACATCATACGGCGAGAGATACACATTTATTTCTTCGATAGCTTCCATGGAAATAGGAGGCGCCCCGGTTTGTCCGCCACTGGTTCCACTCATGGCTATTCCAAGCAGGTCATTATTATTAGACCCATCAATAAAAAAAGCATTGTACTTGTTGTTTTGCCCCGCAAGCGACATCATTCCTTCGCCATTTACTTTGCCCTGTGGCACCATGCGTACATAATCCTGCAGGTTGCGGCTGATGCTGGGCAAGGCATCCATTTTCTCCCGGGTAATATGAGTTTCCGCACCAAACTTTGAATCTCCTGATTTTTTGCCCACCAATTGAACCTGTTGCAAAAGATGATCATTTTCTTTCAGTATACATTCCAAAAACTCCTCTTGCTGATGTAATGAATAACTGAGGTAGATGTCTGATCTTTTTAACGAATCATAACCGATATAACTTACCGAAACGGTATAGGGTCCACCCGGCTTCAAATTAAAAAAGTAGAAATAACCATCTGCATTGGTTTGGGTATGGTACCTGTTTTTTGTAGGCTCATGAACCAGGGCGATATTGGCACCGGTAAATTTTTCATCGCTAACAGATTTTACTACCCCTCTTAACTGGCTGTTCGTTTCCTGCGAAAAAACAGAACAGGGCAAAAGAGATAATAAAAAAAACATGCAAGTGTGCCGGGTATAAATGAAAGCGATCTTCATTTCGACAATACAGATGTTTCAATTCCAAAAGCTACAAACTTTTATTCTTAAAAAGGAGCGACCGTTTGCTGTTGGTCGACAAAAGCAGTTGTTTGTCGACGCACACACATGCAGAATAGTTCACCCTCACAAGGGCTATAGTGTTATACACCGCGGTATGCTTGACGCAACGGCCAGTTAGCGAACACATTACAAAATAATCAGATTGGGAGAAATAGTAATCTGTGTGCGAACATCGTAATGCGCATCAGGCAATTGTTCTGCACGCATACAATGTTCCCGAAAAAACTTCTCTACTTTAGTCGGTGCATTTTTCTTAACCTCAAAACCTAAGTGTTATGAAAAAATTGACCGCTGTAAAAATCGCTTTTTCGATTGCAGTATCCTTACTCTTCATTTCCTGCCAAAAAGATTTCAATTCAAAAAAATCTCAACTACAGGATGATCTCACAAAAAATGCCAACGGCAACGACCATGGCCATTTGAAACAAACGAAAACATTTTCATCCGATGTTGTTACCAGTTGGATCAGGATGCAAATGCAAATGCAAAAAACGCCTTTGCCTCCGGGCACTGCAGGCCAGGCCAACGACAGGTGCCAGGTGTATTGCGGGCTTGCATTGTATGAATCTGTAGTGGGCGGAATGCCAGCCTATCAATCATTGCATGGCCAGCTAACCGATTTTCCTGAAATGCCTTCCACCGAGCCGGGCAAAGCTTATCACTGGGCTGCCTGCGCCAATGCTGCATTAGCAGAAATGAACAGACGGTTATTTCCTACAACGGCCGATGCCAATAAAGTGGACATGACCAATCTCGAAAATTCCTGGAAGGACATATTTGCAACACAAACAACAGACGCCATCTTACAGCGTTCCATTGCGTATGGAAAAGAAGTTGCAAAAAGAGTTTTTATGTGGGCAGCTACTGATGGTTCAGCCAATGTAAATCCACCGTATGTTCCACCTGTTGGCCCCGGTCTTTGGGTACCCACAGCACCTACACCACCGGCAGGAGCATATACCTATCAAAGAAGGCTGATTGTGCCGGGCTCCAACAATAACACCGAACTGGAACCACCACCTCCATTTTCTACCACACCGGGCTCTCCTTTCTGGAACATGGTGAATGAAGTGTATACAGTTTCTCAAACATTGACTCCCGAACAAAAAGCCATTGCAGATTATTTTAAAGATGCACCCGGGTTCGCCCCTGGCGGCACTTATGTTGCCGTTTTGGTGCAGGCTTTAGAGCTTACAAAACCTACATTGGATATGGCAGCAGTAACCTATGCAAAAGTGGGATTGGCTCAGCACGATGCAACTATTGTTCTATTTACCGATAAATACCATTTCAATTTAATCCGCCCGATCACGTATATCCAGAGTTATATACAGCCGGGATGGCCAACCTATATTCCTACACCTAATCACCCTGAATTTCCTTCGGGTCACTCCACCACCGGCGGCGGTGCACTGGGTATGATGAGCCTTATATTCGGCGATAATTTCCATATTACTTTGCACACCTACGATTATCTCAATTACCCAGCACGCAGCTATACCAGTTTTTCGCAAATGCTCAGAGAAATATCTTACAGCCGTTTATACGGTGGATTGCATTACTACGCAACATTGGTAAAGAGTGAAGCCCAGGGAAAAAAAGTAGCACAGAATATTTGGGAGAAAGTGAAGTTTCAAAAATAGCAACTAAGCTTTCAACAAAACCGACGGCAACACGAAC
Organism: Phnomibacter sp.; assembly: GCA_035456005.1. GTDB lineage: Bacteria > Bacteroidota > Bacteroidia > Chitinophagales > Chitinophagaceae > Phnomibacter. Next base: position 107,089 of record DATIEA010000015.1, on the reverse strand, counting down.
TACGCATGTTGCCGTTTTATTATTTCCAAAAGCCGGCCTTGAGTGGAAATACCTGGCTACGCCATCCCCACCATTATTAAAATTTTTTCGATTTTACCTTGCCTTCAGGCTAACCCGCCATTCCTAAAATAATTTCAAATTAATAAGTCGCAGAATTGTGTTTCTTGCTACCTGCTTGCAGATGGGAGAAGTGTGTGCTGTACAACTTTGCTCCTGTTTCTACCATCGTGCAGGCTACCCTTCACGAATCAAACTTGCTTATGTATTCAAAAGTTTTCAGGAAATTATCACTGGCTGTTATGCTGCTGCCATGCATGGCAGCTACCGCCCAGGTACAACTTACTGCCGGCGACCTTTCGCTCACCATCAGCAACAAGGGTATGCTGCAATCTATGCAATACCTGCCCACACAAGCCAACTACATGGCCACTGATACCACTGCCCCATTGCTAACCCTGGTAAGCAATGGCAAGCATTATTTGCCCACTGCACTCAGTTACAAAAAAGCAACCAACACCATTAGTGTAAGCTATCAGCCGGTTGCTGTAACTATTGATATTAAAGCCATCAGCAACAAGGATTACCTGGGTCTTGAAATTATAAAAGCCAGTCCCGAAAAAAATATTGAAGCTATTATCTGGGGGCCCTTTCCCACCACCATTACCAAAACTATTGGCGAAGTAATTGGCGTGGTACGCGATGATAAAATAGCCATAGGCTTGCAGGTGTTGAATGTAAAAACACTGGGCGGCAATTATCCCAATGCAGAAGGCGGCACATGGGATAGGGGTATTGCAGCCACAGCCCATAAATGGGGAAGCACATTGCAGGCGTATTCCATTAACCGAAACAGGCCACGCAATGTAGATGCATGGCTGGGTCAATTTAAAAACATGCCGGTACCGCCTATTGCAGGCGAAACTGTAGTGGGCAGCAAAATTGCATTGTTTAGTTGCGCAGAACCCGCAACACTCGACAGGTTGGAAAAAATAACACTCGCCGAAAAACTACCTTACCCAACTGTAAATAAAGTGTGGTTTAAGAAATCAAATCTTTACGGAAAGTCATACCTCATTTCTTTGTTCACCGAAAAAGAAGTGGACGAAATGATCGGTTATACCAAACGTGCAGGGTTGATATCATTATACCATGAAGGGCCCTTTCAAAGCTGGGGACATTATATCCTCGATTCGAATGCTTTTCCCAATGGCAAAGCCGGATTAAAACAAAGCGTTGATAAAGCACATGCGTCAGGTTTGCATTTTGGTGTACACACGCTTACCAATTTCATCAACACCAACGATCCATATGTTACACCGGTGCCAGACGATCGCCTGAGCCTTACCGGCTCGGCTCCATTGGTGGCCGATATAGATGCCATGCAAAAAGACATTGAAGTAACATCGCCGGAGTATTTCAATGATGAAAAAAGCAATTCATTGCACACTATCAAAATTGGTAAAGAACTCATCCGTTATAAATCGGTTACGGCAACAGCACCTTACAAATTGCTCGATTGCCAGCGTGGGGCATTTGGCACTACTGCCTCTGCACATAAAAAAGGAGACAAAGCTGGCAAGCTGCTCGATCATCCATACAATGTGTTTTTTCCCAACTTCGACATGCAACGTGAAATAGCCCGCAACATCGCTACACTGTTTAACGAAACGGGAGTAGACCATTTTGATTTGGATGGCCACGAAGGATGCCTTGCATCGGGACAAGGCAATTATGCCACCGAGCTATTTGCAAAAGATATGTACGACCTCATTAAACATGAATTCATAATTGGCACCAGCAACAGCGAAACTTTTTTCTGGAATATTGGCTCCTACTACAACTGGGGCGAGCCATGGTATGGCGGCTTTAAAGAAAGCATGCAACAATACCGCATAGATAACCAGGGCCTGTTCGACCGAAATTACATGCCACACATGCTGGGCTGGTACTTGCTGGCCGAAAACACTACAATGCCCGAAATGGAATGGATGTTGACCCGTGCAGCAGCTTACAATGCGGGCTTTGCAATGGTGGCACGTCCCAATGCTTTGCGCAAAAATCCATTAACACCTGCACTGCTCGATGCTATTCGTGAATGGGAAACTGCACGCACCAGCGGTGCATTTACCACTGCGCAACAAGAAGCGATGAAACAACCATCCAATGAATTTCATCTCGAAAAAATAGCAGCGGGTCAATGGCAATTGTTCAAGTACAATCTTTCGTCCCCTTTTGTACACGAACGCTACGAACGTCAACCCGGCGAACCTACACATGCTACCTGGGCATATACACAAACAGGCGAGTCGCAACCATTACAGTTTCGCATGACGGTAGCAGGTAAAGAAGGCAGCATTAAAAATGCCAAAATGCAAATTGACAATTATGCCGAAATAAATATTCCACTTGAATTGAAAGCGGGTGAAACCGTAGTGTGCGATGGCGGCAATCGTTTGCATATTTACACCGAAACCGGGAAATATAAAACCAGCCATCCATTGCCCGCGCCACCACCCACCATTGCAAGCGGTGCACACACTATTACTTTCGACTGCGCATTTATAGGAACAGAAACACCTAAAGTAGAAATGCAGTTCAGGCAGCTCAGCAAAAAAGAAATGGTACTACAACCCAAAAAATAATTCAACCACTCACGACCTTCCTATTATGAAAATGAAAAAAAGAAATATTAGCAGCATAATGCTGGCAGGCCTGTTGTCTGTTAGCCAGTTGGCACAAGCACAAGATCACAAAGAATATTTTCCCGACCCAGACACGGCGATACAACGCAGGTTGGAAGAGTGGAAAGATTTGAAATTTGGATTGCTCATGCACTGGGGACCGTATAGCCAATGGGGCATTGTAGAAAGCTGGAGCATTTGCCCCGAAGATTTAAGCTGGGCAACCGGTGGCAGAAAACCCGGCGTTTCCGATAGCTACGCAGGCTATTTAAAAGCGTATGAAGATTTGCAAAAAACTTTCAACCCCACCAAATTCAATCCCGAACAGTGGGCGGCGGCGGCTAAAGATGCAGGCATGAAATACATGGTGTTCACCACCAAACACCACGATGGGTTTAGCATGTTCGATTCTAAATACACCGACTATAAAATAACCGGCAAAGCCACGCCATTTTCTACCAACCCACGTAGCAATGTGACCAAAGAAATATTCAACGCATTTCGCAAAGAGAATATGTGGATAGGCGCATACTTCTCCAAACCCGATTGGCATACGGACACATACTGGTGGAAGAAATTTCCACCATCCGATCGCAATGCCAACTATTCCATTCAGAAATATCCTGAGCAATGGAAAAAATATGTAGACTTCACGCATAACCAGATCAACGAACTGGTAAGCGATTATGGCAAGGTGGATATACTTTGGCTCGATGGTGGTTGGGTGCGCCCTAAGACACAAGCCGAGTTAACCGCCGAAATGGCCGAAATATCGGAGAATAGCAGGTGGGCACGTAACCCGCAAAGCCAGGATATCAATATGCCGCAACTGGTGAAAGAAGTAAGGGCAAAACAACCAAAGCTCATCGTGGTAGATCGTGCAGTGCCGGGACCACAACAAAACTATCTCACCCCTGAGCAACATATACCTGAAAACGGTTTGCCTTATCCATGGGAAACCTGCATGACCATGGCCAATAGCTGGAGCTATGTGCCCAACGATCAATACAAACCCACCAACGAGATCATTGAAAAACTGGTAGACATTGTAAGCAAGGGTGGCAACTACCTGCTCAATATTGGGCCAAGCCCCGAAGGCGAGTTTGATCCCAACGCTTACCTGCGATTAAAAGAAATTGGTGTTTGGATGAAAGCCAATGGTGAAGCCATTTACAGCACCCGCATGTACGATGTGTTTGGCGAAGGAGAAAAAATAAGATTTACGCAAAGCAAAGATCATCAAACGCAGTATGTATTCCTGTACGATTTCCCGGATGTACCTGTGAGTATCAAACAACTGAAACTGGCAAAAGGCGCTACCGTAACGCTACTGGCCAACAATAAAAAATTGAAATGGACAGCATCTGCAAATGCTACAGAAATTACAATTCCTGCTGCTTACAAATCGGCCACCGATCATGTATGGGTATTGAAAGTAACAGCACCATCAAAAAAATAAATCCTGAATCCTCTTTCTGGATAACAACAGCATAATGAAAAAAGTACAACTACGATTTGCCAGCGCCATAGTAATAGCAGCCTTAAGTTTTGCAGGCAGCATGGCCATGGCACAAACAATGCCCTCCATTATTCCACAGCCTGCTGAAATAAGCATGCAGCAAGGCTACTTTACCATAGATGCCAACACGGCTGTAAAGTATGCAGCAGCCAATGCATCGCTAAAACCTGCTGTTGAATTCTTGTCGGCTTCCATCAGCCATATTTCAGGCATTCAATTGCCGGTAAACAAAGCCGCTCAAAAAAACATTGAGCTGGTGCTGGAGAAATCGACCACAGCAATGGATGAAAGCTATAGTTTGCAAGTGTCACCTACCCGTATTGTGATTACTGCCAAAAGCTATGCAGGTATTTTTTATGGCATGCAATCGTTGTTGCAAACACTGCCACAGGCACGCACCAATGCAGCCTTGCAAGTGCCTTGCATGCGCATTAATGATAAGCCACGTTTTCAATGGCGGGGTATGCACTTAGATGTATGCCGTCATTTCTTTTCGCCCGACTTCGTGAAAAAATATATCGACCTGATGGCTGCTTACAAGCTGAATACATTTCACTGGCATTTGGTTGACGACCAGGGATGGCGCATTGAAATAAAAAAATATCCGAAGCTTACCGAAGTGGGTGCATGGCGGGTAGATCAAAACGACAAACCCTGGAGCAGCAGGCCCCAGGCACAACCCGGTGAGCCCGCTACCTACGGCGGCTATTACACACAAGAGCAGATAAAAGAAATTGTAGCATACGCCAAAACAAGAAGCATCACCATTGTACCTGAAATTGAAATGCCAGGGCATGTGGCATCCGCTATTGCATCGTACCCGCAATTGAGTTGCGCACAACAACCGCAGCTTCCACTTACCGGTGGCGACTATCACAACATCGCTTCCAACTATTGCCCCGGCAACGATTCGGTGTACACATTTCTGCAAAATGTATTGACCGAAGTAATGGCATTATTTCCCTCTGCATATATCCATTTGGGTGGCGATGAAGTAGATAAAAGCCCCTGGAAAAAATGTGCCCGTTGCCAGGCCCGTATCAAAAAAGAGGGATTGAAAAACGAAGAAGAATTGCAGAGCTATTTCATGACACGAATGGAGCGGTTTTTGATCAGCAAAAAAAGAAACATGATCGGCTGGGATGAAATACTCGAAGGAGGATTGGCACCCGAAGCAACGGTGATGAGTTGGCGTGGGGAAGCCGGCGGTATTGAAGCAGCTAAAATGAATCACAAAGTGGTGATGACGCCCGGCTCTCCTTTGTACTTCGATCATTACCAGGCCGGACCCGAAGGTGAACCCATGGGTTTTGGTGGTATGAACACATTGAAGAAAGTGTACAACTACGACCCCATACCTTCCGAATTGCCTGCTGATAAAGCGGGATATATTTTGGGTGCACAAGCCAACTTATGGGCAGAGCATATCACATCCGCATTGGGCATAGAGTATATGATACTACCGCGGATGCTGGCTTTGAGCGAAGTGGTGTGGAGCCCGAAAGAGAAAAAAAACTTTGAAGACTTCAACAAGCGATTGGTCTATCATTTCCGTGGTTTCGATCAAAAAGGATTGCGCTACAGCAAGGGTAATTTTAAAGTGGATATTGTGCCCACAGTAGCAAATGGAAAATTGCAGGCCACACTTTCTACAGAAGCCAACAATGGCATTATCTATTACACACTCGATGGTAGCGAACCCAATATTTCGAGCACCCAATACACGCAGCCTATTGATATGGTAAGCACTTCCACACTTAAAGCAGTGGTGGCCGTAAACGGTGAAGTAATGGGCACTGTGCCGGCTATGCAAAATTTTGCTATACACAAAGCCACCGGCGGCGCAGTAAGCTATGTACATGCAGTAAGTCCATACTACAAAGCCAGTGGGCCCAACACGCTAACCGATGGCGTTCGCGGCACACAAAACATCAACAAAGCATGGCATGGCTTTAGCGGAAAAGATTTAATTGCCACCATCGACTTGGGAAAAACACAAAGCATTCAACGCATCAGCATAGGTTGCCTGCAACGCTATAACGATTGGATCTTTTTGCCACAGCAGGTAAAGTTTGAATGGTCGGCCGATGGCAACACATTTACAGAAATTGCGACCTTGCCCAACAACATAGCGGCTACAGAAAAATCATTTTTCATGAAAGACTTCAGCACCAGTTTTGCACCGGTGCAGGCCAAATATGTACGGGTAAGCGCCAAAGTAATTGACGCCTGTCCCAAGGGCCATGCGGGAGAAGGAAAACCGGGTTGGGTATTTGCCGATGAAATAATTGTAGAGTAAAAGATAGAGTTTCAAAATATTGTTAGCGCCGGTATGGTCACTTACTTATAAGTGTACTATACTGGCGCTATTTTATTGAAGGGTTGGTGGCATAAAGAATAACCATCAAAACTGTTCTAATCAAGACCCCATTTTCGCTCAAAGGGCTTTTACATCTCTATTGCTATCTTTAAAAGATCAAATACTATTTACTTGTGAAATGGAGTTAGAACAACCGAAGTACAACTGTAAGTGTCCCTAAAAAACAGACAGTTTAAAAATAGAGTCTAAGGCTTAAATTTAAACTGCCAATATGAAAAAGACACGATTTACGGAGACCCAGATTGTTTCCATTTTAAAGCAACAGGAAGGAGGTAGAACCACCAAAGAAGTTGCCCGCGAGCACGGAGTATCTGAAGCCACCATTTACAACTGGAAGAGCAAGTATGGCGGCATGGAATCCTCCGATATACGAAGGCTAAAAGATTTGGAAGAGGAAAATTTCCGCCTGAAGAAAATGTATGCAGAACTGAGTTTGGATCATTCCATTTTAAAAGACGTTATCACAAAAAAAGGCTGGGGCCCTGTAAACAAAGGGAATTAACTGCGGCAATCGTACAAGAGTACGAAGTGCCGGTTAGCAGGGCCTGTAAAATAACGTCATTACCCCGTTCTCAGTTTTATTATAGAAGCAAGAAGGATGACAATGAAGTGATTGAAGCATTACAGGAATTAGCATTTAAGCACCCATCCTATGGCTTTAGAAAGCTCTTTGCATATTTGAGAAGATCTGGTAAAGTATGGAACCACAAGCGGGTTTACAGGGTGTACAAACTCTTAAAGCTAAACAGGAAGCGCAGAGGCAAACGAAGGCTTCCTGCCAGGGTAAAACAGCCATTAGCTCAACAAAGCTTACTTAATCAAAGCTGGAGTATGGATTTTATGAGTGACAGCATGGTAGGAAACAGGAAGTTCAGAACCTTAAACGTTATGGATGATTGTTCCAGAGAAGTTCTTGCTATTGAAATAGATACTTCTTTATCATCAAAACGTGTAATTAGAACCCTTGAAAGAATCATTGAACAAAGAGGAATGCCTGTAACCATTAGAACCGATAATGGTCCGGAGTTTACTTCAAAAGACCTTGAACTATGGAGCCTGGATAAAGGAATCCACCTCCAGTTTATACAACCTGGTAAACCGATGCAAAACGGATACATTGAACGATTTAATAGGCTTTATCGGGAAGCCATTCTGGATGCCTACTTGTTCTTTGATCTTAGCGAGGTAAGAATATTAACCGATGAATGGATAGTGGAATACAACCACAAAAGACCACATGAATCACTGGGAAATCTAACACCCTTTGAATGGAAAATGAACCTTATTAAAAATGATTACACTCTAAAAGGGACTGTCTGAAATAAGGGGTACTTACACAACGACTTAATCAACCAAATTGGTGATTTATTACAAAAAGGCAGAGAACAAGTTGCCCAATCTGTAAACACCATTTTGGTGCGAACATATTGGCTAGTAGGCAGGCATATCGTTGAATACGAGCAAGGTGGCAAAGAAAAAGCCGAATACGGAAGTTTCCTTTTTGAACAACTATCCAAAGACCTTACAAAACGCTATGGGAAAGGCTTTAGCAGGGCAAACCTGCTGTACATGAGAAAACTCTACCTGACATTTTCAAAAAGTGAGACACTGTCTAACGTTTTGAGTTGGAGCCATTATTTTGAAATTTTACGTTCTGACAACGACCTTGAAATCAGCTTTTATACGAAGCAAGCCGAAAAAGAAAATTGGAGCGTTAGGGAGCTTAAGCGCCAAATGAAAAGTATGCTATTTCATCGTTTAGCTTTGAGCAAAGACAAAAAATCCATACTGAAACTTTCCGAACAAGGACAGGAAGTTCAGAGTGCCAATGATATTCTAAAAGACCCTTACGTTTTGGAGTTTTTGAATATCCCTGAAAACTACAATTACCTTGAAAGTGAATTAGAAGAAAAGCTGATTTCAAATTTGCAAAATTTCCTGCTGGAATTGGGGAAAGGTTTTACGTTTGAAGCACGCCAATACCGAATCTCAATAAGCGGAAAACACTTCTATGTGGATTTAGTGTTCTATCACCGCATCTTGAAATGCTTTGTGCTTATAGACCTCAAACGAGGAGAAGTAACCCACCAAGACATAGGGCAAATGAATTTGTATCTCAACTATTTCAAAAAAGAAGTAAGTACGGAGGGTGACAATGAACCAATTGGAATAGTGTTAGGGGCAAACAAAGACCATGTTTTAGTTGAATACGCAACCGAAAGTATCAGTAATCAACTTTTCGTAAGCAAATACCAACTCTACTTACCCGACAAAAAACAGCTTGAAAACGAACTGAACAAATTATTGGATGACAAACAACAATAACAATCCTGCCAGATACTAACACGGTTTCGCAAAAGCGAGAGTACAAGGACATTCAAGCTATTACTTCAACAAAATGGTTTCGGAGGTTTGTCCTGAACAAACAGCGTTAACTCCTTACCTTAACTTCACTAAAACAATTTCAAGCAGCAGCGATTGAGTGCTAACGGAATGCCATTCCTCAGCTTGATTCAAACTTGCCAGGCAATTTCAAAAGCAGTATGACACAACAAGCTATCAAAAAAGCATTCTCTTATTCCATTTCTTGTTATGTACTGATAGTTATTGCACTAACAATATACTGGGTAAACAACTATTCAAAGTATGCAAGATTCAAAGGTGACGATAGCATCATCTTTGCCGAATACCTGCTCATACTGACAGTCATTTTTTATCTAATTCAACTTGCGTTCATTAGGCAGATAAAATATTTGCTGCTGCTGATAGTTCCATTTTTCACAATGTTGACTTCAATAATTTTGGGGCTTGGTGTTATGACCATTTTAGCTATTGAGGAGACACCCCGTCAAACCATATGTATTTATAGTATTGTTTATTCCCTGACAAATATTCTATTCTCCCTATTTATCTTAACCTTTTTGACAAAGGGGCGACGTGAACAGATAAACATGACATATAAAATTCCTTAGAATAGCCCCCCATCTAAAGCGTTATCGCAAATGCCGTTCCTTGTCCCTGTACACTCTGCACATGAATACTACCCTTGTGCAACAGCATGATTTGTTTGCAAAGACTTAGGCCAATGCCACTGCCTGTTTTTTTGGTACTGAAAAATGGAATGAAAATTTTATCCAGCACATCGGATTCAATGCCGGGGCCATTGTCGGCCACTTTGATGGTTACTTTCCCTTTGTCGCTATAGGCAGAAAGTACGATCAGCTTCGACTCGTTTTCTTTCACTGCATCTATAGCATTCACCAGCAAATTGATGAGCACCTGCTCCAGCAAATTGGGGTCGGCCACTATGGCCAATTGCGGCTCTTTCAAAATAGTATCGAGCTGAATATTTTTTTGATCGAGTGTAGGCGACATCAGCGTAGTGAGGTTTTCGAACAAACTACTTACCGAAATACGCTGCAAGTTGAGCTGGGTAATTTTATTAAGCGACCTATAGCTTTCTGCAAATTTCAATAAGCCTTCGCTGCGGCGTTTGATGGTATCGAGGCCCAGTTGCAAATCGTCCCAATCGCCACCATGTTCTACAGGTGCCGCCTGCAAAGTAGCATGCAAGTTTTTGCCCAGTGTATTGGCCAGCGATGAAATAGGCGCTACCGAGTTCATGATCTCATGCGTCATTACACTCAGCAGTTTTTGCCAGGCTTTCGATTCCGTTTCATCCAGCGCTTCATTTACATTTTGAAACGCCACTATTTTACTCGACACACCCTCGGTTTGAAACACCGTAGCCGACACCAGCAATTTCAACTGGCGGCCATCTTTATCGAGCCCCACTATTTTGCTTTCGCCCGGCTTAATGGCCAGTATTTCTTCATACAACAATGGATCTCTTTTTTCCAGTGCATCAATGGTACGCATGTACGGAATATCGAGCATGCGCTTAAATGAATCGTTGATCCAGTTGATCTCTTTTGTGTCCGATTTGAAAGAGAGGATGCCTGTATCTACCAGCTCCAATATTTTTTGCAGGTATTGGTACTGCATTTCTTTTTCACCGCGTATCTCTTTAAACGTGGTATTGATCTCATTAAAACCCATACGCAGCGGTTGCAATTCGCTGGGCGCCTTTTTTACATTGAAATAGCGGCTAAAGTCGCGGTAGTGCACACTTTCGGCAAACTCCTGCACTTCGTCCTGTGCACGTTTCAGCAGCATATACAAATCGTACACCTGCCAGGCCACTACGGCCAGCAACAAGCATGCATACGGCGTATATCCCTTTATAAAAAGAAAGGCCAATGCAAATGCCACCGCAAACAGCATAGCTGTGCGAACGCCCAATCGAAATTGATAAGTTTTAAATATCATATTTATTCAACCTTCTGTAGAGTGCAGTTCTCGTAAGTCCGAGTTCGCGGGCAGCCTTGCTGATATTGCCGCTGTTTTTTTCAATCACTTTCAAAATGGTATTGCGCTCAATCACCGTAAGCCGGGTATCGCTATCCTCATTTTCTTCTATGCCAGTTTCGATGGGTGAAAAAATAAGGTCGGTATCCCGCAGCAAATCACCATCGCACATAATTACGGCTCTTTCTATGGTGTATTGCAGTTCACGCACATTTCCCGGGAAATGATATTTCAGCAATTTATCCAATGCCGACTTGTGCAACTCAATAGCAGGCTTCAAATACTTGGCTGCATACAAAGCTGTAAAATGCTGGGCCAGCAATGGGATATCGGAGCCGCGTTTTCGCAAGGGCGGCAGCGTAATCTCTACCGTGTTGATACGATACACCAGGTCTTTGCGAAAGCGGCTTTCTTTTGCCAGTTCTGTTACAGGCAGGTTGGTGGCACAAAGCAGGCGAATGTCCACATCCACCGGTTTGTTGGAACCCAGTTTTATTATTTGCCGGTTTTGCAACACGGTCAATAGTTTCGACTGTTGCTGCAAACTGATATTACCTATCTCATCCAAAAACAACGTACCACCACTTGCCGCTTCAAACCTGCCTGCCCTGTCTTCCCTGGCATCGGTAAAGGCACCCTTTACATGCCCAAACAATTCGCTTTCGAACAGCGTTTCGGTAAGGGCGCCCACATCTACTTTTACATACGGTGCTGCAGCCCGCAGCGATTGCAGGTGAATAGCATTGGCTACAAGGTCTTTACCTGTTCCGTTTTCGCCCAGTATTAAAATATTGGCATCGGTAGGTGCTATCTTTTCAATTTTCTGAAACACTTCCTGCATGGCTTCGCTTTCGCCCAGCAGTGTACGAATGGGCGATGTGCTTGTGACAGGCTTTTCGGTTTTAGCAGCTTTATCGGTTTTTTGCAGGCACTCTTTCAGCGTTTCTATGAGACGGTCGTTTTGCCAGGGCTTTACCACAAAATCGGTAGCACCTTCTTTTAGCGATCGTACGGCAAGGTCTACATCGGCATAAGCCGTGATCATAATGATGGCAGCCTGCGAGCCCAGGCTTTTTATTTTACGCAGCCAAAACAGTCCTTCGTTGCCGGTATTTACACTGGCATTAAAATTCATGTCGAGCATTACAATATCGTAATCGCGGCCGGCAAATAAAGCAGGAATATCGGAGGGATCTTTGGACACTTCCACCGACTTCACCTGCGATTTCAACAGCAATCGAACAGCAGTGAGCACGTCGCCATCATCGTCGATGATGAGCAGGGAAGCATTTTTCAAATTCATGGATTCGGTATTGAAACAGCCAGCCCAACCGGCACTTGCCACCGCTGGACCCAATAGCTTATTCAAATGTAGCCCTAAGAAACATGCTCGCAAAGCCGGTATTCAATTTACCGGGAAGCAGGGGCCAGGGTTGCCAAATTGGACCCAGTACGGCTGTTGCAAAAGCGGACACAAATTGTATCGAAACCGTACACTTTCCAAATCGCCCATTCTTAAAACCCTTGTGCCACAAGGGTTTTTGTTCTGGCACGATGTTTAAAGCAGTAGGATTACTACAGCGGACAGGTGTAGAAAAAGAAACCAAAAACGCAAAGCACGTGGATAGGGTAATTGAAAAAAAGACTTGGACACCAAAACGGATGATCACCATTGCCGGCGTATTGCTACTGGCAGGCCTTATTGTAGCCAGCATATTTTACGGCCGTGGCGGCAATAAGCTGAATGTGGATCTGGATCGTATTACCATTTCAGAAATTAAGAAGGGACCGTTTCGCGAACGCATCCCTGTAAATGGTATGGTGTTGCCCCTTACTACTATTTACCTCGACGCGTTGGAAGGTGGCAGGGTTGAACAATTGTTTGTAGAAGATGGCGCCATTATGCAAAAAGGTCAACCCATTCTGCGCTTGTCCAATACGGATCTCGAACTCAGCCTGGCCAACCAGGAAACTTCTGTGTTCAACGTACTCACACAAATGAACATTTCGAAAAACAATGCCACACAAAACACCATCCGACAGTTGAACCAAATGGCCGAGGTTGACAATGCGCTTGCAGAATCCGAAAGGGTGTACAAGCTGAACAAAAAGTTGTTCGATCAAAAAGTAATTGGCGAGCAGGAATATCGCCAATCGGAAATTGCCTACAACTACCAGGTTCGCCGCAAAAAATTGACTCAAGACATTTTGAAAGAAGATGCCGCAGCGGTAAACCTCATGTCCACACAAGACAAGCAATCACTTGCACGCATGCAAAACACACTCGAACTGATGCGGAAAAAAGTGGGCGACCTGGTGGTAAGGGCTCCTATCGACGGACAACTCACATCGCTGGATGCAGAAATAGGACAGAATAAAGATAAAGGTGAACGCCTGGGACAACTGGATGCCACCAGCGGTTTTAAAGTAAGGGTTGATATTGATGAACACTATATCAGCCGTGTACTTACAGGACAGGAAGGCGAATTTTCGCTGGCTGGAAAAACCTATAAACTACGGGTAAAGAAAATTTACACGCAGGTGGTGAACAACAGGTTCCAGGTAGATATGGAATTTGCTTCGGGCATTCCGGAAGGCATTCGCCGCGGACAAACACTGCAAATTTATCTGGCACTGAGCGAAGAAACAGAAGCCATCCAATTAGCGAAAGGCGGCTTTTACCAGCACACTGGTGGTAACTGGATCTTTAAAGTAAACGATGCCGGCACTGCGGCTTATAAAGTAGATATACAAATTGGCCGCCAAAACCCCGACTACTACGAAATACTCGATGGTTTAAAACCCGGTGACAAAGTAGTGACCAGTAGTTACGAGAACTATGAAAACATGAACGAGCTCATATTGAAAAAACCATAACAATGAAAACCTCACACGCCCCTTATCATACTGCAATTATCATGTTAAGCTTTGTTTTGCTTACCATGATCGCTTCGGTATTTCTTTTGGGAAACCCTCAATGCAATGCCTTTGCGCAATGCCGCGAAAAAAGCAAAGCCAGCAGCACAAGTTTATCCAGTCAAAAGCTGAGCCCCCTGCAAATTTTTGCCAAATAATTTTCCAATCATTCCATCATCATAATTGCCTATCACATGATTAAAATTGACGGCCTCGAAAAGTACTATCGCACCGAAGAAGTAGAAACGGTGGCGCTCAACAAACTTTCGCTTGAAATAAAAGAAGGCGAGTTTGTTGCCGTTATGGGACCCAGCGGTTGCGGTAAAAGTACCCTGCTGAATATTGTGGGTTTACTCGACGATGCCGATGGCGGATCATTCCGCTTTAACGGTATTGAGGTAAAGGGTTACAACGAAAAAAAGCGGGCCGATCTGCGCAAGCGCAATATTGGCTTCGTGTTTCAGAGTTTCAACCTGATAGACGAACTCACTGTATTTGAAAATGTGGAACTGCCGCTTATTTACTGCAATGTAAAACCTGCTGAACGCAAGCAGCGTGTGGAGGAAGTGCTGGACAAAATGCAGATCATGCACCGCCGCAACCACTATCCACAACAACTGAGTGGTGGCCAGCAACAGCGTGTGGCAGTAGCACGTGCCGTGGTAAACAAACCTAAACTGATACTGGCCGATGAACCTACCGGTAACCTGGACAGCAGCAATGGCAACGAAGTAATGCAACTGCTCACCGATTTAAACGAGTTGGGCACCACCATCATTATGGTTACACACAGCGAACACGATGCTAAATACAGTCACCGCATTATTCGCATGCTCGACGGACAAACCGTAACCGAAAACATTTTGGTTTAACCCCACACCCACTTCATCCCATGCTAAAAAACTATATCAAAATTGCCTGGCGCAACCTGATGCGCAACAAAGGTTTCTCTTTCCTGAATATAGCCGGGCTGGCGGTAGGCATGGCCAGCGCCATGCTCATTTTGCTATGGATACATAGCGAAATGAATTTTGATCGTTTCTATTCGAAGTCAGACAGAATTTATACGCTGAACAACCGCGATAAATTCAATGGCGAATTATGGGCATGGAACACTACACCCAAAGTACTGGCGCCCACCATGGCACAGGAGCTACCCGACATTGAGCAGTTTACCCGGTACAACGAAAGCACTTTCCTTTTTACCGTAGGCGATACCCGGCTCAACGAGTCGGGCGCATTTGTTGACTCGGCATTCTTTAAAATATTCAACTTCCAATTTGCACAAGGCGACCCCAACACTGCGTTGGACAAGATCAACAACATTGTGATCACACAGGATTTTGCGAAAAAAATGTTTGGCAAAGAAGCTGCATTGGGCAAAACCATCAAAGTAGACAGTACAGATTATTTTACCGTAACAGGTGTGTTGAACACACTGCCCGACAACAGCAGGTTCCGGTTTGATTATGTAATGCCCTGGAGCTACATGAAAAAAATAAAATGGGATGATCAAAACTGGGGTAACAATTCCACCAAGAGTTATGTATTGCTGAAAACCGGTGTAAGCCAGGCTTCGTTTGACGCCAAGATCAAAAACTTCACCATCAACCATACCAAAGGCACCAACGATCCCTCTACATCAGTTGTGTTTACGCAGTTGCTCAGCGATCGTTGGTTGTATTCCAAATCGGAAAATGGTCAATACGTAGGTGGCCGCATAGAAATGGTAAAACTATTTGCCATTATTGCCGCGTTGATATTGCTGATAGCCTGCATCAACTTCATGAACCTGAGTACTGCCCGCAGCGAAAAAAGGGCAAAGGAAGTAGGCATTCGTAAAGTAGTAGGTGCGCAAAAATCTTTGTTGATCGGGCAGTTCATTGGCGAAAGTGTATTGCTGGCCTTCATTGCTTTTGCATTAGCACTCGTCATAGTTTTCATTGCACTTCCTGCTTACAATGAGTTGGTAGATAAAAAATTGTTTGTCGATTACAGCAATACCTGGTTTTGGTTATTTGCATTTGCATTCATTGTATTCACCGGCGTGCTGGCAGGAAGCTACCCTGCATTTTTCCTTTCCTCTTTCAAACCATCCAAAGTATTGAAAGGAACTTTTAAAGCAAGCCATGCATTGGTTACACCCCGCAAAGTATTGGTAGTACTGCAATTTACTTTTGCTATTGCCCTCATCATTTGTACCCTCATTGTGCACCAGCAAATCATACATGCACAAAGCCGCGATGCAGGCTACGACCGCGACAAACTGGTGTACACTTTTTTGCAGGGCGATGTAGAAAAGCATTATTCCCTCATAAGAAACGAACTGGTGAGCAGCGGTGCCGCCACAGCAGTTACCAAAAGCATGAGCCCTATTACCCAACGCTGGAGCGATAGCTGGGGATGGAAATGGGACGGATCTACCGAAACAGATGATAAAACAGATTTTATCATGATGGCTGCCGATGCAGATTTTGTAAAAACCATTGGCGTAAAACTGAAAGAAGGAAGAGATATTGATGTGTACAAATACGCATCCGATTCTACTGCCATTATGTTGAATGAAGCAGCAGTAAAGATCATGCGCTTAAAAAACCCGGTAGGAAGCATTGTAAGAGGACAAGGACAGAGTTGGCATGTGGTAGGCGTGATGAAAGATTTTATTTATGAATCGCCCTACGAAAATGTGTCGCAGTTGATTGTAATGGGGCCCAACTCCTGGTTCAATGTGATCCATTTTAAATTGAACCCGGTAAATACCATTGAAAAAAACCTGAAGCTGGCCGAAACGGTATTCAAAAAATACAACCCGCAGTATCCTACCAGTTTCAATTTTGCAGATGAAAGCTATGCGCAAAAATTTGATGAAGAAAAACGCATTGGCACTCTGGCTGCATTGTTTGCAGGGCTCACCATTTTCATTTCGTGCCTGGGCTTGTTTGGCCTGGCCACCTATATGGCCGAAAATCGCATCAAGGAAATTGGCGTTCGAAAAGTGCTGGGTGCTTCTGTAGCAGGCATTACGCAATTGTTGTCCATCGACTTTTTGAAACTCGTACTCATTTCATTTCTTATTGCCTCTCCTATTGCATGGTGGGCCATGCGGGAATGGCTATCATCCTACCCATACAAAATTTCCATTCAATGGTGGGTATTTGCCATCACCGGCATCACCGCGTTGAGCATTGCTTTTCTTACGGTTAGCTACCAGGCTATACGGGCAGCCATTGCCAACCCCGTAAAATCATTGCGCAGCGAATAAACAACAGATCATGATCAAGAATTATTTCAAAATAGCGTGGCGAAATTTGTTGAAGAGCAAAGGATACAGCGCCATTAATATTGGTGGACTTGCAGTAGGCATGGCCGTGGCCATGATGATTGGCTTGTGGATCTGGGATGAATTGAGTTTTCACAAATACCACAAAAACTACGACCGCATTGCACAGGTGATGCAGCATCAAACCTACAATGGCCTGATTGGCACGCAAACCGCCAACCCGGCTGTGATGGCCAATGAAATTCGCACCAAGTATGGCAGCGATTTCAAGTATGTGCTACAGTCTTCGTGGAATAATCACCACACGTTGAGCATTGGCGATAAAAAAATATACAAATCCGGCTCATACTGGGAACCGGGTGTGGTAGATATGTTGTCGCTGCGCATACTGAAAGGATCGGCAGCAGGATTTAACGACCCGCATTCCATCATCATTTCAGAAACAATTGCAGAAGCATTTTTTGGCAACGATAATCCTATTGAAAAAACCATTAAGCTCGACAATAAAGAGCAGTTGAAAGTGATTGGCGTGTATGAAAACATTCCACACCAAAGCAAGTTTCGCGAAATGTATTATATCATGCCATGGTCGCTGTATTTGATCAACGAACCATGGGTCGGAAAAATGACCAATCCCTGGGGTAGCAATTTTACACAGACCTATGCGCAGATAGCCGACAATGCCAACATGGAAAAGGTATCGGCGAAAATCAAAAAAATAAAACAGGAAGCTGCGCCCGACGAAACGAGAAACAGCAAGCCGGAAGTGTTTTTGCACCCCATGAAAAACTGGCACCTGCACAATGATTGGAAGAATGGCATCAACGCCGGAGGACGTATCAAATATGTATGGCTGTTTGGCATAGTAGGTTTATTTGTGCTGCTGCTTGCCTGCATCAATTTTATGAACCTGAGTACTGCCCGTTCTGAAAAACGAGCAAGAGAAGTAGGTGTACGAAAAGCCATTGGTTCTACCCGCAAGCAATTGATCTACCAGTTTTTTAGCGAAAGCTTTTTGATCGTGCTATTGGCATGCATGGTCGCCATTGGACTTGTATTGTTGGCACTGCCTTTTTTCAACGAAGTGGCCGATAAAAAAATTGCTTTCTTCTGGACCAACCCATGGTTTTGGTTGGCATGCCTGGTGTTTAGTTTGCTTACCGGTGTTATAGCCGGCAGTTACCCCGCACTCTACCTTTCATCGTTTCAACCCGTGAGAGTGCTGAAAGGAACATTCCAGGCCGGTAGGTTTGCAGCCATCCCGCGAAAAGTGCTGGTGGTAATGCAGTTTGCCGTTTCGGTAATGCTCATCATTGGCACCATTGTAGTGTATAGGCAAATACAACATGCAAAGAATCGCCCCATTGGTTACGACAAACGAAGCCTGGTAACTGCACCCATGAATGGCGAATTGCATAAACAATTTGAAGCACTGCGACAGGAGCTGAAAACAAACAACCTGGTGGTGGACATTACACAAGCTACCAGCCCAACAACCGATGTGTGGAATACCAATGGTGGTTTTAACTGGGAGGGAAAAGACCCCAATATGTCTGTCGATTTTCCGAACAGTGGCGTTACGCCGGAATACGGTAAAGTGGTGGGATGGAAAATTATTGAAGGCCGCGATTTTTCCAGGGATTTTAAATCGGACACTGCTGCTTTTATCCTGAATGAAACGGCTGTGAAATTTATTGGCCTTAAAGATCCTGTGGGCAAAACATTGGTGTGGGACGATAGGCCATTCCAAATTATTGGCATTGTAGAAGATATACTCACCCAATCGCCTTATCAACCTGTGCGGGCATCTTTATTCCACTGCTCCAACGAAGCGGGCAATGTGGTCATCATGAAAATAAACCCCAACCTCGCGGCGGGCGCAGCAGTGAAAAAAATTGAAGCTGTTTTCAAAAAATTTGATCCGGGTACGGCTTATGAATTCAATTTTGTGGACGAAGACTTTGCGCAAAAATTTGGCGATGAAGAACGTATTGGAAAACTGGCCGGCGTATTTGCAGTACTCGCCATTTTTATTTCTTGTCTTGGTTTATTGGGGCTTGCATCATTTGTGGCCGAACAGCGCACCAAAGAAATTGGCATAAGAAAAGTGATTGGTGCCAGCGTTTTCAATGTGTGGTATTTATTGTCGAAAGAGTTTGTGCTGCTGGTAACTATTGCCTGCGTCATCGCTGTTCCACTCGGCTGGTATAGCATGCGCCAATGGCTACAGGAATACGATTATCGCACCACGCTCAACTGGTGGATCTTTGGTGCAGCCATTGCAGGTGCATTAGGCATCACCATTGCCACAGTAAGTTTCCAGGCCATCAAGGCCGCACTTTCCAATCCTGTAAAATCATTAAGAAGCGAATAACACACCCCATGATCCGGAATTTTTTTAAAACAGCCTGGCGCAATATTGTAAAACAGAAAACATTTTCTGTCATCAACATTGCTGGTCTCTCTATTGGCCTGGCCTGCTTTTTCTTCATCGCCCTTTATGTACTGGATGAATTAAGTTTCGACAAACACCACGAAAAAGCAGACCGCATTTATCGTATAGATGGTAATATTCGATTTGGTGGCAGCGAGATGGAACTGTCTGTGAGTGCTGACCCCATGGGAGCTACTTTAAAAAAAGATTATCCCGAGGTAGAACAATTTGCCCGCATCTACACTTCCAGCGGATCGAGGCTGGTGAAAAAAGGAGCAGAATATTTTGATGAAGTAAATATTGCATTCGTCGATTCTACGGTGTTTGATGTATTTAGTTTTCCGGCAGTAGCTGGCAATACCGCACACGCATTAGACGAACCCAATACGGTAGTCATCAGCGAATCAACAGCCAAAAAATATTTTGGCAGCAGCAACAGCGCAGTGGGTCAAACCATTGAAACCAACGATAAAGCGGGATATAATTTATACAAGGTAACTGCCGTGATAAAAGATATGCCGACAACCGGTCACCTGCGTTTCGATTTTATGTTCTCGATGGACAATGTGTACTTCTACCAATTCGGCAATTTTCTCAGCCATAATTTTCACACGTATGTATTGCTGAAACCCGGCACCAACCCCAGGCAGTTCGATCAGCATTTCAAACAGGTGATCGCAAAATACGTGATGCCCCAGGCTTCTCAATTCATGCAAATAAAATCGATAGATGAATTTGAGAAAGCAGGCAATAAACTCAACTACAGTTTAACTCCGCTCACCGATATCCATCTCCATTCGAACAAAGTGGCAGAAATAGGTATTCCCGGCAACAGGCAGTACGTGTCTATTTTTGCAGTAGTTGCTTTATTCATCCTCATATTGGCCTGTGTCAATTTTATTAATCTCAGTACTGCCAACTCCGGCAGCCGTGCCCGCGAAATAGGTATTCGCAAAGTATTGGGTTCACAAAAAGCAAGATTGATCGGGCAGTTTATGGCAGAAGCCATACTCACTTCTGTTTGTGCTACCATGTTGGCATTGGCCATTGTATGGGCCGGGCTTTCTTATTTCAATGCCTTATCGGCCAAAGCGTTTACCATTCAGCAATTGCTGGAGCCTATGCGCCTTGCAGCCATGCTGCTGGTGGCTGTACTGGTGGGTTTACTGGCAGGCGCTTATCCTGCTTTCTACATTTCTTCATTCAAACCCATTGCCGCATTAAAAGGAAAACTGCATTTAAAATCGCATAAAAGTTATTTGCGCAATGCATTGGTAGTGTTCCAGTTTTTTATTGCCATGGTTTTAATTATTGGAACCATTGTGGTGTACAAACAACTCAGCTTTATACAACACTCAAACATTGGGTTCAACAAAGAGCAGGTGCTGATCGTTGATGGAGCACATGCATTGGATCAAAATAAAACGGCATTCAAAAACGCGGTGCTCAAATTACACGGCGTACAATTGGGTACTACGGGTGAATTTTTACCGGTTAGCCGGTCGTCGCGCAACGACAATACATTTTCGGTGGAAGCCACAACCACAGCAAGCAATTCATTCAATATGCAATCGTGGAGAGTAGACTACGATTACATTCCTACGCTGGACATGCAAATGGTGCAGGGGCGCAATTTTAGTCGAGAATTTGGCAGCGACTCCAATGCCATTATCATCAACGAAACAGCCGCTACATTAATGGGTGGCGGCAATGTAATTGGCCGGAAACTGTACACATCGGTCAGCAATACCTCGACTGAAAAAAAGGGATTTACCGTGATAGGCGTTGTGAAGAATTTTCATTTTGCATCGCTCAGGCAAAATATTGATGCACTCAGCATGCACCTGGGTGATGGCAATAATTCCATGGCTTTTAAAGTGTCTACCTCCCAACTTTCGACATTGATAACGCAGGTAGAAAAACAATTTAAAAGCATGGCGCTGGGCAAGCCCTTCAGCTACCGATTTTTGGATAGCGAATTTGATTTTATGTACAAAACCGAACAACGCATGGGCGGACTTGCACTGGTATTTTCCATACTGGCCATTGCCATTGCCTGCCTGGGTTTATTTGGGTTGGCCACCTATATGGCGCAACAACGCATTAAAGAAATAGGCGTACGCAAAGTGCTGGGGGCATCGCTTGCCAATATCGTGGTGATGCTTTCAGTCGATTTTGTAAAGCTGGTACTCGTAGCTGCCCTTATTGCCTTCCCGGTAGGATGGATAGCTATGAACAATTGGCTACAGGATTTTGCATTTCGCACCACTATCAACTGGTGGATCTTTCCGCTTGCAGCTTGCATCGGTTTGTTGATAGCATTGCTTACGGTAACCTTCCAGGCTATTAAAGCGGCCATGACCAATCCTGTAAAAAGTTTAAGAGCAGAATAAAAAAAGATGTCTCATTGACCAACCACATTAACCCTCTCACGATTAAAACAGCAAGTATGAAAAACTTTTTGTGCACCGTATTTTTTATAACAGGTATGCTGGCCGGCACCCTGTTGCAAGCCCAGGATAAAACGCCCTATTCTGTAACGCCTTTTACTGCAGCAGCCGTAAAACAAGTGGAAGTAAAAACCAGTGGCGGCAGCATACAGGTGCAATACAAAACAGCCGAAGCAAGCAGAGTGGAAGTTTATATCAGGAGCAATGGCAACAACGAAAAGCTGAGCAAAGAAGAAATTGATGCAAGGCTTGCTGAGTATTACGATTACCGCGTTGAAGTATCGGGAAATACACTGTATGCCATTGCAAAAACCAAGGGCAATATCAACAACTGGAAAAAAACACTCAGCATTTCGTTTGTAATATACACGGCACAAAAAGTAAACACGCTGTTGCAAACCAGTGGCGGCAGCATCAACTTATCAGCATTGGATGGCGAACATGAATTTGCTACAAGCGGTGGTAGTTTAAAATTGGCAGGCATGCGTGGCCAGCTTAAAGGCAGCACCAGTGGCGGCAGCATCAACCTGGAAGATGTAAACGCTAATGGCAGCCTGCAAACCAGCGGCGGTAGCATACAAGCCAAAACAAGCAAAGGAAATCTTTCGTTGCGCACTTCAGGAGGTTCTTTAAAACTGGAAGACCTCGATGGTAAAATTGATGCCACTACCAGCGGCGGCTCTGTTACTGCCAGCAATATTGCCGGCGAATTAAAAACAGCTACATCGGGTGGTAGTATCCGGGCACAAAAAATGCATTGCAATTTGGATGCTGCCACAAGCGGAGGCTCAATCAATATTGAAATGGATGCACTCAAAGATTATGTTCGGGTCAACAACTCAGCGGGCAATATCAATATTACCATTCCTGCGGCAAGCAAAGTAAATCTCGATCTTAGCGGCCAGCGGATTTCTGTACCCAACCTGACTAATTTTTCGGGAAATGCTTCCGACAAATCCATTAACGGAACAGTAAACGGAGGAGGCGCAAACGTAACCGTTTCGGGACATAGCGGCCAGGTGACCCTTCAATTCAAATAACCGGAATTAGCTGCATGCATACTGGTATCTTTCTCAAAAATTTTGAATGCTCCCATGTTACTCTCCCTGCACAAATTGTTTAAATGGGTTAATGTTGGTGGCAACCGCGTTTACCTGCTAAAGGATATTAACCTCGACATTGCCGAAGGTGAATTTGTTTCTATCATGGGACCATCGGGTTCGGGCAAGAGTACATTGCTCAACGTGATCGGCATGCTCGACGATTTTGACGAGGGCGAATTCCTGTTTTTGAACGAGCATGTTCACCTGTTGAAAGAAAAACATCGCAGCCAACTCTACAAACAATATATCGGTTTTGTATTCCAGGCCTATCATTTGATTGATGAACTCACGGTGTACGAAAACATTGAAACGCCGCTCATTTATAAAGACATTAAAGCATCCGAACGAAAAGCCATGGTGGCCGATATCCTGGACAGGTTCAACATAGTGGGCAAAAAAGATTTGTTTCCATCGCAGCTCAGCGGCGGTCAACAGCAGTTGGTAGGCGTGGCCCGTGCATTGATCTCGAAGCCAAGATTATTATTGGCCGATGAACCTACGGGCAACCTCAACAGTAAGCAGGGCGAAGAGATCATGAACCTGTTCCAACAACTGAATAAGGAAGGTGTCACTATCATACAGGTAACACATTCCGAAAAAAATGCTGCCTATGGCAATCGTATTATCAACCTGATGGATGCCCGCATTGAAATGTAATCTTACTCTATCTGCAATAGCAACTTCCTATATGAAACGTTTACTTGTATTACCCCTTGTTTGTATTTGCACCAATGCCCTTGCTCAAAAAACATGGACATTAAAACAATGCATCGATACTGCCATTGCCAACAATATTACCATTCAGCAATCATCCTTCCAGGTAGAACGCGATGCCGCTTCACTCAAGCAATCGAAGGCCAACAGGTTGCCCGATGTAAATGGCGTATTCAATTTTGGTGGTAGCCGCGGCCGCAGCATCGACCCGTTTACCAACAGTTTTGTGGACCAGGCATTCAACAATTCCTACACACAATTAAATGCCACATTGCCCATTTATAGTGGTGGGCAAATACAGCAAACCATTGCGCAAAACAAAGAACTGCTCAACGCCAGCAAGATGGATCTGCAGCAAGCAAAGGATAATATCACGCTGAATGTAATTGCCGCGTATTTGGCCATACTGAATAACGAAGACCAATTGGTAGTATCCAAAAACCAGGAAGAAGTGGCTGCCAAACAAGTAGAGCGCCTGCAAATTGTAGCAGGCGAAGGTGCTGTGGCGCCTTATACTTTAACCGATTTAAAAGGAGAACGGGCATCGAACAAAGTAGCTGTTGTAAATGCAGGCAATGCATTGGAACAATCGAAGATCACACTAACCCGGCTCATGAATATTCCTTACAACACGCCTATTGAACTGAGCAGGCAGGAAGTAGACCTTACCATGGCCAACTACGACAAATCTTCACCCGAAGTGTACTCCGAAGCACTCACCAATATGGCACAGGTGAAAGCGGCTGATTTTAGAACACTGGCTGCAGAGCGATCCATCAAAGTAGCAAGAGGTGGCCTGTTTCCCTATGTGAGCCTTGGCGGCGGACTGGGTACCAGCTACTCCAGCGCTGCTACAAAATATACCGTGCTGAATGAATTTTTTGCTGCTTCAGAAAACTATGTCATCAGCAACGGATCGCAATTGCCGGTGTACACCAAACAACAAAACAAGAGCCAGGATGAATTTGGATTTGGCACGCAATACAACAACAACCTCAATGCGCAGTTTGGGTTGAATGTGCAAATTCCCATCCTGTCCCGTTTATCGGTGCGCAACAAGATCACGCAGGCAAAGATCAACCGCAACGAAGCACAGGCGCTTACCAACAACACCAAAGTGCAATTGCAACAGGATGTAGAGCAGGCACATCAAAACATGGTGGCCGCTTTTAACCGCTACAAAATTTTGAACGAACAGGTAGAAGCACTCAAAGAATCATTTCGTGCGGCAGAAGTACGATTCAATAACGGCGTCATCAATAGCGCCGAATATATCGTTATCAAAAATGGGTACGACCGCAGCGTGGTCAATTTTACACAAGCGGGTTATGAATATGTGCTGCGCACCAGGATACTGGATTACTACAGGGGTAAATTATGATGAGGTTCTCAAAAAATACCTTTCTCCCCGCGGGAGATTATACAATTTCCATTGGGGTTATTTTTTTAGTCAACCTATTTAGGGGAAGACAAACGAAATATATTTAGCTCCCTACCATATTTCCAATGCAATGTTAGCGGTGGTTCTTAGTGTGTAAATCTGATCCCGGAAATTAAACTTCTTACAACGAGAACTGAAAATAGAACTACAATAATATCAACATAATTGAGCGTTGGCGATATGTACTCAATGGCTTTCACTTTTCCCCTATTGAAAACAGCAGAAACTATTGATACGACCCAGAAAATTGAACTCGAAATCATTCCTGTAATAAAGAAGCCTGGAAGTGGCAAAAAGGAAAGGATTAAAAGTAGCGTTCCTACAATCCAGGGCATCAGCAAAAAACTTGAGATCATTCCCTTGAAAGTGGTCTCGTTATTGAAAGAAAAAAATAAAACTTCTTTGCCTACTCTATACATAAATACTGACAGAAAAACCAACCCTGTTAAAGTAACAAATATTTGAAGCCAGGAGGGAAATCGCAATAATGTAGCTGCTGTATGAAAGTCTCCTGCAAATGCAGTTGAAAAAACATTGCCGAAAAAAATACTAATGCCTGCAATGGCTGCATAAAACATGATCAATTTATAGCTTGCAGCTTTACTTTTTTTGTATGCCGTCCAAAATAGAAGACCAAAAGCAAAGCTTAGAACAGGTCCTGCAACAGCAATTAATAGGTTGTCGTAAGCCGAAGTACGGGCATGGTCAACATCTACATAAAAATGGTAAAGCGTAGAATTTACATTGAGAAAATAAGCCGTTAGAGCATGAAACATTTCGTGCAAAGGATATGACAATGCATTTGCTGAAAAAAAGAGGACTGTTGGTTTAAAGGAAAGCTTTATTGCATGTGACATAGAAGTTGCTGTAAAATCCCCGCTAATTTTTTGGCTTGGCATTCAGCGGGATGAGCTTGTTCGTCCTGACCGGAACTGAATCCGAATATACTTTAAAAGTTGAAAAGCTTCTGCCACTGGGTTGAGCGGAAACCGAATCTAAAAAATGAACTACTGCCTGGCTCTAGCTACGCCAGTCCGCTGACGTAAAACATCTTTGTTGGTTGCAGTTTTATCTCTTAAACTTGAACGAAACTGGATTAATTGTGTCGTAATTCCTATTGTGATAAAAGTACACTGTGATTGTATCTTTAGTTTTTTCAATCTTTAAACTGTCGGGGGTTTCATAGAAATTCACAGATAAAAGTCCTTTGTCAAATTCCAAAACTCCGCTTTTCTTAAAATAATTTGGTGGGCCAGCTGGGCCCAACGCTCCGTGAAAAACCCTTTGCAATCTTATGTCATTGTCACAATAAAAAATGTCGTCTTTGCTACCTAAAATATGTCCCCAAATAGTAATTGATAAAACAGGTCCCATAAACGGGACGATGAAAAACCAAAGAATACTTGCCAAAGGAAAATAAAAAATAAAGCCTGTGAAAAGTCTCCATGGCTTTGTCAAAATAAATCTATCACCAAAAGCAAAAAGTAGAGATGCGAATAGAATAAAAAACCAAATTAAGATTCGTGTTGTCCAGTAGCCACGAAAGTATATGTCAAACTTTGCAAGTATGGCTGCGACGATTAATAACACCAAAAGAAATAAGAAAAACTTCTTTATGATCGAAGTTGAACTGAATGTTAATCGCACTTGTTTTATTAGTCCAACTAGTCCGACTATAAATACAATTCCTGCGATAATTGATGCTAATTGGAAGTTGTCCATGAAAATTGCACACAACATTAGTATTGTACGCACACCTCTGCAATGTAGTATAACTCCCTGAATGTTGATGGGGCTGTTGTCGCCTTTTTAAGACATCAATTGAAATAATGGCAACTATCTGCTGTATTATGCCAACGTCCACTCGGCATACGAGTCGGCGGTTTCATAAATTTTTAGTGCGGAGAGTATCACATCGGCCGGCAGTTGTTTTTGCAAGCTGGCTTTAACCTGCAGCAAAATATTTTCTGCTGTTGGCTCCATCGGCCATACTTCAAGGTTTTGTAGTTGGGCCAAATTTGGATGCAGTTGGATATAGGCTTCCGACAAAATAATGCGATGGTCGAAGCGATTGAATACGGATTCCTGCACCACGGCTTTCAGGTCTTTAAAATCGATCACGAATCCCGGAGGCGGTAAAAAATCGTCGGCTGGTGTAGCAGGCTGTACGGTAACATGCAACACATACGAATGCCCATGAATGTGGCGGCAGCTGCCGTTATACCCGTTAATGGCATGGGCCGTTTCGAATCGGAATATTTTGGTAACACGTAACATGGGCGACTAAATTAAAGTTGGCAAAACTGCAACAACTGTGGCTTTAAAAACCTGACAAAATACAGGAAACAGTTTACGGGCTAAAGGTACTTTTGTTCCTTACACTAAAAATGCACGCACATGGAGCCCCAACAACAATTGGCGCATATTCAGAAATTTATTGACAGCCAAACTGTTGCATCTATTTGTTGTACAAATGGAAACGGGGAATTGCATTGTTTCAGTTGCTATTATGCCTTTGATAGCAATGTTAATTTGCTCTATTTTAAAACCAACGATAACACTTTACACATGCAGTGGATGGAAGAATGGACCCATATTGCCGGTACCATTTTGCCCGACAAGCAAAAAAAAGTGTTGGTAAAAGGCATTCAACTCAATGGCAAGCTCTTACCCACGGACGACCCATTGGTGCAGCAGGCCACAAAGATTTACCATCTCCGGTTTCCATTTACACTGGCCATGAAGGGTAAAGTGCATGCCATTCGACTCGATAAAATAAAAATGACCGATAACAGTTTAGGCTTCGGCACCAAGCTGCTTTGGGAACGCGTAACACCCATGCATATTGCAGAATAGTTATTACACCAACGCATCACACCAACATTTCTTAAGAAATTTACCAGTTTCCTTCATCGGCCAATAAGCTGTCGGGAGGATATGGATAGCAGGAGTCCAAAACGCCTGGTACCACAACCGTATCAATTAACTGCTCATGATCAACTCTACAAGAAAGCTGGCCATCCTGGTCTTTTTACCCATTATCCTTATTGCTTGTTCCGGCGCAAAAAAAACGGAAAAAATCCTGGTTCAACATTATGGTGAAATACCCGCCAAAAAGGAAAACCTGAAAAATGAAAATGTAATTGTAGAAACAAAGCTTACCGAAGGGAGCAGTAAACTTGAAATGAGCAAGTCCGAGTTGAAGTATACAAAAATACTTCCGCTAATCCTTTGGATTGAAATTAAACAGGAACTCAACACCAGGCTCAACCAGCAAATACCTGTGAACCAGTTTACCAATGCGTTGAATCAATATGCCCGCACTCAAAAAATAACAGAGAAGCTTGCAGGAAAAAAGATCTCCCTACAAATTGAACAACTACCCTATAAATATTCACTTAAGTTGAAGAGCAGGGTACTCCTCTTATTCATAGCATGGGATCGGCATTCAATGGTACCGGGCCCGGAACCCACCCGCATTAAATACACAGTTACTCAACAAGAGACAACTGTAAAAACAGGCACTATAGAAATTCCTTATCAAAACAACCAGTATGCCTTCAACCGATACAATGGTTCAAGAAAAGCACTATTGGAATATTTTACAACCTACGACGCATACCTTAAATCACTCGGTAAAGTTGTGATGGATAAAATCGTAGCAGAATTGTAATCAGCTTAAGCATTTCTTCCAGAGGAACCTTGAACGATAAAGACGAATGCTTTCGCAGCTTGTGCTTTGCGAAAAAATGTAACGTTATTATTCCAATGCAAACGTTACAGCCTGTATGTGACGGAACTTCACTTTCTTGCCTCCTTGCTCGGCTGGTATCCATTTAGGGCCTTTTGAAATTAATCGTACCACTTCATCGCCCAAGCCTCCTCCCGGCTCACTAATGACGGCTACTTCACTTACGGCGCCGGTTGTCTCTACTATAAATTGCACTTTTACCACTCCTTGTATGTTTGCCTTCATCGCCTTTTTGGGATACTTCATGTTTTTTTCCAAATAGGTTCTCCATCCTTCGCTGCCACCGGGAAACTCAGCAGGCTTTTCTGCCTCCCCAAACTCTTTCACTACAGATGTATCGGGTTGCTGTTTGGTTTGAGCAACTGCAGAAGTGTAAATAGCTAAAGAGAACAACACGATCAACACGATTTTCATATCCAATTTTTTTTGAAATACCTGTATACTGTTTACCATCAAATTTTCAACCTGCCATTTTCATTCGCTTATGCCAATGCATCCCACAAAATTTCTACAGGATGCAAAGCCTTTTTACCTGTACCATCTTTTACCTGGTGTCGGCAACTGGTACCCGGTGCAGCAATGATGGTTTCGCTGGTGGCATTGCGTACTGCCGGGAACAATACCATTTCCCCAATTTTCATACTCAGCTCGTAATGCTCTTTTTCGTATCCAAAACTACCGGCCATACCACAGCATCCACTCGGAATTGTAGTAACTGTATAGTTGGCAGGAAGGCTTAGTAATTGCACAGTTGGTGCTACACTGGCCACCGCTTTTTGCTGGCAATGCCCGTGTAGTTTTATTTCCCGCTTGGCGGTGGTGAACTGGTTGGCAGAAATATTTCCCGCCTGCAATTCTGCCACCAGGAATTCATCGATCATAAAAGCATTTTTTGCAAGTGCATTGGCTGCTGCAAAATTTTCATCGATAGCCAGGTCGGGGTACTCATCCCTAAATGCAAGAATGGCCGAGGGTTCAATGCCCAACAACGGAGCCTCTGCATTGATGATAGGCGACAGCAAACTGATATTGGTATTGGCGATCACTTTTGCCTGGCGCAGCAAGCCTTTACTCAACCATGTTCTTCCACTTTCCAAATGCTTTGGAATCACCACTGCGTAACCCAGTCGCTCCAGCAGTTCAATGGCTTTGATGCCAATATGGGTATCGTTGTAGTTGGTAAACTCATCGCAAAACAGGTAAACCGTTTTGCGTGCACTGCTAGCCGTAAGCGGCTTGTGCTTTTTATACCAGCTTTGCAGTGTTTGCTTTTGCAGGGTAGGTATGCTTCTTTGCGTAGCAAACCCACTCATCTTTTTCACCAGCGTACTGATGCCGGGAGCTGTCATCACAAAATTGTACGCAGCCGGGAAAATGGCTCCCAGCTTTGCACTCGTTGTGAAATTGGCGATCAGCCTGCTGCGCAACGGCACCCCATTGGCGTCGTAATAATGTTGCAGGAATTCTGCTTTCAGTTTGGCCACATCCACATTGCTGGGACATTCGCCCTTGCATCCTTTGCAGCTCAGGCAAAGGTCCATTACATCCTTGATCTCTTTATGGTCGAAGCGGTTTACCTTATTGCTATGCGTTAAAAACTCCCGCAAAATATTGGCCCTGGCACGGGTGGTATCTTTCTCATTTCGCGTAGCCATAAACGATGGGCACATAGTGCCACCGCTTAAATGTGTTTTCCTACAGTCGCCACTGCCGTTGCATTGCTCGGCATGTTGCAGCACATCCTGGTTGGTGTAGCGGAAAATAGTATTGAAGGTTGGCGTTTGCTGCCCGGGCTCATAGCGCAGCATACTGTTCATGCTGGGCGTATCTACAATCTTATTCGGATTGAATATATTGTTGGGGTCCCAGGTGCGTTTTATTTGCTTGATAAGCTCATAGTTTTTAGCGCCTATCATTTGCGGGATAAACTCTCCACGCAATCTTCCATCACCATGCTCTCCGCTTAACGAGCCATCGTATTTTTTTACAAGGGTGGCTATTTCTTCGGCTATCACCCTAAACAGCCTGTTGCCTTCTTCTGTTTTTAAATTGATGATGGGGCGCAAATGAATTTCGCCACTACCCGCATGTGCATAGTGTACACTGTACAATCCGTGCTTTTTCAAAATATCGTTGAAATCGCGGATATACGCTGGCAGGTCGTGCACATCCACCGCAGTGTCTTCAATTACAGGCACGGCTTTTTCATCGCCGGGCAAATTGCTGAGCAAGCCCAGCCCTGCTTTGCGCAGTGTCCATATTTTTTTACAGTCGGCACCAAACAACAAGGGGAAATGATAGCCCAGCCCTTCGGCCCGCATCTCTGCTTCCACCTGTTGTACAATGGCTTCTACTTCGGCCCTGGTTTCGCGGGCATACTCCACCACCAAAATGGCACCAGGATCACCCTGTACAAAAAAGCGGTTCTGGCTTTGTTCTTTATTATCCTTGGTGCATTCTAAAATATAATGGTCGATGAGTTCGCTGGCACTGGGATTGTATTTTAAAGCGATTAGGTTGGCTTTCAAACTTTCGTCGATCGAATTGAAATGCACACAGAGTAACCCGGCTTCTTTGGGAGGAAGCGGAATAATATTCAGTTTGATCTCTGTGATAAAAGCCAGTGTGCCTTCGGAACCTGCAATGAGCGAACAAAAATTAAAATCGGGGCCACCGGCATTAAACGGCGCCATATCTACCAACAAGTCTACCGCGTACCCGGTATTTCTTCTTTCTACCGATTTTTTGGGAAACTCCTTTTTTATTTCCTGCTGATTGCCGTAGTCGCTCAGCATGGTGCGCACCGTTTTGTAAATATTTCCTTCCAGGGTAGGCGCTTCACATTTGGCATGAAAGTCGTCGAGGCTAAGCGCTTTGAAAACAGTTTCGCTACCATCGCTCAGCAAGGCATTTACTTCCAGCAAATGCTCACGGGTACTGCGATACACAACGCTATTGCTGCCGCAACTGTTGTTGCCCACCATGCCGCCAATCATGGCACGATTGGCCGTACTGGTTTCGGGTCCAAACAAAAAGCCATGCGGCTTCAAAAACATATTGAGCTCGTCGCGAATAACGCCGGGCTGCACACGCACCCATTTTTCATCGGTATTCAGTTCGAGTATTTGGGTAAAATGTTTTGATACATCTACCACAATGCCATTGCCCACTACCTGGCCGGCCAGCGAAGTTCCGGCAGTACGCGGAATGAGGGAAGTGGAATGCTGTTGCGCAAAACGGATCAGCGTTTTCAGATCGGCCTCAGAAGCCGGAATAGCTACTGCCAGCGGCATTTCGCGATAGGCGGATGCATCGGTCGCATACAAGATGCGCATGGTGTCATCCCAATAGAGTTCGCCCTCGAGTTGAGCGGCGAGTTGCTGCAAATTATCTTTCATTAAAGTACTACCTGGTCAATGGTTGGGATGCAAATTTAGGTAGTTGTGCACAGGCTGCCATTGGCATTTTAGTGCCAAATAGAGGAAGATGCCGCCATAAAGTGATCAGAATCTAAATCCAATATGTATCAGGTACCTGAAGCCTGTGTTCCAGCTACTGATATTTCCCGAGGCATCGAATTTCTCATCGCCAATGGCATAATCCATGCCCGGGAATTTTTGGGTGAGCAATTGTTGAACAGCATCCAGGATCTGGTCTTTTTGCGAGGCGTTGATATTCCCATCTAGTTCCGCAGAAATTTTATAGTTGGATATGCCGGGGCCGATCAATACAAAATCGAGCACCATACGGTCTTTCCAGAGCACAAACTGGTAGCCCATCTCGGCACCAATGGTATGTATGTCAATTCTTGAATCAACACTAAACTCGTTGCCTGCACTGCTGTTCTTCAGTTTCCAGTCGGTGTTGCGATTAAAGCGATTGTAGGAATAATATGGTCCAACATATACGCCATGTGGGGCAGGATATTTATTCTCCTTACTTAAATAAAAGCGATAGTCCAGCGAGAAATTGAAACCGCTATTTTTTCCCGACTTGCTCATAGATACAGAATCGGTCGAAAAGCTTTTTACGTTCGATAGCGAAGCCTGCCCAATGTTCATCGACATGGATTGATTGGGCTTCAGTATTCTCTCGTACCCAAAAACCAAATAATTAAAGCCAAACAATATGGGGCCGGAGAGGTTGTAGCGAACGATGTTCTTGTATGCCTTGGATGGGGCAACTGCAGTGTCGGGCTGTTGCGCCTGGGCATGAATCAGGGTAAGCAAAAAAAGCAGGGTGAGTGGCAATTGCTTTCTCATGTGGTGGTGGTTGTTTACATAAAAATACAGCCAGAAGTTTATTTACCGCTGTCGAAACCTATTGATCATCACCATTTATACAATAATTCTGCCAACAGAAGTACCGGGGAAACAAAAGCCTCCCATTGGGAATGGAAGGCTTTTGCAGTAAGAACAAGGAATTTCTATTAGTGTGCCAGCAAACGCCTTGATATACTTATTTCATTCAAGATCCAAATCAATATTACCCGGCGGGATAGGATTCCCTTTCATGTCCTGATATTCTAGATCATCCTTATTAAAAGATGGAGGAGGCAATTCTTTCACCAGCGCCACGCTCCAAATAATCAAGTTGCCATTTATTTCCGGCACCATTATGATGTAGTTAAACTTATTATTGGCTTTACTCAACAAAGTCTCCACATCCTTCTGTTTAATTCTAAATGAGCTCAGCAATACCCCATTCGGAATAGCCAATTTGCTACCAATCAACTTGCAGTTTAAATCAGCAGTTTCATTAAAGTCACTGTTGCCGTTTTTTGTATGCTTTATCCAGCCAGCTACATCAAGCGTGTCGTTCGAGTTATATTTCAGGCTAAAAAATATCCTTTCTTTACCACTACCTGCAGCAGCCGTCTTTAATGCCGATCTTTCAAAATAGAAGCTGGTCACAGAAAGTTTTTCTGCAACTAATATTTTTTTTTGCGTTGAATCTTTTGTTTCCTTTTCCTTGTGGTTGCAGGCAACTGCGAGAAAAAGGATGCAGCAGTAGCAAATAAGTGATGACTTTTTCATACGAATTTTTGAGGAGTAAATCTTAATAAATAGTTTCACCAAAACCCGGTCGTAGCAATGGAAGGCCGGATACTGCAATTGCGTTAGGGGGTTCCCGGTAATTCTTCATCGTTGATATTACCCGGGGGAATGGGGTTCACAATAATGTCAATAGATTCAAAACTGAACTGGTTCGCCAATTCCTTTATGGGTGCATCTATTGACACACCAACCTGCCAGCTGATGAAGCCCTTCTTCGCCGAAATGTCCGGTCTAAACACAACGTAATTATAGCTATCGTACTTTTTGTCCAATATTTTCTTCACGTCTTTCTTACTCAATTTAAAATCGCCCACATAAGTATCGCCCGGCAGGGCCATCGAATCAATACCCACTTCTGTAATTATTTGTGGGTCCTCCGTAAACTCACTACCGTTACCGTTTCCCTGCACCCATCCGGAAACACTTATGCTTCCATTCAATTTTATTTGATGGCTGAAATACATGGTCATGTCTTTATTCGGTTGTGATTTACTCTTCAAGTCACCTCTTTTAAAATAGAGATAGTGCAACCTGTTTTCTACTGCCTGGGGGATTCCGCCGCCCAATGTTTCCGGAGCAGGTTCGGGGCTCTTACAAGCAGAAAAAGCTGTAACCAGGATGCCTGCCAGGCACCCCAGAAGGGTAAGGTTTTTCATAAAGATTAGGGTTTTGCCTATTAAGATATTGCACGGGGTTTAAAACAAAAAGTCATATTACAAAAAAATTTAGTAGAACTTAGGACATGGTGGTTTCCAAAACCCTACCGTACACTTAGCAAGTGATTTATGCTCCTTAGTATTATTGGCCATTTATTGGATTATTCGGAAGTATGGGCACTGTTCATACCATTGGCCGTTTGGCGCACTCATAGGTTGCAACCGGGTTGGATGAAACCCATTATCAATTACCTCTTAGTGGCATTGGTGTTTAACCTAGCTTGCGATACACTCAGTGCTATCGGCGATTATTACTATGTGCAACAAAAAAAACCTCCCGCTTATGTCAACAATATTGCCATTTACAACCTGCATTCCATTGCCAGGTTTTTGCTGATGCTGCAGTTTTTCGTGCTGCTAAAGCGCTTCAGCAAAAAATGGAATGTTTACATACTGGTCGCATTTATTGTAAGCATTATAGCCATTGAGTTATTCACCAGCGAATCGCTGTTTTCTGTTTCGGGCATCAATGGTAACCTGTTTACCGTAGAAGCTCTGCTTTCGTTGCTATTGTGCATGGCGTATTTTCTAAAACTGATTCAATCAGATGTGCAACATTTCAGGTACCTGAAAGACTTTTGGGTGGTAGCCGGGTTCACTACCTATTTTGTCATCAACTTTTTTGTGTTCCTCTTTTACAACCCGCTGTTTCGCGAAAATCAAACACTGGCCAGCAGAATCTGGGACGTCCATAATATTTCCTATATAATTTTGTCCATCTTTATTTCAATAGCACTGTATGTACATCCTCGAGATAACTATTGAAACCAGAATATTTATAGGCATTGGCGCCATGCTGGTGCTGTTTGCAAGTTTCCTAATTGCACTGGTCATGAACTTTCGGCGCAAAAACAGCTATCACAAAAACATGCAGCAGTTGATGCAGCAAAAGCAGGACCTGCTGTCGGAGCAAAATAAAATGCTGGAACAACGCGTGGCCGAACGCACTTGCCAACTGGATGCAAAGAACAAGGAACTCGAACAATCGCTTACAGACCTGCGCATCACCCAACAGCAATTGATACTCCGCGAAAAACTGGCATCGCTGGGGGAACTCACTGCCGGCATTGCCCACGAAATAAAAAACCCACTCAACTTCGTCACCAACTTTTCGGAAGTGAGCAATGAGCTTATTAAAGAAATGATGGAAGAAATTGAAAACGGGAATACAACAGAAGCAAAATCCATTGCAGGTGATATCGTTCAAAACCTTGAGAAAATAAACTTTCACGGCAAGCGTGCCGACTCCATTGTAAAAGGAATGCTGGCGCATGCACAAGGAAATACCGGCAAAAAAACAAGTACCGATATCAATAAACTGATCGATGAATGTGAACGCCTGAGCTATCAGGGTGTAATGGCTAAAACCAAAGGCATTCGCATAGATGTACAACAAAAACTAGATCCGCTCTTGCCGGAGCTGCTGGTAAATGCACAGGATATTGGCCGGGTGTTGCTCAATCTTTTCAGCAATGCATTTTATGCCATGCTCAAAAAACTGGAAACTGCACCACAAGGCTATATCCCACAACTCAGCATCAGTACTTCGCTTGAAAAGGGAAAAACAATTATTGTAATTGAAGACAACGGCTCAGGTATTGAACCCGCTATTCTCGACAAAATATTCCAACCCTTCTTCACCACCAAACCTACGGGCGAGGGCACCGGCCTCGGCTTGTCGATGAGTTACGATATTATTACCGAAGGCCATGCAGGTGAAATGAAGGTAGAATCGGAGTATGGTAAATACACCCGTTTTATCCTGAAACTTCCTTCCTGATCGTTGCTTTCCCGCTCAGGTTTTCGGCAACGATTGCAGTGCCTGTTTGTTAACATGCTTTTATTGATTGCCAGCAAAATCAATGTGATTAACAATATGTTTGGTGCGTGAAACATAGCTGTTTGGCTATGCTATGTACATTTACCCCGTTACGATAACATATGAACAAAAATCAAAGTGTATGAAGAACTACTCGATCGTTGTAATTGCGCTTGCAGGGTTGCTTAGCTCCTGCGTTAGCTCAAAAAAATTCAGGGCAAAAGAAGATGAACTCACTGTACTCAACAACAAATACACCCAGCTACAGGAAGACTTAAAAAGCTGTGAGAAGGACCTGCTAAAAGCCAGCAACTTTTTACAAACTGCTGAGGCCAACAATGCCAATTTGAAAGATCAATTGAAAACCTCGGACCAAACCAACACCAAAGTAATGAGCACATTACAGGACATGAGTGTGATGAGTGGCAAACAGGCAGAGAGTGTGCAAAAGAGTTTGGAAAAACTGGCCGAACGCGACAATTACATTAAAGACCTGCAGGGAGAAATGGCCAGGAAAGACAGCCTGAACATGGCGCTGGTGATGAACCTGAAAGGCTCGTTTGGCAATATGGGCGACGATATAGATGTGCAGGTAGAAAAAGGTGTAGTGTTTATTTCCATCAGCGATAAGTTGTTGTTCAAAACCGGCAGCTACGAATTGTCGCCAGCTTCGGCAAGTGTATTGAGCAATATTGCCAAAGTGTTGAACAATCAACCCAACCTCGAATTTTTAGTGGAAGGCCATACCGACAATGTGCCTATGAAATCGAGCTTCGTAAAAGACAACTGGGACCTGAGTGCTTTGCGTGCTACATCGGTGGTGCGGGCCTTGCAGGAAAAATATGGCATCGATCCTAAACGCATGACCGCAGGTGGACGCAGCTCTTATGTACCCGTATCCTCCAACAATACAGCAGCAGGAAAGGCTTCTAACCGCCGCACCCGCATTGTGGTACTGCCACAACTCGACCAGTTCTTCCAACTGCTCACGCCTAATACGGTTGCAGAAAAACCTGCGAAATAAAGATCATCTTATATAGAGGTGGCCATTATGGAACTGGCCATCAACAACAAAGTCCGCTGTGTATATGCAGCGGACTTTGTTGTTATATAAAACTTTGATTGCAACAATTGCTAACTCAAATGTTTTTTCCAAAACTCCAGCGTTCTGCTCCAGGCCAGTTTAGCAGCAGCTTCGTTGTAACGGGCAGCCGAAGTATCGTTATGAAATGCATGGTTCACGCCATCGTACATGTACAGCTCGTACACTTTATTGTTCGCCTTCAACGCATCTTCATAAGCCTTCGCTCCTGCATTAATGCGTTCATCAAGCCCTGCATAATGCAGTTGAACCGCTGCCTGTATTTTGGGTACATCTACGGTTTCGGGTTGACGCCCATAAAATGCCACCGCAGCTTTTAGATCGGGTACTGCAACAGCTAAGCTATTGGCCATGGCGCCACCCCAGCAAAAACCTACACAACCAATTTTCCCGGTGCAGTCTTTACGGCTTTTCAGGTAAGGCACAGCCCCTGCAAAATTCAACACGCTTTGTT
This sequence comes from Phnomibacter sp., assembly GCA_035456005.1. Lineage (GTDB taxonomy): Bacteria > Bacteroidota > Bacteroidia > Chitinophagales > Chitinophagaceae > Phnomibacter. The sequence continues at coordinate 68,904 of DATIEA010000015.1, read as the reverse complement.
TGGCATCCAGTTTGGCAAACAATGCCCGGGCATCATCTTCATTGGTGGGTGTACCGCCCAATAACGATAATCCATCCACTGCCACTGCCACATAACCTGCTTTTGCAGCCCTGCGGGCCACATCTTCAATATGGGCATTCAGTCCACGGTTTTCGTGAATGATAATTACGCCCGGATATTTCCCTTTCTTTTTGGGCTTTGCCAAATAGCCTTTCATTTCACCCGCATCAATCTTATAGGTAATTCTTTCTGTAAAGAGATCTTTATCATCCAGCAGGGTTTGTGCTATGGCATAATTACCCTCTAGCATGGGCAATACAGCCATGGCAGCCATTGTGCTGCCGGTAATCATCGTTAGCTTACGCAAAAATTCGTCGCGGCTCAGCGGCTTGTGCGTGTACTCGTCGTAGAGATTAATAATGCGTTGATCCATGGCAAATAGTTTTTAGGTGTATGATCAGAAATAGGAAGGTGAATGGGTATGACGATGAATTGTTCTGAAATATTCGCTTCAATAGCAACAGCATTTTACCGAACATCCAAAGCTTTGTTTGTGGCTATGCCTATCCTCCTTAATTTGTACCATAAGTTATGAAAGATATGAAATCAATATTATGCGCCCTTGCGCTAACTGCTACATGTATGGCATCGGCACAGTCCGAAGCTTCCTGGCTACGCTACCCTTCTATGAGTCCCGATGGCAATACCATTGCATTTACTTACAAAGGCGATCTGTACACTGTGCCTGCAGGCGGTGGTAACGCAGCACCGCTTACCATGCACGAAGCACATGATTTTATGGCTATATGGAGCCCCGATGGAAAACAAATTGCATTTGCCAGCGACCGCTATGGCAACTTCGATGTATTCATTATGCCCGCTACAGGTGGCGAAGCCAAACGCCTCACCTATCATAGCAGCGCCGAATTTCCCTACAGCTTTTCTCCCGATGGCAAATCGGTATTGTTTGGCGCCGGCCGTATGGATGCAGCCGGCAACCGGCAATTCCCCACCGGTAGTTTGCCCGAGTTGTATAGCGTTGCCATTACAGGTGGTCGTGTAAGCCAGATGCTTACCACACCTGCAGAAGATGTGAAGTATAGTGCCGATGGAAAACGCCTGTATTACCACGATAAAAAAGGAGGCGAAAACAATTTTCGTAAGCACCATACCAGTGCCATCACCCGCGACATTTGGGTGTACGATGCTGCTGCAGGCACGCATAAAAAACTCACCAACTTTGCAGGCGAAGACCGCAACCCCGTGTTGGCCGATGGCGATAAAACCATTTACTACCTCAGCGAAACCTCGGGCAATTTTAATGTGTACAAAATGAATGCAGATGGCGCCAACCCGACTGCCGTTACCAATTTTAAAACACACCCTGTTCGCTTTTTGAGTGCATCAAAAAATGGCACACTTTGTTTTAGCTACGATGGCAGTTTGTACACCCATGCCAATGGCCAAAGCAAAAAGCTACAGGTAAATATTTATGCCGATGCGCATAACACCAACGAACGCCTGGTACCCGTAGGCAGCGGCGTAAGCAATATGCGCTTATCGCCCAATGGCAAAGAAGTGGCTTACCTGTTTAGGGGCGATGTATTTGTAAGCAATGCCGATGGCAGTGGCACCAAACAAGTAACCAAAACTCCCGAAGCCGAAACCGATATTAGCTGGCAATCGGAAGGACGCATGCTGGTATACGCCAGCGAACGCAACGGCAAATGGAGTATTTATAAAAGTGAAATTACCCGCAAGGAAGAACCCTACTTTTTTGCCAGCACTTTGATCACCGAATCGGTTTTGGTAACAGCAGATAAAAGTGTGAGCAACCCGGAGCTGAGTCCCAACGGGAAAGAGTTGGCGTATACAGAAGATTTTGCCACTTTGAAAGTGTTGAACCTTGCTGCAAAATCGAGCCGCACTTTAGTTACCCAAAAAGAGTGGCTTACCTGGGGCGATGGTGGACACGATGTAAGCTGGAGCCCCGATAGCAAATGGCTGCTCCTCAATTTTTCGCAGCAAAGCATTGGCAACAGCGAAATTGGCCTACTGAGCGCCGATGGAAAAACAAAACTGACCAACATTACCCAAAATGGATTTAGCGATGGTAGTCCACGCTGGATGATGGGTGGAAAAATGATGCTCTGGTTTAGCAACCGCGATGGCCTGGCTGGCAAAGCCAATAGCAGTGGCGGACAGCAGGATGCTTATGGCTTATTTTTTACACAAGATGGTTGGGATAATTTCAAACTCAGCAAAGACGAAGCAGCACTGGCCAAAGAGATAAAAGAAAAAACGGAAAAAGCAGACACCACCAAAAAAGCAGCACCCAAAAAAGACAGTGTAATGATCGATTGGGCCGGGCTTGAAACACGCAAGGCCCGCTTCACCATTCATAGCAGCAGCCTGAGCGATGCATTGGTAGATAAAGACGGTGAAAACCTGTACTATCTCACCCGTTTTGAAAAAGGTGTAAACCTGTGGACCACCAACCTGCGTACCAAAGAAACCAAAATATTGGCACCGCTGGGTGCCAATGGCGCAGGCAATATGCAGTGGGATAAAGAGGGCAAGAAAATATTTTTACAAACCGATGGTGGCATTGCAAAAATTGATGCAGCCAGTGGTAAGGTAGATCGCATTAGCATTAGCGGCGATATGCAGTTGGATGTAATGGCCGAGCGACGCATTATGCTCGAACACGTTATTCGCCGTACCAGCGATATTTTTTACAAACAAGGTTTTCATGGTATTGATTGGAAACAAATGGGCAAAGACTACCAGAAGTTTTTACCGCATATTGGCAATGGATACGAGTTTGCCGAATTGCTGAACGAACTGCTGGGCGAACTCAATGTAAGCCACTGCTATGCCAGCTATAATACTTCGAATGCTAATGCAGATGCTACTGCATCACTCGGCATTTTTATAGACTATAGCCACACAGGCAACGGTGTAAAGATTGACGAAGTAATCATGAACGGGCCGTTAGATAAAGCAGGCTACAAAATTGTTGCAGGCACTATTATCGAATCCATCAACGGCGAAGCCATTACTCCGCAAACCGACCTGGCACAAATGCTCAACCGCAAAGCAGGACAAAATGTATTGCTCACCCTGAATGAAAATGGCAAAACCCGCGAACTGGTTGTAAAGCCCATCAGCCTGGGTGAAGAAAACCAGTTGCTGTACAAGCGTTGGGTAAAACGCAATGCAGAAGAAGTAGATAAACTGAGCAATGGCCAACTGGGTTATATCCATGTTCCGGGTATGAACGATGGTGCCTACCGCACAGCGCTGGAAGAAGCCATGGGTAAATATGCAGGCCGCAAAGCATTGGTGGTAGATACCCGCAACAATGGCGGTGGCGACCTGGTAGCCGACCTTACCATGTGGCTGAGCGGCAAACGATTTATGGAATACAGCAACGATAAAGATGTGGCCAATTACGAACCCACATTCCGTTGGAATAAGCCCAGTATCAGCCTTGCCAACGAAGCCAACTACAGCGATGGCCATTGCTATGCATTTACCTACCAGTATTTAAAACTCGGTAAGCTGGTGGGCATGCCTGTGCCGGGCACTTGCTCTTTTGCAGGTTGGGAAACTTTGCAGGATGGGCAAACCCGCTGGGGCACCGTACCCATGGGAGCCCGCATGATGGATGGCCAATATTTGGAAAATCACCAAACCGAGCCCGATATTAAATTGATGAATGAATACAACCAGGTAAACAAAGGCAAAGACCAACAACTGGAAGCAGCCGTAGCAGAACTGCTGAAAGAGATACAATAAGCAAATGATTTTTTGATGTCTGATTTCTGATGTCTGATGTGGAGAGTATGATACCTCTATTACGCCAGGTAAAAAATGGAGGTTAGAAAGCAAAAGACCCGTCATCCTAGTTACGGTCATGCCGAGGCACGAGGCATCTCATCAATCGGAGAAGGATTTTTTGATGTCTGTTTCCCCGCCGTGTCTCCGTCCCAAGGCGTGACACGGCGTTCATTGTGATAAAATAAAAACCAGCAAATTCGGGCACTTGCATCTTAACAGGCATATAGCTAATATACAGCAACGCGGTTATCTAATCGCCGTGTCTCGCTTAGGCGAAGACACGGCGCGGAAGGAGAACTGCTTGCAGAAACACTTATGGTTGGATTAGCTTTATCTTTTCCAATTTATTAAAATAACTTGGTGCATCGGGGGAACGGATACAACGCCTTCGCCAATACAAAAAGACGCGCCATTATTTCACGTCGATAAAAACCGGCTTTATACTTTTATTGTAGCTCCATTTTTTAAACTCATTCTCCTTGAATAAGCCAACAGTATAAATATCGGCGTCTGCAAAAGAATTATCCTTTTTTATATCTATAACATAATAGACGGTTTGCTTACTTACTTCTCGTTTGGCAATAAATAAACTATCGCCCGCTATAAAATACCCAACAACAGGGCTGCTTACCCTCTCTATAAAATCATCGTCCTTACTCCTATAACATAACGAAAAAACTCTTTGATCTTCACTTTCAATCAAATAATAATTTTCATAAACCTTCTTTTTCTCCGAAAGCAAATCACCGCAGGAAATAAAGACAATAAAACAAAATAATATCGGAACAGTTCTATTCATGGAAACTACTTAACAACGTGACTATTTTCTCCAATTGAATTTATTAGTCCATCTCCCATGACTTTATTTAAAGGTTCTTTCCAAATGTAAATTTGATTTAAATTACCTCGTGCATCAAACTGAAGATTAGAGTCTCTATCGTGAGAATCTGCCATATGATATAAAGCTGAAGTATTGCTTGTTGTATTTTTCATAATAAACAATACGTTTTCTCCTTTCTCATCCATTTGTATATCTAAATCAAAACTCCCAACAAATTGTTCTACAACATCTCCGCCTGCTAAAACGAATTCAGTAAAACCGAAAACCCCTTTATAACCTGATACTGAAGCATTTTTTAATGGTTGTCCTTTTTTATAATCAGAAATATATTTCTTATAAAAAAATGCTTTCGCTCTACTCACTCTATATGCGTTCATCATTCGCTTTGTCATTGGATGATCTTGCAGATAAATTCTATTCTCAGCCCCTAAGCCCATTGCCCAACTATCCAGCATATCATTACTTCTATCCCTGCTGAATGATATTGGCCAATCTTTGTAAGATGCAATCACTCCTGGTCTGCCGTTGGGAAAATTTATATACGGAAGAAAGGCATTAGGCACTTTTCTCTGAGCTGTTACAGTTACATTACCAAGATCATTTGCCCTACCCAATGAGTCGTTGGCAAAACCAGCTGTTAATCCTAACGGGTCATTAAATGTTAAGGGATTATTATTAGCGAATACGAATTGAGAATTTTCGCAGGTGACTTCCGCCCAAGGATCAGCCTGGCTAAACCGCCCAAGTTGAGGATCATAACCTCTATGTCTGGTTTCATACCAGTTTAAATCTAAATCGGCATTTAGTTCAGTGCCGCTATTGAACTTATAACGATTCCCCAAACTATTCGCCGCCTTATTACTTATCCCTGCCATTGTCAACCCGAACGGATAGTAATGCGTTTCCTCCAATAATGGGCCTGGCGTATGTACCACCTGTAGGTTATCAAAGAACACATTGGCATCGGTTTCGTTGCTGCAGTACACATACACATAACCGTTTTTAGGCACTGGTATTTGTTGCAGCTCTCCATAATGCTGTTTCAGATCACCACTATTACCTACTCTACTGTAGCCGCCGCTCACAAATGTAAACTGTTCATCAAAAAATATGTAATTTATATATGCCTTGGGAGAAGATGCTGTGGGCCTGTTTTGCACAAAACTGTACAAGGCCGAGCCAACAGGGTTAATTGCCTGGGCCTGCGCCGGCGAAACTTTGCCACCTACTGCACTGCCTGCACCACCTACAAAACTGCTTAACAAATCATTTACCAGCACATAACCACCACTACCCGAACTGGTGTTGTAATAGCTCAACCCAAATATATCGAGCTTATCTCCGGCCATTACTTTGAGTGTGGTGCCCAGCCCTGTTTTTGATACGGCACTATTCAGCTTGTACACTTTCTGACTTTGTGTACTCATGCGCTGTGTACTGTTTAATTCGCCATGGTTATAATCGAAGCCGTTGTTGTTGTTGTAAGCAGGTATGCCATTGGTTTGCGGATTATCTACCACATTGGCAGTATTGATATCAAAATAATTATTCCTTTCATAATCTACCGCAACTTCTACAGGGTCTAGGTCGCCAATGGCTTCCAAAGTAGCGGCAGGATAGCTATTCACTTTTAGCTCATCGGTCAGCATTACCCTTACATTGCCTAAATGGTCTTTCAAAAAATAATCGAATACTAAGGCGTTGGTTGGATTTTCCGTTGGAGGTATATAACGAATACGCCCTTCTTCATGGCCTAAAAATTGCAGCGCATCGTTTTCATATACTGCCCCGGCTATATAATCGGTAATTTTTGCAGGCTTACCTGTTTCATTTACCGTTTTGCGCAGCTTGGCACCCGTTGCAGTATACAGGTATTCAATGGTGCCCTTGCCCTGCACCGTTATTTTTGCCGGAAGGTTCAGGTAGTTATATTCAATAGCATCGGTGGTGGCCGTACCAATACCTTTATTCAGGTCTTTTTTCAGGTTGCCATTGGCATCGTAGCCATAATCTGTAACCTGGTTATAGGTGGTGAGGCTATTTTTTAACCCATATTGCGGGTGGCTGCTTTTAAACCGGAAATCGCCTAATGTAGTGGCTTCATCGTTTTTTGCATCGTACACACTTTGCAGACGGTTGCTATTGTTGTAGTAAGTGTATTTTAATTCATCTATGGCTTTCGACTGTACCCCCCCGGTGCCAAACACCATGCCCCAGTGTGTCATGGATTGTATATTGCCATTGGCATCGTAAGCACTGCCATTGGCCGTACCATCGCCCATGATCACATCAAAATTCAGCTTGGTGTTATCGGCATATACGCCGGCATCTTTTTGTGAAAAATCGGCATACAGCAATCGGTTTGCTATATCATATCCATACCCATAACTTCGGCGCATACCATCGCCACCACTGCGCCAGCGCATACCGGCAATATTGCCAGTGTATTGGTTTTGGGCATAGCCCCAATCGTAGCTCAATTCCATGCCAAACCATTTGCCACTGCCCGCTGCTGCATAATCGCCGTTGATACTTTTAAGCCAGCCACGGATATTGTATTGATACACCTGGTCTTCCAATGCCACGCTGCTGCTCAACGAACCATCGCTGTTTCTTTTTTGACCGATAGACTTTTTCTTCAACTGCCCCAGTGCATCGTATTCATTTTTTACGAGCTGGCGGGTTTCAGCAGGCGATGCATCGCCTTGCTGCTGGTATAGCTTTTTGGTAACGGTTATCAACCTGCCGCCATGATCATACTTGCTTACTGACTTAACCGCCAGCCCAGACATAACACCGGCAGCAGGGTTATCTGTTATCTGGTACACTACAATAGGCTTGCCGGTAAAATCGTAGCGAGTACTTACAATATCTACGCCCCCTCTATGGTTATCCGATTGCGTTTGAATGGGGCGATACTGATCGTCGTAATACGTTGCTGTTGTGAGCCAGCTACCCGACGCCAGATTATTGGGATTGGGCAGGGTAAGCACTTTGGTGCCCGTAACCAGGCCCCTTAGCTGTGTGTGGGACGTGGCTGGCCAAGCTTCTGGATATGCATTACCACCATCTTCTTCGTTCATACGTGTACTATGGTTGATAAACCGCTTTTCATTGGGCCCCAACCATGTATAATTATCATAGTAGGTAATGGATAACAACTGGTAGCTAAGTGATGTGGGTATAGTATTGGCGGCAACAGAAAAATCGGATTGGGCGCCAAGGTGGTTTTTGAGCGTGCTAAAAGTGCCGCCGTATAGCATGGCTGTTTGAACCGGGCGGTTCAGCTCATCGTACATACTGGCAAGCCATTGATTGCCCGGCCGCTGGTTGGCATCTTGTGTAAATGCCAGTCGATCGCGTAAATCGTACAGCATATATACCCAACCAGCATCGGGTACTTTTTTTGCCTGCATCCGAAGCCGTTCATCGTACTCATACCGAAAACATAAATCTTTTACTGCACCAATAGACCAGTTGGCCGTAATACGCATTGCTTCCACCGCTTTTGGGGGAATTACAAAACGCAGCATCCCAAAATCGTCGTACACATAATATGTACACAACCAACCACAGTGAGACGCAGAAGGATATTTGGTAATGGCTACTTTTTTAAGGATCACACGCCCTTCTTTATCCTTGTACTCCACTACACTATTGTTTGCTTCGTCAATGGTGGTTGTTTTATATAGGGTGCCGGGTGCATAATAACTTGTACTGGAGGGCAGGTTGTTATTATCGTCATTGGCAGCATTGAATAAAAAAGGCTGGTTGCCAATATTCCATATACATACAAACTCTGAAGCGATATTAGCCTGGTACCTTGTTTTAACACTATGGTCGGCACCGCCACCTATAAGTCCGCCAAAACCGCCCGCATTTGCCACACCATAGGTACCGGCCCAGCTATTGCCGGGGGCAAATGCTTTCAATACCCGGTTTAGCGGGCTGGCTTCAAACTCCATACGGCTGTATAATGCCTGCTCGCCCTGGTATGCCGGCTGCTCTGCCGTGTACGGGCCCTCGTAAAAAGTTTTCTGTGCATTAAACGGGTCTGCCTTAAACAAACCGTCGTTGCCGCCTGCATAAGGCAGGTACTTCACCGCTTCACGGCCAAATGCATCATACACTACCGGCTGTACAATATCCACACCTGTGGGGCTTGCCTGGCGCATCACCGTTTGCAAGGGCCTGCCAAGGCCATCAAAATATTGCGTGGTTTGCCTAACTGCAGTATAAGGTAGGTTTACCATAGACGCAGCGTCTGTTACTGGCCCCAGTGCTTCCCAGCTGCGTATAAAATTCTGGCTGCCCGATGGCAGTGTATATGCACCGGGTGTGGGTGCAATGGTACCGGTTGCTGCAGGTACCTGAGTAGTGGCCACAGGCTTATTGGAAGGAGATACGGTTTGGGCGAATAAATTTGATGTGAGCAACAACAGCGTAGCTAACAACCTTAACTTATTGAACATATAATTATTTGTATAGAGCATTAACGAAGAAAACATCAGGTATTAATAGGTATTCCGGGTATGACAAGTAAGGTGTGTTTACGTATGTTAGGCAACGCACAATATGACCTATATTTTTTGGCGTACAATTTCATTTTCTAACTATTGGTCATAACGTTTGTTATTTATTTTTAACGGGATCAATATGCTGTTGATACCGCATATATCTTACTGGCTGCAAAAACTGTTGAAAAGCTTCATCCCGATTTTCTACTATTCATTTTACTTGCCTACACCCCAAGACAATAGCACGGTAGCTGCCAGAGCCTGCAGGCATTCGTGAAATTCACGTCAGGCACGCAACAGTAAAAAAATTAATACTTCAAAAAAATGTTTATTGACCATGCTGGTTTATTAAAAAATGAATCGAAAAATGATAATTTACCACTTTCAATACTTGTGCTTTTATCCAGTTGCTCGCTGATAGCAATGACTGAATCTATTAACCCTATCAAAGCTTTTGGTACCGAACTCCTGTTTTACCAATACGCCTGTAGCTGCTATCTAACTGTGCATTCAACCTTTGCTCGTATGCATTTCGCTGCCTTTTTGTGAGGATGGCATATAACGCTACCTGATATCTATATTGAATATCCTGGATGCTTGCTTTACGTATTTCCGCGTTTAGTTTAGCCCCATTGCGTCGAAGACTATCTATCGCCAACAAGTGCCTTTTTTCAAGCACCACCAGGCTGTCGTATTGTGTGGTGTTTAAATTCAACTGTTCAGACAATTGTGCAGCATGCCTGATACTCACACTATCTATATGGGGCTGGCGAGGCTGACCCTTTGCGCCAGCACAGCAAACAACTATTACACAATGAATCAACCCTACACGGAGTATAAAAGCGCTGATGCCCATCCCGTATGCTCTCCCAATCTTCATAGCAATAAAATATTAATGGTAAGTATTTTTTAGTACGTAATAGTATAGCCACTGCCAGCAACCAATACATATTGGTAGTTGCACGAATAATAGAAATTGGAAAAGTCATCCAACAGGGCAGAATATTCCAGGTACAATTCATCCACAGCAGCCCCTGTTCCATCCAGTATAGCATAATTTGTATAACCATAATTGCAACTTCCGCCACCATCACTATTGGCAATCATTTCATACCCAATTGACAGGTTATTTACATTCACCCTTGTTGTACAAGTAGCATCGGAGTAAAATCGAATAACCACATCGCCGTAATTACAATATCCCGAGGACCATCCATTGATATACTCCATTCGTGCATATATAACCGTTTGACTACATGTCCCATTTGCATTGGCATAAGCCTGACCCTCAGCCAGCACTTTTGCCTGCGCATTGGCATTGGCATCGATCTCACTTATATTAGACGTTACAGAACCACTAGGCACGGTGAATGTAACCGTACTGCCCGTATAGCCGGCAGCGCAATCATTTTTTTGATACTCGCCTGAATAAGAATGTGTATTGGTGTACGAGGCATCGCTACAATTCACTTGCTGACCCGCATAATTGTAACAGTATTTTTTGAGGATATTATTGTTGTGATCTTTTATTTTATCCAGGCGATTGAAAGCATCATATTCATAATAGGTTATTCTGCCGTTCAGGTCGGTTTCACTGGTAATACCCACCAGTGGTTTATAAGTATAGGTAGTGGTAAAAGCTTGTTTTGTTCTTGCATCAGTTCTAAGATTGTTGAGCAAAGTTCTTAGACTTGCATCGTCAGATACTGCCGCATCAATTTGCGCCTGGGTAATAACGCTGCTCACGGCAGCATAGCTGCTACCCACAACTTTTGCTATAGGGTACTGCCCGGCGTACCCCCACAAGTAAGTTTCTTTAATGTCATAAGCCTTTTGTTGCTCTAAAAGATTATATTTCGTGTCATACAAATTAAACAACACCCGATCGCTATACCTGGTGTCCTTTGTAACTGCCCCATTCTGAACCGTTGAAATTGTAAAATTGGATAGACCGGTATTGGATTCAAGACCAAAAGCTATTGCGGGTTGTAGATTATTGGCATGGAAGCTGTAAAACTCTGCACTAACAGTCTTGGTTAAACCACTATTTATGCGTTGCAATACTATCTCAATAGGCTTACTTAAAACATAAGCACTTGCCAGGGACTTAATCCCTGCAGAAACATTGTCCGACGAACTGATATCTGAATAATCACAAGGATATTTAACTATCTTAACATTGGAGCTAGCGTTAGAATTATTAGTAGTTATTTTTGATGGCAAAAAATTCTGCTGGCTATATTCATAAGTTTTTGTAGTAGTTAAAACATTATTATTCGCGTCTGTCTCTTCCGTTACTTCTGAATCAAGAAATTTATACGACGACCATAAACTATATGTATTGTAGCGATATCCTTCGTAAGTAGGGATAGACATTGAAGTGGAAGGGCAGCTGCTTCCAATCGGGTAAGTAGACTTCAATGTAAATGCTGAGACAAATGCCGGCGTTATTTCTTTTACGAATAAATTAGAATAATTCAGTTGTGTGGACTTTACAGGCTTATATACACCACCCTTATTGACAAAATGTTCTATTTTTTTTGGCAAAGACCTAGCCCAAGAGTAACTATAAGACGGCGGCCATGGATACATATCATGTCCTGACATCCAGGTTCTCATTACAATTGAAGGGGTCGAACGAATAATATAATCTTGCTGTTGCTCATATTCGAATACAGAATACCCGATATCATTGTTACTTATATCAGCACTTCTCTCTTTGACATAGGTGTAATTAATGCTACCCGCATAATTAGCATTGGACATCAGCATTAGAAAAACATCGCTTTCTTCCCCATCGGGCAAGCTGCCATCCGCCATCCCGTACAAGCAAAAACCTTTTCTTACAATGTATTCATTTCTGAAAGCATCTAGTGGAACCGAAGAGTAACCCGTGGACAAAGCCTTGCCATTCACTGATTTTACATACTCATATGTTTTATATATGCTCTTGGCCGAAACCGGATCATAATTTGAAATTTTTCCTATTCTTAACCCGCCCCAATCGCTATTATCAGGAACAGCTAGTTGCTCCCGCCATTCTAATACTTTTAACAGATATGAGCAAGGTATGGAACCTGGCAAGTAACTATATAAAGTATAAGTACCGTTATTAAATAAATAACTTACCTGCCTGTTTTCTCCTGATGATAATAAATCATTGTTTACCTGTGTGGAAGATATATATATAGCCCCGCCCTCATCTTTGACATAAAATCCAACGCCCGAAATCATATTTGGACCGAATACACATTTATCAACTTTAAATGAAATGGTTGCGTTCCCTGATACATTATTTACTGTAAAAGAACCTATTATCTGGTCTGGATTCTGACCATCACAAGTATAGTTTTGTTCCGGATGAACAATGTACGTTTTACCGAGAGGAAAGGGTGAAGGGGATGAATTTAATTCAAAGTCAAATTCTGTGGATCCTCCTGTTGGATATGTAACTTTCTTTAGTGTTCCCTGCTTGGCGTAGTTTAAGTTAGGCCCCCTTCCAAAAACATCTTGCCTAGGTATACCATCGAAGAACTGCCCACTGGGTTGAACATTTTGAAGTAATGAATTATAACCGTTACCATTATAATATCCCCACCAATCTTGCTGTGCTGAGTGCCTGCTTGGAAGCCCTATCGAATTTTCATATTCGAAAACATATGTTCCCCCTTTAACATTGTTTATATCAGCTTCATAAATTGAAGCCAGAAACAGTCTTCGGTCCTTATAAGGATTATATCCCATATCAGGCCCTGCACTTGAAGAACAATCCAATTCGAGCGTCGTGTAAGCAGTATTGCCAACAAAATATTTATAATTCAAAACAAACTCTTTTATCTTAAGTGTTGAATTATAAATAGCGATCCTCTCAAGAAATCTATCGCCGTACAAATCGCACCGTTTTTGACCAGTCAAGAACTCAACCCGCCCACCTGGGAAAACAATTGACTGAAGGCGTTTCCCTTGCAAGATGGTTTGCATTTTATAGTTTTTGATAACATAGCCATAATCGGGTAATGGATAGCAATTAACTGTAAGCGGGCCATTGTGAAAATCTTTCGTTTCACTTTCCAAAACATAGTCTGTAGAAGTATAACTCTCGTAATTAAACACAATTACCTCTGCATTTGGTTGTTCAATTTTTTTAAGCATCCAACTAAATTGCTCTACATCAGGGTGATCCCCTATTTCGCCAGGACTGAGTAGAACTCCATTTCTTGTTGGCTTACTCCATGTCACAACCTGTTCAGTCTCTTCAAAATAATACTTTACCCCCTCCAGATCAGTTATAATCCATGATGTTATTTGAAAAGGATTGCTGGTAGCGATATATTCAATTTTAATTTTTTGTTCGTGTAGCTGTATTACCTTTTTATCCTTATCAAGGAAGAATTGGCCTGATTTTCCGGAAAATGAAAAACTAAAGATGTCGGGTTCAACATCAGATTCTTTTTCAAGAACTGTCTTTAACTCACAGCCGGTAGGATTATTAACGTCAGATACAACACCAGAAGGTACCAAATTAAATCTGCCTTTAGGACGATCGTCTCTATTTCCCCGAATGGCTTGTGTAATAACTCCACCGGCATTTAACGTCCAGCCCGTACCGACCCAAGAAGCAACATCTGTTACTCTTACTCCTCCTGCATGATATTGAAGAGTGATGGGCAATTCAGTTTGCTTCCCTTTTATAGTATAAATGGGCACCCCTACATCTGGAACACCAGTGTTTAGCGAAACAGGTATTTCACTAAATCTAAATAAACTTGCGACATTCGGAGACGGAGGAGTACTTTCCTTCGTACTAAAGGCATTTTGACAGACGGCTAATTTTAAGCAAAAAATAAGAATCAATAGAAGCTTACAATGTTTCATATATAATACCAACATAAATTTTAAACCTTACCATGAATAGCCAACCCTAAAAACCACCGGTGTACTATTCGTATTATAACTCAAAAAATCCCATAATAACTGCATCTTCATCGTCTTCTTCCCTGTTTTCACCGTCTTCGTCAACCCAACCAACCCACTCTGCTTCCAGGCTAAATTTTTCCACTGCGCATTATTGTCTATCCGTTGCCAGTAGTTCATTTCAAAACCACCCGTGATCCAAAAACCTTTCAAGAGTTTGCTTCCTGCTTTTGCAATGCGCCAGTCTAAAAAACTACGCAAGCCCACACCTTCATGCGTCCATTCTATATGCTTCCAGCTTTCGCCCAAAGCAAACTTGTACGCCACACCTACTCCAACTACAGATCGTGGATTGAGTTTATAACCAAGGCTGATGCCCACATCCCTTATGGCAGGGAAATCCTGTTTGTGCATGGCATTTTGCAGGTTCCAGCCAAATTCCAGGCGCTGCCCAAAAGATTTTGATTTCAACTGGGCTTTCTCTTGCTGAGCAGGGGTAATTGCTGTATTCCCTAACGCTCCTCCCTGCATCACCTTGTCTACCAACCCGGCAGCTTGTTCTTTTATTTGCGCTAATGGGTCCATCATCTGCTGCTGTTGGCTCAACTGATCCATTCCCTGTTGTATTTGCTGCTGCAGAAATTGTTGCGCCTGCGGCCCTCCACCCATACGTTGTTGCAACTGACTCATTACCGATTGCGTAGTTTGCAAGCCCGGAATAGGCACACCAGACGTGCCACTGGCACCCACACCACCGCCAAACAATCGGGCTAACTCCCCATTTTGCTGCATGAACTTTTGGAAAGCCGGTAGCTTATTCAATAATTTCAGCATTTCCGTTTCCATTTTCGCCGGGTCGTTCAGGGTTTCCTTCCATTGGGCTACCTGGCTTTTGTATGCCAATACTTCGGTTTGCAACTTTTTAAATGAAGCCGGCAAGTATTTATCGGTCAGCCCTTTTACACTCAACATCTGCTTCCAGTAACTCATTTTTTCATCCAGCATTTGCTGATACTCCTGCGTTACGCCCAGCCTTGCTTTCATAGCAGCCAGCGATTGCAATGCCGGTATATTATTGATATCCTGGTCCAGAAATTTGAGCATGCCCTTCAGGCTATCTAACCTTTGCAAATAGGGGCCGGTACCTAAAGTCGCCAATAAACTATCGTTGGCTTGTAATTTATGCAACCAGTACTCGGGGTCGGCCTTGGCCATATACTGTTGTGCCAGCTGCTGAAGACTATCGGATTGTTGGAATACTTTGGAGAGTTTGCGTTCATACTTCGCCATTTTCTGTTGCAGGCGGGCTGTTTGCTCTTCCATCTTGTCCGACATGCGCTGGGCTTCTGCCTGGGCAGCCCCGTTCAGGCCCTCGGCCTGCCTGCGCAACTTCGCCGTTAGCGTGTCGGGCTGACTATGGCTATATAGGCACACCACAAACAATGCGGGCATCAGCAATGCCGCTTTGATGAATGCTCTCAAAATGCAATTAATTTAATAATTTATGACGTATGGCTCTTTTAATATACAAATGCAATGTTATGTAGTTGCACCCATACAGAAACTTGATAAATATCAAAAAGAGGGAAAAAAGCCTGTTTTTATCAATAATTCAGTAGTTATACTTAGCTTTTTGCGTATAACTACGCTTGACATTGCGTATATCACTATTCCAATACATTTTTTATCTATTGCGTATGTGTTTTGTGAAGCAGATCACTTTTGACGAAACAAATTAGCCGGATTATATCGGGCATTCTATTACACTCATTCTACCCCGCCAGCCAGTGGGCTGAGAAGATTGTCATCAATCGGAGAACGTTCTTCCAGGTGTTGAAGATTGCTTACTCCATTAGGAATGACGAAAAAAGAATTATGATGACATAAAAAAAAAGCCACCCTTGCGGGTGGCTTCGCCTTTACTAAACAACATGAAACCTTATAACGTGGCTTTGTGCACCTCTACCGCTGCAATAAACTCATCGATCTCGGTAATCTGCAGGCTGTTGCGGCTCTGTTCAAGCTCATTGTCGAGCAGGGCAAGGTTGCCGGTTTTTGTTTTACGCTCTTCGAGGTTTTCTTTGCGGTCGTTGAGCCGGCGAATGGTACTGTCTATATTGTCGCGGTCAATACCGGCCTGCATTACTTCGCGGGCTGCCTGGAAGGCCTGCAACTGGGCCGTAACCGATACCAGGTTGGTATCGATCTGGATGGCGGTGCGTTCACGCCCCACCCGTTCACGGGTGAGCAGGGTGTTTTCAAATTCGAGATCGCCTTTCAGGTCGTTGGCCTGCATAATAGCAGCGTCGCATTCGGATACCGTGCTTAAACGGCTTACTGAGTAACTCATAACTTAAAGGTTTAGGGGTTAAAAAATGATTGAACAAAACCAATCTACAACACACAACCCCGCCTTGTCAAGAGGCATCCGTAATTAGGCAAAAACTATCTGTTATTGGGTAGTATTTCCAGCAAATCCGGCATCTCTTTCTGCACCTGCCCCAGGCAATATTGCTGCCAAACCCATTCCCGTTTGGCCTCCAGCCATAGCCGCTGCAATGCTTCCATCCTACGGTTACAATGCTCAAGTCTTCGATTGCTCACGTACATAAGCTGCTCCATACACCTGCGCTGTGCGGGGCGTTCACCGCTATCTGCACTATTACTATTATCAGACATCAAAACACTCAGCAAATGCTGTAATTGTATCTCCTGCTCTGCTGCCTTCTGCCATTTATTATACCTGCCCTGTAAAACCATTGCCTGTTGCCCGGCCATTTGCAATGCATTTTGGCTGGCAACTGTGGCAGGCGACCCCGTTTTTAATGCTGCCTGCACCGGCCGGTTAACCACCTGCATATGGCTGGTGTACAACAGGGCCAAACGGGTTTGCACATCGGCGGGCAGTGGCCGCAAACCCTTTAAAAACCTGCTAATGGTACTGCCGGATGTATGCAGCAGGCCAGCCAGTTGTGCCTGCGTTAAACCATAGCACTGCCGCAATTGTAGCAGAAAATATTCCATAATGAAGGGGTTGAGCAGATAATAATTTGAAACAATGGTTTAGTATTCAGGTATTATATAAGGAACCCAACCCTATCACAAATTCAGCTCCCGGCGCACCCAGTTTATATTGGCCCTTGCCACCGGCACTTTAGCATGACTCTTCATCACCAGGAACATTTTACCATCTTCCCTTTTTGACCCCTTCACATAATGACCATTCACCAGGTAAGATTGATGGCAACGCAGAAAATTGAATGCCTCCAACTGGTTTTGCAAATCGGAAAAATCTTTCGACACCACAATTTTTTCATTGTCGTAGCGGTGCAACTCTACAATACCATGATAACAACTGCAATATTCAATTTCACTCACCAGTATCCGGTGCCGCCCGCCTCGGTCGGAAATGGTGATATGGTTCTTGCTCTTTTCCACTTCCTTCAACAAATGTGCAAGGCTGCCGATCATTGGCCGGGCAGCTTCCACCTCGTATTGGGCACGGGCCAGCTCCAATGCCTTACGCAGTGCCGAAGCTGTTACCGGTTTCAGCAGGTAATGGATGGCCCTCACTTCAAAAGCCTTTACCGCATATTCGTTATAGCCGGTTACAAAAATCACCATGCACCTGAAATCTGTAAGCAGGTCCAGCAAATCGAACGAGGTTTCATTGCCCAGTTCCACGTCCAGCAGCAGCAGGTCGGGGCAGGTATCATTCACCAGGTTGAGGGCTTCCGTTACCGTTCCTGCCTCGCCTACCAGTTTCACCCACGGAAAATGTAGATCCAGCAGGTGGCGCAGGTATTCCCGGTTAATAGGTTCGTCATCTACTATTACAGTGCGCATCGTTTATCTTTTATATGTTTTAAAAAAATGAATGGCAACCATCTTTCAATCGAACCAATTCGAAAACCTGATGGCGGCAACAGATAAATCATTTTCACGGGTGAGTGTAAAACGGATATCCATTTCGGTGAGATGGCTGATATACTTAATTCTTTCCCGGGTAATATTTAAGCCCAACCCGAATCCCTCGTGTGCTTTTCGTTTATGCACACCTGGTCCATTGTCGCAAACCCGTACTTCAAAATCGCTACCATACTGATTGTAGCTAATGGATATTTCACCTTTTTCCGCCAGTGCCTGGGCGCCATGCAATATGGCATTTTCCACCAGCGGCTGCACCAGCAGGGGCGGCAGCAATACTTCGGAAGGCGTAAGGGAGGGGCTGGTGGTTATTTTGTACTGAAATCCAAAACGCATTTGCTCCAGTTGGCAATAGCGCTCCAACATCTGTAGCTCTTCGTGCAGGGTATAGGGTTGCTCCTGCTGCGAGTATTTAATGGCACCCCGCAGCAAATGCCCAAATTCGCTGAGGTAGGTATTGGCTTTATCATATTGCTGCATAGATACCAGGCCTGCTATAGAAGAAAGGGCATTGTATAAAAAATGTGGATTCAGTTGCGAATGCAGCCTTTGCAGTTTATCCTGTAATGCCCGGTGCCGTTGCTCAATCTGTTTCATGCGTTTTCGGTTGCGCAGGTATAAAAACAAGCCTGTCAACAACATCAATACCAAAACTGAAATCCATTTCCAACGGGTTTGCTGGTACCAACGCAGTTCCAATTGTACCGCCAGGCTCACCACCTTGGGCATATCCTTGTAACGCACCGAAACCCGGTATTGCTTACCATCCTGCAAATGTGGCAACCGCAATAAATGGCCGGTGAGCTGCCAGCGACTACGCAACAAGGTATCACCTGCTTCTTCTATACGGTACTCCAGGCTTGAATCTGCTACGCCCGGCAATAACAACAGGTAGAATTCGGCAGTAGCACCCGGTGGCAGCCGTGGCAATTCCTCCACCATGGGCTTCCATGAAAGCCCCCCGGCATTTCTGCTTCCTACCTGTGCTACCCGCATGGCCAGATTGGCTGTGTCCGATGGCTGATAAAACTGGTACCCTTTAAATTGTGGCTGCAGCAAGGGCCGCACAAGGGTAAATAATTGTACCTGTTGCCCGGTTTTGCTGTTACGAAGCCAACAGCCCAGCTTGCTGCCCAATGGCAATAGCGTGTCGGGAGATAATTGCCCCTCTGGTATTGCCCACCAGCTTGAAGGCTCTTCGCCAACAGGCGACAAACCCAACTGCCAGTTTTGTTCCCAATAACGTGGCTGCAAGGTATCCCACCAAACAATGCTGCCCTTCGATACTACCAGCGGGCGAACAAGTTGTATTTGAAACGCCTGCTGGTATAAAGCTATTTCCCGTTTATCGGGTATCACTTGTTCGTTACTTACCCCCGGTAGCATCAGGGTAACTTTTCCGGCGATATATAGGGTATCGGCAGCAAATACTGCCGCGGGCAACACCATTAATAATAAAGCAATAACCAATTTGTAGAACATAGAAAATTTTGTGTGGTGAAAGGATAACATTTTGTGTACTAAAATTACCGATACAGCCCTGGCAACACAATACCAAATTCGGGTTCAAACCGACCGAATACCGGATAGAATTACATGCAGGTTTTGAAAATGCCCCTTCCACACAAAAACAGGCATAGAACTTACCTCATTTTATCTGCGGGAAAAGGACATTCGTTTATTAGCTGAATGCAGCATCTAAGCCTTACTATTGAAATGAAGCCCTGGTAGTTTGATACCATAGAACAGATAGTTTTTACATAATTCAGGATAAGACCTACCGGATTACGGATGCCTCTTGACACGGCCTTTTTCAGAAACCATATTTGTACCAGCAGCCAGGCAGCAAGCCCTGATACCACCCTACATTAGTAATGCCCGACTGCTTATTCGCCCTTCACCCTTAAAGCTTTTGCCGCTTTTCGAGATTGTAAAAGCGGAACATCTTATGAGACGAAGTATATTCTTTATGCTGGTTATTTTTTCCGGCGCCGGTTTCTGGAGCATTACCGGATGGCTATTGGAAGCACCGGCAAGCCCCGAAAAGCTACCGGCATGGTACCGCTACCAGGAAGGCGACCCGCTCGACCCCTACAGCTACAGCCTCACCCATTTTACCCCCGACTGTGAAGGCAGCGGCAGCCTCTGTGCCGTATTTGCCCCGGCCGACAAGCGTGACGACAGCAGGCCCGATGCTGCAAGCCTTGCACGCATTTCAGAACAAAGCGATCATTTCAGAAAATCCATCCCCGGGCTGGTGATGCTGCAACCACAAAGCAGCCTTGCGGCTTCGCCCTAAACCCCCAAACGGTACTGCATACCCTTGCAGGTGCCAGCCGCTAACCCCGTAAGGTTAGCGGTTTTTTTGTGCATGCACCACGCTCACGGCCATGCCTGCTTAAACTTACCGAATTTGGGTAAAACCCTACCGAATTCACCAACAACCTATTTGGCAACAAAAATGTTGGCAACAAAAAACTTGTTGCCAAAAAAACTGTTGCCAACTTTCTTTTGCGGCGCTTCTTTACCCGCTGGCTATAGGCTTAAGGGCCATTTTCTTCCTACCATCCAGCATTACCAAATACAGGTTAAAACCTACCGAATCCGGCCCTTCATATCACCATTCCTTTCCCGGGCGAACACCTCGTTCATCACCCTTTTCTTCTCAACCAGATGCTGCAACGAGGGCTTTTTAAAGCTGGCCAATATACCCGCCCAACACACATTTTTATATTTTTTATTATCTAAAGCCACAAAAAACGGCCCCAAATTATACCAACAAGTTACCGAATTCCGGATAAACCCTACCGAATAACAGATAACTGTTACCGAATTCGGGATGCCTATTGTACATATCATCGGGAATATGAAGATTCGTTCTCATCGGCCCTTTAAAACTGCCGCTTATTTATGCCATACATTTCTTTTAAACCGCTGATCTTTTTGTTGCCTTCCTGGCTGTTGCTTTCCTGCTCCAAAATGCAGGAAGGCATACCCGCCCCCCCTGCCATCACCATGGCCACCGCCGGCGCCGCCCTGCAAAACAATATGCAACGAACCGGCATCAATCTTTCATTCAGCTCCATCAGCCAGGTGCAAACCCTGCAGGCCGATGGGCATAGCTATTCCCTCATTCGCTATACAGATGAATCTGGTAATGGAAAAGTAGTGGTCATAGAAACCTATTATGATAGTGAAGGAAATGAAGTGCAAAGAATTTACAGGTGCGAAAGCAGTTTTTGCGACTGCATGATTGAGATGACCGCAAACCCCGACGGCACCATCAATTTGCGCTGCACCTGTTACCCCTGCACCATGTTTATTTCCTGATGATTAAAAAAAGCCTCAACCAAAAACTAAAACAATATTTCACCCCCATTTTTCACACCCGGTTACATAAAGCATGGCGGGTAACCGAACCCAGGCGCAGCCGAAAACCTGTATAAACGAGTAGGCACCCCTCTTAAAAATGGGGTGGACACCGTCCTAACTAACAACATCGAAAACCGGACAGCGCCACCCCGAAAAACAATTTTATATGAAAAAGTTTTTGTTATTGATCCCCGTTTTTGCCATTGCCATTTGCCTGTATGCCTTTAAAGGAGAGCAGAAACAACAATCTGTAGAATGGTTCGAATACTCTGCTACTCCAAACGCAAACGGCCCAGCCGATCCCGCCAACTATAGCCAGATTGAAGAACCCAGTTGCAGTGGTGAAGAAAATCTTTGCGCCATCAAGGTACTTTCTGATGGTGATGAAGAAACCCCAAGGCCTGATGAAGAGGCTTTAATTAATATGCAAGAAGAAATTGCTGACGCTGTTGAGGAGGGCCAGCCAACCGAAAATGTAGTGCTGAAAAATTAAGAGATTGGCGAATTGGAGACTGCCGAACGGCAGTCTCCTTTTTCAAGTCCCATTTACCTTGGATTCTGAAACACCCCTCCCATTTCGATGACCTGCCAGGGCACCAGCGCTGTAAACCGCGGATCACCCAACGGTAATTCATAGATTACACCATTTAGTATTCTTTTAAGCCCTGCCCGGGCAAACCCATCGCGGTTATACCTCCTAATATCGGCCCAACGGCAGCCCCTGTACACCAATTCAAACCTTCGCTCCTGCCGTATCCTTTCCAGCAACAAATCCTTATCCATTTCTGCCACGGGTACAAACCGCCCAGCCTTCCACCTGTTTAGCAATAGGGTATTGAGGGCAATCAATGCATCACTGGTTTGTCCGGTATACACCCGGCTTTCTGCCAGTACCAGATACAACTCACCTGTAGAAAGGCCGTCAAAAAGGTTTCCAGTCAACTGGCCGTCATAATTGCCTTTGAAATTATAGTAGCCTTCTGCCTGCCGC
The DNA here is from genome assembly GCA_035456005.1 of Phnomibacter sp. Lineage (GTDB taxonomy): Bacteria > Bacteroidota > Bacteroidia > Chitinophagales > Chitinophagaceae > Phnomibacter. The sequence goes on along the minus strand of DATIEA010000015.1, from coordinate 46,499 downwards.
TGAAAAAACAACTGCTTCCTTAAATCATCGTTGTGGTAGGCAGCGTAGAGCATGGTATCTACTCTCGAATTAGTATTGGAGATTCCAGTGCTTGATGTACTATGATAAATTACCTCTTTATTGAAGCGCTGAAATGGTATGGCAGCAGCAGGATTAAACTGGTTATAATCCATCAGTTCCGGCTGAATTTGTAAAGCCAGTTTTGCAGCATATTCGGCTTTCGAATAATCTGCTATTTGCAGATACAGTTTGGCCAGTTGGCCATAGGCTGCCGCTTTGGATGCCCTTGTTTTAAATGCCGGCAGAGGGGGCAATAGTGTGGCAGCATTCGACAGATCGTTGATGATATGCGCATAGGTTTCGGCCAGGCTTACCCGCACATACGGCTCGGCAATACTCTCCGTCAGAATCAACGGCAGGCCATAGCGTTCGTCTTTTGATGTAATACTGTACACCGGGCAAAAAATTTGTGCCAACTTATAATTACTGAGTGCCCTTAAAAACAGTGCCTGCCCCCTTACATCGCTGTATATCTTACTGTTTTGCGGTGTCACCACTACATTTTCTAAAACGGCCAATGCTGTGTTGGCTACGTTAATTCTGCGAAAAGAGGCCATCCACTGCGGGCCATTATCCGCTCCATCATTCCACATATAATTGAGCCTTGCGGATTCGAGCGTGGCACTGTTGTACCCGCTATTGGGCACAAACAGCTCATCACTATATAAATGTGTGATCCACATCCAGCTACCATTAACAATTGTAATATTATCCAGCAATGCCTGGGCATCCTGTAAAGTACTGGGTACAGTTGCCGTTTTATCGGCCCTTGCGTCAAGGAATTTTTCACAGCCCGGCAGTACAGATAACAGCGTTAACACAACGCTGAGTTGATATATTTTTTTCATGATATTTTGTTTGAAGTATTTCAAGGGTGTTATAATTAGGTATAGCATGTTGTGCTATTCATTCAAGATTGACATATAAAGGATGAAACGCTTGCTGTATAACTATTTCAAGAGCCTCTCAATCTTATCCTGTTACTTTCTTTTTCTTGAAAAAAAGAAAGTAACCAAAGAAAATTCAAGGCAAACCCGACGCCTCCGGCCGTTTTGCCTTGCCTGCGCCTCCCCCTGTGCAGCTTTGTGCCGTTTTTCTGAAATTCCTCTATCTTTTTATTCATTGCTTTTACTTTTTTTATCGCATAACACTTAATTAGCAATCACCTGTTGGCTATTGGAGTCTTTATCAATCATCAATCCTAAATCAGCAATCAGCAATCCTAAATCACCAATCCTACTGTGTACCAAATCGCAGCCCCAACGAAACTGATGCAGGCTGTTGTACACCATCCGCCGATTCCGGGTCCACCTTATTACCACTGGCACGGTACAAATAATAGCCGGGCTGCCATAGCCCATACAACTGTGCATTGCGCATCCCTACCTTCTTCATCCATTTTGGCGGTAGCTGCCAGTTTACCTGCACATCCTGCAGGCGGATATAATTTGCTTTCTGCACCAGCACTTCACTATTGGTATAAAAATTATCGCGAGCACTCGTATTCGGGTACACCATGGAGGGTACAGTAGTATTGGCTTCATCACCGGGCTGCTGCCAGCGCCGGTACCAATCGCTATGCATGGCCCAGGAAGCAAACAGGTTATTGTAATGGATAGACCTGTTGCGCAGGTAATGCCCCCATTTCATCATGATATTGGCGGAAACCGTAAAACCTGCCCATGAAAAATTGTTGCGCACCGAACCAAAAAATGGCGGCCGCGAAGTACCGTGAAACACCAGCCCGGATGCAGGCGTAGTACTGAGTATACTGATATAGTTCTGCGATGCTTCGTTATTGAGTACCCCTACCGGGTTGCCCGTACTGCCATCCAGCGGCAGCGCCCTATAACTGTACACACCATAGGCGGGGAAGCCTTCCTGGGGGTTGATGGATTTTTCATTACCGACCAACACACTGCCCAATGCAGGGCTTTTGGGGTAATCGAGTATTTGGCTTTGGTTCCATTGCAATAGCCAGTCGATACTCCAGCGAAATTTTTTGTCGAGTAGCATTGTATTCAGTTGCAGGTCGGCACCCCGCACCCTCAGTTCTCCTGCATTGAGCGTTAACAGCGTATGGCCCGTGGTAGGATCAGGGTCCATGGGTATCAACAGGTCCTTTGAATGTTTCTGGTACAGGTCAATACTGCCGCTGATGCGTCGATGTAGCATACTGAAAACGATACCGGCATTCCATTGATACACTTTTTCCCAACGCAGGGCGGCATTGGCCGGGGTGCGTATACCCGCATAAGGTTGGTTGATAATACTGCCGCTGGCAGAGGAATAACTGATGGTCGTGAGCGGCGACAAGCTATTGTCTACATTGCCACTGCTGCCATAGGTAAGGCGCAGCCCTAAAGTTTCCACCTGCTTGCTCTTCCACCAGGGTGTTGATGAAAGCTTCCAGCCCAGCCCGGCTGACCAAAGCGGCACACCACTTTGGTTGGTGGTTACGCCCAATATATTGCTGGCATCGCGGCGGGCACTGAGGTTGAGCAGCCATTGCTTTTGAAAGCTGAGCCCCGCATTGGCAAAGCCAGATACAAAACGATTGTTGCCACCCGACAAACTGTTCCCATTGGGCACCTGTGCCGCACCCGCAAGGTTGCCATATTGCGGAAATGCAGTAACATAGTTTACACTGGCAACACTTAGAGTTCCGGGGTCGTAACCATAGTTGCGCCAATCGGCTCCATCGGTTTCGGAAGCCCGGGCTTCTGCACCCGCCAGCGCATTCAGCTCCCAATGTTGCCAGCGGTATTGGCCATTGAGCTGTACCCGTACATTGTTGGAGAGCATTTCGTCCCGGCGCTGGTGCTGGATGCCCCCCGTAGGTATATTGTAAGTGAGTTGGCCGTTGCTTATTTGGGTAAACCTGTTCACCAGGTTGCGGGTAAAATAAGCCCCCTCATTCCAGCTTTGGTTTGTATTGCTGAACGAACGCTCCTGCTGCCAGCGAAGCTCCGCCTGTAACCAGGATGCCATTTGCAGTTTCAGCATGAGCCGGGCAAGATAATGCTGCCCCGTTGTGCTGTTCATGCGCTGGTCCCGTTCCAACACAGGATTATATTTCCAGGGGTATAATAAACCACCACCGGCCGTATCGGTATAGCCCTGCCGGTAATCTTTTTCATAAGGCAGCCACTGCCCGGAATCATTTTGCAGGCGGGCATAGGGATATATGAAATTGGTTTTGCCCCCACCAATACTGATACTATTGTAGCCGCCATCGCTGCTGCGGTTGCTTTCTGTACCGGTAAAAATGATACCCGCCCCCCATTGCAGCCATCGCAGGGGTTTGCTGTTCAGCTCCAGCCTTGCGGTGGTACGGCCTGACTCATCGCCAATAAGGGTGGAGAGTTGTTTGTCGTAGCCCACACCAGCCAGTAGCGATAACTGGGGGCCTCCTACGGTCAACTGGAAAGTGTTTTGCCAAACCTGTGCAGGCCGGTATATGTATTGCAGGAAATCGTTGCGGATATCCTGTTGGCTATAGGCTGCGAGGCGTTGCGCCAATTCCTCGTTGCTCACCTGCCCATTACGATTTTTATTCAGCAACTCCACCACGGGCGACACCACGGGCCTGCTGGTAGTATTGCTGAGCGTACTGTTGTAATACCCTTTATCGAACAGCCATTTTTCGGTACCTATAAAATCGGTTGCAGCCATTACAGGGTGATCAAAAAGCCGGGGCTCCTGGGTTTGGGTGTACTGGCTGCTCACCTGCCAGCGCAGGGGCTGCTGATAGCCTGCCTGTTTGGTGCGGATCACAATCACCCCATTTCCGGCACGGGCTCCCCAGATGCTGGATGCCGCTGCATCTTTTAGGATGGTTACATCCTGTACATCGTTGGGGTTGATATTGCGCACATCGCCCTCATACGGAAAATTGTCGAGAATGATAAGGGGTGCACTGATGGAGTTTTGCAGGGAGCTGATGCCCCGGATATCGATATCGCGGCTGCCACCGGCTGTGGTGCTAAACAGTACACTGCTGGCCATGCCTTCCAACCTGCTCAGCAGGTCGGGGCTCACCCCCCTGTTGATCTGTTCATTACTCACCAGGTCGAAGGCGCCGGTGCTCCTTTCCTTGCCCAGTTCCTGCATACCCGTGGTCACAGTTACAGTAGCCAGGCCATTTTCTTCGGGTTGCATCAACAGCACCAGGTTTTGCTGCACCGTGGCTAGGCCAACAATGAATCGCAGGGGCCGGTAGCCTACAAAGCTAATGATAAGGGTATCGGGCAGCTTTTGTAGCTCGATACTAAAACTGCCATCGGCAGCATTCATCCATTGCCGGACAGCTGCGGCAATACTGGCGCCGGCCAGGGGTTTGCGAGTAGCACTGTCGAGCACCATACCCCGCAGGCGGTAAGGTGCATCATTTTGGGATGATGCCATTAGCGTGGTACACAGCAAAGACCATAGCAGTACACTGCGTATAAAAGTAGAGTACATAGTAGTAGGTTGATGGGTTGAAAAAATAGATTTGTGCAGGCGTTTACCAAACTGCTTTGGCAGGGGTTCCAAATACCATATACTTGACAGAATCTCTTGCAGGGCGGAGGCATAGGTTGTAGACTGCAAGAGCCCGGTTAAGCGCATTGAGTTTACCCTTTGCCGCCCGGGGCAAACACCAGTCCAATGCTTGTTTCGGAGGCAGTCCGCTCACCACCATGGGTAAACTACTATCGGAGTAATTGAAGAAGCCCGCTAATAGCCTGATGTTGGGACCTGTATAATATTGCTGCTGATCACAGGCCTTTGCCAACACATTCGTTTTTATGGGCAGGCTGGTGTCTAGTTTTTCCAAGCGCAAAACCACAGTATCCCGCAGCTCCATGCGCACCCCAATACCCAGGTATTGATTCAGCATTTTCACCATCATATGAAGGCGCTGCTCCTTTGGAATACTTATAGGAAACACGGCTTCAAAACAACAGGCGTATTGGATCGACCAGCCATCTTTTTGGGTTTCACTCGTCGGCCGCTCCAGTTGAGCACGGTTAGGCAATTCCCATAAAATGCATTTTTCGGGAAAGAAAAGAAAAGTGCCCATCAGCATTTTGTACATCACTGATGGCATATAGTTGATAAAATAACTGCGGATAGTACCGGTGCTGCTATCCTTAAAGGACCCAAAAGCTGGAGCCACACCCGGCAGATAACCACTCATAGCAGTATGCCAAACAGGAATAGTACCCATCGCCTCTTCCTGTGCAGGATTGGGTTTTAGCAAAGGCTCAGCCCGGTCAAAATTGAACAGGTCACGTTTTACAACCCAGGTATCTATGTTACCATTAGCTGCCTGCTGCCAGGCTGTTTCGTAAAAACTATCGGTACTGGTAATGGCCCGCACCTTTCCGGCAGGATCTATCCATACCACATGTGAAATTATTTTGTGTGGAAACAGTTTTTGCAACCACCTATCGCCGGCCAGCATGGGTAGGTAGATGCCTTTGGCCTGTTGCCTGGCGGCAAATTCCTGCATCAAGTTCTGGCTTTGTGGGGATACTATATATACCTGCAGCGAATCGGCATGCGCCTGCTGCAATTGCTGTAGCCGGGGCATGGCATTTACACAACTACCACAGGTAGTTTGCATCAGCTGCAGAATGGTCCATTTACCCGGTGAGGGTTTGCTCTTTTTGGCGCCTACCTGCTGTTGGTGTATATAATTCCAGATAGAAGCCGGTACCCTATCCCCTCTTTCCAATGGGATGCTATCGGCAGCATGGGCTGCCAAAGGATTACTAAAAGCCAGGCATAGCCATGCCAGCAAGCCATACAATCGTATGCTCATAAAAGTTTGGTTTGGTGGAATGGTGGTATTCCTTGTAAAAAATGAAGCGGTAACGACAACAGGCAGCCCCCGGGCCCCCACTGGCCCGTTATACGATTAGTTAGTTATGGCAATAGAATAGCTGCCTGCCTATTGGCAGAGTATAGCTCTTATATAGGGTTCTTCGGTTTTTTGGCAAACAGGGTTTGCAACAAATGAAGGGCGTTGTGGTAATAGATTCTCTCCATAGTTCTTGGCGGGTTTATTTCAGCAACAAATGGAAAGTCAAAGTAAGAAGGGCTCAAAAATGTGATTGGGCAAGCCCCGTCTTACCGAACTGAGGCACCGCGAAGAGCCTTGTACCGATAAGCTAATAGGGGCCCGCCCAATATTTCTATAGAGCAGGCTTCACTATCATCTCGGTACGTTAGAAAATTCGCGGTTTTCAGTTCGAGACTCTTAGCAAAGTCCTTCCAAATCAAGAAAGAATTGCAATAATAGGTTTCCTCTAATTCATCTTAAAAGATTATAGTCATTTAATAAAAAATGTGATACACCATGTTTACGACGCTAATGTATTATAAAACTTCCATTTATTAAGTATAATACTTAATTTATAGAAGTTTTCGACTTACAATACAGAACCGTAAGGCTCCTATCTAATAACTTATTTAGTTCTTTAGAATATGGTAAAGGATAAGCGGTATAAAACTGTAAATATTTTAATTGAAATAGGTAAAGTTTCTGAGTTTAGAGACATTTTTGAGCACATCCCAAAAACAAAAGTGGCTGAACAATTGGGATTTCACTTTAACAGGATTACAAAACTAATAGAGAGCGTTAAAGAAATTAAAGTAGGTGATATATTCCTATTGAGTGACTATTTTGAAATTGATTCTAAAAAAATGTTTGAATTGATTTACAACCAGAAAAACAACCAAAAACCAATCCCAAAAACAAAGAGGAAAGGATAATCGCTAATGCGACAAGGTTAATTCTGGAATAAAGCATTTCCTTTTACCATATTAAATCTACTTATGAAAGTGTCCTTGTTAATGGTGATTACCTTTCTTTATTCAATTTTGCCAGTTGCAGGTCAAAACATTCCTATTGAAAAAGCAAAAGAACATATCGGGGATTCAATAACTGTCTGTAGCAAAGTATATGGAACCAAGATCATTACAAACCCGAAGGGTGATACACTTACCTTAATAAACCTTGGAGCAGCATACCCTAACCAATTGCTTACCGTTGTAATTAAACCTGGAAATAGAAAAAACTTTTCCTACCAGCCTGAGGAATATCTAAAGACGAAGAATATCTGTGTAAGTGGAATTGTGGAGCAATACAAAGATGCCATACAGATAGAAATTAAAGACGAGCAGCATATTGCTGTGACCAAAAACTAGGTACGTATTCGAAGAATTTGCTATCGTTTGTTGCCCCGCCGCATCTCTCTATAGTTAGTATCCTCACACCACTCCCTACTTTGCTATGGTTCCCGAAAGGCAGGTTACCCATCTTGCTGCCCTGACGATACTAGCAGCGCCTTTCATTTTAAAGAATATACAAGATCATATTAAAACCCTGACAAAGCAAGACGGGAAATAGTTAGACGCGAAATAGAGTTTTCCGGAAAGGTCTGCCCTACCAAGTCCACTGAGGAAGTGTGGAAAACCCGTACAACAAATTGCAGCACAGAGTGGATTGAATATTAGGCAGCTTAAGTATATTGCTGGCAGTAACACAGACTGATATAATAGTGTTAAGCGTTCGACCGTTTCCAAAAAATGACAGATATGACAATTGCTTGTTTAGGCTGGGGGTCTCTAATATGGAACCCTGGAAATTTACTGATTCGTAGAGAATGGTTTTTGGACGGCCCGCTGTTATCTATTGAGTTTGTAAGACAATCTAATGATGGACGATTGACTCTTGTACTTTCCTCCAATGCCAAACCAGTGAGAACTCTTTGGGCACTAATGGCGACAGAAAGTATTGAAGCAGCAATTGAATCACTTAGAGTTAGAGAAGGAATTCAAAAGAGCAAAATTACTACTTCAATTGCTTCAGTTTTAAAGGAGAGCGATGCAACAGAACCAACTAAATTGACAATTAAAAATTGGCTACAAACAAATAATCTTGATGCTGCTATTTGGACAAATTTGCCTGCAAAATTTAGTGAAAAGGACCATAAAGAACCGAGTTTAGAAGAAGCAATTAAATACTTGAGAAACTTGCCCGTAAATCAACAAAAAATGGCAGAAGAGTATATAAGAAAAGCACCAAAACAAGTTGACACAGAATTTAGGCGAAAATTTGAGACTGAATTTGGCTGGGCATTCAGAGACAAATAACCACAAACGCCTAACATTGTGTTCCTCCGCTATTGTTACACTTTAGACCAACAACAGATATTTGATTTTACGCATTGATCAAAACAGAAGCTACTCTTTTTACCGCCATAAAGCTAAGAGCAATTAATACCGTTTACTAACAGCCGAATGAATTGTTTCCGGGCTGCGCCGGGACATGTGATTGCATTTGCGAACGGGCTGCATCCGGATAACTACCATCCTAGTAACGGATACCAATGTGAGATTACATTCGTATTAGATAGAATTACTAACGACCTACACCATATTAAACCAACAGAATGAAACTTTGCATCATTTGCAGAAAAGAAAATGAAGAATTTTCTGATGAGCATGTAATCCCAGATTCAATAAAAGGGCATTATCACATTTACACAGTTTGCAAAACTTGTAATTCTGACTTAGGAACAATGGTTGACAGCAAATTAGTAAATCACAAATTAATTGAATTTCAAAGACACCTGCTGGGCATAAAAGGAAAATCAGGAACAATACCAAATCCATTTTCAGGGGTACAAACAATTAAAGATGACCCTGAACAAAAAGTTATTGTAACATTTGATGAGAAAGGGCAATTAATCACAAAGCTCTTACCTAAAATACCTAAAATCAAGAATCCTGATGATTTAAAAAATTATTCATTCTCAATTGATGCGAATGATTTACATCTTAAAGACAAAATAATTGAGAAAATATTAAAGAGAAATGGAATTGATAAATCAAGTGTGCATTTCCAAGAAAAACGGGAACGTTCAGAAAGACCATGGATACAATCCCAATTAACAATTGACGTAAAAGACTTTAGAATTGGTTTACTGAAAATAGCTTACGAATTTGCAGTTGACACAATAGAAAATTATTTTAATGACCCAATGGCTTTAATAATTTCTGAAATTCTTTTTAAGGCTGACCTAATAAGAATGGAAAAAGAAATAACCTTCTTTGGAAGTGGACTTGACAAAGAAGTTTTAAAGCCATTATCACATTTAATTGAATTTGAAAATAACAATCATTATTTGATTTTAATACAAGCAGAGTCACTTGGCTTAATTTGCCAAGTCAATTTATTTAACTGCTTTTCTATCGCAATAAAGTTAAGCGACTCATCTGCACATTTAAATAAACAAATAATGATTGGCGTAAATGATATTGCAAAATCGACTTTTGAAAAGTTGACAATTGATGACCTCTTAAAAAGAACATATTCCCCCATCAAATATAGGTTTGAATATTTGCTGCCTAATGAAGCCGAATTATCAAAATTTACTGAACTACAAAATGACAGTGCCTTTAATTTCTTTAAACTCAATGATCAGATCCCTTTTTATGACAAAGACGGAAATCTTCTATATGAAAGTATTACCCTTAAATTGAATCAACCTCAATTAGAACATATTGCCAAGGGTGATGTGTATAATGATATTATTACACAAATAGTTTTAGACGAAGAATTGTTTATTAAACTTTGCCCGGCAATGGATTTATACCAAGTTGTTTCGGTACAAATCGAACAACATCGATTAACAAAAGTATAAATACACTTACAACATTGGGTATGTTGCAATGGCGGGGCCACAAATAAATCATCAGCTATTTACAAGCGCCAAAAGTGGCTCGATAGTTTAGTTTGCGGCACACCAACCAACCGCACCGGCGTAAATGCTCTGCGGACCAAAACAGGTAAGAATTAGGGCAGAGCTTTTAGAATTGTTATAACGCAACAATAAAAACGACAACCACTCCATTAACATTCAAAGAGTTATACTACATTGCTATGAGTATGCAGATGGGTACGATACAGATGTTGTACCCAACAATTTTACACACCTCAATTATCAATTAATTTTTCAGACTTATGATTTATGCGATACCAACAAAGAGGGGAATTGGCGTAGAACTATGGGGGACTTTTGATGACTTAAAAGAACTTTATAATGTTATCGGAAAATTTTGGAATGACGAAGAAAAACATAATATCAAAGGTTTTGAAAACAGAGACACTTTAATTAGCGGATTTTCGTATGACTTAAGGCATGCATATCAAGGAAGTAGATTAACAAGAACTGAAAGTCATTTCTCCTTTGAAAAGTGCAATTATTTCGGGGTACAAATCTCATGGGTGCATTTCTTATTTTCTTTGAGTGCATTAAGATTAAATATGTGTTACACTGAATCAAACAAGTATGACCTATCCCTTTTTTTACAAATGGAATTCTGGCTTGAACACTCAATGATCTCATTTGACCCTGTGACATCAAAAAAATTAATTCCTTTTATAAATGGAGGCATTTTCGCAGGAAATGAATGTTTGTACCAATTTATGAGAAGTATTGACCTTGAGTATTTTTCATTAGGTGGCGGGAAAAGTAATTTCAAAAAATTGCCAACATTGTTAGAGAGAGCTGCTCTTTTTAGTAAAGAATACAAATCATACATGGCACATTTAACAAACGAAGGTAAACGACTAAAATGTGACCCAGATAAATTGGAGTTAAGCGATGAAGACTTCCAATATGACAATATTGTATGGTAAAACTGACAGAGCAATCGAGTAACGCAGGGGAATTTCACCCCGACGTCCTCACAGAACCGTGTTTTACTACCACAGACATAGCATTCATTACCAGTCCAGGGCCAGTGATCACTAACTGTTTGTAGCAAAGTATTTGGCACAAAGCTCATTACAAACCCTAAAGGTGATACACTTACTTTAATCAACCTTGGGGCAGCATACCCTAACCAATTGCTTACCGTTGTAATTAAACCTGGCAATAGAAAAAACTTTGCCTACCAACCAGAGGCATATTTAAAGGCAAAGAATATTTGTGTAAGTGGGATAGTGGAGCAATACAAAGATGCCATACAGATAGAAATTAAAGATGAGCTGCATATTGCTGTGACTAAAAACTAGGTATTTATAGCAAGCATTTTATCTCGCTTGCATCCCCGCCAAAGGCAGTTGCATCATGCCTTCTTTCCATACTTTTATATAATACCTCCTGATCTGGTCACCAACCTAGCTTGCAACGGGGCTAAGCTGTGTCATTACATATAAATTATACATATTCTTATTTAAACCCTGCCAAGCCAAACCAGGGGTAGTTAGAGGTGAAAAAAGTTTTGCCAGAATGTACTGTCCTTCCAAAACTGCCAAAGACTTGTATAAAAAATCTCCAACAAATTCACTTTTTCGAACCAAGACACAGGCGTGAAAGGAAGGGAATACAAAATCCTCATCCAATCGAGACTGGCTTTATAAAAAGGATGACAATAAACAGGTTTTGAGTTGGCGGTTGCTCCTATTTTTAAGTTGCAAGCAACCCCCAAACGGAGACATCCTGAAAATTTGGGATACTATATTGACAAAACAACGAGCATGAAAATTCTATTAATTGATTTAATTAGAGAAAGAAGCCCTCCCAGTGCAACTTTATTAACGTCTCTTTTGTCATTTTATAAAAAACAAAAAAATGAAATACATAGTGCTTATTCTAATTTACCAAACTATGTTTTTTGCTGCATGCACAAAAACAACTCCGAAAAACAATACACAACTCGTTTATTTAAGAGACAAATCTTTATCTGAGATTAAGACAGAAGTATTTGGAAACTGGAAAATTCATTACAGTTATGGGGGTATAACTGGAAGAATTAAAACACCGATGGCGAATTCATTTTTTAGAGTTATTCAAAATGATAGTATCTACCTAACATTAAGCAACACACTTTATGCAAGTAACATTGCAACATTCCAAAGGCTGAATACTAATTTTGGATATAGTGCATATACAATGAATTTCACATCAGTTGGGGGCACTCCTTTTTCATGGATTGTTGATTGTAAGATTGGCGACACCTTGGTTTTAGTAGATAACTTTCCTGATGGAAATGGTTATCTCATGACAAAACTCCCATAAGATAAATATTACAAAATGAAAAAGATACTACTAATAGGATTATTGTGTATATGCCAGACCCAACTATTATTTTCGCAAAAAAAGATTGAATTTGAAAATGAATTAAAGCAAAACAATCATTACACTTTTGCCAAAATTAAGACAGCAAATGCCACAGCGCAAGAAATAATTTCCCAATTAATCAAAAATGACAAATCAATTTCCTACAAACTGATAGAAAGCAAATCCATAGATGGCAATCTAAAACGGGAAAAATATCAATTACTTAAGAATACCATTAAAGTAAGGGGAGGGGAATATGTAATTACCTACACAAGTGGTATCCCTAGCTTTGTTAACGGTTTTCTAGGCTTGTTTGAAACCGATACCACAAGTAATAACAAATTATCAAAACAGGACGCTATACATAAAGGGCAAAATTACTTTAATGAAAATGGCAAGTTTAAAAGCAGTGTAAAAAATATTGAACAAGTTTATTATTTCAATTATAGTACTAATCTATACACCTTGTCTTATGAGATAACTATTGTTGCTACAAATAGCCTAAAAGCTGAGAAAGTTTTTCTTAGCTGTACCAATGGAACCTTATTAGGTGCTGAAAGCTTAGTATGTAACAGCAATTTTCCAGGCATCGCCCAAACACAGTATAATGGTGTTAGAAATATTGTATCTGACGCAAACACTGCTACAGGCCCATTTCGTCTTCAAGAAATACGAAACGGAGTTTTAATCAGAACCAGAAATAATAACAATCAATTTCTTGATGTAAGCGGTGCCACTGAATTTTGGGATAACGACAATAATTTGACATTTGCAGAGCATGGTAATGATAGAGCTGCTTTCGATGCTCACTGGGGAGCAGAAACAGTTTTAGATTATTGGCGTATTATTCACAACAGAAATAGTATTAATGATGCGGGGATGAACATTGAAAGTTTTGTACATGTGGGTAGCAACTTATTCAATGCATTTTGGTTTGACAATAAAATGTACTATGGAGATGGCATTGGAGGTACAAATGCTCTCACAAGTTTAGATATTTGCTCACACGAATTTGGACACGGCATAGATGAGTATACTGGGAATCTTGCCTATGAAAGAGAATCAGGTGCTTTAGATGAAGGTTTTGCCGATATTTGGGCTGCATGTGTTGAAGCATGGACAACTCCACTTAAACAACGGTGGCTTATAGGAGAAGATGTTCTTGGAGGGCCTATTAGAAGCATGGCTGATCCCAATTTATTTGGACAACCAGACACATATCTTGGAACAAATTGGGTAAATACAAACGGATGTGCACCAAATTATAATAATGACTACTGTGGAGTACATACAAATAGCGGGGTACTAAATTATTGGTTCTTTTTACTTTCAGAAGGAGGAAATGGCACAAACGACATTGGCAATACATTTAGTATAAATGGTTTAGGGATAAATGCTGCTGCTCAGATTGCCTACAGAACAAAGCTACTAATGAATAACTCTTTAGCAAACTATCCATTATGTCGCCAATTAAGTATTCAAGCTGCTACACAATTGTTTGGTAATTGCTCAAATGAAGTCGCACAAGTTACTAATGCTTGGTTTGCTGTAGGAGTTGGTGCTGAATGGACTAGCCCTTTTCAGTTATATGCTACATACGGTCAGGATTGTAATTCTATTACAGCAACCTCTAACTTTCCTTCAAATTCAAATGTTACATGGACTACAACAAATGGATTACTTATTAATGGAAACAGTTCTCCATTTACAGTTCTATCTAATACCGTTACGATTTCTTCACCTAACGGAACTGGAGGCGGTATTACTGCATCAATTGGTGGCTCATGTTTTACACCTACAATTTCATTCTGTCCTTGCGTGCCATGGAATAACCCAGTAATAAATTGGATCTATTCCGCTCCGACTACGAGTGAGCCTTTACAAGCAGAAGTAAGCCCAGCCCATCCTGATGCAATTAGGTATGAGTGGTATATAAATGGACAACTTGTTGAAACAACTTACGGTACATTTTTATCAACCTATAATTGGCCCTGCACTTCTGAAGGGGAGGGTTTGTCTGTAATAGCTGTAACATCTTGTGGTACATCAGCACCAGTTTATGGTGGCACTTATTCACCTATATGCTATCCATATCGAACAAATTCAAACTTAAAATTGTATCCAAACCCTGCTTCATCGGAGGTAGTTGTCAGACTTGAAGATTTGAATAGCAAATCTATCAATAGACAAAAGGAACAAACCACAGGGACTTTGAAATGTATAATTCAGATAACAATAATTGACAAAATGGGCATAACTCGTAAGGTGTTAAAATTCTCTAAAGGCAACATACTTTCAACTTTTAATGTCTCCGATTTACCTTCGGATATTTATTACCTTGACATTAGTGATGGAAGTACTCACGTGAAAAAACCTTTGGTAATACGAAGATAAAATAGTATTCGTTATTGATTGGTATTTATCAAATTGGGGCTGACGAATAAAATATCAGCCCCAATTTAATTTAAAACCGACAGGGTATGCATTCAGTCGATAAACACAGGAAAATTTCACCCCTAACCTCCTCACAGAACCGTACATGAATCCTTTTGTTTCCCCGCTGTGTCACCGCCCCAAAGCCAACTTGACAAGTATTCTCCGTAGCAGGAGACTTGTGTCAAACCAAAATTGCCCAGTTATATCTGGCATTCAATTATGTTCCTTTTACCCCGTTATGTAAAGCGTAGCGAAGCATCTTCTCAATCAGAGGCTTGTTTCTACAAATTGGAGATTTCTCACTGCGTTTGAAATGACGAAAAAAGACAGCGGGTATAACGGTTCGCCCGTATAGGGAAAGATAATCCCCCTAGGGTATATAGTTTGTCACCAAAAAATACGCACCAAATTTTTTGGTGACAAAAATTTGGTGACAACCCTACCCAAAAGGTTTCAGGTCTACAATACCCCGGTCAACATCTTTTTGTTGACCATAGGACTGTTGACCGAACGGCTGTTGACCAAAACGTAAAAACTATGCTGCCTGTGCTGTTCAGGTTGCTTGTAAAGAAAAGAAAGCCATCTACGGATTATAGGCAGGCGCGTAAGCGGTATACATATCTGCAGAAAGGCTTCGACATTGCAAAATGTCGAAGAGCAGGGAAGGAAGAGCGTATAGAAAGCTAAGAATACACTCGTCGCCTCGCCATATTGTCAATACAATGTTAGCAGTAGGCAATTTCTGTTTTACATGAAACATCTTTCCATATCACATCTTTGCGAGTTTTAACAGTGATTGTACTATTTTATTTATCATTTCGACCCTAAAAACAGGATCCAGGGGTTCAACAAAAAAATATTCAATCTTTTTGACCAGTGCTTTTCTAAAGAGAGTATATGATACGAACTTATCCTCAGAAGTACAGACTATTTCACGTATAATACCGTCTAACTCCTCATCAAAAATTGCATCTGTTATTGGATTCAAAGTTCTCTTGTATCGTCTAACAAGTTTTAAAAGTCTATTGAAGTATGATTCATAGATTTCACGTCTCCATCCATTTCTATCTTCATCGTCCAGTTTCAGATCAGCTATTGTCCTTTGTCCATAGTCAGAAACACCAACAATCTTCCCATCTCGCTCAAAATCAAAATGTAGCCAAAAATCATCACAATATTCAGGGTGGATGTAATAAGGGTCTTCATCGGTTAGATAAGCGGAATCAAATATATTTTGTGCAGCATCAAAGACTGGTGGATTCCCCGTAATAGGAAATGTACTTTTTCTTATTGCCTTTATTGGAAATCTATCTCCTTTTGCTTCAACAGAGTTACACTCATGGCAGGACGGCAATAGATTTGTCCACTCATAACAAAGCCAATAATAACCATTAGCTAAAGGCTGATTTCCTGTCACTCTACCTTTAGGCCTGAAATGTTCAACCCTTGGATAATGGCATAGTTTTTCGCAATAGGCACATTTATTATTGTACAATCCCTTTAGTGCAATAGTAACAGTATTTGAAGAACTATTATCTGGGTTAACAAGTCTGCCCTTATAAATATCTTTAGAAGCCTTAATACCATCAGGATTGCCATTTATTTGGGTTAAATGATTAATACAGTTTGCATTTGTCAAAGCCGCAGGTGTGGCAATAGAAGCTCTATCAACTTTTCTCATTTGTTTCTAAGTTGATTGGCAATTTCAATTAATTCCATTTTCACCTCATCATTCAATTTAATTTCCTTATAATGCTGTTCCGTCCGAATTGGTTTATCTGAGCTTTGATCTCTTGAGAATAAACTGTTCATTCCAAAAAGATCCGAAGTCAATATGGTATTTGGCAACAGATGATAAACCTCTATATCATTCAGGTCAATTATTTCAATACCGGTTTCAAGCTCTCTTTCAATTCTAAAGAATTGACTGTTTTGCGGAGCTCCCAAAAGCGGTATAGGGCTGTGAGTTGCTACAATGAATTGCACGTTTCTAAAGACATCTGTCAAATCAATTATAAGTTGTCGTTGTGCATTGGGATGAAGATGTAAATCTATTTCATCAATGATAACAATTCCTCTTAATTCTGAAGGGTCTATAATGTCTTTTTGAAAATGATATAGCCTAATAAGCATTTCTGAAACCATTGCAAATACGCTGCGAGTTCCTGAAGGCAGTTGCTGCCAATATTTTTCCTCTTCCTCTGAATTCTCATCCTTTCTAATTATGTACTTTGTTTCGATTTTTGCTTTTCCTCGGCCAGTTCTTATTGTTTCTTCGAAACGAATATCATACAAGCCCGGCACAACTTTCGATAGCAGTGTTCTTATAAAGTAAATTCTCTTTTCTAATTCATCCTTTCCTTTTTTCCTTTCTCTTCGCCATTGATCAAATTGTTCTTCGATATCTAGCATGCGATATTCAAAATCCCATAAAGGCAAAAACATTCCTTCTTTTTTTAAAGCTTTAGAAAGTCCTCCTTTTTTGGTTTTCCCCTTTTGGCTTATTAAACGGTTAGGCCCAAAAAGTACTAAAGCACTCACAAGTGGGAATCGTTTATTGCACCCTTCATTTTGCTGTCGTCTGTATGAATTAAAGTCTTTACCCTTGTGGAGATTGATACTAACCTGAAAATTGGGGCTTTCTGCTATTTCTTTATTATCTAATAACCGATATCCTAAACTTGTTGCAATCGCTTTTAACACAGACGTTTTGCCGGATCCGTTTTCGCCTGTCAGAAATATCCATTGCGTATCCGTTGGCATATTTTCCATATATGCTTTCTTGATATCCTGATAGCCGCTTATCAATATTGAAAAGATTTTAGATGGCTTAGCTAACGCATCGTGTTTCTCTCTCTTTTCCTGATCTTGTAATTCTAAATATTTTTTAACTTTCAAATCTCTTGTTCGGAACTCATGTGAATCAATGAATCCAATTCCATTGTCGTAATTTGCAAAGAAGGTCGAACCGTGCGATGAGATTATTGCGTCAATTTTTGCCTTGTCAGCCTGCTGTCCGTTATGGCCATTTATGAAAAGATTTAAAAACTCTTCTCCAGCAGATTCTTCAATTCCATAGCGCTTAATAAATCTCCTTCCATCATAGGCCATTTCAAGTGGTTGAACAACATGCAGCTCTACAAACTCTCTTTTTTTATCAGAATCTGAAACGTTTATTTGAAGTTGAGCCTCCCCATTTGAATAAAAGAAAAATGAGATGTTGGGAGTCCTGTTTTTCCAGTCCATTCCGGTCCAAAATGAAATGCAGAAATAGTCATCATTTCCGTAAAACCAAAAGCCTTCATCAAGCCTCCCACCATAGTTGCTTTTGCGATAAGTATATCTCAAGCCACTTTGGCGCTCACGCAATCCATTAAGAAAATGGTACGCTTGGCTGTTAAATTCCTTTATGTTTACGCTCATATCCTTTTTTTCTTGTTTCTGTTCAGTGAGGCGTCGATTAGTTTACTCCTAGATTAGCATTGTAACAATACGCTACTGTTGGCAATTTAATGGATGTGATTGATATTCAATTCGCCAGATGTTGCCTTTTTATTGAATGGGTTTCGCCAATTCCACCAACTGGCAGTGTTCTGCAAGCAATTCCGGTAATAATTAGGCCAACCCCTCCAGGAAGGCGAAATTCTATGCTTGTTTGCTTCCCTGATGTATATTAGTACTGAGTGTGGATGAGAAAACATTCTCTGCCAACAAAGCCAGTCAGTAATGACTGGTTTTGTTTTTTGGTAAAAGCGCCAACGCCATTTGCATGCAGCTCAATCAATGAATAGATCTATTTTTACTACGGACTCTGTCCACCAGGCAGGAGTGCGATGCCGTACGCAATTGACGGTTGTTAAGCTGGCCTGCTAATGCACCCTTCGGGGTGCATGCTTTTTTAAGATATACCCGGTGCGTGAGCCACGCCCCTGGGCGTTTGTAAACATCTCAATTGTTTTGTTAGACATGAAAAAGGGGCACTTGATGAACCAAGAACCTCTTGTTTTTATCCTACAAAAACAACTAATCCTTTTACGAACGTTTAGGGGGTCAATTTGCGTGATTTTCCACATAGACAACTTACATGACATTTTAATAGCAACAAACTATGGACTTAATGACCATTCCGAATTGGCTTCTGAGTTAGTTGGTGCATTCGACGGCGACATTAACAAGGTCTTAGATGATTGTGTTTAAATATCTAATCCGCAAAATTGGCGATACCAAAATTTTGGTATTACTACCTGCGTCAGATAGTGCAAGAAAATTCTGGGATGAAAAATATTGGCTTGAATTGAAAAAGCTAATTTTAACTTTCTTCAGATAAAATTCAAAACAAAGAAAAGAGTTCCATCAATGAATGAAATATTTATCATAGCTGGTGATTATCTAAAAGGCAAATCTGTTTACCCTGCCTTTCGTCGAATGCTAAACCTGCTCTTCAATATTAGTATTGCTTCGTTTGTTTATGAAAAGTTCTATGGTCGTTACGCTTGGTTCAACTATAATGATTATAAAGGTATTTTAAACTTTTTCATCAAAGGAAGCTTTTTCATTCCGTTTAGCATTTTCCTTGTCGTTTACAGTATTACACAGTTTTTATCAATTACATCTTTTTCATTACTCAATCATTTCAAGACAGTAAAAATGACAAGAAAAATCCTACAATACCAGTTTAAAAAGGAAACGGTTGACGAACACCTAAAAGAATTAAATAAAGTTTCAAAAATTGTAAGCCCAATCAGGTTAACGAAGAATACAATGATTGAGCTTTACAAAGAACTAAGGACAAACATAACTCAAGAAGCATTTGAAGAAATTGAAAAGGGATTGAAAGAACCAAAACAAAATTTGGAAGCCAACTTTACATTAGCCTTTAGAATGACAATTGCAATTAGCATTTACTTTTTCTCTTTAGAGCAATTTGGTTGGTTTCTTTATCTGTCGGCATTGACAATTATATTAATTGGAATGTATGTGCTATTAATTTCTTACCGTTTCTTAGACATCATACCAACCTTAATAAGGAAGTTTCATTGCCAAGCTGAAGAATATTTGAAAGCGCATACAGAACCAATAAATGACAGACAAACAAGTTGATCAAACACATAACAAAAGTATTTGTAAAAGCCTGGCAAACTGCCGATCAATCGACAGAACTACTGTACTGCATTCAAGCTATACAAACAACAATTCCATTTTTGTTTCCCCGTCGTGTCTCCGCCCGAAGCGTGACACGGTGTTTCTCGTCTTATTTACAACCTTGCCGAGAAACTTTTAAGACTAACTAGGTATTCCCGTTGCGTAGGCCACATATCGGGGCGATTGAAAGTCAGAGAATCTGGCGAATTGTAAACATCTCAATTGTTTTGCTAGACATGAAAAGGGACA
The DNA here is from genome assembly GCA_035456005.1 of Phnomibacter sp. Classification (GTDB taxonomy): domain Bacteria; phylum Bacteroidota; class Bacteroidia; order Chitinophagales; family Chitinophagaceae; genus Phnomibacter. Next base: position 26,490 of record DATIEA010000015.1, on the reverse strand, counting down.
CTTGATGAACCAAGAACCTCTTGTTTTTATCCTACAAAAACAACTAATCCTTTTACGCACGTTTAGGGGGGAAATTTGCCGTGGCGAATGGGGGTCACATTGCCATGGCGCGTGGGAGTCAGTTTAACCCGGCAACAAGGGTCAATTTGCGTGGATTTTCCAACCTATATAAGTGGCGTCGCTCTTTTTTAAAGTGTATATAAGATGCCCTGTCAAGGCAAGCCGGGGGATGGTCAGGTGCCTAACTGTGCCCGACATTTTAGGAGCTTTACAAAAGCGAAAGTGGGTAAAATGGCCAAATACGTATAAACTACATTAACATCCAAAGAGTTATACTAAATTGCTGTGGTATGGATAGGTGACGATGCTATTGTTGGGCAATCATGTTATATCCATCTACCCTCAAAATAAATTCAATTGCTTTATGACAGATGATTGGAGAAGTGAAACCCAGTTAAGACTTGCTGAAAGTAGTATTTACAAAGCCCTAAAATTAAAATGTGACACTGATAGTCCAGCAGGCATACATGTAATGTCGTTGACAGATGAGGCGGTCTTTTATGCTTATCAAAGAACTAAGACCATACTTAGACATATGGGCGAATTCACCTTGCATGATGGAGATCATTTGTTTAGAGTACTTCTTCTGATGGAAAAGCTGTTAACCGAAAAAAATATACAAAAACTTTCCATTCCTGAATTAATGCTTTTAATCCTCAGTGCATTCTTTCATGACATAGGTATGGCACCCAATGAAAGCGAAGTTATTGCTTGGAAAAAGGTTTGGGATGATTCACCAGCGTTTTCATCTGAGAGGGAAGAGGAAGCATACAATACTTTTAATAGATTTTATTCTGCTAGACCTGAACAGCAGGAAATAATTGAAAATTTGATTTCACAAGGAAAGAATTCTACCGCTGATACTATTAAGGCTTATCTCATAACAGAGTTTATTAGGCAAACTCATGCAGACAGAGCAAGAGATATTATAAATCAAGATTGGGATGGGAAGTTTGTTTATAGGGATACAGATTTAACAAGCGAATTCGCTCAAATTTGTTACAGTCATAATGAAAATTCCTTAACCCTTCTTGAACTGGATAAAAATTATTTGTGTGGGCCAAACACATTTGCATGTTTGCCGTTAATAGGAGTGATATTAAGATTGGCTGATATTTTAGACTTTGATGCAAAAAGGACACCATCTATGCTTTATTCGCATTTGTATGTCCGAGAGCCAATCTCGATTCAAGAATGGAACAAACACAGGTCGGTAGATGCTTGGATTATCAATTCAGATATTATTCAGTTCAGCATAAAGTGTAAGCACCCTGCGATTGAAGCATCAGTTCATGAATTTTGTGACATGATAGATCGTGAACTTAGTTTGTGTAATAACATTGCTTATGTCCTTAACGAATTTCACATTTCAAAATCCCGGGATCTGCAAATTAAAATTCCTTTCAAGGTTAATCGTGATAAAATTGAAACAAAAAGGGATACCTACAATAGGCCTCTATATTTATATCGTGAAACAAAGTTCAATTTAAGTAAACGTCAAGTTATTGATCTGCTGATGGGGACTAAATTGTATGGAGACCCAGAAATTGCTTTAAGAGAACTTTTGCAAAATTCGATTGATGCGTGTATGTTGCGACAAGCTCAAGAGACAAAATGGGGAAGCCCTTACACTCCAGAAATATTTGTAAAATATTATTCGCATGAAGATGATGATATCCTAGAGGTTATAGATAATGGCACTGGGATGGACCAGTATATAATTGATAATTATTATTCAAAAGTTGGGTCATCCTTTTATAAGTCCGCTGACTTTTACACTTTGAGAGCAAAATCAAATGCAAATTTTACTCCTAGATCAAGATTCGGTATTGGAATATTGTCATGCTTTATGGTAGCAGATACGCTTATTGTCGAAACTAGACGAGTTTACGGCCCTCACGAATCTAGTCCTCCTTTGAATATACGAGTAGAGGGTCAAGACAGCATCTTCTGGATTAAAGCAGGGCAAAGAGAAAAGCCGGGTACTACGACTAAACTTATTTTGAGAAAAAGTAAAAATCCATGGGAAAAAATGAGTGATACGGCGTTTATAAAGTCTGTTGAAAACGTAATTCCTAATCCACCCTTCAAAATTAATATAACAACAACCTTGCAAGAGACAACAAGGGATGAAAACAGCTTCAAAGACATCACAGCAATATCAATGAAAGATCATTCCTGGAAGGAGAATGAGAATATGAGAGTGTTTGATATTAAGCTTGACAAATCTGAACTTGGTATTATCGGTTTTGCTAGCGTCGCAATTATCGAAAGTCAAGGTTCACCATTGGAAAATGTAAATATTAAATCAAAAGAGATTGATATTGAAGGGAAAAGCTATTCATTGACAAAAAAGATAAGTTTGGAAGAGAATAAAATTATTTTGGAATCAACATCTATCACTATTAATGATATCGGAGAAATAAAAGAAGATACTTCGCTGCAACACCTTGCCTCATCTAAATCGAGATTATCGTTACATGGTATTGAGGTGCCAACAAGTTTATTCCCGAATTTCTGGGATGCCAAACATAATCAAGTAAAAGTTTCATGGCCATTTCCACTTATTATTGTAACAGATATTTGTGGCACACGAGACCTCGATCTCAATACATCTAGAACACAAATAATCATGAGCGAAAAGTGGTTGCTTTTTGAAGAAGAATTGGCTTATCTAATATGTGACCAAATAGCCAATGAAGTTAGAAGTGAATACTGGCATTCTCTAAAGAAAATATTGGAGAAAAAGACAAAAAATCAACAATTCCTTAGAGGCTTGAATCGAGTATCAAAATTTTAGAGCCCACAACCTAAGTATTCAAGTAAGCACTGTTTCCCCACTGTGTTTCCAGTCCTAAGCGGTACACGATGGCACTTCCTGGTAACGCCTTCGGCACTGGTTGTCATAGTAAACAATGAAATAGTTTACTATCAACTTTACACACGCTTATCCGCATTTTTCCAGCGTTGCTTGTCTTATATGACCAACATTGCCGAGAAACTTTTTAAATCCAACCATGCATTCCCGTTGCATGGGCCACACTTGGGCGATAGAAAGTCGAAGAAGCTGGCGAATTGTAAACATCTCAATTGTTTTGTTAGACATGAAAAAGGGGCACTTGATGAACCAAGAAATTCTTGTTTTTATCCTACAAAAACAACTAATCCTTTTACGAACGTTTAGGGGGTCACATTGCCATGGCGCGTGGGGGTCACTTTAACCCGGTAACAGGGGGTCAATTTGTGTGGATTTTCTAGGTATATAAAGTATGCCCCTAACTTGGCTGGAGAGATAGAGGAGGAGAAATTTTTGTTTGCACAAATCAGCAAGAGTTATGCTAAATTGCAGGGGTACCTGTATGCGTACGATACTAATGATTTGTGCAAGCCTATTGGACACCCCTTAATTCATAAAGCAACCTAATCTGACTGAAAATGATACAGCAAATTTTAAAACTTAAAAATTTTGGCATCTTTCAGGACTATAAACCATCTAAAGATTTAAAACCCTTTACACAATACAATCTATTTTATGGATGGAATGGAAGTGGCAAAAGTACCGTTGCAAAATTATTTTTTTCCTTAGCTGACAAGAAAAACCACATTCATTTTGAAAATGGAGAATTTACTGTACAGATAAAAGACCAATCGGACGTTTCCCATAAAAATATCACAGCAAACACCTTAAATATAAGAGTATTCAACCGAGACTTCATTGATAGAAATGTAAATTTCGAGGAATCCAAAGCTAATAGCATTCTTATCCTTTCAGAAGAAAAAAAGGAAGAAATGGATAAGTATAAAAAACTTCAATCGGAGTACGAAGCAAAAGACGCTGATGCAAAACTTAAATCCAAAACCTACGAAAAAGTGGTCGAAGATTTAAAAAAAAATTTGAGTAAATGGGCAAGTAATATAAAAAAGTCCTTCGAGCTTATAGAAACTACCAATTCATATTATTTGAACTATGACCGAACTAAGCTAAGTACTTTTATAAGAGACAACAGAAGCAAAATAAAAAAAGATGCAATTCTTACCTCTGAGGCCGTTAAAGATTTGAAAAATGCAATAAAGCCAACTCAAAAGAATGATATTGGCATTAACACCTTACAGCAAATTGAAGTTTCCCTTGCTGTTTCTCTCTTTGTCCGTTTAGAAAATTTACTTTCGAGAAGTATAATTTCAAAACAAATTGAAAGGTTAACAACGAACCCCGATATCAATCAATGGGTCAAAGAAGGCCTTGATATTCATCTTAAGCACAATAGTACAGAATGCGAATTCTGTAAACAGCAATTGCCTGATGAACGGATAAGTGAACTCAATAATCACTTTAGCAAAGCTTATACGGATTTACTTAATGACATTCAAACAATATCTGATGAGATTGCTGCTTTAGTTAATAGTGTTGACATTAAACTGCCAGAAGCTATTGAACTATATGATGAATTTCAAAGTGAGTTCCAAAAATCTAAAATATCCTTTTCTGAAAAGCAGAAAATTTGCAAAGCCAAATTAGAAGAAGCGGAAACTCAAATAGCAAAAAAAAGAACTAACCCTTTTGAATTAATCAATTTCAAATTCCCTGAAATCGAGCAAGCCTTCATGGAGTTTAATTCTGAAGTTACAAAACTGGTAGAAATTATTGGAAAACACAACGGTAAAAATAAAAAATTTGATGAGGAGATAAAAAAGGCTCAATATAAACTGGAGCTACACTTTGTAAGCGAAATCTTAATATCTGAAAACTATGATGAAACTGAAAAGGATATTAAAAACCAAAAAGAAGAATTAGACAAAGTTCTCAAAGTACTCAACGAGTTAGAGGTTGAGATAAAAAAGCTTGAAGCAATCTTAATTAACGAATCGGTCGGTGCGGATGCTTTCAACAAATCATTGGCAAAGTTTATTGGGCGAAAGGATATTTCAATTGAATTTGACAAATCGCTGAAAGGGTATAAATTAATACGAGCAGGTAAATCCGAAACTGCAAAAAACTTGAGTGAGGGTGAGAAGACCGCCATTGCTTTTGTCTATTTTATTTCCAAATTAAAAGAGAATGGCAATAGCATTGACAAGTCTTTAATAATAATTGATGACCCTATATCAAGTTTTGATAGCAATCACCTCTTTCATTCTTACTCATTTTTAAAACAAGAATGCGAGAAAGCACAGCAGCTATTTATTCTAACTCATAACTTTCAGTATTTTAAGCTAATTCGAGATTGGCTACAAAAGAAAAATGAGAAGAAACGCAAAGCTGACGGAACGGTCGAGGAAAAAATAAGGTCAACCTTTTATTCGGTTGAAGCAAGCAACGAGGAAAGTAGAAAAGCTACAATTAACAATGCCAATAACACACTGCTCGACTTCAATTCAGAATATCACTTTATTTTTCATAAGCTTCTTTCTTTAATGGAATTAAAGGCATTAGACCTGGAAAAAGCGTTCCTAATTGCAAATCTTTCACGTAAACTTTTAGAAGGTTTTTTGACGTTCAAGTTTCCGAAAGGCAGGAATGACTTTAACCAATTGCTACAAGCAGGTTGTCCAGACAATGAAACAAGAGAAAAAGTATATCGCTTTATCAACAAATATTCTCATAATCAGCAAATAGAGTTTCTTGACAGCCCTATTGACAACCTTTTAGGTGAAGGTGAAAACATTGTTGAAGAAGTTTTTAAAATAATCTCGACATTAGACAAACCACACTTTGACGAAATGGAAGAAGTTTGCAAGAAGAATGTAGTTGCATGATAAGTAATTTGAAGCCTACAGGAAGGCCATGCCCACCAATCGAGAAACGCAGGGGGCGTTCACCCCTACGTCCTCTCAACTTCATCCGCTTTGCAGGCGAAGCGTGGTTACAGCCACACACATAGCATTCGCTACCTGGCTTGCGTCAGTGAGTGCTTCAATAACCGTTTGTAGCAAAGTATATGGAACGAAAGTATTAGGTCCGTTGGCAAAGTCTACAAAGTTAATTTCAAAATAAAAAGCTCAGATGAGTGAATTAACATCAACCATAGAACAACATACTGCCGGCCCCCAGGCGATAGGCTTTGATTACCAATTTTACTACTTTATGTTTTTGGCACTTGAACTAAAGCTGGGACAGAAGATTGGGTTTGAAGTTAAAGACGACGTGCACATTGATAAAGAAGACGGCACAGCAGTTTTACTTCAAACAAAACACTCTGTTGTTGTTAACTCAACCGGAAAAACTCAGAATCTTTCTTCCCTAGATGCGGATCTGTGGAAAACTCTAAGTACCTGGGTAGGTTTCATCAAGGCGGATAGAGATAGTGGGAAATTCCTTACAAGCCATTCTTTTATACTTGTAACAAATAAAAACAACAATAAAAATCCTTTCATCAAATCGATTGAATTACTTAAATCGGACAATGATGTTGACAAGTTATGGAATGAACTAGTCGCTTTAGAAGCAAAAACTGAAGACGCAACAATAAAGATGTATATTAAGAATGTAAAATCTATAGGCAAAAGAAAATTAAAATTATTTGCTTCTAAATTGACTATTGAAACTGGGGTAGATTTAATCATTCAAAAGATAAAAAATCGAATTCTTGAAACCGTGAAACAGCATAAGTTAGTTGACCCAATCTTCGAAAGTCTTTCATCAAATCTTCAGGTTGCTAAGTATACGGCTATTAGGGAAAGAAAGAAGTTTGAAATTACCTGTGATGAATTCAATAAGAAATTCGGTAAATGCTTTCAAGTCGCATTTGAAACCAAGCCCTTGCCTTCGAGAAACCTGCCAATATTGTTACCGGATAATTTGGAGGAGCAACTTTTTGTAAAACAACTTATAGATATCGGAGAAGTGATATCAGGCTCAACGGATATTAGGGATTATACCACCCAGATGCTAAAATTTCTTAACGATTTTACCTACTGGTCTGCTGAAAATTACCTTCTACCAATCGAGGTAGAAAATTTTATGCAAGACAGTCTTCTACGTTGGAAAAATGAATTTAAAGCTAAATACAGGGCGATTCAGGATAAGGTAACCGCAGGTGAATCGGTTAATAGTTTGGAAAGCGATATTAAAAGTTTGGGGATAGAACTGGTCGATTTCATCAGAGGGCAGAATTTGACCATAGCAGGACATTCACCTCTTGGAATTCCATCCAGCAACGGACACTACTATGCAATGTCCGATAATTTGAAAATAGGTTGGCATTTTGACTGGAAGAATAAATATAACAAACGATGAAAGAGGTTTACTACGTCTACAATAATGAAGCTTTAGCAAGCTGCGTTCTTCTTTCAGTTATTAACAAAGTCGGAATACTAGACATTCCTCGTTGTTGTTTGGTGTTACCCTTTTTACTAGATGATCGCACTATTAGTTTCGTCACAAAAAATTTCACTAACGAAATGACTCTAAAAAAGCTTGTAGAAGAGCAGCCAAGGCTATTTGCTTCATTTAACAAAAGATATCTTTCCTTGATGCCAGTTATGATTAATTCTTTAATGATCTTAAAGAAAGGAAATCAAATTAGCATTCTTGATCAGATAATGTCAAATAACGGTCTTGAAGTTAACGATTTGACTATAGGAGACAGATTCTCAAAAATTCAAAAAGCCATCCCTCACTTTATAGCTTTCACTGAAAATCACCCTACCGAACTTCTTTATAAAACTTTAAGAGTGCAGTTATGAAATTTACACTTCATGAAATAAAGCTGTGGTTTAGAACTGAACCTTTAGAAACAAAAAGTTACGAGTTTGAATCAAACAAGATAAATGTAGTCACTGGCGATGCAACCACAGGAAAATCAAGTTTCTGGAGTATAATAGATTATTGCCTTCTTTCCGGCAAAGTGAACATCCCGAATACGATATATGAAAAGGTACTCTGGTTTGGTATAAGATTTACGATAAATAACAAGGAAGTATCAATTGTTCGAAGGACCCCAGAAAACGGCGCCGTTGCAGGAGACCTGATATTACTTTTAGGAAAATTCCCGGAATCACTTGATAGCAATACATCTGTACCTGAAGCAAAAGCATTTCTTGACAAGCAATTTGGAATTACGGATTTTTTGAGATTCCCGCATGGAAAAGAATTTGGGAAAGCCCCCTTTAACCTTTCCTATCGGCACTTTCTATTATTTAACGCGTTGACGGAAACGGTAATCGGTGCACCTGAAACCTATTTTGATACCACTTTCTTTGGTAAAGATGAATATGACAAGGCACTTGCTCACGTCTTTGATCTTGTCATAGGCATTAATGATATGGAAAATATTAAAACACTTGAAAGGCTCAAAGAAATTAATAAAGAAATATTAACAATCCAAAATCAGCAGAAAGGAAACCAAACTAAAACAAGAAATTTTGAAGCGGCTGTTTACAACTTAATAGATAAGTGTAAACAAGATAAATTCTTAGAGTACGATAAGTTTTTTGACAGTACTGATAAAGCATTGTCGGCCATACACGAAGTTATTGAAAACACAAAAAAGGCTGCATCAAATTTGAACCTCTTTGCAGAGTTAGATGTGCTAAATAGAGACAGAGATCGTATTCAGGGGCAACTTAATGCTATGTCACAATATCAAAGAGAATATGAACGGTATAGAAGGAACTTGAACAAGTCTGCAGACAGTTTACAGCCCATAGAGTTTTTGAACCAGAATCTTTCAGATCAGTTGGTAAACTCTTATGAAACTAAATTGTTTATGGAATCATTGGAATCATCTTTAAACAAGATTAAGAGCTCTCTTTCCCAAAAGACTACTGAACCGGTTAAAGTAGCTGGTGATGTTAAAGAGTTGGGGGAACAACTCAGGAATGTGAATTTGCGAATTGAGCAACTTACTGTTATACAAAAGAACTACCAGACCGAAGGTTATAGATTTATTGCTTTGGGTGAGATAAAAAATATATTTGAGCAGGTCATGAAAAGAGAAGCTTTGAGGCCTGTTGACGCAATAAAATTAAATAGCTTGAATGAAGAGAGGGAGAGGTTATCAAAAGTGTCCACAGATACCTTACAGATAAAGCACAGCATGCTAACCTTATTGAATGAAAGTATCCAACGAAATTTTGATCAGTTAAACTCACTACCAGCATATAAAAATAGTAGAGTTGAATTTAATCCCGATAAAATGATATTACAACTCCGTCCCAATGGTCAAATGTTTCCATTGGATAATGTTGGAAGCAAATCAAATTATATGTTTATGCATTTATGTTTTTACCTCGGTTTGCATGAACACATGATAAATGTCGGGCAAGTACACGTCCCACAGTTTCTTTTTGTCGACCAACCAAGTATTCCTTATTATACAGGTGAAAACCAAAAGGGGAATGATGACAAGACCAAGCTCATTGACGCCTTCACCTTGTTAGACTCCTTCATTGGACATATCAACAGCAATAAGAATGAACAGTTCCAAATATTTATGGTTGAACATGCACCAAAGGAATACTGGCTGGATAATAATTTATCCAACTTTCATTTAGTTGATGAATTTATCAATGGGAGTGGATTAATTCCTCAAAATATCTATAATGCCTAGAAGCTATGCAGCATATATCGTTAGGAAACATCGATAAAGTTATCGTTCATTTCATTGGCAATAAGAACACCGAAGATGGAGTTAAATTTTCAGAAGATGTTATGGATTTTAGAACGATTGAAGAACATTTAAAAAAACTCTTGAATAGCAATCTAAGGACCGAAAATCTACATCAGTTCTATTTTAGCCCAACACTTGAATTAAATCCGGTTTATCAGTTTGTCAGTAAAATATTTGAGGATGAATCCTCTTTTGTAGAGCAGTCGAAAAACTCGGGAAGATACCTTTATGACAAAAGCACCCATCCGAATATTAAGGGAGGCGAATTATGCATTATACATTTGAAGGACTGCCAGGTCGGAGACGTCTTAGTGAACTGTATATCATTATTTAAATCTGAAACCAAAGAAACAATTCTTAAACTAGAAAACACTGCTCAGGGCTTTAGTCTAACGGATGTTGCAGGCCTTAGTATCAACAAATTGGATAAAGGGTGTTTGATATTCAATAAAGAAAAAGAAAATGGATTCATTGTTTCTATTATTGACAATACCAATAAGGCTACAGAAGCGCAGTATTGGAAAGATGATTTTCTAGGCGTGCATCCTAAAAAGGATGAGTTTCACCAAACCAATCAGTTTTTAGGCATTGCCAAGCAATTTGTCACCAAACAGTTGATTGAAGATTTTGAAGTAACGAAAGCAGATCAGATAGATTTTCTCAACAAATCTGTAGATTACTTTAAAAAGCATGAATCATTCGATAAAGCTGAGTTTGAAGAAAAAGTGTTTGGCGACAGTAATGTAATAGAATCCTTCAGGAGATTTGACCAGGAATATAGACAAGATAAAGAGCTCGATTTATCGGATAGCTTTCAAATATCTCCTCAAGCCGTAAAGAAGCAATCCAGAGCCTTTAAGAACATCTTGAAACTTGACAGAAATTTTGATATATATATTCATGGTGATAAGAACCTAATTGAAAAAGGCGTGGAAAGGGATGGCAGGAAGTACTATAAGATTTACTATGAGGAGGAGAAATAATCTTTTATCTATCTGCGCTGCAGATCTAGTCCTCCGCCCAGGTGCGTGTCACACGCCCGGGATATAAAACTCCAATTTCTTCCCGCCCCCTCCACAAGAAGGAGCCTGTGCCGATGCCCCCTTCGATCCAACATGAAGTTAGGGCTTCATTCTTTTCGGTAATTGTTTTTTGTTCCGTTGCGTGAGTCACGTAACGGGGCGAATCTATCGCATTATTTATATCCCCATTTTTTCATCACCGCCAGGTTTTGCTGCATGCAATCCAGCGGAGCAATACCCTGGTAGGCTTCCTGTTCAATGATAAAATGCGGGGTCTCTATTTCTTTCGAAACGGTTTTCAGTATGGTCTTCAGGTCAACTATTCCTTTGCCCAATACAGTGCTTTCGTAGGGTTCGCTGCCACCTTTTGTTGCTATGGCATCTTTTACATGCAAGGATGCAAAACGCCCCGGGTGTTTCTGTACAATTTGTAATGCATTGGCACCACCGTTTACAAGGTTGCCGGTATCGAGCTGCTGCATTACCAATGCGGGGTCTGTTTCGGCCAATATGATCTCGTACAGGCTTTTACCATTCAGGCTTTCGCTAAATTCAAAATCGTGGTTGTGATAGCCAAATTGCATGTTGTATTGTTTGCACAACTCGCCACTCTTGTTGAACATTTCGAGCAGTTGTTTCAACGCATCGTATGAGTGGCGCACAGCATTATCCATGGATGGGCTGATGACAAACTTTTGCCCAAGCAGTGCTGCATCTTCCACGGTTTTCTTCCATTCGTCGGTAAAAGATTTGTCGGCTAATTTGTAATGCCTGGGTGCCAACACCGTGTGACCACTGGGCATACTGAGGCCGAGATCGGATAATAGTTTTTTAAAATCGGCAGGTGTATAACCGTAAAATTTTCCGCCTATATAATTGGCATGCTCCACATGACGGTAACCCATGTCGGCCAGGCGGCGCAGCGTTCCGGCGGGATCTTTTTTCATATCATCCCTTACACAATACAACTGCATCCCAACAAGGGGTTTGCTTTTTGCATAGTTGGCCATAGCAGCAGGAATACCCAATAAACCGGCAGTAGCAAAACTGGTATAACGCACAAAACTTCGACGGCTAAGCATAATCGTTTTGATTGGTGAAGTTTTAAAGATAATGGTTAGGAAACGGTGAACCTTATAAAGCGGCCTATGACGCAGGGTAAACGCATCTAAATTTTTGAAGAGCCGTAGGCTCGTTTTTGTTTTGTAAAGCCCTGCTTCAGCAGGGCTTTACATGAGCTTCTATTGCATTGGAGTGGCATCGGCACGGTTCATTATGGCACGAGCCTAAGGCTCTCTCTATTATTATTTGCCGTTCTCCAATGGGTTAACCCATTGTTACAAAATCTTTCGAGGCTACGCCTCTACTATGGCTTTATAAATTAGATAGGTTTGTCCTGGCTTATAACGAGCTACTCGTTTCTGGATGCATGTTTATACTCATCACCTCTTTCAAAAATTTCTCAATTTCCTTTTCCACTGCACCTACATCTTTACTCTTAATGGGTGAGCCTTGCACATGATCGCCGGTGGTACTCAATTCTACATACTGCTTTTGATTGGCAACAGTACCTAGCTCGGCATACATGTTGCGCATGGCACTTACCTGTACCACTTTGTCCTGCTCTTGTTCATTTTTGTAATAGGCCAATACCAGCACAGGTTGCTTTACCTGCTCAAAAGTTTTGGGCACCATGGCTGTCTCCAAATATTCCTGCAATTGCACCAGCGATTCTATGCGGTATTCTGCATTCCAATATTGTGCGTATATGGGCCGGTAATCGCCGGCATGTCGGTAATCGCTGCCCACCACCAACCTGACTATTTGCTTACCCCAGTGGTTGTTGAGCAACCAGGCATTGGCATCGTTGATGCGAATATTGGGCGATATCAAAATCAACCCGGCTATTTCGGGATAGGCAGCCGCCAACTGCAAAGCCACAGAGCCGCCCGTGCTGGTACCCATCAGTATCACTTTTTTTCCCAGTTGCCTGCCAATGGCAAAAGCTTCCTGCGCACTGGTCCAGAGATTTTCGGCAGTGTAGTTGATCAGTTGGTCCACTGTATCCACCCCATGTTCGGCCAGGCGGGCCAGGTATAAATTGGCTCCCATTTTTTTGGCAATATTCCTGTGTGTGGGATTGCCTTCTTCCTGGCTGGCGCTAAAGCCATGCAGGTACACAATCACATATTCGGTTGGGGCTTTTGTAGAATCGTTGGCCCATACTATACGGGCTTCATTGTTGGGCCGCAACTTATGTATGGCTTCATGCTGCTGTACATATTGCTCAAGGCCCACTACGTCTGCAGGTGGTGCAGGCAGTTGCGTATTGTAAATTGGAGTGGAAGGGGCTGGTCCCAGTATATACACAATGGTCAATACAGCCAATACATTAAGGGCAATGCGGAATACTTTTTTCATGATGAGAAGATTCGATTGCAATCAAGCAAGATTGCAATCGCCAAGGTAACCTGTAAAATGAACCCACGCTTCACCATTGGCAACAATAGCTGCCTGAAATTGATTGGTGAATCAATTTGAAAAAGTCAGAACCGGGGTTCCACATATTGGGTCATACTCCAAGTGCAGTTGGACTTAGAGCTTTGGCACCAGCGACATCATTTCTTTTGCGCCATTCAGCAGCTTGATGGTATTGCCCACAGTTTTCAATCCATTTACCTGTTTGAGGGCATCCAAAAAATCGGCTTCACCTGTTCCGGGGCACGACATGCGAGTCATAGCGCCCGGGTCGATGGAGAGGTTAGTACCATCTACCTTAAAGATGCCGTTGAAATTGTTGCAGCCACTACTACCGGTCAGTTTGCCATCGGTTCCAAATTTGAACGAAGGCAGTCCCTTCATAAAATCGGCAGCATTCAGCGCCTTACCCAACAAACTTTCTACCGTGAACGATTTGCCTGCCAAAAGTTCCAACACATTAAGGGCTTTGGGGGCGGCACAGCTGGTAGCCATGAGCATGAACACGATGGCAAAAAGGGAGATCTGCATTTTTTTCATGGTAAAAAGTTTGAAAATGAATGTACTCGTAATACCGCAATAAAGAAAGCATTGCCCGGTGAAACCTTTGGCACACAAGGCAATTCGGCCAATTGGCAGCTACGATCGTTCTGTCCAAAAAAGATTAACGCAATGCCGCTAATAAATTGAGTACCTTCCGAACATTCTGAAGATAGCTGCGTGGCACGATTTACCAGGGTACAACGCAGGATTTTCAACCACTAAATATCAACCTATGGGCAGATCGCAGGAAACATGGAATAAGAAGGAAAGGGAAAAGAAAAAGCTGAAGGACAAGAAAGACAAAGCCGAGAAAAAGCAGGAACGTAAAGAAAACGCCGGCGGCAAGAGCCTCGACGATATGATGGCATATATTGATGAGAACGGGAATATTGTAGATACTCCACCCGATCCATCGCGTAGAGTAGAAGTAAAATTGGAAGACATTGTAATAGGTGTACCCAAGTACGACGCAAGCAACGAGGTAGATGAGAAACGCCAGGGCATCGTCACTTTTTTCAACGAGGGAAAAGGTTTTGGGTTTATTAAGGACCTGAACAGCCAGGAAAGCATTTTCGTACATATCAACGCCTGCAACGACCGCATCCAGGAAAACAGCAAAGTAAGTTTTGAGGTAGAAAAAGGGCCAAGAGGGCTACAGGCTGCCAATGTAAGCCTTGCTTCCTAACCAGAGCAGGCATAATATCTTACTCCGAAATGCGGCCCGAAAGGCTGCATTTTTAGTTTATATCCGCCCCTGGCACAGCCAAATGCCTATAAATATGGCCTATAATGCCCAATATACCGGCAGGAAACACAATCTTCACAAGCCATTTCAGGCGAATGGGCTTACCTTCGCCGCCCAAATTGGAGCCTCAGGCTATCAAAGAGGAATAACGCTCCATTTTTCGGAGCGCCCTTTTTTCAAAGCAAACTGCCCAAAACTCCAGCTTAATTCAGTATATGCAAATTAGAAACATCGCCATTATTGCCCACGTTGACCACGGCAAAACAACATTGGTTGACAACATTATCCGCAGCTCCAAAGTGTTTCGCGACAACCAGGAAGCCGGTGAACTGATCATGGATAGCAACGATCTTGAAAAAGAACGTGGTATCACCATTTTCAGCAAAAACATGAGCGTAGTTTACAAGGATGTAAAAATCAATGTAATTGACACGCCGGGCCACGCCGACTTTGGTGGCGAGGTAGAAAGGGTATTGAAAATGGCAGACGGTGTGATCTTGCTGGTGGATGCCTTTGAAGGCCCCATGCCACAAACCCGCTTTGTACTGCAAAAAGCGCTGCAGTTGAACCTGCACCCCATTGTAGTAATTAATAAAGTAGACAAGCCTAACTGCCGTCCTGACGAAGTGCACGACGCAGTTTTTGAATTGTTCTTCAACCTCGATGCTACCGAATCGCAGCTCAACTTCCCTACTTTCTATGGTAGCGGAAAAAATGGCTGGTTCAACGATAGCCTCACCCCCACCGACAATATTTTGCCGCTGATGGATGGCATTTTGAAGCATGTGCCTGCACCGGTAGTAGCAGAGGGCAATTTGCAAATGCAGATCACTTCGCTCGACTATTCTTCCTTCCTGGGCCGTATTGCCATTGGTAAAGTGAAGCGTGGTAAAATGACAGAAAACCAACCTTTCAGCCTGATGCAGGGAGATGGCAGCATCAAAAAACAACGTATCAAAGAATTGTACGTGTTTGAAGGTATGGGCAAGCGCAAAGTGACCGAAGTATTCGCCGGTGACCTTTGCGCTGTTGTAGGCGTTGAAAATTTCAACATTGGTGATACCATCGCCGATTTCGAAGCCCCTGAAGCATTGCCCATTATTAGCGTGGACGAACCTACCATGAGCATGCTGTTCAGCATCAACAACTCACCCTTCTTTGGTAAAGATGGAAAGTTTGTAACCAGCCGTCACCTGCGTGACCGCCTGATGAAGGAAACCGAAAAGAACCTGGCACTTCGTGTAAAAGACACCGACAGTGCCGATAGCTTCCTGGTGTACGGTCGTGGTATCCTCCACCTCGGTGTATTGATCGAAACCATGCGCCGCGAAGGATACGAGTTGACCGTAGGTCAGCCGCAGGTATTGGTTAAAGAAATTGACGGTACCAAAAGCGAACCATACGAAGTACTGGTAGTTGATGTGCCCGAAGAGTTTGCAAGCAAAGTAATTGACCTGGTTACACGTCGTAAAGGTGAATTGCATGTAATGGAAACCAAAGGCGAAATGCAACACCTTGAATTTGAAATTCCGAGCCGTGGTCTCATCGGCCTTCGTACCAATATGCTTACAGCTACCGCAGGTGAAGCTGTAATGGCACACCGCTTCCTCGATTACAAACCCTGGAAAGGTGCAATCCCCGGCCGTAACAACGGTGTATTGCTCAGCAAAGACGCTGGAAACACCACTGCCTACTCTCTCGACAAATTGCAGGATCGTGGCTTCTTCTTTGTTGACCCGGGTGAAGATGTATACGCAGGCATGGTTATTGGCGAAAACAATAAGCCAGGCGACCTGATCGTAAACCCCAATGAAGGTAAAAAACTCACCAACCACCGTGCAAGCGGTAGCGATGCTGCAACCAGCATTGCACCTAAAACCCTGCTTACTTTGGAAGAGTGCATGGAATACATTCAGCAGGACGAGTGCATTGAGGTTACCCCTAACAACATTCGTATGCGCAAAGTGGTATTGGACGAAAACGAAAGAAACCGCATTGCCAAAAGCATGAAAAGTGAAGCTGCAGGATAATTCCTTACTGCAATCAGCATATTCTTAAAACTGAAAATCCCGGAGCTGTTCACCAGCCCGGGATTTTTTTATAGGTTGATTTTTTTCGACAGATGGAAATTTTCTCCGGTGTTCCAGGCCAGGCTACTCGCCTATTTTTTTAGAAACAAGTATAGATTGAAGCCCGATACCACCAGGCCAATTACGGCTATGAGCAGTGCTACCCAAAACCCGATGAGGCGATAATGTGTCAGCTTTAACCTCGCTTCCAAAAGCACATCTTTCTGCTGCGCTTTTTCCAGTTCTTTTTCCCGCAACTCTTTATCCTTCATCACATGCTCATCTTTCAAAAAACCGCGGTAGCCATCGTGCAGCATCCAATACCTGCCGTAGTTGGTTATTTGGAGTTGGGTCTTTTCCTCATCGGTATAGTAGCACAGTTTTTCCTTCACCAGGTAATGCGCCCATACACGGGTATTGGCAAATAAAGGCTGGTGTTCGCCCAGCCACTGGTGTGAAAAATGATAAATATCTACCTGCTCACTTTCGTAAGTGGCATTCAGCAATTCATGCAAATAATCTTCCCGCTGCATACTTCGAATATATTAAAAAGCTATTGTGTTCTTGCATTCGCAATGAAGTACTCTTTCACTTTGAATTTGTTGTCTATGATCTCAAAAAAACTATTCAAATAGTCCGTCATCTCCTTCTTGTTTCTCTTATTCAATTCAGCACAATCCTGTATCACCCCCAGCAATTCGGGTTTTTTGGCCCTAAAAATTTGCAGGGTTTTTTCCAGCTCCTCATAGGTTCTGCCATATCCACGGTACAGCCTATCGGTAACCGACTGTATGGGCAAATCGTCGGAAGGCAAGGCATATGGCGCATTCACCATACCGCTTCCATCAAAATCGTAAGGGATAGAAAACGGTGCACTGTATTTCGGTTCTTTGCGCTGTACAATTTTGATATTGTGCTGCTGCGGGATCGACCAATCGGTGTTGCCGATCATAAATTGAAATATGGCGGTCATGGTGTTGGATTCCCTATCCAGCGCCTCCGTATTGAGCTTAGCGGTTCCGGCCAGTTCCACACAATTGTTTCGTTCAGCTACATCATCTACATCTTCCAGGAAAAATGCATACCGCTTGTCCGAATAGCGGGTACCATCGAGCGATAGCATATCTACCTGCACCAGGCGCACCCTAAACGAAAGCCCGGTCATTACCTGCAGCATTTTATACACCAGGTATTCTTTAATGACGAGCTGATCGCTCATGGGATCGGCAGAGCAGGCAGTTACCAATTTTAAGCGGCCCAGCTTGTACAACGGGGATGCCTTGTCGGTCTTAAAATTCACCATCAACTGGGGCGGATTGCACATTGCCCTTCTGAACACACCTCTTGGCTTTACTTCTACTGCCACATGGTTAATGCTGGTGGTATCGTTGGCGAAACTGATGGTAGCCTTGCGACAATCGTCCGATTGGCGCTGCTTTCGGAGATCGTAATAATCGGTCTGCAGTGTTACTTGCAACACATTTTCATACTCAAAAAAATGGCGGGCATCGGGTGGCGGAGCCTGGCCAAATGCAGCCCCGGCAATGAGCCAGTGTATTGAAATGAGAAAGACATACTTCAGCGGGAGCCTCATACCGGTGGGGTTTACACTCTTGCAAAATAGTGTAATAGCTGCGCCAAAATAAGAATGTGCCGTATCATTCTGTTATCATTTGACTTTAATCACATTAGAGCCTGCCAAAGCCCCTTAAATCAGCTAGGCTTACAGCATGTTATTGCCGCGAAAATGGGTAGATTTATAGACTCAACATTTTACCTCACCAATAATCTACTTACTCATGACAAAGTCTGGAAAACTGAAAAAAGAATTCAAACAATATCTCGAAAGCCTGCGGGTAAAAGAGGGCAAAAAAGTATCGCTCAAAAAAGACTTCCTTACAGACTACGACCATAAGCTGGTAGACAAGGAAGAGGGTTTAAAGATCCTCGAAAATGGTTTAGAAAATATTGCTGCCGTTCAGGATAAATTGTATGCCCATAACCAATACAGTGTTTTAATAGTGCTGCAAGCCATGGACGCCGCCGGAAAAGATGGCGCCATTAAACATGTACTCAGCGGCCTTAATCCCAGTGGTGTAAAAGTGGCCAGCTTTAAAGCACCCAGCAAGGAAGAACTGGATCACGATTATTTGTGGAGGCACTACAAAGCCTTGCCTGCCCGTGGCGAAATTGGAATTTTCAACCGTTCGCATTACGAAAATGTACTGGTCACCAAAGTGCATCCCGAGTATATCCTCGGCGAGAGCCTGCCCGGAATTGAAAGTGTAAAAGACATCGACAAAAAATTTTGGGAGAAGCGCTACCAACAGATCAACCGGTTCGAAAAAACACTGGCGGATAATGGTACGGTTATCCTCAAGATCTTTTTACACGTATCGAAGGACGAGCAGAAAAAACGTTTTCTTGAACGCATAGACAACCCCGACAAAAACTGGAAATTTTCCATTGCCGATGCTGCCGAACGCAAACACTGGGATGCCTACCAGCAGGCATACGAAGAGTTGCTCAGCGCCACCTCTACCGATTATGCACCATGGTATGTGCTACCCGCCGACGACAAATGGTTTACCCGCTTATGCTTAGGTGCCATCATCTATTTCGAATTCGAAAAAATTGGACTCGATTATCCCGAAGTTTCGGAAGAACAGAAAAAAGCATTGCAGGAAGTAAAAGCTGCATTGCTTGCCGAAGACGAGCCTGCAAGTAAAAAGAAGAAATCGAAATAAACTTTCTTCCAATTATTCTTCTCTTGTATCCAACACCTGCTTCGGCGGGTGTTTGCTTTTGCGGAAGTCCGGGCTGTAATAAAAGAACCAGCGGAAGGTGTGGTTCATATCGTATTTATACCCGGCCGATTTTTGCTGGTACACATTCATGTAGCCAATATCGTAGCTCCAGGTTTTGCTGAGCTTTTGACGAACGCCCAGGAACACACGGTTTTGATCGAAGGTATTGTACACAATACTGCTGCCCATATTGAACAGTATTTCATCGGCCGCAACCAACGACCAGTTTGGGTTATTACGCGATAGCGGAAAATTGAAACTAAACAGCATACGAACCCTGTTGGTAAAAGTCCAGTCGCCAGTGGGGTCATCGTTGGCCATCACTTCCTTCCATCGTTGCTCATTGCGCAAGCGCAATACCAGGTCGGTTTTATCAACTTTGGTAGAAAGTAATGCCTGTTGGTAAATACGGTGCTCATCCGAAAACTCGCTCCAGCCTTCCACTGCAGGTGCATTCCACATATGCGCATACCCGGCAGCCAAAGTAAGTCTTTCTTTAAGCCAATAGTTGGCAGCCACTCTTGCAAAATAAAAGCTCGGATCTTTTACTCCATTATTTCGGCGAACATGAAAATCGCCGATCACACCCCAGCGATCCGTGAGATGCCAGGTACTGTTTAAACTAAACCAGGTTTGAAACTGTTGATTCACTTCTTTAGCAGTTGCTGCTTGAGCATTAGCTGCATTAGCAGACATAAAAAAACTGCCCATTACAAGGCAGTTCCTCAGTAAATTTTTGTACCACATATATTATTTCCATTCATTGTTTCATCCAATTTTCACCGATCCGTTATTCCGGAAAAGCAACGACAAATTACTGCCAGCCTTATCCAATATTCAGAACCCGTTTCACTTGAAATTGGACAACTATGTGGCCTCAATTTTTGCAGTCGCAAATGTAAATATTCCAGCAACGCAATGGTTAAAAAAAAGCAGCCATTCTGTACAAATGGCTGCTTCAAAAAATTAGTGATGTTGAGTACTAAAAAACGTTCCAGAATCCACCAATGGAAAAACCAATATGCTTCAGATCTTTCACTTTGAAAGCAGGGTTTTCATTGGTTGCATAGTTGTAGCCAACACTCACATTAAAGCCGGCATATTTACCCATTTTAATCAATGCCCCTACTTCGGGCCTTGCTACAAAACCCCAGTTGTCTTCATCGCTTACAAACACGTTGTAGTACACACTCTGTTCGCTATAATTGCCGCCAATGCCAATGCCAACATAAGGCTTCACCATTTTTCCTGCATCGAAGTAATAGTGGGCAGTAGCCATCATTGGCACAGTGTATACCTGCCATACCATGTCGGTGTAAATGGCCGCAGAGCCATCTGGTTTTTCATACACTTGTGCAGGTACATACTGGTCAAACGAATTCCAGTGAATGGCTGCACCTATCGAAAGTTTTTCGTTGAGAAAATGCCTGAGCTCAATACTACCACCGGCAAGGCTGGTTTCTTTCAGGTATTTAGCATCTGAAGGAGTAGCTATTTCCCAGTTCAGGGTCATTACATTTTTGAGATACCATTTTTCGTGCTGTGCGGAAGCAGAAATACCGGACAAAACCACTACAGCAAAAAGTATTGTAAGTTTTTTCATGGTGGGTGCGTTTTTACTTTTGGATATAAGGTGATTGTTTGTAGGCCTGGTTAATGGCATCTACAGTAAGCTGGGCGTTGGTGTTGTTGTTGGTGGTAGAAAACACCCCAAAAGCTGTGGCGCCCCAAAGAGCCCGTATGGTACCGCTGCCACCTTTCGCCGATTTAATGTCGAACAAGTACAGGGTAGAAGTACCAATGGTGTAGGTATAGGTAGTGCACCATGGGTAATAGTATCCGCCGCCGGGATATCCCCACCAGTAAGGAGGGTACCAACCCCACCAGCCGTCCCACCAGCCACCGCACACTGCGGTACGGGTTACGTCCTTAATTACGGTGAGGCGCAGGCCCAGGTCGGGGCTGGCGTTCCTGGCCACAAAAGTGTAGCCACGGCTATTCATATTGGTTTTTACTGCATTCACCAATTGCAGCGCCAAAGGCCCGGTAAGTATAGAATCCTTGGGGTCGGTTGCAACAATGCTTACCGTGTCGGAAATGTGGTAAGTGCTGTAGTTGGCAAAATTGGCTTGCAAGTCGCGGTCGGTGGCTACTACCTGGTTGGTCGAAAGTTGATCTAAATCGGGCGTTTTCTGACAGCCGATCGCTGCTACAACCAGGCCAAGCATCAGCCATTTTGTTGTGTTCATGTGTTGAGAATTTAAGTTAGTGATGGAAACAAGATCAAAGCTACAAGATTCAAGTTCTTAATAGACATACTATTATGTAGCATGGCTGCATCCTACAACGCCATTTTTTGACCGGGTAGTATGGTTTTGGACAGGATTTTTTGAATGTGGATGGCTGGATAATTTGAGGGGAAACTCCCGTTCCAGCAAGAATGGCCTAAAAAAGTAGGTCCCCTGTAGAAACAGGGGACCTCAACGATTGCTTGCCATATGAAAAAAAAGTTCTAACCTATTTTGTTGGTGAAGTGGACCTCGTTTGGGCTTCTTGTTTCCCTTTGTTGTCATTCACAATGCAATGTTACTCCCGCTTTATGGGCCTCACAAGTCAAGTTTAAGGCATTTTAATGATGTCTAACCAACACTTAATGCTCCGAAACCCTTACCAATAAAGGATTTAGCAAGAAACATCCCATGATAGCCAATCGCTGACGTGGCCCTGAACACACCCGCCATTTTTAGTTTTTTTTGTGAATTGGACTGTATTTCTTACAAAAATGGTAGGTCAACCATAGGGTTCAGATACTAAAAAGCCAGGCCATTTTACCGGATTACTGCATGGTGATCCATTTGGGACAGCCTATATGTTCTGGACGGGATTTTTTTGACAAAGGTGACTGGAGGATAATTTTCCGGAGAACCCCGGTTTTCCAGGAATGGCCTAAAAAAGTAGGTCCCCTGTAGAAACAGGGGACCTCAACGATTGCTTGCCATATGAAAAAAAAGTTCTAACCTAATTTGTTGGTGAGGTGACCTTTTTGGGCTTTTGGTATTACCCGTTGATGTCATTCACAATACAAGGTTACAACCGCAAAATGGACCCCACAAGCTAACTTTGATCGATTTTAATGATGTCTAACCGACACTTAATGACCCCAAACCCTTACCAGCAAAGGATTTAGCAACAAACAGCCCATGACATCCAACCGCCAACCAGACATATTATTTCAGTTGATTCAGTCTATGGAAAAGGCTGAAAAACGCCATTTCAAGCTATACATCAAGCCAAATTCTGACCGCGAAGACCTCAAAATCGTCCGTTTATTCGACGCACTCGACAAAATGACGGAGTATGACGAGAAGCAATTGCTCAAAAAACTAACCGGCGTAGAAAAGCCACAGCTAGCCAACCTCAAAACCCATTTATACCGGCAGATCATGTCGAGCCTGCGCGACCTTAAAAGCAAGGATAGCGTAGAGCTACAGCTCAACGAAATGCTCGACTATGGCCGCATTTTGTACAATAAGGGCTTGTTTTTACAAAGCCTCAAGTTTTTGGAGAAGGCCAAAGAAATTGGCTTTGCCAATGGTAAATACAATTTCCTGAGCCAGGTTATTTCGCTCGAAA
This sequence comes from Phnomibacter sp., assembly GCA_035456005.1. Lineage (GTDB taxonomy): Bacteria > Bacteroidota > Bacteroidia > Chitinophagales > Chitinophagaceae > Phnomibacter. Next base: position 3,522 of record DATIEA010000015.1, on the reverse strand, counting down.
AGAAAATTGAAGGCCTCTACATTACCCGCAGTATGCAGCAGCGGGCTGAACTGCTGTCGAAAGAAGCGATAGAAGTAAGCGGCCATATTTACCAGGTATTTCGGCTGAGTAATCTTGCTGTAAGGTTGTATAGTTTTTACATCGAAAATGGCCACTCCCGCAATGCAGAAGATGAAGAAAAAGTAAAAACATTTTTCCTCGAAAACCTTCCGCCCGATGCCGATACATTCGACGGCTTTTACGAGCGACTGTATTTGTACCAGAGCTATTGCTGGTATTCATTTATACGGCAGGATTTTTTAATGTACTATCGCTATGCACAAAAATGGGTGAGCCTGTTCAATGAGGACCCCATTCGTATGAAAGTGGAAACAGGGCATTACATCAAAGGGATGCACAACTTGCTGAATGCGCATTTCGATCTGCGCAACTTTAAGGAGTTTGAAGCAAGCCTGAAAGAGTTTGAGGATTTTTATCAATCGCCGCTATGCCAGCAGCATAACAATTTCCGCATCCATTCCTTCATATACATCACCGGTGCCAAACTCAACTGGCACCTGATGGCGGGCACTTTCAAAGAGGGTTTGCAGCAGGCGCCTATTATTGAAGAGAATATTCGCAAGTACGAATTACATCTCGATAAACATCGCATACTTGTGTTCAATTACAAAATTGCTTCGCTGCATTTTGGGTATGGCAACCACAAAGCAGCCATCGATTATTTGCAAAAAATAATTCATGAGCCCATTGACCTGCGCTACGATCTGCAGTGTTATGCACGGCTCATGCACCTGATGGCGCACTACGAATTAGGCAACGATATGATCATTGAATCGTTGGCGAGGTCGGTGTATCGGTTTATGTCGAAAATGAAAAACCTCACCGGTGTGGAAGAAGCCATGTTTGCGTTTTTGCGCAAGAGCCTGAACCTATCGTCAAGGCAAATAAAACCGGAGCTCGATAAATTATTGGAGCAGGTAAAACAGTTTGAAAAAGACCGGCACGAAACACGTGCATTCGCTTACCTCGATATTATTAGCTGGCTCGAAAGCAAGGTGCAAGGCGTGCCCATGGGTATTATTTTAAAAGACAAGTACAACAAGAGCAAGCATAAATAGCCACTTAATTTTTGTAGGCAAACTTGTCGCTTGTAAGCAGGCTGTTTTTATACTCCTGTTGCAACCAGTTTTTTTGTGCAGTATTATTCTTCAAGTAGCTGTCGAAAAAAGCCAATGCCCCTGCCGATACCGCATCGGTATAGCGTTGATTATTGTTGCCACCTTGCATTCTGGCTTCGTTGCCGCCAAAACTTGCATGCGTTGCTCCATCCAGTACCAGCAAATACTGTGGGCTGGTAGAAATATTTTGATAAGGTTCCTGCCTTGAAGCGGGATCAAAACCTTTTCTGCTGCCAATAGGATCTTCGTCGTTGGTGCCTGTGATGTGAAAGAGCGGCACTTTTATTTCTGTATAAATATCCCGCAAGTCCTTTGCAGTATTGAGCGGCTTTGACGGACTCAGCACCAGGCCTGCTTTTATTTCGGGTACTGCATATTTTGTAATAGTGCCGGCCATTTTTTGCCCGCAGGCTACCATGGTAGAAATAGCGCCATACGAATGGCCCGCCATACCAATCGCATTCAAATTCAAATGCCCTTTCAAGCGGGTATCGGTTGCATTCATTGTGGCTATGGCCTTCAGCATAAAAGGTATGTCTTCAAAACGGTTGCGCATATTGGCGGGGTTTTGTATTGAAGCCAGCAAGGCCTGCTTTATTTGCGCAGGAGGCAAACCTCGCCACAGGCTTTCATCGCTTCCCGCATGTTGAATATGAAAGCAGATATATCCATGGCTGGAGAGATACGCACCTAAATAAGCAGCCGCATTACGATTTCCTCCCAGCCCATGCGAAAAAATGATAACGGGGTAAGTTCCCTCCATGGTTTGTGGCCGGTACACTTTGTAAGGAATGGTCCTGTTACGGGCTTTATCATATACACTGTCGGTGTAAGTTGAAAACGACTGGGCGATGACCATGTGGCTCATCACAATAAAGGCGAGTACTATCCCAATTTTTTGCATACACCCATTGACGAAAAACAGGCGAATCGGTTTAATAAAAACTAGGCATACCCTACCCCGTTTTTTATGACGATTGTTAGTGTTTCGTGTGTTGAGTATCATTTTTCCCACCTGTAATGCAAATTAGTTTTACAACAATCATATGAAATCATTCAAAGCGGGAACGATTGCGGAATTTTTCTGCTAAGTCAATTTCACTTCTTCCCCTGTCTTAATTTAAAAATTTTCAAAACGATGGCAACACTCAAAAAGCCCACCAGGTATGTTTACTTTTTTGGTGGAGGCAAGGCCGATGGCAACGAATCAATGAAAAACCTGCTCGGTGGCAAAGGCGCTAACCTGGCCGAAATGGCAGGCAACCCACAACTCAAACTTCCGGTTCCCCCGGGCTTTACCGTTACCACAGAAGTTTGTACTTATTTCTACGATAATAAAAGGACTTACCCGAAAGTATTGAAACAGCAAGTGCAGGATGCCCTTGCCAAAATGGAAAAACTCACCGGCAAAAAGTTTGGCGATCCAAAGAACCCCATGCTGGTATCTGTACGGTCAGGCGCAAGAAAGAGTATGCCGGGCATGATGGAAACCGTTTTGAACGTAGGCTTGAATGAAAAAACTATACAGGGCGTGATTGCACAAAGCGGTGACGCCCGTTTTGCATATGACGCTTACCGTAGGCTCATTATGATGTATGCTGATGTGGTGATGGAAAAAGCAGCAGGCATTGAGCCTAAAGGTGGCAAAGGCATTCGCAAACAGCTTGATGAAAAACTGGAAAAGATCAAGCACAAACAAGGATACAAAAGCGATACCGACCTCACAGTAGATGAATTGAAACTGCTGGTGGACGATTATAAGAAAACCGTAAAAAAAGTATTGGGTGTCGATTTCCCCGACGATCCAATGCAGCAGTTATGGGGTGGCGTTGGTGCCGTATTCGCCAGTTGGAATGGCAAGCGTGCTATTGAGTATCGCCGCATCGAAAAAATACCACACGAGTGGGGCACAGCAGTAAATGTGCAGGCCATGGTATTTGGCAATATGGGCGATGAAAGCTGCACCGGCGTAGCATTTACGCGTAACCCAGGCAATGGTGAAAATCATTTTTATGGAGAATACCTGGTGAACGCACAGGGCGAAGATGTGGTAGCAGGTATACGCACTCCGGCCCCCATCAACGAGTATTCAAAAAATGCACAGAGCGAACATTTTGATACACTGGAAAACATAATGCCTGTTCAATACAAAGAACTTTTTGCTATTCAACGCAAATTGGAAAAGCATTATAAAGACATGCAGGATATTGAGTTTACGATTGAAAAAGGAAAACTTTATATGCTTCAATGCAGGGTAGGTAAACGCAATGGCATTGCCGCCGTTCGCATGGCAACTGATATGTTCAAAGAAAAACTTATTGATGCAAAAACAGCCATATTGCGG
>DATIEA010000014.1:0-5565 GCA_035456005.1 Phnomibacter sp. | reverse complement strand
GGCTTGGAATTGCTTATTCTGCTCCTCAGCTTCAAGTTTTGCCTTTTCCTGTGCGGCTTTTTTATCAAAATACGTGATTAAGGCTTTTTGATAGTTGTCCTCATCATAATTGGCAGACTCTAGAGTCGGCAATACCAGTTTTTCATTGATATCTACGGCTGTTTTGGTATTGGTGCCGGCTTCTAACTCGGCGATACGCTTGTTCCTGGCCTGTATCTCCTTCCGGAGGTTTTTTACAAGTTCAGGATTCTTTTCATCTTCGGCAGACGACGCCGATTGAGATTCATCACCTAAAAATAACTCTAACTCGTCCTCTTCCGCGTCGGTTTCTTTCTCATCGGTATTGGATTTGGTTTCGGTTTCCTCAGTTACTTCTGATTCTTCCTCTACATGCTCATCCTCTACAAATTGGAAATCACTGTCTGCGCTGCTGATTTCATTAGAATTCTCTTGGTTGTTATCTACTTCTACTGTCATATTTTGGTTTACCCTTTTGTTAACTCGATTTTTGGTTTTAGGTCCTATCGGTTGGACTCACGGCTATTTAGCCTTTTAATAAAAAACTGATTATATTGGACGGGTTTTGGCTAAGACTAAATAAAAGTGAATTTGCATCCATGTATATTCAACCTTGAAAGAATCATCATCAATTCACGTATATTGGCATGGAAAGTAAACTGTGGTGTTAACTGACTAATGGTGGTGAGTTAACATTCTCAGATTATAGACTTAGTTATAATTTTACGGAATTTGCGGTGTTGATGTAAAAAGACCCCTTTTGGGGTCTTTTTATTACTGCATTGGGCCCTGTGGTCCAGGTGGCATTTGCTGTTGTGCCTGCATTTGCATCTGTCGAGCTTGTTCAGCTTGTACCTGTTGCTGCTGAAGTTTTAGGTGCTCAAGCGCGTTGGCTTCCTGTTGTTCCTGATACTTCTGTAAAATAAGTAGAGCTTGTCTGACTTGGTTAGCATCGATATCTGCGGCTTTGACAAGGTTGAGTGCGGCAACGGAATTGTCCACCATTGCTTTGCTTTGGGCTTCGAACGCCGAGACTTGTACTTTCTGGGCATCGACAACGGCTTTCTGTTGACTGGCTTGCGCTTTCATTACCTCTGCTTGTGCCAACATGGCTTGCGACTGGGCTTGGATAAGGACTGGGTTCGGCTGGGCTTGGGCGGCCATCTGGGCTTGCTGTACCATCATCTGCTCTTCTGGCGTTTCCGGTTTGATTACGCCATTTTGCAACATCTGGTTACGGTTGTATTCTTTGAGCGATGTTAAGCCCTCACCATCCATATTATCAATAACCATTGACATTATGACACTGTAATATGGGTGATCCGGTGGGATACCTTGCAACAAGGTGGTTAAGGTTTTAACTGTTGAATCACGTCTAGTGGCAAATGGCAAGCCCACATCCACCGTTACGTCATATTTTCCAACACTGAGGTCATTCAACGCTACTACATTACCTGTTTGACTATCGACTACAGCCCCTGACATCAATACCATCTTATCACGCCCGTCAGGTAATGAGATCCGTACCTCTTTGTCACTTCCATAGACTTCACGAGCCATACACAACCATACCTTTCCGGCATAGGCCATCGATTTGGCAAAATTATCCATGTATATAAACGATTGCGAATCAGCTCGGTTGAAAATGGTATCTACTGTATCACGAGCCATGTTACTTGGCATTTGTCCGGTTTGCATTGTCCCCATGATTTGCGGCGTGGTTGCACCGGTATACTGCAATAACCCGGCTAGTGCTGGTGATAATGGCGTGGCTGGGGTATAACCGGCTACCTGTGCCTGACTTACGATATTCCCGTCTTTGTCCTTTAAGGATTTCATGGGCAAGAATGCGGGACGTTTTACGTTCCTTTCCGCCCAGTGTGATGCTAAGGCGGTAGGTACTAGGTTGACATCTATAATTGGGATATTATCCGCCGATGCCTGGGTTGCATTGTCAGCCGTCATACTGACAATTAGGTTTTCTAATCGCTGGCTGTCCATTGCCTTGGCAGCATGTCCCTCAATTCGCTCCACCCCGTCAATAAATGTACGATACCCATACACAGGAATTAACGGGATATACTCCCCAGGAATCCGTTTCGGCTCTTCAAGCCACTCCGTTCCACTGAGTAAGCCGCAGTAGACTCGACGGCGTTTCATTTTCCGTTGGTCCACTACCTGGAATTGTCCTTGCTCCAACTCATCCTGGACCTCTTTGATGGCTTCGTCGTCGTAATCCTCCGTCTGCCCTGTGATTGGGTTCATGTATCGGGTGATGGTGACGGTTTCAACTTTGATGTAGTAATACCGCCCAATATACACTTCGTCAGGGGTATTCCAATCAAAATTATTTACGTTGTTGGTGACTTCCAATGTCGATGGCTCAGCATCTGGATACTCCGCTTTAAAGGCCTCATGCGACATGCTGAATAACTCCATCGCTGACATCGCATCCGCGTGGTCGTACTCTTTGGAATCTGCATCAAAAAAGACACACCGCTCAGGATCATACACCGCCTTAAATAAGATATGGCGTTCCTGATTATTCATGTCATATTCGTCATCCAACTCCGTGTCTAGACGGAAACATCCCATACCACCCTTAACAGCATTATCGAATGCATTGTCAAATGCCTCTTTTCCTGATTCCTCCGAATCAGCTCGGAATTTACCATTTAACTTGTTGGCTAATTCTTCTGATGTTTTCGAGTCTTTGGGACGGAAATTAACTGTGATACGGTTGTTACGGTACTCAGATATTATCCGATTACACTCTTTGCTAACTTTGTTGAGTTCAAACCGTGGATACTTCTCAAATCTATCAGAATCGAATTTATACCCCGCATTCGTTGAGCCCTCCCACATTGCGCCCGGTATGTCGATAAAACGCCTCTGTGAAGTCACGAATTCACGTTGCTTTTGAGTTGCCTCGAAGCTCTTATCAAATTGTTTTAGGGCCTTTCGATGTAATTCTTGCAAATCTTGTTTCATTAGATACTCCGTCTCATGGTTGGACTCATGGCTGTAACGCTATTTATCAAAGAGTTTATTTTGGTGATAAAGTTGTGGCTGGTGTTGATACCTACTATACTAATTATATTTACAAGGAGTAAGATGATGACTAAAGATGAATTTAAAATCATGGGAATTATAGAGAGATCGGATTGGTTGAGACAGAATTATTCAACTCTACGTAAAAAACCACGTAATATAAACTCAACAAATGATGCCGATTATAATGTATCTATAACAGTAGATGATGGGAAAATTCATTGCCCGATATATAGGGTTTGGAAAGGAATTGTAAATCGCACAACACCTATTTTCCAAAAAGCAGATCCTAGATATACAGGGGTTACTCTAGATAGCCGCTGGATTTCATTTATGGCATTCAGAGCCTGGTTTATCCTGCGTTATAAAGATGGTTACAAGGTAGATAAAGACCTGATTTCAGATTCTCGGGTGTATGGGCCCGATACTTGTGCGTTGGTGCCGAATTGGTTAAATTCATTCTTTGGATTGACAGGTAGTAACTTGAAAGGTCAAAAGAAAGCAGGTGTATGGCTCGTAGGGCATAAATTTGGTGCTTATTGTTCTTCTTCAGAAGTATGGTTAGGATTACATAGTACACAACGAAAAGCTCATTTTGCTTGGCGTAAGGAAAAGCGGCGGCTCGCTAAACTAAGAAAAGCAGAGATGGATGCCATAGACCTTAGAATTTATCCAGGGATTCTACGGATTTTGAAAAGTTTATAAGACATTCGAGGTTTTGGAATACCAAATATAATTTTGTTTGCTCTAGCCCCAGCCACAGGGCACAACATAATCATCCAGGTTTTCTTCCATGTTCTTACCTAAATCACCATACCGAATGGCATAACGTCTCATCATGTAGGCGTATCGAACTGAGTCCAGCACGTCATCATGTGCCTTATAGATTTTACCACGCTCATCCCGGTGGTACTGCAAAAACTCATCGAAAAACGGACGACACCCTGCAAATACCTTAAACTTGCCTTTACGCATGAGGTCAAGAATTTCAAATATGCCCGCTTCCACACCAGTTTGCCCATCCGGCCAATTAGCATGTTTCGGTAATAGGTTGAACCCGGCTTCTTCATAGTATCGCTTCTGTTGCTTACCGCTTCCCTTTTCGGTTTGTAAACCGTCGTGAGGCCAGGCTACCGGTGCGTCTTGGCACCACGACTTGACAGCACTCCACGCATCAGATGCCGAACACTGAGATTGTTTCCATGCTTTGGTGACATAGATGTCATCGGTGTCAGGATTGATAACCATCTGCGAGTGCGACTGTGGATGGGTGAAGCCAAAATCCATGCCATCGATAACCATCCAATGCTTCGGTATGGCAAACGCATCGCAGGTTATAAATTCCTCCGCCAAATCGTAGATACGACCGTGTCCCAACATGGGGATTCCTTTCGTCCGCATATCTTTTTGGTGAGCGGGGAAGGATTCCATAAGTTTGGTTTTGGTTTCTTCAGATAGGTGCGGCGCATCGTCCCACCCAGCCATAATGAATACTTGCCCTGAACCAGGGTCATCCATGAATTTGGTGACTAATTGGGTACGGCCGTTTTCCGGTGTGAAGGTTAATATACCACGTCCACCTCGACCCTTATCGCCGGTTGCGGTTCGTGTTAGAACCTGCGGGTATATGGTTTGGTCCTTTGGTTCCTCATCGATATGGAAAAAGTCAACCGAGTCGCCCATCAGGCTGACAGCCCCCTGAGAATAACTCCAAAACTGAATCTTGGCTGTACCACCCGAGGCGTGACGGATGAACAAGGTACGACAGGCATTCGGTATACCTGATGCCCCTTCATACCCTTCTATTAAATCAACCGGGATTAAACCTCCCGTAAAGGTGTCATTGATTTTCCGTCCGACTAACGGAAACTGAAGCAGGTCCCTGCATTTCTCCATAGAATAGCCGAGTATCCAAATAAGCGGCGGATGGGTGAACTTGTGCCCATCCCATCCCTCAGGATATAATCCGGTGGCGTGGACGGCATCTATACCAATACCAGTTTGAGTCTTACCGATACGGTTTGCGGCGCAGAGACATACCTCGGAGTAATCAGTTGTGTCCTTGATGAAGGTATGCTGCCACGGATATCTGGAATTGAACCATTCCTGTACGGCTTTCCCATGGTTTGTAACTTTGGTTTTGGCCTCATACAATAGTTGCAAGTCTTTGATACGCTTTTCTATAGAGCCTGATGCCATAGATGTCCCTTATGTAATTTCCTCATATTTATGTTGCGTGTTTCACGCAACTGCTGTTGAGATAATGTGACTAGAGTCACATTATCTCAACTATATGTTGCTATACTGCCCTAACTTCAGTACACTGTATTTGTAGGCACTACTACACATACGCAAACAGGAATTATAATATGAAAAACATGCCACAACAAGAAGTAGAATTTAATATCAATATCCAAGAACTGAAAACATGGATTAAACTTCATGTCCTGCCAACTTACAGAAAAAATGGCACTTACGTCCTGTCAAGTAAACATA
>DATIEA010000013.1:0-2475 GCA_035456005.1 Phnomibacter sp. | reverse complement strand
ACCAGAACGAAATAACGCAATCATACGACCATTGCTGCCATTCACAAGGGAGGAGATCGTTCAATATGTTACTGATAATAAGCTTCGATGGGTCGAAGACAGTTCCAATGCATCGGACAAGTATACCCGAAATTATATCCGCAATCAACTTATACCTGCAGCCGAAAAACTATTTCCTGCACTGAAGGGAAACTTGTTAGATAACCTTCGCCGATTCAGCGAAGTGAATGAACTATATCAGCAGGCAATAGCAAGAACCAGGAAAAAACTCGTCATTGCTGATGGCGATGGCTTCAAAATTCCGGTTGCTGCACTGATCAATAGTCAGCCGATTGAAACAATTGTGTTTGAATGCTTTCATCCATTTGGTTTTCATTCACCACAGGTTCCTGAACTTCTTGCACTATGTTCCGCAACATCAGGCAAAAGAGTTTCATCTGCTACCCATACGGTTACCAGGAACAGAAACTGGCTACTCATTCATGCTCATAAATCGAAAAACGAACCTGCAGTAATCGTGATTGAAAAAAAGGATGCAACAGTTGAATTTTCGGGCGGCAAACTGCATTTCAACCACCTGGATAAAAAACCATTTCATATTCATAAGAATTCCTGCATTGCATTACTTGACGCTCGTTTGCTTCAATTTCCATTACTCCTGCGGAAATGGAAGCCTGGGGATTACTTCTACCCTTTTGGAATGGAGAAAAAAAAGAAAGTCGCCCGTTTCCTTATCGATCAAAAATGTTCGGCACTCGAAAAAGAAAAAGTGTACGTGCTTGAAATGAATAAAAAAATACTCTGGATTGTCGGTCTGCGGATCGACAACCGGTTTCGGGTTAATGAGAATACAAAGGAAGCTTGGGAGATAGAATTGGTAGGGGGTAATTAGTAAGTGGTAGGTGGTAAGTAGTAGTAGGTAGTGTCCATGTCCATGCCTGAATAACGTTGACCGTTTCTCAACGTTTATAATCCTGGTTTTCGGTTTATGTTCTTGTCATTCCAATTTTAGTGTTGTCAGCAACTTGCTGGTCCTTATGGATCTGCCTTATTTAATCGGGTATTAGAAGCGACCAGTTCGTTGTAACGTGTTTCAAATTGAAACGGTGTTTTGCGGTGTAAACCTTTGTGGGGCTTTCCCTCATTGTATAATTGCACCGTTCGGTCAACATTCGTTACTAAGTCTTCAAAGGTATTAATCGACTGGTATCTTAGGTAATTGTTTTTGATCACTCCATTGAGACGCTCTGCCATTCCGTTCTCCTGGGCCATTTTGCCCATGGAGTTGACCATACCTGCCTTGCCAGTCAGTTTTAAGAATTCATCACAGTAATATTGACCCCCACCATCAGAATGCAGAATAAGTCCCTTTAAACTGGTTGATGCTCCTCGCTTCCGGAGTGCCATTTGCAATGCCGGTATTGTCGTTGCGTGCGTGTGCAGGCTTTTGGATACACTGTATCCGACGATCATCCTGGAACAGGCATCCTGAATAAAGGTCAAATAATAAAAACGCCCCTTCAACTCATAGTAGGTGATGTCGCTTTGCCAGACCTCATTGATCACCTTTACCTTTCGATCACGGATAAGGTTCTCAAATCGCTTCACACCACTGCTGTCGGTTGTTCGACGCAAATTCTTGCGCCGGACAACGCCTAAGCCGAGCTCACGGCATAGCTGTTCAAATCGATCCCTCCCCATTGAACCCGGACGCATTTTGAAATAAATGTCCCGGACATTCATTGCAGGGTGATCTTTTCTCACTGCAGAGACGACCTTCAGCACCTGCTGCTCCAATTCCGATTGCCTTTGACGGCGACTTAAGTGTTGATGAAAGCTTTGCTTACTGATTCCAATAGCTGTAAAGAACTTATTCAAACTGCATCTTAACGTGCTTCTGTGCTCCCAGAAGAAGCAGACGGTGGGGTAGAAAACTTTTTTTTAATATCTACTCCATACATCTGCTCGGCCACTTCAATCATTTTTTCAGTAAACTCCAGTTGGATCTGCTTTTGACCGACTAACCGCTCTAACTCAGCGATCCGTTGCTTGAGACGAAGAAGTTCCTGTGTATCACTTTTTGATTCCATAATTAGCCGATCGGGTTTGTATTTAGAAGTTCCAAACACCGACAGCCACTTATATACCGCTGCCGATGTCACCTGGTATTGCCTGCAAAGTTCTGCAATACGCACCAACCCAAGTTCCAGCTCATGGACTTTTTTTCGTTTAAACTCATCGCTAAATCGGCGAGACTGCCGTTGACGCGGACTTAATTTGATCGAGTCATCCATTTTTTTCAGATTTTTATGGTTTGAAAAATCTTGAAAAAACGGTCAACCTATTTCAGGCATCGACAGTGGGGTAGGTGTGTTGAGCCTATAATTGCAGTGGTAAACGTCCTTTCTCCATTTTGAAACGTATCTTAGAGCATTAACCAGTTGGGATGAAAAAGCTGTTCGTTTTTCTTGGCCT
>DATIEA010000012.1:0-1379276 GCA_035456005.1 Phnomibacter sp. | reverse complement strand
TGATACTGAACTCTCAGTTGACGAATTAAAGACACTTGTAAAAGACTATAAGAAAACCGTGAAGAAAGTATTAGGTGCAGAATTTCCGGATGATCCATGGGAACAATTGTGGGGTGGCATCGGTGCAGTATTTAGTAGTTGGAATGGTAAAAGGGCCATCGAATACCGCCGTATTGAAAAAATTCCGGATGATTGGGGAACAGCAGTAAACGTGCAGGCAATGGTATTTGGCAATATGGGAAATGATAGCTGCACTGGTGTTGCATTTACAAGAAACCCAGGAACTGGTGAAAACAAATTCTACGGTGAATACTTAGTAAATGCACAAGGTGAAGATGTTGTTGCAGGAATAAGAACACCAGCACCGGTTAATGAATATTCAAAGAATGCACAAAGTGAACATTTCACAACGCTGGAGAAATTAATGCCGAAACAATATAAAGAACTGGACGGTTATCAAAAGAAATTAGAACAGCATTATAAAGACATGCAGGATATTGAGTTTACCATCGAAAAAGGAAAACTCTACATGCTGCAATGCCGCGTAGGTAAACGCAATGGTGTAGCTGCTGTACGCATGGCTACGGATATGTTCAAAGAAAAAATGATCGATGCAAAAACTGCTATCATGCGGGTGGCGCCCAACCAGTTGGTAGAACTTTTGTTGCCCATGCTCGATCCCGAAGTAGAAAAACTACAACATGTAATAGCGAAAGGATTACCAGCCGGACCCGGTGGTGCAAAAGGCCGTGCAGTATTTACTTCTGAAGAAGCAGTAAAATGGGCGGCCAAAGGAGAAAAAGTAATCCTGGTGCGTGAAGAAACTTCGCCCGAAGATGTAGACGGTATGCACAAAGCACAAGCCATTTTAACTACCAAAGGTGGTATGACTTCACATGCTGCACTGGTGGCCAGGGGCTGGGGCAAATGCTGCATTGTTGGTTGCGGTGATATCGAAATTCATGCCGATGCAAAAAACTTTATTGCCAGCAATGGAAAGGTGATCAAAGAAGGCGACTGGATCAGCCTGAATGGTACCAAGGGTACTGTGTACGATGGCAGCCTGCCATTGGTTGATATTGATATCGAAAAAAATCATGCGTACAACGAACTGATGAAACTGGTAGACAAGCATAAGCAAATAGGTGTAAGGGCCAACGCCGAAACACCTGAAGATGCTACTACTGCAGTGAAGTTTGGTGCAGAAGGTATTGGCTTGTTCCGCACAGAGCATATGTTCTATGGTGAAGGCAGCGAAGATCCCCTGTTCCAGCTACGCAAAATGATTGTAAGCAAAACAGAAAAAGAAAGAAGAGAAGCGCTGAGCGGGCTGTTCAAATATGTAAAGAAAGATGTGAAGGATACTTTGCAGGTAATGAACGGATTCCCGGTTACCATTCGCCTGCTCGATCCGCCATTGCACGAATTTGTACCGCATGACAAGGAAAAGTTGAAAATGCTGGCCAAAGAACTCGGCATTAGCCTGGGCATGCTGAAACGCAGGGTACTGGCATTGCACGAAAACAACCCAATGCTTGGCCACCGTGGTGTTCGCCTCGGTATCAGTTATCCAGAGATCACCGAAATGCAGGTAAGAGCCATATTTGAAGCTACTGCTGAGTTGATCAAAGCAGGTAAAAAAGCACTGCCGGAAATTATGGTGCCGGTTACAGTAATTGCACACGAACTGCGTCACCAAAAGGAAATAGTAGACATGGTGTACAAAGAAGTGTGTGCGAAAACGGGCATGAAAAAGATCCCTTACCTCTATGGCACTATGATAGAAACACCAAGGGCAGCGCTGCGGGCCGAATACATGGCCAACGTGGCAGACTTCTTCAGCTTTGGCACCAACGACCTTACACAAATGAGCTTTGGTTTTAGCCGCGATGATATTGGCGGATTCCTGCCGAAATATCTCGACCTGAAAATTTTGCCCGATGATCCATTCCAAACCATCGATCAGGAAGGCATTGGACAATTGATCAAAGCAGGTACCGAACGTGGCCGCATCAATAAGCCTGCACTCAAAGTGGGTATTTGCGGCGAGCACGGTGGTGATCCGGAAAGCGTGAAATTCTGCCACCGCATTGGTATGAACTATGTGAGCTGTTCTCCATTCAGGGTGCCCATTGCACGTTTGGCAGCAGCACAGGCCGCTATTGAAACGCCTTTAAATGGAAAAGTAAAAGCTGCACCGGCAAAAAAAACAGTAGCTAAAAAAGCGCCGGCTAAAGCAAAGAGATAATTGGTTTTTGAAAATGGAAGGTAGGGCCACCAGCAATGGTGGCTTTACCATTTTAAAAAGGTTGTCAATAAAACAAAACAGGAGGAACGAGCTTTTTAATAGCCCATGAATTGCCTGAGCCCTTGCTCGGGTACCCTGCCTTTGATGGGCGCAAAAAAATGCAGGATCTTTTTGAAGTCTGCATCCTCGTTGTCCGATACAGAAAATGGCTCCGCAAATATTACGCGACGATTGCCGAAATCCAGTGCCACCATCATGATGGGCACTTGTGCCTGCCGGGCAATATGGTAAAAACCGGTCTTTAGTTTGTCTACTTTTTTGCGGGTGCCTTCCGGCGAAATAGCAATCACCAGCGACTCCGCTTCATTAAATTTTTTCACCACTGCATCTACCAGGTTGTTGCTCGCCGTTCTATCTACCGGTGTACCACCCAGCCAGCGAAATATGAATCCAAAAGGCGATTTGAACAATTCGGCTTTCGCCAAAAATTTTACATGGCCAAACTGCATCACGCTTCGTACTGCAACGCCAATAATAAAGTCGAGCCAATGTGTATGTGGTGCTACTATCAGCACCATTTTTTTTACATCAAATGGAAACGAGCCTATTATTTTCCAGTGATTGCGCTTTAAGTACCATTTCCAAAACCAACGCATAGGCTGCTTTTTTGTGTTACCCAAATGTAACCTTTGTAGAAATGAAAAAGCACCGACTCAATGCCGATGCTTTGTTTGTCCGGGCGGAGGGACTCGAACCCCCATGCCTCGCGGCGCCAGATCCTAAGTCTGGTACGTCTACCAATTTCGCCACGCCCGGTTACTTCCGTTTGCAACGCCAGATGCTTGCTGTACGCCGCATCCCGTTCATTGCAGGGTCGCAAAAATAGGGGAATGGATGCAAATGCCATGGACTAGTTGCCGGCCGCAGCCGAAAGCCCACAAAACAGTTGGTTAAAATTTACGCCTATACTCTCACAATATCTGCACCCAATGCCTGCAGCCTTGCATCAATATTTTGATAGCCCCGGTCGATTTGCTCAATATTTTGAATGGTGCTTTTGCCCGTTGCACTCAATGCAGCAATCAGCAATGCCACCCCTGCCCGTATATCGGGACTACTCATGGTAATGCCACGTAAATTATAACTACGACCCAGCCCAATTACTGCAGCCCTGTGCGGATCGCAAAGAATAATTTGTGCGCCCATGTCAATGAGTTTGTCGGTAAAAAACAAACGGCTCTCAAACATTTTCTGGTGTATGAGTACGCTGCCTTTGGCCTGCGTAGCTACTACCAGCAAAATACTCAGCAGGTCGGGTGTAAGGCCGGGCCATGGATGATCATAAAGGGTAAGCACACCACCATCCATAAATGTTTGTATTTCGTAAACGTCTTGCTCGGGTACTACAATATCGTCGCCATCAAAATTGAACTGGATACCCAACTGCCTGAATTTTTCAGGAATAATTCCCAAATGCTCTATACCACAACCCTGGATGCGGATATTGCTTTGTGTCATAGCAGCCATGCCAATAAAACTGCCTATCTCAATCATATCGGGCAACAACCTGTGGCTGGTGCCTCCCAATTTTTCTACGCCTTCAATAGTAAGCAGGTTGCTGCCAATGCCGCTGATCTTTCCTCCCATGCGGTTGATCATAGAGCACAACTGCTGCAGGTAAGGCTCGCAGGCAGCATTGTAAATAGTGGTAACGCCGGGCGTAAGCGAAGCTGCCATTACAATATTGGCAGTACCCGTTACACTGGGTTCGTCCAGCAACATGTACGTACCGGCCATGCCCTGGCCTGCCAAATGATAGCAGGAATCTTCGGGATGAAATGTAAAAGTGGCTCCCAGTTTTTCGAATCCTATGATATGCGTATCTAACCTGCGACGGCCAATTTTATCGCCGCCGGGTTTGGGTACAAATGCTTTCTTATACCTGGCGAGCATAGGCCCGGCCAGCATTACACTACCCCGCAGCATGCTGCTCTTTTTTTGAAAAGCCGGGCTGTGCAGGTATTCCACATCCACATCATCGGCCTGAAAAATACAGGTGTCGCGTTGCGGACGTTGCACTTTCACGCCCATATCCTGCAGCAGTTCTATTTGCAGGTTCACATCTACAATGTCGGGGATATTGGAAATGGTAACAGGTTCGGCACTTAGCAGCACTGCAGAAATAATTTGCAATGCTTCGTTTTTGGCGCCTTGTGGCACTATGGTTCCCTGGAGTTTATTTCCACCACGAACAACAAACTGGCTCATATAGGTAGGCTGTTAATCTTGAAGAAATGGAATGCCTGCGTTGAAAATGCTTGCATTCAAATTTCAGCGAAAATGATGCAGAAATACAGCAATAAAAAATATGATTCCTTAATAGACAAATTCTGCAGCGAAAGCAGCACTACCAACCTGTTGCATGCTGCCCATTTTATTTGATGAAATTGGAACTTCATTCTACAACCGTGCATTACCCAGCGGCACTCATTGGAAGAAGAAAGGCCCGTGCCACGCACGAGCCCATCTTCTTTACACCCACCATTAGTTTAGATAATTAATGATCGTGCTTCTTATGTCCATTGCCTTTGCCTTTTCCATGCCCGTTGCCATTACCATTGCCGTGGCCTTTACTATATCCATAATGGTTGCCTTCGTTCCAATGTCCCTGGCGCCAAACCCAACCATGTTTTGTTCTGTTCCAATATCCGGGCACATAACGCATACTCGTATATGCAGGTCTTACCCAATGGCCGGGAACACAAACGTATCGCCCATTATGCCATTGCCACTCGTTTGAAATCCACACATGCCATTGGCTGGGCGCTGGTGCAGGACGCACCCATGGTGCTTCGGGTCTTGAACCCACCGCAAAATCTATACTACCCCGAATGCTAACATTGCTTTGGTCGTTGTAGCGATCATACTGTTCGTAATACTGCGCTCTTAAATCTGCTGTGCTCAACATGGCAAGAGTGAGCAAGCTGAAACCGGTTAAATAGGATGTGTAACGCATAGTGATTGAATTTGCTCTTTGGAATGATTGTATTTACAATAGTTTACTAAAGGAATCATAAAGCCCTCTTGAAAAAAATGTGCCAGCTTTTTTCTGCGCATCCTGCTCATAAAAATTTTGGATTTGCATTCACACCTTATTGTCGCAAAAAGTAGGGCGCAAAAAAAACTCAACATTGCTGTTGAGTTTTTTTGTTACCGTTTATATGGTAAAGAATCAGAATCTATTTTTCTTGTTGGCACCAAATTTATTGCGATTGCCACCGCCATTATTGTTGTTGCGATTGTTGCCACCACCATTACCGCCCTGGCTGTTTCTATTGTTGCCACCATTGCCACCACCACTATTGCGGTTGTTGCGGTTTTGCTTAAACTTATTGCGCTTCACAGGACCATAAGAATCTTCGTCGCGGAAAGGTGCCGGGCGATGTCGTACAAATGGCGTATTAGTAAATGTGAGTTCGCCATGTGTAATGGCATCCAGCTCCTGGCGAATACCATCGTCGTGCACCAGCTCTTTGTGCCAGGTGCTATACGCCAACTTCATGTAGTGGGCAATAGTATGCGCAAAGCCACTTTTCTTTTCCGGATCGGTTTCGGCCATGGCCTTGTTGATAAGGCGCTCCAGGTTTTTGCCGAGGTGGTTGTATTTTATTTTGCTCTTGGGATAAGGAAGCGGTTCTGGTTTTGCATGGTATGCTTCGGCAGTGGGCTTAGGATACGGCGCATCTACTTCCAGTTTAAATCCACTCATTACAAACAGGTGGTCCCAAAGTTTTTGCTTATAGTCCTCTACTGTTTTTAGCTGTGGGTTCAAAATGCTCATGATCTCGATCACCGCTTCGGCATTGCGTTGGCGTTGTTCTTTGTCTTCGAGGGTTAATAGGTATTCCACCATTTGCTGCACATGGCGACCATACTCCCTCATTTGCAGGGATCCCCTGCCGGTGTTATAATCCATAATCAATCTTGTAATGTAATTGCTGTACGCTCTTTTTATTGCAAATCGTAGCCCGGAAAAAATCTTCAGGCATGCAAAGGCAACATTCTTTTATGTGCCGTGGCTCAAAAATAACACTTTCTAATTGGTACTGCCAAAAATGCCCGTGACTCAGCACCTATCTTTGGCAAGCATGTATATAGCCATACATACCGGAATAGTAGCCCAAAGCCCCGCAGACAGCCATTGGCAACTGATCAGCGAAGCCATTATTCAATTGGCCGCCAGCCAGCCAGCCCATCGTTTTTTGGTGATAGGCACGCAAAAACCGGGGGAAAACGGCTCCGGAGGAAACCTTCAATTCAAGGCCCTCAACCCTCCTCCATCGCTGGGGCCCATTGGTGGATGGTGGTATCGCAAACAGGTTACAAAAGCCCTGGCACGCCAAAAATGCGACCTGCTCCTGAACTTCGATGCTGCCTGGAAAGGGAAATTGAGCATACCCCATGTAATGGTGTTACACCCTGACTGGCAATCACTTAGTAAAGAGTTGCTGGGCGAAAAAAAACTTTCCGGCACTAAACTGGCATTGCTGCAACAGCTACAAGGTTTGTGTGTAGGCTTTGCAGGGCAAGCCGAAAAAATGGCTGCCGCTACCGGCATTCCCATGGAAAAAATACAGGTGGCCGGACCGGCTTCACTACCCATATTTCGACCGATGGTTTGGGTGGAAAAAGAAGCTGTTAAAACCTCTTTTTCCGGTGGCCAGGAATATTTTTTGTATTTCGGCCCCGCCGCACCAACCGGCGATATGGTGGTTTTGCTCAAGGCTTTTTCCCAATTTAAAAAAAGGCAAAAATGCAATATGCAATTGCTGATAGCCCTCAGCAAACCCGATGGGCATGCGGCATTGCATCACAAACTGGCCAGTTATAAATACCGAAGCGATGTGCGGGTAATGCAGGAACAAACGATGACAGAAATAGCCCGGCTGGCTACCGCATCTTATGCTGTGATCTCTCCCCTGAAATACCAACCCGGCTGGTGGCTGCTAGGCAGCATGCAAGTGGGTACGGCCATTGCTGTTGTAAACACCACCATTGTACAGGAAGTGTGCGGCGATGCATGCATCAATTTAACCGCATGGGAAACAGATGCATTGGCACAAAACATGATGCTTTTGTATAAGGATGAAAACTATCGGGGCCAACTGGTGGCCAATGCTGCAAAAAATATAGAGAACAAAAACATGAATGTGGCAGTGGCAGCCTTGGTACGATCCATTGAATCGGCCATAAGCCACCAACAAACACCTGCATAAATTGAAAAGACAGGCAGATATTTGCAACCCATTTCAATCAATTGAAATGGCATTCGCCAATAAACAAGAAGGAAGAATTTTTAAAATAGAAGCAACCAAACATGAAGGAATCAACCATTAAAATAGATGTGCAGCTCGATGAAGCAAAAGTACCGGTAGGCATTATGTGGAATGCCAGCGATAGCACCGCAGAAGCCCGCCAGCAGGCCAAAGCCATGATGCTCAGCTTTTGGGACGGAGCTGATAAAGCCGCCCTGCGCATCGACCTTTGGACACAACAAATGATGGTAGACGAAATGGCCGACTTTTTTTATCAGACCCTGATGGGCATGGCCGATACACTTGAAAGAAGCACCGGTCAAAAAGAATTGGTACACGACTTCAGGCATTTTGCCAAAGACTTCTTCAAAAAGTTCCAGGAAGGGCAGCGTGCTGAGAATAAATAAGTACACGCCACATCAAACACATTCTCAAAAAAAATTAAAAGCATAGCAAATGAACCTCGAACAAAAAATAATGGAGCAGTTGAAAGAGGCCATGAAAGCCAAAGACGAAGCCAAACTTCGCTCCCTGCGTGCCATTAAAGCGGCCATCATTTTGGCTAAAACCAGCGAAGGTGCCGGTGGCGAGATCAGTGCCGACGGTGAGCAGAAGCTGTTGCAAAAACTGGTAAAACAACGCAAAGACAGCCTCGAAATTTTTCAACAACAAAACCGTGCCGACCTTGCTACCAAAGAGCAGGAAGAGCTGGATATCATCTCCCAATTTTTGCCCAAACAAATGGAAGGTGAAGAATTGAAAGCTGCATTACAGGCCATCATTACTTCAGTAGGCGCATCCTCTGCCGCCGATATGGGTAAGGTAATGGGTGCTGCCACCAAGCAACTGGCAGGCAAAGCCGATGGCAAAAGCATTAGCGCCATGGTAAAAGAATTGCTGACCGGCGCATAAGCATCAATTGATTTATACGTTAAAGACCGGGTGTAGGCTACATCCGGTCTTTTTATTTGATTCCTTTTATTTTTAGGCTATGGGTATCGACATTTTTGTGCTGGCGCTATTGGCTATGGCAGTAATAGCAGGTTTACGCAAAGGTTTTGTGGTGGGATTGTTTTCGCTGCTGGCTTTTGTAATAGGCGCTGCGGCGGCGCTTAAATTGAGCGGCCTGGCAGGTGCTCATTTGGCTGAAGCATTCCCCGGGCTAAAGAACTGGATCCCCATTGTATCGTTCATACTGGTATTTGTAGTGGTGGTGATAGCCACCAGGTTATTGGCAAAACTGATTGAAGAAACCCTGGAATGGACCATGCTGGGATGGCTTAACAAGCTGGGGGGCGTCCTTTTCTTCTCATTGTTGTATATGCTTTTGGCCAGCATTCTATTGTTTTATGCCGACAAAATGGGCATGCTTTCAGCCGAAACAAAAGCGGGTTCACAAACCTATAGCATGTTGGCACCACTGGCCCCCACAATTATGGAAGGGTTGGGCAAACTAATCCCTATATTTAAAGACCTTTTTGCCGGGCTGGAGAGGGCTTTTGAAAACGTAGCAAACGCCAGTCCCAAAGCAGGTTAAATGCATTGAAGAACAAGAGAATGCATTGAGTTAGGCCAAATCATTTATTTTAGCGGCGTTCAACTGCCATAACTGTCCAATCATTAATTTTACTTGCAGCAAACGCCACCGTGATAGATGATATACGAGATTAAACATAAAGACAAGTTCAAGTTTATAGAAGTAGGAGAAGGCGAGCCTTTGTTACTGTTGCATGGGTTATTTGGCGCACTGAGTAATTTCTCTGACCTGATCGAACATTTTAAACAAACGCATAAAGTGGTGGTACCCATGCTCCCACTTTTTGAACTCGATATTTTTCATACTTCCGTTGGTGGGTTGGAAAAATTCGTACAGAAGTTTATTGAGACCATGAACTATAGAAATATTCACCTGCTGGGCAATAGCCTAGGTGGCCATGTGGCACTGGTGCATATTTTAAAACATCCTGAGCGTATCAAGTCGCTCACACTTACCGGTAGTTCGGGTTTGTTCGAAAATGGCATGGGTGATACCTATCCCAAACGCGGCGATTACGAGTACATCCGTAAAAAAACGGAAGTGACTTTCTACGACCCAAACACCGCATCCAAAGAGCTGGTAGACGAAGTGTTTGAGATCACCAACAACCGTTTGAAAGTCATCAAGATCATTGCGCTGGCAAAAAGTGCTATCCGCAATAACCTCGGTGAAGAACTGAACCAGATCAAACAACCTACCTGCCTTATTTGGGGCAACAACGATATTATTACGCCTCCATTTGTAGGCAAAGAATTTAATAAGCTGATACCCAACAGCGAGTTGCATTTTATAGACAAATGCGGCCACGCACCAATGATGGAAGTGCCGCATGAGTTCAATAATATTCTCGGTAAATTTTTATCTGCCCTCAGCACTCCCGCAGCAGTAGCATAACCCCAGGAAAATACATGCTCAATCAACAGCTCATATCGTCCGAAATTGCTCCGCTTCATCCCGATCAGACTGTTGAAGTGGCACTGGCGAAAATGGAAGCCGATGCACTTGGCCATTTACCGGTAGTGCTCGACGGTGCTTTTGTAGGCATATTGGCCGAGGATGATTTACTGGATGAAGAAGATAGCCAACAAAAAATAAGCGCTTTACAAGACAGGTATTTACCTTTTTGCGTACTGGCCGACGAGCATTTTTATACGGCTGCCAGCATCATGGCGGGCAGGCATCTTAGCCTTATCCCGGTAGTAGCATCTAACAGGGAATATGTAGGAGCTATCAGCAAATCGACCCTGCTGGAACAATTGATACAAATGACCGGTGTAATGACCGGCGGAGCCCTGGTGGTTATCGAAATGGAACCAACTGCATTCAGTATCAGTGAGCTATCGAAACTAGTAGAAACCAACGACGCACACATCACCCAACTCAATACTGCCATCAACGAGGTATCGGGGTTGCTTACTGCAACCATGCGTATCAACAAACAGGAAGTGAGCGATATTATTGCAACGCTTCAACGATACGAATACCATGTTGTTTATTATGCAGGTGAAGAGCAGTACGAAAATGAACTTCGTCGCAACTATCATCACCTCATGAGTTTCCTCAATATGTAAAAGAAACAGGCAGGTTAAGTACATTCAGTTATCTTCCGAATTCAAATAAATGCAAGGGTTTCATGATTGTGCGTGTGGTGATGATATTATTTGCAGCCTGCCTATGTGCTTTTAGCAGTGTGGCTCAGCAGGGTGCAGCAGTAATACAAGCGCCTCCACCCGATTCGCCCAATACACTTACTGCTCCCGCCCCGGATACCTCTTCTTATCTCATACGCACCATCAGCATCAAAGGCAACAAAATAACCAAGGATGCTATTGTATTTCGCGAAGTAGCAGTGAAGTCTGGTGAAATGCTCACCGAACATAATCTCAACAAAAAGTTGCAGCTCACCAAAGAGCAATTGATGAATACCACATTGTTTGTAAATGTGGTGATCAATAAAAATGTTGACCCCTTTGGTATAGTGGATCTTGAAATTGTTTTGGCCGAACGCTGGTACATTTTTCCCATACCTTATTTCAAAGTGGTAGACAGAAACTGGAATGTTTGGATCAATGATTATAAAGCCAGCCTCGACAGAACATTGCTTGGCGTAAAGATCACGCACAACAATACCACCGGCCGCAACGACAAACTGAACGTGTGGGTAATTGGTGGGTATACTCAACAACTGGAGTTTAAATACCAACTGCCCTATGCCGATAAAAAAATGGAAAAGGGCTTTACCGTTGGCATGAGTTATGGACGAAACCGTGAAATAAATTATGCCACGGACAGCAACAAACAAAAGTTCAAATCGATCGACAATTTTGGCCGTAAGTATTTCAGATCTGAGTTGACGTTTTCGTACCGTAAGGGAAGCAAGCAAAGGATTTACCTGAAAACGGTATTTGGCCAAGAGAAGATCGACTCTGCTTTTTATAAGCTCAATCCCAACTACCTGGCTGGCCATACACAGGCAAGCTTTGTAGATGTAACCGCTACCTACCAATATTACAATGTGGACTATATTCCGTTTCCCCTGCGTGGATGGTATGTAGATGCATATGCCATGCAGCGCATTTCCAACACAATTGGCATGACCAGTTTTGGCGGCAAAGCCCTTGGCACCTGGGAGTTTATGCCAAAAACCTATATCAACTTCCAGGGAGTATTTGCCTATATGCCGCGGCAAAATCAGCCCTACTTCAACACCAGGCTCATGGGATATGGCAACCTTTGGTTGCAGGGCCTGGAGTATTATGTGATGGACGGAACTTTTGGAGCAGTGGGGCGTACTACTTTTCGTAGAAAATTATTTACCTATACTTTTCATGGGCCTTCAAAATGGAAAACCTACAGCAAAATACCATTCCGGTTTTTCATGAAAGCCTATGGCAATATTGGATATGCATATCATAACAACCCCGGCAACAACTACATGAACAACCAGCTACTGCGTACAGCAGGAATGGGTTTTGAAGTAGCCACCATTTACGACCTGGTGATGAAATTTGATTACAGTTTCAACCAGTTTGGCGAACATGGTTTTTTCATTCACACAGCCGCCGACTTTTAATGATTTGCAGTTAGCTTTATTGCCCGTATTCACAAGACATAAAAATGAAAGTAGCTATATATAGCCGTGGCATCGAGCCAGAACATCATATACATTTTCAATGGCTGTTGCAAGAGTTGGCTTTACACAAAACAACTGTGTTGCTTTACCGATCGCTGGTCAATACTTCAGAAATGCCCTTTCTCACAGGCTTTCCCTTCTCCATATTTGAAGAAGATAAAGACCTCGATGAGTCCGTAGACTTTTTGATCACCCTGGGTGGCGATGGTACCATGCTTGATGCAGCCATCCTCATTCGCGACAAGGGTATCCCGTTGTTGGGTATCAATTTTGGCAGGCTTGGCTTTTTGGCCACACTGGGTAAAGAAGAAATGAAACAGGCCGTAGAGGCTTTAATTAGCAGAAGCTATATTACCGACCAACGAACCCTGCTACACGTAGATGCTGATATACCCCTGTTTGCCGATGCCCCTTTTGCACTGAATGAATTTGTGCTGCACAAACGCGATTTTTCGTCCATGATTAAAGTGCATACTTACTTGAATGGCGAATTTTTGAATACCTATTGGGCCGATGGTGTAATTGTTTCCACGCCCACAGGTAGCACCGGTTATAACTTAAGTTGCAATGGTACCATTGTATTCCCCGATAGCCAGTCGCTGGTGATTACGCCTATTGCCCCGCACAATCTGAATGTTCGCTCCATTATTGTGCCCGACAATAACATCGTTTCTTTTGAAGTAGAAGGTCGTGCCGAAAACTATATGTGCGCCCTGGATGCCCGCCGCGAAGTGGTACCCATTGGCACGCAGGTTGCTATCAAAAAAGAAAACTTCACTGTTGGACTGGTTAGGCTCAACGAAAACACGTTCCTCGAAACATTGAGAAAAAAGCTGACCTGGGGATTGGATAAAAGAAATTAGCCACTACAGTGGTTCAATTTTTGTGGGATTTCAACGTCTAAAATGCGCTAGGCCTATGGCCAACATATACCAAAACACTAGAAAATTCGTTTTATGCGGGTACCCGGTTATTTTGCATTCATGAAAAAGTGGTTATTACTGCTCTGTGTAGCATGCTCCCTGTCCCAGGCCAAAGCCCAATTGTACGAATCAACTGTGCTGAATGGCGAAGTGGGTATTGCCCTCGGCGCCGCTCATTATTTTGGCGACCTCAATACCGATGCCAGCCTCAACAGGCCAAAGCTTGCTGCATCCCTGTTGTTTAGAAAGCAATTTGGCAAATACATAGCTGTGCGGTTGCAGGGCACATTTGCCCAGCTTGGTTACAGCGATGTGTATTCCGAAAACGAAGTACAAAAAACCAGGAACCTCAGTTTCAATAGCAACATATTTGAGCTGGCAGTAATGGGCGATTTCAATTTCTTCAGGTTTATACCCGGCGAGAGAGATTTCAACTTTACACCCTATGTTACGTTTGGCGCTGGCTTCTTTACCTACGACCCTTACGCATACCTCGACGATCAAAAATATTTTCTGCGTCCGCTGGGTACCGAAGGACAGGGAAGTACACTCTACCCCGATAGGAAACCATACAGCAGTATGGCGGTTTGCTTTCCATTTGGTGTAGGCATCAAGTATAACCTTACACCAAAGCTGAACCTGATGTTCGAGATCACCCATCGGTTTACCAATACCGATTACCTCGATGATGTAAGCGATACCTATGCAGGAGCCGCCGCTTTCCCTCCTCTTCCCAATGGCGATCCATCACCAGCCTTTTTGTTACAAGACAGAAGTTATGAAGTGACCAACCGACCTATTGGTGTAGCCGGACGTCAAAGAGGAAATAGCTCTCAAAAAGATCAATACGTTACTGCCATGATCGGCGTTACGTTCAACCTTACTTCCTACAAATGCCCTAGTGCTAACTAACCCGTTGTTGCTGACCGGCATTTTATAAGACTATACCATAAAAATGTAGGCCCACCTATAAAGGCGGGCCTACTGTATTTTTAAACCTATATGAACTTGTAACCTGGATTAACCCAGTGCTACTCTCTTGAATGAAAGCACTTTTGTATCAGCACCCAGGTATTCAGCTACTGTTTTACCAGCATCTTTTACGAAGGGCTGCAGCATCAAAGTATTTTCTTTGAAGAAGGCATTCAGTTTTCCTTCTGCAATTTTAGCGATCATTTCATCTGGCTTACCGGCCATTTTAGGATCGTTCTTCATTTGGTCGATCACGATAGCTCTTTCACGCTCGATCATTTCGGCGCTAACGCTGCTAGCGTCAACAGCCAATGGGTTCATAGCTGCAATTTGCATAGCAACGTCTTTACCAGCTTCAGCAGCTTCTTTGTTCAAACCAACCAATACACCCATGCGGTATGCACCGTGAATGTAAGAGGCAACGAATTCAGCATCGATACGCTCAAACTTGCTCACGGCAATTTTTTCGCCGATTGAAGCCAGTTTGTCGTTGATGAGGTCGCTTACTTTAGCACCGTTTACGGTTACTTCATTCAGTTCTTCTGCGCTTTTTACGTTGTTGGCAATAGCTGCATCAGCAATAGATTGAGCAAATGCAACGAACTCAGCATTTTTAGATACGAAGTCAGTTTCGCAGCTAATGCATACAGTGATACCCGTTTTGTGGTCGGCAGTGGTTTGTGCAATAATTACACCTTCTTTCGCTTCGCGGTCGCTACGTTTAGCAGCAATTTTTTGACCTTGCTTACGCAGCCAGTCAATAGCAGCTTCGAAGTCGCCATTGGTTTCAGTAAGAGCTTTGCGGCAATCCATCATACCGGCGCCGGTTGCCTGGCGCAGCTTATTAATTTCTGCAGCGGTAATAGTAATTGTTGACATAATATTTCTATTTGAAAAATTTGAAAATGAATTTTTCAACCATTAAACTCTGCAAAGCGAATTGCCTGCAAAAGGTTGAAAAAACATGCTCCGGAAGCGTTGGCAAAATTCAATTTTGTCGAAGCGCAAACCGGAGCATGAGATGTTACTGTTTCATTAAGTTCAGTTTTACACTGAAGATTGAACCTTATTAATCGGGGGGTTGGAATTTGCATAGCAAACCACACACCCTGGATGACAACGTTTGAAAAGCAGCAAGCTGCTTATTCAATTAGCGAGGGCCACCACCACCGGCTGGCTTGCGACCACCGCCACCTGCATTAGCTACACGGCGACGAGGACCACCTGCTGCACCACCAGGACCGCCAGGTCCACCAGGACCACGGCCACGGCTGCGACCACCACGGTCACGGTCATCAGCACCGCCCTGGTCATCGAAGCTTGGTTTTGCATCTACTACATCTTCTTCTACTTCGTCATCTTTTGCAGCCTGGCGCTCAGCCAATCCTTCGGCAATAGCAGCTGTAAGATAGTTTACGATAATAGCGATAGACTTGGTAGCGTCATCGTTAGAAGGAATAGAGTAGTCTACTTTGTTAGGATCGCAGTTGGTATCCACCATACCCAGGGTAGTGATACCCAGGCGGCGAGCTTCGGCCAATGCAATATGCTCGTGACCGATATCTACCAGGAACAATGCAGCAGGAATGCGGCTCATGTTGGCAATACCACCCAGTACTTTTTCCATCTTATCCTTATCGCGGGTAAGTGTCAAACGTTCTTTTTTGGTGATGCTTTCCAATGTACCGTCGTTCAGCATTTTTTCGATGCTCTGCATTTTCTTCACGCTCTTACGAACAGTGTTGAAGTTGGTAAGCATACCACCCAACCAACGCTCGGTTACATAGGGCATGTTTACACGCTGTGCACATTCGGTAACGATTTCTTTTGCTTGTTTCTTGGTAGCTACAAACATGATCTTTTTACCGCTTTTAGCAATTTGCTTCAATGCGGCTGCAGATTCCTGCAGGCCTTCAACAGTTTTGTTGAGGTCGATGATATGAATGCCTTTCTTTTCAGCAAAAATGAAAGGCAACATTTTAGGATTCCACTTCTTCTTGAGGTGTCCGAAATGTACACCTGCATCGAGAAGCTGCTGCTGGAGAGAAGTATTTTGTTCCATTGTAATGACTTGTTTTTTGTTTGTTGTTTTTTGTTTGTTGTCTGGTTTGAGTACATGGATAAACCAAGAGCAACAAACCAATTCCGAATCCTCGGAACAAAAACCGAATTAACGTTTAGAGAACTGGAAGCTCTTACGTGCCTTCTTCTTACCAGGTTTTTTACGTTCTACGCTACGTGGGTCGCGGGTAAGCAAACCGGCAGCTTTCAATGCAGGACGGAACTCAGGGTTTACTTCGATCAGCGCACGGGCAATACCCAGTTTTGCTGCCTCAGCCTGGCCTTTGATACCACCACCTGCTGCGTTAATTTTTACATCGAACTTGTCGGCTACTTCTACAGTCTTCATCGGCAGTTCTACCTGGTTTTGCAGGTATACCAATGGGAAGTATGTTTTGTAGTCTTTGTCGTTAATAGTGATAGCGCCGCTTCCCTTACTCAGGAACACACGGGTAACCGCTTCTTTCCTACGACCTAATGCGTTTTTTTGCTTTTCCATTTATTTGGAATTTGAGATTGTAATGTTGAGATTTCTTATTCCCCCTCAGGGGATTGGGGTAATTAGAATTTCAATTCTTTAGGTTGTTGTGCAGTATGTGGATGCGCAGCACCTGCATACACGAACAATTTTTTTACCATCTGGCGACCCAAACGATTCTTGGGCAACATGCCCTTTACAGCACGCTCCACAATCACTTCAGGGCGACGCTTCAACAAATCTTTTGCTGCTTCTTCTTTCAAACCACCGGGGTAACCGCTAAAATTTTGGTACAGTTTGTCCTCCATTTTGTTTCCGGTAAATACCACTTTGTCAGCGTTCAATACGATCACGTAGTCGCCGGCATCGAAATGTGGGGTAAAAGAGGCCTTGTGTTTTCCACGCAGCACAGCGGCTATGCGGGCACACATGCGACCTACGGTTTGATTGGTACCGTCCACAACGAACCATTGGCGCTGTACGGTAGCCGCGTTAGCATGCTTGGTAGTAAAATGTAACTTACTCATATTCTGTTTTTGAATTGGATGATGTCGCCATCCCGCACATCACCCGGTTTATAAATTGGGTTGCAAAAGTAGATGGAACGAAACCATTCAGCCAAAAGTTTTGGCGTTAAATTTCGGAGCACCCATTGCAACTAATTGATTTTCAGTAAAAATATTTGCTATTTTTTATCATAGCTCGCATGAAATGCCTTCCACAGCGGGTTTCAGGGGCTATGCAACACCTAAAAGGGCGAGTCTATTGGGCTTTCGCCCAACCCTGCCACCACTATTTTAGTTCATGCTTTTGTAAAATGCGGATATCCCCCGCATCCAACCCCTCAATGGTGAGCCGGCCGTGGCGCCAGCGCACCAGCCGCAATGTGGGGAAACCAACGGCCGCCGTCATACGGCGCACCTGGCGGTTTTTGCCCTCGGTAAGCGAAAGGCTGATCCAACTGGTAGGAATATTGGCCCGGTAGCGGATGGGCGGATTTCGGACGGGTAGTTTGGGTTCCTTTACAATCAACCTGGCTTTGGCCGGGCGGGTTTGGTAGGCTTTGCCATCTATTTGAATGGTTACGCCCGATTCCAGTTGGCGCAATGCTTCCTGGGTAATATCCCCCTCCACCTGTACATAATATTCCCGTTCGTTTTGTACGTCGGGGCTTACCAGTTTTTGGTTCATGCTCTTATCGTTGGTGAGCAGCAGCAGGCCCTCGCTATCGTAATCGAGCCTGCCAATGGGGTACACATCTTTCTCCACTTCAAAAAAATCTTTCAGCGTTTGCTTGCCTTCCACCGGGCTAAACTGGCTCATCACCTGGAAGGGTTTGTAAATGAGATAATATTTATGCATGAACTCGTAAAATTTGATGGTGAAAGGTTTTTTTTACCCCTTAATTTGCCTGTACTTGCAACGAATGCCTGCCGGGCCAAAACCGAATGGCAGTCAAATGTCAAATTTCAAATCCATATAAGCTAATGCGTATTATTTCATACAACCTCAATGGCATCCGTTCAGCTATCAATAAAGGATTTGTAGAGTGGCTGAAAACCGATCCTGCCGATATCATTTGCCTGCAGGAAACAAAAGCCCAAAAAGAAAACATCGACTTCCTGGCTATTGAAGCATTGGGTTATCACACTTATTGGTTTAGTGCCGAAAAAAAAGGATACAGTGGTGTAGCCATTTTTTCGAAACAAAAAGCCGATCATGTGCAATATGGAAGTGGCATAGCACAAAGCGATTTTGAAGGCCGCGTTATCCGGATCGATTTGGGCAAGATCACCATTGTGAATGCCTATTTCCCCAGTGGCACCAGTGGTGATGAACGCCAGGCTTACAAGTATGTTTGGCTCAATGAATTTTTGGAACACCTACAAGCCCTACGAGAAACACGACCGCATTTGGTGATCACCGGCGATTACAATATTGCGCATAAGGAAATTGATATACACGACCCAAAAGGCAATAAAAAATCATCCGGCTTTTTGCCCGAAGAAAGAGCATGGATGGACAAATGGATAGAACACGATTACGTAGATAGTTTCAGGAAAATGCATCCTGAACAAACCGGTGCCTATAGCTGGTGGAGCCAGCGTTTCCCCAGTGTAAGGCTGCAAAACAAAGGATGGAGGATCGACTATATTTCTGTGACCAAAAACCTGTCGGCAAAAATTAAAGCTGCTGCTATTTACCCCGATGTAAAACACAGCGACCATTGCCCTATTTATATGGAGCTTGATGCAAAATGATGCGTTGGATTTACAGCAGATTGAATCATCAATGCATGCAATATTTTTCAGCATCCGGCGATCCCATTTAACTACAAAAGCATGATCATTTATAACGTAACAACAGCAGTCACCTGGCAGGTGCACGATGCCTGGCTGCAATGGATGCGGGATACACATATTCCCGAGGTGATGGCTACCCAATGTTTTGTACGCCACCAATGGGTGCGCCTATTGGATGCCGATGAAACAGACGGCCCTACTTATGCAGTGCAATATTATGCGCCAGACCTTGCTACACTTGAGCAATACACGCATCAACATAGCGGTGCACTACGCCAAAAAGTGGTGGATCTGTGGCGGGATCAGTGTATTTCGTTTCGTTCTGTAATGGAACTGGTATCCTGATTGTGGATAAGAATTGTCCTGTTTCCAGCAGTTTTTGAGCCGCTTTGTAGTCGCTGAAACCTGCGCCAACACTGCATTTGAGCATACAAATACGCCAAAATCCTTGCAACACAAGGGTTTTGCTCAAAAGCGCCCCCAATTCGGGTGTTGGCATTTTAGTATGTGAAACCCCGCAAACCCAATGCTGGCAAGCGTTTAAAGAAAATAAATTGTTGATAACTCCTTGCATTTGTGAGAAGAGCAACCTTCTATATTTGTTCCAGACATTTAAAATCCAATTTTATGAACAAAGCTGATTTGATTGCTAAGATTGCTGAAGATGCTGGCATCGCTAAAACTCAAGCTAGCGCAGCACTGGACTCTTTTGTAGAAGCTATTACCAAAACCCTGAAAAAAGGTGACAAAGTAACCCTCGTTGGTTTCGGCACTTTCTCTGTTACTAAGCGTGCAGCACGCACCGGCCGTAACCCACAAACAGGTGAAACCATTAAGATTAAAGCTAAGAAAGTTGCCCGCTTCAAGCCAGGTAAAGAGCTTTCTGAAAAAATCTAATTTCCCGTTGTATTAGTACGAAAGCAGGATGTTTAGCACATCCTGCTTTTTTATTTGGGGTGTACAAGCCTATATTTGCCGCTCTAAAAACAATAACCATGGGAAGAGGCGATAAGAAAACCAAGAAAGGTAAAATCTTCAAAGGTTCGTTTGGCAAGTCACGTTTGGCACGCCCTACGCAAAACAAAAAGACTCCGGTACGCAAGCAAGAAGAAGCTGCATAAGCCTTCCGATTGCACCATGTACTTTAGCATTGGCAACAGCAACTGCTGTTGCTTTTTTTTGCCCATACCCGGCACTCTTTTTAAGGAACATCATTTGCAGGCGACAGCCTTCAAACCCTTTGCTGCAAAGGGTTTGAAGCATAGTGCGTGAAATACTTTCACCACATTATTTTTGTAGAGGAAATTGATGCGAAAAAAGAAAAGTAGTGCTATTAGTTCACCAGCGTACCTACTTTTTTACCCATTACCACATCTTTCAAATTACCCGTTGCATTCATATCGAATACAATAATGGGCAATGCATTTTCCATGCAGAGTGTGAAAGCAGTCATGTCCATTACTTTCAAATTCTTGCTCATGCATTCCTGGTAAGAAATGGTTTCGTACTTGGTAGCAGTAGGATCTTTTTCGGGGTCGGCCGTATAAATGCCATCTACCCTTGTGCCTTTTAAAATAACATCGGCTTTTATTTCGATAGCTCTCAGCGAGCCTGCTGTATCTGTAGTGAAATAAGGGTTGCCTGTGCCTCCACCAAAAATTACCACACGGCCTTTTTCGAGGTGGCGTATGGCTTTGCGGCGGATATACGGTTCTGCCACTGCTTCCATTTTAATGGCGCTTTGCAAGCGGGTGAACACACCAATTTTTTCTAAAGCACTTTGAATAGCCATGCCGTTGATACAAGTGGCCAGCATTCCCATATAATCTCCCTGGGCTCTTTCGATGCCGGTGTCAGCCTCGTTCATACCCCTGTAAATATTGCCGCCACCAATTACAATGGCCACTTCCACTCCTAAGTCTACAATGCCTTTGATATCGCTGGCATATTGCGCAAGCACTTTGGGATCGAGTCCGAATGCCTGGTCACCAATTAATGATTCGCCGGAAAGTTTTACGAGGACACGTCTGTACTTAGGTTGCATGTAAAAGGTGATTTGCGGGCAAATATCTATGATTCGTTGCAAAACACATCAGCTGCTTTCGAAGCGATGTAGATTTTGGTACCGTTTTCACATCTGCA
Organism: Phnomibacter sp.; assembly: GCA_035456005.1. Classification (GTDB taxonomy): domain Bacteria; phylum Bacteroidota; class Bacteroidia; order Chitinophagales; family Chitinophagaceae; genus Phnomibacter. The sequence continues at coordinate 1,358,164 of DATIEA010000012.1, read as the reverse complement.
CATCTAATCTACATAATGATGCAGCAAGTTGAAGACATTTCAAAATCTATCAACGTCATGCACCAACAATCATCAATAATCAATCACCTGCTCTTCAATCAGCTCGGGCAGCTTGCGCCATTCGTATACCTGGTTGCGCAGTTGAGGCTCAAACCCTGCTGCAGCAATGGCTTCCTGGATGCTCTTGTATGTAAACCTGTGTGGCGCACCTGCTGCACTCACTACATTTTCTTCGAGCATTATGCTACCAAAATCGTTGGCACCTGCATGCAAACTCATTTGCGCTACTGCTTTACCCACAGTAAGCCAGCTAGCCTGTATATTGGTGATATTCGGCAGGAAGATCCGGCTGATGGCGATCATGCGAATATACTCCTCGCTGCTGGTAAGGTTGTGTACGCCACGTATGCGGGTGAGCAATGTATCCACATCCTGGAAGGTCCATGGAATGAAAGCTGTGAAACCATAAGTGCCTTCTGGTTTTTTGGCCTGCACCGCTCTTATTTTTTCCAAATGCTCAAAGCGTTCACGCAGGGTTTCCACATGGCCAAACATCATGGTGGCACTGGTAGGTAAATTCAGTTTATGTGCTTCGTGCATTACATCCAGCCATTCCTGTGCACCGCATTTTCCTTTGCTGATGAGCCTGCGCACCCTGTCTACCAATATTTCGGCGCCTGCACCCGGCAAGCTATCCATGCCTGCGGCTTTCAGTGCTTTCAATACTTCGGCATGTGTGCTTTTTTCCAGTTTGGTAATATGCGCTACTTCGGGTGGCCCGAGGGTATGCAGGCGGATATCAGGAAATTCGCTTTTAATGGCACTGAATGTGTCTACATAAAATTTCAAACCCAGCTCCGGGTGATGCCCACCTTGCAGCAACAATTGGTCGCCGCCCCATTTGATGGTCTCCGCAATTTTTTTGCGGTATGTGTCCATATCGGTGATATAAGCATCGGGATGGCCGGGCACCCGGTAGAAATTGCAGAACTTACAGTTGGCAATACACACGTTGGTGGTATTGAGGTTGCGGTCTATTTGCCAGGTTACTTTGCCATGCGGCACTTTTTCCTTGCGCAGCGTATCGGCTACTGCCATCAGCTCGGGCAGTGGCGCATGCTCAAACAAAAACATTCCTTCCTCTATACTCAAAAACTCGCTGCGTAGGGCTTTGCTATATAATGCTGCTAATTCCATGCTCATAAAAATTTGGACAATGAAGGTTGCTCCGGCTTTGCAGTATTTGCCCAACCGGGGCTGGCAAAAGTACGAGATAGCTCAACATTAGTGTGTGCGGTATGGAATTAGGCCCATAACTCGTTAATTTAGAGGACTTGAGCCATATGTCTACCTCTACTTACTTTACCAAAACCGGCCGCATACTTCTTGTACTCCTTGGTATGCTTGGGTTTCAGCCAATTGCCCGCAGCCAGGAAATGTTTACACAGGGTCCGGCAAAAGTGCTGTCCCAGGTGGGGTTTGAACAACTGACCGGCGGTGTGGTCATCATTAAAGCATTGCTGAACGATTATCCCGACACCTTGAATTTTATTATGGATACAGGGAGCGGAGGCATTTCGCTCGATAGCACCACAACGGCTACGCTTGGATTGACCACCGTACCCAGCGACAGAACCATCCGTGGTATTGCAGGCATAAAAAAAGTGGATTATACCAATGGGCACACCCTGCACCTGCCTGGGCTCGATGTAAAGAACCTGGACTTCCACATCAACGATTATGAAATTCTTACCGGCGTATACGGTTTAAAAATTGATGGCATTATTGGCTATAGTTTTTTGCGCAGGTACATAGTGGCCATGAACTACGACGATAAAATAATGACCGTGTATTCCATTGGCGATCTCAAATACCCACGTGGAGGCACCATGCTGCGCCCCGCTATTTCCGGACTGCCCATGCAGTTTGCGGAAATGGAAGATGCCAAAAACATCACGGGTAGATTTTACCTCGATACCGGCGCAGGGCTCAACCTCTTACTGAGCAACGATTTCGCTTCCGACAGCAGCCTTTTTTCTTCGGGTAAAAAGAAATTTCCAACCATTGCAGAAGGCCTGGGCGGGAAAAAAGATATGGAACTCACTACCATGAAAAGATTCAAACTGGGCAATTTCAAGTTTCTCAATGTCCCGGTTTTCCTTTTCGAAGATGAGTTCAACGTGACCGCCTATCCGCATCTCGGCGGACTCATTGGCAACGATATTTTGCGCCGCTTTAATGTGATCATCAATTATTCCAGGAGCGAATTTCATCTGGTGCCCAACACGCATTTCAGGGAACCTTTCGATTATTCCTACACAGGCCTTGGATTGTACTATACCAACGGAACCATTGTAGTAACAGATGTAATTCCAAAATCGCCGGCAGCAGTAGCAGGCTTACAGGTGGGCGATGTAGTGATAGCAGTAGGTAACAGTTTTTCCAACAGTATGCAGATTTACCGTACACAACTGCAGCAAACAGGTTCGAAAATAAAAATGGTGGTTACCCGCAACAACGAATTGTTTGAAACCACCATGCAGGTAAAGTCTATCAAAAAGAAAAAATAGAATCACTGTATTGGTCTATGCGCAGCAGTAACGCTGTTCTCCCCGCACAAATCAATTGCCTGTACAAACTACCTTCGCCATAATACGCAGCAGCTATGAACCTACAAGCAGGCATGTATTTGGTAAGCCTTTCGGGCGATGAAGATGCCATGTTTGGGCATGCTACAGTTTTCATTACCGAACACCATGCCAATGGAAGTGTTGGCTTTATAGTCAACAAATTATTTTCAAGAACACTCAATGAGTTGGAAGCTTTTCGGAACAGCAATCCTATCCCGTTGTATGATGGCGGGCCGGTAGACAGGGAGCATTTATTTTTTATACACCGTCGTCCCGACCTGTTAGCATACGATATAGAAGTAGGCAACGGCATTTTTGTGGGAGGCGATTTTGCAACAGCAGTACGATTGCTGAATGAAAAAATAATTGACCACAACGACATCAAGATCTTCATTGGCTATTGCGGTTGGGATGATACGCAACTGGAAGATGAAATAGCCGAAGAAGGCTGGTTGGTACAGCAATACGATGCTGATGTTTTGTTTGAACCTTAGTGTTACCATACAACACAAAAACATAAACTGACTGTAGCCTCAGTACCTATACTTTTGGTGAAATTTTTCTACCCCATGAAGTCATTCTTACTTTATTGTGCATTGCTGTTCTCCATAGTAAGCAGTGCGCAAATCAGCATTACTACGCCAGGTGCTGCACTCACCGAAAACTTCAATAGCCTTGCCGCAACAGGCACTACGGGCAGTTTGCCCGCAGGATGGTTGCTGTTGGAAACCGGCGCAAACGCCAACACTACTTATACAGCCGACAATGGCGGTGTAAACAGCGGAAACACTTATAGCTACGGCACTACAGGCGCAACGGAAAGAGCATTTGGCGGTTTGCAATCGGGCAATGTAATTCCAACCCTGGGTGTGGCTTTTACTAACAACACCGGCGGTGCTATTACTTCACTTGCTATTAGCTATACCGGCGAAATGTGGAGAGCAGGCTTGGCAAATAGAAACGCAGCCGATCGCCTCGATTTTCAATACAGCACCGATGCCACCAGCCTCGGCACCGGCACCTGGACAGACGAAAACGCCCTCGATTTTTTATCGCCCATTATTTCAGTGCCTGCTGCAATTGCACTCGATGGTAATGCAGCTGCCAACCGCACTAATATTAGCTTCACCATTAACGGGCTCAATATTCCGAATGGCGCTACATTCTACCTGCGTTGGAACGATTTCAATATTACAAGCAGTGATGATGGATTGGCAATAGACGATTTCTCATTGACTGCAAATGGAAGCGGTGGTACAGCTTGTGTTGCACCCACAGCTCAAGCCACAGGATTTAACGGCAGCAATATCACCACTACCGGTTTTACTGCAAACTGGACACATGCAGTACCGCAACCCAATAATTACCTAGTAACATTGGCTACCACTGCCGACGCACCGGCTGCTCCTGTAAATGGCACAGCGTATGCAGTTGGCAATAGCATTGGCAGCACCACGGTAGTGTACAAAGGCAATAGCAATAGTGCAACCATCAGCGGCCTCAACCCCGGCACTCCTTATTGGCTGTACATATGGTCGCTCAATGATGCCTGCACCGGTGGGCCATTGTACCAAACCACAGCACCCCTGAGTGGAACCGTTTCTACAAACAATATTCCTGTTTGTGCGTCGCCCATTGCAGCGCCAACAGCCATTGTGCTTACCCCATCTATCACTTCTGTTTCCGGCAGCTATACAGTAGCCGCAGGAGCCGATAGTTACCTGGTGGTGTATAGCACCAACAGCAATCCCGGCTTTACACCTGTTGACGCATCTGCGTATAGCGTTGATCAAACCATTGGCAGTGTTACGGTGGCAAAAACTGGAACAGGCAATTCATTTTCTGCCAACGGATTGGCCGCATCTTCCACGTATTATTTCTTTGTGTATAGCATGAACAGCGTGGGCTGCACCGGTGGCCCCATATACTTCAACGCACCATTGAGCGGCAGCACCACTACCCTTGCATCGGGTGCAGGCATACCTGCAGGATACTACGATATTGCCGCAGGCAAATCTTGCGCTGATCTTAAAACTGCACTCAACTCGCGTACTTCCAATACCACTGCGGGCGTTCCGGTTACACCCAAAACCTACACCGATTTGTGGAGCCAATATTTGATCAGCGATGTGAAACCCCGTGAAGTTGGAACCGGCTCCACCATGGTGATCTGGGATGTGTACAGCGATAATCCAACAGGTGCCGACCCCTACAATTTTACGCCCGGCCCGGTAGCCAATGGTGGCCAGCAGGATAACGGCACCAACGTAGCAGGCGAAGGCATGTTGTACAACCGTGAGCATACCGTTCCGCTCGATTGGTTCGATGGCAACACCAACAACAACGGTCCTGCTACCGATTATTTCCATATTATGCCCACCGACAAAATTGTAAACGCCAATCGTTCCAGTTTCATTTATGGAGAAGTAACCAACCCCACCATTACATCGCTCAATGGCAGCAAACTGGGGCCCAATGCTTTTGCAGGTTTAACAGGTACTGCATTCGAACCCATCAACGAATACAAGGGAGATATTGCCCGTGCATTCCTCTATTTTGTAACCCGCTACGAAACAAGCATGGCTTCGTTTACCGGCGGCAACGAAGGCACCAAGGCATTTGAGCCCAATACATTCCCCAGCGTGGATATCCCTTATTTGCAACTCATGTTGAAATGGCACCACCAGGACCCTGTAAGTGCTAAGGAACTGGATAGAAACGATGCTGGGTTTGTTTACCAAGGCAACCGCAATCCCTACATTGATCACCCCGAATATGTTGACATCGTTTGGAACAGCACTTGCGCAGGATTAGGTGCATTACCCATACATATCAGTTGGTTCAAAGGAACTTTAAAAGGTGCCGATGTGGAACTCAACTGGGCAACTGAAGCCGCTGTCAACTTTCGCCAGTTCGAAATTCAGCGCAGTGTAAATGGCAGTCAGTATGAAACCATTGGCACTGTAAAAGGCAGTAACGCCCGCCAGTTTACCTATGCCGATAATGTTGCAAAACTGGGCGGACGCCGTTTGTATTATCGCCTCAAAATGGTAGACAACGATGGCAGTTTTGCCTATAGTGCCATTTACAGTGTACACATAAAAGCACAAGGCCTGGTACAAGTATATCCTAACCCAGCATCCAACAACCTGTATATCCAACTGGGCAATACAAGCTTTAGCGGAACCATTACCATCAGCGATATGGCTGGCCGTACGCTGATGAGTAAGCAGGTTTCGCAGGTAAGCGGAACGATCTCTCTGCCTGTACATCAACTAGGCAGCGGCCGCTACCAACTGAAGCTTGCCAGCACCAACGCAGGCGGCATTAGCAGTACAGTGCCCATCAATATTGTTCGATAAGGTTTACAAAACTGTTTTCATGCTCCCGGTTATGGCTTCATAACCGGGAGCTTTTTTTTGCTTCCAATTCTTCCCGCAAAAAAAGATCGCCTTTACCGAACTTCGCCGCCTATGATTCATTTCGAAAAATTTGTGTTGGATAATGGCCTGCGGGTTTTGGTGCACCCCGACCATAGTACGCCTATGGCAGTGGTAAATGTGATGTACGATGTGGGAGCCCGCGATGAAAACCCGGAGCAAACCGGTTTTGCGCATTTGTTTGAGCACCTCATGTTTGGCGGCAGTATCAATATTCCCGAATACGATGAGCCACTGCAAATGGCGGGCGGCGAAAACAATGCGTACACCACCAACGACCTTACGAATTATTATATACAGTTGCCGGTAGAAAACCTGGAAACGGCGTTATGGCTCGAAAGCGACCGGATGCTTAGCCTTGCCTTCAGCCCCGAAAGCCTGGAAGTGCAACGCAAAGTAGTATGCGAAGAATTTAAAGAGCACTATATCAACAAACCCTATGGTGATGTCTGGCATCATTTACGCCAACTGGTGTACGAAAAACATCCCTACAGGTGGATGACCATTGGCAAAGAGTTGAAGCATGTGGAAGATGCGCAACTGGAAGATGTAAAAGCATTTTTCAAAAAACATTACAACCCCACCAATGCCATATTGGTAGTGGCAGGTCCTGTAACTACAGAGCAGGTAAAACCATTGGTAGAAAAATGGTTTGGCTCCATACCTGCAGGTGAAAAATACGAACGACAATTACCGGCAGAACCGGCACAGGCAGCACCACACTTCCTCAGAATGGAAGCCAAAGTGCCCGCCACTGCTTTCTTCAAAGTATGGCATACGGGTGCAAGGCTCGATGCATCTTATCATACAACCGACCTCATTACCGAAATAATGGGAGGCGGCGCCAGCAGCAGGTTGTACCAAGGTTTGGTAAAAGAGCAACGACTGTTCAGCGGCATATCCTGTTACCATTTCGGCAGCATCGATCCCGGTGTGTTGGTGATAGAAGGCAAATTGGTAAATGGTGTAGCTATTGCTGATGCAGAAAAAGCAGTGATGGCCGAAATTGAAAAACTACTGGCAGAAGGTGTAACAGAATACGAGTTGCAGAAAGTAAAAAACAAAACAGAAAGTTTGCTGGCTTTTGAAGACATGAGTTTAATGAACCGTGCCAACAACCTGGCTTTTTATGAACTGCTGGGCAATGCCAACGAGATGAATATCGAACTCAGCAAATACGAAGCCGTAACGCAGGCCGACATACAAGCTATTGCTGCAGAAATTTTCCGACCTGAAAACTGTAGCACTTTGCACTATATGAGCACGGATACCAACTAAGTTTTTTGCAGGCAATTCCCTACCCCCCCTTTGCAGCAATCAATTAAAAAGTAAATCCAATGCAATTCAAATCATCCAGATACGCTACTGTTCGTCCGCATACTATTTCTTTCTTTTTGTATAGCCTGTTTGCATGCATAGCGTTCGGTATGCAAAATGGACATGCCCAGGGCAATGGACTCACCACGCAGCACAAGCAAACTTTGCTGCAATACTGTGGCCCCAAGGCGAGCCCGTTGGTAGCAGTGGCATTGCTGAACAAAGAAAACAACACAGCACAGCAGGCAGCCGATTGGCTGGCAGGTGTGCGAAAGCAAACCCTTGTTACATATAGCTTTCTTCCTAAAAGCGACAAATACATTGGCGAAACAGAAGCAAGCCTCGACAGCATTTTTAAGAAAGCCGCCGACACCAATGCGTTACTCTTTTTTGATGAAGCAGATGCGCTGTTTGGAAAAGCAAGCCAAACGCCACAAGAGAAAGCGTTGGCACAAAAATTTTTACTGCTGGCCAAAAAACCGGCCACAGTCATACTGGTGCATTGCACGGGTGAGACCAGCTACTTCGCTTTGGCCAAAGGAGGTTTTGGCATTGTATCACTCGATTAACCATAGCTACGAACGTCGGCATTAGTCGGCGATAAGTTGCAGCATTCCTGAATATTTTAACCTGTTGTATGATCGATAGAAAAATTGCCCCCGTTATAAAAAATGCAGTTGATTTCCATTTTCAACTAAAGCCCGTAGAAAAATGGACACTCGACAATGGAGTGGAAGTATATGCCCTTAATGGTGGTGAAGAAGAAGTAATGCAATTGGAATGGGTGTTTTATGCCGGCAATAGCTGGGAACAAAGAAACATGGTAGCAGGCGCTACCAATTTCCTGTTGAAAAACGGTACTACTACCCGCAGCGCTTTCGACATCAACGACCAGTTTGAGTTTTACGGAAGCTATATCAATCGCAACTGTTACAACGAAACCAGCAATATCACCCTGCATAGCCTTAATAAATATGTTCACGAATTGCTGCCTGTAGTTCGCGATATGCTCACCAACTCCATTTTCCCGCAGGAAGAATTGGACATTTTTGTACAAAACAGCAAACAGCGTTTAGCAGTAAACCTGCTGAAATGCGATTTTGTGGCCAGCCGCGAAATTGATGTACTGCTGTATGGCAAAGACCATCCTTATGGCAAATACAGCACTGCCGAAGACCTGGATGCGTTGAACAGGGATGCGATTCTCCAATTCTACCAGCAGTATTACCAACAAGGTACCTGCGTGATGTTTGTGGCCGGCAAATTACCATCCAACCTGTTTGCTTTGCTGAACGAACAGTTTGGGCAACTGCCATGGAAGCCTGCACAAATTCAACCCGCAACACCACTTCCATTGAACGGCGAACCACCTGCACAACGCATACACCGCATCAGCAACGACACCAATGGTGTGCAGGGTGCCATTCGCATAGCCCGCAATTTTCCCAATCGTCACCACCCCGATTTTCCCGGTGTACAAATTTTGAACGTATTGTTTGGCGGATATTTCGGCAGCAGGCTGATGGAAAATATCCGGGAAGAAAAAGGATATACTTATGGCATTCACAGCTATTTGCAAAACCATGTGGAGCAAAGTGCCTGGGTAATTAGTACAGAAGCCGGAAGAGATGTGTGCGAAGCCACCATTAAAGAAGTGTACTACGAAATGGAGCAACTGCGCAATGCCGAAGTAGACGAAGAAGAATTGTTGCTGGTGCGCAATTACCTGCTCGGCTCCTTACTCGGCGATCTTGACGGCCCTTTCCAGATCATTGGCCGCTGGAAAAGCTATATTCTTGCCGGGCTCGACGAATCGCATTTCTACAAAGCCATCGACAATATCAAAAACATTTCTGCCAAACGCCTACACGAGTTGGCCAACCAATATTTGCAGCCTGATATGTTTCATGAAATGGTGGTAGTATAATGCTGTAATAGGTTGTGCTATTAAGAATTATTGATTATTGAATTATTGATTATTGGCACTAATGAAATAGAGTAGCCCTGATACCTGTGAACGGCATCAGGGCTACTCAGTTAGGCACAACAGTAGCACAGGAGCTTAATCAGGGAACCCTCCCGAGATCGGGCTGTATTCGATCTCGGTGGCCTTTTTTTGTTACTTTTTTGGGCAAGCAAAAAAGTAAATAAATCATTCAAGATTATTGAAGCGAACGAATTATTGGATAAATCAATAGCAGTACTAGTTGCTAGTGCAATAAAAATCCCGAAAATGGGGGATTGGCTGGCCGGCCAACCTGTTGTTCTTTGCTATGCGATGAGACTCAGCTATTTTTAAGAAGAATGGCCCTCGCAGCAATCCATGCTGCGATCAGTTATTGAATCGCTAAGCCCACATGCTGCAACTCAACATTGGATATCACTGCAAGTGTTTATGGATATGCCTGTTCGGCATTTGTAGTGGTTGGCATGCCCAGGCGCAAACAAAGTACCTCGATAGTCTATTGCAATTAAGCAAAACCGCCCCCAGCGATTCCAGCCGATTAATGTACCTGCGGAAATACGCCACCGACCTGGGGCGTTACGATTCGGCCAAAAGCATGGTGTTGTTACAACAAGGAGGCAGTGAAGCAAAAGCAAAAGGCCTTGACATGTTGGCGGTAGATTTTCAGCTAAGCAGGAGTATTGTGCTCTACAACAGGGGCGACTATATCAGGAGCATTCCCAACGATGAGCTCACGGATAAAATGTATGCTCAACTGCCCGAGAGCAAAGAAAGAACCTGGGGGCTGGCAAGTATTCAGAATAACCTGGGAGCTGCGTATAGTTTGATCAACGAATTAGAATTGGCACAGCAGCATTATTTGCAGAGCGTTGCGCATTTTGAAAAATTGAAAGACTCTACATCGTTGATGATGGTGTACTTCAACATTGCATTCCTGTATATCGATATTCAGCAATGGCAACAGGCCAGAAACTATTTGACACAAAGCCTGCAATATGTGAGTACCAAACCAGATTACGACTGGTATATGCAAAGCCTTGCCCGTGAAGCGGCTGTTTGTTTTCGTTTAAATAAAATAAGCGATGGCGAAAGGTTGCTGAAAAAAGCAGACACTATTTTGCCCAAAGCGAATCTCGAGTTGTCAAAAATTTATTACCTCAATGCGAGTGGCGATTATTATGCCGCAACAGCGCAATGGCAGCAGGCATTGTTGCAACACAACAAAGCATACCGGCTTTCCTTGGTGTACAACGATCCGTACTATGTAGCCGACGAAGCCTGGGAAGTTGGCAGGGCCTATGTCAACCTTAAGGTGCCCGATTCGGCGGAAGCCTATCTGAATGAAGCATTGCGTGTGGCGAGACAATACAACTACATGCCCAAAGTAAAATTCATACTCAAAGAATTGTCGGCCTACTATGGTGGCATTGGGAATTATAAAAAAGCATGGCAGGTATCGTCGCAACTGGCGGACTATACAGACAGCCTGGTGGCTTTACAAAATCATAACCGCATTTTGTTGAATGATGCACGGTTTCAGACCACCAAAAAAGAAGGACGCATCAACGAGCTGGAGTCGGCACAACTGGTACAGCAATTACAGATCAGGCAAAAAAACATACTCAACTATTTTTTAATTGCCGCCGCAGGTACCATGATCATTATTGGCGCACTGGGTTATAGAAACTATCGACAAAAACAAATACTGCAACAGCAACGCATCAACGAATTAGAAACCGAAAAACAATTGCTGGCAGCCGAAGCTGTAATGAAAGGAGAAGACAGGGAACGCAGCAGGCTGGCCAAAGACTTACACGACGGGTTGGGCGGTATGCTCAGTGGTATCAAACATTCATTTCAGCATATGAAAGACAATTTGGTAATGACCCCCGAAAACCAGCTTGCGTTTGAACGCAGCATGGATATGCTGGACAGCTCCATTAAAGAGCTGCGGCGTGTGGCACACAATATGATGCCCGAGGCCCTTGTAAAATTTGGACTCGACACCGCCCTGCAGGATTTCTGCGCCGGCGTCAATCAAAGCGGGGCCTTGCAGCTTACGTATGAATCTTTTGGTCTCGACCAGGCAGCTATCGATCAGCAAACTTCTATTTCCATTTATCGCATCGTGCAGGAACTGGTGAGCAATACCCTGAAGCATGCTGCAGCTACGCAAGCCATTGTGCAAATTTTGAAAACAGATGATGGATTGTCCATTACTGCAGAAGACAATGGCAAAGGATTTGACACCCACCTGCTGCACAGCAGCAAAGGCATGGGCTGGAGCAATATTCAAAACAGGATCGATTACATCAAAGGCACGCTGAACCTGCAATCCTCACCCGGCAAAGGCACTTCCGTGTTGATAGAAATACCCACATGATATGGCAACCAAAGTATTCATAGTAGACGACCACTATATGGTGATTGAAGGCATTAGATCACTGTTGCAAAACGATGCAGAAATAAAATGGCTGGGCCATGCATCCAATGCAGCATCTTGTTTAGCATTCATCCAATCAAATCCACCAGATGTTATTTTGATGGACATTAACCTGCCCGACAAAAGCGGCATTGATCTTTGCAAAGAAGTAAGAGAAAAATATCCGCAAACCTTTGTGATAGGGCTAAGCACTTTTAACCAATTCAGCTTTATCGAAAAAATGCTGCAGTACGGCGCATCGGGCTACCTGCTCAAAAATGCGGACCGTTCCGAAATTCTGCAAGCCATCAGCACAGTGATGCGTGGACAACAATACCTGAGTTCCGATGCATCGCAAACCGTGAAGCATGCAAAAGCAGAAACAGTTACCATGCTTACCCGCCGTGAAAAAGAAGTGCTGGCACTCATTGCCGAAGGATTGACCAATGCAGAAATTGCAGAAAGCATTTTTGTATCGGTGTCAACTGTAGATACACATCGAAAAAACCTGTTGCAAAAACTACATGCCAAAAACACGGCAGCCCTTGTGAAACTGGCAATCGACCAGGGACTGTTGTAGTGCATGTTGCTATTAGGAATTATTGATTATTGAACTAACGTGTTGTGCTATTAAAGAAAATATTTCTGTTCACCAAATGACGTTCAGGCTGCCTGTATTTTTCAAGATGTACCTAATCTTGCCATATTACTTTCTTTGCCTTGATGCAAAGAAAGTAACAAAGAAAAATCAAGGCAAACCCGATGCCTCCGGCCGTTTTGCCTTGCCAACGCCTCCCCCTGTGTAGCATTGATTGTAGTATTTGAATCTCTTGCATCAATGGACTCGATTGTTTGGAACCTTTAATAGCACAACACGTTAGTGAATTAATGATAAAAAGGAAACTATGGTACTTGTGAACGGCGTCAGGGCTACTCTGTTTGGCACTACAGTAGCACAGTCGTTTAATCAGGGAACCCTCCCGAGATCGGGCTGTATTCGATCTCGGGGGCCCTTTTTTGTTACTTTTTTGGGCACGCAAAAAAGTAAATAAAGTATTCAAGATTGATTATTGAAACGAAAGAACTATTGGATAAACCAATTGCACAATCCATTGAATGCAATGTTTTAAAATCCCTTTTTTATAGGATAGCAGCCCTACCGCACCGACTGTACTTTGCTTTCTTAAACTACAGTCATGAATACTACACGAATAATGATCGTGTTACTGCTGGCAGTCGGCAGCTTTTCTGCATCCATTGCACAACCCGTAAACAATGAACCTGCAGGTGCTATTACATTAACCGTTGTTGGCAGCGATGCATACAATACCAATTGTACACCCAGCACTACCATTAACTGGACAGGCGCCACGCTAAGCCCCAACAGCATTGGGAGCTGCGGCTGGATGAACACAACCCTCGATGTTTGGTATAAAATTATTGTACCCGCATCCGGGGCATACCGTGTGATAACTGCACCCGCCGATGGCGTAAACCCTTTGGATGAGGGCTACCAGGTTTCGCTTGCTATAGCAAATGGAAGTGGAGTTGTGTCGAGTTATAATGATTGTTCCAGGTATAACGAATTTGAATATCCTATAGTGAATACCACGGGTAGAACACCCAACAGCACCGAGTATATCCGCATCTGGAGGCAAGCTGGTGTTCCAAATGGAAACCTGAAAATTTGCATACAGGAAGTTGCTCCCACTGCGCCTTCCACACAAAAAGTGGGCATTGGCATTGCTAATCCAAGGGCCAATTTCGACGTGAATGGCAACATGCATGTGCAGGGCAATTTTACAACTTTAGGGCGCCTTGGCCTGGGTGTTACCAATCCGCAATCTGCATTGGAGCTGATAGGCCATATCAGGCTACGGGGAGATATGAATAATAAAAACTGGCCTGGCATTTGGTTCAACAGGTTGGATAATTCGGGCAATCCTCCCATTCATATGGGCATGCAAAACGACAGCATTTTTGGATTGTACAGCACCGGCGGATTGGAATGGTCGGCCTTTAATATGCATTACAGAACAGGATTAGTAAGCATAGCAGGAGGTATAAAAACGCCCAGCATGACAGGACGTTTTCTGATAAAAAAGGACCCCGCAGCACCCGCAAATGAATCGCCCGGTATTTGGCTGAGCAGGAACGACAACCTGGCCTGGGCAGGATTCATGGGGATGGCAGACGACAATGCCATAGGCCTGTATGGCCACAATGGTGCCGGTTGGGGATTGACCATGAATACAGCAACCGGCAATGTGGGCATTGGTTTGGGAGCCACAGCCGCAACATCACCACTACAGTTTAACAATGCCCTCAACCTGACCAAGATCTCATTGTACAAAGGCGCTTATGGCGATGTAGGCATTGGTGTATATGGCGGCGAAATGCGTCTGCAAAACGATATTCCCAATGGCAAAATAAGTATGGGCGTTATTCAAACCGATGGTAGTTTTAGCGAGCTGGCCAAGGCCGAAAGAAATGGCAATTATGCATTTTCCATTTTTGGAAGTGTGTGGGTGAATGGCACTACCTATGCCAGCGATGCCCGTTTTAAAAAGAATATCGAGCCCTTGCAGGAATCGCTGGACAAGGTGTTGCAAATGCAGGGCGTATCCTACGATATGAAGACAGAAGAATTTCCCAACGAGCATTTCGACGCTACACACCAGGTAGGATTGATAGCACAGGATATTGAAAAAATTGTACCTGAGGTGGTATCGGTTGGTCCCAACGGTTACAAAGCCATCGACTACGCCAAGCTGGTACCGTTGCTGATAGAAAGCATCAAGGCACAACAAGCCATGCTAGAAAAACTGCAGGCAGAAATGGATGCAATGAAAAAGAAAAAATAAAGCCTTTAAATAAATACTGATATGCGATTGCACTGTATTACTTCGTCATTCAATTCTAGCCATTGCTTGCACCAAGCAAAAAACCTAATCTTGGTTTTGCTTTTTTCGTTGGCAGGCTTAACTGCTATGGCACAAGCAAAAAAGCCTGCAGGCAAAGCTCCTACACAAAAGGAGTTGGAAGCCATGATGAAAGAAGCGCAACAGGCTATGAACGACCTGGACCCCGAAGCCAAACGCATGATGGATAGTATGGGATTTAAAATGCCGAACCTCAACACACCCATACCCAAGGTTGGCGACAAAGCTTTGGCAAAAGCTTACGAAGAAGAAATGCGCATTGTGCCTTCCAAAGATGCAGCACGTATTGCCCGCATTGCAGCCACACCATCCGAAGCAGCACTACCGGGCTATCTCAGCAAAGTGAATGCAGCCGTAGTAGCTAAAATGAATGCCACCGAAAAAGCAGAAGCAGAACAATGGTATCTCAAAATGAAACCGCAAGGCGCAACCGCTGCCGGTAACGCAGCCATTGGTTTGTGGATGGGCAGTTTACCTGTGCATGCCATTTACATCATGGGCAAAACCTGTTTGGATAATCCAGGTGATATAGACAATCTCAACAACTATTCGGCCATGCTGAGTATGATGAGTGCCGAGCAGGCCGCTATCCCTCTCATTCAATTACTCAACAAAAAATATCCCGGCAACAGCACTATCCTCAACAACCTTGGGCAGGCATGGTTCGGGTTGGGCGAAATAGATAAAGCCAATAAATACCTCGATTCTGCTATCCGCATTTTCAGCTATCATTCGCAGGCCAACTACACCAAAAGTTTAATTGAAGAAAGCAAGGGAAATAAGCAGGCCGCATTGGATGCCATCCTGCGTTCTGCCAAACTGAGTTACAATAGCCGCAAGGAAGACCGCATGAAAAAACTGGGACATCAGCCCAGTGGAAAGGATTTCGATTTCCCATTCCCCATGCCGCAGGATCCTCTGGGTTTAGAAAAATTCAACTGGCCTACCTATCCTATGGATGTGTATAGCTGCATTACTGCCAAAGAAGAATGGGAAACTTTCAAAAACCTGTGCCAGAGGGAAATTGATCGGCTTCAACCCCAATATGATCGCGTACAGCAACAAGCACTGGAAGAAGAAAGCAAAAGAATGCTAAATGCAAACAAAGGCATGCAATCCGGCCGCGCCGACCAGGTATTCAATTCCCTTGTTCCTCCTTTTGCGCTGCAAGCCTCCCGCAAACTAGAATACTACGTAAACGATAAAGATGGAAGCATGGCCTACCGCATGGAAAAACTGGGAAAAGATGGCGCCGCCATGTTGCAGGAAATTGCCGACCTGGCCACCGTCTGCGAAAAAGGGCACAAGCAGGTAGCCGAAAAATACGACCCGCAGATCGGTGAAGGCCGCCCCAATCCACTGGAAGCCTATTGTAACGATTACAACAAAGTGTCCAATGCATTCCTGTTAGAAGCCAATTCCAAACGCTATTCCCATACCCGACAACTGCTGGAAGAAACCCGCAAGCGGCTCAACAATATGGCGTACTACTCGCAGTACACCATGTTCCCAACCATGTTCGAAGCTTTTAAGCTCGATCTCAAAATAAAATGGCTCACCACCATTGCCAACCAAACTTTTGAAACCATGCCGCTGGGCCCGTTTTGCAAGCCCACTCCTCCCGGGCAGGAAGAAAAAAAGAAAGAGGGCAAACTGCAGGAGTTTGACGATGTGGCCTGCCAGTACGTGAGCCATTCCGATCTTGGCATCATGGAATTTACCACCAGTTGCAGCCGGCTCGAGGGCAAGCTGAAACTGGGCAATGTTGAATATTCCCGCAAAGTGGATATGGACCGCGATGTGCTGTTGGCCGCCTCTCTCGAAGTAAAACTCGGCGTTAAAAAAGGTTGGGAAAAAGGCCCCATTGCCGCTGAAGCCGGCGCGGAACTAAGCGGCAAAGTGGAGTGGGACGATAAAAGCATTACCAACTGGGTAGTAAAAGCCGATGCTGGTGTAAGCGTGGGCAGCAATATTGGCCACGGCGATAAAAGCATAGAAATAGCAGGCGCCACCGCCAGCTTTGGCATGAATGCCGGCCCGAGCCTAACGGGCCGCGGCTTGCTGGGCGGCATCGATCTTCGCTAACCGACAGTTTGTGTAAAAAACATAATTAAATAACGTATTGTGCTATTAATTCAATATTGATATATAAATGATGAAACGCTGTCTGCACAGCTATTTCAAGAATCTCTCAATCTTATCTTGTTACTTTCTTTTTCTTGAAAAAAAGAAAGTAACCAAAGAAAATTCAAGGCAAACCCGACGCCTCCGGCCGTTTTGCCTTGCCAACGCCTCCCCCTGTGCAGCTTTGTGTCGCTTTTTTGAACTGCCTCTATCTTTTGATTTATTGCTATTAAGAATAAATGATAAAAGGAGGCAATGATAAAGAGCATACTATGCTACTTGTGAACGGCATCAGGGAACACAAGCCCGGCACTACAGTAGTACAAAAGCTTAATCAAGGCTCATCCCGCCGCTTGGGTGTAATAAGCGGCGGGGGCCTTTTTTGGGCACCTTTTTGGGCAAACAAAAAGGTACATAAAGCATTCAAGAGTATTGAAGCGACCGAATTATTGGATAAACCAATAGCAAAAAGCATTTTTCAATCGGTAGTGTCGTAACAACCCCGCCCAAAAAAGCCATTGCTTTATATTTGCAGCCCTTCACCAAAGGGCTTTTATATTTTTTGGGTACCGGCAAGGGTACTTCTATCATCTTCGTTGTGTCACTCACTGCAGCCGCAGTGCATGGCCCGGCAATTAAGAAACAGCATATGGCTTTCAACATTCGCACAAAAATTAAAGACGCACTGGCCGCCACCACAACCGGCCAGCCCATCATCATTATGGGTTGGGTGCGCACCTTTCGCAGCAACCGTTTTATTGCCCTCAACGATGGCAGTTCTGCCAATAATATTCAAATTGTAGTCGACTTCGAAAACACCGACGAAGCCCTGCTCAAACGCATTACCACCGGCGCCTGCATTAAAGTAAGCGGCACACTGGTAGAGAGCCAGGGCAGCGGGCAGAAGGTGGAGGTCAAGGCGGAGAGTATCGAAATTCTCGGCGACAGCGATCCGGAGAAATACCCGATGCAGCCCAAAAAGCATAGCCTCGAGTTCCTGCGCGAAAATGCCCACCTGCGTATGCGTACACAAACCTTTGGTGCCGTGTTCCGGGTGCGAAATGCCATTGCCTATGCAGTACATAAATTCTTCCAGGAAAAAGGATTCGTGTATTGGCATAGCCCTATTATTACCGCCAGCGATGCCGAAGGTGCCGGTGAAATGTTTAGGGTAACCACTTTACCTATTGATGGTACCGCCCCCAAAAACGAAGACGGCAGCATCAACTTCAAAGAAGATTTTTTTGGCAAAAGCACCAACCTCACGGTGAGCGGCCAGCTCGAAGGCGAACTGGCAGCCATGGCGTTTAGCGATATCTACACTTTTGGCCCTACGTTCCGCGCCGAAAACAGCAATACTGCCCGCCACCTAGCCGAGTTTTGGATGATAGAACCCGAAATGGCTTTCTACGATATTGAAGACAACCAGAACCTGGCCGAAGCCTTTATCCAATACCTCATCCGCCATGCCATGGAGCATAATATGGATGACCTCAAATTCTTGGACGAACGCCTGAAAGACGAAGAAAAAAGTCTGCCGCAGGACAAGCGCAGCGAAATGGGCCTGCTCGAAAAACTGGAGTTTGTAGTAAGCAATCAATTTGAACGCATTACCTATACCGAAGCCATCGACATTTTGCTCAACAGCACCCCGTACAAAAAGAAAAAGTTCCAGTACGATGTAAAATGGGGTATCGATCTGCAAAGCGAGCACGAACGCTTCCTGGTAGAAAAGCATTTCAAAAAACCGGTGATCGTAACTGGTTATCCTGCTGCCATCAAAGCATTTTACATGCGCCTCAACGATGGCTGCGAACCCGGCAAAGAAACCGTAGCAGCCATGGACATCCTTGCTCCCGGCATTGGCGAAATAGTGGGCGGCTCGCAGCGGGAAGAACGCTACGACAAGCTGGTAGCCCGTATGGAAGCCATGCATATCCCGGTAGAAGAAATGAGCTGGTACCTCGATACCCGCCGTTTTGGCGCCTGCCCGCATGCAGGGTTCGGCCTCGGCTTCGAACGCATGGTGCAGTTTGTAACAGGCATGACCAATATCCGCGATGTGATACCGTTTGCGAGAACCCCGAAGAATGCGGAGTTCTAAAAAATAGCACCGGCAAAAGCCTCCTGGTTGTTAAAAATCGGGAGGCTTTTTCTTTGGAATAGCGGTCCAATACTGTGAACCAGCTCCAAAAACACGTTGAAATAAGCCCCGCAAAAAAAATGTTTTGCCAGTTTCAACAAGCGCATATATTTGCAGCCCGTTTAACGGATGGTGCGGTAGCTCAGTTGGTAGAGCAAAGGACTGAAAATCCTTGTGTCGCCGGTTCGATTCCGGCCCACACCACAAAAAAGGCTCACATTTCAGTGAGTCTTTTTTTTTGCGCATTTGCGATAAATCAAATTCTGCGCATACAATTCTCTCCCAGTTACCCGGCTGCGCTTTGAACTATCATTACCCTTATTTTTACTGCTATGTTGTAAAAACAACCCCCTGATCCGGCACCGTGATATTGGCTTTGTGTAATTGTTGATTTGGGGACATTTCCTCCTAATTTATTTATTCGCACAGGCCTCTGTTTCGGTGGATTTCTTACCGATAGGTGGCCTGTTTTTTTAACTACTTTACGCCCTTTATGGGTAGGCTTTGCTGCAGTGTATCAACTCTTTTTTTAATAAGAATTGTGACTGAGATGGCGAAGCTTTGAACAAAAACGAAAAAGAACCTACCCTGGCAATCAACATGGCAACAAATGCAGATACCGCAAGATGGTTGGTAGTGTACACCAAACCCCGGTGGGAAAAAAAAACGCACCAGCTATTGCTGGCAAAGCGTATTCAGTCGTACTGCCCCATCAATACCGTGTATCGCAAATGGAGCGACCGCATCAAAAAAGTAGAAGAGCCCCTGTTTAAATCTTACCTGTTTGTGCAGGTAACCGAAACTGAGCAGGCAGCCGTGCGGCTCACCGAGGGTGTGCTCAATTTTGTATACTGGATGGGCAAGCCGGCTGTGGTAAAGCCCGATGAAATAGACAACATCAAACGCTTTTTGAATGAGCACGATGATGTAGAAGTGGCCCCTTACGACCGGCTGCAACCCGGCGCAAAAGTTACCGTAACTTCCGGCCTCATGATGGGCGCCGAAGGCACCGTAGAAAAACTGGACAACAAATGGGCCGAAGTGATAATTGAAACCATCGGCTTTAAGCTAAGAGCTAAAATTGCTCAACACCAATTACACCTCAAACCACCTGCTAACCGCAGGTAATTCCCGGTTCAATTTCCAAACTAACCTATTACATTAAAGCTGCAATCTTGAAACAATTATTTCGCAACACCGGCACCTCAGGGCTGGTGTTTTTGATGGCGCTACTTTTTGCCTGCAAACCCTCCCAAAAAGCCATTTCCGATTACCGCTTTTTCGAAAAAAATCTCGACTCCCTTTCCAAAACCGTATTGTCGTTGAAACCGCCGGTTATTCAAAACCATGACCAGTTGAGTATTAATGTGAGTAGTGCTTCACTCGACCAAACGCAAACTGCTGTTTTCAACCTGCTGACCAGCAGTGCTGGCTCCAGCGGCGGCGGTACAGGCTCCATGGGATACCTTGTAGATTATGATGGCAATATCAGCCTGCCGGTGATTGGTAAAGTGAAAGCCGCCGGCCTCAACAAAGAGATGCTGAGCGATACCTTGGTGAGCAGGCTGAACCCCTATGTAAAAAACCCGGTGATCAATATCCATTTTCTCAATTTTCGGGTGATGCTGATGGGTGAAGTAGGCAAGAATGGCTGGATGAATATCAGCAACGAAAAAGCAACGATTGTGGATGTGATTGGCGAAGCAGGCGGGCTTAGCGACCAGGGCATGCGCACCGATGTGCTGCTCATTCGTACCCAGCCCAACGGCCAGGTAGAAACGCATCGGATGGACTTGAACGATGCCATGGTTTTTCGGTCGCCCTATTTTCAACTTCAGCAAAACGATGTGATCTATGTGCTGCCCAACGACAGTAAACTCATACAATACCAACGCAGCAACTCCCCCTTCTTCCGCGACCTGCCAGTGTACCTGGCACTCATCACTTCTATCCTCGCTTTTGGCACACTCATCATAAGCCTTACCAATTAGCACACACTGTTCGCGGCAGTTACCCCTCATTCTTTCAAGCCAGTTTTACCTGTCAGTCATTCGAAAAAACAACCGGACTAAGCAAATAACATGACTCCATTTCCATCGGAATACAACCCCACGGGCGACGAAAGCGGCGGAAAGTTTTCGCCGGCCGATATCCTCTTCAAATACCTGGCATTCCTGCCCTTGTTTTTGGTGAGCCTGGCCCTTTGCGTGGCAGGTGGCATGCTGTACCTGCGCTACACTACACCCAAATATACCAGCACGGTACAACTGCTCATAAAAAGCGGGGAATCGAACCCCGTATATGGCGACCAGGGCGGTATTGTGGAAAGAGCACTCTATGGCCCCCGCGACATCAATATGAGCAACGAAATTCAAAAGTTGCGCACCATTGAAGTGTTTCGCAGAACCGTTATCAAGCATAAGTTCCATATCCAGTATTTCAATGAAGGCAATATCAAAACATCGAACCTATTCGACCAGGTACCCTACCTGCTGGTACCGGTGCATATTGCCGATAGCAATGCCTCCTATAAAGTTCGTTTTACCAACCTGTCTGCCGGCGGGTACACATTACTGGTTGGGCTCGAAGGAAAAGAAGAACATGCATGGAAGGATATATTGAATATCAACGGGAGCCAGTTTTCCCTGCAACCTAAAGACTCTGCTGCCTTATCGCCCACCCCTGACAAGGCCATTAATATTACTACCTGGACCAACCCGCAATCGAGAGCCACAGAAATACTGAACCAGGTGGGTATCTACCAGGGCGATCCCAATACCACCATTCTCAACCTCCGCATCACCAACGATAACCCCTACCTCGCAAGGGCTATACTGGATGCATTGGTGAAAGAATATATTTTGTACAGTGTGGAAACCAAAAATGTGGCATCCGAAGCCACTATTGTATTCATCCACGATCGGATCGATTCGCTAAGCCTGGAACTGGCACGAATAGAAAACCAACTGAAAACTTTTAATGACCGGAACGACCTTATCCCGGTAGAACAGCAAACCGGCATTTTTACCGGCAAGCTATCCGACATTGAAGAAAAACTTACCACCCTCGACTGGCAGGCTGACATGCTCAGCATGTTGGAAAACTATATCAAATCGCCCCGGAGAAAAACAGAGCTGGTACCTTCCCCGTTGGGTATTGAAGACCCCACCATTGCAGCCCTGGTAGGTAACTTCAACTCCCTTCGACTGGAACGCGACAAAACAGCCCGGCAAACCCAGCCGGGCAGCCTCCAACTACAGGAGCTGGATAAACAACTGGAAGAAAACCAACGCAGCATATTTGAAGCCATCAAAAATTACCGGGGAGTTCTGCAAAAACGACGCAATGAACTGGTGTCGCAAAATGGTCGTTATTTCAACTACCTGGCCGAATTGCCAGAAAAGAAAAGAAGGCAACTGGAAATTGAACGCCAGCAAAAAGTAAAGGAAGGCCTATACCTCTACCTGTTGCAGCGCAAAGAGGAAATTGCCATTACCACAGCTAGTACCACACCCGGCT
This sequence comes from Phnomibacter sp., assembly GCA_035456005.1. Lineage (GTDB taxonomy): Bacteria > Bacteroidota > Bacteroidia > Chitinophagales > Chitinophagaceae > Phnomibacter. Next base: position 1,335,661 of record DATIEA010000012.1, on the reverse strand, counting down.
ACGAATTTCTGAACCCTGCCGGCGGTAGCCTCAACCCTGTTGAACCCGATGAGGGAAAGATCAGGATGTTCAGCATTTTGCTGGGCTTACTCCTCCCAATTGGTATCATCTATCTCCGCGATCTGCTCAACGATAAACTGATGACCCGCGATGATATACGCAAAGCCACAGGGGTTTCCATTATTGGCGAAATAGGCCATGTAGACAATAACAAAACCCTGGTGGTGGCCGATAAAAGCCGCAATATCATCTCCGAGCAATTCCGCATTGTGCGAAGCAACCTGGCATTTATGATGGAGAAAAGGCCGGTGAAAACCATACTGGTCACTTCCACGGTTTCGGGCGAGGGTAAATCTTTTATCAGTATCAATATCGCCGCTGTGTTAGCACTGGGCGGCAAACGGGTAGCCCTGCTCGAGTTTGACCTGCGCCGACCCCGCATCATGAAAAACCTGGAACTGAAAAAAACAGGTATCGGCATTTCCAATGTACTCATGGGGCTGGCCAACCCAGCCGATGTTTACACCCCGCTTCCAGGCTATCCCGAATTGCATATTTACCCCACCGGTATCGTACCGCCCAACCCCGGCGAGCTGGTGATGAATCAAAACACCAAAGACTTTTTCGATTTCCTGAAAGCCAACTACGACTATATCGTAATTGATAGTGCCCCTGTGGGTCTGGTGAGCGATACATTTAGCTTAGCTCCTTATGTTGACACTTCCATTTTCATAGTACGTCATCGCTTTACCTACAAGCGCCAGCTAAGTTTTGTAGAGGAAATTTACCGCCAGGGCAAACTGCCTTATTTGTGGATGGTGGTCAACGATCTGAAAATGGGTGCCCGCTTCGGCTACTACGGGTATGGATATGGATATGGTAAAGGATATGGGTATGGCTATGGACATTACTACGGATATGGTGGTGGTTATTTCAGCACCGGTGCCGATGAGTACTACGATGTAAAAGTGCCTGCCTGGAGAAGAAGATGGAAGAAGCTGAAGCAGGTGCTGCTGTTTTGGAAGCAGTAGCATTCCGTCATCCAGGGCGAAGCGAAGGATTTTACCAATCGAAGACTACTCTTTCACGTCATCCAGAGCGAAGCGAAGGATCCCACCAATCGGAGACTATCATCACGGTCATGCAGAGCGAAGCGAAGCATCTCCCCAATCGGAGACCAGCTTCCACATGTTGGAGATTTCTCACTGCGTTCGAAATGACGGAACAAAACATCGTAGCGAAGGACCCCATCAATCAAAGACTACACCCATGCGCACCTATTACGTTTACATTCTCACTAACAAAAACAAAAACGTCCTCTATATAGGCTTCACCAATAATCTTATTGTTCGGTTACAAGAACATACTTCGGAAGCAGCCAATCCAAACAGCAAAACATTTGCCGGCCGATACCAATGTTATTGGCTCGTTTACTACGAAACGGGGCAGTCTGCAGAACAAGGCATTGCCCGCGAAAAAGAAATAAAAGGGTGGAGTAGGGCAAAGAAAATTGCATTGATTGAAAGCTTCAATCCGGAATGGCGGTTTTTGAATGAAGATGTTTTGGGATAATGCATCCCGCCATCCAGAGCACAGAAAAGGATCCCATCAATCGGGGACTTCTCTCTCTCACGTCATCCAGAGCGCAGCGAAGGATCTCAATCAATCAGAGACTATCATCCACAAGTTGGAGATCCCTCCTATCGTCGGGATGACGAAATAATAGAGCTGGCAAAAAATTCATTGGCAAATTCTGAAAGCTTGCCAACCAAAAATTTGCCAACTGGTTTGTCAACGATAGGATACAGTTTGTCACCAAAAAACACGCACCAAATTTTTTGATGACAAAAATTTGGTGACAAAGACCGTTGAGGATGCGGTCAAGGTCAAGTGTGAGTTAGCGGTTGTTTTAATAAGTCGGATCAATCCGAGACTTCTCTCTCCCGTCATCCAGAGCGAAGCGAAGGATCTCATCAATCAGAGGCTAGCTTCCACAAGTTGGAGATCCCTCCTAACGTCGGGATGATATTTAGATCTGAAATTGGAATCACGCATTGAATTATTTATGTCCAACAAAATAATTATCGAACCCGGCCGTAACACCCGCACGTATGTAAGCGATCTGTGGCGGTACCGCGACCTGGTGGGCCTGTTTGTACACCGCGATTTTACTGCCAGGTACAAGCAAACCCTGTTGGGCCCGCTCTGGCATTTTATACAACCCATCCTCAGCACCATCGTCAGCTTTTTGTTGTTCAACGTGGTGGCGGGCATTGGCACCAACGGGGTGAACCCGGTATTGTTTCAAATGAGCGGCATCATCATCTGGGGATATTTTGCCGCATGTTTTACTAGTACCAGCTCCACATTCATCAGCAATGCCGGCATATTCGGCAAAGTATATTTCCCGCGGTTGGTAAGCCCTATCAGTGTAGTGATCAGTCAGCTCGTCCAGTTTGGCATTCAACTTTTCCTGCTCTTGAGCACCATGTGCTTTTTTGCATTCCGGGGCCAGGCATTTCCTATCAATGGAAGCTGGCTGCTTATCCCGGTCTTGTTGCTCATTATGGCAGGCATGGGGCTGGGGCTGGGTATCATCATCAGCAGCCTTACCACCAAATACCGCGACCTTACAGTATTGATCGGTTTTGGCGTGCAGCTTCTTATGTTTGGCAGCGCTGTCAACTACCCATTGAGTGCCCTGGAACCCCTGGCCAAAAACCATGGCTGGATCCTGCAACTCATCCACTACAACCCGGTGGCGGTGGTGATTGAAATATTTCGCAATGCCATGTTGCATATTCCACAGCCGCATTTGCTGCAAAGCCTTTTGTACAGCATTGCCTGGACAATAGGGCTGCTCGCCATAGGCATGCGCATGTTCGGGCGGGTAGAAAAAACTTTTATGGATACGGTATAGTGAAATCAAAGAATGGTGCCGCAGCAAATTCATATTTCTTTTAAACCCGATATTACTTGGCTGATCAACCGAACATCTCAATTGTAATCCCCTGTATAACGAGGATGCAGTATTGCCGGAACTCACCGAGCGGGCTCAATGGGCTTTTGGATACAGCCCAAAAAGGGCACGATGTGGTATATGCAGTTCGAAAAAAGCGAAAAGAAGGCTGGTTAAAAAAATAACCAAAGCAACCTTGAATGGCTATGGTCAAAAAAGGATTGTTGGAGTGCCTTCCTTTTAATATAATACAGCTTTACCCTGCCGAAGGGGTAGATAGGTTTCAAGCTTGGGGGCCAGGTGTATGGATTATAATCGATAGCGTTCGAAAGATATTCAGTACAGTGTTACATAAATAAATTTTTGATGAATATTTCGAAAGAAGTTATACCGATATGCTTTGCCACTAACGATGGCTATTTCCCATTCATGTCAGTTGCTATTCAATCAGTAATTGCAAACGCTTCAAAAGAACGGACATTTATTATATACATACTCTGTAAAAACGTTTCAGAAGATAATCAACAATTGTTATCTCAACAACTTGATGAACATAAAAACTTTTCGGTCGTATATGTAAATGTCGAAAATTTTATTTTGAGGCATCAGCAAATGCGTGATTACTGCCTGGGCATTGAAACCTATTACAGATTGTTGATTCCGTACATTTTTACAGATCATAAAAAAGTGATCTATCTCGATTGTGATACTATTTGCCTGTCTGATATAGTAGAGTTATATGAAATGGTTCCGACAAATTTTATGATTGCCGCATCCCGTGATTTCGCAATGATGAATTGGAAAGAGTATTGTAAGAAAATAGATCTGAAAAATCACATTAATTATTTCAATGCCGGTGTTTTGGTGTTCAATACCGAAGTTTTTAGGAGTAAAGTTTCCGAGGATGAATTGTTCGAAATCGTATCAATGCCGGACCTATTTCTTCCCGATCAGTGTTCCTTAAATAAAGCCTGTGAAGGCAATACGTTTTTTTTGAACATGTCTTGGAATGTAATGGGTACGCCTCATAAGAATAAGCCAAAAGGCAGGTATCTTAAAGAATTAATGAATGCTCAAAAACACCAAAATATCATTCATTATGTTTGGGATAAGCCCTGGAGAAATTTTACGCTCACCGACAGAAGCAGGCCTTTTTGGAAATACGCCCGCTCCACAAAGTTTGTCGACAATATTTACAGTAAGCTTAAAGAGATCGAATTAGAAACCTATTATGATTACCGGCTTTCAGTTTATAATGATATACGATGCCATCGTAATTATAATCTCAATTTCATTTTGAAAAGTGTATTACTTTTTGTTAAGTATAATTTTCTTTCTGGTCCTATGAGATTTTTATTCAAATCAGCGAGATGAGTGTCATGAATACCATGAAGTTGCCAATTATCAATATTAAGAATCGCGAGAAATCAATAATTCTTGCGGCTTTCTGTAACGCCTCATTTGGAATTAGCCTGGTATCAAGTTTAGGGTCTTTATTAAAAAATAGTGATCGATCATATCACTATGAGATAGTTGTTTTTTCCTATTCCGTACCCAATAAAACAATTGCCTGGTTGGAAAAGGCCCTTAGCGAGACCGGCCGAACCTTTACTTTAACGCTGGTCGAATGTTCAAAATTGAATATTTTGCCGCAGCTGATTAATTGCGAGAATTGGTCAGTTTCTTATTTGAAGCTACTACTAGCAGAAATGTTTCCGGTATCTGATAAAATTATATACCTGGATACCGACATAGTGTTCTATTCTGATATTGCCATTTTTCATGAACAAATTTCAACTAGTCTTCCCATTACAGCAATTCAGGACAGCTACCTTAAATATCCATCAAAAGATGAAATTCCTTTAAGCCATGCTTCGGTAATTGATGAGACCGGAGGCTACTTCAATGCAGGGCTTATTGGGTTTAACTTTCCAAAATGGAGAAGTGAAAAACTAAGTGAAAAACTCCTCAGCTATATCGATGAAAACTCATCATTTCTGCCCTACCAGGAGCAAACTGCCATGAATATTGTTTTACATAAACGATGGAAAAGACTTGATGATAGATTTAATATGCCCGCAGCGCATTTCGACATAGATCAGGCAAAATCCTTAGGTATCAACTGCCATTTTTTAGGCCCTTGTAAGCCATGGCTATACGACAAACGTAAGAATCCGCAGGCATTGCATTTTTACAATTGTTTGAAAGAATTGGGTTTTGAGAAATATAAACCAAGCCTGTTAAAATACCTCGTCCAAATTGTAAAAGCTGATCCCAGGCTAATTGGAATTTATGTTTTGAGAAAAATTAAGACCATAGCAAATCTCAGACTGCATTAGTATGGTTCGTTCAGATGATTTCTGGTAGGATTTTAATTTTCTAAAGTAGGTTTAACTAAAAGCAGTTTCAATGTGTTGGCCAGTTTTACCGATTCTATGAAAGCAGGATGCGAAGAACAATAAATTTACTTGCCCTGAATGCGTCTTCACTTACATGAATACTAAATTGAAGAGCAACCCCGATAGCAATTGGGATTACAAAACAAGAATTTTCCATGAGTGCTATAATTAAAGTACAATGCCTAAGCAAGCAATACCGGCTTGGCCAGGTAGGCACGGGCACTATCAAAGACGATCTGAATCGATGGTGGCACCGCATTCGTGGCAAAGAAGACCCCTACCTGGCCATTGGCGAAGCCAACGACCGAAGCACCCGGGGCAATAGCGAATATATATGGGCTTTGAAAGACATCAACTTCGAAGTGCAGCCCGGTGAAGTGCTGGGAATTATTGGCCGAAACGGAGCCGGAAAAAGTACCCTGCTCAAAATACTCAGCCGGGTAACCGAACCCACTACCGGTAGTATTGAAATGCATGGCCGGGTAGCCAGCCTGCTGGAAGTAGGCACCGGCTTTCACCCCGACCTCACCGGGCGTGAAAACATTTATCTCAATGGAGCTATCCTGGGCATGACCAAAAAAGAAATTACCAGCAAGTTTGACGAGATCGTAGACTTTGCAGGGGTAGAACGATATATCGATACCCCTGTAAAACGCTATTCATCTGGCATGCATGTTCGACTGGGCTTTGCAGTGGCAGCACATCTTGAACCGGAGATTTTAATTGTGGACGAAGTTTTGGCCGTTGGTGATGCGGAATTTCAGAAGAAATGTTTGGGGAAGATGAAAGATGTGAGCAAAGAAGGGCGTACCGTATTGTTCGTAAGTCATAACATGTCTTCTATCCAAAAGCTTTGCACGACAGGAACCTTAATGAATAATGGTAGGATGGAGCCCAAAATGGAGATCAAACGTTGTATAGATCTTTACCTTGCTCAAGCCGTTTCTGAAAATAAATATCAGTTTCAAGAAATGCCGCATTTACCGGCATTTATAAAAGAAGCAAAATTTGATTGTGGAATAAACAATCAGATAAGAATTGGAGAATCAATCCATATAAAAGTCACCGTTTGTGTTCAGAAGGAGATAGATGATTTTATCTGTGCCGTGGGGATAGTAGATAGCTATGATATATCCATCAATACTACATGGTCACCACCCAGGAAAATTAAGCCCGGGGTCTACATCTTTGAATACCATGAGAATAATCTATTGTATACCCCCGGAAACTATAGGGTGGTGATTGGGTTATCACGGGGTACAAAGGCATTTCAGTTCATTGAAGATGCTTTAAGCTTTGTAATTGAATCGATAACTGAAGAAGTCGCAAACGGGATTTTGATGCCACAGCGAGCCTCCGGCATAGTTTTGAATCAAATGGAAGTTATTGTTTATGAAAGCTAAGATCAAACGACTATTAAAAAAATGGCGGGGAGCGAATATTGAGACTGATGCAAAAGGAACTTTATCATATGCGCAATGTGGCGAAGACCTTATCATGGATTTTTGTTTGTCTCAAATTGGAGTGATAAAGCCATTTTATCTTGACATTGGTGCATACCATCCTTATAAACTGAATAATACGTACTACTTCTATCAGAGAGGTGCTATTGGTATCAACATAGAACCAAACCCCGCCGCATTCAGTTTATTTTCCAAGTATAGGCCAAATGATCAAAATCTAAACGAAGGTATATCGATTGATAAAACTGGAATAGGCATTCTCTATACTTTCCCTGCCGCTACCCTGAATACATTTTCCCTGGAAGAAGCAGAGCGGATAGAAGAAATGGGCACATATAAAATCATTGATAGAGTTGAGACTCCTATCACTAGCGTAGAAGACTTGATAGAACGTCACCTGCAAAATCAGAAAATTGATATCCTGTCCATAGATACCGAAGGGATGGACTATGACATCATGAAATGTTTTATGGTAAATAATTACTTCCCTAGTATCATTTGTGCTGAAACCCTTATTTATGAAGAGTTGAAAAAACCGTCAAAGCGAACAGAAGTAATAGAGTTGCTGACTCAGTATGGATATGAAGTGTATGCTGACACTTATATCAATACAATTTTTTTAAAGGCTTGAACAAATAGGCATGTTGAAGCAAATATTTCTAAAAAAGACCACCAAAGATGATCCGTTGATGACAAGGTTCAGGCTGCAATTAGAGTCATTTAGCAAGCTGGAAACTTTAGCAGAAAAACGATTTGTCTCATACACCGAGTCGCCACAATTAAATGATAACACTGGCAATACTTTCTTCGACGGCCATTATATCTATCATCCTGCATGGGCTGCAAGAATCATAAAAAATATCGCCCCTGCAAAACATATTGATATTAGCAGCACCCTGCATTTCTGTACACAGTTATCTGCTTTCATACCTGTAGAATTTTATGATTACCGGCCGGCAAATATTGAGCTCGACAACCTGGTGATGGGAAAAGCTGATCTCACCAACCTGTTTTTCGCCAGCGATAGTATAGCGTGCATTAGTTGTATGCACACGGTGGAGCATATTGGGCTTGGCCGCTATGGTGATCCCCTGGACCCAGATGGCGATTTAAAAGCCATAGAAGAACTAAAGCGGGTGACAAGCCCCGGTGGCCATCTACTGTTTGTGGTACCGGTTGGTAAGTCCAGGCTGGTGTTCAATGCACACCGAATTTATAGTTACGATATGATTGTTCAATATTTTTCCGGCTGGCAACTTCGTGATTTTTCACTGGTGGATGATGCCCAGCAGTTTCATAATCCGGCTACTGCATCTTTATCAGATGAGCAACAGTATGGCTGTGGCTGTTTTTGGTGGCAAAAGCCTGGTGCATGATCGTGGTAAAATTACAAGGTGGCCTGGGTAACCAAATGTTTCAATATGCCATAGGCAAAGCGATGGCAACCCGGCTCCATTGCTCTTTTTATTTCGATCACCGTTTTTTGGACGATCGTTCGGCCAATGCCAATTGGACTTTTAGAACGTTTGATTTGGATGTATTTGGGCTTCCTGAGCGGAGGGCAGATACACAGACCTTAGCATCGTTTTTTAGCAACAGCTCATGGTTGAAAAATAAAGGGGTACAGCTTGGATGGTTAAAGCCTAACCAGGTGATAAAGGAGCGACACTTTCATTATGATGGCCATTTGCAATATGCCAGGGGACATTTATACCTGGATGGATACTGGCAGTCACCAAAATACTTTGAAAACGTACAGGACGAGCTTCGTAAAGAGCTCCGTATTGTTATTCCAACCGAACCTGGTTCCGGTGACTTATTGAATCGTATCAGGAACTGCAACTCGGTTTGCATCAATGTGCGTCGGGGCGATTTTCTTTCGAATAGTTTTCATGCTGTTTGTAGCGAGAATTATTTTGAAAATGCAATATCCTACATGCAGAAAAATATATCAGACCCTATTTTTTTTGTTTTTAGTGATGACAAAGATTGGGCCCAGCAGGTGTTTGGAGAAATGGGAAATGCCGTAATAGTGGGTGAAATCCATGATGGATTGAAGTACTCCAACAAACTGATGCTAATGGCTGCTTGCAAACATTTTATCATTCCCAACAGCAGCTTTGCCTGGTGGGCAGTTTGGTTGGCCAACCAAAAAGACAATATCGTAATTGCTCCGCAAACATGGTTCAACGATCCGGCCTGGGATACCAGGGACCTGGTACCTGAACATTGGATAAGGTTAACGAACGCATAATGACCAATCTACTTGTTTCCATAATTATGCCGGCCTACAATGCAGGTAATTTTATCCAGGACGCGATAAAGAGTGTGCGGGCACAAACCTACCAGCAATGGGAATTGATAGTTGTGAACGACGGCAGCACCGATGACACAGCAAAAAAAGTGGAGCAATTAATAGAAACTGATAGCCGGATACAGCTCATCACTCAACATAACTCCAAACAGGCAGGTGCACGCAACACTGGCATTAGGAAAGCGAAGGGTGAATGGATCGCTTTTTTAGATGCAGATGACCGTTGGGCAGAACGGAAATTAGAGATTCAAATAGCGTATACGAATACGGAGCAGGCTGATGTTTTTTTTTCTGATGCATTCGTTGTTGACGAAAAGGGGAATATACTTGGTCAAATGGGTGCCGGTAAAGGAATGTTTTGTGGTGATCGTGGACTAAGTGTTTTCCTGGAAAAAAACCAGGTGCCTATTCTTACAAGCCTTGTAAGGCATTCTGTTTTCGAACACGACTTGTTTGATGAAACGCCGGGTCTGCAAAATGCAGAGGATTATGAATTATGGTTGCGCCTGCTGCTCAAAAACAAAACATTCTTTGGAACACCGGAGTCACTTGCATATTATACCCTTCATCCTGCTGGTAGTACCGCTACCGACCGAACAGCTTTCTTTGCCGTGAATACTGCTCTTTTACAACTTGCTAAAAAATTTCCTGAAGCGAAAAATAGGCTGACAGAAATAATGGGGACGAAAACAATAGCCTGGTTAACAGAAAACAGCAGGGGAAAAAAACAGGTAGTAAAGGCAGCGAAGTTGTACCTGGATGCACACAGCCAGACCTTAACCTCTTTTGACGTGTGGCGGTTGTCCACCAACAACCTAATTCAGCGAATTTTAAAACATTACAAGGCATACTATGCCTAAGGTTGCCATAATAATCCCTTGTTATAACCAATCCGTGTTTTTAGAAGATGCGGTAACAAGTGTTGTTCAGCAGCAATACCAAAATTGGGAATGTATTATCGTGAATGATTGCTCAACAGACGACACTGTAGAGAAAGCAACAATTCTGGCTGGTACTGATGAAAGAATAAAGCTGGTAAGCACACCTTCCAATCTTGGACTTTCCGGTGCAAGAAATTTTGGCACTCAGCATGCCACAGCTGACTATATATTACCACTCGATGCAGATGATAAAATAGCTAAGGATTATATAAGTGAGGCTATCAAAGTTTTTGAATTGGAACCAACTACCCAACTGGTATATGCTAAAGCCGAATTTTTTGGGGCACTGGAGGAACCATGGCAACTCCCTCCCTTTCATTACGGTTTACTGTTTGGGCGAAATCCAATATACTGTTCTGCTATATATAAAAAAGCCGATTGGGAAAAATGTGGGGGATATGATACCAGCTTGAAACGTGGCTTGGAAGACTGGGACTTTTGGCTAAAGATTCTTGGCCCCGATTCTAAGGTAACACAACTGCCCTTTATTGGATTTTTCTATAGAAAGCATGAACGGAGTATGATTCAGGAACTAGTATCCGATCAACAGGCATTTGAAAAAACAAAATCAGATATGTTGATCCGCCATCGGGATAAGTGGTTGACATGGTCATTCAATTATCTGACACCCTTGCTGGAGCAAATGCAGTATTACCGCAACCATGAACATAAATTAGCGTCAAACCCAATTAGTCGCTATTTACTCAAACTGGCACGAGCCATTGTAAATGCTTCATGAAAGTTTCTGTAGCCCTCTGTACATATAATGGTGCAGCTTATGTAGAAGAACAGCTTTTAACTATTCTTCACCAATCGCACCGCCCGGACGAGATCATCTGTTGTGATGACGGCTCAATCGATGGCACGGGTACCATTCTGGAAAACCATGCTGCATTATATCCTTCGTTGTTTAGAGTCATTCAAAATGAAAATAACCTGGGGCCGAGGAAGAACTTTGAAAAAGCAATCTCCCAATGTACTGGTGATATCATTTTCCTCTGCGATCAGGATGACCATTGGCATCTAAATAAAATTGAAAAGATGCTTGGTTATTTTAAAGAGCATCCTGAATGTTGGGGCCTTTTCTGCAATGGGGATCTAATGAACCAGGCCGGGGAGTCAATGCAAGAAACCATGTGGGATGCTTTATACTTTGAATTGCCCCTTCGCAGGAAGACCACTTGGGGTAATCTTTATCAATACTTATTGCTGAATGGCAATGTGGCAACAGGCACCGCATTGGCTATCAGAAAGGAAACATTGAACCTAATTCTACCTTTCAATTTAGAGAACCAGGTTTGGCACGACCACTGGATTGCCATGGTATTAGCAGCTATGGGCCGATTGCATTTCATTGATGAATGCCTGTTATCTTATAGGGTACACGCTGCACAGCAAGTTGGATTCCAGGGGCACGGAATGAGTAATCCTGACTTTCGCAATGCAGTTCATACGGTGTGGCTGCAGCATCCTACACCAGACCCCGAAGGGGTGAAGACCCATCATTTAGCCTGGGCCGTGCAGGCCAGTGAGCGATGGAAAAAACAACTTCCGAAAAAGGTATCAGGATCTGAGCTGGTGAGGAAAAACAGTGACTCTATTCTTGCTGCTTTTGCTGCTGCCAAAAAAAATTGGCTACAACAATTACCATTTCAATCCCGGAAAATAAAATTATTGAAGCATTGGTTGAAAGGTGGAGAATACTTGCGCATTAGCTGGTTCGATATCATTTCTATTTGAATTATTTAGGACTTGCCAGTTCTTACCGTTATTATACCTAACTATAACCATTCGCCTTTTTTGAAAAGGCGAATGGAGAGCATTTTCAACCAAACCTTTCAGGACTTTGAAGTGATCCTTCTCGACGATTGCAGTACCGATAACAGCCGGGAAATCATTGAAACCTATCGCAATCACGAAAAAGTAAAAGAGATTGTTTATAACCAAAACAACAGTGGAGCACCCATTTTCCAGTGGTTGAAAGGCATAGCGCTGGCAAATAGCGAATGGATATACATTGCAGAAAGCGATGATACCTGTCATTCCCGGTTGTTTGAAGACCTGGCGCCTCAACTCAGCTACCCCGACCTGGTATTGGCTATGACCGAAGTGCAATTCATCAATGAAGCAGACGAAAGCATTCTTCGCTTTTCATCACTAGGTAAGTTGCAGCAAGAAGGTTTAACTTTTGTTCGGCAACACATGCTCACCAACTGTTATCTCTGCAATAGCGGTATGGCCATTTTTCGTAAATCGGCAATACCCCCAACTGGTAGCTGGCTGCAGGAACTCAAATATTCGCCTGATTATTACTTCTGGATTTATATTATGCTGCAAGGCCGTATTTACAGCAATGGTGAGGTACTGGCCAATTTTCGCAAACATGCACGGGAGTTTACGCATGGCAAATGGGACAGCCTAACAGAGCATGCCGATCATGCGCATATGCTCTACCTACTGAAACAGCAGGATCTTTTGAGCAGTGCAGATATTGAGTTTGTAATAACCTATAAACTCGTTGGCCTGGCAACACGTCGTAAAGGAATGAACACCAATACCTATGATGCCTACTCACAATGCTGGAGGCAACTGGCTGATAAATGTGGATTAAACATTAATGCAAAGCGTATTGCCTGGTTAACCTTTCAAAGAAAACTAAGACATAGACTTGGACTCCAATACAGTTAATCTACTAGTGGATTAGAATAAGCCCCTTCAATGGACCACTTTAAACTCAAATTTTATGCTCCCCGCTGTAATGCTTCACATTTTTTACTTCCATATCTCGAAAGGGATGGAATGTTGACAGATGAGCCGGGAAAAGCAGATTACTTACTGTGTCCATTTGGTTTCGAATTCATTGTCGAATACACCAATGAACAAATGTATCAGATGGGATTTTCAGTATCTGACGTTCGTGAATTCAAGTCTATAGCTGAACAACTTAATTCCATGTCAGTGAAAACTGGCAAGCCCATGGTAGTGATACATTACAGGGACCCTTCCCATGATTTTGGCTTTGAAAATGCACTGGTATTTCGGACTTCATATAATGCTACCAATGCCGGCTCCAAAACTTTTGGACTTCCAGCTTTTGTAGAAGGGTTCCCCCAAAATGACAATTGGGTCGTTCGTCCGAAAAAAAGCAAGCCATCTGTTAGTTTCCGCGGGCAATCTGCGCCTCTCATGTTGCCTTTTAAAAGTGAATTACGAATCAGAGCAGGAAAAATCTTGACGCATTTTGGCCTGCCTGGAACTATCAGACAATATTATAACAACGGGTATATGTTGAGGCGCAGCGCGATAAGGTCACTGCTAAAACTCGAAAAGCTAATAGATCTCGATATTGCGCTCAATCAAACAAATAATGCTCTAGGTTATAAAGAACAGTACCTAAAAAGTTTCACGGAAAATGATTATTTCATTGCAGTATCAGGGCATGGCAATTACTCGTTCAGGCTTTTCGAAATTATGCGTGAGGGACGAATACCAGTTTTTGTAAATACTGATTGCTTATTGCCGTGCCAGGATTGTATTGATTGGAAAAAATTACTACTCTGGATTGAACCCGAAGATGTAAATAGGGTAGCTCAAATAGTTTTAGACACGCACAATTCGCTTCATCCGGATGACTATTGTTCATGGCAATATCAGATTAGAGACCACTATCAGAAATATTTAACAACTGAAGGCTTTTATCATTATTGGATCAATTTCCTGAATAATAGGGCTTTAGCAGTTAACCCGTTGTGTGACTATAATTTTTAAAAAAAAATCGGCAATGCATTCCAAGTGTTGAAGTTTGGCATTTGATCAAAAAAGGATGAGTATTTACTACTTTTTGGCTCTGTTTCTTGCAAATAATTCATTTACCTTATTGCTACCACTCAGCTATTACTATTGAGAAGTGTTGTGGGAAATAAAATGGCCGCTACACATGATTAATTGGGGGAGAAATGATAACTAAGTATAGATGAAAAAAGGGATATCTGTAATTATCTGTTGTTACAATAGTGCGGGTAGGCTCCAGCCCACTTTAGAGCATTTGGCCAAGCAACAATTTACAAACCCACTGAATTGGGAGATTGTGTTGGTGAACAATGCCAGTACCGATAACACAAAAAAAATTGCTGAAAAAATATGGCAGGAGTTGGGCGCTCCGGCACCATTAATCATTGCGGACGAAGATAAGCCCGGCACCGATCATGCCCGCCGGCATGGAATCTTTGCTGCAGGCTATGAATATTTTGTTTTTTGCGATGATGACAATTGGCTTGCGGAAAATTACCTGGCATTGCTATATGCGTACCTTGAGCAGAATCCCAATGTAGGAGCCGTCGGTGGCGCATCGGTTGCTGTAAGTAATATTGAATTGCCAGACTGGTTTGATCAAGCAGCAGGTTACTATGCTGTGGGCGCACCCGCAAGAAAAACCTGCGACATTTCTGATTATGGACTTTGGGGGGCTGGCATGAGTGGACGAGTACTGAATTTCAGGATGGCGCTACCCGAACAAATTCCCTTGGTCAATGCAGGCCGCGTTGGAAATTCAACTGGCATGGGTGAGGACGGGGAAATGTGTAAACGCATTGTATTGCAGGGCTACCGCGTTCATTTTTATGACCAATTGGTATTGCGTCATTTTATGGATGCCAAAAGGGTGACGTTTGAGTACTATCAGAAATTGGTATCCGATTCCATAAAACCTGCTGATGTAATAGCGTCTTATGCAAGGGCCGTGTATCTCCAAAATTTAAACGGAATTCAAAAGACAGGATTCCTTTTATTTCACTGCCTCAAGTATACATTACGGCATGTGTGGAATTATGAGGCTGCAATTAAGTTCTCAAAGGACTTCCTCTTTTTTGGATGGAATATCATAAGGCTATCTAAAAAAGAGACTTCTGAAATCAAGCGCTACATTCAATACTTAGATAACACGAACGCCGCAAGGAAACTTTTGTAAACTACTATGCAACTTAAACAGAACGTTCAATGCCCTGTATGTTTATCCAATGCGCTTGAGCTGCGTTTTCTCTCCAGCGAGTATATTATAAAAGCATTGGAAAGGTATTATGAGGAAGAAATACCTGATTTGCAGATCTTAGATTATCATCAGTACAAGTGTTCAAATTGTACCCTGGAGTTTTTTAACCCCATGGTGCCGGGCTCCGAACGATTTTATGAATTCATTTCACACCAGCCAGGGTATTACCCACGTGGGCGTTGGGAGTGGCATGAAACGCTTAAAAGGGGAATAAAAACAGGAGATGAAAAATTACTGGAGATTGGATGTGGAAATGGAGATTTTTTACGAACTGCAAAAAAGTATGGCCTATCATCAGCTTTTGGGATTGATACATCCGCCAGCTCCATTAAGGTTTGTGAAGCAAGAGGACTCCATGCTTACTGTGGCAATATTGAAACCTACCTGGAGGAGCATCCAGCAATGCAATTTTACTACGACCTGGTAGCAAGTTATCACTGTTTGGAACATGTCCCTGACCCCTTGCTCTTTATACAGCAGGCAAAAGCGTTATTAAAAGCCTCCGGCAAAATTTTTCTTTCTACCCCCTATTCACCCATGAGTTTTGAAACGAATTGGTACGATCCGCTCAATCATCCTCCACATCACCTAACAAGGTGGAATAAAAGGGCTTATGAGGAATTGGCTGCTAAAACGCAAATGGATATAGCTTTTCATTCGCTGGGCGCTCCTTCAGTATGGAGCAGAACAGTAACTGCTTTTAACATTGGTCAATCCGGAAAATTTGGTTCGGTATCAAACAAGAGAACTGCAATGAATATTTTAAGGTATCCCTCCAGTCTATGGAAAGAGCTTAAAAACCAGCAGGGACGTGAAAAGATTGCCGGAAAACCTGCACCAGACATGATATTGATCGAGTTGACAATAGGAGGAAACAAATGAGCCTTTTCGCGAAAAAAATAAAACACGCCCTGGAACAACAGGTTAGAAAGCGTATGCTGAGCAGGCGTTTTCACGGACCCGTATTCCGGCAAATCCAATGGCAAAATAGAAACAGCCTTTCATTAGTTAACAAATGGATAGAAGAGGAAACATTAAACAGCTCCGTTTTCCGGTATGGAATTTCACCCGGAATGGAGTCTCTGCTGGATGAAACAATAGATGCTAATATTACTTACACTGATATTATGCTTTTTCTAAGCAAGAGGCTTCAGGCTCCAATACATTATCTCGAAATAGGCGTTTCAGTTGGAAAGAATCTTTTCCAGGTTCTTAACGTTCTTGAAAATGCTTTTTTAGTTGGTATGGATATTGAAGCGATCAATCCAACTCTTGCAAATCGGCTAGTATTTGAAGAAAAGAAAATTTGGAAAGGGAAAAGCCAGCTGAAACAAACTGAATGTTCTCTAACAAAGTTCAGTTATCGTTCAAACAATTGCTGGTATTTGAATATCGATGAATTTGATGCCGAGTCCTGGAATAAATTGAATGATCTCCGTTTTAATATAATTTTCTCTGATGCGCTTCACGACCCCAAAGCACTACATTTTGAATTTGAAATGTTGCAGCGCCATAATCTGCTTGATCCAAATGAGATACTCATGGTTTGGGACGACTTGGGTGGCGAAATGACTAATGTATTTAATGAAATTTATGAAGTCTTGCGTTTAAAGTACACCAATCTGAAAAAATTTCAGTTTGTTACAAACGGGTGGATGAACCTCAAAGTGCATCACGTGGGAATTATAACAACAGCAGATCTTTGAGATGAAACAAATACTATTGTGCTATAATAATCCAAGGTTCTCAAAAAGTAACAAATGGCTCCAGCATTCTGCCAGAAATTTTGGAATCCAGGATATTTTGCATTTCACTGATAAAGATTTCCGTAAAACGGACTTTTATGAAAAGCACAGGTCCATAGTTTCAGAACCCACAGGTGCTGGTTTTTTTATCTGGAAGCCTTATTATATTCTGGAGACACTGCGCAAAATGGCGGATGGTGACTTGCTATTGTATGCCGACAGTGGCCATGCTTTTGAATCTGATCCATCTCCGTTATTTGATCTTTGCAAGGAACAGGATATTATTCTTTTCGAAAATTACCAGGGCTATATTTTTTTTAGCCGAACAGGGCTGGCTTTCACCGAATACAATTGCTATACAGAGGTCAACAAATGCAAATATTGGTGTAAGAATGATAGCTTCCGTTTGTTAGGTCTGGAAGGAACAGCAGCAGAAGAAGCATTCCTTACGGATGCAAGCATAATGTTGTTTCGTAAATCCGCCAAGGCCATGGAATTTGTGGAAGAGTGGTTAGGTGCCTGCACCGATCGAAGGATGATCAGTTTCGACCCGAATGAGGATGGGAAAGAGGAAGTTCCCGGGTTTCAATTCCATATCTACGACCAGTCGCTCATCAGTTTGATTGCATGGAAATACAGGTTGTCCTTATACCGTTGTCCTTCGCAATATGGCAATCATTATAAATTACCTCAGTACAGGCAGCAAAACGAATACCTGATGCTGCCCTATGCGACAAACCCAAAGCATAACTCTCCATACGCAACCATCACCCTACATCATCGATACAAACCACATGGATTTGGCTATAGGTTCAGGCAATTTCTATATCGGGAAGCAATGATGTTGCCTGTATGGATGAGTAAACCCTTTTCAAAAAAACTTGAAGCAAGAAAGGGCTTTTACTGATGGTCTTCAAGGCTACAATGCACTGAAGCTATTTTTGCAATTTCCAATACTTTCATTTAGAATCAGGAAAGAGTTTTTGAGTCGATGCATTTACAAGAGGATGGGGCTGCTGAATGTAATTTTGTGTTTGGTAGAAATCAATTACCAAACTGTCTCGAAACGGGCAAGTGCCAACCGGATCTATGCTTACATAGAGAAAAAAGGATTTCACACTTCGTTGTAAACAAAAATGTTGAAGAATGAAAGAAAAGGTTAAGCATATTGTTCTCTACTTAACACCA
The DNA here is from genome assembly GCA_035456005.1 of Phnomibacter sp. Lineage (GTDB taxonomy): Bacteria > Bacteroidota > Bacteroidia > Chitinophagales > Chitinophagaceae > Phnomibacter. The sequence continues at coordinate 1,317,605 of DATIEA010000012.1, read as the reverse complement.
AGGTTTCTTTCGAAATGGGTAGTACACAAATGGAAGCAGCAGCTAGGTCTTAATCATGGCTACTACCAGCTATCCTTTTCGCAACAAGCCGAAGACCTACACATAGCCCGCTTTTTCAATAATAAAACTGCTGGGTTCTATATAGATGTAGGCGCTTTTCACCCTGTCCAATTATCAAATACCTATAAGTTTTATTGCAACGGTTGGCATGGTATTAATATCGAACCCAATCCAGATCAGTTTGATACGTTTGAACAGTTGCGCCCCAGAGATATGAATTTGAATATAGCTATAGGTGAGAAAGGCCAAACCTTGATGTATCATAAATTCGACATGCCTGCATTAAACAGCTTTAGTACTGAGCATGTGAAAGACTGGGCGGCCAGGCCCGGCTTCAATTTGCTCGAAACCGTTTCCATAAAAACGGCTTCATTGGAAGATATACTTGACAAACATTTACCTCCCAACATAGATATTGATTTTATGACCGTTGATGTTGAAGGCTGGGACATGGTTGTACTGGCCTCCAACAACTGGATAAAATACAGGCCAACACTATTACTGGTGGAGTTTAGTTTGGATGTTTCACGCCCCCTTGAAGAGATGCCGCTTTATAAGTATCTGGCTCAACAAGAGTACAGTTTTTGGACCATCAGTGGCGGCACCATTTTCTTTCGAGATAACAAGAAGGATAATTAAAGTTACTTAATTGGCTACACCCGCTTTTTTGAAATGGAATTATTGGCATAAGGCAATTCCAAAGCCGTCATATACCGGCGCTGATATTTATTTGCCTGCAGTTCCTGATAATACGATTGCATGGTTTACAGATCAGTACACCAGTAAGCAAAACGATCCCAGGGAAGCAGACTATATCATTCATCCATGTTTGCTAAGAGATCCGGCAGATATTCATAAGGAGCTAAAGCTATTGTCAGCCAAGTACCGCCCATTTCATAAGCCTGTTATTGTTTTCACGCTGAGCGACTATGAGGGTGTATATAAGTCATATAAAAATCTAATAATATTACGAACGAGTGCTAAGAAGTCTTTGCTGCGTTCCAACGAATTCATATTACCATATGTGTGGGAGTCTGCCCAAGAGCCTTTTCAAGAATCAGGTAATACTCATAGGCCTGTTGTAGGTTTTTGTGGTTTGGTATCAGGTTACCGGAGAAAACTCATCGATCTAGCAGTGGCATACAATAGGTTGGATTGTCGTTTTATCCTTCATGATTCTTTTTGGGGAGGCAAACCGCACGATGAACAGATCATAGCAGACTTTTGGGGAAACATGCGATCCTCACAATTTATGATTGCCAGTCGCGGTGCCGGTAATTTCTCCATGCGGTTTTACCAGGCAATGTCAATGGGCCGCATCCCGGTATTGGTAGATACTGATATGGAACTACCCCTTTCATCTCTCATTGATTGGAAGAACCTGATCGTGTTTGAAAAGAATGAAACGGATTGTGTAGAAAGGATTATGGAGATTCACAAGGCTGGCAATACAGCAGAGATGCAAAGGATATGTTACAACACGTATCACCAGTTTCTTTCAGAAAAGAATTTTCTGCAAAAACTATTATCCTCCATCGCCTGATTCGGAATATTCATGCACTCCAAATAATGTATTAATGATAGTTGATTACATCACTGCCCACGACCCTACCAATATCAGCACCTGGAGTGGACTGAATTATTTTATTATGAAGACCCTGGAAGCAAAAGGGGTAAAAATAAATATCATCTCCAACCTGCACGCCAGGCCAAACTTTGGATTGAAATGGCGCAGTCATTTTTACCGTTGGCAAGGCAAAAATTACCAATACGAAAGAACCCATTGTTACACCCGGCAATTCGGCGAACAGGTCAACAAACAACTTAGTGCAAATGCCGATTTCATACTCTCCACCACATCGTCGGCATTAGCGTATATTAAAACCAATAAACCGGTTTATCTATATACCGACGCCACGTTCGACAACCTTGCAGAATATTATGGTCATTTTAGCCGCCTGCCAGCCAGCAGTAAGAAAATGGGCGATGATGTAGAACGATTAGCGTATAAAAACTGTACAGGATTATTCTTTAGTTCCCATTGGGCTGCTGAATCAGCTACTCAATTTTATCTGCAACCCGAAAAGAAAGTATTTGTAATCCCATTTGGTGCCAATATGGAAGATATCCCTTCCACCGAAGAAGTTCAATCATTCATTACAGCAAAAAAAACGACTAGCTTAAACTTATTGTGGAGTGGTGTTGAGTATACGAGAAAAGGAGGTGATCTTTCACTCGAATTGGCAAGAACCCTAAATGATAAAGGGATTCCAACATTTATATCATTCATTGGTGTAGATGAAGATCAAACCGGCACCTTACCTTCTTTTGCTAAAGCATATGGCTTCTTGAGTAAACAAGACAAGGCAGATGTTCAACAAATAAACAAGCTATTTCAAGAAGCTCATTTTTTTATACTGCCCACTTTATTGGATTGCACGCCTGTTGTATTTAACGAAGCCGCCGCTTTTGGATTACCTGCTTTGAGTTTTAATATTTCAGGAATTGCTGATCAAATCATTGACCACCAAACAGGTTTTTTATTTAGCCCGGGTGATGCTTTATCCAAATGGGCATCTGCAATCCAAAATTGCATGTCGATAGAAAAATATCTCAGCATGAGCATGGCAAGTCGAACGCATTATGATGATCATTTAAATTGGCCAACAACAGCCAAAACAATTTTGGAAATCGTGAAATCTGTTGAACCTAATGAGTAACCCTTTTAATTACGATCCATCCCTCTATAATCAGCAATCGGCTAATGAAGTGTTGCCCCTTTTATTCAGTCTCTACCAGCCAAGCTCAATTATAGATGTTGGATGCGGTTTAGGCAGCTGGCTCAATGTGGCCGCAAAACTGGGAGTAAAAGACATTTTCGGCATCGACGCTTCTGATTACAACTCTGGATCTTTCCATATACAAGAATCAGCGTACAGGCAGATGGATTTAGAGACCCCCATACATTTGGATCGCAGTTTTGACACATGTATTTGCCTTGAGGTAGGTGAACATCTACATGAATCTGCCAGCGACAACCTGGTCCACTCCTTATGTAATTTGGCTCCGGTAGTTTTATTTTCTGCTGCTGTGCCCGCACAACCCGGCCAAAATCATATCAACTGCCAATGGCCAGAATATTGGCAAAAAAAGTTTGCCCAAAATGGATATGATGCTTATGATATTCTGAGAGCAAAATTTTGGGATAATCAACTGGTTGAGTGGTGGTATAGACAAAACATGGTTTTATATGCCAAACCCGGGGTTTTAAAAAATGGCGCTTATGTTTCAGATACTATCCCTGGGCTTATTCATCCAGAATTATACCAGCTTAAATTGGATACCATACAAGAACTCCAAACGATTAAAGAACACACTGTTTTTAATCCAAGCCTACCCTTTGCGCTACGCAGCTTAGCCAAAGCAGTCCTGGTAACTCCCTGGAAAAAAAAGTAGCAACACTGTGTATTTGCAAACTTGTATAGCTGATGATAAAAAAAATAATCAGAAAACTGATCAAAGATTATAAGCACTACAGGCTTAACGAGGATTTGAATAAGATTTACGAACAGGTAAAGGATCATACTATGATTGATCCAGCCTTGTTGCATGACAACCTGAAATTAATTGACAGCGTTTCAGACATTGCCGGCGATATAGCTGAATGTGGTGTATGGAAAGGTGGAATGAGTGCTGCAATGGCTATACGAGATCAACAGCAAAGGCATTTTTATCTCTTCGATAGTTTTGAGGGGTTACCCATTGCTACTGCAGCAGACGGAAAGGAGGCGGCAGCTTACCAAACCGGCAAAATGGGGTTTCCAAAGTATTACAACAATTGCAAGACAGATGAATCTTCAGCAATAGAAATTATGCGAAAAACAGGCAAACCTTTTTCCACCATCAAGGGTTGGTTTGAATATACAATGCCCGTATTTACAGAATCGGATTCACTTGCCGTATTAAGGCTTGATGGTGATTGGTATGAAAGCACAAGAACAGCACTTACCTACCTGTATCCTAAAGTGGCGAAAGGGGGCTTAGTGATCATTGACGACTACCATACCTGGGATGGATGCACAAGAGCCATACATGATTATTTATCGGAAATCCAATCTATTTCCAGGATCAATATTACACCTAATGGCGTTGCATTTTGGATAAAAAGGGATTAAAGCAATTCAAGAATGGCTTCACTCAAAAAATGATCACACAGATACACTAATAAATTAGTCAATTCCAGCAAACCCAACCGCTTAATTACTCCATTTCGTAGCATAAACTTTTGCCCACCTGTTTATTTGGGGAAACACTCCAAACACCAATTTCAAATGCCTGCAATTATCAATACATCACACCTCATTTTAATTTCCGACGGTATTCCCACTCCCAGTGGAGCCGGCATCAGCCAAACATTGGCCAACTTACTCGATGCTTATCCCGGTAGCATTACCTGCATTTGTACCGCCGATGAAAATACCGAAGCCTATGCCGACAGGCTGCCTGCCGGCATAGCACGGTACGAAACCGGTCCATGGAAAAGCTGGAGCAATCGAATTGGGGCTTTATTGAATACTTATTTTGCGGGTAAGCAGATGCAGTGGATGATGGATAACCCACTTGCTTTAACCGGGTTGCCATCACCAGGAGATAGCCTTGTAATGGTCAGCACTACTGTAGCACATAAATTGCTGGTGGCCTGGCAACTGCTGCAGCAAGGCTACACCGTTGTACCGTACTTTATGGATGACTGGATGGCCGGCAATACTTTGCAGTGGCAGCACAAAAAGCAGCGTTATAGCATACAAAAAATAGTAAAGGAATTACTCAGCCATGCACCCGCCTGGCTGATGATCAGTGAAGAGCTGCAAAACACACTCTCAAAAAGGTACCAACTCCAACCGAAACCCTGCTTAGTGGTGCACAACCCCGCAAAGCCGGTTGATGATGCTGAATGGCAACAAGAGCCAACAGGCATTCACAACAAGGATAGCTATCCCATCGTGTACGCAGGTTCCATTTGGCCCATGCACGCAGAAGCATTGATAGCAGTAGCTGCTGCCGTGCATTTGTTACACAGCAAAGGCATGGCTGGGTTTGAACTACATGTCTATGCCAACCCTTCGCATTGGGCACAATACCAAAAAATGCTGGGCGGGCCGGGTGTACAGTATATGGGTTGGAAACCCTATGCCGAAATTCACCAATGGCTCCAACAGGGTTGGCTGCTTTTATGTACTGCCAGCTTTGAAGAAGCACACCTGTCCTTTAGCCGCAGCAGTGTTCAAACCAAACTCACCGATTATATGACGGTCCGAAAGCCCATATTATTTGTTGGTCCTGCCGAAAGTGCCAGCGGCCGGTTTGTGGAAACCTGGGACTGCGGATTTACCATCAGCACGAACAATGCCGCTGATATAGCAGAACGACTACAGGCTATTACCCGCATGCCGCAGCAATACCTGCGCAAATCCATCAATGCAGGCATTGAAGCGTCCACTACTTTTAGCAAGGCGGAAGTGCAGCAGAAATTGTATGCGTTTTTGGAGAAGATTTAGGAACGACTTCTTATTGCGGGCCGTCCAGAGACGCCGCAATATCCCCTCCCGGGAGGGGTGCCCGGAGGGCGGGGTGGGTCACTCCATACAACCCACCCCCAATGATACTGGTTTACTTTCGAAGATGTTCTTCCCCCTCCAGGGAGGGGATAAAAATCACTTCTTTCGTGTATTTTACTTATGTCTCCCACCCAAAAAATCATACTGATCTGCACAGGACTTGGCAGGGTGAACCGTGGCTTTGAGCAATATATAGCAGGCCTCGCCCACCAGTTGAGCCAACAGGAACTACGCCAAACACAGGTAGAAGTATGGACAGGTGGGCACTGGAAAATGCCCGGCGTGAAAAGCAGGAAAATAGCCAACCTGCACCGTGCTCATTTCCTGTTGTCAAAAACAGCACAGCCATTCTTGTGGGAACAACGCAGTTTTTTTGGAGGCATGCTGCCGGCCTTGCTGAGCAGCAAACCTGCTGCCATTTATTTAGGCGAATACCAACTGTATTGCTATCTCTATAAACTCAGGGCAGCACTCCGCCTGGACTACTCACTGGTACTGTACACCGGCGGCCAGGCTTTGCCGGGCTTGTTCGACAATCACCGCGACTTTGTACACCATGTTACCAATGCATATATAGATGCCTGCAAACATATTCCCACTTCCAGGCAATGGTTGCTTCCGCATTTCATACATCAAAACTTTGAGTACGATCAACAGGCAATTGCTGGTATCCAAAAAAAAGCGGCTGGAAAAAAAATAGTGCTTAGTGTAGGGCTGCTCGATAAGCCAACCAAACAAATGCATTTGTTGATTGAAGCCGTAAGTAAATTGAAGGAGCTGGTATTGCTGGTGTTGTTGGGAGAAGAAAGCGCTGATACCGGTTCACTAAAATTGCAAATGCAACAGCAAGTGCCCCAGGGCAATTATATAGTGCAGCAAGTGCCGCATACCCAATTGGGGAATTGGTATAGAGCAGCCGATTTGTTTGTGTTGTGCTCCCCTAAAGAAAGTTTCGGCCTTGCCATGGTGGAAGCATTACACCATGGACTTCCTGTAATATGTCGTCCATTTACCGAATCGAAGTTTGTAATGCAGGAGCAAGCCAATTTTCAAAACATGCATAACGCCGTAGAACTGGCAGAAGCCATGCAGGCGCAACTGCAACAGGAACCAACCGAAGAACAGAGGCAACAACGTCAAAAGTTTGTAGCATCCCATTACACATGGCAGAGCCTCGGCCAACAGTATATCAATATGTTTGAAACCATTGCAACAAATTATTGACCAGATAGCTGCCCAATCTCGCCCTCAACCTTAACCTCATCCTTGTCCTTGACCTCAACCTTATCCTCAACCTTGACCCCTCCCCTTTTCTCCATCATCATACCCACGTGTAACCGCAACGATATGTTGGCGCAATGCCTCGACCGGCTGGTGCCCGGCATGCAATCATTGGACGCTTCTTTGTATGAAGTGATTGTAACCGATGATGGTAAAAACAATGAAGCAAAAGCACTCATTGAAACTAGCTACCCATGGATTCAATGGACTGCCGGTCCCAAACGCGGCCCCGCAGCCAACCGCAACAATGGTGCTAAACATGCTGCAGGCGAGTGGCTGGTATTTACCGACGATGATTGTCTGCCCGAAATGCATTGGCTACATGAATACTACAACGCCATTCATAAGTTTCCGGATTGTAAAGCTTATGAAGGTGCCATTTTACCCGACGACTGGAACCTGTTGAAAAAAGATATGGCCGAATGCCCGGTGAATGACAAAGGCGGTTGTTTCTGGAGCGCCAACATTATGGTACAAAGAGAGCTGTTTGGGAAGGCAGGCGGTTTTGATGAACAGTTTAAAATAGCAGCACAAGAGGATCAGGATTTACAAACTCAGGTTTCACGCAATACAAATATCGTTTTCGTAGAAAAAGCAAAAATTATACATCCGGTAAGAATAGGCAGTCTATTAAAGAACCTTAGGGTGCTCCCAGCCAGGTTGAACAATTGGATTCTCTATGAGAAAAAATATAAACTCCCAATTCTTCAAATATGGAAAAAGGGTGTCATTAGTCAAACACTTGCACTATTCGCAAGCATCAGGAAACTTAACCCATTAAAAGCAGTAGAACATGTAATCACACTTTTATTCTGCTTTATATTCATCCCATACTATGCTTCCCGAACTAGCTAACAAATTTCAACATTTTGCCGCCAGGCATAAATGGATGGTAAAGGCTATGATAAAATTGAGGAACCAGGCAAATAAAATAATCGCCTATTCTCTTGCCGAAGATCATTTGCCGGAATTGAATGGAGAGAAAGCTCTTTTATTAAGACTAAGTCCATTACTAAAAACTGTATTTGATGTAGGTGCGAATAAGGGAGAATGGAGTGAATTATTATTGCAAACAGTACCGGAAATTCAACAGGTTTATTTATTTGAACCAGGCCAGGCTGCCTATAAAACCTTACAAAGTAAGTTTCTGCTCAACGCTAAATGCAGCATTGAGAACATGGGTCTTTCTGATGTAAACGGCAAGTTTACTTTTTATGAAGGAGCCAATGCTGCAGAACATTCCAGTTTTGTTGATACTGCCGATAAAAGCCTATTGGCTACGGAAGGGAAATTAACTACGATTGATTCCTTTGTTTTTGAAAACAACGTATCTCATATAAATCTTCTGAAGATTGATACGGAAGGTTTAGACTTTAGAGTAATTCTGGGTTCCAAAAACATGTTGGGAAAACAGCAAATAGATTTCGTTCAGTTTGAATACGGAGCAAACTGGAGACATGCCGGCCATACACTAAAGGCGGCAATAAGCTTGTTTGACAGTTCAGGCTATCAAGTGTTTTCACTTCAACCAAATGGACTAAAAAAATTCGATCCGGAATACTACCGGGAGTATTATGGATACTCGAATTTTATTGCTGTTAGAAAATCATTGCTTGATTCAATTAATTCTTTTATTATTTCTTGAAAGTTCTTTTTTTACATCCCAACACGCCTGACTATTTATCCTCGGGGCTGTTTCATGGCTTGAGAACATTGCTGGGTAAAAATTGTGTTGACCTGCCTCGGTTTGATTGCATGTATGCCCCGCTATCCGATGGCATGCGCAAAAAGATCAGGGGGAATGGATTCACACTTTATGGTTTATTACCTGACATTCCGGAACTGGCAGAAGAACGGTTTTTTATTTGGTTTAAAAACATTAAGGAGTATGACCTCTACATTATAGCTGATATATGGAACCATTGGGATGCCTATCAGCAATTATGCAAACTTGTTGAGCCTGAAAAAATTATCGTAATTGATCCTTCTGATTCGCCAAGAATATATCCGCACAACAACCATCGGAACACATTTCTAAAAAATGTTCTCAACATCAACCGGCCATTCCATAATGCCATTAGATATTATAAGCGGGAGTTCTTGAATGCAACAAGTATGTCTGTCGGGTTACCCGCTCCTTTTTCATGGCTGCTTCAATACAAACTTCCTGAACAGGTTCTACCCATCAACTTTTCAATCCCTAGCAGTAAGATCACGATGATTGAACCGGCACACAAGAAGAAGCTCTTTACCAACAACATTGTTGATGAAGATGTATTCAAAAATTTCAGCACTAGCCATTTCATCCCCTTAGGTATGGAAAAGTATAGTTTTGAATCCGAGCAAGATTATTACACAGATATTCAGCAAAGTAAGTTTGGCATTACAACAAAAAGAAGTGGCTGGGATTGCCTTCGACATTATGAGTTTGCGGCAAATGGGGCCATTTTATGCTTCAAACAGCTATCTCAAAAACCGGCCAGTTGCGCTCCACATGGTCTTAACGAGGTTAACTCCATTGCCTATAGCAACTATCACGAATTAATGGATAAGATCAATGCCCTAAATGATGATGCATACGTGGTGATGCTTAACAAATCTTATGACTGGATATTTGAAAATACAACAGAGGCTGTTGCAAACCGAATGTTACAAGGTTTATGATTAAAAATTCTCCAGTAAATAAAGACAGAAACAAAACGCTACACTGATGATCATGCCTATCGAAATTCTTTCGGGTTGTCTACGATTGAAAACGCCCATTTGTAAAACACGGATGGAGTCAACTTTGAATTGAGGCTCTAACTTAAATGGAAAATGTAGAAACTGTGGACGCCTCAAGTAACCCCGACTCCAACGCAGCTTGCATATTGTGCAACAACAACCTGCAAAACATACTGTACACTGTTAAAGAAATGATGCAGGGTACGAAACATGTATTCCACTACCTGGAATGCAGCAAATGTGGATGCCTACAGCTTTTAGATCCTCCGGTAGATATGGGGACATACTACGCTAAAAATTATTACAGTCTTCAGCAAGATCCTACCTCACTGTTCAAACCCTTTATTAAAGGATGGTTGAAAAAAAAGCGTGACCGCTTCGCCATTACAGGCAGCGGGCTATTGGGTCGCATCATTAATCAACGCATGCCTTCGCCGAATATTGAATTATACAATCTTCGAAAGGTGGGATTGAAAACTTCCGATCGAATCCTGGATGTTGGCTCTGGTGCAGGTTTGCTGACCTACATTTTTTATAATGCAGGATTTAAACATATTTCCGGCATCGATCCATATTTATCAAAGGATATCATTTATGACAATGGATTAAAGATTTTGAACAAACCCCTGGCAGACGTTACCGAAAATTCATGGGATGCCATTTTGTTTCATCACTCATTTGAGCACATGGAAAATCCCAGGCTTGTATTACAACAGGTATATCGTTTGCTAAAGCCTGGTGGCAAATGTGTTATCCGTATACCTACAAGCTCTTCCTACGCATGGCAGCATTACCGCGAAAACTGGGTGCAGATAGATGCCCCACGGCATTATTTTTTATACTCAATTCCCGGACTGGAACTCCTGGCTGCAGAAACAGGATTTACATTCCAGTATTTGGCGGACGAAAGCACCAGCTTTCAATTTACAGGCAGCGAACAGTACAAGATGGGTATACCATTACATGGCGATCAGCGCTCCTTTTTTGAGGGAAATTCGAAGCTTTTTAATAAAGAACAATTATATACATTTCAAAAAACATCGAACGATTTAAACGCCAAAAGGGAAGGAGATAGTATAAGCGTTCTCTTAACAAGAAAGAATTACATATAATTTTCACTATTTACTGTCAAACAATAAATGTCCGCAGATTCAAATGCCAACTGATAAGGCCAATAGATTTGATACATTAGATTCACTTAGAGGAATTGCCTCATTGTCTGTGGTGATTGGTCATGCCATGTGTACACTGCCATCGCTGGCAGAAATGGTATACATGGATCAGGAGACACCGACTCATAATCTCAAATTCTTCATTTCCGCTTCGCCATTGCACTTCTTTTGGAATGCAACACCGGCAGTAATCTTATTTTTTGTTCTTAGTGGATTTGTTTTATCGATTTCCTTTTTAGAATCAGATACAAGCAAAAATTATCTTGTCTTTGCTATCAAAAGAGTTATTCGCTTGTGGCTACCATGTGCTGCTATCATTACCATATCTGTTATGTTGAGATATATTCTGTATGAACCAGGCACGCTAACCCAGTTTCACGGATGGATAAATCTCATGTGGCTTAATGAAATAAGCTTTATAAATTTTATAAGTCTTATTTCACTTAATGAAAATTTCAATCAAATAGACCCGGCGTTGTGGACGCTTCCAATAGAAATTAAACTTTCATTATTACTGCCGGTATTTATACTTTTAGTACGCAACTTGAATAAGTTATGGACCGCAATTGCAACTGTATCATATGTTTTGGGATATCATTTACTAGTGTCTCTCGGTATAACCCGGGTCTTCCCTGAATTCGCCTTCATGTTTTATTTTTCGTTTTTCCTTTTTGGGATAACCTTATGTCGCTACCGATGGTACTTAGTTAATTTCATTGATGGCACTTCGCCATTTGTTGTACATAGCTTTCTTCTAATTGCTGTATTTGTTTATACAGGAAATTATACCCTTTGGTATTTACCAGGTAATATGTATCAAACTTTCATGAAAGTTCCGGAGCAGTACAGGGTTGCAATACCATGCATGTTTTTTATATTATTTGCGTTGAGTCGGTTCGGAACAAAATTTTTGAGAAATAAGTTATTACAGCAATTAGGCACCATCTCATTTAGTCTTTATTTGGTACACCAGGTTGTAATAGTTGCCACCGCCTATACATTTGGCTCAGTTTTAAACCCGTATTTAACCGTGGTAATTGCTGTTATTCTATCTCTATGCACTGCAGGCCTATTTTATAAATTTTGTGAAGCCCCATCGACAAAGCTGGCACAATACTTCGGTAGAATTATACAAACCAGGATTACGCAAAGGGCTAAGGCTATTGTAATACCCAATTGATCTGTTAGTTGTTTGTTTTTCACAAAGACAAAAAATGTAGGAATTCATGCTGGCTGACAATATTACCATTGTGCATTTCATGATTTAAATTCATCCTTGAAAGTTTCCATCATCATCCCCACTTACAATTATGCCCGCTATATTGGACGGGCCATACAATCTGTGCTGGGTCAAACCTACTCCGGGGAATGGATGGAGATCATTGTAGTGGATGATGGAAGTACCGATGATACAGCAGTTGTATTACAACCATTTATTGAAGCGGGCTATATCCAATATCATTCCCAACCCAATGCGGGCAAGGCTGCAGCTACACAGCAGGGCATAGAATTGGCAACCGGCGAATTCATTTTTACCCTCGATGCCGATGACTGGTTCTTACCCAATAAGATTGTAGACACGGTAGCCGTTTTCGGTCAATATCCACAGGTAACGCATGTGGCATCGGCTGCACGCATTGCCTGGGAAGATGGCCGGCCCGAACAAACCGAACCTGTACTCCATTGGTTATTGGGTGCCGAAAATAGAGGAGCCAATACCTTACAATATTTCTTCGACAACAATTTGCTGTTTGGCGGAGGCTCTACGTATGCAGTAAGAACATCTGCAGCAAAAAATTTTGCATGGCACAAGTCCATTGATATGTACACCGACGAATGGTTGGTGATACAAGCCCTGCTGGCGGGCAATACTTTTTTTATACCGGAACCGGCCAGTGTATGGTTTGTACACAGCAATAATTATTCGGGGAAAGGCGGGGAAGCTTTGTTGCAAAAACAAGCAAGACTCAAAACTTCTAGTCAATGCATTTTGGATCTATTGCAAAATGGAACCTATCCAGGCTGGTTGAAAAAAACGTATCGCTTAAAGCATGCAGTACGCTGCATCGCCTGGCAGGAAGCAGCAGGTAATAAAACACTGGGAGATGCCTGGCAGTTTTTACAAAGCAGCATCCTCAGCGGGCAGCATAAATTTTCCACTTTGCTGAAATATCATGCGTTCAACCGGTTGCTGAAATGGTAAGCGAAAACATCCGTCATCCAGGGCCTAGCGAAGGATCTCACCAATCGGAGATTATCTTCCACATGTTGGAGATCCCCCTAACATCGGGATGTCGAAAAAAGACTTTGGCAAAAAATTCATTGGCAAATGCTGAAAGTTTGCCACCCAAAAATTTGCCAACTGGTTTTTCGCTGTCCGAAGACAGTTTGTCACCAAAAAACACGCACCAATATTTTTGGTGACAAAAATTTGGTGACAAAGTCCTCTGGACTGAGGGATAGGCCTATGCTGAGGTTAAGAGGGGGCAGTGGGAGTAAATACTCATTCGATTCCAATCAACCTTATTCTCGTTCTCGACCTCAACCTTGACCTTGTTCTTGCCCTCGACCTTAACCTACTTCTTTCCCCCAACAACCAACATTAAAACCATCTTCAACCTTCCCACCATGCTTATAGAAAGAGCTAATGCAGGCTTACATGATTATATCTGGCAACATTTGATCGAGGTTTTGCCGTTGCCTAACTCCGTATTGGATATTGGAAGCGGAACCGGCGCATGGTTGCAACGCTTTCAGCAAAAACAGGTGCGGGTTCTTATGGGAGTGGATTTGGATACCACACAGTTTGCCATAGAAGGCATCCCCACCAAAGCCTTGAACTTCGATACCTACCAAGGTGAAATTTTTGGCAGCTATGCACTCATAACCTGTCTTGAACTGATGGAGCATCTCGAAAACCCGGGTTTGCTGATGGACATGATACAAAAGAACCTGGCACCCGGTGGTTGCTGCATTTTAAGCACCCCCAATATACATAGCCGCAATGCACGTTTGCGCTATGCGCTCAAGGGAGAGCTGGGCCATTTTGATACCAAGAGTGACCCTACGCATATTTACCCGGTGTACACAGCTAACCTGCAAAAATTACTGGAACGCCGCAACATGAAGATCACATCGATACATGCATTTCCGAAGGGCAGTTCACTCAACTATAACAGGCCGGTGAGATGGCTGGCCCAATTGCTAAGTCCAATGATGCGCACCACGTATGAAGGTGACAATATTATTTACTTGATACAACACAATCATTCCTCTCAACCTTAACCTCAACCTTGCTCCCCTCCTTACTTATCATCACCAAAAACTATCCTCCCATTGTATGCGGCGTAGGCGATCATAGCTATGTGCTGAAACAACAATTAGCACAAAGGGGTTGGCAGGTTTCTATCCTCACCTGGCAGCAGCAACAATGGGGTTTGCTGCAAACAGAACAACATAGCTTTACCCCTTTGCATGAAAACCCAGGGAAAGCCATTGTAGCTGCCGGCAATATATTGGGCCAAAAGCCGGTATTGTTTTGGCAATATGCACCCCTTAGTTTCAGCAAAAATGGTATACCCATCCAGTTAGCATTTCAAATGGCGAACCTGGGTTGGAAGGGCTATCAACAAAGCATCTTTTTCCACGAAGTGGCAGTGCGTACTTGGGGTTATGGTGTAGCGCAAATGCTGCATTCAGCAGTACAAAAAACAATTGCCAATACCCTCAATTGCTTTGTAAAGCATACTGCAACAAGCATTGCGCTGTATCGATCTTATTTTATTATTAAGCAGCCTGTGCTCATTCCGGTAGGAAGTAATTTTTCGGTAGCACCTGGCTCACCACCGTTGATACCTGTTGACGCGATCCATTTTTTTTGTTTTACCAACCGATGCACAGCAGCATTATTGCAGGCATTGGCACAGTTTGCTGCTACGGTTTCCAGGCCCATACAACTGCATGTAGCAGGTGCAGCCAATACTACAGTAGTGCAACAATTAGAACAATACATACAAAATGCCGGCGCCGGTCAATGGGTGCATTTACATGGGGTGTTGAGTAATGAAGCATTGGCGGGTCTTATCAAAACTTGCTCCATACTATTGCAACCTCAACCGTTGGAACCCAATGGACAAGGTGGTGTGAGTGCAAAAAATGGCACTATGGCTGCAGCCATGCAAGCAGGAAAAGCCATCATTACCATTGAAGGTGATATGACGGAGACCCAATATTTTGAACATGGTAAAACCTGCTGGTTATTACCCAAAGACGAAACATCCCTTTGGCTGGAAGCTATCAGCCTGTTGGCGACCGACGAAGCATTGCAAGTAAACTTAGGTGCAGGAGCACAGCATTGTTACGAAACCTATTTTAGTGCAGCTATTACTGTGCCTGCCATAGAAAAGCTATTGAAAGCATAGCAGATGAAGCTGGTATTGTACACACCCAAATTTTTTCCGCTGGTAGGTGGGCTCGAAAGAGTAACGATGGAATGGGCCGATGCCTTGCATCAAGCCGGGCATAGCATTTGGGTGATTACTACTACAGCTAACCCGGAAGCAGATAGGGCAGCGTACACCATTGTACGCAATGCAACTGCAGGCGAACAATTGGAAGTATTGAAAAATGTCGATGCTGTTCTCTGCATGAATATTTCGTTGAAGGCTTTGCCCCTGTTGCTACGCTCCCGAAAGCAGCTCATCATCAGCCATCATACACTACTCACCGATGGTAAATTCAAATTTCAAATGCGCCAGCAGTTGAAGCTTTGGATTTCGAACCATTTTGCGAGGTTGAATATTTGTTGCAGTGCATTTGTGGCCCGGTCATTGAAACGCACTGTGGTGATCCATAGTCCTTACGACACCAATATTTTTTTCGATCAACAATTGCCCCGCCCCAAAGGCTCCATACTGTTTGTAGGCCGGCTGGTAAGCGATAAGGGCGTACAAACCTTGTTGCAGGCGATGGTGATGGTAAAAAGAAAATATGATGGGCCAGTAAAGCTGACCATTTGCGGCGATGGACCCGACAAAGAAGGACTAGTTGCTTTTGTTGTCGCCCACCAACTACAGGACCTGGTAACATTCAAAGGCAATCTTGCCCAATCAGCAGTAGCCGAATTGATGAATACTCACCGGGTGCTGGTGGTGCCTTCCACCGTGGAACCATTTGGAACGGTAGTGCCAGAAGGCCTGGCTTGTGGTTGTACTGTTATTTGCAGCAACACCGGGGGCCTGCCCGAAGCTGCGGGTTCATTTGCTGTACTGACTCCTCCCCATGACGCCGAACAACTGGCGCTGCAGATAGTGGAAAAGCTGGATCGGCCACAAGTAGCACCAACTCCCCAACTTTCGGCACATTTGCAGCAATTAAGTGTCGGCCATTCCGTGCAACAACTCATGTTGGCCATAAATAGCATCCGTAAGATATGATTCCCAAAATGGAAATAAAGACCAGTGAAATGCGCTGGTACCTTATCCTGTTCTTACTGGCAGCAACAGGGGGTGCTTTGCGCAAATGGTTTATCAGCAGCGGGGCTGTTTCCAATATTGTATTGGGTTTGCAAATGATAACCCCCTTCCTGATGTTTTATTTCAGGAGTCATAATTCCATTACCCCGTTCAGGGAATGGCGGATCTTCTACCTCTATTTTTTCTACCTCGGCTTTCATATCATCTACCCGCTGCAGCTCACGTATTATCATGGCCTGTTTGGCATGCTGATACACGGTGGCTTTTGGCTGGGCATCTTCTATTATTTTGCCAACCGGCATTTGTTTGAGCCCGCCCGGTTTATGCAGTTGTTTTTGATAATTGCCATTGTAGAACTGGTATTGGCGTTTATACAGTACCAGCTACCAACCAACCATTTCCTGAACAAATATTCCAGTGATATTATTGAAGTGGCTACCGTAGGCGATAAAGTAAGGGTCACCGGCACGTTCAGTTACCTCAGTGGCTTCACCGCTTATATGATGTTTTATGCACTTATGCTTTGGGCCATGGCCCGCATGAAGCTTCCGCAATGGATGGTGTTTACGGCGGTAGTGGCAGGGGTGGCTGCCTGCTTTATGACCGGTTCAAGAAGTGGTATGATGATTTATATCATTTTAGTGGGAGGCATGTTGTTCAGGGAATATCCTGCATCCACCCTGTTTTCTGTAGCCGGCCGTTTGATCATTCCCGCCTTGGTCATTACGGCTATCGTATTGTTGTATAAAAAAATACCCATATTCGACCAGGTAGAATTGGCCTACGACAATTTTATGAGAAGGGTAGAACAAAACCAGCAGTCAGGAGAGCAAACAAATCGATTTTTTACCGATTTGTGGTATATACAAAACGCCAATTGGCAACACCCCATTTTTGGCATTGGCACGGGCAGCACCTACCAGGGTGCCACCCAGTTGTTTGGCACCAGCCCTTATGTATATGAATTTGGGTATGTAGAAACAGAATTCACCCGGGTGTTATTGGAAGGAGGCTGGGTGCTTATCATCCTGAAATGGGGCCTGAGTATCATGATGGCGCTACAACTCAGTTTCAAGGGATTTATGCGTTGGGCCATTTGGTTTGTGGTAGCTGCGGGCCAACCCATTGTATTCAACCAGCACAACGCAGCTTTCCTTTTGTTGGGAATTGCACTGGTCGATAATATTATTTGGCGGCAGCAAATTGAAGCGAAGCACAAGAAAAAATTGGAAGAGGCAGAAAGAAAGGAAAAAGAAATCACCGCCGACAATCAAATAGCACCGGCCGAACTGCCGGGATAACCAGCCACTCGTACACATGCCCCTACAAGTTTTACTGACACATCCAGGTACACAGTATAGTTATGCATTGGCGCAACAATTGCATCGGCTGCAAATACTACAGTGCTTTGCCACCGGCATCGCTTTTGGTGACAACAAAACGCCCATGCTTCCCAGCAAGTGGAAAAGAAGAGTGGTGCCGGGGGTTCCCGACGAAATGATCCATCGCCAATGGATGACCGAAATGCAATGGCTTTGGCAAAAGAAATTCAAAGGCGGTAATGAAGCCACGCTATTGCTGCGCAATGAAAAATTCCAGGAGAACATTCCCCTGCCACTCATGCAGCAAGCGGATGCCATCATAGGTTTTGATACTTCGTCCTGGATACTGATTCAAAGGGCGCACCAGGCACATAAAAAATTGGTGTTAGACGCAAGCATTGCACACCCCATTGAAAAAGAAAAGGTGTACGAACAATTGCGCCGGCAATACCCTGCATGGCAGCAAAACCTTATTCCAAAATCGGACAAGCAAATAGATTTGGAATTGCAGGAAATGAAAACCAGCAACCATATTGTGGCTGCCACTTCTTTCACCCGCAACAGTTATATAGCGCAGGGTGTTGATGCCCATAAAATTTCCATCAACCCTTATGGTATCCATCTCGATTACTTCACGTCGAAATGGGACAACCAACAAACCTCTGCTCCACGCAAAGAGATCGTGTTTGCTTTTCTAGGTATCATCTCTGCCCGCAAAGGCATACCATGGCTTTGCCAAATATGGCAGGCAT
This sequence comes from Phnomibacter sp., assembly GCA_035456005.1. Classification (GTDB taxonomy): domain Bacteria; phylum Bacteroidota; class Bacteroidia; order Chitinophagales; family Chitinophagaceae; genus Phnomibacter. The sequence goes on along the minus strand of DATIEA010000012.1, from coordinate 1,299,202 downwards.
TTCATAGCCGCTATCCGCATACCAAATTGTTGTTGGGTGGCTATGGAAATTTCCCCGATGGAGTGGAGATTCCAAAAGGCATAGATGTTATAGGATTTATAGAACCGCATCAACGCAATGCATGGTTGCAACAAGCCGATGTGTTTGTGTTTCCAAGTTTCTTTGAAGGCTTTGCACAGGTCATTATTGAAGCGATGGGTTGTGGCTTGCCGGTGATCACCACCACGAGTACGGTTGGCCCCGAAGTAATTGATGAAGGAGTAGAAGGTTTTGTGATGACTCCCGGAGATGACCAGGCATTGTTGAATGCATTAACCTTTTTTGCCCAACAGCCGGAGGCTATAGAAACCATGGGCCGTGCCGCAAGAGAGAAAGTATTGCCGTTTACCTGGAATGCTTACGGTGATAGGTACAGAGGAATTTTGGAACAAGTGGTAAAGCATGGCTGATGTAGGATGGCTGATTTGGGATTGATGATTTAGGATTTCACTTTCCCCTTTTCACTCTGCCGTTCCAACTTGTGAACTTTGGAACTTGTAAACTCTGCCTTTCAACTTCTTGACCTTAACCTCAACCTTCCAACTTACCAACCTGCTAACCACCAATGCCCTTTATTTTCATACATACACATCCCATTCAATACTTTGCACCGCTATACCAATATATGGCAGCACAGGGTATGCCATTGCAGGTGTGGTATTGTGCGCCGTCGTCCAACAGCAACGGGTACGATACAGAATTTGGCACACAGGTAAGTTGGGATATTCCATTGTTGCAGGGTTACACCTATCGCATTTTTAAAAACGAAGCTGGCGAAAAAGCAAAGCAGAAAAAAAATTTCAAAGCCTTCAACAACCCGGAAATGCTACAGGCATTGCAGCAGGAGCAGGCATCGGTAGTGGTGGTGCATGGGTGGAACTATAGCACTTATGTATCGCTGTTGCGCTATGCAAAAAAATGGGGACACCAACTCGCATTCAGGGGAGAAACCAATTATGCCATGGAAATGGCGAGGCCTTTTTGGCATCGATGGCTACGTAAACCCTTGCTCCGTTGGTTGCTGAAAGATGTTGACTATTTTTTGTGTATCGGCACGCAGAGCAAACGCTTTTACGAATATCTCGGCATCCATAAAAGCAAACTGGTGCATACCCCCTACGCTGTAGACAACCGAAGATTCCAGGAAGCCACTGCCAATGCACGGCCATTGGCTTTGCGCCAACAATTATCCATCCCCGAAAATGCTTTTGTGTGGCTCAACTCGGGCAAATACATTCAAAAGAAAAGGCCATTGGATCTATTGCAGGCATTTGCAAAAACGAATGCGCCCAATACTTTCCTCGTTATGATGGGCGAAGGAGCATTGCGCAGCGAAATGGAACAATTTATACGCGACAATCATTTGCAACAGAAAGTGTTGCTTACAGGTTTTATTAACCAACAGGAAGTGCCTGCCTACTATGCTATGGCCAATGCCTTTGTGATGTGTAGCGACTATGGCGAAACCTGGGGATTGAGCGTAAACGAAGCCATGAATTTTTTGCTACCGGTATTGGTGAGCAATCGTTGCGGTTGCGCAATCGATTTGGTAGACGAAGGAAAGAATGGTTTTGTATTCAATACCGGCGATACCGCAACTTTAGCGGCGTACATGCAGCAACTATTGCAATTGCCTCCCGCTGCTATTTCTGCAATGGGTAATGCGTCTTTGCAAAAAATAAATACACATAGCTATCACGCTATTTACGAAAGGCTGTTGCCATTGCACGCCTAGCCTGCTGCTCGTTGTTCGAGCGAACTTTGTACCATTTGTTGCAGGCAATCTTCCAACGAAACGGTAATATCCCAGCCCGGGTAATGCGCTTTCATTTTGCGCAAGTCACTATAGTAACAAATATGGTCGCCTGACCTGTTTTGATCGCTGTAGTTGTACTGCATGGGTATGCCCGAAATTTTTTCAACCAGGGCAAATGCTTCCAGTATGCTACACGTATTATTTTTTCCTCCACCAATATTATACACTTCGCCGGCTCGTGGGGCATCAATAAATGCGCCAATAAATGCAGCAACATCTGCACTATGAATATTATCCCGCACCTGTTTGCCCTTGTATCCAAAAACAGTGTAAGGCCTTTTTTCCAAATTAGATTTTACGAGATAACTCAAAAATCCATGCAGCTCTACCCCACTATGGTTGGGGCCGGTTAAACACCCGCCACGCAATGCACAGGTAGGCATACCAAAATATCTTCCATACTCCTGCACCATGATATCGGCTGCCACTTTGCTTGCACCAAAAATGGAATGCTTGCTTTGGTCGATAGAAAAAGTCTCGGCAATACCATGTGCAAAATTTTCATCGGCGTATTCCCATCTTGTTGGCAATTCTTTCAATGCAATTTCATTGGGCTTATCCCCATACACTTTGTTGGTACTCATGTGTACAAAAGGCGATTCCGGGCAAGCCTGCCTCGCAGCTTCCAACATGTTGAGTGTGCCGCCTGCATTGGTATCAAAATCATCGTAAGGAATTTGTGCAGCTTTGTCGTGGCTGGGTTGTGCCGCAGCATGGACGATCGCATCGGGCTTTACTTGTTTGAATAAAGCAGCTACACCTTCCCTGTTCCTTATATCCAATTCGTGATGAATAAATGCAGGCAACGATTGTTGCAATCGTTGCTGATTCCAACGGGTATCGCCACCGGCACCAAAAAATACAGCACGCTGATTATTATCAATGCCATGTATTTCCCAACCTTTTTGCGCAAACCATGTGCACACTTCAGAACCAATTAATCCGGAGGAGCCAGATACCAATAACTTTTTCAAATAGATGCATTTTTCGGGTGGCGAAAGATAGGGAATTGATTATTTCGCTGAAGATTTAAACATTTCAACAAGATGCATGGCAGCATGCTAAAATGATGCAATTTCACGTTGCGTGATGAGAGCCGTTCACCACCTTACTACCTATGTGCCGCATCGCAGGAATCATCGATTTTTTTAACCCATTGCAATGCCACCGCATGACCAACATGCGGGACAGCATGCTGCATGGCGGCCCCGACGATGCCGGCAATTACCACGACTCCGAATTTCCATTGGCCTTAGGTGTAAGACGCTTATCATTATTAGACCTGAGTATGCTGGGGCATCAACCCATGCAAAGCAATGATGCAGATTATGTGATTGCATTCAATGGCGAGCTCTACAATTTTGCCGCCATCAAAAAAGAATTGCAATTGCTGGGGCACCATTTTGTATCGGGTGCCGATACAGAAGTGGTACTGCATGCCTATATGCAATGGGGCAGCGAAGCATTCAGCAAATTCAATGGCATGTTTGCCCTGGCCATTTGGAACAAAACAAACAATAGCCTGGTGCTGGCCCGCGATCATGCAGGCATGAAGCCGCTCTATTATTTCCTGGATAAAGAAAAAAAGCAACTCTATTTTGCTTCTGAAATAAGAGCATTCAAAGCATTAAATGCAGCATGGCCCGAAGATGAACATTGGCGCATTCATTTCCTGGCATATGGCCATATGCCGGAGCCCCATACCACGCTCAGCCAGGTACGATCGCTTCCCAAAGGCAGTTGGCTGCAAGTGGAACTTCCATCTTTTAATACCAGCAGCAACCACTGGTACAAATTGCCGGAGTTCACACAAAAAATTTCGGGAGAAGCCGCCTCAGAAGCATTGCGGCAAACGCTTTCGCAATCGGTAGAACGACATTTGGTATCCGATGCACCACTTGGTATTTTTTTAAGCGGCGGCATAGATAGTTCGCTCATTGCATTACTGGCAGCAAAGCAATCGAAGCAACAACTCACTACACTTAGTATTGACTTCGATTCTCCTTCGTACAGCGAAAAAAAATACCAGGATATTATTGCGCAGCAAATACGATCTACGCATCATAGCTACCTCATCACTCAACAACATTTTGAAGAGCAGCTGCCCGATATTTTAAAGGCACTCGACCAGCCCAGCAACGATGGTATCAATTCTTATTTCATTTGCCAGTATGCAAAACAAGCCGGTTTAAAAGCAGTACTCAGTGGTATTGGCGGCGATGAATTATTTGGTGGCTATCCTTCCTTCAATCGTCAAAAATGGATAAAGCCCCTGCAATGGATGGGCCCTGTATTGGGCTTAAGTAAAATAATTGAACAGGACTGGGCAAAGCGATTCAGCTACCTGCGGTATGCATCTAAAGAATCGGTCTATCTTTTCAACAGGGGTTATTTTACCATCGAGCAGATCGCATCACTCAGTGGCTTCGATGTCCAACAAGTGAAAGATGTATTGCGCATCAACCAAAAGTCTGCACCAACCGAAACAGGCATGGCTGGTGTAAGTCGCATGGAGCAGGATTACTATTTGCAAAATCAATTGCTGCGCGACACCGACACCATGAGCATGTGGCATAGTGTGGAAGTACGCATTCCTTTTTTGGATAAAGAAGTAGTGCAGGTTTGTCAGCAAACAGAAGATGCCACCCGTTTCAACCAAAAAACACCGAAGCATTTTTTGGTCCGGAGTTTTAAAGATTTATTGCCGGCAGAAATATCGCATCGTAAAAAAATGGGGTTCGTATTTCCACTGGAACAATGGATGCAAAAGGTCAGCATCCGAGGGCTTTGCCAACCTGCACTTTTCAAGTTTGAAAAGCAATTTAAAAAAGGCACCATGAAGTGGAGCCGGTACTGGGCCTATTTACTCAGTACAGGCCAGCCTATACAATTGCATGCTGCCGAAAAGCGCATCTTGTTTGCATCGCTTCGCACATTTTCTGCCATGGGAGGAATTGAAAAATTCAACCGGGCTTTTGCAATGGCCCTGCAGGAAAATGCCCAACAATATAACTGGCAGGTGACCCATATTTCTGCTTACGATACCCAACCCGATCAACGCTATTTTTCCTCCGCAGGATTTATAGGCTTTGGAAAAAACAGGGTTCGGTTTATGGCGCATTTCCTGCAAAATCAACATGCCTACGATACCCATATTATGGGGCATATCAACCTGAGTGCCCTGCTCTTTGCCTCCACGGTATTGAGTGGACGCAAAAAAAGAAGGATACTCATCACGCATGGCATCGAAGTTTGGCATCGGCTAAAAATGTTCCAGGCCAAAGCCCTTAGAGCCAGTAGTGAAATCTGGAGCGTGAGCAGCTACACTGCCGAAAAAATTAGGACACTAAATGCTGCCCTCCTGCCGCCCATTAGGATCTTCCCCAACACACTCGATCCATTTTTTTATGAGCGTGCTGAAAAGGATAACAAGGCCACTGCATCGGCAGCCAATACATTGGCACCCGGATATTTGCTGACCATATCGAGGCTGGCCAGCACAGAACAATACAAGGGATACGACCAGGTGATACAGGCCCTGCCTCAGTTGCTTCCACAGTTTCCCAACCTGGTGTATGTGTTGGGCGGTTCGGGCGACGAACCGGAAAGAAAAAGACTGGAGCAATTGATACAGCAACTGGGTTTGCAAAAACATGTAGTGCTGGCAGGCTTTATACCAGAAAACGATTTGCATACGTTTTATGAAAATGCTGCTGCTTTTGTGATGCCCAGTAGAAAAGAAGGCTTCGGCATCGTGTTTGTGGAAGCTGCCTGGTCAGGCATACGGGTCATTGCCGGAAACGCCGACGGCTCGCCGGAAGCATTGCTGCATGGCCAGTTGGGTACTTTAATAGATCCCGGAAGTATCGCGGAATTGTCTGCTGCCTTACTTTCGGCGCTCCAAATGCCAGCACTTACACCCACACAAAAGGAAGACCAACGCAAATTGGTAGAAGAAAATTTTGGCTTTGATGCCTACCGGGCAAGACAGCATAGGCTGCTCGCACAGCTTTCAACCCCTACAACAGATTAACGTACATGGGCCTAACAGGGAAACCTGTTGGCCTGGATAATAATATGCCTTTACATTATTTACATATCAACCCATACTATCTTCCCGATGTTTCGTTCGGCGGGCCTGTTTTTTCGGTGTCTGCATTATGCGAAGCCCTGGTAGCCAATGGTGATAAAGTAACAGTGTACACCGTAGGCTACGACAAACAGCAACAATACCCGCTGCGCACCAACGTGAACGGAGTGGAAGTCATTTACTTCAAAGGCAATGCCGGTAAACCCTGCCAAGTTTCGTTTCAGCTTTGGAATGCATTAGCGAAGAACTGCAGAAACTTTGATGTGGTGCATCTGCATACCTGGTGGAATATTCTCATCTTCCATTCCATCCGCATTTTGAATAAAGCTGGTGTGTTGCATATTGTTTCTCCACGAGGCATGATGAGTGATTATAGCTTCACACATCGTAAAACCAGGATCAAGCAACTATTTCACCAAACCATGATGCTTCCGCTGCTGTCGAAGACCGTACTACATGGAACAGCCAGGGCCGAAGCAGCTGAAATGGCAAAACGTTGCAACAGGTCGGAAGAAGGCATTTTCGTGATGCCCAACCTGTTGAACCTGAAACCCATAGCCAAACATGTACCTGTGAGAGGCAAATATTCTTTGGGCTTTTTATCGAGGCTGCACCATAAAAAAGGAATAGAAGAACTGCTGCAAGCGGTAGCCCTTTGCCCCGAAGTGCACGAACTGGTCATTGGCGGAAGAGGCAGCGAAGCGTATGAAACTTTTTTGCAGCAACAGATAGCAGCACTTCAAATAGAACATAAGGTTCGGTTTGTAGGATGGGTATCCGACGAAGAAAAACCTACATTTTTCAGGCAATTCCAGGTGTTTGTGTTGCCCTCCTTCAACGAAAATTTTGCCAACGTGGTAGCCGAAGCATGGGCTGCCGGCAAACCGACCATTGTAAGTACCGAAGTGGGTATCAGCCATTTTGTAGAACAACACAGCCTGGGCTGGATATGCAGGGCCGAAAAAAATAGCATTGCCGAAAGTATTAGCCAGGCATGGCAGGATAGAGAGCTGTGGCCCTTTATGGGCGAAGCGGCACTACAACTGTCGCGGGCACAGTTTACCAATCAAAGTATTATAGCGCAATATCAACAGATGTACCAGGAAGTTATTAGCAGGAAAGGAAGTAGAGGAACCAGCCGAAGTGTACGCACCGCAACACCAAACGACATGTATATTTTGGGCATCAACGCCCACCATGCCGATGCCTCGGCGGCACTATTGAAAAATGGCCGGCTCATTGCCGCCATCGAAGAAGAAAGATTACGCCGCATCAAGCACTGGGCAGGATTTCCCAGCATGGCCGTCGAGTTTTGCCTGAAAGAAGCCGGTATCGACATGAGCCAGGTGCATACCGTAGCAGTTTCAAAAGATCCCAGGGCCAAATGGTGGAAAAAGGCAAGTTTTATGCTGACCCACCCCAAAGCAATGAGTTTTGCTGTAAAGGGCAGGCTTACCAATGCCGAAGCAATTAGCTCCATTGAAGACAGCATCCAGTTACTGGCAGGCGGTAGTAGCAATGGCAACCGCACCTATAAAGTAGTGAACGTTGAACATCACCGCAGTCATTTGGCAAGCGCCTTTTATGCATCGGGCATGGAAGAAGCTGCCCTGCTGAGCATAGACGGATCGGGCGATTTCACCACTACCATGATGGCCAGGGGTAAAGGGATGGATATTGAGGTACTGGACTCCATCGACTTCCCCCATTCCATGGGCATTTTCTATACCGCATTTACCCAGCTACTCGGATTTCCGCATTATGGCGATGAGTACAAAGTGATGGGCCTGGCGCCTTATGGCCAGCCGGTTTACTTTGAGCAAATGAAACAAGTGGTGCAGTGGCACTCCAATGGTACATTCAGTTTATCCGACGAGTGTTTCCGCAGGCCCGAAAAAGGCTATATCTATTACGACCAGCAACATCGACCCATAGTGCCCATTTTGTATAGCGACCATTTGGAAAAGTTGTTTGGCGGGGCAAGGCCCTCCCAGGAGCCACTCACCCAGTTTCACTACGACCTGGCGGCATCGGTTCAAAAAATGTTGGAGGAAACCCTGTTTCACCTGCTCCGGCATTTACACAAAACCACAGGACTCAAAAAGCTTTGCCTGGCTGGTGGTGTGGCCCAAAACTCGGTAGCCAATGGGAAAATTACCCGCAACACCCCTTTCGAAGAAGTGTATGTTCCCTCTGCCGGCCACGATGCAGGCTTGTCCATGGGGGCAGCCATGTATGTAGCCCATAGCCAATTGCGCATTCCCCGCAACGAAGGCATCCACCACGCCTACCTGGGAAGCGGGTATAGCAACGAGGAAATAAAAAAATATTTGGCTGATACAAAGTTCCAACATAGATTGCTTTTAGATAATCAGGAACTATACGAAGAAGTAGCTAAATGCATAGCTGCTGGCGGCGTAATTGGCTGGTTTAAAGGTAAAAGCGAGTTTGGACCCCGGGCACTTGGTAACCGGTCGATACTTGCAGACCCTAGAAGAGCCGATGCCAAAGACCTTTTGAACAAAAAAATTAAGCGCCGCGAAAGTTTCAGACCCTTTGCCCCCTCGGTTTTAGCAGAATACGCCGACGAATACTTTGAATTCTGCGAACCTGCCCCATTCATGGAAAAAGTTTTTCCTGTTCGGGCCGGGAAGCAAAACCTTATACCTGCAGTAACTCATGTTGATGGAAGTGGCAGGTTACAAACAGTATGTAGACAAAATAACCACACATATTACGACCTGATCGATACTTTCAGGAAACACACAGGCATCCCCATACTACTCAACACTTCTTTCAACGAGAACGAGCCTATTGTAAACACCCCGGCCGAAGCGCTGGATTGCTTTGCAAGAACGAACATGGATATGTTAGTTCTTGAAAACTTTATTATCACCAGATAGCCTGAGTTCAATGAAAGTTTCAGTCATTACTACCTCCTACAACAGTGGGCACACCATTAAAGACACACTGCTAAGCGTGGCTAAGCAGGACTATGCCGATATAGAACACCTCATTATAGACGGTGGCTCACGAGATAATACCATGGAAGTGGTATCCCGGTTTCCCCATGTAAAACTGGTGCTGTCCGAAAAAGATGATGGCATTTTTCATGCCATGAACAAGGGGCTTGAGCGCTGCACCGGCGATATCATCTGCTTCCTCAATTCCGACGACTGGTACAATTCCAACGATGTAATTTCCAAAGTGGTCCGCTATATGCAGCTCTCCGAGTGCAATGTGGCCTACGGCGATCTGCAATATGTAAAGCAATACAACCCGGAGCGGATAGTGCGCACCTGGAAGTCGGGCCGTTATCGCCAGCAAAACCTATACTACGGTTGGATGCCCCCTCACCCCGCCTTTTTTGCCAAAAAAGAAGTGTACGAGGAAGTGGGATTTTTCAATACCCAGCTCAGCAACGCCGCAGATTATGAATTAATGCTGCGCATTTTGCTGAAACACGAACACGATGCCTGCTATATTCCGGCAGTTTTGGTGAAGATGAGATTGGGCGGATATAGCAATGCCTCCATAAAAAATAGGCTTCGTGCAAATAATGAGGACCATCAGGCTTGGATTATGAACGGATTAAAGCCATCTTTGCTGACCCGTTACTTAAAGCCTATACGAAAGATCCCTCAGTTTCTCTTTAGGTAGCGTTTACTTGATCATCGATTGCAGCCATAAAAAAACCGGTCACAACTGTGCCGGTTTTTTCTTTATATCCATTCGGTGCTTAACCAACTATATGGGTGAGCAGTCCGTCGCGAAGCTTGGGCTCGAACCAGGTGCTCTTGGGAGGCATTACGTTTCCACTATCTGCAATATCAAACAACTGGTGAATGGTTACCGGGTACAGGCTAAATGCCAGTTGCATTTCGCCACTGTCTACCCTGGCTTGCAGGGCTTCCAATCCACGGATACCACCTACAAAATCAATACGCTTATCGGTACGCTGGTCTTTAATGCCGAGTACGGGATCCAGCAGGTTGTCCTGCAAAATAGATACATCCAACACGCCAATCGGGTCTTCGGTGTACGTGCCGGGACGGGCAGTAAGCTTGTACCAGTTTCCGTCGAGGTACATGCCAAATTCGTGCAGGGCAGCAGGGCTATGCGGCTGGGTTCCTACCTGGCTCACTTCGAATTTCTCCGAAATTTTTGCCAGGAAATCGGCACTGCTCAGGCCGTTCAGGTCGGTAATCAACCTGTTATAGTCCATAATGTACAGCTCATTGGCAGGGAACAGCGTGGTCAAAAACCAGGCTGATTTTTCTACCGACTTTTCGGCGGTAAACTGCAAATGGCTTTTGGCGGCACTGGCTGCACGGTGATGGCCATCGGCTATATATGTGAAGGGAACCTGCTCTTCGAACAACTGGGTAATGGTGGCAATAGCTGCATCATTGTTGATCACCCATATTTCGTGTTGCACACCATCGTCAGCAACAAAATTGTTATTGGCCGAACGGTTGCTTTGCCATTGAGCTACAAACTCATCAATAGCTGCCACATTGCGGTAAGCCAAAAATACGTTGCCGGTTTGGGCGCCGCTTTTCAAAATATGGTTAATGCGGTCGTTCTCTTTTTCTGGACGGGTGAACTCGTGCTTCTTAATGATATCGTTGTTGTAATCTTCTACGCTGGATACACACACCAAACCCGATTGTTTTCTGCCATTCATGGTGAGGCGGTACAGGTAGTAGCAGGGTTTTGCTTCTTTGAACAGAACATTCCGGCTGATAAATGCTTTCAGGTTGCTTTTGGCGGCCAGGTAAACCTGCTCGTCGTAAGCACCCACCTGGTCGGGCAAATCGATTTCGCTACGTGTGATATGCAGGAAGCTGTTCGGATTTCCCTGTGCTTCTTCTTTGGCTTCACTGCGACTCATTACATCATAAGGCCTGCTCGCCACCAAAGCTGCAAATTCGGGATTCGGCCTAACGGCCTTAAAGGGTTTGATCTGTGCCATATTATTTTAGATACTGCTCTAATTCTTTATTGGTCCCGGTTGGGCTCGCAAGTTAGTTTTCTTTTTCACAGTGGTTTGCCCCGCTTGATACCCAAAGGGTCCAAATGGTCACCCATGTTTGGAGGCAAAATGTTCCATTAATTGCACCAGGGCTTCCACACTGCTCAGCGGCAAGGCATTATAGAGAGACGCTCTAAACCCACCCACGCTACGGTGTCCTTTTACGCCAATCATGCCTTCCTGCTTACATTGGGCCAGGAAAGCATCTTCCAGGTTTTTATCGTTCATTACCCAAACCACGTTCATCAGGCTCCTGTCTTCGGGCGCCACGGTGGGGGTAAATACGGGCAATTTATCCAGCGTTTTATACAGCAGGTCGGCCTTGGCCTGGTTGGTAGTTTCAACACCGGCAATGCCACCCACAGATTTGAGCCAGCGCAGGGTGAGCATACACACATACACCGCAAATACTGGAGGTGTGTTCAACATGCTGCCGTTGGCAATATGCTGGCGGTAGTCGAGCATACTGGGTATGGTTCGGTTCACTTTTCCCAGTATATCCTTATTCACTACTACCAGGTTTACACCAGCTGCACCAATATTTTTTTGAGCACCGGCATATATCAGGCTAAACTGGTTGAAGTCCATGGAGCGGCTCAGGATATCGCTGCTCATATCGCTGATAAGGGGCACATTGGTAGTGGGCCACACGTGTTGCTGCGTGCCTTCAATGGTATTGTTGCTGGTGATATGACAGTAGGTAGCATCGGATGGTACCGTGTATCCTTTGGGCACATAGGTATAATTCCTGTCTTTGCTGGAACCCAACACATGTACATTGCCAAATTGCTTTGCTTCTTTGATGCCTTTGGTTCCCCATGTACCGCAATCGAGATAGGCAGCGGTAGCATTTTCGTTCAGCAGGTTCATGGGTACCTGGAAAAACTGGGTGGATGCCCCACCATGCAGGAACAGTACTTCCTTATCGTCGTTCAGATGCATCAGCTCTTTGATCAAAGCCACAGCTTCGTCCATTACGGCCTGAAAGAGTGAAGTACGATGGCCTATTTCCAAAATGGACAGACCCGAATTGTTGAAGTTTAGAATTGCCTGGCTGGCTTCCTCAAACACCTGCTTTGGCAAAATGCTGGGGCCAGAATTGAAATTGTGTACCACGTAGCCTATTGTTGTTTTGGGAGTGCAAACATACAGCAACCCTTTTGCATGCCGGTGTTAGTATTTTCTAATCACAGATTTTTCCCAGGGCTTTACCCGATTGCCAACTGGCATTCAGCAGCTCAAATTCGCTCAGCTCTTCGGCCGTAAAATTGGGATGTACCAGTTTTTTCAGATCGGGCTGGCCGGCATCTACCCATGCTGTGTACCAAAACGAAGCCACCGCATAAATAGATTGGCGCATCCTTCGCTCAATCATTCCATTCAGTTTTTCCTGGTATTGGGCAGAAAAACCTGTGGCATATTGTCTCGAAATTTTGCCCTGCCTTTCTTCAAAAGAAAATTTGGCATCGGCTGGCAAGTTCTTGCTAAGTTCCGCTTCTACACGCAGCACCGTATCGGCGGCGGCGGCACTTTCCAACACCCTTGCCCAAATAAAATCAGAGGGCTTCGCGATATACCCTGCTTTGCCAATAAAAAAATCGTACTGCTTATCGGCAAATAATTCGGGAATACGACTTTCCCAAAATGCATGAATACCCTCCTGGTTCGTTAGCTGTCCATTGTGGTTTTGGCTGGCATGCAAAGGAACATGTGCATCACCTATATAATGCCCGATCTCGGCGCTGAGTTTTAAAATTTTTGCCTGGTCCTTTTCTTTGAACGCTTCGGTAAGCCTGGCCTTCATGGTAAGCACCCACCATGGCACTATACCATGTGCCTGCAAACTATCGGCAGAGTAGGCAGCCACCGCATCATTCCATGCATGAGGCAATGCAGCGTATGGATAGCTTCCATAATGATCCAGGTCGAGGTAGTGCCTTGGCGCTTCTTCGGGCACAGCATACCGACGCTTGTCGGGGTCTACTGCGTGTTCGCTCAAAAAATCGATATGTGTTTTGTAAAAGCCGATCATTTCGGGCGGCAACAAAAACACAGCCATATAATTAATCTTTCGATGGCCATAAAAACCCCAGCCCCATGCTTTTGTGTGCATGCCCAGTACACTTGCCGCAATGAAGAAGATGCAGATGAATTTTTTCATGGCATGGGTTTCCTCTTAAAATTAAGCGGTGCATTTTGCGCATCGGAATTTGTTTCGAAATATTTATCATTGGGCCTTAAATAAAAAATATGGAACCAGGCATTGGCACCAGGCTGCAACACACCCAATGGGGACCCGGCGTTATTATCGATGTTCGCTTTGCCAGTTATATCATTTCGTTTATCCATCATGGCATTAAGGAAATGGATAAAACAGATAGCCAGCTCGATGAAATCATAGCAGAGCAATACCACCCCCTTCAGGAAACCAGCAGCGAGCTGGAACAAAGCCTGCTGAAAATTCTACGCTATTGGAATGGCATTGGCGAACCGGTACCACTCGGCGACCGCTGGAAAAATGGTACGATGCTTTTACAACCTGCCGACCATTCCCTTAAACCAAAGGAAGTACCGGTCGAAATGTTTTTCCATAAAATAGTGATGCTGCGCGACAGGCTGCGGGTGCTGGAGCAAAACATCAACAGCCATAAAATATTGTCGGACGAAGACAAGATCAACCTGCAACAATATATCACCCGCATTTACGGATCGCTTACCACTTTCAACGTATTGTTTCGCGATAAAGAAGATTGGTTTGTAGGTGAAAAAGGATCGAAAGAAGAATAAGCCATTTGCTCATTTTATTTGAAAGCCTCCCATGCACAGCATGTGAGGCTTTTTATTGCCCTGTTAATTACGATAACATTCGTTGCCGCTCATCACTTCATAATTCAAAACCGATAGTTCAACCTCAAAATTCTGCCGATGGTAGAAGCTCGCTTGTACGGCTATGTTGGCTGTTTCATCTTTACATCCTAAACAAATCACTCACACCAAATTCAGAACTCATGAAACGTTTATTTTTTGTAGCATGCCTTGGCATTGCTTCGCTTGCAGCACAAGCCCGCGACATCACTAAAATTAGTTACAAAGCCCGCCAAACTTTTAAGGACGAATATGGTATCACCAAAAATCCTGTTTGGAAAAAAGTAAATGCAGAAATGGCCAAAGCCATTTTTGAAAACAATGGAAAAGAGACCACTGTTTTCATTAGCAACGATGGAGAATTGCTAGCTACCACTATTGCATTGCAAATATCCGACCTGCCTTCAAAGTTGAAAAACGCAGTACAGGAAATAGCAGCTGGATCCGACATCAAAGAACTTTTTTACCTGGAGAACGATTCAGAAAAAGCCTACTATTTCTCTGTAGAAAAAGCAGGTGTTAAAAAAGTATACCGTGGCGCTGCCAACGGAAAAATTGAAGATGTATCCAATAAAGTAGGATAAAGCACCGAATTGTATTACATGTTGTTAGTTTAGTTCACCGGCCCTTTCCAGGGCCGGTTCCATTATAGGCCTGCACTACATGCTGTATTCTTGGGCATATTGATTACTTTTCTCTTTTCAAAACAAATTGCTTGTTATGCCACGATCTATTATTGCCGGTATCGGTAGCTATGTGCCCAGCAGGGTTGTAACCAATAAAGAAATGATGGAGTGGATGGACACCACCGATGAGTGGATACAGGAACGAACAGGCATCCAGGAGCGGCGCTATGCAAATCCTACAAAAGAAACCACCACCACTATGGGTGTGGAAGCTGCAAAAATTGCGATTGAGCGGGCAGGTACTACCGCACAGGATATAGATTTTATTGTGTTCGCTACGCTATCTCCCGATTACTATTTCCCAGGCTGTGGCGTACTGCTGCAACGGGCAATGGGTATGCGGCAAATTGGGGCTTTGGATGTTCGCAACCAGTGCAGCGGTTTTGTATATGCCGTCAGCATTGCCGACCAATTCATTAAAACAGGCATGTACAAAAACATTTTGGTAGTGGGTGCAGAGAAGCATTCATTCGGGTTGGACTTTACCACAAGAGGAAGAAATGTATCGGTGATATTTGGCGATGGAGCTGGTGCAGTTGTACTTCAAGCTACAGAAGAAGCCAACCGTGGCATACTCAGTACACATTTGCACAGCGATGGCGAATCAGCCGAAAAGCTGGCCATGTACAACCCCGGTACTCATGCCAACATCTGGCATGAGGCGTTGGCAGATTTTGAAACAGCGGAGATCGGGAAAATGTTTGTAACACAACCCATGCTCGACAAAGAACAATTTTATCCGTACATGGATGGGCCTGCAGTTTTTAAAACTGCCATTGTAAAATTTCCGGAAGTGGTGAAAGAAGCATTGGAGGCCAACCAACTCACAACGGATCAAATAAAAGTGCTGATACCACACCAGGCGAATTTGCGCATCAGCCAGTTTGTACAACAACAATTAAAACTGAGAGACGACCAGGTGTTCAACAATATCCAGAAATACGGCAACACTACTGCTGCCAGTGTGCCGCTTGCATTGTGCGAAGCATGGGAGGCAGGCCGCATTCAGAAAGGCGACCTGGTATGCCTTGCCGCATTTGGCAGTGGGTTTACCTGGGCTAGTGCATTGTTGCGTTGGTAAACTGCCCACACAAACAGGCATAAAAAAAGCCCGTCACAAAGACGGACTTTTAAAAATCACTACACCTTGAAATGAGCAATAAGCAAACGCGACTTTCAATTGAATAGTCGTGCATGCTTATGGGATGTTGTATTTATTTTTCCAGTAAACCCTCGGCTTTCCATTTGGTAAATACGGCGATTAAAGAATCGGGAAGTTTTTCTGTTTTCTTGAAAGGCATAAACCCTCTTTCGGTGGGGCTGATAGATATACGACGGATGATATCGTCAATATCGGTTTTCACTACATCATACGCCACATAGTGTTTCTTTTTGCCATCGGGTGCAATATGGCAGGGTGCACATTTGGTCTGAATCAGCGGCAACACATTTGCCACAAAAGTGGTAGGCACTACTTTGGGTGTAGTAGAAGCTGCAGACTTTTTCTTAGAGCCTGCGCAAAACTGGAACAAGGAAGCCACTACTACGGCGCCAACCAGCATTAAACTAATTCTCTTCATGAAGTTTTGGTTTTTGAATATGAAACAATTTATAGAAATCGGTTGAAACAAATCTTCTTTTTTAATGCTGAATAAATCTTTCGAAAAATTCATAGGTGCGCAACATTTGATCAATGCGCTGGCGGTTGTTGCCACTGCGGGTGATTTCGTGCGTGGCTCCGGGATGGCGTACATACTCTACCTGCCTGCCCAGCATTTTTAAACTGCGGTAAAATTGTTCGCTTTGGATAACCCCGGTACGCAAATCATTTTCGCCATGAAAAATAATGAGTGGCGTAGTCACATTTTGTACGTAGTTAATGGGCGATTCCCGCTCCAATATATCGTAGGTTTTTTTCTCCCATGGATAGCCGCCAAAGTAAGAAGGCACTAAGCGCCATGCATTGCCTTCGCCAAAAAATGTACGCAGGTCGTACACACCACGCTGGGCGCAAGCCACTTTAAAACGATGATCGTGGCCCAGTATATAGGCAATAAGATAGCCGGCATAAGAGCCACCGGTTACTGCCAGTTTTGAAGTATCGATCCATGAAAATTCGCCGGCCGATTTGTTGAGTGCGGTGAGTACATCGCTCATAGGGCCATTGCCCCAATCGTTGACATTGGCTTTTAAAAATGCATCGCCATAGCCACCACTACCCCTGGGATTGGCATATACAACGGCATACCCCTTGGCGCAGTAATACTGGAACTCGTGCCACATGCTTGTTTCACCGGGACCCCACATGGCAGTAGGGCCTCCGTGTATTTCCAAAATGGTTGGATACTTTTTACCCTGTTGCCAGTTGGCAGGTTTCATTACCCAATATTCTACTTCGAGCCCCTTTTCATTTTTGAAACTTCTTTTTTCGGGCATACTGATCTGCTTCTCTTTTACCCAATTGTAATTGAAAGAAGAAACCCGCTGCTGATTTTTTGCATCAGCACCCGCCGTATACAACTCGAATGGATTGGCCACTTCAGTTTTTACAAAAACAAGTTTGCCCGCCTCCAGGTCAAAACTGCCAATGCCCTCGTTGAAAGTAGTGAGCGGATCCAGTTTTTTGGTGGCCAATGTGTAGCGATACAACACAACGCCTCCATTACTGGAAGCAGTAAAATAGAGGGCAGATTCATCGGCTGTCCAAACCATATTATTGACAGATCGGTCGATAGGAATGGTAATGCGTTCTGCTGTTTGACTCAAACGGGTAATGGCCAGTTTACGGACACCGGCAAAAGAGGGAGCGCCATAGGTAAATGCCATCCAGTTGCCGGCCGGAGAGATAGAGCTGCCGCCAAATGAACTATCGGTTGTTCCCCAAATTTTTTGCGGCAATGCACTGCCACTGCTTTTGCGATAGATAGCCGTTTCTATTTGCGCCCTGTCGGGGTGGAGCGATAAATTGTTGGCGCTTTCAAAAATGTAATCGGCTGTATTGCCAACAAACTGCATGTTGCTAACCGAAACAAGACCTTGCATAACGGGCCTCGGTTTGGCGCCCACTACCGCATCTACAATAAATGCATAATTGATATTGACCTGCCCTGATGTGGTGGCTTCCTGCTGAAAGTTGAGCTTGTTGATCACTTTAGCTTTGCTGTCCTTTTCATTTTGCTCGAGGTAGGCACGTATTTCTTCCAGCGACCCATCGGGGTTGAGCGATTTGGCGGTGGCCAGTAATTGTTGATTGGCGGCAAAGCCCGGTTTTTCCAACGACCAGGCAGGCACAGCTTTGGTGGGATTGAGCAGCGAATCTTTCACGGCATCCTGCAACAAATAGCTGCTATTAAAAAGAATGCTTTTCCCGTTGGCGCTCCAGGCCGGTGAGCCGGCGCCATTGGCCATCGTGGTGAGCTGAACCGGTTCGCCGGGTGCTTTCAGGTTCATCAAAAATATTTGTGGCTTCTGGTCCACACTGCGTACAAATGCCAATGTATTTCCATCGGGGCTAATAGCCGGCTGCGATGCACTTTCCCTGGAACCGGTAAGCAATGCAGGTTGTGCAGTGCCATTCAAGTTCAGCATCCATATTTGGGTTTGATTGCCAAACTCCCATTTGTTTTTTTCATCGGGAATGGCACCAGATACGGTAAATACCACGAAGCTTCCGTCGCTGCTCAAATCCACATTGCCAATTTGTTTTATTTTAAGCAGGTCGGTAACCAGCACCGGGCTGGTTTGAGCAGATGCGACCATGCTGATAAAGCAATAACCGGCTGCCAGCAAGAGGCAGCGAAAACGGGGCGTAGCAAAAAAATTCATCTATCGGTGCAGTTTAGTAGGTAATGTACGCAAGAAGTAAAATGCTTGGACGCCTATTTGCTGCCATCCGTTCGTATGCCGATGGGCTGCCGGATGCAGTGGGCGGCGACGCAGGAGCCGGCCCCGAACAGCGTGTGGGGCGAAACCCCACAGCAGCCGGAACAGGTGCTGCCATAAGCGGTACTGCCCACAGCCCCTAATTTCGCCAACATACGTTTACCAAAAACAACCCCATGAGCAAGCAAATAGAGGAATTTAACGAGTACCGCAGCCGCATGAATGATGTGATACTGAGCAAGGACAACCTGGTGATCAAACGCCTGTGGAACCTGGACACCAACACCTATGCCGAAGGTGCCCTGAGTACCAAAACCAAGGAAATGCTGGGGCTGGTGGCCAGCATGGTGCTACGCTGCGACGATTGCATTAAATACCACCTGGGCAAGAGCCACGAGCAGGGCATCACCACCGAAGAGATGTACGAAATATTTGCGGTGGCCAATATTGTGGGCGGTACCATCGTGATTCCGCATACCCGCAGGGCTGCAGAGTATTGGGAGGAGTTGCAAGGCTCATGAAAAACAAGCAATTAGCATTTTAGCAAATGTGATTGCTTTTTGTGCAAGCCAGAATTGATAAATCCCAGTAAATTCGCAACCAACTATCACATTGTTTGTCCATGAGTACAGAAGTAGCAGCAGCTCCTAAACTTACCCCCAAAGACTTTGCAACCGACCAGGAAGTTCGCTGGTGCCCCGGTTGTGGCGACTATAGCATATTAGCGCAGGTACAACGTGTAATGCCCGACCTGGGCATACCTAAAGAAAATATTGCCATCATCAGCGGCATTGGCTGTAGCAGTCGTTTTCCTTATTACATGAACACGTATGGCATGCACTCCATCCACGGTCGTGCTACTGCCATTGCCAGCGGCCTGAAAGCCAGCCGCCCCGAATTGAGTGTTTGGATCGTAAGTGGTGATGGCGATAGCCTGAGCATTGGTGGCAACCATACCATTCATTTGCTGCGCCGCAATATTGATGTAAATCTCATGCTCTTCAACAACCAGATCTATGGGTTGACCAAGGGCCAGTACTCTCCCACTTCGGAACAAAACAAAGTGACCAAGAGTACACCCATGGGTAGCATCGACCATCCGTTTAACCCGCTGGCTTTGGCCATGGGTGCCGATGGTACATTCATTGCCCGCAGCATGGACCGCGACCCCAAGCATATGCAGGAAATGCTGAAAAGAGCGAATGCTCACAAAGGCACTTCGCTGTTGGAGATCTATCAGAACTGTAACATCTTCAACGATGGTGCCTTCGAAATATTTACCGAAAAAGCCACCAAGGCCGATGAGGTATTGTTTTTAGAGCATGGTAAACCCATGATTTTTGGTGCTGAAAAAAATAAGGGTATCCGCCTGAATGGCTTTAAACCCGAAGTGGTTACACTTGGCGAAGGCTTTAGCGCCGACGACCTGTGGATACACGATGAGAACGACGTGTTCAAAGCACAAATACTGGTGCGCTTATTCGATAATCCTGCTACAGCAGGGCATTTGCCTCGTCCGTTTGGCGTATTCTACGAAACAGAAAGATCCTGCTACGAAGACGTAATGGCGATGCAGATAGAAGAAGCCATTGCCAAAAAAGGAAAAGGCAATTTGGATAAGTTGCTGCGTGGCAATGAAACATGGGAGATAGTGGCGTAAAACTCCTTTTGATTTTATAAAAATCTTTAAAACTGTCCTCCAAAAGGGCAGTTTTTTTTTGCCCTAATTTGATAACAACCCGGATAAGCATCATATCCGAAAAATTTTCCCAGGGGCTTTTACCCCCTTTTTTTGTGAAGTACATTAGGGTTACCCAAATTTTTAAACCATGAAAAAGATCAACCTTTCTTTGGTATTAATTCTTTGTAGCCATTTTTTGTATTCTCAAAATGTTGGGATTGGCACTGCAACTCCTGGATATAAATTAGATGTCATTGGATCCATACACAGTAGCTTCAATGCTTATATTGATGGTTCGGTTGGAATTGGTACCACAAGCCCCGGCTATAGATTACAGGTAAACGATGGTTCTATTGGATTATATAATACAACGGATTCAAAATCCTGGCAACTCGGTTACTCCAGTGGCAGCAATTATTTTTACATTGCGGAAAGCGGGGCTACGCGTATAGTCATACAAAATGGAGGAAATGTAGGCATTGGCATCAGCACCCCGGCCGCAAAACTTGATGTAAACGGAAGTTTACATGTAGCCACCAATGCCGATGTCGAGGCCAACCTGACCGTAAATGGCGGAAAAGGAATTATGTATAATTCACAAGCAACAGGCCAATTGAAATATTATACCAGGGAAGCCGCTTTTGGAGCAATCCTTTCTGGTTTCGAATTATCGGGCGAAGGTTCTTTTGGCTTTGCCAGCGCCGGGTTTACCAGCGCACCTGCCGTAATGGTGGGCGATATGGTTTCTACCGGCGGAACGGTTGGCCAATTATACAGGGTTCAGCTCATTATTTATGGCTGCAATGCCACCAGCTGTAAAGCAAGATTGCTGAACACCAGTCCGAATCCTGTCAATTACGACATTACCTGGAATATCATCTGCATCGGCAATTAGCCTTTATTGCAAATTTGCTGACGGGTATTAAAATAATAGACTTGCAAAACCTGACAGGTCAATGACTGCCGTATGGGTAAAACACCCCCTCTTTTAAACAGGAACGGCATTTGCCGGGAAAGGCCTTAGCTTTGCTTTAATCAGTTCAGGCACTTTACATGGTGCATGGCAATTGGTTTTCTCCTTTTTACGATCATCCAACAGCGATTTCATTTACGTGAATTTTACCTCATTCAATTTTGATTCCCGCCTCCAGGAAAGTATTGACTCAATGGGTTATATCAACGCCACTCCCGTGCAGGAGCAGGTAATTCCCATTATTCTGGAAGGCCGCGACCTGATAGCCAGCGCCCAAACCGGCACGGGCAAAACCGCCGCATTTTTACTGCCCATTATACACAAACTGCTTACGCTGCCCCGCGACCACCACTCGGTAAACTGTTTGGTGATTGTGCCCACCCGTGAGCTGGCTGTACAAATTAGCCAGGCCCTGGAAGGCATGAGCTACTTTACCGACATTGGCGGCATATCGGTCTATGGTGGTGGCGATGGCGACCTGTTTAGCCAGGAAAAAAAGGCCCTGAGCACGGGTGCAGATATTGTGGTTTGTACTCCCGGCCGTATGATAGCCCACCTGAACATGGGCTATGTAAAACTGGATGGCCTGCAATACCTGGTGCTGGATGAAGCCGACCGCATGCTCGATATGGGCTTTCATGGCGATATACTCCGCATTATTGGCCACCTGCCCAAGCAGCGCCAAAACCTGCTGTTTAGTGCCACCATGCCACCAAAAATTCGGGAACTGGCGAAGAAGATTTTGCACAACCCTGCAGAAATAAATATCTCCATCAGCAAGCCCCCCGATAAAATAAAGCAAGGTGCTTTTGTAGTGTACGACGAGCAAAAAATAAAACTGGTGACTACCCTGCTGCGCACCAACCCTTACCGGCTGGCCATTGTATTTTGCAGTAGCAAGGAAAGTGTGAAGCGCCTGACATTTGATCTGAAAAAGGCACATTTAAAAGTGGCCGAAATACATAGCGACCTCGAACAAACCGAACGCGAAAAAGTATTGCTCGATTACCGCAACGAAAAAATTCAAATATTGGTGGCTACCGATATCCTCAGCCGCGGTATTGATATCGATATTATTGACCTGGTAATTAACTACGATGTGCCACACGATGGTGAAGACTATGTGCACCGCGTAGGCCGTACAGCAAGAGCAGAGCGGATTGGTACAGCACTTACCCTCATCAACCCCAAAGACCAGCGCAGGTTTGCAGGCATTGAAAGGCTATTGGAAAAAGAAGTACCCAAACTTCCCATACCCACCGAACTGGGCGAAGGCCCCGAGTGGAAACCCATGGAACGCCGCGAAGGCGGCTTTGGTGGAAATGGCAGGCCGGGCAATAAGGGAGGCGGCAAACGACCACCATTTAAAAGCGGCCCTAAAAAAGGCGGGCAAGGCCAAAAGCCGCACGACAGGCCAAGGCACCAGGGAAGTGGCGGGCATAAACCACCTGCGCAGAATAATTAATATCACTCAACATAAAACAGCCACTAACAATTTGCTAGTGGCTGTTTCTTTTGTAAGGCATTATTGATACTGCTTACTTCACCAGTTTCAGTTCTTTAATGAGGTTGCTACCACCACCCAGTTTATCTACACACCACAGCACATAGCGAATGTCTACGCAAATGGTGCGGCACAGGTCTTTATCGAAATTGATCTTATGGCTCAGTGCTTCGTAGTTGCCATCAAAAGCAAGGCCAATGAGTTCGCCATTGCCATTAATAACAGGTGAGCCGCTATTGCCACCTGTAATATCATCGGTAGTAATAAAGCCTATCACCAAATCTTTGCGCAGCGGATCGGCAAATTGTCCAAAGTCTTTTTTCTTCAGCAGTTCAATTTGCTTTGCAGGCAAATCAAATTCATAATTACCGGGTACATATTTTTCGAGCAAGCCACTTGAAGTAGTTACAAAATCATACTTCACACCATCGCGGGGTTTGTAGGCTTTTACATTGCCAAAAGATGTACGCATACTAAAGTTGGCATCGGGGTACATTACTTTGGTGGGGTTGGCTTCGCGATATGCTTTCAAATACAAGTGCCCCAGTTCGGCATTGGCACTATTGAATGCATCTAACTGCGGCTTGTATTTTGCCCAGTTTTCCCTGAACGCTTTTGCAGTGTAGTACAGCGGATCATTTTGTAAAGTGCCCGCATCGGGGTTGATGCTGAACGCGGCCCATTTGGCATCATCCAGCAATAACGAATTGGCAAATGCAGAAGCGGCCCATGTTTTATAACTGCTTTCATCATTCAGTGAACCGTAGGTTTGTTTCAGCAAATTGTAAAACATAACAGGCTGCTGGTCGGCTGCAATGTCTTTGTGAAACACCTGCACCAGTTGCCAAAGCATTTGTTGTTCGCTGGGTTTATTCAATTCGGCCAGCATGGCTTTTCTATCGGCATCCAATTTGGCTACTGTAGCTTTTGCATTACCACCACCTTTTGCCAGGAATATCTCTACCGAGTCGAGTTTGTTGGCAAACTTCATGATAGATGGGCCGTTGATGCCTTGCTCATAATATTCCTTGTGTTTAGCGTAAGGCAACCAACTGGTATAGGCTTTGGCATAGCTATCAAAAATGGACAGATACTCCGGCTTGTTGTTTTTCTTAGCCCAGGCTACTATGGCATCTTCCTGTTTTTTCTTAGTACCGTATACATCGTACTTCAGCAGTTGCTTGGTTTCGCCATCATAAAACTTCCAGTAATTGGCCAGGCTTGCATAAGAAGAAGCCAGTTGCAGTTTTACCGCTGCGTCATTTTTCATTTGGTCGAACATGGCTTTCAACCTGATATCACGCATGTACACAAAAGCAGGATTTTTTACATCGGTAGCCAGCTTCACACCATAAGATGTTTCGAATCGGTTAGTGCTTCCGGGGTAGCCGAAGATCATACTGAAGTCCCCTTCTTTCACGCCTTTCAAACTGATAGGCAAAAAGTGTTTGGGTTTTAGGGGCACATTATCTGCGCTGTAAGCAGCAGGTTTTCCATCCTTACCGGCATACACTCTAAAAATGCTGAAATCGCCGGTGTGGCGAGGCCATTCCCAGTTGTCGGTATCGCCTCCAAATTTTCCTACACTTTCCGGTGGCGTACCTACCAGGCGAATGTCTTTGTACCGCTCAAAAGTGTACATGATAAACTGGTTGTCTTTGAACATACTGAAGATCCTTGCTTCCTGCCCGGTGCCTTCAGTTGCTTTTTTGGCAATAGCAGTGAGCACGGCTGCTTTTTTGGCTTCCCATTCTTTCCAGCCCAGACCCTTCATACTATCTGCCACTTGCTTGCTTACATCGTCTATGCGTACCAGGAACTGTACAGTTAGGCTGGAAGAAGGAATTTCCTCTGCTTTCGTTTTGGCATAAAAACCATCCCTCAAATAATTATTAGCTACCGAGCTCGCCCGTGCAATAGCATCGTAGCCGCAATGGTGATTGGTAAAAATCAATCCTTCGGCACTTACTATTTCGCCGGTACAACCATTGCCAAAAATTACGATGGCGTCTTTCAGCGAACTTTTATTGATGCTATACAATTGCTCGGCCGTCAGTTTCAGGCCCTTCGCTTTCATTTCGGCATATTTCTGTTGGCCCAGCAAATAGGGCAGCCACATTCCCTCGTCGGCCGTTGCTGCTACACTGATCAGCATAGCAATACCCACAAATAGTTTTTTCATATAAACATTCATTTTTAAAATGATTGCAAACCTATGTCAAACGCCAGGTTGCAAAACGCCGAATGCGTTAAAGCCTTGCTGAAAATTTGATTCGGAAAAAATTTCCTGCATGTTCAACCGGGTGTTATCCTGCAAGTGCAAGTTTATAAACAGGAATTTCAGCAAATCGTGATGACCATCAGGTTTTGAAATATTAAATCAACATGCAAGCGTATCAGGTGCTCAGAAGGACGGATGGCCAACAGCTCACCAGCATTGCTGCTGTTCTTAATAGGGCATTACCACTGTTGCTAATCTTCGTACTTTTAGAATAAGAAGGTCAGCAACATCTACTTCATAGTTTGTGATGAGGCACCTGCTATTAGAAGCGGGTACAACTTTCTCCATACACCAAAACCAGTATCAACTATGGCAAAGTTGTTTTCACACGCAAGGCCAGCTTTTTTCATCTTTCTTTTCTGTTGCTTGATATCGGCAGCTTTGCAGGCACAAACTTCTCCCTGTACCACTTGTGATATTACCATTACGCCTGCCAACCAGGATAATGATTTTGATGTAGCCGACAAAAGCGTTTGTATTACCGGCGGTGTCAATTTTATTAGGTCATTGAATAATATAACCAATACCACCAAAATTTGCCTTACAGGCAATTCTACATTTAATGGCAATTTGGGAGGCTCACCAGGTAGTGGTACCAGTTTTTATGTTGAACAGGGTTCAGTGTTCAACTTTAAGGATACATGGGCGCTTATAGGACAGATTACCAATTATGGAGAAGTTCATAATACCACCGGGTATACCACTACCATTGGAACAGTGATATTGGACAATTATGGAATTGCCAGTAGTAATTCCATGACGCTGGATGGTAAGGTCATCATCAACAATTATAAAGGCGGGTTCTTTAAGTCTAACAGTATACAGTCAACAGATAATGCCCATACGGTTATCACCAATTATGGCACTATTGAAGTATCCGGATTTTTTTCATTCAACAAGGATACCATCCATAATTATTCAATCATCAACCAGTTTACTACCAATGCCGTTGTGTTTAACGGCGGATATGTGATAAACCATGTGGGTGGTAGTATGCATTATTCAGGTACGCTCACGCTGAATCCGAAAGATGGTGTATATGCTCATTTTCTAAACGAAGGCACGCTTAATCTGGCCAACGACTTTAGTGTTACCGCAGGTGATACCCTCACGAACAATGGGAATATTCAAATTGAGTTGTACGGGGGAGCTGGTACCTGGCTAAACATGCATGGCGTATGGAATAACAACGGGTACGTATATTCCAGCACGATCATTACATCCAGTAACACGGCTGTTGTAAACAATACCTGTACCATGGTGGCTTTGGGTGGCTTTGCCCTTGGCGGCAGCTGGACCAATTCGGGGTATATGATCATACCCAGTTATGCAACTGCCAGTACCGAGTTTATACTGCAAACCGGCTATACATTCAATAACACTTCAACAGGCTGGGTACAGGGTGGCAAATTTACCAACAACGGCACCATTCAGGGCGAAGGTAATTTTTGCTTTACAGGTGTTACCACAAACAACGGAACCTTTAGAGGAACCGGCAGTTTAAATACCATTAATTTCTACGACTCGACTAATGCCGGGTTTGCGCCCAACCAGTATTTTGATAATGGCATTACCATTACTTCAGATGTAACCAAAGAGCCGCGTCTATTCGTGGATATAAATGCCAGGGCTACCGGTTGTACCCCACGGGTGTTTCTACAGGGGATGAATACAGAATGTGCTGCACCTGCACCTTTTGATGGATTAGCTTTTTCGCAACCCACCAATCTTATTAAAAATGGAAATTTTAGCAGTCCAATTGTAGCGGCAGTAGGCAATAGCTATCCCGATATTGGCCCCGGCACCACCTACACTTTTGCCGATGGAAGCACTATGGTTTCCCAAACCGATTATAATGGAAGCGGGTTTAGTGAAGTGTGCAACCGTGGAGCCACCGGGAACAGCTTTGCCATTATTGCGGCTACCGCTGCCGATCGGTATTTACCTACAGGCACCTGCGACGGCATTAACCAGATTGGTTTCCCGGGTCACGTTATAAAAGGCGTTTCGGCCACCTCCCATTTTATGGCTTTAGCGGGTAATACTGCTGGCCACGAATATTTAGCTTACGAACAAACCGTAACCGGGCTTACACCCGGCAAGCAATACACGTTCTATTTTTACCTGGGCAACCTCCGGGAAAGCTATGCCGCCAATACCCAGCAGCCCATCATTCGGCTTCGTATTGGAGGGGCCAGCGGCTACCCCGATGGAGTATTAGGAAAAGGCCCCGTGGTATTGGATGAAGCTGCTTCGCAAACCAGTTCGCCTTTGGGTGGATGGCAAAGAGTAGCTTATAACTTTACGGCAACATCTTCCACCGAAATTCTGAAGATCACAGACGCTGCCTTTAACAGTAGCACCAAGCTGGACGATTGGTGTATTACAGCGCTGGGCTTAATTGCCTGCCAACCCAGTGATAACGATACGGATGGAGTGCCCGATTATATTGACATTGATGGCGACAACGATGGTGTTACAGATGTAAATGAATTAGCCTACCCAACGCCTCAAAGTTTTGTTTGGCAAAATTTAACCGACCCTACCACCTATACCATCACCAATCCTGCTACAGGAATAAGGTTGAACGGGGTGCTCCGAAATCCCTATGGCCTCACCACAACAGTTGTTGGCGAATCCATTTCCGGATACACCAGTCCTTTTGTTCGCATGGCTGTCAACAACTGGTCCGATACCAGCCAGATCGTAGATTACATTTTTCGCTTCTCCAAAAAAGTTACCAATGTCAATTTCAGCATAAATGATATTGACTATGGCAATATTGCGGGCAATAGCTGGCAGGACTCCATTTTCGTGGTTTACTATTATAACGGGCGGGCTTTTTATATTAACCCCGACCAATACACTGCAGGCAGCAATATTTCCGCCAATATTTCTACCAGTAATTTTACGGCAAAACCAAGCGGTGGCGATGCTGCACCCGATGCAGCAAGCAATATGGTTACCTTCAATATTAATGCACCATACAGCCTCGATTCTATTGCCATTCGCATGTACAACCGCAACGCTTTATCGGGGCAAAACTCACAAGGTCTAGGTGGCATTTATATCAGCAGCGTAAACAGCTTTGGCCCGGCCGATGCCGACAGTGCCGGTGGTGCAGATAATTTTGATACCGATTCGGACAACGATGGCATTCCTGATGTAGTAGAGAATTATGGTACAGATACCAACGGTGATGGACGAATAGATTGTAGCATCAATGGTACTTCACCCAATGTAAATACACAGGGCCTGGCCAATTGCCTTGTGCCCAGTGGCGGCCTCACCATGAAAGATTTTGATGGAGATGCTTTTGTTAACCAAAAAGATCTCGACAGTGACAATGATGGCATCCCCGATATTTTGGAAGTACAGGGCACCGATGCCAATAACAATGGCATGGCAGATAATATAACCGATAGCGATGGAGATGGATTGGTAGATGCGTATGACAGCGACCCCAATAATACCTACGCTTACAACACTAGCGTTTCCTTATTGCTGTCGGGAAGCGACGCTAACTCTGATGGTATAGCCGAAAGCTGGCCCTATAAAAACATAGACCAGGCGGGATATGCAAATGCTTACGATCTGGATGCTGATGCCGATGGAGTTTGCGATGCCTACGAAGCGGGGTTCCCGAATAGTGTAACCGGGTGGAATGGAACTGGTGATCGTATATATCCGAATATTATCAAAGCCCAATTCAACCAGTCGTTGGGGTATCAGGGTTGGGCTTCTGCCATTCGAGACGTCACCACAGGAACACTTACGTTACTCAATACCGACAATAATCTATTGCCCGATTATATTGATATCGATAGCGACAACGATGGAATTACAGACAATGTTGAAGCACAAAGTACCAACAGCTATATAGTACCCAGCGGCAACGATACCGACGGTGATGGCATTGACGACCTATACGATGGAACAGGGTACGGAGGCGATAATTGGCTGCAACCCCATGCAACAGTTCGCCCTGATGTGCCCGATTACATCAATACAGATTCAGATGGTGATACAGCTATTGATCTGCACGAAGCATCGGGCTATGGTTATCTAAAACCGGAAACGCTGCCCCCTGCCGATACCGATGGCGATGGCCTGCTCGATCTATTTGACAGTTATAATGTAAACACTCTGCCCGAAAAATGGAGAAATGTGACCAATGCCAATATGAACACGAATGGAGAATATAATACCGGTCCCGAGCCTTCAGGATCCGACCCAGTATTGTTGGTGATGGGCATAAGTGACAGGGCCTGGAGAGACATAGCTGTGTTGCCGTTGGTGCAACTCAACTTAAATGCTGTGTTGAATCAAAACACGGTGAACGTGCAATGGAATGCAGTGAATGAAATCAACCTGCAGGCGTATCATGTGCTCAGAAGTATGGATGGAAGGCAATACACAAAAATTGCTACTGTTGCTGCTGCCAATATTGCCAATGCCAATTATAGCTGGCCTGATAATTTGGCGGGTATCAACACGCCACAAGTGTTTTATAAAATTGAACAGGTTGCAAAGGATGGAAAAGTGTATATCACACCGGTGGTAGCAGTAACTATCTCTACAGAAATTATCAGTTTGAAATTATTTCCCAACCCGGCCAGCAAATATGCAAGCCTGGTAGTAAATAGTAATCGCCAGCAAACTGCTACTATTCAAATTGTAAATATGCAGGGGCAGATAGTACAGCAGTATAACCAACTTTTGAGCAAGGGTGTAAACAATTTTACCATCAACGGTATTGAAACTTTGAGTGATGGAGTGTACGAAGTACAACTGGTAACCGCATCAGGTATACAACACACAAGGATGGTGAAAAGGAAATAGCATTTTTCAACCACCCGCTTGATGCAAATGTTCAAGAAGGTTCAAAAATTTTGTACTGGCTTTTTAAAAGCTGCATGAAGACTACAAAAAAAATGCACCTCAAAACAGAGGTACATTTTTTACACGAAACCATTTTTTTTATTGCACTGTCCAGCTTACCGTACCATCTTTTTCGTCTTTTATCTGTATGCCCATTTCGCTGAGTTGAATGCGGATGGCATCACTTGTCTGGAAGTCTTTGCGGATTCTTGCCTGCTTTCTTAGATCCAGCAGCACCTGCATGACAGCCTGTAGTTTACTATTATCAGCACCGGCAGAAGCTGCTGGGCTTTGCAAACCGAACACATCTTCCAGCCATGTTTTCATCTGCGTTTGCAATTTAACAATGGTGTTGGCACTAAGTGCATCAGGCTTTACCTGTCCACCTTTGATACCGTTTACGAGTGGGGCCAGTTCAAACATATTGGCCAGTACTTTAGCGGTGTTCAGATCATCATTCATAAATTCTGAAAACTCAGCTAACAGTTTATTGGTCTTTGCTTCCAGCTCACCATCAGCAGCTATGGCAGGAAAACTGTTGATATCCAGTTTTTGCAAATTTTCGTAGGCTTCCCACAAACGCTTCAATGCCTTCTCCGATCCTTGCAGGGCTTCGTTACCAAAATCGAGTGTACTGCGATAATGACTTTGCAGGATAAAGAACCGAATGGTCATTGGGTGATAAGCCTGCTCCAGCAATGGATGCTGGCCGCTAAACATTTCAGTGAGTTTGATCACGTTGTTATAGCTCTTGCCCATCTTTTTGCCATTGATGGTGATCATATTGTTGTGCAGCCAATAGCGGGCCATCAGTTTACCATGGTGGCAAATACTGCTTTGAGCAATTTCACTTTCGTGGTGCGGAAACTGCAGGTCCATACCACCACCATGAATATCAAATTCGCTGCCCAAATATTTACTACTCATGGCCGAGCACTCAATATGCCAGCCTGGGAAACCTTCACCCCAAGGACTCGCCCAACGCATGATATGCTCGGGCGGTGCTTTTTTCCATAAAGCAAAATCTGCTTTCTCCCTTTTTTCATCCTGGCCATCCAGGTCGCGGGTGGTTTCCAGCATATCATCAAGCACACGGCCACTTAGCTTTCCATACGGATTCGTGTCTTTAAAATCATCTGCATATTTCTTTACATCGAAATACACGCTACCATTTGTTTCATACGCATAACCCTCTGCAATGATCTTTTTAATCATCTCTATTTGCTCTACGATATGACCGGTAGCAGTAGGTTCAATACTTGGATCAATATTGTTGAAACGGCGCATGGCCCAGCGAAACAGGTTGGTGTACTTGGTCACCAGCTCCATGGGTTCCAGTTTTTCCAATTGGGCTTTGCTCGAAATTTTATCTTCCGCTTCCCTGCCCTCTTCTTCAAAATGCCCGGCATCTGTTACGTTGCGCACATACCGCACTTTGTAACCCAAATGCACCAGGTAGCGATACAGCACATCGAACGTGATATAAGGCCTTGCATGACCCAGATGGCTTTCGCCACTTACTGTGGGTCCGCACACATACAACCCAACATGACCCGGAGTAATGGAAGTAAATATTTCTTTTTGGCGAGTGTAGCTGTTGTA
The DNA here is from genome assembly GCA_035456005.1 of Phnomibacter sp. Classification (GTDB taxonomy): domain Bacteria; phylum Bacteroidota; class Bacteroidia; order Chitinophagales; family Chitinophagaceae; genus Phnomibacter. Next base: position 1,267,867 of record DATIEA010000012.1, on the reverse strand, counting down.
CACCTGCAACTGCGAATTAGAGGAAGACATATCGACAAAAATTAGAAGAAAATAAAATGTAAGCGATCAACAAAACCCGGGGCCTGGACATAAAAAGGCTACTGCTTATTGGCAGCAACAACAACAGGCTATGAGGAGTAAATGGTTTTTCATCTGGTTGCAATGTTACAAAATTTATTAATGTTGGACCAAATCGGCTACCACCGGCAGATGGTCGCTCAGCCCTCCGGGTATAGTAGCAAACTGCTCAACTTCCCATCCCGGACCAGCCAATACATAATCGATACGCAGTGTGGGCGCCAGCGACATATAGGTGCGGCCAATGCCGAAGCCTTTTTTGAGAAATGCATCCTGCCAGGTATCGCCCCGCAGCTTCCAATATGTGTAGCTACCCGGCACATCGTTAAGGTCTCCACAAAATATTGCGGGACGCTGGCAACTATCCATTAGCTCCCTGATCTGGTCGGCCTGCACTCCCCGGTTGCGAAAAGCCCGTTTCATTTTTGAAAACAAATTGGAAGAAGCTTCTACCAACTTTTTGCCATGCCTGTCGGTGGTTTCAAATTCTGCAAAATCTTCGTTGAGCAATTTGAAAGATTGCAGGTGGGAAGTAAACACCCGCACCGTATCCGACTCCCAGGCAATATCGGCCATCAACACACTTTCAGGACTCGAAGAAAACTGCACCCGCTTTTTGAACACAATAGGATGTTTGGAAAAAATGGCTACCCCACTGGTGTACTTCCATGCTACCCTCGAATAATCTTTGGAAAGCACATAGTAAGGATATCCCAATTTTTTCATCGATTGTATATGGTCGAACCCTGCATGCGGGTAATCGAAAATGCCAAATTCCTGGAAACAAACCACATCCGACCTGTACGATTTTATCATCGCAAATATTTTTGCCAGGTTGGGTTTCATTTCCTTTTCGCTAAGGTTGCCGATACCCTTCATGGCCCGCACATTCCACGACAATACGCGGAGCGTTGGTACTTCCTTATTAATTTTTTTTGAAAATGATTCGCTGTTGAAACCGGCCAATACATTCACCTGTTTCCATCCAATGAGTAGTGCGATAATGGAAATAAGCGTATATCTTATTTTGAAAAAAAACCAAAACACGAGGAAGCCCAACAACATCAACAACAAATACGGAAGGGTAAGGCTTAAAAAACTGATGAGCCAAAATGTTTCGGGATGTAGCCAGGGCTGAAGGCAAGCCAGCAAAAAAGCCAGTGCTGTCACCACATTGCTAATGATGAAAAATCGCTTGCTGAATGTTCTGAAACTAAATGCCATCTTATACCGTGAAATTAGCACCTATTTAGTTTCGGCTTGCCAATACCGCCATATTTTACCATTCCTCATTTCCACTGCACATCGGCTATTAACAACTGGTGGTCGGATATGGGCATGTACTGCTGTGTCATCTGCATTATTTGAAGATCGTTGTGTACGAACAAATAATCAATGCGCAAATTGGGTAAACGGGTATCATAGCTTCTGCCAAAACCAAATCCTTTCGCAAGAAATGCATCCTGCCTGTCGCCCTTCACCAGCTTGTACACATACGACGATGGCACAGAGTTCATATCCATACCGGTGATGGTAGGTGCGGAAGAACTATCCAAAAAACTGCGCAGCATTGTTGCCTGCTTCACATGATAAGGTTGGTAGTAGCGCAATTTTTGCCATATACTGCCGATCCTCATTACTGTGCTATCCTGCAACTGCACTACACCCAGCGTATCCGGCGACACAGGTGGTGTATTCAGATTCATGCTGGTAAAATGCGTAGTTGCAAGCCTCAAAAGTTTATGGTTGAACCGCACAGTTGCCCATGAAATATTGGCCGGGTAAGATTTGCGGGTGTATTGTACAAAGCCGCTATCCACCAATGGCAATTTCGAAAAAATGGCTACGCCTTCTTTCACTTCACCCCAGGGTAATTTTTCTGCATAATACGGCTTGAAATAAACGTAGCGAAAGCCCAATGTATCTTGCAATAGGGATTTGTTCGAAAACACACCATTAGCAGCATAGTCTGTAAAATCCTGCACGAGCACAATGTCCGGAGCATACTTGCGCAAATACTGCACTGCTTGTAACCGTTCTGATTTACCTTCTAGTTTCCACGCTTCTCCTCCCGGCAAATGCATACAATTCCATTGTACAATGCGCAATGTGCCGGGTTGTTTTTTTACTACAAACTCTTTTGGCAAATGCAGGCCAATTACATTTTTCATAATGGGCATTCCCGCTACCCAAAGCAGTAAGACTGCAACACCCAGTCGCTTGTTTATATCAAAACCAAAACATACTGCTAGTATAAACACAAGCCAGGTAAATGGAAAGCCAATGGACAATATGCCCATTACCCACCACTGGCCGGGGTGTACCAGGTAAACAAACAGCGATGGCAGATAAACAACCATCGCTGCTACTAAAAAAATCCAGGAAATGATGTGTCTAAATTTGTGCGTTCTACTTCGGTGCATGGGTGTTGGGTGGGTGCCTGTTCAGAGATCTTCCTGGCTGGCTCGTTTTAAAAATTCCTTTTCTTCTTCCGTTAAAAAATGGTAGCCCTTGTTATTTATTTTATCCAGCAATTCATCTACACGCTGCTGCGTAACACTGGTTTTTTTGGTAAAGGGTTCCGGTCCTTTTTGATAATGCAATTCTTTTTGTTGTTGATGTTTATCAGCAGCCGAATCTTTAGGATCGAACATATGCGTAAGCCAGTAATAAAACGAATGCATCCACTCACCCCAGTCCGATCCGCGGCGAAGGGCACGGGTATACAGCATACCTATCAAACCGCCACCTATATGGCTTACCGCTACACCTATATGCACGCTGGCCACTAACGCATAATCTACCAATACAAATACAAGTGTTAGCACCCATAGAGGAATGCCTCCTCCCAGCAACGGAAAAATGCGGAAGTTAGGGGCCAATGTAGTGGTGGCCAATGCTACAGCCATAATGGATGCGCCAGCCCCTACCAACGGTGGTATGGTTTGAATTTGCTGTTGTAATGCAGGAAAAATATTCGCCGACAATAAGAACATGCATGCGCCCATCCAGCCACCATACAAGTAAATTGGCGCCAGGTGTTTGTTTCCTGCAAGGTCTTGCAGTATAAAACCAAATGCCCACAACCAAAGCATATTACTTACAATATGCCACACATTATCGTGGGTAAACATATAGGTGAAAATGGTCCATGGTCTTGAAAGCAGGGTGGAGAGTTCGGCAGGTAATACAAACCAGTTCTGCACTTTTACTATAAATGCATTCATGGTGAGATCACTCATTAAAAACCCCACTTTAATGAAGCTCAGCATTACAAAGACCATGGCACAAACCGCTATCAGACCGATAAGGGCATTGCCATCCTGACCAAGCAGTAGGTTTCTATTTTTCTTTTGTTCCATTACCCCCATAACCGTAGAAAATACTTTGTAAAAACTGTAAACAAGCACTCAATGTATGACCGTACCAACTGCAATTTTTTATTCAATGTTCAGTTGCCGTCATTCCCTTAAAATTATAAAAAATTGAACAGGCTTCCTTGTTAATAAAAATGTCGTCGATTGTTTTTATTCCAGAAATACACGAGCAACACGCCCACTAATGCACCCCCCAAATGCGCCCACCTGGCCACGTTATCACCCGCACTGTTGCGCACTGCCATGCTTAGCTCAAAGGCAATGTAGAGCAGTACAAACCACTTGGCTTTGATGGGTACAAAAAAGTACAGGTAGATATAGGTGTTGGGAAACAAATAACCGAATGCAGCCAGGCAACCAAACACAGCACCGCTGGCACCCAGGGTAGGTTCGCTTAGCGAATAGTTAGCATGATCGGTAACCAGCATCACTGCCTGGTCAGCAATCTGGTAATTATCCGGGGCGGACTGCCAGGCATTTAAAACTGCCGTTGGATAATTTTCTCTTGTTCCATAATCAAGCGTACCAAGATTGTAGTGATTGAAATATTTTGTATAGGCTTCCAGCGTAGGATGATTTCTGAAAGCTTCGAAATCGTGCATCAACTGGTAGTTTTCGTACCAAAGAAAACCAAGGTGTAAAATGGCTGCACCCACGCCGCATACCAGGTAAAAGATCAGGAATCGCTTAGGCCCCCAGAGGTTTTCGAGTATGCTTCCAAACATCCACAAGGCAAACATGTTGCTAAACAAGTGCATGAGGCTGCCATGCATAAACATGTGCGTAAGCAACTGCCATGGCTTAAACAGCGGCGAAAAAATATGGTGCAAGGCAAATGTGTCTGCCACAAACCCCACTTTCGTTTGCAAATCGCCACCCGGAAGTATTCCATCAATAGTAAGCTGGGCCAAAAACACCAGGCTATTGATGATCAAAAGATTTTTTATAAGTACCGGCAGTATCTGAAAATTACCGGGTCGTATTTGCTGCATATACTATTGGAATCACTGATGAGTTACTAAGTACGAAGTACGAACAAAATTCACAACTGCGGTTTGGGATAATGTTAATCCATCCTGAATGCGTCTACAACGTCAAAGGATAGATGCACTATGCTTCTGCCTGCGTTGCGGGTTTCAGTTTCAATTGCACCACATTTTCTATATGCAGTGTATGCGGAAACATATCTACCGGTTGCGCTTTGGTCACTTCATATTTCTCTGCCAGCAATCGCAAATCCCGTGCCTGTGTCGCCGGGTTGCAACTCACATACACTACGGTAGGAGCTGCCATGTCCAATATTTTGCGTACCAGCTTTTCGTGCATACCAGCTCTTGGCGGGTCGGTAATGATCACATCGGGCCGGCCATGCGCAGCAAAAAATTCGTCGTTGCAAATGTCAATTACATCGCCTGCGTAAAAACTGGTGTGGTCTAACTGGTTAAGCGTGGCATTTGCTTTGGCATCTGCAATGGCTTCTTCCACCAACTCCACACCTATCACCTGCTTAGCCAGCCTGCTCACAAAAATGCCGATGCTTCCGGTACCGCAATACAGATCGTACACGGTTTGGGTTCCATCGAGTTCAGCAAATTCGCGGGTGAGGCGATAAAGTCCTTCGGCCTGTTTGGTATTGGTTTGGAAAAAAGATTTCGGACTGATCAGGAATTTAAAATCCTCCAGCACTTCGGTAGCATGCGCTGCTCCAAAATACAGCTGTGGCTCCAGGCCAAACATGCTATCGTTTCGCTTGGTATTAATGGTATAATATAATGTGGTAATGGCAGGCACTTCGGACAGCAGATGGTCGAGTAGTTGCTTGCGCATTTCTTCTTTTTCAAAACCCAGCATCACATTCACCATCAGGTCGCCGGTAGTGCAAAGGCGGTATTGTACGCCCCGCATCCAACCGGTATGCTGTTTGATGTCGTAAAAAGGCATGTTCATGTCCATGGCCTTTTGGCGCAGCACCTCCCTTATCTGGTTGGCCGGCTCCTGCATCAGGTGGCATTGGCCCAGGTGAACCACTTTATCGAACACTCCCTTGGCATGAAAACCTGCAAAAGAGCCGATAGCGCTAACATCTGGATCGCCCAATTCTTCACGGGTTAAATACCGCTTGTTGGCAAACGTAAACTCCAGCTTATTTCGGTAGCCGGTGGTTTCGGTGCATCCCACTATGGGCAGCAAGTTATCTACAGCCACTCCGCCAATACGGGTAAGCTGGTCGTACACCTGCTGTTGCTTATAGGCTAATTGTTTTTCGTAGGGTAGCATTTGCCATTGGCAGCCACCACATACCCCAAAATGTTGGCAGAAAGGTTCTACCCTATCCTTACTATAACTAATGAATTCAACCGGCACCCCTTCGGCCCAATCGGCTTTGTTGCGGGTAAGCAGTACATCTACCACATCGCCGGGCACGGCCCGCTCTACAAATACCACTTTACCTTCGGTTTTACCCAGGCTTTTTCCTTCGGCTGCATAGGCGGTAAGCTCCAGCCCACGTATAAATTGATTTTTCTTTTTGCGCATAATATTCGGCGCCAAAGGTACAGGGATGGGGGCAGGCACAGCAAACCTTCAAATTGCATGCTTGCCAGTTATTTTGTTATACTTCTTGCTATTGTAGGTGTAAGCAGTTCACTTTCCTGAAATAAAAAGGAGGAAAACAACCCCTGTTTGTAATGCGAACACCAGACGAATAAAAGAAATGGTCTAAAATGCCAAACACCCACATCACTTTCGGAATGCAGGTGTTTAGAGGGTGTTTCAGGGTTATAGGTCAGATAGTTTCTTAGTTTCAGGCGGTGTTTGCTGCCCTTAACGAGAATACAAAAATGGGGTAGATTTTGACATTTGTCAAGGTGTCGATTACTGAATTTTATGCGTAGAACTACTCAATGTTTGAACAAGCCATAAATGAAAACCGCCCCCTGGCTGGTGGGGACGGTTTTACAGCAAAATCCAGAAATTGTTGGCTGGCAAAAGAAAATGCCTGCGTAGTGTCAATAGCGGATAAAAATCTTCAGGCAATAATCATGCCGCTTGCATTTCCGCTATTTTGGCCCTGATCTTTCCTTCAATTTCAGCACTCAATTCAGGGTTATCTCTTATTAATTCTTTTACAGCATCCCGGCCCTGGCCCAGTTTATTGGTTTCATAACTAAACCAGCTACCACTTTTTTGGATGATGCCCAGTTCTACTCCCATATCAATTATCTCACCCATTTTACTGATACCTTCTCCAAAAATGATATCGAATTCTGCCTGGCGGAACGGTGGCGCTACTTTATTCTTCACCACTTTTACGCGGGCACGGTTACCTACGGCTTCATCGCCATCTTTGATCTGGCTGATACGACGAATGTCTAAACGTACAGAAGCATAAAACTTCAGTGCATTACCACCCGTAGTAGTTTCAGGGTTGCCAAACATCACCCCAATTTTTTCGCGAAGCTGGTTGATGAATATGCAAATGGTATTGGTTTTATTAATAGTAGCGGTCAACTTACGCAAAGCCTGGCTCATAAGGCGGGCCTGTAATCCCATTTTGCTATCACCCATTTCGCCTTCCAGCTCGCCCTTTGGTACCAGTGCTGCTACGGAGTCGATCACCACTACATCCAATGCGCCGGAGAGAATAAGGCGATCGGCAATTTCCAGGGCCTGTTCACCATAATCGGGCTGGCTGATCAGCAGGTTGTCTACATCTACCCCCAGTTTTTGAGCATAGTTGCTGTCGAACGCATGTTCGGCATCAATAATGGCGCAAATGCCACCCTTTTTTTGAGCTTCGGCTATTACATGGGTAGCAATGGTGGTTTTACCGCTCGATTCAGGTCCGTATATTTCAATGATACGGCCACGGGGCAATCCGCCAATTCCTAATGCGGTATCCAATCCTATGGAACCGGTAGAGACTACTTCCAGTTGCCTGCTACCTTTTTCATTCATCATCATTACACTACCCTTGCCAAAATCCTTGTCAAGCTTATCGATAGTGAGCTTTAATGCTTTTAGTTTTTCCGACTGCACCGGGTTGCTCATGGTTTCAATTTCTGAGGTTGATTGATTCTTTGCCATTACTGTAGTATAAAAGTATTAAGGGCGTGAAGATAGAGGTAATTTCTTTTACACACTAACTATTTTAGTTTTTTGGTGCTAATATTCTTTGTTTGCTAAACGGTAATCATTTGCAAGCACCACTACTTACATTTGGAAATCTAATTTATACCCCCATGAAAAAACTAGTACTGATGGCCGGCTTCCTGTTTGCCGGTATGCTGGCCATAGCCCAGGAAGCCAAGGATTTTGGTGAGCCTGTAAAATCTAAAAAAGCGGTGACCGTAGACAAGTTTAAGAGCAATATGGACGGAAAAGACGAATGGTCGGGCGTGGTGACCGGAAAAGTAAAACAGGTTTGTAAAAGCGAAGGCTGCTGGCTGCGCATAGACGATGGCAGTAAAGACGGCATTATGGTAAAAATGAAAGACCATAGCTTTTTTGTACCAAAAGATATTGATGGCAAAACCGTGTACGTAAGTGGCAAAGCAGTTCGCAAAACCACATCGGTAGCCCAGTTGCAGCACTATGCCGAAGATGCCGGCAAGAGCAAAGAGGAAATAGCAAAGATCACAGAGCCCAAGGTAGAGATCAGCATAGAAGCTACCGGGGTGAAAGTACTGCAATAGCCCAATTTGTCTGTCCAACGCATTGCCCTGCCTAACCGGTTCAGGGCTTTTTTTATGCCCGACAACCCTTTTGGGGCGTTCGTGGAAGCCTTCTGCAGAAGCAAAACCGTTGCCAAATCTCAGCGGCTATTTGTTAAGAATGCAATTACAACAGGCGATTCCGTTACTTTTGCGTCCCAATTTTTATTGGATACAGAAGGGAGGAGCCTTTACCGCCGTGTTTTTCGGCCAAATGGATCAGTACTCCCCGGCATAAACTTCAAACAAGCAATTAAAAATGGCTACAGTAACCAGAGCAAACGTAGGCCCACTCACCGACAGGCTTACAGTAACCTTAACCAGGGAAGACTATTATCCCGCCTTCGAAAAGGCTTTAAAGAATTATAGCAAGAAAGCCAATGTGCCCGGCTTCCGCCCAGGCATGGTTCCTTTGGGCCATGTAAAGAAAATGTTTGGAGCCAGTGTGTACGCCGACGAAGTGCTGCGCACCGTAGAAAAAGAGATCAATGGCTACCTCGATAAAGAAAAGCCAGAAATTTTTGCGCAGCCGCTTCCTACCGACGACAATGCTGCAACCGTACGCCAGTTGGATATGAACCAACCTGCTGAGTACAGCTTTGGTTTTGAAATTGGTTTGCGCCCTCCATTTACCGTGGCCAGCCCGGCTGCTGCTACCATCAAGCGTCGCCTGGTGAAAGTAACCGAGGAAATGATCAGCGAAGAAGTGACCCGCCTGCAAAGCCGCTATGGCAATATGCAAGAACCCGAAACTGTGAACAACGACAAGTGTGTACTGAATGTAACTTTTACTGAAGTAGACGCAGCCGGTAATGCAGTTGAAGGTGGTGTAACCAAAGACAACAGCCTGTTGGTTAGCTATTTTGCAGAAGCAGTTCGCCCACAACTCAGCGGGTTGAAAAAAGACGACAGCATCACCATTACTATCGACGAAGCTTTTGAAGCCAAAGAAAAAGAATGGGTGATTGGCGACTTAGGATTGGCAGAAGTAGCCGATGCCGGTAGCAAAAAATTCAAAGTAACCATTACCAAAATTGGGTTTGTAGAAAATCGTGAACTGAACGAAGAATTCTTCAACCAATTGTTCCCCGGCAAAGCCATTGCTACCGAAGCAGAGTTTCGCCAGGCGGTAAAAGAAGATATTGAAGGATACTGGGCCAACCAGGGCCGCAGCCAGGTACACGACGAAATCTACCACTACCTTATCGACAACACTTCTATTGAAATCCCTACCGATTTCCTGAAGCGCTGGTTGCAGACCGGTGGCGAAAAGCCAAAGACTGCTGAAGAAGTAGAAGCTGAATTCCCTTCATTCACCAACTCACTCAAGTGGACCATGATCAGCGATAAGCTGATGCAGGAAAACAAGCTGAGCGTAGAGCAGGAAGAGCTGCGTGAATTTGCCAAGCACCAAATGATGGGCTATATGGGCGTAACACAACTGGACGAAAGCACTGCCTGGTTGGATAGCTATGTAGACCGCATGATGAGCGACCGCAAATACATCGACCAGATGTACAACCAACTGATGACCGACAAGTTGTTTACATGGGCTGCAGCACAGGTTACCAACTTTAAAGATGAAGAAGTTACTGCTGAAGAGTTTACAGCGCAGCAGCACCATCATCACCATTAATCGAATCCTTCGCAGCAATTGCGAACTGGACATAATAACAAGAAACGCCTCGGAAAAATCCGGGGCGTTTTTGTTCTGCCTAAAACCTGCTGCCGTACGGGTGTACGGACAACCCACTTCAGGCTTTATACTTTAAATATCATGCCAAACACTGCAGCCGGGAGATTTTACGACTGCAAGAATTTTTTTGCCCTTCATTCTGCGGTGGCTTTATTGGCAGCAATCAGCAGGAAAACGCTTCCAGCCGTTTTTGCTTACATTCAGTATTCCATCAACCACCTGCTTATGAAGAATAAAAACCGCCGTTCTTTCTTACAACAATTAGGATTAGCCGGTGCGGCTGTTATTGCCGGCAACCATGCTGTGGCGAATGATGCAGTCACTATTATCAATCCATTGTATCGAAAGCCCATACAGCCCGACGATCAACCCATACGCATGGGATTAATTGGTGCCGGTGGCATGGGTAGCGAGGATATGAATACGGCATTGCAGCATGCAGGCGTTACCATTACTGCCGTTTGCGATTTATACAAAGGCCGCATTGACGCTGCCAAACAACGTTGGGGTCAACACCTGTTTGCCACCAACGATTATAACGAATTATTGAAGCGCAGCGATGTAGATGCTGTAATTATTGGCACCCCCGATCATTGGCATCAACCCATCAGTATTGCTGCTTTGCAGGCAGGTAAACATGTGTATTGCGAAAAACCGATGCTGCATGCAGTGTCAGAGGGATGGGCTTTGGTAGATGCCTGGAAAAAAAGCGGCAAAGTTTACCAAATAGGTAGCCAGGGCGTAAGCTCGTTGGGCAACGAAAAAGCTAAAGAGCTATTGGCAGCAGGCGCTATTGGCGAGCTTAATTATGCCGAAGGATTTTGGGCACGTATGAGTGCAGGTGGTGCATGGCAATATAAAATTCCGAATGACGCTTCTACACAAACCGTTGCATGGGATCGATACGAGATCAATGCAAAACATACATTCGACCCGCTTCGTTTTTTTCGCTGGCGCAACTACCTCGACTATGGTACCGGTATGAGTGGCGATTTGTTTGTGCACCTGTTTAGCAGCCTGCATTTTATCACCAATAGTTTGGGACCTACAAAAATAGCAGCCATGGGTGGCCTTCGCTATTGGAAAGATGGCAGAGATGTACCCGATGTATTGCTGGGTATGTTCGACTACCCGCAAACACAGGCACACCCGGGTTTCGACCTAAGCCTGCGTTGCAATTTTGTGGATGGGACCAGCGGTACCACTTACCTGCGATTGAATGGCAGCAAAGGAAGTATGGATGTGGAATGGGAAAAAGTAACGGTGCGATTGAATGCAGATGCTGGCACCAACGATTCGTTTTTAAATGCAAAAGCTGCAGAAAACGGAACGGCAAAAGAAGAGCGCAAAAAAATGCTGCCGCCCCGCGAAACCATTTACAAAGCCGAAGAGGGTTACAAGGGTGCGCACTACGATCATTTCGGCAATTTTTTTAAAGCCATTCGCACCGGGGGCTTAGTAGCCGAAGACCCCATTTTCGGTTTCAGGGCCTGTGCGCCTGCCCTGCTTTGCAACGATAGCTATTTCGGCAAAAAATATATTGAGTGGGATCCGGTGAATATGAAACTGGTTCGATAGCATACACGAAGGGATATGGAAAATTCCCTTTTTTATTTTGCTTCTTACATTCCGAAGCAGTATTGGTAGGTTTAAAATCACACAAGTTTTTTAAGCAGGCCCGAGCATTTTCAATTGAACGTATCTCCCGGCTGGCATCTGCCCCCGTTTAGCGCAAAAAATTGCCAAACTTCCCTTTGCATTTTTACAGGCAGCAGTATTGTTGTATATCTGCAATACCGGCACGGAGTAGTGCAGGTATTTGAACACTGCACTTTTATTTCCCGGAACTTCAACACTTAGAACCTGCACCTATGAACCTTGCTAAAATACTTTGGGTAGACGACGAAATAGACAGCCTCAAAAGCCAAATCCTCTTTCTGCAAAACAAAGGCTACCAGGTAGCCAGCCTTACCAATGGTTTTGATGCCATCGACTATGTAAAAGACAACCCACTGGATGTAGTGCTGCTGGATGAAAGCATGCCCGGCATTAGCGGGCTGGAAACCCTGGCCAAAATAAAAGCCATCAAGAGCACATTGCCCGTAGTAATGATCACCAAAAACGAGGCAGAGAACGTGATGGAAGATGCTATTGGCAGCCAGATCAGCGATTACCTCATTAAGCCGGTAAACCCCAGCCAGGTGTTGCTCAGCCTCAAAAAAATTCTCGACAACAAAAGGTTGGTGAGTGAGAAGACCACCAGCAGTTACCAGCAGGAATTTCGCAACCTGTTTATGGCGCTCAACAGTAACCCCGATGCACAGGAGTGGATGGACATTTACCGCAAGCTGGTGTACTGGGAAATGGAAATGGACAAAACCGACAGCACCGAAATGCGGGAAGTGTTCCAGACCCAAAAGGACGAAGCCAATACTGAATTCTTCAAATATGTAAGCCGTCACTATACCAGTTGGGTAAAACCCGGCAACGCAGAGGCACCGGTATTAAGCCATACCCTGCTGGCCCAAAAAGTATTGCCGCATGTAAGCAAAGGCACTCCCACATTTTTTATACTCATCGACAATTTACGCCTCGACCAGTGGCGGGCCATTCAACCCATTTTTGCCGAAAGTTTTCGCATTACCGAAGAAGATTCATTTTACAGCATACTGCCAACTGCCACACAGTATGCACGCAATGCCCTGTTTGCAGGGCTGCTCCCTATAGATATTGCCAAACAGTTTTCCGCAAACTGGAAAAACGACGACGACGAAGGCAGCAAAAACCAACACGAAGAAGAGTTCCTGAAAGCCCAGCTCAAACGACTGGGAAAAGCCGACCTCAAAACAAGCTATACCAAAATACTTACCAACGAAAGCGGGCAGCAACTGGTCAACAATATTCATAACATGTTGAACAACGACCTCAACGTGATCGTGTACAATTTTGTAGATATGCTCAGCCATGCACGTACCGATATGGAAGTGCTGAAAGAGCTGGCCAACGACGAACGCAGTTATAGGAGCATTACCAAAAGTTGGTTTGAGCATAGCCCGCTACACGAAGCCCTGAAGCGCATAGCCGACAAAAAAATTAAACTGGTGCTGGCTACCGATCACGGAAGCATACGTGTAAAAAATGCAACCAAAGTAATTGGCGACAGGCAAACCACTACCAATATCCGCTATAAGCATGGCCGCAACCTCAACTACGAACCCAAAGATGTGTTGGCCTTTCGCGATCCCAAAGAAGCCGGGCTACCTTCTCCCACTATCAACTCCTCCTACATTTTTGCCAAGGAAGATGAGTACCTCTGCTACCCCAATAACTACAACCATTTTGTGCAGTACTATAAAAACACTTTTCAGCACGGCGGGGTAAGTTTAGAAGAAATGATCGTGCCGGTTATACAAATGGAAAGCAAATAAGTACAAGCCAAATCGTCCCCTTTTCCACCACCTCTGCAGCGTATGCAGCCAAAATGTCGCGGAAATTTTCCCCGCACAGTATTTGAAATGCATTTCCTGCTATATTGCTGTATCAGCATCTAGCACATTAGCTCATCAGCAAATTATGACTATGAATTTTGGAAAGGAATTTGAAAAATATGCGGTAAAGCACCGCGGTATCAGCAGCAACACGCTGGATGGATACATCAAACACAATGTAACCAATCTTACGCCCAACATTATTGAGGAGCGCCCCATGAACATTGCTGTCATGGATGTGTACAGCCGCCTTATGATGGACCGTATCATCTTTTTGGGTTATCCCATTATGGACGAAGTAGCCAATATAGTTACAGCCCAGTTGCTGTTCCTCGAAAGCACAGACCATAGCCGCGATATCCAGATGTACATCAACAGCCCCGGCGGCAGTGTGTATGCCGGCCTCGGCATGTACGATACCATGCAGTTCATCACCCCCGATATTGCTACCATTTGCACAGGCATGGCTGCAAGTATGGGTGCCGTACTCATGGCCGCAGGTGCTCACGGCAAGCGTACAGCTCTCAAACATAGCCGTATCATGATTCACCAACCAAGCGGTGGAGCCATGGGCCAGGCTACCGATATCGAGATCACGGTAAACGAAGTGAAGAAATTGAAAACCGAGCTGTACGATATCCTGGCGTACCACACCGGCCAAACCGCCGAGCAGGTAGCCGCTGACAGCGACCGCGACAAATGGCTCACCGCTACTGAAGCCAAGGCCTATGGCCTGGTGGATGAAGTGCTCTTCACCAACCCCCGAAAAGAACGCAAATAGTAGATGCGCAGTAACCGGTTTTAATTGAGGTTACCAGCCATTGTACTACTATCAAACTTCGTTGTGTCACTCCCTTCAGGGCCGGTGCACATCTCAACAAAAAATAGAATCGTCATGAATCCATACAACTACCGCAACAAACCCTTCCGCTTCGACGAGGAAGAACCCGAAGCTCCCGAAATGCCCTCCATCGAAATGCCGATGGAGAAAATGATGAGCGGGTGGCAGTTCGACAAAAAATTTATTGAGCAGCGCAAAATTTTTCTCTGGGGTGTGGTAGACGATAAAAGCGCCAAAGACATTACCAGTCGTTTGCTCTATCTCGATGCTATCGATCCTGGAAAAGAAATCACTTTTTATATCAACAGCCCCGGTGGCCTTGTTACCGCAGGTATGGTTATATACGATACCATGCAAATGATCAGCAGCCCTGTGAGCACTATATGCATGGGCATGGCCGCCAGCATGGGAAGCATCCTGCTTAGCGGAGGTACCAAGGGTCGTCGCTTCATTTTCCCTCATGGCGAAGTCATGATCCACCAGCCCAGTGGCGGTGGACGCGGCACCAGTGCAGACCTCGAAATTATGGCCGAGCAAATTCGTAAAACCAAAGAGCTGGGCGCCAAAATACTGGCCGATAATTGCGGACAAAAGTTTGAAAAAGTGATGAAAGACTTCGACCGTGATTATTGGATGGATGCAAAAGAAAGTGTGACCTATGGCATAGTAGACGGCATCATCGAAAAGCTTTAACGCATTAGTCTTGTCAAATCCAAGCCCTGTGAGTACTTTTGTGGCGTAAGGCCCTGTACTCTCAGGGCTTTCCCATCAATCAGGGTTATGGCCAAATCTTCTCTACATTGCTCCTTCTGCGGCAAAAGCCGTGATGAAGTAAAAATTCTCATTGCCGGTCAGGACAATGTGCACATCTGCGATCAATGCGTAGACAGTGCCCGTGAAATACTGGAACAGGAAGTAGCATTACAAAGCAATCGCTTTACTGCACCGGGTGCATTTAAGCTCAATGTAAAAAAGCCCCGCGAGATCAAGCAATTTCTCGATCAATATGTAATTGGTCAAAGCGATGCTAAAAAGATATTGAGCGTAGCGGTATACAACCACTACAAGCGCCTTACCCAAAAAGTAAGTGCTGAAGAAGTAGAAATTGAAAAGAGCAATATCATTTTGGTGGGCGAAACCGGTACTGGTAAAACCTTGCTGGCTAAAACCATTGCCAAACTGCTCAATGTTCCATTTGCAATAGTAGATGCCACTGTATTTACCGAAGCAGGTTATGTAGGCGAAGACGTGGAAAGCATGCTCACCCGTTTGTTGCAAAACTGCGATTACGATGTGCAGGCTGCAGAGCGTGGTATTGTGTACATAGACGAGATAGATAAAATTGCCCGCAAAGGTGATAACCCCAGCATTACCCGCGATGTAAGTGGCGAAGGTGTACAACAGGGATTGCTCAAAATGCTGGAAGGTACCGAAGTGCTCGTGCCACCACAAGGCGGTCGCAAACACCCCGAGCAAAAAATGATCAAGGTGAACACCCAAAACATTTTGTTCATAGCAGGTGGTGCTTTCGATGGTATTGATAAAGTAATTGCCCGCAGGGTAAATACCAATGCCATTGGTTTTAATGTTGACAAAGACATGCAGGAATACCAAAAGAAAAACCTGCTGCAATTTGTAAATGCACCCGACCTCAAAGGCTTTGGACTCATTCCCGAATTGCTGGGCCGACTGCCGGTGATTACCCATCTCGATCCGCTGGATGCAGCCACTTTACGCAGCATTCTTACCGAACCAAAAAATTCGTTGGTACGCCAATACAACAAGCTGTTTGAACTGGAAGGAATTGTGTTGAAGTTTGAAGAAGGTGTGTACGATTTTATTGTACAGAAAGCATTGGAATTTAAACTGGGCGCCCGTGGCCTTCGCAGTATTTGCGAACACATTCTTACCGATGCCATGTTCGAACTGCCCAGCCAAAAAGAAAAAGAATTTGAAGTAACACTCGACTATGCCCGCCAGAAATTTGACAGCAGCAAAATGAGCAAACTGAAAGTGGCATAATCAAAATATTAAATCTTTACAGAGCCTTGCAAATAGCAAGGCTTTTTTGTTGCATTTAATAACCTATGCTGTACTTTACACACCCTTCCATCACTTTCAAAACTTAACCACCATGACAGAATTGATCAACAAACTGATAGCAGAAGCCGGGCTTTCGCAAGAGCAGGCTGCCAAAACCATAGAAGTCATCAAAGGCTTTGTTTCCGAAAAATTTCCCATGCTTTCAGGCGCCGTAGAAAATGTATTGAACGGTGGCGCAACGGCTTCCGCTGCCAACCCCGATATTACAGAAACCCCATCTTCATCAGGTGGTACTTCTGGTGGCAGTTGGCTCGATAAAATTTCGGATGTGATTCCCGGCGATGTAGGTGAAAAATTAGAAGGCTTTGCCAAGAAAGCTGCCGATGCAGCAGAAGAAGGATTTGATAAGGCTAAAGAAGTAGCCAAAGACTTGTATGAAAAAGGAAGTGAGAAGCTGAAAGATTTTGAGAAGAAGGTGTGATCATTTTCTCACTGTATTCAATAATAAAAGAGGAACTCATGGTTCCTCTTTTATTTTATACCTATCATGGCACAATACTGATTGTCCATTGTAAAAGGTTGATCAAATCAGCCTTTTATTTTTTGCAGCAACTCATCTGCTTTAAAGCCTACTGCAATTACGGCTCCATCTTTTTCGATCACCGGTCTTTTAATGAGCGAATTGGCTTTTGCCATCAACTCAATAGCTCCGCCCGGTTTTGCTGCTGCTGTTTGCTCTTCGGGTGTACACGCTTTCCAGGTGGTACTCTTTTTATTCAAAAGCAATTCGTAGCCCACCTGCTTGCTCCAGTTTTTCAACTGCAGCTTGCTGATGCCTTCCGTTTTGTAATTGTGAAATGCAAAGGGAATATTATGTTGCTTCAGGTAGTCCACCGTTTTCTTCACGGTATCGCAGTTGGGTATGCCGTACACAGTAATCATACAAGTATTTGTCGCTTTGAAAATTTGGAGGAGGAGAATGCAGTCGCTATTTTTTTTCGCTTACTGCGTTGATATAATCCAATATGCTTTGGATCTGTTCACGGGTAAGGTCGGGATGCGGAGGCATGGGTGTTTGATTGAACTGCATCCACAGGTTGCGAGCATAAGCATCGGTGGCAATCACCGCTTCGCTGTTTTGAATAAAGGCAATTAATTTTTCTTTATCGGGCCAGCGGCTTTCTACGCCATTCAGTGCAGGGCCCGTGAGTTCTTTGTTCACCATATGGCAGCTGGCGCATTTGGCATAAAACAATTGCTTGCCCGCATCTTGTGCAGTGCTTGCGCCTGCAATAGGAGTTTTAGTTTCCGCAGCGGGCTGTTCAGTATTGCCACAACTTGCCAGTGCCATAAGCACCACTGCCATGCAGCATAAGAATACATTCCGTTTCATGGCGGCAAATGTAGGAGTGATTGTCGGCAGGGATTATGCCTTTTGCAATACTTCTCTTGCTATAACTATTTTTTGTATTTCGCTGGTGCCCTCACCAATGGTGCACAGCTTACTATCGCGGTAATATTTTTCTACCGGGAAATCTTTGGTATATCCGTATCCTCCAAAAATTTGTACTGCTTCCGTACTCACTTTCACTGCTACCTCGCTGGCATAATATTTTGCCATGGCACTTTCCCTTGTTACAGGCAAATGCGCATCCTTCAGGTAGCATGCCTGGTCAACCAACAATTCGGCAGCCGCTATTTCTGTAGCCATATCGGCCAGTTTAAAACTAATACCCTGGAAATTGCAGATAGGTTCGTCAAACTGGTAACGTTGCTTACTGTATTGCACACTTGCTTCGTATGCACCCTTCGCAATACCCAGCGCCAACGCAGCAATACTAATGCGGCCACCATCCAGTATTTTAAGCGATTGGCGAAAACCATCGCCCACTTCGCCCAACCTGTTGGCATCGGGTATGCGACAATTATCCAATATCAATTCGGCAGTTTCGCTGGCACGCATACCGAGTTTATTTTCTTTTTTGCCCCCGGCAAATCCGGGCATGCCCCGCTCTACCACAAACGCTGTGGCATTGCCGCTTTTCCTGGCTTCGCCGGTGCGGGCTATCACCACTGCTATATCGCCACTAATGCCATGCGTGATCCAGCATTTGGTGCCATTCAATATCCAGTCATTTCCATCTTTCACCGCAGTGGTCTGCATATTGCCTGCATCGCTGCCGGTATTCGGTTCGGTGAGTGCCCATGCACCAATGCAATTGCCGCTCGCCAACTGTGGCAGCCATTTTTCTTTTTGCGCATGGCTGCCAAAACTTGCAATATGGTTTGTACACAAACTATTGTGGGCAGCCAAACTAAGGCCAATCGATCCGCAAACTTTTGCAATTTCCTGTATGATGGCACTGTATTCAAAATAGCCCAATCCTGCCCCTCCATATTGCTCGGGTACCAACACGCCCATCATACCCAGTTTACCCAAGGCCTTGAAAGTTTCTACAGGGAAAACCTGCCGCTCATCCCAGTCCATTACATGTGGTTGTATATGCTGCTTTGCAAACTGGCGGGCAGCTGCTGCTACCTGCCCGGTAAGTTCCGATTTTCTAAAATCCATAAGCAATAGTGGTGGTGCTCTCCAAATGTAAGCTAACGCTTGTTAGTTTTGAAACAAGCCCTTCTATTGTTTGTTGCTTATTGTACGGCCAGGTAAGGCCGCAGTTTGATCAGCAAGCTTTCTTCTATAATGGCAATGCGCCTCAAATCTTCGGGCGATGCATACACCCCATGTTGATTGCGATATTGCACAATGGCATTGGCTATATTCCAACTGATATAAGGATGGGCTTTCAGCACAGCCGCATCGGCAGTATTGATGTTGATGGTTCGTACCTGGTTGTTGGAAAGCACTAACCTCGGTTTTATTTTTTGAAAGGTGCTATCGGGCAATGCATAGGTTTCACCTACCTGCTGAATACTGTAAAATCCGCCCAGCTTCTCCCGGAAATTTACAATGCGTGCCGCCAGTTTACTACCAATGCCGGGCAATGCGATCCACGCAGTAGTATCGGCAAGGTTAATATCAATAGGTGATACATTTTTGGTGTATGATGGTTTGGCTGCAAATGAATCTTTGCGGTAAAAAGGCTTTTCGTTTTCTACTGCAGCAATACGCACCCATGGAATCAATTGCTCTGCCTGCTGCGGAGGCAGACCATATATTTTCAACAAGTCCTCGGGCTTTCTAAACCTTCCGCCTTTGCTGCAATACTTCAAAATAGTTTGTGCTGTTTTAGGTCGCAGGCCTAGCTTTTGCCAATCTTCTGCACTGGCGGTATTGGGGTCAAACAAAAAATATTTAGCTTTGTTGGATGCCGTTTGCCTGGCAGGCTCTCTCCAGGCTTCGCTATACACCGCATCGTTGTTCGCAGAATCTTTTTGCTGCCATACCACCAATTCATCCACTTGTTGCAATACAACGGGCGAGGCCTTGCTGCTCTGCTGTGGATACCACCACTCATACAAAGTGGGAAATAATAAACTCACCACTATGATGAAAAGAAAAGATACAACGGCCCTGCGCTGCCATTTGGTAAACGTAAAATATTCCCGTATCCAGTAACGGGTCTGTAGTTTGTAACGTGGCATTGAATATGCAAGAAGGGATGTAGACTACAAATTACAACCCCGGCATTTCAATTGCAAACCATCGTAAGCCAGGTGCATTCCCTGTGGCAATTCGGCACTTATTTGTTGATGAAAACCCAGTTGGTGGCTTACATGCGTAAAGTAAGCCTCTGGCACCTGCAAATGCTTTGCCATTTGCACTGCTTCATCCAATGTAAAATGAGACATATGTTGCTCTTTGCGCAGTGCATTCAACACCAGCGTATGGCTGCCCAAAATTTTGGCCTGCTCTTCCACATCTATCCTATTGGCATCGGTAATGTAGGTAAAGTCGCCAAAGCGAAAACCATGCACCCGCATTTTATAATGCCATACCCATATGGGTACTACATGAATATCGCCAATCACAAATGGCACATCATCTATTTCATGCAATTCAAATTCGGGTACGCCGGGATATTTTTTTTCTTCAAACGCATACGGCAATTCAATCTTCACACCCTGCAAAGTTTTTTTACTGCCATATAGTTGGGTGGCTTTTTGCTGAATGTATTGAAAGCCCCTTGAATCGTCAAGCCCGCCAAGATGATCTTTATGTGCATGGGTGAGTAAAATGCCATCTAGTTTTTTTACACCGTGTTGCAGCATTTGCTGCCTGAAGTCGGGCGTAGCATCTACTACAATTGTGGTAGTAGCAGATTGCACCATGATGCTACTGCGCAATCTTTTGTCGAGTATATCGGTAGAGTTGCACACATCACAGGAACATGCCACCATGGGCACTCCACCGCTGGTGCCGGTTCCTAAAAAAGTGATGGTCAATTGTTGCATATGTTTTCTTCTCAAATCTACCTTCAAAAAAAAGACCTCCCCATGGTTGGGAAAGTCTGTTGGCAAGTATCATTATTTACTAATATCACTCAGCCACAATGGCTGCCTTCAGAACTTCTTCATACATTTTTTGGCTGTCGTGGGTAAGGGCATCCCGGTTAATGTTCAACTGGGGTATCAATTCCAACAAAGTATTGATCCTGCCTTCTGCATTCAGAAACTTGTTGAGCACTACTACTTTTCGAGCTTCCAATACACAATAACCACTTTGAAAAGTACCTCTTTCGTACCTGAAAACATATTCTGCTTCAGAGAGAATTCTTTCCAGTTTTTGTAGTGTGGTTTGATTGTACTTCATAATGCTTGCTCCCTCATTTAATCAGGCGTAAAATTAGCTGTTTGGCCCTGCCGGATCCTGTTGGATTTATCCACAATTATAAGGGTAAAATGCGTACCAAAACTTGATTCTAAACAGGTAAATCTTGTATGTATCTCATAGTTACATGCAACGTTATGTTGGACCTTGCGGGAAATTACCCCACCCAAGAGAATTACTAATTAAAACTATATACCATGTTTGAACAAAAAGACTATTTTTTTAGCAAAAAAAGTTCTGTGAAAACAGAGTTACAAAATTGGGTCGATGCCATGGCAGCCCACTTCACTCCTGCCAATGTACACATGTGTACCGGCACGCAGGAGGAGTATGATGAACTATGTGAACTGATGGTACAAAAAGGTACGTTCATCAAGTTGGATCCTGTAAAACGCCCCAATAGTTATGCTTGCTTCAGCGACCCCAGCGATGTGGCCAGGGTAGAAGACAAGACTTTTATATGCAGCCGTAACCGCGAAGACGCCGGACCTACCAACAACTGGATGGAACCCAAGGAAATGAAGACCATCCTGGAGGACCTTACCGCCGGCTCTATGAGCGGAAGAACCATGTACGTTATTCCATTTTGTATGGGCCCTGTAGGCTCCAGCCTTAGCCGCTATGGTGTGCAAATAACCGATAGCGAATATGTGGTGGTGAACATGAAACTGATGACCCGCATGGGATCTGAAATTCTGGCCCATATGAAACCCGGAAAATGGGTAAAATGTATCCATACCGTAGGTGCTCCGCTTAAAGCAGGTGAAGCCGACGTGAAATGGCCTTGCAACCCTACTGTAAAATACATCTCTCATTTCCCCGAAGAAAGACTGATCATTTCTTATGGTAGCGGATACGGTGGTAACGCGTTGCTGGGTAAAAAATGTTTTGCCCTTCGTATTGCCAGTGTAATGGGTAAAGAAGAAGGATGGCTGGCCGAACACATGCTGCTGCTGGGTGTACAAAGCCCCGAAGGCGAAAAAAGCTACGTTGCTGCTGCATTCCCCAGTGCATGTGGTAAAACCAACTTTGCCATGATGATTCCTCCAAAAGGATTGGATGGCTGGAAAGTAACCACCATTGGTGATGATATTGCCTGGATCCATAAAGGAGAGAATGGTAAACTGTATGCCATCAACCCCGAAGCAGGATACTTTGGTGTGGCTCCCGGTACCAATGCCAAAACCAATCCCAACGCCATGGCTTCTATTAAAGCCAACACCATTTTTACCAACGTGGGTGTTACCCCCGACGGCGATGTATGGTGGGAAGGCATGACCAAAGAAGTACCCGAAGGATTGATTGACTGGCATGGCAAACCATACGATAAAACAAGTGGCAAACCTGCGGCTCACCCCAATGCCCGCTTTACCGCTCCTGCTATTTTGAACCCCGTACTCGACGAAAACTGGGACAACCCAGAAGGTGTGGAAATCAGTGCTTTCATATTTGGCGGCCGTCGTGCTACCACTATGCCACTGGTGTACCAATCATTCAACTGGAACTTTGGTGTGTACCTGGCAGCTACCATGGGTAGCGAAATGACCGCTGCCGCCTTTGGCGAAGTTGGTAAAGTACGCCGCGACCCATTTGCTATGTTGCCTTTCATGGGCTACCATGCCGGCGAATACTGGAACCACTGGTTGCAGTTTGGCCGCACCTTGCCAGAACCACCACGCATTTTTGGCGTAAACTGGTTCCGCAAAGACGCCGATGGCAATTTCATCTGGCCCGGATTTGGTGAAAACATGCGGGTGCTGAAATGGATCGTGAACAGGTCTCATGGTCATAGCCTGGGTGTTGAAAGCCCTGTGGGTTGGATGCCAAGGTATAAAGACATGGACTGGACTGGACTGGACTTTAGCGAAGAGCAATTTGCCCAGATTATGGAAGTAGACAGGGAACAGTGGAAAAAAGAAGTGTTGGGGCACGAAGAGCTGTTCAGCTCTGTGTACGACAGGCTTCCGAAAGAGTTCTTCTTTATGCGTGAATTATTGTTGAGTGCTCTTTGGCGCAGCCCCGAACATTGGGGATTGGCTCCAGAAAGCCACTAAGATCGATAGCTTGACATATCTTCCAAACCGGGCGAAATGCCCGGTTTTTTTTTGCGCATAGGCAGGAGTAGTCCAATAACCTGTTGTGCTATTAAGAATAAAGGATAATAGGTAGTAATGATAAAGAACAAGCTCACATACATGTGAACGACATCAGGGCTACTCAGTTGGGCACAACAGTAGTACAGGAGTTTAATCAGGGAACCCTCCCGAGATCGGGCTGTATTCGATCTCGGGGGCCCTTTTTTGGTACTTTTTTGGGCAACCAAAAAAGTACGTAAATCATTCACGATTATTGAAGCGAACGAATTATTGGACAAGTCAATAACACAACATGTTAGTGCAATAATAATTAAGCGGAAAATGTAGGCAGCATTAATGGTTGCAGTCGCTGCTATGGCAATGGTCGGCTTTGCGGCAAAGGCGATAGTTGATGATATGGGCGCTCACGATCAACACCACTGCGGCTACAACCATCCATACCGGGTGGCCGTGTACCATTTCTTTGGCTACTAAAAAACCAACGCCAATGGTAAACATGGCTACCGGAATGTAGCGATGATGATGCCAGCGAAAACCATGGCGCAATGCCAGCACTCCAATACCGAATGCCAGCCCGATCATGAAGTATTCAAACGCCTTGTTCTGCACAATATTTACGCCAAACAATGGCAGGCTGGTAAAAAACAATGGCAACACGGCGCAGTGAATAGCACAGGCCAAAGAGGCCGCTATTCCCAACCGGTCCCAATTAATTTTCATCAGCGGATTTGCCATAGGATCAATTCAACATTTGCAATAATGTTGCAAATGTAGGGGAATTGTGCCTGCAGTTCCAGTAACTTTGCCCTACATGAGTACTAAAAGAAAGTTATTGATCTACGGACTCGGCTCCATTTTGCTGCTGGCAGGCTTCTTCTATTTTGTATTTCGCGGCACCGACGACTGGAAAGTGAAGCTGCCTGTGATCAGCTATGTGAAGCCCTTTCATTTTGTAAACCAGGCCGGCGATACCATTACGCAGGACAAAATGGCCGGCAAAGTGTATGTGGCCAATTACTTTTTTGCAACCTGTAACGGCATTTGCCCCAATATGAACGGCAAATTGAAAACCGTGTTCGAGCAGTACAAAAGTGAAGAAGAATTTGCCATCATTAGCCATACTTGCCAGCCCGAAAATGACAGCGTACCCGCATTGAAAAAATATTGCGACAGCATTGGTGCCGATGGAAAGCAATGGCAGTTTGTAACCGGCAACAAGCTGGAATTGTACAGCACCGCCAGGGAAAGCTATATGATAGACGATCCTAAAAATAATGTGGGCAAAATAGACGACCAGTTCATGCATTCCCAGTTTCTTGCATTGGTTGACAGGCAAGGCAGGGTGCGTGGTATTTACGATGGATTGAAACAAAAAGAAGTGAACCTGCTGAAAGAAGATATAGAAGGACTACTGAAGGAAAAAGACCGCAGCAGTTTTGTAAACAATATTTTTGGAAATGCACCGTCCCAATAAGCACCTGCTATGAAAGACACTACCGTAGATATTTTAAAAAGAAACAGCCTGAGTGTAACCGACAGCCGTCGCTCTATACTCGACTTGTTTTTGCAGCAAAACGCCAGTGCCCTGCGCCATAGCGATATCGAACATCATTTAGGTGCTATGGATCGTGTAACCATTTACCGAACCCTGCAGGCTTTTTGCGAAAAAGGAATTATCCATTCCATACCCGGTTCCGATGGTGCAGCCCGCTATGCACTGTGCAAAGGCGGTTGCGAGCATGGCCATCACCACGATGATCATGTGCATTTTGTATGCACGCAATGTGGCAGCACCCAATGCCTCGACGATGTGCATGTACCTTTTGTGCGCATGCCCGATGGGTTTGAAGCCAACAAATCGGAAATGGTAGTAAGCGGTACCTGCAAGGGTTGCAGAAAAAGAATGAATTAAGAACGACGCTTCAAAACCAGAAATAATAAAAGCGGGGAATCAGTTTTCAAAAACTGATTCCCCGCTTCATTTTTATACAAGTGATGTTGTGCTTACAACTTATCCATTTCCTCCTTCACAAAATCCATCAGCTTTTTAATTTGAGCAGCCGACAAATCGAATGAAAGTCCTGCAGCAGCATACAACTCGGGCAATGTTTTGGTGCCGCCAAGGCTCAGTGCTTTTATGTAATTGTTGAGTGCCGCTTCGGGGTTTTGTTTGTATTGCATCCACAAGCCAATAGCACCCAATTGTGCAATGCCATATTCGATATAATAAAACGGCACTTCAAACAAATGCAACTGGCGCTGCCAGCTATACTTGCGAAAAGCTTCGAGCCCGGCAGTGTCCAATGCCTGCGTGCTATATTCTTCCAAAATGCTTACCCATTGCGCAGCTCTTTCTTCCCATGTATGCTGTGGATGCGTGTACACCCAGTGCTGATATTTATCGATAGTGGCTATCCATGGAAAAATGGTAATGGCTCTTTCGAGTTGATGCAGTTTTGCACGTTTCAATTCATCCGGGTTGCTGAAGAAAGGTTCCCAATGATCCATCGTAAACAGTTCCATGGCCATGCTGGCCACTTCTGCTATTTCCATGGGATATTCTTTGAATGCACTCAGCTCCAGCGGATGTGCCAAAAAGCTGTGCACTGCGTGGCCACCTTCGTGCACCATAGTGGTCACATCATCCATTTGGCCTGCAGCATTCATGAAAATAAAAGGCGCTCCACTTTCTGCCAACGGGCAATTGTATCCACCCGGCGCTTTTCCCTTCCTGCTTTCCAAATCGAAATGTCCCATTTTTTCCATGGTACGAAAACAGTCGGCAAAAAACGGGTTGAGTTTTTCCAACACCGCAATACTCTTGTGCAGCAATTCGCTGCCAGTGGTAAAGGGGCGCAATGGCTCTGTGCCTTCCGGTTCGGCATCCAGGTCCCAGGGACGTAAAGTATCAAGTTGTAGTTTGGCCCGCTTCTGCTCGTAAATTTCATTCACCAACGGCACCACATGTTCTTTCACACCTTGCTGAAATTGTTCGCAGTCGGCCGTGTTGTAATCAAACCTTCCGAGTTCTTTAAACTTGTAGTCTCGGTAATTTTCGAAACCTGCATTCACTGCCACCTGCTGACGCTTTTCGAGCAATTCGCTATATAATTTATTCAATGCTTCTTTGTCCTGCAGCCTTCGCTCCTGGATCTTGCGGTACACGGCTTCCCGCTCGCTGCGGTCTTTGCTTTGCAAAAACTTGGCCGCTTGCTGCATGGTGTATTCCTGTCCATTGTGTTGAATGGTCATCACACCCGTGATCTGGCCAAAATGCTGTTGCAATACGCCGAGCTCGGCCTGCAACGGAATATTCGATTCCCTGAAAAGCTCAATATTTTTCCTTACCGAACGCAGGTAGCAATGATATTTTTTTTCATCCAGCTCATGCACAAAAGCGGAGTTCACCAACTTTTTGTTCAGCGCATCGGCATAGGGTTGAATCTTCGGTTGAATTTCCATTACAAAAAAATGGAATGTTTCTTCCAATGCTTTGTTCTCGGTGTCGCAGGTCATTTTAATTTGGCGCCAGCAGGCATCTTCACTAATGGCAGCTTCCACTTCACTTCCATCGAGCATCCATTTTTCCAGGGCCTCTTTGCTATCAATAGTACGATCGAGTAATTCTTTGAAATAAGGTTCTAATCCTTCCCAGTTCACTACCGCAAAATCGGCAGGCAGGTAATGGCGTAGAAGTTTGGAAATGTTGGCAGTATAATTCATGAGAAGTTTTGTTTGAAAAAAAGCAAATGTAACCCCGTGCTGCTTGCAAAAGGGTGCTATTGATTTAAATAGCGGTTAAAGAAATGTACAACGATAATAGTTCATTCATCCCACTCTTTCCTTCTTATCCTTCAAAGCCTACAAACAATCCATCATCGGTTTCCTTTACCGGGAATGTTTTTAGGTAATAGCCTTCGCCACTGCTGTTGAAACCATTGGCCAGTTTGAATTTATAGCGATGCAACGGGCACACTACATTGCCCAAAGGATCTACCCAACCATCGGCGATGCGGCCGCCTGCATGCGGGCATTTGCTGGCACATCCATGCAGTTCGTTCTGATGCCGGGTAATGCATACATCTCTGCCTGCTGCTTTTACCTGCACTATGCTTCGGCCGGTATTGAACAACTCCGCAGCACTTTCGGCCACTTTGAACCAACGATACTTTTTTTCATCCGCCATATTCAAAGAAAAGGGAAAACTGCATTAGAAATAAAATCCCCGTACTGTTCATAACACGCAACTCCGTTACGCCTAAGGGATGAGTATATTCGGTTTAGAATTATTTGCTATGCAAAGTTGGCTAACGAATGTCCGCATTTTTACCGGGCACGAATGGATAGAAGAAGGACATGTGTGTGTAGAAGCGGGCCGCATTATTGCTGTCACAACCGAGTTGCCGGCAGATGCAAGCGATCCATACGATTGCCGGGATCATTGGCTGGTGCCAGCATTTATTGATGCGCAGGTGTATGGTGGTGGCGGAAAATTATTCTCGCAATACCCACATTCACAAAGTTTGGAATTGTTGAAAGCCGACAATCGCAAAGGTGGCACTACTCAGTGCCTGGTCACCATTGCCACACAACCTTTTGATACTATCCTACAATGCCTGGATGCCTTAAACGAATATTTGAACGCCGGCGGCGAAGGCATACTGGGCCTGCATTTGGAAGGCCCATTCATTCACGAAGCCAAACGTGGAGCACACAACAAAGACTGGGTGCGAGTGCCTACCACCGATGATATTTCGATGCTACTCGATCGTGCCAAAGGCCGGTTGAAAATGATAACGGTAGCTCCCGAATGTTGCCCCGACGAAGTATTGCAAATGTTGAACAATGCCGGGGTCATTATTTCTGCAGGACATAGCAATGCGAACTATGCAGAAGCAAAACAATTTTCGGGAAGAGGTGTAAAAGCCATCACCCATTTATACAATGCCATGACGCCATTGCATCACCGCGACCCGGGGATTGCCATGGCTGCATTTGAAGATGAAGGATTGACTGCCTCCATTATTGCCGATGGCAAGCATGCAGATTATAGCATGGTGCGCATGGCCAAACAACTGATGCAGGATCGGCTGTTTTATATAACCGATGCAGTTACGCCCACACACGAAGGGCCATACCAGCATTTGCTACAAAGCGATCACTATGCATTGCCCGATGGCACATTGAGTGGCTCATCGCTTACGATGCTGCAGGCTGTAAAAAATGGAATTGAATATGCAGGCATCTCTTTAGATGAAAGCCTGCGCATGGCCGGTTTATATCCTGCCACATTACTCGGCATTTCGCAGGATTATGGAAGCATTGCCCCCGGCAAAAAAGCGGCTATGCTCCTGCTGCAAAATGATTTGGAATTGGTAGCGATGATTGGGGAATGAGAAAAGGTTGAGGTTGAGGTTAAGAAGTTGCAAAGTTCACATGTTCACAAGTTCCAATGTTGTTAGGTACTCCGAATATCAACCGTCAATTTCACTTTTCATTTTTCACTTTTACAAATAGAGAAAACGCTCAATACTCAAGAGCCATTAAGTATTTAAACCGCCAATTTCACTTTTCACCTTTGACTTTTCACTCACTTTTGGAACTCGTGAACTCTGAAACTTGACTTTCTAAACTCATTTTCCCCCAACTAACCTCCTCACCTTCTCCATTACAGCATCTTTTCTATAGCGAATATCGGCGCTGTTGGGTGGTACTATTATATCCGGCACTACGCCCCTGCCATCTTGTGGCAATGCTTGACGAGTCACTAATCTGAAGAGTGGAAGTCGTGCACGAATTTTGGTGTTGGGCAATTCGAGATCGGGCGTTATTACAGAACTATTGCCACGGGCTACGCCTCCTGTTTCTTCGCCCACCACCCATTTGTTGGGACGGTTGGCTATGTATTGCAAAAACATAATGGATGCAGAAAACGTACGTCCACCCGTGAGTACATACACATTGCCATTGTAGTGATCGGATTTTATAGGCTGGTATTCCCTGCGTTCCAAATTGCCAAAATGCAAGCGGCCATCCGATTTTTTATGTACCAGCAACCATCCAAATAATTGGTACACCAAATGCGCCTGCACATATTTTGGATAGGGAAATTGCAAACTGGTAGCCGACACAGAGTCGGCCAACTGGAATGGTTCGGAAACAAGATATCGGGCCAGCAATGCAGCTTTTGCAATGCGGCCACCACCATTGTCGCGGATATCAATGACCAGGTTAGGTACGGGGTGTTGCTGTAGTTTTTCGAAGCTTTGTCGAATCAGTTTGTTGACGCCTTTGCCGGTAAACGAATTGAGCCGCAGGTATGCAAAATGCTTGCTGCTATCCACATAAAAAACACCCACCCTCGGATCAAAATTTTGCCGGGGCAATTGCTGTGGCGGACGCGGTGGTCTTGGTGTAGATGATTGTTGTCTATTGCTATCTGGGGGCCGAGGCGCAAGGGATTTCACGGTAGCCGCTGCTATATTTCCACTACTATCACGATAAGCAATTTGATACTGCGGTTCTACACCATACATCCACCGAAATCTTTGTGCAAAGCCTGCGCTGAGTATAGCTTCAGAATAAGCGTTGTGCAATCCATCCTGCGAAATGTATTGCTGCATTTGTGTTATCAATTTTGAAGTAGGCACCTGGTTGATGCGCACAATAGCCACACCGCGTTTTACACTATCCCTATTGGGGCTCTGGTTGTCGGTTACGATCATGCTGTCGCTGCCCCATACCCGCATGTTCATGGGAAACTGCGCCGCTCTGCTGCGTGGTAAATTGGACAATGCTGCCGGTGGCAAAATAGAAGTATGCCCGCAATGGATAGCAGCAGTAGCGTAAGACAAACGCAGGCGAAACTCGGGCTCGGTTAAACTATCGGTGAGGGATTGACGCACATGTCTAAAACGTGCATCCACGGTATCGGCGGGCATGTACCAATCGTAGCTGGGGTGCACCTTGCGATAGGTTTGCCAGAGTATATCGAGGTCCTGCTGCATTTGCGCAGGTGCATATTTTTTGCCAGGAATATATTTGGACGGCCCACATGCCATGCAGAGTCCCACGCATAACGTGAGCAGGATTGGTGGAGTGAAAAAAAATGTGTGGGTGCGTTTCATGTGATGCAACTATTTGTGTGCCTGCGTTGGTGTAATGATGGCCCGCACATCGGCATCGCTATCGAGGTTGTTCATTTGCCTTAGCACCCAGCCACTGCGACGGCTTACATAACCACTCAATGGTTTCACCGTATATTTTTTGGGGTTGGGCAGGCAGGCCGCAATCTTTGCAGCTTCGGCCCTGCTAAGTGATGCTGCCGGCTTTTTAAAATACGTTTGAGCAGCAGCTTCGGCGCCAAATATACCTTCACCCATTTCGGCCACATTTACGTACAACTCTACAATGCGCTTTTTGCTGTACAGTGTTTCGATCATAAAAGTGAAATACACTTCGAGCCCTTTGCGAAACCATCCGCCGCCCTGCCACAGGAAAACATTTTTGGCTACCTGCTGGCTCAGGGTGCTGGCACCACGTACACGGCCGGGTTTGCGCTTGTTGTACGCCATGGCTTTTTCGATGCTCTTCCAATCGAAACCATTGTGATCGGGGAAGAGCTGATCTTCTGCGGCCATTACAGCCAGGGGCATGCTGGGGTTGATAGCAGTGAGCGGCTTCCAGGTTTTGTGCAATCCATGACCGCCAAGCAGGCTATTGATTTGTGTAATGGTAATGGGCGGGGGAAATACCCAGACATATAGGATGTAAACAATGTGCAGTATAAAAAGCGTCAGTACGGTTCGCTTCAGAAAGCGCCAGAATTTTTTCATCGATACAAATTAACAACCAAATCTTATACGGTGCCGAAGGCTAAGGGAATGGCTTTTTACATAGTTCATAAATCCTTGGCGTTCGTTGGCGAATTTGTTAGCACTGCCCTAACCGCTGCTGGTTTGTTTTGTCAATTGCAGGTTGTGTAAGGATTTGCACATTGGTCTTTCTCCTGTAACCAACCCACATATAACTCATTTTTTGTCCTATGGTTTACATAAACCCATTTGTCCTTACAAGCTATTATCGGTAATAAGTCATTTGTCAAAGAATCAGTTTTAGTTTCAATGACTGATTTTGAATTCGGCTTGTTATATAATTTTAACGTACCTGTATAAACGCGTAAATGCGTCCCAAAATAGTTTGCCTTTTTTACCCACCCTGTAAATTTTTTGCCACTAATTGCATAAGAAAAAGTCAAATGAAAATAGTTTGCAGAGTCTTTGTCAATAGTAAAAATTAAGTAGTCTTCGTTCTTAAAGTCTTGTTTGATCTTATGTTTTATTTGTCCCAAAGGAGCTTTGTATATATCAATGGCATTTTTGTAGTCCGTGTCAACCAAGCCCTCGCAAGAACAAATATTTGCCTGCTGACAAAACACAAGAGTTGTCTCAAAAATTAGAAATAAAAAAAAACGAAATCTTTTTCATAAACGGCGAGCCTGAAAACTAGCAACCACCAATTCTATTGCACAGCTTCCAGGGTATACTTTTTACCCAATTCATATTTGGTGGGCTGAGCAGTGAGCATGAGTGTGCCTGTGGCTACTGCGGCAAGGCCCGAGAGTACATAGGCAATATTGTCTTTACCAAATGGCGCATCGCCTTCACGAACCGTGTTGATGATATTTACAACGGTGAAACCTGCACCGCCGAGTATGAGTATGCCCGGTAGCAGTCCGCTGCGTTTGTCGCGGGGAAGGCTACCCACATTGGCCATGCTAAACTTTAAATCGAAAGTACCATGCACCTGCGTGGTGTAAGTGCCCCATTGGGTGGGTACACGTTCTTCCTGGAAATAGGTGAGGAAAATAGAGTCACGCACGGTGGAATCGAGGCGGCCATGAACGGGCATGCCATCGGTGGTATAAAATGAAAAATTTTTGCCGGTATAAAATCGCTTGATGGTGCGGCCCTTTTTTTTGAGCAGCAATACACCGGCCTGTGTGTGTGCCGGGGCCGGGACCATAGCAAAGAGGAGGAAAAGTGGGAGGATGTATTTCACTTATCAAACTTAGGGCGGGTGAAGATTGGTTCCGCAGATTTGTTGTACACGCTATGGGAATTTAACACCCGAAGCCGAAGTAGCCAAATAGTAGCAGTTATTTGAACGGTGCCAACGCCACTGCAGCTACATGCATGCAATACTGCCGGGCCCACAAAAAATATCCTTTTCGTGTTGAAGAAAAACTAAGCGGCATAGCGATAAAAAATACCGATGGCAATGGCTACGCCAAACCCGATGAGTGTAATCGCCGAGATCTGGTGAACCTTGTGAATGGTTTTGGGAGTAAGGAAGCGGCGGATCTTACCTGCTGAAAATACTTTGGCAATATCTACCATCAACACCGTAGCAAGGCAGGCAGCAAATAATAGGGTGCGCTCCTTTAGCGGCATATAAGCAAATGCGGTGCAGGTGCTGAGCCAGAAAAATATGGGGCCGGGATTGATAAGGTTCATGAAAAAACCCTGGAGGGAAAAACGGGCCAGGTCGCGGGTGCGAAAAGCAAGGTTGAGGTCTTTGGGGTTTTCGTCTTTGGGGTCTTTGCCAAACACCAAACTATAGGTGCCGAGAATGATGAGCAGCAATGCGCCACCGGCTGCAATCCACATTTCGAATTTGAGGGCACTGCGTACAAACTCGGCGGCCAGGTTGCCCAACACTACCAACAACAGATCGCTGATACTTACACCCGCTATAAATGCATAGCCGGCTTTATGCCCCATCTTCATGCTGATGCGCAAAACGGCGAACATGATGGGTCCTACTGATATAGACAGCAACCAACCCAAGCCAATCCCTTTGAGCAATACATCCATGCGGCAATGTGTGAAACGTTAGTTTAAAATGCCTTTTCGGCCACTGCAAGTTTTACATGATGCGACTTCAGGAACTGCTGCCATTCCTGCAATAACGCACCTTTCACGACTCTTGGAAATTTATGTTGCGCACCAATCTTTCCTTTGGAAGCCAGGAAATCGATGAATGCATGTTCGGGTAAAATGGTGACGAACATTTCTTTGAGCGCATGTTTGCGTTCTACTTCGTAGTCGTCGTTGATCTGTTTGAGTTTATTGTCGAGGTTGATGCGCAGTTGTGCAGCATCTACCGGGTCGTTGCAGGCAATAAACCAATGGTGTGCAAAAAAACTACCATGCGGAATACCGGCCACGGTAAACTCTGGTATGCAAATATTCATGTCGTCGGCCACCTGCCTGATGGCTTTGTTCATATTTTCAACACTCAGGTGCTCGCCTACCAAACTCAGGAAATGCTTGATGCGCCCGGTGATGATAATTTCGAGATGCTCCAGGTCGACAAAGCGAATAGTATCGCCAATGAGATAGCGCCATGCCCCTGCGTTAGTGCTAATGAGAATGGCGTAGTCTTTCCCTTCTTCTACTTCGTGGATCATGTAAGCGTTGGCGCCCGGTAGCAGGTTGCCTTCGGCATCGAAGTTTTTATCGTCGAAGGGTACAAACTCGAAAAAGATATTGTTGTTGATGGCCAGCTTCATGCCCTTGGCGTGCTGGCGACTTTGGTAACCCAAAAATCCTTCGCTGGCCAAATAGGTCTCAATATAAGTGAGTGGCTTACCCAGCAGTTTTTCGAATCCTTTTTTATAGGGTTCCATGGCTACACCACCATGTACATAAAAACTAAGGTTGGGCCAGAGGTCGTGAATATTGTTGAGCTGGTAGCGTTCAATAATTTTTTCGATGCACAACTGCAGCCATGCGGGTACGCCCACAATAAAACCAATATCCCAGCTGGGAGCTTTTTCTACTATCTCTTCAATTTTGGTAGACCAGTCGCGTTGGCGGGCAATTTTTTTGCCGGGCTTGTACAGGCGCTGAAACCAAAAGGGAATATTTTTTTGCTGGATGCCACTAAGGTCGCCGGCATAATAGGTAGGCCCTTTTTGCAGTTCGGTGCTGCCCCCCAGCATGAGCCAGCCCTTGGGGATGGCGCTGAAGTTGACATCGTGGTAACCGGTTAGCGACAGCAACTGCCTGAAACTGGTGAGGGTATTGCTCTTAATAAGGTCTTTGGTAATGGGGATGTATTTGCTGGCCGCATCGCTGGTGCCGCTGCTGAGGGCAAAAAACTTGATCTGCCCGGGCCAACATACATCGGACACGCCTTCCAGGGTTTTATGCCAGTAGGCATTGTAGAGGGAGTTGTAATCGAAAGTGGGCACTTTCATTTGGAAATGCTTGCCCAGGTGGCGGCTCATGAGTATTTCATCGAAGCCGAACTGCTGGCCAAACTCGGTGTACCGGGCTTTCGATAGCAATTTCTTGAGCACTTTCAACTGCATACGACGCGGATCGCCATTCGACATATTGAGGCGTCTTGCAATCTTTTCCGGGAGT
The DNA here is from genome assembly GCA_035456005.1 of Phnomibacter sp. Taxonomy (GTDB): domain Bacteria; phylum Bacteroidota; class Bacteroidia; order Chitinophagales; family Chitinophagaceae; genus Phnomibacter. The sequence goes on along the minus strand of DATIEA010000012.1, from coordinate 1,233,315 downwards.
TTGATATCGATTAAGGCCATACGTAGCGCTAAAACAAGCAAATATAGCTGGCTGCGGCAGTACATAGTGCCAACTATTTGCTATAGTACCGATTGGCTATGATAAGCGACACACAATGGGAGCGGTATCTGCCCGGGGTTAGGTGCACAAAACAAAGGGACGGATGGCTGAATGAGCGTAAACTTCGCCTGCCACTAGGGTTTTTGCAAAGCTTTTTGATGTGGGCAATCGGCAGGCCCCAAAGGACCAAATGCCCCTAAAAGCCTTGTTGCACAAGGGATACAGGAAATGTTCGCACTCTTGATGCAGGCAAGCGAAGGAAAAAACGGGCCAGGAAAAATGCAAAACCGAATTTTTTGTTTGGTCAAATAATCAAGTCCCCTATTTTTGCAGCCCCGAAAGGGGAAATTCCTCCTTAGCTCAGTTGGTTAGAGCATCTGACTGTTAATCAGAGGGTCTCAGGTTCAAGTCCTGAAGGGGGAGCTTAATAATCAAGCAGTTATGAAATAAAACTCATAGCTGCTTTTTTTATTTGCAATGAAATTTGCAATGAAAAATCGGCTAATGAAGTGGATAAATAGCCAAGCTCCATGTAAGTATTTAGATTGCTCTCTAGCGATGCAAACGTCACAAATACCTTTCTTTTGAACTACTCGAATTTTTCGAGCAGCTGTTGCTTCTTCCAATTCCCCGGTTTTGAATATCTCTTTATGATGGTTAGTAATCGTATTGCTATCCAACTCAAAATAACTCCGCCATTGCTTTTCGCGTTAACCAGGAAGGCGAGCCATTATACATTACTTCCGCGATTACGTTGCCATCTTGGTGTTGTAAAAGAAGATGCCGTTATTTAAGAGAGAGTTATTCGTTTACACGTGTATTACTTTGGTGCAATACACGCACAAACACTCCAACAACCTTCAGCCCTATAGTTTCCTCATCTCTTAGCGTGATCGGCTCATACTCTTTGGTTGACTTTGGCAAAAGCACAATCTCTTCATGTTTCCATCCATCTTCCGATGTAGTTTTTTTACTGGAGTATTCTTTAATGGTGTAGCTCGAACCCGAATCAGCATCAGTAAAATCGGTCATTTCAACCAAGACTATTCTTCCATTCCTGGAACCGCCAGAATACGTTTCAAACAAACAGACAGAAGCATTAGGAATGATTTTATTCATTGACTCGCCAATTACCTTGCAAGCGAAATGACTATCCTGATTAGGAATTGAATTATCAAGTTCAATATACTTAACATGCTCTACTTGCTGTTGATCTGAAAACGAACCTGCCGCAACTTTTAAGTCATAAAAAGGAATGGTTTGCTCATTCGGCGCATTTAGAATTCGAATTGTGGATTTCTCCTTTTCTTCTGTTTCTGTTGGCATGAATTGAGCAATGTATGTTTGCATATTTTTATTACACGCATAAACATATGCTCCTTCAATACCCCGGAGCAAAATTGTTTTATAGATATTGATAATAAAGTCCTTCAAAACAAGCTCATCACCCACTGTGTTTTTTCCAGCCTTATCCTTATACCTATCCTTATAAATCACCAACTCCTTATTGTCAAAATCGTAATCCAATTCCGGGCCAATTATTACTCCCACATAATTCAAATCGTATCCCTGAGTGGTATGTATGCACCCTACTTCATTAATTGAATTCGGAGAATTAACCCAATCAATAGCAACGCTATTCCATTGAAGTTGCACATTTTCAATTTCTATATCGAACTTGGCCTTGTCATTTTTTGAGATCCATTCCCAGGCATAGCCTGCGACTAGTCTTGAAAGTCCGACACTTCTTTCTTTGAGCTTTATTTTGCTTACCAAAGCTTCGAGATTATCGAATAACCTTAGATCATAATCCGAAGATTGAAAAGGCTTGATCTTATCCGAATTTCCGTCCAACAGGTAATGAATAAAATTCACAAAATTGTTTCCCCCTTTCGACCGGAATTGCGTTTTTAAAGTTTCAATACGTGTCGTCGGTTCGTTCTCAATTTTCTTGAATCGTTCCCGTAACACATCGGAGGGTTTTATTGATTGATAACGATCGTAAAATATCAATGCCTTTTTTGATTGTCGAAGCACCCAGTCTAATTCAGATGAAGTGAATTTGTCTAATCCGAACTTTTCAGCAGTATCGTCAAACGGTTTGAAATATGGCCCAAGATTAATCCTGCGTCGAAGCCGATGCCCTTCATCAACAATAATAAGATCATATTGCTGCTTAGCTAATTCTGATGGTCCTATCACCATTTTTGGTGAAAGACCTTTGACATTTCTGAAAACATTAGAGATGGTTTTTCGAAAAGATGCCATTGGAATGACTAACGCCATATTCAGATTTCCATACTTCTGCTTTACCTGCTCAAGTAACTTAAAGAGTCCCTGGTCTTCTTCTTCGAAATCTGAAAAATTAAAATCCTCAAGTTTTGTTTTTAAAAGCTTGAAGAGAAAGATGGCCAAAATGGATTTCCCTGTGCCTGCACCACCTTGGATTAAGCTTATTTTGGCCTTGTCATCCAATAAACAGTTTAAGATCATTTTTAGACCATCAATCTGTTCACGTGATAAGGACTTGTAAGGAGAATATTTAAATAAATCTGAGTTATCAATATGCTCCAAAGAATGCCTGGCAATTCCAAGGCTTCTTAGTTCGCTCCAGATATCCTTGAAAACCTCCCAATAGACTTCTTTTTGTTGATAATACTGATGGTTTGAAATTCCAAGATTACCGTTCTGCAACGTGTATTTGCCATCTGCCGATATATATCGAATCAAATACGATTCTAAATCCAGTGCCGCTGATTTATTAAACAGTTCACTCAATATGAGATGAACAGAGGATAGCTTTTGTTTCCTATCGTTTTTCGAATGCGTTTTGAGTCGGTTAATCACATCCGTAGTTTCTCCAACATACGCTTCCTGAACTCTATTATCATTTAAGAAATAAACAATGGGCCATGTAAGAAAATCTCGATGGTTATTAATCAATTCTGATTCTATATCGGAATTAAAGTCATAGTGGCAAATGGTAAATCCACTTTTCATTTACAATTCGTTGTATTTGTTAGATTTCCCTTTTGCTTTTTCAATAGGATATTTCTCTTTGTTTTTCTCAATTTTCTCGGCAATGATCTCAAATGGATCGAGATTGTGTTTGTTAGCTAGCAAAAAAGCGAATGAAAGTATATCAGCTAATTCTTCCTTCAGCTTGTCAATACTCACATTTTCACTTTCTGGTTTTTCTTTCCAAAGAAACAATTCATTTAGTTCTGAGGCTTCGATTGATAGCGCTAATGCAAGATTCTTTGAGTCATGGAATTGTAACCAATCTCTCTCATCTCTGAATTTGAGCAATTCCAATAAGGTCTGTTTATAATTCGTTTGCATATTAGATTATTTCCAAGGTTGTTTTTGAGTTTTAGATGCTTCACGATGTGTTACCATTTAACTTAATCAATTAATAAGGAAACTGAGTTCCTCTTCGCTCAAGAAATGAGTTAGCCGTTTTATAAATAAAACGGTAAAAATTTCCCCCCGTTGAATATTACCTCTATTTTTTACAGCTATACGTGCTTTACGTTGATCAATATACTTTACCAAGCCGCCAAAAAGCCCTAGCTAAATATTTGCAACTTAACCATCTTTTCAATAATAATTCGGTTATGATCAAACGATGCTACTTGCCAATGAGGGACACTGCCAAGTTCAGCAAATTGGATTACGTCGGACTTTGCCAGCAAGCAGCTACCCCCTCTACACTCCCCATTCACCTTTTCCCCATTTTATCCCGTTTTCGGGAACGATTGCGCAGTTTTTTGTGGGTTGGAATCATTGCCCGACCTACCCACCCACGTAGATTTACGCCTTCAAATTGAACTAATGATTGCTGCCTTGAAGAAAGGCGACACGGATGCTTTCCGCGATTGCTTTTTTTGCTACCATACAAAACTCCTTTCCTTTTACAGGAAGAAATCGGTTCCCGAGCAAGATGCCCTGGACCTGGTGCAATCAGTATTTCTCAAACTCTGGCAGAACCACGAAACGCTCAACGAACAATACAACATTGAGCAGCACATTTTTCAAATAGCCCGTACCCAATACATCGACTGGCTTCGCATCCAAAACAAAAGACAGTTCCAGGTATCGGAGCAGTTGGCCGAACTGGCTTCCCCCGCCACGCAGGACCCTTCTCTCGAATACGACATGCGCCAAAAACTGCAACTCGCATTGGACAAAATGCCCGATATGCGCAAAAGAGTATTTGAACTGCACCGGCTGAAAGGCTATTCCTATGGTGAAATTGCCAGCATCTACTCCATCTCCGTAAAATCGGTTGACAACCACGTAGCCAAAGCCGTAAGGCAACTGCGCCAGGCATTTGGTAGCATTATCGCTATCTCCCTCCTTTTTTTATAGCATCTCTCTTCTTCAGGCTATCATCATCCCTGTTGCGCCAACCCGCACCCGTTTGCCCATCCTTTTCCGCCCCGTTAACTTTTTTTTTAGACATCGGAGGTATTCGCTCCGCATTGCCGTATTCCTATATAAGTAGTAAGCATCCACCCACATGGAAATAAGCGAAGAACTAATTGAACGATTTTTTAAAAACGAATGCACCAGAGAAGAAGCAGATAAGGTGGCGCAATACCTGGAAGAGCACCCGGAACTGATGGACGAACATTTCAGTGCCGAAGAATTTGAAGCCACCACACCTACTGGTCTTACCAGCGAACAAGAGGTAGAACAGTGGGAGGCGCTGCAAAAGAAAATAAAGCAGCGCACCATAAAGAAAAACCTTGGCAGGCTGGCCATAGCAGCCGGACTGGCCGGCATCATTCTTCTGGCCACACTATGGAACCAACACGCTACTCCCCCCCAACCAATTATAGCCCACACGCAGGAAAACTCCACTACCATCGATAGTAGCTGGGAGTTGATTGCCAACACTACTAACGAAACCACAACTCACACACTGGCAGACGGAACAGAGATCAGGTTAAAGCCAGGTTCTTCCATACGGTTCAACAGCCGTCAATGGCAGCGCCGAAGAGATATAGACCTAAAAGGTGAAGCAGTGTTTTATGTAGCAAAAGATAAAGCCAGGCCTTTCACAGTGTATTGCGACGAAGTATCGGTGCAGGCGCTGGGAACGGTCTTTTCTGTGTATCAGCCCCAAAAAGCCGATAGCATGCGGGTAAAGCTGTTTGAAGGCAAAGTGTTGGTGCGCAAGCAAAGGCAGGCCCGTGGTATTGATACCGCCGACCGCATCACCCCTGTGATCATGAAACCCGGGCAGGCTTTGGTATTTGCGCCTGATAATGATGCGGTATATGTGTACCAGTTCCTGAAATCAGCCCCGGAAAAACTGGCTACCAAAAAAATGGAAGAAGAGGATAATGATGTGGCACCCAATGGTTGGATAGAATTCAACAACCAACCCCTGGGCGACCTGTTTACCTCGCTGGAAGTATTGTACAATGTAGAAATAGAATTCAATCGTGCCGACGTGACCGAGATCTATTTCATGGGAAGGTTTGAATCGTACGACACTATTGAAGGCATTTTGAAAATTATTAGCCAGCTCAACGACCTCCGGGTGGTGAAAACCGGTGCCCGTAGTTACCATGTGAGCAAAGACTAACCGGCCCGGAGGGCGTGAATAAAGAGAACGTTGTTTTATTAATATGAAAATCGATTACTTATGAGTATGAAAAAGCTGCCGGCATCCAGCATGTTGGTGTTCCTGCTGCTGCTACTGGGTAGTTCCGCCTGGAGCCAGGGAGGAGAGTTTGGAACGGTGAAGGGAATTGTAAGGGATGAAAAAGGAAAACCCCTTGCGGGCGTTTCCGTAGTGGCCACCGACGATAAGGCCAAGTTTAAGACCGGTACGCAGTCGGATACTGCCGGTTATTTTACGTTTTCCCGTCTGCCAGCCGGAAACACGTACAAGTTTACGTTTACCAGTATTGGATTTCAGGCAGAAGTAATGAATGGCTACTCAGTAAAAGCCGGTAGCACTACATCGCTTGTGGCCAAACTCACATCCGGCACGGCCACCGATTTGGACGAAGTGGTGGTGGTGGGTTATGGTACTGCCCGAAAAAAAGACCTGACCAGCTCGGTAAGTACCGTAGATGGTAAGGAAATTGAAAAAATGCCGGTGACCAACATTGCAGAAGCCATTACCGGCCGTATGCCAGGTGTGCAGGTTACCAGTACCGAAGGTTCGCCCGGTGGCGATATCGTGATTCGGGTAAGAGGCGGCGGTTCTGTTACGCAGGACAACTCTCCACTATACGTGGTAGATGGTTTCCCTGTAGATAACATCAACAATATTGCCCCTACGGATATCGAGAATTTCACCGTGCTGAAAGACGCATCTGCTGCTGCCATCTACGGTAGCCGTGGTGCAAACGGTGTGGTACTCATTACCACCAAAGGAGCCAAAGGCGGTAAAACCAATGTAAGCTATAGTGGCTATGTACAAATTCGCCAGCTGCCTAAAAAAATGGAAGTGCTTTCGCCCTACGAATTTGTGTTGGCTCAATACGAATATGCCCGCACCCGCAGCCAAAGCGAAGTGGACAATTTTCAAAAATACTTTGGCGTGTATGGCGACCTTGAGCTGTACAAAAGCCAGGAGCCAATCGACTGGCAGCAGGACCTGTTTGGCAATGGCGGTTTAAGCCAGCAGCAAAACATTAATATTACCGGTGGTAACGACAGAACCAAAATGAGTTTTGGTACCACGTACAACAACGAGCAGGGTATTATGCCCGGTTCTTCGTACAAACGTTTGTACAGCAACTTCAAACTGAACCATGCTTTGTACGATAACCTGAAACTGGATTTCAACGTGCGTTACAGTAATGCTGAAACCATGGGTGCCGGTACTTCGGGTGGTTCAAGTGTACGTGTAGGCGATGGTATTACTGCCCGCCCCGTAAATGGTTTGTCCGATTTTATTGTGGACGACCCAAGTATTGTTGATCCGGCCGACGACCAGTACGATGTATTTGCCAACAGCCTGATCGGTCCTAAAAAAGTAATTGAACAGGATTACCGTCGCAGGTTGGCCCGTACCATTACCAGCAACGTTGCGTTGAACTGGAATATCATTAAGCCGCTTACTTTCCGTACAGAGTTTAGCGTGGATTTCATCAACAACGAAAACCGTCGTTATTACGGTCCGCTTACCGGTGAATCGAGAAACGTGGGCGAAAACAAACCCATAGGTGTGCTGGACCTGGAAAGCACCCGCCGCAGCCGCTTTGCCAATACCCTTACCTATATGATGCCCCGCAAAAACGGGCATGACTTTACTGTAATGGGTGGACAGGAATTGCTGACCGGTAACTATAAAACCGTAGGTAACAGGGCCAAACTGTTTGATGCCGATATTGAACCCGAGCGTTTGTTTTCGAACATGACCCTGGGTACCGCAGAATACATCAACACTGCTGCCGGACCAACCGAACATTTGCTGTCGTTCTTTGGCCGTGCTAACTATAGCTTCCGTGGAAAATACCTGTTGTCGGCCAGTTTCCGTGCCGATGGTTCCAGCAAATTTGTGGCACCCAACCAATGGGGTTATTTCCCTGCCGGTTCTGCGGCCTGGGTAGTGTCTGAAGAAGAATTTTTGAAAGGCAACAAAACCCTGCCTTTCCTGAAACTGAGATTGGGATATGGTGAAGCGGGTAACAACCGTATCAATAGTAGCGCTGCCCGCCGTACTTTCTCTCCAAGCTCTAACAGGAGTATTGGTTTTGGCGAAGCCCCGCAACCTTACTGGGTTTCATCGAGCAGCGTGTTGCCTAACCCCAATATTAAATGGGAAACCACCATCACCCGTTCTGCAGCCATTGATTTCGGTTTGTTCAATAACAAATTGACCGGTACCGTGGAAGTGTATAAAAACACGACAAAAGATCTGTTGGTAGAAGGGTTGATCCCTCCTTATTTAGGCTATACAAGTCAAATTATCAACATTGGTCAAACCAGCAACCAGGGTGTTGAATTTTCGCTGAATGCGCCAATCGTGAACAAAAAAGATTTTACGCTTTCCAGCTTCTTCAACATTTCGTTTAATCAATCCAGCATCGACAAGCTGGATGGCAAAACTGAGATGGCCATCAATTCAAACTGGGCCGGTACCGACCTCAGGTATATCGATGACTACCGTGTGTATGTAGGCCAGGAAGTTGGCCTGATGTATGGATTTGTAACCAAAGGATTTTACACTACTGCCGACTTCGAACGCTACGATGCAGTTGCCAAAAAATACATCTTGAATTCTGGTGTAGCCGATGCATCTACAGTATTGGGCAACGGTGTAAAACCCGGCTCGCTTAAACTGGCCGACCTCGATGGCGATGGTGTAATCACCACTTCGGATCGTAAAGTGATTGGCCATGCACAGCCTAAATTCTTTGGTGGCTTTGGTTTAAACTCTACCTACAAAGGATTTGATTTTGCTGCCGTGTTCAACTATACCTACGGAAGCGATGTGTACAACACCGGTCGTATTGGTTTCAACATGCTGTACCGTACCAGCTACGGCAATATGCTGAACACTATGAACTCGGATAACCGCTACACGTATATCGACAACTCGGGCAACCTGGTTACCAGCCTTGAAGAGTTGGAAAAAATGAATGCCAATGCAAAAATTTGGTCTCCATTCTCTATGGGTACTGCCTCTCCCGTTTTCCATTCTTATGCAGTGGAAGATGCATCGTTCCTGCGCCTGAGCAATTTAACCCTGGGTTATAGCCTGCCTAAGAGAGTGATCAGCCATATTGGTATGAGCAAGTTGAGGGCTTTTGTAACCGTGTATAACGCATGGCTGCTTACCAACTATAGTGGTTACGATCCTGAAGTAAGCGCTACCCGCAGCAGTGGCTATTCGCAGCTTACGCCTAACGTAGATTATTCTGCATATCCCAAAAGCCGCACGTTCACTTTTGGTTTAAACGTATCATTCTAAAAAACCAGGCATTTAAAATATAGATTATGAAAACAAAATTATTTGCCATATCGCTTGTCATGTTGGGCCTTAGCCTGGCATCCTGCGAAAAGTTCCTGGAGCCGGAAACCCCTTCGGCTTTTACCGATGATTATATTTTCAGCACTGCATCCGATGCATCAAAAGCGGTGAACAGCGTGTACGCCATGTTTAACCAGGATGCATTTACCAGCCGTGTTAGTAATAGCTGGGCCAACAATACCGATGTGGAAGTTGGTGGAGTGGCAGGCGCCCCCGATGGTGGCCGCCGCGATATCTGGTCATTCCAGTCTACTGAAGGTTTTGCCGATTTGGGAACCGTTTGGAACAATGCCTACAAAGCCATCAACCGGGCCAACGAGTGCATTGAAGGCATCAAAAAAAGTGCGCTTGCAGAAACGCCTGAAATGCAACAGCTATTGGGTGAAGCCTATACACTTCGTGCTTACTGGTATTACCTGCTGGTAAACCATTGGGGCGATGTGCCTGTGAAATTTACGCCAACCGTTGCCGGCGACGAATTCTATTTGCCCAAGGTTCCAAGGATGGAAATTTTGACCCAGGTAATTAAAGACCTGCAGGAAATAGAACCCAAAATGATGTGGGTAAACGAAATACAATTTGGTAACGAGCGCATTGGCCGCGAATTTGTATTAGGCTTTATTGCACGCCTTTCGCTTTGCCGCGGTGGCTACTATTTGCAACCCGATATGACCATGAAGCGTGAAGCCGATTACCTGGAGTATTACAAAATAGCCAACGCTGCCTGTAAAAAACTGGCATCGCTGAAACCCCGGACCCTGGCTCCCGATTTTGGAAAAATGTTCCGCGAGTTTTGCCAGTATATCAAGAATGATGAAGTGCTTTGGGAAGTAGCTTTCAGCCCCGGCTTTGGCGATGTGGGTTGGGCTTCCGGTATCACCGTTGTAGCTGGTAACCATGCTTTTGGTTCTACTACTATTACCACCAATTTCCCGCTTACCTATTACCACAGTTTCGATACTACCGATCTGCGTTTGGAACCTACCTGCAGCCGCATCAGTTACGATGCTAACCTGGTACAGGTACCTGTAAACTTTAATGCAATGACCTGTGGCAAATGGAGCCGTACCTACATGGCCGATAAAGCACGTGGTGCCGCATCTGCCAAAGGCACGGGTATCAACTGGCCCATTATGCGATATAGCGATATACTGCTGATGCTGGCCGAAACAGAAAATGAAATTGCAGGCGGTCCAACTGCCGATGCAAAAGATGCGTTGGCCAAAGTACGTCGTCGTGCATTTGCACCCGCTATCTGGAGCAGCAAAGTAGATGACTATATCAACACGGTAAGTGCAGGTAAAGAAGCATTCTTCAATGCTATTGTAAACGAAAGAGCCTGGGAATTTGGTGGTGAATGCTTGCGCAAAGCCGACCTGATTCGCTGGAACCTGTATGCTAAAAAAGTAACTGAAACCCAAGCCGGTTTAACCCTGATGGCCGACAATGCTGTAGCAGGTGTAGGACCTACTCCCGACTATCTCTATTACAAAAAGAACAGCGATGGTTCCAACACCTGGCTGAACAAATATGGCAAAGCGCCTGTAGCACCACCGGTAGTGGATGTGCCTGCCAAAGGCGATAACCCCGATGGTTGGTTGCGCCTGCGTTGGGGCTTGGGCATTAGTGCCGACCGTACTACCAATGCTGCAAACGGCGGTGGATATATTGGATGGCAGTACAGGGGATACACAGATCCTACCGGTGTTACTCCCTTAAGGTATATCCTGCCCATTCATACCGGTGTGATCAGCACAAGTAATGGTTCCCTTAAAAACGATGGATACGGATTCTAAACTTTTTAAAATTTACTGCAATGCCAGGAAAAATTATAAAATCGATATGTGCAGTTGTTTTGCTTGCAGGCTTTGTGGCCGCATGTAAAAAAGAAGCGCTGCCCCCACAGGAAAGGTTGTTTCGCCCGGTAATTAAGGGTTCATTGACTTCCGAAGGCAATTATATCAATGTTGCCTGGGAAAGGATGCAAGGTGCTGTATCGTACACTTTGGAACTAAGCCGCGATACATTTAAAACCATTGATGCCAGCATCACCATGGATAGCTCGCATTATACGTTCACCAATTTGTATTGGAACAAACCCTACCAATTGCAGGTGCGTTCCAATGCTCCGGATAGCATTAAGAATTCGCATTTCGCCTACCTGGGTGAAATTAAAACGCCGAAATTCCCAACTATCCTTGCTACGCCTGGTATCAACGATATCCTGCCCACCAAAGTGCGGGTGAGTTGGAAAACAGAAGGCGCCCCGGTTACCAGTATTAAAATTTTGAAATGGGCCGACAGCTCAGTGGTGTCTCAAACACCGCTGCTGCCTGCCGACGTATCTGCCAATTTCAAAATTATTGGTGGCCTGCAACCAGCAACCAAGTATATCATTTACCTCTATAGCGGAACATCTGTAAGAGGCTGGGACGACTTCACCACCAGTGCACAGCTTACCGGTACCATTATTGACCTTACGGATATTACCGACAGGCCAAAAGTGTTGCTCGACACATTGCCTTTTATCGACAATGGTAGTATTGTACTGCTGAAAAAAGGAATGGTGTACACCATGAATACTACGTATAACATCAACAAATCTGTTACCATTACTTCAGGCCCCGACCTGCTGATAACAGAACCAGCCACTTTGTATTTCACCAGCAACTTTGCATTTGCTGCAGCTGCCACTGTAGATTATGTAAGGTTCGAAAATTTGAAAATGCGCAGTGATAACTATGGTAGCCGTTACGTATTCAACGTGACCGGTGCTGTCAACTGCGGCGAAATTTCTTTCAAAGGTTGTGAAATGGGTGCCTTCCGTGGCATTAGCCGCATGCAGGACCAAACCATTGTGATTGGCAAATACGTTGTGGACAATTGCAAAGTGGATAGCCTGGGCGGTTACGGCGTATTGTCTGTAGATGGTGCTAAAGCACTGGTGCAGAATATGAGCCTGACTAATTCTACTTTCTCAAAATGCGAAAAGGTAATTGCTTGTGCAAAACCAACCTCCACCATGAATGGCGTGGTAGTTGAGAACTGCACATTTATGGAAGCTGCGCTTGGTGGAGCAGCTGTAGGAGCCACTGGCGGCACTTTGTTTGATTTTCAAACTCAGAAATTTACCGGCAATATTTCTTTCAAAAATAATATCATAGGTCCAGGTTGGAGACGCGATCCAGTGGCGCTTTTAAGTGTGACTATTCGTGGCATACGTCCCGGAACAGGCTCTATTGATGCAGTTAATAACTACCTGACTGCTGATGCCAGCATTGCTACGGATTCACCTATTCCAAATGTGGTGTTGTATACCAAACCCACTACAGATATGTTTGTTGATTACCTCAATGGAAACTTCAAAATAAAAGATGCAAGCTTCCCTGGCAAAGCCAATGCAGGCGATCCAAGATGGAGGCCATAAGCGTTGTATGTTTTTGTAAACAAAAAATGTAGATCTATTCATAGAGTCATCTCTTCTGCCACTCCAATGCGGGGGAGATGACTCTTCTACAACTTGCAATTTTTTTTGACGCAGGAGCAAGTTGTAAGAGCGTGAAATGATTCAATAAAAAACCCTAAAAGACACAACAGGCACAAGGCGCTGAATTGGGAAGAAAACTGTGGCCCCGCCCTGTAGGCGTATATCCGCAAGGCTTCCCCGCTATCCTATTGCCTGTTCAAAAAATAGGAACACCGGTTTCTATTGCAGAACAAATGGAATGAAGGATTTAGAAAACAAGTAAAATAAACGGAGATGAAGAAAATTTTAAGGTTGGCAACTATGTGCATCTTGTTCATGACAGGCATACTTACTGCACATGCACAATTACGATCTTTTCCCGGTGCCGAAGGTGCCGGTGGTTATGCCAGCGGCGGACGTGGCACTGCATCCACACCTACCCGTGTGTTTGAAGTAACCAACCTTACAGATGTAAACTCTCCGGGTAGTCTTCGGTATGCATGTAGCCAATCTATTGCATCCGTTCCCTACCGAACCATTGTATTTAAAGTATCAGGAACCATTCATCTCACAAGCAAGTTGAATATTCCTGCCAACACTACCATAGCGGGTCAAACTGCACCCGGCGGTGGTATTTGTATTGCCGATTACCCGGTATCTATTAGTGGCAACAATGTAATTATTCGCTATATACGGATACGCATGGGCGATAGATACCAATTAGTAACTAATCCTACAGGATGTGGTGTGCCGGTAGCGCCATTTACTGCTGCATGTATGCCCGTTGCTGATCAAAGCGGGAACGCTGATGCATTCGGCGACCTCGGCCATAAAAATATTATTATCGATCACTGCTCAGTAAGCTGGAGCAGCGACGAAGCACTCACCATGTATCGCGGTGATAGCCTCACCATTCAATGGAGCATGGTTTCGGAACCATTGAATTATAATTACCATTTTGAACCCGGAGATGCAGATTTTGAACAACATGGTTACGGTGGCATCTGGGGTGCGCAACACGCTTCGTTTCATCACAACCTGATTGCCCATTGCAGAAACAGAACCCCCAGGTTTGCAGGTAATGGCACGTACCCCGTAGGTGCTGTAGAAAGTGCTGACTTTCGCAACAACGTTTTGTACAACTGGGGCATCAACAATATTTACGGTGGCGATGGCGGCGAGTATAACCTTGTGAACAATTATTACAAGTACGGACCTAATACAAGCTCCGGGGTTAAATTCAAAATTGTCACCGTTGATAAGAGCGTTGACTTCCCCTATGCAAAATATTATCTTGACGGAAACTATGTAGATGGATCTGCTACCAATACCAACGATAACTGGAGTGGTGCTGTAATAACAGGTGGAACTGCCGCCGATATTCCACTGACGAAAGTAACCACTCCGTTTCTTCCCGATTATCTTCCATCTTCAACCCATACGGCTTTAGAAGCCTATGATACTGTACTAAAAGGTGCAGGCTGTACTATTCCGTTTCGTGATACGCTTGACCAGCGCATTATGAACGATGTAAAAAACAGAACCGGCCGCATTATCGATGTGCAGGGCAACTTCCCACATGGTACGCCCTATGCACAAACCGTTGATGCATGGCCCACATTAGCAACGGGTACTGCTGCAACCGATACCGATCATGATGGCATGCCCGATGATTGGGAAGATGCGAACGGCCTCAATAAAAACCTTGCCACAGATGCAGGCATTATTACTGCCAGCGGTTATTCCAATCTCGAAAATTATATCAACAATATAAAAACTACACCACTAGCCGAAACACCACCAACTCCACCCACCGATCCCGGAACAGAAACACCGGCATCTGTGATGTGGCCTTTGTTGACAGATCAAACTGCACAAAACACCGGTGATGTAACCGGAAGTAACCAGCAATTGGGCAGTACCATGGTAGGTATTGTTTATGGCAGCACTTTCGGAACCGTACCCGGATGGCAGCGTGTAGCAACAACCTCGTATGCGCCCTTAGCATATGATGCCACTGTTTTTTTAGAGTATAAAATAACACCAGCCAACGGGAAAAAATTTACTGCTAAAAAAATTGAATTAGGTGCATTGGGTGGTGGAACCGGCGGCGGTAAAATGGCCGTGTATTATTCGCTCGATAATTTTGCAACATCAACTGCTGTAGGAACATGTACTTATAACAGCATCAGCTATGCTGCAACCGCTGCAACACCTGTTGCTTTACTTAACACCAGTACCACTCCATTAACGGGGCAGCAAATTGCAACATTTAATACATCCATTGACGTAGACCCTTCTCAAACCTTATCGGTAAGAATTTATCCCTGGGTTGGTTCTGCCTCTAAATATTTCACCAGCCAGAACGTAAATATTTCAGGTGTTACTACAACACCAGGCGCATTACCGCTAACGCTTATTCGTTTTTCGGCAGCGGCCAATAGCGGTGCAACCGTACTGAACTGGCAAACTGCCAACGAAATCAATATGCTTCGCTTTGAAGTAGAAAGAAGCACCGACAGCCGCATCTTCTCTGCGTTGGGTTCGGTAGCTGCACAAAACAATGCAGTGGGCGCCAACTATAGTTTTAAAGATGAAACCATCAAAGCCAATGCCCTGGTGTACTACCGTCTTAAAATGATCAACAAAGATGGCAGCGCTTCTTACAGCTATACGATCACCGTGCGTACGCAGGCTGCACAGCAGGACCTAAAACTGCAACTGTTTCCCAACCCTGCAGCAGAGTATGTAACACTTTCTCACGATGCGGTTCGAGTACCAACAGTGGTAAGCATTTACAATGCTGAGGGTAGAAAATTGAAAAGCTTGGCGCTTGCATTGCATAGCACTCAAACTAGTTTTTCAATAGCAGATCTTTCGAAGGGAAATTATTTTCTGCAATACACTAACCAACAACAAATACAAACACTCAAGCTTTTGAAGCTGTAGTTTTTTACAACACGCCTACATCCATCATAGCAAAAGTCCTGCACGGCTGCTACACTGTAGCCTATCTGTGATTGCTATGCCCATACACAACATTGCTCAACCAAAATTTGAATACTTCCTCACAACGGTTATTTAAACATCCAACCAAGACCTATGAAAAAAAATCTACTCATCCTTCTTTGCCTATGGCTATGCAAAATGGCCAATGCACAGGAAAAACTGTTGTACAGTACCGACTTTCAAAACTGGGCCAACCAGGCGGCTACCAGCAGCGAAGTGGTCATTTCGAAGACCACAGATTTTTCGAATGAAACGCTCAATTTTAAATTGCTGCAAATTGCGGTAAGTCCTACCGGCCGCGACGAATCACGTTTCAATTACTCCCTGGTAAGTACAGGTTGGGCCCAGGCTCAAAAAGTAGTGGGTTCTTATATGGAACTTTCTCCATTGCAATCTATTACCAAAGTCGTGTTTCAGCATGGTGCCACCGGTAGTAGCCGCGGTTATAAGCTTTGGAAAAAATCGGCCACAGATGCAGATTGGGTAGCCGTATCTTCTGCTTTTGCCAACCCTGCAACAGGCCAGGAAGTTACCGTGAATATCAACGAAGCCAATGTAGCGCTAAAATTCACCAACCTGAATGATGCACAAAATGCATACATGTTCAGCTTAAAAATTTATGGCAACTACACTTCGGCTAATCCACAGTATGATCTTACCACCAGCCAGAACATTGCCGCTGCAGGCACCATTACCCGTACCCCCAATAGCGACAAATATGATGCAGGTGTGAACGTAAGCCTGCAGGCTACTCCCAACTTTGGTTACCATTTTGTAAAATGGGTAGATGGCAATACCGATGCCGATATATCCAGCAGCAACCCGTTGCCCGTTGCTATGGATGCAGCCAAATCTATCAAAGCCATTTTTGAAGCAGTAACAACTTTTACCTACACAGTAAACATTGCCGGATCGCAATGGGGCCAGGTAAGCCTGAACCCTGCACCCACCGGTGGTAAATATGAAGCAGGCACTACCGTAACCATGAAAGTGGTACCCAACAAAGTGACCACCTTCAGCTATTGGGACAATAATACCACTGCTCCCGAAAGAACAATTGTAGTAGATGGCAACAAAACATTTACTGCCACTTTTGACGAAGTGCCTTTTATTGTAGGATGGGATTTGCGCAATGCAACGCCCGGCATTAGCCGTACCGGCGATTATTATGCAGCCACTACCAACACAGGTTTGCTCTCTACCTACAACAATAGTGGTGTAGTGGGTTGGCTGGCCAATGGAGGTGCATTTTCTCCTGCATTACCTAACCTGCGATTGTGGACACCCGGCGTTGAATTCGATAACAACCGCCGCTACCTGAAAGCACAGTTTAGTACCGAAAACTACCGGAACATCCAGGTGGCTTCCCTGGTTTGTGCCAACTATCAAACCTATAGCAAGCAACTCATTCAATACTCGTTGGACGATATCAACTACACCACGTTGAACACGGTGGATATTACCAATACCTACAATGTTTCCTGGATCGACCTGAATGCAACACTACCTGCTGATGCAGAAAATAAAACAAGGGTGTACATCCGTTGGATAGCAGATATTACCAGCCCTAAGTTGGGTAATGCTGCCGATAACGATGGTACAGCTTTCACCAACATTTTTGTATTTGCAGAAAAGCTACAAGTGGTAGACAACGATGCACCATTGCTGGTAGCCACTGTGCCTGCAAGTGGTTCACAAACCGCTACCGTAAATGGTTCGGTGGTTGTTACATTCAACGAAAGAGTAAAAGCCGGTAGCGGAAATATAACACTGGGCGGTAAAACACTTACTGCCGTGTATGGTTCTAAAACGGCTACGTTCACTTACGAAAAACTGAACTATAATACCGACTACACATTCACCATTCCCGCAGGTGCTATTACCGATATGAGTGGCAATGCATTTGCAGGTACCAGTTTTAGTTTCAAAACCAGTAACAGGACAGAGCCAACCAAAAAATTGTTTGATGCAGTAGTAGCATTGGATGGTTCCGGCGATTATACTTCGGTGATAGATGCCATTGCCGCTGCACCAACGGGCCGCACATTGCCATGGCTTATTTACATTAAAGAAGGTAAATACACAGGCCATCACGATATTCCGGTGAACAAACCATTCATTCATCTCATTGGCCAGGAAAGAGATAAAGTGATCATTTCCGACAACCGCTTATCGGGTGGGCCTACAGCCGTGCATGTAAGCGTAGGTGCTACCATGGTGGTAAATGCAAAAGATTGCTATTTCGAAAACATCACTTTCGAAAACAGTTGGGGACATGAGCAACAGGCCGGGCCACAAGCGCTGGCGCTGTACACGCTTACCGATCGCTTTACCATGAACAAATGCTTTTTGCGCAGCTACCAGGATACTTATCTCACTGCCTACAGTGCTATTACCGACAGGCACTACATCAAAAACAGCCGCATACAAGGTGCTGTAGATTTTATTTACGGTGGCGGTGATGTGTTGTTTGATAAATGCGATATCGTAGTGACCCGCAAAGACGGTGGCTATATTGTAGCGCCCAGTCATGGTGCGGGTACCGCATGGGGTTATGTATTCAGCAACTGTACTATTGACGAAGACATTGCCACAGGCGTAACTGTTTATTATGGCCGCCCTTGGCAGAATAGACCCAAAACCACCTGGATCAATACCACGCTGAAAGCAAAAGTGTATGCCAGTGGTTGGTATTATAAAATGGGTGCTATCCCCGATATTTTCGCCGACTATAACACCATGGATGCCGCAGGCAATCCAGTAGATCTTAGCCAGCGCATTTCGCAGTACGAATACGATGTAAAAGATGTGAATGGTGTAGTGACCGGCACAGTGCAGGGCACTGCCAAAAAAAGCCTCACCAACGAGGAAGCTGCGGAGTATACTTACGAAAAAATTATGCTGCGCAGTGGCGATAGCTGGGATCCACGACTGATGACCGAAGCACCTGAAGCACCTGCGGCTGTTACGGTTAGCAACGGCACCATCAACTGGTCGGCTGCAGCTTATAGCAGGTTGTACATTATTCATAAAAACAACAAGCCTATTGGCTTTAGCATCGGTACACAGTTTGTTGATCCGGCTCCCGGTGCCGTGTTGAATCCTGAATACAGCGTGCAATCTGTTGGTGAATTTGGTGCATTGAGTGCAGTGGCCATCGCCAGCGATCTGCTGCCCGTAAAAGGAATGGAACTACAGGCGAAAGCATCCGGCAACAATGTATTGCTGCAATGGAAAACATTGGCCGAATACAATAGCAGCCATTTTGAAATAGAACATAGTGCCGATGGAAATGCATACAGCCAGGTGGCAAAACAAGCCGCAGCAGGCAATAGCAGCCAACTGCGTTCTTACCAGTTTGTGCATAGCAATCTGCCTACTGCATTGCATACCTACCGCATTAAAATGGTAGATAAAGATGGCAGCTTCGAATACAGTCCCATTGCAGTAGTACGCATACAACAGGATGCCACACTGCAGGTATTGCCAACTGCTGCAACAGATCGTATCACATTGCTGCATGGCCTGCTGAAAGAAAATACAGAAGCCACCATCATCAACGCAGCAGGACAAATAGTACAAAAAATGTTGTTGACAAAAGGCAGCATGCAAACGAGCATTGGCATTCGTCAACTCGCTGCGGGTGCTTATATCATCAGCATTCCTGGAAATAGCTACAGCAACGTTCGATTTGTAAAGTTTTAACCACTTTACACAAAACAACAACTGGCAGTTGTTAACTGGCGCGGGCTTTTGCCTGCGCCTTTTTTTATTTCATTTTATGCGCATGCAGCTTTCAAAAAAACTGTACCGTGGCTGTTACCCCTTTTACCATTTTGATTCCTCTTATTTAATTCACAACTTGCGTTTCTTAAAGCTCACTTTATGGGTATACAGTATTCGCAAAGGATAAAGAATAAAAAAAGGACAGGGGCCTTATTCCTGCAGGCAAGTTGTTTACTGGCAGTTATACTTACAAACGTGGATGCATTGGCGCAACCGGCCGATAGTTCCCATGCCAACAAACCACCCAAAAAGGTGAACATGGAGATCTTTGGTTTCATCCTCACCAATGTTATTTACGATTTTAAACAATCGGATCCCAAATGGTTTGATGCGCCAAGGCCTACCAAGTTGCCTGCCTATAAAAACCAGTATGCTCCCGATGGGAATTTGTACTTCGGCATTCGGTTTACAAGGGTGGGTTTAAGAACCGATGTGGCTACTCCCCTCGGTGCTTTGAAAACCCTTTTTGAATTCGACCTGTACGGCTCGGGCCCCGAGGTAGGACAAACTGCATTTCATATTCGCCATGCGTATGGCGAGCTGGGAAAATTTGGCATTGGCCAAACCTGGAGCCCTTTTATGGATGTAGATGTATTTCCCAATAGCCTTGAATTGTTTGAACCCTGTGGTGCAGCTTTTGCCCGCAATATCCAGCTTCGATATACGCCCATACAAAATGAACGTGGAAGATTAAGCATTGCCCTGGAAAAACCAGGTGGCACCGCCGATGAAGGCATCTATGCAGAAAAGATAGAGTTGAAAAACACCAAGCCCCATTTGAATGTGCCCGACCTTACTGCAGATTATCATGCAAAATACAAATGGGGTTATGTTGAACTGGGAGGTCTGTTGAAAGAACTTAAATGGGAGGATCTCGATACCCTTGGCAAAGATTATAGCGGCCACAAGGCAGGCTGGGGATTTAACCTGAGTTCGGGCATTACTATCCGTAAAAAAGATAAACTACACCTGCAGGTGATGTACGGCAAAGGCATCGAAAGCTATATAAGAGATGCTCCCGCCGACGTGGGCGTAGAAGGCACCAGCATTAGCGATGTAGAAGGTGTGGCTCTCCCCGTTACAAGTTTTGTGGGTTTCTACGACCATAGCTGGAATAAAAAATTCAGTAGTACCATCGGTTACTCTTTTGTGAAGATCAAGAATTCGAACGGGCAGGCTCCCAATGCTTTTAAGATGGGAGAATATGCTTTAGCAAACATTATGTACACTCCTTTCAAAGACCTGATTTTTGATCTTGGGTTCATCTACACCAAGCGTACAAATTATAGTGATGGCTGGTCTGCCAATGGCCCCAGGCTTCAATTTAACTGCAGGTTGAACTTTTCACAAAAGCTATTCGGCGACCAGTAGTAGTATCTCATTTTATCAGTATTCCATAAAAGAAAAAGTGCGCAGAAAAACTGCACACTTTTCACCTATATAAAAACAACCCTCAACTACTTGTGTAACACAATGGTTGGAAGTTTTTTTGGTTTGCCGGCTTCAATTTTCAAACCGGTAATGGTGCTGTCGGCAAAACCATTGGAAGCATTGATGAACATGTTGTATTCACCTGCTTTCAGTCCCCTGATCTTGAATTCGCCTTTGTAATTAGGAAGGGCATACGCGGTGTCGCTACTGTTGTACACACTGATAACGGCAAATGCAGAATCGGGTACTACTTTTCCTTCCACGCTACCTGTGCGGGCTACTACGAATGGACGCACTACAGGTCGCAGGAAAAATTCATTGTTACGTACCACTACGATGCTGCGGGCCACATCAAAGTCGAGCCATACGCGGCATCTGCGGTCTGAATAATGATCCCAGTCTTCATGTTTAAAATTGATAATGATGGTAGATCCTGCACCGGGGAATAATCTCAGTGGGTATCTAACGCTGTCTTTTACCAACTGGTTATTGGTGCCGAGTGAAATTTTTACTTTTTTCACTGTACCTGCAGGCACATTGCCATTGGCCAACAAGGTATCAACCCCGTTGCGCAAACTCAAGAGATCGTACTGGCCGGGGGCAATCTGCATGTCCACCCATACCTTACAGGTATCATCATTGTGCCGGTTGTCGCGGTCATCATCGCCATGATGATCTCCATGGTGATCGTCATCATCATCGTCGTCATTATCCGATTTCTTGCAGGTATCTACCAATACTTCTACTTTCTGAAGATCGATCAATACGCTGTCGAACAATGCGGGGCCATCGGTAAGATAAAGGCTCACCTGTTGTTTTCCCTGTGGTACCTCAGCAGAGGATTGATCATTGAGTTCCTTTTGGCAGGCATAAAAAACGATTGCCGATATTAAAAATATGGGCAACCACAAAAGGCGTGTTTTCATAATTATGGCATTTTAATAGAGTGTTTCAGATGCCTAATTAAATGCCAATTAATGTGCCAGTTTTTTAGTTATACCAAAAAAAATTTGCGCAGCCATGGCAAGTACAAACGCTGCGTTAAAAACATTGAATGCGGAAAATAATTGCAGCAAAAATGCGTTGCAACAAGATTGGGTACTACATGATAAATTGAATCCCGATTCGCCCCGACAGAATTCCGGATTATACTACTTATGCCGGCTTAAAACTGTTTGAATCTTTCCCAACAAGATCTCTCTAAAGCATCCCTGTCGTCGGGATGCGCAATGTCAATCAATGCCTTTGCTCTCTGCCTGAAATTTTTTCCAAACAAATGCGCAATACCATATTCAGTTACTACATAATGCACATGCGCCCTTGTGGTAGTAACTCCTGCGCCTGGTTTTAATACAGGCACAATACGTGGTATTCCTTTGGCTGTTCGCGATGCCAAGGCAATAATGGGTTTTCCTCCTTTGCTTAGTGCAGCACCCCGCATAAAATCCAATTGGCCTCCTACGCCAGAGTATTGATAGGTACCAATAGAATCGGCGCAAACCTGTCCTGTAATATCCATTTCTACAGCACTGTTGATCGCTACCATTCTATCGTTGCGGCGAATAACGCCGGGATCATTTACATAGTCAATATCAAGGAAATGAAATGCGGGGTTATCGTTCACATAGTCGTACAGTTTTCGGGTGCCCAATGCAAAACCTGTTACTGTTTTGTTGGTGTGAATTTTCTTGTACTTATTGTTGATGATATCTCTTTCAAACAAATCGACAATGCCATCGCTGAACATTTCGGTATGCACGCCCAGGTCTTTATGATTGCCCAGGCAGCGCAACACCGCATCGGGTATAGAACCAATGCCCATTTGCAGGGTGCTTCTGTCTTCAATGAGACCTGCAACTATTTCGCCAATCTGCAGGTCGGTTGCATCGGCAGTTTCTCCAAAGCGGGCTTCATACAAAGGATCATCGCATGCAACCATTGCATCCAGCCTGCTAATATGCATCAGTCCATCGCCATGGGTGCGGGGCACATTGGGGTTCACTTGCGCTATCACATACTTCGCAGCTTTTACTGCTGCACGGGATACATCCACACATAAACCCATCGAACAATACCCATGCTTATCGGGTGGTGATACCTGTATCAACGCCACATCAATGGGCAATGCGCCGCCGTAAAACAAGCGGGGAATTTCGCTCAAAAAAACAGGTATATAATCGGCGTTCCCTTCGTTTACAGCATCTCGTATGGAAGCAGAAACAAAAAGCGAATTCACCTTAAAACTATCGGCACATTCTGGCTTGTCAATATGAATATCGCCATACACAGAAATGAAAACCATTTCCACATCGTGTAGACGACCAGATTGCTTCGCCAGTTCTTTCAATAAATAAGTGGGAGTTTGGGCACTGCCCTGCACAAAAACACGGTTACCCGGTTGAATAATGGATAATGCTTCTGCCGCCTCAACGTAGTCTACAGTTCTTTTCATATCAAGCAAAGGGATAGCCCCGTTTCAAAAATAGCTTTTTAATATTCGAAAAAAGAGCAGCACGAAAGCATTAACAGCTTCCAAAGCCTTATTGCAGTATAGGCCTAATAAATGCTTAAATAAATTGCCGGTTGCAAACTATATGTCACAGCATTGTCTTTTGAATGGCAGAAAGATGCAGTATTTTTCTATCTTCTTTCACCTTAAACCGATTGTTATGATCATTGTACACGACATCTTTATCTGCAAACCGGGCAATGCATCCAAAATGGCCAAAATGTTTAAAGAAGCCATGAGTGGCCAAACAGACCTGGTACATGTAATGACCGATATGACAGGCCAATTCAATAAAGTAGTAATGGCCAGCCAATACGAAAACCTGGAAGCCTATGAAAAGAGCTGGGAGAAATACCAGCAGGATGCGGAGCTGATGAAGAAAATGAATGAGGTCATGAAAGACTATCACGACATGTACTACACCGGCTCCCGCGAAATTTACCGGGTTTGGTAATGCAGCAATCCTTTACCAGTTGCCCCAACAAGTACGAGCCAATTCGACTACCAGCTTTTTTTGAAATCAAAATGGGATAGCAATCAGCCCTGAAATTTCCCGGACTGTATGCCATCCCATTTACTCCTGGTATTATTGTGAGTTTAGCTTCATCCTATTTCTGCCAGTTTATTCTTACAGACTTTACATCTCTTGAGTTTGTACCCACCATAATATCAAATTCGCCAGCCTCCCAATCGTATTTCACCGTGTTATTGTCGAGTACTGTGTAATATTTTAAATCGGCAGGGCTAATGGAAAAAGTTACCGCTTTCGATTCGCCTGCAGCCAGTTCTATTTTCTGAAATCCTTTGAGCTCTTTTACCGGCCTTGTAGTGCTGCCAACCACATCGCGTATATACAATTGCACTACTTCTTTTCCTTTCACATTCCCTGTGTTTTTCACAGTTACTGTTGCAGTGAGATTGCCGTTGCCTTTCATGCTTTTGCTACTCAGTTGTACATCGCTATAACTAAAACTTGTATAGCTCAATCCATACCCGAAAGGATACAATGGGTCGTTGCTTACATCCAAATAATTGGAACGAAATTTTTCGAACCATCTTCCATCAGCCAATGGACGGCCTGTGTTTTTGTGATTATAAAAAATGGGGACTTGTCCAATATTTTGTGGCCAGGTGGTACTCAGTTTTCCCGATGGGTTTATATCGCCCAACAATACATCTGCAATAGCATAACCGGCTTCGGTGCCTGCAAACCACACATTCAGTATGGCCGTTGCTTTTTGTTGTTCTTCCGGAATGGCCAGTGGCCTACCGGTAAACAATACCAACACTACAGGCTTCCCGGTTTTTACCAGTGCATCTATCAATTCTTTTTGTGCCTGCGGAATTTGTATATCGCTGCGGCTGCTACTCTCACCACTCATTTCGGCCGATTCACCTACGCAGGCTACTACTACATCGGCTTGTTGTGCTGCAGCCACTGCATCCTGAATGATGGCAGAAGCAGGTCTCGAGTCGCGGTGCAATGCCTTGCCAAACATGCCCGCTCTTTGCTCAAACAAACTATCGTGCGACAAATTGGAGCCTTGTGCGTAAATGATCTTAGTATCGTTTCCTGCTACTTCTTTTAAACCGGTAAGCACCGAAATGGCTTTCGAAAAATCGGCAGCAACGCTCCAGGTGCCGGGCATATTTTCTTTGTTGTCTGCCAATGGTCCTACCAATGCAATGGTCGATCCTCTTTTAATGGGCAATGCATTTTTTTCATTCTTCAGCAACACAAAACTTTGCGCCGCAATATTGCGGGCTATGGTCCTGTTTTCTGCTGTAAAAATTTCGGTGGCTGCCCTGTTTTCATCGCAATATTTGTACGGGTCGGCAAACAGGCCCAGTTTGTATTTAGCTTCCAATACCCTTCGGCAAGCCATATCAATTTGCGCTTGTGTTAGTTTTCCTTCCTGCAACGATTTTTTGAGTGTGGTCAAAAATCCTTCGCCCACCATATCCATATCTATACCAGCCTGCAGTGCTTTGGCCGATACCTGTTGCAAATTGCCCAATCCATGTTCTATCATTTCGTTGATGCCAGTGTAGTCCGTTACCACAAAACCATTGAAGCCCCATTGCTTGCGCAACACATCGGTTTGCAACCATTTGTTGGCAGTAGCGGGCACACCATCCATTTCATTAAATGATGCCATTACCGAACCTACTCCAGCATCTACCGCTGCTTTGTACGGAGGAAAATATTCGTTGTACATCCGCACCCGGCTCATGTCGGTAGTGTTGTAATCACGCCCGGCTTCTGCAGCGCCATACAGCGCAAAATGTTTTACGCAAGCCATGATGGTATTGTTGCGGCTGAGGTCGTTGCCCTGGTAACCTTTCACCATGGCTTTGGCTATTTGTGCACCGAGGTATGCGTCTTCACCTGAGCCTTCGGCAATGCGGCCCCAGCGTGGGTCGCGGGCAATATCAACCATGGGGCTAAATGTCCAGCAAATACCATCGGCACTGGCTTCTTGTGCAGCTACACGAGCCGATTTTTCGACGAGTGCCATATCCCAGGTGCAACTCAACCCGAGTGGAATGGGAAATTCTGTTTGATAACCATGTATTACATCCATACCAAAAATGAGTGGAATTTTCAAGCGGCTTTCTTCCACAGCTACTTTTTGCACGGCCTTTATTTTAG
This sequence comes from Phnomibacter sp., assembly GCA_035456005.1. Classification (GTDB taxonomy): domain Bacteria; phylum Bacteroidota; class Bacteroidia; order Chitinophagales; family Chitinophagaceae; genus Phnomibacter. The sequence goes on along the minus strand of DATIEA010000012.1, from coordinate 1,207,400 downwards.
CTACCGATTTTATGTTGAACAGGCCCCCTACTTTTCCTTCGCGTATTTTTTGGCCGATATCCGAACTGGATGCCTGGCCGGTAGTAATATCGCCTGCACCGGGCAAGTTGAGTTGTCCCAACTTTTCTTCCAGTGTCATTTTTTTCATCAGGGCATTGATGAAATTGTTCATGTTGGCATCGCCACTTGATTGTGCCATTATGATTTGGCCGCAAGCCACACCTGCCAGTAATAAGAATAGTTTTTTCATATGCAACTGTTTATTGAATTCCTTTTTAAAAAACACGCTTGTCGTTTTCTATTTCGATCGGAGCACATAAGGGTCCATTAGTTTTTTCCATAGCGCATAGCCGCTTGCGTTCATGTGCAAACTATCGGACGTAAACAAAGAGCCATCGGGCTGGCCGTTTGGTTGCAGCATAGCATCGTACACATTTACAAATACGGCATGCTTGTCGTGCGAAAGAAACTCCCGTATCCGTGCATTGGCAATTACTATTTCACCCATCAGGCGCCTTCGCGATGGACTTGGTTTGATAGACACATACAGCAATGCCACTTTGGGATATTTTGCACGAATTAAACCATGCAGCTTTTTGAAGCGGTTCAATACAGTATCGGCAGTCACGTTTTTACCTGTCATATCGTTTTCACCACAGTACACTACGATCTGTTTGGGTTTGTATGGGTAAATAACATCGGGCGTATAGTAAATGAGGTCTGGCAACGATGAGCCACCAAATCCCCTGTTGATAATGGTTTGGCGGGTAAAGTATTGCTGCACATCGGTCCACTTTGTAAAGGAAGAACTGCCCACAAATAGTATCCTGTTTTTGGGAGGCATTTTCAGGCTGTCATTTTTTTTAAACGCTTTTATTTCGGAAGCGAAGGGTTGTGCATTGCTTTGCCATGTACAAATACATCCCATTAAAAGAAGTGCAGGCAAGGCAATAGTTCGTAAACGCATGTATTACTTTTTGTTGTTGAAAATTTGATCGTTTGTTTTTACTCTTCGCTATCACTTTACTTCCATGGTCTTCAATCTTTCACTAACACCATTTTCGTTAATGGCTTCAATGGCAAAATAGTAAGGTTTTTGGCTATCCATTGCTTTAAACCAATACTCATTTACATCGTAGATCATAATGCTGTTGTATAGTTTATTGGGATCGGTTCCATAGTAGAGGTTGTAAGCAAATGCATTGTCAACAGGTTTCCATTTGATGTAAGCACTTCGCTTGTCTTTTTCTGTTCGCAACACAATTAATGCTTCTACCGGTGCTGGTTTTGCACCTCCACCCTTACCAAATATCCTGAGTCCGCTAATGGCAAATTTACCGGTAGGCATGTGCAAGTTTTCCAGTTTCAGGTAGCGGGCTTGTACGGGAGTGGGCAGTTCTACATAATCGTGCGGTATATCGCTTGCGTTGTTCGATTTATCCACCAGTATTTTCCAGCTTTTTCCATCCAGCGAATAATACAATTTGTACTGATGATACACGCCGGTTTGCTTGCCAATAAAACCTGCATCCTGGTCGGCATAATTTACCTGTATAGCATGCACGGTGCTTGTATTTCCCAAATCGGTTTGTATCCATTCACCCTTGTTGGCTGTAGTGGCACTCCAGTATGTTTTGATGCTTTCGTCCACTGCGTTGTTGGCAGTGTAAGCACCGAGTGTGGATGAAACAGTAACAGGCTTTTTATAGTTGAGCAAATACCAATCGGGCCGATAAGCAGTTTCGCTAATGGCCGATGGCAAATACAAAGGGTAATCGCCAAATGCTGTGTTGCACCACATCATATCGTCTTTATCAAAACCCGCAGGCCATATTCCCATTCTTCTTTCCCAGGTATTTTTTACGCAAATAATACTGGTGGAAATATGCCAGTAGCGTTGGTTATTATCTGTAAATGTAGCACCGTGTCCTGCACCTCTCGAAAAACCACCTGCTTTAAAACTCAGCGGATCCGATTGCGGAAATATTTGCACACCATCAAACAAGGGCTTGCTGGCTACTACCACACCATCGGCGTATCCACTCATTTCGGTACCTGGTGCGCCGTACTGAAAATAATATTTGCCATTGTGTTTGGTCATCCATGCCCCTTCAATAAACGGATCCAAAAAAGTGTTGTCCATATTTTCTCCAAAACGCTGCCAGCCATAGCGCCACGATTCCAGTATATACATGGGCATGCGAGTGCCAATGGGTTGAAATGTTTTTCTATTCAACTCCACACCATACAACGGGTAATTATTGCTGCTGCCATTGTACATATACAGTCGGCCATCGTCATCGGTAAAAAAAGCGGGGTCCCATCCGCCAATCTCAAACGAATCGACCAACGGAAACCATTTGTTCCCCTTGGGATCGGTGCTTCCCCATAGCGTAAATGTTTTGGTGTAAGTGCTGCCAAATACGATCATGGTATCGCCCACTATACCCACTGCTGGCGCACACAATTCGTCATTGGTATTGTTCCATGGGCGCAGAAAACGCTTCTCTACAAATGTCCAATGCAGCATATCCTTACTCCACCAATAGCCCCACTGGTTGGTGCTGAACAAATAATAATCGCCTTTGTAATTTACCACCACGGGGTCTGCAGTTGCTCGGTGCTTACCCCATGCGGTAAATGATTCGTGCGGTGTATATCCATAATCAACATTGATAGGATTGCAATACGTTTTTTGCTGTGCCAATACTTGCGATGCATAGAACAAAAGCACTGCAAGCACACTAAGCGTAACAATCATTTTCGGTTTCATACTCTCTAAATATTTATTTCAAATAAGGAGATTTGAATCCAAGTTTTTTTAACCCTGCCTGCACTTCGGGTGCACTCATAAACAATTTCCACAACAGGCCTGTGCGGTAATTTTCCATCATCACTACAATAGGACCCTGGTCGATGGCCAGGTAATGTGGCAGGTACCAGTTATCGGTTTCGCTGAAGGCATCATAAAAACCATAGGGCCCCCAAAGTTTATCATTCATCTGGTTGTACCAATGCTCCATAGCTGCCATGGATTGTTGCGGCGTGTATGGAAATGAAGACAGTGCTGCAGTAGGTGATATCACTCCCAAATCTTCTTGTGCAGAAGGTGCATGCCCGGAATATCCTTTTACAGAATAGCTGGCAGTAAGCCCCCAACTGTAGGGCCCATAGCCTTTAAATTTTTTGGGATTGTCCACACACCATTGGTAGTTGATCAATGTAAGATTGCGCATTTCCCTTCCATAATCTGCATACTGATCTACCAGGCCATTGGGGTCTATACCCAGGAAGGAATAATGCGCCCAAAACAATGGCCCGCCATGTGGTGGATTGCCCTGGAAATGCATTTGCAATTGGATGTCCTTATAAGCCGGCGGATTTTTATTGATGGCCCCGTTTTCTGCCCAGCCCTCATGATACACTTCTGCAGGCACACCGTGTGTAGGCGACGATGCAGCAAGAATGTACATGATCAAACATTCGTTGTATCCATGCACCGCGAAATTCATTTTCCACCCATTGTTCGGGCTCCAATGCCAGTACAAAACATTTTTCCCATTTCTATACCAATCAAATTCTACTGCCCGCCAAAGTTTGTCAATGCGTGATGCTAGTTGTTTTTCTTCGGCTGTACCATTATTAAAATATTGCCGCACTGCCAGCAGGCCTTGCAGCATAAAAGAAGTTTCTACCAGGTCGCCGCCATCATCGTTTTTACTGAAGGGTTTTACTTTACCGGTTTCACCATTCCACCAATGTGGCCATACACCATGAAACTTATCGGCCGTTTCCAAAAAGCCTACTATCTTCTCCAGTCTTACACGCCCTTCTGCCCTTGTAATAAATCCACGCTCGATGCCCACAAGAATGGCCATTACACCAAACCCGCCACCACCACTGGTTACGGTGCTTTTATCGTTTTGCGGATAGTTGTTATCTACATGAAATCTTTCGCGGGCTAAACCACTTGTGGGTTCTGCTCCATCCCAGAAATATTGAAAGGTTTGGTATTGCACTTTCTTAAACAGCTCTTCCTGCGCTTTGGTAAACTTTGGCTGCGTGTTTGCATCACCTGCATGTTTGTTGGTGCTTGTACTCTTGCATGCCATCATTAGCATGATCATCCATAACAAAGCGAGCATCCTATTTTTCATAAACAACCGTTTGCGTTTTATAAATTGGGGCTGGTAAAGCCCAGCGACTTCATTCCTGTTTTTATTTCGGGGCAACTCATGAATAAATTCCAAAGCAATTTTGAACGATAGTTTTCTATCATCACAATAATAGGTCCCTGGTCGATGGCGAGAAAGGAGTTGGCAAACCATCTTTCGTGCAAACTGAATGCATCAATAAACCCGTAGGATCTCCAAAGCTTATCGCCCAGTACATAGTAAAAAAACTTCAGTGCCCGCATTGATTCTACTGGTGTAAAAGGCATGGAAGCCAAAGCTGCCGTTGGCGATATCACACTGTTATCGCTGGTGGGCGAATGCACAGCATAGCCGTTGATATCATCGCTGGCAGTAAGCCCCCATACAGCATTGCTATACCCGTAATATGCTTTAGGGTTTGCTACACAATAGTTATAGTTGATGGTACTATGTGCAGTATTCTGCTCATCATATTTAGCATACGCATCTGCAAGCCCATTGGGGTTGATGCCTAAAAAAGAATAATGTGCAAAGAACAGCGGGCCTCCCTGGGGCTGGCCCAACGGAAGCATTACACCATAATAACTGTTGCCATTTTTTATAGCACCATTCGTAGCCCAGCCATTATCGTACACCGATTTTGGAATGCCATGCGTTGCAGAAGATGCTGCCAGTGCATACACAATTAAACATTCATTCCATCCTCTAATGGGCAGGTTCATATCCCATGCATAATTGGGGCTCCAATGCCAGTACAACACCTGTTCATTATTTTTTCTGAACCAATCCCATTCTACATTTTGCCAAAGTGTATTAATATCGTTTCGCAATGTTGTTTCTGCTGCATCTGCTGCACTAAAATATTGCCTTGCACAAAGAAGACCCTGCATTAGTAATGATGTTTCCACAAGGTCGGCACCATCATCTTTGGTGCTGAAGGGTATGGTGGCTCCTGTATTTCCATTTACCCAATGTGCAAAAGCCCCATGATATTTTTGCGTATTGTTTTTTAAGAAGCTTACAATTTTTTGTACCCGTTGCAGCGCTGCAGTATGTGTAATAAAGCCACGGCTATCGGCAGCAATAATGCTCATTACGCCAAAGCCGGTTCCTCCGGTGGTTACAATATCGCCCGATGTATTTCTTTCGCGGGCCATGCCCGAAACCGGGTGACCAAACTCCCAGAAATAACTGAAATGTGCCCGCTGTATGGTGTCGAGCAAAGCCGCATCGCTTATCACCGGGAACTTGTACGTTGAATCGATACCCGAAACGATGTTGACATACGCAGGGTTGGCCAGCTTTGCCGAAGCAGTAGAACTAAGTGTAGTGAGTACAGATAATGTATAAGCTGTAAGCGATGAAAAATTATTGACCGGCTGAACAACCAACACGCTGTCGTTTTTTTCGAAGTTGATGGTGATGGGAATATCTGTTGCAGTTTCGTCGCGAAGCAATACAGAGGAAGACACGGAGGAACGATTGAGCACCGCATCAAACGAAAGGCGTATAATGGGTTTACCTGTTATGCCTTTGTAATTATATCCGCCCTGCACGCCATTTACAGTTACCGATTTTAGTTGAAATGTTTGCGCAGAAGGCGGAGGTGTTGGAGCAGGTTCATCTTTATCGCAATGCACAGCCAACAGGCAAATGCAGGCAAGGAAAAACAACTTGTATGTAATGTGTTTAATCATGGTGGTAGCAGGATAAAAAGGGCTGCCGATTACATTGGGTAAAAAGCAGCCCTTTTTGAAAAACTATTGAACCGAAGCCATGTTATTTTCCTTTTCCTTCCAAAGTGAGCAAAGAGTTGATCTCATCTGAAGTAAGCGCTTTGTTGTACACTCTTACTTCATCGAGGCTACCATTGAGGTACGAAGCCCATGGCTCTTTGCCATGGTTGGATAAGCTGGGCACCGTTTGAAAATGCACCGTACCCAACACCATTTTACCGGGAGTCTGGAAAGTAACTGGACCATATCCTGCTACCACTTGTGTAGCAATATTGCTGCCGTTGCTATACACTTTAAAAGTGGACGAACCGGCATCATAGGTTACAGACAAATGGGTCCACTGACCCCAGATCTTATTGAGGTCGTAATTGCCCAACCATGCATCTACACCGTTGTTGTTTACATGGATCTTTAATTTGGCTACATCGGCTGTGGCACCGTTTTCGAAAAAGATAGTGAGGTTACCCCAAAAACTATTGGGGTTGGCTATATCAAACAGGCCTGCAATACCGGTAGTGTTTTGATTGGCTTTTACCCAAAGCGCCACGGTAAAACTCTTGAGGCTTTGCACACCCGAAGGTGTGTTGTACACCACATACGATTCGCCGGAATTAGCCATACCACTCATTTTTAAACCGCTGGATAGCACCGAGCCTGTTGCTGCACCTGCATCGCCGGAAACAGCTTCTTTAAAACTGCCCTCAAAGCCCCAGTGTGCCACCAGGTTGGCTGCTGCTACTTCACTGGCAGCAGTATATCCACCAATATTTAATTTGGGCGCATAGCTGGAGGGGTCGAAATCTTTTTGGCAAGCGGAAAGCAAAACTCCCAATGCCAACACTGCTATAAGTTGATTTGATGTCTTCTTCATGTTGTAGATTTTTGCTGTTTTAATAATTGGGATTTTGAATCAATATGCCTGCACTTAAATCGATCTCATTTTGAGGTATGGGCCACACTTCGTTTTTGTTGGCTTTCCAGCCCAGCGGTCCAAACACTTCTGCTCCGCGACCCTGGCGAAGCACATCGAAATAGCGATCGAATTCCATGGCAAACTCTGCCCTCCTTTCGCTATAGATCTGGCTGCGCACAATAGCCTGGTCGGTAGAGGTACGGGCTGCTAAACCTGCACGGGTACGCACCCTGTTGAGCGGCACCAGCGCATTGGCAGTTTGCCCAAGTTCGTTCAGGGCTTCTGCATTCATCAGCAATACATCGGCAAACCTGATGACCCTGATATTTTGCTGTGCCCCTTCGTTATACCCAGATATATACATGCTGAAAGGCACATACGATTTTTGGTTGTACATGGGGTTGTCGCCGGTAGCAGGAATCACGTCGCCCTGTGGAGTGGTTTCGCCACGGAAAATAATGGTGGCTTCTTTTCTTTTATCACCGGCCTCATAAGACGAAGCCAGGTTGGCAGTAGGCACATTAAAACCCCAGCCACCACCTTGTGAACCACGAACGCCCTGCACCTGCGAGTACTGCGAGTTAGAAGCTTCGGGACTGCCCTGCACCAGGCTGGCCTGGATTTCGAATACAGATTCAATATTGTTTTCATTTTCTACCCTGAACTGTTTTTCATAGTCGGGGAAGAGGTTGTACCCAAGCCCCGCAACCTGGTTGGTCAGCGAAAGCACATCGTTCCATTTCTTTTGATACATGGCTACCTTGGCATGCAAGGCCAGGGCTGCACCTTTTGTAAACCTGCCTAAGTCTGCCGCAGGATATGAAGCCGGCAAAACGGCTGCTGCTTCTGTAAGGTCTTTTTCAATAGCCGCATACACATCGGCTTTAGGTGTACGGGGTAGGTTGTATTCTGCTGGTGTTTTGGGCAAACCAATACGCAAGGGTACATCGCCAAAAGCCCGCACCAGCCTGAAATGTGCATATGCCCTCGCCACTTTGGCTTCGGCAATGTATCGTGCTTTCAGTCCTTCATCCATACTAATGGCGGGAATATTATCTATTGCCTGGTTGGCCAGGTTGATCTCCTGGTATTGCCCGGTCCAAAAGCCCTGCAACTGTCCTTCGGTAGACGATACTGTGAAATTATCGTAGGTATTAAAGAAGGTAGCATCGCCCGCACTGCTGCCTTTTTCTGCATCGTCCGATGCTACGCTTTCAACTGCTATGGCTGCAAAAGCTACCTGGTTCCATTCGCGGAGGTTGCCATACACTGCGTTTACCGCTTTGGTGGCATCATCGGCACTGGTATAAAAAGTGGTGGCGGGTTGCTGACCCTGCGGATCTACTTCTAAAAATTGTTTGGAACATCCAGCGTTGAAAATGACCGATGCGCCCAGTATGCCGATGGTCAACAGTGGATATTGCTTTAGTAAGGTTTTCATATCTAAATGATTTAATCGTTGGTAATGGTTACCTGTTCACGCTGCTTCATTAAAAAGTGACATTTACACCAAACAGGTAAGTAGCATACAAGGGATATACATTGGTATCGATACCACTGGCGGTAGGATTGGTACCACCCACTTCGGGGCTGAATCCTTTGTAGTTAAAGAAGTTCAGCGCATTTTGTGCGGTTACAAAAGCCCTTAGTTTGCTGATATGCCATTTGTTGGTTAAGGAAGCAGGCAACGTATATCCTAACTGCATGTTGCGCACCCTGAAATAACTTCCGTTTTCTACAAAAAATGAATTGGGCAAATAGTTGGTACTACCTCCAATATTCGGATTGGGATACGTATTGGATGTACCGCTGCCATGCCAGCGATTGTCGAAATAATCTTTCGTGTAGTTTTCGTTACCAAAACGAATAGCAGAGTTGGCGTTGTAAATTTCTACCCCGGCTACGCCCTGGAAGTCGAGAGCAAGATCGAAATTGCGGTATTCAAAGAACGTGTTGATACCATAGTTGAAGCGGGGGTTGGGATTACCCAATACTACCCGGTCTTTATCATCTACTCTACCATCGTCGTTAGTGTCCTGGTATTTAAAATCGCCGGGCTGAGCATTCGGTTGAATAATGATACCGTGAGAGTTTTTGTAATTATCGATATCAGATTGGCTTTGGAAAATACCCACCACTTTTCTTCCAAAAAACTGGCCTATGGGTTCGCCTAAAACCGTGCGGGTAGTATAAGCACCACCGGTAGCGCCAAATCCTCCACCATAAATGGGGTTGGCTCCGGTAGATACTTCGAGCACTTTGTTATCATTCACCGACATGTTAGCATTAATGCTGTAGCTGAAATCTTTACCGGGACTGTCTTTCCAACCAACCGCCAATTCAAATCCTTTATTTTCAAAAGTGGCCTGGTTACCTACGATCGTGCTGGAAGTGGTACCTACAGAACCTAAAATGGGAATGGAGAAAATGGCCTGCTCTGTTTTCTTAATGTAATAGTCCGCATCCACTGTTAGCCTGTGGTTAAGGAATGCAGCTTCCAAACCTATATCCGTTCCCACACCTCTTTCCCAATACGTGGTGGGTGGCACAATGGAAGTAATGCTTGCACCGGTATAAGGCTGGCCACCGAAAATAGCGGTGAGAAATGCGCCCTGGTTTACAACAAGTGTCGAAATGTTGGAGGGTACAGATGCGTTACCAATTTTACCCCAGCTTCCACGCAGTTTCAGCAGGTCGAATATTTTTTGGTTTTGCATGAAGTCTTCTTTGGTCACTACCCAACCAAGACCAACAGAAGGGAAATAACCCCAGCGCTGATCATCGGTGAATTTTGAAGAACCATCGGCCCTGAGCGATGCAGTAAGCAGGTATTTGTTTTGATAGGAATAGTTCACTCTTCCGAAATAGGAAGACACAGTAGAAAGATCTCCTTTATCGTCCACGCTTCTGCCCGCCACATTGCCCAGTCGCAGGTAATGGTCGCCCCTGCGGGTGTTGGGTACATTTTCGGCTGAGGCTGTTAGTTCATAACTTTTGTATTGCTGTGCCGATTGGCCTGCCAATGCTTTGATCTTATGGTCGCCAAACGATTTATCGTAGGTCAGCGTGTTTTCCAGGATCCAGTTTCTTGTTTCGGCCCTTATAACGGTAAGCTTGCTGATATCTCTTTGCTGCGCCAATGTTGCTTTGTATTCCGGCGCATAATTTTTTATTTCTGTTTCGCCATACTCGCCGCCAAAGCTGCTGCGGAAACTGAAGTTCTTCGATATTTTAAGATCGGCGAATATGCTACCGTTTATTCTTGCGCCCATGGTTTGCTGATCGTAAAAATCGAGTGTGGCCTGCGGATTAAAATTGGCACCATCACCCAGTTTAAAGTCGTTGGGATCGCCATAGGTTCCATCGGCATAATACACCGGCACTACAGGAGAAGCAGCATACAGTTGGTGGAAAATGGTGCTGGGAATATCGTTCGACTTATTGGTAGTACCCAATACAGAGTAACCCATGCGCAGTGGTTTCAACACCTGGAAATCGGTTTGCAAACGTGCTGTTACCCGCTGGTAATCGTTGGTTTTAATAATGCCTTCCTGCATCAGGTATCCCAGCGAAAAATTATAGGTAGCTTTTTCTGTACCGCCACTAATGCCTATTTGGTGGTTGGTGGTAAGTGCGTCTCTCAGGGCATTGTTGTACCAATTAGTTCCCTCCGAAAAATCGGCCGGGTTGAGTAGTGGGGGCTTGCCCAGTATTGCCTGTTTTTCGTTGATCACCGTGGCGTACTCATTGGCATTGGCCATATCTACCTGGTTGGTAGCTTTCTGCCATCCCACATTACCATTGTAGGTTACCATCGAACGGCCCGATTTGCCTTTTTTGGTGGTCACCAATACTACACCGTTGGCAGCACGAATACCATAAATGGATTCGCTGGAAGCATCTTTCAATATGCTGATATTATCAATGTCGGCAGGGTTCAGAAAGTTGATATCATCAAACCACACACCATCCACTACATACAACGGGTTGGGGTTGCCATATACGGTACCATTACCCCGAATGCGCATTTGCGGAGTGCCACCGGGTGTGCCTACATTGGTAATTTGTACACCGGCCACTTTACCCTGCAATCCACTCACCACATTGTTCGAAGCCTGCTTGCTTACCTCTTCTCCTTTTACAGAAGCTACAGCACCCGTTACATCAAGTTTTCTTTGCGAACCATAACCCACTACCACCACATCGTCGAGGCTTCTGGCTGTAGCTACCAGGGTCGCATTTATAGAGGTTCGTCCATTCACGGCAATCTCTCTTGATCCAAAACCCACTGCAGAAATAACAAGGGTAGCATCGTCGGGGGCATTTAAAGTAAAATTGCCATTGGCATCTGTAGCTGTGCCTATAGCTGTACCTTTTATTGTTACCGAAGCACCGGCAATAGCTGTACCCGAACTATCGGTTACCTTACCTGTTATTTTGATGTCTGCATTTTCCAACTCGGCCTGCAGGTTTAAAACTACCAGGTCGTCGTCCAGCAGCTTGTACGTAATACCTGTGCCCGCAAGCATTTCGTCGAGCACTTTTACCAATGCTTCGTTCTCCGCATCCACAGACACTTTGCCTGCCGATTTCAATACCTCCTGGCTGTAGAGAAACCTAACCTGGCTTTGTTTTTCGATGAGCTTAAGTGCTTGTTTCAGATCGGCCTGTTGTAGCCTGAGTGAAATTTTTTCCTGGGAAATGCCTGTTGCATACACTTGTAAGCATGCTACCAACAGCAGTACCATCGTGCATTTTAACACCCGCAGTAATTGTTTGTAGTTTGTCTGCCTGGGTGGAGTACAGGGCAGCAATTCGTTTACTTTCATGGCTTGTAGTTTGGTTAGTTAAAACAACTCCCCTGGCATGGGAGAAACACATCGTTGTTAGTAACCGGTAACAGAAGAAATTGTTGAGTGGTTTCTTCCTTTTTACACTGGCGGTTTTCATCCAGCATGTACATTAAGTAGAATTCAAGATCTGTTTCATAGCAGTTAGTTATTTAGTGATGGTGATATGGTTGTTGCTAATGGTATAATGAAATCGTGACGCATACTGCATATTGCGAAGCGCTTCGGCAATGGTTTCATCTTTGATCTGGTAGGAAAAACGTTTGGCTGCTATTTTGGCGTCTTGTATGCTGATGTTCACGCCGTACCAACGTTCCATTTTACGGGCAATTTCTTCGAACGATTCATCTTCGAAAATGAGTCGGTTATAGAGCCAACTGGTTTCCACAGCAAGGCTATCATTGTCTACATAATTCATGTAGCCCAACTCAATAAAATGAAGGCCTGCTTGCCCTTTACCAGTTGTTGCCTTGTCCTCCTTATTGGCCTCTTTCAATGCCTCATCACGAATCACGATTTTCTCGTTGGGCTTCAACACATATTTCTCATCGGGCCTGCCCGGCACTGTTACTTCTACTCTTCCGCGAATCAGTGCTGTTTCGGATGTTTTGTCGCCGGGATAGGATCTTACATTAAATGCTGTACCGGTTACTTTGATATTTATTTTTTGGGTATGAATTAAAAAAGGCAGCTGTTCGTTTTTCACCACATCAAAATAGGCTTCGCCACTCAGGCTTACTTCGCGATTGGTTTTTCCGAAATTGTTATTGTATTCCAACTTGCTTTCGGCATTCAGCCAAACCTGTGTACCATCTGGCAATACCACTTTGCTGCGGTTGCCTTTATGCGTAATTACTTCGTTGGTATTTACAGCCAGGTTGCTGTTTTGTTTTGGGGTAGGCCGGCGCTCCAATAATACTGCCCAGGTAAGCAGTACGCCTACCATGCCTGCAGCCACAGCCAACATCCAACGCCATTGGCGCACCGGCTTTTTTATAGAATATACAGGGGGTTCATCAGGATGTAAAAATTCCTGGAAAGGAGTGGTATCATGTCCTTTCTGCTCCATTCGAAGCAGGTGCTGTTGAAAAGAATCGTCTGTTGCAGTATTCGCATCATGCATATGCCAATAGCTTTCCAACTTATTGGCAGTAGAGTGGCCAACCGGGTGATTGCCCAATAATTCTTCTAGCTCCGTTATTTCAGCATCTGTTGCTTCTCTTCCTAATTTCTTAGAGAGCAGATACCAGAATCGGTTATGCATGGCAGGCGGTTATGCCACTATAGACAGCAATGAGCTTGCCAATTACCTAAAAGCTTCAAAAAAATAATTTCTTACAGTACACAGACAATGGCTACCAGCTATCTGTAGCCGACTTATTACCAACGTTCCAGAGGAAATCAATTTTTTCGTAGACGAAAGAAATTTCTTCAGTACGTTCATACCTACTGAGCTCAGGATTCTTGTTATTCAGCATTTCACTTTTTATAGAAATGATCCTGGCGTTGGTTAATGTGATAGTGTAAGTAAGAGTTTCAACCCCGGCACCACCCAGTTTGCTGGGACTAAAGTTTTTCAGCACTACAGATGTAAGTTGTTCCTGGTTGATCAATGCCTTGAAAAAGCTAATTGTGCTTTGGTCAATATCTTTCCAGATAGTAAGGGGATGATGTTGCTTTCTACCCGTTGCGGCTGCAGACACCGGATCGTAGGGCGTTGCAATTTCATGGTTATATGCATTGATCTCCGTCCAGCCTTCGCGGCCTTTCTGGATACTGCCGCCTTTAAATTTTCCTTGTTGCAGTCCTGTTACTTCAACATAGCTTTTAAGTGCCATTGCATATATTTTAGTGTGTGCTTATAAATGTAAAAATCTTTTGCAGCAATGCAATGGGGCCATGTATGGCTCTTCCATATACATTGCTTGACTTTCTTGAGAGTACCCCCAACTTTTTCAACCAAAAAAATGAAAGCTGTGGTTACGCTGAAGAAATGAAAAACAGGTACCGCTAATTATTTTGAAACATGCTTGCTATGGCCTGCACACCTAAGGCTTTGCCTATTTTTTTGATGGCCACGGCCATTTGATTTTCAACGGTACGGGGCGAAATATGCAGCAACTCGGCGATCTCCTTTTGCCGGAGGCCCTCTTCCTTTACCAGTTTAAAAATCATCTTGCATTTTGGCGGCAGTTGCTCTATAACTTCCTGTATGCGGCGCATCGCTTCTGCACTTATCAACTGCTCCTGCGGGTTACGCTCCGGTGCAGCAAACTCCACTTTTAGTTGGTTGAGATCGAGTGTTTCATACTTGTTCTTGCTACGCAGGCAGTTGATGGAAAGATTTTTTGCTGCTACAAAAAGATAGAGCTTCAGGTTATGAATATGGTCGAGTGTTTTTCGCTTTTCCCAGATGCGGATAAAAACATCGGACACTACTTCCTCCGCCAATTCTTTCGAATGCAAAATGGCATACGCAAACTGCACCAACCCGGGCTGAAAGCGTTGAAAAAGTTCTTTGTAGGCGTGTTGGTCATCGAAAGCAGCAATACGATGCTGCAGTTCCGACAGGTGGTAAGTGTGGTACATACACAAGGCAATCGATGGCTTCTGTAAGGTAACCAAATTAGCTGATAAGGTCTCCCATGTTTGCATTCATTACCGTCATTTGCAACATCTATTTTTAATGTAACCGATTACCCTCATATGCCACTCATATAATTGCTGCTAAATGCATCCACACATAATTGAATTGTATATCGATTGCTTTCCTTAATTTTTCTGCATAAATCAAAAAAAATAAAAACCGTCTTATGAAAAATCGATTTTCTCGCATGGCCGTTGGCAGCATACTCACCATTGCATTCATTGTTTGCGCCAACGTAGCCGCATTTGCACAACACCCTGTATTCTCCGGCGATTGGAAACTGGATGAAGCGAAAAGCGAACTTGGAGAATTTGGTGGAAGAATGGTAGCCAAAACCGTAAAAGTGGAACAAAAAGCAGATGCTATTTCCTTTGCCAAAACCAGTCCCGGCTTTAATGGCGGCGACCCTATTACCACTACTTTGTTGCTGCCCTTCGATGGCAAACAGGTAGAGTCTGAAGGGTTCGGTGGATCGAAAAGAAAGTCCACCGCTAAATGGTCCGATGATGGCCAATCATTCATCGTAAATAGTACAACCCTGTTTGAACGCAATGGCCAGTCGATGGAAATAAAAGCCACAGAAACCTGGAGCCTGAAAGATGGATCGCTTTATGTAGTGACCACTTCTTCATCGCCCCGCGGTGAAACCACTACGAAAGCACTGTACACCAAATAAACTTTTTCTTCGTTGCAGCAAGTGCAGTAAGGCAAACCATTTTTGCATGGCTTAAAGTTTGCGCTACTGCACTTGTTTTTTATAAGCATCTTATGGGCAAAAAAAAGCGGGATAAAAAATATTGGAAAAGGCGCTTCGGCGATCTGGGTCCCGAAACCATTGAGCCTTATTACCACCATTTCGATTTGCGCCGCTTCGACAATTTGGATGATGAAGGTTTTGCATACCTGCTCACTTCTGTAAAAGGAGTAAACATGCTTGACCTGAACGAAACAGAAATTACCAACGAAAGCATTGCCATACTCCCTCGACTGGAATATGTATATGAGCTGCGACTGAAAGGGGTGTATGGAATAGACAATGGCTGCATACCCGATTTGAACAAACTGGATCAATTGAGTTTTCTGCATGTAAACCATACTGGTATTACCATTGATGGTTTACTGCAACTTACCAACCTGCAAGCTTTACGCACCCTGCTTTTTACGGCCGATGATGCAGAAAGTATCCGTGAAGAAATACTGCAACTGCATGCACTCTTGCCCCAGTGCGAACTGGTGGTGAATTCGAAACCACAATATTTCGAAGAGGAGCAAAACTGGCAAGTATAAATGTTTACTTTGTTGCATGCTGCAAATTCATCCGCTACGATTAAAGCCCGGCGAAGACCTTCGCAAAAGCATTATGGCGTATGCACAACTTCACCAGTTGCAAGCCGCCTGCATTCTTACCTGCGTAGGTAGCCTTACACAATTTCATATACGCTATGCCAATCAATCGTTGGGACATAAAGCGCAGGGTCATTTCGAAATTGTAAGCCTTGTGGGAACGTTGAGCAAGGATAGTTGCCATATACACATTAGCATAGCCGATGAAACCGGTAAAATGATCGGCGGGCATTTGCTCGACGAATGCTTCGTGTTTACTACTGCCGAAATTGTTTTGGGCGAAAGCAGCGAGCATGTTTTTGTACGCGAAAATGATGGCAGCACACCCTGGGAAGAATTGCAGATACGGAGCAGGCATTGACGCAATAGCATCAATCTTTTTTTACCAGCAGCTTATAAAATTTAGCAAGCTCCGCTACTTCAACCGGTGTTAGCGGTGTATGGGTGTCGTACTTCGCTTTAAAAAACAATACCCGTTTATGTTCGGGATATTTTTCGAGAATAGCAGCAATTACAATGCGTACCGGCAAGCTGTCTTCATGTATGGGTGCAGCCTCCGGTTTTTCCGATTTAAACCTGTTGGGCATTTTTTGAATAATAGCCTGCAGCGTAGCCAGTTTGCCCGGAGGCATATCGTACACTTTCGATGCCTTGTTCATCAATCCTTCCAATTGTTTTTTGGTAAGAAAGCCCCGTTCCTTGTATTGTTCCAACAGGCTGGCTGCAAAAGGAGAATGCGGAAATGTTTGCACTGTTATTTGCAGCACATCCAATATTACATCTACCCCGGGTTTCCGTTTTTCCATACCAGCTTTATTGAACATTCGTACACCGAGCTATAATCTCGCAATCATTTTTCCCACCATAGGCAAAGCAGCGAGTTCTTTTTTCTCCACCCGCACTATCAAATACACATACGCCAGATACCAAACAATGGATATGCTTATCCTGGCAATTGTGTTGGAAATGAAAGGCTCAATAGCATAGTGCTGCAACAGGTAAATGCACACTGCTATCAGCACAAAGGCAATATATTTTTTATAGGCATAGGGTATTGGATAATGCTTTTGACCCATCGTATAACTTACCACCATCATAGCGCCATAGCA
Organism: Phnomibacter sp.; assembly: GCA_035456005.1. Taxonomy (GTDB): domain Bacteria; phylum Bacteroidota; class Bacteroidia; order Chitinophagales; family Chitinophagaceae; genus Phnomibacter. The sequence goes on along the minus strand of DATIEA010000012.1, from coordinate 1,190,647 downwards.
AATGAATGTGGCGAATGCACTGCCCGTGTAACCAAACAGGGGTATCCACCAAATATTCAACACGATTGTTACTACAGCGCCACCAATAGTGATCCAGGCACCGGTCCATGTTTTGTTGGTGAGCTTATACCAAATACTCAAATTGTAATACACACCCAGGAATACGCTGCCCATGGCCAGTATGGGAATAATGGCAGAACCTTCGTTATACTGTTCAAAATTTTTGCCATACGCCAGGCGGGTAATGAGTGGCAATGCCAACGCAATAGCCAACCACATCAGGCTGCAGGCGATTACAAAAAACTTCATCACCCTTGCATAAGTACGCGGTGCATTTTTGTCGGCACTCTGTTTGAAGAAGAATGGTTCAGCAGCCATTTTAAACACCTGGATAAACATGGTGATGAGTACCGCCACTTTATAGCTGGCGCCAAAAATGCCGAGCTGTCTTTTCTCTTCTTCTATCGGCAAGTCGAGCACGTTGCTGTACACCAGGCGACTCAGCATTTCGTTGATCATGCCGCCAAACCCTACAATAATAAGTGGGTACGCATAGTTCATCACCTGCTTCCAAAGTGCTGTATCAAACTGCCATTGAAAACCCTTCCACTCTTTCCACAACAGCAGCATAGTAATAAAACTCGCCATGGCATTAGCGATGATATAATAACCAATGCCAATAGAGGGATTGTAAAAAATAACGAGAGGATCATTGGGATCGGCGGCATGATGCAGCGGGCAAAAACGCAGGTAGTACACGCTGATGAGTACCGTAAGCAATACATTCATCACTTTGGCAAATGCATACCTACGTGGCCGTTCCTGCTGGCGCAGTCGGGCAAACGGAATCACCGACAATGTATCGAAGAACAATACATAGATCATCCACCTGAAATACTCGGGCTTGTTTTGCAGCGAAGTGAATTGCGAAAGTGGTTCAATAAAAAATAACAGCACTGCCGAAAACAATACCGTGGTGCCAATAATGGAAATGCTGAGCGTATTGAACAGTTTGCTTTCGTTGGTGGCAGAAACAAAACGGAAATAGGCGGTTTCCAATCCGTAGGTAAACAGTATGTTCAAAAAAGGGATGAGTGCATATACCTGCGTGATATCGGCAGTAACCGATGGCCCATACCACCTGAACAAAAAAATGGAAAGAATATATCCCAAAAACCGACTGGCTATAGTAGGCACTCCGTACCACAAGGTTTGTCCTGCCAGCTTTTTTACACTACTCAATGCTGCAATTATTTGGTGCGAAATTATTGATATGGTCCGAACCCGAACTGTTAACGTACAGGTTACATGGCTTATTGATTAACTTGGCAAAAACTATCAAACGTGAAAAACTTAAGTTTCTTATACATAGGCCTATTGGCATTCAGCAGCCTGGCTTCTGCACAGGACTCTTCTATTCTTTACAAAAAGGGACAACTTTCAAAAGGCAAGGTAGAATACTATGGCAATAAGTACGACTGCAGCATCCTCGAATTTGATGCACCGCCGGATGTAGTGGAAAATGCCATAAAGCAAATGATGTCGAAAAGAGGGTACAATGCCTCCACCAAAAAAGGGTTTCTCGTGTACAGGAATGTGGTGCTTCGTCGTACCGAACTAAAAGACCCGGTGGACGTGTTTACCGAAATAGAAGCCAAAAGCCGCAGCGAAAAAAATAAATCAACGGTATCCATGATCATCACCGTTCCCGGTGCCATACCCGATAAGAAAATAGAGAAAAGCCAGGCAGATGCTATTGGCACCATTGGGCTGGTAGGATTGGGTTCTGCCTTGATCGGCAGTTTGGAAGAAGATGTGTCGCTGTCGGCACATAACAACGAAATGACCACTCTGCAGGAGCAAATAGACAAAACACAAAAAGAGTTGAATAGCCTTGTAACCGACTCTCTCGAATATCAAAAAAAGCTACAGAAGCTGCAACAGAGTATTGTAGACAATGGAAAAGCACAGGCCGACGCAAAACAAAAACTGCAGGAAACCACCAAGCGGCTCGAAATGCTGAAGAGCAGGAAACTGGAATTGAAAAACTAGTCCCTTATTGCACCGCGAAACTTTTGTTTTTCAAAAAAGTAGTATCGGTAAGGGTAGATAAAAACGCAAGTAATTGCCCCTTTTCAAAATTGGAAAGGGGTATTTTATTTTTTACCAACGGGTCGGTGGTAGGGCCATCTACAACGCCGGCGTTATAATGTTCCATCACCTGCGTCACATCAAAAAATCGGCCATCGTGCCCGTAGTAATCTGTTACCATAATATTCCGCAGGCTGGGTACCCGAAACTTTAAACTATCCGCAGGGTTATGGGTAATGCGCATTCTACCCGCATCTTTCATTACCGCATCCATTGGCATTCCTGTGTTGCGATAGCTTAAGTCGGTAAACAGGGGTTCTGCATGGCAGGTGGCACACTTCGCTTTGAAAATATCGTAGCCAAGACTTTCCGGCAGGGTAAATGTTTCCTTGCCCTGCTTCACCAAATCGTACTTGCTATTGGCACTTACCATGGTGAGCATAAACTGACTCAATGCCTGCGACATGCGTTTGGTGTTGATGTCGGTACTGCCGAATGCCGATTTAAATAAGGAAGGATATAATGTATCAGCTCTCAGTTTTTCCAGCACAGCTTCCACTGTTTCGCCCATATCGATGGGGCTGGCAATATGTATGGGAGCCTGCAGATCCAACTGTGCAACACCTCCATCCCATTGAAACTCCCGCAGCCATGCCAGGTTTTGCAACGGCGGCGCATTGCGCAAGGTGTGGCTATGGTTGTAGCCATGGCTCAGGTCGTGGGCAAAAGTGCCAAATGCCGCCACTTGCTGGTGGCAACTGGCACAGGGAAACTGACCGTCTTTGCTAAGGCGGCCATCGTAAAAAAGTTTTTTGCCGAGGGCAATTCCTTCTTCTGTCAGCGGGTTTTCCTGGAAATTATACGCTGGTGCGGGCCAGCCCTGCGGGGTTACAAAAGCTACCGGCCGGGTGCGGGGTCCATCCCAATCATTTTTGTTGCAGGCCATCAGGGCCAGCAAACACAATCCTTTTATACCGATCAGCTTTTTCATTACCATCACACTTTCTTAGTCGTTCCACTGCACTCTTCCCCGACCCTTTTTCAGATCGCTTCGTTGCTTCTTGTGTTCTATTCTTTTTTCCTTAGAGGCTTTGGTGGGCTTCGATGCCAGGCGCATTTTCTTTTGCTTCAATGCCTGCTCCACTACTTGCAGAAATTTTTTTACCACTTCGTCGCGGTTGCCCAACTGGCTGCGGTGGGTTTGCGATTTAATGATAAGCACCCCTTCATTTGTGAGCCGATGCCCCAGTTTTTCCAAAAGCAAATGGCGCTGTTCATCACTAACTGCTTTCGAATCGGGTATAGACCAAAACCCGGTAGCTGCCGATTCCACCTTATTTACATTCTGTCCGCCTTTGCCGCCACTCCTGCTAAACTGTAATTGTATTTCCTGTAAAAAATCGGGCACCATAAGTTTAAAGGTAATAAGTGCAGGCAGCAACGGCTGCGGTTGACGTGGATTTATATGAAAATTGGCAGAGGGAACAGAATAAAAAAAATGCGGTGCAGATTCAAAGATCTGACCGCACTAAAATCGTGTATGCCTTGGGTTAATCTTGTTTCAATTGTAGCAGCAGGGCTTCAAGTTCTTTCACTTTTTTCTCCAACTCTGGCAGTCGACGCGATACGGCCTGGCTACGTAGTGCCGCTGTGTAATCATGCGCAGGGGAACCTGTTACCGCTTTACCATCTTCAATGGATTTGCTCACGCCACTTTGGGCATTTATTTTGGCACCGTTGCCAATTTTAATATGGCCTACAATGCCCACCTGGCCACCGATCATTACGCCATTGCCCACTTTGGTACTGCCGCTTATGCCGGCCTGTGCTGCTATTACAGAGTTGTTGCCAATTTCTACATTATGAGCTACCTGAACCAGGTTGTCAATTTTTGAGCCTGCATGTATCAATGTGCTGCCAATAGTAGCCCGGTCGATGGTAGTGTTGCTGCCCACTTCCACGTTATCTTCCAAAACCACGTTGCCCATTTGCGGCACTTTTTTGAAACTGCCATCTGCCTGTGGCGCAAAGCCGAAGCCGTCGCTTCCGATTACGGAGCCCGCATGAACAATTACGTTTTTACCGATCACACAGCGGTGGTACACTTTTACGCCGGGGTTGAGAACCGAGTTATCATCAATGGTTACGCCATCGCCTACAAACACCTGCGGGTAAATTTTTACATTATTGCCAATGCGCACCTGCTTACCTATATAGGCAAAGGCCCCTATATACACATCCTTTCCAATAGTGGCTGACTCGTGCACAAAACTGGGTTCCTCTCTTCCCGATAGTGCCTGCATTTGCAGGGCTTCGTACTGTGCCAGCAGTGCGGCAAAAGCGCTATACGCATCGGGTACCCGGATCAAGGTAGCCGTTACCGGCTGCTTCAGCTCCAGCGACTCATTTACAATAACTACCGAAGCCCGGGTACTGTACAAATACTCTTCGTATTTGGGATTGGCCAAAAATGCCAGCTCCCCCTGTTTAGCCTCTTCAATCTTCCCAAAGCCGCCTACCGCAGCTTCTCCATCTCCCTCTACACGGCCACCGGCCAGCATCGCTATTTGTTGCGCTGAAAAAGTCATGTTCACACTTGCCTGCAAGATTTTTATCACCCCCCGGGTGGCCTCAGGCATTGAGGTAGCAAATATACTGTTTGCCCACAGTGGCGGCGAGACTCTGTTGGATGAGGGCATTGTCCACGGCCGAAATGTCACGAACCGACCCATCTTTAAACAGGATATTGATGCGTTCTTCTTTGGTTTGGTAGGTGGTAGTGCGGGCTTCGCCGGTAAATACCAGGTAGTCCAGTTCTTCCTCCGTCACATCGGGGTGCGCCTGTTTTATAGCATCCCTTTTTCCCCGAACCTGCTCGGGCGAAATGGGTTCGCTTTGCATTTTTATTTTGAACAGTTTCCTGTTGAGCAAACTGGTGCAGATATAGGCCAACACCCTGTCGGGGTGATGTTGCCAGGTTTTAATGGCCATCATCACGTCCACATCATCGAGCATGGTAAAATGATGCAATAGGTTTTCAGCATCTTCTACATCAGGTGTGTTTTGCAGCACGTATTGCAGGTTGGCATGGCAACTGGCTTTTACTTCTCTTGCCCTGCGTACCAGGCGCACCAGCATTTGCTCCGATGCCAACACCGTTTTGTGCAGGTACACCTGCCAGTACATGAGGCGACGGGCCACCAAAAATTTTTCGATGCTGTAGATCGCTTTTTCTTCCACCATCAGGTTGCCATTGTGTACCGTTAGCATTTTGATAATGCGATCGTAACTAATTACGCCTTCGCTTACACCTGTAAAAAAGCTGTCGCGGTTCAGGTAGTCCATGCGGTCCACATCGAGCTGGCCACTAACCAATTGGTGTAAAAAAGGTTTGTGGTAGGTATCGTTGAAAATGGCCAGGGTTAAATCAAGCGCCCCGTTTTCTTCGCGGTTGATATGCTCCATGATGAGGCGGCTCATGGTTTCATGATGCACGCCCAGCAGCAAAGTGCCTTCGAGTGCATGGCTGAATGGGCCATGCCCCACATCGTGCAACAGGATAGCAATTTTAGCAGCGGTTTCTTCTTCGGGCAAAATTTCTACGCCCTTTCGTTTCAGTTCGAACAGTGCCTGGCACATGAGATGATAAGCACCCAGGCTATGCGCCATACGGCTATGCACGGCACCAGGGTACACCAAATGCGCAAATGCCATTTGATGAATGCGCCGCAGCCGCTGGTAATAAGGGTGGCTGATAACTTTAAACACCAACGGATCGTCGATGCTGATGAACCCGTAGATGGGGTCGTTGATGATTTTGCCTTTGAAACTCATGTATAGCAAAAGTCGGGTATTAGCGCCAAGCAGGGAAATGGCCTATTCGAAATTGCGTTGTAAAAATTGGCTGTAGATCTTCCACCAGTTTCTACCTGTCTCATCTTTCCCCATCAAATGATTGTGGGCAATAGTGATGAATACGCCGCCTGTTGTACGCACCGCATCGTGCAGTGATTGCAGTTGCGCCAAGGCCTGCTCCGTTGTATGCTTATGTTCAAATATGCTGTTGGCGTCCATCCAGGCGTATGGAAAAATTTGCAGTGGCGTTGACGCTTCCGCAGCAAGGTCGTACCAATAGTACGGATGCGCCGTGCCCGCCCTGAAACCATTGACCGTGCCATAGCCCATGGAGTATTCTTCGGAAATGCCCAGGGCCAACAGTTGTCGAAATGTATCGGGCAATCGAAAGTTGATATAGTGCATGCGGTTGCGCACTACTGTTGAGTTCAGTAATGCGTCCATCCATACCTTTTCATCTTTCAACAACACTTCGTTGTTAGATGCTGCCCAGCTTGCATGCAAGCCTGTGGTGGATTGTGTATTCAACTTGCGCATCAATTGCCGGTAAGCGCTGTTGGCTCTGTCTATGTTTTTATCATAGCCCTTGTACTTTTTTGCAATCAAAAAGAAATACACAGGCTGTAATTGCAATCCGCTGTGCAGTTGCTGCAGCTCTTCAAAAATATCGAGCGGATCGGGAGATAAACCCATCCACACTTTGCAACGCAATACAGCTTGACGCCAGTTGCCAGACTTCAGTTCTTTGAAAAATCCGCCGCCATTGCGCAGCCATCCTTTATGTTGTATGCCAAATGCTACGTCCACATCGTAGCTGGGTACAAAACGAAATTCGTTGGGAGAAAGAACCTGGGAGGGAAATTTACCCCGCAGCGATGTTTTCAAATCTTCTATCCACTCATCAACAATTGGCCTGTGCAGGAAACCATGCTGAAATGCAACGCAGTTTTGGTGGCTATAGCGGTTGTACTCATCCAACTCATAGTTGGGATAATATTCTTCGTAACGGCTTAATAAAAAAAACGAAGCCGCCAAAATATCAAATACATGGTGGCCGCCTGTGGTTGCAAAAAAAACAGGCATGCCCTTGTACGATTGCATGTTGATGGTGGGCGCTGCTATACCCTCTGCGTGCAGCAAGCCATTCGGAACAATTTGATAATTGGCTACTGCCAACTGCCGGTTCGAATAATTGATGACAGCAGTTTCTGTCGGAAGCTGGTCAGCATCGCAACAAACCTGCAGGCCTTTGCCCACAAGCCGCATGCCCAACCATTGGGCAACCCATTCCAAACGTGGCGAAGTAGCTGTGGCAAATAGTATCACCGCCTGAAAGTAAAAAAGTCGGCTCAATGCCGACTTTTATTTTTTGAACGATTGTGTACGGGTCATCTGCCAAATAGTTTTCCAGCAGTTACACGAAATGAACGCAGATATAGTTGAAGGAGAAAAAGTGTATTTCAAATCAGAAACCATACATCAGAAATCCCAAAATCTCTTCCATTACCATTTGTCCCAATCGGCCAGGCGTATGCCAAAGTTGTATGGCAAATGCTCTAAACCTCTTTCGTACATGGTTTGTGGTGAATAGCTGGCGTACAGCATAACAGGACCAACGCCAATTTCACCTACATACTGAAACTTCCAGGGTTCAATGTCGAAGTTGCCTTTGATTTTATATTTTCCCCTTTCGTTATTGATCTGTTTGTTGCGGCTGCTATACAGGTAACCAATGCTAACACCTGCACTCATGGTAAAACCGCCACGTCCGGGCCTTGTATCAAATCCCACCATCAGAGGAACGGTGATATAGTCGAGTGCCAGTTTGTTTTTGGAAAAAGAAGTACTGTCTCTCCATACATAAGGATCGCTGCCTTTTTTGTAAGAAGTACGCAGGTCTGTATCGAACCGATAGTTGTTTAACTCCAGCATAAGGCCATAGGTGAGTTGTAAAACACGATCCTTTGTTACGCCAAATTTTTGACGGAAAAACCAAATATTGGTGTTCACGCTTTTGCCGGTACGCAGGTTAAAATCGCTGCCGGTAAAGGCTGGCTCACCCGGGCGTGTGGCCCTTGCATAATCCATTGCTTCGGGACTGGTATAGTCTGTATTGTCTACAAAATTGTTGAAGCCGAAATCGAAAGTGAACCAACTGGTTTGCAGGCGGCTGCCGGATTTGCTCTTGCCGGAGGAATGCCAGGTTTTGGTGTAGGTAGAAGAACTGGTGCTTTCGCTGCCTTCACCTTTCTTTTTTACAATAATCATTCCGCCCACATTAATGGTATCGTTGCCTTGGGTACGGGTGCTGTCTGTTTGGGCATAGCTTGTCATTGCGGCCGAGACGCAAGCCGCCATTAGTACTATCTTTTTCATTTCCGGGGTAATTTTTATAGGTAGTTATTCATGATGTACTACGTCAAACCGTAGTGGGTTATTATCTCATTTCGGAGGCTGGTGCCACCACACTTTTATCGAAGTTGCGGGTCACTTTCCTGGTTACAGTGCGAAACACATTGCGCAGCTTTTGCTTTTGCACCTGCATTCCGCCAATGCTCACATATTCTTCCTCCTCTTCGGCTGTTTCTTTGGCCACTGCATATTCCACTTTCATCGTGTTGTTGTTAGCATCCTGGCTTGCAGTGGTAGCAAGGTTATTGGGCATATTGCGTACATCAACCGGGGCTTGCACACCATTGATCTCATTGCTGTTTTGGTTCACCAGTTTTTCTGTTTCCTCGGGCGATAGCCTGTTGGCTGCAATCAGCCTGGCTCTTTCGTCGTAGGAAATATCCTGAGGGTTCAGCTTTGCATCTTTGGCTGCAACTCCTTTTTTCAATTTATTTTCCTCTGCAACTGAACCAGCATTCTTATTGCCGGGGATGGCAGATGCGTACTGAGACTGTGGTATTTCTTTTACCACCGGTGCGGTCTCTTCTTTGTTGATCGAATCATCGCCTTTTACAACAGGAGTTGTGCCGGGCTGTTTGGTAGCAGGCTGTTGTGCCAATCCACCGGGGTTGTTCACCTCCTGGGTAGTATTGCTCATGGTAGTATAAACCACCCAACCTATCCCGGCCAATACTGCGGCCGCAGCTACTATGCGCACCCAACCCAACCTGATGACCGGTGTTTTTTCATCGCTTTCCTTGCGATACAGTTTTTGTTTGCCCGGCATGGTTACCAGTTCCGGTTGCAGTAAGCTCTGCTGCAATAAAGCCCAGTCTTTTTGGAGCTCAACATTGCTTACTACACCCGGTGGTGGCATGGCGCTACCGGTTTCCAATGCTTCCAACATTTGCAGTTGTGCTGCGGTCAGGTTTTCTGCATCCCAGGCTTGCGCTTTGATCAGTTGGTGTTTGTGTGGGGCGGTTTCTGCATCGGCAGCCAATTGTGTTTGGTGCAGCAAGGCCCATTCTTTATGAAGTGTGTTATTGTGTGCTATTTCTTGTTTCCACTCGTCCGATACCGGCTCACCATCCAGCATGCTTAGCATGGCGCTTTGCAATGGAGTAAGCTGCTCCGCATCCCATAGTTCGGGCTTCAGTAATGTTTCCTTACCCGGAAATTCAATGGCGGCGTGGTCTCCCAGTTTTGTTTCCATCAATAGCTGCAACTCATCTGCCAGGTCGGGGTGCTTTTCGCAAAAAGCATCCAGTTCCAGCATCTCCTGTGGGCTGAGCTCGCCATCCACATACAGGAGAAAGAGGTGTTCGTAATTGTTTCTATTGATGTTCATGATTTCCTTTGTTTGAAATGTTCCCGGCTTACACCACATTTTCTATTCTCACCAGGTAGTTTCTGAGTTGAACCCTTGCCCGGTGCAGGTACACTTTCACCTGGCTTTCGTTAAGGTCCATGATCTTTCCAATTTCTTCGTAGCTATATCCTTCGTAGTCTTTCAGCATCACCAGGCTGCGTTGGGTTTCGTTCAAAGTAGCCAGTGCATTTTCCAGGGCTTTCTTCAGGTGCAGCTTGGGTTGGTCGCCCACGCCCAGTGCCCCTTCCGGCAATTCCTCTTTATAGCTCATGCGCTTCACTTTGCGCAGGTGGTCAATCATTTGGTTGTAGGCAATGGTAAACAGGTACGATTTGGCTTTTGCCGTTTCCACCGTTTCGCGGTTCACCCACAGTTTTTCAAACGCACTCTGCACCACATCCTGCGCATCTTCGGTTTGCCGAAGGTTTTTTACAATAAACCGATACACGTTATCGGCGTATTGCTGTACACATTCGTTGTATTCTCTTTCAGTCATTGCAGCGGCAGTTGGTGGTTTGAACAGTGTGTTTGAATGGTAGTACGGTCAATGACCCATTAGGTTACAGCCATCACAAAAAAACTTCATTTTCAGGGATAAACGGTAGAAATAGCCCCGATTTTGCCGGATAATGCCGGGTGGCGGCGGTGGCCAGCGTGTGACTATCGCCCAATAGAAGTAACTACATAGCGGATATATACAAAAAAAGTGTGAGCAGGGCTCGCACCTTTTTTTGTGGGGTATACTTGCTTTGCAGGATTTGCAATCCTAAAACCCTATCCCCCGGGTTTGTAACCTGGAAGCAAATACCAGAAAGCAGTGCCGGTATTCGTTAAGTACGGATTGCTTTCTTGGGTTTGTAGGCTATACAAGCGGATTACAAATCCGCCGATACGGCTTCGACATTGCAAATGGCGAAGAGTGGGGGAAAACCGATTGTTGGCAGCAGTAATTTTATGGTCTTGAATATGGTTCTTTGTCAATGATGGCTTTTCTAATTTTTGCTTTGAAGTACTGAATCAAGTCTTTGTCATTGTCAAGGACATTAATAAATTCTTCAAGGTCTGTCAAAACCAAAATCGCCTTATTTACTAAGGCTTCCTTACTTGCGATAATTCCTGAGTCTGCAAATCCTGATGCGGAAATAAAGATTCCTTGTGCACTAGTCCTATGATAAATCCTGCCCAAATGTGCAAAAATATCTTCCACTCCAATTTTATCCATTTTCCATTTCATTTCAACCAAATAAATCTGATTGTCAATTTCTATTACTCCGTCAACCTGTTCGATAATACCTTCTCCATTGTCACCTTTACGAGTAAATGCCTCTCTAACAAGAATTCCATAGATTGAAAAAATTGAGTTGAGAGCTCCTTCTAACTTTTTACCTCTTTCTTGTGGATTTGATATAGCGAATAAACCATAGAACTCCTTTTTCGTTTTTTCAATTAACTCTGTTCTCTTTTTAATTTCCTCCACTCTTTTATTGTATTCAGCTGTATGTTTAGCTTGAGAATTTTCCTTTTCTTGTTTCATTCTTGTAAATGAGTCTTTTACATTTACAATGTTTCTGATTTCCGAAACAAGTCCTTTGGCTTTATATTGGTCGGTTTCCCAACAATTCGTAAATGATTCAAATTCTACAATTCGTTTTAAAAGTTCTCGTCTTTCCCTAATGTACGTATCCGACTTTTCATTTATTCTTGTTAAGATTGTTCTGGCAATTTCATACTTATTTATACTGTCTTTATCTGCATCCAATTTATTGGAAATGTCTTTGAGTAATTGGTCAGGAACTCCGGCTCCTCTAAAAAACAGAACCACTGATTTTTTTGAGCGATTCAAGAGAGGGATTGTCTCAATGAGCAGTTCAAAAAGTTCTGGTGGATAGTGAAATATGTCTGTCTGTGTCATTAGGAAGGCTATGTATTATTGCTGCCAATATTCGAGTATTTGCGAAGAAGGGGAAATAATTGATTGTCCAGCACGGAACAAATGCCCAATCGAAAATATGGAGTTGAAGTTAAGAACTAAAGCCGAAAATTGAATGTCTAGCCCGAACCACTGCTAATGCTTGCACATAGAAGATGGCACAATGCCAAGGCCTGCCTTTGCAAAGTCTTTTGTTAGCGGCAGTCTTTCTTGTACTAAGATGTTAGTATGATATCTTTTGAATCTAAGCCAAAACTTTTCCAAAGAGCAGCAAAAGGACACAAGGGGTCTTGTTTTGCCTTAAGCCAAGGAGAAGTCGTACAGTTTTTATCAATAGGCATTTCGTTTTTAGAGCCCTCACAATGATTAATTATTATACAGTCTTTTTTTCCGAACAAAAGAAGATTTTGCATTTGTTTGAACCCCGTTAAAAAGACAGTGTGAATTTTGTCAGCATTTTCCTCTAATGCTTGAGGAGCAGCAAACCATCGTTTATTTTCTGCATTAATCGTCTCTGGAGTACCCAGTCTTTTATAAATGTCGAGTAATAATGGGCTAAAAGGTGTTGCACTTTTATATAATTCTAACATTAAAGACGGCTGTTCTTTTCTAAGCTTTGCGCCTTCTTCAATTATATAAATTAACCAATCCCGATTAATTTTAAACGCTTCGTGCCCATGCAAGCTTTTGAGAATTTCCACAAGAGTTGATTTATACTTTTCTAAGTTTTCCCATAACCCCCATTTTTTAGTAACATGCCGAAAGCCCATATCATAAATTTGCGCAGTACTAGCAATTTTTATTTTCTGCTGTTCAATTTCTAATAGAATTTCATAAAATGTCCGACCTGGATATGGCGAGTAAAGTGACACTTCACATAAGGAGAAAATATACTCATAACTCCCTTTAAATTGATTCGATAAATATTCAGCAACAATTATTGCGGCTTTATATGGAAAAGTTGGAGAATGACTGGTATCAAAGAATCTGCTTTGAATTAAATAGGTCATTGTTTCGATAACTGCCATACCTCCAAACCAAAAGTCAGCCTCCACCCCTAAGTCGTCAACAAGTTCCATATTAACAAATTGGTTTGCTTCGTCAGGGATTACGCCTTCAAGTTTCCGTTGGGTTGTTAATTCTATTTTTTTAATACTAAACTTATCTGTTATAATTTTTGTAGGCTTCTTGCTAGCCAAAATTTGACAGTATACATTATAGTTTTTGTCTAGCTCTTTAATTATGTCATCTTTAATTGGCAATTCAATGTCTCCTTCTATTCCTTGTACGTGTTTTATAAGTCTTATTGTTCTATCGTAAGTATTCCAAGCAGAATTTAATCCGAAAGAAGTCGTGAGGTCTTGCAGGTAGTGAAAGTATTCGTGAAAATAAGTCGAGATAAATTTCACATTGACATTTTGCAATGGATGTAATTCCTCCGTTGTGTTTAGTCTTATACTAAAATATGAAGGCGTGTATATTCCTCGTACCTCATCAAATGTCATGTCTGCAAAATTAGAAGTTAGAATTAATTTGAGTGTGTCTTGATTGCCGCTAACGATCAGGCATTACTGAAGATTCGGAATACAAATTCTGCTCGTCCATGACCTATGTTAATCAAAATTATTGGTTGAGGTTTTGATTTGTGCCAACCTATTTAAGGATAAGACACAATCTACTGCTGATTGCTCTTCCGTCAGCCCAACATACAGTAATACTTTTATTGCCCGCTGGGTTTTTTAAAGTGTAACCTATTTACATTCCATCACTCAATGTAACCCTTGTCATTATGTGGATACTATTAAAATACAATGCCACTTCCTTTAAAGCATCTCGTACCTCTGTCAATATACTTCCATTATACTTAAAGGCGTCAGTCACTTCATCATTCTCATCAACCATTAGCATAGTAACTGTTGCTTTACCAGATGTGACTTCTTGTTCTTCGAGCTCCTCTACCATGCCATCAATGCTATTAGTTTTAAACTTTTGCATTGTATATTTTTCAATATCAAGCAAACTATTTTTTGTTATTGGATAACGAAAGTATGAGCTGTCTTGGTCGTACTTGCAAATAATTGGAAGGAGTTCAGTTATGTGCTTCGCTTCTTGCCAATCACCTTTTGGAGCAATTGTTTTAAGTGTGTCAACATTTGGCAGTAATAATTCATTAAGCCAATAATTGTAAAGCTTGTCGATATAATGACTAGTATAAAGTTTTCGCCAATTCCCGTCCGTAAATACTTCAGGGTCTTCGCTGTCATAAGGAACTGTTCCGTAGTTTATTTTGAGCGTACGATGAAAAATGATGATTAAAGATTTAAGATAAAGTTCGATTGAGTGCCGAAAAAGAAAGTTTTGAGGCATTTCGGCTTGCTGTGTTACGTCGTAGTGCTCGAAATGATTTGTCATTAAATGTTCTGCGCTTTGGTAATAAGCATCAGCGGTAATCCCAAATCCTTTATCCGGATGAAGTTGAATTCCTGTTAATAAATACTTCATTGTCTGTTGAAATGTTTAGAGTGCTGAAATAGCCTTGCAGCCAACGTTCGAGGCTTGCAGCAGGGCTGATATTTTATAACTGCCTGCCCGGCAACTAAAGCCGATTAAAAAACTGAAGTTGAAGTTAACAACTAAAAGCTAAATAGAATTCGGTCAAGCCCGATATTAGCTGATAGTAGTACAACTGCCGATTGTTATTCCGTCCGCCAGCCTTGCGGCAAGCCTTTTGTTGGTGGCAGTTAAAGTTTTTCAAGCTGCGAAATTCGTTCAGCGATGTATTTCAAATTTAGATGTCTATTTATTGAAATTACTCTTTGATAAAAATGTAGGATAATTTTTACAAACCCTTTTTTCTTAAAAGGATTGTTTTCATTTTCCATTATCGAATATTTTTTGTCACCAAACTTTATTAACAGAGAAATAAGTCTTTCCATTTCGTTTTTTCGTCCTCTTTCTATAATAAGGTCTGTCAGACTGTTGAAGTCTTCGTCTGTAATTCTTACATCATCTATCTTTTCATATCGTGTTAATCGTTCATCAGTAATAATGTCTTCAATTCGAGGATAACTTAATTCAATGTTTTTAGTGAACCAAAACCTATATGTAGTATCAAAACTAACTATTGAATCGACCCATTCTCCATAGAATTGAGCTGTGTTTTTTACAACGAAACCTTTAAGACCATTCTCAGAACCTAAGATTGTTACTTCCTTCTTATCAGGGAAGTTTCCATAAATATTTTTATCTGTTGTATAAGAGTTGAAATGGTAATAGTATTGTTCTTTGAATTTGTCAAAGAATTGGATGACTCTGTCGATAGCTGGAAATAGAAATGTATTGATGTCAATTTGATTAACCCTGCTATCATTTACTATCATCGGGTCTGAGTCGAGAAGAAAATAAGTCTCATTATAAAATGTGTAAGCAGAGTGAAAAAAGGTATTTCTTAATTCTTGAAAATGTGTCTCATTGAAGAATTTTGTTAGCTGGTTTAGATTGCACTCTTCAAATAATATTGTTAGGTTATTGACCTTTTCTCCTGTACCTAGTAATCGGTCTCTCTTTTTTGTTTTCCAATATAAAATTGGCGAACCTCTTAAATTTAGTTTATTGTAAGAAAGGTTTCCAAGTATTCTATATAAGTCGCTGCTTTCAAAAAATGTTGAATATAAGAGTAGTCCAATTCTTGCTTTTTCGACAGAGTTTAATTGGTTATATAAAGTTTTGTATTGCTCTATTGCGTTAAACCATTCAAACAAATTTGTGTTTGTCAGATTTTCTGCTATGCCGTAATTGTTAATTAAGGTTTGAACAAACTCAAATTCGTTTGTAGTTCTTGCGTCAAGAAATAACTTTTCTATTTCTGTCAATGTCAAATCCATAAATGAAAGGTCAAAAGGTTAGGGTGTCGGAATTATTGCCACCAACATTAGTATTGTACGCATATGCATACCACCGCAATGTAGTATAACTCTTTGAATGATAGTGGGGTTGTTATCTGTTTTTTATTGCTGGGCGTTATAACAATTCCACAGGCTTGTCTAAAAAATGAAATCGCCAACAATTGAGTGATTTGCTCCTATGTTATTGGTTAGCAACAAGGTTGTTGTCGTATTTGTCAATTTTACCAATTTTCGCTTTCGTAAAGATCACCTGGTGCTGGGTGCTGCCTGGCGCCTAACTATTACTTGGCTTGCCCTGGCAGGGTATCTTGTATATTCTTTACAATGAATTACACAGCCTATCCCGCCATTTCTGATGGTTTGGAAACCTGCCACATAACAAAGAGAGGATACGAACCATGGCGGAGATCTTGCAGGGAAGTAACGCCATGTCCCGCTTTGGGGTGGAGACTCGGCGGGGAAACAAAAAACGGTAGAAATAGCCCCGCTTTTGCTGAATAATGCCGGGTGGCGGCGGAGGCCAGCGTACGATTATCGTAAACCAGTAATACTTAGCGGATATATTTAAAAAAGGTGCAAGCCCTGCTCACACCTTTTTTGTGTATGCTTTCGATGTGCTTACTGTTCAGGATTTGTAAACAAATTGCGGATTACAAATCCGCCGATACGGCATTGCAAATGTCGAAGAGTGGGAAGTATGCGGCTGGCTTTCCCCATAATTGTTGTTTTGACGTTACAGAGGGGAATTATCTTTTAAACAAAATTCACATATTAGTTCATTGTCTTTGACTATAAATTCATTGTTACATTGAGCACATCTTGTAATTACACTAACGTCAAGGGCGTCAGTTGCATAAGGACGATCTTCCATGCCAACAAATATTTTGTTTAAAAACTGCATTGTAAATTCAGTCGGAGTACTGTTGGCATCTAATGTGACACTCACAATATTTTCAGCTTTTGCTATGCGTTTCGCCCCAGATTGAAGACCTAAAGGGCTGACTAAAATACCACCTTTGGCTGCTGAGTCCCAAATGCGATACGCCATACCCCCGATTTTTTCTTGACTTTGTCTCGCGTTTGTAAAACGCCTGCACTCTACAATTACGAATCCAATATTATCCTGTCGAAACCCTTTCGCATCAATTTTCCAAGATGACCCAGACCTAAGACCAGGAACAACTTGTTTACCTTCTACACATATGAGGCCAAACTCTGAAGCAAACTTGTCGAGAAGATAAGTTGCAACCTCTTCATATGACTGCCATGTTTGTTCCATTAAATATAATTTTTGAAATCGCTAATACTGTTTTTCGAGGTGTTAGCGCAGCGTACCGCAAAGTGCTCATAAAGTGATTCTGCGAATCCTGCAGCAAATCCTTACGGCTTCGGCATCTACAATGGCAAAAAGCGAGTTCAAGTCCCAGATGCAACAATATTTTTGTTGTAGACAGCTTTTATCCTGTCAAAAATAAGTTGTCCGTGCTGTGCAACGATCTTGATAATATAATCATAGTTTTCGTATGCTGATAATGTTATTTCTTGTTCTGTTTCACTCCCTGTAAATAATCTTTTCAGTAGTCTCATTTGAAAGTCTGTCCAATTCCTAATTTTATCTTTAGATAAAATGCTATTAGAATGAACTATCGAGTGCCTTACTTCTGTCAAAACAACATTCCATTCTATAAAGTCAAAACGTAAGAAATTAGTTTGTTCGTGTTTCTTTAAATCTGCGTCTATTTTGTAAAGCCAATTGAAAAGTTGTTTGTTATATCTATTATTATTCCGCAATAGTTTATAGATATCTGCTCTACAAGTTTCAAATCTTGAAGTATCAAGATCTTGCAATCTTGCATTTTCATCTATAAAAGTCTTGTCGCTAATTAAATAGCTGACCAAAATATCTTTCAAAAAAGACTCAAAAGCCTCAAAGCTCTGGCTCACGCAGAAATTACAATAGCTCTCTATAATCTCTTGGGTCTTTTCTTCAACATTTTCCACGTCGACAAGGCGGGTAAAAGCAAACTCATGTTTGGTTGTTAAAACATTTCTGTAAACTAACTTTGCACCTAAAATAGGCATCACAAAATCTTTAGATAAACTTTTGGGCAAGTTTGCCTTTCTTGATTTTATGAATTCTTTTAAATGTGTATCAACTTGATAAATCGTCGTCTTATAAAAACCTATTCTGTCAATAAACTTCGTAAAAGCATCTTGCATAAACGGGGAGTGTCTTAAAACTGACAACAAGCAGGTATTTGCGAAGGCTGGGAAAGAGTATTCCTTCAGGCCCGGCCAACCACTGTTGAAAATAGAAATAAAAGTTGATGAATATTGCTTATTCGAAAGGTACTTGCCCTGCCCGAACCACTAACCACTGCTCAACAAAGCTACAAATAATGCGACATGGGTGCCGGCTGCCCAGCTTTTGCTAACTTTTTTGTTGGCAGCAAACCCTTCTTTATCAAGGGGTTTGTTATTTGCCATTTAAGTAACTGCCAACAAGTCCAGCCAGAAGAATAACGCCGATAGCATTTGCTGTGTCGCTCTTTTGTTTTAATAAAATTGGTGTCAAAACCATTAGACCATGTACCAAATCTTCTGCATCGTCATCATGCATTTCTTGAAGATTAAATGAATCTTTAAATCCATGAGTAGTTCTCATTGAAACGGTTCTACCAGATTCGTCACCAAACATTTGATTTAAGTCTTTAGACAGGTCAGTCAATACTCCAAAGTCTCTTTTTCTTTTTGTAACCACTAATGTTCTGTTAGCCATAAAATATTACTTAGAATTCAAATCTACAGCCCCTGTTTTTCCTGCCATGCAAGAAAACTTGCATTTTACTTCCTAATTCGCTTTGGCTTGTTCAATTGAGTTACAGTGTTTGTTAAGTCGTTTCGATTAACTCGCGGATAAGAAGCAATGTGAATTTTGTTGATTCTGTTATATAAGTCTTTGTTGGTTGAGTAAAACTTTCCAATCCTTTCTTTGATGTTTAAAACTTGCAAGTCATGTATTCTCTGTAAAGCATTAATGTAACTCTGTTCTGCAAAATGTCTTGCAATTTTATTTACTGAGGGTACTGCTGAATATAATTCTTCCAAGTCTTCTATCGTCATATATAAGAGTTTGGAATCTTCCAAAGCGACAATACTTTCATCGGTTGGTTTTTTAGTTTTGAAGCTCTCAAAACTTGTAACAATCATATTCTTTGGAGAATAAAAGAACCTTGAAATATTCAATTTCCCTTTTTCTGTGTCAAACTTTGCCATAAGCAAACCCTCCAATAAAATACCTAACCTATTACAAGTGCGACCTCCTTGGCAGAAGAAGTCACCTTTTTTAACTTCAATGTATTTTAAGTGTTTAAAAATTGAAAGCAAATCTTTCTTATCAATTTGAAAGTTGCTTAAAACCGTTTGAATTCTATTTATAAATTCCTCTGGAGTTTTCTCTGTTGTCAAGTCTGTTTTGAAATTTAGGGTTGTCACCAACATTAGCATCGTAGCAATACGCTACCGCCAGTAATATACAACAAGTACCTGATACTCAATTCGCTTGGCATTGCTTTTTTATAGCACGGGGGTTGCCAACGACTGGCACAGGACGCCAGAAAAGCAGTTGGCAAATTCTTATTTGTTGCCAACAGATTTTTTGCAAAATGGCCAAGCAATACTTTCAAGCCCGGAACTGCGCAGTAAGTACAACTATAATAGACAGCCGCATAAGATAAAGCCCATTATGTTGAAATTTGCAAAGCCACTGATAGTACTTCGGAATGGCAAATACGGAAGAGCAATTGCTCGTTTTATTCTATTAGTGAACGCATTCTTTCTCTAATGACTTCTGCATCCCCTGTGCCGAGCAATACTTTGCCATCCTTATCCAACAATAAACAATATATAATGAGGCAGGACTCGAACGCCAAATAAATCAGAAACAACTGCACTTGGCATTACCTCAAACTAAGGATAGAGAGGGGTAGCAAGAACATCCCGTATATCGGGGTAACACCACGAGGAACCGCTTGAAACAAAATGCGGTTTACCAAACCGCCGATAGCAGGTTCGCCATTGCAATGGCGAACAGCACCGCTGAAGAAACAGCTCAAAAAGCGGGTCTCTAATTCGTGGCACACCTAAGGAGAGCGGGTTAGTGATGGCGCGTTGCATTGGTCAGAGGTTAGCGCAAGAAAGAAGAGCAAAAGCCCTACGCCAGTGGTAGAACTGCTAAAGACCAAAACCCAGGTTAATGCCAAAATACATATTACGATATTCCATGGAGTCTCCCGGAGCAATATCATTAAAGTTGGGTCTGTACTGAATATTAAATCTCAACCCATTCTTAAGCTCATAACCTACTGCAATGTTCAATCCGATTTCCATAAGCTTTAAATGGACACCTTCCCCTGCTTGTGCTTCCTTTCCATCAAACATAATATCTGCTTGCTTGGTGCTCATCATTGGTAATGAGCTTTTATAAATAGTACTCTCCTCTTTACCCTTCAACCCAAATCCAATAACCGGACCAGCTCCTGCAAAAAAAGCTCCCTTTCCAGTTTTGGCTTTGTAATACAGATTTACAGGCAGTTCCAGATACTGTGTTTTAATTGTTCTTTTTACATCAACTATATTCCCATTCGATAAGGTTGTCTGATGATCATATTTTGAGCCTTTATCGAGATAGTTTATTTCGGGAGAAAAATAAACTTTATCACTCAACTTTATTTCAGCAAACACACCAAATTTATAGCCGGTCAATGCCTTTGGACTGCCAGCATAACTTTCCAATTCACTAGTGCCGCTTATTATTGAACGGGATGCCAATACACCTGCCTGTACTCCAATTTTATTTTGTGCATTAGCATGAAGAGCAGCAAAAAGAAATGTAAAAATGAAAATTTGTTTCATGTTGTATTCTAAAATATGATGTGAATTGATCAAAGCCCAATAACAAAAATTATTTCTCTTCAATGACCGCAATCTACTTATTCATACAACACCGAATGCCCCTACAGCAAAATAGATGTTGGATTTAAGAACCAATACCGCAAATAATTTACAGGTGATTTAGAGAACCACTTTATATGCACTTCGACCCGCGCTGCGCTAACACCTCAAAGAACAGCTGGAAGCAAAATGTGGTTTACAAAACCGCCGATAGCAAATTCGCCATTGCAAATGACAAACAGCGATGCAGGAGGAACATCTTGAATAAAGAAGCACTTTCTTTTTTACTTAGCTGGCCGCTTGCTGTTGTTCTATTTGCAGCAACCTTTACAACTCCAACTGTCTTGTAATGTCGGCAATGGCTTTAGTGATTTGCAACTTGTCCACCTCCAACCGCTCTGCCGCTTTGCGTATCAGCTTTTCTGTCTGCACATCATTGTATAATCCAAGTTATGGTTTATCGGCAGGGTGGCTATCTCCAGGTTGTTCTGATAATATTCAAACTTGCGGTTAATAACTTCTATCCACATGGTGACCCGTAGCCTGTCCAGCACGTCCATCCGGATGCCGCCCAGTATGGTAAAAGCTAACTCCTCCGTGCAGTAGGTAATGGCATTGGGATTATTGGTATCAAGCATACTTGCTGTCCTGTGGAAAAGATTTTTTCTTCAGCCTCTTCTGACTTATAAGTCACAAAACTAAAGCGCCAATCTTAACAATATAAACATTATCAGCATTGTTTAGGACACATCATTCACCTAATTTTGATTTCAAGTCCATTTATAAGGCATTTTAAATACTTACTTATCGTTATGGATTTAGGGGATAATATGATGCTCACCCGCAAAAAGAAAGGATTGTCGCAGACAGACTTGGGTAAGCTTATTGGCACTTCCGGAGATGTAATTGGAAGGTATGAGCAGGGCGATATCTCTCCTTCTATTGAAGTAGTGGCTAAAATTGTCGATGCTTTAGAGGTATCCGTGGGCTACCTGATTGGTAAAACACAAATGCAACTCGATAACAGGCGTTAAAGCGCCTGAAAGACATCAGCAAACTACCCGAAGCAAATAAAAACTTTGTCCTAAATCTTATCGATATGGCGCTCAGGGATTTTAAAGTAAAAAAGCGCATGCTTCATAAATAACAAAAGACTGGCGATGCCGGGCTTTATTGTAAGCTTTTCTCACATTCATTTATAGCTAATTACTAACAAGAAGTACTATACAACTGCTAATTATTAACCCACTATGACGAGAGAACAAAAACATAAGAACTTTTATACAACATCTGTAATAATTGGGCTGTTACTTCTAATGCTGGAGATAGGCTTATATCAAAAAACAATCATCCCTATATGGGTTATTTTAACTGTCATACTGATTTCATCTACTATTACCTTTTTCATTCTTAGAAAGGACTATCAGGAAACCTATTTAAATAAAAAAATAATTTACCCGATAGCCCAAAGTGTTGGTTCTTTTGGATTTATTACCTGCTATTTATTTATGGCAATAAACTTCCAATTTGCAAACAAAGAAACCACTGTTAAAACAGTTAGTATTATATCAAAGAATACAATTGGAACAAAAAATCCTCGTCCTGCAATAAACATAGATTACGATGGAACAGTCAAACAAATTGTTTTTAGCTCAATTGATAAAAGTGAAGTTGCCGCAGCAACCGCAGTGATACTAACAGTAAAAAAAGGTTTTTTTGGATATGATGTTTTATACGGCATACAACTAAAGTAACTCTCTTCCTTTTACCTTGTCATTTAATAAATTTCTTACTGGGGCAGGCGTACTTTTATAGGTGCCCTTGTATTATCAGAAACAGGGGCCTGTGTGGAACCTGTAAAAAATGACGTATTATTGTTAGTAGTAGCAGCTGATGTCCTTTTATAAGTAGTACTTGTCGCTTCTTTTGCACTCCCTTCTCTTAAGGCTGATAAAGTAGATTTTGCTGTTGAGTTTACACTTTTTGCTTGAGCATCTGCGGCTTTAGCATTCGCCAATTGAGTAAGCTTTCGTTCGGGAACCCTTGAACTACTTGCTTCAATTCGGTTTTGAGCTTGAATGACACTTCTCTCAGTAGGACGAACATTCACCACGTTACCACCTTTAACTTCTGGCACAGGAACTGCAGCAATTAGCACCTCTGTAGGATTAATGCTATTCTTATCGACAAGCTGATTGCCGGCGTTAAAAGTTGCATTTACTACAGATGTTTTAACCAATGCTGCTGCCCCTTGTTCATACGCAGATATTCCGCCTGTAACTAAGCCCGCACCAGTTGAGGCGAACGCTTGGGTAACGCTATAATCTCTCCAAACAGTACTGAGTGATGGCCTTTCACCATTTAATACTGATCTAGAAACAGAAACACCCACCTGAACAACAGCGTCAGTCACAAATCCGATAGCAGCACCTATAAGGCAAGAAGGGCATTTGCCTGTAGGATCGTCATATTTTATAGGATTATCATTGCCAAAATGGTAAGGGGTTAAATTTTCTTGCCCGTTCTCAAATTCAGGATCTATTTGAATAAACCTCCCAACCTGCTGATCATAAGTCCTTGCGTTAAAGTCATACAACTCCAACCCTGAACCATCGCTAAACTCTTTACTCTGTAGTTCATTTCCATTAAATCCCTTTCTGTTATCCAATTTTCCTGCCGCCTTACTACTTATCCCGGCCATCGTCAAGCCGAACGGGTAATAATGCGATTCTTCCATCAAAGAGCTTCTGCTATGGGTGAGGCTGAGGTTATCGAAATACACCAGTTCATCACTCTCATTGCTGATGTAAATATAGCAGTACCCACTCTTTTTGGCTACACGGGCACTGCCCATTGCAGCTACTATTTGTCCGGGGTCGATACTACCCACCTGCTCGGTATAGCTGGCACTTGCATCAAAGCCAAACTGCTCATCAAAAAACAACACATTCAGAAAGGCTTTGGGCCGGTTGCTGGCTGCTGCATTATCCTGATTGGTGAAAAAGTTGATAGCCTGCGGATCGGTAAGTATGCCATTGCTGAGGGTAGTACCTGCTGTTTTTAGCAAGGCACCGCTCCCCACACTATTGGCTATTACGGTAGCCAGCCCACTCAGCAGGGTGTTTAACCCATTAGGAGTACCGCTACCACTGGCCGTTGGATAGTAGTACTGTACCGTAGTGTGTATTTTATCGCCAGCCATTACTTTCAGCAGCTTGCCAGCGCCTACTTTACCCGTACTGCTGCGTACCAACAACGATTGATTGAGCGGTGGCGGTTGCAGACCACTATTTATCAACACCGCAGAAGATGCAACACGGTCGGCTACTACATCAAAGGGTTGCCCGTTGGCTTTTTCCCATGCAACATTCTGATTGTTGACCTCCGGACTGCCGGAAGTGCCTTCAAAACTGAGGGTAGGATATACATCAGATTTTATTTCATCTGTCAACACCATGCGTGTATTGCCCAGATGATCTTTGAGGAAGTAATCGTAGGCAGCGTTTACATAAAAAAAGGGCATATCCGTATTATCGTATAGTATGCGGATACGACCTTCTTCGTGGTTTACAAACTGGAGTTTGTCGGTGTATTGCAGTGAAGCGAGTGCAATATCTGCATAAGCCTTGGTTTCATATACAAAAGCACCTATATAGTGGGTAATGGTAGTAGCACCTGTAGTGTAATTTTGACCGTTGAAGTTGACAATGGCATTGGCTTCATACACTTCCTTTTTTAGTTTACTACCGGCAGCATCGTAGGTATAGGTGATGCCCCCTTTTGATGTGGCACTGGCATCCTGCGATATGTTTACAGACACAGGCAGGTTGAGATGATTGTATGTAATAGAGCCTCCTGTTACAGTGGCACCAGTATTGCCCAATATTCTTTTGTTTTTATCTACCACAAGATTGCCGTTGGCATCGTAGCCGTAATCATCGCTACCCCAATTTTTATTAGTAAAATCGCCCAGGTTATTATTTGTTGAGACCTGGTCTGAAACCGCCTTCAATTTGTTGGAATGATTATAATACGTATAATCCAGCGCATCAATACATTTAGCAGAAAATGTAATTGCACCTGGGTACCAGCCGCGATGACCCAGGCTTTTAATATTTCCATTTAAATCATACGCATTTGTAACACTATTTTGCCCGTTATGATCGGTCCACATGGTAAAATCCATTTTATCAGCAGTCCAGGTACCGGGGCCATTGCGTTGGTCATAAAAAGCGGTAAGCAATCGGTTCGCAGCATCATACCTATAGTTGTATTCTCTATGTACACCATCGCCGGCAGTACGCCAAACCGTGCCGCAAATGTTTCCATTAAATTGTTGGCAATTACCCCAATAAAAACCATCTGTAGGGTTGCTTGCTTTATCATACCCCAAATCGAAACCAAACCATGCACTAACCCCAGGGTTAACCGTAGTATTTACATTTAAAAAATCCCTGTTTGCTCCCAACAACCAACCCCGAATATTGTAATCGTAATTAATAGATTCAAGGGGATTATTTACTGTATAGTTACCACTGCCATCCTTCTTTTGACCCAGATTTTTTGTCTTTACCTGGCCGAGTGCATCATATTTTACTTCACTAAGCTGTACATCGCGTTCATAGTCCAGCCGTTTATAGGTTTTGGTTAGCCTGCCAATACCATCATACTCCATACGGGTTTGTGTATGCGTTATCCGCCCGGTTGGTGTACCTATATATTGCTTATGTACTACCCTATGTACTCTGCCCGCAAAATCGTATTGAGTAGTGGCAATATCGTAACCATCTACCCTATTGGTACTTTGTGTTTGCAATACCCTGCCGTTATCGTCGTAAAAGCTTACTGCTGTTTGCCAGGCACTATTTGCAGATACATTGAACACCCGGGTACGTGTTCCGGTTACCATGCCAGTGGTTGCATAGTTGGCTGTCATGGGTTGCACATAAAAGGGTGCTGTATTGAGTGTGGTTACAAACCAAGTAGGACTATTGAAATCGTTTTGGTTAATGGTGGCAGGCAGTCGCCAATCGTTTAAGGCTGTAACCCATGAGTAGTTGTCGTAATAGGTTACTGTATTGGCATACCAATTGGATAACACACTGCTACCGGCTATACTGGCATTTCCTAAAATAGGATTGTACACAGTAACAGCGGTTGATATATATGGCTGCAGGTTGATGGTTTCATTGGTTCTGTTTAAACCATTGGCATGCGCCTGCATGTCTGCCCAACCCATACAACTATGCATTTCGCCGGTTACCACAGGCCTATTAAGCGCATCATACAAAGTAAACATCCAGTAGCAGTAACCGGTGTGTGTGCCACTGCGGCCATTACCATCACTTGTAGCTACCAGCCTGTCGCGGTTGTCGTACACCATATACACTTCGGCAGCGCCGGGTACTTTTTTTACAATCATGCGCTGGCGATGGTCGTATTCGTACCGGAAGCATTGTTCAGCCAAAATCTCAACACCATCTGCTGTATTGAAGTTCCAGCCATATTGACTCATCCAATTCACCCCTTCGGGTTGCACCACGCAGCGCAGGTTGCCAAAATCATCGTAGATATAGTAGGTGCATATCCAGCCATTGTAGCCTGTACCACTACCATCATCAATTAGAGTGGCGGTGAGCTGCACTTTTTTCAGTACTACTTTCCCTTCTTTATCCTTGAACTCAATCACCTGTTTGCCATGTTCATCGGTGGTAATGCTTTTATAAAGCTGGCCGGCTTGGTACACACCCGGTGAAGAATAGGATCCAAAGTTGCCCAGGGTGGTATTGTCGGTTACATTCCAGATATGCACATCATCAGTAGCAGTATTAAAGTAGTAACCCATATTCACACTATGGTTGGCCGCACCCTCTGAACCCACCCAACTATTGCCGGGCGCAAATGTTTCCATTGCCCTGTTGAGGGGTGAAGGTTCAAAATTGGTTTTGCTGTAGAAATACGTTTCGCCCTGCCCGGCGATCGGAGAACTGGAGCCAAGGTAAAAATCTCTCTGCTGTTCAAATGGATTCGGTCCAACAAATGCCCCATTAGTAGCCAAAGAGGCATATGGCAGAAACTGGTTTACCTGCCGGCCATAGGCATCATAGGCCATTGCAGTTACCAAATCGGTGGGTGTAGTTTGCCCGCCTGCCGTATTAAGGCTGGCCTTTCGCGATACCGTTTGTATAGGGCGACCCAACCCATCAAAGTACTCTGTAGTCAATTGCACGTCGGCAGGTGATGCGTCGGCATCTACCACCTGGGCTGGGCTGAGCCCTGGGCGGTTTACCTTATAACTACGCACAAAATTGTGCTGATTGTTGGCAGGAAGAGTACTATAATTAGCAGGTATTTGCTGTGCAGTGGTTAAAATTGAAACCAACATGAGGCAAAATGTAAGCCCAATAAATTGATTCAATTTCCAGCTATAATGAAGTTGCAGCATAAGTTTGAAAAAGATGAATTGACATGATGTTTATTCCCCTATCGCTGTGCGGATCGAAGGATGACTGAGAGGTAATTCTTTTGAAAAGTATCCAATGACTTTTCCGGCTTCGCTAATCAGGAATTTATCAAAAGCATTCATTTTTACTTCCGACAGGCCACTTGTAGAAGTCTTTTGCCAAAGCATTTGAAGCAAGGGATGAAGATTCTGTACATCGCCCACCTTAAGTGGTGATGAAACAAATAAATTCGGCTCCTTAATGCTTTCAAATACATCCTTCGCCCCGGAAATAAGAAACTGATTACTATCCAAATTTTTTTGCACCGGACAAATCAATATGGCAAGCCTTCCTGTACTCGAAACGGCTAAGATTTTTTGGAGAAAAACAAGATCGTCTGGATTAGGTTTTACATTATTATACACTAGTACCAAAACTTTTTTTCCTTTAAATGCCTCCATAGAAATTTGCTCAGCTTCTTTTGAAATACATGGCAACTTTATATTGTAGAAGGATCCATCCTGAGCATTCCCCACAAGGCCACATATTAAAAACACAATCAGAAAAAGTTTGTATCTCATGTTTTACATTTTGATAATTTATTCAACTGGTAAACATTCTACACCGCCAGCAGTGGTATAAGTCTGGCTGCTATATCCATCCGACCATGTATAATAGTACTGGCAGTAGAAAATATTATTACTGTAATAACTGGCTATTACGTTTTTCATACCTGTTTCGCATACATAGGTCAGGATGTTGTTCACAAACTTTCTTACCACCCTTTTGTCCTCCCCCGTACAATTACTCAGAGGTGGGCAGGCTCCACCACTTGAAATACTATTATAACTGATGCCTAAAAAACTGGCACTTTGGGTGTTCATGTCCCGTACCTGAACACTCATGAAACCGTTCAAATTATTATTTGGTGCAATCTGTTGACAGTTCTCTAAACCTGTTGGAACCCAATAGGGCGTATTGCCCAATGCGTTGATAGGATGATCCATGTAATTGTAGGTATACATTTTCAGTATATTCCCTTGCTTATCTTTCACGTGAGACAGCCTTGTAAAATTGTCGTAGGTATATCTACTGAAATTGGCATTATTGTCGGCTTCTCCCGAAACGCCAATGCCGGGCATATAATTTCGGGTTATCATGTTTGATAAGTTGGGTTGCAATCTCAACTCATCAATGGTAGCAGAACCTGACACCACAATAGAAGCTCCCGGGGCAAGAGTAAGTTTGTGCTGACAATATATCCAACCAGTTGCCAATGGTGTATTTGTAGCAATAGGTGATGTGCCATTTACGGTAACAGAATTGGAGCCATATTTCCAATACGACACAAGGTATTCACCACTATTAGAAACGACACCTGATATATCTGTTGAATTAAGATCGTATGCCATTTTCCCCATTGGTGCATCCTGCACATAGTGCGGATAACCGGTATAATTCCAACTACCCTTCTCCGTATCCTCGAACGATGTATAGGCCACCTGGCCAACCTCAGCGTTTGAAACCTGGGCAATGGACAACTGGCTGTCATACCCCCACATAACAACTTCCGCCTTATCATCAAACTTCTCCATTTGCCTGATATTACCTTTTCTATCATAGCTACTATACCTCAACCTGTAGTCCCAATTTGAAGAACTTTTGAACTTTGTGGCCACCCATTCAGGTTTAAACACCTGCTGATCGCCAAACCAATCTTTATATTCAGTTCTTACAGTTTGAAGTAGGCTGCCACTTGTAGCAGAACCGTTGTACTGCCTGGTTTCAATTACCGGTTGAATCAAATGTTTGTTTACCATTTTCTGGTATACATTCTCAGGGCTGGTGGTGGCAAGATCATGTGGATATTTGAATACAGTAGTTTTGGTAACCCCGTTACTTTGAATGGAGGATTCCTGCAGAGGTTGTAAATGAATTGGATTGGTAAAACTTCGCTCTATTACATTC
This sequence comes from Phnomibacter sp., assembly GCA_035456005.1. GTDB lineage: Bacteria > Bacteroidota > Bacteroidia > Chitinophagales > Chitinophagaceae > Phnomibacter. The sequence continues at coordinate 1,161,742 of DATIEA010000012.1, read as the reverse complement.
ATTAGAGGATTAGCTCCATTTTCATCATACTCATATGTGGTTGTCTTCACTTGCTGTATCCACTTGCTACTGTAAACATATTGCACCATATCAAAACCCGTAAACTGTTCTGAACTTATTGGTGTAGTCACAGGAAAATAATCATACCGCTTCCTTACAATTAGCGATGGCCGAGAATAGTACGCAGAATCACTGATCCGGTAATCATTTATCACTTTTTTAATGGGAATAAATGATCCGTTACTACTCCGCTTAAAACTGGTAGTCACAAGTTCACTGCCATTCAGATCCGTATCGAGGTAAACCGGGGTGCCCAATGGAGTATTACCCATGATGATATTGGGTATTGCTATTCCAGGTTGAGATACATAAAATTCATGTTGGGTAAATCCATTTATAAAACCAGGATCATCAGATTCAATAACCGCACTATACCCAACATTTGAACCTGCGTATGTATAGTAAGGATTAAGGCTGTTGGAACTGACCATATAATTCTGGCAAACTTTGGTGGAACCAAAATAAATAATGCCCGGTTCATTCTCAGTGTCCTCTTTATAATTCGGAGTTACAGTTATGGTATTATCTTCAAAATCGCCCGGTACACTATTTACAACAGCCATATCATACTGGCTTGGTGTTGATATATTTACTTCCACCGGGCCAGGGCCACCAGAACAATATACGCCAGTTTCATATTGTGCATACATAGTAGGAAATAGCTGCCCAACACCCGACGATTTGTTTAACTCTGGATACCTTGCATACTTGTAGTACTTAGTCTCTATCTTATTTGCAATAGGATCAAACCGGCCAATGGAGCTTACACGAATTCCACCCACCACTCTGTTGATATAACTGTAATCTGTTTGGTAATTATAATTCAAACTTGCTGTTCCCGCATTTACTTCCCCCCAAATCGTCATCTCCAAATCATACTGTGTTGATGCATCCAAGTATAGTTGGAATGATTCAGATGTATAGTAGTAGTACCTTCTATAAAACACCACTTCTCCTGTTGTATGTTTCTTTAACCTGAGCTCATATATTTTATCCCCTTCATTAGATGTTTCAAATGCAGGGTGCTTATGACTACTTAAATAAATAGTTACCTCCTGCGCCAAATTTGTTGTAAAATTGGTCGTATGCATCCAGGGACTAAGAGTACCCAAGCCGCTCCCTCCTACACTCGCACTACTATGCGTTGGTGTGCCAGTTACCTGGTGGATGGTATGGGGCTCATATTCAAAAAACTCAATGCCCCCTGTAGGATATTTAATACTCATTAGTGACCCCTTCACCATATGTGCCAGTGATCCCGGCTCCCTATTTCCACCCATTGACCCATTCACCACTGTGCTCGCAATGGAAGCGATATAAGGGGCCAGATAACTGTTATTAACTCCATTATAATACCCAAACCAATCTTGAGCATACGTTAGCCGATCCGGCATTCCCCCTATATCATTATAGTTAAACTCATGTGCCAGGGAAACTTCGGGATTGGAATCCGGTTCAATATTTCGGATCTTGGTTAGAAAAAACCGCTTGTTTAACGTGCTATTGTTAGTGGAGGGCGTTTGATACTCTAATGCAATTTTTTTAACTGTAACACCATAATTCATGGACGTTATTCCAACAAGTCTTTTGTCGCCACTTAAATCAGGTCTATTCTCATAAGTAAATGATACGGATGCACTATTGGATGATATTCCAAGAAGCAGTTGGGTATCGTACTCTATAGAATTAATGCCAGATGATTCAGTAAACTGGCAGTCACCTGAAGTACACGCTGAATATCCTACTAATGGCTTAATAAAGGTTTCATATCGCCCCGTCTCTGCCCTTGTGTGCATTGACTGGTATGTGAAATCAACTACAAATCCTTCCAAAGTGGTTATCTTTTCTAAAAACCAGGCTGTCTCATAGGCTGCTACTTTATATAATTTACCGGTTGCGCCTGCCCCTATATCTATCGTATGTGTTTTCTCTTTACTTGTCAAACCAAATTCATATATCGTTCCGTCTGGGGCTGTTATGGTCACATATTTTGATGCTGTATTATAACCAGTAACTTCCACCTTCATATTTGTGTGAGGTATACAATGACCCTTTCCATTTGCATCTAAAAAGAATTTTCCGGAAAATCCGTTGAAGCTGTAGGAGTATTCATCCCATTCAGTATCGTACCCTCCGGCAGGATTTGTCATCAGGTTGAGATAATCAAACATAGCCTGATCTTTCGCATACAAATTTGAGGGTGGATTGGTATGCGCAAATTCGCCATCAGGTGCACCATGTACAATGCGGCTTACTAAACCACCTGCAACTAAATTCCAGCCCAAACCAGCTCTACCAGGTATCTCATCAACCTTGATACCATTTGAATTGTAATTCAACGCCACATTAATTGAAACAGGACCGGCCTTTAGGTCACATAATGGAATATCTGCAGTTGCCGCACCATTGTACAACCCAACTTTTGCGTCACCTACTTTCGATAACTTGGCCACTTCAGGAGATGGCGGAATAATTGTCGGTAAGGTAATTTTGTTTGACTGACCCAAACTCGATAATGAAGACACCATTAACATCAAAAAAATAACAACCCTCATACGTATCACTTTAAAAATTGTAGCCTATTCTAAATTGAATGGGAATGTTTTCTGCGCTGGAAGAGCTATTGAGAAAATCCCATAATAACTGCATCTTCATCGTCTTCTTTCCTGTTTTTACCTTCTTTGTCAACCCCACCAACCCACTTTGTTGCCAGGCCAGACTTTTTAGCTGGCTAAGGTTGGCGATGCGCTGCCAGTAGTTCATTTCAAACCCACCACTGATCCACATATTGGCAAATATTTTCGCTTTGGGTGGGCTGATGCGCCAATCGATAAACGACCGTAACCCAACGCCCTCATGATGAAATTCAATTTTGTCCCAACTACCCAATGAAAATTTATAGGCCACACCAATGCCTATAACGCTCTTCGGATTGATCTTATACCCCAAACTCAACCCCAGGTCGGTGGAACTTGGCGCTGCCCGCATTAATGAACCTGTTTGCAGGTTCCAGCCAAATTCAAAGTGCTTGCCCAAAGGCTGGGCTTTCAGGTCGGCTTGCTCCTGCTGGTAAGGGCTAAGCTGTGTATTGCCCCAGGCACCTCCCTGGGGAATAGTATTCAGTACATTATTTAAGCCGTTTTGTAATCCACTTTGTATTTGGTTCATTTGGCCCATACCAGCCTGCAATTGTTGCTGTACCATCTGCTGCGCCTGACCGCCAAAGCGTTGCTGCAACAGTTGCTGCATGCCCTGCATGGTTTGCAGCCCCGCCATAGACGCTGTACCCACCCCGCCTGCACCTGTATTCGGCGAGCCAAACAAACGGGCCAACTCCCCATTTTGCTGCATGAACTTTTGAAAAGCCGGCAGCTTATTCAATAATTTCAGCATTCCCGTTTCCATTTTCGCCGGGTCATTCAAAGTTTCCTTCCATTGGGCTACCTGGCTTTTGTAAGCCAATACTTCGCTTTGCAGCTTTTTAAAAGAAGCAGGCAGGTATTTGTCGGTCAGGCCTTCCACAGTCAGTAGCTGTTTCCAATAACTCATTTTTTCATCCAGCTGTTGCTGGTACTCCTGCGTTATGCCCAGCCGGGCTTTCATAGCAGCCAGCGATTGCAATGCCGGTATATTATTAATATCCTGGTCCAAAAATTTGAGCATACCTTTCAGACTATCTAACCTTTGCAAATAGGGGCCAGTACCTAAAGCAGACAATAAACTATCGTTGGCTTGTAATCTATGCAACCAGTATTCAGGGTCGGCCTTGTCCATATACTGTTGTGCCAGCCGCTGAAGACTATCGGATTGTTGGAATACTTTGGAGAGTTTGCGTTCATACTTCGCCATTTTCTGTTGCAGGCGGGCTGTTTGCGCTTCCATCTTGTCCGTCATGCGTTGAGCTTCTGAGTGCGCAGCCTTGTTCAAGTCCTCTGCCTGCCTGCGCAACTTCGCCGTTAGCGTGTCGGCCTGGCTATGGCCATACAGGCATACCACAAACAATGCGGACATCAGCAATGCCGCTTTGATGATTGCTCTCAAAATGCAATTAGTTTAATAATTTATGACGCAAACTTCTTTTAACTATCTGTTACAATGTTATGCAGCAACACTCATATATAAATTTGACAAATATCAAAAAAGAAGAGAAAGATGCTATTTTATCAAAATTCAGTATATCTACTTAACACTTTGCGTATATATACGCTCGACATAGCGTATATCACTATTCTAATACATTTTTTTCAATTGTGTAAGTTTTTTGTGAAGCAGATTACTTTTAACGAAACAATTTAGCCGGATTATATCGGGCATTCTATTACACTCATTCTACCCCGCCAGCCTGCGTGCTGTGAAGATTGTCACCAAACGAAGACCATCTTCCAAATGTTGGAGATTTCTCACTGCGTTCGAAATGACGAAAAAGAATTTCAATGACACAAAAAAGCCACCCTTGCAGGTGGCTTCTCCCTAAGAAAAACTAAACAACACTCCATTTTTTTACAGTGTGGCTTTGTGCACTTCTACCGCTGCAATAAAGCCATCGATCTCGGTAATCTGGAGGCTGTTGCGGCTTTGTTCCAGCTCGTTGTCGAGCAGGGCCAGGTTGCCTGTTTTGGTTTTACGCTCTTCGAGGTTTTCTTTACGGTCGTTGAGCCTGCGAATGGTACTGTCCATATTATCGCGGTCAATGCCGGGCTGCATCACTTCGCGGGCTGCCTGGAAGGCCGCCAACTGGGCCGTAACCGATACCAGGTTGGTATCGATCTGGATGGCGGTTCGTTCGCGGCCCACCCGTTCACGGGTCAGCAGGGTGTTTTCAAATTCAAGATCGCCTTTCAGGTCGTTGGCCTGCAAAATAGCGCTGTCGCATTCGGCTGCCGTGGTTAAACGGCTTACTGAGTAACTCATAACTAGAGGTTTAGGGGTTAAAAAATGACTGAATTAAACCAATCTACAATTTCAAACCCCGCCCTGTCAAGTGGCATCCGAAATTCGGCAGGAACTATCCGTTATTTGGTAGGTTCCCGGGGGAATTCGGTATGTCCGTCGCTTCCAGCATCATGCAATGTTGTTGCCATACATACTCTCGTTTGGCTTCGGTAAGTTGCGCCTGCAATTCCTCCAACTGCAGCCGGTATTTTTCCATACGGCTATTGTTTTGATGACATAACCCTTCAATACATCTTTGCTGGGCTGGCACCGGCCACAACTGGCTGTTGCATGCCAACCGTAGCAACAACTGCTGCAGTTGCATCTGCTGGCCTGCGCGGTGCTGCAGCATATTAAATCTTCGCTGCAATATGGTTTCAATTTGCTTTGCCTGTTGCATTGCCCGCAAATGATGACCAGCCTGCTTTTTACCCTGGCTGGCCATAGGCAATGCCTCGGTTGGCCTTGCCTGCAATGGTACCTGGTGGTACAGCGTAAACAATTCCGCCAACTTTGTTTCGGCGGCAGGTGGTAACGGGCGAATACCCAATAAATACCTGCTAATGGTGCTGCGGGTGGTTTGCAGCAAAACAGCCAGCTGAGCATGCGACAAGCCATATTCCAGGTGCAATTGATGCAGAAATGATTTCATATAATTGGTCTGTGTTTTTAGCATTAAAAAAATACACCTGGAACCGGTTGCACTGGAACAGGTTCAACCGGTTCCAAACAAACCCGTTCCAAATTCCCTGCATCAGGCCAGTATGTAGCAGGGCCTGATCTGCCACTATCTGTTCCTATAAATTCAGCTCCTTGCGTATCCAGTTTACATTGGCCCTGGCCACCGGCACCAGTTTGGTGCTTTTCAGCAGCAAAAACATCTTACCCTCCACATGCCTGGAACCCGCAACATATTTGCGGTTCACCAGGTACGATTGATGACAACGCAAAAAATGAAAGGAATCCAATTGTATTTGCAAATCGCTAAAATCTTTCGCCACCACTATTTTTTCGTTGCCATAACGATGCAGTTCTACACATCCATGATTGGAACTGCAATATTCAATTTCGTTTACCGGCACCCTGTACCTTCCCAAATTGTCTGAGATAGAAATATGACTTTCGTTTTTTGCCACTTCTTTTAGCAACTGCGCCAGGCTACCAATAAGCGGTTTGGCTGCTTCCAGTTCAAACTGCACTTTGGCCAATTCCAATGCCTTGCGCAACGCAACCACGGTTACCGGCTTCAACAGGTAATGTATGGCACGCACTTCAAAGGCCTGCACCGCATAAGTGCTATGGCCGGTTACAAAAATCACCAGGCTCCTGAAATCTGTAAGCAAGTCCAGCAAATCAAATGCAGTTTCGGGGCCCAACTCTACATCCAGCAGCAGCAAATCGGGACAGGTATCATTTACCAGGTTCAATGCATCCGGCACCGAACCGGCTTCCCCTACAAGGGTTACCCAGGGAAAATGCGTTTGCAGCAGTTGGCGCAGATAGCCGCGGATATTGGGTTCATCATCAATAATTACTGTTCTCATTTTTATCACTTTAATTTTTCAAATCAAGGATTAGGGTTGCTTATTCGAACCATTTATAAAAATGTATGGTAGCCACCGACAAATCGTTTTCCCGTGTTAATGAAAAACTGATTTCCATGGAAATTAAATGGCTGATATATTTAATTCTTTCACGGGTGTTGTTGAGCCCAAGTCCAAAGCCATTGTGCAGTTTTTGTTCGTGCACACCCGGCCCATTGTCGGTAACACGTACTTCAAAATCGCTACCCTGTTGCAGGTAGCTGATGGTGATTTCTCCTTTTTCCTGCAGGGCCTGTGCTCCATGTAATATGGCATTTTCTACAAGCGGTTGTACCAGCAATGGTGGAAGCAACACTTCCGAAGGGCTGAGTGAAGGGCTGTAATGAATACTGTATTGGAAACCAAAACGCATTTGTTCCAATTGGCAATAGCGTTCCAGCATTTGCAATTCTTCGCGGAGCGAATAAGACCGGTCCAGCTGCGAGTACTTTATCACTTCCCTCAATAAATGCCCAAACTCGGTGAGATAAATATTGGCTTTATCGTATTGCTGCATAGATACAAGTCCAGCAATGGAAGACAATGCATTGTATAAAAAATGTGGGTTCAGTTGAGAATGCAGGAGCTGCAACTTATCCTGCAAGGCACGATGCCGCTGTTCAATTTGAATAATGCGTTTGCGATAGCGCAGGTAAAAAAACAAACCCACCAACAACATGCCTGCCAGTACCGGTATCCATTGCCAGCGGGGCTGCTGGTACCAGGGACGCCCTACCCTAAGCCCCAGGCTTACCTGTACCGGCATACCCTGGTAGCGTATTTGCAGCCTATATGATTCCCCAGGTTGTAAAGGGGGCAGCCGCAATAAATGACCGGTGGCTTGCCATCGGCTTTGCATCAGCGTATCGGCGCCAACTTCGAGGCGGTATTCGAGGCTTGAATCGGGGAGGCCCGCCAATGACTCCAGCAAAATTTCGGCCGTATGGCCCGGTGGCAATTCGGGCAGCAAACCCTTCAGCGGATGAAAGGCAAGGCTCTGCCCTTTTTGTTGTATGGCCATCTGCACCCGCCAACCCAGTTTGCCGGTATCGGTTACCGGCAACATTTGGTACCCCTTTAATTGAGGTTGCATAACGGGCCGGGAAATAACAAATAGCCGGGTTGGCGGCGCCTTACTGTTGGCCCGAATCCAAATAAACAGTTTGCTGCCCAATACCAAATTGGTATCCAGGGCTTTACTACCCAGCTTCAAACTCCGCCACAGCTGGGGCTTGTCTTGCCCCGCTGCAATACCCATTTCCCAGGGCTGCTCCCAATATTTCTCCTCCAAATCGCCCCACCATTCTACAGTACCCTTCGTGGTTATTTTTGGCAGCACCATTTGTATTTGTAACTGCTGTTTGTAAAGCACAAATTCCTGTGTGCCCTCCAGCATATTTTTCTTACCAATGCCGGGAAGCATGAGCATTAGCTTATTGGCAATAAAAATGGTGTCGGCAGCCAATAAAGGCCCTGGCATACATACCATCAGCAGTAAAAGCAGTTTGTACAACATAGCATAAATTATAGATGAATAAAATGGAAATTCCTTGCTGCTAAAAATACCCAAACGACCAGTTGCCAGCAATACCGAATACCGGATGAAACCGACCGAATACCGGATAGTTCTGCATGTGCATTAAATTTTTCCTTTTCTAAAAGACCATACCACCACTAATAGCCCTCGATGGCCCTATTACCATATTTCGGATAGTTCCTGCAGAATTTCGGATAGTTCCTACCGAATACCGGATGCCTCTTGACAAGGCTTAGTATAGAAACCATATTTGTACTGTAGCCCTGTTATGGATGCTACCAGGCAACACTGGCCAATGCCTGTTTCCAATACCCTTCACCCTTAAAGCTTTTACCGCTTTTCAAGAATGTAAAAACGGAACAGATTATGAGACGAAGTATATTCTTTATGCTGGTTATTTTTTCGGGAGCCGGCTTCTGGAGCATCACCGGCTGGCTGCTTGAACCGCCACCAAACCCAGAAATTCTACCGGCATGGTATCGCTACCAGGAAGGCGATCCGCTGGACCCCTACAGCTACAGCCTCACGCATTTTACGCCCGACTGCGAAGGCAGCGGCAGCCTTTGTGCAGTATTTGCCCCTGCCGACCAGCGTGATGCCAGCAGGCCCGATGCCGCAAGCCTTGCCCGCATTTCCGAACAAAGCGACCATTTCAGAAAATCTATACCCGGATTGGTGATGCTGCAACCCAACAACAACGTTGCAGCTTCGCCCTAAACCCCAAAATGGTACGGCAGCCCAGCCGGTACCAGCCGCTAGCCCCGTAAGGTTAGCGGCTTTTTTATGCCAAAATACCCCGTCATCCTGAACGCATTGAAGGATCTCATCCATCGGAGACTCACATCACGATCATCCAGAGCGAAGCGAAGGATCTCATCAATTGAAGACCATTATCCAAATGTTTGAGATCCCTCCTATCGGCGGGCTGACATGTCAAATATTACTGCTTCCAATCCTCCCCCGTTGATGGAGTAAGATGGGGCTTTTCACTGGGGGAGCAAGTGGCGCACAATAAAGACAAATTATCTTTTTTCATTATGCCTATCCTTAAAAAATACCCTTCCGGGAGAAGCGTCGTTTACCGAATTCCGGATGAAACCTACCAAATTCGGGTTCAAACCTACCGAATTCGGGTTGCCTATTGCGGAAATATGATGAATAACAAAGATTTGTTATGACCGGCCCACTAAAACTGCCGGATGAACATGCCATACTACTCTTTCCGAAAACTGCTAGTGCTACCCATTTCCTGCCTTTTATTTTCCTGCACTAAAATGCAGGAAACCATGCCGGGCCCACCGGCCCTTACCATGAACACGGCCGCCGCCGCCCTGCAAAGCAATATGCAACGAACGGGCACTAACCTGCATGTGAGTACCATACAACAGGTACAGGCTTATGAAGCCAATGGGCATACCTATTCGCTGATCAGCTATACCAACGAAAGCGGCATTACAAAAAACATGGTAATAGAAAGCTATTACAATAGTGAAGGCGAACTGGTGGAAACCAGCTATCGCTGCGAAAGCAGTAGTTGCGATTGCCAGATTCAGGTATATGAAAACACATCCGGAGGTTACAGTTTAAGATGTACCTGCACACCCTGCACCATGTTTATTGAATAAACCCATACGGTACACCCAGGCCCAGCCGAAAACCTGTATAAAAAAGTAGGCATCCACTTTTCACCCCCGGCAACATAAATATTATTTGGTAGCCGAACCCAGGAGCAGCCGAAAACCTGTAGAAAAGAGTAGGCAGATCCTCTAAAATGGGGTGGACACCGTCCTAACTAACAACATCGAAAACCGGACAGCGCCACCCCGAAAAATTATCGATCATGAAAAAATTACTGTTATTGATCCCCGTTTTTGCCATTGCCATTTGCCTGTATGCCTTTAAAGCAGAGCATAAGCAACAAACTGTAGAATGGTTCGATTACAACGGCGGTGGCACCAACACACCGGGCAACTATACGTATGCCCCAACACCAAGCTGCCCAAGTGGCACTGCTGTGCTTTGCAGAATTCATGTGCTGTCTGACGGTGGTTCTACTCAACTACCCGAAGCTGATGCACTCGACGCAATGCAGACTGAAATCAATAACGCCGTTAGTGGCCATACTGAAACCAGCGATGTAAAGCTTAAAGCAGCACCTTAAGCTTATTGAATCTTATCAATGCTTTGCAGGTAAACCCTGCAAAGCATTTTTTATTTATCGCGGGTTTTGCAACATGCCCGTCATTTTTATTACATCATCCGGTATCAGGAAATTATACCGAAGATCATTGGGTTGCAGTTGGTATAGCGTGCCTGCAATATTTCTCTTCAACACCATGGCAAACCTGGGGTCCAGGTTCAACCGTTTCAGGTCGGCCCAACGCTGCCCCCGGAATATTAACTCCTTTCTTCGCTCTGCCAATATTCTTCCCAGCAACAGTTCAGCATCCTGTATGGCCACCGGCACAAACTGCGATTTGCGGTACCTTTTTTCCAGCAATGCATTCAGCGCTTTTAATGCATCATCGGTTTTACCCAACCTTGCTGCTACTTCGGCTTTCACCAGCAACATTTCTGCTGCCGTAAAACCAATAAATGCCAGTGGCGTTAATTCGCCTAAATAGCTGCCCTTAAAAGAATACCCCCCGCCAGTACGGCTGGCAAAAAACAGTTTTTTCCTGAGATCGGCAGTTTCGTACGATGCATACAAGCTGCTGTCTACAATGGTGGCGCTATTGCTCAAACTGGAGCCACCCGAAATTCTTGCATGAAAAATCACTTCATCATTCATCAGCTTAAAAGGAATGGAACCAATGGTATCTGCCTGGTTATAATCGAGCAGTTTATTGAACAAGGCCAGCGAACTATCGGCTGCACGCCCCGCCTGTTCGTAATACCGCATGTAGAGGTACACCCTGGCTATATGGGCCCAGCCAGCTGCTTTCGTTGGTTGCGTTTTAAACTCCGTATTTACAGGTAAATATTTTACCGCTTCTTCCATATCATGCACAATCTGCCGAAAACTTACCTGTAGTGAAGCACGCTGTGATACGTTGGTAATTTCTGCATGCAACCGAAGGGGTATACCCAACAGCACCGCAGCTTTACTACTGTCCCATACCGGGGCAAAATATTGTGCCAGCTGGAAAAATGAAAAGGACCTGAAAAATAATGCCGTACCCAGCACCCGCTTATAGGCAGCGTTGTTCTGTGTGGTCAATGCAATCTTATCCATATTATCCAGCACAATATTGGCATAGGATACTACCCGGTAAGGAGATGACCAATCTCCCCTGTTGGTAGTTTGTGCATCCCAGGTATAGAGGTTTTTGGCGGTTATATCTGTAAGTCCCATCCAGGCATTATCGGCCAGGTAAAAATTATCCGACGACATTTCCGCAGCCGATGGGAAACCAGTATTTAATAGGCTGGCATTGTCCATCAACGCCTGCATATCGCCCAATGTGGATGGAATAGAAACCGATTGGTCGGGCTTTGCTTCAAGGTATTTTTCGCAAGCCGGTAAAACCGACATGCAGAAAACGATGCATGTAAAGGCAAACAATAATTTTTGATATGTGAATTTATAGGTATACATGTTCGTAATTTTTTGAATGAAGAATATGCATTAGAAACCTGCTGTAAAACCGATAGAATAATTACGTTGCGGGGGCATATTATTTCCATAGGCCGGGTCAACCCCGCTTTTGGTGGCGCTCCAAATGAGCAGTACATTATTTACATAACCGTACACCTGCAGTTGCATTTGTTTTTTATGGCCACAGCTAAACCGGTAATCGAGGCGCAGGTCCTGCCAGCGGATATGATCGGCTTTTTCTATAAGCACAGTGGAACCCGCATAAAAATCATCCCTGTTGCTATTGGCAGGATAAGGCATGGAGGGCACATGGGTGATTTGTTCATCGCCCGGTTGCTGCCAGCGTTTTGCAAAATCGCCATGTGTAGCCCAGCTGTTATACAGACTATTATAATGAATGGAAGACAACCTGAAATAATGCCCCGCCTGGTAGCTGATATTGGCCGACAAACGCCAGGCCTTGTAGCTCAGTTCATTGCTGAATGCACCAAAAAATGGCGGCCTTGCACTGCCATAATATGCCAGTTGGTTCAATGGTGTTTTCGAAAGTATGTCGGTATATACGGTCGATTCCTTTCCATCATAGTAGCCCTTGGGGTCGCCATTGGTGGCAGAAAGCCCCGCCCACCTATAGGCGTATATGCCATAAGGGGCACTGCCTTCCAATGCATTGATCGCCGACTCTTTGCCTACATAGTTGCTGGCAGTGGAAACAGCAATATCATAGTTTGTTATCTTACTACTGGCATAATTAAAAAGCAAATGGCTCGACCATTGAAATTTTTTCCTGAACCATGCCATATTGATATAACACTCCACTCCTTTGGCCTCCATTTTGCCGCTGTTAAAACTGGCGGTGGTAAAACCGGTGGTTGGGTCGAGCGGTGCACTTGTCAATAAATGGTCGGCCCATTTCTGGTAATATTCCAGGCTACCGCTTAATCTTCTGTCGAAAGCTGCAAAATCCACAGCAGCATTAAACATGGCTACCTGCTCCCATTGCAAATCGGGATTGGCAGGGCTCAATACATCGGCGTAAGGAATGTTGACCAGGTTGCCACCGGCAGAACTATACCGGATAGTGGAATAAGCCGTTACACTACTGTTGGTATTGCCGCTTACACCATAGGTGCTGCGCAGTTTTACATAGTTGAGCCAGGGCAACTTGTAGAACCCTTCATTAGAAACTACCCAGCCTGCCCCTGCCGACCATAGGGGTACTATCTTCTGGTTGCTGTTTACGCCAAACAGATTGGACCCGTCTTTCCGAAAACTGCCAGATATGCTATAGCGGTCTTTATAGGTATAATTGGCATTGGCAAACATGGAAACAAAACGCTGCAATGTGCTGCCCTGTGAAGCGGTATTGGGTATAGGGCTGGCTCCGGAAAGGTTGCCATAAATAGGAAAACTGGTTACATAATCTGTATTCACAAAGGAAAGCGGGTCGGGCTTATAGCCATAGCTGCGGTAATTGCTCGCTTCATTGGCCGATTGCCTGATCTCTGCACCGGCTATTGCAGCCAACTGGTGCTGATCCTGCTTTAGTTGGTAATTCAGCAATGCACGGCCACCCTGCGTAAATTGATTGTTGTAGGCTTCGTCCAGTATGCCGCCATTGGGCAGGTTATACTTTACAATGCGGTTGTTGATCTGGCTAAATCGGTTCACCATGTTGCGCACCATATAGGTTTCCGGCGAATAGTAAAATTCATTCTTGCCAAACCCTTTTTCTACCTGGTAGCGCAGCTCTGCATCCAGCCCCTGCAGCAGCTTTATGTGGGCACCTATTTTGCCCAGTATATGATCGTTGGTAAGCCTGTTATCCCTGAACTGTAATTCGTCCAATGGCCGGTATTTCCAGTCGAGCAGCAACCCGCCACCGGCAGTATCGGTATAACCGGCACGGTAATCTTTCAGCACCACGGCAGGGTTGCCATTTTCATCGGCCAATGCAGCATAGGGATACAGTACCGATTTGCCACCGCCGGGTAACATATTAAAATAATTGCCCGGACTATTTTGTACCGTATTCATATGCGTGAAAATGATGCCTGCATCCAGGTCGAGCCATTTAGTGGGCGCATAATTATTGTCGGAGCGAAAACTTACCCGCTCGAAGTAGTCACCCACCGTGTTTTGTTTTTGCCTGTCGTACCCGCCCGACAATGCATACTGAATGCGCTGGTCGCCCCCGCTCAACTGCAGGTGCAATTGTTGCAGCATGGAAGGTTGATACAGGTATTCCAAAAAATCGCTGCGCACATCATTGTCCTTCACGCCATTTATTTTTTCCTGCACCTGGGCTTCGGTGAGCTGGCCCAGCTTCTGCAATTGCAGCCATTCCACCACCGGCGATAGCACAGGCCGGTTGCTGGTATTATTGATAGCCGTGGTGTAAAAGCCTTTGCCAAACAGCATCTTTTCTACCTCTATAAAATCGCTGCTGCTCATTTTGGAGAGATAGTACAGGTCGGGCTTTGCAGCCATGGAGGTATTATAACTGAACTTCCATGCAGGCTTGCTGTTCCTCCTTCCTTTTTTGGTGGTGATCACAATCACTCCATTGCCTGCCCTGGCACCCCAGATAGAAGCGGCCGCTGCATCTTTCAGCACGGTTACCTGCTCCACATCATTGGGGTTTATCTGGTTGATATTGCCTTCATAAGGAAAATTATCCAGCACAATCAGTGGCTGCTGCATGGTGGCCGTCATGCTGCTGATACCCCTAATGGTATAGCGGGTACCGGAGCCCGATTTGTTCGCCAAAATGCTGCCTGCCTGCCCATCCAGCTTGCTCATAATATCGAAGGCGGGCACCCGGTTCAGCAGGTTGCTGTCTATCACTTCAAATGCGCCATTGCTTCTTTCTTTGGGCAATTGCTGGTAGCCTGTGCGTACCACCACATCCTGCAGCTCGTTACTCTTTACTGCCAGGCGCACCTCCAACAACTCTCCTGCCTGTATGCTGAGCTGCAGGCTTTCGAAGCCCACATAACTCACCTGTATCCGGGCTTTTGCATCGGGGCTCTGCAAGGTAAAATAACCCGTTGCATCCGTATGTGTGGTGGTGGCACTGCCAATCAATTGAATACTGGCGCCTGCCAGGGGTTCATTTGTGGCGCTGTTCATCACTCGGCCACGCAATTCAAAATTGCCTGTACCGGCCATGGCCAGCATAGGCAGCATCAATACCGCCAGTATTTGTAGTAGAAATATTTGTCTCATAGGTTGAATGGTTTTGGAAAATCCTGAAATAGAAATGGAGCTTATTGTGCATCGCTGATCACCAGCAGATCTATGGGCTGTTCGCTTTGCACCAACTGCAAGCCATAAGGATTTAACAGCTGGTTGACAAGTGGAATATTGGCAAAATCCTGCTTGCGGATAGCAGGAAAACGAATCAGTTGCTGCAGGCCCGTGCTATCCAATACCGGGAGATTGCCCGCCACCATATTGAGTGCATATAGCAGGCCTGCGGTTTTAACGTGCAACACACTATCTGTACCCGGTAGCTTAATCTCATACTTTTGGGTGGCAGAAACCGGAGACAGCACATCGGTGCCGGGAATGCGTTGGAGCAGCCAGCAAGCCGTTGGCCTTTTTTCCATCCTGACATACAAGCCCAGGTAATTATTCAGGTTTTGCCTTAAATGGTTGAACCGGCTTTGCCCGCTGCCTTCCAATGGCTGAACCGATTCGTAGCATTTACTATACCTGGCCATCCAGGCCGATATGGGCAAGCTGCTGGCAGCGGGATCCAACTCTTCCCTTCTCTTTGTTTCCCATATTACCCTGTTCACAATATCTTCCTTCAAAAACCAACCTACAGATGCTAAATAGTACGTGATAGGCGCCATATTGATCATACGTGTGCGGAGTACATTGTTCTGCGAATCTTTTTTTACCAGTAATCTGCCGGCCATGCCATCCATAGCATCCCAAAAGGCACTGTATAATATCCGCTGCGGTTGTAGCTGGTTTGGCTGCCCGGCATTATAGTTCAGTATGGGCAGCTCTTCCTCAAAGTCTTCAATATCCTTTTTTATCGGCCAGCGCCCGGCATTGCCTCTTAAAGCTTCTTCAATAAAACTTTGCTTTACATAGTCGGTACCTGTTATGGCCGCTACCCTGCCATCTGCACCTATCCATACTTCATGCGAAATAATAAAATGCGGAAAATATTGCTGCAGCAAGCTATCGCTGGCAATAAGGGGCAGGTGAACGTTTTTTGTGAATTGGTTCTTTGCCCATATAGCCTGCACCTCTGTTTTAGGCTGTGTGGTCACCAGCACTATTTGCAGCTTTTCTGCAAACTGGCGCTGCAGGCTATCGTAGCGGGCCAGCTTTTGCACACAGCTGCCACAAGCAGTATGGAACAGGTCGAGAATGAGCAGCTTGCCCGGAAAATCGCGGGTGCTGATGCTGGGCTTCGGGTAAAACAAGACCTGGCTGCTGGTTACCCTGGGCAATACATCGCCAATGCCCAGGGCTTTAATGGGCGTTTTTTGAGCCTGGATACTTACAAGTGGCCATAGCATGGCCAGTACGCAATACTTGATGTTTTTTTTCATGGTAGATTATTCGATGATGTAAAAGGAAGGCAACATGATAAACAGTGGTACCGCAGTACAGAAGGGGTTGGGCATGCCTATGAGAAGCAGCCCTTCCCGCTTCCTTACTGAGACCCTGAACAAACCATTTACCCACCCAGCTTAAAAACGTATTGGAACTGGCCCAGGCATAGCCATGCCAGCAAGCCATACGATCGTATGCTCATAAAAAATTTGGTTTGGTGGAACGGTGGTATTCCTTGTAAAAAATGTGGCGGTAAGACAACAGGCAGCCCCCGGGCCCCCACTGGCCCGTAATACGATTAGTTAGTTATGGCAATAGAATAGCTGCCTGCCTTGTGCAGGGTATGGTTCTTATATAGGGTTCTTCGGCTTTTTTGCAAACTGGGTTTGCAGCAAATGAAGGGCACAGTGCTGGTACCGTTTTTCCATAACCGCAGCTTTTGGGTGGTTAAGTGAGCAAATCGGACTGGTTTATAAACGGAGTACCTCACAAAAACAGGTAGGCGTGGCACTCCACTTACCGTTCTGAGGCCCTGAGAAGCCTTGCACCGGATAAGGGAGCCCACGCCGTAACGTGAGCTCTTCACTTATCATCTCGGTGCTTTGAAATTCTCAGGTTTCAGAACGAGACTTAAAGCGAATTGCTTCAAATGCGTTGAAGAAGTCGCAAAATATGTTTTAACACTATAAAGATAGCAGATTTCTTTCTAAATTGTCATACATGACAATTTTATTTTTCTTCTTCATTTCACTTTCAGCAAGTGAAAAAAAAGAACCAGAAATATTTGGATGAATTTGGGAAGCATTTAAAAACCTTGATTAAAGCCGAAGAGACCACGCCTGAAGCAGTAGCTGCACGAGGAGACATTGAAACAAAACAAGTTTATAGAGTTATAAATGCAGAACACGATCCTACACTCTCAACAATTGTTGCAATTGCAAAGGGCCTAGACATACACACAACAACTCTATTCAATTTTGACCTACCAATTCAACCAATAGAGAAGAAGAAATAAAGTAGGTCAATTCTGAAAACTCTAATTAATTACAACCCGTATGAAGATACTTGCCGTTTTCATATTTAGTTTATTTTTAAACCAGGCATATTCTCAAAAGATACCCATTGAAAAGGTAAGGGACCATATTGGAGATAGCATTACTATTTGCAATAAGGTATATGGTACAAAAATTATTACAAACCCAAAAGGTGATACGCTGACTTTAATAAACCTTGGAGCAGCATACCCTAACCAATTGCTTACTGTCGTAATTAAACCTGGCAATAGAAAAAACTTTGCCTATCAACCAGAGGAATATTTAAAGGCAAAGAATATCCATTACCATGGCGGAAGGAGGTCACATTGCCGTGGCCAATGGGGTGCAGTTTAACCCGGTAGCAGGGGGTCAATTTGCGTGGATTTTCCACGACACAGCCAATCAACGAGCAACATATTTTGTCAAAATAGCCATGATAATGTTTAAACCTAAATAGTCAATAAATTTGCGTATAATGCAAATTAAATGGCAACTAAAGCAACCAATAGGATTAAGGTAGTCCTTGTAGAGCAGAACAAAACCAGCAAATGGTTGGCTGCAAAGCTTGGCATGAACGAATCAACTGTATCTCGTTGGTGTACTAACAATACACAACCCCAGGTTGATACCCTATCTGAAATTGCCAGGCATTTGAACGTCGATATCAGACAACTACTTAATCCTACAAAGGCGAAATAATATATGCCAACAAATAGCACATATATTGATTTGTTTGCGGGTTGCGGAGGCCTATCTCTTGGATTAAATCTATCTGGATGGAAAGGACTTTTTGCAATTGAAAAAAGCCCTTTCGCTTTTGCAACCTTGAAACACAATTTAATTGACAATCTTAATCATTTTAATTGGCCAAATTGGTTAGACAAAAGTCAGCACGACATAGATAATGTTCTAAAAACGAAATCCGTAGAATTAAAAAAATTAAGAGGTAAAGTTGATATGGTTGCCGGAGGCCCCCCATGTCAAGGTTTTTCTTCTGCTGGCCGACGAGAAGAAAGTGATCACAGAAATGAATTGATAAATTCCTATATAAAATTCATTAGAATAGTTCAGCCAAAGATTATCTTCTTTGAAAATGTAAGAGGCTTTACGCAACGTTTTGAGAAAAATCGAAGCAAGGGTATAAAATATTCCGAGTTTGTTCAAAAAGCTTTAAGGCGGTCAGGTAAGGATTTTAAAGGTTATGAAGTATATGGCGAACTGATTGATTTTGCTGAATTTGGTATACCCCAAAAAAGGACACGTTTTATTTTGGTGGGAATCAGGAAAGATGTTTTTGAAAAATCAAAAACTTTTCCGCACCATTTTTTTGAACTACTAAAAAGTCAAAGAAAATCATTTTTAGTAAACAAAGGCTTAGGATTAACCCAAAACTTACAGGATGCTATTTCTGATTTGCTAGAAAAAAATGGAACAATTGACTGCCCTGATTCAATAGGATTTCTATCATCGGTTTATAGCACGGCCCAGGGTCCGTACCAAAAATTAATGCGGGCAAGTCTTTCTTCAGAATCCATTCCAGACAGTCATCGCTTTGCTAAACACGCCATTGAAACAAAAACATTGTTTCAATCTCTCATTTCCAAAGCCCCGAAAGGGAAAAAAATTAATGGGCAAGAAAGAGAAAAATTCAACATCAAAAAAAGAGGCATTGTCGTTTTGGACCCTAACAAGCCAGCGCCAACACTTACATCTCACCCTGATGATTACGTTCACTATTGCGAGCCAAGAATTTTAAGTGTAAGAGAATATGCACGAATTCAAACATTTCCCGATTGGTTTGAATTCAAAGAAAAATATACAACCGGCGGAAAATTACGTATTGTGGAAGTTCCCAGATATACACAAGTTGGGAATGCCATTCCTCCATTATTTGGCGAACAGGCAGGATTAGTCTTAAAACAAATACTAAATGGCTAATACCGAAACATTTAGAATAAGTGCTGCATTAAAAGACCTTATTGGCAAGGAATTGATTACCGATGAGTTCGTTGCCGTTTTTGAATTAGTCAAAAATTCTTTTGATGCTAACGCATCAAAAGTTGAGGTAATTTTTGAAAACACCCATGTATCTAGCAACGCAAGAATTCTCATTAAAGACAATGGGAAGGGAATGAATTATAACGACCTCAAAAATAAATGGCTTTTTGTAGCCTATTCAGCAAAACGCTTAAATAAAGAGAATGAAAATTTTCGAAACAAAATAAAAACGCAAAGAATTTTTGCTGGGGCAAAAGGCGTTGGTCGTTTCTCATGCGACAGATTAGGT
The DNA here is from genome assembly GCA_035456005.1 of Phnomibacter sp. Taxonomy (GTDB): domain Bacteria; phylum Bacteroidota; class Bacteroidia; order Chitinophagales; family Chitinophagaceae; genus Phnomibacter. Next base: position 1,142,133 of record DATIEA010000012.1, on the reverse strand, counting down.
CGTTTCTTAAATCTCATAACCATAAAGGATGATCCACAACCAAGGATAGAAAACCTTGTGGTGAATTGGGAAGACTTTGAAAATGCAGACGATGAAGAATTCGTGAAAATAAAAGTTGCTCATAAAGTACTTAGTGCAAATACCTATAAACTTAAAAAAGGAACCATTTTAGAAATAACTGGCCTTCGAGACAATTGGGATAGAGATAGAATTTTAAAGTTAAAGAAGTCACTAGCAAAACTGATAAATCCCAATCAGGGAAATGATAGCGACAATTTCGAAATTGAAATAATCGCAAAAGATGAATTACCCCTCGATCTAGAAAAAGGAAAGAAAGGCGCAAAGAAAAATGATTTTGAAATTGTAAATGGCCTTGTCAGGAACTCCATTTTTGAAACCCTTGAAATAAAAACATCAAACATACTTGTTCAAATTAGCCAAAATGGAGATTACATTGAAACCACTCTTCAAGACAGAGGTGACTTAATATATTATTTAAAGGAAAAGAATCCTTATACGGAACTGAAAAATGTATCTATTTATTTATTTCAGTTAAATCGTTCTGCAAAATCAAATTTTACTCGATTAATGGGAATGGAACCTGTTAAATACGGTTCTGTTTTTATGTATAAAAACGGGTTCAGAGTATATCCATATGGAGAAGAAGGAGAAGACTTATTACTAATAGACCGTAGAAAGCAACAAGGATTTAATCGCTTTTTAGGAACCAGGGATTTAATCGGCCGTATTGAAATCAACGGAAAGCAACCGGAATTAAAAGAAACAACCAGTAGGGATGGAGGCCTTGTAAAAACACAAGCTTATCGTGATTTAGTGGAGTTTTTCTACGACTACGTTTTAAAGCGTTTGGAAGCCTATGTTGTAAATATAATTCAGTGGGGAGATGAGAAAGTAAACAAGCAAACAGGAGAAGTTTCACCTGAACTTTGGGCAAAAGATGTTAAGCTTCAAATATTAGAATTGATTTCAGGCTTTATAAATTCAAAGGATATAATTGACATCCAATATGACAAAAATTTTCTTAAAATCATTTCGGAAAAACAGGAAAAAAGCGTCGAAAAGATTGTAAAAAATATATCAAAAGTCGCCGCCAAATCAGGGAATCCGGAAATGGTTAAAGAGGCAAAAAAAATTGAAAAAGCAGTCAGGGAAATAAAAGCTGATGCAGATCGCGATAAAGCGAATGCTGTGACTGAAGAAGAAAAACGAAAAGAAGCTGAAAAGAAACTAGATTTTGTTGAAAGTCAGAAAAACTTCCTTCTAACGGATATTAGCGACGACACCAAAAATTTAGAAAGTATTTTACATCATATTGGCCTAACAACCAATTTCATCAAAAAGGATATTGAAAATCTTGTAAAGGCTATAAATAAGAATGCGCCTAAAATTGAATTGCAATCCATAGTTAAGCGGTTAAGTCAACAAAATGAAAAAGTAAATTCTTTTTCCAAATATTTCAAGAAAGTAAATTTCAATATTCATTCCAACAAACTGGACGCAGACCTTATCTCATTCACAAACGAATACATCGAGAATGTATATAAACGTCGTGATGATTTACGCATTAATCGGGAATTACTGAATGTGAAAATTATAGTGCCGAAAGGGTTGGAGCATAAGATAAAGTTCAACCCCATAGATATGATTATTGTATTGGATAATCTAATCAACAATTCAACCAAAAACGGAGCGTCAAAGATTGAGCTAACTTGGACAAAGTCCACAAAATCTGTTCAATTATCTTTCAAAGATGACGGAAAAGGTATCGCCGACAATATTTTGAATAACATATTTGATTTTGGTTTCACTACTTCCAGAAGAGGTTCCGGTATTGGACTTTATCATGTAAAGGAAATCATTGAACTTTTGAACGGAGCAGTAAGAGTAAATAACAAAATAAGTAAGGGTGTAGAATTCCTCATTTCTTTTAAAAATGACAAACAATGAAACTGGATTATAATATCCTCTGGTTGGACAACGATCTAATAGATTACATCAATAACGGCGGGGTTGATAGCATTAAGGAATTTCTTATTGAAAAGGGGTTTGAACCCAATATAGTCACAGTCTTTGACGAATCAGAACTTGATAAATATTTGAACATCAGTTATGACTTAATTATTTCTGACTTTAATCTTAATAAAGAGAATGGCGATGTTGTCATTTATCGTTTGCGTGAAGAAAACAAATTGGATACCGAAATATTATTCTATTCTGCAAAATCAAATTTTATGCAAGATGCCGATGTAAAAAATCGTCTGGCATTTATGGAAAGAATCAACATACAAATTGGTCGTGACACCCTTTTGGAAAAAATAGAAAAAGTTATCGAACTTACTGTCCGAAAACTATTTGAATTAAATGCAACAAGAGGTTTAATAACAGCTGCAACAAGTGATTTGGATGTAGAATTAGAAACCCTTTCAATAGCGATTTTGCGCAATCTTTTGAATAAATCTGATGACGAACTAAACGCCATTATGGATAATTATGTAACTGATTTTTTAGCCAAAAATCCAGACAAATTCATTGAAAGGCATCAAAAAATTGGATTTGATAGTTCATTTAAATTCATAGAAGCATTTAGAAAATGGGGCATATTCCGAGATTCCCTAAAAGAGCTTAGTAAATCGAATTCAGCTAATGAAATAAAGAACTTCCTTGAATTCAATAAAACTTATTTTGAAGATGTGATTAAAGTCCGAAACAAATTTGCTCATGCAAAAGCTGAGAAAAACGGTCATAAAGTTGTTTTAAAAGGGCAAATTGAGGGTGAAGATTTTGAATTTGACACAGCTATGTGCATTGAGATACGGAAGAACCTTATTCTACACAAAAGGGAAATTGAAAACCTTAAAGCTTTTTTGAGTATCGAGTAATGCCAGGTAAAGATGTGATTCCTCCTATGCGAAAAAATGTTAGCCTTTCCCCGCACGTAGTAATACTTGGGGCAGGTGCAAGTTTGGCCGCATTTCCGGAAGGGGATAAAAATGGAATCAGGCTCCCACTAATGAACTCATTAGTCGATGCTCTCCAATTAGAAGAACTTATTCCAAAGCAGTACAGCCCTTTTCTATCAGATTTTGAAAAGTTGTATAGTTCCATCGCAAATGATTCATCTCAATATGAATTAAAGCAAATTATTGAGAATAAAGTCTATCAGTATTTCTATGATTTAGAAATACCAGACACGCCAACTTTATACGATTATCTCATTTTGTCGCTCAGGGAAAAAGACATTATTGCAACATTCAATTGGGATCCTCTTTTATTGAAATGCTTGCGAAGGCATTCAGCTATAAAAAGACTTCCGAAAGTCGTTTTTCTGCATGGCAATGTAGCAGTTGGTCTTTGTAAGGATTGTAAAATTATCGGCTATAACTACAACAGAATATGCCATCATTGTTATAAGCCTTTTCAGCCAATGAAACTATTGTATCCTATTGAAAAGAAGAACTATAGTGCAGATGCTTCAATTAATGGGGAATGGGAGGAATTGAAATGGTATCTCAAACACTCCCTTTATACAACCGTTTTTGGATATAGTGCTCCTGCATCCGATGTTGATGCAAAAAAACTCATGTTGGATGCACTGAATGCCAACAAGTCTAAAGTCTTTTATGAATTAGAGATTATTGATATAAAACCTGAGGATACAGTTGAAGAAAATTGGGAAGATTTTCTTTATAAGAGTCACTATGGAATTATTGAAAAATGCCAGGACAGCTATTTGTGGCAACACCCCCGTCGTAGTTGCGATGCCTTCTTTTCTGCATATTTAATGAATACGCCATGGCATGACAATCCTTTTCCTAAATTCAAATCTATTAGCGAAATGCACAAATGGATAAAGCCACTTTTGGATGACGAAGAAATCGCAGAAAAAAACAATACTGGCTTTACTTATAAAGCAAGGTAATGACACTTCAATTCCGCAAGTGTTCTGCGAAGCAGGTCACTTGTGGCTATCTAAATTTGCCCGATTGTATCGGCATTCAGTGAATGCTCAATTCCAATATCCCTTTCTCTTCTTTGTAATAATCAATTTCACTGCTGTACTTGTATTGCCAGGCTTCCCAAACCAGTCCTGCTCTTACAGGGTTTTCGTGTAGATACCGCAACCAATAAAAAAATCAAGCCACTGCGGGGCCACGGCTATAATTGTATAGCCGGTCAATTTCATCTCGCTTCATGGGTAGTTGCCAAATGATGTCATTCGGAACTCAGCCCTGGTGCGTGTCCCACGCATCAGAACAAGCATCCTGTCAATCTAATACAGGACTAATCAGTTAGCCTGTAAACTTTTTTAGGACGAATCAGATATTCCCGGAGCGTGGGACACGCACCGGGGCGATGCATTTTCCAACAACAGCATAACTGATTAACGTGTTGTGCTATTGGTTTATCAACTAATCCGTTCGATTCAATAATTTATCTTGAATGCTTTATGTCCTTTTTTGTTTGCCCAAAAAAGGACCAAAAAAGGGCCCCGCCGCTTATGACAGCCAAGCGGCGGATGGAGCCTTGATTAAACTTTTGTACTACTGTTGTGCCAAACAGTTCGGCCCTGATACCGTTCACAGGTATCTTAGTTTTCTTTATTTCATTACTTACAATAATTAATAATACTAACGAGTAGAGTTATTCAAGGTTTCAAACAATTGAGTCCTTTACTGCAAGAGATTCAAATAATACAATCAATGCTACACAGGGGGAGGCGTTGGCAAGGCAAAACGGCCGGAGGCATCGGGTTTGCCTTGATTTTTCTTTGTTACTTTCTTTGCATCAAGGCAAAGAAAGTAATATGACAAGCTTACGAACATCCTGAAAAATTCAGGCAGCTTGAACTTCATTTATTGAACAGAAATATTTTCTTTAATAGAACAACATGTTAACTGAATTAAATTACCCCGGTGCCTTCATTATTCCTGGTGCATGAGCTTCCAAAACGAAAGATGCCCCGCTGTTGGTACAACGGGGCATTGTATTCTACTCCTTAATGCGTTAGAAGAACAGGTTGCTCAACACATTGGTGGCAATATTTTTCGTGGGCTTCAGGTTCAGGAAATTCGCAAACTTAGCGGCACCCAAAATGGTTTTCAGTTTGGAGAACAGGCCGCTTTGCAATGGGTTGAATTTTTTGAGATAATCAGCAGGACTGGTTTTGGCCAGGTCCAAAAATTTCGACTTGCTGTTCAAAAACCCGGTTACCGCATCGAGTGCCGACTTCTTTTGTGTACTAGCCAGGCCCCCCAACTTGCTGCTAAGCATATCGACAATGGCAGTGGAGGTTTTGCCCACATCGCCAATTTTGGGAGGGGTAATGAAATTCTTCAGTATATCTTCTGTTCCTGCAGGAAGCTTAACCTGCGCCTGGCTTGTTACAAATGTGCCTGCTACAAGGCTCAGCATCAAAATGAGTTTTTTCATAATTGTTGGTTTGTGTAAGAAAGAATGGACTATAAATGTAATTCTTGTTTGCTATTAAAAACAGGGGGTAAAAGGGTAAATGGCAAGTATTTTTCAGCGGGTTCTTTCTTATCAAAAACTGCATTTGAATTGCGCATACAGGTTCCGCCCCGGCCTCAGTACCGTCCCCCAATCGAGGTGTTCGCGGTAGGCCGCATCAAAAATATTTTCAACCCCTGCCTGCAACGCTATCCGCTCTTTGAAAAACGGTAGCGTGTAGCCGAGCCTTGCATGGGCCAACACAAACCCTGGTGTCGGCTTTTCGCCAAATGCATTGTTCACTTTGTTTTGCGCCAGCGATGCTTCGTATTCTACCTGCGCCCACAGCCTATTAGCGGTATATCGAAGCGAGCCAATATTTTTTAGCGGCGCAATAAAAGGAAGCGGTTTTCCATCGCTACCGCTGGCCACAGTATAGCGAAGCGTACTCACCAACGCCAGTGCTTCGTGCAATTTCCATTGCAGCGATGCTTCCAAACCATACCTGTTGGAATAAGGCATTTGCTCATATACTTTCACCCCTTTGGCGCCAATGGTCATGGGGGTAAACGATGAATCAATCCGGCCAACTATTTGCTGCAGCACACGGGTATAAAAAGCAGTGAATAGCCATTTGGCGCGGCGGCCATTATGGCCAATGGAAGCATCTGCATTCATTGCCGCTTCCGGTTGCAAGCGGGTATTGCCCATATAATCGTACCCATCAAAGGCATTGAAAAGATAAAAGCCGTAGAGTTCGCTGGCAGTGGGCATGCGTTCAGCATATCCTGCACTCGCATTCAGTTGCCATCCGTGGTGTAAATACCGGGTGCCGGCCAGCGCCAAATTTTTCAGCAGATCGAAGCGTGGTGCAGTATTGCCTCCTGTAATGTCAATATAATCTTTGGCTTCGTCTGAACCCAACTGGCTTTGCACAGCATCCATTCTTGCCACCATGCGCAGGCTATAGTTGCTATCGGGTTTCCATTGCCAGCTGGCCGAAAGCCCGGCCTGGTTGTTTCGGTTATCGGGCCAGGTGAGCATGTACATGGGCACTTCGTTGGGCGGGTACATGGTCATGGATGCACTTAAAAAAGTGGTAGCCGCATCCAGCCGCAGTTGCAGGTTTTGATTATCGGTAAGCCTTGCTTTTGTTTCTACAAACATGCCTGCAGTTTTGCTGATGCCGGGCATGTCCATATGCATGGGTACATCCTTGCGTTGCGAATCATCCATTTTATGCCTTACCGCATTGGCATATACTTTGGCCTGCCAGCTATACCATTTGCTTGCGGTATTGGTACGATTGACCGAGAGTGCAGCAAGCCTTGCTTTTGCAGAGCCTACGTCCATGGGTAATGCTGCGTATCCAATATCCCATCCATCGTCAGTAAGCATATCTGCTTTCAACTCTGTCTGGTTGTTCAGCCTGAATTTTGCCGACAGCGAAAAGTTGGTTTTGTGATACCCCGAATAAGCCACTTCGTTTCTATTGCCATCGGTATAATCACTGTTGCTGCGAAAACTGGCACTGCCTCTGAATGCCCAGCGCTGGCTGCTGTATTGTAATACTGTGCCATTGTACCAACCCTGCGAAACCGATTGATACCCGCCGCTTACCTGGCCATTCCATCTTTGCGTGTTGTTGAATGTGGGCTCCGCCATTTTCATGTCGAGTGTGCCGCCAATGGCCGAGCCCTTGGTAAAGCCCTGGGTGCCGGTTTGCAATTGCAGGTTTTCGAGGTTAATGGGTTCAATATAAATAGTGGCCGGGTCCATTTTATCGGTGCAGGCGCCATGCAATTTCATGCCATCGATCAGCACATTTATTTGCCCGCCATTCATCGACCGGATATTGGGCTCCATGCCATAACTGCCCCGGCGCATCATAGCCATTTCGGGCAGGCGGCTCAAAATATCTTCCAGCGAAGCGGCGCCATTTGTTTTATAAAAAATGGCCAATTGCTGCGCTGTTGATTTGCTTTTGCCCACCAGCGTTACATTCTCCAACTGCACAATTTTACCACTATCCTCCTGGGCTATTAGTTGAGTAGTGCTTACCAACAACAAAGCGGCAAGCAAGACTTCCTTTTGTAAAAATTTCATACGCTATTGTATTGGGCCTGGCCTTAGCCAGCCGGTGCTTAGAATTCAATATCCAATGAGTCTGTTTTAGCCAGTGTTGCCCCGGCTTTGAAATCGAAATGCAAACGCCACAAGCCAGTCATGGTATAATTTACTTTGCCCTTGTAATGACCCAATCCGCCATGCACGGGGTTTATATTGTTGGGTGAGCTATGCCCCATGGTTGGCATTTCGGGAGTAAAGCTGATCGACAAACTACTGTCCGCAGGAAAAGACATCATGCTTGCTTTTTTGTACACCACCAATTCAAGATTGTTGATGCCCACTTTAGGCGTAACAGGTTCTGCAAGGCTTACAAAATAAACGGTGGAGTTATCGGCTGCAGATGTAAAAGAGAGCATGCGTTTTTTAGTAGGTTCTGCAACCGTAATTGGCAGGGTGAGTTTGCCCGATTTTCCGTTGGCATGATTGTGAATACTAATGTCCAGTGTCCAGCTTCCACTCATGCTTGCCATGATAAAGAATACTGAAGCATTAAACAGGTGATGATCGGCCAATGTAGACGCGGGGTTTTCGTAGGGTGCCGAATGTTTCATCATGCCCATATCCATGGTGGGGGTAAGATGAATATGTGCATCATCAATGCGGGTATTGGTAATAGAATCGTACACTGCTATTTTGAATGACTGGTAGCCGGTGGTAATGGTAGGGGTAGCAGTATAGAGTTCCACTTTAGCACCGGCACCCAAAGCAAAGCCGCTGCCCAGTTTGTACAAGCCCGCCGTTGGATCGGGTTCTACATCGTCTTTTGTGCAGGCTACAAATACAATGGAAGAAAGAAGGATAGAAAACAGTATTGAAAATTTGGTTTTCATGGATGAGATATTGAAGGATGAATAGGAAAGTGCACAACAACATGTGTATGCAGCAAGCGGCTGTACACACGTGGGTGCTAGCTGGCTATGGCCAGTTTAGAGTAGAATAAAAAAATGTAAAGGACTACGCAGTATGCGTTGCGGGCGGACGAAACACACCCGGACGAAAAGAGGATGCTTTTACTTTGTGGCTAACCCGCGGAAATAATTGCAGAACGGTGGTTGCAAATGCCTGCAGCCCTGTTGTTTCCTGCAAAATGCAAGGCATAGATTCTACCCACATATTGCGGAGGGTTCCACCGGCTTCTTTGCTTTCCTGTTTTTCTGCAGCGGCTATTTTTTTGGCGAGATAGCATTTACCATCGCAATGCAGCATCGGGCGTTTTTTGTTTTCGCAATACTTGCTGGCAATGGCTTTTTGGTTAGCATAGAACCATACTGTAAATACAGCAGGATACATTAGCTGAACGCTAATGACCAACAGTACCAGGCAGGCTATGCATTTTTTCATGATGGGCAAATGTATTTCCTTTCCATTATGCTTCCATATGATTGCAATCAGGCCCAAAGCCTTTATCTGCTTTAGCACTTGTAGCATGTAAACCCTACACAGCAAACCCGCCCCCGTTGCCGCGAATAGACTCCTGAAAACCCCACTCATTTTTGAATGCAAAATTGATGTTCCAATTTTATACATTTGTTACAGCTCCTTTTATCTTTGGTAGAGGAAGCTCGCTATACACCTATCATTTTACACAACCACCACCAAATGCTCAGACTTCTACTCAGCGTTGCTCTTTTTCTATCTGTCATCTCCGTCCAGGCACAAACTGTTACTGTGAGTGGACAATGCATAACTGGCTCCATTGTACTGAACAATGGTGGCACAGAAGCCGGCAAACCTTATTACACCGGAACTGGAACAGTAGCTGGTACTGCATCTGTAGCTGTTTCAATTTTTTGGATAGGCACTCCCGATAATGTGTGGGTGCTTGCCTTTGATGGGCAACCTTATTTTTCCAACAGCTGTGCTTACAATAAACCGCCGGGTACTGCAAGTCCGTATTGCACATGGGTTCCAGTGAGTGGTACTAGTTGCACTTCGGCCACACCATTATTAATAACCGGTGATGTCATGTTGCCTGTAACCTGGCTGGAACTTTCGGGTACCAGCAAGCCGGAAGGCGTTGTACTCAATTGGGCCACTGCCAGCGAATACAATAACAAAGGGTTTGATGTGCAGCGCAGTGAAGATGGAAGCGGTTGGACAACTTTGGGTTTTGTAGCCGGACAAGGCAATAGCATCAAAAAGCAACAATACCAATACACCGATCACCAACCTATTTCGGGCAATAATTACTATCGCTTAAGGCAGGTAGATATCGATGGCAATATCAGCATCTCCTCTATTGTACAGATATCACACGCAGCTTCCAAACAATTGGCCAGCCTCCGCAACAATCCTGCTAACGGGCATTTTATCCTGAGCGTTTACCAGGGTGCTGTAGGTGGTAGTTTGCAGGTGACCGACCTTACCGGCAAAGTCATTTTCCACAAACAGGCATTGGTAGCCGGCAACTGCTCTATTGATATTAGCACACAACCTGCCGGTGTATATTTCCTGCGGGTAACCAATGGTGCTGCAACCCTCACTCAAAAGCTGATCAAACAATAATATGAACACCCTCCACCAAAACAGCCGCAGATCTTTTCTCGGCAGCCTCGCTATTTTATCGGCCGGCGCAGCCATGGGCAGAAATTTGACCGATGTATTGCCGGGCTCCGGAGCCAGCGGTGTAAAAGAATTATGGGATTTGTTTTGCCGCCAAAACAATGGCCGGAAAGCAAAGCATGCAATTCATAACAACAGCCATCAACAACCTGTAGCCTGCAAGGGACATAAACACCAACAGGGCGATGTTGTTTTTTTCGAAGCAGAAAATGTATTGGCGCAGCCCGTGTGGATTTACTGGGGCAACCAGCAGCAGCCTGCCGATATGCTCGTGCAATTTTTTGACAATAGTACTGCGCAAAATAAAATTGCAACCATCAACCGTTTTGAACTCGAAGCATTGCATCGCCTTACCAACGAACAGGACGAAACAGCGGTATTGAAAAGATATACCAGCGATAAAAAAACTGCGCAGTTGGAGCCGGGCAGTAAAGGCCTGCATGCTATCCAGGTAAACGTGAAAGCCAATAATGAAATAATGCTGGATGGGCATACTGGCCTGCATCCATTTTCATTCAAACAATCTTTGATTCAAACAGCCTAAATTTTTTTAAATGCCTAGTGAACCTTATATCGGAGAAATATTTATGGCGGGTATGAATTTTGCCCCTGTAGGATATCTTGCCTGCAATGGCAGTTTAGTTTCCATTGCAGAGAACGAAACATTGTTTTCTTTAATTGGCACCACTTTTGGCGGCGATGGGGTCACCACTTTTGGATTGCCCAATTTAAGTGGCAGGGTACCTGTTGGCCAGGGCCAGGGCGCTGGGTTAACTAACAAAATTATAGGAGAAACCGGGGGCGTGGAATCCGTAACCCTCCTTACCACTCAAATTCCTGCTCATATGCACAACTTAAATGCGGCAAGCAGCAATGCAGGTAATTCGTCAACACCAACCAATGGTTTTTTAGCCAATTCCGGAACCCTTGATATGGAGTATTTAACCCCTCAAACTCCGGCCGCCACTACAGTAGCCATGAATGCCGGTTCTATTGGAGCTGCGGGTAGCAGCCTGCCGCATAATAATATACAACCTTGTTTGGCAATCAATTTTTATATAGCAGCGTTTGGCATTTATCCTACCCAAAGCTAATGGCCGCTTTTTGCACGAATTTCAACCGGCCTTTTAAAAAACACAAAAAAGCCATAATAGAAAACACAGTGGCTTCCTTTTTCAAATAAGTCCCAAACGCTCATCAAAATATTTGTTATGCCAACAGAAGCATTTTTAGCCGAAATATACATTGCAGGTTTTTCCTTTCCTCCCAAGGGGTTTGCAAATTGCAGTGGGCAATTGCTGTCTATTAGCCAGAACACCGCGTTGTTTTCACTATTGGGTACCACCTATGGCGGCAATGGAACCACCAATTTTCAACTACCCGATTTTAGGGGAAGGACTCCCATGGGAGTGGGTAGCGGGCCAGGACTAACATCCCGGGTGTTAGGTGAAGTGGGGGGCACTGAAGCAGTCACCCTCACCATCAACCAAATTCCTACACATACCCATACGCTAAGAGGAGTTACAGAAGCTGGAGATGTGTCCAACCCTACAGGTGCCTATTTGGCCAATTCCGGAACATTGGATCCGGAATATAACAACAGCACCGGGCTGACTTTGACGCCTATGAACAGCAACACCATTGCCAACGCCGGAGGCTCACAGCCACACTTCAACATGCAACCCTATTTGGTGCTCAATTTTTATATAGCGCTGCAAGGGATATTTCCTTCCCGGCCCTAAGTAGGTCCTGCCAAATTATTGTAACGAATAGGCTAAATGCCATTTATTCAAATTAAAAAAAGATACTATGCCTGGTTTACCACTGCTTTCAGAAATATATATGGGAGGAATGAATTTTGCTCCCTCGGGATACGCCGCTTGTAGTGGGCAGCTACTTCCTATTTCATCCAATACGGCTTTATTTTCTTTGCTGGGCACCAATTTCGGCGGCAACGGAACCACCAATTTTGCATTACCCGATTTGCGTGGCCGGGTTCCTATGGGATTTGGAAATGGACCCGGCTTTACACCTCGGACGATAGGAGAACAAGATGGTGCAGAAATGAGTACGCTAACGATAGCCGAGATGCCCAGTCATACCCACACATTGAATGCTGTGAATGTAAATGGCAATAGCAACACACCCGGGGCTAATAATATTGCCAATACCGGCACACTCGACAAAGAATTTAAATCGACCGGCACCTTAACCAATATGCAAGCAGGCGCCATTGGCAATAATGGTGGCAGCGTGCCACACTCCAATTTGCAACCCTACCTGGTTGTTACTTTTTATATAGCAACACAAGGTGTATTCCCACAACGTCCGTAAAGTTTTAAACGAATAGATATTTTAGCATGATCGATCAACAGTGGTGGCAGGGATTAGAACAACAGTGGAAAGATGCATTTGCCGCAGCCTGCTTTGGGCATACAAACGAGCCAACTGCCGACGAGTTGGCAGTTTTGTTTCAGGCACCTGCACTAAGGTTTGCAGGCCCATCGGCTCCTTATCCTAATATGAATTTTGAACTCAGTAATTTGTCGGGACTCGCCGAATTAAAAAACCTGCAAATACTGGTAGTGGTACACCAGCAAATTGAGACAATTGAAGAACTCAGTGCATTGACAAATCTCAATAGTCTTTTCTTATACCATAACAAGATCAGCGACCTCTCGCCTATTGCAGAGCTGGTAGGCTTGCAAATGCTGTATGTGCAAGGCAACCAGATCACCAGCCTCTTGCCGGTACAAAAGCTTACCAAGCTGAAAGAGCTGTACGTTAACCAGAATAATATTTCGTCGCTGGAAGGATTGACTGAAGCGCATGCCGATACGCTGGAAATGTTTTTTTGCAAACCCAATGAACAACTCAAAAACAAAGAGCTGTTGCAGGTGGAAAGAGAGCTGGGTATTCGTTGCCGTACAGCGTAATGGTTTCCTGGAATCGATAGGACACAGATGGTCCAGAGAAAATAGATCTTTGCGGGCTTTTTTGAAACACAAAGACACAACGACACGAAGCAGTACCTCGCTATATGCTTAGTACGCAAATTTTTATCTGCGTTTATCTGCTCATCACCTGTGCTATCTGTGCCCCATTGTATTTACCCTTACTAATAGCGAAAGAGAAGGGACACAGATTGTGCGGAGAAAACTGATTGCCGCAGATTTTTTGAACCACATTGCAACCAAATTTTTATCTGCGTTTATCTGCTCATCATCGGTGCAATCTGTGTCCCATTGTATTTTCCCGCACTTAATCTGTTTCATCTTGTGCTATCGTATTCATCTGCGAGCAGCCTTAACTTCGTTCTATGCCGTTTCAACTCAAATCCAACTACCAGCCAGCAGGGGATCAGCCCACTGCCATTGCCCAACTTACCGAGGGCTTGCAAAATGGTGAGCCACACCAGGTGTTGCTGGGCGTTACGGGTAGTGGTAAAACATTTACCATGGCCAATGTGATTCAACAAGTGCAGCGGCCCACACTCGTACTTACGCATAACAAAACACTGGTAGCACAATTGTATGGCGAATTCAAACAGTTTTTTCCTGACAATGCCGTGGGCTATTTCGTAAGCTATTACGACTACTATCAACCAGAAGCGTATATCCCTGTCAGCGATACCTATATCGAAAAGGATCTCAACATCAACGAAGAGCTTGATAAACTGCGCCTGCAAGCCACCAGCGAATTACTGAGTGGCCGCCGCGATATTATTGTAGTGGCATCGGTGAGTTGCATTTATGGTATGGGTAATCCCACCGAATTTGAAAACGGTATTGTACGCATTGAACAGGGCCAAACCCTGAGCCGGCAGGGGTTCCTGCATAGCCTGGTGAATAGTTTGTATAGTCGAAGCCAGGGCGAATTTGGCAGGGGAAGTTTTAGGGTAAAAGGCGATACGGTGGATATCAACCTACCCTATGTGGACTGGGGTTACCGCATCAGTTTTTTTGGTGATGAAATTGAAACCATTGAAACCCTCGATATTCAAAGCGGCAAGCGTATTGGCCGTGTAGAAAACGCAGCCATATTTCCTGCCAACCTTTACCTGGCGCCGAAAGACCAGATGCAGCAAGTGCTGTACGAGATCCAGGATGAAATGATGCGGCAGTACGAATACTTTCAAAGCACCGGTAAGTTTATTGAAGCGCAACGCATTAAAGAACGCACCGAATACGATCTGGAAATGATCCGGGAACTGGGCTATTGCAATGGTGTAGAAAACTATTCACGATTCTTCGACCGACGTCAACCCGGCACCCGTCCGTTCTGCCTGCTCGATTATTTTCCGAAAGACTACCTGATGATCATTGATGAAAGTCACCAAACCATTCCGCAGGTATCGGGCATGTACGGTGGTGACCGCAGCCGAAAAATGAACCTGGTGGATTATGGCTTTCGCCTGCCCAGTGCATTAGACAATCGCCCCTTGAATTTTTATGAATTCGAACATCAACTCAACCAGGTTGTATTTGTAAGCGCCACACCTGGCGACTACGAATTGGAACTGACAGGTGGTGTAGTAGTGGAGCAGGTAGTGCGACCCACCGGTTTGCTCGACCCTCCTATTGAAGTGCGACCCAGCATTAACCAGATCGATGATCTGCTCGAAGAAATAGATAAGCGGGTAACAAAAGGCGATCGTGTATTGGTGACTACGCTTACCAAACGCATGGCCGAGGAAATGGATAAATACTTAGCCCGCATCAGCATCAAAAGCAAATACATCCACAGCGAAGTAGATACACTGGAACGCATTGAAATTTTGCGCATGCTGCGGCTGGGTGAAATAGATGTGTTGGTGGGTGTAAACCTCTTGCGGGAAGGCTTGGATCTACCGGAGGTTTCGCTAGTGGCCATACTGGATGCAGACAAAGAAGGATTTTTGCGCAACGAAAAATCGTTGACACAAACTGCTGGCCGTGCAGCAAGAAACGCCGAAGGTCTCGTGATCTTTTATGCAGACATCATTACGGAAAGCATGCAGAAAACCATGGACGAAACATTGCGTCGCCGCGAAAAACAAATTGCATACAATACACTGCATGGCATTACACCTACCACCGTGAAGAAGAGTATTGAAGATGTAATGAAACAAACCAGTGTGCTCGATATTAAAGGCTTTGATCCCAACAAGTCTACTGCCATTCCTTTTGAATCGGATATTGTGCCCGGCAGCGCAGCGGCAGAAGATGCAGCAGTCTACAAAACCATTCCTGCCATGGAAAAAGAAATTGCTTCCGTGAAAAAGCAAATGGAAAAAGCGGCAAGAGATATGGATTTTATGGAAGCAGCAAGACTACGCGATATGATGTTTGCGTTGCAAAAAGAATTGGAAAACATGAAAGCTTAGTTGCCAAACGCAGCCAGGGCAACAAACTTAATCTTGAGATTTGATGGAGTTACTCCTACACGACTCCGTGTTGATGAAATGCATCCAGGTATTTCTGAATATAGCTGTCAATTTGTGTGCGTTTGTACTGCATCACAAACCGGGGATGTGCCAGCGGCACAATAGTTTTAAACCAACCATGCTGTTGATTGAGCCGTTGTAAAAATTGCAGGTTTTTTCCTTCGCCTACACAAAAGCAAACATCCTTGTTGATGTTCCATTGCATTTGTTCCTGCATGGCGTTTACAGCAAACTCCTCAATGGCGTTGGATAATTTTCGATCGTCGTAGTAGTTCACATTTTTTCCATCGGCTTCAAAACCCACAGGGCAGGCAGCCGTAACATAAAACTTCGCAAAAAACTTTGATACCCCACCAAAAGCCTCTATCATTTCGTACATGAAAATGCTGGACAACTCCGGTTTACGCGGCCAGGTGTTCTGCACACCACAAGCATCTTTCAAGCGAATAGGATCGGTAAATGGCAGGCCCGTAACACCTGCTCCCATCCTGCCGGGATTGATGCCGATCATTACATGCCTTGTGGTGGTGTCCTCGTAATATTTTGCATAAAAAGCTTCGAGTGATTCCCATACATCCTGTCTGCCAAAAGGGAATAACACTTCATACGGAGCCGGTACCTGTGGTACGCCTAGTTGTCGATAGAATTGTAGAATCTGTTTATCCCAATTCATATGGCCGGATTGCATGCTTTATGCTGTTCAAATTATTTACAGGCTCCGCAGGAGTGGCTGGCAGCAATACAATTGTTGTGTTCCTGCGAAACGAACGCCGCAAAATAAGTATTCGTTGTATTGACACCCCTGCCATAAATCATGTGCAATCGTTAAAATAATCTGCAAGGGGTATAATAACAGTCATGGCTCATCCGGCTATCCGGGCGAACCATGACAACAGGTATCGGCAATGGCATTAGTTCCCGCCCTCCCTGATTATCCTGTACAAATTGCGGGCATCTTCTGCATTGAACAATTGCGAGCCTTCGTTCATGGTAGCTGCCGAACCGCAGGCCACACCCATGCTGATAGCTTCGGTAAGGCTGCTGCCTTTTTGCAACATATACGTGATGCCTGCCACCATACTGTCGCCTGCACCTACTGTACTGCGCTTGGGCACATCGGGTGCGGGTGCAAAAAACTGTTCGGTCTTTGTGATAAGCCATGCACCTAACGGGCCCATTGATACAGCGGCCATTTCGGCAAATCCATCGTTCAACACCTGCCTTGCTGCATTGGGCACATCGGCTTTGTCAATGTATTCGGTGTTTAGCAATTTGCAGAGCTCACCAATATTGGGTTTAATGATAAATGCATTGCGGCCACGCAGTGCTTCCAGTGCATCGCCCGAAGTATCTACTATACATTTTGCACCAATGGCATTGGCGGTCTTTACAATAAGTCCATAGAAATACGGCGGCAGACCCGGAGGCAAACTGCCACTAGCCACAATAAATGTGGGCGCAAAAGATTTGATACTATCGATCAATTCAATGATGGCTTTTTCTTCCACAGCCAGGCCGGGAAAAGTATACCGAAACTGGCTGTTGGTAGATGTTTCCAGCATGATCCAGTTTTCGCGGGTTTCAACAGCAGTATCTATTGCCTGGAACTCCAGTCCATCTTTTTGCAATAGCGTTTGCAGCATGGCGCCGTTGTGCCCACCTGCAGTAAACAAAGCAATGGAAGCAGTGTCGAGTTTTTTCAACGCCTTACTTACGTTGATGCCGCCACCACCGGGTTCGTGTACCACTTCGGTACAACGCAACTTGCTTTCAGGCTTTATTTTTTCCACTTTCGAACTCTTGTCGATGCATGGATTGAGTGTTATGGTTAGTATCATAGCAGGTGCAATTAAGTGTAAAATGTTGTGGGTAAAAATGATATAGCTCAACCGCCTTTTCGTGGAGGAATAACAGAAGAATCTTTTGAAGATAGCACTCGTATAATAGAGTCCTGTTTTTTGATCACACTATCCATCCGTTGTAGTTCGTGCATCACCACACGCAGTTCGGCACTCGGCCTGTTGGGCGCAAAATGCCACTGCACATGAATGGTCGTGTCGAGCCGGTTAGCAAATTCAAGTTCACGGGTATCTACATCAAGGCTATCGTTCAATAAAGAAATATCGAGTATGGACTGGTTGCCTTTTAAATAGGCTTTGTGGTTTACAATAACCAGGTTGGGAAATTTTGCACGAATGGATTCCACGTAACGATTGGCTTCCCTGTCCAATCGCAATTGATTCCATTTAAGATAAGCCAACCACACACTGGGCAGCAACAGGCAAAGCCCAATGATCCACGACCATTTGCGCACCTTGCGTGTATTGATCCTTTGATTGCGGAAATAGTGGTGATACCGGAGATACTTACTGGTAACATAGGTACCCAACCCAATGAAAAAGCAATTGATCAAAAAGAAATAAAAGCCTCCCAGGAAATACATGAAGTCGAGATTGGCAATGCCAAAACCTGCTGTGCAAAGCGGTGGTATACAAGCAGTAGCTACTGCCACACCTGCCATTACTTTAATGGCTTCTTTGCGTATGAGTCCTATAAAACCAGCAATGCCTCCAACAAAAGCCAGCAGCACATCGAAAATGGTTCCTTTCAAAAAGCTTTCCAATTCTGCTGTTTGATAATGAAACGGGGTGATGAGAAAGAACAGCGTGGAAGCCAGCAAACTGGTGCCCACCATAATGCCCCAGTTTTTGAAACTCAGCAGCATGAGCGATCGCTTCTGAATACTGATGGCAAATGCAATTCCAATCACGGGTCCCATGAGTGGCGATATAAGCATGGCGCCAATAAGTGCTGCACTATTGCCGGCATTGAGACCAATACAGGCAATGATCATAGCAGCAGCCAGTAGCCACAAATTATGTCCACGAAAAATGACACCTTCCACAATTTCGTTGTAGGTATCATTTTCGTGCTCCTCCTTCTCGAGGGCCCATAGTTTTTTTATGCTTTCTAAAGCCATGCTTATGCAGTTGTTGCCAATTCGGCCAGCACTTTTTCTATGCTGGTACTAAATTCCTCATAACTGGTGTAACCTCTTGCAATTTGATAAAACTTATTGTCAGTTGCCTGGATAAATGCTGCCGGAAATCCTGTAACCCTCAGTTGCCTGCACAATGCAAAATCGTACTGTGCTTTTTGTTTGTACTCATCGCTGGCCAGTTTCGTATAAAACTCATCCGCATCAATCTTGTACTGCTCCAGTAAATGCCTGTACGCTTCATTGTCGCAGAGGTCGCGGCCTTCAAAATGCAAAGCATACTGCAGGTCGGTGGCAAACAGTACCGCATCGTTGGGATAATACTCCTTGAACACACTTAAAGCGATAGCTGGTTTTTCACTGGCCGGGAACCAGTCGCTCAAATCGGGGTTGAAAATATGCCAGAGATAATCCTCGCCAAACTTCACGCCGGTAAGTGCTTCCACATTTTTATAATGCTCGGCTATATACGGTGCCATGCGGCTAATGGGTGCTGCATTTTCTGCAGGTATCATGCCACCACTCAGCACTTCAAAATCTAAGGCCTCTTTGTAATTTTCAAACGCCTTTTTCATAACAGGGCTAAAGCCATAACACCAGCCACAGTAGGCATCGTAACAATAAATCAACAATGGTTTCATGGAGCAAAGAAACACAGACATGGCGGCATTCGGTAGGGCATGAAATATCCTCCGCGATATTTCTTTATATTTTCACATAAATAGACCGCGATGCAAGCCGAATGCTATGAATTTATTGGAACGGCCATCCTCATCCTGATAGGCAATGGTGTGGTAGCCAATGTGGCCCTGCAAAAAACCTTTGGGCACAACAGTGGGTGGATCGTGATTTGCTTTGGCTGGGCAATGGCCGTGTACGTAGGCGTATTCATCAGCGCCCCGGTAAGCGGCGGCCACCTGAACCCCGCAGTTACTGTGGCGCTGGCTTTCTTAGGCAAATTCAGTTGGAGCAAAGTGGTGGGCTACCTTGTGGCTCAGGCTGCGGGAGCATTTACCGGTTCGGTACTTGTATGGCTCACTTACAAAAAACAATACGATGCATCGGAAGATGCAGCCGCTATTAAAGCAAGCTTCTGCACGGCACCGGCAGTGCGTAGCCCGTTGTGGAATATGTGCACCGAAATCATTGGGACCTTCGTACTCATTTTTGCAGTGCTCAGCATGGTAGCACCTGCGTCAAAGCTGGGTGCGTTGGAAGCCTTGCCCGTGGCTTTATTGGTATTGGCCATTGGCCTGGGATTGGGTGGAGCTACCGGTTACGCCATTAACCCGGTCCGCGATTTTGGGCCACGCATTGCGCATTTTTTATTGCCCATCAAACACAAGGGCAGCAGCGACTGGGGTTATTTTTTGATCCCCATCATAGGTCCATTCCTGGGTAGTGCACTTGCCGCCATGGCATATCATTTTCTGCATTTACCATAAGTTTCGGAGATCCCATGCTGTGATTTTATCAATTGCTTTTACGCAGGCTCAAATTGCAGGCAAAAAAATAATTGGTAGGACTTACAAATTCAAGGGACCATTGCCTATTTCAACAGGTTCCTGTTTTGCACGAAACAATCTTGCAGTATGCGGGCCTTCCAGCGTTATCCGGTCACCGTTCACCAATAAATAGCTTCCTTCACGAAGTCCCAGTACAGGTTGTTCATTGAAGTAATGAAACTCTTTAATCCGTTCTTCCCTGGTTTCGCCCATATGTGTACTATCGAGCAGTGGGTCGAGGTAGTGCGGGTTGAGGTTGAAAGATATCCAACCCATGGCTTGTAATGATGGCGGCTGCACAATGGGCATATCGTTGGTGCTACCAATACTGATGCCACAAATATTACTGCCTGCACTCGTTCCCATGTAGGGCTTTCCATTCAATACTTCTTTTTGCAATGCATCAAACCAACCTCCTTCGTAAATGGTTTTTAGCAACAAGAATGTATTGCCACCCCCGGTAAATATGCCATCAGCCCAGGAGAGTGCTTCGGCAGGTGACTTATACTCATGGGCGCCTTTCATTTGAAAACCCCATGTAATAAAAACTGCTGCCGCCTTTGCAGTATAATCATGCCAGCTTAATCCACCTGCTCTTGCAAAAGGAACAAACAGAATTTTTTTGCATCCGCTAAAATGTTGCTTCGCGGGTTGTTCTAAATACCCGAGATAAGAAGAACCATACACGGTGGAGGTAGATGCTATCAATAATTGCATGATGTACAGTTTACCATTGAATATGCTTGTCCATAAAATTGATCAGGCTATTGGCCAACACTTTTTGCTCTTTGATATTGGGATGGCCTCCGGAATTTTTAAAGGGTACAATGTGAGCATACACTTTTGGATCGTTAAGCTTGTTCACTACCTGCTGCACATAACCGGGCCATACAGATCCTTCCTTTGTTATATCCATATTACCCATCAGGCAAATGATATGAGCATTGGGATATTTGCTGCGGATGGTTTCGATAAATTTTTGGTAGGCGTTCATAATAAATTCAGCCGATGGCGCCTGTGTTCCAAACCGTCTTTTGAATTCGGGATGCTCAGGACGCAGCACCAGCCATGAATCGTTTTGAAATAAGTTCACCACTACCACATCAGGTGTGTACGTGCTGAAATCCCAGCGGGCACCGGTATCTGCAGCATTTACATGGTCATACATTTCGGACATGATTTGCGGAAACCAACTGATGGTAATGCCGATGCCGCTTCGTGCTATGCAGGAATACTGCGCATTGAAATGCCGAGCGGTTTGCGCAGCATAACTGATATAATTATTTTCGAAATAGCCAGTGCCGCGATCCTTACCACTACTATCTTCTACCCCATATCCACAGGTAATAGAGTTGCCATAGAATTCAATTTTCCTGGCAGGCAAAGCCGGTGGTTCAAACAATTTCGCTTTGGTGGGAATTTCAAAACCATACAACGACGTTTGGCCCATTACCCATTCGGTTCGTTTAAACAATTGAAGTGTATGTTGTTTGTTGCTTAAGCCCGAAGCCAGCAGGTGTTTTGTTTTGGTTTTGGCTGTATGAATTTTGTTGACCATTTTTCCATCCACCATTACGTTGTAGTAGTTGGACGTATCTGTGTCCTGCAAAATTGCTGAAACAGATTTGCCTTTGAAAACAATGGTTACCGAACTTCCCGACCAACTCAGCACTGCCGCATCTGCTTTTTGCTCAATTCTTCCCTGGTATTGAATTTTCGAATGGTTGAATGGAATGAATTGGGTTTGTGCAATACCAACTGAAACAATACCTGTCAACAAAACCGTGAGTCCAACTCTAAAAAACATATCCCTTCTTTTATACTTGAATGAATGATTGCATGAGGTAATTGTAACAAAAATATTAATGTGCTTCCAACCAGTTGTCGCCCATGCCGGCTTCTGCTTCTACAGGCACACCATTGGGCAGCGGTAAAGCAGTTCGCATGTTTTCGAGAATCAATGCTTTCAATTCTTCTGCTTCAGATTTCACCGCATCAAACACCAATTCATCATGCACCTGCAATATCATTCGGCTGCGCAAGCCTGCATTTTTTATAGCCGACTGCACTTTTATCATCGCCAGTTTGATCATATCGGCAGCAGTGCCTTGTATGGGGCTGTTAATGGCGTTGCGTTCTGCAAAACCACGCACGGTAAAGTTGGAGGAATTGATATCTCTTAGCCAACGTTTTCTACCCAGCAGCGTTTCAACATAACCATGCTCTTTCGCAAAGTTGATAGTGCGATCCATGTATTGCTGAATGCCCACAAACTCTCTTTTATAATTGTCTATTATTTCTTTGGCTTCTGCACGGGGTATTCCCAAATTGTCGGCCAATCCAAATGCGCCCTGTCCGTAAATGATACCAAAGTTTACACTTTTGGCTTTGTAGCGCATTTCTTTGGTCACTTCGCTTTCAGCTACGCCATACACTTTTGCAGCAGTGGCTGTATGGATATCGGTGCCTGCTTTAAAAGCCGCACACATATTGGGGTCGCCGCTGATAGCCGCAACAATGCGCAATTCAATTTGTGAATAGTCGGCGCTGATGAGTACATGATCATTATCACGGGGCACAAATGCTTTTCGTATTTCCCTGCCCCGCTCCGTACGCACCGGAATGTTTTGCAGGTTCGGGTTGTTGCTGCTTAATCTTCCCGTAACTGCAACAGCCTGTGCATAGGTAGTGTGCACTCTGCCGGTTTTGGGGTTGATCAATTGTGGCAATGCATCTACATAAGTACTTTTCAATTTAGTGAGTTCACGAAACGTAAGAATATCATCTACAATATTGTGGCCCTTAGCTGCCAGTTTGAGCAGTACATCTTCACCGGTCTGGTACTGACCTGTTTTTGTTTTTTTAGCAGATGGATCCAATTTCAATTTGTCGAACAATACTTCGCCCAATTGTTTGGGTGATGCCAGGTTGAATTTTACGCCGGCATTTTCATACACTCGTTTTTCCGCAGCAGTTGCATCCTGCTCCAACAGTTTGCTATAGTCGTGCAAAAAGTTTTCATCAATGCGAATGCCTTCAAACTCCATTTCGGTCAGCACTTTTACCAGTGGGTTTTCGGCTTCATTCAATACACGTTCTACTTCTTTTTGCTGCACCAGTGGTGCCAGTTTATTTTTTAGTTGTAGTGTGATGTCGGCATCTTCAGCAGCATAATCTTTTATTTTTTCTATCTCCACATCCCGCATGGTTCCCTGCTCTTTTCCTTTTTTACCAATGAGCTCGGAAATGCTTACCGGCTGATAGCCCAGGTATTGTGCTGCCAGCAAATCCATGCTGCGCCTGCCTTCCGGCTCGGCCACATAGTGGGCCAGCATGGTATCGTAAACGGGTCCCACCAAAGTATGGTTGTACCATTTCAGCACCAGCAGATCATATTTTATATTCTGACCGATCCATACAATATCCGGTTTGGTAAACAGCGGTTTAAGCTGCGTCAATATGGCTTCCGTTTGTGCACGTTCGGCGGGGCAAGGAATATAGTATGCTTCGTGTGGTGTAAATGAAAAACTCAGGCCCACCAACTCGGCCAGGTTCGCATCAATGTTCGTGGTCTCCGAATCGAAGCAAATTTCTTTTTGCTGCAAAGCTGTTTGTACAAACTTGTCGATAGCTGCAGCATTGTCGAGCAAATGATAGGTATGTGCTGTGTTGGAAATATTTTGTGTTACTTCCATTTGCACTTCTTCTTCATCTGTATCCACCAATTTTTCTTTGGTAGCCACTGTTTCTTTTGGCTCTACCACATTGCCAAACAGATCCTGCTGTACCCCTTGTGCTGCAATACCTGCGGTGGCATCGAAGTCGGCGCCCAGTATTCTTTTGCCGAGGGTTTTAAATTCCAGTTCGCTAAATACAGCTTTCAGTTCGTCCTTGTTCCACTCACTCAGTTTATAATCTTCTTCATGAAATTGTACCGGCACATTGGTAATAATGGTAGCCAGTTTTTTACTCATGATGGCCAGCTCTTTTCCATTGCGTACTTTTTCGCCAATAGCACCTTTTATATTATGCGCATCGGCCAGCATGGCTTCCATGCTGCCGTATTGTTTCAAAAATTTGGCTGCCGTTTTTTCGCCCACACCGGGTATGCCCGGAATATTATCGACCGCATCGCCCATCATGCCGAGCATATCAATTACCTGCGCTACATTTTCAATATCCCACTTCTCGCAAATTTTTTGGGCGTCCAATATTTCGGGGCCATTGCCAAATGCAGCGGGTTTGTAAATGAACACGCCTTCTTTGGTGAGCAATTGTCCATAGTCTTTATCGGGCGTTACCATATACACTTCGTAACCCAGGTCGGCGGCCTGCCAGGCCACGGTTCCAATTACATCATCGGCTTCGTATCCATCCAGTTCTACCACCGGAATATTGAAAGCCTTGATGATGCGTTTGATATCGGGCACTGCAGCCAGTAAGTCTTCCGGCGCTTCCTGTCGGTTGGCTTTGTAATCGCTGAAATCGGTATGCCTTTCGGTGGGTGCATGTGTATCAAAGCACACAGCAATATGCGTGGGCTTTTCTTTATTGATGAGATCAATGAGCGTAGAAGTAAAACCAAACTGCGCATTGGTATTGCGGCCGGTGCTGGTAATGCGGGGGCTGCGGATAAGCGCATAGTAGGCACGAAAAATGAGGGCAAACGCGTCGAGTAGATATAGTTTTTTCATCGAAAAATTTTGTGCGGAAAACGGGGCTAAGATAATAGCAATTGTATGCTTTGGTGAGTTTCACCAAAACAGCAGCAACAATAGAAATGGAATTTGTGCAAGCACCTTTCATCAGGCCCAATCCAAACTTCTTTCAATGGCCTTGTGCCATTTGCGAAGCAGTGCCTGCCTTTGTGCATCTTCCATTTTAGGTTGCCATGTTTTTGCTATTTGGTGGTTCTGTTTCAGATAGCTGATATTATGCCAATAACCACAAGCAAGCCCTGCTGCATACGCAGCGCCGAGGCAGGTAGTTTCGTTTACAGTTGGTACCTGCACGGGCACTTGTACCATATCGGCCTGGAACTGCATGAGCAAATTATTGACGGTCATACCGCCATCCACATTCAGAGCATCCAGCGTAATACCACTATCTGTTTGCATAGCGTTGAGTACATCCAATGTTTGGTAAGCTGTGGCTTCCAACACTGCCCGGGCTATATGACCTTTGGTGGCGTAGCCAGTTAATCCTGCAAGAATGCCTCTTGCATCGCTGCGCCAATAGGGCGCATACAGCCCGCTGAATGCAGGCACAAAATACACGTCGCCGTTATCGGCTACAGAAGCTGCGAGTGCTTCTATATCTGCACTTTTTTGAATGATGCCCAGGTTGTCGCGGCACCATTGCACGAGTGCTCCTGTAAACGCTATACTTCCTTCCAGCGCATATTGCACCGGTTGATTGCCGAACTGGTAGGCCACGGTGGTGAGCAGCCCCTTGGTGGAGGGCACCATTTTTTCGCCGGTATTCATGAGCATAAAGCAGCCGGTACCGTACGTGTTTTTTGCCTGGCCAGGGGCAAAACAGGTTTGTCCCACCAGCGCAGCCTGCTGGTCGCCCAGTACGCCCATTACATTGATGCCCTTAAATGCCCCATTTCCAATGGTTCCAAAATACCCGGAGCTCGGCACAATTTTCGGAAGCATCTGCCTCGGAATATCAAGGGCCGCCAGTATGGAATCGTCCCAATCGAGGGTTTGCAGATTCATGAGCTGGGTGCGGCTGGCATTGGTCACATCTGTTTTGTGTTCGCCGGTAGCATTCCAAAGCAGCCAGGTATCCATATTGCCAAAAATGGCCTCCCCGTTTTCGGCATCGGCACGCAAGCTGTCCACATGGTCGAGCAACCATTTGAGTTTGAGCGAGCTGAAATAGGTGGCAAATGGCAAACCGGTTTTCGACTGCCAGGCATTCAGCCCAAGGCTTTCGTTCAATTGTTTTACCAGGTAATCGGTCCGGGTATCCTGCCACACAATGGCATTGTAATAGGGCAGCCCGGTGTTTTTATTCCATACCACGGTCGTTTCCCGTTGGTTAGTAATGCCCATTGCAGCAATATCTGACGCCACCAGCCTATTGGTAATAAGTGCTTCGGCCGTTACCAATTTTACATTGGCCGCTATTTCCATGGGGTCGTGTTCTACCCAGCCGGGTTGAGGATTTATTTGTTTGTGCTCCTTTTGGGCAGAAGCAATAATATTTCCCCCTTTGTCGAAAACAATAAACCTGCTGGAAGTAGTGCCCTGATCTATGGCTGCAACATATCGCATGTGGACCTGTGTTTGGTTGTATACAGTAAGATACACACTCCTAACAAAGGAAGATCCAACCAATTCAAAAGGCGAACGGGATGCGGGTCAATAATCCATAATATCTGCCAGTGTCTTTTTCTCTACCACCGCCAATATAGCGTCGCGGGCTTCGGCCATTACATTTTTAAGGCCGCAATGCTTTTCGTTGCAACCTTCGCAGGGCTCATAAAAATGCAGGCTCACGCAACTGAGCATAGCTATGGGTCCATCTACCAAACGGATGATGGTAGCCAGTTTGATGCGGGATGGATGCTTGGCCAGTTCGTAGCCGCCATTGCGTCCCCGGTGGCTGATGAGCAGCCCCTCGTTTTTCAACTGGTGCAATATGTTTTCGAGAAATCTTAATGGAATGCCTTTTTCCACTGCAATCGTGGGTATAAGGGTTGGTCCCTTACCATAATTTGCCGCTAATCGTGAAAGTGCCTGCAAGGCATACTTTGTCTTCTGTGATAACATGGGCGTAAAGCTAATTAGGAATCTAAAGTTAAATTAGGATTTTTTTGTTCACTTACTGGGTGAACTTTATCTTCGTAGAACATCTATCACTATTAAACACCTACTTATGGGATTACGTTTGGGAGACCTGGCTCCAAATTTCACTGCTCAAACTTCACTGGGTGAAGTTAATTTTCACGAATACCTTGGCAATAGCTGGGGCGTTTTATTTAGCCACCCTGCGGATTATACCCCTGTATGTACCACCGAACTGGGACGCACTGCCAAGTTGAAGGGTGAGTTTGAAAAGCGCAATGTAAAAGTGCTGGCCATTAGCGTAGACGGATTGGACAATCACAAAGGATGGATCGGCGATATCAACGAAACACAAAACACTACTGTTGATTTCCCCATCATTGCCGATGAAGACCGCAACGTTGCTACGTTGTACGATATGATTCACCCCAACGCCAGCGAAAAAGCTACAGTAAGAAGCTTGTTCATTATTGGCCCCGATAAGAAAGTAAAACTCATCATTACATATCCCGCCAGCACCGGCCGTAACTTCGTGGAAGTACTTCGTGTTATTGACAGCCTGCAACTGACTGCCGACTATAGCGTAGCTACTCCTGCCGACTGGAAAGAAGGCGAAGATGTAATTGTAGTACCCGCTATTAGCACAGAAGATGCTATCAAGAAATTTGAAAAGGGCGTAACGGTTATTAAACCTTACCTGCGTTATACCCCGCAGCCCAATAAATAAGAGCTTTCGAATCACACTACCACCTACTACACACTAAGCCACAACAGAGCAATTCTGTTGTGGCTTTTTGCTTTTAGCCCATGATGAATATCATTACCCTGCCGATAGGATGCATCTACATTTGGGAGGCTTCATTGAATTACTTTACTTAACCACTAATGAGATGTTTGACTTTCTGAAAGAATTGTTTGAGCCCAATGCTCAACCAACAGCAGTGCATTCTATTATTGTTGTTGCAGTAGCGGTAGCAGGCGGAGTTTTGCTGGGCCGCATTAAAATAGCCGGTGCTTCCATTGGCGCAGCCGGAGTTTTGTTTGTCGGTCTGTTATTAGGCCATTTAGGATACACACTTCATACCGAGTCCATGATGTTGATCCGCGACTTTGGCCTCATACTATTTGTGTATGCAGTCGGGTTGCAGGTTGGCCCTTCGTTTTTCTCTTCGCTCAAAAAAGAAGGATTGGTGATGAATTGCATTGCCGTAGGCGGTGCACTTACCGCCTTTTTAATTGCATTCATTTTATTGAAGAACACCAATACCCCACCAGAACATATGGCGGGTATTATGACAGGTGCCGTAACCAATACGCCGAGCCTGGGTGCTGCCAAAGCAGTCTTGAAAGAAGTGGCCGCCACCCACCCCGATATCACGTATGGCGATCCGGCCAACGGCTATGCCATTGCCTACCCCATTGGTGCAGTGGGCGAAATCATTTTGATCCTTTTGTTCATGCGCATTTTTAAGGTGAACGTTAAAAAGGAACAGGAAGATTTTGAAAAGAAACGAGCCACCGAATACCCACATCCGTCCAGCATGAAATGCCGGGTGATCAATGCAGAGGTTTTTGGCAAATCGTTGGTGGATGTTTTAGGCGCCGACTTGATGGAACATGTAGTTGTTACCAGGCATAAATGCAGCGGTACCACGAAGGTTTCAACTCCTTCGGCCAGTACCATATTGAAAGAGCGGGATGTGTTGATGCTGGTAGGACTACCAAAAGATTTGGAAACAGCCGTTGATCTGCTTGGCCGCCCCAGTACCGATTCTTTTGTTACCCGGGATGAGGAAATAGAAACCAGGGACATCACTGTTACGCGTCATTCCAATAGCCAAAAAACATTGGCACAGCTCAATTTTGATGCGAAGTATGGTGTAAAAGCCACCCGCATATTCAGAGCCGGCTTGGAGCTGATAGCAACACCGGGTTTTGTAATTCATATTGGCGATACCGTTCGTATGGTAGGGCCCAAATCACAATTGAAAGAAGTAGCGGCTCAACTGGGCAATAGTCCCAAGCGATTGGCAGAACCGGAATTGGCCACCATTTTCGTAGGCATCATCCTGGGTGTTGTACTGGGATCCATTCCCATTGCTATTCCCGGTTTGCCTGTGCCGGTAAAATTGGGCATAGCTGCAGGCCCGTTGCTGATAGCCATTTTTATAAGTCGCTATGGTGGCGTGGGACATCTACATTCTTATATGAACCAAAGTGCCGCATGGTTCATGCGTGATTTTGGTATCTGTTTGTTTTTTGCCGCAGTAGGTATAAGTGCCGGTAAAACTTTGTACCCCAGCTTTGTGGCCAACAACGGTTGGATGTGGTTGTTGTATGGAATGGCCATCACTATGATCCCGGTGATCTTAATGATACTGCTAGCCAGGCTGGTGTTTAAAATAAATTTTTTGCAAATAGCGGGCATGGTCGGCGGTACGTATACCAGCCCACCCACACTGGCATTTTGTAATAGCTATTTTAAAGGCGATGTACCCGCCCAGGCCTATGCCACGGTTTATCCCATGGTCACCATCACCCGAATATTGATCGCACAGTTGTTCATACTACTATTTGTAAAATAGACAAACGAAAAAGCCCACCGGAAAGTGGGCTTTTTTATTGGATTGTATTAAATGCTAATTCTGATAATTACTTGATGCCAAATGCAGCAGGTGGCTAAATTTGTGCTATGCGTAAATTTTTCTTTTGGGTACCTGTATTGTTTTTTGCAGTAGCTGCAAACGCTCAGGATGCTAAGCAAATGCACGAAACGGGGTTAAAATATTTGCAGCAGAGCGATTATGGCAACGCCATTATTGTGCTGAAAAAAGCGGCAGAACTGGAGCCTAACAACACCGATATTTTAAACGACCTGGGGCTTTCGTATTTCATGGCAGGCCAATACAAGCAGGGCTACGATTTGATGCGCCCGGTGGCCGAATCGAAATTTGCCGATGACCGGTCATTTCAAATCACCTGTATGCTGCTGCGTGGTGGAAATAATATCCAGCAAGCAGAGCTGGTATATAAAATCGGGCTGCAAAGTTTTCCAAAAAGCGGGCCGCTGTATTGCGATTATGGCGAATTTCTCGAATTGACACAACCAGGTTCGGGCCTGAGCATTGCGCAGTGGGAAAAGGGCATTCGCACCGACCCAGAGTTCCCCGGCAATTATTATCAGGCTGCCAGGCACTATAGCAACGCAGGCGAAAATTTTTGGTCGATCGTGTATGGCGAAATTTTCGTGAATATGGAAAGTTTCACCACCCGGACAGTAGAAACAAAAAACATATTGTACGATGCGTACAAAAAATTGTTTGCGTTTGGATTAGCACCACAAAAAGAGCACACGCCTTTTCAAAAACAAGTGTTGGCTATATTGGCAAAACAAGAACCGCTTACCGTGAATGGCATTACACCCGAAGTGCTTACCGCAGTAAGAGCCCGCTTTATCCTCGACTGGTACAATGGACCCGAAAAGCAATTTCCCTTTAAGCTTTTCGAACACCAGCACCAGTTGCTGCAGGAAGGTGTATTTGATGCGTATAACCAATGGATATTTGGAAGCGTGGCCAACCTGAGCGCCTTTCAAAACTGGACAAAAACGCACCCTGACGAATATGTGAGTTACAACCAACTCCAACGGAATAAAATGTTCAAAATGCCGGCGGGACAGTACTATCATTAGTCCGCAGCATTCCCATTTCAAAAAGCCATTGCCACTTCGCAATGGCTTTTTGCTTTAGATGCCCCTCTTTTACCCTTGCTTTTTATCGAGTACATTGTAATTAAATCTCTACACTATGACCGATGATCAATTACGCAAGTTTGCGAAAAAGGGAACTGTATTCATAGGGTTCAACACCCATAACCGCTGAATTGATTTAATTCCCCGATATTCATTTTTCAACGACTGCACAGCATGATGACAAATCCTACACGTTTGTTTGATATTTTGCCGTACCGCCAACAGAAATTTGGAGACATTGCGCTGATGGCCGCAAAGGAAAGCGGCAACTGGAAATCTTACACAGCACAGCAGGTACAGCAGATAGTGAATACCCTTAGCGCCAACCTGCTACAACTGGGTTTAAGCGGTAACGATTACAGTGCAGAGGGTGCCGACAAAGTAGCCATACTGAGTGCCAACCGGCCAGAGTGGATTTTTGTGGACCTGGCCTGTCAGCAAGCCGGGCTTATTCTATGTCCTATTTATCCTACTACCAACCCCATAGAGCTGGAATATATTCTGAACGATGCCAGTATAAAATGCGTGTTTGCCAGCAACCGCGATCTATATGAAAAAGTAGACAGCGTGGCACCACGAGTAGCCTCGCTTAGACACATTTTTACATTCGAGAAAATTGAAGGGGCACATCATTGGGGCCAACTGCAGCACACCCCATTGCCCGCCCATGTGGAGGCACTTGAAAATATTCGGAATAATATTCAGCCCGAACAGTTGGCCACCATCATTTATACCAGTGGCACTACCGGTTTTCCAAAAGGTGTGATGTTATCGCACGCCAATATTGTAAGCAACATTCTTAATTCCGTTGCCAGCTTTCCTTTTTTGGATAGCCCGGGTAAAAAAGTATTGAGCTTTTTGCCCCTCAACCACATATTTGAAAGGCTGGTAACCTATATCTATTTTTTCAGCGGCAACAGCGTGTATTATGCCGAAAGCCTCGAAACCATTGGCGACAACCTGAAAGAAATAAAACCTGCCGGTTTTTGCACCGTTCCCCGATTGCTCGAAAAAGTATTCGAAAAAATAATGGAGAAGGGCCACGAGCAGGTTGGTATCAAAAAGAAACTTTTTTTCTGGGCAACAGAATTAGGGCTGAAATATGACAACCTAAAAGATCAGGGTTTTTTATACAATACGCAACTCAAACTCGCCAACAAGATCGTGTTTAGTAAATGGCGGGAAGGATTGGGCGGAAATATAGAATTCATCATATCGGGTGGCGCTGCCTGCCAGGAAAGATTGTTGCGTGTTTTTAATGCAGCCGGCATACCTGTTTTTGAGGGCTATGGCCCCACCGAAAACAGCCCCGTTATTAGCGTGAATCGAAACCTGCCGGGCCAAACAAAATTTGGAACCGTGGGCCCTCCCATCATAGGGCAGGAAGTAGCGCTGGCAGAAGATGGAGAAATAATGGTTAAAGGGCCCAGTGTAATGGTGGGTTATTACAAAAAACCCGAACTGACAGCTGAAACGATGCGGGATGGCTGGCTATTAACCGGGGATATCGGCATTTGGGAAGAGGCTTTTGGCCACAAGTTTTTGAAAATAACCGACCGCAAAAAGGAGTTGTTCAAAACCAGCGGGGGTAAATATGTGGCCCCCCAGCCTTTGGAAAACAAGCTGAAAGAATCGCCGCTTATAGAGCAGGTAATGATAGTGGGGGCTGAGCGCAAATATGTAGCGGCACTCATAATCCCGGGATTTCCATCCTTGAAAGAATGGATGCGCAAGGAAAATATACCATTCACTACCAATGCAGAAGCCATAAGGCACCCGCAG
This sequence comes from Phnomibacter sp., assembly GCA_035456005.1. Lineage (GTDB taxonomy): Bacteria > Bacteroidota > Bacteroidia > Chitinophagales > Chitinophagaceae > Phnomibacter. Next base: position 1,109,714 of record DATIEA010000012.1, on the reverse strand, counting down.
GTATTGCAGCATTACAAAGACCTGGTGAAGGCTTTCAACACCTATTTCAACCCTGTGGAGCAGGTGAAAAAGTTTGAGCTGCTTCCCCAGGAGTGGACAATTGACAGCGGAGAGCTAACGCCCACTTTGAAAATAAAGCGCAAAGTGGTGATGGAAAAATTCAAAGATTCGATTGAAAGGATGTACGATTAGCGACCAGGCCATCAACGAAAAATCAGTAAAAGGCACCCTTGAGTGGTGCTTTTTTTATTTCCCGGAAAAAATAATGGCCGGCTATTGATTTTTTCCGAAGGCATTTTTTCTTGCTTATAAAAAAATTATCGGCAAGTTTTTCATTGAAAATCAACACTTCCGGCATAATCGGTAGGGTATTTATTTTTGAAAAATGGCGCTAACCCATTGAAAATATTGGCTCAAACAAATCAATGTTTTAATATTAGTGTTGGAACTTTCACAAAAGCTTCGTTACTTTATCATACCCTCAAATTCTTACCCATGCCCCAAAACTACCCATTCGCTTTTGTGCACGCCAGCAGCTCCATCCCTCTGAACTACACAAATGCCTACCACACTTCGATTGTTTCCTCTATTGACCATTTTGATCTGAAATCTCCTCTTGGGTGCTTATTGAACACCCCAATTGCCACTGCAATTTTTCAGGCGGCAATCCTGCGCCATTTTTCCCTGCGAACCAATGCAGACCAGGGCGCTATGTTCCATTTCCAGTATTTCCAACACAAACCACCTCACTTCATACATCCACGTCATATTCAACTGCCTATTAAACTAAACCAATAACGAACTACCACAGATTACCTCCACGGTAATACCAACAATACTACTATACCCCACTTGGGTTGCTTTTCGGCGCCCTATCCACTGCACAACACACGCAGATCCTTCGAAACCAAAAAGACTAACCTATGCAAACTATTGATGCATGTGTTGCTGTCCTGTACACAAAACGCCCTATCAACACTTGTTTATATGGCTTAAGCAGGAGAATTGCACTCTGTGCTACTGTGGGTTGTTTTCTGCTTTGCTTATTGGCTGTTTCTGCTCAAGCGCAAATCACTTCAGATGTAAAGAACAGGGGGCTTGAAGATGGTGGAAATGGCAGCGGATTTTGGAATGCTGTAGCTGGTGCTGTAAGTGTAGACTTTGCAAATACAGCTCAAAAAAGAACAGGGAACTATTCCCTGATGCATCGTGTAACCAATTCAACAAAACAAAAAATAGAATGGCTGAATAACCAGGTAAGTGTTCCGAATAACTCTTACGTGCATATTATTTATTACGCCAGAGCAAACAATAGTAATATTCGGACTTATCCGGGTATTACTTTCCTTCCCGATGCTTCTCATTCAAATGCAGGAAATGTTACTCCCAGCACTTCTAACTTTAATACAAGGGTCACTTTATCCAGGCAGAATCTTACCGGTAGTACTCAAAATGCCTACGGGTTTGTAGAAACTAACCGTAGTAGTAGCAATGGCGATATTGATGCATATTATGATGATTTTGTAATATACACTAGCACAAATAGTACCACCGATGTTACGAAACCAAATGCACCGACTTGTCTCAAGACAGACAGCTATTCTTCTACCGCCATTACTTTAAACTGGGCTATTGGATCCGATGCTAACTCGGGGCTACAGGGCACGCTGATTTTTCGTTCGGTGACCACGGGTAATTCGCCATCATTAAATGATCAGGCAACCTATACTACTTCTGCAATTCCTTCTGATGGGGTCAATATTGTTGCGGGAGGAGGATCAACCACATGGACGCTTATTGACGATGTACCCGCATCGCAAACTACTTACACCGATGCAACTGTAGTAGCTGGCACCGGATATAGGTATGCAATAGTTCATTACGATTTAGCATTAAACTATTCTTCACCAGTTACTTTAAATGTCAGGGCAGGAGCCCCAGATATTTCTCAGAGCATTCAAAACATATCTAAGCCTAGCGGTGGCACTTTTACACCAGGCAATCAAATTAGAATCAATGTCTCAGTGGCTGCCGCCAATGCTATTTACTTACACAATGTTGTAGCACGCATCAATATTCCAAGTGGCCTCGACTATGTTGCCGGGTCTATGAAAATTCTGGATAATAAAGGCGGCAGCTATAGCTCCGCTTCCGCTGCTTCCGGACTGCCATGCTCGGGTAGTTACACGGAACCAGGTTCTTCTAGTTCTCTTACAGATGCCGGATCCGATGATAGAGGACGCGTTGTTTCAGGATATGTTGAAATAATGTTAGGCGAATTACCAACGCCAACCAACTATAGCAACCTTCAGAACAATGTGGGTAACCAAAGCGGAGGACGCATTGTGGGTGGATTAACAAAACCCCGCTTTTATAGTTCACAAACCATTATTGTGGCATCCATTGATGTTACTATTCCGGCAGGCACCCCGATTGGTACTGTTTTTCCCATCACCAGTGCTGTATCCTACAGCCTTACTGAAACCTCTACCCTTGCGGCAAAAACTACGTTTGCTATTGAGAGTATGATCAACCCCGATAGGTATATTGAAGTAGTCGTAAGCGATCCCAACTTGCCAAGCTCATATTCAGCAAGGGGTGCTAACTTATTTACATTATACAATAGTGGCACATTTGGCAGCGGTACCGATATCAGTGGACCCGACCCGGCAAGTAGCCCCAACTTTGCAAAAAATATCATCTCTTCCGGGACCCCCAACGATGGTGCATTTGCGGTGGTAAAAAATACGGCAGCCGATCAAATCTATTATCGAAACGATTCTGTATTCACGGGTAATGCGGCACGGGTTTTTGGGGTTTGGTCCATACTGGGCGATCATACAGGGGCCAGCGTAGCAGCCGACGGAAACGTAGCAGTTCATAGGGATAACGAGGGAGGATATGCCCTTGCTGTAAATGCCGACTATGTACCAAAAAGAGTGGTAAGCCAAACGCTCACAGGTCTTTGCCCTGGCACATTTTACAACTTCAAAGCATGGTTTAGAAATATTTGCCCGGCTTGTGGCGCAAACTCTGATGATGGAAATGGATTAAGCACCGCTTCTTCAGACCCCAGGCGCCAAGGAGTAAAACCCAACCTTACTTTTGATATTAACAACCAGGCTTATTATACCACCGGTCAAATTGATACTGCAGACAAATGGATCCAAAAGGAGTTTGTGTTTGCGACTGGTGCAACATCTGGCGATTTTAATTTCAGTATTCGCAACAATGCCAATGGTGGTGATGGAAACGACTGGATGATAGATGATATCAGCATTGTAACCCGCGGGCCTATTGCTTCTGTAGCTGTAGATGCCAATCCCCTTACTGAGTTAACCAACGGAACATATTGTGTGGGGCAACGTTTCCAGGTGATAGGAAACTGGCTGGAAAGCACCACCGGCTTTTCCCAATACGATACCTACCAGTTTCAGTACGCGTACACCACCACAGGACCCTGGAATGCCATGGCCCCGGCAAAAGAAATTCCTAGTCCCAACGATCCTTATAATCCTACATCGGGCAGAGTGGATACAGTCATTTCACCACAATTCGTAGATCAAAGCAAGGATGTGTATTTCCGCATGGTGGTGGCTACACAAACTGCCAATATTTCGTTAGCCGATGCAGCGCCTTGCCAGATACCTGCATTTAATGCCTCTGTTGTAAAAATTGGCACCTGCATTCTACCCATCAAACTGCTTCGTTTCAAAGCTGCCAGTGTGGGCCAAAAAGTGTTTTTAAATTGGGCCGCAGGCGATATTGACAGGCTACAGTATTTTGTTATAGAGCGCAGCACCAACGGTGTCGATTTTGAATCGGTGAAACAAGTGGATCCAAAAGCATTTGAAACGCCATTTCAATACCAACTTACCGATATGCCCAACGCCATGGCAGACAGACTTTGGTACCGGTTGAAAATGGTGCATCTGAACAATGAGATCAAGTACTCCAATATTGAAGTAGTGAGTTGGAAAAAGCAGTCATTATCGCTTTCCATTCAGCCCAACCCTGCCAGAGAGTTTATTCAGCTGAATTGGTCGGGCGTAACCCCCGGGCAAAGGGTAAAACTGACCATCAGCAATACCAGCGGGCATTTGCTGTATACCGAAATAGTGTCCATTCAGCAAGGACCCACACAAAGGCTAAGATTACCGGATATCCCGTCAGGATTTTATTTGCTACAGGTGGAGGATGAAAAGACTTCGTACAGACAAGCACTTAAACTGCAAAAACTATGATGAAGAAGTAACCAAATCCTGTGGAAAGCTGTGCTATTAAGCAATCTGGGGTCCAACCTTTTCCGGTTATCTCAAAAATTTTCTAAATTTTTTTTGAGATAACCCTCCGAATCTTCAAGCGCTCAAAAAACGAAGAACAGATAAACTTAATTTATTATTGCATAGATAATCAATTTGTTACGGGTCATCCAGGCAACAAATCCCTTGTTCTACAACCCGAAGGGCAGTTAGTTAATAACGGCGCACCAACAAATGACATTAGTCAATGTTGCAACTTGTTGTGCAAAAGTTGTTAATTTCGATTCATACGCCCATTTTATGCCAAAATTCTTAACTGCCTGCTTTGCAAGTGTTATTGCATTAGCATCCCTGTCTACAGATGCAATTGGCCAATTACCAAAAGACCCCAATCTGTTGGCTGCCGGTTGCGATACCATTAACTATCCTATTCCGGGTACCTGGGGCCGTGGGAGCTACGCCCCTTCTTTGCCAAACTCTGGTTATTATACAGGTACCAGTTCTTTCGGTGATAAAGAAAAAGCCCATTTTTTTAACCTCTCTGCTACTTCCAATAACTATATCACCCGTTGCTTTATCCATTTTGGAAAAGCAGCTTCGAGTGTTCCGGCCAACCTGAACAAAGCCATCAATATTAAAGTCTACGACGGCACCAGCGGCGCCCCAGGTGCTTTGTTGGGTTCTACTTCCACCACTTTGGGAAATATCAAAATAGATGTGGCACTCAACGACAAAACCGATATCGGTTTTCCTTCAGCCATCGCACTACCTGCTTCCAAAAAATTCTTTGTGTCTGTCGACTTTTCCAGTCTGTTATGGAACACCGACTCTTTACTGGTGTATTCCTCTTTGTCTGGCAGAACACCCAACTATTGCTGGGAAAAATGGAACGACAATACTTGGCACCAGATTACCGAAGAATCCGGCCTGAACCTTTCGTTGTACATTAACCCTTTTGTAAGCCCTACTACGCTTTGTGAAGTAGTGCAGCCAGTAAAACTCGCCGGCTTTACAGGAACACTTACACCAAAGGGCCATTTGTTGAAATGGACCACCGCTTCAGAGCAAATGAACAAAGGATTTTATATTGAATACTCTCCCAACGGACAGGCATTTACTACTGTTGGTTTTGTGCCATCTGCTGCTGTCGGAGGTAATAGTAACCTGCCGTTGCAATACTCTTTTTTGTACCAGCCTATCAGTAATTCTTCCGAAAGTATTTACAGGCTGAAGCAGCAAGACCTGAACGGCACCAACACCTACAGCCAACTGGTTTTTCTGCGCAACAATGAAGCTACTGCTTCCGCTACTATTGGTCGGCTGTTTCCCAATCCCGCAAGCAATGTACTCACCATAGACTGGGTAAAAAACGTAGAGAACGGCAGCCTGCTAAGGCTGGTAGATGCTGCCGGTAGAACCATCAAGCAACAAACCATTGCGATTACAGCAAAACAAACCACACTCTCCACAGCCGGCCTTTCGGGCGGTATCTACGTGCTGCAAGTTGTAAATGCAAAGCAGCAAATTATCGACACCCAAAAATTCTGGATTGACTGATTGATTAGTTAGTACGCAGTACTAGACAACACTTTGTTGGCGAGAACCCCCTAAACGCTTAAACGCCTAAACAAAGTTGTATGCTATTTTTTACTTATACCCCTCACAATTCTACCGTTGGTGGCTATGCTGCCCAACCTTCGCATTTCCTGAAAAAAAATACCTGCTGGAGCAAATGCTTACTGGCTGTTGTTGCTCTGATGGCTGGTGTGCAATTGGGTTTTGCACAGGCCAATACTTCGGATTATAATAACCGAGGGTTTGAAGATGGGAGCGGTACCTGGACAACATCAGGGACTGGCACTTTTACCTTCAATGGTTCTGAAAAACGAATAGGTGCTTACGGCGGACAAGCAACTACCAATAACGCAGGTGGGCTTTATTTGAGAAATTCTGCTTTGTCTGTAAGTGTGCCTGCGGGTCAGTATGCTCACGTGATTCTTTATAGCAAGGGGTCATCTTCCACTGCCGCAAAAATGAGGATTGGTACAAACATGGAAGGTTCCGAAATGTTCCAAACATCTGATATCACACCTAGTACATCAAGTTTATCTATTCAAACCTGGTCTAATCAAAACTCAACAGCATCTTCCAAAACTACTTCCCCAATTATTCTTACCAAAAGTTCATCCGGTTCTAACATAAATGTTTACTACGATGATATTATCATATATGCGAGTTCAAGTTCTACAACGGACATTATTCCTCCTTCCAATACAACATGCTTCTCGGTTTCGCTCAGTGGATCTCCTACTTCTGTTCACTTAAACTGGGTAAATGGAATTGATGATCCTACAAAGACGGGCTATACCGGGGTACAGGGTACTTTAGTTTTGCGCCGAAATACCAATAGCGGCTCTGCTCCCAATCTAAATCATCAAGGAACATACACTACCACTTCCACCGCTGCAGATGGTGTTAATACTATTAGCAGTTGGACAATTATTGCCAATCTCCCGGCTTCTCAAACTTACTATACGGACAATGGTGTATCAAGTGGCCAGGATTATAGATATGCCATCGTTCATTACGACAAAGCATTAAACTATTCCAATAGTGTAACGAGTAGTACTATTCGTGCCGGGCTACCAACTTATGTTCCCAATATTTCTCAAAGCATTCACAATATCACCAGGCCGACGGGCGGCACATTCCAGCCTGGCGATATCATTCAATTGAATGTAATAGTAGATTTTGGTGGTTGGAGTGGCAATGGAACCATTTACAATTTGAAAACAAGGATTAACAAAGATACGAAGCTTGAGTACGTGTCCGGGTCTATGAAAATAAAGGACAACAAGGGGTTTGATTTTTCAAGTTCAACAACCTATTCAGCCTCTTCCTGCAGTCCAGGCTATACAGGAGCTAGCAGTAGCAATGGACTCTCAGACGGAGAGGATAATAATGACAAGGGCGCATATAATGTTGCGGGTAATTATGCCGAAATACTGCTGGGGGAAATACCAACAAGCCAAACCTGGGCACAATTAATGGCGGGCACAAACAAATTGTGGGGCGGCAGAGTAAGAAGAACTGGAGATAATACAATGACTGTTCCAAATTATTATAATGCCCGAAGTATTGTGGTGGCATCCATCCAGGTGCGCATTCCCACTTCAGCCATTGTAGGAGAGATTTACGATTTTGGTTCCATTACATCCTACAGTTTCAGCGAATTGGCAGATGCCTCGCAGTTGGTGAACTATACCATTAGTAGTAGTCAAAATTCAAGTCGGTTTATTCAGATTGTGTCTTCAGATCCTTCTATGCCCGCATCTTATTCTAACCGGGGAACCAACCTCTTTAGTTTGTTTAATAATGGGTCTTTTGGAAGAGATAGTGCTATATCTGGCTCTGCTGTATTGACAGGTTCCGATTTGGCATCAATTGCCATTGGTTCAGGTGCCCCGGGAGATGGACAATATTCTGTGGTTAAGAATACAGCGGCCGTGCAAACACAAACCAATAATAATATCAAAATTGATTCTTCCGACAGGGTGCACTCACATTGGTATATTTTGGGAGATCATACTGGCGCCAGTGATTTGTCAGAAGGAAATGCTGCAGTTGCCAAAGCAGACACAGGGGGCTATATGTTATTGGTAAACGCCGATTATTCACCTACCCGCGTGGTGAATCAAACAGTTACGGGACTTTGCCCAGGCACGTACTACAATTTTAAAGCCTGGTTTAGAAATGTATGCCCCAGTTGTGGCGTAAACTCAAATACAGGTGTAAATAGCAGAAATGGAAATAATTATCCTACAACATTAAATGCAGCAAACTCTACGCCCGGAGGTCTACCAAACTTAACTTTTGATGTTAACAATAAAGCCTATTATACCACTGGGCCAATATCTATAGCCGACAAATGGATTCAAAAGGAGTTTGTATTTGCTACAGGCTCAGCTTCAGGCGATTTTAATTTTAGTATCCGTAATAATGCCCCTGGTGGCGATGGAAACGACTGGGCTCTCGACGATATTAGCATTGTTACCCGTGGACCTATTGCTTCCGTTGCTGTGGATGCCAACCCACTTACAGAGTTAACCAACGGTACATATTGTGTGGGCCAGCGCTTCCAGGTGATTGGTAACTGGCTAGAGAGTACTAGCGGTTTTTCCCAATACGATACCTACCAGTTTCAGTACGCTTACAACACCACTGGCCCATGGACGGCCATGGCTCCTGCAAAAGAAATTCCATCGCCCAACGATCCTTATAATCCCACGAATGGCAGGGTGGATACGATCATTTCTCCCCAATTCGTAGATCAAAGCAAAGACGTGTATTTCCGCATGGTGGTGGCTACCCAACCTTCCAATATTTCATTGGCCGATGCAGCACCATGCCAGCTTCCGGCATTTAATGCATCGATAGTACAAATTGGTACCTGTATTCTTCCGATTAAACTGTTGCGTTTCAACGCAGCCAGTTTTGGGCAACAAGTTTATTTGAAATGGGCCGCAGCTGATATTGACCGACTGCAGTATTTTGTAATTGAACGTAGTACTAATGGAGTAGATTTTGTGCCTGTAAAACAGGTAGAGCCAAAGGCGTTTAGTACACCATATCAATACGAGCTGGTGGATAAACCCAATTCCACAGCAGACAGGCTTTGGTATAGATTGAAAATGGTACACATGAATAACGAGATCAAGTATTCAAACATCGAAACGGTGAGTTGGAAAAAATCAACGCTTTCATTCTCCATCATACCCAACCCTGCAAAAGAAAATATTCAGTTGAACTGGTCTGGAGTTGTGCCGAATCAAAAAGTACAGATCAGCATTTCTACTTTGGGTGGTCAATTGCTTTTCAACCAAACGCTACAAATCAACCAAGGGCCTACACAGAATTTTAAACTTCCGAATATTCCGGCCGGGTTGTACATACTCCAGGTAGAAGATGCTAACACTCATTTTAAACAATCCATCAAACTCAACAAATTGTAATGTGCATTGCAATGCACCAGGTCTATTAAAAATGCCGCTTCCAAAGAAGCGGCATTTTTTTGGCCTTTCGCGAATGTTGGCCAAAAGGAATTTTTTAGAAGGCCAGTGTTCTTCTAAAAAAATGGCCAAGAAATTTATCCGAGCCGAATGCTCATTTCCTTCTCAAAATGAAGGCGCTGAGAATGCAATAAAAAATGCCTTCTTGGGTATTGGTAGGGGCTATTTTAAGGAAACGCCTTTTGAAATGCAACAAAACACGCACAACTAATTGAAAATAAGCATGTTACAATCTGGCCGGTTTTCATGCTTCTGATTGCGTTTTTTGGGCCGAAAATGCCCCTTGGGAGAGTGTTACAGGAATTTCCGAAGAAATTCCTGTAACACTATAATATTGTCTGTTTTTATTGGACGTTTTTCCTGTTTGTGGCAAAATATTTATCTCCCCATAAACACCATCAAAATTTGGACATCGCTTGGATTAACGCCGCTGATCCTGCTGGCCTGCCCAAGAGTTCTTGGTTTTATCTTATGAAATTTTTGTCGGGCTTCATTGCTTAATGCTCCCACTTTGGTGTAATCGAAATTGCCTGGTATTTCCAAGTCTTCCAATTGCGACATTTTTTGAACCAGTTCCCGCTCCTTATCAATATAGGTTTCGTATTTCAACTGGATAGTAGCCTGCTCTAAGGCATCCATTTTATGCTCAGCCAAAGCCTCTTTTAATCGGGGCACTTCGTTGAGAAGGTCAGTAAACTCAACATTTGGGCGAAGCAACAACTTGGCTGCTTTGTACTTTTCGCTGATAGGAGAAGATTGAATTCGTTCGAAATAAGGGTTGATTTCTCCCGGCTCCACTGAAAACTCGAGCATGCATTTCTTTATTTCTGCGATCGAACTTTGCTTTGCCTGTACTAATTCGGCTCGCTCCTGGCTTGCTAATCCCAATTTATGGCTCATTTCGGTAAGCCTCAGATCAGCATTATCCTGCCTCAATAGGGTCCTGAATTCGGCACGGCTGGTAAACATGCGGTAGGGCTCATCAGTGCCTTTATTAATCAGGTCGTCCACCAAAACGCCTATATATGCATCACTTCTTTTTAGTACAAATGGGTCCAATTCTTTCGCTTTCAGGTGGGCATTCATGCCGGCCACCAACCCCTGGCAGGCGGCTTCTTCGTACCCGGTGGTACCATTAATCTGACCTGCGAAGAACAGGTTGCTGATCAGCTTTGTCTCCAGGGTATAGGTAAGTTGTGTAGGTGGGAAATAGTCGTACTCAATAGCATAACCCGGCCTAAACATGCGGCATTTTTCAAATCCCGGCACCATTCGCAGGGCGGCCATCTGTACCTCTTCAGGTAAGCTACTACTAAATCCATTCACATATATCTCTACCGTATTCCAGCCTTCGGGCTCCACAAAAAGCTGGTGCCTATCTCTTTCTGCAAAGCGGCTGATTTTGTCTTCAATACTGGGACAGTATCGGGGGCCCACACCCTGGATGCGGCCTTGGTACATGGGGCTCTTATCAAACCCTGTTTTTAAGATACCATGTACTTCCTCGTTGGTGTAAGTAATCCAACATGGACGCTGTTGGGCAGCACTTATTTTAGGTATATCAAGGTAGGAGAAGCCTGTTATTTCAGTGTCGCCATCCTGTATTTCCATCTTTGTATAGTCGAGGCTGCGGCCATCAATCCTGGGAGGTGTACCCGTTTTGAGCCTATCTGCTTCAAAACCAAGCTCTACCAATTGCTCGGTAATACCAGTAGCTGCTTTTTCTGAAATACGGCCTCCGCCCAACTGCTTCTCCCCTATATGGATAATCCCGTTGAGGAAAGTGCCACTGGTTACCACTACAGACTTAGCTTCTATATGGTGTCCCAGGCCGGTAATTACACCATGGCAGCGGCCATCCCGTACCAACAACCCCCTTACCATATCCTGGTAAAAGTCCACGTTGGGGGTTTGCTCCAGCATTTCCCGCCAGGTAGTGGCGAACAACATACGGTCATTTTGCGACCTTGGACTCCACATGGCAGGACCTTTAGAGCGGTTTAGCATCCTAAACTGGATCATGCTCTTATCGGAAACGATACCGCTATATCCACCAAGGGCATCTATTTCCCTCACTATTTGGCCTTTGGCAATCCCTCCCATAGCTGGGTTGCAGCTCATTTGGGCAATGGTTTGCATATTCATGGTTACTAGGAGAACCTTGCTACCCATATTGGCAGCAGAAGCTGCGGCTTCGCATCCGGCATGACCGGCGCCTATTACTATTACGTCGTACTCTGGAAACATGAGGCAAAAGTAACTTATGGTAGTGTTAACTACGGGAGAATCCTATTTGTTCCACGTGAAACAAATTCACTGCCGGGAAAAGAAGTCCCTCGTTGTTTCACGTGGAACATTAGAGGCTATATTGACTATAGAGTCGGAGGTATTTGTCCTCCGCAGCTCGCATGGCTTTGATCTCCTTTGGGGTTTTGTCCCTGTACCCGCACAAATGCAGTATGCCATGGAAGATGACCCTTAATAATTCTTCAGTGTTGGAGATTTTTAATGACTTCGCATTATCCTTCACCCTATCAATGGAAATATAAATCTCTCCTTCAATTTGGTCTTCAACACCTGTGCCGAGGTCGAAGGTTATAATGTCAGTATAATAGTCGTGGTCCAAAAAACGCTTGTTGATATCTAACAAATACGGGTCGGAGCAAAAAACATAAGAGAGGTTAATTATGCTCCATCCCTCCTCATTGCACAACACGTGTTCAATAAAGGATTTAAGTTTGCGACGATTAGTTAAGCTAACACGAGCATCTGCATCTGAAAAAGTGATAGGCATTTCGCTATTGGAAAACTGGCTGATTTAAATAAAAATACATTTGCACTCCAAAGATACCTATGATTAGAAAACTCTCTGAACTAAACCCGGGCGAACAAGGCATTGTACATTCATTTGGCTCCAACGATTTGTTTTTGAAACTGATGGAAATGGGCTGCGTGCCGGGTGAACCATTGTTGGTAGAAATCAGAGCTCCGTTGGGAGATCCTATTTCCATACTGATTGCAGGTTACCACCTCAGCCTTCGCATCAACGAAGCGGAACAAATAATGGTTGAAACCTTATAAAAACCTCCATCTCCACTTTATGAAAATTGGTTTGTATTTCGGTTCTTTCAACCCCATCCATAATGGCCATTTGATCGTTGCCAATATAGCGCAGCATACAACCGATCTTCAACAGGTATGGTTGGTGGTTTCCCCTCAGAACCCATTTAAACCATCAACAACCCTACTGAACGAGTACCACCGGTTACACCTGGTACAAACAGCCATTGAAAACGACAACTATTTAAGGGTTACCGATATAGAATTCCATTTACCAAAACCATCCTACACCGTCAACACGCTTGCTTACCTGCAGGAAAAATATCCTCAACACGAGTTTGCCATCATAATGGGTAGCGACAGTTTTAGTAATCTTCCTCAATGGAAAAATGCCCATACCATTATTACCAACCACGAAGTCTATGTATATAAACGGCCAGGCTTTGAAGTAGTAAATACTCTGAATGCCAGGCTGCATATTATTAATGCTCCACTGCTTGAAATTTCATCTACGCAGATACGCAGTTATATTCAGCAAAACATTCCCATACGTTATATGGTACCCGATAAAGTAGAACAAGAAATAAGCCTAAATAATTACTATAAAAAACAAATAAATATATAAGTTGTTCTTTTACAACATGAATCCAATCAAAAGGCAGATTCCTACTATTACCGGAGACGGTAATTTGGTATACACCAACAACAAAAAAGTTCCTAATACCACGGCAATATTAGTCCACGGGATCCTGCCAGCAGAGTCTATAGAAATATCCTTGAATACATAGAAAGTGGACGCCACTATAATACCTACAGCTACGGCATTAATTCCCTCAATGCTTCGATATACTACAGCGTATCGTTTCAGGTTGTTCCAAATGGGATAAAAGAATAAGACCAATAATACGCTGGGCAGAAAAATAAACACCAACCCTGCTACACAACCCAGCACCTGCCAGCCACTACCCCATTTGCGCATAGCCATTCCACCATGAAAAGCACTCACTGAAAATACCGGCCCGGGTATTGCACGAACCATGCCGCTGCCGGTCAGAAATTGCTCGCTGGTCATGTACTTATTATCTCCTTGTGGTCGCACCACAAACTGTTCGTACATCAACGGCACCAACACATCACCACCTCCAAAAACAAGGCTGCCAAAACGATAAAAGTTTTCCGATAAATTCCAGACTCTATATTGTGGTTCCTGGCTTCCTAATTTCTTCTGTTGCTTTCGGGCCCACTCCGACATAAAACCCAACACAACAAAACAGGCTACGAACAACCATAAATTACCCCAGGTAATTTTTCGTTTATTACTATGTACATCCGGAATCCTTTTCTTACTAAAATTGGTGACGATACCACCAGACACTAATAGAATGGGAAAGACCCAAGGCGTATGGAAAAACCAAAAAGTAATTACACAAGCTAGTACTGCAATAATAACAGTGATCAAATTGCGTAAGGAAATACGTCCCATTCGCAATGCTGCAAAGGCCAAAAATCCAACTGCCATAGGTTGGATATATTTAAACAGGCTTACTTCCAAAGCTCCGTGGTCAAAATAATTCAACAAGAAGCTTAAAGCACTCATCAATAAGCCTGCCGGTAACACCCATATTATTAAAGTAAGTACAGCCAACCATAATCCACCCCGCTTATATCCAATTAAACTTAGCGTTTGTGTACTACTAGCGCCGGGCAATAGCTGCGTAAATGCTGTAAACTCCAATAACTCTTCTTCCGTAACATCGTGTCGCTTTTGTACAAAGCGTTTCACCATCATCCCATAATGTCCTTGTGGTCCTCCAAACGCTGTAAGGCTGTGCCAAAGCACCATTTTTAAAAACGGAATATGCCGAATGAGATACATGAAATGACCGCAAGAATATGTTATCTACACATAACTTTAGTAAATATAACAGCATCATGGCAACCAACATTGGGAAAAAACTTACCGGCCTTGGTTATAGAAATTTATTGAAAGCAATTGCTCGTCAAAAAACAAGGGCAGTAGTAAAACCATTTCAACCTGCACAAAAGCACAAGGTTGCTAAATCGCATATTACAGTATACGACTACAATGCTGAAACCATCACCGAAGTTCATCCAGAACGAATTGAAGATTGCTTCCATTATATAGATACACCAACGGTTACATGGATCAACATGGATAACCTGAACCCGGAAAAACTAGCGCCACTTTGTGAACGCTATCAAATACACTGGTTGATCCAGGAAGATATTCTAACCTATGGCCAGCGACCAAAAGTAGAAGAAATGGATGGCATCCTCTTCTGCTTGCTTCGTATGCTTTTTATAGATAAAGAAACTGGTGTGATCTCTGAAGAACAGATCAGTATTGTGCTGGGTGAAAACTTCGTACTGAGCTTCCAGGAAGATGCAGAGAAAGATGTATTTGACCCAATCAGGAAAAGATTATTGAAAAAAGATTGCCGCGAAAGACAAAGAGGAGCAGAATTTCTTTTTTATACTCTCATCGATATTATTACAGATAGTTACCTCGCAGTAATTGAAACAGTGGGCGACCATATTGAACAGGTAGAAGAAAATATATTACAACGCACTTCAAAACATTCGTTCGATAAAATTTCACAACTAAGAAAAGACATCATCTTACTGAAAAGAAACATAGCGCCTGTAAGAGATATAACTGCTGCGCTTATCCGATCAGAAAGTCCACTTTTGGATAAAAGCACATCAAAATATTTTAGAGATGTATATGATCACGTAGTGCAGGCAAATGATCTTATAGACAATTACCGCGATCTCATACTGGGTGTACAAGACATGTACGTAAACAATATTAACTTACGTATGAATGAAGTGATGAAAACCCTCGCCATTATTACAGCCATCATGGCTCCTGCAACAGTAATAGGTGGAATATTCGGAATGAACTTTGACGTAATTCCATATAAACATCATTACATGGGCTTTTACGTAACCATAGGAGTAATGGTAGTAATTCCGATAATTATGCTTTACGGATTTAAAGTGAGAGGCTGGTTTCAAAAAGATATAACCAGCTTAAAAAATAGAAGGACTGATGAATTATAACACTACAATTTTTTCTTGTAAATAGGCACAGTACTACATGGCTCACCGTACATAATACTCTTCACAACAGGGCGTAGTTTGTTGGCCACTTCAAGATAGGCCGATTCACCAATCGGCAATTCACCACAACCTTTTACAACAACACGTTTATCAGTAAACTCTTCTACTTCAATTTTCCTGATATTATCCAACAAGATTTTTTCGTCCAATTCTGCTTCACCTGACATCACTACTTTCAGAGCAACAGGTTCTAAATAAACAGCAGCCAACATATACGCCCAAACCGGAATAATTGCATCGGCAGTACAGGTAACGCCCACATACTTATCCTTGTATTGTGTCCAGTCATGATTCTTCAGCGCTTCTCTAAAATCCTTTTCACGCAAGATCATTTCCATAAACAAAAACGGCTTGAGATCAAAAATGATAGTCTTTTCCTTCTGCGGGTAATACGCAGCCAGGTCTAAACTCAACAACCCACTATCAGCCACTTTATTTATTAAAACATCACTCATAAAAACCTCCGTTATATTCAAAACTACTAAGACTACCCTTAAAACACACCAAGCTCTAAGAATGTTTCCAAAAACAAAAACCTCGCCATATAGCGAGGTTTCAGTCTATTATAAGAATCTATAAAACTAGTACTTACAAAAACTTACTGCGTTTGTCAGTTACAGAGGCTGCTTTTTTCAAAGCATCCATACTGCTGTACAACAATGTGTTGCGTTGTTGGTTAACAATGTTCTTCATTGTTTCTTCCACATTTGCGCTTGCTGCTGGATTTGCAAAAATAGAAAGTGGTTGCACCAGGAACAATCCTGCAGTACCGGCAATTGGTCCACTCACTTTATTCAAATTGGCTTTGTTAAAACCAAAACCCCCTGCCTTTAATTCATATCCTGCTCCGCCAATCAATGGGCTTAGGAATGACACACTGTCAGCACGCAAAACAGGAACATTCAATTTTTGAGCAGCTGCATCCAAAGTAGTAACACCTTTTACTTTTTCAGCAAGCAGTTTTCCTTTCAATTCATTGCGAACAATGCTTTCTACCATTGGGCGAACTTTACCGGCAGAAGGCAGACCTTTTTTATCTTCATTTGTTACAGCTACAACTATAAACTGATCATTCAATTCAATTGGGTCACTGATAACAGAACCAACATCAGCTTTGAAAATATCTTTCACCAACGACCTGTTTACACCAAGAGTTCCCACCTGGAAATCTGATTCTTTTATTTCCTGTGCAATGAGTTTAGACAGGTTGTCTTTTGTAACAGTAGCATCAAAACTTTTTAAGTCCTGGCTATGTGTAGCAAAAGTGTTAGCCTTTAATTGCGCATCATTGATAGTAGCCTGGCTTGCTTCAATTGGCTTGGCCATGTACGCAATTTTATAAGAAGGAGAAAAATCTTTCTGATCAGTGATTTTAATAAGGTGGTAACCGAAAGAAGTTTTTACAACTCCCATATCACCGGTCTTCTTATCAAAACAGAAATCATTGAATTCTTTCACCATTTTACCGCTAGCGAAGTAGTTAACATCACCACCCAGCATCTTGCTGCCTTCATCATCGCTCATGCTCATAGCCAAAGCGTCAAAACTTGCACCACCTTTCACCAACGCTTCAATACTATCAATACGTTTTTTAGCAACTTCATCGCTCAAAGTTTGCTGTTGTGTTCTTGGATCAAAAGTTCCAATTAAGATGTGCTTAGCTCTCACACTATCGGGCAACACTTTCACATCCACAATGCGGCTCATTACAAAGCTGTTACCATCCAGGTAAGGACCATATACTTTACCAACACCGGCACCAATAATTGAATCTTTAGCAGCTATCTGGATACGGCCCTTGCTGATGTATCCATCAAAAAATGGTAAGCTGCTACCATTACGTGTTACAAATGTTCCAGCATCAGGAGCTGCAGCAAATTCAGCTTTCAAATCATTCAATGCTTTGTTAGCATCAGCAGTATCGCTACCTGAAGGCAGGAAGCTGAATGATACATACGCAATGCTTCTGCTATTCTCATCAGTCTTAAACTCTGATTCGTGTGCTTTAATATAATCGTTGATCTGCGCATCGCTCACTTTTACAGTGCTATCAGAAACAGCACTATAAGGAGCCACTACATAACTAAAGTTGGCAGCCAATCCATTATCAGCAATTGTTTTTTCAGCCATCCACTTTGGTGCATAAGCACTGTTTTGCAATAAGCTGAAAAACTTAGAGCGCTTAGTACCACTGATCATAGGATCAAGGTACACATCGTTGATCAGGTCCCTGTTGGTATTGGCTTTGTTCTTCTTTAGTTCATTGATGGCTTGCTTTGCAGCAACTACATCAAAAGCACCGGTTTCAGGATTGGTAAATTGTTGTGTAAGCCATTGAGGAGGATTAGCACCAAACAACAAATCATTGAACTCCTTATCAGAAACATCAATACCCAACTTAGAATATTCCTGGGTAAGCAATTCTTCATCCACCATAGTGCGCCATGTATCAGAATAAATTTGTTGACGGGTATTTTCGTCAACAGATCTTCCCTGCATTTCATACATCTGCTCATTAAGCTTCACTTGCTTTTGAAAAGCCTCCCAGCTTAAATCTACACCATTGATTTCTCCCACAGCATCAGTCGGACTTACACCTCCACCCCTATTGCTACGGCCAGCATCCATTAAAATAAACCCGATAAGACTTATGGCAATTACACCAATCGTTACGGGTGCTGCCTTATCTCTAATTGACTGAATGATTGACATAACTTAGTTATATACATTAATTATAAAGGATGGCAAAAATAGGGGAAAGCAGTATATGAAAAAATTGTGGAAAACCGGCCTAAAATCGCACCAGCAAAGGAGTCCATTTTCTACAGAACCTGTATAACTCAGTTCAATATCACTCCTTTTTCCATGCAGAAACCAGGACTGGCAGTTCCATGGAACACTATTGTGAAACCCTGATTCTTTTTAGCTGTTAATAATCCCTTAACACAGTGTATAAACCCAGCTCTTTGCCTTCACCACACGTTAATAGAATACGAAAAAATAGAATTGGAAATATGAAGACCTACCCCATTCGCTCAGGGAAATCCACATCGCTTCAGGAAATCCACATGATAACCTGAATCACAAAATGGGTCAGTTATTCTAAACACAGCTTTAAACACATTTGGGGAAAAGCCAGCTTAATGCTTATGGCAGTAGAGAAACCCACGGTAATAATTATGGGAATATCTGTGTAAGTAAGTTGACAACATACCTTTGTACCAGGAGCGGGGAACACTAACTACCGTATACACACTCCTAATAGTAGTAGGTAGATTTATAATAAATAATTAATAATACATATTATGGCAGTTATTGACATAGCACAAGCTACCAGGGAAATTGAAAAAAAAGGATTTCTGGATATCAAGCTCGATCCGGCTCTTGACTTGTTCGCAGCTATAGAAAAACTGAAAAAGGAAAAGAATGCAATTGTGCTGGCGCATTATTACCAGGATCCGGATATACAGGACGTAGCAGATTATATTGGTGACAGCCTTGGCTTGGCCCAAAAAGCCAAGGAAACGGATGCGGACATCATCTTATTCGCCGGAGTACATTTTATGGCTGAAACGGCCAAAATTCTGAATCCTACCAAAAAAGTGGTTTTACCTGACCTGAAAGCCGGTTGCAGCCTGAGCGACAGTGCTCCCCCCGAAATTTTCGCAAAATGGCGGGCCAAATACCCGGACCATATTGTGGTGACCTATATTAACTGCAGCGCAGGCATGAAAGCCCTGAGCGATATTATCTGCACCAGTAGCAACGCTAAAGCCATTATAGACAGCCTGCCCGCCGACCAGAAAATAATTTTCGCCCCCGACAAAAACCTGGGAGCCTATATAAACAAGGTAACCGGCCGCAACATGGTGTTATGGGACGGGTCCTGCATGGTGCACGAAATTTTCAGCCTGGAAAAGATCACCAAACTCAAACAGCGCCACCCGGATGCCAAAGTGATAGCCCACCCCGAGTGTGAAGATGCACTGCTCCAGGTGGCCGATTATATTGGCAGCACTACCCAATTGTTGAAATACAGTGCTTCCAACGCAGCCGAGTCATTTATTGTAGCTACCGAAACCGGCATTTTGCACCAAATGCAAAAAGACAGTCCGCATAAAACATTTATTCCTGCTCCGCCAAATAATGCCTGTGCCTGTAATGAATGTCCACATATGAAGTTGAACACACTGGAAAAACTCTATTTGTGCCTGGAATACGAAACACCCGAACTCACCATGGATGAAGAGCTGAGGCTTGCCGCATTAAAACCCATCAACCGCATGTTGGAGATAAGTAAAGCTGCTGGATTACTGGGCTAATGTGAAATGAGTAGCCGGGTTTGTGTAGAAACAAGAGAAAAAGATAGAAAACTTTATAGAAATGCCCTCTGCATAAATACAATAACAGTTAACTAACGCAGAGGAAAAGGACAGCTCAGGGTAAACGGTAAATGCTTATAAACACAGTGATATCAATGGATATAGCAAATTCTCTACCTAAAAATTTCCGATGATTCTCCATTAGTCAATTAATAAAAAAAGGAACCATTAGGTTCCTTTTTTTATTATCGCTTGTAGTATTTCTTCAGCGATTTATTGATATAGTATACCATATCTTCTTCCCCTTCATTTTTTCGGAGCCATTCCCAGGTCGGTCGATTGGCTTGCATAAATTCTGTGAGTGAATCGCCTTCCAATTTTGTGTATTTGTACACCAGGCTATCGTTCCACCTGTAGTTGATATAGGCTTCTGCCTCAGTAACATCAAATAATTCACGGGCATTACGCTTTTTCTTTTCCCGCTTGGTAAAACGATCAATATTAATACCTACTCCAAACCCATTATTATTGGCCCTGCTCACAACAGGAATTTTGGCTTCGCCTACCACGCTCAAAAATTCTTTTCTACGGGCAATGCTATCACGCTGGTAAGGATTTAAGTTGGCTGTTACAAACGCATCGGGCAAAGTAGTGGGCAAAGGACGCAGTTTTAATAGCAGGGAACTTAGTGCCATTACACTGTCGGTAGCCGTAAGCGTATCGGTATAATAGCCACCGGCTGCAAAAGACAGGATATTTCCCTTGTTGATGCTGATGGTGAACCGCCCTTCGGTGTGGCTCATTACGGTAATGCCTTTCAACACATTGGTAATGCTCGCAGATTGCAGGGGTTTTCCGGTTTTAGCATCGAGCACAACCCCGGAAAAAACTTTGGCTGCTGTTTGAGAAAAAGACACAAAACTGCAAGACAGGAACACGAGGAAAAACAATGGTTTCAAGAGTTTCAACATGGTATGGTACTATAAAATGTAAACTTTTAGAGAGCAGCAATACAAAGCTATCCGGGTAACAAGATTTAGTGTAAATGGCTATGCTCTTTTTTCCTGCCTCCACCAGCGATAGCCAATATATCCTGCTATCGCAAAAGGCAAGATCATGAGGTACATAATACCCCCATTTAAACCCTCGGCGCTTTGCCGCCCGAGCTGAGAAGCAGTTTTTGTGCAAATGGAACACTGGGCCCCGGCATAGTTTGCCACTATTACCAATGCTGCTACCAAACATATATACCTGAGGCCTCTCATAGCTGTAATTAAAAAACAAAAATAGCAGAACCCTACCAAGCAAAATGGCGCCGATTGTTAATATTGGTCTTTTAAAAAGCACCAGGATGCATAAGAAAGCCGATCCCAATGAAGGAATCGGCTCCTGTATATAGAATCACGCTAAACTCTTATTTCTTCAATCCAATTTCCCGAAGCCGTTCATCGAGATACTCGCCTGCAGTGGCATCGGCATACGCTTTTGGATGATCGCTATCAATGCAAATGGGCAGGCAGGCAAGGTTCATGCTGCTCCTTGGGTGAAAAAAGAAAGGAATGCTGAAACGGCTGGTTCCCCATTTTTCGCGAGACGGATTTACCACACGATGCGTGGTGCTCCGCAACCGGTTATTGGTGAGGCGTTGCAACATATCACCCACATTCACTACAATTTGTCCCGGCAAAGCGGTGACTGCCACCCATTCTCCATCCAGTGTTTGAATTTGCAGGCCCTCTGCACTGGCGCCGACCAATAGTGTAATGAGGTTTATGTCTTCATGTTGTTCTGCACGAATGGCCGATTTCGGCTCCTGGGTTATGGGAGGGTAATGAATGGCTCTTAAAATACTGTTGCCATTTACCACAAAGGGTTCAAAGTATTGCTCGTCGAGTCCAAGATAAATGGCAATGGCTTTTAGCAAGGCCCTTCCACTTTTTTCAAAATTTCGGTAAGCCCTGAAAAGCGTAGGGCTAAACTGCGGCACTTCGTTTACAGAAACGTTGGCGGGATATTCAGATGCTACGGGGTCGCTGTCTTCCACGGTTTGCCCGTACTGGAAAAACTCTTTTAAGTCTGGTGCAGTACTACCCTTGGCATGTTCTTTACCGAAACTGGTGTATCCCCGCTGCCCCGCTAATTCCGGTTTTTCATAACTGCTTTTGGTGGGTTGCGGCAAAGCAAAAAATTCCTGAACGTATCTATACAACTCTTCAATCAAATCATCGGGGATCCCGTGATTTTTTACTGCTACAAAACCTACATCTTCATAGGCTCGTCCCAGTTCATATACAAATGCTTTTCGCTCACTATCCGTACCATGATTGAAGAGGGCCAGGTCGACCACAGGTATGCTCATATGCAAAAAGGGTTTTTGAAATAAAACAAGCAGGCAAAACGTATCGTACAATTAAAATACGAACATTTTTTGTTTTGTAGCTTTTCATTTCAAAAACCCAGGCGAATGCACTATTGACTTTGCGTAGAAACATAAGCCATGTCGCCAGCAGCAAATTCGGCGGTACAATAACGACGAATTCCGCAGATCGTCATTTCATCCAAAAGACGGATCACCTGCCCAAACCTGCTTTTATCATGCGGTTTGATCATCACAAAAAGTTTTGAATCGTCGCCGTTTGCGGCTACCAGTCTTTGCTTCGCTTCTATTAACTGCCTGCGCAATCCGTCCATATCATTCCAGTCGTATTTTTTTACGAGTGGATTTTGGTTGTCGCCCTGCACATAAATGATTTCACTGGAAGAAGCAATCAGCGAAATAGCACCGGACGCTGCAATTTTTGTGGAGTCTGCAGAGTCTTTTGGCATTGCTATTTTCATCACCGTTGCTGTAGAAAGCGTATTGGTGAAAATGAAGAAGGTAATGAGCAGGAAACCCAAATCGACCATGGGCGTAAGATCTACACGGGTGCTGTGTATTTTTCTTTTTCCTTGCTTGCCGGAGTTTTCTTGTATTGCTGCCATACACTTGTTTTATGATTAAGACGCAGCAAATGCATCGCTTCCATAAAAAGAGAAAAATCATTTTTTGAAAATGCAATGCCCAACAGGTTTTTAGACATTGCTACCATCAATAATGGTCTTCAGCTCGAGTTGGTATTGATGTATATATTTTTCCTGTTGCTCCAATCCCCAATTAAAATAATGGGTCATGTACGATCCAACTACAGGAATGAGTTGCATGGCCTGTTGCCAGGATGCTAGCGGCGTGCCCCACCTACCGGCAATCGCATCTTTCACTGTGTATGCCATTTCGTGTTCTACTACATAGTGCAACTCGGCATAGGTATAAGGCATGCCGGGAAGCAACCGATTTTTTGCATTAGCGTCTGCGAGTGTTATTGCAGCAATTTTTAAACTCTGGTCGCCGTAGGTGCTGGCCAGGTGTTTTACCACTTCATGATCCCAGCCGCTTTGCTGTTGTAATTGTATGGCAGTATGATGGGTAAATGTTTCACTGCCTATCAACACCAAGCTTTTGGTAGAGCACGGAGACTGTGAATGAAGGAATTTTTCGGCTGCATCAATCGTGTCTTTGGCCATCAACCGGTAGGTGGTCCATTTTCCACCGAGTATACTGATGAGTCCCGAGCGTTCATCGATCTCTACTTCATGATCCCGCACCAGGTCTTTTGTGGATTCGCCCGATTTTTTTACCAATGGCCGCAGCCCGCCAAAACCCGCCAACACATCTGCTTTTGTTGCCTGCACATCCAGGTATTCATTCACATATTCGAGCAGGTATTGCACCTCTTGTGCTGTGGGCCCAAATTCTTTTTCACTTACAACACCGGGGTCATCAGTAGTACCCACCAACAAATGCTTTTGATACGGAATGGCAAAAATGAGACGGCCATCTTTTGTTTTTGGAATGAGCAATGCAGAAGAAGATGGCATCATTTGTTTCGGCAACAAAATATGTACGCCTTTACTTACCTGCATACGGGGCAAAAGCATTTCGTTTGCCAATAACCTGACACTATCGGAAAACGGACCTGTTGCATTTACAAACAGTTTAGCATTTACAGAATATTGCTTGCCTGTTAATGCATCTACTATGGTTGCGCCTACAATTTTTCCTGCTCCCGTTTTTTGAAAAGCATGTAGTACTGTATGGTTGATACAAATGGCCCCTTTGGTAATAGCGGTTTGAATCAACGCCCAGTTGAAACGCAGATCATCCAATTGCCCATCGTAGTACACTACTGCAGAAAAAAGCCCTTTTGTTTTGAGGGTAGGAATTTTTTGTAATGCTTTTTGCCGTGAAAGCAATTCGCTTTTTCCAATATGACTTCTACCACTGATGAAATCGTACAGCTTCAAACCAATAAAATAGTAAACGCCTTCTATCCATGTGCGGCAAGGCGTGACCAGTTGTAGTGGCCGGGTAATATGCGGCGCAATTTTGAGCAACGTGGCTCTTTCGTGCAGCGCTTTGCTAACCATTCGGTATTGACCAATACTCAGTTTTTTGAATGCTTGTTCCAAATACCGAACGCCACCATGAATGAGCTTGGTGCTTTTGGAAGAAGTACCTGAGCCAAAATCATTTTTTTCAATCAACAACACTTTGTAGCCACGGGCTGCAGCATCTAATGCAGCACCTGCTCCGGTGGCACCTCCTCCAATAATGCAGATATCAAAAACGGATTCCTGCAGTTGATCCAAATTGTGTTGGCGCAAATCTTTCATACGGTGCTATTCCATAATTGGGAACAGCATTGAAGTTATGCGAATCATTACTCTTTCAACCATCGCAATGTTTGTTGAACACCATCTTTTGTAAGGATGGTGATATGGTAAATGCCTTTAGCCAGCGAATGCACGGGCACGGCCAATTGATTCTGTCCTTGTATCAACGTGCTGTTTTGCTTTCTGTACATGCGACCGGCCATATCGGTAATAATGGCTACTACTGTTTGTGGTGCCGACGACCAAATATTCGCTACTACCTGTTGGCGTATTACAGTGCTTTGTAAGCCTGCAATAAATGTGTTGGCATTTCCAGCCACCAATACTTCTACTTTGCTGAAGAACTGGACACTACTACCTTTTACCAACAAGCGGTAAAAATGTTTGCCCGGCAAAAGATGAGGATGTACAAAACTGTAAGCAGTTCCCAATGGTTTTACTTGTCCAATTTTTGAAAAATGGATGCCATTATCGCTATGCTGAATTTCGAATGACAGCAGCTCTTTATCGCTATCCACTTGCCATGTAAGTACGCCGTTGTTGTTTTGTAAGGAAGCATTAAATGCAATCAAATGAATGGGGAGGGCAGAGAGAATAGCATTGTATCCAAAGCCAATGGTAAATGGGCTAAAGCTGCTGAGTTCAGCAGAACCAATAAACCCGGTTTCTGAAAATGCCCGAGCATCGGGCGTAGCAGACACTACATCAAATTGATAATCGGGTTTTGTAAAAGACCAGGCTCCCGGCCCGCTGCTTGTACTGCGGTGTACAATGGCCACATTGCAATTGGCGCATGGAGAAATGGAAACACCATCGTCTGTTCTCCATTTTCCCGCTCCGGGGTTTACATACTGTACCGCCAATTTTCCCGTTGCGCTGCTGGTTGCATTCCTGTTGAACTGCCAGTAATCATCTTTCATAATCCCTTGCAAAGAACTAAGAAAGATTGCATCGGTTCCTGCACTGGGTGTAGCCCCGGTACTGCTGAAATATTCTGCAGAAAAATCATCGTTGGCACCCAAATTATTCATGGTGGTAAGAATCATGGGCCGGTAAAGCAGCGTAGCAGATGCGGTTTTTTTCCCAACAGGAAAACTATAGGTTGCTGCTGTAGTATTTGTTTTGCGCAACAGTGTGCCATTTACAAAACTGCTGGCACTACCGCCGGAAATGCCTGAGGTGTTTTTATTTAAAATGGCCAATACATTGCCGTTGCCGCAGGTAATTATTCCATTGGCGTTGAGATCCAATAACTGGTTTATACCAACGGTACAGTTCAACGTGATCTCATTGTCGGGGTTGGATTTTTGTACAAATAGCGAGGGAAAGCTTTGATCGATAGTGGCGCCACCACTGGGAGTGGGTGCCGGTAAAATTTGGACAAGGGAGTTGGTGTTACCTTTTAAGAAGATCGATCTTGTGTATGGAGTAAAATAGCTGCTTTGATATCTTGTAAAATCGCCGTGCAATACTAAGTCACCGCCGGTTTGTGAATCTTCGAGTTGCAAGTCGCTGGAAAAACTTGCCATCATGTTGGCGCTGCCAATGGTAAGATTCCCTTTTATCTCCAGCGGTATAGCCATATTATTATTCAAACGCATTCTACCAAAACCCAAATCGCCACCCAAAGCAAGATTGCCATTTATGGGAAGGCTGGTAAGTGTTGGTAGAATGCTGTTGGTGAAAAGGTCAACAATGGTATTGCCATCCACGGTTACATGGGTGGGAAAGCCGGGGTTATTGGCTACTGCAAAATTGTTCCACTCCGAACCCCTGTTAAATGTGCCGCCGCCATTATACACCAACGTAGTTGTATTGCTGTAACGGGGTGCATTCAACATGTAGGCACCGGTACCCATTGTGAGCTGATGATACACGGTAGGATTATTTTTAAAATCTACACCTGCACCACTGTTACTCATTTTCACAGCATAAAAATTTGGAGTGCCGTTAATGGTAGCTGCGCCAAGAAATTCGATTGTACCACCTTCCTGGTTGGCTTTGGTAGAAATATTTCCACCGCTTCCGTTGATGGTGCCAGATGGAATGATATCAAGGGTTTGACCAACACCTACGGCAAATAATCCACTCACAAGATTGAGCGTGCTGATGATGGTATTGTTATTGGTAAGCGTAACGGTATTGTCGTTAACCGGCCCGGTGTTTTGAATGGTCAATGTCCCGGTGATTGTTGTAGGCAAAGCATTGCCTGTTTGCTGGTTGGTATTGCCATTGTACAAATAATATGCAGCAGTATTTAAGTTTTTCAAACTGGTTTGAATGTTTCCCGAACTGGGTCCTGCGGCAAGGTTGGTAATGCCATAAGGCGATCCAATGCCCAATGTTGCACTACCCAATAATGTAAATGAGCCGGCGCCGCTGATGGTAGATTGGTTACAATATAAACTATGCCCACCCTGCACCTGCATGCTCACTGCACTACCCACAATTATTTGACCCGTTCCATTGAGCTGCTGAATGCCCGTTCCGTTGAAGTAAATATTTGTGGGACCTGGAGGATTGAAACTAAGTGTAGCTCCTGTGGACACTGTGATATTCCCATTGATATTGCCGGTTCCTGAAACGTTCAAACCCAACAATACACCGGGCTCCAATGTGATGTTATCCATAGTAAAGCCATTGGAGCCGGTAAGATTGTTGACACTGGTGCCCGCTGCTGTCATTATTAAAACATCGGCATAGGTTCTTCCTGAAAAAGAGGGGAAATTGGTGGCGTTGTGTTTATACAAACTGTTTTTTTCAAAAACAACTTTTGAATTAGGAGCACCAAATGCAAACGGGTTGGCACCGGCAACAAATTCATAGGAGGAGCCGCTTTTAAAATGGACCACATTCAATGCGCCGGTATTGCCGAATGCATTGCCAGTAAACCCTGTAGCAGTTACAAATGCTGCGCCGTTCTCAAAACTAATAGAGCCCGTGGCTTCTCCCAATAATCTATGCGCATCGCCACCAAACAAAAGAGTTCCTGCAACGGATGCGGTAAATCCATTTTTAACGGTAAGCACGATAGCGAAATTGGGATCATTCAAATTCCACTGTTTTCCGGATTGTAGATCCATTGCCGACCATGTAACACTGTTAAATCCTACATCAACATTTACATCCGTTGTAGAATGCCAATCAACAGTCCCGGCATTGGTAAGGCTTAGGAAATATAATTTGATGGAAGGAACATCATTGACCACTACTGCTGCAGTATTCGTAAATAAAACAGCATCGCCATTTACAGGCACGCCAACCGGGTTCCAATTGGATGGGGCAGACCAGGAACCTGTACCCGTGCCTACCCACTCGTATATCATGGGGTTTGAAACAGTGAACAAATAATTGGTGTTCGAATTGTCGGCATACTTCAGCGCACCCAGTGAACGGTCGCCTTCGCTCAGCGAGGTTAATGTAGCGAGGCTAAGTGTAGAGCTGAAAAGATAATAATACACATCGGTACCAATGGACTGGCTGGGCACAGTAAAACTTAATGCAGTACCCACTACAGTTCCCTGCACAATGGCAGTGCCTGCTGTGAAATCGTTGGTGCCAATGGTATAGCGTAAATAAAATTTTTCCTCAGCAGAAGGAATGGCAGAAAGTGTAGCATTTACCGAAATAGAATAATCGTTGTTGAGCGATACCTGCGTAGACGACTGGTGTGTAAATGTTACGGGTGTTAGTGTAGTGAAACCCACATAAAATGAAGCGTCGTTGTTTCCAGCATCTCTAAATGCAAAACTATAATACCCTGCAATGCTCATGTTCAGCCCCATATCCTGTCCACCAACGGTAAAGTAATTGTTGCTATTGATTTGATCTAAGCTTGCAGCAGCAGCCGATACAAATGCCCAACTATTCGTATTGATTCCGGCACTTCCACATGTTCCTCCATTGGTAAACCGAAATCCATTACCTGCCCCGCCGGTCATATTGCTGAGCAAAACATTTCCACCAGATGCGGCTGCTTGCAGTGTTGTAAACCACTGCCCTCTTCCATCAGTAGGTGCATTAGTCGCAGTGTTGATTCTGCGGTATTTCATTACCTGCGATGAAAAGCCATCGCAGTTGGTAGGTTGAACATAGCCCTGGTTGGCACCTATCCAGTTGATGCCCGAAGGGCCAGCGTTGGTGGGCAATGCAGCGTAAACGGGAGTTACAGAAATATTGTCCACTCCAATTCCCTGCGAAGTAGTACCGGAGCTGTTGATGTTCCAGCGCAGGTAAAAAGATGCACCCGCACTAATGGCAATACCGGATATTGAAAATGCAGGAACAGTAACAATGGCAGGCGTAGCAAAAGAATATGCGCTGGTGCCTGTAGGAAATGAAGCGCTTCCAATATCGCCACTCCCCACTGCCGTCCAATTGATACCATCCAGCGAATAATAAAATTGAATGGAAGCAGCAGAGGTATTGGTTCTATAACGCTCGGCACTGTATGAAATGGAAATTTGCGTGATAGGACTGGCTGCACCATTCTGATACCAGGCCAAAATGCTGTTCGGGCTCGCAAAATTTGTGGAAGTCATAGCGCCCACGGCTCTTTCGCTCACCGATTGTCCCCAGTTATAAGTGCCTCCCTGGACAGGTGTACCGGTTGAAGCTTCTTGCGTAACCGACGTACTACCTGCATTCCAGTTAACAGCCCCTGTATTTTGGGCTATTCGCCAATTGGCCGGTAGAGCGAGGCCAGTGGCCATACCGTCAAAATTTTCGGTATATGCAATAGAATTGTTTACAACAATTTGGGCAAAACAGTTGTAAACAGAACATAGGGTTACTATGCCAAACAAGATAAAAAAGCGGTTAAGCATAAGGCAGTCATCCAGTTTTTGCCGCCATTGCTGTATAGCATTAGAGGCAGATGAGTGTGTCAGCAGTTAATGTGTTAGTAGTAAAATGTGTGCGGATGACTGATTGGTGTAATCAGGGTTTCCAAAGGGGTTGAACCAAATTTAATAAACCTTCTTTGTCGGTGCAACAGCAAAAGAGATTACGTTTTGATAAACAGTTATTTGGCACGAAAAGGTTTATTAACTTTCCTTTCTTTATCAACCGATTATTGCAGCCATGAACCTTACTCAACTGTACAAATACAAAAACCTGGCCGTTAGTGGCAAATGGAAAGAACTGGAAGAAATATTCAATAAGTCCATACAGCTTCAACATTTTGGAGCTACTATCAATCTTGATAACCCGGAGCAACCCAAAGTGATCATTGCAAAAGTGGAAGAGTTTCATTTGGGTGGCATTGGCAGCGATGCGGTGCATGGAGGCACTATTGCTTCGCTGGCCGATCTGGCACTTGGCCTACTTGGTTTATTGCATTACAAAGACGGCATGACCGCCACAGCGCAACTCACCGTGCACTACCTGAAGCCATTTAGAACCGATAGGATCAGTGCTACGGCCCTTACGCAAAAAGTGGTGGGCAACAGGATATTTGGGACTGTTGAAATATTCAACGATAAAGATGAAATGTGTGCCATTGCTTATGGCGCATTGGCCAAGGGCATCAGCATGTGATGGTGCATGGAATAAAAAGAACGCTGCCTTGCAATGAATAAATCAGTATTGACTTGCGCAGGGGAGCTATGTTTTTTACCTTACAGTTCAAAAATTTTGATATGAAAAAACTACTCTTAGCCATTCCATGCCTGTTGCTACTTTTAACTGCAACAGCCCAAAATACCATTTCGAAGCAGGAAAGAAAAGCAGCCATCAACGCTTTGAAAGAAAGTGAAAAGAGCCTTGAAAAAGCAGCAGAGAAACTTTCGCCTGCCCAGTTGGCTTTTGAACCCGCTGCCGATGTGTGGGGCGTAGGCGATTGTGTAAAGCACCTGGCAGCAGCAGAAGGAGGCTTGCGCAAAATGCTCGATCAAACACTTGCTTCCGCACCTAATCCAGAAAAAAGAAGTGAAGTAAAAGTGACCGACGAAGCGTTTGTAGCCATGATCACCAGCAGGGAAAAAAAGGTGAAAACTGCAGGGCCAATGGAACCTAAAAACACTTCTTACAAATCGGAAGAAGAGGCAATGGATGCATTTGAAGATCAAAGAGCCGATTTGATCAAACTGGTGAAATCTACCAACAGCGATTTACGCAATCATATTGTACAAATGCCATTTGGCTCTATTGATGCCTACCAGTTGATATTGATGATTGCCGCACATACCAACAGGCATATAGCCCAAATAAACGAGGTAAAAGCCAACGCATCTTACCCGGCGAAATAGAAGAAGAAAATATTTGTTTGCAATAGCCGGTAATTATTTGCCGGCTATTTTTTTGTGTTATTGTGTTTGCTTCTTCATGGTGATCCAGGCCATGAGACTACAAATGAAAATGAGGCCAAAGCAAACAATAGGTGGTAAAAAGGCAAAGCGAATCATCACTGCCAAACCTATTCCAAATGCAATGGTGTTGATGAGCATGACCGGCCGTAATGCGCTCCAGGCAATTTGCTTACGGTACAGCAAAAGAATGACGGCACCTCCAAACAAACAGAACAAGGTTAAGCAAGCACTGACGGACACAAAAATTTCAGACATGCTGCGGTGAATGCCCGAACCCATATCCATTTTGTAATTGTTCATTATATCCAGCAACTGTTTTTCTTTTTCATTGGCGGGTACCTGCTCCACAAAAAAACTCATGGAATGAATAATGCCGGTAGCCAACTGAAAAATATAAGTGCCACGAATCCAGAAAGAAGCCTTCATGCTAAAAGAGAATTATTAATTATTTATTCTTCCTGTAGCGGTAAGCATAAAACTACCGGAATTAATATGCTTAATTGATTTTGGTGCCAATGGTGCATAGTACTGCAAGCGGCAGTATTGATGATGGAAAATAGGTTTAGCCCTGAGGTGCAGAATGCAAAGCCACCCTATTGCCTTCGCTATCTACAAACACGCCCATAAAACCAATTTCATTGCTGATAAGTGTTTTGGGAACTACCACTGTGCCGCCTGCAGCTACTATTCTATCCAGCACTAATTGCAGGTCGGGGTTGGCATTCAGGTACACCATTGTTCCGTTGCCTGATGGTGTGTTAAATTCTCCGGCTAAAATCAATGCGCCACTCACCGCATTTTGATCCATGATATCGTCTACAGGAAATGTGCGCATTTTGATATCGCCCATGTCCATAGCCATGAGTGATGTTTTAAAAATGTTTTCGTAAAATTTTTGAGCACGATCGAGATCGGTGACTGGAATTTCGAACCAGCTAATGGAGTTTTTCATGGCATTTGGTTTTGTGAGGATGGAAAAGATAAAACAAATTAAATAGGGATTTTAGTGCCATGCATTCCACCCATAAAAAAAACCCGGCACTGCCGGGTTTCTATTCGTTAGCCATTGTTGGGCCTGCGTTGCTGTCGCATTTGTTCTTCTAATTCTTTCAGTTTTTTGAACTGATCTTCTTTCAGAATTTTTTTGAGTTTAGCATCGCGGGCATCGG
Source organism: Phnomibacter sp. (assembly GCA_035456005.1). Lineage (GTDB taxonomy): Bacteria > Bacteroidota > Bacteroidia > Chitinophagales > Chitinophagaceae > Phnomibacter. The sequence continues at coordinate 1,077,670 of DATIEA010000012.1, read as the reverse complement.
TCAATTTTTGCCTTGCCTCAGGTGCTGGTGGTTGACCCGCAGAGCGAAGCTTATCCATTTCGGTATAATACTCAGTGTATACAGGTTCCATTTCTTTTACCTGTGGTTCTGTAAGATTCAATTCGGGTTTCAACCGCTCAATGGTACGAGCCACTCTATCTGCTACAGGCATTTGCTGCCTGGGGCCATTTTGCGAAAATGCTGACAGTGATAATACAATACCACAAAGCAACAGCATTGATTTAATCATTTTCATACGTCAAATTTTTTATTAAGGTAGATACTTCGCGTAGTATAGAAATGTGAAGAATCTAAATATTCACCTTAATTAACCTTGAGTGTTTGCTGCCACACTGCTTCGTTGAGTACTATGGGATATTTCTTTTTGAGTTCTGCCATCCAATTGGCTTCCAACACCTGCTGATAATCGCCAATCACCCAACCTTTTGCATCTTCAAAACTGCGAATATCACCGCCTGCTAGTTTTGCGAAAATGTAGGTAAAAGAATAACTGTTATCCAATGGATTTTTAACAAGAGGTGTAATAGTGTTCGGTGAAATGGACTGGCCTGCAGCCAGTGGCAATTGGTTGCTTTCGTACCGGGCACTATCGGCAATGACGCCGTCGCGGAATTCGTCGGCTACCTTACGCCATTGTTGCGGATCGGCAGCCAATTTTTTGCTGAATGCATTGGCAGTAGCAGAATCGCTTGCTGTGATCATTAGCGCAGTAGCACCATCGTTCCATTTGTAGCGTTGTTTTTGCGCAGCATAATATTTCTCCAATCCTGCTGCATCGTTGGCTGCTTTTTCCCATACGTTTTTCTCCATGGCGGCAAACAACAAATTCGCATCCTTAAATTCTTTTACCTGTGCTTTGTAGCTGGGTTCAAATTCGGCAATATGTTGTTTGTAATAAGTGTTGGCAGATTGAATGATATAATTTTCCCAGCGCTTTTCGTAATCCATATTCATGGCCAAACCCACAGCCCTATTGTACATTACCCAGTTTTCGACCAGCGTTTTTTCTTTGCCCAGGCTAAATAGTAAAGTGGCCGGTTTCAATTTGAATTGACTTGTATTTCCTCTGCGCAAAGCCGAGTCCGTATAGCGCCACAATTCTTCTTTTTGAAATGGTGCCTGCACAAACTTCATTTGCTTCAGGTTCTTTGATAAGAAGGTCTGCTCTGCACGGGCCAATCTTTCGGTGCTCACCACCTGTTGTTTGATGGCAGCGACTGCAGCTTCATCGTCCATGCTGGTAGCGGGAGGCGTTTTCTTCAACAGCTTTAAAATATGCCATCCATGGCTGGTGCGAAATGGTTTTGATATAGCACCTGTTTGCTGGAGGGCAAAAGCCTCCTGTTCAAAACGGGCATCGTATTCTGCCACACCAAATTCGGGCAACTCACCGCCCACGGCATACGATGTACGATCTGTACTGAATTGTAATGCGGCCTGGTCAAAAGCCATACCATGTGTTACCAGTTGATAGATGGAATCTGCAAGTTTGGCTACCCTTGTATCTTCTGCCGCATCCCCATCGTTGATGCGCAACAGCAGTATTTGCGCCACTTTCACTTTGCCTACTGCTTTTCTTTCTTTTTGTACATAGAAGATATGATAGGCATCGGAGCCCTTCACGGGTTCGGTATAACTACCCGAAGTGGTGTTATAAATAGCATCTTCATAAACTGCCGGAAGTGTAAATACAGTAACCCATCCCACTAAACCGTGATTCGCTTTTACTTCTGCATCATGGCTGTAACGATTTACTACTTCTGCAAAGGGCTGGCCTTTCTTTAATTCCTGGTAGGCCTTTGTTGCCTGGCCAGATGCAAACCGTTGTGATGCAGTATCGCCGGGTGTAAAGGGGATAGCAAAATGGCTGATGTATTTATCTTTTTGACTGCGGATAAACGCTTCTTTCACCAGGCCGTCGGCGTTGCTTTGTTTGGCGAGAAAGCTTTCTGTCAGTTGTTCCTGGTAGGCATACAATTCCTGCTGATGGCTGGCGATGGTATCCATCTTGTGATCGTATGCGTCCTGCACTTTCAGCTTGTAATGTTGGTACAAGGGCAGGTACTCTTTCATTGCCTGCAGGCGATTGCCGGAATTGGGATTTTTATTGAAGGCCTGCAGAAACTCGGTTTTTGTGACCGGCTTTTTTCCGTAGGTAAATAGTACCTGGCTTTGGGCAGAACCAAGCATAACAGTTAGGGCAACGGCCGTAGCGGTTGCATGCAGAAGGCATTTCATGGCTAGTAAATTATTGAGCGAATTTCAGGTCTAACAGATTATCTAAATCGTGTAGCGAAACATTTTTTGCTACAATCATTTTATTGGCATCCAGCAGGTACAGTGTGGGTGTGCTGCGCATATCGTATAGTTGTCTGAAATTGGGTGTTCCGCTTTTTTCTTCCGCTTCCCGCATAGTGGTTGGCTGGTGCACATGCACCCATCCGGGGGCAGTGCCTCGGATGTAGGAAGGCCAGTCGGTGAGGCTGGTTTCGTTTACCATAACCGCATAGATCTTTACATCCCGCGATTTCCATTTCTTCTGGTACAGGCTGTCCATACGAGGCATTTCTTCGCGGCACTTACCACAGTGTACATCCCAAAATGCAACCACCGTGTACTTTGCTTTTACCTGGTACATGCTCTTCATGGCACCAGCGGTATCGGGCAGGTTTATATCGTATGCTTTAGTGCCTAGTTGGTTGGCCATTAGCATGAGTGCCCTGTCGGTGATGATCTTCATTTGGCGGGCATTCAACCAATCAACCTTGGGATGCTCACCTGATAGGTACTGCTCATACACATGCAGAAATACCTTGTCCTGCCCCATTATTTTGGGGTACATATAGTGGTCTACAAAATAGCTGATCAGGTATTTGTACATTTCATCATCATTCCTTCCCAATGCGATCATCCAGTTGAATTCGAAGATCACGCTGTCGGCTTGTGGTGCTATCCAGTTTTCAAGATAGTCGTTCAGTTTGTTTTCAAATACCGGCGTACGTACCAATCGGCCATCCATAAAATCTATGCCATCCCAAAAATGTTCTTTGCCATATCGGTATTGTGCTATGGTATCTTTTTTGGTTACAGGTTTGGCGAGTGCTGGCGGGTATTGCACCATGCTCAATGTTCGAAACAACATCGATATCACAGCATCGGGATGTTCATTCATTACCTTTTCTCTATAGTTCAATATATCCCTGTTGAACTGCTGCATCCTTGCATTGTATTTTGTTTGTTCGGCCGGAGTAGCTGTTTTCATTTGTTGCTGAATGCTATCGGCACTTTTCACCCTCACGGCTAAAAATTTTGAATAGTCAACAAACAGGTCGTTGTCGGCACTACCGGAAATGCGAAGAGAAGATTCAATGTTTAAGGTATCGGCCACCACAGAAAACTGTTGATCTGGCCCCATCATCATTTCAAACAAAATAGATTTTTGCGGAGACACCACCATGTACACACCTTGCGGAAGCAGCTCTTTTCTTTTGAACGCACCTTTGCCATCGCTGTTGAGCCAGGCACTATCCGTTAGCGACTTGATGTTGCCATAATAACATGCCAGGTACACCCACTGGTTTTGAAAGGGTTTTATTTCAACATCTATTGTACACGTAGTTGCAGTGTCCTGTGCATGCAGATTTTCGGAAACGCATAAACAAGCAGCAAGCAGGAGAAGAAATAGGCTTTTGAAAGAATTCATGGTAGTAGATGGTTGCTCGGGTAAAAATAGCCAGCCCCATGTTAATGGATCTTGAATAAATTATCTACGATAAGTGGAATAACTACTGCAGATGGCAAACATGGTATGAATTTTGTCGATACAGCCCGACTGAACTTTTACCTTAGGGTTGCAGGTTTGCTTTGGCTGGCATTGGTATACGGCTTAGAAACTCATTTATTATTGAAAATTGAATGCACTATTTTAGCGCTTTAAAAAACGGGAAGTGTGATGAATAATCTTCTTATTCAATTATTAAATTCTATTGTTCCGCTGTCAGACGGCTTGCTCGAATTTTTGGAAAGCCGGCTGGAAACCCGCCGCTATGAGCCGGGCGAATTGATGCTGAAAGAAGGACAGGTAAGCAGTTTTATTGCATTTATTGAAAAGGGTATTGTAAGATCTTATTATTATAAAGACGGTGAAAAAATCACATCGTGGTTTATGAAAGAAGGCGACATTATTATTTCAGTTGCCAGTTTCTTCAGCCAAACCCCGTCCAACGAAATTATTGAAGCACTGGAGCCTGTTACCATTAATGCTATCAGCTACGCCGACCTTCAGTATGCCTATGTGCATTTTCCCGAATTCAACATTTGTGGCAGAGTGCTCACAGAGAAATACTATGTAATGAGCGAAGAGCGGTTATACATGTTGAGAAAGCGTACTTCCAAAGAAAAATACTTTTACCTGCTCGAAAAGCACCCCGATATTATGCAGCGTGCACGTCTCGGAGATATCGCCACTTTTATTGGCGTGAATCTGGAAACCCTTAGCCGCATTAGGTCTGAGAAAATTTAGCATGGATTCGTTTACATGATTTGACATTTCGCAAGAAGCATTTTTTGACATTTAACAAGTTACGATTTTGACTAATCTCAAATTTTTGTAACGTGTTTTTGTATTTGCTTTGATGAAATTTCATTGCATGCAGCGATTAGCATTTTTACTCCTGGTTTTTGTGGCGACAGCCTGCCACAAAGAGTTTGGAGCCACAGCCGCCAACAAGGACGAGCTGATGGTAATGAATGCTATTAAGAAAACCGTACCCGCTGCCGAAATAAAGAAATTGGAGTGGGAACAGATGGAGCCCATTGAGCACTACAATCAATTGATCGGGTATAAAGTCCCTTTCGACAACAACACAGATTCCTCCTATTCTTTTATCCTCGCCAACATCAGCGACAATCAAGTGGGTACCCTTTACAAAAACCTGGTTAAGTATAAAGTTGTAAGTGGCGAAAGGTATCCATCCATTATCAGGAACTATAATTACTCGACAGGGGAGTCGCTGGAATTTGATACACAAAATGGCGTGGAGAAAACTGCTTTGCAAAAAGGGGTACTTCTTCCTGTGAGCCTCAAGTCGGAGGATCTCAAATTTCCTGCTGTTACTATTTGTGCAGAGGGTAATGTTGAACCGGGACAAAAACGATTCAAATTTTTTGACACTTATATTTTAAGCTATCTAGTAGGCGGCCCAGAATTGGCAGCCAATGGCTCGAAGGCTACCGACAAACCAACGCTGCCCTATTACGACCCCCGGCCAGCTAAATACAGCCTGCAGAAAAATAAAACGTCGATCATAGCATGGGAAATAGCGGAGTAAGCAAAACTGTAAAAACGTAAAAAAATATACTAATAACACCACTCTTTACACCCCCCATTACACTCACCACAAAACCAGAAAATTATTGAATTAGCACACCTGACCATATAAGACTTTCCAAGGGCGATTACCACCGTCGCACACATTTTTAAGCCTTTTCGCTAAAAAGCCACTCAAAAAAGGATAAAAAAAACTGTTAAGGGCCCCCAAAAGGCACCTATAGGGGTCGTTTTGCCACGATTTTGACATTTGTCAAATTTCTGAATACCTAATATGTCTTTGTTTTGGCGTTAAATAATATCGCCATGCAAAGAATCGCCATGTTTTTACTGGTGTTGCTGGTCGCAGCGTGTCAGAAAGATCAATTTAATGATACTTCCTCTTCTGTTGATAAAGCGGCCATTGATGTAAAGTCTCAAATTCCCGCCGCACTTACCATGCCGGGTGTAAAGTCTTACCTGGGTACCGGGGAGGTTCTATCTGTTATAAAGGATCTGGACTGGAATAAGTATGCATTAATACGCCATCGCGGCAACCTCGTTGCGGTAAAAATTCCTTTTCTCAATGTTGCCAATGACAAATACAAGTTCATTCTTGTGAACATTGCCAATAACAAGCCTACTTCCATTTTTCTGAATGAGTTGACCTATTCCATGCAAAATGGCCAGAAAGCATTGCCAGAAAAGCTGAAGAATTATGACTACCAGGCAAAAAAATGGTCGATATATGATCTTCAGCCAAAAAGTGCAAAGAAAAATGCACCTAAAGGGGTTGAATCACTTGCATTGATTGCACCCGGGGGCGGATCGCTGCCCATGGTAACAATAGTAGGCACTTCCAGCAACGGATCTACGGTGAACACTGGCATTTCTGGCACCACAGCATATTTGATGGCAGGAATTTTTGGTGTTACCTATTCCTCTGGTGAATTAGGAGGAGCTTCCGACCCTAATTATTACCAGAATTTTGCCTACCTCGATCCATTGTACACACCGGACGCAGGAAGCAATCCATTGGCTGAAGAAGTGATCTATTGGGAATTAGACGAATCTCCGCTGCAGCCATCTATTGAAATTGAACAATACCTGAAATGCTTCGACAACATTCCCAATACCGGATCTACTTATTCTATAAAGGTGATGGTGGATATCCCGGTAAATACCAACCCGAATACTTTGGTACATTATGACGCCAATGGGTTGAGTGTTGGTCACGTTTTCATGAGCATTACCAAAACCAACGGTACAAAATCTGTAACACAAACTTTTGGCTTCTACCCGGAAAGCGGGTATAAGAGTATAGCGCTGTCGCCCGTGACCAGTAAAATGGTCGACGATGGCCGTGCTGGTGAAGCGCATGAATATAATGCAGCGCTTACATTGAATGGATGGAATACTGCTGAGTTTGCAGCACTGCTAAACCAGATACGTTACAACTCCACCATGAAATACGAACTCGATGGTTTCAACTGCGCCAACTTCATAGGATCGAGCCTGAATGCTGTAAGACCGGGCACTTTAAGTTCTATTAGTGTTAAGGGAGTTGATCCAAACAATACAAATAACCAGGTTGATGTAGCATGGTCGCCAACCGGTGTGTACAGAGCGCTGGCCGAACAAAAAGCATATAATCCTTCGCTACCTATTACTACCGATGTTGTGTCGCGTACTGCCAGCAGCTCTGGTCCTTGCTACTAATAGAATAAAGCAGTAGAATAATAAATGACTTCGCTACGTGCACTAAAAGTGAATTTGGCGAATCAACATAGAAAGAAATTTTCAGGGGTCAGTCCCGCAAAGCGGGAAGTTTTTAGAATTTCTTATTCAGGGTTTGAAATGGGCTTCGCTTAGCGAAGCCTATTTCTTTTCCAGTACCAGCAACACTTTGTTGAAGTCGGCTGCAGCATTGATCACTTTCTGAAAGATGCCGAACTTTTCAATGGGATATTCTGGGCGGTGATAATATTCATGCAGGGTTACTGTGAGTATATTTCCTGCAATGGTGTATTTGGAAACAAAACCCATGGTCGACTTACCATCATTCGATTCCACAATATTTATATTCAGGTCCTGCGGATTTTTGATAGTATAACCTTTCGGGATTTCGAACCGGATGGTACGATCCAGCACATGCGGGTACTCCATCGAAATAGGATATTGCCTTGGCTTTTCCTGGTACATCTGCTCCTGTGGTCCAATCACATCACCAATTTTGAACAGAATTTTATTGCCTGCCGATTCTATGAGGTCTGCGCTTGCAATGTCAGCTTCAAATATCAAAGGCTTGTTGGTGAGGCCATCGGTCATAGCCGTGTTCTGCACCTTGGTATTGGTGATCACTTTGCTTTTGGCAATGCTCTGTATCACTTCGTGTGTGAACTCCTCCACCCTATCTTTTGGCAACAAATGAAATGCAGGGCGAAACTGCCATGCTCCATAACCTGTAAATATTTGCTTGGTATGCATGAGCACAGAATCCATGGTGCTATTGAAGCGAATAGAAAGATCGATATCGTGAGAACTTTTAGTATAAGGCTGCACCGGTATGGTCATGAAAGATGCCGATATTTCCTGGCCGCCGGCACTGGTATTGGTTTGTACAAATAGCCCGTTGGTAGCTGCCCAGTTGGGCTGAATGTACGGGTAGCGAATGGTAATATTGGTGGGTTCTAAAAACTGCCCGGTATTGGGGAAATACAAGATCATATCATCTACCAAACGATAATTCTCCAACTCTTTATCGAGCGGCAAATTGTTTCGCTTGCTGGGAAATACAATTTGATAATTGATGTGCAGCGCATTCATACAAGCCACCATCAACCTGCTAAATCCATCATGACTAGCCACATTGGTCTTGATGATCTGTTCAATTTTATCCGCTCCTTCACCAATGCCTTCTTCGTTGATGCTCACTTTATTTTTCAGGTAATCTTCCAATAGAATGATCTTCTTTTCTTCCGGCGTTTGCTCTTCTATTTTCATGCTTTTTACATAAGCATTCACGGCATTCATTTCGCCCACTTCTATGGTTTGATAAGAAGTGTACACGTTTTGCGCTAATTGATCCCAGGTAAACAAACGTTCATCTTTTTCCTTGCTCAGGTTGTACGAAAGTTTGTACTGCACATTTTTAAAATAAGCAGTCGGCTGTGCGTACTTCTCTGTTTCGGCCTCAGGTATATTTCTGCAAACACCGGTGCGAATACGCAGCGATCCCTCGATGCTGTCTTTACCAACTGTAAACCCATTATAACCTTTCACATCAAATACCAGATGTGCCGGCACTATCAAACTAAACTCTGCCAACTGGCACGGAGCAGCATATTGAAAAACCTCTAACCCAAAAAAATACAAGCTCTTTTGTTGCGCGGCGATATATTCAATTTCGCAACCGCTTTCCACTCCTTCCAATGCAAACTTTTTGTAGACCCTTCCGTCTTCTTCTACATCAAATATTTTGTCCTTTGGCAGCTCAATTATTTTTCCCGATGCGGTGATCACCCTTGCACTAATGTCGAGGTACACACCATCGTACCCCACGGGCAGGAAAATTTTGTTGAATTGTTCCACACCATTTTCGTTGTTCACTTTTATGATGCGATGATTGACCACTTTTACGATCAACCCATCTTTGGCATTGGGCAAGTACTCATGTATTCGCTTGTCTACAAGAATCACTGCGGCTTCTTTAGCATATTCCGGTTGTACCGAGTGTAGTTTCGGCGATGTTTCCCAGTCGGGTTTTATTTGCACATTGCCTGCATCTTCCTGTGCCTGTGTCTGGGCATACACGGCTACGCTACCTGCTAACAATCCAACAAACAATAACAAACGGGGAAGGAAAAAGGATGGAGATAATTTCATAGTAGATATAAAATCGAAAACGTGATGAGTAAATTCAAATCTAAATTTCAGGTAAGACGTGAAAACGGTTTGTTATTTCTTTTCCAACACTACCTGTTCTTTATAATGCGCCTGCACTTTGGCCAGTGGTTTGTTCCATTCGGCAAACTGGTTGGGTTGCAGCATGAGTATTTTGTTAACGAGTTTTTGCGTGGCTATCAGTTGTTTGCCCGTTTGCTTATAGGTGATAGATAATTTGTAAAAATCATTTTCCACCAACAGGTCGGCAGGTTTATAGGTTACAGCATAGCCCTCCGGAATTTCGAGAATATGGTTGGCGGTGATTTCATATTTGTAATCAAACTCTTTTGGCACTTTTCGTTTGGCGGTATCTATGGTCTGATCATTAAAAAGCTTGCCAAGATTCAGATTGATATAAAATTCGTTGCCAATTTTTTTCCCATAGTCGGGAATTTCATAGTCGGCGCTGATGTTGGCTGTTTTTTCTGCCGGCGCAGTTTGTTTGATGTTGTACTCGTTCAGCAAATATTTATTGCTGGCTTTTGTCAACCTCGATTTTACATAATCCTTCATGCTTTTGGCATCGAGGTATTGTACTGCATTGTAAATGTCTTCGCCAAAATATCCATTGTACCACACAGACTCGGTACCTGCAATGCCATTGTTGGTAAACCGGATAAAAGTGCTGTCAACAACGGTATTGGTACCCGATGCCATGATGGGAATTTCGAGCACTTTGAAAGCCGTATCGCTTATGCCCATTAAAGCCTGTTTTCCCTGTATGGCACTGGGCGGTAACGACAAAATAGAATTGGGTGATGTGCCATCCAAAAACATCCATTGATTGTTGATGAATGCAGAAGCTATCATGTGATTGTCCACAATGGGTAAGGGAACATTCGAATATTGATAAGGAATATCCCTTGTGCCTATCCATGTATAGTTGGCCTGTATGCCTGCCATGCGCAGCATTTGTGTAAGAATACTGCTCATGTCCTTACAATCGCCATAGCGCTTGCTGCATACTTCTGCTGCCTGCCTCGGACGAAATCCTTCCAGCCCATTTTCGAAAGCTACATAGCGAATATTTTTTTGTACCCATTTGTAAATAGCGCTTGCTTTGGCTTTGTCGTCCTTTAATCCATTGGTAACGGAGTCGGTTATGCGCTTTAGGGTTGGGTCGGGTTGCTCATTCAGTCCTTTGGTGAATGCTGCATTCCATTTGTACAGATCTGCCACCGAATTCAGGAACGGGTGTTTGCCGCTGCTATTGGTGTACGAAGTGATATAAACTATTACATGGGGTTCGTAATAACTTTCATCGGGTGCATCGCCGAACCGTGTTTCGTTTTTTACATCCTTCATGGTCCAGGTGTACACTGTTTGCCCTTTCTTCTTTTCCTTTTTCAGTTGCAGCAATCCTTTTGTATCATTCTTGATAATGTAATTGATCTCTATTTCGGCAGGTACTGTTACACTAAACGCTACATCTACGCCGGGTACGCCCACACTATACGAAAACGGGTTGAGCAAATGCGCCTCTTTTAAAAACTGCGTGTACTTCAGGTGCGCCACGGCACCTGTAGCCATAGATGGAAAATCGAAACTGGTTTCTTTTACATCATCGTAAAAAACAGCATTGCTGCTGCTGGCAATTGTTTTTCTTTCGCCAATGGGCACTTTCTTTTTGGTATCGGCGGTAATGGTGTAAGCTTCCAATGCCGTGAGTTCATTGAAGCTACTGTGGTACACAGCACTTCGTGAAAACATGCCCGCATTATTTTGACCCAACACCATAAGGTCTTGTTCCTGTATGCGTTCGGCCACTGGTTGTTCGTTTTGCAAATACAAACGCAACTGCGAGTGATACTTCAAAAACACTGCCGGTTCATTGGGATACTTTGCTGCTATTTCCTGGTACGATTGAGCAAAGCTGCCAAGGGGCAACATGAGCAACAAACCCCATATACTTTTATTCATTCTACACATTCGGTAATACAATACATTAAGAGAGATAGTGCGAAATGCATTGCATGCATCCGCTAGCTATTTATTCATTATTATGAGATGCCATCAGAGTCCATATTCACTAACCAGCCAGCAAATAGCTGCCATGCTAAATGCACCCAGTTCGAGTTCACGTTTGTTCACTGCTTCAAACACATCGTTGGGTGCATGGTGATGATCGAAGTAGCGCTGGCTTCCCGGGTTGACACCGCTTAGCACAGTGCCGAATGGACGCAGCGGACCAATATCGGCACCGCCGCCACCTTTGCTGATTTCATAAACGCCATAGGGCTTGAATAAATTTTCCCAGCTTTTGGCTTTATTGAATTGCGCTTCGTTGCCGCTTACACCAAGCGAGACAATACCAAATCCACCAGCATCGCTTTCCACGGCAAAAATGTGTTTCTCGTTGTGCTGTTTAGCATAGTCTGCATAAGCATTGCCCCCACGCAAACCATTTTCTTCGTTCATAAACATTACGGCCCTGATGGTGCGTTTGGGTTTCCATCCCAATGCCTTGATGGCACGGATCACTTCAATACTTTGCACGCAACCACTACCATCGTCGTGTGCACCTTCTGCCAGGTCCCAGCTATCGAGGTGGCCTCCTGCGGTAATGATCTCTTCGGGCTTTTCGATGCCGCGAATTTCTCCCACCACATTATAGCTAAGTACATCGGGGCCTTGTTTGCAATTGGATTTCAGGAAAAGCTGCACCGGCGTTTTTTGTTTCAGTTGCTTGCTCAGCCATTCGGCATCGAGGGTGCTGCAGGCAAATGCAGGAATTTTTTTCACTGTAGAATCGTAGCGGGTGGTACCGGTATGAGGATTATTGTCCAGCGCATGGGTTACACTGCGGATCATTACAGCTATGGCGCCTTTTTTAGCGGCAGCCACCGGCCCATTGGAGCGGTAACGAACGGCATCGCCATAGCCACCATTGATCAGTTCGGGGCGCATGGGATAATTGAAGAATACAATTTTTCCTTTCACCACATCAGCCGACAGTTTTTCCAGCTCTTCAAAATTGGCTACTTCTATCACACCTGCTTTAATGCCGGTGGGGCCTGTGCCAATGCTCATGCCCAATGCGCATACATTCAGGTTTTTTAGTTTACCGCCATAGCTTACTACGCCTATTTCTTTGGCTCCGCGTTCCCAATGAGGCACCATGCAGGGTTGTAGAAAAACAGTATCGGCGCCGGCTTCTTTCAGCATGCGGGCCGTGGCTTCCACTGCCTTCTGTGCCTGCGGTGATCCACTCAACCTTGGGCCAACCTGTTTGCACAAATACCGTAGGTTTTCATAAGCGGTGCTTTGTTGCATGATTTGCGAAGAGAGCCGGGCAAGTTGCACAGAATCGGGTTGTGCAAATACCGGCAGTGAACCTGTCATAACTAATACCAACGACCATAACTTTTTGCTGCGCATAATATTCCTAATTTGAAAGATGCTGTTAATGTACTTGATTTTGAAAATCAAATACCGATAATCAATATCTACTTGGTAATTTTCAGCTCTTATCTACATTCACACAAAAAATTTTGTATGCGTACCAAAAGGAACTTGCTTTTAGTTGTTGCTTCCTTAATGTTGGGCACAGGTTTTAGCCAGGCCCCAAAAATTGAATTTGAAAAGTACACATTACCCAATGGTTTAAAAGTGATACTGCACCAGGATAAAAAAGCGCCGGTGGTGGTGGTGTCGTTGCTGTACCATGTGGGGTCTAAAAACGAAGTGACCAACCGCACAGGCTTTGCCCACTTTTTTGAGCACTTGCTGTTTGAAGGCAGCAAGAACCTGAAGCGTGGCGACTTCGATAAGTATATTACCAATGCGGGTGGCGATAACAATGCCAACACTTCGCAGGACAGAACATTTTACTACGACCTGCTACCCAGCAACCAACTGAACCTGGGCCTGTGGCTCGAAAGTGAAAGGCTGATGCATGCCGATATTTCGCAGGTAGGTGTAGAAACACAACGCCAGGTAGTGAAAGAAGAAAAGCGCCAGCGCATCGACAACCAACCTTATGGCACCATGGTTGAAAATATTTTTAAACGTGCTTTTGTAAAACACCCCTACCACTGGATGCCTATTGGCAGTATGGAAGATCTGCAGGCCGCCAAGCTGGAAGAGTTCATGCAGTTTTATAAAAAATTCTATGTGCCCAACAATGCAGTGCTGAGCATTGCCGGCGATATTGATATTCCTTCTACCAAAAAGCAAATTGAATTGTATTTCGGGCCCATACCCAAAGGCGCAGCCATTGTACGTCCGAAAGTAGTGGAGCCACCATTGGGCGGCGAAAAGCGGGATATTATTGAAGACAATATTCAACTGCCTGCGGTGGTGCAGGCCTATCGTGCACCGGCACAAGGCACCAGCGAATACTATGCATTCAATGTGCTGAGTACATTGCTGAGTGGTGGCGAAAGCAGCCGTATGAACAAAGTGTTGATCGATGAAAAACAACAAGCTGTTGCTGCAGGCGCTATTCCATTTTTCCTGGAAGACTATGGTTTGTTTCTCAACTATGGCATTGCCAATATGGGTATAAAACCTGAAAGCCTCGAAGCAAGCATCGACACTTTGATACAGGGAGTACAAACCGATTTGGTGAGCGAAAGAGAATTTGAAAAAGTACGCAACCAGATAGAAGCAAGTTTTGTAAGCCAGAATTCTTCGGTGGCAGGTATTGCCGAAAGCCTTGCCAACTATGAAGTATATTTTGGCGATGCAAATCTTATTAATACAGAGATAGAGCAATACAGGAAAGTAACCCGCGAAGACCTGCGCAATGTGGCCAAAAAATACCTGGTAAAAGATAACAGGGTGGTGTTGTACTACGTGCCTAAGAAAACCGAAACACCTGCTGCGGGTCAATAAAACATTGCCAGCAATTCAACTTTTATTTCAAAACATCAGCTCATCATTATATGAAACGAATATATTTTTCTATCACTTTACTGGCCATTACTGCCCTGTCGTTTGCGCAGGGTGTAGATCGTACCAAAGCACCCAAGCCCGGTCCTGCACCGGTTATCAATATCAGCGACCCCGCTACTTTTTCATTGCCCAATGGCCTGAAAGTATTTGTAGTAACCAATACCAAATTGCCTCAGGTCTCTGCCACACTTACTATCGACCGCGAATCCATATTGGAAGGAGATAAGGCCGGCGTGCTTTCGCTGGCTGGTGCACTCATGCGCCGCGGCACCACCATTATGGATAAAGCCACCCTGGATGAAAATGTAGATTTCCTTGGCGCAGGCCTTTCTTCTACTGCCACTTCGGTATCGGGTTCGGCACTCAAGCAAAATTTTCCCAAGCTCTTTAAGTTGATGGCCGACGTTACACTGCGCCCAGCTTTCAACCAGGAAGAATTGGAAAAAGTACGTACACAAACCCTGAGTGGATTGGCACAGGAAAAAGACGATCCGGAAGCCATTGTGCGCAACGTGAGTAGCTTGCTGTTGTATGGAAAAGGCCACCCTTATGGTGAGTTTGCAACAGAAGAAACCGTGAAGCGTGTAACTGTGGATGATATTAAGAAGTACCACAGCACCTGGTGGAAACCCAATATTGCCTACCTCATTTTTGTAGGTGATATCACTACCAACGAAGCGATGAAACTGGCCACAGAAAATTTTGGACAATGGACCATGGGCACTGTACCTCCGCTTAAATATGATGCAGTGAAGCCGCCCGCTAAAACCTATATAGCCGTGGTAGATCGTCCGGCTTCTGTACAAAGTGTAATTAATATCAGCTCGCCAGTGGAATTGAAACCCGGTACCGCCAATGCCATTCCCACCAGCGTAATGAGCAATATTTTGGGTGGTGGATTTAGCAGCCGCCTCAACCAGAACCTGCGCGAAAAATATGCATTCACCTATGGAGCCGGTGGTGGTGTAAGCACCGATCGCCTGGTAGGAAATTTTCATGCCAGCGCTTCTGTACGCAACGAAAAAACAGATAGTGCCATCGGCCAGTTCCTGTACGAGTTCAACCGCATTCGTAGCACGGTTGCCAGCGATAGCGAAGTAACTGCTTTGAAAAATTATATGAGTGGTGGCTTTGCCCGCAGCCTCGAAAACCCCGGTACTATTGCCAACTTCGCACTCAACATTGCCCGCTACAATTTGCCCAAAGATTACTACCGCAATTATCTCACTCGCCTGGCTTCAGTAAACGCTGCAGAAGTAAAAACACAGGCCAATAGCTATGTACCTGTGAACAACCTGGTCATTACCATAGTAGGCAATGCAAAAGAAATAGCACCGGGCCTGGAGAAATATGGTGAAGTGAAATACTTCGACATAAAAGGAAATCCCATTGCCGCACCGGTGGTAAAGAAAGTAGCAGAAGGATTAACTGCCGTACAGGTTTTGCAAAAATCGATTGATGCTTCAGGCGGCGAAGCAGCCATTGCAGCATTGAAGGATATTACCGTGGCGGGCAAAGTGGATATGATGGGACAGTCGTTCAGCTTCGAACAAAAAAATGTATTCCCCGATGGATTTAGCACCGCTGTAAAAATGGGTGAAATGGTGTTGATGAGCCAATTGAAAAAAGGCGATGCATACAGCATGACCATGCAGGGAGCAAACCAGGATGTAGATGCAGATATGAAAAAAGAAATGGATGCCAAAGCGGCATTTGTAGAAGAGCGATACATGCTTAAAAGCAATGAGTATAAGTTTGAACTAAAAGGCATAGAGCAGGTAAACGGAAAAGATGCTTACAAAGTGGTGATCACCGGCCCCGGTGGTGGCAGCCAATCTTTTTATGATGTTGCTACTGGCTTAAAAGTGCAGGAGATCAAAGAACAGGATGGCGGCCCCATGGGCAAACTATCTGTAACCACCCAGTTCCTCGATTATAAAGATTACAGCGGCATAAAAATGCCATCCTCCATTTCCATTGATGCGGGCATGCTTAAACAAGCCATCAGCATTACCGATGTGAAAATGAACCAGGGATTAAAACTTGCAGACTTAAAATAAAATACAGAAAGAGGCTTCGGCCTCTTTTTCTTTGCCCTATAATTTTTGCCGATATGAACGAGCCAATCAAGTTGACCGCTTTTTCGCATGGTGCCGGATGTGGTTGCAAAATTGCACCCGCGGTACTCGACCAAATTTTGAAATCGAATCATGTTACTACTGCGTTCCCACAATTGCTGGTGGGCACCGGCAGTAAGGACGATGCGGCTGTGTACGATATTGGCAATGGCCAATGCATAGTAAGCACTACCGATTTTTTTATGCCTATTGTAAACGATGCATTCAATTTCGGTCGTATTGCCGGCGCTAATTCCATCAGCGATGTGTATGCCATGGGTGGTACGCCCATTATGGCCATTGCAGTTTTGGGTTGGCCGGTCAATAAACTTTCGCCCGAGTTGGCGGCACAGGTGTTGGCAGGTGGCCGTGCGGTTTGTGCAGAGGCTAATATTCCACTGGCCGGAGGTCATAGCATTGATAGCCCCGAGCCATTTTTTGGATTGGCAGTTACCGGCATGGTTACAAAAGACAAGCTGAAACAAAACAGTACAGCACAAGCAGGCGATCATATCTTTTTGACAAAGCCATTGGGCGTGGGTGTTTTGTCCACTACTTCCAAGCGGGGTACACTGCAGCCGGAGCATGAAGCAGAAATGTTGCGTTGGCTTACTACACTCAACAGTATTGGAAAAGAACTGGCTGACATTGAAGGTGTACATGCCATGACAGATGTTACGGGTTTTGGTTTGTTCGGGCATTTGCTTGAAATGTGCGAAGGCAGTGGGTTGAGCGCAACTGTTCAATACAATAGCATTCCGATTATTGATGGCGTAAAGGAATACATACTCCAGGATATGGTGCCCGGTTCCACAGCCAGGAACTGGAATGGCTATAGCCACAAAATAGCCATCGATGAATCGATAGATACTACAGAAGTATATAAACTGTTGTCCGATCCGCAAACCAATGGAGGCATTATGGTAGCAGTAGCACCCGATGCGGTACACAACGTGGTACAATTGCTGCTGCAAAAAGGATTGGATGCCATGGCCACACCCATTGGCAGGTTTGGCCAATTGCAGGAAAAAGCCATAAAGGTTGAATGATGCTTTCCTGAAACCATTATCAAAAATGGATGAGTAGTTTTAAGGAGTTAATGGTTAGCATCCTCTCAGAATTTTGAAAGTTCTGCTGCCATGCTGCAAGGAGTTTTTTTCAGGTTAAGTTATTGCGGTAACTTACTTGAATAACTCATCCCACATGAGCATCAAACTAACGCAACCGAAGCGGCAGCAACTCATTATTGCAGGCATTGTATTTCTATTGGCCATAATGGCATTTAGTGCCTCGTTCAGGAAACTGGCCGTACTGGAATATGTGGGCGGCTTACTCATCTGGACCGCCATCCTCACATTTATACAGGGCTTTCAGCGGGCTGTGGAAACAGACAGGCGCAGTGCAAGAAATGAAGCCATCATCACCCTGTTGCTGGGCTTGATCTACGTGAATGCTGCATTGCTCAAAGGCTCGGCCATCGGATGGTTTATGTTGTTGTTTTTTGCCATAGATGCTTTTGCACAGGCAAGACTTTTTTACATAAGCAACAAGAAGGGAAAACCCATACTGCGCTACGCTTTGGCTGCACTGGGCAATCTGCTGATGGTAGCCGGCATCTTATTGCTGAAAGGAAAAGGACAGGAATGGATAGTAGCAGTATCGGGTGCATTTCGCATTGCAGGTATAGGGTTGGAAATGCTGGCATGCAAATTGGGCCAGCCGGATGCAATTGGTGTGGATGTGGCTACCGCCATGGCATTGCCCGATAACCCGCAGGTAAGAGCATCTGCAGAAAAAATTGCAGACGAAGAAGAAGAACGGGCACCTATCGACAGGGGTTGGATCATTTCTTTCATCCTCATTTTATTCTTTATTCATTTGGGCCGCATGGGATTTGACCGTTCGGCTTCGGGAATACTTTCTCCGGTAGTAGCATTGATAGGCGACCTTGTAATTGCACTCATCCTTTCCTTTTTTATTATTCTGCCTTTGCATGGTTTGCTGCGCAAATCCACCCGCCCGGTAGAGCGTGGCTTGTGGAAATGGGTTTTGAAAGTGCCGAAGGAAAACTGGAAATGGTACAGCTTGCGGCATGTGGCATATTGGTGGCTCGAGCGCAGGTTGCGATTGAGCATTCGCCAACGCAAAGCCGGTTACTCATTGGCCACCGCTATACGTTCGGGATTGCAAACAGGCTTGCCTTTTGCTGCATTGCTGGCGGCCATTGTTCCGGTGTTTGGCATGAGCTGGTATTTTGATACCGAAAACTGGGCTGCGGGAATTTGGGATGGCTGGGCTGCCAACCGTACTGATACCTGGCGTGCAGCCATGATCAAATCAGTTGACCCCTCACCAACGGGGCAGAGCTTTATGCTACACCCGCAAGGCGTGGGCGATGCCGGCGATTTTTCTTTTATCGTGATAGGCGATCCCGGTGAAGGCGATGCATCGCAGTTGGTGCTGCACAATCAAATTGTAAAAGTGTCGGAAAAGCCGGAAGTGAAATTTGCCGTGATATCCAGCGATGTAGTGTACCCCGACGGTGCCATGAAAGATTATGAACGAAAATTTTGGTTGCCACTGCACGGTGTAAGCAAACCCGTGTATGCCATACCCGGCAACCACGATTGGTACGATGCACTCGATGGATTTGCAGTTACATTTTATGATTCAGCATCTGCAGCCAAAACCATGCGGGCACGTAAAGAAGTGGACCTGAATATTACCACGCATACTGCCACTAGCATTCACGACATGATAGCCGAAGGGGCCAGGCTGCGCAAAGAATATGGCGTACCCACGGGCTACCAGCAGGCGCCATTTTTCCAGGTGCAAACCAAAGACTTTGCATTTATCTGTGTGGAAACTGGTGTACTGCGCCGTGTAGACGAAGTGCAGTTGCAATGGCTGAAGCAAGCACTGGAGTTGGCCAAAGGAAAATTCACGATGGTCTTACTAGGCCACCCGTTTTATGCCATTGGCGAGTACCAGGGCAGTATGAATGAAGACTTTGCGGCACTGCATCAATTGCTGAGAAACTACCATGTAAAAATTGCCATGGCCGGAGATACACACGATCTGGAATACTACCAGGAACCATTGAAAGGCGCTGACAGCGGGCAGGTGATGCATCATTTTGTAAATGGTGGCGGCGGTGCTTACCTCAGCATTGGCGCAGCCATGAAACCTAAAAACGAAATGCCTGAAAAAGTTTGGGCGCATTATCCTGCACAAGCCCCATTGGTGCAAAAAATAGAAAGCCATAACGGCTGGCTCAAACGCCCGGCCTGGAACTGGACCAAGAAATACGATGGCTGGCCCTTTAGTGCCGAATGGCTAAGTGCAGCATTCGACTACAATGTGGCTCCATTTTTCCAAAGCTTTATGGAAATAAGAGTAGAGCGTTCTCAAAAACGGATTCGCTTGTTGGCTTATACCGCACAGGGCCCGCTTACCTGGCAGGAATTGGAAAAAAGCGAAGGTGTGATGCCGCCCGGCGCAAAGCCCGAAGATGCGGTGGAGTGGGTTTTCCCGATGCAATAAAATGAAAGGCTAATTAGAAAGCAGCCCGTCAATTTTTTTGGCGAGCTGGTGATCTTTGTCTGTAACAATATCACCCGCATCGTGGGTGCACAACCATATCTCAACGGTGTTGTACACATTGCTCCAGTTGGGATGATGGTTCATTTTTTCTGCTTCAATGGCCACACGGGTCATAAAGGCAAATGCTTCGCTGAAATTTTTGAACTGAAATTTCCGGTACAGTTTATTGTCGGTTTGCTGCCACATATACCTGTATTTAGCGGTGATGAATAGAACTGTTGAAAGCACAACACTACACCACCAGGATTTGTTTGTTTTTTATTTTATCGTTGGCGAGTGGTGTTACCAATTGTACAGATTCAATTTTTCTTATTTCCGCAGTCAGCACCGACATAAAATCGCTTTCGGTGCCACCGAAACGAACCAACCACAAAAAGTCGGTATGTTTTAACTCCGGCAGCAGGTACTCACCATCAAATTGATTGGTGTAAATAAGATGGTTGATATCTATATGCGTTTCCGAAAATTCAAACAAGGGGAATACTAATCTTCTTCCCCGCTTATTCAATTCAATTTCAGATTCATCCTTATACCTGAAGTCGAAGCCTAAATGTTTATTGATAAGCCAAACAAAACGGGAAGCATCGGCCGAGCATTGAATACCCAGCAGCCGCGTGTTTTCGAAGTATTCCTCCGCTATCTTATCGTTATCCAGCACCAGGTTTGCCAACGGTAGAACAATTAAAATGTGATCGGAAATACTTTTACCTCTGTACCCCTTTTGATGGTGACCGTAGTGCTCTGCCCTTTTTCAAACCTGTTGAGGCTTTGCATGTAGGTATCCATTCCGGTAATGAGGTAATCGCCTAATTGTATAATGATATCGCCTGCGAGCAAGCCTGCTTTTTGCGCAGCTCTTCCTTCTACTACACCATCTGCACGAACACCTTGGCCGCTAAAAGTATAATCGGGCATGATGCCGATGGACACTTTGAACCTGCCGCCGGTACCCATTTGCTGTTCGCGGGTTTTGGTAAATGCCAGCTTATGGTTGGGCGGAGTGCTTTCTACAATACTGTTGACATAATTCACTACCAATACTTCGCCTTTGTAGTTAATGGTAGCCGCATCGTCGCTGGGCTTGTGATAATCTGTATGCAGGCCGGTGAAGAAAAACAACACGGGCACATTTTTCAAATAGAAAGAAGTGTGGTCGCTGGGGCCCGTGCCGCTGCTGTCGAGCTTAATGGTAAATGTTTTTTGCTCCTGCAATTTGAGAAGGCCGGGCCATTCGGGCGATGTACCCACGCCACCAACGGTCAGCGCTTTGCTGCTATCGTTGAGGCGGCCCACCATATCCATATTCACCATATAGTTCACCTGGCTCAGATCTACCAATGGGTGTTCTACAAAATATTTGCTGCCATACAAGCCCAGTTCTTCACCGCTAAAATGCACAAGCAAAATATTGTAGGATAGTTTTTTGTCTTTCAATATTCTGCCGAGTTCCAGCAATGCAGCTGTACCACTCGCATTATCGTCGGCGCCATTGTGAATGGCTTTGGGGCCGGTGTGTCGGCTGTTCTCATCTTCACCATATCCCAGGTGATCGAGGTGTGCACCCAGCACTATGGTTTGCGCAGCATTGTTGTTGATGAGTGCTGCTACGTTGGTGGCATTGCGTTTCTTTTCACTAAAATCAATATTGGCTTTCACCGAAAAACTGGCGCTACCATTGATGCTGTATTTGGCCACTGCAGCTTTTGTAAAATAGATCACAGGAATTTTAATGGCATCGCTGCGGTCTTTGGCATTGTACTTCAAATCATCATCTGCTACATTGCTGTTATACACCAGGAATGCGGTAGCACCTTTGGATGCGGCAGCCATTGCTTTTTCGCGGATCATTTGCTCGGGCAAAAGATGCGGGTTATTCTTGTTGGCTTCAAGGTCGTCTTTAGCATCGTACCACCAGGGTGCACCCGACTCCGACAATGCTACTGCGGTAGAAGCATCAATTTTTTGTGTTGCGCTCCAGGGCAGCATTACAAACTCCGATCCTGCTTTTAGTTGTTTGTCATCCAAAGAACAGAAAGCAGCAGGGGCCAATATTTTTCCTTCGTCTACTACAAAGCTTTGACGATAACTGCCATCGGCTGCTGCTCCGGCTATGCCAAGGCTGCGGTAGTATTGTTCAATATAGTTGACGGCTTTTGCTTCGCCGGCGGTGCCGGTTCTTCTTCCTTCGAGGCTATCGGCTGTTAATACGCCAATATGTTTTTGCAGGTTGGTTTCGAGCAGGTCGTTGGCAGCAGCAAGGGCCTTGCGTTGTTTTTTTGTTTGAGCAAGCGAATGCTGGGTGGGCATAGCCACCAGGGAAATAAGGGCCACCGAAGAAAGAAAACTGGAAATACGAAGGTTCATATTGCAACAAATTGATAGTAGCGGGTTAATTTTTTGTTTGTTAGAGAAAACGGGGAATGAACTTACAAGCAGTATCAGCCATATGTTTCGGCAAAAGTAAGCCCGGCTGTATTCTTATTTTATAGGAAACACAGATTTACCTAAAATTCACTTACTGCAATAGCGCCACGCATTCGTGCATTGTAGGCCAACGGGCTAAACGCCTATTTTTGCTCGCATGACAAGGGGAATTAGCTGCATGGTTTGGATATGGGTGTGCATGTTTTGTTGGCAACATGCCGGCGCACAGGGCAAATGGCTGAAAGGCACTATCCGCGACAGTCACAACGAAGAACCCATTCCCTTTGCCTCTATAGAGATCATGCCCGAACAAAAAGGGACCGTGTCCGATTCGTTGGGACAGTTTCAAATAGACCTGCAGGGAATGAGAGCCGATTCCATTGTGATAACTTATGTAGGATACATGCGGGCCGCCATCAGCCTGGCCAATCTAAATCTTGATAAGCCGCTTCTGATCGCATTGGAACGCAAAGTGACATCGGGTGTGGTGGTAAAAACAAAAGCTAACTGGGGACTGATACTTTGGCGCAAAGTAGTGCGCAACAAATACAAGAACGATCGCAGCAGTTTTAAGAATTACGGGTACGAAGTGCACAACAAAAACGAACTCGACCTGAACAATGTGAACAAGGAAAAGTTGCAGGATAATAAATTGTTGAAGCCTTTTGCTTTTATTCTCGAAAACATAGACAGTTCTGAAGGCGGGCCACCGCTACTTCCCATTTTCCTTACAGAAACCCTTTCGGATTATTATCGTTCCGACAATCCTGAGCGTATTCGGGAAGAGATCAAAGCAAGCAATACCAACGGTATCAACAATCCCAGTGTGACCAAGGAATTGAGCAGCATGTATCAGAATGTACAGATCTACGACAATTTTATACCGGTATTTGATAAGAAGTTTGTAAGCCCGCTGAGCGATAATGGTGATGCTTACTACAATTACAGCATTGCCGATACAGTAGTGCTCAATGGCCGCCGCTACTTTCACTGGATATTTACACCCAGGCGCAAAGGAGAAAATGCATTTGACGGCGATGCATGGATTCACGATACCAGTTTTGCAGTGCAACGCATTCAACTTCGCATAGACGGCAACTCGCCGGTGAACTATGTTCAGAACCTGAGCATCTACCAGGATTTTAGATTGATCAATGATTCTGTTTGGTTTCTCTCCAAAGACAAATTCATTGCCGATATCTATCCGATTGGCAAAAACAACGGCGGTATGAAAGGCCGCAAAACCACTACGTATAGAAATGTGTTGATCAATAGCGATGAAGTGGCCCGCAAGCTTGCACTGAATAAACTGGCAGTGGAAGTAGTGGTAGCACCCGACGCAGAAGGAAAGGGTGAAGCATACTGGTCGACGAAGCGGCACGAAGAGTTGAACAAAAATGAGCAGGCCATTTACCAGATGATAGATACGCTGCAACAAATGCCCATTTTTAAAAAGTACTACAACACCATTTCGTTTTTAACCACCGGGTATAAAGCCATTGGCAATTATGAAATTGGACCATGGTACAACTGGATCAGCCTGAATACATGGGAAGGCATGCGGATGCGTTTTGATTTAGGTACTACTCCCGGTTTCAATAAAAATATTTACCTGCACACCTACCTCGCTTATGGGTTCGGCGATAAAAAATTTAAAGGCAAGGCAGAGGGATATTATTTTTTCAATAAGTCGCCACGCAGGTATGTGCATGCATCGTACCTGAACGACCTGGACAATGGACAGAACTACTATGATGAAGTAAGCCTCGATAATATTTTTACACTGGCCATCCGCAAGCCGCATATCCCGCTGAAGTTTATGGCGCTGGAAAGGGAAGAACTTGAATTTTTTACCAGTACGCAAAAAGGCTGGTCGTACAAGTTTGAAGCCCGCCGCACCCAATACACTCCGCTGGATGGCATTCCGAAAAAACCACATTTTGAAAATGGCGAAGGCGAGGCGCTCAACAATTTTGAAACATCGGTATCGGTGCGGTTTGCCTATCTTGAAAGATTCCTGGATGGCAATTATTTCAGAACCAGTTTGGGAAGCGATTACCCCATTGTAGAGTTGCGCTATACCAAAGGATGGAAGGGTGTGCTGAATAGTAGTTACGATTACCACAAAGTAAACCTGCGCATCAACGGCTACAATAAAATTGCACCATTCGGATCAATTGAATATTCTGCTTATGCCGGTAAAATTTTTGGCACCCTGCCGTATATGCTCCTTGACGTAGCACCGGGCAACGAAATTTATTATTACAACAAGTATGCATTCAACCTGATGAACAGGTTTGAATACATCAACGACCAATACGCAGGCCTTGCCGTGGAGCACAATTTTGGCAGCGGGCTTTTCAGGTATATTGGCCTTACCCGCCGCATGAAGCTGCGCCAGTTTTGGAATGTAAAAACACTTTGGGGTGGGCTTAGCCAGGAAAACCACGACCTGAATTTTGTATTGGGCAATCCCTTCCAGGATTTGAATGGTAGCACCTATGCCGAAGTAGGCACGGGCATCGATAACATTTTGAAAGTGTTGCGCCTCGACCTGGTGTGGAGGCTGAGCCCCAGGCCCCTGCCTGAGAATAAAACTTCCCGCTTTGGTGTGTTTGGCAGTTTCCGCCTTGCATTCTAAAAACGATGGGGTTGCGCGGCTAATTTACCTGCGGGGACCGATAGCATTCATTTAACACCAAATACTTTAGTTTAGCAGTCTAAAATTTATTCGACTATGTCTTTATTTAAGTCAAGTAACCCTGCATTGGGCGAAAAAACTTTCCAGGGATTATCTGTTGCCGGTTCGGGTGGTGGCATCATGACGGCTCGCGGTGCTATGACCAAACTAGGCTTTATGCTGCTGCTGCTGATGGCAGGTGCATTTTTTACATGGAACGCTGCAAGCAAAGGCCAAAGTGTAAACGGTTATATGATGCTCGGTGCCATAGGCGGCTTGGTGTTGGCCTTGGTAATTATATTCAAAAAAGAATGGGCCCAGTACCTGGCTCCTGCATATGCTATTTTGGAAGGCTTGTTTATTGGTGGTATTTCTGCCATGTACAATTTGGCATTTGCTGAAAGCATGCCCAATATTATTACCAACGCAGTGGGGCTTACCATGGGTACAGCGGTAGCCATGTTCCTGTTGTATAATTTCCGCATCATCAGGGCCACAGAGCGTTTTAAGTCGATCATTTTTACTGCTACAGCCGGTATTGCTATTTTCTACCTGATCGTATTGGTGCTGCGCATGTTTGGAGTGAATGTGGGCTTTATGCACGACAGCTCTATGCTGGGTATTGGCATTTCACTGTTTGTAGTAGCCATTGCTGCACTCAACCTCATCCTCGACTTCGACATGATTGAGCAGGGAGCAGCGTATGGTGCGCCTAAGTACATGGAGTGGTTTGGTGCATTTGGATTGCTGGTTACCCTGGTATGGTTGTACCTCGAGATCCTTCGCTTGCTCAGCCGCTTTGCCAGCAGGGACTAAGCAACAGCATAATAAAATCTTGAAGGGCTGCACCATGGTGCGGCCCTTTTTTGTGCCCGTGCAAAACGCAAGTTTTTCTTAAAAAATGGCTCACTGCGATGTGCAAAAGCCATTCCGCTACCTTTGCAGCATATTTAATGCGTCCCGATTATCCTCATAAAATATTTGCCGACTGCAGGCCGCAGTACATCCACCTGATGGTGGCATTGGCAACCGATTCGCGTATCGGCTAATTCGCCATCCTGTTTATTGGGTTTTCATTTCTTTATTTCAATTCCTGTTTTTTATGGATACAACTATGCAATTGCAGCAGTTGCTGCAAACCATTCACAGTCGTTCGCAAACTTTTATTGGCTATCCTGCCGGCGTGCAGTTCGACTATTCGGAGCTTTACCCCTTTTTGCAATACAACATGAACAACGTGGGCGATCCCTTTGTGGATGCGGCCATGGGTATGCATACCAGGGGCCTCGAAAGAGAAGTGATCCAGTTTTTTGCCGAGCTCTTTGAAGCACCTTCTGCCAACTGGTGGGGTTATGTAACCAATGGCGGTTCGGAGGGCAACCTGTACGGACTTTACCTGGCCCGCGAATTATATCCAGAGGGCATGGTGTATTACTCAGAGTCTACGCACTACTCTGTTCAAAAAAATGTGCATTTGTTGAACATGCCTTCCATCGTGATTCGCACCAACGAAAAAGGTGAAATGGATTACGACGATCTGAAAGATACACTGCAACTCAACCGTCATCGCCCGGCTATCATTTTGGCCAATATTGGCACCACCATGACCGAGGCAAAAGATGATATTCCAAAAATTAAAGCCATCCTGAAAAGCTGCGCACTCAAGTCGCATTATATCCATTGCGATGCGGCATTGGCGGGTGTGTATTTGCCACTGGTGCAAGACCAGGTCACATTCAACTTTCCGGCTGGTGCCGATTCTGTTGCCGTAAGCGGGCACAAGTTCATTGGCTCACCTATTCCCTGCGGTGTGGTGATCGCAAAAAAATCGTACAAAGATCGTATTGGCCGCTCAGTGCCTTATATCGGCAATTTGGATACCACCATTACCGGTTCAAGAAATTCCATTACGCCACTGTTTCTTTGGTATGGCCTGAAAAAACTTGGCAGGGAAGGTTTAAAAGAAAGGGCTACGAATTGTTTGCAACTGGCCGAATGGCTGGTAGAGCAGTTGAACGCTATTGGTTGCAAAGCCTGGAGAAACCCACATGCATTGACGGTGGTGCTTCCTCAGCCTTCGCAGAAAATTTGTAACAAATGGCAACTGGCCAGCGAGGCGGGAATATCGCATGTCATCTGTATGCCGGGCGTTACACAGCAGCAACTCGAGTTGTTCATTAGCGATGTAAAAGAATGGATGGATAAGCCCGGTGCTTTGCATGTAGAAACCCATCCACTTCACTTGAATTAGGAAAGTAGATTTTACATAATCGAACGATGCAGAAAGGCCATTCTTCAATTCATTTGAAGGGTGGCTTTTTTTATGATGCTAATTATGGACGATAGTCAAATTCTTGTATCTACAAACAATGTGGCTGATGTGCTATAGCAATCACCCGGCATCTTGTTGCCCACAGGGAATTTTGCCAACAAAATTGATGTTCACACTTCAGGAAATTTTAGGAACGACAGCTCCTTCTTGTATAGTTATTAATAAAAATATGTTACTTTCCATCACCCAAAATAACCCTATACACCCATTCCCAAACCCGATACACTCCTCTTCAACTACCCATTAGAATTCCCTCATTATTTATTTGACTGATCCATGTTCTGTTGTTTTTGCCAAGGCGAAAATGCAGGATAGACTTTGGAGCTTACCTGGCTGGCATTCACCCGAATTGAATTGAACACTAAACCCCAACGCACATTCGCACTTATGAAAAAAAGCCCTTATCCCTTCTCTCGTTTTATTACTTCCTATTCACTCGCTATCGCCTTCTTGCTATGCCAACTGCAGGGTTTGGCGCAATCAACTGCCGATACTATACAGGTAAATATTCATGGTGGCACTACATACACAAATGCCGCATGGAATAATTGGAACACTGCTACGACCCTTGCCAATAGTGGTGTGCTGAAATACAAGAACGGTGTAGCCTCGGGCATTAGTGCTGCACTGAGCGGGCAAACCAGTGTAGTGGATAATGGCGCTAGTTATGGTGGAGTAATGTGCCCACCGGAGGTATTGCGTTTCGGATCTTATTCCAGCAGCGGCAGCCGCAACCTGGTATTATCGGGTTTGAAGAGCAACAAAAAATACAGGATCGAATTCTATGCTTCGCGTAATTCAACTGCCGGCAACACCACCATTTTTACCGTTGCGGGCTTTGCACCTGTTACCGTACTTACCGATACCAACAGGAGCAGGAAGGGCGTGATCAGCAATATTCAAAATGTGAGTTCGCTTACAGTAACCATGACGAAGGGCGGAGCCAACAATGGCCAGTACTTATCGGGCTTCTCAATTTTTGAAACCAGCGACAGTGTTCAAAATCCGCCACCGGATACTGTACCACCAATTCCAAACACAGCGCCCACAGCCAATGCGGGTGCAGATAAAATAATTGCCAATTCGGCAACATCTGTTTTGCTGAGCGGATCTGGAATTGATACGGATGGTAATATTGCCACTTATGTTTGGCAGGAAATAAGCAGGACGGCTGCCACCGCCAGCATCATTGCTACGCCCGGCCAGGCCAGCACCGTTGTAAATAATTTAAGTGTTGGCGAATACGTTTTCAGGCTTACCGTAACAGACAATAAAGCCGCGTCCGACACAGATCATGTAACAGTGACCGTAATTGCTTCGCTTATCAATGAGCCTCCTGTGGTGGATGCGGGCCCCAATACACAAACCACGGGCACATCCATTCAACTGGCTGCAACAGCTTCGGATAAAGAAGGCCCGGTGACTTATCAATGGAGTGCTCTGAAAGTGCCGAACCAGCCACTCAAACGGATTGGCGTAATTGGAAGTTCTACTTCTGCCGGGTATTTTGGTGGACAAACCAGTTTGGATAGCAGTTATGTAAACCGCCTGAAAAAATATTACAAGCAGCTCAACGTAATAGATACCATTTACAATATTGCGCAGCTATCGAGAACAGTGTACGAAGGCATGCCTACCGGCTATATACCTCCGGAGGGAAGGCCCGAGCCCAACCCCGAAGTGAACATCACCACCATGTTGAACAAAAAACCGAATGTGGTGATTGTGAATTTTCCGAGCAATGGCTACAGCAGTTATAGTGTGGAAGAAGTGATCACGGCTTTACAGGTTATTTACGATACTTGTGTTGGCAGAGGCGTGCCATGCTTTATTACCACTACCCAGCCAAGAGAAGATTTTTCGCCCGCAGAAAAACTACGACTGTTTGCTTTAAAAGATAGCATCCTGAATCGCTTTGGCAACAGGGCCATTAATTTTTATGATGGCATGACAACTTCCGACTCGCTGAAAATTTTGC
The DNA here is from genome assembly GCA_035456005.1 of Phnomibacter sp. Lineage (GTDB taxonomy): Bacteria > Bacteroidota > Bacteroidia > Chitinophagales > Chitinophagaceae > Phnomibacter. The sequence goes on along the minus strand of DATIEA010000012.1, from coordinate 1,048,366 downwards.
CCGAATACAATTTTGGCGATAAAGTGCATTACAATCCATTGGGCCATGAACGCCTGTTTCAAAAAGTAGTAGCTGCGAATATCATTGCTGCAACAGTTCCGGCATCTGTTAGTTTTTCAACACCACAAAATGCCAATACAACGATAAGTGGTTTGGTACCCGGCAACTATACTTTCCAGGCGTCGGTAAAAGATCTGAATACGCTCTGCGCTACCGACCTGGTGCAGGTGCGTGTGGATGCGCCGGTGAGTATTCCACCGGTGGCCAATGCAGGCATAGATCAAACAATAAGACTGCCCCAGGATTCCATCACACTATCCGGTGCTGCTACCGATGCGGACGGTACTGTTAGCGGCTACAATTGGAGTTACGTGAGTGGCCCGTTGAATGCGCAAATTGTTTCGCCCAATACTGCCACAACTGTTATCAGGAATTTGGTGGCCGGTGTGTACCTGTTTCGGTTGACTGCTACAGACAACAGTGCTGCCACTGGTTTTGATAACGTACAGGTTACTGTGTATCCCAGGTTGAACACAGCACCCATAGCCAATGCAGGAAAGGATACCACCATCAGTTTGCCTGCTAATTCCGTTACACTATCGGGCACAGCAAGCGATGCGGATGGAAAGATTAGCAAGTACAATTGGAGTTATGTGAATGGCCCTTTGAATGCACAAATTGTATCACCTGATAGTGCACGCACTGCTATCACCAATCTTGTTGCAGGCGTGTACACATTTAGGTTTAGCGCCACCGACGATAGTGCAGCCATAGCAGTGGATGATGTACAGGTAACGGTGAAGAGCAAACCCAACGTACCACCGATAGCCAACGCAGGAAGAGACACCAGCATTACGCTGCCGGTTAATTCCATTATGCTATCGGGTGTTGCCGGAGATGCCGATGGAAAAATCAGCGGGTACAATTGGAGTTATATAAGTGGCCCGTTGAATGCGCAAATTGTATCGCCCGATAGTGCTCGCACGGTTGTCAATAACCTTACAGTTGGAAATTATGTGTTCAGGTTTAGGGCTACGGATGATAGTGCTGCTACTGCCACCGACGATGTGCAGGTAACGGTAAACCCTTTGCCGCTGCCATCCAATGGCGATACCCTACAGGTAAACCTGCATGGTGGTACGGTGTATAACAATAGCCAATGGAACAACTGGAATACAGCCACAGCATTGGGCAATAGTGGAACACTGCGGTATAAGAATGGCACGCTATCCGGCATTAGTGCAGGCATCAGTTTACAAAACAGCGTGGTGGATAACGGCGCCAGCTATGGCGGCACCATGTGCCCTCCCGAAGTGCTGCGATTTGCCAGCTATTATAGCGGCGCCACCCGCACATTGGTGTTGAATGGATTGTCGGCCGGCAAAACCTACAAAATAGAATTCTATGCATCCCGGCCATCATCGGCAGGAAATATTACGGTGTTCGAAGTGCCGGGCTTTAGCAGTGTGTCTGTGGTAACGGATAATAACAAAACCAATAAAGCGGTATTCAGCGGTATTCAAAATGCCACCACATTTACCATAACCATGCGCAAAGCAGGAGGCAATAACGGGCAGTACTTATCGGGCTTTACACTATTTGAATCGGCAGCCACTCCGGCCACTATTACTAAGCAAGCGCCACTTATTGCACCAGTGAAAGAAGATGCATCTACAAATGCATCTGCCGAAATAAATGTATACCCCAACCCCGTGTACAACCGGGCTACAGTGAGTATGCAGGCATTATACAAGGGCATCGTAGAAATACAATTAGTGAATGCCTATGGCGGCCTGGTGAAAAAGTACAGGGTGTACAAAACATCGGCCACGCTCACCGAAACCATTTCGCTGCAAGGCCTGCCCGCTGGCATATACAGGTTACAGGCACAAGGCGGCAACTGGAAAGCGGCTCAAACAATTATTAAGCTGAACTAAGAACTTGTTGGAAATGAAAAGCCATCGTAGGTGTGTGAGCACTTACGGTGGCTTTTTATATTATTAAACCGGATTAGATATGCTGTGGCCCGTTTTGCTAAGCATCAGGTAAGAGATATTACCAAAATGGTTTCTGAAAAGTAGAGTTTAATGATAAAATGGCATTTGAACGTTAGGCATAAATATTCTGAGAATAATTTCGAAAACAGGTAAAAGGCAAAGAATAAATCCGATAATCAAAACACCCTTTATCAAAAAGTATGAAACATTATTAGCTTCAATTTCATTTTGGTCTTTCCTAGTTCCAAGGATTGTTACTGATAAAAAGTTCGAAACATAATACCATACTATAAACCACAATGCTGTTAATCCTAGAAACAAGGAAGATGTTTTTACAACTTCAACAATAATATTTGTTGAGATATTTTTATAAAGGTTGTCAATTGCTTCATTTAAAATAGCAATAGTTCTTACCATTGCAATTGTAGCAGCAATAAATAATGTTACAAACCAAACAGCATACGAAAAATTCAACGGTCCTTCTTTTTCAGATTTCAGTTTTAGTTTCCGCAAAAGCAATTGAATCACAAGGAGAATAGTGATAAAAGAAATAATGCAAATTATTGTTAGTGTAACAGTTTTTGATATGTTCATGTTATTTTGATTTTAATGATATTCTCCAATAATTGATATTTGAAATTTCATTTGGTAAAATGCCTGGTTTAATGTTTGGTGCAGTTGTTTCCCAAAGCACATATCGTTGGGCATTATACTTAAATGCAACGCCGTCATATGGTAAATTAACACCAATGATAGAATGATTATAGTACTCGCTGCTCAAAAGTGCAACGTCATAGTCATAATGAGAAAGAAGAGTATAGATTAATAATGTTCTCGTGTCGCAATCTCCCTGCAAGTTTGCCATGAATTCAACCGGCGTGTTGATTCCGAATTTTTCATAGCCATCACAGCTAGCATCAGACGAGGATAAGTAATCCCTGATAAAATCGTCGGCATACAAACTGGGGTCGCAAGCGTTTGGCAATACAACACTATATGGAATATCCTGAACAAAGGAAACGATCGTTTCTGCGAATCTACTTGCCGATAAATTATTAGTCTCCCGTAAAGAATCAAATAAGTGATAGACTCCTTGTAAGTTGTTTTTATCATTTTCTTTAAGGCGAAAAATTATTTCATCGTAATTCCTTTCATTATTTTCAATTAGGCTCAAATTGTTTTTATAAGCTTGGGCATTTATCAAAGCGCTTTTTCTTACCCAAAACCGCCCTTCATAATTATTTCCAGCATAATCTTGCCAGCTTCGGAAATGTGTAATTAAAGTGTCTTGAAGGGGCGTATTATCTGTTGTGTCTGGGTTGTATTGTGGCTCTCTTTCCTCTGGCTTTTCCTGAACAATTGGTTTTGGAATATATGTTTTAGCCGAATTACGTAGAGCATAAATTAGGGAAGTTAAAACGGCAATTAAAAGGAATCCTCCAATGATTCTGAAAATCCACACCCATGCCCACGAGGGAATAACCCTAAAGATTACTGCTATTAATAGGAACGGGAGAATAATGACGAGTCTTGGCAATAATAGAAGAAGAAAGGCAAAGCCAATGGCGCCTCCAATAATACCTAATGCAGAGGATAGACACCCTTCGGTTGATGTTGTTTTTACTGGTCTTGTGTATATCCACTTACCCCAATATTTATTTTTATAATCAGAGTAATAGTATTCTGTTCTTTTGTAGCCGCCTTTATATTCTACATTTCCTGTTGATACCGATGTCTCTGAAGGATTGGTGTCGCTGCTAACGGTTTTTGGCAATTGTATACTACTATTTTCATCTAGATATTCTTTAACAACATACGCTTCTCTTGTAAAGTCGAGGATGTAGCCAGTTATTTCGGCGTCAATTGTTCCAAAAACTTCAGTTCCTTCGTCTTGGTGTAATTTCTTACTGAACGTAACTTCCTTAACCTGAGGTTCATGTAGAACAATGGAGTATTCCCGTCTATTACCTTTTATAGAAATTATACAAGGAATAGCTGCCGGTAGTTTTTCTCTTGGAAATGTTGTGTCTGGTTTAAAATCGAACGGGCCTTCTTGTTCTGTATGAAACCCATCGCAAATAGGCTTGTTCGGAGTTATACAAAAGCAACCAGCGTTAGCATGTTTTGCTTTTACTTCGACTTCATAAATATTGAAATCATAAAATTTATAATGCTTATACTCTTCTTCTTTTACAACATCTAATTCGCCCCAATATTTTCCGTGAAGCATTCCGTATAAATATGTTTTACGCGGTATTTCTCTTATTCTGGAGACATTCTTATATTTTGAACCATTTTCATCAATAAAAAACTCATCTTGCTGTTCTTCGACTTTTGTCTCTTCTATTATTCCCACACTTTCCACCGGAGCATGATCGGCTTGAATAATTATATCCTTTTTGTCTTTCTTATTTCTGAAAAACAACCAGTATATAACTAAAATGATAAGTGCTATAATAATTAACGTTGTCAAATGGTATCTGGGTAAATAATTTTTAAAAACTCTTTTTCTGATAATAATTGTTTGGAATTTTGTTTTCTCTTCGTTCTGAAAGGAGGGTCTGCCCAATACTCGTATTTTGAAACAGCTTCTTCTATAATTTCTCCTTTAAGATTTTGACTTATTTCAGAAAATTTTTCAGGGTTTACTTTTTCCAATTTATGGAGTAAGTGCATGGCTGTTACCCAGGACTGTCTGTTATATTCTCTTAGCTTGGTTTCAAATATTTTGGAATAAGTACTTTTAAAGTCAGAATAATCATCATGCACGATTTTGTTTTCTATGGCCTTCTTTTTTTCGTAGAAACCTCCATGGTTACGAATTGAGAACTTCCAATAGATTGGGAGTAGAAATATTCCACAAACAACGAGAGTGATTATCCAGGAAACAGGATTTTCTGATGCCAGAATTTGAATTCTTTTTACATAAAAGTTGCTTTTTTCGAGCAATTCATTTAGACGCGTATAGTTTTTTATTTTGGCCTCTATGGTTCTCTTTAATGAAGACCTGTAGCTTTCAAAATCAGATTGAAGTTTTCTATCAGTGAATTGAATATTATCAATAACGGAAATAAAATTATCATCACTTTTAAGTTCATCATCAACAAGAGTTGACAAAATTGTCCGTACGCTATCACACTTTTGCTTGCTTTTTGCAGATGGAGATTTGTTCCATTTTACAAGACTATCCAATAGCCTTTTTGACTGCATCAAGAAGTTCTGGTCATTAGATACTTTATTGTTGAGAAGTTGAACATTATTAGCAACAGTTATTGAATCGTTTACATGGATTTTTGAGGTTATGTTCAGATAGAAATCAGTTTGATTTTGAACTTCCTGTTTAATAAGGGAACTATCCGCCACAATCATCATGTTAATCCGATATTCAGTTTTGTGGTTTGAAAGGCTGTTTTCAGAAAATGAGGAAAGTAACAAAACATTAAGTGGTTGGGCGATAATAACAGCAAGCAAAGAGATAAACGCCATTCTGAAAATCAATGATGCTGTTAACTCCGATTTCCTTTTTTCTTCAGGTTTTTTTCTTTCGGCTCCTTTTTTGTTGCCTTTTCCATATTTCTTATTTGCTGTTGGCAAGAGTGTTGGTGAAACTGTGTATAGTAATAACAAATACATGTTAGCAACTAATAATGCCCAAACTATTCCAATAGGAAGGCTTAGCCATTTGCCACTCCCTTCAAATAATTCCGCCATAAAGGATGAAGCACTTACCCAGCAACCGACGAAAATCAGCATTACGAATAATCCAATTAATGCAAAGGAAATTTGAATCCGTGGATTACATTCACGAATAATATAATCATCCTCCCCAGAAAAAGTACATAAGAAAAGCCTAAGCCTGTTGATTGCTTTGTTCATCGTTAGCTTATTTTCTCTTGGCCATTGTCTTCTTCAAGGTTGTCATTATTATTGGAGTCATTTCTTTTCCCATCATTTTCGGCATCATCATCGTTTTTTGGAGCATTATCTTTCCAACTACCATCATCTTTTTCGTCATCAATTCCTTTAATGTAAGCGTCTAGGTTTTCATCAATCTTCCCCTTTTCCCGTTTTTTATATTGTTCAATGGCGTAATCTGTTAACTCTTTTTGAATTTCTGTAACCTTGATTTTTTCATAAACCAGTCTGTCAGCTTCATGGTTTATAACAAGATGCCTTTCCTGGCCTTCTTTGTCTTTATAATAATCATACCGAACCTCAATTCCATTTTCGGCTTTTATTAATTCATCCCTGTTCTCCGCTAGATAATCATAGGGTGTTTTGATAAGCATTAGTTTAAAGAAAACGGGAGTAAGTTCGATTGCCATAAATAGTAGAGTGATGAAAAGAGTTATCACACCTCCTGCAACCTCATGTGATATTTTTATTCTTTCCAGAAGACCATCTAAACCATTGGCCACAGTTTCGTTTTTACTTCGTTCGATTTCCTTTTCTTCCCTTAGTTTTTCTTCCTTTTGTTTTAACTCATCAAATTGCTTTTTATTTGCTTGGTCAAATTTTCCCAACTCATAGTTTAAGGCATCTAGTTGGCTTTTTAATGCTTTAGATAGTGGTCCATTTCCTGCACCGGCTGCACCTGTCCGTCCTTGAAGTTGGTCAGTATATTCTTGTTCAGCTTTTGTGATTCGTTCAATTAAGCTTTTCCTTTCAATTATTAATTTGCCCATATCTGCCTCTAACAGGTTTTCTCTGTCCTCAAATGTTTTGTCAACTTTAGCCTGATATGTTGCTTGTTGTTCTAATTGTTTTTCTCGCAGCTTTATATCAATCTCTGTTTTAAACATTCGTATTTCCACAGGCTTTGATATGGTGAGAGCAATAATTGCCCCCATTATAATTCGAGGGATGGCACTTTTTAATTCACCCCAGGTAATAGCTTCCGTACCATCACCCTTGCCAGTGCTTGTTACAATAAAGCGGTCAATATTGAAAATGATTAATCCCCAGATGATTCCAAACACTATTGATAGCAATGTTGTTGTCAAACTGGTAGTGTATTCAATTGCAGACCCCCGTGGTTCGAAAATGGTGTAAAACGCATATCCACCTGCTAGTCCAGCCATTGCTCCAGTAGCAAATACAATTCCTCCAAGGCACATGTATTTTATCTGGTCGCTGTAAGTAGCTCTTTCTAATAAATACCTGTCTCCGCCTGCCGCTTTCCATAAAAAACGCATCACTGCGTTTGACTTTGGGAGTTTATAGTAATCTCTTTCTTTCATAGGAAATCTGTTTGGTTGTATAAAGGTTGTTTAATTTGAAGTCCCTGATCATTAACATTGATTTTTGGTAACATGAGTATAGGCTTTATGCTTTTCAAAACTATTGGTGTGCTAATACCTTCAACTTCATTTATTCCATTAATCGAAATTTTGAAGTTATTATTCTGTAATATGCTTTCAGGTGTAACTGAAATACGAAAAGTTGCCCTTCTAAAAAAGCCAAATACAATTAATTCAATTGGTTTTTCTGGCACATTTTTTAGGTTCAAAACAATTATTTTCTTCTCTGTGGTTTTATTTATGTTTTTAAAGTTGTACCAAAGTGCATTTCTGAACCTGTATCGAATAATTAGATAGCTGCTATCAAAGTGATATTTTTTTGCATAATCAAGATGTAAAAGTTTGATGCCCTTTCTCCATCTGAAAAGAATAATAAAAAACCTTCTGCAAACGATAAGAATGAATCGCAAGCGTTTGGCTACAGGCTTTATATAATCGGAAAAAAACAGGATGTTGGTCATTAATGAGTTTGGGGTATAGATCCGGTCAAATATTAATTATGTAGACACCTTGTGTAGTGAAAAAGGGAAACGGGGGCAACTGTGTGTCAGTTTGTAGAGTAATGGGTCGCTCTGAATTTGATTTGGCAGAAGGGTTGATTTTTCTTTTCCTTGGCAAAATCGGCGAATATCAATAGTGCAGCAATATTTCACTGCCAGCAATTTACGTAAGACGGCCAATTTACAATGTGATTTTTGCTACATTTTTTACGATAGGGCATTCTCCCTACATCTCCCTGCCCCCTAATCATAATGCTAAAAGGATATCCTATCTATATCATCGAAACTGTCTAGCTCATCATAGCTTACCCCCACAAAAAAAGGTGCGAGCCCCAGCTCACACCTTTTAAATATATATCCGCTATGTAGTTCTGTTCTATTGAGCGATAATCACACGCTGGCCACCGCCGCCACCACCACCGCCCGGGGGACGCATACCCTGGAACTGCTGCTGCATCATTTTCCGGTATTCTTCACGGGTAATTTGTTTTCCGCTGGTGGGTGCTTTTACATTCAGTTTCGATTGGGTGTCTATCGACAAAGCTTTGTACACAATAGTGCCTTCGTCCACTTCCACTTTTAAGATAAGCCCGGGCAAACCATAATAGCTTTCGGGTCCTGCGCTGGTTTCAATATCCTGCGTAAACCATGCCACTACTTTCTGTGTTTCGGGCATGTTGTTGCGTGGGCCACCACCGCCACCACGCCTGGCCGAATCGCCGCCGGTTCTTTGGCCGCGGGCAGAATCACCGGCAGGACGCTGGCCACCACCACCAAAGCGCATACCACCCATACCAAAGCTGCTGGTAGTAGTACTGGCTTTGTAGCAGAGGTAGCCGTTAATGGTCATGGTGTCCGATTCCATTTTCCATTTAAGCGGACGCAGGGTATCGTCTATCAAATATTTTTTGGGTCCCAGTTCCCGGCATTCGGTGATCAGTTCTTTTTCATAATCCCTGAATGTTTCATCGTTGGGGCTGCCGGCCATACGGCCAAAGTTCATCCTGCGTGGGCCACCACCATCACTCATTGTAGTCATTGTAGTGGGCATTTCATTTTCTTCGGGCGGTACTATTTTGTACAACGACTGGGTAGCGTTGAACTGCAATTGGGTTTTGGTGGTTTGAAATTCCGGCACCATGGCTTTAAACTGCTCGGCTTCTGGCGGAAGGCGCTTGTGCATGTTCACTTTCATTTCATAGATCACCGTGCCTTGTTTTACCTGTGCATCGGCAGCCATTGCGCCGGTGAGGGCTAAAGCTGCTATCAAAATTTTTTTCATTGCTGCTGTTTTTCGCATTTAGTTTTTAAAGAGGTTCTATTGGTAAGCATTCTGGTAAAGGTCAAATCTACATCTTCCAAACAAAGCTAATTGCTGGCATTGCTCGGCACTGTTAAGAGTGATGAGTGAGTGGTTAATTAAGGTTAAAGGAAATATTCAGGGCCGAATTGAAGCAAATACTTTTGAGGGAATCTTAAATTCACAGCATTGGCAAACAACCGGAAAATAAAACTCGCAGGATGGTTAATGGTACTCAGCATTTTGCTGTTGGTATTGTTCCAGGCATATTGGCTGCGCAAAACCTACCGCGATGAGTTTTTCAGTTTGCGCCGCGAGCTGGGGCTGGTGCTGCGTGAATCGGCACTGCGCAGGCAGTTTCAGCAAATGAGCAGCGACTCCAGCTGGCGTATCAGTTTTAAGTCGGATACCTTTCATATGCGTTCCGATAAAAAAGAGGGCACCGTTATTATTTCCGATAGCAACCTGAAATCCCGCAATGGTGGCGAAATACGGGTGGTGAATATGAACATGGATTCGGGCATGCGTCGCTCTCAACGTCAATTTGGTTTTGATGGCGAAAGAAGAAACGAGTCGAACGAGAATATCCGCGAAATGGTGATCGTAACGCCTGTGCCCGGTACCGTAAAAGATATTGACCACTTAACTACCAGCTATAGAAAGGCGTTGGACGATAACGACCTCGATATCGGTTTCAAGTTGAGCAAAATGAACCGGGATGCTATCATCAAATACAATAAAGGCGATACCACGCGGTGGAATTTTGCGCCACGCCGCAACGGCCCTTCGTTTAGCATGATGGTGCTGGAAGTGAAATTCGATAATCCTATCTGGCTCTTGTTGCCAAAAATGGGATGGCCCCTGGCATTCTCTTTTGTGATGTTGGGTATTACCATCACCGCCTTTTTGTTCTTGTATCGCAGTTTAAAATCGCAGCAGCGGTTGGCAGCTATTAAAAATGAATTCATCGGCAACATTACCCACGAACTCAAAACACCTATTGCAACAGTGGGTGTAGCTATTGAAGCCCTGCGAAATTTCAATGCCATTCACGACCCGGAGCGCACCCGGGAGTATCTCGATATTTCGGCGAATGAATTGCAACGCCTCGGATTGCTGGTAGATAAAGTGCTGCGCATTTCCATGTTTGAAGAAAACAAAATGGAGCTGCGCAAAGAGCAGGTGGACTTGAAACAACTGGCTGGCGAAGTGCTGAAAAGCATGAAGCTTCAATTGGAGCGCAGTGGTGTGCAGGCCAGCATAGATGCACCCGATGCGGTGTACATGGCGCAGGCCGACAGGATGCATATGCTAAGTGTGATGTACAACCTGGTGGACAATGCCATTAAATACAGCCTCGACAACCCGGTGATACAATTGAAGCTCACCAATACCGATGCAGGTGTGCGGTTTTCGGTAACAGATAACGGCATTGGCATTCAGCCCGAGTACAGGCAAAAAGTATTCGACAAATTTTTCAGAGTACCACATGGCAATACCCACGATGTAAAGGGCTATGGACTTGGATTAAGCTATGTATCGGAAGTAATTAAAAAACTGGGGGGCAGTATTGATGTACAACCTGCATCGCCCAAGGGTTCAACTTTTGTAGTTACCTTACCGCGTACATCTTAATGGCTTAAATTATGGCTACTGTTTTATACGTAGAGGACGAAATGTTCCTGGGTAAAATTGTAAAAGAAACACTCGAATCCCGTGGCTTTACAGTAGCCATGGAACAGGATGGCAATAAAGTGTTTGCCTTGTTTCAAAAAACAAATCCCGCCATTTGTGTGCTCGATGTGATGCTGCCGCACAAAGATGGTTTTGAAATAGCAAGGGAGATCAGGAAAGTGAATAGCACCGTGCCCATTTTATTCCTCACTGCAAAAATACAAACCGAAGATGTGGTAAAAGGTTTTGCAGAAGGCGGCAACGATTATTTGCGCAAGCCATTCAGCATGGAAGAATTGATCGTGCGCATCAACAACCTCTTGCAATTGACAGGATCGCAGCAGGCAGAAAAAGAAGATGGAGATACCATCAAGCTGGGTGTGTTCACTTTCAATTTACCAAGGCAGGTATTGGCCAATGGCGTGGAAGAAAAGAAACTTTCGTACCGCGAAAGTGAACTGCTTTTGTTTTTATACCGCAACCGCAACTCCATTATTGAAAGGCGTGATCTGCTGAATGCCATTTGGGGCAACGATAGTTTTTTTAATAGCCGAAACCTCGATGTGTACATCACCAAACTAAGGGGCTATCTGAAAGAAGATGCATCGTTAGAAATACTTACCATAAAAGGTGTGGGCTACAGGTTTGTAACCTGATGAAGTGAGTGGCACATATCTTTATCGGCCATAACTCATTCATCCGTCTAAAAAGATAGCAGCCATGAATAACGCCGATATGCTTTTCAATTTTTCTACTGTACTTGCTTTGCTCGCATGGGTGTACCTGGTGCTATTTCCATCAAGGCCATTTACACATAAAATGATTGTGGGAGCAGTGGTGGCCCTGCTGGGATTATTGTATGCTTCTTTGTTGTTGGATGCATTGCCTCTACTCGATTTTGCATCCTTCAAATCGCTGAACGGTTGGGCAGCCTTATTACAAAAACCCGGTATGCCGTTGTTGCTTTGGGTGCATATTTTGGCATTCAATTTACTGGCCGGAGTTTTTATAGCAGCCAATGCTGCAAAGCATGGCATTAGCTATATGATGGTGTTGCCTTATTTCATTTTTACTGCTACACTGGGCCCGGTTGGTTTTATATTGTACCTGCTGGTGCGGTGGAATCATACCCGAAACTATTTTTCAGATAACTTCTGAACCACCGACACGAAACAATAGTTTTGTTGTATTCAATCAGCACTTGCTCCATGTCATACGCACCCATAGGAATATTCGACTCAGGTTATGGTGGTCTTACCGTGTTTAAATCTATTGTAGAAAAACTACCCGCATACGATTACCTGTACCTGGGCGATAATGCCCGCAGCCCTTATGGTACACGCAGTTTCGACACGGTGTATGCGTATACATTGCAGTGCGTGCAATGGTTTTTTGAACAGGGTTGCCCATTGGTGATACTCGCCTGCAATACAGCCAGCGCTAAGGCGCTGCGTAGCATTCAGCGAAACGACCTGCCAAAAATGGCCGATACCAGCCGACGAGTTTTGGGTGTTATTCGCCCCACTACCGAACTGATAGGCTCGTACACTAAAACCGGGAAAGTAGGCGTGCTGGGTACAAAGGGCACAGTGGCTTCCGACTCGTACCCCATTGAAATTGCAAAATTTTGGCCCGAAGTAAAAGTGTACCAACAAGCCTGCCCCATGTGGGTGCCGTTGGTGGAAAACAACGAACACCTGGGCAGTGGTGCCGATTATTTTGTGCAGGAATATCTACAACAATTATTGGCGCAGGATGCCGAGATAGATACACTGTTACTGGCCTGTACGCATTATCCATTACTGGAACAAAAAATAGCGCAATGGGCACCTGCGGGTACCACTATTGTAAGCCAGGGCAATATTGTAGCGGATAGTTTACAGCAATACCTGCAACGGCATCAACCGTTGGAACAACGCATTTCCAAAGCCGGTCAACGGGTATTTTTTACTACAGATGATGTAGCCAATTTCGATGAAAATGCGAGCATCTTTTTTGGAGAAAAAGTAAGCAGCCATCACCTCAATTTGGGATAGCGATGCAATCTCTCAGTACGTGATGTGCTATTAAAGAAAATATTTCTGTTCAACAAATGAAGTTCAGGCTGCCTGTATTTTTCAAGATGTTGGTAATCTTGTCATCTTACTTTCTTTGCATCAAGGCAAAGAAAGTAACAAAGAAAAATCAAGGCAAACCCGATGCCTCCGGCCGTTTTGCCTTGCCAACGCCTCCCTCTGTGTAGCTTTGATTGTAATATTTGAATTTCTTGCATTAAAGGAATCTATTGTTTGAAACCTGAAATAGCACAACACGTTAGAATAAGTGATACCATGAAGTAATGATAAAGCAGGCTACGCCACCTGTGAACGACATCAGGGCTACACAGCTTGGCACAACAGTAGTACAAAAGTTTAATCAGGGTACCCACCCGAGATCGGGCTGTATTCGATCTCGGGGGCCTTTTTTTGGTACTTTTTTGGGCAAGCAAAAAAGTACATAAACCAATAGCACAACACGTTGCTGGTATATACCAAAACTTTTCCCCCACCGGGGAACCCCATATTTTACATGTATTTTAAGGATTTTCAACCCCAGTTTGTGACAGGTTGAAAAAGGGTGGATACATTTTCGTGCTGCGCCCGATTTTGCGCTGCCTTCCCCTTTACTTTGCGTCCTCCCATACATGACCGATAACTTTTTTCAATACCGTTCGCTTAACTCGTTTCTGTCGCAGTCGCTCAGTTTGCGCCTTTTGCGTAGTGGGCATGCAGCCATGAGCATATCGTTTTTGCATAAAGTATTCAGGCAAGCTAATGTGCTGAATGTACCCTATGCAGAACTGGCACAAAAACTTGCAGACTACCTGGCCAATATCGGGTTCCTGGAAGAGGGCGAAGAGTTGCAAACTCTCACGTATATCAGCAGCGATTATTACGAACGTGCCGACACGTATTTGAAGCGTTGGGCCGATGAAGAAAACCGCTACATCTTCATCAACATGGATGAAAAAACCCATGAGCCCTATGTAACACTTTCAAGGCATACCGAAAAAGTATTCCAGGCTTTGGAGCTGATGCGTGACAAGGATTTTGTGGGTACAGAAAGTAAACTGATCGACCTGTTTACCAAAGTGGAGGAACTGGTGCAGCGCACCAATGAAGATCCCGAGCAACGCATACGCGAACTGCAGGAAAAGAAAAAGCAGGTAGAGGATGAAATAAAACTCATTAAGCAAACAGGAGAAGTATCGGTGTACGAGCCATGGCAAATTAAAAGCCGCTGGGCCGAAATAGAACGACTGAGTAATGAACTGAGTGGCGACTTCCGCGAAGTGGAAGAAAACTTCAAAGAGATCTATAAAACCATCAGCCACCGCCATGCCGATGCTACGCTGAGCAAGGGCCAGTTGCTGCGCCTCACATTTGATGCACTCGAAGAACTGAAGAGCAACGACCAGGGAAAAAGTTTCTATGCATTCTGGGAGTTTTTGATGGACGACGAAAAGCAACAGCAGTTTACCAATATGCTGCAACAGGTGTATGACCTGCTCGATAAATCGGAAGTAAACTACGAAGGCCGCCAACTGTTGCAACTGAAATACATGCTGCATGCAGCGGGTATAAAAGTGTTGGAGACAAACCAGTTGCTGGGTTACAAACTCAGCCGTATTGTGGTAGAAAAAGAAAGAGGCAATAGACGCAAGACAAGAGATATCATCAACCAGATATTGCAGCAGGCCATACAGCAAGCAGAGAAAAACGAGAAGAGAGAAATAGTGACCACGGTAAATGATAAACCGAATATCAGCATGCCCATGGAACGCAGGCATGGCGACAGGCCCGCAGAAAATGAATTTGGCCAGGCACCCAATAATGCAGCGTTGAGTATTGATCAGCTTACCGACCTGCACAAGTTGATGGATGATGGTAGTATCGACAAGCAAGTGCTGCTCGATAATGTAAAACAGCTATTGAAAAAACAGAAACAGGTAACACTGAAACAAGTGATAGAAACAAACGGGTGCAGCAAAGGACTGGCAGAACTGCTGGCCTATGTGAGCTTATCCGTAAGCATGCGTAACGTAAGCATTCATGCAGATACTTACGAAGACGTATTATTTGACAAAGCACGGCAGAAATACCTGCAAGTGCCACAAATCATATTTAGTTAATAGGTGTAGGCTGTGAGGTGGATGGTATAGGGCACACCGGCCCCACCTTCCACCCTACACCTTCCGCCCCATACCTTTTGATATGAGTAATCTATTTACAGAAACTCACCAGAGTGGCACTGCCTACATGCCGCATATAGCCAAGGTGCAACCTTGGGCCCGCTGCGCGGTAAGGCTGCTGCGTGGGCCATTGTTTGATGATGAAGAAGAAACCTGGCACAAGCTGGTGATCTACAAAACTGAACTCATCATGTGGTTTGAGCAGATAGCCGTGGAGCTGATCATTGACCAACGCGATGGCTATGCTTACCTGAAACAACTGGAACTGGATGATAAAGGCAACACCGTTGGCCTTGTGCAGCGCAGGCCGCTGAGCTACGAAGTAACGCTGCTCTGTGTGATACTCCGCAAAATGCTCGATGAGTTTGAACTGAACGATACCAGCAGCCGCAACTTGTACATCACCCGCAAGCTGCTGCGTGTAGAGCTGGAAACTTTTTTCAAGGAAAAGGCCAACCGCATGAAACTTATTAAAGAGTTGAACCGCTACATAGAAGAAGTGGTGGAACTGGGCTACCTGAAAAAACTGAAAACAGAAAGCACTATTTCCGAAGAAGACAGCTTTGAAGTGCGTCGCATTCTCAAAGCAAGATTTGATGAAGACACACTACAATATTTTTTGACACAGATAAAGAATGAAGCGTAGAGAAGATCATGCTAAGCATCATTCATCACACACAATTTTTTTAAATAATTGATTCCAACCAAGCGCCATATATGAACCTGAGTTTGTTTAGCCTCAACCCGGCCGAAGCCGGCTTTCGCCTGCAGCGGATGGAATTGTGGAACTGGGGCACGTTCGACGATAAAATTTACAGCATAGAACCGGGTGGAGAAAACAGCTTGCTTACCGGCGCCAACGGTAGTGGCAAAACCACTTTTGTGCATGCACTGCTTACACTGCTGGCAGCAGAGCGGCGTATGCGCAGTTTCAACATGAGTGCCGAAGGCAAAACCAAAAACGAACGTACCGAAGAAAGCTATGTGTTGGGCGAATACGGCCTCACCGAAGATGAAAGCGGTAGCAAGGCACAGCGCCTTCGCGAAGACAGGAGCAAAGTGCGCAGCGTAATACTCGCCGTGTTCAAAAGCGAAGACCAGTTTGTAACCCTTGCACAAATACGCTGGTTTGCAGGACCCGATCTCAAACGGAGTTTTGTAATTGCACACAAGGCGCTGAGTGTTGAAACCGACCTGCGTTATTTCGATACGCAAGGCGAATGGAAGAAGCGATTGCGCCAGCAAAATCCAAAACAGGGTAGCCGCGACATGGTGGAATTTTTTGATGGCCCCAAAGAATACGGCACTAGACTGCGCAGCATTTTTGGTATGCGCAGTGAAAAAGCACAAAGCCTTTTCAACCAAACCATCAGCTTAAAAATTTTGGGCAATCTCGATGAATTCATCCGCAACCAGATGCTGGAAGAAACCGAGATGGAAACCGATTTTGAAAAGTTGAAAGACCATTTCAAAACACTGAGCGAAGCACATCGCAATATTGAAAAAACCCTGAAGCAGATAGAATTGCTTCAACCCGTTCGCCAGTATTGGAACGACTGGAAAAATATTGAAGCAGACAAATACAGCATCGACCTGCACCGGCAAACTTTGCCTGGTTGGTTTGCCACGCATCAACGCAACCTGCTGGAAAAAGAAATAAAACAACTGGACGAAGCCCTGCAGCAAACCCGCCACCGTATGCAGGAAATTCAAACGGTGATTGAAGAAGAAAACCAGCAACTGATAGCTACCGAAGTGCAGATACAAAGCAGTCAACCCGGGCGCTTGCTGGCCGAACTGGAACGGCAGGTAAAAGAGTTGGAAGGAGAAAAACAAAAACGCAACGAAGCCACTCAACGCTACAACGCATTTGCCGAAAAGCTGGGTTGGCATGCACAGGTAAACGAAAGGGAATTTGAAAAGAACCGCCGCAAGGCCGAAGAAAAAGCCAATGAACTGCGGAAGGATCTCGACGAAAAACGCACTGCCAAAGTGCGGATGAAAGATGCCCGAAACAAAGGGGAAGATGATATTCAGACATTGGATGCGGATGTAGAACAACTGAAGAAACAAAAGAACAATATCACCGGCCGTATTGCGCAAATACGCCAGGAATTATTGGAGTACACAGGCGCTACCGAAGCGGAAATTCCATTTGCGGGCGAACTGATACATTTGCGGGAAGGCGAAGAGAAATGGGAATATGCCATAGAGAAATTGCTGCACAATTTTGGCCAGCGCCTGCTGGTGCCCGAGCAGTATTACAAAATGGTAAATAAGTACGTGCAGAATACCGACATGCGTGGCCGCATTGTGTACGAACGATACAAGGAGGGCAATTACCTCACCAACCTATTGCCACTGGAACCTGATACTGTACCCGACAAACTCGACATCAAACACGATAGCGAATACGCAGATTGGGTGGAGTTTCAGCTACGCAAATACTACAACTTCTATTGCACCGATAACCTCAATGAATTTGCTAAAGAGGATTATGCTATTACGAGTAGCGGCCTCATTCGAAATGGTAGCCGTCACGAGAAAGACGATCGCAACCGTGGCAATAGTCGCCAGCATTATGTGCTGGGATGGGACAATAGCGCCAAGCTGCGATTGCTGATTTCCGAGATGACAAAACTGGAAGAAAAAGTGTTGCAGCTGCGCAAAGAAGAAGCGGTGCTGCGTACCCATATCGAGAACCTCGAAAAGCAGGAAAATGCGTTGAACGAATTGTTGCGTTTCACCGGTTTTGCCGAACTGGATTGGGCTAATACCGCAGCGCAAATTGCCGACAAGGAAAAGGAAAGATTGAAACTGGAAAAAGGTGATCCAACCTTGAAGGAATTGCAGCAGAAGAAAGATGCCCTGCAACAACGCATTAGGGAATTGAATGGAAAAAAGGAAGAGCGGATAAGGGAAGAAGAAAAGCAAAGCAGCCAATTGCAGCAGTGGCGCAATGCCATCACCCGTTGTGAAGAAACGCTACAGGCCTATATCGGCGAAAGCATGGAAGAGAAGTTTGCATCGTTTCAGCGGGAGTACATCAACAAAGTGGAATACACAATTGACCTTGATGTGATAGACAAAGTACGCAACCAGGTTTCCGATCTCATCCGCAAAAAGTTTGATGAACTGAATAGTAAAGCCGAATCATCCAAGCGGCATTTGAATACAGCTATCAATCGCTTTAAATATCCTACGGATGAAAAGCTATTGCAGCAGTTTCCCGACTGGCGGGGCGATACGCACCGCCTGCCGGAAAGCGTGGAGCTGGCAGGTGAATACATGGATATGCTGGAGCGGTTGGAAGGTGAAGAACTGGTGGAGCAACGGGAACGTTTCAAGAAGTACCTGAATGAGGAAATGATCAACCGCATGAGCAGTTTTGGCGGCAGGCTCAACGAGCATTTGCAGCAGATACAGCGCCGTGTGGACGAACTCAACAAAAGCCTGGCAGGCATCAGGTACAGGCAAAACCCGGCAACCTATATCCAGTTGGAAGGACGGGAAGAACTCAGCCCCAATATCAAAGATTTCCGTCATCGCCTGGTGGCATGGAAACCCAACCTGGCCGAATACCACCGCAGCAAAGACGACAGCATTTTGGAAGCCAGCTATGTAAAGATCAAAGAACTGATAGACGACCTCGAAAGCAAAGAAAATTGGCGCCGCGAAGTGATGGATGTGCGGCAGTGGCTGCGCTTTGTGGCTCGTGAAGTGCGGGAAGAAGACAAGACCACCTACCGCAGCTATACCGGCACCGAAAAACTGAGTGGAGGCGAGCAGGCGCAGCTTACCTACACCATTTTGGGCAGTGCTATTGCATACCAGTTTGGCATTACCAGCGATGGCCTCAGCCGTCGTAGTTTCCGTTTCATTTGTGTGGATGAAGCCTTCAGCCGCCAGGATGAGGAAAAGGCCCGCTACCTCATGAACCTTTGCAAACAATTGAATCTGCAGATAATGGTGGTAAGCCCAGACAAGACGGAAGAGTTCAGGATAGTGGAGCCGTTTGTGGCCCGCATTCACTATGTACAGCGCAGGGCCAACCGCGACAGTATTATGTATGATATGCCCATCAAGCAATTGAAAGAAACACTGGAGAAAAGGAAGGCATCATGATAACCCATGCTGAACTGCATAAAAAAATTGAACGGGTATATTGGAAATTGCTGAGTGCTCATGTAGAGCAGTCTGATATTTTTCCATGCGTGATTGCTGCTGATAAATCGCTGCCCGATGATTTTGCAGCATGGACAAAAGCATTGGATGAAATTATTGCGCATAGCTCGGACCGAAATACATTTGGCTACCATATAGACTACGAAACAAAACAAACACGCAAGCATGGCGAGCAATCGATACCTGTGCAGTTTCGTTTCGATAGTAAAAGCCAACTGCTGCAATATCTTGGTAAGCAGGAAGAGTTTGAACTGTTTGTTGCCAATACCAACATTATTCTAAACACATTCCCGGTATTGAAGAGTTGGCTTGGTTCCAAACCAAAAATTGTTATCGAATTCCATGCATCCTGGAAGGCCATACTCAACGTGCTGGAATATTTTGTGTCGAATCCAAAGCCACAGTTATTCTTAAGGGAGTTGCCCATAGTGGTGCATACCAAGTTTATTGAACAACACAAAGGCTTACTGTATGAGTTACTGAATGAAGTGTTGCCAATTGAGGCAATCAATCAAGACTATGGTGGCGTTACACAATTTGAGCAACGATTCGGATTAAGAATACCACCGCAACGGATTCGTGTTCGCATACTCGACCCAATTTTTGCTGCTGCACATACCGGCGGTTTTTCAGATATAGAGCTCACGGTAGATGAGTGGTCAACAACACACCTGCCATTGAAGCAGGTGATAGTAATGGAGAACAAAAAGAATTTTGAAAATGCAGATATCTTTTTATCGCTCCCATTCATGCAAGCCACTGCTGTGATCTTTGGTTCGGGCAGAGCAGTCAGCTTGCTCGGCCGTTTGCCCTGGTTAAAAGATACTGCTGTATTGTACTGGGGAGATATAGATGCCGAAGGGTTTGAAATATTGCATCAACTGAGAAGTATATTACCCCAAACAAATTCCTTTTGTATGGACGAAGTTGCTTTCCTGGCTTTTCAGTTGTATGTAGTAAAGGGTAGCGGTGCTGTCCCCAGGCATTTACCACTTTTGACCGGGCAGGAAACAGCCCTATATACTCGAATCTGTCAGCAAAATGAACGACTGGAACAGGAGCGGCTACCACATGCTTATGTTTTGAACCAACTAAACAGTTTGCCCACGGAAATATGATCTGTCAGTAGCTGAAGGGCTGGCATTTTTAAAGGTGCTGCTGTTCAGTTTCAGTCCTTTGTGCTTAGAAACTTGCTTTGGGTGGTGTTTGACGGAACCGCTGTTGAATGCAATACGGATCTTCAACTCATAAAAATCCACAAAAATTCCACAGTTTTGGGTGCAACTCCCTACCTTCGCCGTCCTTTCATCCCGCCTGGGAAAAGGAACAGGCATGGTGACCTGCCATTCCAGGCGAAAAATGAGACCAGAATCGTTCTCCCGATTCACATTTCATAAGCAAGCAAAAAGAACAATTGTATGAAACGTACATTCCAACCGCACAACCGTCGCCGTAAATCTGTACACGGATTTCGTAAGCGTATGCAAACTGCTAACGGTCGTAAAGTGCTGGCAAGCCGCCGTGCAAAAGGTCGTCATAAGCTGACTGTAAGCGACGAAAGGAAGCTGAAATAAGCCAATCCAAACCTCCTGACCAGGAGGCTTTAAACAGATACTTTTTAGAAGCCCCCGATTTTTAGTCGGAGGGCTTTTTTAATTTTACTCATTGAGCATCACAGGGAAACATACACTAAGCAAGGCTGAAAAGCTGAAGAGCCGTAAACAAATCGACGAGTTGTTTGCTTCGGGCAAAGGCTTTACGGCCTACCCCGTAAAAGTGATGTACAAGATTTCAGGCATTGCCAACAACCAGCCTGAAGAAACCGGCGAACCTGTACCGGAAGCCAATATTGCACTTCCCACAAAAGCCGCTGTGCAAATTGGGGTAACGGCCAGCAGCAGAAACTTTAAACATTCGGTGGATCGCAACCGCATTAAAAGATTGCTTCGCGAAGCCTACCGGCACCAAAAGCACGAGTTGCTCCAATTGGTAGAATCGAAAGGCTTTCAGCTTTCTTTGTTTTTTATCTACCTCGATAAAACCCTTCCCGACTTTGCCATGCTCGACGATAAAATGCGTTACTGCCTCAAACGGGTACGCAAAATTTTGGAGGAACAACCATGAAAAGTTGTTGTAAAGACGCATTGCCCGACCCGCCCAAAAATGTAAACACAGCCATTTGGAAAACTGTGCTTGCATTCCCGTTTATCCTCCTCATCCGTTTTTACCAATTGGTCATCAGCCCATGGCTTGGCCCCAAATGCAGGTTCACACCTACCTGCAGCCAATATGCTTTGGAGGCATTTAAAAAGTATGGACCCTTTAAAGGATTTTGGCTGGCGCTGAACAGGATCAGGAAATGTCATCCATGGGGTTCCAGCGGTTACGACCCCGTTCCCTAATGCTTGCTACCGCATTATTTTTGTAAATGGATGATTGTTAGTGTATTGATAAATGTGATGATATGCGTATATGTACGCATGCAATTGCTGTCTAATTATCGATTTTAGTAGAGCAATGAATACACTGAAACTATTACTCACCATAGTATTGCCCTTTGTGGCATGCAGTGCATTTGCGCAATTGGTTACCCTGAGCGGCCGAATTACCAATGGCAATCTCGAACCGCTTGCCCTGGTTTCCATACAGGCAAAAGGACAAAAATCAGGAAGCATCAGCAACGAGTCGGGCAACTATTCTTTACAGTTGGAGCCGGGCAATTATACCCTGGTTATTTCCATGATCGGCTACAAACCGCAGCTCATCGAAATAGCACTCACTACTTCTCAAACTCAAAATATTATACTGGAAGAAGAGGTAACGGAGTTGAAGCCCATTGAGTTTAAAGTGAAAGTAAAAGACCGCTCCGAAGAAATCATCCGGCAGATCATTCAACACAAAGAAGCGCTTTTAAAAGCTGCGGGCTCCTACAGTGAGCAGGCGTATATAAAAGCAGTACAGGAAAACGAAAGCCCCGAAAAAAAGAAGAAAAAGAAACAGGCCGATACGGCTGTGGTAGTGTCAAAAGAAACGGTAGAACTGCAACGCATGGCCATGGCCGAAATAGTGCTGAAAGTAGATGTGGATGCAGGTGGTCGCATTAAGGAAGAGCGTACTGGTGTGGCAAAAAGGGGCAATGCCGAAAGCTTATTTTTTCTATCGACCACCGAGGGAAATTTCAATATTTACAACAACCAGTTAAGTTCACGGGTATTGTCGGAAGTGCCGTTTGTGGGGCCGATAAGTTATAGCGGCCTGGTAGCGTACAAGTACAAAATGATGGGCAGTAAAAAAATTAATGGCGTGAAATATTACACCATTTCTTTTTCGCCACGCCAACTGAGCAATGCAACGGTAACAGGTGAATTGGTGGTGATGGATAGCAGTTGGCAAATTACCAGTGCGCATTTTACATTGCCTGCATATCATTTGCCGGAGTACGATCAATTTGAAGTGAAACTGGAGTACGGCATGGTGTCCGACACGGCATGGATGCTGAAGCGCCAGGAGTATAATTATTTTTCCAAATCAGGAAAGAGCAAACTCAGCGGGCAAACCGTTGCTTCATTTTCCGATATAGAGATCAACAAAACTTTTCCGCCAAAACATTTTGGTGTAGAGCTGAGTGCTACCACACAACAAGCGTATAACCGCGATAGTAGTTTTTGGGAGCAAAAACGTACCGTGCCGCTTACACAAAAAGAAATTGCATTCATCCGCTACAAAGACAGTGCATACCGTGCGACCCACACCAATGCCTATCTCGATTCGATGGAAGCCGTTACGAATAAAGTGACCTGGCAAAAATTATTGTATGCAGGCCAACCCATTTACGACAGGCATAAACAACGCCAATGGATGCTGCCGTCATTAGTATCGGCCATACAACCTTTTCAGTTTGGTGGCGCACGTATCAGTCCCTGGTTCAACTATTCTAAAACCTATGAATCGAGAAAAAATATCAGCATCAACTTCAATGGGAGTTATGGCTTTCGCAATAAGGATGTGAATGGTAGAGTTTTTCTGAATCGGATGTACAACCCGTTTAACCGTGGGTTTTTCCAGGTGCGTGCCAGCCGCGATTTCTCTTACATTTTTGAAGGCGATGCATGGATAAATATGCTGGCCCGCAGCAACAGGTATTTGAACCAATCGTTCGGTGCTATGCACGGTTTGGAAATATTTAATGGCATGTCGTTGTTTACCGAACTCGATATGTCGCTGCGCAAATCGCTCAGCGATTATAAAACCGTTCCACTCGCCGACGATTGGTACGAAAATTTTGTGCCCGATAATACAGCACCCGATTTTGCGCCATACAATGCGCTGTATGGTAAGCTGCGATTGCAATACACCCCTGCACAAAAATTTATTCGCGAACCCAAAGAGAAAATAATATTGGGCAGCAAATGGCCTACATTTTATACCACCTGGCGCATGGGTATTCCCGGTGTGTTGGGAAGCGAAGCCAATTTTCATTACCTCGAATTTGGCTTGGACCAGGATGTAAAAATGGGCACCCTTGGTATTATGAAATACAATGTGAAGACCGGCAATTTCATTGAACAGAAAAACCTGCAGATGGTCGATTATCAATACCAGCGCCGTGGCGACCCGCTCATGTTTTTAAATCCGAACGAAGCTTTCCAGGCATTGGATTCTTCCTTCCCGGTATTCGACCAGTTTTGGCAGGGCCATGCATTGCACGAGTTCAACGGGGCGCTGCTCAATAAAATTCCATTACTCAAAAAATTAAAACTGCGTGAAGTAGCAGGCGGTGGATTTTTAATTGCCCCCGAACGCAACCTGCGGTATGCCGAAGTTTTTGCAGGCATAGAAAAAGTGCTCGAAATAAATTTCCTGCCCTTCACCAAGTTCAAACTGGGTGTGTATGTAGTAGGCTCGGGTGCCAACCAGTTTCGAAACCCGATGATGTTTAAAATTGGCATCACCACCTGGGACCGCTTCAAGAATAAGTGGATGTAAAATGCATGGGCGAATCCATTTTTGGTCTGCTGCCTGCATTTCGTCATTTTCGTAGGGCAAATGAGTACCCCACTTTTTTCCGGCATGTTGCAGCAATTGCAAACCGGCGATCGCAAGTCGCTGGCACGTTGCATTTCACTGATTGAAAACGAAGTGGATGGCGCTGCGCATTTCATGGAGCAATTGCCCACGCTGCATACGCCGGTTATTGGTATCACAGGTCCGCCGGGTGCAGGAAAAAGTACATTGGTAGATGGGTTGATAGAACATTGGGTACAGGCAGGCAAACAGGTAGGTGTGTTATGCGTGGACCCTTCTTCGCCCTTCAACTTTGGTGCCTTGCTTGGCGATAGGATAAGGCTGAGTAGTTGGTACAATCATCCCAATGTTTTTATTCGTTCGCTGGCCACACGTGGTTCGCTGGGTGGTTTGCATCCGCATATATTGGAAATAGTGGATCTAATGAAAGTGGCGGGCTTCGATTATGTGCTGGTAGAAACCGTGGGCGTGGGGCAAAGCGAAGTGGAAATAGCGGGCCTTGCCGATTGCACCGCCGTTGTGTTGGTGCCTGAAGCCGGCGATGAAATTCAAACCATGAAAGCCGGCCTCATGGAAATTGCACAGGTGTTTGTAGTGAACAAAGCTGACAGGCCCGATGCAGATGCTTTTGTACACAATCTTCGCATGATGCTGGCTCCTGCCTTCAGCCACTCGCAACAGGAAATACAAATTATTAAAACGATAGCGCAACGCCACGAGGGTATAGATCAACTGGCTCATGCGATTGATACGGTATTGCATCAAAACCAGCACAACCAACGACGCAGTTGGCTATTGGCCGAAAGGGCCTGGCATTTGATAGAGCAAAAGCGCATGCGAGACCTGGATAAGGAAAAGCTGCGCCAACAAATAATAGAAGCTGCATCAAATCCCGGGTTTAACTTGTACCGGTTTGTAAACAGCAAAGCATAATGCTTCAGGAATAGCACCAACACTCAACAGATTTTGAACCCGCTAATTTTTATACACTATGGACTACAGGGAACTCCCAAAAATTTCGAAATGCGAACCTACTGCTGTAATGGTTGAAGCAGGCAAAACCTATTCATGGTGTACTTGCGGGCTTACACAAAATCCGCCCTTCTGCGATAGCACACATCGTGTATGCTGGACAGAAGATGAAAACGGGGAAGTTCAAAAGCATTTCAAGAGTTTGAAATTTACCGCCGAAAAAACAGAAGAAGTTTGGTTGTGCAATTGCAAACAAACCAAAACACCTCCCTTCTGCGACGACTCGCATTTGAAAACAAAGGAATAGCTGCGAGGACTGTGGATTACACCACATTTTGTGAAAAGTGAAATGGCCGTTTGAATTTGATATGCTCTTCCCAACATGTGAACTTTTCTCCCCCTCTTTTAGTCCAAATTACCAATCTCCCACCCGGCATTACGGTTTCATGCAAATTCCCGAAGTAGAAGCGGCATTTCTGCAAATGCAGGTTGCCATTATGCGGCAGATGCCAATTAGCGGGGCAATATTCAATTAATAACCCCCTGTTTGGCCGGGTAGTTTTATGCCAGCAATCATGCTGAACCCATAAAACACGAGCTATGAAACCCGCTGCCTATACCATCGAAACGATAGAACTACTGGCAGGCAAGAGTGCATCCAAAGTGCTCTACATAAAAACCGTAGGAAATAAATGCCATGCCCACAACCACTCCACTGCACCCGCATCACACCCTTCTCATTCCCGTCTTTCCGTTTCCGGCACCACCATGGGAAAACTCTGGTTGTGTGGCGTGGCAGTAGCGGGTATTGTTTTAGCTGCTGCTTTAGCCAACTGGCAAAACCGTTGGCTGCAATCTGCTTTCCTGCTGTTGAGTGGTTTGTTGATCTGGACTTTTTTGGAATACACCATTCATCGGTTCCTCATACACCACCGCTGCCGCAAGCACCCGGTACAATGTGGCAGGTACCCGGCTAGAGAGCAGCGTTTTAAATTGGTGGCATTATTCATACTGGTGCTGGCAGCAGCCGTCGCTTTGCACCCACTCATTTTTATAGCAGCGGGCATGGTAGGAGGTTGGGTATGGTATTGCTATATCCGCGTGTTTGCCCAGTGGAGAGGCATGAGCAAATTTTTCCCGGCATTGTACCGCCAGCATCTTTATCACCAGGCAGGTGGTCACGACAAAGGCTTTGGCTGGACCACTATTTTATGGGATCTTATTTTTCATACGCATGTACCCTGCGGCTATGTGTACTCCAAAAAGCATGGCAAGGAAGCTTCGGAGGAATGAAAGACAAAAGGTCAAGGTTAAGGTGAAAATAGCGGTTGATATTTGAGTAGCCTTTCAACTTCTTGACTTCAACCTTGACCTTTAAACCAGCCAACTTGTAAACATCCCAATTACCCTACAACCTATCCATCCTCTGCTGCACCGTTTGTTGAAGTGTGCTGAAAAATGCAGTGCGTTCCACTTCGCTTACCTGGCTGATTTGGGTGGAGCTTCTCGCAAGGTTCTCCAAATAGTTTTGCATGTACATGCCAAAATTGAGATCGGTAGTAACTGCGTAATTGAACACACTATGGTTGAGGAAAACCATGCGCCCTGAACCTACAATGGCCAGGATGGTATTGCCTCCTAATACCACTTCGTTATTATAGCATTCAAATGCTCCTGGGCTGGCCAGCGTATCTTCTTTCAACAGCACTGGCTTCTCACCTTTGGCACACATTTGCTCCAAATCGCTCAGCAAATTCTTTACACTTTCATACACCATCATCAGGTCGTCTTTGTTGCGAAAGCCGCCGGTGTCTGCAAAAAAATCTATTTGCCTGAGCGTACTGTTGATACTTTCCAAATTCCAAAATTCTACAGAAGGCATGGTATAGTACAAGTGCTGAATTTTTTTGCTTGTGGCATACAGCTCATCCGGGTAATCGTCCAATGAATATTTGTGCGTTTTGTAAGAAGGCTGGCCAAATAAAAATTTTCGCCAGAAAAAATACTTGAAGGCCGCCAGCTCCCTGCTATGGAACTGGTGAAACAGCGGGATATCCTTGCACTCATAAAACATTTTCTTGTTCTGGAACGAGTGGAAATATTCCATATTCTTCAGCACACTTTTGATGTACGATTCAAAATCAAACTCGCCGGGTGCGGAGTGGTTGCTGGTAAACATGATGCGGCTTCCCTGGCTGCCGAGCAATGCATCCAGCGAAATATTGAAATGATTACAAAGCTGTTTGGCTTCCAGCAGGTCAATGGCTTTTTCGCCGCGTATTCTTCGGTAAGCGCTATCGGCACTTATTTGTAACACGGCTGCTACACTATCCACCAGCGATAAATGATCGGGCAGCCGAAGTTTTACCTGGCTAAAAAGGTCTACCTGTATTTGTCGTACATCCATGGTGTAAGGTTTATATAAGTTTTCGATACCGGTTCACTTTATCGTGCAGTGCATTAAAAAACATCACCCGCTGTTTTACATTGGCTTCACTTAGTTTGGTGGATCTTCGAATAATGTTTTGCAGATCCTCGTCCACACTATTGCAAAAAACCTGGTCGTAGCAAATAAGATAATTGAGCACACCATAATTGATGACCACTGTTTTTCGGTTGCCGGCCTGGGCCAACATGGTGTTGTCGCTCAACGATACCTGGTTGAAGAACAACTGGAAATTTTTTGGAAACAGTTCGGGATTACTGCCCGGCTTATACATCGTTCCCCATTCAGCTTCCAGCTCCACATGCGATATCAGATCATCCAGCACATCGTACAGGTGTTTGATCTCCTGTGCCGAACCAAAAAACCTGGAATGTTTATAAAAATCAATCTGGAATAAAGTGCTGTTCACGCTTTCTGTATTCCACACTTCAATAGCGGGAACAGCATAATAACTATCCAACGCTTGCTGCAATAACAACTGCACTTCCGCATCGGCGATCATGCCATCAAAAGTGCGTTCCTGGAATGTTGGATCCTGCAATATCACATGCATCCAAAAATGATATTTGAAAGCGGCCAATTCCGGAAACTGGAAGAAATGAAAAATGGGTAGGTCTTTACTGCAATAGAGCACCTGTTTGTTTTCGAAATGCTGAAGGCTTTGCAGGTGTTGTACTATCTGGCTGATATAATTTGCAAATCCATTGGTGACCGATTTGGCAAATGAGGGCTCGAACATCACCTGGTTAGGTTTGCTCATGCCCAACAATTCGTTGGCAGTAAGGCCTGTAGCTTCGCTAATGGCAGCCAGCTCATTTACGGTAAGAGGCGTTTCGCCCCGTATGCGGCGGTACACACTATCGCTGCTTACATTCAGCCAGCCCATCAGGCATTCGGCCAGGCTTTTGTCTGCAGGCAGTATATCCTTCAGCTTATCGAATAATATTTTTTGCGGCGACTCTTTTGTCATGTTCTGCTCGTTGTTAGTAGGATAAAAATTGCATTATCGAAGACCCAGTTTTTCCATCAGGCCATCTTTCTTCGATCGGCTCACCATCAGTTTCATACCATTGCTCATTTGCACATAGCCACCGTCGGTACGCAAAAAATGGGTCACATATTTTAGGTTCACAATAGAAGAATGATGTACACGGGCAAACAGGTCTTCCGGCAGCAGTTCGCCAATATCGCCCAGGCTTCTTGATATCAGCAGGCTTCTTGCATCGCTTAAATATACTTTGGTATAAGCGCCTTCTGCTTCGCAGCAAACGATATGTGAGGGATAAATAAATTCATACCCGTCGCGGCAGGGAAAAGCAATTTTCTGTTGTTCGGGTTTACGGTAGTTGCTGATAAGATTGCTGATCTGCTGTGCGCCGGTATTGCCTTCCAGTTTTTGTTTTGCTTTGGCTACTGCTTCTTTCAAGTCTTCAGAAGCCACCGGTTTTAGCAGGTAGTCGATGGCGCTTTTGCGAAAAGCAAGTGCCGCATACTCATCGTGTGCTGTGGTAAAAATGAGGGCGAAGTGAATAGCGGGCAACAGTTCCAGCATTTCAAATCCATTCATCCAGGGCATGGCCACATCTAAAAACACCAACTGTGGATCGAGGTTTTTAATAGCCAGCAATCCTTCTTTGGCAGACGGGCATTCTGCCACAATCTCTACATCGGCACAGTGCTGTTGCAGGTCGTTTTTTAATGCCTGTATGCAATGTTGTTCATCGTCTATAATAATAGCTCTTATCATGTTCAATTCATTGAAAAGCTCAATTCAATTCGTGTGCCTGCTGCTTTACCGTCCTCATCTTTTTTATCGATGATCTCAATTTGTGCATCATATTTTTTCAGCACCCGAAACAGGTCCATGCGTTCGTGTGTGAGGCTTACACCCCTGGGTTGGTGGTCGGTCCGGTTGGCATTTATCTGCATCGAAGCATTGCGGCCAATACCCGTATCGTCAATGCTGCACACCAATTTTTCGTTGCGAGAAAAAATGGAAATGCTCAGCTTGCCTTTTTGCTCCAGTGGTATCAGTCCATGCCAAATAGCATTCTCCACCATGGGTTGAATAATGAAAGCCGGTATGTCGAACGATTTTAAATCGAGCCCCTGTTCCACTTCTATCGAAAATTCAAACCGATCGCCAAACCGCATCAATTCTAATTCCATATACAGCCTGCAGGTTTCGAGTTCGTCGTGAAGGCTGGCGTATTGCTTATCGTTATTCTGCAGCAGGGTGCGCATGAGTTTGGTAAATGTGGTGAGATAAAAAACGGCTTCCTCTTTTTTCGATTCCTGCACCAACGACTTTATACTATTGAGCGAATTGAAAATAAAATGCGGGTTCATTTGAGCCCTCAGTGCCCGCTCCTGCAGTTCCATCATTTTTGCCTGCACCTGTTGTGTTTCCAATTCTCGCTTGCGTACCATTTGCAAACGCCAAACAAAAAATTCTGCAATAGCCACCAGTGCCAATACCACAGCCAATACACTAAGGAAAACCGGATTTCCAAAACCGGCGGCTTCGTACCTGCTACCAGCCGCCCGGGCATTGGTGGCTATACTAAGACCAGCTGCCAAAAGCATGCATACAGAAAGCGCCTTCCCAATAGCAGACGGAAACATATTAGTAAAATACGAATTGTAAGCATACGAAACCACAACTGGTTTCCGGCTGCCGCCAACGGCCTATGGTTGGTGCATTTGAGTTCATAACCTGCAACTACCTTTTTCAGTAGCATGGGTTTTCCATAGTTGTAAACTCATTGGAGGTAATGGTAAAGCAGTATGGTGGGTAGGCCAATTGTGCATTGATGAAGGCTTTTGGGTTGATCAGCTTTGTGGTATCAACCAGCCCTTCAACCCTCATTGTATGAAAAAGCTATTACTCCCACCCAGCCCCCGCAGCATTATTGCGGCTATCAGCGTAGTTAGTTGGATATGGCTATTCGCCGTGGTGCCCACTGGAGCACAATGCACCTACCAAGTGATGAGAAAAGGCAAGCCCATTGGTAAGGTGCAAACCTATACCATGCAAACCAATGCAGGTCGCCTCTATGGTTTAACCATGGATGTACGTGCCAGTGTTATCATTCCTATGCATGTGCAAATTCAGTTGATGAACCTGTGTAACGAAAAGGAAGATTTAACCGAAGCAAGATTCAGCAAAACGATCAACAATACTTCGCCTACCCAACACTCCATACGCACCAATGCCAGCGGGTATGATTTGGTGGCTAACAACAAACAATCAAAACTCGACGGCATCATTTCTTTTTCCAGCCTCTTGCTCTACTTCAAAGAACCGGTGCAGCAACAGCAAATATTTTCTGAAACGCATTTGCAATGGCTGCCCTTGCAAAAAATGGGTGAAGGAGTGTACCAGATAAAAACACCCGATGGCTACTACACCACCTACTGGTTTCAAAAAGGTGTGCTGGAAAAAGTAGAAGGCGAAAACATGTTTGGCAAAGTACAATTCGTAAAGCTCTGAGGGGGTAGTCATTCTCCAATTCCCTCTTCAAAAATGGATACCATGAAAATAATGATCACCGGGGCCAGCGGATATATTGGCCAGGCCCTTTGTGCGCAACTGCTGCAGCAAGGTCACGAAGTAGTGGCGCTCTGCCGAAATACGGCGGGCATGGCTCCGCAAAAAAACCTGCACTGGAAAGCAGTGGATATTACCCAAGCGCAAAACGTACTCCACGCCATGGAGGGCTGCACACAGGTGTACCATACCGCAGCGTTTGCAAGGCTTAGTTCCCGCAACATTCAGCAGTTCTACCGGGTAAATGTGGAAGGCACAAAAAATGTATTGAATGCAGCCGCCTACCACCATGTTGAAAAACTAGTGTACACATCGAGCGGTGGCTCAATTGGCAAATCATTGCTGGTACCGATGACAGAAGATGATGTGCGGTTGGAACCATTCAACAATCATTACGACCTGTCGAAGCACATGGCAGAAAAAGCAGTAAGAGAATATGTGGCCAATGGCAACCCTGCAGTAATTGTAAACCCAACCCGTGTATTCGGACCGGGCAAAGACACGTATAGCAATGTGCTTACCCGGCTCATGGAAAAGTTTATCCGTCAATCGTATTACCTGGTGCCATGCGATGGTGAAGCCATGTCGAATTATGCATTTATCGACGATGTGGTAGCTGGTCATCTAAAAGCCATGGAACTGGGTGTAGCGGGTGAACGCTATATACTGGGTGGCGCTAATATTTCGTACAACCAGTTTTATGCAATGCTGAGCAACATCACAGGTTTGCATCGCAAAAAAATACAAGTGCCCTTTCCCATTTTACTGGGTGCGGCACATGTGCAAACAGCATGGAGAAAATTGCTGCAACAAGAGCCGGAGCTAACGCCCGAAACTGCCCGCCGTATTTGCCAGCATCGCATGCTCAGCAGTGCCAAAGCCATTCAGCAACTGCAGTATCATATTACCAATACAGAATCAGCCATGCGCAAAACCTTGGCATCGCTGGGCATTGATGCACCTGCTCATCATTCTTCGATGGACATGAACCCCATGAAGAAATTTTTCACCCCCACAATCCAATAATTATGCAACCACAATATGCCGCCATTACCGGCGCTGCCGAAGGCCTGGGCCGATCGTTTGCATTGGCCTGTGCACAGCAGGGATTTAACCTTGTACTGATCGACCTGCCTCATCACAAACTCGACAAGCTGGCACTGCATCTTGCACAATCGTTTACCATAGATGTGTTGGTGATAGAACAGGACCTGTGCGAAGCCAATGCTGCAGAAAATATCGCAAGGCATATTGCATCCAAACAAATTTGCCTCCGCCTGCTGGTCAACAATGCAGGCATGGGATTCAGTAAACCCTTTCAGCATTTAGACGAAGCTCAGCTCTGCAAAATTTTACAACTCAATATTCAAAGCCTCACTTCGCTTACCTATCAACTGTTGCCCTTGCTGAAGCAAAACAGCGAAGCCACCATTATTAATGTGAGTAGCCTCGCCAGCTTTTTTCATTTGCCTTTCAAAAGCATTTACACTGCCAGCAAAGCCTATGTGCGTTTCTTTTCGCAGTCGCTGCGTGTTGAATTAAAACCCGACCATATTCATGTATGTGCAGTATGCCCCGGAGCT
The DNA here is from genome assembly GCA_035456005.1 of Phnomibacter sp. Taxonomy (GTDB): domain Bacteria; phylum Bacteroidota; class Bacteroidia; order Chitinophagales; family Chitinophagaceae; genus Phnomibacter. Next base: position 1,015,603 of record DATIEA010000012.1, on the reverse strand, counting down.
ATTAATAGCAACGAGCAACAATTTCTTACACAACTCGACGCGGGTTGGATCGGCAGAAAAGCAGTGCTGCATCCAGACGCTGTGGCGAAACAAGCCATTGAAGGGGCGCTGGCCGGAAAAGCCATTATCATTCCCGGTTTCATTAACCGCTTGCTGCTGATGTGCCATGCTATTATTCCATCCTTCATTAGCGAAAGCATGCTGACCAACTCTATGCACCGCCTGGCGTTGAGCACAGCCAACTATGCAATTAAAATATCCTAAACCACCCTTTAAAAACATTTGCTATGAAACAGAAAAATTCCACTCCACGCTGTATGAACAGAACCCGTTTGATACTGGCCGTAGTAATACCTGCTTTGCTGCCATTGGGCGCTATGGCATTTTTTAAATGGTTGCCTGCACCGGTGCTCAAGTATTTTCTTTTTACCAAGGGCATTATGGCATGGACACTTACCGAATATTCCATCCACCGCTGGGCCTATCATACCAAAAAAGAAAAGGCCAATCAAGAAAGAGATATGTTCAATCATTTGTATCATCATACACATCCCGGCGATATGCTCATTACACCATGGATGCGTTTGTTGGCATTGGCAGCTTTTGGTTTTGCTATTTGGTCGCTGGTGGCAGGCCCTGTGTTGCTTACCTATCTTACCGGGTTTGTTGCCGGCCTCGCAGCATATTCTCTCATGCATTATTTTTTACATCAGCCCATTGCTGCTACCATTATACCAAAGCTGGTAAAACAGCATATCTGGCACCATACCAAATACTCCAATAAATGCTTTGGCGTATGCACTACTTTTTGGGATAGAGTGTTTAAAACACAGCCGGCCGAATTCAGGGAACTGCCCGAAACAGCCATCCGTTTTTACTATAAACACGAAGATGCCAAAGCGAATGATGTAAGTAAAATAGTGCGTAAACTATGTGCTGGCCGAATGGCAGCATGAACAGCAACAAGTGTGGCGAATCCATCAGGCAACATGCAATGCGGTATGTTGCCTGCCCAATGCACAAACCATTTCAAGCGTTTGCATAATGTTGTTGGCTTCTACCTGCACATTCAAAGCCGGGGCATTGAGCCAGTTAGCAATATCTGTAGCAAAATGTTCGGTGTTGGCATCTTTCAACACCATTACGCCGAGTTGCGACAATGCTGCAGCGTTGCAGCGTTGTTCGTATTGCGATCGGATAGGAATGCTCAGCAAACGCTTGCGCATGTACAAGGCTTCTGCCGGTGTTTCAAAACCTCCGCCGGTAATAATGCCATGGCAGTGCATAAAGCTTTCGTTGAACAATTCGTTGCTGATGGGGAAATAGGTAATATTTCCTTTGCGCTCTACCTGGTTAATACCATGCAGGAACCAGTGAAAATGCAGATGCGGCAGCGCTTGAAAATGATGTTCGATGCAATGTTGCTCGTAGGCACCGAGGTACACGGTAATATGCCCATGGTTGGAAATATCACCCTTCCTGAAAACATCTTTGATAACTGCCGGGTAAATAAAATGGTCGTAAGGTTTAAAATGAAGTCCTACATAATGCGTGGCCGGCGCATATTTTTTTAAGATCAGTTCACCCATCATACTTCGTTCTGCAGGTCGCGGAGTTTTGTGGCTCATAAAACTGGCCTGGTGCCCAAACTGCACTGAGGGGATATGTTGAATACTGCATGCTTTGGCGGTAATGAAATCAAAATCGTTGATCACCAGGTCATACTTGTGCAGGGGTAATTGCTTTGCTTCGCGGGTAGCCCTGAACATGCTGTTTTGGCTCCACATTTTTTTATAATCGAGTCCGCCGCATTTGCTGTAAAACAAGCTAAGCCCCTTGCTGCGGTATTGAATAGGCAACGGCACTTCGAGTGTGGCATTGGCACCACTGAGCATTACATCCACTTTCCCAAATTTTTCGAGGTAGGGCATCAGTTGCAAAGCCCTGCTGATATGCCCATTGCCGGTAGCTTGTACTGCGTAAAATATTTTCATGGTATCAGGTTGTATAGTCCAGGCCAAGCGATTGTATGTACAGCATTACTTCTTCACTCACTACATCCGGCCTTGGTTTTTCCCTGTTCACAATAGCCGGTGCCAATGCGCTCTTCGTGTCGAATTGATACAAGTGCCAGTCTTTGTTGTAGTATTCGAGAGCAGTAAGGTTTTCTATCCAGTCGCCGCTGTTTAAATAGATCACCGATCCTTTTTCATTTTGCACTACCCGCTTTTGGGGTTGGTGTATATGGCCACATATCACGTAGTGATATCCTTTTTCGATGGCGAGTTCGGCAGCGGTCTGTTCAAAATTGTCGATCCATGCCACTGCTTTTTTTACACCCTGTTTTACTTTTTTAGAGAAGCTCATCTTATCCCTGCCCATTGTTTTCAATGTCCAGTTAATCATGCTGTTGATCATGATCAGCAGGTCGTATCCTTTGCCGCCCAGCTTCGCTAAAAATTTTGCGCTGCCTTTGGTGGTGGCATCAAATACATCGCCATGAAATAGCCAGCACATGCTGCCGTTTATTTCCATCACCAGCTTATCGGTTATCTGGAAATTTCCCAAACTGATATCGCTGTATTTGCGCAGCAGCTCGTCGTGGTTGCCGGTGATGTACACCACCCTTGTACCGGTGCTGGCCAAGTGCATAATTTCGCTGATCACTTCTAAATGCGCTGCGGGGAAATAATGCTTGCTGAAATTCCAGATATCGATGATATCGCCATTCAGCACCAGCAGGCGAGGATGAATGCTGCGTAAATATTGCAGCAGTTCGTTGGCCTGGCACCCATAAGTGCCCAGGTGCGTATCGCTCAGTACCACTACATCTAACGAACGTTTTTGCATGGGTTACCGTTTACCAAATTTCAAAACCACATGTTACCGCATGGATAAGCAGAGGTTAAGAAATTGCAGGCAATGCATTAAGCAATTGTGAAGGGGGAAGGTGTAGGGTGTAGGGTGAGAGGTGAGAGGTTGTTTGAAAGTTCACAGTTCACGAGTTGGAATGCATTCCGAATATCAACCAGCTCGTATTGAAACTGAGATTTGCAGCGGCATGCAAAAAATAAAGAATGGCGGTGCATATTGTTAGCGTTCTCTAAATATTATGGTGCCAACAACATTGGGTGTTATAACGCTGTAAGTTTAGAGCCTGACTAATCCGATCATGAGAATTTTTGCAACGATTATTTGCATTTGGCTTAGCACAAATGCCATGGCCTCCGATACACTGGCAGTTAGTTTCGATAAACCAAAGTACCAGCCCGGCGATACGCTTTCATTCTACGCAGTATATGATACCTGGTTAGGCACTAAAAAAATTGGCACCTTAAACCTGGAGCTGCAGGATATTCACCATACTACTACCTGGCGATTCAGGTATCCGGTGATACGTGGTGAAGCAAGTGGTGATTTTATTCTTCCCAAAGATTTACCTCCCGATTTGTATGTGTTTCAATTCAGCCTGCAGAACGATTTTTTTGCCATGGAGGGCAAAGTTGTTTCGCCGTATAAAGACAGCACGTTAATTATCGCCATGTTCCTGGCCGGTAAAGAGTTTTTGATGGACACCATCCCGCTGAACAAGCAAAAAGAATTCAAGCTTCCCAAGCTTTTGTTTTCCGATAGGGCCAAAGTGTTTTTTAAACCCACCAAGAAGAACAGGCAGAATGACCTGGAAATAAAAATGCAGGTAACACTCGATTCAACTTACTCGGCGCTCGACAAACAGGTGTTGGCCATACCCATTGGCGAGGTGCCTGCATCTTCACTTAGAGATGTAAAAAGTTTCGATCCCAAAACATTTTCTATTGAAGGCACCACGCTCCAAAATGTGGAAGTGGTGGCCAAACGAAAAACACTGGTGGACACCTATGAAGACAATTATGTATCGGGCATGTTTAAAATGTCGGATGCCATTGTTTTTGATGGAATGGAAAGCGACCAGCTACTGAACCAGTTCAATGTTTTTCAATTCCTGATTGGAAAAGTGCCGGGCCTGCGCATACAGCTCTCCGGTGAAGGCATGAATTATTCTGTGCAATGGCAGGGGAACGAAACGTATTTTTTCCTCGACGAAATGCAAGTAGATATGGAAACCATTGCCACTTATCCCACCTCCGATATTGCTATGATAAAAGTGTTTCGCCCGCCGTTTTATGGAGCGTATTCGGGTGGTGCCGGTGGCGCCATTGGCGTGTATACCAAAAGAGGCCTGGTATCCAAAAATAATGGGCCGCGCCACAACTTCCTGGTAAATGGCTACACCCCCGAAAGTTTGGAATTGCCGTTGAGTCCCAAATTATAACCCAATCGCAACGCTAAAACCGTGGCCGAAAAGCCCATGGAGGATTAACGCCTTACTTTTTGCGCAAACATTACCTTTGCCGCCCACAAAGCAGCAATAGAATTGTTATGATGCAAACTTCACTAAGCGAACAGGAGATCATTCGCCGCCAAAAACTGGACGAACTGGCGCAGGCAGGAATCAACCCTTACCCCGCCGCCTTGTACCCGGTAAACAGCTACAGTACAGAAATTAAAGAAGGCTATACCGAAGAAACCAAAGATGCCTATAGCAATGTATGTGTGGCTGGCCGCATCATGAGTATCAACGATAAGGGCAAAGTGTTTTTCATCAAGATCCAGGATAGCAAGGGCCTTATCCAGTTGTATGTGCGTCGCGACGACCTATACCCCGGCGAAGACAAAACCGAATGGGATGTATTGGTAAAACGCGGTCTCGACCTGGGCGATTTTATTGGCGTTACCGGCTTTGTGTTTGTAACCAAAACCGGCGAAACCAGTATTCATGCCCAAAGCATACAATTGCTGGCCAAAAGCCTGAAGCCATTGCCCGTGGTAAAAAGAGATGAAGAGGGAAATGTGTTTGACGAAGTGACCGATCCCGAATTCAAATACCGCCAACGCTATGCCGACCTGGTGGTAAACCCCAATGTAAAAGATGTATTTTTGAAGCGCACCAAACTGGTGAATACCATTCGTGAATTCCTGAACGAAAAGGGCGCCATTGAAGTGGATACGCCGGTATTACAGGCAATTCCGGGTGGTGCAGCAGCAAGGCCATTTATCACCCACCACAATGCGTTGGATGTGCCCATGTATATGCGTATTGCCAACGAACTCTACCTGAAGCGCCTGATCGTAGGCGGCTTCGACTGGGTGTATGAGTTTAGCCGCAACTTTCGCAACGAGGGCATGGACCGTACGCATAACCCAGAGTTTACCGTGCTGGAGTGGTACACTGCCTACAAAGATTATTTCTGGATGATGGAAGTGACTGAGCAACTATTTGAGAAAATAGCACTAGCGTTGCATAGCACTACCGAAGTGGTATTGGGCGATAAAATCATTAACTACAAAGCACCTTTTAAACGCATCACCATTTTTGATGCCATTAAAGAAAATACCGGTATCGATATCAGCAATATGGACGAAGCCGGCCTGCGTGATGTGTGCAAGCAATTGAAAATAGATGTGGCACCCAGCATGGGCAAAGGCAAATTGATAGATGAAATATTTGGCGCTACCAGCGAGCATACATTTATTCAACCTACGTTCATTATTGACTACCCTGTAGAAATGAGCCCGCTTACCAAAAAGCACCGCAGCAAAGAAGGACTGGTAGAGCGTTTTGAACTGATGGTGAATGGTAAGGAACTGGCCAATGCATATACAGAATTGAACGACCCTATTGACCAGCGCCAGCGTTTTGAAGACCAGGTAAAACTGATGGAACGCGGCGATGATGAAGCCATGTTCATCGATTACGATTTCCTGCGTTCACTGGAGTATGGCATGCCGCCTACATCGGGCATCGGCATTGGCATCGACAGGTTGTGCATGTTTATGATGAACCAGGTAAGCATTCAGGATGTGCTCTTCTTCCCCATGATGCGCCCCGAAAAGTTTGACACAGAATAGGAGATGATTTGAATCCCGCTTCGGCGGGATTTTTTTTGCACCACCACGTTATAATTCTATCCTGCTCATCCTTTCGTTAATGATGGATGTGTATTGCTCCTTAAATGCATCACTCATAAAACTGAGTGCTATATGATCCATCCATTTTGGCGCAGCCTTCGCCATTTTGCCAAAGATGTTTTGTTGTTGTTTTTCTTCCACTTGCAGGCTTTGCATGGCCGCTACAAAATCCTCTTTTTTTATCTTCCTTTTTTTCCCGTTCAGGTGTAAAGCCAGTTCTTCTTTATCTGCAGGGTTTACCAAAGCAGTATTCACCAAATCGTATGCTGGCGATAAAGTCATACCAAGACCGGTTTGTTCCAGCAGGGAGAAGTTTTTTAAATGCATATCTGCATTGCCGGTAAGAAAAGAGAAGATCAACAATTCAAAAAAATTCACCACATCGAGGCCGGGTGTTGCAGAGTATTTCTGTATGGCTTTGCCAATTTGTTCGTAGCTGCCCTGGTACTTGTCTTCGGTAAGGCGTTCGGTGAGTTGGCACATATCTTCCATGGCCAGTTTTCCTTTTTTGTGCCGGTCTACACGCTTTGTTATATAGGCCAGGTTGCCCGATTGCAAACGAATTAAACTATGCGGCGTAGTTTTTATTTTGGCCAGTTGCGCCAAATGCATAGTCACATCTTCCACTTCCGGCAACTGTGGGTAAAGGGCTGTTGGCGGTTTTAAAATATAGCCTCCCCATAAGCCTACAATGGTAAATCTTCTGTCTGTACCTTCTTTATTGTTTCCTGTTATATGCAATGAAAGTTTGGCCTGCACACCAGTAACTGTCGTTTGACTTTGTATCACTTCTTTGGCCAATGTTTCCAGGTCTTCTTCTGCATAAGGCAACGCAGGTGGGATTGGCGCACCAAATATTTTCTTTGAGCAGGATGTATGAAAGTCCTGCTCGTTATCTGCCAATGGCTGGTAGCAAAATAAACATCTGTTCATGACTTATTCCTCCGCTTTTACTTCTTCCACACTCACTGTACCTATGCAATCTTTACAACAGGTCAGCAATAATCCCATGCGGTCTCTTGGATGCAGCTTCCAGTTTTTTTCTGCTATATCCAGCAACCAGCCTTCGGGTATGAGGCCATCAAAAAACGGGAACAACACATTGGATGTATAAGGCACTTCTCTTATGGGAAGAGTGAGACTTACCGGGCGGGCACCTGTTTGATTGGCATACGCCGGGTGGTACACAAAATGGTACCCATTTTCATCCTGGGTAAGCCATCCGGCCAGTTGGTCTTCTATTTTAATAGCAGCTTTGCGCACAGTGTAGTGTTGGGCGTTTATGATCTTGTATCAGAATCGGAAACAGATTGTTTGGGCACGGCGCCTGCTTCAAAACCAAAAAGTTGCAGTACCAGGTTCACTTTGTCTAAGCGCAGGCTTTGCTTTCCCTTTTCCAGTTCGCGGATGAACCTTAAACCCACTCCGGCTTTTTCGGCCAGTTCGGGTTGCGTCAGCTTCACCGATTTGCGTTTTTCCTTTACAAAGCTTGCGAGATCCATTTTATACCTTTTCGGGTATAAATATACTGCATGTGCTATAAAATATACCCCTTCGGGTACGTTTTTTATAAAATGGCTATATAATGTACCTTATCGGGTATAAATAGGGTTAAAGTCGACCAATTTTAACCCTTTTGGGTACATTTTTTAAACTCAGTTTGAGGGAGAATTACAAGAATGAATTTGATAATGCTTCCAAAAAGAAAGCCGTGTCCTGTTGGAACAGTGACACGGCTTGGAATGATTTCAGAGCAAATACTTTGCTTATAGTATTCTCAGCTTGGCGTAATTGAGCATTATTTTCTTCTCGCCATTCAAATCGAATTTTACGGTGGCAATGGGGTTGTGCGAAGCGCCTTCCATTTGCAGCACAATACCAAAACCAAACTTTTGGTGTTCTACTTTATCGCCTGCTTTCAGGTTGCTGGTATCGCTGGCTTTAAAATCGGCTGCTGCCTGGTGCTCTACCACTTTAGGTGGCTGCGCAGCACCCACATACATGGGCTTTTCGGTATTGGTTTTGCCAGGAGGCGCACCATAACGGCGTTCTGCCGCTGCAGCACTATTGGTAGAAGATTGGCCGCCATGCAAGCGTTCGAAAGCACTACTGCCACCAAAGTTCATACCGCCACTGCCCTGGTTGCGCAGTCCACCACCGCTCATGGTTTTATCTACATATACGGTGGGTACTTCATCTAAAAACCTGCTGGGTTCGTTGCTTACTACCTGGCCAAACTTGTAGCGGCTTTGCGCATACGTAAGCCATAGCCTGCTTTTGGCACGGGTAACTGCTACGTAAAAAAGCCTACGTTCTTCTTCCAGTTCTTCGCGGGTATTAATGCTCATGCCACTGGGGAAAAGCGTTTCTTCCATGCCGCCTACAAATACACAGGGAAACTCCAGCCCTTTGGAAGCATGGATGGTCATGAGTTTTACCACGTCTGCATTTTCGTCATCCTCTTTATCGGCATCGGTAAGCAGGGTAATTTGTTGCAGGTAGGCACTCAGTGATGCGGTGTGTTCCATACCGGCCGGCACTTCATCCAGCATAGTACCATCTTCATCTATCTGGCTACGGTTTTCTGCATCATCTACCCATTCCTTTATAGAGTTGAGCAACTCCTGGATGTTTTCGTAGCGGGCCAGGCCTTCGGCACTTTTATCATTGAATAATTCTTTTACTATGCCCGTGTGCTTACCTACCTGGAATGCTACTTCATACGCATTGCTCTGCTTGAGCATGCTCTGAAAATATTTGATCATTTGCAGAAAGGCCTGCATGCTTTCGAGGCTGCCGCCACGCACACCAATCGTTTGTGCCCGCTCTACCGCTTCCCACATGGAAATATTGGTTTCGTTGGCCACCGTTATCACTTTTTCAATACTGGTTTTGCCAATACCTCTTGCAGGATAATTGATGATGCGTTTGAGAGCTTCTTCGTCGCGGGTGTTTACAATAATGCGCAGGTAAGCGATATAGTCTTTAATTTCTTTGCGCTGGTAAAAGCTAATGCCACCATAAATGCGATACGCAATATTCATGCGGCGCAGGCATTCTTCATACGCACGGCTTTGCGCATTGGTGCGATACAAAATGGCAAAATCGTTGTTGCGAAAATGGTTGCGCAGTTTTTGTTCCTGTATAGCATCGGCTACATACCGGCCTTCATCGTTGTCGGTACTAACCCTTACCATTTTCACTTTTTCCCCTGCTGCGGCTTCGGTCCAAAGTTCTTTGGGTAGCTGGTTCTTATTGTTTTTAATTACTTCGTTGGCAATATTCAAAATGGTGCTGGTGCTGCGGTAATTGCGTTCGAGCTTCACCACTTTTACATCGTCGTAATCTTTCTGGAACTGTAAAATGTTTTCGATGGTAGCACCGCGGAAGCTGTAGATACTTTGCGCATCATCGCCCACTACGCAAATATTTTCATTGGCTGCTGCCAGCAGTTTGGTGATCTGGTACTGGGTGGCATTGGTATCCTGGTACTCATCCACCATTATGTATTTAAACTTGTGCTGGTACTTGTGCAATACCTGCGGAAAGTCGCGCAGCAATTCATGCATTTTTACCAGCAGGTCATCAAAATCCATGGCGCCATTCTTAAAACACTTTTTGCAATACGCATCGTAAATGCGTGCAATGGCCGGGCGATTGTTGCGGGCATCTTCCTGTTGAATATGGTTGTCCTGTGCATATTCCTGTGGCGATATCAATGCGTTTTTTGCCGAGCTGATGCGGTTGCCTACCACATTAGGTTTGTAGGTTTTATCGTCGAGGTTTAGTTCATTCACCACAGCTTTAATTACGCTGCGGCTATCGTCGGTATCGTAAATGGTAAAACTGTTGGGATAGCCAATATGATGTGCTTCGGCCCTCAGAATACGGGCAAACACGCTATGGAAAGTGCCGATATATAAATTGCGGGCTTCGCTATTGCCCAAAATTTTCTGAATCCTTTCTTTCATTTCGGCAGCCGCTTTGTTGGTAAAAGTGAGTGCCAGTATATTGAAAGAATCCACACCATAATGCCCCATGAGGTAGGCAATACGGGTGGTCAACACCTTTGTTTTTCCACTGCCGGCTCCGGCCACTATCATGAGCGGGCCGTCTTTGTGTATTACGGCTTCGCGCTGCTGCTCGTTCAATCCTGCTAAAATATCCTGCATAAGGGGTGCAATTTACAGCAGCCATGCAGGGTAGCGAAGCGGGTGGATAATTATTTAACCTATTGCCATTTTATACGCATTATCGCCAGTCGCCGTACAATACAAATGCGCCCCAATAAAATGGATGTTCAAAACCCGGTGTAGCACTTAGTGTAGCCTGTGCTTTTCTTAATGCTGCTACTTTATCCATGGTTTGCAGGTTTTTGTACAGTTCCTGCATCAGCAGGTTGGTGGCTTCATCGTCCACGGCCCATAGCGATGCAACCACACTGCGTACACTACTCACTAAAAATGCGTTGGCGGGCGATATGTACCAACCTTTTTTGAGTTCCTGGTTCACTGCGGTTTCGCAGGCACTCAGTGTTACCAGTTCGCAACCGCTTATGCCCAGCGATTTTATTTCGTCTATGCGCAGTTCGCCATCTTCATTGCCATCTTTCACATTGGCCATTTTGAGATAGGAGCTACTGAAGTCGGTATAGTTGAGCACACCATGTGTAGCAAAGTGTATATACTTTGAGGTTTCTAAACTCGATTTGGCTTTCGATTCGGTAGCGAGATCTTGCAGGTAAATATTTTGCGTATGCAGCATGGCACCAATGGCTTCCACTTCTTTGCCGGCGCTGGCCAGGCTTTTATCGGGGTTGCCAAAACCGGTGAAAGACGCAAGGCTACGGTCTTTACGACCTGCTTTTAAAAACACGGTGAGCTTGTTGGTATAAAAAACGCTATAGTCTTCTATAAGATAACGAACCGCATTGTTGTTGGTTTTTTTAGCCAGGCATTGAAAAGGAAGATTGCTCAGCTTGCCATTAGGAATGATGCACAGCGATTTTACGTCTTTGATTTCGTTTTCGATGGGTGCTATCAACAAGCCATATAATTGATCGGCCATTTCCGGAAAAGGCTGTGTTGCTGCAGGCGGCGTCAATGTTTTTTTAATGGTGCTGCGCAATACCAGTGATCTGCCTGCAGCAGTTTTTGCAGGGTTGGACAGTGTTTGAATGTATCGATCTACAAGTGGTTCTAAATCGCTGGTGAGCATTTGCTCTTTCACACCAATTTTTTTATTGGTAGCAGTAAATGTCAAAAGCTGTTTTCCATTGAGTAAATACAATACAATGGCCACATCGTTCGGTATGCTTTCTTTTACATCTTTAAAATCTTCGGGGTTCACATTTTTCGAAAAATAGCCATCGATATCGGGATAAGTTTTTACCAACTGCGTTACATAATTCAGATATTCCTTTTCGAGAATATCGCGAGTTTGCATCAACGATTTCAGTTGCGCATTGTTGTTCTGGCCGCCATCTACACTGAGTTGCTTAATGTTTTGATCTAACCCGTTTCGCTTTTGCTGTAGGTCTACCAGTTTTTGAAGCGCTGCAGATTTTTCTGCATTCCCTGCAGGTACGTTGAGGTTGCCCAATAAATCTTTAATGGCTTCCTGCTGTGTTTTTTGCGCAAATGCCCAGGCTTCTTCTGTTGCACCAGTGGCGCTCAGCGATGAGATCAACCGGGTATAGAGTTCGGGCTTTTTACCACTCGACTGGTAGGTTTTGCGTGCATCTTCGCCGCCATAAATATTGGCGCTGTTTTTTTCGATGAGTGCTACCGATTTTTTGTACGCTGCAATAGCTTCCGGGTATTGTTGATGCTCGTAATAATATTCACCCAATTCAAACCAAACTTCCCATGCTATCATATTCAATTGAAATGAATCGGAGATGGCTGTTGCTGTTTTCAGTTGCTCCAGTGCCTGTGCGGGATTGCTTGCTTTGTTGAGTTTGCCCAGGTACATCAGTGCTTCTGCTTCGCTATCGGGCATGCCTCTTTTTTTGCCACCCTGCAATGCTTCTTCCAACAATGGCTGTGCTTTATCCGGCATTTTTTTATCGGTATAAATGCGGCCCATAAGTATGGCCATACTACTGCTAAGCCGATCAAAATTTGCCTGGCGGGCTGTTGGATATAGACTTTGCAAAATGGCCAGCGCCGAATCGGGTTGCTTTAAATACATATAGCATTCGCCAATATTTGCCTGGGCACGCATGCTGCTTTCATCGGCTTGCTGCAGTGGGCGCAGTGCCAGCGATTTTTTGAAGTAGTGAATGGCTGTACGGTATGCGCCCTGGTGTGTATACGCCACACCCGTATTGTTGGCGATCACACTTTGATCCCAAATGTTTTTTTCCAATGCATATAAGCTGTCGGCCTTATTGAAGTTTACAATACTGGCTTCGTATAAGCCGAGCCCCATTTGCTGCAGGGCTTTGCTTGCAAGCACTGCAGCCCTCCGGCCATTATTGCCCGTAAGTGCAAACACTCTTTCGGCACTATCGGACAATGCCAATCCCTCTTTGTAGCGGGCCTGCAATGTGTATTGAAAAGCCAGCGCAATGAGTGCATCGCCCTGCTCCAAACTATAACCCAGTTTTGCAGCCTGCTCTATCACTTTTTTATTGATAGTTGCCGAGCTGTCGAACTTACCGCTGGATAAATACAAACTGGCAATGCGCAATTGTGTTTTAAAATATTTGGGGCGGTCGAGTGTATCGTAAATGCGGGAAGCTTTGCGGTAGTAGTCGAATGCATCGGGCACTTTCATTTTCATTTCGGCAATGCTACCCATGGTTTGATAGCAGGACGCTTCCATGGCAGGATCTTTGGTGGCGAGTGCCAGTGGCAATGCTTTTTCCATCCAGCCATTAGCTGCTTCAAAATTGTTTTTCTTACCGGCCAGTGCACCCAGGTTGATCATGCTGTAGAGTTCATTCACCTGGTCGTTGATCGACTGCGCTTCTTGCATGCATTGCGTGTAATACTTAGCTGCTGCGTCTTCATCTATTTCCCAGTTGGCCGAACCCAGTTTGTACAATGCATCTATATAACCTGTTTTGCTTTGCAGGCGTTTGAGCACAGCAGCAGCACGTTCGTAATAAGTTGTCGCCTTTCTGAAATCTTTATCGTTCTGGTACACTTTACCAATGTTCAACAGGTTTTGTGCCTGTTGCGATGTATCGCCAATAGCAGCATAAAAGAAAGCAGCACTATCGTAGGCTTTTAATGCGGCTGATTTATTACCGGTGTTTTCGTACAATTTGCCCAGTGTTTTCCACGAAAAAGCCTGGCCATCTTTGTTGTTGGCTTTGCGACGCAGATCAATAGCTTCCTCGTGTGCAGCAATAGATCCTTTGATATCGTTTTGCATTTCCAGGTTGCTACCCATCATCGATTTGGCATAACCGGCATTGTCCCACTTTTTCAATTTCATCATTGTGGTAAATGCCTTGTTGTGGTATTCCATGCTCTGCGGATATTTTCCCATGGAGTAATACACCCTGCCAATATCGTTTTCTGTATAGGCAATTGAATATTCGATATTCAATTTTTTGAAAAGCAAATACGAACTATCGAATGCCTGCAACGATTTTTCGTAGAAGCCCTGCTGTTTGAAAATTTTCCCGATGTACCAGTAATCGTTGGCAATATTTTCGGTAGCCGATTGCGTGTTGATGCTGGAGTTGATGGCAATGGCCTGGTACATATTTTTCAGTGCCACTTCATTTTCACCCGCACTGTAATTGATCCATCCTTCGTATTCGTATCGCTTGCGCCAAAAATCAAGCGAGTCGTAGCTACTCATTTTGGAAGCATAGCTGCGCAATACATTTTCTGCTTCTGCCAGCACCGCCCTACCCTTAGGATACATACTCGATTTGTACAGGCAATACGCTTTTTTGAAATAGGCATTCAACCAATACGAATAGTCTTTGGCTTGTGCCGCATAGTAAATCGTGCTGTCGGTGCATTGAATGGCTTCGGCATATTTTTCTGCATCCTGCAATATCTGTGCCTTTGCCTGCCATAGCGAAGCTTTGCCAATGGTGTCGTTCAATGTGTTGGCAATAGACATGCCCGCTTGTATAGCCATGCCGGCGCTGTCGTTTTTCCCCTCCAGCGTATAGGTAACGGCTTCGTCGTAAAACAGGCTGGTGAATTTTTCTTTGCGTAGTACGGCTGCATTTTTTTTCAACCACTGAGTGAGTTGCCGGTCGTTGTATTGTAGCAACTGATAGGTGGGATAAAACTGCAAACTTCCGGGAGGTGCTCCATTGAGCAGCCATGTGGCAAATGTTTCGTTGAACTTATAGGAATAGCCCATGTACTTGCCGGGGTAGCTGATCACAAAGCGCAGAAAGAGTTTGGCATCCTCGGCGGTGATACTGTCCATCACGCCAATGATGGAACGACCCTGGTACAATCCCGATTGGATAGGTGTTATCAGCACACTTCCAGGTTCCTGGTTGGGGCGTAGCATTTCTGCGGTTTCTTTTACACCCACCATCATGGCCTGCAGCAGCGAATCTTCCGGAAAATTTTTGCCCCGAGGCATTACACTGGCAAGATCGTAGTGAGGTACTTTACTGGGGTCTAAAAAAATAATGGCTCTTGCTGCCAGCTCGGTAAACAACTGGCCTGCGCCCTGTGGACGAATCTCAAATTTTACAAGGTCGTCTTTTTGTAATCTTCGTCCTCTTATAGTGGCATGCTGGCTTACATAAAACAGTGATTGTGTTTCATTGATTTGAACAATGCTGCCAAAGCCTAATTCGTTTTGATCTTCTTTGTCAAATTCTTTGAGGTATCGTGCGGTAACTGTTCCTTTTTTCCCATTGGACAAACCGGTGTTGCTCCCTCCTTTCAACAACAGGAAAGTGCTGTCCTTTTTTTTCATTACGCTGTCGATATACACATAGATATGGCGTATCTGTATTTGTGTATGCCCTGTTATGGCCAGCATCAGCAATACCAGCCATATTGCTGCAGGCTTTACCATGTTGTGTTTCATGAAATGGAGTTAATATTCCAGGAATTAGGTTCTTAGTTTTTAATAACAGTAAATCCTGTGCTCACTACCGTTACCGCTTCGGCACCCATGCCACGTGTACGTGAAGCGCCGGTGTTTTCCAATCCATCATCGAGCCATTTTTCAAACCCGCTGCCCACGCTTCTTCTTTTTGAGCCCGGTTGTGGTTCTTCAAACACAGGTCTCAGATCGAGCGAAGTGGTACGCAGCACTACACGTAAAAATTCTTTGCCGGGCTTTGCATCTTCATCCACCGAAATGCCTTCTATATGAAATGTATCGCCCACGCCAATGGAATAATCCTGGGCCTGCTCGCCGGGTTGTGGCAGCAATACCTGCGACACATTGGAAGGCAAAATATTGAGCAGGTTAAAATAGAGCCTTGTTTCGCTGTTGTTTACAATATGCAAAGTGTAGGGGGCGCCGGGTTTCAATTTCCATTCGTTGGTGGCGTCTTTGCTTCCTTCACTTTCAATAAATACCTGCACGCCCGATACTGCAGGCCCACCATCGGGCAGGCTGCGCAAGTAGCGGGTTCGGTTGCTGGCTTTTACAGCAGCACCCAATTGTTGCAATTGAGTTGTGCTTAGTTTTTGTCCATTGGGTAAACTAGTATTCCATCTTACTGCATCACCCAGTTCAACCAATTCAATAAGGGTATTGTTGCCTGCCTGTGTTAGTTCGAGTTGAAATTCGGCATTGTTCGATTCCTGGATGCGTGGCTGCGTTTTAATCCATGCTTTCAGGGAATCGGCCAGTGATTTGTTTACGCCTTTGTTCACTACCATTCGAAGCGTGGTGGCAATGCCCGGCGATGCATAGGAAACCACTTCCACTATATAAGGTTGTGCCTTGTTGAATGAATGGTTGGTTTTTCCAATGCTGCTCACAGCATCAGTTTCCTGGATGACTGCATTGCCCAAATTCACTTTGGTAGAAGGGTCTAAAAGCTTTACAACGGTGCCCGGGTATACGCCCTGGAGTTCGCCCATGTTTACTACAAACACGGTATCGCTTGTCCACTTGTCTACCCGTATTTGTTTTAGCTGTGGCAGGTAATTTCCGGCAAATATTTTTTGTGTTCCGTCACCTTCCATCATAGGCAATTGCTGTGGATATTCCGATTGTATAAATGCTTTCACCTGGCTAAACAGGTCGGCATAGGAACCGGAGGAAGGCATGCGCTGCAAGGCTTTGGCAATGGCATAGCTGAGCGAACCAACCCCTTTGCCTGCGGCATCGTGGGTTTCGTAGTTTACCTGGTTGGGACTGCTGGCACTAAACACTACCATATTGGCAGTAGCCAATGGGGCAGCACTCATGAACCCTTCGGCGGCGGTGGTTTTCGATAAGTTGGTCTTCAATTTCGGAATGTATTCAGGGCTTGCGAATGGAACAGGATCGCCACGTACAATAGCGAAATTTACGCTACGGGTAGCTGTGCCCGAATGGCAGGCGTCTATTACCACCAGGAGGCTGCCGTCGGCACCCAGTGCGGTTCGAATTTGCTCGAGCCATTTACCCAACTCATCATCTCTAAAATGGTTTTGGCCATAATATTTTACCGGGTCGTATTTTCCTCTTGCATCGTAGGGTACCAATGCTTCATCGTAGCCATCGGCTTCATCGGGATTTTCTGCATCATCTTCTATTTGCTGGCCATGTCCCGAAAAATGGATGTACACAATATCGCCGGGTTTTGCCGCTTGTTTCATTTGTTCAAGCGCTGTGGCTATACCATTGTGCGTAGCCTGCTCGTCCACCAACACCACTGTATTTTTTTCTGCAAAGCCTTGTAACTGCAAAGCTGATTTTAAATAATGCAGGTCGTTGGCAGAGCTCAGCGATTTCCAACGGGTATCGGGGTAAGTGCCAATGCCAATGAGCAAAGCCCGCTTTGTTTGTGCCGTAGCTACTCCCAATGCGCAGCAGCCAATCAAAAGCCATAATAGCTTTCTACCAACACTAAGACCTGGTTTCATGTTCAAGGGATTTTGCTTTATTTAAGTTATAGGAAAAATTCGGTTGAATGAATGCATGCAATTTATTTCTAATTTAGACTTGCAAGCTATTGCAACCCCAACTCTTACAAAATACCCAATGGCGGGTATACCGCACCCTGAGCTTTCCCCTATTTTTACATACGATCTTAAATAAACTTCCCATGAAACTATCTTCTGTTGTACAAACAGTTTTTGTAATCACCGGTATGATTACAACATCGAACCAGGTGCATGCGCAAATGTGCGCCACCCAGGAATCAAAGGCCCTTAAAGCCAGTGTAGGGTTTATAGACACTGCTAAAACCAGGGGCCTGGCCGACAACTATTATTTATGGGACGTTGGCGAAACGATCTATGTAAAATTCATGGATGGCAGCCCGGAGCTTAAAGAAAAAGTAAAAGGGCTGGCCAAACAATGGGAGCAATATGCCAATATCCGTTTGGAATTTGTAGAAAGCGGAAGGGCCAATGTGCGGGTATTGTTTAGCCAAAAAGAATCTAACTATTCTATGCTCGGTACCTATTGTAACTCCATTCCTCAAAGCGAGCATACCATGCACTTCGATTCTGTTGGCCTTACCCGCAGTAATTCGTGGGGCCGTACCGTGGTACACGAATTCGGACATGCCCTGGGTTTTATGCATGAGCATTTTAGCCCCATGAGTGGCATAAAATGGAATATGCCTGCTCTGTATGCCGACTATGCAAAAGTGGGCTGGGACAAAGATGATGTAGACAACCAGGTAGTGGCTGTGGCCAAACAATCTTATACCAATGGTACTGCATACGACCCCCAAAGTATTATGCACTATCCTATACAGGCAAAGCATACACTCGATGGATATTCTGTAGGCTGGAACATGGTGATGAGCAGCGGCGACAAGGCATTAGCAGCTAAGTTGTACCCCCGCGACGGAGTAAGGGTGAATGAAGTGCCTCGTATGATCATTAGTGATTATACTACCACTGTTATCAAAAACGACGTCAATAACAAATGCCTGCGTATCTATCCTTCGTTCATTATTTCCACTGCAGGGTTAAAAGGTAAAGTGTACCTGATGGCCATGTTCTACGATAAGGATGGTTATGGTATTCCTGCCATCAGCAAGGATTCGTACAATGTAAGCGGTGTAACTGCTACCTACAGGGATTTTCTTTTGGACCCGGGCCAAAAGCTCACTGCCAATAAAGACAAGCCCAACGATTTTGAACTCACCATTCCGTACAGCCAGTTTCCTGCAGGGGCCAATACTTCCGAGATACAGGTTGTATTCAAAGTGTGGGTATCAGGAAAAGATGAATTCAAATCGGTGTACAATAGCAACCCGATCGCCTATAGTTTCAGCAGGTAATTATAGTAGCACATTATAGTATCATAAAGCCGCTCCATTCGGGGCGGCTTTATTTTTTATGGAAGACTGCTTAATACATACACGCTGATAAAATGCAAACCGGTGTTATCGGTTATTTCAACACTGTGTTGCTCTTTGCAAAAAGGCAGGAGTTGTTCAATAAATGCTTTGGCCATTAATCGCTGTGGCGATGCGAGCAAAACTGTAGTGCCTGTTTTTAGAAAATGCTGCACCAGGTTTAGAAGTGTTTCAAAAACTTCCGGTTCATAGTTTACATCGCTTAGCAGCAAAGTGTCGGCAGTTTCAGTGGCGCTTATATCGTTCCAGTTGAGGGTATAGCAACGCATATTGTGCAAGCCTGCCAATGCAGCACTGCTTGCTGCATAGTCCACGGCATCTGCACTCATATCGCTACAATGAACACTTGCGGCCAATGGTGCAGCTACCAGCGATGGCAGGCCCAGGCCTGCAGCAATTTCCCAAACTTTTTTACAGGCTACATGCTGCGGATTATTGGAAATGAACTTTGCCAATGCAATGGCCGAAGGCCAGAGTTTTGCCCAATATGGAAATAAGGGTTGCTCTCCATTGATCATGGCATGGTTGTACCAGTTTTTGACGGCATCTGCTACTGGAACAAATACTTGGTAAGTATGCCCGCCAATGCAAATAGATTGTATAGTGGAGGAAAATTGCAAGCCGCAAAGATGTGGGGAAATGCAATGGGACGCAGATGAACACAATGGGACACAGATGGTGCAGATAGCTGCAGATGAACACAGATAAAATTTTGCTTACTAAGCATTGTGTTGCTTCGTGCCGCTGTGTAGTTGTGGTTCAAAAACTTCCGCGAAAGTCCGTTCTATCAGTCTAATCGGTGTCCTATCAATTCTCCTGTCCTTCACCAAAGCAGTTTTTGTACTTCCGAATTTGTTTCGCCTACCACCCGTATCAAAAGCAACTGGTGTGGTATGGCTTGCAGTGGAATAACAACAGTGCCGTTTTGTGCAGCCAGCTTTTTCCGGAAAACAATGGCACCCGACATGGTGGCTATTTCAATACTGTTGGCAGGTTTAAGTAATTGTAGATTGAGATTACCCGACCTGATGGCGGCTTTGAATATTTCTTTTTCGGTACCCACAGCACCTAGTGCAATAATGGATGAATAACTAACAGCACCCGATGCCTGCTGTATTTGTAAGCGATAATAATAAGTTTCGTTGCCGGGGTTGTTCACAATGATGCTGTGTCTTCCCTGTGTGCTATTCGATTTTTTTCGGGCTACTTCTGTAAAGCCTGTTTCGGTTGCTGTTTTTCTTTCCACTACGTAAATAGAATTGGGATGGTCGGAAACTGTTTCCCATTGTAGTTCATGTGTACTGCCATATACTTTTCCTGTAAACGATAATAACTGCAATGCCAGGGGCGTGCCATTGATGGCAGTTATTTTATACAGTGCACCGGTGTTCACAGCGTCGGCATCGCTCTGCAGTTTTACGGCATACATTTCGCCCTGCTCATCTGCACCAAAGCCGGAGATGTTGGTGACTTTATTGGTGGTTTGCAAAGTGGAAACCCAGCCCGGGTTGTTGGGATAGATCAACCAGATATTTCCTGTTGCATAATCGGTGCACACATAATAGCCTTGCAACAGCGGGTATTGACTGCCCCGGTAAACCATGCCACCGGTAATAACAAAGCCACCCGTGGCGGCACTCCTGGTATAGTCAAAAACAGGTGGAACATAATTGGCAGGTGCGGGGCAGGCAACGGCGCCATTGGGGTTGGTGATGAAGCCTTCCAGGCAGCGCCAGCCATAGTTGGTGGGTTGTAAAATAGATGCCGCGGCTCTGAAGTCTACTTCTTCCCTTGCACTTTGGCCTACGTCTCCGATCCACATATCGCCGGTGGTTTTGTCGAAGCTCCAGCGCCAGGGATTACGCAATCCCAATGCAATTATTTCGGGAGCTACCGTAGCATTTCCAACGTATGGATTGTTGGGAGGAATAGCATAGAACGGTGCTGTATTGTCTGCAAAATCGTTCACATCAATCCGCAGCATTTTGCCTAAAAGACTCAGGCCGTTTTGCGCATTGTTGGGTAGGTCATCGCCGCCACCGCCATCGCCTGTGCCCAGGTATAAATAGCCATCGCTGCCAAAAAGCAATTTGCCACCGTTGTGATTGCTTTGCCCGGGATGCGGAATGGTCAATAATATTTTGGCAGAAGCAGCATCTGCAAGATTCGCATTACCTGCTTGTGTTTGATAGCGGGCCAGCGTAAGATTGCCGCTGGTATTGGTGTAGTACAAAAAGAAATAGCGGTTGGTAGCGTACTGCGGATGAAAAGCCATGCTCAGTAAGCCTCTTTCGCCTCCACCGGAAATAATGCCCGATATATTAATGAACGGGGTTAAGGAAGGAGCTACTCCATTCCAAATTCGCACAATGCCATCCTTCTGTACAATAAACAAACGATTGCTGTTGTCGCCTGCATTCACTATATCCACCGGCTGCGAATAAGGCGAGTCGATTCTTTGGTATTGAACAATGGGTGCTTGGGAAAAAGACAATTCAAAAATCAACAGGCATGAAAGTAGCAGAACTGTTTTCATAACGCTGAATTTGTGTGAAGCAATGGTGTAGCTCTAAGATAAAATATTAAAAACTGTGTTCCTTGTCTTTTTCGTTCATCGACAGTGATGGACACCAGCGGTTGCTTGGTTATCTGGTCATACTATACATATACAGTAAATGCCGTTCAATAATGATGCCAATGCAAAAGCCATGAGATTATCTCATGGCTTTGTGTGTATGGAGTAAATAGCAATATCATAATTTATCAGCATGCACTTTCTTCGGACGCAACAAGCCCACATTCAAACCCAGCCATGCACCGGGAATAACACCGGCAGTAGTAAGTTGCACATGGGCACCGGCACCCAGGCCTATATAGCGGCAAAGGGTTACATTGGTTTGTAAGCCAAGTGTGGTTCCTATTGACATAGATTTATTGTAAGTGTGGTTGTAGTTATCTTCCTCAGCATAAGCGAGCAGCAGTACATTAATGATGGAAGGATCAGTTTGATTCGTGTTTCGGGTAAATGTTGCTTTCTTATACTCTCCAATATTGATAGCTGCTGTGCCCATTATCCAAAACTTATCCGAGGGTTTGGTAAATACTTTACCCATGCCAAGGTTAAAAGAATGAAATTCATCTTTGGGTGTGGGATTTTCTGCGCCAAAAAAGAGCACCATGGTATACCCGTTTTTAAAATCGGCAGGCAGGTCTTTAGCTTTCATCGATTCGGCGCTATAGGAAGTAAAAGCTACCCATTGGTTTTCGAAATGGATATTCAGGGAAAAAGCGTGACCGGTACCCGCATTGGCCGAGCCGTATGCCCTGCGTACATGCCAAGGTTTGGTTTCCAGGTTTTGGGCAGTTGTTTGCAGCGATGTAGCTACGAATAATGCGGCGGCGATAAGGGTGTTCAACTTTTTCATGATGTTGGTTTTTGGGGGTGTTGTGAACAATCACGATGTGAAAGTATTTTGGCCAAAAGGGCCTTGCCAATTGAATATTGCGGCAGCAAAACAGTCCTGGCAATATTTGCCGGATACTCCGGGCATTTTTAGGGAAGATGGTCCAGCCATTACGGAAATGCACAACTACCCTTGCCCGGTACTGGCATAATTGGCCGAAAAGCCAAAAGCTAGTTTACCTTTTGGCACACAAAATTTTACGGGGAGAATGGGAAACGCCTGCAAAATCCCGCCCAATGCAAACAATAGGGAGCCTGTATTGGTAGTTGTAGAAGCAGGCAAACCGGCCCCGGAAAATTATTTTCAAAAAAAACCTGGGGTGGTGGAAGCGTTCCGAATATAACTTTCGTATAGTATAAGTAGATATGGCGCTTTTAATTGTACCAGATAACAAACTGTTGCAGATTATGAAAGGTTGTCTTCAGGGCATCGTTTCATATCAAAAGGAGTTGTATACCTGCTACTTTGGGTTTGGCTACAATACCTGCAAGCGTTATCTCTGGAACGAAGACGAATCGCTGGAATCGACCCACGATGGATTTTTGAAGATCTATAACCGGCTGGAAACTTTTCAATGCCCCGAGGCACATATAGAGCGGAGTTTGAAACCATGGATGCAAAGAATTTTTGCCCGAACGGCCATCGATTATCTGCGCAGGCAAAAAGGGAAAAATTTGGTAAGCCTGGGTGAAGGTGAAGAAACGGAACTGGTATATACCGGCGAAATATCTACAGAAACTTCGCTGTCGTATAAAGAGTTGTTGGAATTGATAGCAAGACTATCGCCTGCATACCGTTTGGTTTTTAACCTGTACGTGATAGATGGTTTTTCGCATGGAGAAATAGCGGGTATGATGGGAATTACAGAAGGGGCATCGAGGGCCAATTTGGTAAAAGCAAGATTGAATTTACAGAAATGGATTCAGGAAGAATCCGGGCAAAAAAAGCTGTATGGAAAAACAGCCATTTAAAAATATGGATGAGTTGATGCGCGACGCGGTAAGGTGGGAAGACGAACCCGCCTATAGCGAAACGCATTGGGCTGCACTGGAAGAAGCGCTGAGCCGCCAAAAGAAAAAGCCGCGGTTCGGATGGTGGTGGACGCTTATACCCGTGGCACTGGTAGCAGGTTTTTTCTTATACCCAACTGTACATGATAATAGCAAGAAGGAAACGAAGCCGGTAGTAACTAAGCAAGAACTGAATGAAGTTCCGGCAGTAGAAGAGGTGAAGCCATCTACAGTAACTGCAGGCCAAAACAGTGAAACGATAAATGATGACCTGGCTTTGCAACAACAAGCGGACCAGGCCTCGGCTGCCATTTCGATGCACATGGTGTTGCAATCGCACTCCAATAACAATGTGGTAAGCAACAGACAAAACGAGAACCGGGAAAACAACGAGATCGCCAATCAGGCATCTAAGCAAATAAGTAAAGAAGAACAGAAAAATGAAACTGTAATTGGAAACAGTGTGCCTTCCAAAAATTTGCAGAGCAACGATTCTAATTTCATAACAGTACAGGAAAACAAAACAGTAGCCGACCAGCAGGCAAAGAATGAAATAGTGACACCTGCCATTGCTAATGCAACAGGAGAGAAAGTAAATGAAGAGCAGGCATCAGCAAAAAATGCGAAAACAAAAAAACCAACAGCACCGGTTGCAAGGGGTTTTTATATACAGCCATCGGTAGGTATTGAATGGTCGAAAGTGAAGAGCAATGAAATGGGAAAAACCGCTTTGAGTTATGGTGCATTGGGAGGATATCAGTTCAATGAAAAGTTTGCAGTGCAAACCGGCGTGTTTGTAACCGAAAAGCTGTACGATGCGGGAAGTGAAGATTATTATTTCGCACCCGGCAGTTATTACACCCAGGTGAAAGTGCATAAAGTTGAAGCTGAGTGTCGTGTACTTGAAATACCGGTACTGGCAAAATACACGGTGTTGCGCAGTACAAAAAACAACCTGGCGATCGGCCTTGGATTCAACAACAGCGTGATGCTGCAAGAGGATTACGATATTCATTACACCCGCATGAATGGCGACTATAGCAGCGCATACAAGACATTTAAAACAGGCAAGGCAAAACTATTTAGTGGTATAATATTTGAAACAGATTATACACACGTGATTGGAAAACGATTGAGCTTAAGCGCTGCTCCACAATTGAAGATCGCCACTTCGGGAGTAGGCGAGGGATTGGTAAAAATAAATTCATTTGGATTGCTTGGTGGTATTAGAATCAAACTTTGATCACCCACAAAACCATAAAAATTAAAAGCTGTTTTTATTGAATACACAAGGGAAAAATGCCTAGGCGCCAGGTATTTTCTCTGTACAACTAATCAACCTTATCGGATAATCCGATAAGAGCCATTTTTCAACTTTTCAATTCCATTCAAATGTTTACGAGCTTAAAAAACCGTAATGGCGGAGCCATGTTCATATTGTTCCTCCTTACACTGGTGGTGTCCTGTTCCAAAAACAGTTCGTATCCACCAGACCCATGCGCAGGTGTAAATGTTGTGATCAACGGAACGGTTACGCATACCAGTGGGGGCCTTGCCAATGGTGCCATAGCGGCTACTGCCACAGGTTCTACGGGCATCACTTTTAGTATCAATGGCGGGGCATTCCAGGCAAGTGGCAATTTCACCAATCTTGCTGCAGGTACTTATACAGTTGCAGCACGCAATGCAAGTGGCTGCTCGGCCTCGGCCAGTTTTACCATCAATGCTGCAGACCCCTGCGCAGGCAAAACCATTACCGTTAGTCCTGTAGTAACGGGGTCGGATAAGTGCACACCTTCGGGTACAGTGGTGGTTACTGCAGCGGGTAGTACAGGCTTCACCTACAAGCTCAATGCATCAGGTGCATTCCAGGCATCCAATAGTTTTAGCGGCGTTGCGGCAGGCAACCATGTAGTGATTGTAAGAGATGCCGGTGGTTGTGAGAAAACTGCCAATATCACCGTTTCCGAATTGCCACTTGGTCCTAAGTTTATTGCAGTGGCTACACTGCTTCGTAGTCGATGCACACCTTGCCATACTACGCAGTCTGAAGGTGGTGCCAACTACAATAGCGATTGCAATATTGTATCACTGCAGGCACGCATTAAAGCACGTGCTGTAGATATTGGCGATATGCCAAATGGCGGCCCGGCGCTGAGTGCATCGGAAAAACAAATCATTACAGACTGGATCACAGCAGGGGGTAAATCATCCAATTAATATAGTGGCGTGATGAAGAAGCACACAAGGGGTAAATGGCGGGGGATACTAGCTGGTTGCATACTGATCGGGGTACTCGTTGCCTGGTATATGTTCCAAAAAGCCCCCGCCAGTGTGTTGGATGGTAAAGCCGACTATAGCCTTACATCGGCCCAACTTGCTGAAGCATTTTATGCAGATGAAACTGCTGCAAGCACTAAGTATTCCGGAAAAGTGATTGAGTTGTGTGGCAGGGTTGCTGCTATGTCTAGAGATGCGGTACAGTCGCCTGTCATCAGCTTTCAGCAAGCAAGGAGCGAACTGCCATTGATCACCTGTGTGATGGAAAAAACCGGTATTCCTGATGCTACAATTATTCAACAGCAGGATAGCATTTGCATAAGGGTGGTATGTACCGGGAAACTGATGGACGTAGAATGTAACCGCGGTGTATTTATAAAAAAGATGTAACCATGAAGGGATGTAATATTTTAACGATACTGCTGCTGCTACAGGTACAATGTGCAATGGCGCAGCGAATGGGCACAAGAGAAGCCAACATCCGTTTTTTTTCGAAAGCTGCGTTGGAGAATATTGATGCGTATAACACCCGCGGTGCATGCCTGGTTGATTTGAATACAGGTGCAGTAGAAACTGCTGTGCTCATCAAAGGTTTTGTTTTTAAAAAAGCCATGATGCAGCAGCACTTCAACGAAAGCTATTTGGAAAGCGATAAATATCCCAAAGCAGTTTTTAAAGGAAAAGTAGTTGCCCCTACGCTTCCGTTAAAACTGGAAGGACAGCAGGAGTGGACCCTTGCAGGTACTATGGAAATGCATGGCGTTACAAAAGAAATGAGCATTAAAGTGCAGTTGGAAACCAAAGATGGCAATACGACTGTGGCTTCTACATTTCCCATTGCACTAAAGGATTTCAACATCAGCGTACCCTCCATTGTAAAAAACAATATAGCCCAGGTAGTAGATGTAAGCATTAGTATTATTTCATTAAAACCCATGTAGCAAGATGCCTATCAGACTTTTCTTCCCATTGAAACGATTGCTGGTTGTACCGGCACTTTTTGCTGTATGCATAGCTCATGCACAGGATAGCAGTTTGCTTATTGATAACCTGCTAGTGGATAGTGTAGCCAAACCTAAAGTAACCGGTGCATTTAAATCTACCAGGGTGATAATGGCGCATTCCATTGAAATGCTGAAGCCGCACAACCTGGATGTACGCATCCTGCACCGCTTTGGCAGTATGGACCAGGGCATTGAACAATTTTTTGGCCTCGACCAGGCAAAAACCCGTCTGGGTATGGACTACGGACTGCTGAGTTGGTGCGCTATTGGCGTGGGCAGAAGTACCTACCGAAAGGAAGTGGACATGTTCGCAAAATTCAGGTTGTTACAACAAGGCAAAGGAAAAGGCAGCATGCCATTCAGCGTATTACTTGCCACCGGCATGACCATATTGACGGGCGATATTGATCAACCCGATTTTAATACTAGCAAACGGTTTGCATATTATGCACAGTTGTTAGTGGGACGAAAGTTTAGTGAAGCCATCAGCCTACAGCTAATCCCCACTGTATTGCATCGCAATTACGTGTTTGATCCCAGTGAAGAAAACACCATTGCGGCCCTGGGTATTGGTGGCCGCATTAAACTCAGCAAACGCATTGCATTTACCGGTGATTACCATTATGTATTTGGTGGGCATCCGCCGGGCTTTTTCGATCCCATTGGTTTTGGTTTCGATATTGAAACAGGTGGCCACGTTTTTCAACTGCATTTTTCGAACAGCGTAGGCATGAACGAAAGAGCCTACCTGGTAGAAACCACCGATGAGTTTTTTAAAGGAGAGATCAGGTTTGGATTTAATATCAGCCGTATGTTTCAAATGGGAGGGAAGGGGAAGAAATACTGAGTGGAGGCGTTTGTAAAATACTTGAGAGCTCTAAGAACAATTGTAAACCTACATAAATGTGTGCCAGTTGATAACTAAATAAACTACCTTTTAGCAGATTCTAAACTTAGTACCTCCTCATAAAATTTTTTAGTATACAAGTTGGCTCCTGATCCATTTAGGTGGTTAAAATCGAAGAACAAATTTTGCTTTGAAAGAAAAGATATGTCGCTAGAATAGTCGTGAAACTCAATGTTATTCTGTTGGCAATATTTCTTTAAAAATGGCAATGTTTTCGTTTGCTTTACATTGCCATAAAAAGGCGAAACAGCTATCATCAATTTTACATTGTGTTTTTTACAGGTTGCCACAAACTGATCGAGCAATCTAAAATTAGAAGAAAGTAGATTGCCTTCGGTTGGTACATTATATTCGGGCAGCATGTTTTCATGTCTTATATAGGGCGTAAACCCGGTAACATTCTGGTCTTTTTTGCCAGATTTCATTCCTTTAATCAGTTCAATAATTTTACCATTGAAAGGATACAAGGAACTTAATGCCAGTTTATATTTTTCGTTTGGGGACTCTCTTTCTATATACTCCCGCAATTGGCCTGAATAAGGAAGAAGTGTGTATAGGCGTTGCAACTCCCCAGCTTCCGGCGGAAGGGATAATTCTATTGGCCTAAGGTCTAAAACAACAGTTTTAAGCTTAGGATTGTTTTCTATTAACATGGCCAAAATGCCATTGTAGTAAGCTAGGCCAATGCCCTGGGCGCCATCGTTAATTACAGGCTTTCTCATCCATCTCGATAAAGAATCGGAATTATAATGCCCTGCACATCTGGAGGAACCGACAAAAACTAACTCGGGCTGACTTTTTATTACACGGTTATACAACAAAAAGTATTCGCCGCTTTTTTGATGCGCAACCATTTGCTTACACGCATATCCCAATAGTTTTTCAGCACCCACCAAACACAGAATTATAATACCAGCCTTTACATACCATCTGCCCATAATCTTAAAATTGAAAATAAATGAACTGTGATGAATCCAACACACCGGTAAGCACAATCAAAACAATTAGGAAAAATGCGCTGGTTGTTCTTATTGCCAAATTTGAGTTTGATAAACAATGTATAGGTAGCTGCAACTCGTCTTTTAGTTCTTTTAAAGCGAGAATTGCAATGCCCAGAAATGAGTATGCCATAAACTGCCCAGTTTTCAAAAAAATCGGGCTATTAGCGTCTGTAACTATTTTAAGAAGAATAGTACTGGCTTGAGAGAAACTATGGGATCTAAAAAAAATCCAGGCTAGTGTAACAAGAAGAAAGACAACAAAAACACTACCTAGATTATATGCTATCGATACGGACTTGCTCCTCAATAAATTTTTGGTTCTTTCGACAATGATGATTTTGGCAAATAGAAGGCTTAATATAGTTAATACGCCGTGGATTCCGCCCCATGCCACAAACGTCCAACTGGGGCCATGCCATAATCCGCTTACCAAAAACACAATCATTATATTGAAGTACCAACGGCTAGCAGACACCCTGTTCCCCCCCAACGGTATATACAAATAATCTCTAAACCAGGTGGATAGCGATATATGCCATCTGCGCCAAAACTGAGAGATACTGGCAGCGAAATAGGGTCTTTTGAAATTCGTCATCAAGTCATACCCCATTGATTTGGCGCAACCTTGGGCAATGTCGGAATACCCTGAGAAATCGCAATAGATCTGGATAGAAAAGAACAGGGATGCCAGCAAGAGGCTTGAGCCCGTTTGGTTTTCATAATTATCGAAAACGGCATCCACATAGATAGCTAACCTATCTGCAACCACAATTTTTTTAAATGCTCCCCATAGCATTGAACATAATCCATCTGCCACCTGTGAAGGAATAAAAGGTTTTCTCTCATGAAACTGGTGCAGGATATTCTGTGGTCTTTCAATTGGCCCTGCCACTAACTGCGGGTAAAACATTACATATAGCGCATATATACCAAAGTGCCTTTCTGCTTTTTGCTTTCCCCGGTATATTTCAATAGTGTAGCTCATAGCCTGGAACGTATGAAAGGAAAGGCCTACCGGTAATAAAATCTTCAAAAAGGGAAGCGAGGCTCCTGTTAGGTAGTTTAGATTTTCTGTAAAAAAATTATAGTACTTAAATACCGCTAATACCCCCACATTGGCTATTATGCTTAATGTTAGCAGGGTCTTTTTATTATTGGCAGCAATTTTTTCCAGCCCAAGTCCTACAAAATAATCTATCACTATAGTGCCCGCTAGTATTAAAATATAGACGGGCACAAAAAACATATAGAAATAACAGCTTGCGGCTAACAACCAAAACCACCGAACCCTTTGGGATAGCAGAAAATAAACCAGTGTGATGATGGGATAAAAAAGCAGAAAGTTGAAGGAGTTGAAAAGCATTGAAAACTATTCGTATTTATATTCTTTTTCTCAAAATTCTAATGCAATTATCCAAAGTTGCTAAAATAGTGCTTATGCATATACGACCAACAAGAGCAGACATAAAAGCCACTGCAGAAGATGTTGACGAAAGTTTCGTACTTGAAATTATGTTGCTTGTTTATTAAGGAGGGTTAAAGCTTAGGGTTAACTGGCTTCTCCTCCTCGGCATTTCCTATCTGCGGATTGGGGTTTCTTTTCAGTTTTTTGCAGGAAATAGAAACTGAACATCTGCAGAATACCCGATACAATCGGGCAAATTTGAGCAGGCACAGGTGACCTGTTTCGCAGAAAAATTGCACCAGTTTTCTAATTGCAGTTTCAAAATGATGCCTGTTTGTGCCTGTAAAATTCAGCTTGAAATTGCCGAACGACCGCATTTTACGACAAACAGCCTCATTTCATTCCTGAAATTGTTTTGGCTGTTTATGCTGTCTTATTTCATTGTTTGTTTTCATTCAGCGATAAAAAAGAAAGGTGCATTTTCCTCGTTCTAATTTGTAGCAGAATCAAAAATTATAAACGTTTAATTTTTTTTTATGCTGTACAAATCATTTCATAGGAAGAACGGGTTGCATCTTTTGTTGAGTGCAGTACTCCTTTTATTTGCAGCTTGTAAAAAAGATTTCAATCCATCTCATGCAGGGGAGCAGGATAAAAGCAACATGGGCGATAAAAACCGGGGCAATGCTTTTGGAAAATTAAGCGCTGAAATGGTTTTGCGCTGGAATGAAGCGGCCGTTTATGCGGTAATACATACGCCGCAGCCACCGCCCATCACCCCTTTTTGGGAATCGAGATATTATGCCATGGTAAATATTGCCATGAGCGATGCGCTAAATAATATCGTACCAAAGTACAAGACTTACGCATTGGTGAATGCCAGAGATAAAGATGCTGATCCTGATGCGGCAGTGGCGCAGGCAGCGCATGATGTAATTGTTGATGCATTTGGAAAATTAAATCCCCCCATCAATTCTACACCCCAGGACGTGCAGGACTATATTCAGGATCTTCTTACACAATCGCTGAACAGTATTGAAAATGGAGATGCAAAAGCCAGGGGAATTGCATTAGGACATGCTGCTGCTGCAGCCGTCATACAAAAAAGAACAAATGACGGATCACAGAATATTACGTACACCCTGCCAGAAGGTAGTGGGCCTGGTGAGTACCGTTATACATTTCCGTTTAATATCCCCGGTGCGCCAGTTTACGGTACCGTAGATGCAGTGGGCTGGCAGCATGTAACTCCTTTTAGCATGGTATCGGGCGATCAGTTTCGCCCCGGCGCACCCTACGGACAAAATAATCCGGCGCTTGCTGTGCAAACGCCGCAGTATATCAATGATTATAATGAAATAAAACATTTAGGCTGTGCTAACTGCCCCGACAGGACTGCCGATCAAACAACACTATCCAAATTTTGGGCTGGCAGTTCTCCACAGGGCTGGAACACCATTGCCCGTAACATTATAGCACAGCAAAATAACATGGATGCCTGGAGGGTGGTAAGGTTATTGGCGCAGGTGCAAATAGCGCAAGCCGATACGTATATTGCCAGTGCCGATGCTAAGTTTCGCTATTATTTCTGGAGACCCATTACTGCCATACAGTTGAATAATCTTGGCGTTACTCCGGGCACCACCGGAGATCCAGGCTGGAATGTCACAGCATATATTACACCTCCTGCCCCCGATTATCCTTCGGCACATGCAGCATGTGGAGCAGCATCGGCAGAAGTGATCAAACGTTTTTTTAATAAAGATGATTTCTCATTTTCATTTAGCAGTCCTGCTGTTCCCGGCTTCCCGAATGAAAATATACAAAGAGGTTTTACCAGTTTAACACAGGCAGCTGATGAAAATGCAATTTCGAGAATGTATCTCGGCATTCATTTCCGGGAAGCTGTTATGGTAGGCAAACAACAAGGACGGAGCCTTGGTGCATGGGTGGCCACTCATGCTTTGCAGGAGAATTAAGTAGTGTACATATCTGGCATATCTGGCATAAGTGTTCCGCTTTAGCGGATCACTTATGTCTGTAAAATCTGCCGGACTGTGTCCGGAAAAAGCTGATAGATGCTCTCGGGCGCAGGACTTTGTCCTGTGCCTAAATGCTACTTGATTTGTTTCGCAGAACACTTGAGGCCTCGTAGTAAAGGAGGCCGTCGTTCCCGTCATTCGTTTTTTTCCAATTGCAGTTTCATCATGATGTCTGTTTGCTCGTCGTTGCCCAACTTGAAGATGTGTTTGTCAAATGCTACAAAACCATTTTTCCTGTAAAAATGAATGGCTCTCTGGTTTTCTTCCCAAACGCCCAACCAAACATAGCCGGCTTTTATTTGCCTGGCTCTTTGAATAGCTTTTTCGTACAACAACTGTCCAACCGCTTTTCCGTGAAAGTCTTTTAGCACATATATCCTTTCAATTTCAAGCGCATTGTTGTCCTGCAGTTCTGTTTGCGATGCTCCAAAGTTGAGCTTTAGGTAACCGATCACTTTGTTGTGGAGCATAGCAAAATAAAATTCAACATTGCTATCGGTCAATTCTGCTGACAGTTTTACTGTTGAAAAGCCTTCCTCCAAATAGCTTTTCATGTTTTCTTCCGTGTTGTATGCTGCGAAAGTTTCATGAAAAGTTAGCCTGCTGATTTCCTGTAATTGATCAATGTCGGCAAGACTTATTTTATGGATCTGGATAGTTGACATTTTCGGCGATGTTGATTATGATGGTGCTCTGGTGCAGCGGCTATTGTAAGTCTAATTGCTTCCTTATTTTCAAGGGAAGTTTATCTTTTGCTAATTCATAGGATTGCAGAAGGTATTTTTTCCAGTCGGCCTTTTTCATTAAATGAATATCCTCTATCCACACCCATTTGTATTTGGCCACATAGGGTGCAGGTTTGAAGCCGGGCCAATTACAGATCTCTTCAAATTCATCATCTCTCACTTTGAAAGACGCTGTGGTCGGTGATTGATTCAGCCCAACCACGCAAAACATTTTTCCTCCCACCGAAAATACCAGGTCATTCCCCCATTTAATGTCTTCTGTTACCCCCGGTAATTGCCGGCAAATATTTTGTATTTCTTCTGTGTCCATTAGTGTATTTTTTGTTCCATCTTCTCTCCTGGCGCAGGACTCTGTCCTTGCCTATCTGTTACTTGATTTGCGTCGCAGATCACTAGTGCCAGTCGCTATTTTAAATCGATATAGAAAATTATCTGAGTAATAGGGCCAGCATACACCAGATAGAGAACCACAATACAGAATAACCAATCATTCGGGGAGAGGTCACTGGCTTTTTTTGTAGTTTGATACTAAGATATGCTGGCCCACAAATAACTGGAAGCATAATTGTAAGTGCCAATAAAATATACAGCCACTCTGAACCTTTAGGAAATGCAATAAGTAACATAATATTAGTTTGATTAAATTCTTTTGCCTGGAAATGGATTTTTTCTTCTGGCACAGGACAGAATCCTTTGCCTAGCTATTACTTGAGTTGTTCCTCAGAACATTTGCGCCTGTTGTACATACTAATTGTGCTTCACTCCATGTACTCATTAATTAAGCTGATCTTTTCTTCTAAGACTGCTATTATTTCACTAGGAGTCATTTCTGTTGGCTTAAATCCGAAAATGTCTTTGCTACAATTTCCACATAGGC
This sequence comes from Phnomibacter sp., assembly GCA_035456005.1. Lineage (GTDB taxonomy): Bacteria > Bacteroidota > Bacteroidia > Chitinophagales > Chitinophagaceae > Phnomibacter. The sequence goes on along the minus strand of DATIEA010000012.1, from coordinate 982,383 downwards.
TTCCGATTTCGCTTGTGCCCTTGCATTCACAAGTCCATATTTCTTTTTCTTTAGACGATAGAAGTTGTTTTTTCATTGAACGGATTCCTCGTTCTGGAAAATTGCTTTTTATAAAGGAGATTATTGAATTGATTTCTTCAACATCGTGTTTGTTATAAAACGGTTTGTCTGAAGACAAAAGTTTAAGTGCTCTTTTTTGTTTTTGAAAATCGTCGGACTTAAGAATGTGGTTTACATAATTATAATCTAACAGTTGAAGTTCTTCAACGATGCCACAAAGCTTATCTGCAAGATAATTGCTGTCCTCGTTTAAAATACTACCATAAAGAAGTTCTAACTTCTTGTCCACTGGCAAATTGTCAAGATATCCAATGGTACGTTTATAGATTCCTTCAAAAGAAGTATCTATCGGTGCTGAATCAGAACTGTAATGTCTTAACTTTTTTAGTATGAAATCGTAAACTTCAGATACCTGGTTTGAAGTAATGAAATCCCAAACTTCGTCTTCAAGTATCAATGTGCCTGCATTAGCCTTGTCAATAATTTTTCTTTTTCTTTGAAGTGTTTTTATTCTGTCAAGGCCTACATTTTCAAATTTTTCGTTAAGGTCAACTGCCAAACTCTTGCTACCCGAATCATCAATAATTACAGCAGTGCCAATAGCTGTTAGCATAAACATTGACTTTCCTTTTCCTGATATTTCATCCAGGTCTACGTTTAGGCCAATAATACAATTGGCGCCAATTTCGTAGGCTGCAATTCTAAGTCTTTCAATTGCTTCGTTGTATAATGATGACAATTGCTTTTGATATGTTTGGGAGCGGCCGCCAAACACATCGCTAAATGATGCAAAGAAATCGCTGAATAAATTTGTTCCGGCAACAATGTGAGCAGATATAGGTTTTAGATATTGCTTCACCGTTAAACCCTCTACAGAATTAGTTGTGGTTACAAGAATACTTTTTGGATTATTCATTTGTCAGTTTTATATGAAATGAGTTTATTCTTATGATGCGCCCAAAATCGGATCCCAGCTTATATTTTTCTGCAATACGTTACCGCCAGTAATTTACAGGAGGTTGGTGATATAGAAACTGATTTCTGCTACATTTTCACAGAAGCCCTGTTTTCAAACTATCGACTTATATTTCAGTATGAAGAAAGCCGTTTTGCTCTCCCTGCTATTTGCACAGCATGCCATTGCACAGTCGTACCAGAAAGTACACAACAAAGCCATTGTGGTGGATACGCACAATGATATATTGATGAAAGTGGTGGACCTCGGCATTGTGTTCGACCATGACCAGCGTGGCAAAACACATACCGACCTTGCTCGTTGGAAGCAAGGCGGGCTGGATGTGCAGGTGTTTTCGGTGTACTGCGATGGCGATGCAAAAAATGCGTATGCCTATGCCAACCGGTCTATCGACAGCCTGGATGCCGTGGTGCTACGCAACCCGCAGAAAATAGCAAAAGCCTACTCGTACAAAGATGTATTGAACATAGTGCAGCAACATAAGATCGCTGCATTGATTGGTGTGGAAGGCGGCCATATGATTGAAGATGACCTGGACAAACTCGATTCGCTGTATAGTCGTGGGGTTCGCTATCTTACCCTTACCCACAATATTGCCCCGGCATGGGTTACCAGTGCTGCAGATGAAACCAGTGGCAAACCATTGCCACACAAAGGGCTTAATGAGTTTGGCCGGCAGGTGGTGCAACGTATGAATGCGCTGGGTATGCTCATCGATGTTAGCCATGCAGGTGAGCAAACATTTTGGGATGTGATTGCTCTTTCTGCCAAACCCATTATTGCGTCGCATAGTTCGGTGTATACACTCACCCCACATCGGCGCAATTTGAAAGACGATCAAATAAAAGCCATTGCGAAAAATGGTGGTGTTATACAAGTGAACTTCAACCCGGGATTTATCGATAGCAGTTTCGACCGTAAAGAAGCAGCATTTGCGCTGCGGCATAAAGCGGAATTTGATTCGCTGATGTACACCGGGCTTAGTGCTAATTATGCACTTGATATTATATACGCCAATTATAGTGCAGAGGCAGAACCGATACGGCCAACGCTTTCACATCTTATCGATCATATCGACTATATCATCCGGCTGGTGGGTGTTGATCATGTGGGCCTGGGTTCCGACTTCGATGGCATCAATGTTACGCCGTATCCACTCAATGATGTGACTACCTATCCCCTCATCACGCAAGCCCTGCTAAGCAAGGGATATAGTAAAAAGGATGTAGAGAAAATATTGGGCGGCAATTTTCTGCGGGTGCTACAGGCCAACGAAACAAGCAAGTGAATTGATTGATTGGCCCATTAGAAGTGTACAGGCTTTGTTGGCAAGTTTCGGAGTTTTGCCGCTGCTGATATATTATCTTCAGGAAGCATATTACACCACCTAAACCTACTGTATGCTTACCGGCCAAAGCAAAAGTTCTGCAAGAATTGAATCGATAGATATTGTAAGAGGCATTGCCATGGTCATTATGGCGCTCGACCATGTGCGGGATTTTTTTCATATCGGGGCATTCAACGATGACCCGCTGAATATTGCCACCACAACGCCGCTATTGTTTTTCACCAGGTTCATTACGCATTATTGTGCCCCGAGTTTTGTCTTCCTGTCAGGTGCTTCCATTTACCTGCAAAGCCTGCGTAAAACAAAAAAGGAACTCAGCGCTTTTCTCATTAAGCGTGGATTGTGGTTGATCATTGCCGAGTTCTTCATCATCTCCCTGGGCTGGACCTTCAATCCATTTTACAATGTTATTCCCTTCCAGGTTATTTGGGCAATCGGCATCAGCATGGTCATTCTTGGCTTCACCATTCACCTGCCATTCAGAGCGGTGTTGATTATTGGTTTGCTCATTGTAGCCGGGCATAACCTGCTGGATATACCGGAAGGTGCAAAAGATTTTAAGCCCGGCTTCTGGTGGGACCTCCTGCACCACGGGCAGTTTGCAGCTTATCCTTTTGCAGCTAATCATGTAGTGCTGATCATTTATCCCTTTGTTCCGTGGACGGGCCTCATGATGTTGGGTTATTGTCTCGGTTGGTTTTTTACACCAACATTCACTGCTGAAAAGCGCATGAAAACCCTCAGCATGCTGGGTCTTCTTCTTATCCTGTTTTTTGTGGCAGTAAGGTTTGCAAATGTATATGGTGATCCACATCCATGGGTGAAGCAAGACACTATGCTGAAAACTTTTTTTGCATTCATCAAAGTAGAAAAATACCCGCCATCGCTGTTATACCTGTGCATCACCATTGGCCCTATGCTATTGGTGTTGGCGTGGATGGAAAGGTTGAGTAATGCTTTCACCCGTTTCATGAGTGTATTTGGTCGCACTGCATTCTTTTATTATATCCTCCATATTTACCTGATTCACTTGTTGTGCGCCATTGCATTTTTTATGCGAGGCCATAATATGGATGATGCCATTGCCAACATGCAAAACCTACCATTCCTGTTCCAGGTACCGGGTGAGGGTTATGGACTGGGCGGAGTTTACCTGGTGTGGATTTTTGTGGTAGTGTTGCTATACCCCCTATGCAAATGGTATGATCGTTATAAAACAAGCCATCGTGAAAAATGGTGGTTGAGCTACCTGTAAGAAACATAGCTGCTGAACAGGAATTGTTCCGCATTCATTCAATGGAAACCTATCTCTCTATTACAACAATAACTATGAGACAAATCTTTCAACTCGCGGCATTTGTTTTGGCCATTGGTGCAATGGCTTGCAACCAGATCAAAAAAGAAACGGTGGCGGTAGATATTGCCACGGCTACGCAACAGATCAATGCGCTGCTGGATTCATTTAATGCGGCAGCGGCCAAAGCCGACTACAACCGATACTTTGATTTTTATACAGACGACGCCATTTTTACCGGCACCGATGCTACCGAGCGTTGGGATAAAAAAGCATTTATGGCCTGGGCCAAACCCATATTTGATAAAGGTCGTGCATGGAACTTCTCGGCCATCGAACGACATATTTATTTCGACAACACCGGCAGCCTTGCATGGTTCGACGAATTGCTGAACACCCAAATGAAAATTTGCAGAGGTTCCGGAGTACTGGTAAAGCAGGGCAACGATTGGAAAGTGCAGCAATATATTTTATCGACCACAGTGCCCAACGATATTTTGGATTCGGTTATACAATTGAAAGCGCCTGCCGAAGATACCATCATCCAAAAGTTGTTGGCAAAGCCATAAAGCTCACAATGAAAGGCGGGTGATTGAGTTTGGAATTCAACCGACAAAGTGAATAGTATAATTAGATGCATAGCATCGTCAGCATATAGCAACAATGGATTGTAATTGGTAGCAAGTGGCTAGGAGATTTCATCATTCTAACAGAAAGCCAACTGAGTTTGGAATTCAACTGCCAGCATGAAAAAGTATTATCAGATGCGTAGCATCGATAACATATTGTAATAGCGGGTTTTAACCCGTAGGAGCAAAGAGAACATATGAGAGCCCTAGGCTCGATACATATATAACCACATGGCAAACACTTATCATCAAATCTACCTGCAGTTTGTATTTGTAGTAAAATACAGGCAAGCCTTGATAAATAAGCAATGGGCTTCGAAGCTGTTTGGCGTAATTGGCAACTTAATTAATGAAGCAGGTTGCAAAACCATCATTGTGAATGGTGTAGAAGATCATGTGCATTGCTTTGTAGGATTAAAGCCTGCAGTATCCGCCTCCGAATTGATGAAAACTGTAAAGGCAAAATCATCAAAGTATATAAACGACAACAAGCTAACAGCAAAGCGCTTCGAGTGGCAGGAAGGCTATGGTGTCTTTTCCTACAGCGAATCTCATATTGACAGGGTATATAAGTATATCCAAAACCAGGAAGAATATCACAAGAAGGAAACATTCCGGGACGAGTACATCAGTTTTTTGAAAGCCTTCAACATTGAATATGATGAACTATATATTTTTTATGATCCTCAATAAAGATGTATCGTGCCTACGGCACTCAACTCTATTGTTGTGCAGTTTTCACCGGATTGAAATCCGGGTTTCAAGATTGTGCGAGCCTACGGCTCTTTGAAGAAGATATAGTCAGTACAATCCTTAAATCCACACCAATTCGTGTTCCAAACGAGAGATGCTATTGTAAAAGCACATGGCGGTGAAGATATGAAAGCAGAAAGTAAAGAAGGGGAAGGAGCCGGAGCCGGGTTTGTAATTCACCTGCCTGGATATAAAGTAAAATCAGATGCGTAGCATCGGTAAAATATTGTAACAAGAGGCTCCCACCCGATGGAACGGAGAGCCTTAGGCTCGATACATATGTTCGTGTCTACGGCTCCTAACTGAATGACAAATCAGTGTAATCCCTGAATCCATGCTAATCCGTGATCCAGACGAATGATTATTTATTCATTTGACCTACGAATAATTTACCTACCATTAACTTTCAAAAAAATAGCCTGCATGCCCGCTAAATTTAAAATGCCCGGCCCTATAGTGATTTTAATGATAGTGATAGTGCTGGCTGCCTTCTGCACCTGGGTGATGCCGGCGGGTCAGTATAAAAAGCTGTCGGTTGTTGATCAGTCTTTTTCGCTTACAACTGTCAACGCTGCTACTCCATTGCCGCTTACGCAATATACCCTGGATAGTTTAGGGGTGCATATTTCAGTATCAAAATTTACCGGCGGCGAAATCCGAAAACCTATTTCTGTACCGGACACTTATTATGCGCTGCCCAAAAATGGACAGGGATTCTTCAGCATTTTGCAGGCGCCTATCAAAGGCATTGTGGAAAGCATTGATATCATCCTGTTCACTTTGTTTATTGGCGGTTTCATGTTTGTATTTCAGCATACAGGCGCCATGGAAAAGGGGATTGCCGGTATTGGCCGGGCTATGAAGGGTCGCGAAAAATGGTTGATCGTAATGCTTACGGTGTTGCTTTCTTTTTTTGCAGGTTCCTATGGTATGGCAGAAGAAGCTCTGGTGTTTTATTCCATACTGGTTCCGCTTTTCCTTGCGGCAGGATATGATTTGCTGGTACCGTTGGCCATAATTTTTGGAGGTACTGCAGTGGGTTGCATCGGGTCTTTTTCCAATCCATTTTCTACCATCATTGCCTCCAATGCTGCGGGCGTAAACTGGAAAGATGGCATATGGGAAAGGCTGATAGTGTGGGCACTTACTACCGGTGTTACTGCATGGTATATTGTGCGGTATGCTGCAAAAGTGAAAGCTAACCCGGCTGCGTCTTTAGTGTTAAGAATCGACGGTGATGTACAATCACCCTACGAAGTGAAACTTGTAAGTGATGAGGATGCAGGAAGGTTAGACGGGAAAACCAAACTGTTGCTCGGTATTTATATCGGTACTTTTTTGTTCATGATAGCGGGTGTGGTGTTTTTAGAATGGTGGACGCTGGAAATGTCTGCCTTGTTCCTGGCATCGGCTATCCTGATTGCATGTATAGCCCGCATCGACGAAAAAACATTTGTGCGGGAATTTATAAAAGGTGCCGAGAGTTTATTGTCGGTGGCTTTCATCATTGGCGTAGCCCGTGGTGTTACTATTGTATTGAACGAAGGAAATATCAGCGATTCAATTTTGTATTATGCCAGCCACCTGGTACAGGGCATACACCCTGCATTGTTCATTCTATCGTTGGGTGTATTTTATTTCCTGTTTTCACTTTTTATCCAGTCTTCATCGGGTATGGCGGTACTTACCATGCCTATTATTGGGGCGCTTGCCATCATTGTTCAAATACCCGGAAGAGAAATTGTAAATGCTTACCAGTATGGCATTTGCCTGATGTCGCTTTTAGCGCCTACCGGCCTCATACTGCCGTCGCTGGCTATGGTAAACCTGAGTGTAAAAGTGTGGTTCAAATTTGTGATGCCGCTGCTGCTGATGTTGGCCATCATTTGTGCAGCAGCATTGGTGATTGGTATTTATTTATAAACTATTGGTAGTTTCAGGGCGTGTGTTTTGCTATACGTTCCGTAATTTCTGCCTGTATATTTATAGATAATACCCCCGTTATTTAATGTAATCGACCAAAATGAATGGCACTTTTATTATCCTCATAGTTGTTTGTGCGTATCTCCGAAAAGCACTGAACACCAAAAACCGGCAGCCCGAATGGGATAGAATTTTGCTGGCTGCTTTGTATGTATCCATACTGGGCCTGGCGTTACAAGTGCTTGCTTCTTCTATCCGCCCCTTTTTGGATTGGGCGGCACACGCCATGCTGCTCGGATTCATCTACCTCGCATTTAAGCATCCCGTATTTCAACCTGTGCGTACTGTTGCAGTTGCCCTGCTTCCTTTGGAGCTGAAATACCTGGCCGATGAGATCACAAAAAAGATCAGCCCAGGTTTTTATAGCGAATGGAAAAACTATTTTGAAGCTGCAGGATTGTTTGCCGTTGTATGGTTGGTGGCCATGCTCATCATCAACAACAGGCAGCGTAAGGCACTGGCAAAACAGCAGGCCATAGCAGAAGAAAAAGAAAAAGAATTTAAGAAGGCCGAAGAGATGAAAGCGGTACTTGCTGTACAAGTGGCCGAACGAACAGCAGAGTTGCAAGGTCAAAAGCAGGCATTGGAAACAGCACTCGATGAACTGAAAGCGACCCAGTCGCAATTGATACAAAGTGAAAAAATGGCTAGTCTTGGTGAGCTCACGGCAGGCATTGCACACGAAATTCAGAACCCGCTCAACTTCGTCAACAATTTTTCGGAAGTAAGCCATGAGTTGCTGACCGAAATGGTGGAGGAAATAGAGAAAGGCAATAAAGAAGAAGTAAAATCAATAGCCCGCGACCTGCAGCAAAACCTCGAAAAAATAAATCATCACGGTAAACGTGCCGATGCTATTGTAAAGGGCATGTTGCAGCATAGCCGAAGCAGCACAGGCATAAAAGAGCCCACAGATATCAATGCCCTGGCCGACGAATATTTGCGCCTTGCTTATCATGGTTTGCGTGCCAAAGACAAATCGTTCAACGCAAGTATGCAAACCGATTTTGATCCACAGGCATCCAATATTCCGGTGATACCGCAGGATATGGGCAGGGTGATCCTCAATTTAATTACCAACGCCTTTTATGCAGTGGCCGAAAAGAAAAAGCAACAACCTGCGGGTTACGAACCAATAGTAAAACTGGGCACCAAGCGGCAGGAAGGCACCCTGGTGATACGGGTGCAGGATAATGGAAACGGTATTCCCCGCAGGGTGATCGACAAAATTTTTCAACCCTTTTTTACCACCAAGCCCGCCGGGGAAGGCACGGGCCTTGGCCTGAGCATGAGCTACGATATTGTGACCAAAGGACATGGCGGCGAATTGCAGGTGGAAACGCAGGAAGGCGAGGGCACCACATTCACTATTCAAATACCTATTCAAACCCCATAACAACCCCATGAAAATATTGGTAGTAGACGACGAGAAAGATGTACAGGTATTGTTTGAGCAAAAATTTCGAAAAGAGATCAGGAGCCATGAAATGATCTTTGATTTCGCGTTTTCGGGTGAAGAGGCCATGCAATACCTGCACCTGCACGAGCAGGAAGCCGTCCTCATTTTATCGGATATCAATATGCCGGGCATAAGTGGGCTGCAATTGCTGGCGTACATCAAGCAACAATACCACAAGCCGCCACCGGTGGTCATGATGATAACAGCGTATGGTGACCAGGAAAATTATAATACCGCCAAACAATTGGGGGCAGATGATTTCTTAACCAAGCCGGTAGACTTTACCTTGTTGAAAGAAAAACTCAAAACCGCTATACCATGACCAAAATATTAGTGGCTGATGATGAGACCGATCTGGAAGTGCTCATCAAACAAAAGTTTCGACAGAAAATAAGAGACCAACAATACGAGTTTGTTTTTGCCATTAACGGCAGGGATGCATTGGATAAGCTGGCACTGAACCCTGATGTTGAAATTTTGCTGAGTGATATTAATATGCCCGAGATGGATGGGCTTACCCTGCTCACCAAAATTGCAGATGTAAATCCATTGGTGAAAGCGGTGATCGTATCGGCCTATGGCGATATGGAAAATATCAGAACTGCTATGAATCGCGGGGCTTTCGATTTTATAACCAAGCCCATCAACTTCGAAGACCTGAATGTAACCGTAGAAAAAACACTGAAGCATGTACTGCAGTTAAAAGAAACATTGAAAGCCATCAAGGAAAACAATATCCTTAAAATGTATGTAGATGAAACGGTGCTCAATTTTATGGGCAGCCGCGAGTATGAAAATTCTTTGCTGGAAAATGAATCGGTAGAAGGCACCGTAATGTTTGTAGATATCTGCAGCTTTACCGCCATCAGCGAATCGGCACCGCCCAACGAGGTGGTGAAATTGCTCAATAATTATTTTGATGTGATGGTGAAGGAGATCATTGCTCAAAATGGTTATATCGATAAGTTTATGGGCGATGCGGTGATGGCCGTGTTCAGGGGAAAGTACCATTTAGATAGGGCGATAGATGCAGCCCTTGCGTTGCGCAGTAAAGTATCAGGCTTGCCATCTGTGTCTGCAGAGTTTTCTCCGAAAGTTTCCATCGGTATTAATTGTGGCGAAATGATCTCTGGCAATATTGGATCTGCTACGCTCAAAAGATTGGACTATACCGTTATTGGTGATACTGTGAATACAGCCCAACGCTTGCAGGCAGCGGCTTCGGCTAACCAGATCTGCATTAGCGAGCAGGCCTATTTGCAAATCCGGGAATCGTTCAACTGTAAGGCTGTGGGCGAAGTAACCATGAAAAACAAAACCAGTTCGGTAAACGTGTACGAAGTGCTGGATTAATTACTCGCTTCATTTACTCAGCAAACCGGATACGCCAGGATGCTGAGAGTTTAATGAATGGGCCATCACCCCAGTTGCGGTCGGTGATATAGTTTTTGTGGTCGATACCGGTGCGCAGTTTACGCATGATGCCATAGCCCGGCTCAAGGGTGAGGCAAATATGTTTGGCAACATACGCATCGAGGTACAGCGATATCTGGTTATCGTCGAGGCGTACATATTCACCATTTTCGAATCGGTAACTATTGGTAATAGCCCTGAATGTACTACCACCGTACAGGCATTTGCTAAACTGGTGTTCGTAGGTGAGCCTGCCGGGCAGCAAGCCAAAAATATAATTGCGTTTATCTATGCGCCAGTCGGCGCCCAGCAGTGGCATAAAGAAAAATCCGAAGAAGTCGCTGTTGGCATATGCACCCATCCTTATTTTTTTGCCGGGTGCTTTTTCATAACTCCAAAATGCAACACCTCCTATTTGAAATGTTTTTTCTCCAAACAGTTTTTCCCCGTTGGTGCGTACAATGGGCATCAGGTTCATGGTCCATTTAGGATTTCGCAGGGGGATGATAAAGCCCATGGGGAACGCAATGCTGTGCACCGTTGGTAAGATATTGTCGGTGCCGGCAGAATCTAGTGCCCAGTTTTCGTAATAAGGACTCAGCAATTGATAGGTTCGGTCTTTCAGTTTGATGGGTAGATCGCTGCCCACCCATAGATGCGTGAATGGTGTGGCTTCGCCGGTTTTATTTTGAAATGCGTAGGTAAACCTAATTTGAATAGGGTCCACATAAGGTTGTGCAGAAGCACTCCATGCAATGCAATAAAGCCATACAACGATCTGCATTATTTTTTTCATGGCTAACCGGGCAAATGAATAAAGTGTAACAGGCTGCTGCATCTAAAAAAGTAGTTTGAAATGGTTGCATTAAAAAAGCGCATTGATTTCCTGGTTTTGTGAAACCGGGTAAATCAATGCGCCTGCACATTTGCCCTTGGGCATTTGTGGTGCTATTGTTTGAGGATGCACTGATCCATCATTATTTCTTCCATCAGGTCGTTGTAGGTAGTAAGACGGCCTTGCACTTTCACACTTTGGCCTACCTGCAAGCTGCCCAGTTTGGGTGTTTCGGTAGAATCCATATTGCAAATGATGTTTTCAAATGAAATATGCCCACCTTCTATTGCCGTGATCGGGCCTTCAATAAGTATGGCCTGGTCAATATATTTAGTTACTGCTGCTGTATCGGTAGCAAATGCTTTTGAAAGGTCGGCAGAAGACAAAGTATAGGCGGCTTTTTCTGAACCCACATTGCGGTGTGGTTTAAAGAAAACATACCAGATAGCCCAGCTACCAACAATGACGCCCAATAGAACGCCAATGATCAGCACCCTTTTTACGGTTTTGTTAAGTTTCATAGTCTTAAATGTTGTTTTGTGTTAATGCAGGTTTAATATACGAATATGATGGTAAATAGGTGAAAAATTGAATGATAAATATCATCTCTCATCACCTGTATTTGTCATGGAAATGTTTGTAAAGTAGAATTTAATTTTGCTATATTGTTTTAGGATACAAATAGATACCACCCACATTTAATCACAGCCAAGATTAAAATACTGTTTTATGGCAAAACAATCAAGTAGAAGGTACACACTACTGCTCACCGTTACTTTAGGCATGACCGCATTCCTTGTTCAGTGTACTAAAGACAATACGAATGCTTCGCAGGTCTCACGGGCCCTGGTTGACGTTCCGGACTCATCTGTTTTTTCACCCTTTTACGATTCTACCAAGATCTCGCCATCCGATGTAGTTCCTGATGTGAACGATATTGCGATAGCGCCGGGTGTACTCAGCATTATTAAAACCAATTGTGCTTCCGATGCCTGCCATGGTGGTAATATATCACCCAGGCTTACCAACTACAGTGAGATCAAATCACTCGTAGTGCCAGGCGATCCCAATGCAAGCAAGTTGTTCCAATTGATCACGACCAGTGATCTGAATAAAGCGATGCCCCCGATCACTTATGGTGTGGACCTGTCGCTGACCGACAAAACCAAAATTTTCAACTGGATCAAGAATGGTGCTAAAGAACAACCAGGCCTCGAAGATTACAGGCCAGCCGGTGTAGCGCTGCTGATAAATGGTTGTACTTCTGCCAACTGCCACAACCAGGCAACCGTTGGTGGTGAGTGGGCTCGTAAAAACCTGATCACTTTTGCTCCTACTGATACGGTATCTTATGTATATATCAATCCCGACAATGGTAGCCGTACAGTTTATTGCCAGTTGAAAGAACCCAAACTTTCAGAAGTATGGAATAAGTATAAAGACAGCGTAAGAAGATTTTACGCAGATACAGTTGCCAATGCATCTTTCAGGCCGTACAAAACATTCAGTACTCCTGTGATTGGTGCCAGCCGTCGTGGTCCGTTGAATACCTATGACGATCTGTTGGTCGACGTATTTGTTCCGAAAAGTATTCGTTCAAATACTTCTGTAGTATATACCAATCCTGCAGGTCAGAGGTTTTATACCAGGGGTGATGCTTTGAATGCAGCCAGTACGCTGGTTTCCCGCATCGACTCTACCCTGTTGGTTGCCAACCCTCGTACCGGTGTGTACAACACGGCGCATCATGGCGATATGGCTTACGGTGATGGTGGCCTGAAACGCGGAGAAATTGCCATCGTGAAAGCCTGGTATTTCGCAGATCCTAATATTCCTGATGTATGGAAATACGGCCTCAACAATGCGGGTATCTTCAAGTATCGCAAAACAGGAAACATTATTAAAAAGTAATCAATCACTCAACCACTAATCGTATTTCTTATGAAAAAAGCGATAGTATTTACACTAATTACTGCAGGCATACTCGCAATATCATCATGTTATAAAAACTATTATGATGTTTCCGAGTCCACATTGTCCAGCATAAACTCTGTATCATTCCGCAGTGACGTTGTGCCTATTGTAACTGCAGGCGGATGCGGATGCCATAACAACGGTACTACCAGGCAAATAAAATTTTCGTGGAACGACACGATTTATTATTCTACCATTCAGTCCCGGGCAAGTATGTTTGATGCCATGGCAAAAGGTGGACCACACCCCGGCGAAGGTAGCCTTTTCTTTACGCCTTCACAAGCCAGCATCATTATCAAATGGGTAGAGCAGGGTGCAAAAGACGATTATGTACCCCCACCAGTTACAGGCGATATCACGTATTCGCAACATATAGTTCCGCTGTACAAATCTGATTGTACGGGTAGTTCCTGCCATGGCGGCGCTGCCAGAACCCTGGATTACACCTATATGGTAAACCACCAGGAAACACTTACCAAAATGATGAATAGTCTTGGTTCATCCGGTCACCCCGGTGGTCCCATTTCTATTGCTCCTGCTACTGCCAATACTTTCCTGGCCTGGATGGCCCAGGGCTGCAAACCATAAAATGAGAAACACAAAAACAGACACAATTTTCATTACACTATCAAATCACAAATTAAATTTTATGAAGCAGATTTTGTTTTCTCTGATCGCTATTAGTTGTTTCGCAGTAGGTGTGCAAGCTCAGACCTATAAGACAAGGGACGGAAAAATTAATTTCAACCCGAACAAAAACCAGAAAAATGCAGAGTATGCTGCAGTGAGTAAAGAGGCCACTGCAGTACTGAAAGTGGAAACAGCAGAAGTAGCATTGCTGGTACCCATGAAGACTTTCCACTTCACCAATGCTTTGTTGGAAGAGCATTTTAACGAGAACTACTTGCATACAAGCAAAATCCCTAACGCAACCTACAAAGGAAAGCTGGTGGGTTTTGATAAAAGTATGCTGGCCAAAGATGGCGTGTATAAGCTCAGCTCTGAAGGACAGGTTTCCCTGCATGGCGTAACCAAGAGTTTTAAATCGCCCGCTACTTTAACCGTAAAAGGTAAATCGGCCACTTTCAATTGTACATTCCCTATTGCAGCTGCCGATTATAAAATCGAGATCCCTGAAATGGTAAAATCAAAACTTGCAGAACAAACACCCATTGAGGCAAACATTACATTCAAGTTGTAATCTGATTCAATTGGCCAGGAATTCTACACACTAATACTGTTGTTTATGAAAAAACTACTATCGCTGTTTTTTGCCTGCTGTGCTATGCTGCCTGCAGCCATGGCACAAGATGATCTACTCGGAGAATTAGAGAAAGAAGATTCTGCCGTAGTAAAACAGAATATAACCATTGCTACTTTTAAGTCCACCCGTATCATCAATTTGCATAGTACGGAGATAACGGGGCCTAAAAATTTGCAATTCATGATCATTCACCACTTTGGTGAGATCTGGAATAGTTCTGAAGGCGGTAATAATTTCGGTAGGTTGTTTGGTTTGAACGCAGGTTTTGCCAATACCTATATGTCATTCGATTACAGCCCTAATCGCTGGCTCAACCTGGGCCTGGCGTTTGCGGGTGATGCCACCCTCGAAGGAACTGCCAAGTTCAAACTGATGCGGCAGCAAACCGGGGTGCATGAATATCCTGTGAGCATGGCATGGGTATCTACAGTGCGTACGAATTTTTCTAAATCGGACCCGGCTCCCAACGATTTTGAATGGAATAAATATTCCTTCCTCAATCAGTTGTTGGTTTCCCGCAAGTTCACGGAAGATTTTTCGCTGCAGTTCACACCAAGCTGGGTACACTACAACATAGTAGCTTACGGAAGTGCTAACAGTCACGACATTTTTTCACTGGGCCTGGGTGGCCGGTATAAGCTGACCAACAAAACAGCTATTACCTTTGAATACTCACGCCAGTTGAACATGTATGAAAATGTGATTGACAAAACGGGAGAAATTGTGAGTTATTGTCCTAACCTGTTTTCCCTTGGTTATGACTGGGACACCGGTGGACACATCTTCCAGTTCTTCCTTACCAACAGTGCTTTCGCAAGCAATATTCAACAGTTAAGTGTGAATCCTAAGAAAGACAATTTAGGCCAATGGTCACTGGGCTTCAACCTCAACAGGAGTTATGGTTTGAAACATGCCAAATAGAAATACTCTGTTTGTTTACATAGAAAGAGCCTGCAGCAATGCGGGCTCTTTTTTTATGGATGTTAGAAGTGCAACTATTTCTTCCAGCACCCGCACATGGTAATTATGGTGCTATATGAAAACTATCCCTGTCTTTAAGAAATGGTAGCCTTTGCCGAATATCATCCAGCGACTGCTTGTGCAGGGTAATGGTCTCAACAATTTCGGTGTGCTCATGCTCGCACAAAATTTCGCCCATGGCATCTACCACCATACTATGGCCTGCATGGTACATGCCGTTGCCATCGTGGCCCACCCGGTTTACGCCAATGGTGTAGCATTGGTTTTCGATGGCCCGGGCCTGCAATAAAGTGCGCCATGCATGGCTTCTGCGTTCGGGCCAGTTGGCCACATTAATGAGCACGTCAAACTCTGCCTCGTTGTTTTCCTGTGCCTGCTGCCGGGCCCATACGGGAAACCTCAGGTCATAACAGATCTGCAGGTTGAGTTTAAATCCTTTTACCGATGCAATGAATCGTTTATTGCCCGATGCGTAATGTTGATCTTCCTGGGCGTAAGCAAACAGGTGACGCTTGTCGTAGTAGCCATATTGCCCATTGGGTTGCATCCACACAAAGCGGTTGAAATACCTGCCATCCTCTTCAATGATCAGGCTGCCGCCTACAATTATTTTTTTGGCAGCAGCTATATCGGCCATCCATTGTACGGTGGCCCCATCCATTTTTTCGGCAAGTGCCGATGGCTGCATACTAAACCCCGTGCTAAACATTTCCGGGAGTAGCACGATTTCGGTTTTGCCGATGCCGTTTATTTTTTCCCGGAACATATCCAGGTTGGCAGTTTTATCTTCCCAATGAAGATTGGTTTGTACCAGCGAAAAACTGAGTTGACTCATGCCATAAAGATAAGCCCTGCCTCTTACTACAAGGGGCAGGGCTTATCTGTTTAACCGCAAAGTTGATTATTGTAAAAAGGGATTCTCTTCCTTTTCCTCGCCAATAGTAGTACTCGGGCCATGGCCCGGGTGTACCACGGTGGCATCGGGCAAAGTGAAAAGCTGCTCCCGAATGCTGGTGAGTAATTGCTGATGGCTGCCACCCGGTAAGTCGGTGCGGCCAATGCTGCGTTGAAACAATACATCGCCTCCAATAAGAAAATCCTGTGCTTCGCAATAAAAGCAAACATGACCGGGTGAATGGCCCGGGGCAAAGATCACTTTCAATTTGTCTTTTCCCATTTGTATTTCCTGGCCCTCTGTCAGCAACTGAACAGGGCCCCTGTAATTGGTAAAAGGCAGGTTCCATTTTTCGCCCGACAGATCGCCGTAGGCCAGCACGGGTTTTTCATTTTCGTGAATGTAAGGCTCTATACCAAAGGTCTGTACGGCCCAGTGCAAACCGAAAATATGGTCGAGGTGGCAATGCGTTTGCAGCAGCCATTTCACCTGGAGTTTATGTTCTTCAATAAATTGAGTCAATTGCTGTTTTTCGGCATCAAAATAGCAGCCAGTATCTATGAGTGCAGCTTCACCTGCTTCGTTGTATAGTAAATAGGTATTTTCTTGTATGGGGTTAAATGTGAATTGTACAATGCGGAGCATATAATTGTCGTTTGAAGGGTGCAAAATTGCAGAATTCGGCAGGTTCGGCTCTGTTAAATCGCCCCGAAGCCCTAACAGCCATGAGGTGGTTGATAATATTCTGCTACCTTTAAAATTCGATCTATAGTTATGAGAATAAACCGGTGGAAAATGTCTGATTTCAAACTCACCAAGATCCGTTTCACCTTATTGTTTTGTTGCAGCTTGCTTGCCCTTTGCTCTATGGCGCAGGTATCTGCCGTACAATTTGGAAAAAACAGGATCCAATACCGTAAGTATAATTGGCGCTTTTATCAAACAGAAAATTTTAACGTACACTTTACCGACGGCGGTTTGGAGCTGGCAAAATATGCCCTGCAAATGGCGGAGGAAGAATTGCCACAACTGGAAGGCTTTACTGAAACTGCTTTGCAGCGCAGGGCCAATATTGTACTGTACAATAGCTACGATGATGCTGAAGCCACCAATATTGGACTGGGTATGGACCTGGCAGACCCCGGCGGTTTAACACGCCTGGTGAACAACAAAATGATCGTGTACTTCAATGGTAACCATGCCGACCTGCGCAGGCAAATACGGGAGGGCATTGCACGCATATTGGTAGACAACCGCATGTTTGGCGAAAACATTGGCGAAACAGTAGGCAATGCTACTTTACTCGACCTGCCCACATGGCTGACCGATGGATATGTGGCATACGCCGCCGAAGGATGGACCGTTGAAAAAGATGATGCACTGAAAAATGCATTGCTTGCTAACGAATACACCAATTTTTATTCGCTGGCATTCGATCATCCTACACTGGCCGGCCAGGCATTTTTCCATTACCTGGCACGTAAGTACAATAAGGAAAATGTGACCTATTTTTTATACCTCTCCATTTTGTATAAGAATACCAACAATGCAGCGCAGCGCATTTGCCGCAAAAAGCTGAAAGCGGTATTGCAGGATATGATGCGGGAGGAAAGCGATAAATACTACGCCGATCTGCGTGGTCGCAGAAATTATCCGAAAGGAAGTGTAGTGTTGACAGAAGATGTAGATAAGAACAAAGACTTCTACCATTTTGCCATGAACCCCAACAAGAATTCGTACACCTATGCAGTGGCCGAATACAAGAAGGGTTTCTACAACGTATCTCTGTACGAAAACTTTACCAACCGCAGGGTGTTGGTGAAAAATGGTGTTCGCCAGTTGAAGCATGAGCACAACCCTAACTACCCGGTAATGGCGTGGGATGGAAAAGGAAGCCGCCTGGCAGTAGTGTATTGGGAAAAGGACAAGATAAAGCTGCAGGTGTATGATAATGTATATGGCGGTATAACCACTAAGCAGGAATTACCATTCGACCAGGTGCAGGATGCCCAGTATTACCTGGATGCCAACAGGCTTATTTTAAGTGCAGTGAAAAATGGGCATACCGATATTTATGTGTACGATATTTCGAAAGGAACTGCCAAGCAAATCACCAACGATGTGTGGGATGACCTGGATGCTTCTTTTGTTTCGTTTCCGAATAAATATGGTATCATTTTTTCGAGCAACCGCCCCGGGCCAAATGCCGTGGGTGGCGATACCAGCCTGCCCAGCGATAACAAGTACAATATCTTTTTGGCCGATGTAGATGACAAAGGCGGGTTCAGGCAGATCACCCAGTTGACCGATATGAAAATGGGCGATGCCCGCTACCCCACGCAGTACAACGTGAACCATTTTACGTTTGTAAGCGATGCCAATGGTGTGGGCAACCGCTATGCAGGATTTTTTACCACCAAAGCCGAAGGCGCAGATACACTGGTGATCATTGGTGATGAAATATTGCGCAACCCTTCGCTGAAAGATGTGGACAGCACCCTGAGAGCATGGGAGCGTACCGAACCCGATTCCATTGGGTTGATTGCCGTAACCAAAGACTCTACCTACACTTTCCCCATTACCAACTATCAAAGTAGTTTGCTCGAAACACGCATTGCCGGCGATAAAGGAACGGTAAGTGAAGTAACACAACAAAGCGGCCTCAAAATGTTATACCGCCTGCGGGTGGATAGTATAGCATTGCGCCGCAGGAATATTACTGCAAAACCAACGCCATTTGTAAAAGAGCAGGAGGCAGAAAGGCGCAAGCAACAAGGCACCGGCACCCGCTACCAACAAGGCACTAAACCAAATAGCGATACTGCCATTTCATTCCTGGGAGAGTTTGTAAAAACCTCCGATACATTGGCACCCATTACAGGGCCTGCATTGGTTGACAAATCTGCACAGCGAAAAGAAACTTTAGACAATGCCAAGCTGTACAAATACAGGCTTCGCTTTAGCAACGATATGGCGATGCTGGGGGTAACCAACAATTTAATTTTAACCCGCTACCAGACCTATGCCGGAGGCAATGGCCCTATTTACCTCAACAACGGTAATAATGTGAGTTGGGTTTTCATGGCCAGCCTGAGCGATGTAATGGAAGATTACCGTATTTCCGGCGGTGTAAAACCAGGCGTCAATTTTAAAGACAATGAATATTTCCTCGATTACCAAAACATGCGTCGACGCATAGATTGGGGAATGCAGTACTATAGGGCAACCAACAGCGATGTGGGACTTACCCCACCCAACTCTACTTTCTATTATCCCGGCAAGATCATTACTTCTATTTACCAGGGAAATATTGCTTACCCGTTGGACAAGATCAGGAGAGTGCAGTTGCAGGGTGGTATGCGATTCGATAAGTTGTTGCTGAGTGCCGTGGATCCTGTTTCGCTAAAAACAGAATCTGAAACCATCAAGTATGCCAACCTGCGTGCTGAATATGTGTACGACAACAGCCTGCTGAAAACCAAAAACATTTACAACGGGCTGCGTTGGAAAGTGTATACCGATGTAATTGCAGGACTGGAAAAATCGCAGCTGCAACCCAGTGAAGATCCTAAACGCCAGTTCACATTCAATGTGGGTGCCGATGCACGTTATTATGTACCTATTCACCGAAACTTTATCTGGGCCCTGCGTGGTGCCATGGATATAAGCTGGGGCAACCAGAAGCTGATCTATTACCTGGGTGGTGCCGACAGTTGGATCACTCCCAAATTCAACCAGCAGAACAGACCCGATCCTAACGAACGATATATCTATCAATCGCTGGCTGTAAACCTGCGTGGCTTCCAGCAAAACGTAGCCAATGGTAATAACGCCATGGTGATGAACAGTGAATTGCGTTTGCCGGTAGTAAGCACTTTCTTCAACAAGCCGGTGAACAATGCGTTCCTGCGCAACCTGCAACTGGTGCAGTTCATCGACCTGGGTACTGCATGGGTAGGCACTTTCGATGGCATTAAGCGCCCCAGTGTTCGCTATTCCAACGATCCTAACAACCCGGTGATCGTAGACATGAAAGCCGGTGGCATTGGACCGTTTGCGGGTGGCTATGGCTTTGGTGCCCGCAGCACATTGCTGGGATACTTCCTGAAAGTAGATGCCGGCTGGCCGATGAATGGATTCTTCTCGAAGAAGCCGGCCTGGTATTTTGCCATGGGCTTCGACTTCTAATTGGATAATAAATCTTTCTCCCAACGCTGAGAATTTGCAGATGCTACTGCAGGTTCTCGGCGTTTTTTATTTGTTGAATTTTATAGGTTGGGAAGTTCGGCTGTTCACAAGTTTACAAGTTGACTGGTTGAAATGGAACGCATCTAATTCAACCGCCAATTTCACCTTTCACTTTTCACAAAAAAATAGCTATCCCAGCATCAACAATACCTGCCAGGCTTTCTGAATATCTCCGGCATCCAACAGCTTCGCGGCGTAGCGTTGAAACTCCTTCTCCATATCGTCGGGGTTGGCGGCATAGTATTGCACGATCTGCTTGCAGGTATCATCGGCAAAAGCAGGATCGGCCTGCGGCAAGGCGGTTGCGTTGGCCAGCATGCCCAGGTGGTTGCCGGTAAGAATAGTGCTATACCGAATGGCTTGCGGTAATGCATCGATGCCAATGCCCAACTCTGCATTGGGTTTGTGTACGCTGAATACGGCATGGCCACTGGCACGGCAATAGTAGTCGCCGCCCATGCGTGCTACCAGGTCTATTTTTTGCGGGTCTATCTGTTGGTGTTCGTTCAATATGGCATCATTGATATGCATCACCAGCACTTCGCAAATAACTAAATTACCCGCACCGCCTTCGCTGCCCGTTTCAATAACCTGTCGCACTATACATTCCATTTGCACAGGGCTTTCGGCTACCCTGGGCGCTTTCACTTTTTCCGATGGAAGTTTGGTAAAACCTGCTTTTACAAATTCATCTACTCCTTTGGCAAACTCACAACTGCTCAAACTCATTTGATGCACCATGGCATAGTTCACCACGTTGATCACCACTTCTTTGGTTTCATAAATATTTTCGAGTGTATGCTTAATGGTATTGTCGCGAACTTTTCGGCTGGGCGAAAACACCAACGTGGTAGGATTGCTGCCAAACACATTGAAGAAACTAAACGGGCTCAGGTTTACTTCGCCTGCTGCATTTACTGTGCTGGCAAAGCAAATAGGCCTGGGCGCTACAGCACCCAGTAAATATTGATGCAGTTGTGCGGTTTTAATTTCGCCGGGAATTATTTTCATATTGCTTCCATCTGCAGGCTGGTGCTTGCCTGGTTATTATTAATTGCAGAACGCTTGCTCATCACTTGATTAATACAAGCGTTGCACGGTGGTGTGGCTGATGCGGCCATCTGCCTTCGTGTTTTCGAGCCAAAGCACACCGGGCTTTGTACCCTTTTCAAATCTGCCATATTTATCGGCAATGCCCAAAGCACTGGCACCATTGGCGGTAGCCCATTGCAGTAAGGTATCCAGTTGCAGATCGGGAAAATGCTGTTGCAAAGTTTGCATTTCGGCCAGTATGCTGAGTTGCGTATTGCTGGCAAGGCTATCGGTGCCCAGGCAAATTTTTGCATGCTGTTGTTGCAGCATGTGCACATTGGGCAGCGGGTTGCCAATGTACAGGTTGGCATTGGGGCATAAGCAAAATGAAAACCGGTTGTACAGCAACTCGTAGCTATCGTGCAAGAATCGAAGATCGGCTTCGGTAGTATGGCAGTTGTGCACCAGTAGTATGGAATTGGCCATGGGCAACAAATGCGCCGAGTATTGCAAACTGCTTTTTCCTTCGGGCTCAAAAAAATCGATATGCACCCCAATGGCTTCAAACAGTTTCAGCATATCGCCTTGTTTCGAACGCAAAAACATTTCCTCTGCCTCGCTTTCCTGGTTGTGCATGCACACAACAGTTTGCACATGATTTTGTATCAGTTCGAACAGCGGTGCCGACACCGAATATGGAGCATGGGGAACGATGCTGGTTTGTTTAGGAGGCAATATTTGCTGCAATACTTCCACCACTTTCATGCCCTGGTCGAAGCGCTGTTTGGCAGAAGCCGGTACAAAGCCGGTTACTTCTACAAAATTGTGCCAGTACAAACTGGAGTTGAGTTTTACGGCTGCAGAGTCGGCCGTATTGCAGATATCGCCCACAGCCACAATGCCATGGCCCAGCATTTGCTCTTCGGCATTTTGCATGCAGTATTGTACCAGGCTCGCATCGGCCTGCCGGCTAAACATTACCTGTGTTAAAAAATCAACCATTCCCTTGCCGGGTTCTATGCGGTCTTTCAGGTGGCTGAGTTCCAAATGGCAGTGTGCATTAATAAACCCAGGGCATATCCATCCTTCGTCAAGCCGATGCACGTCAGCACTCAGTTCACTCGACGGAAGCAGTGCTTCAATAGTGCCGTCCTCCTGCAAAACCAGCACAGCATTTTCTATGGCTTCCTTACCATCGAACACTACCGGTGCAGAAATTTTGTGGAGCGTCATAAGGTGTTTTATTTAAGGTAGGTGAAGAAACGGTGCAACTGTTTTGAGCAGAGTTGCTTCGCATGCCGGGTACATCAAAGGTCGCCCAACTGCGGCCGCACTACCACTTCTTCTATACAGGCTTGCGGGCTCAATTTAGTGGTAGTGAAAATAATTTTCGCAATATCGTCGGCCTCCATCAGCCTTTCTTTCTCCACATTGGCTTCGGCCCAACTATCGGTGTACACAGCACCGGCAATAATATTGGTCACGCTGATATTATGCGGCTTCATTTCTTCCCGCAGGTTTTTGCCAAAACCCAGCATGGCAAATTTGCTGATGCTGTACGCACCACCATTGCTATACGCTTTGATGGATGCCACTGAGCAGATATTGAAAATATACCCCGATCTTTTTTGCATCATGGGAGGGAGCAATGCACGGGTAAGATGGTAGGCCGATAACAAATTCACCTGCAACATGGTTTCCAGTGCATCCTCCGGCTCGTTGTGTACGCTGCCGGGAATAAAATAGCCCGCATTGTTCACGAGTATATCAATGGCTGGCACCTGGCTGTGTGTCCATTGCGCCAGTTGATCAATAGCTGTTTTTTGACCGAGATCGCAGGCATACTGCAAAAAATGCTGGGCTGGAAATTGCTGCTGCAACTGCAGGGTGGTTTGCTGTAGCCGCTCAGCGTTTTTAGCTACCAAAATAAGCGTGTGCTTCTGCGTATCGGCTGCAAATATTTCGGCGATGGCCCTGCCAATACCCCGGGAAGCACCTGTAATGAAAATAACCATTTCAAAATTTTTATTCGTGTTGCAAATAGTAGCTTGCGCAAATATCGGTGATAGACTGAAGCGATAAATGGGATGAAATGGCTATGGGCAAAAACCAACTGAACGTATTACCCGAATTTGCATCCCGTTATGAGTAGCAACAAATAATCAGCAATCAATCATCAGCAATCCACCGGTACGATATAATATTTATGCAATACAAACATCTTTTTTTCGACCTCGATCATACCCTTTGGGATTTTGAAACCAATAGCAAGGAAACCCTGCACGAAGTGTTTCATGCCCATTGCCTGCACGAAACCATTACGCCCGATTTCGATACTTTTTATGAACGCTATTCGGTACACAACAAAAGGTTGTGGGACCGCTACCATCATGGCTATATTAAGCAGGAAGAACTGCGATGGAAACGCATGTGGCACACGCTGCTGGAATATAAAATAGGCGATGAAAAACTGTCGAAGCAAATGAGTGGAGAGTACCTGCAAATACTGCCGCACAAAACAAGACTGTTTCCTTATACCATCGAAATCATTGAATACCTCAAAGCCAAAAATTATGCACTGCACCTTATCACCAACGGGTTTGAAGAAGTGCAATGGGGCAAGCTGCGCAACAGCCAGATAGACCATTATTTTAAGGAAGTAGTGACCAGCGAAAAAGCCATGGCACTAAAACCCCACAAGGAAATATTTGAGTATGCATTACAAGCCGCAGGCGCCACTACTGCCGAAAGCATTATGATTGGCGACAACCTGGATGCGGATATAAAAGGCGCTATGGAAGCCGGGCTCGATACGGTGTTTGTAAATCATATTGGCGAGCAAACAAGTTTGAAGCCCACTTATATCATTCATCATTTGAAAGAGCTGGAGGAGATTTTTTAGTTGGAAAGTTCACGGGTTCACAAGTTGGTAAGTTGAAAAGTTTACAAGTTGGTTGGTTGTCTTTTAAACTAAGAGGACTCAAGCAAAATTCTAATTCGAATGCGTTTGAAAAGCCATTGCGGAATTAATTAATTGACCGTTATTTTGGAGTGGTTTGGTCTTTTAAATATGTTTGGCGTTTAATTGCCATATGAAAAAAAGTTTTCTGCTTATTGGTTTGTTTTTGGGTTTTATAAACAGCTCATCGGCTCAATTGATAGTATCCAAAATGTTGGGGAAAGATGCCAAAAACTATGGCATTGGAGTGGGCATATTCGCTTTCTCAGAAATTCCAATAGCATCTGGAAATAAAAGCATCGTCATTGAATTTTTAGAATTTTCCTACTTCCCTGAAAAAGGGAAAGGCGGCTTTTTTGCAGCTCCTTCAGGAAAAGGTCATATTTCTTTCAAAGCCGGGTATAAAAATTATTTCAGTGAAGATGGTACAGGCTTCTATCTCCAACCATCTGTTGGGGGAGCAATTGTAAGCTTATCAAAAGAAGATGAAGCTGACGCTGAAGCAGCTTTCGGCGTTACGGGGGCTTTGGAAGGCGGTTATTCATTGGCAGTAGGACGGGCATTTGGCCAAAAAATAAATCTGGGTCTCAAGTATGAGTATAGTTATGCCAAAGAGACTCACCAGATACAAACGCTGGGATTGAGGCTGTCCTATAGTTTTAAGCTTTTTGGATGGTGAGAAGTTTAACTGGAAGCTGGTAGTTTGAAAGTTCAAGAGTTCACGAGTTCCAAAGTTGGTAAGCAGAGTCAAAGGTCAAAAGTGAAAGGGCTGGTCGATGTACTGAATGCCTTTCAACTCGTGAACATGTGAACTTTGGAACTTTTCACGTTTAACAACACCCCCTTATTTACCAAGGCTTTACCAACTAATTACTGCATCTTTGCGGCGGCTTGGTGAAAAGTATTCCGGAACTATCGCTTTTCTCCTGCCTGTTGTTAAGGTGTTGTTCGGCTTTGAAATTGCCACCAACGTGTCCTCAATCCTCCAGGGAACACGGCAATTTGCTCAGTCTTTTTCTCATCATTGACAGCGCCAAATTTTCTAAAAACAAAAAAATTAAGGACAAGTACTGGCCGCATTTTGCCCGGTGCCTTGCCAACTTTTATTTATGACATTTGACCAAATGGGTCTGATAGACCCTATCCTAAAAGCATTACACGAAGAAGGATACACTACGCCTACACCCATCCAGGCACAAGCCATCCCACAATTATTGCAAGACCGCGACCTGCTGGGCGTGGCGCAAACCGGCACCGGTAAAACCGCTGCCTTCGCATTGCCCATTTTGCAAAAGCTGAATGCCACGTCGCTTACAGCGCATGGCCGCAAGCATATTCGTGCACTCATTCTTACTCCTACCCGCGAACTGGCCATTCAAATTGAAGAAAGCCTGAAAGCGTATGGCCGCCATTTGCCGCTGAAGCACCTGGTAATTTTTGGTGGTGTAGGCCAGCACCCACAAGTGAAAGCCCTGCAGTTGGGCGTTGATGTGTTGGTGGCCACGCCCGGTCGCCTGCTCGATCTTATTTCTCAAGGGTATATTGGTTTAAACCATCTCGAAGTATTTGTGCTCGACGAAGCCGACCGTATGCTCGACATGGGTTTTATTCACGATGTAAAAAGGGTGATCACCAAATTGCCGGCTAAGCGCCACAGTTTGTTTTTTAGCGCCACCATGCCTCCCGATATTCAGCAATTGGCCAATACCATTTTGACCAATCCTGTAAAAGTGGAAGTAACGCCGGTGAGCAGCACTGCCGAAACCATTCAGCAGCATATTTATTATGTAAGCAAAAATGACAAACGCAATTTGCTTATTCACCTGTTGGAAAGCAAACCCGAAATAAAAAGTGTGCTCGTGTTTACCCGTACCAAGCATGGTGCCGACAGGGTGGTAAAAGATTTGATGAAAGTGGGCCAAACGGCAGCAGCGATACACGGCAATAAAAGCCAGAATGCCCGCCAGTTGGCACTGCAAAATTTCAAGAAAGGTGTGGTGCGTGTGTTGGTAGCAACCGACATTGCAGCAAGAGGTATTGATATCGACGACCTGGGATATGTGATCAACTACGAACTGCCCAATATTCC
Source organism: Phnomibacter sp. (assembly GCA_035456005.1). Taxonomy (GTDB): domain Bacteria; phylum Bacteroidota; class Bacteroidia; order Chitinophagales; family Chitinophagaceae; genus Phnomibacter. The sequence continues at coordinate 956,191 of DATIEA010000012.1, read as the reverse complement.
AGAATCGTATGTACACCGCATTGGCCGTACCGGTCGTGCAGGTGCCAATGGTATTGCCTATTCTTTTTGCGAAGTAGAAGAAAGACCATTCCTGAAAGACATTCAAAAATTAATTGGATTGCAAATACCGGTGGTAAACGATCATCCATTTGTAAATGGCCAATTTGCAGTGGATCAAAAATCGGAGCAACGCCCACACCAGCCCCGCAGAAATGAGGGCCAGCAACAAAGGCGCAATCAACAACAGCCCCGCAGGGAGCAGCAACAGGGCGGCAATAAAAAGCCAGTAAGAGTTGTGGCTGAAAATGGCAACCAGGAAAACAATGGTCAGCAACAAAACCGCAAGCCCATTTCGGTGCAACGTGCTCCACAGCAACAGCAACAACAATCGCAGCAGCAGCGTCCGGCACCACATCAGAAACCTGCAAAACAGCGCCCGCCGCAGCAACAACTGAATGCACCGGTAAGCATGCCGCTTCCTAAAAAGGAAGCAGTACCTGCACATCAAAAGCCTGCTGCTTCACAGCAAACAGTACCGGTGGTTACACCATTGTTTAGCGACGAAGACAGGTGGTAAATAATACAACGCTACCCGTGTAGCGTCCACAAAAAAGCCTCATGATTTTTTCATGAGGCTTTTTCTATTAATGAGAATGGAGATTACCACTCGGCCAATACAGTAACTCCACCTTTTACTTTTTCGCCCATTTGCACTTTTACTTTTGCATTTACCGGTAGCAATACATCTACGCGGCTACCAAATTTAATGAAGCCCATTTCTTCGCCCTGCTTCACTTCCATACCCTCTTTCAGGTAGTTTACAATGCGGCGTGCTACGGCACCAGCTATTTGTTTTACCAATATTTCATTGTGGTTTACATGGTACACTACAGAGTGCCTTTCGTTTTCGGTGCTTGATTTAGGATTCCATGCTGCCAGGTATTTTCCTTTATGGTATTTGCTGTACACCACTTCGCCGTTCACGGCATTGCGGTTTACATGCACATTCAGCGGGCTCATAAAAATGCTTACCTGCAGGCGCTTGCTTTTGAAATATTCTTCATCCACTGTTTCTTCAATCACCACTACAGTGCCATCGGCAGGGCAGATAATTTTTTTATCATCCAATGTAAGCTGGCGGTTGGGCAGGCGGAAAAAGGAGATGATAAAGATCCAAAGCCCGAAAGTGACAATGAAGATGAGCAGGGAAAGTATGGGGTACTGGGTACTCAGGAACCAAACGGACAACCCGTTGAGTGTACCCAACAAAAGTGTTGCAATTCCGATGCTGGCAAATCCTTCTTTATGTATGGTCATGAATGCTGATTAGATTGGGGCAAAAGTAATGGTTTGAAATTGTACACCGAGGTAGGTGGCAAACATGCAGCCACTACGGGCGGTAAATGCTTAGGCCTGCAGCAACATCACCACCAGCCAAACAAAGGGAGTAGCCAGCAGCATGCTGTCGAACCGGTCTAAAAATCCGCCATGGCCCGGCATCATATTGCCGCTGTCTTTTACGCCGGCCCGGCGCTTGAGCCAGCTTTCGAGCAGGTCGCCGGCTGTGCCTACTATGGCAGCAGTGGCTGCAACTGCAGCGGTTTGCAGCCAGTTGGTTTGCAGCCAAAAATAAGCGACAGCAGTTACCACTACCACGGCCAGTATAGCGCCGCCAATGGTGCCTTCCCAGGTTTTTTTCGGCGATATTTTGCTGAAAGGTGTACGACCGATCATGGATCCCACTATATACGCCATGGTATCGTTGATCCAGATAGAAGCTATTAAAACCAGCGGTAACAGGTAGCCGAAATCGGCATACAGCATTTGGCCCTTATACACAAAACCCATTTGCCGAAGCGAGAGCATCAGCCCCCAGCTCAGCGATATATACAGTATGCCTGCCATAGCGCCTGCAAATGCTTTGGGCCGCAAAACATGGCTGGACCGCAGCAGCGAATAGGCCAGTAGCAAAAAGCCGGCTGTGCTCAGGGGCAATACAAGGTTGCCCCGTATGCCATAGCCCTGCAGCGAGTAGTAAGGCCCGCAAAATGAAAGCATCAGCGCAAAACCCATGAGCATAAAGCCCAGCCGCTGTAGCCGCGGGAATACGGTACCATGTATTTTTTCGAGCAGGTTGAAATACTCCCACCAGCAACCCATGTGTATAATGGAAAACAACAGCAAAAAACTCCAGGGATTCCAGAGCAATCCGCATAGCATGAGCAAGGCAAATACTACGGCACTAATGGCCCTTGTTTTAAAAACGGTTTTGTTCAATGCCATGTTAATGAAAACTTTTTTTGCACTGCGTTTTTATAGTTGCTATTAACGTATTGTGCTATTGGTTTATCAAATAATTCTTTCGCTTCAATCATTAATCTTGAATGCTTCATGTACTTTTTTGCTTGCCCAAAAAAGTACCAAAAAAAGCCCCCGAGATCGAATAAGCCCGATCTCGGGAGGGTTCCCTGATTAAACGCCTGTGCTACTGTTGTGCCCAACTGTGTAGCCCTGATTCCGTTCACAAGTATCATAGTCTTTCTTTATCAATAATTCCAATAATCATTAATTCTTAATAGCACAAGAGAGTAGTTATTAGTTCTTCAACACTTCGTTCAATATACGAAGGGCAAACTCTTTCAGTTGCCCCGGTACATACACTTCGTGCATACCCGGCAGTGCCAGCACATACATACTGTCCTGCTTGTTCAGCACCTGCACCGGGATATTATGTTCTTCCAGTTTCCCTTTTACAATGGCTGCTTCGGTGTACAGCGATGTTTTAAATAAAAGTGTCCAGTTCAAAATGCAAGCAATTTTAAATCGTGTATCAATCGTGGTGCTATGCGGTGTGATTGCGTGTGCCAAATGGATCTACATGTTCTTCATACATTTCCTGCGGTACTATTTGCTCGCTGTTTTTTTTCAACCAGCGAAACAGTACCACCACCACTACCAGCGAAATGATGCCGGCCCACCAGGGGAAACTGCTTTCCGTAGCCAGCGATACCGGTTTCTTGTTCATGGTAAGCCAATACATATAAGTAACCACCACTGCATTGTTTACAAAGTGTACAATAATGCTGTACCAAATATTTTGCGTGGTATAAAAAATACCGCCGAGCAATAAGCCCAATGCAATGCGTGGCAAAAACCCGTACCAACTGCCATGAATGGCGCTAAACACAATACTGGTGGCCACAATAGCTACCCATGGTTTTTTCCACCAGCGCAGCAGCAGGTTTTGCAGGCCACCTCTAAAAAGCACTTCTTCAAACACTGCCGGCAGCAGTGCTACCATTACCAGGCTCAGCAGGTATTGCGAAAAAGTTTTGGCCTCGGCTATTACCGTTACCTGCTCTTCGTAAGTACGTTCCATTTTATCGAAAAATGCTTTGGCACCCGGCGAAACAGGAATGGCTTTGTTCAACGTGCTCAGCCCATCTATGAGTGCACCGCTACACATGATGAGCAGCAGGCTAATGCCCAAAAGCGACAGTACTATTTTGTTGTGGCCAAAGCCCAGCGCATGCCAGCCGTTGCGGTAGCACACAAAAGCGTAGCCCACCGCGGGCAGAAAAAATCCGAACAGGGTGCTTACGGCCTGCATCACTTTAATGGCGCCCACAAATTTGGGGTTCAGCATATCCTGCTGCATGGTGAGGGGGCCCTGGCCGGTCATGCCCATCCATACGCCCACCGAAATGAGGCCGCCTACTACCAGGCCCGCACCTACCATCCCCAGCAAAATGCCCAGTTGGCCCAGTCCGCTAAAGCCCTTGTTGAATAATGGTTTACTCATGTTGCAAAGAAAAGGAAGTGGGGGGAGTTGGCAAGGTCAGGGTTGAGGTTGAGGTCAAGAAGTTGAAGGCAGGGTGTAAGGTGTAAGGTCAAAGGTGAAAGGTTCATCCTAAATCCAAAATCATCAATCATCAATCCCAAATCATCAATCTCCTACCCACTTGTGAACTCTGAAACTCTTGAACATTCCAACTTCTCCCTCAACCTTAACCTTCCCCCAACTTTCACCTCCCACAGCCTTTTCCTAATTTTAGTTCGCAGCCACGTCTCCGGAACGGGACGTGGCGCTAACCTGAATGTGTACTACGGATTACTAACACAACGTCCCCTACGGGAGACGTTGTTAGGAAGCAATCATTCCGTCACCCAGAGCACAGCGAAGGGTCTCCTCAATCGAAGACTGGTATCCAAATGTTGGAGATCCCTCCTTCGTCGGGATGACGTATTGTTTGTGTAGTGTTGACTGCAGTTTTAACGATTAGCCACCACAGCAATGGGCACTGGCCGCAGGCCTTTCCCTAATTTTGCGCACTTGGTACAAATAGGCAACATACAACTCCCCGATTTCCCGCTATTGCTGGCGCCCATGGAAGATGTGAGCGACCCTCCCTTTCGTGCAGTTTGCAAACTCAACGGTGCCGACCTCATGTACACCGAGTTCATCAGCAGCGAAGGCCTCATCCGCGATGCCATCCGCAGCCGCAAAAAGCTCGACATTTTTGAAGAAGAACGCCCGGTGGGCATCCAGATATTTGGCGGCGACGAAGAAGCCATGGCCATGAGTGCCCGCATAGTAGAAACCGTGAATCCCAATTTGCTCGATATCAATTTTGGCTGCCCCGTCAAAAAAGTGGTGACCAAGGGTGCCGGTGCCGGTGTACTCAAAAACATCGACCTCATGGTGCGGCTCACCCAGGCCTGTGTAAAAAGCACTAGCCTGCCGGTAACCGTAAAAACCCGCCTCGGCTGGGACGATAACAGCAAAAACATTATGGAAGTGGCCGAACGCCTGCAGGATGTGGGCATCAAGGCGCTGGCTATACACGGCCGCACAAGGGCACAGCTCTACAAAGGCGAAGCCGACTGGAGCCTGATAGCGGCAGTAAAAAATAATCCCCGCATCCAGATCCCCATTTTTGGTAATGGCGATATTGATAGCCCCGAAAAAGCACTGGAATACAAACGCCGCTACGGGGTGGATGGCATCATGATTGGTCGTGCCGCCATTGGCTATCCCTGGATATTCAACGAAGTGAAACACTTTGTGCAAACCGGTGAGCACCTGCCGCCGCCCACTATTGAGCAGCGGGTAGATGTGATTCGCAAACACCTGCACGGCAGCGTACAATGGAAGGGCGAAGTGCTGGGCATTTTAGAAATGCGCAGGCACTATACCAATTACCTCAAGGGCTTACCCAATATCCGCGACTATCGCCTCAAACTGGTAACCCTTAAAACACTGGAAGAAATTGAACCCGTGCTACAGGAAATTATAAGCGTGTACCACGGCTACCAATTCGAACGCCGCAAAATAGATATGGCCGCGATGGCATATAGCTGCGATAGTTAGTGGGTGCTGCTTATTCCCGCCCATAACCCCATAACGGAGACTCCACGCCTATGTTGGTCTTATGACCAACATAGATCGATGAATACTTAAACGCGAACAGACCAACAACGGTGGAGTCATCACAATTTGTGATGACATGAAATGTTCCGCCCATATTGGTCTTATGACCAACATGGATCAATGAATGACGTGGTCACAAACTGTGACCACGAAGTACCAACTGATTTATATGCTGCCATCAATGAATGAATGAGTGTTGTTGTTCAAAGACCAACAATGGCGGTGGCACAACAACAGTAGCCTGCTGAAATACAGTTGATTACAAATAACTGGTCAAAAAATTGTGACGTTGTTATTCGGGGTGTTAGCGTAGCGCACCCCGAAGTTGTAATAAAGTGATTCTCCGAATCACGAGTAAATTTTGCACCGCCCATCAATACCTAAAAGCAAATATTCGTTGTTGGTAATAAGACCAACATCGGCGGAAAAGGACATGCAATTGTAAATACCACCGCCCCATCCATACTCAAAAGCAAATATTTGTTGCTGAGCATTTGGCCAGCAACAGAGGAAAAACCGCCGGCAAATTTTTGGTTGGCAAACTTTGAGATTTTGCCAATGAATTTTTTGCCAACGCTTTTTTACTGTCATTTCGAACGCAGTGAGCAATCTCCAACTTGTGGAAGATGGTCTCCGATTGGGGAGATCCTTCGTTACCTCAGGATGACGGGGTAGAAAGAGTGTAATTGAATGCCCGATACAATTGCCTTCCGCGCCGTGTCTTCGCTTTAGCGCGACACGGCGATTAGATAACCGCGTTGCTGCATATTAGCTATATGCCTGGCAAGCTGCAAGTGCCCGAATCTGCTGTTATTTATTTTATCACAATGAACACCGTGTAACGCCTTGGGGCGGAGACATGGCGAGGAAACAGTGCAGAGAAAAATGCGGGTATTGAGTTGATAGTAAACTATACCATTGTTTGCAATGCCCGATGTACTCGGGCAAATTTGGTTAGACATAAGTGGACTGCTTCGCAGAACAGGTGCGCAAGTTGGATGCTAGTCTATATTTATAGTTTCAATTCCGCCTGCCAATGAACTTATGAAATCTTTGCAATATTTAAGACATAGGTTGTAGTTCTTCTTCATTTCCTTTTCCAAACGCTTAGTTTCTTCTACTCTCTTTTTTTCAAAATAATAAGAAAGTACATTATCCTGTATGTCTTTTTTGTTGAAGGTGTGATTGTTTATTGATTCAACTATTTCATTTTTATGTCCACCATAATGAATGATTTTTTGTCTTTCTTTTCGAATCAAGTCAATTTCTTTAGCAAACGAACTCAATATTTCAGAACATTTCAGATTTACATTTTTTTTGTTCTTAGAAAAAGTGTCCCAATTGATTTTCCTTCTTTCAAGGCCGGTTTCAAAAACCATATTTCCTAGAATTGATAAAATGTCTGGACAAGACACTACTCTAATTAGATGATTTTCGTAATTGAATCTTATGTAGTCTATTTTGTCAATCTTGTTTGACTTTAAAATAGGGTCAATTCTTTTTAGTCTTAAATAGGTTAATGAGGTAGCAATGTCTTTAAGATGTAATTCGATTACTTTTATTTGGTCGTATATGTCTCGTATTTTAATCTCACTCAAAGTTTTTTTTGGTGAACGTCCAAATTTTTGATAATAATCGGCATACCTCTTAAATATGACGAACAATTTTTTGGAAAGTGGCTCCCAGGATTGAGTTTCGTCAATCCAACTTTTTACTTTTCCTGAAGTTATTATCATTTTAAAGGGCGCTTACACATTACCGCTAACATTAGCATTGTACGCATATACATACCACAGCAATTTAGTATAACTCTTTGAATGTTAATGGGGTTATATTGCGTGCTTTGCCATTTAATAAACTATATCATTGTTTACTATGCCCGCTACAATCGGGTAAATTTGGATAGACACAAGTGACCTATTTTGCTGGATACTTGCCCCAGTTGGTTTATTTAAAGTATTTATCATAAATGTCTTCGCCCATTTTTCGGTATTGACTTGATTTGTATTTTTTGAAGGTAAACTTATCGATGCCGTCCAATTGTTTCATATATGCTTGACTTGTTGCTACCTTATTATGCTGGATAAGTAATCGTAATGTATTGAGGACACCGTTTATAAATGTAACTGATAAAATTCCTTTAGGGTTTGATTTGGAATAGGTTTTCCATTGTTCAGGTTGAAGTTTAGTTTTAAAGGCAATTAGTAAGTCTCTTATTTTTTCAACTGAAAATTCTATGTAATTTGTAAGCAAGCTGAACTCTTCATTGTCCTTCCTTTTCAACTTTCCTTTTTCAGCATTTTTCCAAACTGAAAAAATGCTGTCCTTTGCTTTTATATCTTCTATTTTTACAAGAGGTCTTAGTCCATAACTTACAATTGATGCAGTCTTCAATTTCCCTTTTTCATACCAATATTGCTCGATTAAATTTCCAAGAGGCCCACTTTTATTAAGACCTAACAGAATTCTTTTAGAGATTGCTATCGATGACATGGGATTTATCATCAATTCTATTTCCTGCTTAAGTTGAGAACTGGCATTAGATTGATTAGCATTAATTTCCAAAAATAAATTTGCTTCGAATTTCAGTCTCTTTTCTGGAGATTCATTTGCAGGGAATAAAATTCCGGTTACAAGTAGATTTTGAATTTTCCGATGAGTTGCAATTACCCTTTCATAGGTATCATTGCCTTCATGGTAAGCAAATGTTCTATGTTGCCCATCAATAATCCCAATTATATTGGATTCATTATTTATTTCAATAGACGCAGGTGTTACATCTGAAGAATGTGACTCTTTGAATTGTCCATTTGGTAGAAGTTTTAGTTCATTCTTTTCATTGTCATACAGCCTTATTTTATCTGTAGAAATCGATGTAATAATGTTATTAATGAATACTCTATTTTTATCGACCAAATATTTCCTCATAGCTGTTATTTTTTTTGGCAATAACATTCTCTGGTAATGGCCCACATTTTCAATTTGTTTCCAGCTATTTTGTCTTAGTACATAGGATCTTCGCAATAGAGACTCTGCATCAATGTAAAAGGAAACAATCTTGTATCCTTCTTCAAAAGAACTTTTTTCTTCTGGCAAAATATGACCTGAGAATGTTTCTGAAGTCTTTTTTGATGAAGACTTTATGTTGTCAGCTATATTTTTAAAAGGGACCCCAATAAAATCAAAAAATTCATATTTACTTGACTTTTTAATAACTTTTGTTAGACTCGAAAAATACTTGACTATATGATAGTCAAAGAATATCACATTGTCAACTAGCGCTCTATGTCCAATTTGGATATCTTTTTTGGATGCATATAAAATCCTTACTTGAATTTCATTCAGGGAATATTTAGAATTGATGTTTTTGTCATAAGAGCTCTTAAAAGATGCCAGTTTGGGTTCGGTATTTAAAAAATTTAAAAAGGCTCTTTTATCTGAATTTATTTTATCGTAGAATATCTTCTTTTTCAATAAATGAGTGCCAGGGTCTCCAATTGTATATTCTACAATTAAAACAATATTTTCATAAAAAAAGATGTCATCCATTTCAGTTGATCTTCCATCAAAAACAACTTCTTTCCCTTCAATACCAGGAATTCTTACAAACCCGATATTACTCAGAATGGTAATAATTTCTTTTTCTTGAGCCCGTTGCTCTTTGAGCCTTATTTTTTCTTCAGGTGAAAGTCTTTTAATAACCTTCTTTTTTTTTGTTTTCTTATTAATCTTAATAGACATTATAGGTAATCGTTTTCATTAAGGTTTACTTTTATACTGCTTAGAATTCTTCCTTTTTCAGTCTTCAATGTCTTATCCTTGATATAGGAGTGGGTATTGTTTTCAGAATAAAAGAAAATGTCCTTTGAAGCAAGACTCCTTTTTTTTGCTAACTTAAACTTTGGCTCAATGCCAAATTTGGATAATGGTTTTTTGTTTGATAGCTCCTCCAGTAGTGGTAAAATCGTAGCTTCATCAATATCCCCTGTTAAGTTATACTGTACTTTTATTAGCTTATTTTTTAATGTGCTTTTGCCTTTTATGGTAACTAAGATTTTGGTGTCCTTTTTCTGAGTTCTTTTTTGAACAGATGAAAGAAGGATTTTGGCATATTTAAGTGCTCTCAAATTAAGAATGGTGTTTTCAAAATTTATTTGGCCTTCATTTTCGTGCATTTGCTCGTAAATCTTTCTGTTTGCTTCATATGTTGATTCTAAATATGCAGTAAACATCTCAATATATTTCTTGTTGAGTTCAAATCCCACATAGTTTCGTTTCATATAAGCGGACTGACTAAGCACAGTTCCACTTCCTGCAAATGGATCCAACACTAAATCATTTTCATCTGTACTCAATTCAATCATAGTAGCTACCATGTCTTTGGGTAATGGACAGAAGTGACGGATGTATTTGTCACCCCAAGAGCCTTGAGTTGGAATAGGAAATTCCCAAACTTCATCTAATGCTTTCCCTTTAGGATTATATCTTTCTGGGTACTTTACCCACCACCTTTTTAAATGAGAAGTATCGTAAACTCTTACTTTATCTCTTTTGGATTTAAACTTGGCTGATTTTGTAAAAAATAAGATATACTCAAACTTTCTTTGCATGAAGCCATTTGTTGACCATGGCACTGTTTTATCTTTTTTCCAAATAATTACATCCTGAAGTAGCCAGCCTATTTCTTTCAATTTATCTGAAAGGTCGAATGGAAGTGTTACAACTTGATTGTTCCTTTTAAAGGTGTCGATGATAATCCATAGGGAACCATTTTCATTTGTAATGGAAAGAATATCCTTAAAAATGGCCTTTAGATCCTCGAGATAATCATTGTAAGTTTGACCATATCCTATTTGATTTTTAGACTCATAGTCTTTCATGTCATAATATGGTGGAGAAGTTATTGTTGTAGCAATCTGAACATCTGAACCCAATGACTCTAAAATAAACCTGGCATCCTTATTATATACTGAATTGATCTTTGTTTTCCTTTTCTGTGATTTCATTTTAAAGATTAATATCTATTTGAATTTCGCTTGATGAATGAAACTTGGTGCAAAGCGATATATAAATGGTACATCTTGAACTTGGTACTTGTCATAATTTTTTCGAATATAATAACTAAAGGCTTTGCTTTATTCGAACCATACAACTCTTGCTGATTGGTGCAAACAAAAGTTCTCACCCCTCTATCTACCAACCAAGTTAAGGGCATACGTTTGCATGACTAAGCTGCTATGCTATTTGTCAGCCTTTTTTTTCTTTGACCTCTTTTTGGTTGAAACTTTACCTGACTGGATATTACGGATAGGCTGGTAATAATTAAGTGTATGATCTGGCCAAAAATCTTTTGGGGAGCAACCAAGTAAGGCTGCAATTTGATTAAGATGTTTAGAATTGTAGCATTTCGTTGAACTTGCCGCCACACTTTCTATACTACCTATATAGGCATTTGATTCATGGCCTAAATGGATGGCAATGGCTTCCTGGGTAATATCCTTTGAATTTCTGATTTCCCAGACTTTGTCTATAATATATTCATCAATAGCCGATCGCATCAGAAATGTATCGTGAACCTGTTTTATTAAATCGGTTTAAGCAAACATTATTTTTTCTTCTTAAGAGCTGCAACTGCATTAAAACCTAGAATTTCCTTATCTGTGAGTTTATATGCTTTTTGAATGAGCACCAATAAATCAAATCCGAAATTCACTTGCCCCTTTTCGATTTTTGCCAGCTTACTGTTATCAATTCCTGAAGTATATGAAAACACAAGAAGGTTATCCTGCTTGGTAATTTCAAGCCGTCTTGCTTGTAGATAGTTTCCGAAAGCCTTTCTGATTTCTATTTTGTCTACTTTTTCCACTTGAGCTAAAGTGGATTTGATCTTGAAAAATAATTTGGTCGAATACGACCAAATGAGTATTTTGCTGCAAAATTGAACAGCAAGCCTGCTCACTTAAGTCTTGTCGACGAAACGTAGGAAATTTCGAAGAGTACAAGGTGGTAAGTGTGAGGCTCGTACTTTTAAAGTACGGGCCCTTCTTATCAGTACTCAAGGCATCCTACGGCCTCGTCGACTGTAAGTTAGGGTTCGTACTTTATTATTAGGTATCCTTCTCTTACGAAGACTTTTGATATAAGGTCTAATTCATACATTTTATGAGAGGATCCTACCGCCACAACGGCCTTCATTTGTTGCAAACCCAGTTTGCCAAAAAGCCGAAGAACCCTATATAAGAACTATACCCTGCATATAGGCAGGCAGCTATTTTATTGCCATAGTTAATTGTATCGTATTACGGGCCTGCGTGGGGGCCCGGGGGCTGCCTGTTGTCGTTACCGCTTCATTTTTTACAAGGAATACCACCATTCCACCAAACTACCTACTCTATTTATGAGCATACTTCAGTATGGCCTTATGGGCATGCTATGCCTTGCCCTACAAATGCCCCGCCATTTACAGGCCCAGCACGATGTGCGGCTCAAACAGGCCTTGCGGCCGGGCGATATGTTACCCGCTATGCCCGCCTTGGAAAACCAAAACCAACCCGGGCAAACAATACAATTGGCCGGCTACAAAGGCAAGGTATTGATCCTCGATTTTTTTGCCACCTGGTGCGGGCCCTGTGTGGCATCGTTACCAAAGCTGGCAGCCCTGCAAATTGCTATGGCCGATAGTGTGCAAATAGTGGTGGTGAGCTACGAGGCCCCGGCCACCATTGCAGCATTTTTAAAGAAACGGGCTGCAAAAACAGGGCAGGCGCTTCCATTTCCGGTAATAGCCGGTGATACTTTATTGAAAGCCTTGTTTCCACACCGGCTGCTCCCACACGAAGTATGGATAGATCGAAAGGGCGTATTCCGTGGCAGCACCAGCCCCGAAGAAGTAAGTGCAAATAGCCTGCGGAGTTTCTGGCACCATGGGCCAGTGCCTGCACATCAGAAAATAGACATACTTACCAACGTTGCTGAACTGGCCGCACAAATGGACGCAGGCGAGTGGCCGGTACAGCAGGAGATCCGCCTGCGGTTTTTTGAGTTGCCGAAGGGTGCCGGAAGTTCCAGCAGCCGGCGCAAATTAGCCAGTGGCTGGCAATGGCAAATGGTGAATCAGCCTCTTTACCAGCTCATTTGCCTAAGCACGGGCAGCAGCCCTCAACAGTTGCAAATTCCTGATTCATTGGTTGAGAGCTACCGGCAGCCGGTTTCATTGTTGCTGCAAGCCGATACAGCCAGGGTACAGGCCGACCTGCGGTTTTGGCTATTAAAAGGCCTGGAGCAACAGTATCAATTTCTGCCGCAATGGGTGAATGATACACTATATGGCTACCGCATAAATGCTGAAGGTATAGCCCGTGCCGGTGCCAATAACAAGGAAGCTAAAACCCTGGCGCAATGGGCTGCAATGTTCAACCGGTTTTCGGCGGTAAAGCCGGGCGGAATGTACTGGGAGGCTGGTATTGCTGACAGCAACCGGTATGCCCTTCCATTTCGGCCCGATGCTTCGCTGCCTGTAAAGCAAATGCTGCTTCAATTGGAAACTGCAGGCATAAAAGTGCAGCCCTTTCGCAGGCCTGCCAGGCGCCTGAGGTTATTGCCGCCTACAGTGGCTATCGCTAACAAAATTTCTCAACCTTAAACACTTTTTCAATGACAAGTATTTGTTTGTATCAAAAACGGTTTTGGTATTGGCTATGCTGCCATTTGTTTTTTACTACTGCGGCTGTGGCACAGCCGTCGGTAGAGATCATTATTCATGTAAAGAATGCGGAAAACAAACTACCCGTGGCCGGGGCAAGTGTTGGCTGGCGTGGCGGGCCGCTTGCAGGCTCTACGGATAGCAATGGTGTTTTTATAGCCCGAAGAAATAAGCACGATTCCCTGCTTCAGGTAAGTAGCGTGGGCTTTGCCAGTATGGAGCAGCAGGTGCCTGTACAATTTACGGGCAACACGCTGGAGGTATGGTTGCAGCCCATTGCCGAGAGTTTACAGGGCGTTACCGTAAATACCGGCTACCAGCGTCTGCCCAGGGAGCGTTCTACCGGTGCGGCAGAATATATTGGCAGGGCCGAGCTGAACCTACAATTGGGAGCTAATATTTTGCAGCGGCTGGATGGTGTAGCATCGGGTGTGCAGTTTGATAAAAGCATTCAGCGGCCCGCCATTACCATACGTGGTGTAAGCAGTATCAACGGGCCAAAAGACCCGCTGATAGTATTGGATAATTTTCCATTTGAAGGCGACATCAATAACATTAACCCCAACGATATTGCCAGCATCACGGTGTTGAAGGATGCAGCAGCGGCAGCTATATGGGGCAGCCGAGCCGGCAACGGGGTTATAGTGATCACCACCCGCGAAGGCAGCCGCAGCGAAAAGCTGAACATTGAGCTCAATACAAATGTCAGCGCTGCTGCGCCACCCGATCTGCTGCGTATGCCTGCCATGTCTTCGTCGGATTATATCGATGTAGAACAGTTTTTATTTCAGAAAGGATTTTACCGCGAAAACCCTTCGAACCCGGTTGCTTTTTCGCCGGTGGTAGAATTATTGTTTCGGCAACGCAATGGCCAGGCAGATAGTGCAACCGTAGCTTCAAAACTGGATAACTGGCGCAGCCAGGATATACGGGCAGAATACGATAAATGGTTTTACAAAACTTCGTTGAACCAGCAGTATGCCCTCAACCTGAATGGCAATACCGGCATGATGCAATGGTACCTGGGTGGCGGTTACGATGCCAATCAATCTGTGCTGGGTGATGCATTTACCCGGGCTGTATTTCGGGCCAATACTTCGATGCAGCTATCGCCCGGTATTCGCCTTAAAACCGGGTTGCAATACAGCAGTATGAGCAACAGCAGCGGGAGGCCGGGCTATGGCAGCATTTCAATGACAGGAGGAGCCATGTACCCCTATGCTGTTTTTGCCGATGAGCAGGGGCAGCCTGCCATTGTGCACAAAGATTACCGCCAGCCTTTTAAGGATACCACCGGCATGGGCTTGCTGCAAAACTGGAATTACTACCCGCTTACCGATTGGGAACATGACCGTAGCGGCAACGACCTCAGCAATATGTTGGGCACTGTTGATCTGAATATGCGCCTTGCAAAAGGCCTGAATATTTCGGGGCTTTACCAGTACGAGTTTCAGCAAACAGAACAGGAATATTGGCACGGTGCTTCCAGCTATCTTACCAGGCATACCATCAACCTTTATTCGCAAATCAATCGCAGCAATGGCACAGTCAAATATATTGTGCCGCCGGGTGCCATATCCGATATGGAAAACCGAAAGCTTACCGCCCATCAATGGCGATTCCAGGCCAATTACCAGCGGCAGTTCCAGGATCATGAACTTAGCCTGCTGGCAGGTGCCGAACGCCGGCAGCGGCAGGAGCAAAGCCAGACTTTTCGGCTGTATGGAGTAGATGAGTTTACCCTCAGTAATATCAATGTAGATCCTGTGAATCCATACCCGAATTATGTTACCCGCTCTAACAGTTATGTTACGTTGCCCAATGCGGTAGGCAGTACCGACAATCGTTTTGTTTCAGTTTTTTTCACCGGAGGTTATACCCTGTTGGGCAGGTATACCATTACTGTCAGTGCCCGAAAAGATGCTTCCAATCTGTTTGGTGTAGAGAGCAATAAAAAAGGCGTACCGCTATGGTCGGCAGGGGCAGCCTGGAACCTGCTGAAAGAAAAGTTTGCCAATAGCTGGAAGCTGGATGAACTGCGGGGGCGCATCAGTTATGGGTATATGGGCAATGCCGACCCCAGCCGTTCTGCTGTTACCACATTGCGGTATGTAGGCAATGCATCGTTCACCAATGCGATGGCTGCTCAAATTTTTCAATATTCAAATCCTACACTACGGTGGGAGCGTGTGGGTACCTTCAATGTAGGGTTCGACCTGGCTACCCGGGCCCGCCGTATTGCAGTTACTGCCGATTATTATATTAAAAATGGTGTAGACCTTTTGGGCACAGTGCCAGTTGACCCCACCACAGGGGTGGGGCTTACCGTGGTACGCAATGTGGCCAGCATGCGTGGGCAGGGCTTCGACCTTACTGTGAATAGCCAAAACACCAATGGGGCGTTTATTTGGAATACCCAATGGCTGTTGAGTTACAACCAAACCCGTGTGCTTTCGTATTATCTCAGCAATATGCAGGGCCGCAATTTTGTAAGCAGTGGCAATACCATTGCAGGTATGCCCGGCCAGCCCGTGTATAGTGTAGCGGGGTATTACTGGTCGGGGCTCGATGGTAACAATGGAAATCCGGTGGGCCGGCTGGACGGAAAAGAGACTACCGATTATACTTCTATTATTACCAAAACGCCTGTAGAGCAAATGGTATTTACGGGTTCGGCATTGCCGGTATGGTTTGGTGCTCTTATGAATAGTTTTCGGTGGAAGGGGCTTTCGCTTTCTGTGAACCTGGGCTATAAGGGCGGGCATTATTTTCGAAAATCGGCACTCACTTATGGGGCGCTGTATGCCGGGATAGCGCAACCCGATTATGCAAAACGATGGCAGCAACCGGGCGACGAATTATTTACACATGTGCCTTCCATGATATACCCCACCATTGGCAACCGCGACGTTTTTTACCGCGATGCTGTGGTGCACCATTTGCCCGCCGGGCATGTACGACTGCAATTCATCAACCTGCAATACAATTGGCCCATGGTGGGCAAAAAATCGAAGCTGGTAAAAGGTGCTGAACTATACCTGAATGGCAGCAACCTGGGGCTATTGTGGACCGCCAACAACGAAGGCATTGACCCCGAAAACCCCAATGGGGTATTGCCCGGCCCCCAATGGGGTGGTGGCGTTCGGTTCAAATGGTAATACCAATTTATCAACTACTAAAATCACAAGTATATGTTTACTGTCAATAGAAAACTAACGTTGATGATCGTGGGCTTGTTTACCATGATCACACAACAAGGCTGCGAAAAGTTTTTGGATGCCAAGCCTACTATTAATCTTGCTATTCCTGCTACTTTAAGGGATGTGGAAGCACTGCTGAATAATACATCTGTGTTTACCATGCAATACAGCCTGGTGGGAGAAGGCAGTGCCGATAATTATTTTATCGGCAACATCGAATTTCAGGCGTTGAGTTCTCAATCGGGCCGGAACACGTATAGTTGGCAGGGTGATGTGTCGGTAGATGAAAATAGCTGGCTGGCACTATACAAGCAGGTATATACTGCAAATGTGGCTTTGGAGGCGTTGGCATCTTTAAAGCCACAGGCTGCAGATGAGGCAGGCATCAGGAAGGCGAAGGGTACTGCTTTGTTTTTTCGAAGCCGGGCATTGCATGAAATAGCAGTGGCATTTGCACCGGTGTTTGAAGCATCTACCGCTACATCCAAAATGGGCATACCTTTGCGCAATACAACGGATTTTACAACACCCAGTGAGCGGGCAGGCCTGGCAGCATCGTATCAACAAATAGTGGAGGATATGAAAGAAGCGGCGCAATTGTTGCCCTTATCTACATCGCATACCATGCTGCCCAACCGGGTAGCAGCGCTGGCTTATCTATCCCGCTATTATTTGTCGATGGGCGATTTTACAGCAGCAGGCTCCTATTCCGATTCTGTATTGTTGCTGCGAAATGAACTGCTGAATTACAACACAATCAATGCGAATGCCGACTACCCGGTACCCGCCAGGAATACGGAAGTATTGTTTGAGGGGCTCATGCAATCGACTCAACAATTGACTGCCCAATTTGCACGCATCGACAGCAATTTGTATAAGAGCTATGCACCCAATGATCTTAGGAAATCCATTTTTTTTAAAACAGCCACCAATGGATATGTGTTCAAGGGAAACTATACGGGTTCCAGCTGGTGGTTTGGCGGCGTAGCTACAGATGAAATGTATTTAACGGCCGCAGAGTGTAAAATAAGGGCTGGTGAAATACAGGCCGGGTTAAGCCTGCTGAACAAATTATTGCAGACCAGGTGGAAGCAGGGAACCTGGCAACCAATAACCGGGTTAACGGCATCTGAGGCCTTGCAAACAGTATTGGCTGAAAGGAGAAAATCGTTATTGATGCGGGAGATCAGATGGATGGATGTAAAGCGGCTCAGTGTATTGGAAACAGCCAATAGGGTAACCATGAAGCGCTTTGTGAATGGTAAGGAAATTATACTGCCCCCCGGCAGTAATCGGTATGCGCTGCCATTTCCAGAAACGGTAATTAGTATGACAGGGATGCAACAAAATCCGGAATGATTTCGGGGTTTCGCTTCAGAATGGTTCAGGTGGATGGTAAAAGGGAGGTTGCCATGGGCAACCCCCTTTTCAAAGCCTGTATTATCCAATGCTAAGGTGTACTACGTTTCAATACAGTCTGCACATTGGGGTCTTGCTCCGGATTGCCGCTGATATCAGGATAGGCGGGGTTGGTGCCCTGGAGGGCTTCGATAGCACAAACATTTGTACCGCCATCACACCCGTTTTCCTCTTCATCAAATTCAGGTGCAGAGATGTAATCGGTAGGCTCTTCCGGGTCACCGTTGGCTTCTAAAATGTACCATTGGTAAGTACGGATTGCAGGTACTTCTTTTGTTGCTTGTTTAAAAGCAAGGCTTATCATGGCTATCAGCAATAGTGCCGGAATAGCGAGAAGCACTTTTGTTTTCTTGTTCATAAACTTTTGTTTTTCGGGGTGGCGCTGTCCGGTTTTCGATGTTGTTAGTTATGGACGGTGTCCACCCCATTTTAGGGGATCTGCCTACTTTTTTCTACAGGTTTTCGGCGGCTCCTGGGTTCGGCTACCCACAATGCTTTATGTAACCGGGGGTGAATAGTGGATGCCTACTTTTTTCTACAGGTGTTCGGCTATGCCTGGGTTGCGCAAAAAATGAGGTTTATCGAATGGTCATGGTGCAGGGTATGCAGGAGCATTGAACATCCATCTGCCCCGAAGAATTCTGGAAAAGCTGCACCCTGCAGTCGCAGCTGCTGCTGGAACAGGTAATGGTTTGAGTTTCCTCTTCGCCGTATTCGTTGAGTGTGGTGCGGTAAGCGATGGTATGCTCAATACCCGCTTCGTCGAGGTAAGTGACCAGCGAAAAACTAACGCCTTCGCCCTGATAGTTTTGAACAGAAACAATACTGGTGGTGCTGGCTACACTGCCGCTGGATGCCAGCGAAATGCTAAGGCGCTGCTTGGCTTCATCGGTGTTGGCTACCGGCACCGGTATTTTGTTTGCATTGGGGAGCGGGGCTTTTGAGCAGGATAGCAGTAGTAAAATGCCAATCGTTGACATCAGTGTTTTTAAAGAAGGGTATAGCATAAATAGACGCAGGTTTTATGGCTGCGGTAACTACAAATTTTCAAAACAACTATGTTTAAAACCAACAGCTACAAGCTAACCGGTAGCGTTTAGCTACCAGTCGGTAGCATTTATCTTCTAACCGGTAGGAACAATCTTCCAAATGGTATATTGGCTATTTCCAGGCCCGTTGAAAAAAAATGGCATCGGTGTTCCAAAAAAATTCCGTCATCCGACGATAGGAGGAATCTCAAACATTTGGATGATAGTCTTCGGTTGATGAGATGCCTCGTTCCTCGGCATGACGGTATAAAAATGATGGGCACAAAAAAACCGCTAACCTTACGGGGTTAGCGGCAGGTACCTGCAAGGGCATGCAGTACCGTTTGGGGGTTTAGGGCGAAGCAGCAAGGGTGCCATTGGGTTGCAACATCACCAGCCCGGGGATAGCTTTTCTGAAATGATCGCTTTGCTCCGATATGCGGGAAAGGCTGGCAGCATCGGGCCTGCTGGCATCACGCTGGTCGGCAGGGGCAAATACAGCACACAGGCTGCCACTGCCTTCACAATCGGGCGTAAAATGCGTAAGGCTGTAGCTGTAGGGGTCCAGCGGATCGCCTTCCTGGTAGCGATACCATGCAGGTAGTTTTTCGGGACTCGCCGGTGCTTCCAATAACCACCCGGTAATGCTCCAGAAACCAGCGCCGGAAAAAATAACCAGCATAAAAAATATACTTCTTCTCATAAGATGTTCCGCTTTTACAATCTCGAAAAGCGGCAAAAGCTTTAAGGGTGAAGTGGGGCGATACAGGGTTTGGCCAACATCCTGGCAGCATGCATCTGGTAAGCGCTGCAAGTACAAATATGCAGGGGCAAATAGCTGCTTGTCAAGTATACACTGCTGTTTGGTAGCATTGGTGTGCCCTATGGTATCATAAATCTTCTGAATGGTATGGTGCCGGTAGGGCAAGAGTTTCACCTTGTATGGAACACAGATGTACATGGTGATGATTGGGCTGTGACTTGTACGCTGTTTTTACCAACACAAACCTGCCCGCCAGGCCTTGTTTTTGATGCAATAGGGTTTGATGTGTCTAAATACCTACCAACCGGTAGCAAATTTCTTCCAACCGGTA
Source organism: Phnomibacter sp. (assembly GCA_035456005.1). Classification (GTDB taxonomy): domain Bacteria; phylum Bacteroidota; class Bacteroidia; order Chitinophagales; family Chitinophagaceae; genus Phnomibacter. Next base: position 936,317 of record DATIEA010000012.1, on the reverse strand, counting down.
TATGCCATGTAATGGAGCCGGCGGTGTAAGGCTGTATTTTAGCTGCACAGGATTTTTTGACGCTCACACTCTAAAAAGGGAAATATGTGGAACAGGATACTACTGGTAATTGGCCTTCAAATGAGCCTGGTTTTGATGGCCCATGCAACGGATACCTTAATGATATTGGACAAAGTGCCTGTTTGGGTAACCGGTGCAGGAGCAAGCCAGGCCGAATACAGAAGCCGCATGCTTACCCTGTATCATAATAGCTGCCAACTGGGTTTGGCAGGAGGGCCCGGGTATTCAACAAATGGTACTGCGTTGATATGGAACAGGGAAACCTTGAAGTATTGGCAACAACGGCTGGAGTTTGGTGTAGCTGCTGCAACCGATACGCCGAAAGTATGGCATGCTATTCAGCCAGGGGCGCTGGTCATAGATACCCTGCTTCAGCCCGGTGCATCGTTTAGTTTTTGGCTACGGCTACCCGCTCAGCAGCTATACTGGCGTATGCTTACAGCCTGGCGGCCGCTATTGGTGCCACGCTGGGGTGGGTATAGCACCAGGCTGGTGGCCGATACTGCCGAGTTGGGGCTGCGCCTGCAAAATGTGGCCCGGTACCAGGGGGCACAGATAGCCTGGAAAGCTGTTTCCGGCAACCTGCCCGATATTAGGCCCGGGCACACTTTAGAATTGTATTTCGAACGCCAGCAGGGCATTGCCGATAGCAGCCTTGAATACAGGTTGTTGTCGAATGATGAGCCTTATCTTACCGAAAGCTGGCAACCTACAGGCCATTTATTGCGCCTGCCGTCGCTGGCGCCCGGACATTCCTACAGGCTTGAAATACGTTATCAGCACATGCCTGAAATGGTTAGTCAACGTATTATCACCATGCCTTCCTGGTATCAACAACCGTTGTGGGTGGGCGTTCTGGTATTGTGCACCTGCCTGCTGGTGGGTATTTTACTGTATTTGCGTTATCGCAGGCGGCTGTCTGCAAGCCGCAAAGATCATGCGGCATTACAAGATCAGCTTCGTCGCCTGGAAGCACAACTGAACCCGCATTTTGTATATAATGCCCTTGGTTCCATTGGCGGGTTAATGTCGCAAAGCAAATACGCGGAAGCCGATCTATACCTAGGCGAGTTTGGCAAACTGCTGCGGGCCACCATGAATTATAGCCGGTTGGATCGCAGCTATTCGCTGGCTGCTGAAATATCCATGCTCGAAAATTATTGCCGGCTCGAGCAATTGCGTTTTGGATTTACCTACCATATAGCGGTTGATTCAAAATTAGTACCCGACGAGGTGTTGCTGCCGCCCATGCTGGTGCAGCCATTGGTGGAAAATGCTATCAGGCATGGTGTACAGCGCGTTTCAAAAGGAGGTGAAATTAGTATACAGTACAAGCGCCTAACCGAAGAAGATGGGTTCCAGGTACTGGTAACAGATAATGGTCCGGATTGGCACCAGCCCTCCAAACACGAGGGCACCGGAACTGGATTGCTTGTAACAAAACAACGCATTCAATACCTGAATGCACTCTACAGCCATGCCGAAATAAGGTTTGAATTGAACAGGGCAGGGCAACAAACCGTGGCCACGCTCAGCTTACTGCACTGGCTGGCATAAAACAACATACTTTATTTACTTACCAAAACCAACTTTCAATGAAAGCAATAATTATTGATGATGAACCCAATTTGCGAAAGCATACCCGCTACATGGTAGAGCAACATTTTAGCTGGTTAACCATTGTAGGCGAAGGGAACAATGTACAGGAAGGCATTGAACTATTCAATAGTTTAGAACCCGATCTGCTATTACTGGATATACAATTGCGGGGAGGCGAAACCGGCTTTGATTTGCTCACGGCCATTGGCCAGCGCCGCTACCAGGTAATATTTATTACGGCCTACGATGAATTTATGATGCGTGCTTTTCGGTTTGCAGCGGTAGATTACCTGTTGAAGCCACTGAGCAAACCCGAGCTGGAAGTTGCTTTAAACAGGGCATATGAACGCTACCAATTAGAAACAGGGGTGCCGATGATTGAAGGCATCACCGATTTTCTGAAAGAAACAAAAAAATCAAAACTCAAACTTACGGTAGCACAACGGAACACCTATTTACGCATTCCTATTTTGCGGATTCAATACATGGTGGCAATCAATCATTGCGTGGAACTAACCCTGGATGATGGCAACAAGATTTTAACCACCCGCACCCTGGGTGATTTGCAGGAAACTTTGGAGCCTTACGATTTTATACGTACCCATCAAAAATGCCTGGCCAATAAAGATTATGTGGTGAAGTTGGAAAAGGAGGGCTCGGCCGGAAGAGTGGTGATGCTTGGTGGGGATAAATTGCCGGTAGCCAGGGTTAATTATGTATATGTTAAAGCCGAATTGCATAAATAGTGGAGTTGTCAACAAAAAAAGTGCAACGATAAATTGGTTGCAAATTTTTTGTTGCAGAGTTTCCGATTAATAACCGCCTATGAAAACACCCACCCATTTTTTGCTGGACGATTTGGGCCTCACACAGAGTCAGCTGGCCGATTTACTGATGGTGTCGAAAAGTACACTGTCACGCCACCTGGCGGGTGTACGTTCGCTTTCGGAAGAAGCCGAATTGCAGCTGGTGCAATTATATAAAGTGGCTTTGGGGGTACCGCCGGATGCGCCACCGCCGGCCATGCAGGCCGAGTCGAAGCCCGAACCATATGCGCTTGAAAATGCCATGGCTTTACACAAGGTGGCTGAACACAGGTACGAAAGGGTATGTAGGGAACTGGTGCGCATCAACAGGTTGAACACCTGGTTGGTAGCCATGCAGGCGCATGGGCACCTGGTAACTGCAGGCCGCCAGCAGCGCTGCCTGGCAGAAATGCAATACAGGCTGAACAAAAAAAACAAACAGCTTTTTCCTTTAAAAGCGATGCTTGAACTGCAACTGGTTGAGATCGACCAAAGCATTACCCGGTTGCGTGGCATAAAGCAGCTACCGGGTAGTGCCTGAAATATACCGGCCTGCACAACAATGTTACCGAACAGGAGATGGTGCTTGACAAGGCGGGGTTTGGGATTGTAGATTGGCTTTGTACTAATTTTTTAACCCCCTAAACCTTTAAGTTATGAGTTACTCAGTAAGCCGTTTAACCACGGTATCCGAATGCGACGCTGCTATTATGCAGGCCAACGACCTGAAAGGCGATCTCGAATTTGAAAACACCCTGCTCACCCGTGAACGGGTGGGGCGAGAACGCACCGCTATCCAGATCGATACCAACCTGGTATCGGTTACGGCCCAGTTGGCGGCCTTCCAGGCAGCCCGCGAAGTGATGCAACCCGGTATTGACCGCGACAATATGGACAGTACCATTCGCCGCCTCAACGACCGTAAAGAAAACCTCGAAGAGCGTAAAGCAAAAACCGGTAACCTTGCCCTGCTCGACAACGAGCTGGAACAAAGCCGCAACAGCCTGCAGATTACCGAGATCGATGATTTTATTGCAGCGGTAGAAGTGCACAAAGCCACGCTGTAAAAAAATGGAGTGTTGTTTAGTTTTTTTTAGGGAGAAGCCACCTGCAAGGGTGGCTTTTTTTGTGTTATCGTAATTTTTTTATCGTCATCCCGACGAAAGGAGGGATCTCCAACATGTGGATGATAGTCTTCTATAGAGGGAGCCTTTGTTGCATTCAATAAATCATGAATTGGATAAAAAATTCTCGTTGATCACTTGATAAAATAGAAAAGTGCAGTGCTTTAAAAAGTAGTAATTGTGCAGACCCCCGCAATACCTGAAAACTGAAAAAAAGTAGTAAAAATATCTGAAAAATGCTACAAATTTTAGTATTTTGTGTGCAAAGCGGGGTAACGCTATATACACTATGTCCATACCATGATTTTGCAGACTGCGCTGAAAACCGGTACCAAAGTCAGATTCAATGCTGACAAAATTGAAATCTTTAAAACCGAAAGCGATATAGATAACAGGGAAATTCAGCAATACCGCAAGCTAGTATTGGGTGGTATTGATCAGGCTGGTGTTGTAAAGGAGCCTGGAACCAGCATGACCACCGTCTCCTACCCGGATGGTTGGGAATTGCCCATCCCAACAAAATACCTGGTTGTACTGCCGGAATAACCGGTAGTTTTTGCAACTAAAATGTGGATTGATTCTTTGCTGTATCTATCGATATTATAGTAAGATTTGCATGGTATTTCAATTGGGAATTTGCCCTGTTGGCTAAAGACACGATTCAAAGCCATGTCTGATGTTCATAGTGCAGCGGTGCGCAGCTTTAATATGAGCCGTATCCGGTCTGAAAATACAGGGCCGGAACTGCTCCTAAGGAAAGTTCTTTTTGCCAATGGATTCCGTTTTCGCTTACACGATAAATCACTGCCGGGCAAACCTGATATCGTATTGAAGAAGTTCAAAACTGTGGTATTTGTACATGGCTGTTTCTGGCATGGGCATCAAGGGTGTAAATACTTTGTTGTACCCAAAACCCGGACAGAGTGGTGGCAGAATAAAATTGCCGGAAACCAAAGGAACGATGCAGTGAAAAGGGCAGCTTTAACACTTGCCGGATGGAATGTCCTGGAAGTGTTTGAATGTGCATTGAAAAAGGATAAACTGCCAGGCACCATAAAAGACCTGATTGATAACATTAAAAGGCTTGACCATGCTGACACAAATAAAAACCATTGAGGATGTACAGGCTTTTGCGGGGCAGCTAATTGCCGACGGGGTAAGCTTTCATCCGGATGATGATTTCAACGATTATGTTTTCTTTAAAGAAAACAATCCCTGTTATACAAAGGAAGAAGCTGATTTTAGAAATACACTTATGCAACAATGCTTTGATATATGTGCAAAATCAGGCGCTGATATTTATGGCATAATGCTGGAAATTACGCTGCTGGAAACCGGTATGGATAAATACATTCCCTTACCTTCCCAGCCCCTCATTTCGAATTAATATGAATTATATAGACCTGTTTGCAGGTGCCGGAGGCCTATCGGAAGGATTTATCAGAGAAGGATTCAATCCTATTGCGCACGTTGAAATGGACGTTGCTGCTTCTTATTCATTGAAAACCAGGACAGCATATCATTTTCTGAAGGAAAACAATCAGTTCGATAAGTATGTTGCATACCTGAAAAACGAAATTGATCGCAAAACACTTTATTCCTATATACCCGGTGAATTGCTGGATAGTGTTATCAATTTGCCGATTGGTCCGGAAAACAACAGCAGGATCCACAAACAAATTCACCAACGGCTTGGTGGTAAAGAAGTTGATCTCATTATTGGAGGTCCGCCCTGCCAGGCTTATTCATTGGTGGGCCGTGCCCGTAGTGAAACAGGTATGGAAGGAGACCCCCGTAACTTCTTATTTGTTGAGTATGCCAAATACCTGGAGAAATACAAACCTAAAATGTTTGTATTTGAAAATGTATTGGGGCTTAAATCTGCAAAGGGTGGCCATTACCTGGCTGAAATGGAAAAACTCTTTTTGAAGAAAGGGTATAAAATGCAATTATTTTCGGTGGAGGCAAATCAGTTTGGGGTGTTACAAAACCGCAAACGGATTATCATATTGGGATGGAGGGATGACTGGACACCCAATCTTCCCGATCTGGAAGCAATTGACCATTCTTCCGGTACAACTGTGAGTGCAGTTTTTTCAGACCTACCCTTTCTGCATGCGGGCGATGGTGCCGATAAATACCAGAAGTATGCGGGCAAAGCGGATCGCTATCTAACGCGGGCAGGTCTCAGAAACGGCATCAATATCGTGACCCAGCATGTTGCAAGGCCTCATACTAATCAGGATAAAAAGATATATCGTATCGCTGTTCGCAAATGGGATAGCAGGCAAGAAAGGCTTAACTACAATGATCTTCCTGATGAGCTCAAATCACACAAAAACAGGCATTCATTTTTCGACCGCTTTAAAGTTGTAGCTGCTGATCTTCCATATTCACAAACTGTTGTGGCCCATATTGCTAAGGATGGCCACTACTATATTCACCCAGACCTGGAACAGAATCGTTCAATTAGTGTACGAGAAGCCGCCAGGCTCCAATCATTTCCTGACGATTATTATTTTGAAGGAGTAAGAGAAGAAGCCAGCCGTACTGCGGCGTTTAAGCAAATTGGAAATGCTGTACCGCCGCTGATGGCTGCAGCATTGGCAAAAACGATAATTCAACTCTAAACCATGAATTAATAATCGCTTAATACTACTTCTGAAAAATTGCGTCGTTTATGTGGATTCTGGATTTAGGAATTGATTATTTCAGAGGATCATATTAACTCGCCCCTTATATTAAACAGGATGAAAACTAAAAAGCTTCCACCTGATCCCTATTTGTTTATTAAATCAATTGCAGAGCAGGGGTATTCATTGTCAACCGCCATCGCAGACTTGATTGACAATTCTATTGCAGCAGGTGCAAAAAAAATTGAACTTTTGGTTGATTGCCAAAACCAACCTTTTAAATTCTTTATTGCAGATAATGGGAATGGTATGTGTGATGTGGAACTGATCAAAAATATGAGGTTTCCAAGCAGTGATATGAGTGAAGATCGTCAATCGGATGATCTTGGAAGATTTGGGTTAGGGTTAAAAACGGCTTCATTTTCCCAGACAAGAAAGTTTACTGTTTTAAGCAGAATAAAAGGTGGAGAATTTCATGGATGTACCTGGGATTTGGATTATTTAAAAAAAGGGGAATGGGAGCTAATAATAAACTCTGATAAAGAGATCAAAAGCCTATTAAATCAATTTAAACATTTAAGTACCTCTTTTATTGGTTTTCAAGAAGATTTTATCCCAAATACAATTGTAATCTGGGAAGGTCTTTATAAAATAGAGCGACTTGATGGAGATGCAGAGGAGCAAAAAAACGCATTGTATAGCGAACTAAGTGAAGACACCTCGGAGCATCTTGGTTTAATATTCCACCGATTTATTGAAAAGAAGGAATTGACGATTCGTTTGAACAATGGGATTATAACTCCTTTTCTTCCTTTCCCAGCTGTAGAAGATTTGAGAGCTCTGTCGGAGAAAGTAAGAGAATATAAAGGGGAGCAAATATCAATTCAGGGATATATACTTCCTGCAAGGGCAATTAAAGAAAGTAAAGAGGGGTTGTCGATTTGGACTCAAAACAAACGGAGCCTTACTGACATGGAGGGTATTTATGTCTATAGAAAAGATAGGTTGATAATCTACGGAGGTTGGAACAGATTAGTTAAGAAAACGACTCAGTTTCAGTTGGGAAGAATCATGGTACAAATTGGAAATAAGTCCGACGAGCTTTTCCAACTAAACGTTTCCAAATCAAATCTTAAGATCCCATATGAAATAAAACGTGCTTTTCTTTCAATAATATCTGAAATAAAAAGCGAAGCTTTTAAAGAATACAAAAACCGCGTAAACAAAGAGCTCATTGAAAGAAAATCAGAAAAAGGTATAGTTCCCCTTCTAAAAAGATCAATAACTTCTTTAGGCACAGAATATAATGTAAATGAAGAATACCCCCTGTATAAACATCTTAGCACTACCATTGATAAGCAATCAATGAAAGTACTTCAGCATCTTATAAGGAATATAAATAAGGAAATTAATGAAATGCTTGGAATAGATGAAAGAAGGCATTCAGGAAATAAAATAATTGAAAATGATTTCAATGAAGATGATATAAAATTTTACATTGAACTATATACTAAAAGAGGCTTTTCGAAGGACTTGATTATCCAAATATTGCATACGGTTTTCGGAAATAATGAATTGATTGATAAGCTAATGCAATGTCAAAAATAAAACCAATGGCACTACTTGATATATTTTACGAAATATTTCCAACATTCAAAAGTGAGGTAAAATATTACGTTTCTGAATGTGGACGAACGCCGGGAATGAATGAATTAAATGACATTGTTGATAGAGTTAAAGAAGAAATTCGAACGGTCCCTCATATTAGACGACTGCTACAAAATATTGATGACAACACAATAGAAGACCTGTTTTCTAAAATAGATCGAGAAATAAAAGGAAGCATTGTTACTACAAATGAATCAGGAACTGTAATCAAAAAGCTAATAGAGCCTTCGTGGATTACAGAACAACGTATGCCCGGAGATGTTTGGAATTACTGGAAAAGATACATAACGTATTTAAAAAGGCAAGGAAGAGCCGAGCAATCTATTCATGAACTAGATAAAAGTACGTTGACGATTTTGGAATTACTGGGTGACCCCCAATCTTCCACACCCTTATTTAAAAAAGGAGTAGTGGTTGGTAATGTTCAGTCAGGCAAAACTTCAAATTTCAACGGTGTTATCAACAGAGCTATCGACGCCGGCTATAAACTTGTAATAGTTCTTTCAGGAATAATGGATGATCTCCGTTCTCAAACCCAGGACAGGATAGAGAAAGATGTCATTGGCTGGGGAACGCTTCCAATTGAAGGGCCTCCGCAGAATGGAATAAAAGGCGTTGGAAAAGTTAACGAGTTCGGCAACAACGATGTTCGTCAAATAGAAGCAATTACTTCTATGCAAACCGATTTTAGTCGATCTCTTTTGCAGTCTAATTTTTCATTTGCGAATCCAAAGATTCTAATCTGTAAAAAGAACCATAACGTTCTGGCCAACCTTCTTTACTGGATATCTTCTTCGATTCCAGAAGGTCAAAGTAAAATGAATATACCTTTATTGGTACTCGATGATGAGGCAGATAATGCCTCTTTGAATAATCTAGGTCGTAAAGGACAACAATATGCAACTAAAATAAACGGCCATATAAGAGCACTGCTAAATTTATTTTCAAGAAAATCTTATTTGGGTTACACGGCAACTCCTTTTGCAAATATTCTCCAGGATCAACAAGAAAAGTTTGAAGGAGAATGGAAAATTAAGTATAGAATTAATGGCGAAATAATAGAAAGATCATTTGAACTTACTGGAAGTTTATTTCCAGATGATTTTATCTATAAACTAACACCACCAAGTAATTACGTTGGCCCAAAAATTATATTTGAAAACGGCTATGAACAGGAAGGAGATAAAAAACTTCCACTTATCTCTACAATAGCTGACTTTTTAGATTACTTCCCTGAAAAAGCTAAAAGAACTGACACAATTCCACCTGGTCTTCCGCCGTCTTTATCTGATGCAATCGATTGTTTTATTCTTTCAATTGCTCTAAGACTTAGTAGGGAGAATTTATTGATTAACTCCCCGAGTTATAACCCTCATCATTCAATGCTTGTACATGTATCTAAGTACACGAATTGGCAGAATTCCACAGCTGATGAAATTAAAAAATATTTACAAAGTGTAATTAATAACATATCTAATGATGAGCCAGCCAACCCTGTAGGTATTTACAGTCATTTTGAAAAGCAATGGAATAGATATTTTGCATATGAGGTTGAAAATATCAGGTCATTCCTTCCCCCCGATTACTTCGACCCCACTTTAATAGCCAAAAAATATAGGAATGAAATTCTAAGCCTTCTGCCAAAAGCTGTTGAAGGCATAGAAGTTAAAGCAGTAAACTCAGAACGAAAGGAGCACTTAAGTTATGTTGTCAATACACAAGGAACAGGGAAAAAGTATATAGCAGTTGGAGGTAACCGACTTTCAAGAGGATTCACATTAGAAGGATTGACAATAAATTATTTTATTAGAGACTCTAACTACTACGATGCTTTGTTACAAATGGGAAGATGGTTTGGATACAGACCGGGTTATATTGATGGATGCAGGTTATTTATATCAAAAACTACAAGAGAGCATTACAACTTCATAACAAGAACAATAACTGAGCTCGATGAACTTTTTGAGGTAATGAATAAACAGGTACCAAGAAGGACTCCAAAAGACTTTGAGCTTAGGATAAGAAAGCATCATGGAACTTTAAAGATAACAAGACCATCAATTTTGAAAGGCTCTAAGGATATAAAATTTACATTTCAGGATGAAACAATTGAAACCTATAGATTCTTAATAGAAGATGGTAAACTAAAGAATTCTTGGAAACAATTCCGAGAATTAGTTCAGTTCTATAAGAATACTAATAATTTTTACGATGATAAGGAAAGAGATTTTTATGTTATCAAGACAGATGTGGAAGGGCTACTTAAATTCTTAAATTCAGAAAATTCGTTTATTTCAACCGAGAGTTTTGTATTGGATGATATTATTAAGTATATAAACCTTGCTAATAAGGATGGCTACCTTAAGCATTGGACTATCGGCATACAAAAAACTGGGAAGGGGAATAACTTAAAAGGAGAGCCTCTTGATGGCATACAACTCTCAATCAGAAAGGGGCCTGTTAAAGGAGATGGAGGTGAAAAAGGCGACTATTATTATAATCTTTTAAATCAAGATAGCATTTTTGTTGCTGGCGGTAGTTCGACGAGAGTTATTTCTTCCGGGAAGGATGAGTCTATTAATCTCGAGAGTGAGGTGATTAACGAAGCTGAGGAAGAGTTTAGAGAGAACAAGACAAAGGAAATTATGGAACAGGAAGGAATGTCAGAAGTCGAGGCAAGAAGGAAGGCCAATGCTAAAACGCTCCCTGGTTGGATTTATAGAAAAAGACGGAATTCCAATGAAGGATTAATGTTAGTTTATCTAATTGATATGAAAAATGTCTTAGGCAATGATTCAGAACTAAGTAAAAAAGTATCGCCTGAGATTTTTGACAAGGAAAAGCCAATCCCTTTGATTGGTTATGCGTTTAGTATTCCGCCAATAGCAAAAGATCCCGGAGGTGAATACAAAGCTAATGAAGTATCGACTGAAGATTTTGGGGCTCCGGTTGTTGACGAACTAGAAACAATTGAAAATACTGACGAACCCGTTACGCTATAAATATGAACTTATCTGAATATTGGAAAAAACTTACCGAGGTTGAATTTTCAGAATTGCGGCAACTTAGATTTCCATCCGATTGTTATGCTGAGCTTTATATGGCACTTGATCATGAAAATCGTAGAAGCCTGATACTTTATATCCCGAAAAATCTGTTGAATTATTTTGCTACCATTCAACAAGAGTCATTTGCAAACATTTCAATTGAATTCAAATTATTAAGACCACATGGAGGTATTGTAATCACATTGATTAACCCGTTACTATCAGAAATATTTGATGACTTGATTTATTCGTTATACAACAAGATTTATACGGAGGAGAATTCCAAAGCATACATATCTATTTTCCTTAACTACTATAGAAAATGGTCAGGACTCTTTGAGCCATTGTCAGACACAAAGTTGTCTAAAGCTGAAATTAAAGGTCTTATAGGTGAAATGATAATCCTTGAAGGTCTTTTAAAAAATCCAACATATTGCAATAATGAAACAATTAATGGATGGCATGGTCCATATGGTGATGAAAAGGACTTCTTTGTTGACGACAACATAATAGAGGTTAAAGCTATTAGCACATCAAGCAATGAAGTATCAATCTCAAGTGAATATCAATTAGAAAGGGTAAGCAAACGGAAGTTCTTCTTAGCCTTGGTTGAATTAAACGAAAAGCAAACAGGATTAAATATTCAGCAAAAACTCTTTCAACTAAGAGATATAATAAATAAACACAATCTAGATTTTGCTGCCCTGTTAACGGCATTAAAGCAGAATAAAATAAATCAATCAAATATTTCCGAATATGACGATTACAAATATGAGTTTAGTAGGGTGTGCTTTTATGACGCGAATGCTGAAGATTTCCCATCGATCACTAAATCTCAGATAGCTAATCCAATCAAAAACGTGCATTATAACATTGATCTTTCTATGATTTCAAATTATAGAGTTGAGACTAACCTGCTTGCTATATGACAATCGAAGAACTAAAAAAGTATCGAAACTATAAGTTAGAGTCGCTAAAAGATGATTCCGAATTTATTTCAAGTGAAGAGTTTGGGAAGGAGTGTTTATATTTCATGAATGCTTCACAACTAACCGATTCTGATGAATTGGATGAAGCCTATTATGAGTCCAAAATAGAGAATTTTAAAGTTGTTGGTTATCTTATTAATGAGTCAGGAGAACGGTTGCAACTTTTTATTGCAAATCTTCCATTAGATAATCAGGATGATTCGTACATTATTTCAAGAAAAGAATATTACGATACTTTTTTTTCATCGTCTATCAAGTTTCTCAGACAATCTATAAAGGGAGAATTAAACACAATTAATGACACTGAGCCAATTAAGCCTTTAGTAAACAAACTAAACAGCCAAGAGGAATTATTTGAAATTGATGTTGTTGAAATATTTATTCTAAGTGGAACTATTTCAATAGATAATCGAGGGAATGGTCAGCTTTTGAAAAAATTCGAGTTCAATGACGAAGACATTACAGTAAAAATCGAAAAATGCCCTGAAGGGAAAAAAACGATTACAGTAAAAAAGACACTCATCGACTTTAACTTTCTATACAAAGTTGAAACCTCCCAGGAGCCAAGAGAGCCATTACAAATTGATTTTAAAAATAAATACAAATACACACTTGAATGTCTTCCTGCCGCCAAAGAGGAAGATTACGAATCATATATAACCGTTATTCCGGGCAATTTGCTACAAAAATTGTATTATGATCATAGCTCCAGACTGCTTGAGCGCAATGTAAGAGCCTTCTTACAGTTTAAAAAAGGCGCAAATAAAAATATGCGTGATACTATCCGGAAGTCTCCTGAAAAATTTCTTGCATATAATAACGGCCTAACAATAACAGCAACTGATGGAGAGATAAAGAAGATTAATGGTCATGTTGTTATAGAGTCATTATACGACTTTCAAATTGTAAATGGTGGGCAAACTACCGCAACAATTTATTTTACAGGGAAGGAAGATGCATCTTTAGATAAAGTAAAAGTATTTGCCAAAATAAATATCATAAGAACTAAATCAGAGGATGATTTGGAGGAATTGGTCAAGTCAATTTCAATTAACTCGAATACACAAACGAAGGTCACCAATGTAGATCTTGACTCCCGAAGTCCATATTTAAGAAAGCTAAAAGAAATTTCTGAAGCAGTTGTAACTCCTGATGGCAAGAAATGGTTCTTTGAGAAAGCAAAAGGTGAATATTTCACAGAGCTTAATATTACAAAGACTTCGCCACGACAGTTTTTACGAGATCACCCAAAAGAAAGAGTCCTTACTAAGGAACAGCTCGCCAAGTATTTTGTCGCTTGGGGGGACAAACCCTTTCTTGTCAAAAAAGGGGGCGAAAAAGTCTTCAAAGATTTTATGGCAATACTAAAAGGAACATATCGTTCACCAAATGATATCGGCAACAGTTTTTTTGAAGACTTAGTTTCAAAGGTAATTCTGTTTAGAGAATTGGAATCGTTGTATGGCACCAGGAGTAAGGCTATTGGTCAAATAAGGTCAGCCACGGTTCCATATGCTGTGGCACTAATTTATTTATATACTCAGCGAGAAGATGCCGGACTTAGTTATTTTAACTTAAGCGAAATATGGAAATACCAGAAACTAAGCAAAGGCTTTTCTGAGTTTTGTTTAGGCCTAATGAAAGTGGTTAACAAAAGAATTGTGGACAACAGGCTTACTGATGACGTGAACGAGGATACCAAAAAGGAAGAATTATGGAAAAAAATTAAACGGGATAGTTACATTAAAGATTTTTTTGGCGGGCTGCATTCCCAGGCTGTGTTAAAAAAAATGTTGATGACTGAGAATCAATACAAGGATCGCTATGAAGCAATAATGAACAACGATATCTGTTCAATAAAAGAGATATCAGCGGATACATGGTTTGCATTATCGAAATGGGCAAAGGAGAATGATAAATTTGAAGGTAAAGAGCGAAAGTTTCTATTCGACATTGGAAGAATCTTAAGCCAAGAAAGAAACCTGAGTCAAAAACAAGCAAAATGGGCACTAGACTTGTATACCATTGCTCTTGAGGAGGGCTTTAGCGCCTAAACTGGTATTGATATGCCATAAATCACTCGGCGTTGAAAGACGGATGTAGTTACCTCTTGTATGGGGGGCAGGCTAGGCAAGCACTGAGAAGCGGAATGCATTTTAGTAATAGTCTCACTTTGCGCCAGTCTCTCTTTTTGCAAACCCTTTCATAAAATACACCCCTTCTGCTCGTATATAGTTTTTGCAGTTTGGAACATTATAAACGCCGGACTTTGATTCATAGGTGGAGAATAGAATCCACTTCCCTAAAACCTAAATATCAACCCGAAGTCTTTTTTATCAGGTGTAGCAGGGGAAGCCCCGGGAATTTTGTATTTGCCGGGTACAGAGTTCCAGTCGGGGTACAGTTTGCCTTCAATTACATAGTGGGCGTTTTTATTACTGGCGGCTCCGGGCTGTCCCATGATGTTATAGCTATTGGCAGGGGCTTCGGTGCCGGCTTTGTTGCCGCTGAGTACCAGCTCGGGCAGGCCATCGCCATCCACATCGGTAGATACCCAGTTCAGTTTCAGGATGCGGTTGTACGTGCCATCCACGATCATCTTCTTGATGGTGACATTAAAGCTGTCGATAATTTTTTGAGCACCGGGGTAATCTTTTCGAATGGCAAAATGCAGCGGAAGCCGCACAAAAGCATTGCTGCCTATTTCGAGAAATTTGGCCACCTCCTCGCTTTGGAATTTTAAGAGGTATTCAACCAACAATGCATCGGCCAGTATATAATCCACTTCACCTTTCAGCAGGCGGTCGAGGTTTTGCTGCGAGTTTTTTCCTTTTACTATTTGTACGCCGTTTGCCTGGTTGAGCACTGCACCATAGGCATAGCTTTCTACAATGGCCACTTTATGGCCCCTGAGCTGCGATAAAGAATCGGCACTTACATTGCTGCCTTTTTTGCCCACCAGTATGAGCCGGTTTTCGAGATAGGGCTCCGAGAACAGCAGGTATTTTTCCCGCTCGGGGCTGCGCCATAAGGCTGCGCTTCCGTCAAATTGCTTTTTGCTGATGCCCGTTATCACCGCGGTAAAGTCGAGTATTTTGGTTTGCTCTTTTACATGATTCCTGGAGAGGGCTTCACGCACCAGGTCGATGGCCAATGCAAATTTGGAAGACACATCTGTATAAGGAGGCCAAACATCTGAAGCCAGTTTGAGTGTGGTGGTTTGGCTGTATCCTACAACGGTTGCAAGCAATAGGGTCAATAGCAAAAGCCTTTTCATGTAGCAGTTTATTTAGTGGGGAAGTAGATAAAATTAAGGTGCTGATAATTAGGAAGAAAAAATAGTGCCAGTACTGCAAGCCGATGTTGGTCTAAGACCAACATAAACGGAGATGTTCGTAATCTTGTCATATTACTTTCTTTGCCTTGATGCAAAGAAAGTAACAAAGAAAAATCAAGGCAAACCCGATGCCTCCGGCCGTTTTGCCTTGCCAACGCCTCCCCCTGTGTAGCATTGTGTCGCTTTTTTTGAACTGCCTCCATCTTTTGATTCATTGCTATTAAGAATAAATTATATAAGGAGGCAATGATAAAGAGCATACTATGCTACTTGTGAACGGTATCAGGGAACACAAGCCCGGCACTACAGTAGTACAAAAGTTTAATCAAGGCTCATCCCGCCGCTTGGGTGTAATAAGCGGCGGGGGCCTTTTTTTGGTACTTTTTTGGGCAAGCAAAAAAGTACATACATCATTCAAGTTTAATGATTCCAATCGGCATGGGACTTTCCCAATCATTCCCTGCAAAGTCGAAGGAATTTGATGTTGGTCTTAAACTAACATCGGCGGAGGAAGAAAAAATGATGCCGATATACTGCGTCCAACCGCTACACGGGTACAAAATAGAAGATGAGTGCAATGAGCAGGTAAAGGGTAATTAACTGTACGCCCTTGTACCAATTGGATTTGCCGTCGCCCGCAATTACCGCAGTGAGCAATACGGCCAATAATATGCTCCACACCTGTGGGCGGCTAAAGCTGAGCACCATGGGTTGTGGGCCAATGGCAAAACTCAACAACATCATGGCCGGTGCAATAAACAATGCGATCTGTATAGAGCTGCCCAATGCAATGCTCATGGTAAGATCTACTTTGTTTTTGGTGGCCATGGTAATGGCCGACAAACTTTCGGCAGCACCACCAATAACGGCCACAAACACTACACCAATAAATGCAGCCGACATGCCGAGTTCTTTACCGGTTCCTTCGGCGGCACCTACCAATATTTCGCTCATAAACGCAGCGGCCAGCGATGCGCCAACAAGTGTAAGAATGCTGCGTTGTATGCTCCAGGGTTGGTGTGCTGTTGCATTTTCTTCGCCAGTTGTTTCTATGCTTTTAAAAAAATCGGGATGCGTTTTCAGCATAAACAAAAGGTAGAGCACATAAGCCACCAACAAAAAAACGGCCAGCATAATGTTGAGGTTGGTTTCATTTTCGTGGAAGGCAGGCGTGCTGCCAAACATGGAGTTGAAGCCCGATGGAATGATCATGCTGCATACCGCAATAAACATCATGGAAGTATAAATGCGGGTGGTGGTGGGGTTGTACTCCTGGGTATGATGTTTGAGTCCGCCGAGGAAAAATGCAACACCCGTGGCCAGTAGCAGGTTGGCGAGTATGGCGCCAATAATGGAAGCCAGCACCATTTCGTACAAGCCGGCTTTCAGTGCTATCAATCCAATGATGAGTTCCGGGAAATTGCCAAACGTAGCATTGAGCAAACCACCCACTGCATCGCCGGTAAAGTGTGCCAGGTTTTCGGTGGCTTCACCAATCAGTTTGGCAATGGGTAGAATAGACATGGCCGAAGCAAAAAATATCATGGCTTCACTGGCACCGGTTTTCTCCAATACGATACTGATGGGTACGAAAATGAAGAGCCAGAAAATAGAAGGCTTCAGCAATGTTTTCATGCAGGCATTTAATGGGTAGCTTGTTGGCTATTGGTTTATCAAATAGTTCGTTAGGCCGTTGTTGGTCTTATGACCAACAACAATTTTGGTTTTACTAAAACGGGTTAATATCTCCAATATCGGCTGCAAGTTTTTTGTTGGTCAAAGACCAACAAAGGCAGCAGCAATAATCAATAATTCCTAATAGTACAACACGATAATTGGTAACTATTCATCATTGGGTGTATCCATTTCGGCTACGGCTTCTTTGGCATCGGGGCTATGCAAAAACCATGAATTGAATAATGTGTACATCACGGCCAAAATAATGGCGCCTTTAAACATGCCGGTAAATCCCCATGCAGTCATACCGCCTACAACACCTAAAAACAAAACCAGTATAGGCAGCTTGCCGCTTTTGCCAATCAATATGGGTTTTACCACGTTATCAATTACAAACAACGCCACGGTAAACACACCCATTACAATAGCCATGGTAGTATCTCCCTGCGAGCCAATCCAGATGGTAACGGGAATGGCTACCAGCATGGGTCCCAACTGGATAACGGCCATTAAAAAAGTGATGGCCGTAAGTACAGCTATCATGGGGGCGCCTACTATTTTTAATGCAATAAACATGACTACAGCCTGTATAAATGCCGAACCCATTACACCTACGGCTACACCATTGATGGCCCTGCCTGCAGCATCTACTATATCGTCGCCTCTTTTTTCGCCGGCCAGTACATACAGGGCAGCTTTCAGGGGGACCAAAATTTTGGTGCCACCGTTGAGCATTACGGCCGAAATAATAATGCCAAGAATGAGTTCGAGGCTGGTGCCTGCAATGCCAGCACCACCCGAAAGTAGTTTTTGTAAAAAGGTAGCCACTTGTGCTTCGTGGTTATGCAAAGCCGCCTTGGGGTCCGCCTGCAGCTCTACCCAAAATGCAGAAAGCTTTGAGCCCACTACGGGTAGCCCGCTAATATTTTCAGGAAGTGGTGGTATGGTTTGCGTTTCAATATTCTGTACAAAACCCAGTGCTTCCTGCACACTATCGGTAAGCCAGTTGATGAGAAAAACAAGCGGCACGGCAATAATGCCTACCAGCAATACACCGTATACAATGCTGGCGAGTTTGCGCCTGCCGCCAAACCAGCCCACCATTTTTTCGAACAGCGAATAAAACGCTACGGCAAAAATGATGGCAAAAGTGAATATGCCCAGGAACACGCTGATAACATTGAAAAAAGAATACAACAGCAATAGCAAAAGCACCAACCCGATAGACCGGGCGTAAAATTGTTTTGCGGAGGCATCAATTGTGAATGGCATGGCTTTTATTTTTTGATGATTAATGGCGGGTGATGGAACTGTATTTGCCTACCAGCATGGCAATGATAGTAGCAATGTACAATTGGCCGCTGGATGCAATAAGAATAGACAAGGTTCTTGCTGCTGGTTTCAACGGAACAATATCGCCAAAACCTGTGCTGGTATAAGTTACGAAAGTATAATAGGAAAACTCCTGCATGGCTTTATATCTGTTCGGATCATTCAGGTCGTTGGGGGCAATGCTATAGCTGCCGGGTATAATAATGGCCACCATTACTACCAATAAACTAAACGCTATGCCCAGTAAAAAATAGGCGGCTACTGCATCTACTATCACGGGCTTGTTTACTTCTTTGGTATGCGCTATTTCCCGCACCAGGCTTATCACCTGCCAAAAAAAATACAGGGCCTGTATGCTCTTCGATACTACTCTTACCCATTGCAGGTCGATGAATAAGGGAAGTAATAATAATACGATCACTACAGAGGCTCCCCATAAATGCTGGTTCCTTTTTTTGGGGAGTGAATAGGCAGAGGCCAAAAAGATGCCAACAAAACTGATGGGGTTGAGCAATACCAGCCAGGAAGGGGGAAACAAGGGCAATGCAAATACTGCAAACAAGGTGATCAGCAGCAGCAGACTACCTGCATCAAAAAAGCGTGCATACCTGTTACTATTCATCATATTGCTCATTCAAATGCCAGTGCAGAAATTGATACAGGTACGCCATGAGAAGAAATGGGAGCAGTAAGCATGGGTACCATGCATTGCAAGCTAAGATAATATTTGCATGTATGGCCAGACCCCTGCACTTATTCACCACGGACATGGCTATCCGCAGCAGGCAGATACCATTTAGGAATAGCAATGCGTTTCTATAACAGGCATGAAGAGAAATATAGTATCAGCCATTTTTTCCTGCCACAGGCATATAGAATGACTTGCAATGCAAGCGGCCACCCGTCGAAATTATTATTAGTCGCACTGTGTTATTTAATACATTTGACCAAACACCCAAACAAGGATATGCACCAACCAAAATTGATAAAACAACTGGCGGTTTGCCTGTTGTTTGCAGGGCTTGCCGGTTGCGGCGGCAAAGAGGAAAAAAAGGCCGCTCTCTTACCCGATGTAAACTATGTGGAAGTAGGTATGCGCACAGTGCCAGTGTACACAGAATATGTAGGCGAAACCTATGGCAAAGCAGATGTTGAAATACGCAGTCGCGTAGATGGTTGGGTTACTTCCATGCATTTTAAAGAAGGCACATTTGTACAACAGGGACAGCTGCTATATGTTATAGACGACCAACCCATTCGCACCCGCCTGGAAGCAGCAGAAGCCCGCCTGGCCGAAACCCGCACCATGATGGTAAAAGCCAAAGCCGACCTCGACAGGGTGGAGCCGCTGGCCGAAATGAATGCCCTCAGCCAACGCGACCTTGATGCGGCAAGAGCACAATACGATGCTTCAAAAAGTGAAGTAAGTGTGGCCGAGGCCCAGGTGCGCAGCGCCCGCATTCAACTCAGCTATACCCGCATTACTGCGCCCATTTCGGGCACCATTGGTATTTCGAATGCCCTGGAAGGCGACTATGTAAGTATTGGCAACCAGGGTAAGCCGCTCAACACGGTGTCGGCTACTACCGAAGTAAGGGTGCGTTTCCCGGTGGCAGAAGCCGAGTACCTGCGCCTGGTAAAAAAGATCAGGGCCGATGGACAAGCCATGAAAAATATAGTGAATGTGCCCATTGAATTGATACTGGGCGATGGCACGGCGTATACCGAAAATGGTAGAATGGACCTGGCCAACCGCGAGGTAGACCCAGCCACCGGATCGCTGCTGATGCAGGCAGTGTTCAACAACCAGCAAAGAATTATCCGCCCCGGCCAGTTTGTAAAAGTTCGCTTCAAGTCCGATGAATATAAAGATGCACTATTGGTGCCGCAGCAAACAGTAGCACAGGTGCAAAGTGTGTACCAGGTGTTTGTACTGGGCGATAGCAATAAGCTGGCTCCCCGCATGGTGGTACCCGGTGTAAGGGTTGGCAGTAGCTGGATCATTAGAGATGGATTGAAAGCCGGTGAAAAAGTGGCTGTGGTGGGCAATGCCAACATCAATCTGAAAACTGCCGTGAATCCTGTTCAGATGAAATGGGATTATGATTCGTCTATTCAAAACTGATTGTCAACGTTAGGTCCTCCATCACGACTAATTGAAACTTTTTTATGAGTGAATTCTTTATCAGGCGCCCGATCGTTGCCATGGTGATTTCCATCTTCACGGTATTGTTGGGCTTCCTCACACTGCGGGGTATTCCCATTGCCCAGTACCCGGAAATTGTACCACCCATGATCAAGATCACGGGAACATACAATGGTGCCAATGCCGTAAACGTAGAGCAAACAGTAGCCACGCCTATTGAGCAACAGGTAAATGGTGTGGAGAACATGTTGTACATGCAGTCCACCAACCGAAACGATGGTGTTACTACCGTAAACGTTTCGTTTGAAGTAGGTGTAAACCTCGACAACGCCAACATGCTTACGCAAAACAGGGTGGCACAGGCCAACCCGTTTTTGCCCAAAGAAGTAATAGCCATGGGTATCAACACCAAGAAATCGCTGGTGTTTCCGCTCATGCTGGTTTCTGTGTATTCTCCCAAAAGCACCTACGATGCCCGCTTTGTAGTGAACTATGCGTTCATCAACATCATGGACCAGTTGAAGCGTATCCAGGGTGTGGGTGATGTAACCATTTTTGGTGGCGCTGAATACGCTATGCGTGTTTGGCTGAAGCCCGATAAAATGGCTGCATATGGTATAAGTGTAAATGATGTAAAACAGGCGCTCAATATTTACAACAATATCTTCCCCGGTGGTTCGCTGGGCGATAATCCATCATTGCCCGGTACGCAGAATACGTACACGGTGCAGTTGCAAAGCAGGTTGGTAGATCCCGATGAGTTCAACAAGATCATTGTAAAATCTACCGAGCAGGGTGCCATTGTTCGCATTGGCGATATAGCGAGGGTAGAACTGGGTGCAGAAAACGAATTTCAGAATAGCCGTTTGAATGGAACTGCATCGGGTACCATCGCCATCTTCCAGATCCCGGGTAGTAATGCCATTGCAGTGGCAGAAGCGGTGCGGGCAAAAATGGAAGAGCTGCGTCCCCGCTTCCCGCAAGACCTGGAATACACTTATTCGCTGGATACTACATTGCCCATTGAAGCAGGTATTGAAGAAATATTGCACACCCTGTTCGAAGCGGTAGTGCTGGTAATATTGGTAGTGTTCATCTTCCTGCAAGACTGGAGGGCCACATTAATTCCTTTGCTTACTGTACCCGTTTCACTCATTGGGGTATTCATCTTTTTCCCGCTACTGGGTTTCTCCATCAACGTATTGTCGCTACTCGGTTTGGTACTGGCCATTGGGTTGGTGGTAGATGATGCCATTGTGGTGGTGGAAGCGGTAATGCACCATATAGAACATGGCCTGAGCCCGAAAGAAGCTACGCAAAAAGCCATGAAAGAAGTGGCTGGGCCGGTTGTGGCCATTGCCATTATATTGTCGGCGGTGTTTATACCGGTGGCACTCATGCCGGGTATTACGGGCCGATTGTACCAGCAGTTTGCCATTACCATTGCGGTGTCGGTTATGCTGTCGGCATTCAATGCGCTTACCCTTAGCCCTGCCCTGTCGGCCCTTTTATTGAAGCCGAAGAAAGTGGGTGCCAAGAAAAACATGTTGCAGAAATTCTTCGATAGTTTCAACCGCATGTTCGACAGCTTCACCAATAAGTATGTGAAGCTGGCCGGATTCTTTGCCCGCAAATTGGTGCTCACTTTAATTATACTGGGCGGTATAGTGGGTGTTACCATGTTGCTGGGTAAAAAAGTGCCCGGTGGATTTGTGCCCGAAGAAGATAATGCCTACTTCCTGATGGGGGTGGCATTGCCCGATGCGGCTTCGCTGGAAAGAACCGATAAAGTGACCAGGAAAGTAGAAGAAGTGCTGAGTAAAGTAGATGGCGTGGAATCGTTCACGGTGATCAATGGTTTCAACATCCTGTCCAATACGGTGGCACCCAACGCAGCTACAGTGTTTGTGCAATTGAAGAAATGGGATGTGCGCCACGAGACCGATAAGGAGATATTGAAAAAAGTAAACGGTTTGTGTGCCAAAGCCATCAACGATGGTACGGTGATCGCCATTGGGCCACCGGCCATTCCGGGCCTGGGTAGCGGTGCAGGTTTCACCATGGAGCTACAGGATGTATCGGGCGGTACGCCGCAGTTCCTGGCCGAGCAAACACAAAAGTTTATTGCAGCGGCTAAGCAGCGCAAAGAAATTGGTAGCGCCTTCTCCTGGTTCCGCTCCAGTGTTCCGCAAAAGAATATTACCATCGATAAAGAGAAAGTGGAAAAACTGGGCCTGAGCCTGGATGAAGTGAACAGCTCTATTTCGGCCATGCTGGGCGGAACTTTTGTAAACAACTTCAACAAGTTTGGCCGGCAGTACCGAACCTATATACAGGCAGATGCACAGTATAGGATGAAGCAAAACGATATCGATCAGATCTATATCCGCACCCCGGCCGGCGAAATGGTAAGCCTCGGCACCCTGGCCAAAGTAACCGACATTACAGGGCCGCAGTTTACCACCCGCTTCAACCTGTTGAGAGCTGCCGAAGTATCGGGCATGCCTGCACCCGGCTATAGCTCTTCGCAAGCCCTGGCTGCATTGGAAGAAGTAGCCAAAGAAGTGTTGCCCTCCTCCATGAGCTACACCTGGAGCAACATGAGTTACCAGGAAAAAGCTGCCGAAGGAAAGAGTGCCCAGGTATTTGCCATGGCCCTGCTATTTGTATTCCTCATTTTGGCTGCCCAATACGAAAGCTGGAAACTGCCTTTCTCCGTATTGCTCGGTACACCATGGGCGGTAATGGGCGCCATGCTGGGCTTATACCTTGCCCGCCTGTCATCCGAAAGCTATGTAAACAATGTGTTTGCTCAAATTGGATTGGTAATGCTGATAGGCCTCAATGCCAAGAACGCCATTTTGATCGTGGAGTTTGCCAAAATGAAAATGGATGAAGGAATGGATGTGTACAAAGCAGCGCTGGAAGGTGCCAAGCTCAGGTTCCGACCCATCCTTATGACCTCCTTCGCATTCATTCTTGGTGTGGTGCCCTTGCTTACTGCTACCGGCGCCGGTGCCGAAGCACGTAAGGTAATGGGTGTGGCGGTGTTTGCCGGTATGCTTACCGCCACCGTTATTGGTTGTATTCTTATTCCTTCCTTCTTTGTATTGATCGAACGGAAAAAGAAACAAGACAAACAAAATCCACCAACACCAGCAGCAGTAGAACCACCTCATGAACACTAAGTATAAAATTATTATCATGCGTTATTTGCATTCAATAATATTCGTTGGGCTCCTGGGCGCCACATTGGCGGGATGTATGGTGGGCGGCAAATTTTCGAAACCCGAAATGTCGCAATCAACGGTGCAGTATGCCCAGGTAAAAGACAGCACCAAAATTGATACCTCGGCACTGGTGTCGTGGTTCGATCGTTACAACGACCCCATCTTACAGGGCTATATCCGCACCGCTATCGATAGCAACCGAAACCTGTTGCAGGCTTCTTACCGCATCGAAGAATCGAGAGAAAGGGCTGGCATTGTAAAAGCCAATCTCTACCCCAACTTTGGCTACTCTGTACAGGCCGGTGGCGGTACAGCAGGTACAGAAGCTTTGAAAGTAGGTGGCGGTGTAAACAAGGGCTCCTTAAAAGCCTACGGCACGCTCAACTGGGAACTGGATATCTGGGGTAAAATTCGCCATGCCAACCAGGCGGCTTATGCCGAATACCTGGGCGATATTGAATTTAGAAATGCCCTCATCGTGAGCCTGGTGGCCGAAGTGGCTACACAATATTTCATCCTCGTCGATTTGGACAACCGGATGAAAGTGGCGCAAAGAACCCTGGCTTCCCGCAAAGAAGGTACCCGCATTATTACCGATCGCTTCAACAAAGGGTATGTGGCCGAAGTAGACAAACTGCAGGCCGAACAACAGGAAGCGTTGGCCGCCGTAACCATCCCTGCTTTCGAACGACAGATCATCACCATCCAAAACTCGCTGCGGGTGTTAATGGGTATGCCTCCCGGCAATTTGGAGCGTGGTAAAACACTGTACGAGCAGGTGGTGACCGACGAAATTCCGGTGGGACTGCCCAGCCAGTTATTGCAACGCAGGCCCGATATCAGGGAAATTGAAAGAAGAATGGAAGCACAGTTCAACCTGATTGGTGTGGCCAAAGCCAATATGTATCCATCTATCAGCCTTACCGGCCTGGTGGGATTGGCGAGCCCGCAACTCAGCACCTTTATTGGGGGCAGTAGTTTTGTGGCCAATGGTTTTGCCGGCATCATAGGACCCATTTTCCAGTTTGGACAAAACAAACGCAGGGTTCGGGTGCAGGAAAATATCACCAAGCAAATTGGCGCCGAGTACGAACAGGTTGTGCTGGAAGCATTTGCCGATGTGGACAATGCGTTGGCTGAATACCGTACCTATAACGACGAATACCATATTCGCAGCCAACAGGTGCTGGCTGCCCGTAAGGCACTCGACCTTACACAGGCAAAATACGATTATGGTTTTTCATCGTACTACGAAGTGTTGATACAGCAGAACTATTTGTTTGATGCGGAGCTGGCAGAATCCATCACACTGCAACAGCGCATCAATTCACTGGTGTTCCTGTACAAATCGCTGGGTGGCGGCTGGTAAGCATCCGTTTCACTGCAAACAATATTGGAAACCTATCAACCGGCGGGAATATTCCTGCCGGTTTTTGTTTGGCCTGCCTGCAACGGGGCCCTTTCATCCGTTGTCAATCAATCGGGCTGATGGGTGGCCGTTCGCATACAGGTACGGCTTCCGAACTTTCGATAGTTTGAATACATTTGATAACCACCATTTTTTGATGTTAACCCCGACCTATGACCAGCAATGCCACTACACCCGAACAGTATTTTAAAGAGTTGCCCGCAGACCGCCGCGAAGCCGTGGAGAAATTGCATAGCGTTATTCTAAAAAATATGCCCAAAGGATTTGAAACTACCATGAACTATGGCATGCTCGGCTATATAGTGCCACATACCATTTACCCCGCCGGTTATCATTGCGATCCTAAATCGCCGCTGCCATTTGCAGGCCTGGCTTCGCAAAAAAATTCCATCAATTTTTACCATATGGCCATCTATAGCAGCAAAGCTTTGTACGATTGGTTTGTGGCCGAATTTCCCAAGCACAGCACCGCAAAACTGGATATGGGAAAAAGCTGTGTGCGGTTTAAAAAACCCGAACATATTCCGTACAAACTCATTGGCGAACTGATGAAAAAACTGACCGTGCAAGATTGGATCGATATGTATGAGAGCATGCTGAAACGCAAAAGTTGATCTCCTGAGGAAAGTATATCGCCTTGCACGTCCTTACTTTGCAGCCATCCATCATTGGCAGATGAACCACACAATATGAAACTACGTTCTCTCTTTTTTACCATACTGCTTTGCTCTTTCGCATTACAGGCATATACACAAACCTGCAATACGCCGGGGCAAAATCCATCTACGGCTTTCCCGGTATGTGGCACCGGCACCTTTATTCAAAGCTCGGTAAACCTTTGTGGCGGCAAACTTACGCCCAGCCCCAAATGTCCTAACTCAAGTTTGCAGGATGTAAATCCATATTGGTACAAGTTCACCTGCTTTCAATCGGGAACCCTTGGTTTTACCGTTACACCCAATAGCAGTACCAGCGACTACGATTGGCAGTTGTACGACGTTACCAACAGGGATGTAAACGCTGTGTATACCAACCCTTCCTGGGTAGTTAGTTGCAACTGGAGCGAATACTATGGTACCACCGGCACCACGGCTACCGCCGCTAATGTGATGGAGTGCGAAGGCAAAGTGCCGCAGTATAGTAGAATGCCTGATATTTTGGTAGGCCACGATTATATATTGCTGGTAAGCCATTTTTCGAACACACAGGCAGGCTACAGGCTGGATTTCAATAGTGGTACGGCCGTAATTACCGATACTGCACGCCCTGCATTGAAAACGCTGAAAACAAGTTGCGCATCCAAATTTTTTGTGAAGCTGAATAAGAAAATGAAATGCAGCAGTATTGCAACCGATGGCAGCGATTGGGAATTTGCCAATGCAAGTGTTCCCATTGCATCGGTAGTGGGTGTGGGTTGTACTGCAGGTTTCGAAACAGATTCTCTCATCATTACTACTGTGAACCCCGTAGTACCCGGCAATTATACTTTGCGTGCAAAAAACGGAACAGATGGAAATACAATGCTCGATCTGTGTGATGCGCAATTGCCGGTAGGCGCAGCGTTATCTGTACAGGTAGGCCCCATAGCGCCTGCCGCTATCGATAGTATTGGTAAAGTACGATGCAAGCCATCGGAGCTTGTGATTTGGCTAAGCGACCCCGTGCTTTGTAAAAGCATTGCTGCCGATGGGAGTGATTTTACAGTAACCGGGCCTTCTGCCATTAATGTGTCGGGTGCTGTGCAAACAGACTGTGTGGGGGATCTTACACAAAGAGTAAAAATTCAACTGGCATCGCCCATACAAACAGCGGGCATATACACAGTGACCGTAAAACTTGGCACCGATGGAAACACCATCGAGAGTATTTGTGGCTTGCCCACACCGGTAGGCAGCAGCAAAACAGTGGAGGGCTACGATACGGTTTCAGCAAGGTTCAACTTCACGGTAAACAGCAGTTGCAAAGCCGACACCGTTGTGTACACACATCCCGGTGGCAACGGCATTATTCAATGGCAGTGGAGAGAACAATCTACCGGTGCAAGTGGTACTCTACCCAGTTTCAAACGCATTTATGAAGCCGATGGCCAACGCACCGTGAACCTGGCAGTAAGCAATGGTGTATGTGCCGATTCGGCCAGCGTAGTGTTCAGTACATTGAACACAAGAGTGAAAGCGGCATTTGAATTTCCTGCATTTGCCTGCCCCAAAGATTCGGTGTTGTTTGTAGATAAAAGCACCGGGCCTGTAGCCGGATGGAAATGGATATTTGGCAATGGACAAACCAGTTTCCAGCAAAGGCCACCGCTACAATTTTTCCAATCCACCAACACTACGGTGGAACAGGTATCTATTACACTTGTAGTAAGCCATGCCAATGGTTGTAGCGATACGCTGACGCAAAAAATAAAAGTGCCCAACAATTGCTATATAGCGGTGCCCAGTGGCTTTACACCCAATGGCGACGGGCTCAACGATTACCTGTATCCGCTCAATGCTTACCAGGCTACCAACCTGCAATTCCTGGTGTACAACAGGTATGGGCAGGTGATATTCCAGACCAACGACTGGAACCGTAAATGGGATGGAAAAATAAATGGCTTATTACAACCCGCCGGCAACTACGCCTGGAAACTGGAATACACCGACATAGCCGGCAAACGCATTGCACTGAAGGGGACGACGATGTTGATCCGATAGCTTTTGGTGAAAGGTCAAGCTTGAGGTCAAGAAGTTGAAAGGCAAGGTTCACAAGTTCCAAAGTTCACAAGTTGGAAGGGCAGGGTGAAAAGTGAAATTTACCGTCGATTGATCTTCTGTACGCCCGACCTACATTAATACTTTTGTTGGCTGCTGCTTTATTCGTTGTGTATTTTAAAATCACCGTCAATTGGAAACGTCTTTGTTATTCTGTCTAATTGTCTAACAAACTCTTTTATAGCGGTCTGGTCAAAGCTAATTGAAAAGGTTAGTGACTGTCCTAAATGTGATTCAGGTGTCGATTCACAATCAACTTCAAAATGTCCCAAACCGTCTCCTTTAATTTTAAGTACAAGTTGTTGTTCTAATGGTTCAAATCTTGCAGTCCCATTAAGATCCTTCTCAAGATTTTTTAATTGTCGTTTAAGAATTTCAAAATCTGTCGTCATAAATTCTGCAACAAATTGACCGCTAAATACTCCACCTTTAACTGTCACTTTTGTTTTAATCCAATTCCTGTCCCAATCTAACTGTGCGTCGGGAAAGGTCAAGCTCAAAGGTTCAATTCTAATTATGTCGCCAGCGTCAGTAATTTCAAAATATGTATCGCTCAAGTCTGTCAATTTTTGTTATAGAGTAAAGTGTCTGCAAAAGTAGCAGCCGGTTTATTTAGGCACTTCCACTTTATAATGTCGTCCACTCAATTTTTTACCAGAAATAGATACGTCGCAATTCTTCAATTTCTTTACTTCACTTATGTCTTCAAGTCGGTTACACTCAAAAGCGAGTATTCTTTTAAGCTTCTTTAAATGGTCACACTTTGGGAACCTGGTAACCTTAGCTACATATAGTAGTTCTATTTCCTCAAGATTTGGTAATTGCTCAATAAAGTCAATGTTCTCAATTTTTGAGTTTGTCTTTATCCATAGTTTTTTCAACGTTTGAATATTGGGTAAGAATTCAAAGCTTTCAACTCTTCCTCCATAGTTACCAATTGTTTCCAAAGGCAGCCCTTGCAAGAAGTCAAACCCTTTCAATTTAGTGGATACAAGCCAAAGCGTTTTTAGATTTTTAAGTAACGAAATAGTCGTCAGCAAATCCTTGTAATCTCCTTCAAGATTTAAGCTTTCTAATGTGTCTTTAAAATCAGCTACAAACTTTACAGTTATTTTTGGTTTGGGTTGTGTGAAACCAAGTCCGAGATGAACAAGTTTGTTTATCTTATAAAGTGGTTCATGAGAACCAAACACTTCCGTGTCCCAGTCAAATCTTTCTAAATCGGGAAGTAGATTTAAGAAACTTATGTCAGCCCAGGTGTCTTCATAACCGTAAACTCTAAGAGTAATGTCTTTTCTCCTTTTGAAAATTACATCGTTCAATACTCGTAGAGTTTTTTCGTCAGGTTTGATGTCATGAAATTGAATGACTTTAAGTTTTGGCATTTCAAGCAACTGCTCTGCAACCGAATAGCTAATAGGCAGTCTGCTATGAAATCTGTCTGCTGAAATTAGACCCTCCATGCTTTGA
This sequence comes from Phnomibacter sp., assembly GCA_035456005.1. Taxonomy (GTDB): domain Bacteria; phylum Bacteroidota; class Bacteroidia; order Chitinophagales; family Chitinophagaceae; genus Phnomibacter. The sequence continues at coordinate 907,014 of DATIEA010000012.1, read as the reverse complement.
AATTGTTTATTTCTTTTTCGTTAGTTCGAGTTAGCAGCGTGGCTCATAGTATGGCAACTAACATTAGTATTGTACGCATATGCATACCTCTGCAATGTAGCATACCTCATTAAATGCTGCTGGGCTGTTGTCGTTTTTTTATTGTTGGGCGTTATAACAATTCCTCCGGGCTTTGCTTGCGATTCGGAGAATCGCCACATTTGAACTTCGAGGTGCGCTACGCTAACATCTCGAAGAACACAGGAATTATTTTTTAAGATTTTCAATACTTTTTAAATCCCATACATTGTAATTGTCTTTGCCCGTATGGTCTTTAAAGTACACGGAATATTTAATCAGGCCAATTCCTTGTCCAAAATATTGGTTTGAAAATACCTTGATAGTGTGAGTCATTTTGATGCCATTTGTATTTGTTCGTAATTCAATTACAGAATTGTTTGTTATCACCAGAACCGGAACCAGGGTGTTCTTCCAGGTTATGGTTGTGTCCTTTAAGTATTGTCCTATTGAGGCAATTTCATTAGTTGTATGCTTCGTACGGTATATACTTTTTGTCAGATGTATTCCCAGCTTATGTCCATCATTAAGGATCGTGTCTTGTATGATATCGGCTTTTGTTCTTGTGCCGTCATTGGCCATAAAAAAATTATATACCTCAATGGCTTTGCCATCATAAATTTTGCTTGAGTCGCTTGTTGCACCTGTTGAGTCGTAATTCTTAATTGTCCGAAAAATTTTCCCTGCAACATTCATTAACTTAAGGTCTGTCAAAGAATGTTGTTTTGTCAAACTGTTCTGATAGATAAAGGTCTTTCCAGAGTCAATTTTAGACGATGGGTATTCAAATTCTTTAGGTATAAAATAGCCGTTTTCATTGTCCAAGGCTTTGTAGACAAATACAATCAAGAATAAGATGCTTAGTAGTTTCATGGCCTATAATAATTGCACACCATAGTAGTATTGTACGCATATGCATGCTGCTGCAATGTAGTATACCTCTATGAATGCTACTGGGGTTGTTGTCGGGTTTAATTTTTCAGTTATCCGTGCTTAAGATGCCAACCTCCAAAAGGTTTTACTGTTGCACAATTTGGGCCTCCATCTCTACCAGTTCCAGGAACACAAGTCTGTAATATTGAATTGCCAGATAATGAATCAATGTCCTTCCAGGTAATTCCTGTTAAAGGAATTTTAAGCCGTCTTGACCAAATTGAATCAGATTGGCCAGCGTATGTGCCGATGTCAATATACACAAACTTATTACCTGCAGGACCTTGAACAACACTGCCTGAAAATTTGGGAACTTCCTCTTCTGATCTGTCACCTTTTACTTTAATCGTAAACTTGAATGATAAATCGTTGGATGTAGCAATTTGTTTCTGAACTGTTTTGTAATTGCTGCCAGATCCCTCTTGTAAGCCAAAGACTACCTCTGCCGTAGGCTTAATAAGAATGATTTGAAGTGTTATTTCTGATTCCACGCTGAATTTGAAGTTTAACTTCCTTAGGGAAGTACAAGTAATGGCGTATAATGGTACAGCTTTGCGTTCGGCGGAGAATTTATATTCTTCCACCAGGCGCTGATGTCGAATATAGATTAAAAGTTGAAAAGAAGTTGTTGTTGTGTTGGTCCTCCGGGCTTGTTTGCGATTCGGAGAATCGCCACATTAAACTTCGGGGTGCGCTATGCTAACACGAGGAAGAACGCATTATTTCATTTAATGATGTTATCTCTGACCATCTAAATCATTTCTTCGGTAAGAAAAAAACATAAAAAGTCCGAAAGAAATTTCAATAAGCGAACCTGTTAGCAAGGAACCAAGAGATTGTACCTTAAAGTAGAATAACAAGTATGCCGCAACTCCTAGAACAGCTCCTAAAATCCAATAAAGTCTGGAGCCATAAATAGACGCAAATGTCAGGTATCTTCCACCAATAATCAGAAGCATACCTTGAAAGAACCATTCCGAATGTTGTAATGAAAGTCCAAAAACAATAGGTAAACACATAATCATAAATATCGTCCCCTCCATAGCCAGGTTTGCCAACGGATTTCCTTTTGTATGTGTCCCATTTATTCCTACTACTTTGCTTAGAAATACACCCAAAGGATGGATAAACATTCCTCCAATCAAGAGTGCCCAAACAGCTTGTTTCGCAGAATATTGATAAGATATAGTTGCTGAAATGAGCCAAATAAGTCCTGAAACAATTATGCCAATAGAACCATTCGCATAACCTTTACACATATCTGTTTGAGCTAGTCTAAAAGTGATAGTCTTATTTATTGGGTTGTTTGACGATTTTTCAGTCATTTCTTGAATTATTATTATTTAGGTAGTTAATTGTCAAACGTATTTTGCTATACTTGCCACCAACGTTAGTATTGCACGCATATGCATACTTCTGCAATGTAGTTTAACTCATTAAATGCTACTGGGGTTGTTGTTGGTTTTTTATTGTTGGGCGTTATAACAATTCCCCGGGGTTTGTTTGCGATTCGGAGAATCGCCACATTGAACTTCGAGGTGCGCTATGCTAACAGCTCGAAGAACACATTTTCGTCACAGAACAAAATTATGGGGCATATTCTTGTCTTTAAGAAAAACAAAGTAAGTATTGCTTTTGCCGTCTACTGAAATCTTTATAAATGGCGCTTTCAATTTTTTATTTGAAATTAACTGCTTTAATTTCTGCTGTGTTGTCGCTTGGTACAAATAGTTTAATGCTTTTACTTTTAAGTAGTCATCATTTGACTTAAAACGTACATCTAATTTGTAAGTCTTAGAGGCAAATTGATTTTTTATCTCCGAATAATAAATTCCGATTGTGTCCGAAACGTCCAAAGTCGTGTCGTTAATAGTATAGTATTGGTTTAAGTCATAAATGTTTTCGGGGTCAGTTTCATATTTGTTTAAGAATAAATAGTTCTGATAAAACTCGCCAACCTGATAGGTCACGCCGAAATCTGGAACTAATCTTTTGAAAACAGCTTTGTTTGTCACTTTATTTAAGAAACTGTCCGTTCTATATTTTATAAGTAAAACTCGCTGCTGTATTTTTTTGTCAGCTATTTCGCTAATGTTTGTCTGTCCAAAAGAAAGCAGACTTGCAAGGGTTAGTATGTATAGAATTGAGAGTCTCATAAAATGCCGCACAACCTTAGTATTGTACGTATATGCATACTCCTGCAATGTAGTATAACTCATTGAATGCTGCAGGGGTTGTTGTCGTTTTTTATTGTTGTGCGTTATAACAATTCCTCCGGGGTTAGTTTGCGATTCGTAGAACACAGAAGAACCATTACTGTGAAAAGTGAAAAGGCTGGTTGAATTTGGAACGCTCTTTTCAACTTGTGAACTTTCCAACATACCAACCAGCCAACTCGTGAACTCTGGAACTTTTAAACTTTAGGCAGCTTCCACCCATTATGATATTCCGCTGCTAAAAATTCGTTGGCTGTTTTGCTGTCAAATTTTTGCGAAGCGTTATTCCAGTGCAACATTTCTTTGCTACGCAAAGCCACATTGCCCATCTGGCATACTTTGGCTACTGCAGCACCTGCTTCAATAGGACAGTTGAGTAGCGATGCATTTTTTGCTTTTACAGCATTTATAAAATTGGCCGTGTGTAGATCAACGCCGTTGTCTTTTACATTTTGCCAGCTTACTGCATCCATTTTGGGTTTGTCCTTTTCCTTTTCAGGCCTTACTTCCCAGCCACCACGATTGAGAATAAGTGTGCCATTGCTACCGCCAAATGAAATACCATGGCCCTGGTTAAAAAATCCATTTTGATTGCCCATGCTATGGTCCCAACTCATCTGGAATGTATCGAAACTGAATTGAGCTGTTTGTGTATCGGGCGTTTCGCGGTCATCGGTGGGGTAAGCAAAATGGCCGCCAATGCTCGCAATTGATTTGGGTGCCTGCGTTTGCATACCCAGCAATACCATATCTACCAGGTGCACGCCCCAGTCGGTCATAAGGCCGCCTGCATAATCCCAATACCAGCGAAAAGTATAGTGAAAGCGGTTGCGGTTGTAGGTTCTTTCCTTTGCAGGCCCCAACCACATTTTATAATCTACTCCGGCAGGCACAGGTGCATCGGGCTTGGGTGCCAGCAGGCCATGCGAACTGAACATCCAGGTTTTGGTTTGCGATATAGTGCCCAGCTTTCCACTTTGTACAAATGCAATGGCATCTTTAAAATGTTGCTGGCTGCGCTGCCATTGGTTTACCTGCACAATGCTGCCATACCGCTGCGCTGCTGCCACCATTATATTGGCTTCTACAATGGAGTTGGCTGCAGGTTTCTCTACATACACGGCTTTGCCTGCAGCACATGCTTCTACCATCATTAAGCAATGCCAGTGATCGGGCGTGGCAATGATCACTACATCCACTTCTTTCATCTCCAGCAACTTTCGATAGTCTTTGAATGTAGTGGGCTTTATGTTCAGTTTATCGAGTTCTTCCAGGCGTTGCTTCAGCACGCTGTCGTCAATATCGCAAAGCGCTACACAAGTGGTGTCTGGTATTTTAAGCATGCTGGTAAGGTTTACCCAGCCCATGCCATTGCAACCAATAAGGGCTACACCAATTTTACTACCGGGAGAAACATTTTTCCGGTACATGGCTAACACGTCCATGGGTACGGCACTCAGGAGTCCCATGCCTGCGCCAATTTTCATTCCGTTCGATAAGAAAATACGTCTGTTCATAAGCAATCTGTTGAGCAATAAATATAAGTAGCGCAAGTACGCAATCGAAAATTATTTACATTGCCCTACCCAAATTGCAAGCGCAATACTTTGCAGCAAAACGGTGGCTTGCCTCAGTGTTCGATAATAAAATAATTCAGCAATTGTGCAGTACGCCTGCGCTGTTCACTCCTCCCACTCGCATCTCATTTCAGACCTGGTAAAAGTGATGGAGTAAGTTGTATGAAAACCATTCTTATTTTTTTGCTGGCGCTGGCCACTATACACCCGGCCATTTATGCCGAAGAAAGTTGCTGTGCAAAACCGGGAGCAGGAAGATGCACGGGAAGTGCTTACTGCACGGCATGTACCAATTGCAGCGGCTGCAAACATTGTGGTGCCGGTGGTACATGTGGTGTATGTAGTTCGAAAAGCAAAAGCCCCGGTACTTCAAAACCATTGGGGAGTTCAACAAAAAGCCCTGCTGGAAAAACTCAAAATACCAGTCAGTGCCGGGCTATAACAAAAAAAGGAAGCCGCTGTAGCAGGGACTCCCGCACCCAGGGATATTGCTGGCAACATGGTGGGTGAGCTGACTACGAACTTGATTCAATTTTTCTTCAATAAAGTGTTGTGCTATTAAGAATTATTGGAAGTAATGATAAAGAGGAAAGTATGATACTTGTGAACGGTATCAGGGTTCCACAGTTTGGCACAACAGTAGTACAGGTGTTTAATCAGGGCCTATCCGGCCAATGGGCCGTACATCATTGGCCGGGGCCATTTTTGGGTACCTTTTTGGGCAAACAAAAAGGTACATAAATCATTCAAGATTATTGAACCGAACGAATTATTGGATATACCAATAGCACAACATGTTCTTAAATAGTTAGCTCCTACTTCACTTTGTGATTTTAGTGATCACAAAATTTTCAGCACAGCAGGATAGCCATGCCCGGAAAGCATGCATCATTGGCCGCGCCATCATCACTCTTTTTGCAGGAATGAAACAACAGGACTGTAGCCATCAACAACAGGGCAGGTAAAATTTTCCGCATACTATTTTTTTATAGTTGACACCCAACCGGGCAGCAACGTTGCGTTACTAAACCCCGGCGATTACAAATGCCGTTGGGTGCCGGTTGTATTATTTGGAAGAGAAATTTCTTGTTTACTGGCATTGTATATCCATCCCCGGCTAAGTTTCAGGAAAAGAACAATCACCCGGATTTTTTTATGGGCTTCTGCTTTTGAGAATTGTAACTCATTGCTTTTCAATTGAGAAATTTTATTGCACCGAAAATTTGAACCATTTCGCTGAAAAATCAAACCTCCTTTTTTAGCACCGGAATTAGGTTTGGTCATTCGCGTGTCGGTTAGCTGTTTCACACTCTTTTTAGCTGTCTACCTACAATGGCTTTACCAAAACTAACGGCCGGCATCAGCGAAGCCTGATTTTTTACCCAAATAAACAACTGCTTGTATGAGAAAAATTGTCTCCCTTCTTGTGCTGCTCATTTCGGTCACTTCGGCCATTGCCCAAACCAAACAGGTATCGGGCCGGGTAATTTCCGACAGCAGCGGCCTGCCACTTTCAGGCGTAACCGTTACCCTAAAAAACAACAAGACAGCCAGCACCACCGGCTCCGATGGAAGGTATAGTATTGTTGTGCCCCCCGGCAGTGGCAATGTGCTGGTATTTAGCTTTGTGGGTTTTGCCTCACAGGAAGTAAATGTGGGCCAAAGAACCCAGATCGATCTAACGCTGCAACCTACAGCCAATGCCCTGAATGATGTGGTGATTGTGGGCTACCAGTCGGTAAAACGAAAAGACCTGCTGACTGCTTCTTCTATTGTAACCGCTAAAGATCTAAAAGACAACCCGCTGAACAATGCTGCGGAAGCTTTGCAGGGTAAGCTGGCCGGCGTGCAGATAACCATGGCAGAAGGTATGCCTGGTTCAGAAGCTATCATCAATATTCGTGGACGCGGATCGATCACCCAAAGTTCGGAACCATTGTACGTGGTAGATGGAGTGCCTACCGACAATGCATTGAGCATTTTAAACCCGCAGGATATTGAATCGCTGAACGTATTGAAAGATGCTGCTTCCACCGCTATCTATGGTTCGAGGGGTGCCAACGGTGTAATAGTCATTACTACCAAGGGCGGTAAAAACACCAATGGAAAAACCAATGTAACCTACAATACCTACTATGGCGTGCAGCAACTGTCGCAAAAAATAGACATGATGGGCGCCTACGATTTTGTGGACTACCAGTTTGAAAAAGCAATGTGGATGGCCGACAGCTCCATTACGCGTTATATCAAATCGCCCATTGTGTACGATTCTGTTGCCTACTATTATAAAGACTATCCCAGTTACGACTGGCAGGAAAGAACCATGGGTGAAAATGCACCGCAGTGGTCGCATAACCTCAGCATTTGGGGCGGTGGCGCTTCTACTACGTACAACCTCAGTTTCACCGCTAACAAGCAGGATGGTATCCTCATTAATTCGGGACTCGAAAGAAAGAACCTGAATTTTAAACTGAACCACAAAGCCAGCAACCGATTCATGTTTGGCTTTAATACCCGCTACACCGACCAGTATGTATGGGGAGCTGGTACATCGGATACCCGTGGTGCGGGCAGTAACAGGTTGAAACAATACACCCGTTACAAACCAATTATTCTTCCCGGTGAGGAAGAAGATTCTTACGATCCAACCCTCGACCTGCAAAATGCCGGCAACGGTTTCAATATCCTGAACCCCATTTTGCTGTCGGAAGCTGAAACAAGAGACCAGTACAGAACGCAGTTCAACGTGAATGCGTACATGCAAATACAACTGGCGAAAAACTTTTCGTTCCGCACTACTGTAGCCTACAATATTAATAACAACGAAACCGAGGCATTCGACGACACGTTGACCAATAATGCCAAATCGAACAACAAGTTGCCGGTGGTAAACCTGTCGGAATCTAATTCGTACCAGATCACCAACTCCAATGTGTTTACGTATTCAAACAGTTCGCTGTTCAAATCGAAAAAAAGCAGTCTTTCCATACTGGCCGGCCAGGAATTGCAGAAAACTACCAACAAAGCTTTCTCACAGGAGATCAAATATTTTCCTGTAGGCATTACTGCAGAAAAAGCATTTGCCAACCTGCAACTGGCGGCAGCTTCTACTGCTGCATATCCTCAGCCATTGGCCAGTAGTTCAGAAGTGCCTGTTTCGCTGCTCTCATTTTTCAGCACAGCAGATTATAACTACGACCAACGATTTTATGCCAAGCTTACGGTAAGAGCCGATGGTACTTCCATATTTGGCGAAGACAATCGCTGGGGTTATTTCCCTTCCGGCGCTGTTTCGTGGAGGATAAGCAACGAGAAATTTTTCGACAGCAGGATCATCAACGATTTGCGGGTGCGTTATTCATACGGCACATCTGGCAACAACCGCATTACACCCTTCTCGTATAAAACGCAGTACAGTGCACCGGCCAACAGGGGTTATGGTTTAAATGGTGCATTGGTAGGCATTTTTGTGCCAAGCAATTTGGGCAACGAGGACCTGCGTTGGGAAAACCAGGTGGCACAAAACCTTGGTCTTGAATTGAGTTTGTGGAAAAGCAGGTTGATGCTAACGCTGGATGTATATGCCAACAAATCGAAAGACCTGCTGTTGAACCAAACCATTCCTTCTTCAAGCGGTTATACCAACCAGTTTCAAAATATTGGCTCTACAGAAAACAAGGGTGTTGAATTGCAGTTGACCGGTAGCATCATACAGAAAAAGAATTTCACCTACGATGCCTCTTTTAATATTTCGTTCAACAAAAACACCATTACATCGCTGGGGCCTAACCAGCAAATTTTGCGCAACTCCGGTTGGTTCAGCAGTTCCAACTTTCCTGCCGACTACCTGCTGAGAGTGGGTGAAGAAGTGGGTACTATGTATGGTTATGTAAACGATGGGTTTTATTCATTGGCCGATTTCGATGCATTGCCATTTTCAAACGCATTGTACCCGCAGTACAATACGCAATATGTGTTGAAGAAAGGTATTGTAAACAATGCCAGCATTTTGGCCAACCCTTTGCAGCCGGGCTCGCCCAAGTTTAAAGATTTGAATGGCGATGGTAAAATAGATGCCGATAACGACAGGACCATTATTGGCCGAGCACAACCCAAATATTTTGGCGGCCTCAATCAAACCCTTGCCTACAAAGGGTTTGAGCTGAATGTGTTTTTGAATTTTGTAGTGGGCAACGAAGTGTTTAATGCCAACAAACTGGAATACGGCAGTGCCTATGGTTCGCAGGTAAATATGCTGAGCAGCAACAACGATCGTTGGAAAATGATTGACCAGCAGGGCAATTCCATTCAGCGTGCTGTAACCATTTCGGGTACACAATACATTTTGGGTGTTGATTCTTCTTCAATGGCCGCTGTGAACGGCAATGCCAAAATATGGTTTCCTTCTACCAGTGTAAATGGTTTTTATTCTCAAAGCTATGCGGTGGAAAATGGTTCGTACCTGCGTATCAACAATGTGACTTTCGCATACAATTTCCCACGTACCATGATAGCCAAATTGAGAATGACCAACCTGCGTGTGTACACCACGGTGAACAATCCATTCATTTTTACCAACTACACCGGCTACGATCCTGATGCGAGCACTCGTCGTTCTGATCCAACTACACCGGGCGTTGACTATGCCGCTTACCCAAGAGCCAGGACTATTGTGGCCGGTTTAAATGTTACGTTTTAATCACCAACCTCAAAAGCTATTCTATGAAATACAATAAAAAAGGATCAGCCATAGTTATCGCTCTTGTGGTGGCTATTGCATCACTTATTTCGTGCAAAAAATTCCTTTCTCCCGAAGCCGTTTCCTCTTTCGATACTGATTATACTTTCGGTAATATCTCCAATGCCCGCAGTAGTTTGCTGGGTGCGTACAATGCACTTTGTGGCGATTTTGGTTATGGTATTCGTATCAGCCAGTACTGGTGTTACGATTCGGATGAAATGCAGAAAGGCACCAATCCGCCTACTACCGACGAAGGACAATTGCTGGCCAAATACCTGGGTATTCCGGCCAACCTGCAAATCACCAATCCATTCAACCAAATGTACCAGGGTGTAGAAAGAGCAAATCTCTGCCTTTACTATATACCCCGCATGGAATTGTACACCAATGGCTCGCCACAGCAGCAGGCGCAGTTGAAAAGAATGGTGGGCGAAGCCTATGTATTAAGAGCTCAATTCCTATACGAACTCTGCAGAAACTTTGGCGATGTGCCGGTGCAATGGCAACCATCGCAATTCGAATCGGATCTCTTTAAATTTCGCACCAGCACCGATACCATTTACGATCGTCTGCTCGACGATTTAAAAATTGCTGCCGACTTATTGCCATGGCGCACAGAAGTAACCAGCATTGGCGACCAGGTAGATCAGCGTTTTACAAAAGGTGCTGCCAAGGCATTGCGTGCAAAAATTGCATTGACAAGGGGTGGATACCAATTGCGTCCAAACGGCCAAACCGTTCGTGCTGCCAACTATCTTGATTACTACAAAATAGCCAATACGGAATGCAGGGAAATTATGGCAAAGTCCGATCAGCACAGTTTGCTGACCAGCTATAAAGCCATATTTAAAAACTATTTGCTGGCACACAATACCAACGACCCTGCCGGAGAGTTTATCATGGTGGCGTCCATGGCATTTGGTACCAACAGCGATAGTAAACTGGGTATTCAAAATGGTACAAGAGTGAACGGCACAGGTGGCTTAAGTGTGGCTGTGTTGCCTACTTATTTCTACATGTTCGATTCAACAGATATACGCCGTGATATTACCTGTGTGCCTTACGAAATAATTTTCGACACCATTAAAACCGGCCATGCTATCAATGCCATTCACGATGGCAAATTCAGGAAAGAATGGGTAAGCAATCCAAGCTTTGTATTCAGCAGTGGCAATGCATCGCAGAGCAATTTGCCTGCTACCAATGCCAGTTTACAAAACATGCAACTGAGCTGGCCGTTGATTCGTTTTGCCGATGTGATGCTGTGGTTTGCAGAAACCGAAAATGAAATAAATAACGGTGCAACCCCCGCAGCCGTAGATGCGGTAAGAACCATCAACCTGCGTGGTCACCAGGGTATCTACAGGGAGCAGGCGCCGGTAATTCCCACTTCAAAAGATGGGTTCTTTAAATTTTTGGTGAAAGAAAGAATGCTGGAATTTGGTAACGAAGGCATCCGTAAATACGACCTGCTTCGCTGGGGCCTGATGGAAAAAGCCATCAACGAATCGAGGGCCAGGATGAATGCCTGGGCCACTGCCACAGCCACTAACCATCCTGCGTTTGCACCTTTCACTTATATGGAAGATGGTCCGTTGTATGCAAGAGATGCCACGCAATTGCCTAACTATTTGTACTATGTAAATAAGCCGGCCCGTTCCAACAACGACGATTTTAATCCATTCCTCAATTCATACTATTATCCAAGCTCGACAGCAGCAGCGCCCACCGGGCAAACTCGTGTAAACTGGTGGCTCGGTGGTAGCGGACAATTGAATTTCGCCAGTGCATTTGCCATGGGTTATAAAGCGGGCAAAACAGAATTGATGCCCATACCACAAACCCAACGCGATGCTAACCCCAACCTTGGCCAAAATTTTGGATACTAATTGAACGTATTTTTTCATAAAAGCAGAAAGCCTTTGAGTTCCTCCTGTTCCCAGGAGGAACTCAAAGGTTAATTTTTCGCCCGGCAAAAGCATTTCCAACGCCAATTGCCCCTGATAGCGGAAGTTTGCGGGAATAAAATTGAGCAGGAAATGAGATTGCAAATTCCGGAGAAGAAGATGAAGTGTTTAGTATTTATCGTGATCATGAGTTTGTCGGTACTTAGCTGGGGACAATTGCCGGCAACATCGCCGGAAAAATTTGCAGAGTTTATTCCACTCTATTCAAAACAACAGCTGCCCAACAGCAAAGGACTCGCAGTAACAGATAGCATTTCCAACGAAAGAATATTTCGCGTAGGCACACCGGGTATGTATGCATTTTACCCTTCGGCGCAGGATAATAAAAGCGCTGCGGTGTTGATCTGTCCCGGTGGTGGTTATGCCCGCCTCGCTTATGTGATCAGTGGTACCCAACTGGCCAAATGGTTTAATACAATGGGCATTGCCGCTTTTGTATTGAATTATCGTTTGCCCAATTCGCCCGACCTGGTACAAAGAGAACTGGCACCCTTGCAGGATGCAGAAAGAGCAATGAAGATCATAAGAGCCAATGCAGGCAAATGGGGCATCAACCCCGACAAAATTGGTGTGATGGGTTCTTCTGCCGGTGGCCACCTGGCTGCCATGCTGGGCACTATGAATGAAGATGTGTCGCTGCTGAAAGATTCTTTAGACAAGGTTGCTTATCAACCCAATTTCATGATACTGGTATCGCCGGTAATTGATATGGGTAAATATGCACATGCAGGAAGCCGCAACAACCTGCTGGGAGAAAATCCTTCAGCGGCAAACATCGAAAAATTCTCGGCACACAAACGGGTAACTGCACACACAGCACCTTGTTTTATTGTAGGTGCTATGAACGATAATGTAGTGCCTCCCATGAATAGCTTATTGTTTTACCAGGCGCTGCTGGAGCAAAAAGTGGCAGCAAGCCTGCATGTATTTCCACAGGGGGCGCATGCCATTGCGCTGCGCAATAATCCCGGATCAACAGACCAATGGACAAGCTTATGCGAAGCATGGATGATTGAAATGAAAATGATTCCCGCTTCGCTGAATAATAAATAACAACTGAAAAAAATATTGCAGGGGCTGGCTAAAAAAACATGAATTGATATCATGAAGAATAGATCATCGACAGTTTTACTATTTACCTGCTTTATTATTGTATGCGCATTCGCACCGGTTTCCAAACCCATTACAGTGTGGCTTATTGGCGATTCCACGGTATGCGATCAACCACTCGACAGGGCACCGGTTACAGGCTGGGGAACACCCTTTGCCACATTCTTTGATTCTACGGTGGTAATAAAAAATAAAGCCCGTGGTGGCAGAAGCACCCGCACTTTTTTGAGTGAAGGCCGGTGGCAACAGGTGTTTGATAGTTTAAGCGCCGGCGATTATGTGTTCATCCAGTTTGGCCACAACGACGAAGCCAAAGAGCCGCAATACAAAGACCGGTACACGCCCGTTCCCGATTATATTGTAAACCTGAAAAAATTTATTACAGAAGCAAGAAGTAAATCGGCGAAGCCTGTGTTGGTGACGCCAGTTACCCGCATGCAGTTTGATGCCAATGCCAATGTAAAAGAAACCCATAAAGAATATACAGCCGCTGTGTTTGAAGTAGGAAAGGAAATGAATGTACCCGTGATTGATTTGGATGGCGAAAGCAGGAAGCTGCTGCAAAAATTTGGCCCCATATTTTCGAAAGAAATTTACCTGCACCTCGATAGCTTGCAACATCCGCACTACCCCAACGGGAGAAAGGATGGCACGCATTTCAGCGAATATGGTGCACGCCGCATGGCAGAACTCGTGTTGGCACAAATGCGTAACCAGAAAATAGAATTGGCTGATAGAATTACAAAGAAGGTTGCTCCCTAAAAAAATTGTTGCAGATGTTATTTCAAGCAGGTAAAAAGCCGTGGTTTACAATCCTCATTGTTCTTGTAGTTGCATTTCATCAAAAGCTGCTGGCGCAGCCGGCCGGTATTCCCAGGGATACTAGTTATAATGTTGCAGCTACACATCGAAAAATTGCAAAAGCATTTCCATATGCAGTGCCTGCAAAAGACAGTATGCCTGCCAATGTAGTAGCGGCACGCAACAAAGTGTACACTACGCTAAAAGCAACCAGGTTTGGCGATCGTGATTTGCACCTCGACATTTTTAGGCCAAACAATACGCAAGTTTTGCCTGCGCTTGTGATGATACATGGTGGCGGATGGCGCTCAGGCACCAAAGAGATGCAGGTACCCATGGCACAAATGCTGGCTGCTAAAGGCATTGTGGCGCTACCTGTAGAATATCAATTATCATTAGAAGCGGGGTATCCTGCTGCATTGCATAATATTAAATCTGCTATTCGCTGGTTGCGTGCTCATGCACAGGAGTACCATATTGATACAGCAAGAATTGCCATATCCGGTTGCTCGGCGGGTGGACAGTTAGCCAGTTTAACAGGCCTTACCAATTATGTTTCCGCTATGGAAGGCGATCATGGAAATGCAGGTTTTAGTAGTGCGGTAAATGCCATTATTGATATAGATGGTGTGATAGATTTTATGGCTCCTGCATCCTTAAGCACTGAACGCAAACCTAATTCGGCAGATGTAGAATGGCTGGGTGGTATGTTTAGCGAAAAGCCGCTTATTTGGAAAGAAGCTTCTCCTATTTTTTCAGCAAATGAAAAACGAATTGTACCCATGATGTTTTTGAATAGTGGTTTCCCAAGATTTCATGCCGGGCAGGATGAACTGATAGGCATGTTGAAACAATGGAATAGCTACTACGAAGTACACCAGTTCCCGGTAGAAGTGCATCCATTCTGGTTGTTCCATCCATGGGTAGATGAAGTGGTGGATCATGTAGCTGCATTCATCCAAAAAGTGCCCACTGTACAAAAGAAATAAAATTTAATACTGCAATAAATGAAAAGGTTGAATTCAACGAGGTGGTGCTGGGCTTTGATGTTATCGTTCTTATCTACCATGGCCATGGCAAAACAAAAGCTGGTGGTAGCGGCCGACGGTACCGGGAATTTTAAGACCGTGCAGGAAGCCATTAACGCTGTGCCGGATCATAATAAAAAAGAAACCATCATCTACATTAAGAATGGTGTGTACAAAGAAAAGCTGGTAGTGCCTGTAGCCAAAAGAGGCATTCATTTTATTGGCGAATCGGTGGAGAAAACCATTCTCACCTACGATGATTACGCATCCAAAAAGGATAGTGCAGGCAAAGAGATCGGCACATCGGGATCGGCGAGTTTCTTTTTATATGCGTCCGATTTTACTGCCGAGAATATCACTTTTCAAAATTCATCAGGTCCTGTTGGGCAGGCAGTGGCTGCAAGAATTACCGGCGATAAAGCCAGGTTCATTAACTGCCGTTTTTTGGGTTTCCAGGATACGCTATATACGCAGGGCGATAGCAGCAGGCAGTACTATTATAAATGCTACATAGAAGGTACCGTTGATTTCATTTTCGGATTTTCTACTGCGGTGTTCGACAGCTGCACCATCTATGCAAAACGTGGCGGTTATTTCACTGCTGCATCTACGCCAGAAGGCAAAAAATTTGGTTATGTATTCAGGCATTGCGTGTTAACAGGCGATGCGCCTGATGGTTCTTTTTATTTAGGAAGGCCATGGAGACCGTATGCAAAAACTGTATTCATCGAATGCAGTATGGATGCTGTGGTAAAGCCGGAAGGATGGCACAACTGGGGAAAGGAAACAAACGAGCAAACTACTTTTTATGCCGAATACAAATGCACAGGCAAAGGATATGCACCTGCGCAAAGAGTGAAATGGTCGAAGCAATTGACTGCCGAAGAAGCAGCAGGATATACGCTAAAAAATATTTTCGGCGATTGGAACCCCAAACGAAACTGAGGTTTTTCAAAGTCAAATTCAAATAACTACATAAGAGAAAAGTCAGATGAAAAAGATTGGATCATTGTTATGCATCCTGTTTGGTATCACCATACAACTATGTGCACAGGTTAAGCAAGCTCCTTTGACATTATGGTACGATAAACCTGCCGCCAACTGGAACGAAGCGCTACCCATTGGTAATGGCAAACTGGCGGCCATGGTATTTGGTGGCGTAGCCAACGAAAGACTGCAACTGAACGAAGAAACCATTTGGGCGGGCGAACCCGGCAATAATATTCTTCCCAACGTAAGCGAGCCCATCAAACAAATAAGGGCTTTATTGTTTGCAGGTAAATACAAAGAAGCTCAGGATCTGTCCAACAATACTTTTCCAAGAGGAGCACCGGCCAATAGCAACTATGGTGCGCCTTATCAAACAGCAGGTAGTTTGCTGCTAAAGTTTAATGATAGCACCGGCATTAAAAACTACAAAAGAGAACTGGATATCAGCAATGCACTGGCTACCGTTAGTTACGAGATAAATGGCGTGCATTATAAACGCGAATACATTGCATCTATAGCCGACAAAGTAATTGTGATGCGACTAACAGCTGATAAACCCGGCAGTATTAGTTGTGCGTTGAACATGAGTACACCTTTTAAGGAAACAACAAAAACAAACAGCAACGGCAAACTTACGCTTAGCGGGTTTAGTGCTGCTATTGATAACAAGAAAGGATTATTGAAATACCAGGTGCAGGTAGTTCCAAAATTGGAAGGCGGCACAATTACCACTAGCGAAGATGGCTTATCTATTACTAAAGCCAATGCAGTTACGCTTTATATTTCTATTGGCACCAACTTCAAAAACTATCAGGACATTACCGGCAATGCAGAAGCCAGTGCCACAGCATTGTTGAAGCCCGCCATGGCTAAAGGATACCAGGCAATAAAAGCTTCACATATTGCCAACTATAAAAAATATTTCGATCGTGTAAACCTCGACCTTGGCACTACTGCGTCTGCAGCATTACCAACCAACGAACGGGTTGTACAGTTTGCCAATGGCAACGATCCTGCGTTGGTATCCCTGTATTTTCAGTTTGGAAGATACTTGCTGATCAGCAGTTCCTATCCCGGAAGTCAACCTGCAAACCTGCAAGGCAAGTGGAATGAAAAGCTGAGTCCACCATGGGATAGCAAATACACGGTGAATATTAACACCGAAATGAATTACTGGCCGGCTGAAGTAACGGCTTTGCCCGAAATGCATCAGCCATTGTTTGAGATGCTGAAAGACCTTTCGGTAACCGGTAAAGAAAGTGCACAGAATATGTATGACGCCCGTGGCTGGAACATGCACCACAACACAGATCTGTGGCGCATTACCGGACCCGTTGATGGTGGATTTTATGGCATGTGGCCCATGGGCGGTGCATGGCTTACCCAACATATTTGGCAGCACTATCTTTTTACAGGCGATGAAAAGTTTTTGCAACAGATGTATCCTGTATTAAAAGGCGCTGCACTGTTTTATGCCGATGTGTTGGCGGAAGAACCTGTACATAAATGGTTGGTGGTAGCACCTTCCATGTCGCCCGAAAATACATACCAAAGTAGCGTAGGCATTGCAGCGGGTACCACTATGGACAATCAATTGGTGTTTGATGTTTTTTCGAATATTATCAAAGCATCTGATATTCTTGGCGTTGACAAACCCTTTGCCGACACGCTTCAAGGCATGCTTAAAAAAATGCCTCCCATGCAAGTTGGACAGCATGGACAGCTCCAGGAATGGATGCAGGATTTTGATAAACCCAACGACAGGCACAGGCATGTATCGCATTTGTATGGTCTCTATCCTAGTAATCAAATATCACCTTATGCCAACCCTGCATTATTTGCTGCAGCAAAAAAAACGCTGGAAATACGTGGCGATAAATCAACAGGCTGGTCTATGGGCTGGAAGGTAAATCTTTGGGCGAGGTTGCTGGATGGCGACCGTGCTTATAAGCTCATAGCGGATCAGCTGACGCCTGCACCTATGGAAGAAAAAGGCCAGAATGGTGGCACTTATCCCAATTTGTTTGATGCCCATCCCCCATTCCAGATCGATGGAAATTTCGGTTGTACTTCGGGCATTGCCGAAATGTTGTTGCAGTCGCATGATGGCGCTTTGCACCTGTTACCGGCATTGCCAACTGCCTGGGCCAATGGCAGCATTAAAGGTTTAAAAGCAAGAGGTGGTTTTATAGTGGATATAAGCTGGAAAGATCATAAGCTTGAATCTTTTAAAATTACTTCAACATTGGGCGGCTTGTGCAGGATAAGACTGAACGAAGATTGGAAAGGAACCGGCCTTACCATTGCAAAGGCAGGGAACAGCAATCCATTTTATAGCATAGCAAATATTAACCCGGTAATCATAAGCGAAAAAGCGCCTAAACAAACTGATGCGGTTACTAAAATGGTGGAGTATGATTTGCCAACATCAGTCGGTAAAACGCACAGCTTTGTTGCTGAGCATTAGTCGAATGTAGTTTTCAATATTGTTGTATCAGCACCATGAAAAGATTTTAGTCTTTTCATGGTGCTGATTTCATTTTCACCCACTGCATCTGCTATTGAATTTGCTGCGCTATGCAAGCAGGAGATAGGCGGAATCAATTTCCCGGAAATAGCTCTATTTTCGGAATTCAACTTTTTGAGAGGGATAAAATGAGGCTTGCATTGCGGCATATACTATTGGCAGGCTTGTGTGCATGCTTGCAAGCAGGTTTAGCTGTTGCGCAGCCATTTTGCAAAATTGAATACTATTCTACCGCAAATGGATTGAGCCACCAGGCTGTAACAGCCCTGCTAAAAGACCGCGAAGGCTTTATATGGTTTGGTAGCTGGAATGGCATCAATCGTTTCGACGGACACTCTTTCATATCCTATAAATCGTCGCCGGGCGATATGTCCCGTTTACAAAACGATCGTATCGACCAGATACTGGAAGACCAATCGGGGCACTTATGGTTACGTGCTTACGATTTACATATCTACCGGTTCGATAAAAGAACAGAAGACTTTATTGATATCTCGTCGATACTGAACAAAGCAGCACAACAAACGCTCACTTACGATAGAATCCTCGCTGTATCAAATGGCATAGTATGGATCAGGTCATCCAACAACGGGCTTTTCTTCATTCCCGAAAGCGATTTGTCGGCAAAACAAGTGCGGCATTATTGCAAGGGCGCAGTGCCAGCTTTATCACTGCCTTCCAACAGCATCAGTTTTTTTCATATTGACGACAGGCAGCGCATTTGGGTGGGCACCAACGAAGGACTAGCGTGCCTGGTGCGTGGTTCCGATGGCGCATACGCCAGCGTAAAACTTCCGGCTACTGTATCGGGTGTTGTAAACATTTCCATGGTTGCCGAAGATTCAACTCATCTATTTTTTGGAAGCCCCAATGGTTTTGTTTACAGCTATCATAAAAGAACAGGGAAGTTTTTTCAGCAACGCATTTCCAACAACAAGCTGAATGCCATTTACCGTTCTAAAAAAAATAATGTGCTGTATGCCACTACCGGCACTGGCGAACTCATCAGCTTGCAACTGCCTGGTTTTACAACAACATCAGTTAGTTATCCTGCTTCGGGTGGCATGTACACTATGTATGAAGACCGGTTGGGTGCGTTGTGGATAGAGCCTGAAAAATCTGGTGTGATCCGATACGATGTGATCAACAAACGGTTTCAACACCTGGTAAAGAAGGATATGTTTTCCTACAATTCTTCTATCAACCGGTTTAAAGTGCAGGAAGACAATAATGGTGTGGTATGGGTAAACATGAAAGGCGGTGGCTTTGGGTATTATGAGCCCACAACAAATGCTATCGAATACTTTTTAACCAGGGTTGAAATACCTGGCCAGCATTTCTCGAACGTGGTGTCCGGTTTCTTTTTTGATGATGCAGGTATTCTTTGGATAATGCCGGATGAAAGGGGCATTGTGAAAACCATTTTTCAATCGAACAATTTTAATCAGCAACTGCTGGATGAAAAGGGAAGATTTAAAACAGATAACGAAGCAAGAGGCATTTTAACCGACAGGAAAAATCGGTTATGGGTGGGTGCCAAAAGCAGGACTCTTTATGTACAGCAAAACGGGCAATGGCTGCAAAACATTTTCACCAACAAAGCTTCCAACGATATTGGTGCAGTGTATTCCATTTTACAAGACCGGAAGGGAAATATTTGGCTGGGCACCAAAACGGAGAATGGTTTGTATAAAGCAACACCCGCAAACAAAGAAGAAACAAAATATACACTCACCCAATACACTGTTAGCGATAAAGCCAACCCTGGTATAATTGGCAAGGAGCAATATGCATTGCTGGAAGATAGGCAAGGCCGCATATGGATCGCCACTTTCGACCAGGGGCTTTTTGTAACAGATGGTGTGGGCGATTCACTTTTTTTTATGCATGCCAACAATGCCATTGCACATTATCCAAAATCCGGGTTTAAAAAAATCCGTCACCTGGCACTGGATTCGGCGGGCAATATATGGGCAGGCACTACCGATGGTTTGTTATTGATAGATGCAAGCAAAGGCAGCATGAATAACTATGCTGTAAAAACGTATAGCAAACTGCCCGGCAACCTGCAAAGCCTTGGCGACAACGATATACAATACATCTATCGCGATTCAAAAAATAATATGTGGCTCTGCACTTCGGGCGGGGGCATTTGCAAAGCCATAGGCGATCTGCCTTTTCAATCACTGCAGTTTAAAAACTATACCACACGAGACGGTTTGCCCAATGATTATGTGCTGAGTTGTACAGAAGATAAATCGGGGTATTTGTGGATCGCTACAGAAAATGGCATCTCGAAATTTATGCCACAACAAGCTGTGTTCAGGAATTATGATGCATACGATGGCTTACCCAAACTCGGGTTTTCTGAAGCTGCAGTAAGTACATCATCTGCAAGCGGGCAACTGATCTTTGGCACCGACAAAGGGATACTCAGGTTCGACCCCTCAACGCTCAATACGCAAAAAGCCACGGCACAATTGGTTTTCACAAGCCTGCAGGTAAACAATAAAGACGCAGGCCCGCTATCGGCCGATTTTGCAACTACTCAAAATGTAAACTATATCAAAGAATTGGAGCTGAAGTATGATCAAAACATCTTCAGTATTGAATATGCCATTCTCGATCAGCATGTATCGGATAAACAGGCGTTTGCCTACAGGCTTGTGGGCTTCGATACCAACTGGACAACGATAAAAGATCAGCGACGGGCTACCTATACCAACTTACCGCCGGGCCACTATGTGTTTGAGGTAAAAAATGCAAGACCCGATCTGTATTCCAACAGTCCACAGAAAAGTTTAGCCATACATATACTTCCACCGCCCTGGAAAACATGGTGGGCCTACCTGCTCTATCTCATCCTGGGCCTGGTGATACTGCTGGTGGTAAAGCGCAATGCCATTACCATGCTTCGGCTGCGCAATAAAATTGCACTCGAGCAAAAACTGGCTACGCTCAAAATGAATTTCTTTACCAATGTATCGCATGAATTACGCACGCCACTCACGCTTATCTTAAATCCCATTGAACAACTATCGCGAAAAGAAAAGCTAAGCGCCGAAGGAAGCCAGTTGGTAGATGTTGTGCATCGAAATGCTCAACGCATGGTGCGTTTTGTAAACCAGCTATTGGACCTTCGGAAATTGCAGAGCAATAAAGCAACGCTGCATGTATCGCAGGTGGAACTGGTTTCGTTTGTAAAAAGGATCACAGAATATTTTACCGAAGCTGCCCGCAATAAACATATCCGGATACAAGTGCAGTCGGCTACAAAAGAGTTGCATGCAACACTGGATGCAGAAAAGCTGGATGTAATTATTTATAACCTGGTAGCCAATGCCATGAAGTTTACACCCGAAGGAAAAAAGATAGTGGTAAGCATTGATGCAATGGATGCTGAAGAAAGCTTTATCATAAAAGTTTCCGACGAAGGCCCGGGTGTGCCTGCCGATAAGCTGGAAGAAATTTTTGAAATGTTTCATGAGGAAGAAATGCCTGGCAGCCGGCAACTGAAAGGCACAGGTATTGGATTAACGCTATGCCGCGAACTGGTAAACTTACATGGTGGCCATATCTGGGCCATGAATAATGATACTGGCGGTTTAACCGTTTTGGTAAAAATGAAACTAAACGTTGCGCCGTCTGGCAACCAGCATATTTCATTGGTAGATGCACCAGTCATTTCTGTTGGATATGAAACACCCATAGAGCAACAAATACTTGCTTCCACTGCATCCATTGCAATGCCCGCTAATACCGAAGCACCGCTTTTATTGTTGGTGGAAGACAACGACGACCTGCGAGGATTTATCAGCAGGCAACTGAGCGAACATTACCGGGTGGAAGTAGCAGGCAACGGTGAAGAAGGATTACAAAAAGCCATTGCAGTAATACCCGATCTGATTGTGAGCGACATTATGATGCCAGTGATGGATGGCATACAAATGCTGGAGAAAATAAGAAACGATATACACACCAGCCATATCCCCGTGGTGTTGCTATCTGCCAAACATTCAATAGAAAGCCAGATAGAAGGTTTGAAGTATGGTGCAGATTATTATATCACCAAACCCTTTCATAACGAGTTTCTGCTGGCTTCTATCAACAACCTGCTGCAACAACGCAGGAAACTGTTTGATGCTTTGCTCGAAAAAAAGCAACCAGCGGTAGAGTTAATGCCGTCCGGCATTGTGATTACCTCGAGGGATGAAAGTTTTTTGAAAGAAGTGATACGGGTGGTGGAAGAAAAAATGGAAGACGTCGATTTTAATATTGAAACCGTAGCCAGCTCGCTCAACATGGGCCACCACACATTTTACAAAAAATTCAAAAGCCTCACCAATATGAACCCGGTAGAGTTTGTACGCGACCTTAGGTTACAGCGTGCCCGCCAATACCTGGATGCCGGTGATATGAATATTTCGGAGATCGCTTATAAAGTGGGATTTAGCAATCCCAAATACTTCAGTACCTGTTTTAAAGAAAAGTATCAGCTAACGCCTACCGAGTATAAGAAAGAAAAACCGGCGTAGTTTTTAGCGTTGCTGCTTCTTATTTCATTGCACTGATCCAGGTTTGCAAACCGTTTAAATAACTCGCACCTCGCTTTGCGGCGATACTATCGCCAATGAGTAGTATGGCTACCTGAATGGCAATGCCAATAGACACGCCATATAACCACTGCTTGGGCGGATTGTTTCTGTGCATCACTATGAGTACAATAGCAACGATAAGTAGGATGACCTCGGCGATGCGATAAATGGTAAAGTTTTTCATCACTTTTTCCATGCGGGGAATTTCTTCGCCTGTAATGGCTCCGGGGTTCAGGTCCATTTTGTACACGATGTCCTTGCGTTGTGCATCGCTGCGGGCATACACAGTATAGCCTACTACACTTTGCAAAATGCCAATGGCGAGTATGGCAATACCCATACCCTTGTACATGGGCGTTTTGATGAAAGCGATCAATATGATTCCCGCTACAATGGCAATAATGCCTACTATCAAAATGAGCAGGCACATCTGTTTTTCGGCCAGGAAATAGGCTTCCGCATCTGCTTTGGTAAACATGGTGTTGGTTTGATGCGCACCTAAGGGTGCACACCCTAAGATAAATAATTTGTAATGGTCGGGTCAAGCGGATCTACACCCGAAGGAAAAAAATGCAGGAGTTTTCCATCGGGACTCACCAGGTACTTACAAAAATTCCAGGTAGGCTGCTGTTCGTTCCATCCATTTTGTGCAGGCTGGGTAAGCCATTGGTACACGGGTTGCAACTGGCTGCCGCTAACAGCACCCTTTTGCATAAGCGGAAAACTTACACCAAAATTCACCTGACAAAAACTGGCAATGGATTCATCGCTGCCGGGTTCCTGTCCACCAAAATCGTTGGCAGGAAATCCTATCACTGCCAGCTTGCCGGGGTATTGCTGATGCAGTGCTTCGAGGGCAGTGTATTGTGGCGTGTATCCACATTCAGATGCGGTGTTTACGATCAACACATATTTTCCTTTGCATGCTTCGAGTGAAAATGGTTTTCCATTATTGCCCTGTACCTGCAGCGAATAAAAAGAAACAGGTGGTGGCGGTGTATAGGCGGCTGCAGCAAGTGTTTGCTGGCTGCTTTTGCTTTTTTGAGATCGCATAATGAGTGGGTACAAAAATTTTACGAGTCGTTGTTTGAATGTCATTGCCATACAAAACGGTTTTAAAAATGGGTGTGTTCCAAATTAGAAATAATGTTTGTCACCAATGCTCATGTGCAGCACATGGTCAATATTTTTTTCGGCCTGCAGTTGTTGCAGCACCTGCTTTGGGTAATAGATGGGCTCATCACTTAAATCGAATGTGCCAAAATGCATGGGAATGAGTTGACTTGCTTTCAGTTGCTCCATCACCAGCAGCGCATCGGATGGGCTGGTATGCGAGCCTTGCATAAACCATTCGGGTTGGTAAGCACCAATGCCCACAAGTGCATAATCTATTTTCGGAAACAGATCGGCAATGGTTGAGAAATGATTGCCCAACCCGCTATCTGCGCCAAAATAAATATTGCCTTCTTTGCTTTCTATCATCATGCTGCCCCAAAGCATTTCGTTGAGATCGGTAAGACCACGGCGGTTCCAGTGTTTGGCAGGCAAGTAGGTAACAGAAAATTCTTCCTCGATATTGTAGCGCTGAAACCAACCGGCTTCAATAATGCGATTGGTAATTTTCCATTGGCGTAGCAACGCACCAATACCCAACCCGGTAAGGATAATAGCATTCGGGTTGAGTACCGATAATTGTTGCAGGCTTTTTTGATCGCAATGATCGCGGTGGTTATGGCTGAGCAATATGTAATCAATATTTTTTAGTTGCTCCACCGGCACCGGCATGGGCGTATATCTTTTTATTTCGTGCACCACCACACCTAAGCCATGAAAAATTGGATCGGTAATTATCTGTTTACCATGCAGGGTAAACAGGAAACTGGCATGTCCCAGCCAGGTAATGCCCGTGCCTGTATCCTGCGTGAGCCGTGGGTTTTCGACGATCTCGATACCGGGTTGCTGATTTTTCTTTAATGCCTTCAATGGCTTTTTTTCCAATTGCCATTTCAGTACATCAAAGTAATTGCGCTGCGATGGACCATCGAGATTGATGTATTGATTTTTTGCATTGAGTGGATTTCCCTTCCATTCGGGAATGATAAAAGGCAATGCAGGATTATGTGTGATCCTTACCATATCAGCAGCTAAATTGTCTTAAATGATGATGTAAATGTTTGTAGATAAGGCATCCCCAGTCGTGCTTGCTTAGTGAGCCAAACAACGGGTGATTGGGTTGCACCTGCTCTGCCTGCATCACCAGTGAAAGCGATTGCAGCAGTTTATCTTTTTCGGTTGCGGTATCGCCCAGTTGCGGGTTTACTTTTTTAGCATCTATGCTGGCTGCTGTTGGCGACTCTTTGGGCCAGGGCATGGCAAAAATGATCAACCATTTGAGCGGCTGGTACCGGTATATGGTTTTCATCACTTTTATTTCCTGCTTGCTCAGTACAAACTCCATTTGCTGGCGACAGTGCCACAGCATTTCGGGTGCCGACATGCGGCCCCATTGGCGTACACTTTCATCGGATATGGATTGGATGCGCTGAAGAATGGCCTGCGCATCGGCCGGGGTATAAATATTTGCTGGCATGATTGCGAATGTATAATGGGAATGAAGTAAAAATGTGCGAGCTGATTATTTCATCAGCTTGCGCAGCACGGTAGTGTACCATTTTTTATAAGGGGCATACCAAAGTGGGAAATCGATCAAAGTAGAAGACCGCATAATGCTTTTAAAATGAGAGAATGCTTCGAACCCGTAGCGGCCGTGGTAGCTGCCCATACCGCTATAGCCCACGCCACCCAGGGGCAGGTTGGCATTGCCTAAATGTATAAGGCCATTGTTTACGCAGCCGCCACCAAACCGAACTTTTGAAATGAAAAAGTTTTCGGTGGCTTTGTTATTGGTATACACATACAGGGCAAGCGGGTAAGGATGCCGCTCAATAATGGCCAATGCTTCTGCATCGGTTTGGTACGTGATGATGGGAAGAATGGGCCCGAATATTTCCTGCTGCATAATAGGAGCATCGATAGCTACATCTTCCATTAGTGTTGGTGAAAAATAACGGTCGGCTATATCCACTTCACCACCATATACAATTTTGCCATCTGCTAAAAACGATTGCAACCGCAGCAAATGTTTTTCGTTGATGATGCGGCCATAATACGGGCTTTGCCTGGCATCGGCGCCATGCATGGCTTCTATATTTTTGATAATGGCTTTCACCAGTTTTTCTTTGATGCTTTCGTGCACCAGCAAATAATCGGCCGATACGCAAACCTGCCCTGCATTCATCAGTTTGGTGAACGCAATTTTTTTAGCCGCATATTCAATGGATGCATCGGCTGCCACAATGCAGGGGCTTTTGCCACCCAGCTCCAATATCACCGGGCTTAGTTGTTTGGCTGCCGATTGCATTATGAGTTTTCCTACTGCCGTGCTTCCTGTAAAATGAATGATATCGAGATGGTAGGGTTCTATCAGTTGCGAACTCACCAAATGCCCGGGGCCATTTACAACAGCTATGTATTCTTCTTCCCATGTTTCTTCCACCATTGCACTGAGGGCTGCCGTGGTAGCAGGCGCCAGTTCCGATGGCTTTAGTATGATAGTATTGCCGGCAGCAATACTATTGGCCATGGCACTTATGATCAATTGGAATGGATAATTCCATGGGCCAATAATGAGTGAAATGCCACGGGGCTCCGGCACTATTTTACTACCCGATGGAAAAAACATGAGCGGCGTCGATTGCCTTTTGTGCGCCATCCATCCACGCAGGTTTTGTTGAATATGCGAGATCTCTTTGAGTACAATTCCTATTTCGGTGCCGAAGGATTCAAACTCCGATTTGCGCAGGTCTTCGTGCAGTGCCTGCATCAGTTTGCTTTCGTGCCGTTGTATGGCACGGTACAACACCCGCAACTGGTTTTTGCGAAATGTAAAACTCCTGGTATAGCCTGCTGCAAAAAACTGTTGCTGCGCCTGGTACAAATCAGCCAATTGCTGCGGTGTATGGCTCAATGACGACGGTTCGTGTTGTATAGTAGGTTGCAAATTCATTGGTCAAAGTTGAAAAATAATCTCCTTATCGTATACCCATTACTGAAGCCATGGTTACAATGCCTTCCAGCAAAAAACTGATCTGGAGGTTTTCGTTTTCAGCATGCTGGTTGTTATCAAAATTTACAATGCCAATGGAAACAGGTGGCGATTGTAAAATAGTATCAAAAATGAATAAGGGTAAACTGCCGCCTAAGGTTGGAATTTTTAAGACAGGACTGCTTGTAGTGGTTTGAATGGCACTGATCACTTTTTGTGCCATGGGCAGATTCATGGGTGTCTTTTGTGCGGGGTACGAACCTTCTTTCAATGTAAGCGAAGCAATGAGGGGATACTTTTTTCTTTCTTCCATGGTGGGTTCATGATCGAGCACCTTGTAGCCTTTGTTTTCAATAAAGCGTTTCAGTTTGTTGAATTGTCCGTCCACCGTATTGCCTTTTACCAATCGGAGGTCCAATGCTGCAGTGGCCACGGCGGGTATGATATTGCTGGCCATAGCGCCCACATTCATGGCTGCAAATCCGTTGATGTTGAGAGTAGGAATGTTCAGCAGTTCCTGGAAACTACGCCCATCTCCATCGGGATTAATCATGCCCAACTCATCCCGCAAAGTAGGCACCACATCAGGAATGTTTTTAATAGCAGCCAGTTCGGTTTTGGTAAGTGGTAACGCATCATCATAAAAGCCCGGGATGGTTACCATGCCCTTGTCATTTTTCATGGAAGCCAATAACTGCGCCATACGCATAGCAGCATTGGGAGCCCAGTTGCCATAGTTGCCGCTGTGCAATGGTCTTGCCGATCCATACACTTTCAACTCTGCGTTGGCATCGCCCCGCACCCCGAATATTAGTTGCTTGCTACCACTGGCATGGTTGGGTCCATCGCAAATGATCCAGAGATCTGTTTTGAGTAATGCAGTTTGTTGTTTGAAATATGCATGGAGGTTGATGGAACCTGCTTCTTCCTCGCCTTCAAAAATAAATTTCAGGTTTGCTTTGGGCGCATTGCCGGTTTTGATGAGTGCATCGTATGCTGCAAGAATGGCAAACACACCGGCCTTGTCATCGCTGCTGCCCCTTGCATAGATGCGCATTTTTTCGGGGATCACTGCTGGCAGTTTATTGTCTTGCACAAAAACGCCACCGCGGTCGAGCCTATCGGTGGTAAGTTGTGGTACAAATGGCGAAAGGCCTTTTGCCCATTGTGCAGGATTTACCGGTTGCCCGTCGTAATGCGCATAAAAGCCAATGGTAGTGGTGGCACCCGGCACTTTCACTTCGCCATACACCAAGGGGCTGGAGCCTTTTATTGGTAAATTGAACTGCCTGGTTTGAATGCCCCTGGCTTCCATCATTTGCTGAATGAATGCAGCATTGCGCTGTATGTTCACACTATCGCCCATCACGTTTGGAATAGCCAGGAATTGCATGTATTCCGTTAGCAATACTTGTTGCTGGTTCTGCACATGCTTTCTAACCACATCTGGCTGTGCCATTGCTGAAAAGGATACACCTAAGCATACCAGTAATAACAAGCGCATAGTTGAAAATAGTTTAATGGTGAAAGCTAACTATATCCTGCTTATTGGCAATAGGCGGCCCGCTCTGTTTATATTTATAGTAAACTACATCCACCATGAATTTTCATACACGCAAGTGGGTAAAGCCCGAAGACCTGAACCCCAATCACACTTTATTTGGCGGCCGTTTGCTGCAATGGATAGACGAAGAATCGGCACTGTATGCCGTGGTGCAATTAGAAAACCCACGCATTGTGACCAAGTTCATGTCGGAAATAAATTTTATAAGCCCACCGGTGCAGGGCGATATTATTGAAATAGGAATGGTAGCTACCCATTTTGGCAACACCAGCCTTACCATGCGCTGCGAGGTACGCAATAAGCTTACCCGTGTGCAGATATTGACGATTGAAAAAATTGTGTATGTAAACCTGGGTGAAGATGGACGACCTGCTCCGCATGGTAAAACTGAAATTCAGTATGTAAAAGACCGGCTGGCAGATAGCGATTCGGATTAACTACAACCCATATTCCGCTTTTAGTTTTTTAGAAAGTGATGCGGCTACCAAATCATAGGAATGTTGGGTCCACTCGGTGATCAGCTTGTTGGAAATAGTACCATCGAGCACTACAGTGTTCCAATGTTTTTTATTCATGTGATAGCCGGGCAATACAGCCGCATATCTTTCCCGCAATTCAATAGCCAGTTCGGGATCACATTTGAGGTTCAGGCTTTCAAAACTATTGACATCGGTGAGTGCAAAAATTTTGCCTGCCACTTTAAACACCAATACATTTTCATCAAAAGGAAAATCTTCGGTTACAGCCGCAAGCGACAAGCAAAAATTTCGAAATGTTTCGAGTTCCATGGGCGGGTGCAATTAGACGCCACCAAATGTAATATTTGCTGCGTAGAGAGAAGTGGTTGAACTGTGCGACGCAACAAGGATGCCATCTGCAATGCTGACGACTATCAAAATGTATTTGCGCTATTCTTCTTATTTTGGCAAAGTGGAAAATATGTTCGACGATAATTATTTTATGCAGCGTGCCATGCAGGAAGCGCAGGTGGCTTTTGAAAAGGATGAAATACCTGTAGGCGCTGTTGTAGTGCTGAACAATAAAATAATTGGCCGCGGGCACAATCAAACCGAAATGCTGCACGATGTAACGGCACATGCAGAGATCATTGCACTGACCGCCGCTTTTAGTTTTATAGGTGCCAAATATTTACCCGATGCCACGCTGTATGTAACGCTGGAGCCCTGCCATATGTGTGCCGGTGCTTTGTACTGGAGTAAAATTGGGCGCATTGTATATGCTGCCGAAGATGAGAAACACGGCTACAAAAAATTTTACGGAACCAATAACCCGTTTCATCCGAAAACGGTGGTAGAGCATGGCCTGATGGCTGCCGAAGGTGCTGCACTGATGAAATCATTTTTCAGAAAAAAAAGAGGGATCTGATGAAGAAGGGAGTGCTGCTATTGTTAGTGTTGATGGGCATTGGGGCGCAGTTGATGGCGCAGGAGTCGCAGTTTAAGGTGATGATCAGCAATAACAGGTTGCACCCCGGCGATACCCTGGATATGGAAGTGGAGTACTCCATTGGCGACAGGAAATTGCCGCCTGCCACATTTGCATTGACCATTTTGGGCCCGGCCAATAAAGTGTGGCAAATGCGTTGGCCGTTGGTAGAAGGAAAAGCTGAAGCATCGGTAGTGTTGCCCGATAGCCTGCCAGCAGGCAGGTACAATTTGTTGTTTGCGGTGCAGCCCCGATTCTTAAAATTGTTTGGCGAACTCATTTTCCCCGACAAGGTAAAGACCCTGAAAGCCGTAGTGCAAAATTCGGTAGGCGTGCAAACCCTGGAGATAAAACCGGATGCCCGCCGAAAATTTGTAGTGGACAATTTGTATGTAGAAGAGTCGGTTTCCATAAAATTTTTTCATGACAATAACAGGGTGGATGCACCCCCGTTGGTAAAGCTGGAAGCCTGGCTGGATTCGAGTTTTACACCAGCCGCTTACAGGGTGGCGCAGGTAGTGGTAAACGAAAAAGGCAGGCAAGACCTGGAGCCGGAAAAACTATCGAAGGATAGTGTGTTCAGCAAAGGTTTCGATGCGTTGTACGATGGCTATGCGCAAAGGCAGGCCGTAAAACAAATGCAGCACATGAGTGCCGTTGAAATATACGATAGCTTGTATGTGGCGAAATCGTTTAAAAC
Source organism: Phnomibacter sp. (assembly GCA_035456005.1). Lineage (GTDB taxonomy): Bacteria > Bacteroidota > Bacteroidia > Chitinophagales > Chitinophagaceae > Phnomibacter. The sequence goes on along the minus strand of DATIEA010000012.1, from coordinate 876,657 downwards.
AAAAGCGACTAAAGTGTATGATTGCACGGTTGATTCGGTGGCGAATGCAGCCAATACCATTTTCGAATTGTTGAAAGCAGAAATGCCGGGAATGGATGTGATGGTTTGGGGAGAGCCGGGTGCAGAGGCTGAATTTGAAAGAAGCAGCCCTACCAATGGCAGGCCGTTGGCTTCGGAAACAATGATACAATGGAAAGACAACCTGTACAGGCTGTATCACAATAAAAAATATGGCAATGGGGGCTTGTTGATTTTTCCTCCATCCGCATTTGCAAAGGTGATGGTGATCGATCCGCCAACCATTAAAGCGCTCAGCGGTAAAAAGGGCGTTACCGTGCTTGGCACGATCGCATTTTTTGAACGCAAATGGCCGCTGGAACAGCCGTTTCCGTTCAACAACCAGTTTACGGTGAAGGGTTATACGCCACCGGTGTATTTGTTACCATTGCAATAAGCCCTATTCTTTTCTCATTTCGAAATTCTGCTTTTGTAAATTTGCGGCTCTATACTTTTCATTTTAACTACAAAACCAAATATTATGGCATTTACACTCGATCCACTGCCTTATGCTTCCAATGCACTGGAACCATATTTCGACCAGCTGACCATGGAAATTCATCATGGCAAACACCACAATGCATATGTAACCAACCTGAACAATGCCATTGCAGGCACTGCCAACGAAAGCAAAAGCCTCGACGAACTGATTGCTGTAGCAGGTACTTTGGGTGGACCTATCCGGAACAATGCCGGTGGCCACTGGAACCATACTTTCTTCTGGAACCAACTGAAAGTAAACAATGGCGCAGGCCCTTCAGGCAAACTGGCTGCTGCTATTGAAGCCGACCTGGGTGGTTTAGAAAAACTGAAAGAAGAATTTAAAAAAGCAGGTATCGGCCGCTTTGGTAGTGGCTGGGCTTGGCTGGGTGTAAAAGATGGCAAACTGGCTATCTGCTCTACGCCTAACCAGGACAATCCTTTGATGGATGTGGCTGATTGCAAATGCGCACCCATTTTGGGCCTCGATGTATGGGAACATGCATACTACCTGAAATATCAAAACCGTCGCCCTGATTTTATCGATGCTTTCTGGAGCGTGGTAAACTGGGACGTGGTAGCAGAACGTTACGAAAAGGCTTTGGGATAATCCATAGTCTGCAGATAGAAGGAGCCGGTATATATCGGCTCCTTTTTTTTGTGCCTGTCATTGTGTGTGGCACAAATTTTCGCACGTTTTTTATACCTGCAGAATGCTGTAATTTTCATGGTTCAAGTGCAGTGAAGCATGACCAATTTCATTCCCATATTTCCATTAGGTATTGTGGTGTACCCGGGCGAAGCTTTGAATCTCCACATTTTTGAGCCAAGGTATCGCCAGTTGATCTCGGAATGCCTTGCCACAAAAAAGCCTTTTGGCATCCCGGTGGTTATCGAAAATAAATTGATGGAATTTGGTACCCTGGTAGAAGTAACAGAGTTGAAACAAACCTATGCCGATGGCAAAATGGATATCACTACCAGGGGTGTGAGCATATTCAGGATATTAGAACTGGTAAAAGAAATTCCGGATAAGTTGTATAGCGGCGCTATTGTAAATCACCCGCACAACGAAACGAAGTTTAGAAGCCCGCATGTACCTGCACTTTGCGAAGCCATACGCACCCTGCACAAACTGCTGCAGGTAGAAAAGACTTTTCCAAAGCCCGACGAAGAATTATCCAGCTACGATGTGGCGCATTTGGCAGGCCTCAATGTGCAGCAGGAATACGAAGTGCTGCAATTGTTTCGTGAAGACCAGCGCATTGAATACTTGAAACGGCACCTGCAAAAAGTACTGCCTGTGGTGCAGGAAATGGAAGCGTTGAAAGAAAAAATAAAACGTAATGGCCATTTCAGGGAGTTGAAAGGCCTGGGCTTTGAATGATCAACTTATTGCCTCGGGCTGTTGTTTTTGCTTTCCAAAATAATAGCGGGCAATAAGGGCGCCGGCAGAGTCGGCCGCAATATCCCATACATCAAAACTCCTGTTGGGGATAACGGAATATTGTAAGATTTCTACTACAATACCATAGACAATAGCGGCTCCGGGAATGATCCAAACCCATTGCCTTTTGGTGTTCGCAACTTTTCCCAATAAAAAAGGACGATAGAAAAGATAGACCAGCACTGCAAACAAACCGGCATGTACCCATTTGTCTACCTGCAGCAGGTCGAACCAAGTAGATTGCGGTATGTTGTTACCGGGGAGTGAGAATAGCACCAGCGAAATGATCCACCACACAATAGCCGGTACAAATGATTTGAGGGTAGCCATAGTTTTTGTTGAAAGCGTAACGAAAATACGGCTATCAAATTTTGCCGATGGCCAACCAATTTTTTTCGGAAGTGTTGGTATTGCCTCCTGTATTTTCCAAAGAGATAGCAAAGGCAGAAGCCTTTACTACATTGTGCATTTTCATTACGGTGCCATCCACTTTCCAGTCTACAAGCCCTGCATCCACCCATTGGCCATCTACCTGGGCCCATAGCTGGTATTGCTTTCCATCTACCGGTGCTTCCAATGCATCGGCCAGCAGGTAGAGCTCTTTCGTTTTTTGATTCCAGTAAATAGTGGCGATGCTGGCAGAGGAATCTGCCACAGATTTTAGCGATACCTGTTGCATACCCGGATGCCGCACAATATCCAAACTGGCTTCGAGTGCTGCATTTCGCTGTAGCAGTGTTGCGTGCTTTAACTCTATTTCTTTTGCACGCCTGTTGGCCTTAGATGCCTGGCTATAGTAGTAAAAACAAATGGACATGCATACCATTAATAGCAGGCATGCAATGGCCAATGCCGTTCTAAACCACTTAATGGGCTTGGGTGCCACTTTAAGATTGGGTGGGATAGGTGCACCGGCTGTCGCTTTTACCGATGGGGGCGTGTCCTGGTTCAACTTCTCTTCCATTGTAAATAGGGCTGCTTTTGCAAAGGAAATAATGGTTGCTCTTACCTGTTCCAATGCCGAAAACCAACCGCCCGAAAATGGGAATCCATTTTACCTGCGGCTTTCTCATCATTTATAGGGAATGACTCCTGCAATGCATTGCCCGAAACTGAAAAAATGTTCAGGCTAATATGGTAGCTGCAAAAGGTGCAGCTACCATATCCTTTTATGCGGAGTTCTTACTGACCAATTAAGCAACAGTACTGCTGTACGCTTCGGCAGACATCAATCCGTCTGCATCGGCCGGGTTAGATAGTTCTATTTTTACCATCCAGCCTTCACCGTAAGGATCGGTGTTTACCAGTTCCGGGGCATTGTTCAATGCGGGGTTTACTTCCAATACTTTTCCTGCCAGGGGCAAAAACAAATCGCTTACAGTTTTTACCGCTTCTACTGTACCAAACACAGCTTCTGCCGCCAGCTCGCTACCAACGGTGTCAATGTCTACATACACAATGTCGCCAAGTTCACGCTGTGCAAAATCGGTAATACCCACAGTAGCAATATTTCCATCAATACGTACCCATTCGTGGTCTTTGGTGTACTTCAGTTCAGCAGGAAAATTCATGTATGAAAGTTTTAAAGGTGCAATAAATATGTGCGCTGCAAACCTAAAGCGAAAATGCTCTCATTTGCCATAATGAAAATAAAAATTGGCAGTTGTACTTGCCTGGTTTTCTTAAAGGTTTCCCTGTAAAGCCTATAAGTTATTTCTTCAGCTTGGGTTTGGACAGCAGGTACATTTTCATTCGTATGTCTGCTACAGGCCGGTCGCCAGGTTTGGTTTTGGTAGTGGCTATGCTGTCGAGCACATCGTAGCCAATTTCCAGGTGGCCAAATACGGTATAATTCCCATCGAGGTGGGGCGCACCTCCTACGGTGGTATACAGTTTTTTTTGCTCTGCATTCAGCGTCAGCTTGCGTTGCACAATATGGCTGTCGAGCTGTGCCGGGCGCCAGGGCATGCGATGCACAATATAGAACTGGCAATTGCTGCTGGCTTTTTCGGGGTTGTTGTCGCGGGCAGCCGCCAGTGCACCACGGGTATGGTAAATACTTTTGTCGAGCCTGAATTCTGCGGGTATTCTACCTACATCAGCTACTTCTCCATTACCCAGTTTGGCGGTATCGGCTGCATGCTTGCTATCGGGGTCGCCACCCTGTATCATAAAGTTGTTGATGACCCGGTGAAACAACAGGCTATCGTAAAAACGGCGCTGTACCAGCTTCACAAAATTGTCGCGATGCAGGGGCGTTTCGTTCAGCAGTTTCACTACCATATTGCCCTTGGGGGTGGTAATGAGAATATGGTAGCAGCCATCGTTGGTGCTCACCATGGAGCGGTATTTTTTTACATCGGCTTTCTCGCTGCGGCTCAGTGGCTGCACAGCTTTGGGGCTGCAAGCCACAAGCAATGCTATACACAGAAGGACGGGAATAAAACAACGAACAGAAGAGATCATGAATGAAAAATTGTTGTAAGTAAACATAACAGGGCGGCAAGCTGTCACCGTTGCAAGTATGGGATCAGGCAAATTTTTCCTGGTCGAAATAGAGCAGTACATGGTCTTTCAGAAATGCTTCCTGCTCCCGCAGGCCCATATCGGGAAGGGCTTTCAGTTGCCTGAAATGCGGCCATCCATCTTCGTCCTTTCCCTCGAGGATATAAAAACCACTGGGTGTAAGAATGGTACACACCGCCACATGTATCAGGTCCTGCTTGGTTTCTTTCGAAATATTCTCTTCAAAATATTGCATTTCCTGCATGCCTATCAGGTACAATATGGCGTCGAGATCGGGCTTTTTCCCGAATCGCTCTACCAGTTTGGCCTCCAGGTTCCACCAGCGCTGTTGCAGGTCGTCTTGTATGTTCATAGTGCGCAAAACTAATAGGCTATGCCATTGCTTGCTTACCCTACCCGAAATGCTATTCGTTAATTGGGCTTGCCGAGCCTATTGGCTGATTATCTTTGCGCCCATCTTTATCATTCAATAGTAGTTACATGCTCGATATAAAACTGATACGCGAGAATCCCGAATTTGTAAAAGCACGCCTGGCACATAAGCAATTCAAACAACTGGACATGGTAGACAGCATTACCAGTCTTGATGCCGAACGCAGGCAATTGCAGCAGCAACTGGACGAAGTGCTCAACCAAAGCAACCAGGCTGCAAAGCTGATTGGCGGTTTGATGAAAGAGGGAAAGAAAGACCAGGCAGAAGAGCAAAAAGCCGAAGTGGCAAAGCTGAAAATTCGGGAGAAGGAATTGAAAGATGCACTCACCGAAGTGGAAGAAAAACAGCAAAGTTTTGCCATCCAGTTGCCCAACCTTCCTACGGCCGAAGTGCCCGCAGGTACCAGCCCCGAAGAAAATGATGTGGTACGCGAAGGCGGTGTAAAACCCGTGATGGATGCGGCTGCACAACCCCACTGGGAGCTGATCAAAAAATATGATCTGATCGATTTTGAAACCGGTGCAAAAATTACCGGCAGTGGTTTCCCGCTGTACAAAGGCAAGGGTGCCAAATTGCAGCGTGCCCTGGTGAGTTATTTTCTCGACTACAATACCGAAGCGGGGTATACAGAATACATTCCGCCCTATATGGTGAACGCCGATAGTGCCTATGGTACAGGCCAGTTGCCAGACAAGGAAGGCCAGATGTACTATATGCCGGCCGACGATCTGTACATGATACCCACCGCTGAAGTGCCGGTAACCAATGTGTACCGCGATGTGGTGCTGAAGGAAACCGACCTACCCATTAAAATGACCGCTTATAGCCAATGCTTTCGCCGCGAGGCAGGCAGCTTTGGTGCGCAGGTGCGTGGACTGAACCGGGTGCATCAATTTGAAAAAGTGGAGATCATACAGGTAGTGCATCCCGAAAAAAGTAAGGATGCGCTGGACGAAATGGTGAGCCATGTAGAAAAACTGGTGCAAAGCCTCAATCTGCCTTATCGCATATTGCGCTTATGTGGCGGCGATATGGGATTTGCCAGCGCCATCACCTACGATTTTGAAGTATGGAGTGCGGCACAGCAGCGTTGGTTGGAGATCAGCTCTGTCAGCAATTTTGAAACTTTCCAGGCCAACCGCTTAAAATGCAGGTTTAAAGCAGAAGGCGGTAAAACCCAGGCGGTGCATACCCTCAATGGTAGCAGTTTGGCGCTGCCCCGTATTGTAGCGGCCCTGCTCGAAAACAATCAGACTGCGGAAGGCATTGCGTTGCCCGAAGTGCTGCATCGGTATTTTGGCGCAGCCATCATTAATTAAATACAAGGTTAAGAAGGGCCAGAGGCCAAGGCTGAAGCCAGCTCGGGTTAATACTTTAATCAATTGCCCCGGCCTTAAGGCCGGGGTTTTTTGTTGGGCTAAAGCCCATACATTTTTTGGCTTCATCTTTTATCCATGGCCTGAAGGCCGAGGCAATTCAGAAAACCGCAGCAGGCAAAAATGCTATTGCCTAGTAGTAGTTTGTTTTTAATTGCGCCAATATTTTTTTTGGTTGATAGTATTTCATTTATTTACTTTGAATAACAAAGTGCTTTTATGACACAGGATCAACAATCACTGGAAACGCTGAAGGACATCCGCAGTATGATGGATCGCAGCAGCCGTTTTATCAGCCTCAGTGGCTGGAGCGGTGTGGCAGCAGGCTGTTGTGCTTTGGTGGGAGCCTGGTTTGCCTATGGCATTATTAGCTCCGACCCGGCCATAGAAACCAGCCTCCAACGGAATTATGAGACCATTTCCGATAATGGCGGACCCATTGCTGTCAGCAGCTACATAGGTTCCGGCAAACTGCTGTCGATAGCCATCCTCACCCTGGTAGCGGCCATTGCAGTTGCTTTCTTTTTTACCTGGATGCGCAGCCGTAAAACCAATATGCCTATATGGGGCAATAGCAGCAAGCGCATGCTTTTTGCACTGGGACTTCCCCTGGCGGTGGGCGGCATCTATATGCTGCAGCTCATGAAAGCAGGGGCTTTTGGAATGATAGCACCGGGTTGCCTTTTGTTTTACGGGCTTGGTCTTGTAAGTGCCGGCCGGTATACGTTTGGCGAAATCAAATGGTTGGGCTATGCACAAATTGCAACAGGATTCATCAACCTGGCATTCACCGGTATGGGCCTTTATTTCTGGGCCTTCGGGTTTGGGATCCTGCATATTATTTACGGGTTTGTGATGTGGTATAAGCACGAACGAAACGAGAACGGCAACTAATTCACTTGGCAGTTTCCATCAACATATCGAACCTCAATAAAGTGTTTGACAGTCGCATCAGGCTGGGCATTATGAGTGCCCTGATGGTGAATGAAAACATGAGTTACAATGACCTGAAGGAATTGCTGCAGGTAACAGATGGCAACCTGGCCAGCCACTTAAAAGGCCTGGAAGAAAATGGGTTTATTAAAGTGCAAAAAGGATTTATTGGCCGCAAAACCAATACAACTTATAGCGTAACCAAAGCCGGTGAAAAGGCTTTCAGGCAACACCTCGATGCCCTGGAAGCCATGATAAAAGGAGCCCAGCAATCCTAATTTTTTTTGTATCAATACTTTGAAAAACAAAGCACTTTTATGAAAAACGAAATTATCATCATAGCCTTCGATGCCTGTTGGCGCAGTGTGGTCTGCTATGCCATCATTACCCTGCCTGCGCTGTTTTTTCCGTTGATGTATGGCTTGTCGCTTATGTATGCCATACTCTGGAGCATGCCTGCTGTATTGCTTTTTATGCTGGCGCTTTGGCTGTGTAAAATGGCCGAACTGCCATTGGCCCTTCGATATTGGTTGCTTCAGTTTATGGCGCTTGTCATTGTGTTTGCTGCCACTTATGGAGCCGCATGGCATTATAGTGGTGGCAAAGAAGTAATGAAGGACTATATCGATTTTTTTCTTTTCCCGCTGGCTGCCATGGTGGCTACTATGCTTGTGCTGCTGGTACGCAGAAAACAAATGGAGGAATGGCTCTCTGAAAAACCGGAATCATTTATTCAACATACAAAAACAACCATATCATGAACATCACTATCAAATCGAATGGAGGCGACAGCTTCCTCCTCAAAGGGTTTATTACCGGCGTACTCATTTTGGCTTTACTCATTCCTACTGTGTATGTGTTCAACCTGGTGGAAGAACGCAAGGAACGGCAGAAAGAAGTAATAGCAGAAGTGAGCAACAAATGGGCCGGGGCGCAAACATTGGCAGGACCATTTCTGATCGTGCCTTTTCAAACTACGGTGATCGACGAAAACCAAAAATCAACTTTGGTTACCCAGCAAATGATATTGCTGCCCGAGCAACTCAATGTAGATGGAAAAGTGCTGCCGCATATCAAGCATCGCAGTATTTACAAAGTGGCTTTGTACAAAAGCAATATCACGCTATCTGGTAGTTTCGATTTTAGCCATGTGATAGCCGAGCCGGGCGAAAAAATATTATGGAATGAAGCCGTGCTGTGCATGGGCATTGCCGACAGCCGTGGCATTGAAGCACAAATGGAATCGACCGATGCAACACATCCTATAAAATTTGATGCCGGCATTCCTGAAAATGCCGTAGCAGAAAGAGGAGTGAGTGCACCCATTGATCTAACTGCTATTGCCGATTCCGGGCATTTGTCGTTCAAAATTCCATTGGCCATTAAAGGCAGCGAATCGTTGCAAATACTGCCATTGGGCAAAACCAGTTCGATGCATTTGCAATCGGAGTGGGAATCGCCCAGCTATATCGGAAAGTATTTGCCACAATACCAACCCAACCAAAAAGGTTTTGATGCAAACTGGCAGGTATTGCATTTTAACCGCGACTTTCCGCAGGTATGGAAAAACAGGAAATACAAAGCGGCAGAATATGCATTTGGTGTGAGCCTCATTCAACCCAGCGACAACTATTCCAAAATTTTACGCTGCGTGAAATATGCCATTTTATTTATTGGACTCATGTTTGGCTTTTTCTTCCTGCTCGAGCTGATGTTGGGCTATAGGGTACACCCGGTGCAGTATATACTCGTGGGTATTGCACTCATAGTGTTTTACACGCTGCTATTGTCCATTGGTGAAATACTCAGCTTCAATATTTCTTATGCATTGGCAACACTGGCTACGGTAACGCTCATTACCCTGTACACCAAACAACTGTTTGTGAAATGGGGAAATGCATTGCTGATTGGTGGTTTCCTTGCGGGTTTGTACCTGTTCATCTATGTATTGATTCAGTTGGAAGACACTGCACTGTTGGCCGGTAGCATTGGCCTCTTCTTATTGCTGGCACTGGCTATGTACTTTAGCAGAAAAATAAATTGGTACCAGCGGGCAGAAACACCGCAGCTCCAATAAACTTGTTGAAATGATCTACCTGCTTCCACGGCCCGCTGTGGAAGCAGGTTTGTTTTGTACCCCAATGCAAAATTGCAGCATCTTTACGCAAGCGATCTTTAATACCAACCTATGAAACGATTTTTCAGTCGCGTACAATTTGCCTGCCAGGGATGGGCAGCATTTTTCAGAACCGAAACGCATGGCCAAATACAATTGGTAATGGCCATACTGGTGCTGGCAGCCGGCTTATTTTTTTCTATCAGCAAAATAGAATGGATAGCAGTGTTGGCTTGTATTGGCCTGGTGCTGGCATTAGAAATGGTAAACACCGCTATTGAAAAACTGGCCGATCAAACGCATCCTGCGCAACACCCGCAAATAGGTTTTGTAAAAGATATATCAGCCGGTGCTGTGCTATGGGCTTCGGTGATCAGTGTGGCAATTGGTGTGCTAATTTTTTGGCCCTATGCGGTTCAACTGTTGCACTAACACAGTATAAGAGATCTACCACCATTTGGAAATGTCGTGGCCCGATGCATTGGCTGCTTCCTGCACCAGTGCAGCACGATAAGCAGGTTTTAGAGAAGATAGTTTTGTTTCGCCCCGCAATACATCTTGAATGAGTGTACTGCTAAACAGGTAGCGCATGGTATGCTCACCCAGTTTGGCGCCTATCCATTGTTGAATTGGCTGAAACACTTTTGTTTTTGCTTCTTCCAGTTGTTGCTTTTTTTGATCGAATGCCTGGCGTTCTTCTTCGCTATAGGTTTGTCCTTCTTTGCGCCGCGAAAGATTGGCGCTTTTAGCTTCTTCGTGAATGGCATCCCATCGCTTTGCCAGTGCTGTTAGTTCCCGTTCGGTGCGCAGCATAGGATGTATACCTTTTTGAAGTGCTATTTCCTCCACACTAATTTTTTTATAGGCCAGCAGTCGCAACACACTTTCCGGTAGTATATAATGTGCCGGTTTGTTTTTGCTGCGGGCCAGTTGGTCGCGGTATTTAAAAAGCTCATTCAACAGGTATTGGTCGAATGGGCTCATGAATTGCCTGTCGTTTTTCTTGATATAATTCTGCTTGGGCTCCAGCGTGTACCTGGTTTCGTTGAGCTGGCTGAATTCTTCTTCTGCCATGTGCAGCACATTTTTTTCGGTGGCTTCTTTTCGCAGTGTTTCTTCCAGTTGAAACAAGTACCATACATCGGCGGCGGCGTATTCCAATTGCGCTTCGGTCAAAGGGCGTTTGCCCCAGTTACTGGTTTGTAATTTTTTGTTGAGGCTAAAGCCGCTGGTAATATTGAGCATATTGCTCAGCGAAGTTTGCTCATAGTTGAGCAGCTTGGCATATACTTCACAATCTACCAGCTGGGTAGGATAGCATTGTAATGAATGCAGCAGGCGCAGGTCTTCGCCGGGGCAGTACACCAGTTTTTTTATGGCGTTGTTTTCGAATACACGAAACAAGCCGGATAATTCCAGTGGAGCTATCGGGTCTATTACAAAGCATTCCGATGGTGTAGCAATTTGTACCAGGCACAGGTCGAAACCATAGGTAAACCTGTCGCGGTCAAATTCGAGGTCGAAGGCAACTATGGTGGCTTGCTGCAAACTGGAAATGCATTCCTCTAAAGCAGGTTGGCTGGTGATATATCGAAGTGGGGTTTTCAATGCTGCAGGGTTTGGTTGATATCGGCAAGGGTATTCCGGTCATGCTTCCATAGTACAGCTATGATACCGGTATGGCGAAGAAAAGAATATTGGTTTAGGTAGAATGGCTATTTGAAAATAAGCAGAAAGCTGAAAAGGCTGCTGCTATTTTCCAATAATGGTCCATTGGTATTGATCTTCGGGGCTGTTCTTTTTGCGTTTAAGGTCGGTTACCAATTTGTATTTGTCGGTAGCTTCATCCAGTTCCATAATGATGATCTCTGCATTGCGGGGGTTGCGCAAGGTTTCAAATTCTTCCACGGTCCAGCGAAACCATCGCATCAGGAAAATGCGGATGCTCATGCCATGCGAAACGATCACAGCATTTTTCGGAAATGCTTCTTTATCGAAGTCGCGGTACAGGCTATGCATGAAATCGCTGACGCGGTCATACACATCGGCGCAGCTTTCGCCGTCTTTGATGCGGTAATAGAAGGTGCCGAACTTATCGCGTTCATTATCTATCTGCAGGTTGGCTTTCAGATCTCTGAAATGTCCCCACTCCTGTTCACGCAGCCGCGGGTCTTCTTTCCAGGTGAATTGTAGTTTATCAAAATGCTTGGCAATATGCTCAAAGGTCATACGGGTGCGCCACATGGGCGACACATAAAACAACATTTTTTCCTCTCCCAACATTTGCTGCAAAGCCCTGCCCGATTCTTCTACCTGCTTTACACCGGCATCTGTAAGCAATAGTTTGAAGTCTTGTTTTTGTGCATAGGTATTCTTGTCAAAATTTCCTTCCGACTCACCGTGCCTCACTAAAATGATTCTCTTTGGTTTCATGCAATACAATAAAAACTAGTTCAGGAGAAATTGCTGCGGGTGCTCTCTCTCAAATGTATGGGATAAAGCAAAACCAACATAGATTTCTGCAACTACTGTGGCAATGATGATGCAAGCAAAAAATGGATAGTGAATGAAAAAACAAATCCCCCGAGTAATCGGGGGATTTTCCAACAATGGGTTAGTAAGTACTGGGATAAGTAATTCCCTTCACAATATTAACTAACAAAAATCTTTATGTAAAAATTTGCACAACCATAGTTATGCACAATTTGTTTGTAACTGTGAATTTCAAAAATGGAAAACAGTAAAATGGTGGAGTGAAAAATGAAGGTAGGAGGATGGTGCTAGTAAAACAAAAAAAACTGTTCTGCATTTTCCCATTCTGTTTGCAATGCTTTGTTTGCAATGCAATTACTTTTGAAAAAACTTGATACAATGAAATTTTCTCAACCTGTTTCGGTAAAATGGATTGGTAGTTTAATAGGTGCAACCTTAGTAGGTAATGAGGATGCTATGGCAACAGGCATCAACGAAATACATAAAGTGGAGCAGGGCGATCTGTGTTTTGTAGATCATCCAAAGTATTACGAAACATGTTTGAAGAGTGATGCATCGTTCATCATCATCAACAAAGAAGTAGAAGATAATTTCGGAAAAACATTGCTGGTATGCGAGCAGCCTTTTGAAGCCTACTTAAAAATAGTAGAGCACTTCAGGCCTTTTGTAGCAAGCAGTTCCATGATAAGCGATACTGCGGTGATCGGCGAAAACACGGTGATCATGCCGGGTGTTTTTATTGGCCATTATGTTACCATCGGCAGCAATTGTATCATACATCCGCATACAACTATTTACGACCATACTATTATTGGCGACAACGTGATCGTACACGCCGGTGCCAGTTTGGGTGCCGATGCATTTTACTACAACAGCAAACGCGACAGGGCAGTGTGGTATAAAAAAATGAAGAGTTGCGGACGTGTAATTCTCGAGAACGATGTGGAAGTGGGAGCCAACACCTGCATCGACAAAGGAGTAACACACGATACCATTATTGGAGCCGGAACCAAGATTGATAACCTCGTACAAATAGGTCACGATGTAGTGATCGGTAAGAACTGCATTATTGCTGCGCAGGTGGGTATTGCCGGGGCTACTACCATTGGCAATGCAGTAAATCTTTGGGGACAAGTAGGTGTAAGTAAAACACTCACCATTGGCGATGGTGCCAATGTGTTGGCACAAAGTGGAGTGCCTTCATCGCTTGCGGGTGGCAAAACTTATTTCGGTTATCCTGCAGAAGATGCATCCATCAAACGCCGCGAACTGGTTTGGATAAAACGCCTTCCCGAAATTTGGGAGAAAGTAAAAAATATTAAATAGGGTTTTTCAATGCGGTACAAATGCGTTGAATAGATTCGTCCATCGATCGGTATTGAAAAGCAGGAATAGCTTTCGGTAGTTTGCTATTGTCGAAACTTACTTTTGCCAGGCTGGTGGCAGCAGTTTCTTTGGTCACCAATGGCTTCTTACCGGTAAACCAACTTTTTATTTTATACAGTCGCCATGCAAGGGCGGCTTTGAACGGCGTAATTAATTTTGATGGTCTTTTTTTACCGAAGGCATCGGCCACTTTAAAAAAGAAATCGCGGTAAATAAGATCCTGTGCGCTGAGAATAAAACGTTCGCCGCTGATATCGCTATCCATCAGGCGGATCATGGCATCAGCTACATCGTTGGCATCTACAAATCCGGTTTGTCCCAGGCTATAGTATGGGAACCCATTGTATATGCTTTGAAATATTTGCATGGAGCCCTTGTTCCAGTCGCCATGTTCACCAATAATAATAGTGGGGTTTACCGCTACTGCATCGAGGCCTTCACCCACGCCCCGCCACACTTCCAGTTCGGCCAGGTATTTGGTTTTGCCATATTCGCTGTTGCTGGTCTCTGCAGTCCAGTGCATGCCTTCGTTGATCAAAGTATCTTTCCTTATGCGGCCCAATGCAGCCACACTGCTCACATGCACCAGCTTTTTTACCGATGCATTCAGGCAGGCATTCACCACGTTGGCTGTGCCTTCAATATTGATCTTGTGTAATAGCGCTTTGTCTTTGGCATGAAAACTTACAAAGCCTGCTACATGGTATACATGTGTTACATCCTGCATTACTTCTTCCAGCGAAAACACATCCAGTATATCACCCTGCACCCAGATGGCTTTGTTTTTCACTAATTCGGGTATGGCCGATCGGTACAATGCTTTTACAGCTATACCTTTTTGATGCAATGCAAGAATGAGATGTGTACCTAAGAGGCCGGTACCGCCCGTAACTAAAACCATACTGCAATATTAATAGCTATAAAATCCTTTGGCGGTTTTTCTGCCCAATTCCCCGGCTTCCACTTTTTGTTGTTGCATGGCTGCCGGTTGCAAACGTGCCGGTTTTCCCAATGCTTCCCAAACTATTTGGCTTACGCTAAAATTAATGTCGAGGCCAATAAGGTCCATCAATTTAAAAGGTCCCATTTTAAAACCGGTAGCTTCCATTATTTCGTCTACCTGCTCCATGGTGGCCCCACCGCTTTCTACCAGTTGCATGGCTTCGAGGTAGTAGGGCCGGGCAATATGATTCACAATAAAGCCGGGGGCATCTTTACAATACACGGCTACCTTACCCAAATTGCCCGTAAGTGTATAGAGCGTTTCTGCTACTGCTGTTGAAGTATATTCTCCCTTCACGATTTCCACCAGTTTCATTACAGTGGCCGGGTTAAAAAAATGCATGCCTGCTACCCGTTCCGGAATCGATACTTCTTTTTGCAAGGCAGTAATGGAAATAGAAGATGTGTTGGATGCCAAAATGCAATCATTGCTATTGATGGCTGCCAGTTGGTTGAACAGAGAAATTTTGATCTCCGGTTTTTCTACTATGGCTTCTATCACCACATCGGCTACGCAATGGTTGATATTGCTGGTAAACACTAGGCGGTTCAATACAGCATTGGCATCGGCTTCCGATATTTTCTGCTTTTGCTGCAGGTATTGCAAGCCCTGTTGAATAGATGCTTTGCTTTTTTGCAGCATCGCATCGCTTACATCAAACAGCATAGTGCTATAGCCTGACTGGGCAGCGAGCTGTGCAATGCCACTACCCATAGTGCCGGCTCCGCAAACGCAAATGCTGCTGATAGTTTTTGATGCCATACAGCAAAGTAAGGAAATGTAGGCAGCTTGGCGGCAAATGAAAACTATAGAAATGTGGATGCGGTCAACTTCCTGCCAGTACAGGTTTCTCAGGTGTTTTGCTTACTCCTGAACGGTGTACGGTGAGTTTAGCAGTTTCGGTGTTGAATGATATTTCGACCCAGCCATAATGCCTGCTGTTGTTTTTGAGAATGCACAGGGCAATGTATTGATGATCGGCATTTTTCCAATCGCCTTCCCAGCGTTCACTCGTAGCGGTGATCACTTTTTGTGACAGCATTATTTGCGATGCATTGTACCAATTGTAACCGCTAAATGCGTTGTCGGATATCACTGCCCCCTTTGCCAGGACGGGTGTTTTTTCCTCTGCATTCACCGGGTTATACGTATCCAATCCGAAATTCAAAAGATATTGTTTGCGATCGGACTGGGTAATAGGGTCGCCAAGTATCATGGTCGTAAATGAGAGGTCGAAGTGAGCGTCGTTGTCGAGATCTGCTCTTAAATAACCTCCAAATGCAATGGACTTGTTTCCAAAATCAACATAATGCATTTCCGGATTTTTGACAACCGGTGGAGGAGGAAGCGGTTTGTCGCATGCTGCAAAAAGGATAGTGAGCAGCACAATGCGTAGTGTGTTTTTCATGGTGTGTGTGTTGTATGATGATTAGAGTGGTGATGAACACATGCAAAATAATCAACACCTGTGCCTGCAGAAATCACAGAACAGGATGAGCGGCAATTAGCCTTTATTCCCTGCCATCCGCAAGGTTTGTAAGGTAAAACAGGCGGTAGTCAAAATGGGTTGACATGTATATTTGAGCGGGAGTTATAGCATGAATACAATAGACCAATTAATAGGCAAACTGGAAAAACTGCAGGTAGGTGAAGAATCGAAAGCATATCGAAAAGGCATGTTTCGCTCTCAACGATTTCATAAGTACCTGCCCTACCAGAGAGAAGACGACAATATATTTTTTTCTGCATCCATCGCCTTCCTGCTGCGAAAAAATATTGGGTTGTTGGAAGATCATCAACGAGAAAAGGTCAATAGGATCATAGATGGGGTAAGGGCGAATTATCCTTTTTATTCCAATTTGAAAAATGAATTCATCTACAATTTCTACCATACCCGGCCGCCAAAGTATTACCCGAATGGTTATTTTTTTTCGAGGTTTAAGCATTTTAAACTTGCCGATGATGCCGATGATACTGTGATTGTGGCTTTGACTTTGCAAGACGTTCCTGTAGAAAGAATAGATACCATCCGAAAAAACCTGGTGCAGTTTTCGAACCTGCAGCAAAAGAAGATCAAAGGCATTGGGGAGGAGTATGCATCCTTACCTTTTTATGCTACCTGGTTTGGCACAGGCAAGATGCCTATTGAATTGGAGATTTGCGTGGTTTGCAATATTCTCTATTTCACTTTCAGCAAGCAGTTGGAGCTGAATGAGCAGGACAAGGCAAGCATAACACTCATCAAAATGGCTATCGATAGCTACGATATAGTTACGAAGAGCTTTGAGATCAGCGGCCAGTATCCCAAACCCTCGGTGATACTGTATCATATTGCCCGCTTGTGTTCGGTAATGCCCAACCCCGCAGCGTATTTTGATATTGAAAAATTAGAGGCCATTACCAGGGGGCAACTCAAAAAAAGTTCTTTAATGGAAGAAATATTTCTTTCCATTGCACTCTGGCAGCTTGGAAAGCCGGCAGTGCCTGTGGAGTGGAGCCTGCATGCAAAAGAGCTCAAAAAAGATTTTGCAGGTTTCCCATTTTTTATAGCGCCTATGCTTTCGGGTCATTCCAATGTCCTACTCCGGTATTTAAAAAAGTTCCCGCTATTTCATATCCAGTTCAGGTCCGATGCTTTTTATTACACCATACTGCTGGAGTATGAGTTACTGTTGAAAGTAGCCGCCAACACGCTTGCCTAAATGCATCCGGCATTTCAGAAAAGCATAATTAAATGCCGTAATATTTTCCTTGCTTACATTCGACCATCATAAACAACTACCGTTATGCCGTTTACCATTGCTATTTCTGCATCCCGAACCAAATGGAACAAGAACTATTGGCTGATAGCATTCATCCTCATTTTTTTCACGGTATGGATCAATACACTGATTGGCACTACCGATATGCACAACTGGATACTCGAGAACACGCTCACTTTTATTTTTCTCATTTTCCTTTTTGTTTCTTACCGGCGCTACCAGTTTAGCGATCTCAGTTATTTACTCATTTGCGTTTACCTGTGCCTGCATGTGTATGGTGCGAAATATACCTATGCCGAAAACCCGTTTGGCTACTGGTTACAAGATGTTTTTCATACCAGCCGCAACCATTACGACCGCATTGTGCATTTCAGTTTTGGCTTTCTGCTGGCCTATCCCATGCGGGAGATGTTTTTGAAATGGTTGAAGTATCCTGCATTGGTTTCCTGGGTATTGCCCATCGAAATTACCTTGTCCATCAGTGCAATTTATGAACTGATCGAATGGGCAGTGGCCGATATATTTTTCAAAGCCCAGGGCGATGCCTACCTCGGCACACAAGGAGATATCTGGGATGCACAGAAAGATATTTTCCTTGCATTTTCCGGTGCCATTATTGCCACCACTATAGTATCCCTGGTGAAAAAAATATTCAACCTATACGAACCGAAACCCGCTGCAGTTAGCAGGTAATCCCGCTCTAACAAGCGAGGTGTACAGCCGGTAAGTAGAGTAGTTTGAAATAAAAATGTAGGAACTGCCGTGCAAAAAAATTCCAGTGCCCAACCTGTGAACACTGGAATTTGTAAATTTTTAAACCTGTATTTACGCTCCTGTAAACTGTTTCAAAAACCGCACATCGTTTTCGCTAAACAGGCGCAGGTCTTTTACCTGGTATTTGAGCATGGTAATGCGTTCTATGCCCATACCAAATGCAAAGCCAGTGTATTTGTTGGGGTCGATGCCACAGTTGCTTAGCACATTGGGGTGTACCATGCCACAGCCCAATATTTCTACCCAACCTGTATGCTTACATACATTGCAGCCTTTGCCACCGCATATCAAACAACTGATATCCATTTCGGCACTGGGCTCGGTGAATGGGAAATAAGAAGGGCGGAACCTGATCTTCACATCCTGTCCAAACATTTCTTTTACAAAAAAGTAGAGCGTTTGCTTCAGGTCGGCGAAGCTTACATTTTCGGCAATGTATAAACCTTCTACCTGGTGAAAAAAGCAATGGGCCCGGGCACTGATGGTTTCGTTGCGATACACTTTGCCAGGCATAATAAGGCGAATGGGCAATTTACCTTTTTCCATTTCGCGGATCTGCACATTGCTGGTATGCGTACGCAGCAACCACGCAGGGTCCTGGCTAATGTAAAAAGTATCCTGCATGTCGCGGGCCGGGTGATCTTCGGGCAGGTTGAGTGCGCCAAAGTTGTGCCAGTCGTCTTCAATTTCTGGCCCTTCGGCCACGGCAAATCCAAGGCGTTTAAAAATATCTACGATGCGGTTGCGCACCAGGCTAATGGGATGTCGGCTACCCAGGGGCAGTGCATCGCCGGGCAGGCTGATATCGTAATCGAATTGGAATTCGGTATTGCTTTCCAACGCCGCTTTCAAGGTTTCGTAGCGTTCTTCTGCTGCCAGTTTAAAGCCATTCATTACCTGGCCAAACTCCCTTTTTTGTTCGTTGGGCACATTTTTCATTTCGCCCATCAGGGATTTTACCAATCCTTTGGTGCCCAAAAATTTGATGCGAAATGCTTCTAATGCATCGGTATTGGCTGCTTCAGTAGCAGCAATTTCGGCTTTGTATTGCTCTATTTGCGCTAAAATATCGGTCATGGGCCGCAAAGATAAGCAACGCCTCCTAGCCTATACCCCTGTAATTGGAACGGCCACAAAAAATTGCAAGCTCTTAGCTATTTGAAAATGGCAGAAATGCAGGACAGTCATTGTCGTGGGGAATGAAAGGATTACCACACAGCAGCAAGATTTAAGCAGGCTTTAGATGGATTGGCGGTATTTTCGCCGCCCCAAAGAAGATTTGCATGATAGATAAATTGGAAGCCATTAAGGCAAGATTTGAACAAGTTGGTGTGGCCCTTACCAACCCGGAGATTGTGAGCAATCAGAAGGAATTTGGCAGGTTGAGCAAGGAATATCGCCAGCTTGAGAAAATTGTACAACCCTTTGAGGAATACAAAAAGGTATTGGCCGATTTGGAGTTTAGCAAAGAACTGCTGAATGGCGACGATGCAGAAATGCGGGAGCTGGCCAAAGAAGAATTGCCCGGCCTGGAAACCAAAAGCGAAGAGCTGGAAGCTGTATTACGTAAGCTGCTGATACCAAAAGATCCGCAGGATGACAAAAACGCCATCCTGGAAATTCGTGCCGGTACAGGTGGCGACGAAGCCAGCCTGTTTGCCGGCGACCTGCTCGATATGTATTTGCGCTACTGCAATAAGAAAGGTTGGAAAACATCGGTGGTAAGCGAAAGTGAAGGCACCGTTGGTGGATTTAAAGAAGTAGTGGTAGAAGTGGAAGGTGAAGATGTATATGGAACCATGAAGTTTGAAAGTGGTGTACACCGGGTGCAGCGGGTGCCCAATACCGAAACCCAGGGCAGGGTGCATACATCGGCGGCCACAGTGGCTGTAATGCCCGAAGCAGAAGAAGTGGATTTTGAACTGAACCCGGCCGATGTAAAAATGGAAACCAGCCGAAGTGGTGGTGCGGGTGGTCAAAACGTGAACAAGGTAGAAACCAAAGTAATGCTTACGCATATACCCACAGGTACGGTGGTGATTTGCCAAACCGAACGCAGCCAGCTTGGCAACCGCGAAAAGGCAATGACCATGATGCGTACCCGCCTATACGAAGAGCAGGTGCGTAAGCATGAAGAAGAGATAGCCCGACAAAGGAAAACCCTGGTGAGCACCGGCGACCGCAGCGCTAAAATTCGTACCTACAATTTTCCGCAGGGCCGTGTAACCGATCACCGCATTGGGCTTACCGTGTACAATCTCGACTCTGTATTGAATGGAGAAATAGAAGAATTTATCGAGGCATTGCAATTGGCAGAAAACACAGAAAAGATGGCCAACATGCAATCGTAATATGTAGGGTTACCGAATACTGGTAAAAGTCCATTGAGCTGCTTTGCTCAATGGACTTTTTGTTTTTCAGAATGGCATTTGCATCATGTTTTTTCTGCACTATCTTACTAGACAATTCAAAATTTTATGCTTGAAAATTTATTCCAAATGGTAAAAGAGTTTGGCCAAAGCGAAGTGGTAGATAACCCCGCTGTGCCAAACGAACACAACAATGCAGTACTGGGCGAGGCAAGCTATGCGGTAGCCGGTACATTGCAGCAAGCGCTTGCCAATGGTAATGTTTCGGACATTATGAGTTTGTTTAAACAGGAAGACAATGTGATGAGCAACCCGCTTGCTCAACAGGCACAGGGTTCCTTTATAGACAACATTACCAGCAAACTCGGCATAGATGGTAAAACAGCAACCGGCCTTGCAGCCTCGCTTTTGCCAACTATCATCAATTCGCTGGTGAAGCGCACCAACAGCCAGGCTCCGCAGGACAGCGGGTTCGACCTGGGTGGTTTGATAGGTAGCCTCACCGGGGGAGGTGGTGGCAATGCTGGCGGAGGTGGAGGCTTTGATATTGGCGGCCTCATTAAGCAGTTTACAGGAGGAGGTGGCGGTAATGCCAACTCCGGTGGTTTTGATCTCAATAATATCATCAACCAGGTAAAAGGAAATGCCCAGCAACAGCAGGGTGGAAATGGGCTGATGGACATGATCCAGGGCTTTTTTGGCAAGTAATGTCATGGAAATATCAGGCATTCGTTAAGCCTTGTACAAGCGTTGGCCACATCGTGTTAAATCACGGTTAATCAGACTGAAGGATTAGAATAATTCGGCCAGGAATTCGGTACTTTGTATTGTGAACGGAAAGTGGTAGATTAGAGTAGAAAAAAGAGAAGCCTTTCAAGAAAAAAAATTAAAAGCTTCGCGTAACAAAAAGCCAGTTTTAACGTCTCATAAATAAAGAATAGACAATAAAGATTTTCTCATAAGCAGTTAGTTTTGGTTGAGGCCCCTGTTTTTACAGGGGCTGATTTTTTTATACCATTTCGCAATTCATAGCTTTTCCGATAGGTTTGGGCCAACAAAAAAATAATTGATGGCCGAAACGCCTGTTCATACCCTTTGTATTGACTTTGGAAATACCCGCCAGAAAGCGGCCATTTTTCATAACGACCAGTTGAAAGAGGTGCGTTATTTTGAAAACGACCTCGTAACAGGATTGCAACAAATGCTGACCGACTGGCAACCCCATCGTTCCATTCTTTCCTCCGTTATCGACCACCCGGCAGAAATTGTACAACTATTGGAGCAGCATACCGCATGTCATGTGTTGAATGCGGCCAGCCATCTTCCTTTTATACCTGCTGTAGGCAAACCCGAAACCATTGGAGCCGACAGGCTGGCGCTTTGTGCAGCAGCTACGTTGCTGTTTCCGGGGCAAAACAATTTGGTCATCGGTTTGGGCTCGGCAGTCACCTATAATTTTCTGAATGTACGGGGCGAGTTTTTGGGCGGCGGCATAAGCCCCGGCATGATCATGCGGATGAAAGCCCTCAATTCGTTTACGGCAAAACTGCCCATTGTAGAGCCAGATTGGAATGTGCCGCTGGTGGGCTTTGATACCAAAACCAATATTCAAAGTGGTGTGGTGCTGGGGCTGGCTATGGAAATAGATGGATTTATAGACGCTTACCGCCAGAAATACCGGGCATTTAACGTGCTTTTAACCGGGGGCGATTTGGTGCATTTGGCACCCCACCTCAAAAACTTGATATTTGCCGACCCCGAACTATTGTTTAAAGGACTATATGCAATCAGTGACCGTAATGTTTAGAGCCGCGAAGTGGAAGGCAATATTGCCTGCCATTTTTTTTGTAATGCAGGCTACCGCTCAAATTAATTCGCCTTACTCACGTTACGGCCTGGGTGATATCTACAATGCACGCAATGTGGTCAGCAAGGCCATGGGCAATGTAGCTACTGCCTATTCCGATTACACATCTATCAACTTTGTGAACCCTGCTTCGTATAGCAAGTTGCAGTTGGTCACTTTTGATGTGAGTATGGAAATGGAGCTGCGTACCCTTATGAATGCCGATAGGACGGAGCAAACCCAATCGAACTACCTGCTGTTTAACTACATGGCGGTGGGTGTACCATTGGCAAAAGACAAAAAGGGCATGACCAAATGGGGCATGTCTTTCGGCATTCGCCCATATAGCCGGGTAGGTTATAATATCCGCGAAGATGACAGGCTGCCGGGCATCGATTCTACCACTGCCTATTACCAGGGCAGCGGTGGTGGCTACCGGGCTTTCTTAGGAATGGGCTATCGCATTGGCAATTTTTCTATTGGTGCCAACGCCGGTTACCTGTTCGGGCAAAAAGATATTTCTACAGAACGACTGTTGATCAGTGATACTACTTTTTACTTCAGTTCACTACAAGACACCCGCACTTCCTACAACAATTTTGGATTTGACGGAGGATTTCAATACAAGATCAAACTGGGTAAAGAAACTGTTGCCCGCATTGGCGCCAACGGGTTTATTGGCAATACTGTGAATGCTACACAATACAAGTTGCGCCAGACCTATTTGAACAACCCTTCTACCGGTATCGATTCCATTGATGTGATCCAAAGAACGGAAGAGCAAAAAGGAACCATCGAAATGCCTACGGGTTACACCGCTGCCATTGCTTTTGAAAAAGAAGGCAAATGGATGCTGAGTGGCGAATATGAATCGGTATCCTGGAGTGAATTCAAATTTTTGGACGAGCCTAATGTGCTGGCCAATACAGAACTGTTTCGCTTTGGCGGCTATTATGTTCCGGCTCCCAACGATGCCAAAAAATATTTCAAGCGAGTAACCTACCGTGCCGGTTTTTATACCGGTAAGGACATGATCGTAATACAGGGAACTCAATTGCCTGTATGGGGCGCTACCATGGGTTTTAGCCTGCCCATCAAAAAGTACAGTGCATACAGCACGCAGTACAGCACTGTGAATATGTCTATGGAGTTTGGTAGAAGAGGCAACGACCAGGTGCCTATGTCAGAAAGATTTTTCCGATTGAATGTAGGTCTTAGCCTGAGCGATCTTTGGTTCCAGAAACGCAAATTCGATTAACATCGTTTATGATGATGAAGCTGCCTTCAATAGTGTTGGGTGCTCTGCTTGCATTATTGGCCATTGGCTGCGAAAACAATCCGCAGGAAATTTCCAGCCTTAGCCGCAAAGTGGTAGAGGTAGAAGAAGGCAAAAACATCAAAGGTATTTTTAGCCAAAGCGGCAACCTGAAAGCTTACCTGTCGGCACCATTAATGCGCAGGGTAAAAGCTGATACGCAATACGTAGAATTTCCGGCTTCCATCCATGTTGATTTTTATAACGAGACCAGGCAACTGGAAAATGTTGTTTCGGCCAAATATGCCCGCTACTTTGAAAACATGGGCAAAGTGTTTTTACGCGACAGCGTAGTGGTGTACAATATGACCGGCGATACGCTGTACTGCAAAACGCTTTGGTGGGACCAGAACCAGGCTATTTTTTACAGCGACGACTCTGTGACCGTACAAACCATTCCACGACAATTGAAAGGCGTAGGCTTTTGGGCTAAAAGCGATTTTAGCAAATACACATTCAAAGAAGTGGTAGGCTCTTTGCCCATACCCGATCAAACCGAGAGTGCAGCAGCACCGGCACCACCCATTGCCCCCATATCTGCGCAGCCAAAACCCCAGGTGATACTACCTCAGTAAGGCAATTTATCCTGTCGCCAATTTTCCAGCATTTTCCATAAGTCGGGTGCAAATGCGTTGTAGCAGGTTTGCAGTTCGTCTATATGTGCTAAGAATAATGCATGGGCTGTTTGGCTATCGGACAAATAGGCGCTTCGATACACAATGCCCCCAAAACTTTTTTCTATACCCCATGTGTGGCGATAGTTGAACAACCAATTCTGAGCTTTCATGTGCCGGTACACAGGCTTGTAATTTTCCGGCAGCCCATCGTAATGCGATTGCAGCACTTCGTACGTGTATTGCGAAAATTCCATCAGTGCTTCTTCCGTAGGAAAACAAGACCGGTCGTTGGCCAGGTAATAATCGTATACCACATCTACAAAGGCACCGGCATACAACCTGTACGCGGGTTTAAAAATGGATTTGGCTTGCTGTGTGGCGGCATGTGTGTCTGTAAAATTGTCGATCGCCCGGTGCAGTTGAATGCCTTGCTGCACACCCGGTGCATATTCATATTGCTTGCGGCCTTTTACAAAATCGCTGATCATATTGCCCACCATCCACTCAGGATTTCGGAACGAACAATATGCATGCGCCAGGTAATTCATTCTCCAAGTTACCTTTTAAATGAATGTGGGCGAAATGGCCTCCTGCTATTTACATCGGGTAGAAAAAAACACAAGTGTTGCGGGTGATTTTCCGTTTAAAAAATGAGAAGCCGTATTCACATTATTTAACAGCGCCATTACCACATTTAATACCCCCTTAACATTGAAACACAGTCGCCATTTTATTGAGCTTTTCACTTGTTTTTCGTAGATGTTTTTAGCAGTTTTTCTACCACTTATACCATCGCTCAAAAATGCTTATTCCGCCGGTCATTCCGTCGGCAAACTGTTTTGGCACAAGTATACTTTTATAATTGTAAACCCACTTTCACACCAAAATTTCTCGTACCATGAAAACGCTCATACTTGCAGGCTCACTCGTCCTCGCTTCGCTTACATCACTCGCCGGACCAACACCCAAAAAAGCATCACCCCTCAACTACAGGGCCACTCAAAATTTGTATGCGATGTATGGCCAGTTAGACAATGTTGAATGGCGCCCATCCATTAACAACATGGTTCGGGCCGACTTTGAAGAAGATGGAACTTACTATGCTATTTTCTTTAATGAAGAAGGCGAATTTTTGGCTGAAACAAAAAAAGTAGAACGCAATGAATTGCCCGCTCAGCTTCGCCGAACCAGCAGTCAAAAGTTTAAGGACGTTACAGTATTGGAGATGCTCGAACTCACCAGCGAGGCAGAACATTTGTGGTTTTTTAAAACCGTATCGGATGGCCAGGTAAAAATTTGGAAAGGCACCCAATCGGGCGGCATTGAACAATTTGGTAAAAAGTAAACCTGCAACCCTGCCACACCCACAGAACCACCCGCAAGATTGTGCCGGTGGTTTTTTGATGCCGGCCATTTCGTTAGGGTCCTATTAAAACCAACAGGCCTGTGTTTTTGAAGCCATTTGCGGGAAAGCAATACTTATCTTTGCCGCCTCAAAAAAATGGAGCTATGAGCAAAGGACCCGTTTCACAATTTATTACCCATCACTATCGCCATTTTAATGCAGCAGCGCTGATTGATGCGGCCAAAGGATATGAAACACATTTGGCAGAAGGTGGCAAAATGATGGTGACACTGGCAGGTGCCATGAGCACTGCCGAACTTGGCATTAGCCTTGCCGAAATGATTCGCCAGGATAAAATTGCCATTATTAGTTGCACCGGTGCCAACCTGGAAGAAGATGTGATGAACCTGGTGGCACATAGCCATTACAAGCGGGTACCCAACTACCGCGACCTTACCCCGCAGGATGAGTGGGACTTGCTGGAAAACCATTACAACCGTGTAACCGATACCTGCATTCCCGAAGAAGAAGCTTTTCGCCGTTTGCAAAAGCATTTGGTGAAGCAGTGGAAAGATGCAGAAGCCAATGGCGAACGCTATTTCCCCCACGAGTTTTTGTACAAAACTGTATTGAGCGGCGAGCTGGAGCAGTATTATGAAATTGATCCTAAAGACAGCTGGATAGTAGCGGCTGCTAAAAAGAATATTCCCATTGTTTGCCCGGGTTGGGAAGACAGCACCACGGGCAACATTTTTGCCAGCTACGTGGTAAAAGGCGAACTGCCCGCAAGCCTCGTGAAAAGTGGTATTGAATACATGGTTTGGCTCACCGAATGGTATCGCCAAAACAGCAGTGGCAAGGGCGTTGGGTTCTTCCAGATAGGTGGTGGTATTGCCGGCGACTTCCCCATTTGCGTGGTGCCCATGATGTACCAGGACCTCGAATGGCACGATGTTCCGTTTTGGAGCTATTTCTGCCAGATAAGCGACAGCACTACTTCGTACGGTTCGTATAGCGGCGCCGTACCCAACGAAAAAATTACCTGGGGTAAGCTCGACATTCATACCCCCAAGTATATAGTAGAGAGTGATGCCACTATTGTAGCGCCACTCATGTTTGCGTATATATTGGGTTGGTAAAAATATCCCGGCCAGGCTATGGCATTCCGGTTGATGGTGGAGTAGCATCTGCGGTCAACCGGAATTTTTTTAGCCCATGCATCTATTGGGGCCATAGTGGCATCTTCCATAGCTGGGGCCTATGCTTTTGTTGTTCAATGCTTACATTTGAATTCTTCACCAACCACCCTGCCACATGCTAATTGCAACTGTAATCATTGCATTACTGCTCGCCGGATTTTTTGCCGGTATCGAAACGGCCTTTATCAGCGCCAACAAACTGGCCATAGAGCTGAAAAGAAAACAGGGAAAAAGTAGCGGTATCATCCTTAGCCGGTTCCAGGAAAATCCTTCCCGTTTTGTGGGCAGTTGCCTGCTGGGCTTCAATATTTTTTTGATCACGTACGGATTGGTAGTGAGCAAATCGCTGCAACCGTTATGGGAGGCTTCTGGGCTTAAGGCCGTCGATTCCGCAGGTACACTCAAACTGCTGTTTGAAGTACTGGTGTCTTCGCTTATCGTGTTGTTTGTAGAAGTAGGGTTCAAAGCCATATTCAGGGCAAAAAACGGTTCCATGGTGGGTTTGTTTGCCCCAGTGATGGATCTGTTCTACCGCATTTTCGATCCTATTGTAATGGTGCTGTTGAGTGTAGCCAGTTGGATATTGAAATACCTTTTCAATGTAAATGTGGCCGACCCCAAACGTCCATTCAGCCGCATTGACCTCGAACAATTTTTTCAGCAGGCCAAGGAAGTGGACGAGGAAAAATCGGAACTGAACCAGGAGTTGTTCGAAAATGCATTGAGCCTGCCGGGCATTAAGATCAGGAACTGCCTGGTGCCGCGAAAAGAAATTATTGGGGTAGATATAAAAACGGCGCTGCCCGATGTAGTGCAAAAAATGGTGAATACCCGCATGAGCAAACTGCTGGTGTACGATGGAAATATCGACAACGTACTCGGTTATGTACACCAGTTGGACTTTTTCAAAAATCCCACCGACCTGCCTTCTGTTTTAAAAACCATCCCCACTGTACCCGAATCCATGGGCGTATCCGACCTGATATTTAAACTGACCCAGGAAGGAAAAAGCATGGCCTGGGTAGTAGATGAGTTTGGCGGCACTGCGGGCGTAGTAACCATGGAAGACCTGCTGGAAGAAATATTCGGTGAAATTCAGGATGAATACGATACCGACGAGTTTGTAGAAAAGCAGCTGTCGGATGAGGAATTTATTTTCAGCGGCAGGCTGGAAACAGATTTTGTGCTGGAAAAATATGGTCTCGATTTTCAAAGCGAGCATTCCGAAACCTTATCGGGGTTTGTGATCAGTCAACATACGGTACTGCCACGCCAGGGCGACAGGATTATTATTGGCCACTACCAGTTTGAAATTCTGAACATGAGCGACACCCGCATAGAATTGCTGAAAGTGAAAAAGCTGAAATTATTTTAATCATGTCGTACTGCACCTATGTTAAGCAACTGGCGCCCAACGAGCAGCCCGAGCATCAGCATTACCATCAATATGAATATGGCTTTATAATTGAGGACGACAATGAGCTTTTTGAAAGGCTGGTACTCGAAATAAACCAGGCCGGCCTTAGCTGGACCACCATCCTGAAAAAGCAGGCCCATTTCAAAAAGGCCTACCACCAGTTCAATATCAAAAAAGTAGCGGGCTACAAAGAAGCCGATAGGGAACGCCTGCTGCAGGATGCGGGAATTATTCGCAACCGGTTGAAAGTGGATGCGGCCATCCACAACGCACAGGTGATACTACAGTTGCAAAAAGAGTATGGCTCGTTTAAGCAATGGCTGGATGCGCACCACCCGCTTACCAAACCCGAATGGGTAAAGCTGTTTAAAAAGCATTTTAAGTTTACCGGCGGCGAAATAGTGAACGAATTCCTGATGAGTACCGGTTATTTACCCGGCGCCCACGATGCCGACTGCCCGGTGTACAAAGCCATTGCAGCTACAAAACCTCCGTGGATGAAGACAAAAAGCCCCGGAAAATAGGATACCGCCTTGTGCAATTTTCGCATCAACAGGGCTTCCAACCAACCAATTTATACTTCACATCACCCCCTTACCTTTGGCCTTCCAAAAAAAATAGCAGCAAGTGGCATTCAAATTATTGGATCGTAGAAATGAGGGTATAGCGGAAGGTGCCGAAATGAGTTTTGTAGATCATTTGGAGGAACTGCGCTGGCATATCATGCGGTCGGTAGTGGCCATTTTGATTGGAGCCATTACGGTGTTCATTTATATAGACGAGGTAATGGATGTGGTCATTTTTGGCCCCATCGAAAAAGGATTTGTTACCTATGGCTGGCTCTGCAACCTTGGACATAAATTGGGCGTAGGCGAGTCGCTTTGTTTGCCACCACCCGATGTACAAATGCAAACCACCACTTTCGGCGGGCAGTTCATCAGCAGTATTACCATTGCGTTTGTATGTGGGGTCATCATAGCTTTTCCCTATGTGTTTTGGGAAGTATGGCGATTCATCAAACCCGCATTAAAACCCCAGGAACTCAAAAACACCAGGGGCGCTATTTTCTGGGTATCCTTCTTCTTTTTGAGTGGTGTGGCTTTTGGTTATTTCTTGCTGGCACCTTTTACTTTCAGTTTTTTGGCCAACTACAAAGTGGGCACGCACAATATCATCGAAACCAAACCTATTCTCAACGATTATATCGACAACCTGGTGGATATCACCGTGGGTTCGGGCCTGGCATTCGAACTACCGGTGATCAGTTATGTGCTTACCCGCATTGGCCTTATAACCCCCAAGTTTTTGAGGGAGTACAGAAAATATGCTTATGTAGCTTTGCTGGTGATAGCAGCCGTGATAACACCAAGTCCCGACTGGATGAGCCAGTTGATTGTGGCCATGCCACTGGTATTACTCTATGAATTGAGTATTGTAGTATCGGGCAGGGTACAGAGAGAAAGAATTAAAGCCGAAGAAGAAGAGTGGAGTTAGTAGTGTGAACGGGTGATAATTGCTGCACATTGACAACATTTTAAAAATTACAATTATGGTATTCAATACTGCCTTACCTATAGCTATCGGCGCCGATCATGCAGGCGTAGCATATAAAGCGGCCACTATTCAATGGCTTACTGAAAAGGGATTCCAGGTAAAAGACTTCGGCACCCATAGCGAAGCATCGGTAGACTATCCCGATTTTGCGCATCCTACTGCTGCGGCTGTGGAGAATGGTGAAGCTGCTTTTGGTATTTTGTTTTGCGGTAGCGCCAATGGTGTAGCTATTACTGCCAACAAACACCAGGGCATACGTGCCGGCCTGTGCTGGGACAATGAAGTGGCTAAACTCATTCGCCTGCACAACGATGCCAATGTGATTTGTATGCCTGCCAGGTTTATAGCATTGCCCTATGCTTTGCAAATACTGGAAACCTTTATGAACACAGCATTTGAAGGTGGAAGGCATGCCACACGTGTGGGCAAAATTTCCTGTTAATGATGTAAAGTATAGCTACAGTTTTTTGCCATCAATTCAATATGTTGGAGGCTCAGCTCAATATAGCTGCCACTGCATATATGGTGGTGAGTAGCATTACAAATACCAGGAATAAAACCGTTACCGGTTTGGAAGAAAAATTCATAGGTGTAGCAATTTTCAGATTCGCTTTTGACTAATGCAAAAGCAATGCCGAAATGCGTAGGGCGATGAACAGTTGTATTTCATTGGCCTGAGCAGGCAAGCACATTAACTGTTTCTTTTTTTGCCAAACAGCGATATCCAGGGTTTGTTTTGCTTGCTCACCCGAATTTTGGTAGCGCACCTGTCCATGTCCTGCTGGTATTCTTTTATCTTATCGTTGTTCATGGTTTGCATCAGTGCACGCTTGTACCAATCAATAGCTTCGAGAAATTGGCTACGCAGTTCGGCTATCATTCCAAACCGGAAATACACCCAGCTTTTATCTACTGTGCGAATGCCCAGGCAGCGGTCCAGGAATTCGGTCAGTTCCTCAAACCGTTCCAGGTCGGCCAGCATGCTTGCCAAATGAAAATAGGGATGCGGGTATAATGGGTCGGCAGCAATAGCCGCTTTAAAATGCACTTCTGCCTGCTGCAGGTTTTCAAATTGGGTTTTATAGATCCAGCCCAGCGAATTGTGTGCGGGAGCAAAGTCGGGCTCCTCGTACAGTATTTCCTCATACTTCCTAAAAGCTTCATGAAAACTGCTGTTGCGTATATCTGCCTCTGCTTCCAGGTACAATTCTTCGGTTCTGGTGTTCATGTATTCAGTTCGTTTATTGGGGCTGTCAATAATTAAAGATGCAAAAAAATGCCTGTCCGTCCACTTTTCGGTTGGGCGCATGTGGGGTATGCACTCGTTGTGTGGAAGCCGGTTGTGCAACATTCCCGATTTATTTTCGTTAGTGTTGGCAATTTTCTAAGGATTATTTTTGACCAAATTGCAATGCAGCATGAATCGTGTATGCCTCGTTATACTTTTTGCGTTATTTACCTGTACAGGTTTTAGCCAGCTTCAAATTACAGAGCCCGATAAATCGCCACTCGATGTGGCTTACCATCCACATGGCTA
The DNA here is from genome assembly GCA_035456005.1 of Phnomibacter sp. Classification (GTDB taxonomy): domain Bacteria; phylum Bacteroidota; class Bacteroidia; order Chitinophagales; family Chitinophagaceae; genus Phnomibacter. The sequence goes on along the minus strand of DATIEA010000012.1, from coordinate 845,672 downwards.
TCCTATTCTAAAGTTTCAATCCAGCTCTGCGCCTGCCTTGCCGCTGGCACGGGTATTTTATAGCCGTCCACAAAAGAATGGCCGGGTGATATTTGGCGATATTGTGAAGTACAACGAAATATGGCGCCTGGGTGCCAACGAAAGCACCGAGATAGAATTTTTTAAAGAGGCTACAGTGGGAAAAATAAAAGTGCCGAAAGGCAGGTACTCCCTGTTTTGCGTACCACAAGCCGGGTCGTGGACCATTGTGCTCAACAACGGGCTCTACTCATGGGGCACTTTCAGCTACGATAAAAAACTCGACAGGATGCGTACCGACGTGGCCGTTTCAAAAATCGAAACACCCGTAGAATATTTCACCATGGCATTTGATGCCGCCGGCAACCTGATGGTAATGTGGGACACCGTGAAAGTGGTGATACCCATAAAGTATGCCGCTAAGTAGCAGCACAAAAACTGCAACTGCCCCAGTAGCATTCAAAGAGTTATACTACATTGCAGAAGTATGCATATGCGTATAATACTAATGTTGGGGCAATTTTATCAAGACACATTCAGTCCCAAAAATTGACAGAGTAAATTGATGGCAGAAACTGTAAAATATACTTGTAGCTGTTGTGGTAAAGTGCATGAGGAATGGCCAGCATTAGTTTATATTTCGCCAACAAACTATGACACATTATCTGATGAGGATAAACAAAATATCGGAGAGCTTGACAAAGACTTTTGTGTTGTAACTCACCCAGGCCAAACTGACAGATTTATCCGTTGCACATTGACACAAAAAGTTAATGACCATTGTGAAGACCTTGAATACGGACTTTGGGTTTCGTTAAGTGAGAAAAGTTTTCAAGACTATGCCGACAATTTTGGAAATGAAAATCACGAAACAAAATATTTTGGTTGGCTGTGCAATGACTTGCCGGACTATGACTTTAGTGGGGAGAGTATTCCAACAACAGTTTTTACAAGGACAGGGAATAGTCGGCCTGAAATCGTTCCTCATCAAGACTTTGAACACCCATTTGTAAATGACTATTACAATGGAATTACAAAGGCAGAAGCAGAAAGACGAATAAAGGAAATGCTCAAAACAATTAGCGAACGAGATGGTATGACAACACAAACAAAACCTTGGTGGAAATTGTGGTAGTTTTTCGTCACGGTCGACGAAAAACTGCTACCAACATGGGCATTGTCTAAAAGTTTGATTGGACGGAAGTAAATATGGCAATAGTAATTCTATCAGCCAATACCCAGTGTGACCTAACGCTATTCAGCTATAATTTTTATCTTCAACTTTTGTATTTCAATTGCTTCAGTTATCGATCACCCTATGAAACAACCCTCAACCAAAAACATCATTTGGCAAGAAGAAGAAAAATATTAAAGCGACTTATTTGGACAATTGTAGTTGCATTTATTCTGATGAATGTTGTCGCAATTTTCCACTCGTATAAGTTCACACATTTCGCAGACACTAAAGCTGAGAAAACCCAAAAGCCGGAGAAACTGAATTTTGGTGGAAAATTAAAAGCACTTTTTTTTGGCGTCAATAATCCAAGACCTACGAATAAGGCAAAACCTTTCAACTTTGAAACCGTTGAATTACAAAGCAACAAAAAAATTGAATGTTGGTATACGTCAAAAGCCACAGACACAGTAAAAGGAACGATTATTCTTTGCCACGGATATGGTGGCGAAAAATCCTCAATGCTTGACAAGGCAGAAATTTTTGACAGCCTACATTATAACACACTTCTAATTGACTTTATGGGAAGTGGTGGTTCTGAAGGAAATACAACAACAATAGGATTTAAAGAAGCAGTGCAGGTGAAATCCGCATATGACTTTTTGACCAATAAAGGGGTAAAAGACATTTGCCTTTTTGGAACATCAATGGGTGCTGTTGCAATAATGAAAGCGGTAAATGACTATGACTTAAAACCGAAAGGAATAATTATTGAATGTCCTTTTGGAACAATGTATGAAACTGTTTCAGCAAGATTTAAAAACATGAATGTTCCAGCGTTTCCAATGGCGGGACTTTTAGTTTTTTGGGGTGGCGTTCAAAATGGTTTTTGGGCATTTGGTCATAACCCGACAGAGTATGCAAAGACCATTACTTGCCCTACGTTACTTCTTTATGGCAAAAAAGACAAAAATGTAAGCAAAAAAGAAATTGACAATATTTATACAAACTTAGCAGGTCAAAAAATATTGAAAACTTACCCACTAGCAGGACACGAAAATTATTTGATTAAATACAAAACTGAATGGACACAAGATGTAACAAATTTCTTGACGACAAAATGAAAAAAGCGAAACGCTAACATGGGATTTGATGCAGTGAGGCAGGAGGTCGCAAGCATCAGTAGCGGGGTCCGGTCGAACGGAATGCTAATTCCAAACCTTCAGTAAGCTCTGGACATCGTGGTAGCACAATTGTAACATTGCTTACTGCACAATAGTCACTTTCCTATCATCCAGGTCGTAGCGAACGCCTACAATTTTCAATTTGCCTTCTTCCAATTTTTCATGAACCACTTTCGATTGTGTAGAAAGTGCTTTTACACCATGACGAATATTGGCGAGCACACATTGCTCCAACCTGTTTGAATCGTCTAATGGAATAGCTTGTATTTCTGCTTCATTGTTCAGGCTGTCTAATATGCTTTGCAGGGAGCCGCTTTCGTGTGCTCCATCTACCATAGCTTTTACTGCACCGCAGCGTTCGTGGCCCATTACTATAATAAGCGGTACTTCTAGGTGCTCCACTGCATACTCCACACTACCTAACTCTGTTTGGCCCAATATATTGCCGGCGCTACGTATTACAAAAAGATCGCCCAGTCCTTCATCAAATACCAACTCAGGCGAAACCCTGCTATCGGAGCAGGCGATGACCACCGCTTTCGGATGCTGTACAAGCGCCACTTCGCGGCTGCGATTGGTTCCCTCGTCGGGATGCCTGGAATGGGCCGATGCAAACCTTGCGTTGCCATCCATCATGGCTTCAATGGCTGGCTTTTCCTCTTCCGCACTGCTTTTTTTCTTGGTATAAATAATGGCAAAAATGGGAAAGATGGCTAGACCCAATATTGCGAAAATGGTTTTGTTGGACATGGGATACGGATTTAAAAAAAGGGCAAGCAATCGTAATCCACGAGTTTGCAAAGTTCACCAACAAGTTAATAAAGAAGAATGACTAGTATCATAGCTTAACAGGGTGTAGTGCCGAAATGTTTGATATTTGTCACTACAATAAAATTTTTATGAAGCTTGCCACCAAAATGATACACGCCGGCGCCGAACCGGATCCTTCCACCGGTGCCATTATGACTCCCATTTTTCAAACCTCTACCTATGTGCAGGCCGCACCCGGCGACCACAAAGGATACGAGTATGCCCGCAGCCAAAACCCCACAAGGTTTGCATTGGAAAAGGCGTTTGCAGAAATTGAAAACGGAAAATTCGGACTGGCTTTCAGCAGCGGCGTAGCAGCTACCGATGCGGTAATGAAACTGCTGGCACCCGGCGATGAAGTGATCTGTGCCAACGATATGTACGGCGGCACTTATAGGCTATTTACTAAAGTGTATGAAAAATTCGGCATCAGGTTTCATTATGTAAACATGCAGCAAGCCGAAAATATTCAGCTGGCCATCAATGCAAAAACCAAACTCATCTGGACCGAAACGCCTACCAACCCGCTGATGAATATTACGGATATAGCAGCGGTATGTGCCCTTGCAAAAGCGCACAATATTTTGGTATGTGTCGACAATACGTTTGCATCGCCTTATTTACAAAACCCACTCGATTTTGGCGCCGACCTGGTAATGCATAGTGCCACCAAATATTTGGGCGGCCATAGCGATGTGATACAGGGCTGCCTGGTGATGAATAGCCAGGAACTGAAAGACCAACTCTACTTTATTCAAAAAAGTTGTGGTGCTGTACCCGGCCCCATGGATTGTTTTTTGGTATTGAGGGGCATAAAAACTTTGCATGTACGCATGCAGCGCCATTGCGAAAACGGTGCAAAAGTGGCGGCATGGTTGAGGGCAAATCCCAAAGTGGCTAAAGTATATTGGCCCGGTTTTGAAGATCATCCCAATCACAACATTGCCAAAAAACAAATGCGTGGTTTTGGTGGCATGATCAGTTTTGAGCTGAAGAATGATAGCGTGGAAGAAGCCAGGCGTGTACTGAGCAGTACGCATGTTTTTTCTTTGGCAGAAAGTTTGGGTGGTGTAGAAAGTTTGATCAATCACCCGGCCAGCATGACGCATGCCAGCATACCAAGGGAAGAACGCATCAAGAATGGTTTGAGCGATTCGCTGATCCGCTTAAGTGTGGGCATTGAAGATGCAGATGATTTGATAGACGACCTAGCAAAAGCTATTGGGTAAAAAAGAATCGACTGTAGTAAAGCAGGCAGAAGAACTTCATCAAAAAGGTTGCATGGAAATTTTCATTGAGATCATTGGTTGGATCGCATCTGTACTCATTGTGGGTGCCTATTTTCTCAACATCAGGGGCAAGCTGAGTTCACAAGCACCGCTCTATATTTTGGCCAACATGATAGGTGGTGCATTTTTTGTGGCCAATACTATTTGGCACGGGGCTTATCCATCGGCATTGGTGAATGTGGTGTGGGTGATCATTGCAGCCGTATCGTTGTATCATATGAAAAGGAAAAAAAGGATGCAAAATGAAAGCAGCAATGAAGGCAGGTGAGTTGGTGCAATTTTTGGATCAGAAAGTTGCAGAATACAATAGCCCTGCATTTATTGCACCCGATCCTATTTGCATTCCCCATTTATTTACCAAGCCGCAGGATATAGAGATCGCCGGTTTTTTTGCAGCCATTTTTGCATGGGGCAATCGTACGACCATCATTCAAAAAAGCAGGGAGCTGCTGAGCATGATGGATATGGCCCCACACGATTTTGTATTGCATGCGCAAGCTGCCGATCTGCGTCGATTGGCCTCGTTTAAGCACCGCACTTTTCAGTCCGACGATCTGTATTATTTCATCCATTTTTTTAAAGAGCATTATTCGGTACACACGAGTTTGGAATGGGCTTTTGTGCAGGGCATGCAGGCTGGTGATGCAACTGTTGAAAATGGGTTGAACTTTTTTCGCCGCTATTTTTTTGAAGGCGAACATTTAAGGCGAACAGAAAAACATATCAGTGCACCACTTACTAATAGCTCTTGTAAGCGGTTGAATATGTATTTGCGCTGGATGGTACGCAGGGATACAAAAGGGGTTGATTTTGGCATCTGGCAACAAATACACCCATCTCAATTGATTTGCCCGCTCGATGTGCATGTGGCAAGAGTAGCCCGCAGCTTACAGTTGCTGCAGCGTGTACCCACCGATTGGAAAGCTGCACTGGAACTCACAGCTCATCTCCGAAGTATGGATGCCAATGACCCGGTGAAATACGATTTTGCTTTGTTTGGATTGGGCGTAATGGAAAAATTCGGATAGCTCAGATTATGTACCGAACAAGAAGCGTTCTCTTTTGTTGCAACTATTGTATAGACTGTTGTAATTTTTCCATTCACCACTATTAAAATACCAGCCATGAACCAGCTAACACTTCCTGATGATTTGGAAAAATTGTTGGCGGAAAATAATGCGGTAGCAGTATCATCGCCGGAGTGGTTTGCACAGCTCAAACACCTGGTGCAGGAAATGATCAATTACAATTTCGATGGCTTGCTGCAAATGCTGTACCATGTAGATGTGTCGGAGGAAAAGCTGCGTACTACCCTAGCTGCTTTTCCTGCCAATGATGCGGCTGACCTCATATCGGATCTGCTAATGGAGCGGCAATTACAAAAAATAAAATCCCGCCGCGAGTTTGCGCAGCGGGACGAAAATATTCCTGAGGATGAGAAATGGTAGTGAAGATTGACTTCTATTTTCCAAACATCAGTTCCTGTACTTTTTCCTTGTCTTCTTTTTCTTTTTTCAAATCGAACATGGTGCCGAATACGCGGTCCCAAATAGTGGTGCTAACGCCAAAGCCCATGTGCTCATCTTTATAGTGATGCAGGTGATGGTTGCGCCACAATGGCTTCATAAATTTAAACGGAGGGTTCCAGGCATGAATAGCATAGTGCATGCTGCCATACATCAAATAGCCTAACAGGAACCCGGGGAAAAACATGAAAGCAATATTGCCCATGAGTAAATATTGCAAACCAAAAATGGCGGAAGACAAAATAATACTGGGTACCGGCGGCATAAACAAACGCTGCTTATCTCTTGGATAATGGTGGTGGTTGCCATGCATGATGTATGAAATTTTCTTGCCAATTGTGCTGGTAGCTACATGGTGAAAGATCCAGCGGTGTGCTATGTATTCAAAAACTGTCCAGCTAAAAATACCTATGGCCCATATACCCCAAACTTTGAGTGCACTAAAATCAAAAGCGGTGGATGCATGGTAGAGCAACCAACTCATGATGGGGATGTACATGCCCCAGATAACCAATGGATGGCCTTTGGTGAGTGATTCCAATACAGGATTCTGAAATAATTGGGCCTGTCCCTTATTATGAATTTTTTCGAACTGCATATTGTGTGTATTGGTTTGCGCAAAAATAAGCAGTTTGGGTGCTCGGCCATACCCCAAACAGTGGCGAAAGCCCTACAAATTCACAATTGATTGTTTCAAAAGCAACTGCCAATTGTGCTATTGTAAAAGTTTAGGCAAGGATACAAAGCCATAGCCCTGGTTGCGCAATTGTTGTATGAGTTCCGGCAGTTGCAGGTAAAACTTTTCGGGCCTGCCATCACCGGCTCCTATATGCATGAGCAGCATATATCCATTGAGCCCGTTGGGAGTTTTGCTTTTGGCAAGTATGGATTGCAGGATGGCTTCATTGCTGCGATAGTTGGCATCGGCCTTTGTGGTATAATCGGCGGCACTCAGGGTGTCGGGGGTATTGTTTACCAATTGCAAACCCAGCTCGGCAGTCCATGCGGCTACCTGGCGGTTGTACCATTCGTAAGGCGGTAAAAAATAAGGAGCGTTTTGCGGCGAAATGCCAAACGGTTTTAGTGTGGCATAGTTCTGCAAAAGATCTTGCTGGAACTGCTCTTTGCTTACCAGCAAACTGTCGCGGTTTTTCCAATCGGCGTATAGCAAATGTTTATCGCTATGCGGCCCCACATAATGCCCATCCATAATGGCACGTTTTACGAGGCCGGAATGCTGTCGCCCAAAATCGCCGGTTACAAAAAAGGCTGCGGTAATTTTTTGTTGTTGCAGGGTTTTCAAAATATAGTCGCCGCCTTCGGCAAACTCATGCCCACTGAATACAAGTGTCAATTGCTTTTGTGTAGAATCGCCACGGGTAACAGCTCCATGCATTTGCGTAGCATTGGGAGAAACGGTAGCACTCACCGCCTTCGGCGAATGAGTAGATGCATTGCCGGGTTTTGATTGCAAAGCCGATAGCAGGTAAATTAAATTGGCAGTGCCATCCATGGTGGGTTCGTTGGTGCTATAATCTCCATAATCGTCGTGGTACACGGCCAGGTTGCTTTGCCATTCGGCATATTCATCGGGTTGGTACAGCGTTAGCCCAATAAGGTTTTTGAAAATAGAAGTGTACACGGGGCCATCAACCAAACCACCATCGATCGGGAAATTTTTAAGATGCGTAAATGCAGAATGTGGATCTGCAGGTGTATCACCCCATGCAGGTAAACCATACACCATGCTGGTGCCCCAGGGATTAGTACCCAACAACCAATCGATATTGGCTTGCTCCAATTCCTGGAATTGTGCATCGCCGCTTAGCTGCCTATACCACAGGCATTGCGTGGCAAAAGCAGTGGTCAAATTATTGCTGCACCAAATAAAAGGAACCCCGCGGAAGAATGCATTTTGTTTTGCTTTGGCAAAAACTTTTTCAATGCCCATGCGGTAATAACTCATGAGTGTATCACGTGAACCTTTGTCGGTTAGTTGATTGGCTAATTCGCGATGTGCAATATTGATGAAGGGATACCATTGGTAGTGCGAAGCAGTATCGGCACCGAGCCATGGTGTAAGTTTTTCCTGTTTTGCATAGGCCATTGCAGTTTGCAATCGACCACGCCTGTAAGCATCATCATGCCCATCGATATTGATGAATGCCGCTTCCATCAGTTCGGCATCGTCCACCCAATTGCTTTCTGCATAATAGTAAGGTGCTTTATTGGGAGCGGTATTGGTGAAGCCCTTTTTTTTGTAGGCATAATCGCGGGCAGTGCGGCTGCTGTTGGCCAACCTTATCCAATAGGCCGAATCCTTTGGAGATATACCGGAAAAAGTTTTAGCACCCAGGGCAAATGCGCTACTAAATTTTGCGGCTATAGAAGTGGTTCCTTCTGTTTTGTTTTTGTACTTGCCCAATCCTTGTGGCTCGCCGGTCAAAAAATACAATGGCCTTTCAAAGCCTTTGCCATATTGCGAATCTTGTTTGGGAATGCGCATGCTGATATGATCGCGGTCGTCGCCGAGCTGGCTAAGCATGATATTGGGTGAAGGGTGCATTTTCAGCAGCCAGTCCAATCCCCATTTTGCTTCGTCGAGCACATCGGGCATACCGTTTTTACCGTCGAGTCCGTTTGCTTGTTTGGTGTCGGCAAATGCATGGGGAAAATCGCGGTAAGCCATCAACAGGTGATATGCTGCATTGGCCGTGGTGGTGGTGTATTGCAAATAGTCGCTGGCATCGTGCCATCCGCCTGCGGCATCAAAATGTGTGCTATCGGGTATACCTGCTGCTGCACCATACATGCTATAGCCATCGTGTGTATGGCAACTGTCCTGTAAAAAAGGATTGAAGCCGCTGCGTTGCTGGCGCATATAACGAAGACAAAAATCTGCACTGCCATTGTACACATCATCGGCGATGCGAATAATGCCGCTGCTGATAGAATCGTTGACAACAAGTCGGTAAATGCCTTTGAATTTTAAAAAAGAAATAGGGATGCGATAGCTGTGGGCAAAGGGCCCGTAAGCACCAAAGTCTTTTTCGGTAGCCACTTGTTTGTTGTACACGGTTTTGCCGGTGGCGGCATCTATTACTGCATAATGCTGCAATTGGAACCTTGGGTTTCGCGATGCTACCACCAACACTTTGGTGCTTTGAGGTGTATAGCCCAGTTGATTGTAACGAACTACGGTTTGGGAAAATCCTGTTGACCCCATCAGCAGGAAAATGAATAGCAGGCAGCAATACGATTTCATGCCGGCAAGATAAATATTGCAATGGTTTTGCGGCTACATTTGCCCGGCTATGGCAAACTGCTGAAAGGCTGCCTGATGCGAAGGGGTAGCCCCTGACGAAGGAGGGGCCGAAGCCCGTAGCAGCAGGTGCTGTAGCTGAGCTTTGCACATGGCTTACAGCCCCAACCATAACTGACCGAAATTTTGCCTACATGAAACTGGTTTCTTATATCTACAACGAACACGAACAACTGGCTATTTACCACGATGGCATGTTGTACAACATGGATAAAATTCATCCGGAGTTGCCCAATACCATGAGTATGTTTTTGAACTATTGGGACGATGTGATAGAGATCGCACTTCGGGGAAATGCCGCCGTAGTAAACGGCTCCATCAATGCGTCAAAGGGTTTGCCGTTGGAAGGCTTGCCGTTGCTGGCACCGGTGCCCTTCCCTACCAGTTGCCGCGATGGATATGCATTCAGGCAGCATGTGGCTGCGGCCCGCAGAAACCGTGGCCTGGAAATGATTGAAGAGTTTGACCAGCAGCCTATTTTTTATTTTACCAATCACAATAGCATACAGGGGCCGGGTAAGGTGTACTGCATGCCCGACCATTTTCAGCAATTGGATTTTGAATTGGAAGTGGCCGTAGTAATTAACCGGGCTGCCCGCAATATTCCTGCCGATAAAGCCGATGCATTTATTGGTGGCCTCATGATCATGAACGATATGAGTGCACGCCAGTTACAGATGGAAGAAATGAAACTGAACCTGGGCCCGGCAAAAGGAAAAGATTTTAGCACAGTGATTGGCCCATGGTTGGTAACGCTCGACGAATTGGCGCACCTGGAAATACCGGCGAAAGAAAACCATTTGGGCCGTAGCTGGAATATGGGCATGCGCTGCCGTGTAAATGGCGTGCAGGTAAGTGCCGGCAATGTGGGCGATATGGATTGGACCTTTGCAGAAATTATAGAACGTGCCAGCTATGGCGTAACCCTGCATGCAGGTGATGTAATTGGCAGCGGTACCGTAGGCACGGGTTGCTTTTTGGAACTGAACGGAACCGGCAAACTGAACGATCCCAATTTTGTACCGCAATGGTTGCAAGACGGTGATACTGTAGAGATGGAAGTAGATGGATTGGGTGTGCTGACCAATACCATTGTAGCGGAGGATACGGATTGGAGTATTTTGCAGTTGAAGAAAGGTTGATAGGTTGGAAAGTTGGTAGGTTGGAATGTTGGGAAGTTCACGAGTTCCAAAGTTCACAAGTTTCAGAGTTGTTAGACGCTCCGAAGAACAACCGTAAATTTCACCTTACGCCTTACACCTTTCACCTCGTCCTCGTCTGTGTTCTTCGAGGTGTTAGCGTAGCGCACCTCGAAGTTCAAATGTGGCGATTCTCCGAATCGCAAACAAACCCCGGAGGAATTGTTATAACGCCCTACAATAAAAAACTGGCAACGGCCCAGTAGCATTTATGAGTTATACTACATTGCAGAAGTATGCATATGCGTACAATACAAATGTTGTAGGCAACCCTAAAAAAACTTATGGAATTTTTAAAGTCTTTTCCTAAAACTGCGTGGGCCGAACATATAAAAGCACATCGACCTGTAATCGCTTTTCAAGATAAAAAAGAAGAAAAGGCCTATCTGAAAGCAAATCTTCTCGAAGTAAAATCACTATTGAAAACTGGAAGAGTCGGAAAAGCTTTGGACTTCATTAGTCTCAGCCTTTACATTGATAAGGAATTTTTTCTTGAAAACTTAAAGAAGGTTGCCATCTTACGTCATTCATCCTATCTTAATTCGAGAAATCCTGTCTCAGGTATTGCGAAAAACATTTTACTTTATGAAGATCTATTTTCGTTGACGGCAAGTGAGATAAATTATTTTAACTCACTTGTGAACTTTGAAGTTATCTATAAAGAACTAAATAGGATTAACTGCGCCATAAATAAAGAAATATTTTCAAGGTTTAGGATACCCAAAACCAAAACTATTGGAACTCGAAAATTTGAATTAAGTAAATTAAAAGCTCTACTGGCTATAAATGAAGGTAATTTTTTGGCTTTAAAAGATGGCAATCGTGCCGTCCTTGATTTAAATGATTATGAATTCTATTCCAAGGAAGAAATATCTGAAGCGATTTCATTTCTTGTATCCAAATTCAATGAATCTATAGGGTTTCAAAAATCTGACTTATTACTAGTAGATTCAGAATATGCCTCTCATGACGCATCTAACCAGTTGATAACTCTCGCTTGTAAATTCAAAGCCATCAAAGAATTAGAAATTGAAATTGAGGTCTATGGATATACTTGCAGTCTGGACCAAAACAAAATTGCTACTATTTCTCATCCCGACGAAAACTTTTTAAAAAGTATAGAATTGTCTAATATTCAATATGAATTACAAGCTCAAACAAATGTATATTATAGTCATGCTTTTAATAAGGATGCTGCTTCCATGGTCGATGTAGCAAAGGCATTTCATGAAAATTTCCCTGATTTATTCCAGCTCAAGACTGAGCCATTTGAGCGATATGTTTTATCTATCCCCCCGAGCTTGATTACAATGTTGTTGTCAACTAAAAAACTAGCGCTTTTTAGAGAAGAGATAAATGTTATAAGAAATATTGCAAACGAATTATTGATTCCTTATACAAGCCTGGAGAACTACGAAATAAGAGAGAATTTTACATATTTTGATTTTGTAAAACTGCTACGCTTTTTTACACTTCAATATTATATTCTGTCGAACAAACTGCGACAGATTTTAGGAAAAGTAGATGATGAACTCATATATAGATCCATTGTTGCCGTGTTTTCTAAAGACGATCTGAAATTGTATTTAGGTCTTATTTCTAGCAAAGAAAAAGTAGATACTTTTCTTGCACTATTGACGTGGGATACTGCAGACAAGAAAAAATATTTAGATTTACAATACACGCCAATCATTTTACACGAAGACAAATATTTAACTTCTAGTTGCTTAATTGGAATGTCTAATTTAACCCGAAATATCTTTTTGTCTGAAAGCAAAGCGGGTAATAATTTTAAAGCCTTACAAATACCGAATCATACCCCAATTGCCGAAATGTTGAAGGAGTCATTTTCTAAACACTCTTTTGCAATGTTAACAGAAGTTCCAATTAGGCATAATTCCTCAACTCAAAAAGAAAGCGATATCGACTTTCTTGCATACAAGGATGGACTTCTATTTATTGCTGAATGCAAAGATGCTATCCATCCAATCGATGTGTTTGAAATGCGGACAACATATTCGCATTTCCAAAAAGCATCATCGCAATTATCTTACATAATGCAAGCGCTAAAAGACAAAAAAGTTCTAAAAGGTTTATGTGAAAGAATGCAAATCAATGAGACAGATGTTGACGTAATAGTACCTGTAATTGTCGCGTCTAACAACAAATTTTGGGGCTACAGTTTTGAGGGATTTCCAGTTAGAAATGTAAAGGAACTAAGTGCATTTGTTTCCACTGGGTATTGGAACTTTCGCTTAACTGAAGAAAAAATGTCTCGCTATCATCTATGGAAAGGACGTGTTTTCGATATAACCGATCTGATTAATTTCTGCAACAAGGATGGCCCGCATGCATCATTTTATCAATCATGCAAAATGATTACTTACAAATTCACCGATAAAATTCATAAAAAATCATTTTCGCTTACTTTAGAAAAGTTAGAAGAAAATTTAAGAGCAACATTTCCATTTGAATTAGTTGAAATCCCAGAAGTAGGTTAATCTTAACTTACTGTAAAAAGGGCTGCCTACAACATTGCATTTGCAAAATACAGGGCTAGACATTTAAACATCAGCTTCTAAATCACTATCACCTTTGATTCTGGGCAGGATCGTTTCAATTTGGCTTTATTTGTAACCTTAACTGCATTTTCAATTTTAGCATTTGTACCAGGCAGGGACCAGCTATGAATTCCCTGTACTATCGCAAATGCAGACCATTCACCTTTTACTTTTGACTTTTCACGAAAGCGCAGCACTTAGGACAACACCTCCTGCAACACCTGTACACTTTTCATGTGCCCGAAATCGGCGATATGAAACTGGTAGAAATGGATATAGGCTTGCAGTAGTTCGCGGCGCTGCGATTGGTGCAGCTTGATGCGGTATAAAGTAATGGCATTGCTGTGCTGCAGTAGCTGGTGGGTTACCTGGCTGAGAAGTGGGTCGAGGTACATGCCGTGAAAGGGAGGCTCTTTGCAAAAGTTACCGGCTTGCAAATCGAGGAATTGCTGATCGTCGCTGTATTCATCTTCCATGCGAAATCCCAATATGCCCGCTAATTTCAGGGCAAAGAACAGCGGGATGTTTGCGGCTACCACACTGTCGCATTGATCGAGTAGTTGCAGGTTCGATTCAACAAATTCGAACAATTCATCATTCTGTTCGGGTTGTTTCAGGCATTTGGTGAGCAGCTCCACCATAAATAATGCAATGGCATTTTTAGATATGCCACTCATGACCTGGCTGTACACCGTATCCCATTTTATCTCCTTTACCAGTTGCAATTGTTTTTGCTCGTGGTGGTACACTACCAGTTCCAGTATGGCTGCGGGTTGCAGCATCGATGCCAGGCTGCCCCCTTTCTTTCCCGATTTCCTGGCACCTTTCACCATGTATTGCTGCAGGCCGTACCGCTCGGTAAATGCGGAAACTATCAGGCTGGTATCGCCATAGGCCGTGGTGCGAAGAATAATGGCTTTGGTAGATTGTAACATGGTGCTATAAGCGGTATGCGAAAGTAGGCGACTGCCGCCTTTTGGTTGGGTTTGCCTTTCATTTGTTTACTTTGCCCAAATTTTTTGCAACCTGCCGTGCAGGTGTTTTTCTTATTTCATCATTATTTATTGAACGATCATGTGGTATAAGCTTGGAAAATTTGTGCTTCAAAATAGGATTGCATTGTTGGTATTGCTGCTGGCTGCTACCGGTTATATGGGCTGGCAGGCCAGTAAAGTGCAGTTGAGCTACGAGTTTTCTAAAGCCATTCCCACCAATAATATTAAGTACCTGGAACACCAGGCCTTTAAAAGCAAGTTTGGCGAAGACGGCAGTGTGCTGGTGATAGGTGTAACCGACGAGCAGTTTTTCAACAAAGCTCATTTTGACGGCTACAAGCAAATGATAGCCGATATAAAAAAGGTTGTGGGTGTGGAAGGTATTTTGGGTGTGCCCTCTGCTATCAACCTTACAAAAAATGACTCCACCGAAGCATTGGTGGCATCACCCTTGTTTGGATCTACCATTAGTACACAGGCCGACCTCGACAGTGCGAAAGCCATTTTCGAAAGCCTGCTGTTTTACCGGGGCCTTATGCATAACCCCCGCACACATGCCTACCTGGCGGGTGTAACCATCAACAAACAATTGCTGGCGAGCAAAGAGCGGTCGAGAATTGTGAATGAAATAATTGGGGCTACTAAAAATTTTACTTCGAAGAGTAATGTGGTGGTGCATGTAAGTGGCTTGCCGCTTATTCGCACTCAAATTGCCGATCGAATCAAGCACGAAATGAACTACTTCCTGGTGGGTTCATTATTGCTGGCAACCATTACACTCATCCTGTTTTTCAGATCGGGCAGTGCGGTTAGCATTTCGCTGCTGGTGGTGGTAATGGGCGTGGTATGGGCGCTGGGTACCATACAATTGCTGGGCTATAAGATCACTTTGCTTACTGCTCTTATTCCGCCGTTGTTGATTGTGATTGGGATACCCAACTGTATTTACTTCCTCAACAAATACCATATGAGTTGGGAGGCTTTGCAAGACAGCCAGCCCAATGGAAAAATGGAGGAGCAGCGCACCCAGGCCATTTTGAATATGGTGGGTAAAATGGGCATTGTTACCCTGTTTTGCAATATCGCCGCAGCAGTGGGTTTTGCCGTGTTTGCCCTTACCGATAGCTCATTGCTGAAAGAGTTTGGCATAGTGGCCGGTATCAATATCATGGTCATTTTCGTGATCTCTTTCATCCTGATTCCATCGGCATTAAGCTATTTGGCACCGCCCAAAGAAAGGCATACCCGCTACCTGCGCAACAGGTTTTTGGAAAACCTGCTGGTAAAAATTGAATACTGGGTACTGCAACGCAGAACATTGGTGTACACCATAACGGCACTGGTGGTAGCTGTGGCTTTTGCCGGTATTTTCCAGTTGAAAACCGTGGGTTTTATAGTGGACGACCTGCCTAAAAGCGATGTGATCTATACCGACTTAAAATGGTTCGAACACAATTTTGGCGGTGTAATGCCATTGGAAGTAGTGGTGGATGCCAAGAAGAAAGGCGCTGTTACCCGCAACCTCAAAACCATCAACAAGATGGACGAATTCTCGGCTTACCTGGCCGGTTATTCGGAATGTGCCCGGCCGCTGAGCCTGGTAGAGGCGTTGAAATTTGCGAAGCAGGCCTACTACGATGGAGATAGCCTGAACTATATAGTGCCCAACGAATTTGATATGGCATTTTTGGCGCCCTACCTCAAGGGAAATGGAGGCGGCGACACCAGCAGCCAGATGTCGAAGATCACCAAAACCTTCCTTGATAAGGACAAGCAAATGGCTCGCATCAGTGTAAATATGGCCGATGTGGGTACGGAGCGGTTGGCTCAACTGCTGGATACTTTCAAACTGAAAGCCGATACCATTTTCAATATGGTGAGCCTGGAGCCTGCCAATGCCGATAGTCCCAATGGCAGGCAGATTGCCGTGTTCGATAGCAGCTACTCTATCAGCCTTACAGGTAGTTCGGTTACTTATTTAGAGGGAAGTCGCTTTATCATCAATGGTTTAAAGGATAGTATTTTCTGGGCCTTCATTCTTATTGCACTCACCATGTTGTATTTGTTCAAATCGGTCCGCATACTGGTATGCTCACTCATTCCCAATATCATCCCGCTTATAGTAACTGCGGGCATTATGGGTTGGGCAGGTGTAGCGTTGAAACCTTCTACTGTTTTGGTGTTTAGTGTGGCGTTGGGTATTGCTATTGATGTTACCATCCGGTTTTTAGTGAACTATAAACAGGAACTACCCACACACCACCATAATATTTTAGCTACTACTATTGCTACCATTCGACACACCGGCATTAGTATTATTTATACTTCGCTGGTATTGGTAGCCGGTTTTGTAATATTCATGTTCAGTGGCTTTGGTGGCACGTTTGCCCTCGGCTGGCTTACATCCCTCACATTGCTGGTAGCAACATTGACCAATTTAATTTTCCTACCCGTAATTATGCTGGCAGTGTTGAAGCCAAAAACTAAACCTGCATAAAGGCTTTGTCATGGTTTTGTAAAAAAATGATTTTCGTCAGTATTTTTTAGGCCACATTCTTAATAAAACAGGCATTCGATATTTCGTAAAAGAAAGGACGAATGCCTGTTTTTATTGGATAAAACCCAATCGCTTTTTTAGAAATACACTATTCGTTTATTCAAAGAAGTTGCAGATTGTTTTAGAAAATCAAAACAGCGTTTTCGCATCATTAAATATCATTTACTATACAAGTGTAGGTTTGACACTTTCTCAAATTTAAACAGCGATTGTTTCTTTTTGTGAAGTCGTCTAACTGTTTTGAATTATTAACCAAATTAAGATTATGAGAAAAGCGATTTTAGCTGTGCTTTTTTTAGTGTCTGCAACTGTGGGCGCTTGGGCACAAAAGCTTGTGGTGACGGGTAAAGTCACAGATTCGACCGGTGCTGCTGTTGCAGGGGCTTCTATTAGAGAGAAGGGCACAAAAAATGGAGTGAGTGCGGACATCGCAGGAATTTTTTCGTTAAGTGTAACGCCTGGAGCAACGCTTCAGATATCAGCGTCAGGATTTTCGACAAAAGAGGTGAAAGCAACTGAAAAGCTTACCGTTTCGCTGAAGACGGAAGTAAGTAATTTAAGTGAAGTAGTAGTAACTGCTTTGGGTATCCAGCGTCAGAAAAAAGATTTGGGCTACGCAGCCACCAAAGTTTCAAATGCTGAAATGACCCGTGCTAATGCAGTAAATGTTGCCAACGGATTACAGGGCAAGGTTTCGGGCTTAAACGTGGCTTCTATTAACAATGGAGTTTTTGAAGATGTAAAGATCAATCTTCGTGGTATTCGCTCTCTTACGGGCAACAACAACCCTATGCTTGTGGTAGATGGTATGCCAATATCTCTTGGCTATCTGTCTTCCATAAATCCAAATGACATTCAGGATGTAAACGTGCTGAAAGGTACTTCGGCTGCGTCTATTTATGGTCCCGATGCCCGCAATGGTGTGTTAGTTGTAACCACTAAAAAAGGCGTTGCCGATAAACCTGTGATCACATTAAGCAGCTCGGCACAATTTCAAAAAGTCTCTTTCTTCCCAGAGTTTCAAACCAAATTTGGCAGTGGCGGTTATAACGATTATACACCGTATGAAAACTGGTCGTGGGGACCTGCATTTGATGGTTCGGAAGTAGAACTTGGACATCAGCTTCCCGATGGAAGTGTACAAAAAGTACCCTACAGTCCTACTAACGCAAGAGAAGAGTTTTTTAATACCGGTACAGTATTGCAAAACGATATTTCGTTTGCTGCAAAAGATTTCTATTTGAGTGTACAGGATGCGGTGATCCGTGGTATAGTTCCCGATGATAAAAATCGCAGAACAGGTGTTAGGCTGAACGCAACAAAAGAATATGCCAAGTTCAAAGCTAAATTCAACGTCAACTACATTCAGCAGAACTACAATGTATTTGATGATGCAGCAATGGCTGACTATAATGCGGCGAACAATGTGGGCCTGAACCAGGGGTTGATGAATCTTATTTTCAACACACCTGCCCAGGTTCCGATTACTTCTTATAAAGATTTTATCAATAATCCTTTTGCAGAATTCAATGGTTATTTCAACGATTATGGCTTGAACCCATATTTTGCAATCGACAACTGGCGCAGAAAAGGAACAACTTCCGACCTGATTGCCAGTATTGATTTGGGCTACAAAGTAGCCCCCTGGATGGATGTTACTTTCCGTAGCGGTTTAACCCAAACCAATACCATAGAGAGCAGAACCTCAAAAGGCGAAACACCCACTAGTTTTGGTGTAAGCAGAGGTTTCTCACTAATTCCCGGAACGGTATCGGAGCGTTCTTACAACAGCCGTCGCCTTTCTACTGAATTGTTTGCGTCATTCAATAAAACTGTTGGCGATTTTAAGCTGAACGCTGTATTGGGTACTTACGTTAGAGACAGCAAGGCCCGCGATTCAAGAGTAGGTGCATCAAACCTGGTGGTTCCTGAGTTGTTCAATGTGAACAACCGTACGGGCGAATTGACCGGTGCATCTACCGGAGCCAATTCTCGTATTGGTTCGGTGTATGGCAGTGCCAGTGTAAATTATAAAGGTTGGGCTAACCTGGAATTTACAGGCCGTGGCGACAGAACTTCTGTACTGGGTATTGATAATAATACTTATTTCTATCCTGGTGTGAGTGGTTCAGTGGTATTAAACGAAGCAATTGACTTTATCGACAACATGCAGAATGTTTCGTTGTTGAAAATTCGTGCAGCCTGGAACAAAACCGGTAATGCCGATATTGATCCTTATTTGCTGGCAGGAACATACTCGCAGGCAAGTGGTTTCCCCTATGGTGGATTGGCTGGCTTTACTGCCAACAATACATCTTACGATCCCAACCTGAAGCCTGAGTTTATCAATAGCATAGAAGTAGGTATGGAATTGGGCTTGTTTAGAAACAGGGTAGGTGTTGAAGTGTCTTACTTCAATCAAAAAAATGACAACCAGATCATTCCTATCAGCGTATCAAGCGCCACTAGTTTTACCAACGCTTTTGTAAATGCTGCTTCATTTACCAACAAAGGCGTTGAAATGGATTTAAGGTTAACTCCATTGTTTAAATTCAACAAAGGCATGGTGGATCTGAAGATCAATGCCATGTACAACGACAACGAAATCACTAAGATTTACGATGGCCTTGATGAGCTGGCTATTGGTGGATACGCAAGCGCTTCTAACTATGCCATCAAAGGTTACCCGGCTTATGTTATTAAAGCTACCGACTACAAACGAGATGACCAGGGTCGTGTAATTGTAAATGCAAACACTGGCTATCCAGTGGTAGATCCAAATACAAAGATCTTTGGTCGCACATTGCCTACATGGATCTTGGGTATCAATCCTTCGGTTACCTGGCATGGAGTTACATTGTCGGCATTGGCTGAATACAAAGGTGGCCACTATGCATACAACGACATTGGCAACGCCATGGCATGGACAGGCGTATCGGCCGCTACCGGCAACAACAACAGGGAAAAATTTGTATTCCCCAATTCTTCTATTGAAACTTCTCCCGGCAAATTCGTTCCAAACACCAACGTAACCATTACTAACGTAAATGATTTTTATACAGGTGTATTTAGAAGTGTGTATTCAAACTTCATTACAAGTGCCGCTGCATGGAGACTTCGCGAAGTGGTGTTGAGCTACGACCTGCCTTCTAAATGGCTGGGCCATGGTAAAGTGGTAAAAGGTTTATCTGTAGCACTTACCGGAAGAAACCTGTTATTGTTTGTTCCAAAAACAAACCAGTTTAGTGATCCTGATTTCAATTTTACTACTGGCAACACTGCAGGCATAAGCAACTCCACTATCAATCCGCCGGTTCGTACCATGGGTGGTAACATTACTGTGAGGTTTTAATAATTAGATCGCAAACATTAAATCATCGTTAGATATGAAACGAATAATATATGCTTTTTGTACAGCTGCTGTTCTGCTTGGAGCAGGCGCCTGTAGCAAAGATTTTTATGATATAAACGAAAACCCCAATGCGCCTACCGAACAATCGATCTCTGCTGATCTGATTTTTCCAAGAGCACTACATGCCACTGCAGCAAGAATGGTGACCTCTTATGGCGATTACGGCGGATGGGTTGGCTATTGGACCCGTTCTGGCACTTATGGTCCAAGTACAGAGCCAGAGTCTTATAACATAACCAATGGTTTTAAAGCCGAAGAGTGGTCGGGTTGGTACGATATTTTGACCGATTACAATACCATGGAAAAGAAGGCTGCAGCCACCGGACAAACCTTTTACGAGGGTATAGCAAAGATCATGAAGGTTGTAGGCTTTATGTACCTGGTAGATCAGTACAACAATGTACCTTATTCAAAAGCCTTCGATCTGTCGGGAAACATTTTGCCTGCTTACGATAAAGGATCGGATATATATGCTGACCTTTTAAAGCAGGTGGATGCCGGACGAACCCTTATTGCCGGTGCTACTATGGATGCAAATACCAATATAGCCAAGGCGGATATTATGTTTGCCGGTGACCAGGTAAAATGGAGGAAACTGGCCAACACTATCCATCTGAAATTGTTGTTGCGCCTGTCACAGGTTTCTACATTTAACCCTGCACCTGAGATTGCCAAAATCAAGACAGATGGCAGTGGCTTTATAGCTGCCGGACAATCTGCAAATGTTCAGCCTGGCTATGCTATAGATAATGGCAAGCAAAATCCATTTTGGAATTCCTGGAAGAAATTATATACCGGCTCCGAAGCTAATCAATACTGGAGGGCAAATAATTATGTGCTGGGTAAGTTCAGAACTAATAACGATATAAGGTACCAATACTTCTTCTCAGCAGCTGCCACTCCTTTAAACGGCAATACATACTATGGCTACAACTATGGCGAAGTAATTCCGAACACCGATCCGAAAGCTGCGAATTCATCAGATGTATCTGGCCCTGGTTTGGCAAGAACTGCAACACAGGCCCAATGGTTCCTAACCTCTGTAGAGAGCCTGTTTTTGCAAGCTGAAGCCATTCAGCGTGGCTGGCTTACAGGCGATGCGCAGACAGCGTACGCCAATGCTGTAACTGAATCATTCGTATGGTTGGGAGTTACTAACGCTACTGCTACAGCTACTGCTTACCTCGCACAAAGCCTTCCCATTGTAAACTGGGGTGCTGCAGTTACTCCTGCAGATAAGATCAACCTGATCATAATGCAGAAATACCTTGCCTTGGTAGGTGTAAATAACTTCGAGGCATTTACAGACTACCGCAGGCTGGGCGTACCAACCGATCTGCCATTGTCTTTGGCTCCAAGCCGCGGTAGCAATAAGGTTCCTGTACGCTTGCTCTATCCCCAGGCTGAATACAACTATAATGCAGTAAACGCTAAAGCTGAGGGCGATATTAGTGCTCAAACATCCAAAGTGTTTTGGAATAAGTAATCATCTCTAAACGAAGTAATAACATGAAAAGAACATATATAGCAGGTGTAACCATCCTACTGTTTGCAGGTATTTTGGGCTTGTCTTCTTGCCTGAAAGACGATGATAGCGTTGCTAACTGGACGCAACAAATTGAAAATGGTGCCTTTGTTGAGTTACCTGCCGGAGGGTCGGTAGCTAAATCAAAATCTTTGCAACCCATTGCAGGAGATCAGAAATATAATTTTGAAGTTGCACTGGCTGTGATGAATGCCCCTGCAACGGATATAAAAGCAAAATTGATTATTGACCAGGCGGCGCTCGACGCGTACAACAAGGCCAATAACACTAGTTTCAAGCTTTACCCTACGGCTACTTTGGCCCAGTCTGAAGTAACCATTCCCGCAGGTTCGAAGGTTGTAGCAACCAGTATTACCATGACCGGGGCAGACAAGTTGAACGCATGTGACAATTTTATGGTTCCTATTTCGATTTCAGAATCGAGCTTCACCATTTCAGGTAACTTCAAAACCATATACCTCCGTTTGCCGCTGTCGAATCCATTTCAGGGTACCTACAAGGCTACTGGTGAATTCATTCACCCTACGGGAGGTACACGTGTAATCAACCAGGATAAAACCCTGGCTACTGTTAATTGCAGTACCGTATCAACCACTATCGGCGACTTGTCGACCGCCCAGGGAACCCTTACGCTGAAAGTAAATGCTGATAATACGGTAAGTGTTGACGGAACAGTAAGTGTGGCTGGTGATGTGGATCCCGATCCTAACCAGGCAAACACCTACGATCCGGCTACAAAAACATTTACGCTTCACTATTTCTATCCGGGAGCCGGCGGTAATAGGGTAATTAACGAGGTATTGGTTCGTAAATAAACCTTGCATCATTACCATAAGTTGCGGGGTTTATAACGCGGCAACTATACTAAAAAGGCGTTCCGAATGGGCGCCTTTTTAGTGCATTAGAGCAGGGCTGGGAAGCTTCGTTTTGCTATTGTAGAATCAATTGGCACAGGCATTCGCGATTTCGTAAAAGAATGGACGAATGCCTGTTTTTATTGGACAAAATGAGATCTGGTTTAAAAAAAGCAACCTTCGTTTATTCAAAGAAATCTCAATCTATTTCAGAAAAATAAAGCAGCGTTTTCACTTTATTGAATATCATATAACTAACACCATTAGATTTGCCGCTACTTCAAATTGAAATCCGCTGGATTTTCTTTGTAGGTACTTCTAATATTGAATTTTAACCAACTAACTTAAGTTATGAGAAAAACAGCCCTCCTGGTGTTGTGTGGTATCCTGGCATTTGCGCAGTTGATAGCACAAACCCGAAACCTAAGTGGTAAAGTAACCGATGAGAATGGTGCGGCCTTGGAAGGCGCCACTGTTTCCGTTCGCGGTAGCAGCCTGGCTGCCACTACCAAAGCCGACGGTACTTTCACCCTAACAGTTCCTGCCGATGCGAAAACACTTGTGGTGTCCTTTGTAGGAAAAGAATTGCAGGAAATTACAATTGGTAACAAAACAACCTTCTCTATTTCATTAAAAGCTGCCGGTACTGATCCATTGGACGAAGTAGTGGTAGTGGGCTACACCGTTCGTAAAAAGCGGGACGAAGCCGGTGCTATTTCTACCGTTCGTGCTTCACAGTTGGAGAACCTGCCCAGCGCCAGTTTGGATAAAGCCCTACAGGGTAAAGCAGCCGGTGTATTGGTACAATCCAACAACGGTATTCCTGGTGGTAATATCAACGTGCGTATTCGTGGTGAGGGTTCTATCCTCGCAGGTAACCAACCTTTATACATTGTGGACGGTGTGCAGTTGAACGTAAGAAACGATGCGGCATTTACCCAATCGAACCCATTGGCGTTTTTGAACCCTGATGATATTGAATCTATCGATATTTTGAAAGATGCGGCTTCCGCTGCTATTTATGGTTCTAATGCCGCCAACGGTGTAGTAATTGTAACCACCAAAAAAGGTAAGGCCGGTAAAACCAAGTTTACTGCCAACGTATATTTTGGACAGGTAACCCCTATCAAGCAATTGGACATGGTAAATGCCCAGGACTTGTATCGCCTGCGTACAGAAGCCGTGGGTAACTTCAACAACCTGCCTTATAACAACCTGGCAGTAAAACGTTCTGTGTTGGGTGAATATAGGGTGGCTGGTGCTTCTACTATGAATGATGCCCAGGCTGACTCTGCGGCTGCAGCTTTAAAGACCTACGACTGGCAGGATTATGCTTTCGAAAATGGTCAAATAAAAAGCTATGAAGTAAGCGCTTCTGGAGGTACCGATAAAAACACCTTCCGTGTATCGTTCAGCCACCAGGACCAGGGAACTTTTGTGACCAAGGCCGACTTTAAGCGCACTGCCATGAAGGTGGATCTGATGAACAAAGCAACCAACAAGCTCACATTCAGCACCAGTATCAACCTGAGTACCTTTGAGCAAAACAACCCCTTTGCTACAGATGGTTCTTTCCTGGGTAGCCCCGCTTTTGCAGCTCCTGCTATTTTGCCCATCAATCCTGTTTACAATGCAGACGGTACCTACTATGGTATGCCCGGTCAAACCCCTGCGTCCCTGGCTGGTGTTTTGAACCAGAATATTATTGCAGTAAATGACTATAACTCAGGCTTTACTCGTACCAACCAATTGGTAGGTAACTTTCGTTTAGATTATAAGTTAGCATCTTGGTTAACCTGGAGCGGCTTCGGAGGCTTAGATTACCGCCTGGTTCAGGGAAAAAGAGTGACAGATGCCCGTACGGCGGATGGATTTGCCCGTAAAGGTTTGGTACAGGTTTCCAACAGCACCAATACCAACCTGAATGCCTTCACTACTCTGAATGGTGCCAAGTCGTTTGGCGACCATAATTTCGATGGAGTGGTTGGTTATGAATATCGCCAGGAAAACCAAACTGGTACCAGCGCCAGTGGTGATGGTTTCCCTACTTACCAGTTTACCAGTTTGGACAATGCTGCGCAAGCTGTTACCGTGGGTGAGTTCTTCACCGGTTTCCGTCGTAACGGTGTATTTGGAAGCGTGAACTATAATTACGACAGGCGCTACCTGTTGGGTGCGACCCTGCGTTACGATGGTTCTTCCCGCTTTGGTAACAACAACCAGTATGGCACATTCTGGGCATTGAAAGCAGCATGGAATGCCGACCAGGAAGAGTTCCTGAAGAATGCTTCATGGATCAGCCAGTTGCGTATTCGTGCCGGTTATGGTACAACCGGTAATGATCAGGTTGGCAACTTTGATGGTCGTGGCTTGTATGGCGGTGGTGGTGTGTACAATGGTGGTGCAGGTATTGCATACACCCAATTGGCCAACCCCGACTTGAAATGGGAAACCAATGCTACGCTTAACCTGGGTGTTGATTTCGGATTTTTCCGCAACCGCATCAATGGTTCGGTTGAGGTGTACGATAAGCAAACCCGCGACTTATTGCTGAGTATGCCCCTGCAATCAGCCTCGGGCTTTACCTCCATTATCGCCAACGTGGGTAAATTGCAAAACCGTGGTGTGGAACTGACTCTGAATGGCGACCTCATCAAAGGCAAGGCTGTAGGCGACTTCAACTGGAATGTTGGATTTATTTTTGGCTTCAACAAACAGGAAGTAAAAGAACTCTATGGTGGGCTTAAGGCACTTCCATCGGTAGACCCAAACCTGATTACCCGTGTTGGTTCACCGGTGAGTTCATTATTCACTCAAAATTATGCAGGATTGAATGCTGCAACCGGCCGCCCTATGTGGTACGATACTTTGGGTAATCTCACTTACCAGGTAGCTGCCCGCGATCGTGTTATCAGTGGTTCTACCCGCCTCCCTTTATACCAGGGTGGTTTGCGCAATACGCTTTCTTACAAAGGATTTACACTCGATGTATTTTTCCAGTATGAATATGGCCGTTATGCGCAGGATGGACAAGCTAACTTCCTGATGGAAAACATTACCCGTATTGGTGTGTTGCAGGATTACTTTGATGCCCGTTGGACTACACCTGGCCAAATCACCTATTTCCCCCGCCAGAACTCAAATGGTACTGAGGCTAAAGGATCGGGTGCACAATCGGGCGACCGTACCTGGTTCAAAGCCGATTATATCCGCCTGAAAAACATTACCCTGTCTTATGACCTGGATCGTGAGTTCCTGAATAAAATGAAATTGAGCGCTGCACGTTTCTATATGACAGCTACCAACATGTGGACCTATAGCGACTGGTATAGCTATGATGTAGAATTCGTAGGCACTTCTACCGGTATCATCCCTCAGTCTAAGAATTTTACCGTAGGCCTGCAGGTATCATTCTAATTATGAACGACAGTCAACATTAATTCTAGCATTATGAAAACAATGAAAAATAAATACACGGTACTGTTTTTGTCAGCAGCACTGGCGTTGGGCAGTTGTGCAAAGCAGCTCGAAATTGATCCTCGTCAGTCGATTGATGCGGAAACAGCACTTACTTCAAAAGAAGCCATAGACGCTTCTATTACCGCCATCTACGGGCGTATGAAAAGTGCCCGTTGGTATGGAAGGGATATGATAACCCACCCTGATGCTTTGGCAGATAATGGTTATGCTACTGGCTCATCCAACAGGCTTGTGGCAGAGTCGAACAACGTGTTCAACAACACGTTTACTACAACTATCTGGACCAGTGGGTATGCAGGTATCAACCAACTTAACCTTACGCTGAAAGCAATTGCCGGAGGTATCCCCAATGCTACTGCAGCCGATGTGGCCCGCTGGGAAGGAAACCTCTACTTCCTGCGTGGCATGTTCTATTTCGATATGATGCGGGTATATGCATACATACCCGGTGCGGTGGTGGCCAGCCAGGACCGTGGTGGTGTACCATTGGTGTTGGAAGGTATTGAGGATGCAGGTACTGCACTGGCTTTCAAACCCAGCCGAGCACCCATTAATGATGTGTACACCCAAATCGTAAAGGATTTTGAAGCAGCTGAAAGCCGTTTGGCTGCCAGTACATCTGCTTCTGCAAGTGGAAGCGCTGTAGCAACCAAAACTGCTGCACAGGCTATGTTGGCCAGGGTAAACCTCTATCGTAAAGATTTTACCAATGCTAAAAAGTGGGCCGACCTGGTAATTGCTGCAAGGCCAATTACAGCTTTGGCCAGCTATGTGTCTGGCTGGAGAGCCGAAATTCACCCCGAAACCATCTTCCATATTCGTTTTGCAACGAATGCAGAAAATATTGGTGTGAATGAATCTTTGCAAACCTCGTTCACGACCATTGTTACTTTACCCGGACTCACTTCTGCCACAGGTGGATTTGGCGACCTGGTTCCTACCCTCGATTTGTTGAATGTATTGGGCATTACACTTAAAGGAGGCAATACCAATAATAACTTCCTGGGGCCACGTTCCATCGATTCCCTCAGATCTACCGATATTAGAAATCGCTTGTATGAACCTGGCACTGCCGGCCGTACAAAGGGCTGGATTGAGTGTACCAAGTTCCTCGGAAAAAATGGATTTATTAATCTGGACAATGTGCCTGTTATCAGGGCTTCTGAAATGTACCTGATTCGTGCAGAAGCTGCGGCTGTTACCGGTTCTCCTGTGTTTAACGAAGCCAATGCAATTGCAGACCTGAAAGCATTGAAAGCGCAGCGCTACGAAGGTTATGCAGGGTCTGCTATGGAAACTGCAGATAACGCGTTGACCGGTGCTGCATTGCAGGCTGAGATTTTGCTGCAAAACCGTCTCGAGTTTGCCTTTGAAGGTCACCGCTTCTTCGACCTCAAGCGTTTGGGGCTCCCCATTGTAAAAGGTGCACCAAACCCCAACGCGCCAGTATCTCCAACCGATGCCCGCATACTTGCCCCCATATTGCAGGCCGATGTGGATGGCAACCCTAATTTGAAACAAAACTTTGGCTACTAAAATTGAGCAACCATGAAGAAACTACTTATAATGATATGCGCCGGCATCAGCTTGTTGATGGTTGGTTGCACCAAAAATGATATTCCTACTTTCACGGCTGCACAAATTGAATTTGACGCTGCCAGCTGGAACGCCAACGGAGGTGGGTTGACTTATCCAATGATGACAAGGGTGCCTGCGTATAACGCTGCTACTACGTCATCCAATGGTGCACTCATTACCCGTACTACTGGTACTATTAAATTGAGGGTGAATGTTGTGGGTGCTCAATCCAGCACCGACAGAAATTTCACAGTGAAATTTAACCAGGCAGAATCTACTGGAAACCCTGGCGTACACTTTGCACCCGTTGCTGCTACCGGAGTAATTCCTGCCAATAGCAGCTTTGGATATGTTGATTTTGTAATCCTTAACCCGGGGCCAGGCACAGGTACTGCAACCGCAGTTTTGGAACTAACAGACAACAGTGTGTTTAAGCCCTCTGCTAACTATGCAAAAATTGGTTTGAGCATTGCGCTGAACTAATTGAAAATAGTATTCTATTAAAAAGCCACGCTGTGCAAACAGTGTGGCTTTTTAATTATCAATAGTTGAGAGTAGTAGTGAAACTTATTATTTCAACAACGCAGCAATTTTTTGTGTAAGGCTATCGCCGGTAAGGTTGATGGCTACCACCGTTCCCCGTGGATCTACCAGCATATTGAATGGCAATGATTGTATTTCGAATGTGCTGGCAGCTTTGCTATCCCAGTATTTCAAATCGCTTACATGCGTCCAAATCAGCGTGTCCTTTTGAATAGCCTGCAGCCAGGCCGCCCTTTCTTTATCGAGCGATACACCGAGAACTGTGAAATTCCTCTTGTTCAACTTGCGGTAGGCTGCTAAAATGTTGGGGTTCTCTTTTCTGCAAGGTGCACACCAACTGGCCCAGCAATCTACCAGCACCCAGCGGCCGCGAAATGAACTAAGTGCAATGTCTGCTCCTGATGTGTCCTGCATTACCAGCTCGGGTGCCGACTTGTTCAGCAAATGGCTTCCTTGTTCTGATGCCATGCCTGCTTTCACTTTGAGTACACTAAGCCCGGGATGATTAGGAAATGCAGCGATCGATTTTTCCAACTGCTCGTTCCATGTAGTGGGGGATAGAAAATTTTTGGCCATGCCCAATCCAAAATAACGTGCAGTGGCATTGGGTTCTGTTTGTATATATTGAATCAAAACATTGTTCAACTGTTGCTGTTGTTGGTCGCGTTGTTGCAATACAGCACTTCGGGCACTATCGCCGGTTTGCTTGTTTTGCTCCATGGATTTTACAGCTTCATTGGCTGCCTGCCAATTGTTGTAAGCGGGTAAAAAAGATTTGTACAACTGCTGTATGGACAGGCTGGCAGGAGAGCCTTGCACCGTATATTTTTCAGGTTCCAGCACATCTGCTGTTACAGAAATATTATCTGCATCGTTGATGAGCAAAAAGCCTGCGCCATTGGATACAAAAAGCTGGTACACATTTTCCTGGCTTTGGCTGGCTTGCAACCTGAAGTTGCCGGAGCTATCCAGAATAGTGGCTGAGTCCACAACTAACCTGCTGCTGGATGCATAGGGCAATTCGGCCAGCATAATTTTTTTACCCGCAGCATTTCGAATATTGCCCGACACAACCAGTACACGATTTTCCTGTTGTTTACAACTACACAATGCCACCAGCACAACAGCCGCCAGTTTTGAAACAGATTTCATGAGGTATATATTTTTCATTCGGGCAGGCTATGCTTCTTTCAATTTCGCTTCCAGTATTTTGGTCACTACCTGTGGGTCTGCTTTTCCTTTCGATAGTTTTTTTACTTCGCCTACAAACAACCCGATCAATCCTTTTTTCCCTTTCTGGTATTCCTTCACTTTGTCGGGCATTTTCTGCAATACCTCCATTACCCAGGTTTCCAGTTCGCCGGCATCGCTTTGCTGTACTATGCCCAACGAAGCTGCCAGCTCTGAAACAGAAGCTGTGGGTTGTTGCAACAAGGCTGGTAATAGTTTGGTAGCAGCCATGCTAAAATTCACTTTGCCTTCCTGTACAATAGCAATCACAGCAGCAAGCTGCGCTGCACTCACAGGAAACTGTGTGATATCTTTTTGATGATCGTTGATCCAGTTTTTTACAGGGCCCAACATCCAGTTGGCTGCGGGTTTCGCAGGTGCTTTGGCTTCCAGCAAATGCAAATAGTAATCAGCTATGGATTTGTCTTCGGTCAATACTTCTGCATCTTGTACAGGCAATGCCAACCCGGTTACAAACTGCTGTTGCAACTGTTGCGGAAGTGCAGGCATGGTTGCAGCTATAGTTTCAATCTGTTGTGCATTGGTAGTAAAGGGAGGCAGGTCGGGACAAGGAAAATAGCGGTAGTCATTCGCTTCCTCTTTTTCACGCTGTCCGCTGGTGGTATTGGTATCGGCATTGTAGCCACGTGTTTCCTGTACGATGCGTTCTCCATTATTGGCCAGTGCAGTTTGCCTTAGCACTTCGGCATCTATTGCCCGCTTTACATTGCGAATGCTGTTGAGATTTTTGATCTCCACCTTGGTGCCCAGTTTTGTTTCACCCACGGGACGTATCGAAATATTGGCATCGCAACGCAGGCTGCCTTCTTCCATATTTCCATCGCATACCTGCAACCATCTTACCAGTTTGCGCAGTTCGGTTAAAAAGGCAAATGCTTCTTCGCTACTGCGGATAGCCGGCTCCGTTACCAGCTCCAACAGCGGCATACCTGCACGGTTCAAATCAATACAGCTGAAATCATCGTCGGCATCGTGAATGCTTTTGCCAGCGTCTTCTTCCAAATGAATATGGTGAATGGGAATATCCCGCAATGCAGTATGCACATGTCCACCCATCAGGATAGGATGCGTGAGTTGAGATGTTTGATAGCCTTTTGGAAGATCAGGGTAGAAATAATGCTTGCGATCGAAATGACTTTCGGGGCTTATGGTACAATTTAGTGCCAGGCCAAGTTTGATGGCCAATTCTACTGCATGCTGATTGAGCATGGGCAATGTGCCGGGATGTGCCAAACTAATGGGCGACACTTGTGTATTGGGCGAAGCACCGAATGCAGTGGCATCGGAGCAAAAAAGTTTGGAGCGGGTAAGAAGCTGGATATGTACTTCAAGACCTATGACGGTTTCGTATGCTATCGACATGCTGCAAATGTAACAACCCAAAAGCAGCAGAATGCAAAAAGCCGAATGCTG
This sequence comes from Phnomibacter sp., assembly GCA_035456005.1. GTDB lineage: Bacteria > Bacteroidota > Bacteroidia > Chitinophagales > Chitinophagaceae > Phnomibacter. The sequence continues at coordinate 814,960 of DATIEA010000012.1, read as the reverse complement.
GGCATCCGGCTTTTTGCAAGGTTCGTGCAGGCTTGCACTATAATTCGGCAGTTTTAATTTTCTTGGGTACCCGCAGGGTAAGCGTTTCGGGTTTTCCGCCACGCAGTACTTTCAGGTTGAGTGTGGATTTGTCACGGCTTTCGCTAAGGGCCCGGCGCAGTTCATCTACATTCTTCACGTTCTTGTCTTCTATGCCGGTAATGATATCATCTTTTTGCAGGCCGGCTTTTGCAGCATTGGTTTCGGCTTCCACCTTGCTCACTTTTACGCCATCGCCATCGGCATAGTCTTCTACATCCATTCCAAATTTGGGACGGTCGTCGCTGTACCACAACATGCCACCATCGTTGAATGAGCGAAACTCGCCATGAACCCTGGGCGCTATTGCCACTCCGGGCGTTTCAAAGTTGTAGTTATAGTTATAGCGGCCATCGAAATTGTAGGCAGTGGCGTCGGTTGTTTTTCCCAACAGGGCTTTTACTTTTTTCTCTTTTCCTTCCCGCAGGTAAGTAATGTCAACGGTTTCTTCGGGCTTGTGTTTTTTTACGGTGCTCAGCAAATCTTCGCTGCCGGTAATGGCGGTACCGCTAATATTGGTAATGATATCGCCGCTTTTGAGCCCGGCTTTTTCAGCAGCGCTTTTTTCCATTACCTCGGTTATTTTGGCGCCTTTCGCATCTTTTTCAGTGGCTACGCCCAGGTAGGCACGGGGAACGCCGGTGCCGGCAATCGTAACAGTTTTTCGTTGTGATGGCACCCTTACCTGCTTGCCATTGATGATAATGTCGTCGTCAATCACAATATGCTTTTTGCCATCGTATTCGCTGGCAGGTTTGCCGTTGATGGTCACTTTATCGTTTTCAATTACGATCACCGTTTTCTCCTTGGTGCCGTTCGATTTTTCTTCAATAATGATCTCTTTCTTTTCCTCTTTTTTCGGAGCAGTGTTCGTTGTCTTTTGCTGCGCCAATGCGGTGGTACCCAAACCCAGCAGGGCTATGAATGCGAGTGTAATTTTTTGCATATCTAAGAAGTTTTTCGTAGATCAAATATAGGAATGAATTTCATTCTACGAAAGTTTTCGCACATTTTAGAATATTTTAGGAAATGGGGAGGAACCGGGCACAAAAAAGCCGGTTTTCAAAACCGGCTTTTCATGACTTAGTAAGTATACTTTGTAATCTCTACCATTTCGCCAACATTCGAAGTGCCTTCCGTTTGTACCAGGCGGCCTTTTGAATCGAACGTGTATTTATAGGTCATTGCTATTCCGTTATTCGTTTCGGTTTTTGGAAGGTTGGGATTGGTCGTATGGTAAGGCACCAAAAAATTGAAGGGTGTTTTTAGATCGTCGTAATAAGTGTATGTGGTTGTGCTCATCGAACGTTCTTCTTTAGTGATGTTACCTTTTGCATCGTAGGTATACAAGAATATATCGTACAGAACACTTCCTTTTGCAGTACTGTATTCATATTGGAGAACCTTCTCAATTTGCCCCTTGGCATTATAACTGTACTTTTCAGTGGTGGTATCTTTACTATCGTTGTATTGCAGCGAACTGTCAATGGTTTTATTGGCAGCTAGGAAATATTCTCCATAATTACTCAGCATATTGGAGATATACAGGGTTATGCTGTAAGACGATGCCTTATATGAATAGACAAACTTGTTGCCTGCATTGCTGGTAGATTGCATGAGCGTTATCCTGCTTTGTGCATCATAACTGATGTTGTAAGTTTCGTCATATATCTTGCTGCCGGAAACCGTCATACTTTCTGTTATTGTTTTAGGTAATTCCTGGCTGGTGCCATTTGCTGGTGGATTTGTGTTGCCGGGTGTTCCGGTGCTATCATCAACACTCAATTCCTTTTGGCAAGAAGTAAACAGGCAGGCAGCAAGCAATACGAGAATTGCAGAGCAGAGAAATTTTGGACGCATCTTATATCCAGGCGAGTATTTTAATGTCTAATACCTGGAATGCAAATAAAAGTAAAATACAGACACACCCAATGGGTTTAGGCTATGTATCTGTGAGCAATGAAAGCCAATACACCATTTTTTGACAATGGCCGGCAAAAAACTTGCTTGTAAAATATGAAAGAGCCAAAGGGCATAGTACTGCGATACAGAGTACCCGCTACAAATCGTAATCCACTTTTACCACCGGTGTACGGGGGTGGCTTTGGCAGGTGAGAATATACCCAGCAGCAATTTCATCGGGCTCCAGTCCGTACACTACGTCCATGTCTATTTTTCCTTCTACCAGTTTGGCTTTGCAGGTGCAGCATACGCCGCCCTTACAGGCATAAGGAAGATCGTGGCCATTGTGCAGTGCGGCATCCAGAATGCTATTGCCCAGGTAAGCCAATGGAAAGCTGGATTCTACACCATCTATGCGAATGGTGACCTGCGATGTGGGTTGATTGTCTTTTTGGGAAACATCAACAATGGAAACAGGTTTGTGTGCTACAGAAGAAGTGAACAATTCGAAATGAACATTGGCAGCAGGAAGACCTGCGGCTACCAATGTTTGCTTGGCGTCTAAGATCATTTGTTCGGGCCCACACAAAAAGCACTCATCAATTTTTTTAAGGTTGATGAGCGACGCTGCGAGGGTTTCGCATTTTGTTGCGTCAATGCGACCATGGTTGATATCGGCTTCAGTTTGTTCGCGGCTCAAAATATGGATGAGTCGAAACCGCGACATGTACGCATCTTTCAGGCGTTCGAGTGCTTCGCGAAAGATGATGCTGTTTTTATTGCGGTTTCCATAGATAAGTGTAAAACTGCTTTGCGGTTCGGTAAGCAGCGTGGTCTTGATAATGCTGATGATGGGCGTAATACCACTACCTGCTGCAATGGCCAAATATTGCTTGCGCTGCTGGCTGTGCAAGGGTGTAAAAAAATGGCCGGTGGGTGGCATCACGTCTATTTCCATTCCTGCTTTCAGCGAAGTATTGGCCCAGTTGGAGAAAGTGCCGCCCACTACTCTTTTGATGGCAATTTTCCATTCGCCATCGAGGGGGCTGCTGCAGAGGCTATAGTTGCGGCGAAGCTCCTGCCCGTTGATGTGGGTACGCAGGGTAAGGTGCTGTCCCTGGGTGAAGGCAAATGTGGATTGTAGTTCGGTAGGTACTTCGAAGCTAACTAAAACGCTGTGCTCTGTTTCGGGTACAACCTGCTTTACCCGTAGTTTGTGAAAATGTGATGCCATAGTTGTGTGTTATAATTGGATGTTAGTATGTAAACAAAGGCTTATTGTTCCATGCCTTTTAGGATTAGGGTGATAAGATCTTCCGCTACCTGCCTGCTGCTTATTTGCCGCTTGCTGCGCTGCCAGTACTCAATACTGCGCACTGTACTCAGCATGGCGAGTGTGGCCACATGTGGGTGCACTCGCCTGAATTGCCCAAGCTCAATTCCCTGCTGAACAATGGCTGCCAAACGGTTTTCGTATTGACGCCGGGTTTGCAGAAAATTGCTGAGATGCGGTTCTTTCAAATGCTTCCAGTCGCGGTTGCTCACATATACTTCGTTGTGGCGGGTAATGAGCATGTGAATATGGAAGCGCAATAAGTTTTCAATTTTTTGAGCGGGTGGAAATGGGTCGGCTTCAATTTGTGCAAGGTGCTCATTGAACTGGTCGGCCACAAAAAAACAGATATCACGCAGCAGTTCTTCCTTGCTGCTGATATGGTTGTACAGGCTGGCGGCTTCCATTTGCAGGTGCTCGGCCAGGTGCCGCATGGTAGTGGCATTAAATCCTTTGGTTTTGAACAAAGCTGCGGCCTGGTCGAGAATTTGTTCTTTGCGAGATTGAATACCGGAAGTTTTGAGCCTGGCCATACAGCAGTTTGTGCATTGCAAAACTAACGGTTGTTAGTTGAATAACCCCGGCACTGTACTACTGCCGAAAGGCTGCGGGACAGCACGGAAACCCCACAGCCCCCGCGGGGGCGAGGAGTTGGAGTAATGGCCCGAACAGTAGCTGCCGCCTGCAGGTAGCCGAAAGCCCCTGAATGTATTTGCTGCGTATTTACTTTCTTTGCACCGCCTTGAGGTAAGGCATAAACCAAAAAACAACAACCATGTCACTGATAGTAGTAGGCACCATGGCGTACGACGCGTTGGAAACTCCATTTGGAAAAGTGGACAAAATAGTGGGAGGTAGTGCCACTTATGCGGCGTATGCGGCCAGTTATTTTGTGCGCCCTGTGCAGCAAATAAGCATTGTGGGCAACGACTTTGAAGAAAGCATTATGGACGACCTGCATGGCCGTGGCGTAATGACCGACGGGGTTGAAAAAGTGGCGGACAAGCCTTCGTTTTTTTGGAGTGGCCGCTACCACCTGGACATGAATACCCGCGACACGCTGGTGACTGACCTGAACGTACTCGCCGATTTTAACCCCGTAGTGCCTGCGGCTTACCAGGGTGCAGAATTCCTGATGCTGGGCAACCTGATGCCGAAGCTTCAGAAAAGTGTGATAGACCAATTGGAAAAACGCCCCAAACTGATAGTGCTAGACACTATGAACTTTTGGATGGAAATAGCCCTGGACGACCTGATGGTGAACCTGAAAATGGTGGACCTGCTGATGGTGAACGATAGCGAAGCCCGCCAGCTAAGCAATGAGTATAGCCTGGTGAAAGCCGCTAAAAAAATAATGGCGATGGGCCCCAAATTCCTGATCATTAAGAAAGGAGAACACGGTGCCCTGTTGTTTCATGAAGACCAGGTGTTTTACGCACCTGCACTGCCCCTGGAAGATGTGTATGACCCTACTGGTGCAGGCGACACTTTTGCCGGCGGTTTTATTGGCCACCTGGCGAGCACAGGCGATATCAGTTTCGAAAACATGAAGTCGGCCATTATTGTGGGTTCAGCCATGGCTTCTTTCTGTGTAGAGAAGTTTGGACCACAGCGTTTGCAGGAACTGACCCGTGCAGAAATTGACAGCCGAATTCAGCAGTTTGTAGACCTGGTACAGTTTGATATTGAACTGGTGTAATTGATAATACCAGTCACAAAATAAAAGAGGGCATTACAGCAATTGTAATGCCCTCTTTGTTTCGGTGCTATGTGAGTTATGCATTCAATTGATTGCGCAAATAACTCAGCAGGTTGCTGTATATTTTTTCGATCAGCTTTTCTTCCATTTGTCGCTGATCTATATTGTTGTTGCGGTTGGCATTTACCAGTTCCCAATCAGCATTGCTGAGGGCTCCGGCGTCGCCTTTGTAGGTAGCCCAGCGTCTTTTTATTTCGTAGCTATCGCTCCAGCTATTGCTGGCCACAGAGCTCTTATTGTCATCATCGTTGATGCGGATTTCCAATCGCCCATTAAGGGAGTAAGTCACTTCGGTGATAGTAAGGGTTGCAGTCAATTTTTTGTAAATGGGACGACCTGCTGTGTCTTTTCCAATTTCGGTTTGCTTCTCCACGGTGCGGGTACTGGTTTGTGGGCTTTTGTTTTCGTTGCGCAATTGTGTCCACACAGGGTCGATGGTCCAGTTGATATGGTCTTCTTTATTAGTGGCTTCCCAGCTATTGTAAATTTTATACAAGTTGGTAGCATTGTTAGAGCCACGCAGGTCTCTTACAAGCTGCTCTGTAAGCACCGGCCTGTTATTGTAACTATTGTTGCCGTAGTTGGTATTGCTATAGTAAAATCCCTCTCCTCTTAATGGCAACATCACCGCATGTATCATGCTCAGTTCTTTGGCTTGCTGCATCAGCGCACGGGTGTCTTTGTAGTTTGGCATCATGCTTTGCACTTTGGTCAACGAACGATAGGCCTGCCTTGCCAGTTTCCAGTTTTCTTCTTCCAACCAACCCACTGCTTGCTCGTAATGCCCACTCACCAATGCGAGTTTGGTGCTTTCTATTTCGCTGCCTACACTAGAGGGGCGCAACAGGTTATTGACAGACGAATACCCACGCACTTTATCGTAAAAGGATTGAAGGCTGGTGTAGGCATGCAGCAAATTTTCTTTATCGTCAAGCGTGCCGCTGTACACATATTTGTTCACCCTCGATTGGTATTGGTTGAGCAAATAATCGTACGCAAATTTTACCTGGTTGGCAAGGTCGGTATTGCCGGGTTGGGCGCTATATTCCCTGATGAGGCTTTCCAGTTTTTTTTCTGTAATGTTTTTTTCGGTGTAAATACTCTTGCTGCTTTTGCAGGCAAAAGCCATAACAGCTAATAATAGTAATGGGTATATTTTTCTCATAGGAAGTATTTCAATCATTGACGTAATGATCGGAAAAAAGTTAGTTATGCGTTTGTTAAGCTGATGGCAAAGAAAAGACAATTCAAAATTTTCGGGCCACTGCCACCGTGTTTTTAAAAACCTGCCTGCTATGCTGAAGGTGAAATATTTCGGTGTAAATGATATAAGTGCCCAGTGGTACTTTCTGTTGTTTATCGTTCAGTCCATCCCAGGTAAAACTGCCGGATGCACCGCAGGTGGTATTGCGTTGTAACACTCTTACCGGCCTGCCAGCTGCATCCATGATAGTGATATTGGCTACATAGCCCGGCTGCGGAAATTGGAAGTCGATAAATGCTACATCTTCAAACCCATCATTGTCGGGGCTGAACAACCTTGGGTGTACCGTGATAGTGCCAGTGGTAGCAGCGGCTGTTCTGTGTTGGCTGTTTACTGCAGTAGGTGTGCCAAAGCCTGCGGTGTTGGCGGCACTGGTCCAGTTGTCGCGGCTGGCAGTGGGGGCATTGTAATTGATTCGCTCCAGTGCTATGCCTTCTTTGTTGTCGAGCAAAGCAAAATGCCAGCGTTCTTCGTAGGGCAGTTCATCCAAAATTTTACCGGCGCTGTTGAGTACAACGGCCCACCCTTTGTCGTCCGGAAAAGAAGGCATGGAAGAAAGCGTGGATAATGCAGCCGGTTGCAGTACGGTGTATTGTTGTGCTACAATGGCGGGGTTGCTGCTGCACACTACAAACTCCCCCGGAAAAATAGCTGCACTTTCGGCAGCAATGGTGGCGAAAGTGCCTATCTGTCCATTGCTGCTGCGGTTAGCCAGCAATATTTCGTGCAGGTCAATTATTTTTTGGCTGCGGTTGTACAGTTCTATATAATCTACACCCTGTTGCCTAGGGTTGAATAGTATTTCATTCACAATAATATCGTTGCTGTCTGCAGGGGTAAATAATCCCAGTTGGCAGTCGCTAAAATTTTGATTGATGGCATTGCCGCTACAATCGGGTACCGTGTTGACAGATACCTTGTAAATTTTTTGCGCAGCCAATGCGGTAGCCAATTGCAACTGCACTTTATGAAACGACCATGTAACCGGTGTGGCGCTGGAAATACTGATGCCATCCGAAATAGAGTAAGAACTTGTAGTAGTGGCTTTGATGCTATCGAGTGGTTCATCAAACTCCAATTGTACCAACTGCGAATGCATGGCCACTGCTCGCAACAACCGCGGCGAACGTTTGTCGGCATTCATTCTGTCTACCGAATTTTTTTTGCCTGGTGTGCCTCCCTTAGTATCTGTACTAGCAGTCCAGTTATCCAGTCCCGCACAGGGGTTGCGTGTATCAATCATTTCAAGTGTCCATCCTCCATCGGCTTTGATGGCATTTTTATACCAGTTGATATTGTACGAAACCATATGCATCAAAGCGCCACCGGGAGCAATGAGTGCAATATCATCACCATCGTTGGTGAGTGAAGGAAAGCTGGTGACGCTGATGGCAGTACCAAATGCACTCATGGCGGCCAGTTGCGATGCAGTGCAAACAATTACGCTGCTATCGGGCTGTAGCAAAAGTGATGGCATGGGGCCGCTCGGTGCACTATTTTGTTTTTGCAAACGAAACCCCTGCAGGTTGATGGCATTGCCACTTGTATTGCGCAGTTCCAGCCATTCGGCATTGGGCAAGCCGATGGTGGGCGTGGGGTCTGCCATCAGTTCGGAAATCACTATGCTATACCTTGCCTGTGCATGCAAATAACTGCTGCAAATACACAGGCAGCAAAACAGGGAAACAGCTTTATAAAAACTGGTGAGCATAGGCCTGATGAAAATAATATCAGTTGGTTATATTCATGCAGAAAAATAATTAGAAACCGGTTCAATAAACAGGCGTTGCACAGATATGAGTAAGATACTTTGCATTGGCGAAGCGCTGATAGATATGATCTGTACCGATAAGGGGCAGCCGCTTACCCATGGGGATCATTTTTTGAAAAAAGCCGGAGGTGCCCCGGCCAATGTGGCTGCAGCCATAGCAGCATTGGGTGGCGATGTGGAAATGGTGGCCAAAGTGGGTGAGGATCCGTTTGGCCAGCATCTTGTAGACGTGTTGCAGGAAATGGGTGTGGGCACCCGCTATGTACTCCGCGACAGCCGGCATTTTACCACCCTGGCTTTTGTGTCGCTCATGCAAAATGGCGAAAGAGATTTTTATTTCAACCGTGGTGCAGATGCAGCATTGAGCATCGAAGACCTGGCATCGATTCATTTACCCGATTATTCCATCATTCATTTTGGGAGTGCTACTGCATTTTTGCTGGGACCATTGCAGGATGCGTATGTGCATTTGCTGCAGCAGGCACTTCTGCAAAATATCTATGTGAGTTTTGATCCCAATTACCGGCAGTTGTTGTACAGCCAGTGCAAGCCATTGTTTGTAGAGCAGGCCTGGGCTTTTGCAAAGCAATGCGCATTTTTTAAGATGAGTGATGAAGAGGCCATGCTCATCACCGGTGCCTCATCGGTGGATGAAGCTGCCGCTATTTTGTTGCAGCAAACCCATGCGGTATTTGTAATTACTTTGGGTAAAGAGGGAGCCCTGTTGGGCTTGCGGGGCAAAACATTTTTAGTGCCGGGAATTCCTGTACAACCGGTGGATACCACGGGTGCAGGTGATGCGTTTATGGGAGCTGTACTGTACCAGTTGCAAAACTTCACATACGACCAACGCCTACAGCTAAACGAAGATGAATGGAAAAACATGGTGGCCAATGCCAACAAGGCGGGAGCAAGAACCTGCGAGTGGCTGGGAGCCATGGAAGCGTTCAAACATCTCAATAAAAATATATTTAATTAATGCAAAAAGTTCTTTGCAACGATTTGCTGCACGAGTACTGCTTACATTAGAGTCTTTAGTTATTGTATTCCATTTTAAACCAATTACTGTGAAGAAAAAACTGTTGATCACTGCAGTGCTATTGTCCGGCATTTGCGGAGCGTATGCACAAGGCGGTGCAAAGCAATTGACTGCCGAAGATTATAAGAAGGCAGAACAAATGCTAATGAGCAATACTTCGAAACTGGTGTATAGAAACGGGGTAAATGCACAATGGCTGCCGGACGGACAATTTTATTATACCGCGAACACCGAGGCAGGAGAAGAAATAGTGCTGGTGAATGCCGCAGATGGCACCCGGAAAATTTTGAAAAGTAGGAGCGAAATTCCGGGTGGTGCAGCGCCTGCGCAGAATACACGTATGCGTGGCGCAGGCAGAGAAGTGCTGTCGCCCGATGGTAAGATGGCTGTGTTCATCAAAGACTGGAATCTTTGGCTGAAAGAAATTGCCAGCGGAAAACTTACACAACTGACGACCGATGGCGTAAAGGATTTTGGTTATGCCACCGATAATGCAGGATGGACACATAGTGAAAGACCTGTGGTGCTGTGGTCGCCTGATTCAAAAAAGATCGTGACTTTTCAGCAGGATGACCGGGGTGTAAAAGATATGTACCTCGTAAAAACTAAAGTGGGCAGCCCCGAATTGCAGCAATGGAAATATCCCATGGCCGGCGATTCGGTGGTATCCAAAATTTACCGGGTGATCATTGAAGTGGCGCCTGCAAAGATCATTCGCCTGCACATGGGTGCCGATGCGCATCGCAGTACAGAATGCGACGATATTTCCTGCGATGGAGGATTTACCGACAATAGCTGGAGTGCCGATAGCAAACAACTGGCATTTGTATCTACCAGCCGCGATCACAAAAGTGCTACGCTGCGCCTGGCAGATGCGGCCAGCGGTGAAGTAAGGGAAGTGTACAACGAAACCGTAGCCACACAATACGAATCGGGACAAGGTGCAGTGAACTGGAAATTTTTGCCTGCACGCAACGAGTTTATCTGGTATTCTGAAAAAGACGATTGGGGCCATTTGTACCTGCACGACCTGGGTACAGGAAAACTCAAACATCAAATTACAAAGGGCAAATTCGTAGTATCACGCATACTGTATATCGACGAAGCCAATGGTCTTATCTACTTTGAAGGCAAAGGAAAGGAAGCCGGAAGAAATCCCTATTTCGCACATGTGTACAGTGTAAAAATGGATGGCAGTGCCCTCACATTACTAACGCCGGAGGATGGTAATCATAACATCAGTTTTTCGCCCGATAAAAAATACTTTGTAGATAACTATAGCCAACCCAGTGTACCCACGGTATCGGTATTGCGCAGTGCCGCCGGCAAATTGATCGCAACCTTGGAGAAGGCCGACGTTTCGAAACTACTGGCTACGGGATGGAAAGCTCCGCAACAAATAACTGTGAAATCGGACAATGGCCAGTGGGATTTGTATGGCCTGATGTTTGTGCCATCCAAAATGGAACCGGGCCGCAAGTATCCTATTGTAAATTATATCTACCCGGGCCCGCAAGTGGGTAGTGTGGGCAGTTGGAATTTTTCGCCCAGTGTACGCGACAACCAGGCCTTGGCCGAACTCGGCTTTGTGGTAGTAGCTATTGAAGGCAGTTGCAATCCCAATCGCTCCAAATCTTTTCACGATGCATGCTATGGCAGTCTTGCTGTAAACACGTTACCCGACCAGGTTTCAGGCATGAAACAATTGGCAGCACGTTTTCCTTTTATCGATCTTACCCGTGTAGGCATCTGGGGGCATAGTGGTGGTGGCAGTGCTACTACTGCGGCACTTTTCCGCTATCCCGATTTCTTTAAAGTGGGCATTGCCGAAAGTGGCAACCACGACAACCGGAATTACGAAGACGATTGGGCCGAGCGGTATGTGGGGTTGGAGCAAAAAATGCCCAATGGAAAAACCAATTACGATGCCGATGCAGTGGCGCAGTATGCAGGCAACCTGAAAGGAAAATTATTGCTGGCGCATGGTGGCATGGATGATAATGTGCCGCCTTATCATACGTACCTGGTAGTAGATGCTTTGGTAAAAGCCAACAAAACATTTGATTTACTTATTTTCCCCAATGCCCGGCATGGATTTGGCAAAGACACCAACTACATGATGCGTAGGCGCTGGGATTATTTTGTTCAATATTTGTTGGGAGCCATACCTCCTGAAAATTATAAGATCGGCGGTAGCCGATAGTGTGATCTATATCTCAGAATGGGCTGCTGAAACCAGGATTTCAGCAGCCCATTTTTATTTCCTGCTATTGCTGCAATGGCTGAAAAGCGGCGAAATGCCTGATTTTTCGCATTTCTCTAACCCTGCGAAAAAGGATTTTATTTTTTGGGAATATATTTTTCCTTTTATTTTGCAGCCGAAATGAAAACATCAAAGCATATAAAACACACTGCCAAGAAACCGCACTGCGGAAGGTAATGTTTGTTTGTATGTGTCAACAATAATAAACTGCAGCCTTCCGCCAAACCGGGAGGCTGTTTTCTTTTACATCAACAACAAAAAAAGACAAAAACATGAAAGTAGCAGTGGTGGGTGCCACCGGACTGGTTGGCACAAAAATGTTGCAAGTATTGGAGCAGCGTAATTTTCCTGTAACCGAACTGATTCCTGTGGCCAGCGAAAAATCTATTGGCAAGGAAGTAATGTTTAAAGGAAAACCCTATAAGGTGGTAAGTGCTGCCGATGCCATTTTGGCCAAACCTGCTGTTGCTTTGTTTTCTGCAGGCGGTAGTTCTTCATTGGCACTTGCTCCACAGTTTGCAGAAGCCGGCATTACTGTAATTGATAACTCATCGGCCTGGCGCATGGACCCTACCAAAAAACTGGTAGTGCCCGAAGTGAATGGTGGTGTGCTTTCTGCTGAAGATAAAATTATTGCCAACCCCAACTGTTCTACCATTCAAATGGTATTGGTGTTGAAACCGCTGCACGATAAATACCGCATTAAAAGAGTAGTGGTAAGCACTTACCAAAGTGTAACCGGTACCGGTGTAAAAGCAGTAAACCAATTGATGAACGAACGCCAGGGCATAGAAGGCGATATGGCGTACAAGTATCCAATTGACCTGAACGTGATTCCTCAAATTGATGTATTCCTCGACAACGGGTACACCAAAGAAGAAATGAAAATGGTGAAAGAAACCACCAAGATCATTGGCGACGAAGGCATTAAAGTAACAGCTACCACTGTGCGTATCCCGGTAATGGGTGGCCACAGCGAAAGCGTGAATATTGAGTTTGAAAATGATTTCGACCTGCAGGAAGTACGCAACATTCTTGCTGCTGCTCCAGGTGTAGTTGTGGAAGATGATATTGCCAACCAGGTATATCCTATGCCATTGAATGCACACGATAAAGACGAAACATTTGTAGGCCGTATTCGCCGCGACGAAACTCAACCGAATACACTCAATTGCTGGATCGTAAGCGATAACCTGCGCAAAGGTGCTGCTACCAATGCTATCCAGATCGCTGAGTATTTGCTGAGCCAATCGTTGCTGGGATAATAGCGGCAATTGTACTTGTTGGCAAAGTAGGATGTGAGCTAAAAAAGTTATGAGGCTATCGTGTATATCATTTTACAATCGATGAGGTTGTATGGCATTTATTTTGCAGCCCTCGGAGAAAATTGTAAAACTGAAAAACTATGGCACTCGTTACGAATACCCTTCATCTTACCGAAGCGCAGATAGCTCCTGAACAACCCGCAATATCCAATGGCGATGCAGCATTGCTGTTGATGGGCGCACTGGCCGGAGCTACTATGTCCAAAGAGGCGAAGAAGCAATACAAGGCACTCACCAGAAAGATTGCCTGGAAAGCGCTTACACAAAAAGTAAAAGGCTTGTTCAGCAAAAGCCACGGTCAACAAGGTGATACCATCGCCGGCATGGAGCCATGGTTGTTTATACTGATCGTAGTAGCAGCGGCTGCTATTGGTGTAGCATTGTTTGGATTGTGGGGCTTTATTGTAATCCTGTTGCTGGGTGCAATTGTGTATTTATTGCTGAAGCAATCGTAATACAAGCAACATATAATTGATTTGAAATGTCGGAAGGGGAAACTGCGGTTTCCCCTTTTTTATTCGTGTGCCAAAGCCCTGTTTAGAAATTGGATCAAGGGGTACATGGTCTCAAAATTTTTGCCCAATGTTGCTACCAGCTTTTTATCGGTGAGTAATGCATCGGGTAATGGAGCGGATGCAATAAAACTTTTGAGCTTCAGCCATTCTATGGCTTCGTTATCGGCATCGTATCCTTTGGGCGGCCTCGACAATACTGTGCCTTCTCCTTTTTCCAAATCGCCGAATACTGTTTTGAAATTTTTTGCCGTCAGCAGTTCTTGAAACTCGCTGAAATTGTAATCAATTTCCTGCCTTATTTTTTTCAGTTCCGGAGCCATTGGCATCCAAATACCACCTGCCATAAAGCTGGCACCCGGTTCTATATGCACATAGTAGCCTGCCACATCCAGCGCCTTTTTTCCACCCCGCGAAATGTACATGGCCATATTGGTTTTGTATGGCGCTTTGTTTTTGCTGAAACGCACATCGCGGTTGATTCGGAACAGGCAATCTTTGGCTTGAATATGTGCTACCGAATTGTCGAAAGTGCTGATCGCTTTTATCATGTTTTCAGCAAAGCCCAGCATATCCAGTTTGGCGGCATCGTATTGATTGCGGTTGTTGTCGAACCAGGCTTTCTCATTATTTTTTTTGAGTGCCGATAGAAATTGCAGGGTGTTTTTTTGCAACATTGTTTGTGAAGTGTTGAAGTAAAAAAAGACTGTTTGCCCGCAAACAGTCTTTCAAAATTAGGTTTCGAATGCAATTCATCAAACCTTTACATGGCCCCAGTTTTCGCCGCGTTTCATGCGGGTGATGGCCATTTCGCTTATGCCATATTTTTCGGCTATCTGCTTATGGGTAAGCTTGCGCTTTGGATTGATGAGCAATGTTTTTATTTGTTTCACCTGTGTAAGCGAAAGCTTGAGGCCCTTTTTAATATTGGGCGCATTTTCCAACACCTGCTTACGATATGCTTTTACGGCCGGGCTGTTTTTGTTATGCGTTGCTACTTCTTCCTTATCTGCCCACTTAATGTTGGCAGCACGGTTGTCCTGCTTTTTATGATTGAGGTGAATGACAAAATTGTGGTCATCAGTTTTTCGTTTGCAAAATGCATCGGCCACCAAACGATGAAACAAGAATGCTACATAAGCACCTTTCACCCGCAGGCGTAATACTTTGTAACCTTCTATGTCGGAGCCTTTGAGCAATATACCATCTTTGGCTACCTGTGTGTGATAGCTGGCCAAACGGCCACTGGTGCTGATGGCATATTTGCGTTGCATGGTCTCCCAACCGGGGAAAGTGACCTGCTTCCATTTTTCTTCGGCAATTTTGCTAATCATGTGTGAGGAGTTTTAAAAATTCTTCTTCAGACAGAATGACAATTGACGCAATCTTCTTGGCCTTTTCCAATTTGCTACCGGCATCTTCACCTACCACAAGATAATTCAATTTGCTGCTTACTCCTCCTAAAATTTGACCTCCTTGTTCTTCTACTTTAGCTTCTGCTGCCTGCCTTTTCATGCGTGTGAGTGTACCGGTAAACAAAAATGTTTTACCACTAAATGAACCGCCTGCTGCAATGGATTGTTCAGCCTGTTGTAAGTTGAGTCCAAGGCTTTCCAATTGCTGCAGCATTTCAATATTTTTTTCGTTCGCAAAAAAGTTGACAATGCTGTTGGCCACTTTGGGTCCTATGTCTTCGAGTTGCATCAACTCTTCCACTGTTTTGTTTTTGAAATCGAACACATGTGTTACTGCACGTGCTAAAGTTTTGGCCATGGTTTCGCCCACATGCCTGATGCCCAGGCCGTAAATGATGCGGTGCAGTGGTTGCTGTTTCGATTGCAGCAACGATGCTTCTAAATTGCTGATCGATTTTTTTCCAAAGCCTTCCAACGTACCGATCTTTTCAAAATCTAATTGATACAGGCCCGGTATATCATTCAGCAAGCCCATTTCGTAAAACCTACGCACTTGTTGCTCGCCAAAGCTGCGAATGTCCATAGCATCTTTGCTCACAAAATGTATGATGCGTTCTACTGCCTGCGCCGGGCATTCTACATTGATACAGCGCCAAACGGCTTCGCCTTCTTCCTTATACAATCCTGCTTCGCATACGGGGCAGGTAGTGGGAAACAAAATGGCCCGCTCTGTTCCATTGCGCAGTTCGGGTTGCGATTTCACAATTTGTGGTATTACATCACCAGCTCTTTCTATCAATACTGTATCGCCTATCATCAGTTGTTTTTCCCTGATATACTCTTCGTTGTGAATAGAAATGCTACTCACTGTAACGCCGCCAATGGGCACCGGTTGCAGTTTGGCCACGGGTGTAACAGCGCCTGTACGTCCTACCTGGAATTCAACATCACGCAGCACAGTAGTGGCTTGCCTTGCTTTGAATTTATACGCTATGGCCCAGCGGGGGTGATGGGTGGTCATGCCCATTTTTTCCTGCAGTGCCAGATCATTTACTTTTATCACCAGCCCATCTATTTCGTAGGGCAGCGCATCGCGTTGCGATTCGAACCATGCACAATGTTCGGCAACGGCTGCTATGCCTTTCACCACTTTCATTTCCTGCACCGGGCTGCGAAAGCCACAGTCCCATAGCATTTGCAACATGCCAGAGTGTGTGCCGGGTATGCCTGCACCACTTGCAGTAGAAGTAGTATAGCTCACATGGTAAAGAAATGCTTCCAGTTTTCTTTTTTGTACCTCCGAAGGGTCTTTCAACCGTAATGATCCGGCGGCGGCATTGCGGGGATTAGCCAGTGGCGGCAATCCTTCCTCCGTTAGACCTGCATTATAAGCAGCAAAGCTTTGCTTGCTCATGAGCACTTCGCCTCTTATCTCAATAGTGTCGATACCAAAATTTTGAAACCCGGCAGAGAGTGGGATATTCCTGATCTGTTTGGAGTTGGTGGTAATATCATCGCCCTGCACCCCATCGCCGCGGGTGGCACTCCGGGTAAGCAAACCATGTTCGTAGATCACCGAAATGCTGGCCCCATCAAATTTGGGTTCAATGCAATATTCGATCTCGCTCAGTCCAGTTAATTCACGGGCTTTTCTATCCCAGTCGTTCAGGTCTTCGGCATCGTAGCTGTTTTCCAAACTTAGCATGGGCACCAGGTGGGTTACCGTGGCAAAACTGGCATTTAAGCCGCTGCCTACCCGCTGGGTGGGCGATGCCGGCGTTACCCAATCGGGGTGCAATTTTTCTGCAGCTTCCAGTTTTTTGTAGAGCTGGTCGTATTCGGCATCGGCTACCAGGGGCTCGTTGAGCACGTAATATCTATGCTCGTGAAAGCGCAGTACCTGGCGCAGCTCTTCGGCTTCGGCAGGCTGTGTAGCCTGCTTTTCCGGCTGTAGCCAGTGGTTGGTAGAGGTTTGCATTTGTAGAATATGGGAAGCTGAATCGGTCATAGTAGTTCGGATATTATCAATTGAAATGATGCCTGCCGCTTGCAAACACTGTTGGGTAGCGAAATAACAAAACAGGCTGCAAAATAGCGGTGTACGGCTAAGCCTGTAAGCCTATAATTCCCGATAGGCGGAAAAAAACTTTAACGAATCATGTAAATAATACACATTGCCCCCTACATTCGCAGTAGTGATTGCCGATTGCCAGAAAGCATGCCCTTATGAAAAATGAAAAGGAACTGCCTGTGAGCAGACCTATGATGATGATTGAAGATGCGGTAGACCTTGTAAGGTCGTACCCAACTGTACCGCTTACGGTAGACTGTGTCATTTTTGGCTTCGAGGAAAACAAGTTGAAAGTATTGCTCATACGGAGCGATCTGGAAGTGTATCATGGAAAATGGTCGCTGCTGGGCGATGTGGTGCATGCTACCGAGGAACTGGACGATGCGGCTTACCGTGTATTACAGGAAAGAACCGGTATGAATGATGTGTACCTGAAGCAGGTGCAGGCATTTAGTGCACCCAACAGGCACCCGGGTGGAAGAGTAGTTACCCTGGCTTATTGCAGCCTGCTCAACATTCGCCACCACGAGCTTCAGATCACCGACAATGAACTGCACTGGCACAATGTTCGTTCGCTGAAGGATATGGCATTTGACCACAAAGACATTATTGATGCCTGCTACAAATGGCTCCAGAAAAGCATACAGGAACACCCGCTTGGATTTAACCTGTTGCCTGAAAAATTCTCCCTGAGAGAATTACAGAACCTCTACGAAGCCATCCTGAACGTAGAACTCGATCGAAGGAATTTTCGGAAAAAATTCTTCAGCATGGATTTTTTAATTGATACAGGCGAGCTGGAAGAAGATGTGAAACACCGACCCGGAAAGCTCTACCGATTCAATTTTGAAAAATACGAGAAGAGTAAACGGAAGTGGATAGGGATTGATTTTTAACCCGATATGCTGAAATAAAAGCGTCCACTTTTCCGGTGGACTTGTTGGCTAAAATCGGAATTGTGTACAAAATACACGGCAATTTGCAGATAGATGTTTGACGATAAACAAGCAAACAGAACGAATGTAAAAACTGCCTGATAATGATGGCCCGACGTATGAAAAAACTGCTCATGATTGTTGTTGCATTCATTGCCATGATATATGGTAGTGAAGCGCAGCTATTATCGTACTCCAACCAGTTTCCTACAGAATCGGCTACCATTACCGTAACCATGGATGCATCTTTTGGCAACAAAGGATTGTTGGGTCAAACGCCTACAGACGTATATGTGCATACAGGTGTGATCACTAACCTTAGCACATCGTCATCCAACTGGCGCTATGTAAAATTCAATCAGAATTTCAACCAGCCCAATGCACAGCTACAGGCCACTTCGTTGGGCAATAATAAATGGTCGTTTACCATCACAGATATCCGCAATTTTTATGGCGTACCGGGTGGTGAGCAAATTCAGAAAATTGCCATACTGTTTCGCAGTGGCAATGGCTCCAAAGTGCAGCGCAATGCCGATGGTTCCGATATGTACATTACGGTGTACGATGCATCGTTGTATGTGGGCGTAACCAATCCGTATCGTCAGCCTACCTATATTCCCATCATTGAACCCATCAATAAAATTGTTGGCGACAATTTGGCGATGGAAGCGAAGTCGAGTTTGTCTTCCAACCTGCGTTTGTATTTCAATGGTGTAGAAATGGCCAACCAACCGGGTGTTACTGTGGTGGCTGCGAATACAACTGTTTCCACAGCTGGTGCTCAAAAAATATTGGCCATCGCCGACAATGGGGGAACACCTGTAAGAGACAGCATCGAGTTTTTTGTAACACCACCACCGGTGGTGGAAGCACTTCCTCCCGGTATGAATGACGGTGCCAATTATGCACCCGACAATACATCGGTAACACTGGTACTTTTTGCGCCCAATAAAAACACGGCAGCAGTACTCGGCGATTTCAACGATTGGACGCAAACAGTGGCGCACCAAATGAAGAAAACGCCCGATGGCCAGCGATTTTGGATCACCATTACAGGGCTGGTACCCGGCCAGGAATATGGCTACCAGTATTTGATAGATGGCAGCCTGAAAGTGGCGGATTATATGACGCAAAAAGTATTGGACCCATGGAATGATCAATACATCAACCAGGCACCTTATACCGATCGCTACCCGAATTTGAAACCTTACCCTACGGGAAAAACTACCGGCATTGTAAGTGTGCTGGCACCGGGTAAACCCGCGTATAACTGGAGTGCTGCCACTACCGGTTTTGTGCGCCCCGATAAGCGCAATCTTGTGGTGTACGAATTGTTGGTTCGCGACTTTTTGGCCCGCAACGATTGGAAAACGCTGATCGATACCATTGGCTATCTCAGCAAGACCGGCATCAACACCATTCACCTGATGCCATTCACCGAATTTGAAGGCAATAACAGTTGGGGATACAACCCTGCATTCATGTTTGCAGCCGATAAATTTTATGGCCCCGAAAATGATTTGAAAGCATTTATCGATACTTGTCATGGACGCGGTATAGCAGTGGTGCTCGACCTGGTAATGAATCACCAGTTTGGTTCGAGCCCCATGGTGCAGATGTATTGGAACAGCGCCACCAGTAAGCCTGCTGATAATAGTCCATGGTTCAATGTGGATGCCAAACATCCCTTTAATGTGGGCTACGATATGAACCACGAAGCACCCGCCACCATCAAGTTTGTGGAAGATGTAATGCGGCATTGGCTTACCCAGTATAAACTGGATGGTTTCCGCTGGGATTTGAGTAAAGGATTTACACAAACCAATAATCCCAACGACGCCGGTGCATGGAGCAATTACGACCAAAGCAGGGTAAATATCTGGCAACGCATTTATACCCAGTCGCAGGCCATTTCACCCAATGCTTACATGATACTCGAACACCTGGGTGTAGACCAGGAAGAAGCCACGCTGGCCAATTATGGCATGTTGCTTTGGGGTAAAATGACCGACCAGTTTAACCAGGCCAGCATGGGCTATGTTGATGGATCCAATTTCGACAGGGCCTACCATACTACAAGATGGACAGCGTATGGTGGCAACAACACGCCGCACCTGATGGCGTATGCAGAAAGCCACGATGAAGAACGCCTGATGTGGAAGAATGTGAACTATGGCAATGCGGGGCTCAATCATAATGTAAAATCATTGAGTGTTTCCAGCAGGCGCATGATGGCAGTGGCTGCATTTTTATACACTATTCCGGGTCCGAAAATGATGTGGCAGTTTGGAGAGCTGGCTTACGACAGCAGCATCAATATGTGCAACACTTTGCAAAACAATGGTTGCCGGGTAGATCCCAAACCATTGGCATGGGCCATGCCTGCAGGACCTAATTCCAATCCATCACTGCCTTATGCAGGTGCTACGCAGAACTACAACGCCAACAATTTCCGCAGGGCACTGAAGGATATGACGGGCAAGATCGTTTCGCTGCGTACCAAGCATCCCGAATACTTACCAGCATTTGTAACCAACAATGTTTCCTTCGATTTGAGCGGAACATTCAAGTGGCAAAAAATACTCAACTGCGCATTGAACATGGTAGTGATCGGCAACTTTGATGTGAACACAGTGCAGGATCCATCGGGCAATGTAACATTCCCGTTTGCTGGCACATGGTATGTGTATGCCACCAATGTGCAGAACACGGGGCAGGGCGATCCATTCCCTCCTATCAACCCCGGGCTTTCTGCTACTACCATGACTGTGCCTGCCGGAAATCTTACACAGAAATTTTACCTGCCTGCCGGCACGTTTTTGTTGTTTACCGATAGGGCCGTAGATGGCCCGCCGGTTACCGTTTACAACTTCACTGGCAGTGGCAATTTTTCGGATCCGTGCAACTGGCAGGGTGGTGCTATTCCTCCTGCTGTAGTGCCTGCCGGTCACCAGGTCAATATCAATCCAACAGATAACAACGAATGCATTTTAAATACGCCACTTACCCTGCAATCCGGTGCTTTGCTGAATGTGCTGCCAGGAAAAAGGTTTAGGGTTAATGGTCATTTAATTCAACAATAAAACTGACACACGCACACTACAATGTAACTGCTGAAGAGACGGAAAGACAGCAAAAACTTGGCGCAAATGATGCCATGTTTTGCAGCAAAAACTAACAACAAAATGTCTTTTAAACGTACACATTGCCTACTGCTTGCCGGAGTGCCCACTCCATCTTCCGATTGGTTGATCTCAACTCAACATATATCTCAACATGTAAAAACAAAACGTATGACCTTACGACGACTGCTTAAAGGAATGGTCATTCCTGTACTGCTGCTTATGGGCTTTGCTGCCTTAGCTCAGAAGACCATCTCAGTATCCGGAAAAGTGAGTGACTCTAAAGATGGAACTCCACTTGTGGGAGTATCTGTTACAGTAAAGGGCACTGCTACCGGAACCTCCACCGATGCCAATGGCATTTTCAACATCAAAGCCCCTGAAAATGCTACCCTGGTATTTTCGTATGTAGGCTTTGGCACTATTGAAAAGCCTGTAGGTGCTGGCGCCATGGATGTAACCATGGAAGGTGCCAAATCGCCACTGAATGAAGTAGTGGTAATTGGTTATGGTACTGCCCGCAAAAAAGATTTGACGGGTGCTGTATCTACCGTTACTTCCAAAGATTTTCAAAAGGGAATTTTTACAACTCCCGAGCAAATGATCGCAGGTAAAGTAGCTGGTGTATCCATTGTGTCGAATGGTGGCCGCCCGGGTGCAGGAAGTACCATCAGGATCAGGGGTGGTTCTTCATTGAATGCATCCAATGACCCGCTGATAGTGGTGGATGGTGTGCCTTTGGACAACAACGGCATTAATGGTGCAGCCAACCCGCTCAGCTTCATTAACTCCAATGATATTGAAAGCTATACCATTTTGAAAGATGCATCTGCTGCTGCCATTTATGGTTCAAGGGCCAATAATGGAGTAGTGATCATTACCACTAAAAAAGGAAAGTCGGGCAAGTTGAAAGTGAATTTCAGCTCGACCAATTCATTGGCTACAGTTCCCAAAATGGTGGATGTGTTAAGTGCAGACCAGGTAAGAGAACTGGTGAACACCTATGGTAATGCCACACAAAAAAGACAAGTAGGTACAGCTTCTACCGATTGGCAGAATGAGATATACCAAAATGCTTTTGGAACAGATAATAATATTAGCCTGAGTGGTGGTGTTAAATGGTTGCCTTACAGGTTTACCGTTGGTTACTACAACCAGGATGGTATTTTGAAGACCGATAATTTGCAACGCACGTCTCTTTCATTGGCATTGAATCCAACTTTTTTCAATAATCATTTGAAAGTGGACCTGAACCTGAAAGGTGCCATGCAGGACACTCGTTTTGCCAATGCCGGTGCAATAGGAACCGCAGTGGGATTTGATCCAACTCAGCCGGTAATGTCAGGCGATAAACGCTACGGCGGTTATTATGAATGGAGAGAACCCAATGGAGAATTGGTATTGAACAGGGCCAATAATCCACTTGGTATGTTGGAGCAAACTTTTGATGAGCAAAAGCCCAACAGGAGCATTGGCAATTTGCAGTTGGATTATAAATTTCATTTCCTGCCAGAGCTGCGTGCCAATGCAAACATGGCGTATGATATAAGTAAAAGCACCGGCACTTATTTTGTAGATAGCAGTGCTGCTTCCAACTATTCTACCAAAGGCACATACAGCGAAAGCAAGCAGGAAAAAAATAATACGGTTTTCGATCTTTACCTGAACTATGCGAAAGACATAAAGTCGATCAAAAGCCGTGTAGATGTTACCGCTGGTTACTCGTATAATAATTTCAAAACAAAGAATTATTTCTACCGCGGGTATAATGCCAACAGGGATACCATCGCTGGTACCAAGCCGCCCGATTTTCCTTACGATATTCCGGAAAATAACCTGCAGTCTTATTGGGCAAGGTTGATCTACAACTACGATAGTCGTTTCTTCCTTACTGCCAGTCTTCGTCGCGATGGTTCATCCAGGTTTGCACCGGAAAACCGCTGGGGATTTTTCCCATCTGTGGGCCTTGCATGGAACATCAAGAACGAATCTTTCATGGAAAAGGATAACACATTCTCTGATTTAAAACTCAGGGTTGGTTACGGACATACAGGTCAGCAGGATGGTATTGGTAACTACGACTGGCAACCTCGATATGGTTTGGGTGGTCAAAATTCAGCGTATCAATTTGGAAACACTTATTACCAAACCTATACTCCGTTTGGATTTAACTCAGCCCTAAAATGGGAAGAGCTGAGAAGCTATAATGCCGCTGTTGATTTCGGATTTTTGAAAGGTAGAATTACAGGTAGTGTTGATTTTTACTACCGCGAATCACAAGACTTGCTGAACAGCGTACCGCAAGCAACCGGCACCAATTTCAGTGCATATATTTTGGCCAACGTAGGTACCCTGGAAAACAAAGGTGTTGAGATCTCTTTGAATACACAGATAGTGAAGAAGCCTGATTTCACCTGGGATTTTGGTGTAAATGCTACCTACAATCAAAACAAGATTACCAAGCTGACTGTTGTGGATGATCCTACTTACAAGGGCATCCCTACTGGTTCTGCTGATGCGGTAAATGGTTTTGTGCAATTGCATGCAGTAGGTCATCCAAGAAATACTTTCTTCCTGTACCAACAAGTGTACGATGCAAGCGGCAAGCCTATTGAAGGACTGTTTGAAGATAGAAACCGCGATGGTATTATCAACGACAACGACCGTTACCTGAACCACAGCGCTGTGGGCGATTATATGTTTGGCTTTAGTTCAAACGTTGCAGTTAAGAAGTTTACTGCAGGATTTGTAATGCGTGCTTCGCTCAACAATTACGTGTACAATAACGTAAATAGTAACAGGGCCAGGTTGAACCAGGTGTTGGGTTCTTACATTATAGGCAATGCAGCATCTAACTTTTTAGATACAAGATTTGTAGGCACAATTGATGTACAACCTATTAGTGATTACTATGTAGAGAATGCGAGTTTCCTGCGCATGGATAACTTATACGTTGGCTACGATTTTGGCAGAATACTCAAGGGTGAAGTAGCCCTGCGTGCTACCGGATCGGTGCAAAATGTATTTACAATTACCAATTACACAGGATTGGATCCTGAGATTTCAAACGGTATCGACAGGAACTTATATCCACGTCCACGCACATTCTCTATCGGATTAAACCTTGATTTCTAATAATTCGAAAAACATATAGTATGCTATACAAGAAAAGTTTTTTTATAATCGCCATATCGGTTTTGGCAATGCTCCAGGGCTGCGAAAAAGCGCTGGATCTGCAGCCAACCAACGAT
Organism: Phnomibacter sp.; assembly: GCA_035456005.1. Lineage (GTDB taxonomy): Bacteria > Bacteroidota > Bacteroidia > Chitinophagales > Chitinophagaceae > Phnomibacter. Next base: position 790,920 of record DATIEA010000012.1, on the reverse strand, counting down.
ATCACCGGTGAAATAGTTTTTGCATCTGCAGCCGGTTACAAAAAGGCCATGGCAAAAATGTATGCTGGCATGGCTGTAACGGGTAGCCCCGGCCGGGATATTCCTTCTGAAATTGTGAGTGATGAAGGCAGCACCGGGTTTTTAAGACAACTGTGGTACCTGCAATGTTTATCAACCGATGAAGCAGGTTGGACCTACAGCAATAACACCGACCCACTGGGTATTCACCAAATGACCTGGTCTGCTTCTAACCAGGCAGTTGCCGGTTTGTATTATCGTTGTTTTTACAACATCACTTTGTGCAACAACTTTTTGCAGGAATCAACAGATGATAAGTTGAGCAGCCGTGGCATATCTGGTGCAGATGCCGATATGGTTCGCACATATCGTGATGATGCAAGGTTTTTGAGAGCTTACAACTATTGGATACTGCTCGATAATTTCGGAAGCGTGCCATTTAGCGATGAAACAGCAAAAATTGGTTCTGGCAATTTGCCACACCAGATCTCAAAAACAGACTTGTTCAACTATCTCGAATCTGAGTTGAAGGCTATTGAAACAACATTGCCAGCACCCAGGGCTACTGAGTATGGCAGGGCCGATAAAGGAGCAGCGTGGGCATTGCTTGCAAGAATGTATTTGAATGCACAAGTGTATACCGGTACTGCTAAATACACCGAAGCCATTACCTATTCATCTAAAGTGATCAATGGAGGTTATACCCTGCATGCCAACTACAAAGAGCTGATGCTGGCCGATAACCACGACCTCGGCAAAACCGAATTTATCTGGGCCATTTTGTATGATGGTACAAATACACAAGCATGGAGTGGTACCACATTCCTGGTGCATGGTCCTGCAGGTGTGCCGGGTAGCACTTCGGGCACCAATGGTACCTGGAATTGTATGAGAATAACTGAGCAGTTTGTAGACAAATTTGGAGCGCTGGATATTCGCGGCCAGTTTTGGACCACCGGCCAAACCAAACCTATGGATGTATTGTTGGGCCTGGCTACCAGCGGTTATTCTTCTACCAAATTCACCAACAAAACAAGATCGGGCGGTGCTGCCCCACATGCCGATGCATCGGGCGATCATACAGATGTTGACTTCCCTGTATTCAGGTTGGCAGAAATGTACCTGATATATGCTGAAGCTGTGGTAAGAGGTGGAACCGGCGGTAGTACTGCCACTGCCACTGGCTATTTACAAGCCCTTGCAAGAAGAGGCCGCCCTGCCGATCCTAATGCCAATGCATTTGTTAGTTTGACCCTGCCATATATTTTGGATGAAAGAGGACGCGAACTTTTTTGGGAATGTCATCGCAGAACAGATTTGATCAGGTATAATCAATTTACCACTGGTACTTACCTGTGGTCGTGGAAAGGAGATGTGCGCAATGGAACAGCCGTAGATCCTAAATACAATATCTACCCTATTCCTGCTATTGATTTGTCTTCTAATCCTAATATTAAACAGAATGCAGGGTACTAGCAGCCAACCTAACAACAAGGTTGCTGCAACGCAAACTGCATTGCCTGCACATTACATGACAACAAAAAAATTACCATTATGAAAAGGCTTTATAAATCTTTAGCACTGCCGGCTTTGATGGCTGTTTTGGCCCTGGCTGGTTGCAAAAAAGATGATGCGCTTGTCTATGTGGAAGGTGGCATAGCCCCGGTTCTTACCGCCTCCACCACTACGCCTGTTATGGATCCCAAAAAGGAGACCGACCTGGCCATGGTGTTTTACTGGACCAATCCCAACTACCAATTCACTACGGGCTTAAGCTCGCAGGATGTGCAATACAGCCTGGAAATTGATACGGTGGGTTCCAATTTCAAAAACCCCCGCAAAGGCGTTGTAGTGCTTTCAAAAGATCTCAGCAAAACCTTTACTGCCTACGATCTCAACGTGATCTTAAGTGGACTCAATTTCATGAACCTGCCTCCTGATATCAAATACAATTTTGAAGCAAGAGTGGTGAGCAGCATCAAAAATGCATTACCAATGACCAGTAATGTCATTAAGTTTTCGGCTACACCATTTAGCCCACCACCCGTGGTAGATGTGCCTACTGCGGGTACACTTTGGGCTACCGGTAATGCCTTTGCATCGGGTTGGGCAAATCCATTAGGATCGCCATACGATGTAACCCAGCAATTCACAAGAGTGACCAACACATTGTACCAGTTGGTAGTAGATATGCCAAGTGGAGGCAACTACAAATTGATACAAAAGCAAGGCGAATGGGGCACTCAATACCGTATGCTGGAAGGTGGCACCTGGGAAAGTGGTGGCTTCAAAAAACAAGATGCTGATCCAGGCTTTATTGGACCGCCTACACCCGGCAGGTACAAGCTCACTTTTAATTTTCAAAACGGCACATTCACCGTTGTAAAACAATAATCCAACTTAAAACAGAAACATATGAAACTGTTCAATAAAATGCTGGCAATAGCCCTGGCCTTCGCTGTTGGTTTTACAGCCTGCGAAAAGTCGCCGGATTTGCCCTACTATGTTGGTGGTAGCCAACCGGTCCTCACCAGCTCTGCATCTACGGTTGCCCCGGTTCCGGGAGACAGCCTCAAATACGTGCTTTCTTTTACATGGACCAACCCGAATTATGCTACCGATTCTACCAAGAACAGGTACATCATTCAAATTGATTCGGCTGGCCGCAATTTCAGCAAGGCCACCAGCAAAGAAGTGATTGGTGAAAAAAGCCTCTCTATTATGGCCAAAGACCTCAACGCCATGTTGCTGAGCTATGGCTTTGCATTTGGTGTGAGCTACAATATGGAAGCCCGGTTGATCTCCGCTTATGGAAACAACAATGACCAACTCATCAGCGCTTCTGTGACCATTAAAATGACACCTTACAAAATTCCTCCCAAAGTGGTGTTGCCTACCAGTGGTAAACTCTTTATTGTGGGCGATGCAACCCAGGGCGGATGGGCCAACCCCGTACCCGTGCCTACGCAGGAATTGACGCGTATTGATGAAACTACATTCGGAGGCATTTTCCAAATGATTGGCGGAGCCTCTTACCTCATATTGCCCGAAAATGGCAACTGGGATAAGAAGTATGCCGTAGCAGATGGCTCGGTACCAGGACTAAATGCTGGTGGCGATTTTGGCTACAATGTGAACAATTCGCACAACTCCAATTTCCCCGGGCCTACTGCCGATGGTTTGTATAAGATCATCCTCAACTTCCAAACAGGGAAGTTCACCGTTACTCCATTTACCCAACAGCATGGCTTGCCTGCTAAGCTGACCATCGTGGGTGATGGCTGCCCCCAGGGCTGGGATAATTCAGTAACCAATCCCTATAAGTTTACACAGCTCAATGCAACCAAATGGGAGCAAGTAGTTACTCTTACGACAGGAAAAGATTACCTACTTATTCCCGACCCGGGCAACTGGGGCATGAAGTATGGTGTAGAGGACAACTCCATTGAAGCAGCCAAAACTGCTGGGTTTGTGAAGCCCGAAGGAGCCAATTTCAAAACACCCAATACAACAGGTTCGTATAAAATTGTGGTGGACTTTATAAACAACGCTTATACAGTAACCAAACAGTAATACACACCGTTAATTGTATCTATACGGCCTGCTCCAAAAGAGCGGGCCGTTTTTTTTAATGAAGAAACAGGAATAGTTGAAAGCCGAATTACAATTTTGCTTGCCTTTGTTTACCTTACTTTTACCACACTATTATGGAAAATGTACTCTACTCCATGACCGGCTTTGGCCGCGCAGAAAGCAGCTTTGGTGAAAACCAGGTGCTGGTCGAAATAAAATCACTCAATGGCAAGCAGTTCGACATGAACCTGAAAATGCCTCCACTGCTCAAATCCTACGAATTTGATATTCGCAACCTTGTAGCCGGAAAGCTTCAACGCGGCAGTGTAGATTGTTCTATTACTTTAAAAATGAATGGCGCTTCAAGGCCGGTGGCCATCAACCCCGACCTTATTCGCTTTTACTATCAAAATATCAGCGGACTGGCAGCAGAATTGAACCTCGATACTTCGCAGGTATTGGGCGCTCTACTCAAACTGCCCGAAGTAGTAACTCCACAAACCGAAGTGCTCGACGAAGAAAGCTGGAAAGTGGTGCTGAGTACCATTGAAGCCGCAGCCAACGATGTATTGGTGCATCGCCAGGAAGAAGGCAGTGTGCTGAAGGCTGATATCGAAAGTCGTATCAAGCATATTACCCGGCTGGCCGAAAAAATTGCAGTGCTGGCGCCTCAACGCCAGGTACGTTTGAAAGAATCCATTGAGCGGAAATTGGAAGAATGGGTAGGCAAGGACAATATCGATGCCAACCGCCTGGAGCAGGAGCTTATTTACTATATCGAAAAAATTGACATCAGCGAAGAGCAGGTGCGACTCAACAATCACTGCGATTATTTTTTCAGCATACTGGCCGAGCCCGATGCATCCAAAGGCAAAAAGCTCGGATTTATTTTGCAGGAAATTGGTCGCGAGATCAACACTACAGGCTCCAAAGCCAACGATGCCGAAATACAACAATCGGTAGTGTTGATGAAAGACGAATTGGAAAAAGCGAAAGAACAGGTTTTGAATATTCTTTAAAGGCAGCTGTTGGGTAGCTATGAAGCAATTTTTTTCTTTTCGATATGTGATGATGGTATTGACAGCTTGCCTGGTGCTTACGGCATGTAAACAGGGAGAGCTATACGAGCGGCTGGTCAATATTCCGCAGGGCCAGTGGCAGCGTTCGTTTGTACCACAGTTCAAGTTCGAAATATCCGATACCAACCGCTATTACAAAGTGTACGTGGTAGTGCGCCATACCAACAATTATCCCTACCGCAATGTGTGGATGAATATTGGCATTGCCTACCCGCAGGATTCCATTAAAACACAACAGTTCGAATTGCCACTGGCTGCCAGCGATAAATGGCTGGGTGTGGGTATGGATGATGTTTTTGAAAGAAGGATCTTATTGCTGCCACGCCCGGTACGGTTCAATAAAACCGGTAGTATTACTTTCACACTACAGCATACCATGCGTCGCGACCCGCTGCCCTTTGTGCTGCAGGCAGGCATAAGAGTAGAACCGGTGTTGCAGTAATTCACCACATACGTCTCTTTATTTTTTTCTGATGATGATGCGAAATATGCCATGCAAAACGCCCGAAAAAAATTAGCCCTCGTTACCGTTATTTATTGGTTTTTGCTGGCATACATTATGTCGGCATTGGTGTGGTGGTTTATTTCGCTCGATCAGCAAAACAAAGCCATGGCCGCGTTGCGCCTGTCCGAACTTAATCCTGCTGCGGCTAACTACGAAGCCAAAAAAGCGGCTGTAATGATCTTCGAAGAGCGAAAGCATTTGCAGTATGTAGGTGAGGGCATCACATTTATGTTGCTGATATGGCTGGGCGCTGTGTTTGTGTATGTGGGAGCCCGCAGGTATTTGAAGCTGAGCCAGGCTCAGCAAAATTTTATGATGGCAGTGACCCACGAATTAAAAACGCCAATCGCCATTGCCCGGCTGAATATTGAAACCCTGCAGAAGCGGCAGCTGGATGATGCACAAAAAAATAAATTGCTGCAGCAAACACTTACCGAAACAAAAAGGCTCAACGATCTATGCGATAATATTTTGTTGGCATCCCGCTTCGATAGTGGCACATTACAAAAACATTTTGAAGAAATTTTGCTGAACGACCTGGTGTACGATGCGGTAGAACATTTCAGCGCATCGTTTCCAGACAGGGTAATTGAGTTTGAAGAAAGAACAGGAGAAATAAGTTTGCAGGGCGATCGCATGCTGCTGTTGATGATGATCAATAACCTGGTAGAAAATGCTATAAAATATGCGCCCAAAAGCACGCCCATTGTTGTAGCGTTGGACCAGGTGCAGGGTAAAGTACAGCTTTCGGTAGCCGATGCCGGCAAAGGAATTCCGGCAGAAGAAAAACGGAAAGTGTTCGATAAATTTTACCGCATTGGCGATGAGCAAACCCGCAAAACAAAGGGAACAGGACTGGGTTTATTTTTGGTGAAGCGCATCGCTTTCAATCATAATGCCACTGTAGAAATAAAGGATAATTTTCCGCAGGGGAGTATTTTTACCATCAGCTTTAATTAAACAGATAGTCTCTTCATGAAAAAGTCTACTGCACATATCGGTTCCATTCTATTGGTGGAAGATGAAGAATCCATGCACGAAACACTCAAGATGAATTTGAGCCTGGAGGGCTATGAAGTGGCATCTGCATTCGATGGACAACAGGCATTGGAAAAACTGGAAGGAGAATATTTTGACCTCGTAGTGCTGGATATTATGATCCCCGAAATTGATGGCATCAGTGTGTTGGAAACCATGCGGCTCAAGAAAATCACTTCGCCGGTGCTTATACTCAGTGCCCGCAACAGCAGCACCGACCGCATACTGGGGTTGAAAAAAGGAGCCGACGATTATCTTACCAAACCTTTTGCGCTGGAAGAACTATTGCTGCGCATAGAAAAACTGTTGCAAAAAAGTAAACTGGTGCATGCCGATAGTAGCCCAATCAACTCCTTCAGTTTTGGCGGGCATACCATCAACTTCAATGCGCAGGAAGCTACACTGAGCAATGGAGAAAAGATAGCATTGAGTAAGAAAGAATCTATGCTCATTCAACTGCTCATAGAACACAGCAATGAAGTAGTGACCCGCGAAACTATTTTGCGTACCGTGTGGGGCTATAATGTTTTTCCAACCACGCGTACCATCGATAATTTTTTACTCAACATTCGTAAATATTTCGAAGAGGATTCCCGCAATCCACGCTATTTCCATTCGGTTCGTGGTGTGGGATACAAGTTTACTCCCTAAGTTTTTCCAGCAGCGCTGCGTATTGTTCGTGCAATGCTTCTGTGGTGATGGGTGCTTCAAACGGAGCATACATGATTTCGTCGCAGCTATGCATGAACGCATCAATGATGGCAGCATGCTGCGGCTTTAGCGCTGCAAGTTCCTTACTCTTCTGTTTGTAATATTTCGCCAGTTCCCTGATATTGGGTGCTGCAGTTTCCGCTTTATTTTCAATAGCAGAGGGGCGCCATTGTTCGGTTGTTTGTTCCACTTTTTTTGTGGGTGCTGCAGCAACGGATTGCTCGGGTTCATCCAGCAAATGATGCGGTTGCGAGATGGTAATTTCTTTTTCGTCTTTAGTTTTTTTGCTGCGCATAACGAGTGCAGCTATCAGTACAATCAACAATGCTGCCGCCAATGCCATCATGGGTGCATAGCGTGTAAAGAGCTCGGTAGCTTTTGAAGTAGAAGCACCGCCATACACATCATCATCTGCCGAAATTAATTTTGCATCCATCGCTTTTATCGACAAGGCAATACTGGTATCTGCACAGGATTTATATCCTTTTTGCCATGGGTCGAAATGGGTAAACCCTTTCACTGCAATGGTATAGCTGCCGGAAGTATCGGCTACAAACCTGTAACGAAAATTGCGAACACCTTTTACCGGTACCGATTGCGAATCAAGTGACTCTTCTATTTTCGGTTCAAACCCTGTGATGCCTTTGGGCCATTGCACTACGGGCGGTTTTACCATGCCCCATTGCCCCATGCCTTCAATGGCCACATCAATAAATCCGGTTTCGCCTGCGCTTATTTGTTTGTTGGGGCCGGTTGTCTTTATGCTAAATCTTCCTACCGGCGAATAGCCATCTGCGGGCTTATTGGCTTCAGGCAAGGGCCATACATGCACTTTGGTAACTGCGGCCGTAAGGTGGTAAGGCACTTCCACCGTTTTGTCGGGAAAATACGGATCGATGCTGCTCATGGTTTGGCCTTCCTGCAACCGGATAAAAGAAACTGTGGCCGATAATTCGAGTGGTTCAATGGCAAGGTCGCCGTGTTGCAATGGCGTGAGTTGCACTTTGCGCAAGCTGTACACCTTGTAAATTTTTCCTCCTTTCGATTCGTGCCGGTAACTGCCATTGGCCAGGTCGCTTGGAAGATCGATAGACGAAAACCCTTTGAAGCCGGGCCTTTTATCCAACTGGGCTGTAAGGTTCACACGGCTGTACAATAAATATTCGGCTACTATGGCTTCGCCTTCGTAGCAACTGCTTTTGTTGAGTTTTATTTCGAGAAATAAATTCTTCGCAATTTTTTGTTCTGCATTTTCCCTGCTGTCCAATGCAAACGCATCGTAGGTAAATTCGTTGCTGTTGCTGCTTTGTTGCTCTGTAACTGCACTTCCTTTTTTAGCAGGCAGTACTTCAATCACCAGCTTATTGCTTTCGTAGGTTTTATTATTCACTACTATTTGCGCAGCGGGTACTACACACTTGCCGGTATGCTTTGGCGAAAGAAAATAGCTGATCTCCATGAGCATGGTTTTTCCACGGCTGTCAATGCTGGTGGAAGAAGAGGTCATGGGGCCGCCCGTAATTTGCCAGTCAGAAAATTTGGGTTCGCGAAAATTATCGCTAATGGCCGATTGCAATGTATACGTAACCTGCACCTGGTCGTGCATATTTACCACATGCGACGATGCCCGAAGTTGCCAACTTACCTGTGCCTGCATAATTATGCCTGCAAGCAAGGCGGCGCAAAGCAGAAAGGTGGACAGAAGTTTTTGATGGTTTATGGTTTTCATAAAACGGTTGGCAAAATACCTATAAAGAAGATGCAGCAAATGCCCGGCACACATTTTTATCAAATAGAAAACTTTGACCGGGCGAATATCCATTGGCTACAAGTTGTACAACCATTATCAACCCTTGTTCAAAAATTGATGAACTTCCGCATGATGGCCTGCCTATACCTTCACCGCAATTTGTGAACCCAAATACTTTCCATGCTCTATAGTCTCATACAGGACATGATTGACCTGCCAAACCCATTTGAAGTTTCTGATGACGAAGGGTACCGTCCCGGACAGATCGGCTATTTACTTACAGAAGAAAACAATTTGGATACGGCAGACCTGGTATTGCTTTCCTGCGATGAGTGGCGGGGCAAGGGCACCAAAGCCACTCCCCGTACGGCCGATGCCGTGCGAAAACAATTGTATTCACTGTATTTGTGGCACGAAGAAGTTCGCATAGCCGATGCGGGCTATGTGCGCAACGGGGCACAGCTTAGCGATACTTATGCTGCGCTAAAAATGGTGGTGAAAGAATTGATGCAGGCAGGTAAGCGTGTATTGGTTTTTGGCGGCAGTCACGATTTGACCGATGCTATTTACCAGGCATTTGCCGAATCGAAAACCCTGGTAGAAGCTACTGCCGTAGATGCCCTCATTGACCTCGACAGGGAAAGCCCTTATGCAGAACATAAGTTTTTGCTGGATATGCTTACCAGCGAACCCAACTATGTGAGACAATTTAACCTGATAGGGTTCCAAAGCTATTTTGTGAATCCCAATTTGCTCGAAACCATCGACAAGTTGCATTTCGATTGCTTTAGAGTGGGCCGAGTGCAGGAACGAATGGACGATGTAGAACCCATTGTTCGCAGCAGCCAGTTGTTTTCGTTTGATATATCGGCTATTGCACATGCTTATGCGCCCGCCACCACTTTATCGCCCAATGGATTTACCGGGCAGGAAGCATGCAAGCTTATGCAATACGCCGGCATGGCTGGCATCAACAGGGTGTCGGGCATTTTTGGATTTATGGGAAAAGATGCGATGGGCCTTACTGCCATGCAGGTTGCACACATGATCTGGTATTTCCTGGATGGTATGCAAAAGCAACAACATGAAACACCTATTGAAGACCGCAGTGGCTACAACGAATACAATTTGCTTTGCGCCGAAATAGAAACCTTGTTTTTACAAAGCCGCAATACCGGAAGATGGTGGATGCAAATGCCCGATAAAAGTTTTATTGCCTGCACCTATGCCGACTATGTTACCGCCAGCCACAACGATTTGCCGGAGCGCTGGTTGAGAACACAGGAACGCATGTAAGCGTACACGAAATAGATAATTAAAACCTGCAGGAAATGTAAATGCCACATCGCTTGCAGGTTTTTTTATTCTTCAAAATCGTTATTGAGGTCTTCCGTATCCCTGGCAATGGGCACGCCAGCCGCGTCCAGTATCATGGCTTCCTGCACCGCGGTTTCGCCCAGCGAAGCACCGCTGGCAATGAGTTTATAGCCATTTTCGTATTGGGTATAATAGCCACTGGGAAATGCGGAGTAACCATTGGCAAGCCTTACTCTTTTGGGCTGCTGAAAGCCCCAGCCTGTTACTTTTTGATTCAGTATAAATGCGTCAAATGCTTCTTCAAATGTCATATTGCTATTCATGTTCTTTTTTGCTGTTGGGCTTCGAAGATATTGTTTAGCATTATTAGACTATTGAATGGCCAGATTCCACATTACTCTTTTCAAAAACATAATTTCTCGTCTATATCCATAGTGGGGCATGGCTACTAAAATGCATTCTTTATTTTTGAGCATGACTCATCTCCCCAGCCTCATCACCGATTTAGCACTTATTCTTGGCGCAGCAGGCATTACCACCCTTGTATTCAGGCGGCTGAAACAACCTGTTGTACTGGGTTATATTTTGTCGGGCTTATTGGTGGGACCTAATTTCCATTTGTTTCCCACTATTACCGATATCGACGATATTAAAAGCTGGGCAGAAATTGGAGTGATCTTTTTGCTGTTTGCATTGGGCCTTGAGTTTAGTTTTAAGAAGCTTGCCAAAGTGGGCGGTTCTGCCAGCATTACCGGTGGTATAGAGATCACAGCCATGGTGCTGATTGGTTTTGTAGCCGGCCAGTTAATGCAATGGCCTTTGATGGATAGTTTGTTTTTGGGCGGCATCATTGCTATTTCTTCCACCACTATCATCTTCAGAGCTTTTGATGAATTGGGTGTAAAAACACGACAGTTCACCAGCCTGGTGATGGGCATCCTTATTATTGAAGACCTTGCTGCTGTGGTATTGATGGTGTTGCTGAGTACCATGTCGGTGAGCAAAGAATTTGCAGGCGGCGAAATGCTGTTGGCCATTGGGAAGCTGTTGTTCTTTTTGAGTTTATGGTTTTTACTGGGCATTTTTTTGTTGCCCACTGCATTTAAAAAAGCAGCAAAATGGTTGAGCAGCGAAACCTTGCTGGTAGTGGCCATTGGCCTATGCCTTGGCATGGTGGTGTTTGCCGACAGGGTTGGATTTTCTGCCGCGTTGGGCGCATTTGTAATGGGTTCTATTTTGAGTGAAACTATTTACGGCGAAAAAATTGAACACCTGATCGCATCGGTAAAAGATTTGTTCGGTGCGGTGTTCTTTGTATCGGTGGGTATGTTGATTGATCCGGCTATGTTGTGGAAATATGGCGGCACTGTGCTGCTGCTTACCACACTCGTTATAGTAGGCAAATTGATCTTTGTTTCGCTGGGTGCACTTGTGGCAGGCAGGCCGCTCAAGCAATCGGTACAAGCCGGCAGCAGCATGACACAGATCGGAGAATTCTCTTTCATCATTGCCACGCTGGGTGTAACCCTGAATGTTACGAGCAACTACCTCTATCCTATTGCAGTAGGCGTGTCTGTGCTTACCACTTTTACCACACCTTTCATGATCAGGATGGCAGAGCCGCTACTGCGTTTGTTGCAAAAAATATTGCCGGCCAAATGGCAGGCATCCATCGAAAGATATAGTGCGGGCACACAAGTGCTGAAAGGAGAAAGCGATTGGAAAATTGTAGGGAAACTATATGTACAAATGCTGCTCATCAATAGTGTGGTCATTATTGCCATACTTGCTATGTCGCGGTATTTGTTGCATCCTGCAGTACGCAAATTTTCTGAACACGAAATGCTGGCTGCAGCCATTGCAGTGGCACTAAGCCTGGCAGTGATGATGCCGTTTATCTGGGCGCTTATGATCAAGAAATTTCATCATAGTGCGTATCGTTCACTCTGGCTCGATAATAAGTACAACCGTGGTCCGCTGGTGACCATGGAAATTTTCAGGAACATACTGGCCATTTCGTTTGTGGGCATTTTGTTTTTGGAATATTTCAATTGGAAGATCGCAGTATCGCTCACTACACTGGTGATGATCATTGTGCTCATCATTTTTAGAAACAGGTTGCAGCATTATTACCAGCGATTGGAGAGCAGGTTTTTGCACAACCTTCATGCGAAAGAAATGGAAGCAGCACGGCAAACTACGCTTACGCCATGGGATGCGCACTTGAGTCGTTTTCGCATTAGTCCCTGTTCATCGTTCATTGGCAAAACACTGGAAGAGATTGGCCTGCGGGAACAGTTTGGCATTAATATCGCATTTATTGAAAGAGGCAACCGCTTGCTGTATGCGCCATCGCGGTTGGAGAAACTTTTTCCGCATGATGAAATTGGTGTGATAGGCACCGATATTCAACTGCAAACATTCGGTGCATTGATAGAACAGGAAAAAGATGAAGAAGCAGGAGCTGAATTGCTGGCGCAACAAATTTCTCTTGAAAAAATTGTAGTAGATGCGGTGAATGGACTATCGGGCAAAACCGTGAAAGAGAGTGGCATCAGGGAAAAAACCAATGGACTGGTAGTGGGCATAGAACGGAGAGGCGAACGCATGTTGAATCCTTCTTCGAATACTACATTTGAGTGGGGCGATGTGGTATGGCTGGTGGGCGATAGAAATAAAATTGCAGCCATAGCTGTGTAAAGAACATTGCATCTCTTGTGGGTTGTTTGCGAAAATTTGAAACAAGAAAGAGTGTACAAAAACAGAACATGAAAAAATCACGAATAATACTGCTGGCCTTTGTAGCAAATATTTTGTTGGCAGGATGTAGTAGCAGTAAGATGCATCGTGCATTGCAAACAAGCTTGCAACAATTGCTGCAGGATAGCGCATTGGTGCATGCGCATGTGGGTGTAATGGTGGCAGATGCTGCCGGTGGTAACCCCATAGCACAATGGAATGAGCACCGCTATTTTGTGCCTGCCAGCAATACAAAATTGTGGACGCTGTATGCCGGTATGAAGTATTTGGGCGATAGCCTTGTAGCAGGATATGCATGGCCACAAGCAGATGGCAGTTTGGTTTTTCAATCGAATGGCGATCCCAGTTTTTTGCATCCCGATTATTCGTTTCAACCATTGGCCCAACTGTTGAAACAATACTCCATAATCCGATGGCGGAACCCATCAATGCAAACCACTGCCTACGGCAATGGCTGGAGTTGGAACGACTACGATGCTACATATATGGCGCCACGCAGCAGCATGCCAATGTTTGGCAATATGGCCACGTTCACTATGAAGAATGGGAAACTGCAAAGCACACCGGCAGTAGCGGCGCTGCTAGTGCAAAATGCTGGTGATTTGAGCGACAACAGGTTTGCTATTACCAGAAAGTTTGATGCTCCTGCTTTTGAATTGAAAAAAGGGAATGCTACCACGGTGAATACAACATTGTATGTAGACGCAGCATCTACCATGCAAATGGCGGCTGCTTACCTGGGCAATACATGGACGATAGATACTTCGGCAAAGCCAGAGCCATCAAAGGCGCAAATAATTTTTTCGCAACCCACCGATAGTTTGCTACGGCCTTTAATGCATCGCAGCGATAACTTTTTTGCCGAGCAAACATTGCTCATGGTGAGCAACAAATGGTTTGGTGTTGCCAACGAAAATGCAGTGATAGATTCTTTGCTACGTACAGATTTTAAAGCCCTGCCCGATAAGCCTCGCTGGGTAGATGGCAGCGGGCTAAGCCGTTACAATGTATTTACACCTGCCGATTATGTGTGGCTGCTGCATCAGATGCACCATGAATTTGGCATGCAGCGTTTGCAGGATATTTTGCCTACCGGCAACGATGGCACTTTGACGAACTATTACAAACCGCTGGAAGGAAAAATATTTGCAAAGACCGGTACACTGGCCGGTGTGGTTGCATTGAGTGGTTACCTGTATGCATTGAGTGGAAAGCTGTTGCTGTTTAGCATTATTGTAAACAACCACAATGGATCGGCAGCAGCGGTGAGAAGAAGCGTAGAAAAGTACCTGCTGGATATGGGGCAAACACAATAAAGAGCATGAAAAAGGGCTATGTTCAATTATCTTTTTGCGAAGATGAACATAGCCCTTTCGTATGAATAAAACCTTGCAGTTTATTCCAATCTAAACGTGATGAGTTGCGTAGTGCGGGCTGCTACTTTCTTGCCATTCTGTTCGGCAGGCACCCAGTTAGGACCCTTTTTTATCAAGCGTACAGCTTCTTCTGCAAGGCCATTGCCCGGGTCGTTTAAGGCTTTTACATCGCTGATATTTCCCTCTGTATCTACAGTAAATTGTACGTTAACTGCACCTTGGGTTCCATTGTTTTGTGCTTGATAGGGATAAGATATGTTTCTCTCCAAATACTTCCGCCATGCTTCGTGTCCACCCGGGAAAAGAGGAGCCTGTTCGGTAGCAGTAAATACTTTGTCGTTTTTGGGTGCTTGGGTTTTGCCATAGCCTACTACTACAATTTCCTTGGGGCCATTGGCGGCTACAGGTGGATTAGTTTTGGCATCGCCACCAACAACTATATCTGCCTGCCCGGTTTTTGCAATTGGATAGCCCGTTACTACTACTTCCTGTAAATGGTTGCTCTTACCAATTTTGGGATTGATAAAAATGACACCATTTCTTGCTTTCTCCCCATACTTTTCTACAAGGCCTACGAGGCTTGCGTCTTTTACAACATTAATGGATTCAATGTCGGCAGGGTTTACCTGTTGTAATTGTTCGTTCGAAATTTCTGCCCCGGCATAAATAATTACCGGCTGCATTTCAGGATTATCCGATTTTGAAAGTTTGAGTGTGAGGGGCTTCACCGGGTCAGCAAGTTTTACACCGGTTACCGTATCAACTATTGACACTCTTGCTTCAGGTGACACAGGTGATAGAGCTGAAACGGGTGCAGGCGGTGCAGGTGGAGAAAGAGGAGAAGGTGGTGGTGGTGGCGGAATAAAGTATCCTTTTTTCTGCGCCTGTTTCAATTCGTAAGTAAACTTGCGTCCATCTTTCATGGTGTATTTAATATAGCATACACCATTCTTGTCTATCACTTCTGCTGCTTTAATGCTATCGGGCAATTCGGCCCATTGGCCATTGGGTGGAGGTGGTGGGGCCACGGTTTTTTTAGGAGGAGGTGGCGGAGCTTTTTGGGCCATGGCATTTTCTATACTTAGCACCAATGAAATGCCGGTGAGTATCATCAACAGGAACCCGCTTATCCTGCGTAGGTAGCTGTACTTTGGTGCAGTTGACCTCGTTATCATAATGAGTCGTCTTTTAAGATGTGAAGTAAAAAATGGGTTGGCGAGTGCAGGTGTGTCTTCGTGTTGTACTGCCTGCAAAATCATGGCTGCAAATGCAGCACCATCCTGGCTGGCTATTGCTTTTCGATCGGCCAAAAACTCATGAATGGCAAACAATTCTTTGCGCATCAACCAAAAGAACGGGTTCATCCAAAACACGATCAACAACAGTTCGGTAAACAATTTATCGGCGCTGTGTTTTTCGTTGATATGCGTGAGCTCGTGTCGCAAAATCTGCTGGCCATTGGCAGAATCCGGGTCAATATCGCCTCTCCAAAACAGCCATTTAAAAAATGAAAAGGGAGCAGTCTGTTCTTCGGTAATCACTACACTTACTTCTTTAAAAAAAGTATGCGGCTGCGATTTGTACAGCAGTATGATGCGTATGATGCCGGCTACCAGCTGAATAAGCAGCAGGCTGGATACAATGGCCAAGGAGAACAGGATGATATTTTTCCAGGTCCAGAAAATGGGTGTAACTGTAACAGTATGGTTCCATGGCATTGCTGCTACCATTGAAACTACCATGGTGGGCTCTTCTTCTGCCATCAATGGAATTTGAATGAAGGGAATGCCAATGCTCAATAGCATGGCAGCCAACAAATAAAATCGGTTCCACTGGTGAAAGCGTTCGTTGCGAAGTGCTACCCAATAGTAGCCCAATAGTATGGCACTACATAGAAACATTTTGAGCAGGTATGCAATGGCTGGATGCATAAGCTATTTGTTTTTGAGTTCTTTCAAAAGCATTTCTAAATCTTGTACACTCAGCTTTTTCTGATCTACCAAAAAGCTGACTGCATTGCTGTAAGAGCCATCGAAATAGCTGCTTACCAATGTACCCAGGCTTTGCTTGCTGTATTGCGCTTTGCTTAGCGTGGGCTTGTACAAATTATTGCGGCCTACCTGTATGGAAGAAACAAAACCTTTGTCCATCAGAATTTTCAACAGCGTGGCTACCGTGTTGCTATGGGGTTGCGGTGCCGGCAAGCCGTCTACAATGTCCTTCAGGAACCCTTCGCCAATTTGCCATAATGCATGCATTACCTGCTCTTCGGCCTTCGTCAATGTTTTTGTTACAGCTTTGGACATAGTTCAATTGTTTGTGCTCATGATCAAAAAATGCCGGGGCTATTGCTGTGTGGTTTCAAGCCCCGCCATGCAAATGCGTGTTGTGTGCTTCGGATGTTTGCAACCACCCGAAAGGAATTCCAAAACGAATATAACTAAATTATTAGTGCAACAACTAAAAACTTAGTTGTTAAATTCGGACCGCGAAGTTTGCCCCCCGGTTCTTGAGATCATTGGGAAATGATAAGGTAAGAAACCCGGAAGCGGGATGGTTATGCAAAAGTTCTTTGCAACTGGTCGAGGTTGTACTCTACATAAGTGGGTTTGCCACCAGGCGTGGTATTGGGGATGGAGCAAAGGAATAACTGCTCGACCAGGCTGCGCAATTCCCTGTCGCTGAGGGAGCGGCCAGCTTTTATACTTTGCTGCCATGCCAGGGTGCGAATAAGTTTTTCGCGGCGGCTGAATTTTACTTCGGCATTAAAGTTTTTGTAGTGCTCCAGTATATGCTCTATGGCTTTTTGCTCGTTGCCACTGTCTACATCGGCAGGTGTGCCATGTATGGCAAAATTGCTGTTGCCCATGGGCTCTACCTGGTAGCCGAGCTGCTGCATATCGGGTAGCAGTTCTACCAATAGCACAGCATCTACCGGCTGTAGCTCAATGGTTACAGGAAACATGGTTTGCTGCGTGGCAATGGGTTTTCCAAAAATGGCTTTTTGCAATTGCTCGTACAAAATGCGTTCGTGTGCGCCCTGCTGGTGTATCAGCAGGTAACCCAAATTGGTAATGGCAACTATATAAGTTAAATGAATTTGGGTAAGCGCAGTTTCGGGCAGCCACTGAAATCTTTTTTCGCGGCTTACGGGCCTGTGCTCGTGTTCAAAATCGTAGAACGGAGTTTTGGGCGATACTTCTAAAAACTGGTCGCGAAGCTTAGCCAGTTCGCTTTGCCAGGTTATGCTGGTGTTGGCTTTGGCAGCAGTTTCGGTATCGGTCTTGGTGGCCTGCTGTTTGGCTGCATCCAATATTTCGTTAGACTGTTGCTGCAGGCCCGTCCAGCTACGCAACCCCGATGGTTCTATTTTGTGTGCCTGGTGTTTTTGCGTAAAACTTTGGTACAGGCTACTGCTGATGGTTTTGTTTTCTATATCGGTCGTAAGCGGCTTCGATACAGAGTCGAGTTGTTGAATATCGGCATTCAGGCTAAAGTCGAGTGAAGGAGCAATGCTGAATTGCGCCAATGCATGTTTCACTGCAGCTTGCACAAATGCGTATACAATTTTTTCGTCGTCAAATTTTATTTCCTGCTTGGTTGGGTGCACGTTGATGTCTACATGCTCCGGATCTAACTGGATGAACAGCACGTAAGAAGGGTAGCTGTCTTTGGCCAACAGGTTTTCGTATGCATGCATAATGGCATGGTGCAAATAGGCACTCTTGATAAACCGGTTGTTGATGAAAAAATACTGGTCGCCCCGGGTTTTGCGTGCTGTTTCGGGTTTGCCAATAAAGCCATGCACATTTAGGTAGTCTGTATCATCTTTAATGGCTACCATTTTAGAACCATACTGGCTGCCCAGCAATTGCACGATGCGTTGTTTGAGGCTGCCACGCTCCAGCATGAATACCTGCTGGCCGTTGCTTACCAGCGAAAATTTCACATCGGGAAAAGCCATGGCCACCCGGGTAAATTCGTCGATGATATTGCGGAGTTCGGTGGTATTGCTTTTCAAAAAATTGCGGCGGGCCGGCACATTGAAAAACACATTTTTCATGCTCAGGCTGGTACCCACGGGGCACTGCACAGGTTCCTGCTGAACCACCACACTGTTTTCAATGCGAATAAAAGTGCCGAGTTCATCTTCCTGGCGGCGGGTTTTCAATTCTATTTGTGCCACAGCCGCCATGCTTGCCAATGCTTCGCCCCTAAAGCCCATGGTGCGCAGGCGAAACAGGTCTTCGATAGTAGAAATTTTAGAGGTAGCGTGTCTTTCAAAAGCCATCCTGGCATCTGTTGGGCTCATGCCTTTACCGTTGTCTATTACCTGCACCAACCCCTTGCCTGCATCGTTAATGATGAGTTGAATATCGGTGGCACTGGCATCTATAGCATTTTCGAGCAGCTCCTTTACGGCGCTGGCCGGCCGCTGAATTACTTCGCCGGCGGCTATTTGGTTGGCTATGTGGTCTGGTAAAAGTTGAATGATATCGGGCACGGGTGGCTTTCTCCTCTTTGTCGGCAAAAATAGGGGTTAGCCGATAGTTGGGAAATGGTAGGCCCGGGTTGGGATAGAGAATGTCCGAATGAAGGAATGACGAGTTCACTGGTTTACCTTGTAAACAGGCTATCCAAAGCATCTGTTAAACTCTTTTTCAAAACTGCGGGAAAAAGTGGCATTTACGCCGTTTAGCATTTCGTGGCAATTTTCGGATGATTTACATTTTACCTTGCTATTAGCAACTGAAGATGAACATGAATCGTTTTATTGCTACATACTAACCCACCATGAAAAAATTGCACGCAGTTTTCTATGCTCTTATTTTCTTTTCCTATTCGATAAATGCACAGCCTGTTTTCAAAAACCTGGTGATGGAAGGAGGCGGCATTCGTGGTATTGCCTACATAGGTGCCATGGAAATATTGGATAGTGCCGGCATGTTGGATAGTATTGAAAGAGTAGGTGGTACTTCGGCTGGTGCCATACAGGCTTGCTTATTAGCAGTAGGCTACACTCCCGCTGAAATTCGAACACTCTTGGAAGAAACTTCTTTCAAAAAATTCAATGACGGAAGTTTCTTGGGTGTACCCGGCGCATTGCGGCTTAGCAAAAAAATGGGCTGGTATAAGGGAGAAGCATTGCTGCAATGGTTGGAAGATCGCATTGCTGCGAAAACGAATAATCCCAACATAACATTTCAGCAGTTGTATGAACAACGTAAGAAGTATGGTGGCATGGCGCTGTATACGACCGGCACCGATTTGAGCTGGCAAAAACTGCGGGTGTTTTCGCATGAAACATATCCCAATATGCGCATTGCCGATGCTGTACGTATTTCTTCCAATATCCCTTTTTATTTCCAACCCATTTGGATCGATCAGGAAGGCCGTTGTTTTGAAACGAATGATAGTTTGTCTACACGTTCCTTGTTGGTAGATGGTGGTGTGCTGAGCAATTACCCGTTGTCTTTATTCGATAGTTCCAACTACATCCAGAAACAATCGCTCAATCAATTTGTATACAATCCCGAAACGCTGGGGCTGCAGTTGGAAGAACCATGGCTGGTAGATTCCCCGGAAACCCGCCGTACCAGGGCTTTTCCTATTGATGACAATGGATCATACCTCAAAGCCATTTACAAATTGCTGGTAGATAAACCGGTGTATGATGCTAATCGAACTATCCTCATTAGTAACCTGGCGCTTAGCCCCCGCATTCGAAAACTACCCAAGCATGATGTGGAAATGCTATTAGCCAGCGGTAGAGAAGCTGCGAGGAAATTTTTGCATACATCCCCGCAACATGCAAAAGCTCCTTAGTCGCTACATTCAAAATAGCTGAAAGAAAATAGCCCGGCATGTTTGCCAAATGATAATTCAGTGCACGTTTAGTTTTATTGAATGCACTAAAAAGTCTACTGGTTGAACCAGGGTCCTTCCAGTAGACTTCATTAAAAAAAACACGATAGTTAAACTGTGTTCTGTACTTAGAATTTAGAATGCGCCATTATCGTTGGCAACGCCTTCAGGTGCCGGTTCCGATACTTTCCAGGCTTCAACAATTTTGCCATCTGTTACTTTAAAAATGGTAACCCTGGCATATACCTTACCATTAGGAGCCACGTCTCTTATATGTAGCCAAACATAATCGCCATCGGCAGCAGATGCCACAAAATCGATATTTGTTTTCTTCAATCCCGGGCTAAGGAAGTAGGGACGTAAGTCTCCTTTCAATCCTTCTTTTCCATCATGCAATAATGGATGGTGTTGTTTCACAGTATCGCTCACATATTTGTCAATAGCTGTAGAGTCTTTGTCGCCCAGCAATGATTGGTAGAAATCCATCACCAATTTCCTGTTGGACTCTTCTGTGTCTTCGCTTACAGATTTGTTGGGGGTGGCTTCACCCTCTGGTGCTTTTGCTGTGGTGGTGGGTTCGGAGCAAGCCGCAAAAATGGAACAAACGGCAAATGCAGCGATAAGTACTGGTAATGTGCGTTTCATTTTCTTGATTTTAGTGAGACAATTTTTTGTAAACTAAATATAATACTCTTCAACCACTCCATGCCCGGCATTCGCCTACAGCTATGTTAAGGTGAATGGTGTTTGTAAAAAAAAGCACAACCCTATAAAGGATTGTGCTTTTACATTGTTGTTAGTTGAACTGAATTACCTGCTAATAGCCGATGCTGGCAAAGGCTTATCGCGTTTTAGCATTTCGTTGCGGTTGGCAATATCCCATGCAGTAAAGAATACCAGTTGTGCACGCTTGGCCATGAGGGGGAATTCTATTTTATCTACGGTATCGGTTGGGCGGTGGTAGTCGCGATGGATACCATCGAAGTAGAACAAAATAGGCACTCCGTTTTTAGCAAAGTTGTAGTGGTCGCTACGGAAATAAATGCGTTCCTTATCGTTAGGGTCGTTGTAGCGTTGGTCGATCACCAATTTGGTGTTTTTGTTGGCGGTTGCAGAAATAAGAGGGAGTTCGCTGCTCAGTTTGTCTTCTCCCACAACATAAAGATATAAGGCTGAATCTTTTTTCTTTTCGTAAATAGTATCGGTGCGGCCGATCATGTCGATGTTGAGGTCGGCGGTGGTTTTATCCAAAGGATATACAGGGTTGGCTGCATAAAATGCGCTACCCCAAAGACCTTTTTCCTCGCCGCTCACTGTCATAAACAAAATGCTGCGACGTGGGCCTTTGCCTGCGGCTTTTGCTTTTGCAAATGCTTCTGCCACTTCCAATACGCCTACTGTACCGCTACCATCGTCATCGGCACCATAGTTGATCACATCTCCACGGCGGCCAATATGGTCGTAGTGTCCGGTTACCACCAGGAACTGGTCTTTCAAATCGCCACCTTCCAGGAAACCGAGTACATTATTGCTCACCAGGTTGATTGTTTTTTCATGGTACGAAAAAGCCACCGGCGCTTTTACAGTTTTTGAAGTAAGCGTTCCGCTTTTTTCGGCTGCGGCATCGGCGCCTAAAATTTTGGCGGCTACATCCTCGCTAATAGTGAAGGTGTTGGCGCTTTGGCGAACCGGGTATTTGTTGGTGGTCATGTTGCTCATTACCGGCTCTTTTGCATTGGTGTTGATGCGGTCGCCCACCACCAAAACTGCAGCAGCACCTTTTGCACCTAACTGATTGGCCAAAGCTCCGGCTCCAAATCCACCCATCATGCGCATGTTGCCACCTGCGGGAGGAGCCGTTGGTGCTTTGAAGCGCACCAATACGATGCGGCCATTTACATCCACTTTGTTATTCTTCCAGAGCGAATCGTTGAGGTTGACGTATACCACTTCTCCAAATGCCATATGGCTGTTGAAGTTGGAGGCAGTTGCACTAAAATCTTTAAACATCTGGAATGGTGTACCGTTCACTTCCAATGATGCTTCGGTGAGTGAATCGCGGTAGATGTTATAAGGTTGCAGCCATTGGCCATTATTGCCAGGTTGCAAACCTATTTGCTTCATTTGCTCTATAATGTAGGCTGCAGCTTTGTATTCGCCGGGTGTACCGGTTTCCCTGCCTTCCATTTCGGCACTGGCTACTATGGTCAGGTGTTTTTTAAGGTCTTCCGCCGTAATGGTAGCGGCAAATTTTCCCGCCTGTTTAATGGACGGCTGCGCTATGGTAGCAGTAGCGGCAAATACTGCAGAAATTGCCAGAACATGTTTGAGCATAATGATCGAAGCTTTTAAAAATGAATGGAATGAGTATTGATAGATGTGATTTGGAGGAAAAACCAGCGAATAGCTGAGCGTGGGGCTCAAAGTAGCTGTTTTTTAAAAATGGAGGTTTCAGGAGAAAAAAAATGGTGGGAAAACTTTTAAAACCAAAAAATGTCCAGTATTTTTGGACAAATTGTATTAAGTGCGAGTAAAGAAACGGAAATCGGCCAATGATGATACAGTGGGGCATGTACCTGCTGCATCCTACAATGTAGTAGAAGAGCCATTAGCGGCATACGGCAGTTCCGAAGGGCCTTTCAAAATGCTCAATGTAGTAAAGGATAGTGAGGCCTACCCCAATCAAAAAGCATTGTATCTCAGTGTTATAAGGGGTGGTTTGCCCCGCCAAAGTTTAGATTTCCTCTTAGAAAAAACCGGGCTTAGCCTTCTCGAAATGGCGCATATTTTAGATACTACCGATCGTACCCTTCGCCGTCACGAAGGGCATGTGCTGCTAAGCAGGGAGCATAGCGAGCGTCTTTTAGAAATTGCACAGCTATACAGTTTTGGCGAGCAGGTTTTTGGTAGCCTCGATGTTTTTCGCCAATGGATGTCTGCCCAAATTCCTGCCCTGGGCGGCCAGCAGCCAAAGTCTTTTTTAGATACTTCACTTGGTATCAATATCATTATGGCCGAAGTGGGCCGTATAGAGCATGGTGTATTTGCCTAAATCTTCTTTTTCTGCAACATGACCGTTTACCGAATAGCTGCCTGCAAATACATTAATGATTTAAGCGGCGAAGGTGCTTTCAGGTATGGCGCCCGATGGAATAGCCCCGGTACCCGTATGTTGTATACTGCCGAAAGTTCGGCACTTGCCATGCTGGAGGCCCTGGCACATGTAACGATGTTGCCGCTTAAGCAGGATTATTGCATGGTGCGGCTCTCCATTCCCGATTCGGTAGAAATATTGGATATGGGTGTGCTGCCCCACAACTGGAATGCCCTGCCAGCACCCGATAGCCTTCGCAGTATTGGCACCCGATTCATTGCCGAAGGCAAAGCCCTGGCGTTAAAAGTGCCCTCGGTGCTGGTGCCGGATAACTTTAACTTTTTGATCAATCCAACATTTCCGCTTTTTGCATCTATCAAAGTGGTGGCCATCACCAATATCTCTTTTGATCAACGATTGATAAAACCTGCGTCATAAGCAATTTTTCAGTTGCTTTGGTGCAGTTGCTCATTTAATTCTATTGCCATGCGATTCCTGGTTTCATTTTTTCTGCTACTAGCAAGTACTTGTGTGAGTGCCCAAAAAGCAAAATGGGTAGATAGTGTTTTTACATCGCTAAGCCAGGATGAAAGAATAGCGCAATTGCTGGTGATACGCACCAGCAGCCAGGATGCCAACGGCAATCCTATTATGTACGACAGCCTTGCTTACAATTGGGTTAGCCGCTACAATGTGGGCGCTGTATGTCTTTTCCAGGGTTCGCCACTGCAGCAGGCAGCATTGATCAATCGTATTCAACAGCAAGCTAAAACCCCCATTATGGTAACTGTAGATGGCGAATGGGGATTGGGTATGCGCTTTGCAGGAGTAAAAAATTTTCCTTACCAGCTTACCCTTGGTGCATTACCTGATGCAAAATTGGTGTACCAGGTTGGCGAAGCCATTGCAGCGCAGTGCAGGCGTATGAATATTCATGTGAACTATGCTCCGGTGGTAGACATCAATAACAATCCTGCTAACCCCGTGATTGGTGTGCGCAGTTTTGGTGAGGATAAATACAAAGTGGCGCTGATGGGCACCCGCATTATGCAAGGCATGCAGGATCATGGCGTGATGGCATGCGCTAAACATTTTCCAGGCCATGGCGATGTAAGTGTAGACAGTCACTACGATTTACCACTCATTAGCAAAAGCATGGAGGAGTTGAAAGCGTTAGAATTATATCCTTTCCAGGCATTGTTTGCAAAAGGTGTGGGAAGTGTAATGGTGGCGCATTTGGCCATTCCTGCTATTGATTCTACTCCTAATAAACCCACTTCTATTTCGTACAACAATATCACTACGCTGATGCGCAACGAGCTTGGGTACAAAGGCCTCACATTTACCGATGCGTTGGAAATGAAAGGTGTTGCAAAATTTTATCCTTCGGGCGAAGCAGCTGTGCAAAGCATTATAGCCGGCAACGATATGCTTTGTCTTCCTGCCGATGTGGCCACTACGATTAATGCTGTGAACAAAGCCATTGCTGATGGCCGTTTAACAAGAGAAAATATTGATGCAAAATGTAAGCGGGTGTTGGCAGCAAAATACGATTATGTGTATGGCAAAACCGGCAAAATAGATACCACCAATTTGTTGGCAGATCTCAACAAACAAGTAGAAACATTGCGTAAGCAGGTGGCGGTAAATGCCATTACCGTGGTACGGGGCAGTGCAAAAGCTTCACCCATTAAAAAAGAAGAGAAAGTAGCATATGTAGTAGTAGGCAATGTGCCAACTATTCCAATGGCCAACCTGTTGAAAAAGCAAAAAAACATTTCTGTGTTTTTTATGCCATTGAAAAATGCAACAGCAGCCAAAGCAGATTCGGTAACAACTCAATTGAAGGCCGGAAAATTTTCGAGGATCATAGTGGGTGTCCATGATATACGCCGTTCGCCTGCTGCAAAGTTTGGAATGCACGATTCGGCCATTGCGTTTGTAAACAACATTGCAGCCTTGGGCAAGAACAATACACTCATGGTGTTTGGCAATCCGTATGCACTGGCTTTTTTTGAACAAGCGCCTTACAAAAATATAGTGGCTTGCTACGAAGATGATGCTGTATTTCACCAGGCAGCATACGAATGGCTGATGGGAAAATTTGCAGCAAAAGGAAAGCTGCCTGTAACAGTAAATGGTTGGAAATACGGCACAGGCATGGCTGCTGCTCCCGTATTTACCAATGCTGCACCGGAAACTGTAGGCATGAATAGCAAAATTTTGAAAGCGATTGATACCGTTGCAGCCGAAGCTATAGCGCAAGGTGCTACACCCGGCTGTGTGGTAACGGTATTGCGCCATGGTAAGCTGGCATTTCAACAAGCGTATGGCTACCTCGATTTTCAACAGCAATTCCCGGTGGCGACCAACACTATTTACGACTTGGCCAGCGTGACCAAAGTATCGGCCACCACTGTTGCCGTAATGAAACTGGTAGAAGAGGGTAAGTTGGATGTAAAGAAAAAAGTGAGCGACTATTTGCCCTGGTTAAAAGGTGGCGATAAAGAAAATATTACGATTGAAAATTTATTGCTGCACCAGGCTGGCCTGGTATCGTGGATTCCTTTTTATAAAGAAGTGACCGATGCTCAAACAGGCAATGCAGATCCGAAAATTTTTTCACATGAAAAAACTACTGCGGATTTGATAGATGTGAGCGACCATTTATTCATGAGTTCGAAGTGGATAGATACCATGTTTCAGCGCATTAAAACCAGCAATGTGGTGACCAACGAATTGAAATATGTGTACAGCGATAACGATTTTATTTTGCTGGGGAAAGTAGTAGAAGCTATCAGTGGCATGACGCTGGATGTGTATGTAAAAACCAATTTTTACGAACCGCTCGGTATGGCATCCACAGGGTTTAAACCATACGAACATTTTGCCATAACAGAACTGGCACCTACCGAAAGAGAAAAGACTTTCCGTCAATCGTTGGTATGGGGTTATGTGCATGATCCCGGTGCTGCCATGTTTGGCAATGTTGCCGGCCATGCCGGGTTATTTAGCAACGCATCGGACCTTGGCGTTTTATATCAAATGCTGTTGAATGGTGGCGAATTTGGAGGCAAGCGTTATCTGAAAAAGGAAACCATTGATTGGTTTACATCTTATCAAACACCTATCAGCCGCCGTGGATTGGGATTTGATAAGCCCGAAAAAAACAATGATACCCGCTCTGCAAAAACTGCCTACCCGGCGCAATATGTTTCTCCAAAAACATATGGTCACACTGGGTTTACAGGTACCTGTGTATGGGTGGACCCACAATACGACCTGGTGTATATTTTCCTGAGCAACAGGGTAAATGAAATTGGTGGCGATAATCGAAAGCTACTCGACATGAGTGTTCGCAGCCGCATACAAGAAATTGTATACGAAAGCCTGGAAGACAAATCGCAGAAGCATTCAACCAAGTCTCCCTGATATTTTTTACAAACAGGATTATTACAGTCTTACAGCGGTATGGTTCTCTTTAAATATTCGCTGTAGTCGGGCACTTTGCATTCATAAGTTTTCTCCATCAGTGGACTGGTCATTATGAAGTCGGCTGTGCTGCGGTCGGTAGCCATGGGAATATTCCAAACCGCTACCAGCCTGTGCAATGCTTTGATATCTGTATCGTGCGGTTGTGCTTCCATGGGGTCCCAAAAGAAAACAAGCAGATCGATTTCGCCATTGGCGATCATAGCGCCAATTTGCTGGTCGCCGCCCAGTGGCCCACTCATCAGTTTTCTTACAGGCCTGTCCAGTTTTTCTTCCAGCAATCTGCCGGTAGTACCGGTGGCAAAAAGTTCGTGGCGGGCCAGTACCGTTTTATTGAAAAATGCCCAGTCTATCAGGTCATCTTTTTTATGGTCGTGTGCTACCAGTGCAATACGTTTGCGGGCGGGCAACAATCGTGTATCGTATTTCATTTGCTTCGTTTATGTACTTGCTGTCTGTTTTCTAACGGAAAAGTAGCTGCTTTATACACAGCGGCGAAAAATTTTCTCTACCCCTGTTCTTTATTTCATTTGCCGAAAGGCAGCCCGGCATCTTCCTCATATCCTGCCCACATGCCTTTGATGGCATTTGTTTTCCATCGGTATAGTTTAAGGTTCAGGTGTATGTTGCGAATACCGATTACACCTTTCTTTGTGAAAAATTCCCTCTACATGAAACTGAAATACCTGTTGGGTCTTGGGGTGATCGCAAGCTTTTTGCTTTCTGCCTGTAGCAGCAAAGGCCCCGATTACACACGTTATATTCCAAAATCATCGGCATACGTAGTGGCGCTGGATGTAAAAAGCATGATGATAAAGCTGGACGAAGACAGCCTTACCATCGAGAATATGCTGGAAGTGCTGAAAGACGAAAACAACAAGGCCGACTATACCAAGGCATTGGAAGTATGGACGCAGTTCAAGGATGCCGGTATTGATTTTGAAAACAAAGTATTGGTAGCAGTACCCGATTTTAATTATACCAGTGGCGATATCAGTTTCCAGGTAGTGGCAGGTGTAAAAGATGCTGCCAAGCTCGAAGCATTTGTGTCTAAGCAACCCAATGCGCCCAAAGTGAAAAAAGATGGCGACCTCAGCATAGTTGACCTTTCTTCGGGTGTAGCCATTGGCTGGAATAAAAAGGCAGTGATGATCGTGGGTAAACAATCAACGCCTAGTTACTCGATGATGGATGAAGGCGATACTGCTACCGTTACCCAAATACCCGGTGCTGAAGGTTTGCAGGCCGATATCAAAAAATATTTCGACCTGAAAAAAGAGGAAAGTATTGCGAGTGTAAAAGAAGCCACTGATCTGATAGCAGAAAAGGCCGACATCGGCATATTTACCAGCAATACCGCTACTTCCGAAGTGGGTGGGCCGGGTTCCATGCTTACAAAAATGCCTAAAATAAAAGAGTTGCTCGATGGCGTGTATAGCACCACCACTGTGAATTTTGAAAAAGGCAAAGTAGTAGTGAATGGCAAAACCTATGCAGGAAAAAAACTGGCTGAACTGCTGAGCAAATACACAGGCCCTGTTGCTGATATGAGTTTGATCGAAAGATATCCTTCGAACAATATCAACGGCATTTTTGCTTTTAGTTTCAAACCCGAAACCGTACCTGCCTTGTTGAAAGAAACGGGTTTTGATGCGTTTGTAAATATGATGCTGGCAGAAGGCGGCACTACTATCGAAGATATTGCCAAAGCATTCAAGGGAGATTTTGCAGTCATCTTCAGCGACTTTGCCATGAAAGTGCAGGAGGCTGGGAAAGACGCAAGCTATCGATCTATTGAGCCGGAGGCTAAACTGCTGTTTGCTGCACGCATTGGCGATAAAGCAGCTTTCGACAAACTGATAGCACTGGCCGAAAAAACCGGTGAAGTACGCAGGGTGGGCAATAAGCTGGTGATGGTACAAAATATGGGAGATGGCCAGGCTATCACAACCATCAAGCCGCCTCCGTTTGTAGCTGGCATCGAAAATGGATTGTTCATCGTAAGCAGCGATAGCGCCGTGTATGCCAACTATGTTGCAGGCAAAACTTCTGCCAACATCAGTGCTACAGCACAAGCTGCTATCAAGAACCAGTCTTCAGGGTTTTATCTCAACATTCCTGCTATGCTCAATAGCATTCCCGATAATATTTTTGATACCACAGAAGTGCATCCAAAAAATATCCTGAACCGTAGCAGGGAAGTGTTTGGCGAAATGTATTTCAACACTGCCAATTTCGACGGTAAAAAAATAGACAGCAAAGGAGAATTGACCATTCTTACCGGTAAAAATTCGCTGCCCCAATTGGTACGTTACCTCATGTTTGTTGCAGAAGAAATCAAGCAACAAAATGATGCAGACGAAGTAATGGTAGAGGAAGAAAAAGTAAAACTGGAAGAGAAATAATTCATTTTATGTTGATGTAGAAAGCGCATTGCTACTTGTGTTCACGGTGGCAATGCGCTTTTACTTTAATATTGCTATTAAGTTTTTCATGACCATTACACTCAGTCATATAGTTCCCTTACCCATTGCCGAAAAAGTTTTGAGCCGACACTCCGATGTGTGGAATCAAGAAGTGAACCTGCAGCCCGGTGAATGGATAAAAGTGAAAGCACCCAGTGGTACCGGAAAAACAACACTGGTGCATGTGCTATGGCAAATACGTAAAGACTATAAAGGCCAGGTGCTGTATGCATCAAAACCTGCACAGGATATTTTGCCGGAAGCAATGGCACAAATAAGGCAGGAAAAACTAAGTGTAGTGTTCCAGGACCTACGCCTGTTTGGTCAGCTCACTGCGCTGGAAAATATTGAGTTGAAAAGAAGAATGAGTCCTACGCCCTACTATCCTGCGGAGAAAGTACAGGCCATGGCAGAACACCTGGGTGTGGCGCATGTACTGCATCAGCAAGCTGCTACCTGCAGCTATGGCGAGCAGCAACGCATTGCTATTATCAGGGCGCTGATGCAACCATTTGAATGGCTCATCATGGACGAACCCTTCAGCCACCTGGATATTGCCAACACTGCAAAAGCTGCGGCACTTATAGCAGAGGAATGCAAAAAAAGAAATGCAGGTTTATTAATTACCGACCTCGATGAAGACACCCATTTCCCTTACACCCGATACTTAAACCTGTAGCAACGGTATGGCGAAAACATTGGAATTACGATCGCTGCTGCAAAAACTCATACGTGCCGGTATAGGTAAGTTTCGGTTTTTGATGGCCACTGTGGGCATGGGTGTGGCGGTATTGTTCATCCTGCTGGCGGTGCAAACCTTCATGAATTTTAATGAGCTGCTGCATGGCTCGAACAACGAAAATGAAACGGCCGATTTTTTGGTCATCAACAAACAGATCACCGGTGCAAGGCAGGGTAAAAAAGAACTGAGTGCATTTAGCAAAGCCGAGATAGACAGCCTGCAACAGCAAGCTTTTGTGCAAAAGCTGGGCCTGCTTACGGCTTCCAATTTTGGTGTGAACGTGAGCAGCTATTCCGACGCTATTCCTTTTTACAGCGATGCCTATTTTGAAAGTGTGCCCGATGAATTTATTGATGTACAAAGCGAGAGTTGGAAATGGGAGCCGGGGCAGAAAGATTTGCCTGTAATTATTCCAACATTTTTTATCGACTTGTACAATACGGGAATGGCCATGAGCCAACAAAATCTTCCTCAACTTTCGTTGGAAGCACTCATGGTAATACCGCTGAAAGTAAAAGTGCATGGCAATGGTGGCGAAGCAGAAATGGTGGGCCATATTGTAGGCAGCAGCGACCGTCTCAATTCTATACTGATACCCGAATCGTTTATGCAATGGGCCAACAAAACCTATGGCTATGCAAGGGCTCCGCTCAATAGCCGGGTGGTGATCAAAACTAACGACCCATCCGATCCCAAACTGGTGAAATACCTGGAAGACAGAAGTTGGAAAACCAATACCGACAAAACCCGTTTCAGCCGCATACGGGTAATTGTAAATTGGATAGTGGGCATAGTAGGAGGCATTGGCCTGGTGATGCTGTTGTTTGGCATGCTCGTGTTCAGCCTATTCATCCAGCTCACCATTGCCAGCAGCCGAAATGATATCGAGTTGTTGAAAACACTCGGTATTTCGCCGGACTTATTGCGGCAGTTTTTGATGCGGCAGTTTATGCCCGTAAACGGAATAGTGCTGGTAGTAGTGCTGGCCGTACTGAGTGCCTTGCAGTGGATACTGCACAAAGTGCTGGCCACGCAGCAAATGTTTATCTCGCCATGGCTAAGCCCGGCTACCATTGCAGCCACTGTATTGGTGTTGCTGTTTATTTGGCTCACTAACCGCAGCACGGTAAAACGATACCTGAAAAACTAAGACCGCGATAAGCAACAAAAAGCGCCGCACTTGCTAAAAGTGCGGCGCTTAATTATGTAGTAAATGGATGGGCTTAGAGCAAATCCATTGCTTTTGCAAACTCGGTCACCACAAAAGGCAACAGCAGCCAAAACCACTGTCCATAAGGTGAAAACATCAATACAAACATTGCAATAGTCCAGAAAAAGAACAAAGCCCAATGCTTTCCGGTGCTCTTTTTTTCTACTTGTTCCATGGGTGTCATCTTTTAAAATGTGTCGCAAATATAGGAGACTCATGGCAATTGCCATATTTCACCTGGATTACCATTAGCTACCTTCTTGTTTGGGAGGCCTGTTGTCCCGGGGTGGTCGGTTACGGCGTTGCTGGTTATTGCTTTTTCCGCCGGCGCCCTCTTGTGGGGGTCGCTGTTGCTGCACCGGCTTTTGTTGCCCGCCTTGCTGGGCTTGCTGCGGTGGCTTCTGTTGTTGAGGCGGCCGCTGTTGCTGGTTGGGGTTTTGTGGCCCACGAGGCTTTCCGCGATTATCGCCTTTTTCTTTTTCACGCTGGCGGCGGCTGGTTTTTTCGAGGCTGCGCAGGCTTATCTGCCCTACAACATCTACAAACTCAGGCTCCACTTCACGGGCTTTGCCGCTCACTACTTCTACGGCCTGCAAGTCGTCGGGGCGCTGGCCCTGGCGGTTGAGGGTTTTTATTTCCTGTACCCGTTTTAAGGTAAGCGGATATTGCTTGGTACTGTCGGGCAGGGTGTACCACATCAGGTTTTTGAAAATATCTTTCTTCACCAAAAATGCCCGGCCACGGGTTATTTCCAACACATCGGCATCGTTGGGAAAATTCTGCAATGCATCGAGGTAGGTGTCCAACTCGTAATTCAAACAGCACTTCAGCCTGCCACACTGGCCGCTGAGTTTTGCCTGGTTGATGCTGAGGTTTTGATAGCGGGCAGCTGTGGTGTTTACGCTTTTAAAATCGGTAAGCCAGGTGCTGCAGCACAACTCGCGACCGCAACTGCCAATACCACCCACTTTGCCGGCTTCCTGGCGGGGGCCAATCTGGCGCATTTCTACTTTTACCCTAAACTCACCGGCAAAAATTTTGATCAGCTCCCTAAAATCCACGCGGTCGTCGGCGGTATAGAAGAAAGTGGCTTTTTTGCCATCGGCTTGCAGTTCCACTTCGGCCAGCTTCATTTGCAGGCCCAGTTGGCGGGCAATGGCCCGGCTACGCACCAACGCTTCTTTTTCGCGGCCTTTGCTTTCCTGCCATTTGTCGATATCGGTAGTGCTGCTTCGGCGCAGTATTTTTTTAATTTCCTGTGAGTCTTCGGGCAGGTTGCGTTTTTTCAGTTGCATACGCACCAACTCGCCGCTCATGGTTACTTCGCCCACGTCGAAACCGCTAACGCCTTCTACGGTTACCAGTTCGCCCTTGGTATAATATTGCAAAGTAGGGTTACGATAATAATCTTTGCGGCTGCCTTGGTTAAAGCTTACCTCCACCACTTTGCAACTGCTATTGGGGTCGGCAAAAGGCAGGTTGGCCAGCCAATCGTGTACATTCATTCGGTTGCAACCGCCGCTGCTGCAGCCGCCATTGCTTTTACATCCGTTCGGTTTGCCCGACGAACCTCCCGATCCACAACTTCCACATCCCATATCTATCAAAACTTTCCAAATGATAAAATTCCAACTGCCCCGGCCATCTATGGCCCATGGGCATTGGGTTATTTGTTTTTGGAACCAGCTTTTGCAGCGCTGTTCAGCCTGGGTTGTGTCACTCACTTGTACAGCCCTGCATGCAGGGGCTGCGTTATGTTGTTCGTGCTTGCGGGCTAAAAATGGGGCGCTATATACTAGCTGCCGGCAAGCAGGGCAAACCTGGGTTTGCCTTAATATGCTGAAAAAAGTATCAACAGACGAAGTGAGTGACACAACGCAGATGCCATGAGCACCTTGGTTGGTTCACAAAAAATATCCCTTTCACACAAAACCTCTTTCACGGGTTACCTCGCCAAAAATAGGTGATTATGGCACACAACCTATGCCCGCCAACTTTTAAGCCAGCGGAGGCCTGCGCCACCCATACTGAAACCGATGTGAAGTGGATAGCTACGCCATTCCCAATACCATCTTATCGAGTACAATGCTTCGGAGCTTCAGGGTAAGGGCATGAAAAAGCATTTTGGCGTTGGCGTTTCGCTCAATATAGTAAATGGCCTTTTCGAGTTCTTCGGCCATCACTTTTTGCTGACCAAGCCCACTAAACTTATTGAGGCGCCCGGCGAAGTCCTTTTCGCCTTCGGGCAGGTTCAATAACTCTTCGCCAACCAGCCGCAGGCGCATGCTTTGCTCTATGAGTTGTACAAAATAGCGCAGTAGTTGTTTTTGCCTTTCGCGGCCCAGCTTGCTTACCTGGTCAATAAATTTTGTTTGCTTGTCGAAACGCTCGTAAGCCTTGGGACCTTTTAGCAACACGGCATTCAGCCAGTCGCGGAGCAGGCTGTTCAGGTCCTCTTCGTTGTGCTGCAGCAATTCCTGGGCCTCGTGGTAGTTGCCTTCGCATACCAGCGCCAATTGTCGGGCAGTAGCGGGTTCGGCATTGCAGCGGTTGATGAGGGCATCTTCAATATCGGCTTCGGTAAGCGGTGGCACCCGTATGGTTTGGCAGCGGCTGATAATGGTGGGCAGCAACTCGCTTTCGTTTTCGGTGGCCAAAATAAACAGGGTATCTACCGGAGGCTCTTCAATCAGCTTCAGCAGTTTGTTGCCTTCTTTGCCCAGGTACTCGGGCAGCCACATCACCAAAACCTTGTAGCGGGCTTTGAAGGTTTTGAGGCTGAGTTTGCGAATAATATCGTTGCACTCGTCGGCTGTAATATTTCCCTGGCGGTTTTCAGCATTAATAAATTGGAGCCAATCGAAGCCAGAACCATAAGGGCTAAGCTTGAAAAACTCCCTGAACTCGGTGATATAATCGGTGCTGATGGGTTTGTCGCCGCTTTTTTTGGGCAATACGGGGTAGCTAAAATGCAAGTCGGGGTGCATCAACTGGGCGGCCATCGGGTCAATGTTATTCGTAGAGGCTTCGGCTGGTGGAGCAGTTGGCTCGCCAAACAGATCGGTGCCACCAAACAGGTCGGCTGCGGCAGCCGCTTTTTGCTGGCCTTCGGCCGGGGCGCTTACCACGTATTGCGCAAAGTTGATAGCCAGCGGCAGCAGCCCGCTTCCCTCTTTACCCACCAACAGCAGGGCGTGACTCAGTCTATTATTGTCCACCAGGTCGAGCAGGTGCTGCCGGGTTTCTGATTGTCCTATTACATCCGGAAAAAGCATGGGTGCAATATAGGTTGAAACAAAAAACCGCTGCGCAGGCAACGGTTTTTTAAACGAATGTGGAGTTCTATAACAGCCAGTGGCTATTTCAAATATTTGGTAATGGCTTCGTCGGTGGGTTCTACTTTACTGGCAAAATGCTGGATGAGTTTTCCATCTTCATCGAGCAAAAATTTATTGAAATTCCAGCTGATATTGGCATCGAGTACACCGTTCTCGGTTTTTTCGGTCAGCCATTTAAAGATGGCTGCTTTGTCGGCACCCTTTACACTTACTTTGGCAGCCATAGGGAATGTAACATTGAATTTGCTGCTGCAAAATTGTTTGATCTCAGCATTGCTTCCGGGCTCCTGTCCGCCAAAATTATTGGCCGGGAAACCTACAATTACCAGTTTGTCTTTGTATTGTTCATACAGTTTTTCGAGGTTTTCGTATTGTGGGGTGTAACCGCATTGGGATGCAGTATTTACCACAAGAATTTTTTTGCCTTTGAAGCTGGAAAAATCAATAACACCACCATCTATACTTTCCACTTTAAAACTATGAATGGAAGTTTTGGGCGATGGAGAAAACGAAAGCAAAGCAAAAGCCAGGAGGATAGATAGGTATTTCATAATGAATGAATGGATAGGTGAATAATCAAATAACAATGGAGCAATATAAAGGTTGGACGATTTATTGGTTTTTATCCTTTATTGTTTCTCATAGCATCCCATATCGGCTTTTGTGCCCACAGGTCGCCCATTGCCATCGAGGTCGGTGGCTGGCCCGCCGGTTATACCTGCGTCAATGCAGGGACTTCCCAGCCGTAGCCGAAAATTATATTGGCGAAGGTTGGTGTTGATGGTGTCAAATAATGGATCTGCATTTTTAATGCAATTGGTAAAACTAATATTGGCCTGATCGGTTTTCACTTTGTACAGCACATTGCGCAAGTTGATCGTAAATGCTGCATTGCCCTCTTTGTGAGTTACTAATTCATTTTCGGCCAAACCTCCCTGCCCATAAATAATGGAATTGTCCATGCTGAATTGCAGGGGCAAACTGCTTGCGCCACCTGCATTAGAAATATACACGGCAGCTTGCTTATGGTTTTGATAGTAGTTGGCATAGGTAGCAATAGTGCAGTGGTTGAAGCTATATTTTCCTCCACCATTGATAATGATGTTGCTGCCGCCAACGCCCGGTTGCCCTTCGTTTCCCACTTGGGTAATGCGGCAATTGGTGGCCGTTATGGAACTGTTGAATGCATATAGCCCTATATCGTATGCATTGTCGATAATGCAATTGTGGAGTTGCAGCTTAGCAGGGATAAGTGACTCTCCCCCTGAAGCCACTACGGCCTGGTAGGCATTTAGAATATTGGTGTAGTGAAGTTCGTTGGCTATACTGCTATTGGTGAACACAATACCGGGCCATGTGCCGGGCATATCTTTATAATTTGCATCGAGCCTGTCGCCTCTGAAATTAATGCGTGTGCTATCGTAATATTTTCCCTGTGCCTTTATGGTGCCGTGTACAATAATGGGAGCTGTTGCATGGCAAAATATTTTCGTGCCTTCGCTAATGGAAAGCGTTATGCCGGTATCAATGGTAAGTGGCTTCATGATCACATAAGGCAACAAGTTGTTCCAGGTGGTGTTGCTGGAAATATGCCCGCCGTTGATGAATCTTGCATTTTGTCCATAGGCCTGCAACTGCACTTTTTTGATATTGCCGTTGTACCCAATTTCAATACTATCGGTTACTATAAATGGATTCAGTTGATTGTTGGGGTCAATGGTCAGTTTCACAAACACATACATGCTATCGTTGCTGTTCATGAGCATGTTGCTGAACTGCACGCCCGCATTGCCATTCACATTTATTTTAAAAGGCGACTGTGCGCCTCCTTTTAATTGAATGCTGCTGATATTGAGTTGTTGGTCGTTGTTGTTTACAATAGTGAAACGTTGGGTGACAGACCCAACGGTAGTAAACACGGTATCAAATTGAACTAACTCTGTTGAAGTAATAAGGCTTGCATCGGGCGATACAATGATGGAATCTTTTTTACATGCGCCCAGGCATACAATACAGATGAATATAAAAAAGGTGTTGAATGGCTTCATGCAGGTATTCAAATCAGTTTCAAACATAAGCCTATTTGCGGAACGGTATTTCGCTGTTTACATCCAACACTAAATTCTGGATGCGTATGCCAGGCTGCAGAGAGAAAGTTTTAGTCCAGGTACTGTTAACAGCAGCGAACCCATGGCCTCCATGGTGGCACCAGTGGTGATCACATCGTCCAAGAGCAGCACATGTTTATTTTCCAGCTCCTGCGTATTTCGGATATCAAATACATGCTCCACATTCATCCATCGTTGAATGCGATTTTTTTTGGTTTGGGTAGCTGTGTTTTTGGTGCGCATCACTGCTGCAGTTACTACCGGTTTCATCAGCACATTACTAATACCTGTTGCCAGCAACTCGGACTGGTTGTATCCACGTTGTCGTTCTTTGTTTTCATTCAGTGGCAGTGGTACTATTATATCAATCTGGTGATAGCGTTCGTAGTGCAATAAAGCTGTGCCCATCAGCTCACCCATATACACCCCGAGTTCTTTTTCGCCCTGGTATTTGATGCGGTGTACAATGGCCTGTGTAATGGAGTCCTTATTAAAGTATAACAAACTGGTGGCTTGTTGCAATCGCAACCTGCCGGTGAAAATGTGTTTTACGGGGTTCTCTTCAAACTGCTCATACTTCGTAAATGGTAATGCTTCCAAACAACGCCAGCAAAGCATGGTTTCTTTGGTAAACACTTCATTGCCACAACTCTTGCAGAGTAATGGATAAAAAAAACGGATAAAGCTTTCCGTATAAGATGCCAGCCATGACATAGTGCGTGTGCGGAATAGACAACTAATCTACTATGCACATATTGCATTTGCAAGCCGATACTAGAAGATAGCCCTGTACACTTCGTCGATGCGGCCTGCTGTTACGACTTCAATACCATGAACTTTTCCGAGGCTTTTGGCATGAAAGCGGCTGATGAATATTTTTTCGAAACCCAACCTGGCTGCTTCAGCTATGCGTTGTTCAATGCGATTCACAGCACGTATTTCACCATTCAATCCTATTTCGCCTGCAAAGCAAATATGATGCGGCATGGGCACATCGTCGTAACTGCTGAGCAATGCAATTACTACTGCAAGATCAATAGAAGGATCTTCTACCCGTAACCCACCGGCAATGTTTACAAACACATCTTTCATTCCAAACTGGAAGCCCCCACGTTTTTCTAACACAGCAAGTAATAATTGCAACCTGCGCAGATCGAACCCACTCACTGTGCGCTGTGGCGTGCCATATACACTTTGCGTTACCAGTGCCTGCACTTCTATCAACAATGGCCGCATACCTTCCATAGTAGCTGCAATGGCACTTCCGCTTAAATGATCTTCTTTTTGCGAAATCAATATTTCAGATGGATTCAACACAGCCCGCATGCCTGCTTCCGACATTTCGTAAATGCCAAGTTCTGATGTAGAACCAAACCTATTTTTCTGTGTACGCAATATGCGATAGGTATAGTGTCGGTCTCCTTCAAATTGCAGCACGGTGTCCACCATGTGTTCCAATATTTTTGGTCCGGCAATATTTCCATCTTTGGTTATATGGCCAATCATAAATACAGGCGTGTTGGTTTCTTTGGCAAAGCGTTGCAATTCTGCCGCACATTCTTTTATCTGGCTTATGCTTCCGGCTGCACTATCTATATAAGGTGATTCCAGTGTTTGAATAGAATCGACAATGAGTAACTCGGGCCTCAGTTTTTTTATTTCTGCAAAAATGGTTTGGGTATTCGTTTCGGTAAGCAGGTAAAAATCGGGTGCAG
This sequence comes from Phnomibacter sp., assembly GCA_035456005.1. Lineage (GTDB taxonomy): Bacteria > Bacteroidota > Bacteroidia > Chitinophagales > Chitinophagaceae > Phnomibacter. The sequence continues at coordinate 752,764 of DATIEA010000012.1, read as the reverse complement.
CCAATTTCAACCTATCGGCCCGCATTTTAATTTGTTGCTGGCTTTCTTCACCACTAATATATAAAGTAGTAATGCCCTGCATCTGCAAACCCAGTTGAAGAAACAGTGTACTTTTTCCAATGCCGGGTTCTCCTGCTACCAATACTACACTACCCGGAACAATACCACCACCGAGCACCCTGTTGATTTCTGGATCGGGTGTTTCGATGCGGGGTTGGCTCGAACCATCTACTGCATGAATTGAAATTGTTTTCACCTTGTTGGGCGATTCCTTTTCATCCTGCCAGGCCGCTTTAGTGCTCTTGCCTTCTTTATGAATAACCTCCTGCGTAAAAGTGTTCCATTCGCCACACGCAGGACACTTGCCTGCCCATTTTGCGCTTTCATATCCGCAGCTGCCACAGAAGAATGCAGTTTTTACTTTACTCATGGCCCAAACCTACTGGATTGGCCTCATAAATTGCAAGAAGCAGTACTGGAACAGCGTGGGGGATAGTCGAAAACTGCGGGGAAAAAGCCCGCCCGGCATGGGTTGGCTGGTGATAGCCATAAAAAAGGACCAAGTGTAGAAACACTCGGTCCTGTTTACTTACTAACCCATTAAATTCTAGGGCTAAATTACAAATAAGCTCGGTAACTCAAAATAATTTTCACCTTGTTTTGGGTAAAAAAGGGCTAAGCCCTTGAAAACAGTGCAGTTAAGCTTGAAGAATAAAATCAGGTCTTACCCGGCCTGCCTTTGAAGCAGCTTAAGCTGTCAATTGGCCGTCTTTACTGGCCTGTAGCGGGTGCGGGGGACTCATCAGATATAAACAAAACCTAACATTTTATAGTCTATCTATCATATTATAGTAAAGATTATATGTGCATTTGCTGCAAGATTGCAGCGATTTTTCAGTAATTTTTGCCTTTAGTTATATTGGTGTTCCACACGTCAACACGTATTTAGAATCTTACAAAACTGTGCTTATGAGACAACTGTCAATGTTAATGACTGGCTTGTTCATGTTGCTATGCACCATGGCAATTGCCCAAAAAACGGTAACCGGCAAGGTTACGGACGCTAAGGATGGCTCTCCGTTAGCGGGTGTATCTGTAAAAGTAAAAGGTAGTGATGGAGGCACTTCCACTGCAGCCGATGGAACTTTTACCGTATCGCTGCCAAAATTTATGAATGACCTCATTTTTTCATTTATTGGCTATGATGACCAGGAAGTTGCGGTAAAAGGCAACTCAGTTTCCATTAGCCTTAGTTCTACCGTTAAAAGCCTGAACGAAGTGGTAGTGGTAGGCTACGGTACCACAGTAAAACGCGAACTGACCGGTGCCATTGGCAAGGTGAAGGGCGCAGAAATAAAGGATATGCCCGTTCCCAACCTGAACCAGGCTTTGCAAGGCCGTGCGGCAGGTGTGTTTGTAGAAAGCCAGAATGGTAAAGTAGGTGAGGGTATCAAAGTCCGCATCCGCGGGGCAGGCTCAGTAAATAGTAGCAACCAGCCCTTGTACGTAGTGGATGGTATTCCATTGTCTGCTGGCGCTATTGGTTCATCTACTGCAGATATCAACTTCAATGATGTAGAATCTTTTGAAATTTTAAAAGACGCTTCAGCGTCTGCAATTTATGGTAGCCGTGCAGCCAACGGGGTGGTGATTATTACCACCAAAAGAGGCAAGAGTGGTAAAACCAAGTTTAACCTGGGTACCCAGTTTGGAACCAACGAACCTACTCACAAACGTGGCTTCCTGAATGCACAGGAATATATAGAGTTCTTTCAAGCCGCCGGACGCGGTGCTGCCGAATACCATATGCGCCCCGATGGCGGAGGCAACTGGGGAGGATTTACCGATTTGAATGATGCATATGCCTATTTTGATGGAGTGGTTACAGGCCGCCTCAATCGTTATAGCGGCTGGATCCCATACCGTGGTGGTGTGGACTGGAAAACCGGCCAGGTGAATACCAATTGGGAAGACCTTGCTTTCCAGGATGCCAAAACCAGCCAATACGAACTGACCGCACAGGGAGGTAATGATAAGACCAAATTCTATATGGCTGCGAATGTGAACAGCCAGGATGGTATTCTTGTGGGGAATAAATTCCAGCGAGCAGGTGTAAGGCTGAACCTGGACCACCAGGTAAATAACTGGTTGAAAATTGGCATGAACACCAGCCTTGCAAAAATTACCCGTAACCGGGTGCCGGAAGATAATGAGTTTAGTACGCCAATGCAGTCGGTAGCCTTGTCGCCCATTACACCTGTTCGCGATACGGCAGGCAAATTGTTCGACCGCCCTGTAGCTACATATTATAATCCATTGATAGATGTGGAAGAAGCTATCAATAAGGTTTATAGCTACCGCAACCAGGGAAGCATTTTTACCGATATACGGTTAACAAAAGGACTGACCTTTCATGCTGACCTCGGCCTGGATATGATCACCCAAAACGAAGAACTTTGGTATGGCCCCCGTACCCAGGAAGGATCGGGAACAGCGGCCGGTAAAGGATTGGGTACCAGTTATTGGTTTCGTAATGCACGCTGGATCAACAACGACTATGTAAACTATTCCGGCACTTTTGGCGAAAAGCATAAAATTGATGCGACAGCAGGTTTCGCATTTGAGAACACTGAGATTAATGATACCTATGCTGAGGGCCAGGATTTTCCTGATATAGCACTGAAAACTTTGGCAAGTGCATCTACTCCTACAGATGTGGGTGGTACTTACCAGGAAAACAACCTGCGTTCATTATTTGCCCGCTTGAATTATACCTACAATGGCAAATACCTGTTGGGGGCCAGTATTCGTAACGATGCCGATAGCAGACTTGGTACTAACTATAAAGACGGTACTTTCTGGTCTGCATCGTTGGGATGGCTGATGAGCGAAGAAAAATTCATGCAGGGCTTCAAAGCTATTAGTTTCTTAAAACCCAGGGTTAGCTATGGTACAAGCGGCAACAACACTGGTATTGGTTTTTACCAGGCCACCAGCCAATATGGTTCCGTTACTTATGGCAATTCAGGTGGTTTAGGCGTCAGCAATTTTGGTAACGACGATTTACGCTGGGAAAATGTTGCCATGTTCGATGTAGGAATAGACTTTGGATTTTTCGACAACAGGCTTACCGGTGAAGTGGACTGGTACAACAAGAAAACCACCGACATGTTGTTGAATACACCTGTTACAGCTGTATCTGGCACCACTGCTATTTTGGGTAATGTGGGTGAAATGGAAAACAAGGGTATTGAATTGACCCTGAACTCGGTGAACGTTCAAAACAAGGATTGGCGTTGGACTACCAGCATCAACGTTTCAAAAAATAAAAACAAATTGTTGAAACTGGATGGTGAACAAACTGAAATTTTGCCCAACGATGCACGTTTTGCCAATGCATTGATCATTGGCCAGCCAATTGGCGTTTTCTATGCACCGAAGTTCCTAGGAGCCAACCCCGATAATGGTGATCCGCAATTCCTGGGAGCGGACGGTAAACCAACCCGTGAATATGACGATGCTCAAAGAATGATCATTGGTGATCCAAACCCCGATTGGTTTGCAGGTTTAACCAATACTGTTACCTGGAAAGGATTGGAGTTTAGCTTCCTGTTCCAGGGTGTATTTGGTAACCAGGTAATGGATGGTGCCGGTGGCTTTATGAGTGCAAGTGGCGACTGGTTCGACAACCAAACCCGCGACCAGCTGAATGCCTGGAAAAAACCAGGCGATGTTACCATGGTGCCACAAGCTCGCCTGAACTGGTTGGGCGATTGGGCTTCTCCATTGGTAAGCAGCCGGTATATGTATGATGCATCTTATGTGCGTTTGAAAAGTTTGACATTGGCATACAATGTACCCACCAAATGGATGGGTAAGGTTGGCTTGAACACTGCAAGGGTGTACCTGAGTGGTGTTAACCTGCTCACTTTCACCGATTACCCCGGCTGGGACCCCGAAGTAAATACCGATTACCGTGCCGGTAACGTAAATCAGGGCGGCGATTTCTATGCAGCTCCTCAAATCAAAAGCTGGGTATTTGGCCTCAATCTTGGGTTTTAATTAATGCTAAAAAACTTGAAGTATGACTAAGAAATTATCTATATACCTGATAGCAGCAGTTTCCATGTTGGGTACTGCCTGCGAAAAAAAGATGCACCTGGAAAACCCACAGGCATTGGATGCCTCCATCGTGTTTTCGACAGACGACCGCGTAAAACAAGTGCTGATTGGTAACTATGCATCCATGGGTGCGTCCGCTTTGTATGGAGGTGATGCGCTTTGGATGAGCGAATTACTGGCCAGCGATGGAGAGCTTAGCTGGGTGGGCACTTTCCCCGATCCACGCCAGATATGGGGCAAAAACATTCTCACCAACAACAGCTATGTATTTGGTACCTACGCTTCAGCTTACCGTGTGATCTATAACAGCAACAATATACTCGCCAATTTGGGTGTGGTAAATGCTGCAGATAAAGCAAAAGTGGAAGGTGAAGCCAAATTCCTTAGAGGCTTGGCCTACTTTGCCCTGGTGGAATATTTTGGCGAAAAGCCATATGTAGCGGGCTCTCCTACTACGCTTAAAGGTGTACCGCTTATTACAGCACCCGGTCCCAGCGCTCCGCAAAGCCCCGAATACAATTTGCCAAGAGCTTCTGTAGAGGAAATTTATGTGCAGGCTATAAAAGACCTGACAGATGCTACTACCATGCTGCCCAATACCAACGGTGTATATGCCAATAAGCCCGCGGCATTCATGGCTTTAGCAAGAGTGCATTTGCAACAGGCCAAATACGACCTGGCCCTCGCCGCAGCCAATAGCGCTATCACGGTGGGTTTTGCCAATGGATTCCGGATGGTGCCCACTTATGCAGGTGCGTTTAACAACGCCGCCAACACTACCGAAGATCTTTTCTGCATGCAGAATAATGTGGTAGCCGGTACCAATTCCTGCTTCACTTTCTTCAGCACTTCTACCTATGGTGCACGTGATGGTGATATTGAAGTAAACCTGAAGCATATGAATAAATATGAAACAGGCGATTTGCGAAAAGCCTTGTTCTTCTTCGAATCCGGCGCTAACCGTGTAGGTAAATGGCAGCAGAATTACAAGAATGTAAAAGTGCTTCGCATGGCAGAAGCTTACCTTACCCGTGCTGAATGTAATGTTCGCCTTGGTTCATCGGTGGGTGCTACTCCTTATGCCGATATCAAGTTGATTCGCGACCGTGCAGGCCTGTCTGTCATCAATTCACCTACACTGGCCGATGTGTTGAAAGAACGTGAATTGGAATTGGCTTTCGAAGGCCAGGGCATTTGGGATGCCAAGCGCTTGAAACAGTCGGTAGAAGGTCTTCCCTGGGACGATCCTAAGTTGACTTTCCCCATTCCACAGCGGGAAAGAAATATCAACCCTCAACTGGCTCAGAACCCGGGTTATAACTAAGCAGGTTGCTGCAATTAAAACCGGCTGTCTTCGCAAGAAGGCAGCCGGTTTCTTTTTTATAGGCCATTGAGAAAAGAGGAAAAATAATTACTTAAAAAAGTTAGTGAAGCGTCAAAACATGAAGGCATTATAATCTTTCAATAATACCTGCTATGCCTTGTCCTCCGCCAACACAGGCAGTGATCATACCATATTTTTTGCCAAGCCTTTGCAGGTCGTGCAGGTTCTGGATAGTGAGCTTAGCACCCGTGCAACCCAACGGATGCCCTAATGAAATAGCGCCCCCGTTTATGTTTACTTTGTTTGCATCAAGACCCAGTGCCCGAATCACAGCCAGGCTTTGCGATGCAAATGCTTCATTCAATTCAATTAGGTCAATATCGGCAAGCGACATGCCCGCCGACTTAAGCGCTTTTGGAATAGCTGCCACCGGGCCAATGCCCATAATGCGGGGCTCCACACCTGCAACGGCGCAAGACACCAACCTGCCAATGGGTTGAATGCCCAGTTCCTTTACCATGGCTTCGCTCATCACCAATACAAAGGCAGAGCCATCACTGGTTTGCGAAGAGTTGCCGGCCGTAACAGAACCGTCTGCTGCAAACACCGGCTTTAGTTTAGATAGTGCTTCAATATTGGTATCGCGGCGTGGGCCTTCGTCAGTATCTACCACATAAGATTTTACTGCTCTTTTCCCTTTCTCGTTGATGAATACTTCTTCTACCGTTATGGGTAAAATGCCCGGTTTGAAATACCCGTTCTCAATAGCCGCAATTGCTTTTTGATGGCTCGAGAAGCTAAATGCGTCCTGGTCTTCACGACTCACCTGGTATTCTTTGGCCACTGCTTCGGCAGTAAGCCCCATGCTTAAATAATAGTCGGGTTCTGTGGAAGCTACGGTATAGTTGGGCACTGTTTTCCAACCGGCAGTGGGTACCAGGCTCATGCTTTCAACTCCCCCGGCTATAATACAATCTGCAAGACCCGTCCTGATTTTTGCGGTAGCAATAGCAATGGCTTCCAGCCCGCTGGCACAATACCGGTTGATAGTCATGCCCGGCACTTCTTTACCCAATGCCCTTGCACTGATAATGCGTCCAATTTGCAGGCCTTGTTCTGCTTCGGGCACGGCATTGCCCACTATTACATCATCCACTCGGCTTGCTTCCAGCGAAGGCACCGATGCCATCACGCCCTTAATTACATCTACCGCCAGGTCGTCGGGACGAGTAAAACGAAATCCACCGCGTTTACTTTTGGTTACTGCAGTCCGGTAGCCTGCTACTATATAAGCTTCTTGCATAGGTGAATCGTTTTTAAGAAAGCTAAAATAGTGAATATAGTTGTTTATGCAACCAAATGGAGCGATACTTCAATCATTGTGTTTTCCATAAAATTTTCATTGGTAATTTCGCGGCCATGTATCAATTCATACGCAGAATTTTCTTTTTATTTCCCCCCGAGGCAGTCCATCATTTTTGCATGAATTATATGCGCAGGCTTTGCAGCATGGGCATATACAGGCGTGTTCTTTCTTCAATGTACGGCACCGAAAAGCTGTACAACCCACAAACCGTAGCAGGCCTGGTCTTTAAAAATCATGTAGGGCTGGGAGCGGGTTTCGATAAAAATGCACTTTACCTGCGGGAATTGGAAGTACTGGGTTTTGGCGCTGTTGAAATTGGTACTGTAACACCTCGACCACAGGCCGGTAACGAACAGCCCCGCTTGTTTCGCCTGCCCGAAGACAAAGCGTTGATGAACCGCATGGGTTTCAACAACGACGGTGTAGAAGTGATTGCCCAACGCATGGCCGAATGGAGAAAGGCACAACAACAAGCCGCCAACAAACAGCCGATGATCATTGGTGGCAATATTGGCAAGAATAAAGACACGCCGAACGATCTGGCTTATGCCGATTATGATGCCTGCTTTAGAAAACTGCTGCCTTATGTGGACTATTTTGTAGTGAACGTGAGTAGCCCCAATACGCCGGGCCTGCGTGAATTGCAGGAAAAGGAATCGCTGCGCAAAATATTGGTGCACCTGCAAAAGCTGAGAACTGAATTGGGTGTGCATCGCCCCATCTTTTTGAAAATAGCACCCGATCTTACCAACGAGCAGCTCAACGATGTAGCTGCATTGGCTTTGGAAATTCAACTCGATGGTTTAGTGGCAACCAACACCACCGTCACCCGCCATACACTGAGCGATGCTGGAAAAATTCGTGCGGCTGAATATGGTGCCGGCGGACTTAGTGGTGCTCCTGCAAGAGCCAGGGCCACAGAAGTGGTAGCCTATCTCTATGCCCGGTTGGGAAACAAAATTCCCATCATTGCCTCTGGAGGAATTTTTACAGGTGCCGATGCAGAAGAAAAATTGAAAGCGGGTGCCGTGCTCGTGCAGGTATGGACCGGCTTCATTTACGAAGGGCCTTCTATTGCACGAAAAATTGCTACTCATCTTTTGCAAAGCAAAAAATAATGGCTGCTGCATTTGTGTTTTGAACACAGTTGCCCTTTTCTTTACCCACCAATAATGATTTCAATGGAGCATTTATTTACATCGGAAGCACTTATCAGCTTTATAGTACTGGTTATTTTAGAAGTGGTACTCGGCATAGACAATGTGATTTTTGTTAGCCTGATATTGAACAGGCTTCCTGAACACAAACGCAATAAGGCACGTACTTTCTGGATGATATTCGGCATCATTACCCGCAGCCTCTTGCTGATGGGATTGGGCTGGTTGCTGGCGCAAAAAGGAAAGAATCTTTTTTCCATTAATGAAAAGGGTTTCGACCTGGCAAGCCTGGTAATGCTGCTGGGAGGGCTATTCCTGATGTATAAGTCGGTAAAAGAAATTCATCACAAACTGGAAGGAGAAGACCCGGATGCGGCAACCAAAAGCGGGGTGACTTTAAGTTTTGGAAAAGCGCTGTTTCAAATTGTGCTGATCGATATGGTGTTTTCTTTCGACAGCATTATTACTGCAGGCGGCACGGCCAAATATGTAGAAATAATGATTGCTGCTGTGGTGATTGCCATGGTGGTGATGTTTTTGTTTGCTCCAAAAATTGCTGCCTTTATCCAGTTGCACCCTTCTATCAAAATGCTGGCCCTTTCATTTTTGGTGATGATTGGGTTGAGCCTGGTGATTGAAGGATGGGATAGTGCATCGGCGCACGATCTGCATTTGAAAAACTATATCTACTTCGGCATGGCATTTTCATTTGTAGTAGAAATGCTGAATATGGTGATGCGGAAACGGATGCATCAAAATCGAGTGGTGAAGTTGAACGAACCGCACCTGCCTGAAGCAGATAGCAAGGCTGATGATGCAGCTCATTGATGCATTTTTAAATTCAAACTTTTACGGCAATAAGCACAAAAGGGATGCTGCTACCACACCTGCAGTTTCCGTACGCAACCTTGTGTCACCCAGCGAAACGGCCACAAAGCCTTCTGCTTCTGCCGTCATTACTTCTGTTTCTGTAAAATCACCTTCGGGGCCAATGAGCAGTAAGCTGTCTTGCATGCCGGTCTTTACCGCTTGCACCAAATGATGTTTTTCGCTATGCATGCAATGTGCTATCCAGCGATGATGGTAGCGTTGCGGGCTGTTGGCCGACTGTTGTGCAATGAGTTGCTCATACGATTGTGGCTTATGCAGTGTAGGCAGCCAGGTTTGCTGGCTTTGCAGCATGGCACTTACGCAAATGGTTTGCAATCTTTCCTGCCTGAAATGTTCCCGCACCGTGCGATGCGAAATGATGGGAAAAATTTCTGCTACGCCGAGCTCTGTTGCTTTTTCCAGGAACCACTCGAAGCGGCTGGTATTCTTCAATGGCGAAATGGCCATGGCTACCTGCCGATGTGTTTGTCTTGCTCTTTCTTCGGTTGAAATAATTTGTACGGAACATTGTTTTTTACCTGCAGCTTGTATGGTGGCTGTGTGCAACAAACCGGCTCCGTTGGTAAGATGGATTGTATCGCCTTCTTTTAAACGCAATACCTGCACAGCATGCTTCGCAGAGGCTTCGTCCAGTGCTGCAATATGGCCTGCAATTGTCTCAGGGTAATAAAACCAGGGATTGTCCATGGGGTAAAAATAAATAAGGAGCGCCTATGGCACTCCTCAAATTTTAATTCGGTATCGATATGTGTTAGATCAATTCTTCTTCGTCGTAGCCATCGTCATCATCCGGCATACTGTTCATGCGGCTTTGTACATTGATGTACAATTCGGCGCCACTGCCATCACCATGTCCGCCTTCATTAGACCGTAAAGGCCTGAAGTTTCCGCCGGGCATATCGCCGGGGTCATCGTAATCCAGGAATTTCTGAATATCGAGCCTGCCTCTCAGTTTCACCTCACCGAGTTGTCCGTTACGGTGCTTGGCTATCTTGATCAGCGTTTCTCCTTTATTGCTTTCGCCATGTTCGTTTTGATTGATCTCATAATATTCGGGACGGTACAGGAACATTACCATATCGGCATCCTGTTCGATGGCGCCCGATTCGCGAAGGTCACTCAGTTGAGGAATTTTGTTGCCGTCCTTCCTGCTTTCTACGGCACGACTCAACTGGCTCAGTGCAATAATGGGAATGTTCAATTCCTTGGCGAGTCCTTTCAGCGATCGGGAGATATTACTGATCTCCTGTTCGCGGTTCATGTTGCGGTTTTCGCTGCTGCCGCTCATGAGCTGCAGGTAGTCGATCACAATCATGCCTACTTTGTGCTTGGTCACCATACGCCTGGCTTTGGCACGCAGTTCAAAGATGTTCAGTGCGGCTGTATCGTCCAGATAAATGGGAGCTTCGGTGAGGCGCTGAATACCCTTGGTGTACAGCTCCTGCATTTCATGGTTTTCAAGATGGCCTCTGGTAATTTTTTCCATGCCAATGCCGCTTTCGGCGCTCAGGATACGCTGTACCAACTGCGCATTACCCATTTCCAAACTAAACAGGCCCACACCGGTAGGGCGCACCGGGTGCAGCGCCGCGTTACGGGCCAGGTTGAGTGCAAATGCTGTTTTACCCACCGACGGGCGAGCCGCTACAATAACAAGGTCGGTAGGCTGGAATCCGTTGGTAATTTTATCCAATTGCGTGAAGCCGCTGGGTACGCCGGAAATTTCTTCTTTCCTGTTGCGCAGCACTTCAATACGTTCTACCGCAGTAGCCAATACGTTGGAAATTTCTTCGAAGTTGCGTTTTACAAAGCTGTTCGATACTTCGAACAATTTTCCTTCAGCATCGTCGAGCAGGTCAAATGCATCGCTGGTTTCTTCAAATGCATCGCCGAGTACTTCGCCGCTAATGCGGATAAGTTCCCGTTGGATAAATTTTTGAATCAGGATCTGGCAGTGTGCCGCAATGTGGGCACTGCTCACTACCGCATTGGTAAGCTTGGTTATTTTGTAGGGGCCGTCTACACTTTCCAGTTCGCCACGTTTACGCAGTTCTTCCACTACGGTGAGCAGGTCGATGGGCATGTTTTTTTGCTGCAACCCCATCATGGCGCTGAAAATGCGCTGGTGTTTATGGTCGTAAAAAACCTCGGGATTGTTCACCACTTCACTGGCTACATCAAAAGCACCTTTTTCAAGCATAATGGCACCCAATACTGCTTCTTCCAGGTCAAGTGCCTGAGGCGGTTTTTTCCCAAACAGCATATTGGTGTTGGCTGTTATTTCGGGGCTTCCTTTTATTCGCCTCTTCTTGTCCTTGCCTAGGTTAGTTACGTCCATGATACCAGTGTTCTATTGAATTTACAGCGGGTTAGCGCCAAATATATTATCTCTTTATCCACGTTTCAACCCTTCATACATGAGACAAAAAATTAGTAGAACGAACATCGTGTGGTCTTGTTCATTCCAAAAAAATCCGGCATGTTTCAGCCGGTAATCTGCATCAAGTAGGATGGGTGGGGGCGAAACGAAATCGAAGGTAACAGCAAAAAAAGCATATTGAAATAGCCCTTTCAGATTTATTTTATGCTACTTCATAATCACATCGTTTCTATAGTTATACCACTACTACACCCGGGATATGCACAACGAACCCCGTGGATATGCACAAAACAAACGATTGTATACGAATTATGAACATTTGCGTGTGGGTAACGAAAATGGCGCAGATACGAAAAAAATCCCCTAAAAAATCCCCATTTTATAAGCAGTTGGCGCTACTGTTTTGACACAAATTTTGCATTTAAAACTCCTCCAATTTTTTGCATTTTTTTTGAAGGAACACATGCCCTTTTCTGCATGATCAGCAGGCGATTTTTATAGATGTGTACTGCCTTGCAGCCGTTATCTTTGCGACCCCAAGATTTTAATTATGACTATATCGTATAAATGGCTTTGTGAGTATTTACCAATTGGCGGCAGCTTGCCGGAAGAATGGGTAGAGCCCGAAAAGCTTTCGAAAGTGCTGACAGCCGTAGGTCTTGAAGTGGAAAGTTTGGAACCTTATGAAAGCCTGAAGGGCGGACTTAAAGGTTTGGTGATCGGCGAAGTAATGGATTGCGAAAAACATCCCGATGCTGATAAACTTTCTGTGACCAAAGTAAATATTGGAGAACCCGAACACTTGCAAATAGTATGTGGTGCTCCTAATGTGGCCAAGGGTCAAAAAGTAGTGGTAGCTACTATTGGCGCTACTATCTACCCGGTTTCGGGCGAGCCACTTACCATGAAAAAGGCGAAAATTAGAGGGGTAGAAAGCCATGGTATGATATGTGCGCAGGATGAAATTGGTTTGGCCGACGATCATGCGGGTATTATGGTGCTTGATGCAACTGCAGTTGTAGGCACACCCGCCGCCACTTATTTCAACATGTACACCGACTGGGTGTACGAAATAGGACTTACGCCCAATCGCATGGACGCCATGAGCCACCTGGGTGTAGCCCGCGATGTATGTGCGTATTTGTCGCATCATCACAACAGGCAAATTGCTGTAAAAACCCCACTGCGCAATACTGCCGTAAAACCCACTGCCGCTACCAAACTTCCCATAGCAGTAGAAATAGAAAATGCGCAGGCATGCCAGCGTTATTCTGGCGTGAGCATTACCGGTGTTTCGGTAAAAGAAAGCCCGCAATGGCTGCAGGATAAACTGAAGAGTATTGGCCTTCGCCCCATCAACAATGTGGTGGATATCACCAATTTTATACTGCACGAAACAGGGCAACCCCTGCATGCATTTGACGCACAAAAAATAGCCGGAGCCAAAGTGCTGGTGAAAAACCTGGCAGAAGAAACGCCTTTCATTTCACTCGACGAAAAAGAACGCAAGTTGTCGGCAGAAGATCTCATGATCTGCGATGGCAATAGCCATCCCATGTGCATCGGCGGTGTTTTTGGTGGGTTGGATAGCGGTGTAAGTACTGCCACTACACAGATCTTTTTGGAGAGTGCATGGTTTCAACCGGTAAGCATTCGCAAATCTTCTTTCAGGCATGGCCTGCGTACCGATGCGGCTACCCGCTTCGAAAAAGGGGTAGACATTAGCCAAACCGTAAACGTGCTGAAACGTGCTGCCAACCTGATCATTGAAACAGGTGGTGGCGAAATAGCCAGTGATATTGTGGATGTGTATCATGCACCGCAGGAGAAAAAACAAGTGGCCATCAAATACCACTACCTCAAAAAACTGAGTGGCAAAAACTACCATCCCGATGCAGTAAAAAACATACTGGAAAGCCTGGGCTTTGAGTTTTTGAAAGAAGGGCAGGATGACCTGTGGTTTGCTGTGCCGTTTAGCAAACCCGATGTATCGCTGCCTGCAGATATTGTTGAAGAAATTATGCGCATAGATGGGCTCGACAATGTAGAAATTCCTTCCACTATTGCCATTGCACCATCGGCAGATCTGCTGGGCCCCGAAGAAGGTATTAAAGAGAAACTGGCGGGTTACCTGGTGGGCCTCGGCTTCCATGAAATATTGACCAATTCCATTACCAACAGTAAATACTATTCGGAAGAAGTATTGGCAGGTGGGGTAAGGATGCTGAACAATTTGAGTGCCGACCTCGATATGATGCGCCCCTCCATGCTTGAAGTGAGCCTGGAAACCATCGTCAACAATTTGAACCGCAAAAACAATCACCTGCAGTTTTTTGAGTTTGGCAAAACCTACCACGCTGCATCGCTGGGAGTGTATAGCGAAAAGAAACGTTTGAACTTACTAGTGACCGGCGATATTGTAACCGATCATTGGCGCCAGAAAAAATCGGCAGCCGATATTTTTTATGTAAAAGGAGTGGTGAGCAGCTTGCTGCAATTGTTGGGTGTTCCTGCTATTTCATTTGCACCGCACAACGATGCCAACATTTCGGGTTTGGCAGTACACAGCAATAATACTTTGCTGGGTGTACTGGGTGTAGTAGCACCTGCTACCCTGCGTCAATTCGATATTAAGCAAACCGTATTGTTTGTTGACTTGAGCTGGGAAACAATTGCCGATATTTCGCTGAAGCAAAAAATATCATACAAAGAGTTGGCTAAGTTTCCTGCTGTGGGCAGAGACCTTGCGTTGGTAGTACCCAAAGCTGTTTCCTATGCACAAGTAGAAGCTGCAGTGCAAATGGTAAAACTGCCCAAACTCACCGGCATTAAATTATTCGACGTGTTTGAAAGTGAAAAGCTGGGTGCCGATAAAAAATCGCTGGCCGTGAATTTTACTTTTCAGGATTCCGAAAAAACCATGACGGATGCGGATATAGAAAACATGATGAATAAGCTGATGAAAACTTTTGAAAAAGAACTCGGAGCCGAAATCAGGAAATAGAAGGTATAGTACCGTTCTGCAGTTCATTTTTGGCAGCGCTGTATTTTAGCAACCGGCATCCTTAACTTCAATCTATGCAACAAGACGCCACCGCGCATTTTCAAAACCTGGGCAATAAGCTACAGCAACTGTTGAAACTACAGGAGCAGTTGCTGCGTGAAAATGAAAAACTGCGCATGGAAACCCGTTTGCAAAAAGAAAAAGCAGCGCAATCGCAGGAGGAGATCCGCCACCTGCGGGAGCAGGTAGCCATTTTGGAAACTGCCACCGGCAATATGGATGACGCCAGCAGAAAGGCATTTGAAAAACGAATTAATCAATATCTGCGGGAAATAGACAAGGTAATTGCCCACCTGAACAACGCTTAAAACTACTTGCCGTGAGTGAACTCATTCCCATTACCATCAATGTAGGCGACAGAAACTACCGCATCAAAGTGGAGCCTGACCATGAAGAAGCTGTGCGCAAAACAGCCAAGTATATTCATGAGAAAGTGCAGGAGTTTAAAACCCAGTTTGCCGGGAAAGACATGCAGGATTATGTGTCTATGGCGCTGATCTGGTTTGCCACCCAAAATGCCCAACAGGTGCAGGGCCAACTGCTTTCGCAGGAGCTGGTAGATGGCTTTGGCCGCCTCGACCAATTGCTCGACAAGGGCATTGCCGCAGTGGAATTGCGCAGCGGCGAATAATAATTAGGCTTAACAGTACGTTTAATGTTTAACCACGAAGTGGCATAATTTTTGCGCCACCAGGGTTCTTATTCCTGTATTCTCACAAACATTAAAGCTGTCTGTTGTTATGGCAAAAATTTTTGCAGGGCTTCTTTTACTGTGTATCTCAGCCTCCGGCTCGGCTAAATCCGGTGCGGGAAGCAAGGAAACCCTGGAGCGGGAAGTCGCCCTGTACAAGATGCCTGCGGCCTATATAAGCCAGGCTACCGAACTGTACAAAGGCCTTCAATTACAATCGAAAGGGCTGGAAAAGGACATTTTCCTGAAAGCCTACAAAGGCTACCTGGTATTGCTGAGCCAGGGTTTGGTACAAAACCCTACCATGCTCACCATTGCCGATTTTAGCCAAAGCAATAAAAACAAAAGGCTTTATGTAATAGACCTGGTGGCCCGAACCCTCAGGATCCATACCTATGTTTCGCATGGTAGAAATAGCGGCGGTGTAATGGCTACTTCGTTTAGCAACGTCAACAATTCCAACAAAAGTGTACTCGGATTCCTGGTTACAGCCGATACTTATAACGGCTCCAACGGGCTATCGCTTCGGTTTCGGGGTATGGAACCAGGCTTCAACAATATGGTAACCAACCGAGCCATAGTGGTGCACGGTAGCAAGTTTGTAAGCGAAAAGGAGCTGGCACGTCGCGGAGAAATGGTGAATAGCCTGGGCTGCCCGGCGGTACCCCTTGCAGAAACCAAAGCCATTATACAAGCCATTAAGGGTGGCTCTGTGTATTTCATTTACCACCCCGACGAGAACTATGCGGCTAAATCTGCCATTTTGAATACCAGTTTCAGCAACAATAATTTCCTGTCGCTGCCGGCAATTGGGCTGATGTCGCAGGATTCTGCTGCATGGATAGTGGCACCGCCTGCACTTACACAGATTAAGTAAGATTACAAGCCGGACCTTTCAAGACTGGCTACCATCGAAAGTTTTAATGAATAACAAGCATGGCTGCCAATTGGCAAATGGCGCCTACCAGGTAGCCGGCGTATAGTTCGCCCTGCTGGTGCGCATTGCGCAATAAGCGGGCTGTGCCCACCAACCCTGCAATTAACACCACGGGAATGATCCACCATGCGGGCCAGTACGGATCGTGGTACATGCGCTGCGCAAAAAAGAATACGGCCCCGCCTACGGCAATGGTGTGCAGGCTTATTTTAAAAAAGATATTGCAAAACATAGCGGCACAACTACCCAGGAATACACCCAGCAACCACTGCTGCATGGCTACGGGAATGGCATCGAGATTGCGGCCAACATAGAAAGCCCAGAAATAGAAAATGAGCACCACATTGAGGGGAATGATGCGGTCCTTCCGCGATTCGAGGTACATATTGGGAATGAACTTCAAACGCCATAGCAGGAACACCACAAAGCCGGGCAGGAACAAGGTATTGATAAAGGTCATGGCCATCAGGCGCAGGCGAATAGGGCCATCTGTTAGCAGGTAATGAATGGGGTGCTGGTACAGCATGAGCCATACCACTAAAATGGGAATGAACAGCGGGTGAAAAAGATAGCTGATCACCTGTGCCAGTTTTCGCTCGGCATTAGTCGCTGTATATTGTTCGGAAGTAGATGCGGTAATCTGTGTTGTCATTCGGAAAAGCTGGAAACTGCCAATGGCATCCTGGTTATAATTCTTTGCGCAG
Source organism: Phnomibacter sp. (assembly GCA_035456005.1). Lineage (GTDB taxonomy): Bacteria > Bacteroidota > Bacteroidia > Chitinophagales > Chitinophagaceae > Phnomibacter. The sequence goes on along the minus strand of DATIEA010000012.1, from coordinate 736,128 downwards.
CCTGGCCACGGGAATATTCAATTGCTCGCGGTATTTGGCTACGGTTCTGCGTGCAATGTTATAACCTTTTTCTTTCAGCATGTCTGTAAGCTGATCATCGCTCAGTGGTTTGCGTTTTTCTTCGGCTTCCACCATATCGCTCAAAATCTTTTTCACTTCGCGGGTACTTACTTCTTCGCCGCTATCTGTGCTCAGGCTTTCGCTAAAGAAAAACTTGAGCCGGTACGTACCATATTCTGTTTGTACAAATTTGCTATTGGCCACCCGGCTCACGGTAGAAATATCGAGCAGGGTTTTTTCGGCAATGTCTTTCAGGATCATGGGGCGCAAATTGGTTTCATCGCCGGTCAAAAAGAATTCCTTTTGATGCATCATAATGGCAAACATGGTGTTGTACAATGTTTCGTGCCGTTGCTTAATGATGTCGATAAACCATTTGGCAGCATCTATTTTTTGCTTAATGAACATCACAGCATCTTTTTGCTGCCTGTTTTTTTTGCTGCCTCTTTCGTATTCCCGCAGCATATCGCGGTAGTCGCTACTGATGCGCAGCTCCGGCGAGTTGCGGTTGTTGAGCGTCAGCTCCAGTTTGCCATTGATGTTTTCAATATAGAAATCGGGAATTACATAGGTCTCTGCCTTGTTGATGGTGCTAACAACGCCCCCGGGTTTGGGGTTCAGCCGGATGAGTTGGTTGATCACTTCCCGCAATTTCTCTTCGTTGATGCCCAGCCCTTTTTGGATCTTTTCGAAATGCTTTTTGGTAAACTCATCGAAGTATTCGTTGATGGCTTTTATGGCGAGATCAACCTTTTTGCCCTCACTGCGCTGGCGCACCAACTGTATCTGCAAACATTCCTGCAGGTTGCGGGCACCCACACCGGCAGGGTCAAACATTTTTTGAATTTTGCCCAAGAGTATTTCCACTTCGGCATCGCTGGTCATCACGTTTTGCCGAAAGGCAAGGTCGTCCACAATAGAAGCTGTTTCGCGGCGCAGGTATCCGTCTTCATCAATGCTGCCCACAATTTGCTCGGCTACTTTATGCTGGCGGTCGTCCAGCTCCAGCATCGATAGCTGGCCAACCAAAATATCGTGCAGGTTGCTTTCTACTTTTATGGGAATGGGCGTCATTTCTGTGCCTTCGCCATAGTTCAAATCGCGGGTTTGATAGTCAGGTATATCGTCTTCCGGGTCCCATTCGCCCGTACCCAGGCTGTCAAAATCAAAATCTTCCGGGCCGTCGTCGGCTACAGTTTCTTCCACTCCGTTTTCGCCGCCTTCCATGGCTTCAAAATCGTCGATGCCTTCCTGGTTGTTCAGGTCTGCGTCGTGGTTGCTATCCAGTTCTTCCCCTTGCTCCAATGCAGGGTTTTCCTCTATTTCTTCCTTGATGCGTTCTTCGAGATTGGCCGTAGGGATCTGCAGCAATTTCATGAGCTGAATTTGCTGAGGTAAAAGCTTTAATTGTTGTTTCTGTACTTGCCGTAATCCTTGTCCTACTGCCATTGCTGTATTGCTCAGTTACCTGAGTAGGGGTAAATTTACAGGCTCATATGTTCCATAGTTCAATTAGAAATATATTTTTTACAATTTTGGCATCATTATTGTTGAATCGGGCGGCGACACAGAAAAATATCAACCCTTTCCTGGCCGCTTCGGTTGCCCGTACTGTTCCAAAATTGCCCGTTTCCTACCCTCGCATTCATGGGGGAATTCCCACTGTTTCCAAGGCTTCAGCAAGCACAAAGCCCCTTCGGGTATGGAGCATGAGTTGGCAGGCACCTGCTTACACAGCATCGCTTGCATGGACCTGCCGGCAGGAACTTCGGGTAGAGAAAATATTAACAGTTCCGGTCAAGTTGAGCCTGGGCAGCAGGGAACAAGTTGATTGGCTCGAAGGAAAACACAGGTAGCCTTTTCTAAACAGCAGCTTAGCTTTCCTCTTCAAAATAGATCTTGTAATAGTGTTTGCCGGTGATATCGTCGTAGCCGCGTTCAATCAGGTCGCGGCGGCCATGTATGTACACATGAAAGTTCTTATCGAGCTTGAGCACACTTTTAAATGCCTTGCTCTGCTTTTTTACGGCCGATAAGTGAATGTCGAATTCATCTTCAAATTGCACCTGCCGGTTTTTTTCGTAATTGTCTTTGAACTGCTCAAACTGTTCGGCCATTTCGGGTTCGGGCAATACTTCGCTGGTAAACTCCTCCAGGTTGAAATGTTCCCGCTCTTTAAAATAGTCGAGGCTGCGGTGCATAAGATCTATCTGCTGACCCTTGGTCACTTCAAAATGCTCCGGCAATTCCTGCGTTACAAATTGCTTGCACATATTGAGCACTTCACTGGTATGGTGGTAATTGTCGGCTACAGGTTCTATTTGCAAAAATTCTTTTACCCAATATTGCGCATCCTGCTGCTTATTGGTATTGTCTATAATGCACACCCGGTATCCTTCTACTTCTTCTTTTTTGAATATCAAACAGGCTTTATCGGGCTTATGCATATTGATGCCTTCTTCGGCTACCAGTTCCAAATTTTTGCCGTGCTTCAGCAGTTTCAAAAAATGATCTTTCTGTTCGCTTTTCACCAGTATTACGGCTTCTGTTTCTTCGTTGTCGAGCAGCAGGCCTTTCAAATGCACTACATACAATTCGCCTTGTTTGATGCGGGTATGCGTGCTTACCTGATACAGCAATTGTGCAATGTGTTTGCTTTCGGCCACAAAGTTGGCGGGTTGGTGAAAAATATGCTTTACATAGGTGTACACTTCGTTAAGGCCCAAACTGCTGTGGTGGGTAAACTGGTATTGCTCATGCTCATCAAAATGCTGCAAAAAATATTTGGCCAGCATTTGGCGTACCAACTCATCGTTGAGGGTGAGTTCACTTTCGCTCAAAATGATTCGTTCGCCACGGGAAATGTTTCCCACCTGGTGTACAATGGCTTTTTCTATAGTAATGGATGCGGTTGCTTGCATAGGGCGGCGAAGATAATAGCTGCGCACACTGCCCGATTGGTTTTGCGCAGGTAAACGAAATTGTAGTACCGGAAAGAAAAAAGCCGCTGACAATATCAGCGGCTTTTAGGTATGTGGATGTAGTGTGTTTCTTATGGTGCAAAAGCAGCACGAGGGCCACCTGCTGCAAACACAGCCAGCATGCGGGTTTTTTGACCTTCGCTGAAAATGTACATGCAACGGTCGTCGGTATAGTCCATATAATTCATCCACATTTCTTTGGGTGTACCACTACAAGTGCTGAGGTGACCTTGTGCAGGGCAGCCATAGTTGGCGGTATTATGTGGAGGGGTATCGCCTACTTGGTCGTTGCCGCAGGTGGCATCGCCCCAAATATGGCGAAGGTTCATCCAGTGTCCTACTTCATGCGTAGCGGTGCGGCCAAGGTTGAATGGTGATGCCGCAGTACCTGTGGTGCCAAAGCCGCGATTCAGGATCACAACGCCATCGGTAGCTGGATTGCCACTGGGAAACTGTGCATAGCCCAATACACCACCCGATAAAGTGCATACCCAAATATTCAAAGTGTTGCTTGGGCTGGTGGGTGCAATACCCTGTGCACTTTTTTTCATAGCATCGTTGGTGCTCCAACTGGTTTTAGAAGTTGCCCTGCGCTTTACTGTTTGTAACACAAAGTTGACGCCTACATTGGCTTTCAATGCTGCGTACTCTGCAGGGATATAACTATTAAAGTCGCTATTGGCTGCGTTGAAATCTTTGTTCAGCACATCAATCTGCGATTGAATTTGTGCCTGGCTTACATTCTCTGCTGCAGTGCGGTATATAACATTCACTACTACAGGAATCGTTACCACGGCTTCCCGCACCAGTCCTCTTTGTTTCTTGTTTTGATAGTCTTCGGTAAAGCGTTCCACTGCTTCCAGTCTTGAACGGAGCGTGGGATCTTCCGCCAATTGTTGTTGAAGCACTACATCAGCATCGCATTTGCGTTCCGTAGGTGTTTGTACGACTTCTTCTTGTTCGGTGTTGGTTTCTTTGATCGATTTTTCGCAGGCCAGCAGGCCAAAAACTAATAGAGCAAATAGTGGGAGTAGATTTTTCATGCATTGGGTTTTTGATGAAGAAATGGGAGTATTAAGATAATGTTAAAGAAGGAGCCTTGCTAACAAATAGCCCAAAAAATATATGCGGCCGGCCGGTATTTGACTATTGTCAAACCGGGCAATAAAAAGCCCTGCCTGGGTAGATGCTTCAAAAAAATTGCTTAAGCAGGTTGGCTACAGCAGCAGCTGGGATAAAAAATAGAGGCAATCCCGCAACAGGGATTGCCTCTATTTTTATGTGAAATGAAACGCTTATTTCTTCACCGGCTTTTTCGCCAGCCAGGGCATTGCAGGTGTGGGTACCTGTACTTTATAATAATTGTTTTGTAGGCTGTCATTCCACCCATTGGGATTGTTCAAAAAGCTTTTGCTGTTGAAATACACCTGGCCCTGGATATTGGGCGTGGTTCGTGTCAACTGAATCTGGCGTGGCAGTTGGGTTTTGTCGCGCCAGGCTGTATTGCTGTTGGCCCTGTACGGTGCCAGGCCAATATAGCAGTGGCGTCCGTAGGTATGTTCGCTCCACCATTTAATAAGGGTGATATAATCGGCTTTTGCAAAGCCAATTTCCCAGTAGAGCTGCGGCACTACATAATCTACCCATCCTTTGCGTAGCCAAAGCAAAATGTCGGCATAGAGATCGTCGTAATTGGTTTGCCCGGCCTGGGTATTGCTGCCTTCCGGGTCCTGGCTTTTATTGCGCCACACACCAAAGGGGCTAACGCCAAATTTCACCCAGGACTTTTCCGATTTAATGGCTTTGGCCAGCTTTACGATCACCGAGTCTACATTGCTTCGGCGCCATGCATCTTTGGATAGGCCATTGCCATATTTGGCGAATGCTTTTGCATCCGGGAATTCCTTACCAGCAATGCGATAGGGATAAAAATAATCGTCGAAATGAACGCCATCCACATCGTAGCGTTTTACAATATCGCGAATCACAGCTACCAAAAAGTCCTGGGCTTCAGGTACGCCGGGGTTGAAGTAGCGGGTGGTTTTGGTAGCGTCGCCATAATCTACAAACCATTCGGGGTGTAAACGGGTAGGATGGTTTTTGGCCACGCTGCTACGGGCAGTGTTGAATACGGCCCTGTATGGGTTGATCCATGCATGAAATTCCATTCCGTGTTTATGTGTTTCTTCAATCATAAACTGCAGCGGGTCGTAGTAAGGCTCCGGGGCTTTGCCTTGTGTGCCGCTCAGGTATTCACTCCATGGTTCCAAGCTACTGGGATAAAATGCATCGGCTGCCGGCCTTATTTGGGCAATAATGGTGTTCAACCCATTTTTTCGGTGCATATCGAGCAGTTTGATAAACTCCTGTTTTTGTGTTTCAACAGGAAGACCTCTCTTGCTGGGCCAATCAATATTTTCTACAGTAGTAATCCATGCAGCCCTGAACTCGGGAGCCTGGCTATTGGCTTTGCCAGCCCACAAAAAGCAGCATAAAAGAAAGGAGGAAATGGTAGTAAGTTTCATGTGGCGAATATAGCGCAACAAAAAAGGCTCCCTTATCGGAAGCCTTTTCTTAACAAATTTTCGTACTCACATCACTGCTCTTAGAAAATGGAATTCAGGTTGCTCATTCGACCGCACCTTATCCAAAAGCTGGATCAGGGTGCCGGCTTCCTTTTCGTTCAATCCGCCCAGAACACTGTCGAGTTCCTGGTCGTGATTGTCGAGATCGGACAATAATGCAAGACCTCTTTCTGAAATCACAACATCTACTAATCGTTTGTCGTGAAGCGAAACAGATTTCTTGACCAAACCTTTCAATACCAACCTATCAACAATACGGCTCGTGTCGCTCATTTTGTCGAGCATACGATCGCGAATCTGCATAGTACTAAGTGGCTCTTCTGCCTGTCGTAAAATGCGAAGAATACTGAATTGCTGATTGGTGAGGTTGAAACTGTCGAGTTTGATCTTCAACTGTTCCATCACCCAGTTGTGGGTAAGAATCAGGCTGTTGATTGCCTTTTGGTAATCGTTCCTGAAGGGTTGTTGACGCATAGCGTACTCAATGCCCATCGTGCACTGTTTAAGGGGTTTATAAAAGGGGTAGGGGGTATACTAACTCTACGAAGTTAAACAAGCATTTTAAAAATTCTGCATGTTGACCGCATTTCATTTGATGAATTGTAAAAAATTCAATCAAATATGTAAATCATTGATTTTTTGCCTAAAAAACATGGAAGTTTCGGCCAAAAACAGGGATTATTCCTCCCAAACTTTTAATCCTTCGCTACAATTGGCGCAGATATCAATGTTTTTTCGGCTGGTCATCAGCTCTTTTCTAAACTGTTTGTAATTGTCGTTTTGCCAGGTTTGTTTAAACGATTGCATCTTCAGGTTGCCCAGTTGGTGCATGGCATCCTTGTCGAAACAGCAGGGTACCACCAGCCCATCCCAGGTAATCACATTGCCACTCCACAGTCGCCAGCAGTGATTTTGCAGGCCGCTTTTGATATGCATTTCCCCATTCTTGTCTTTGCGGTACCGGCTGTACTTGTCGATAGTAGGAATAAGTTGGTTGGGGTCGTTTTCATAATCGTACACCTGGGCTGTTTTAAACCGCACCTGGTCTACCCCAATTTCGGCCGCCAGTTTTTTTATGTCTTCTATCTGGTGTTCGTTGGGCTTTACCACCAAAAACTGGAAGAATACAAAGGGGGTACTACTGTTCAGCTCTTTTTTCCATTTCACTATGTTTCGGGCGCCGGCCAATACTTTTTCGAGATTGCCGCCTACCCGGTAGTTCTGGTACACTTCCTGCGTGGTGCCATCTATGCTGATGATGAGCCTGTCGAGCCCGCTTTCCACGGCCTGCTTTGCTTTTTCATCGGTAAGGTAGTGGGCATTGGTACTGGTGGCAGTGTAAATGCCTTTTTGGTGAGCATAGTTTACCATGCTGAGGAAATCGGGGTTCAGAAAGGGCTCGCCCTGGAAATAGAACACCAGGTAGAGCAGCTCTTTATGAATATCATCGATCGTTTGGCGAAAAAAATCTTTTTGCAGCATGCCGGTGGGGCGGGTAAATTCCCGCAGGCCACTGGGGCACTCGGGGCAGCGAAGATTGCAACTGGTAGTGGGTTCAAACGAAATGGAAATAGGCATACCCCACTGGATGGGTTTGCCGCTGATCTTGCTGAGCTGGTAGCTGGCCCAAACTTTTGTGGCATTCCAAACCCTGCGGATGGTGAGTTTGGAAAACAAGTTGAGGCTATCGGATAAATTGAAATACATGTGGCCGCAAATTACAGGAACTGGCACACTGTTCGATAACAGGCCGGTTTTTCCTTCCGAATTCGCAACCGGCTTTAGTATTGAATGCTTCGCCCCGAGGTGTTCAATAATGGGAATTGAGTTCCTGTTTTGAAGATCGTAAGCGTGTCGTTCAGTTTGTTCAATCGAAGGCAACTATTTGGTTTGGTAAAGGGGACAAGTTGCAATGGTGCGGAATATTTTGCAGTAGGGGCATTGGCATAAACATGAATACGTAGATTGCGGTTAATAAGTAGAATCATAATCGGAAACTATTTAATTGCAATAAGCCAAACACAAAACGTCACGTGATGTTGTTGGGAAGAAAAATCAATAATAGTAAATGGAATTTATTGTTGAAGCGTTAGTTATGTTTTGCTTTATTTATCCCGGTGCTTTCTTAAGATGGATGTTGAAAGGATTCAAAGGAAAGTATTCGGAAATGGCGAATTCGGAAGACACTGAATTGAATTCTTTTTTTGGTGTGTTGTTCCTTGTGGTTGGAGTAATTATTGCAAATTGTATCCTCTCATAAAAATCCATTTCTGTTATGCTAAAAATGGGTGTGAAAATTTTACTGGTATGTTGTTTAACAAGCTTTTTGACAAAAGGATATTCTCAGGGGAATAACAAGCATTATCACGCTGTGAATACTTGTGACTTTATGTTGAGTAACACCATAGATGGGCTACGGGACTTGACCATCTTAAGGTACTGGATTGTCAATAATGCCAATGGAGATAAAAGGTTGCTTTGCCAGTATTTTTTAGTGGCAGATAGGAAGGATACATTTAATGTTGTTTCTATTTTTCGTGAGGCATCCAGTGATTCCTTTATCAAGGAGTATCGGTTTTCAGCAAATTGGGTCTTTAAGAAAATAAAGACCGATAGCTGCTTGACATTTTATTCTCAATTCGATTTGTCAAGGCAGATCGAAGAAAAATATAGGATTTTAGTTGGCAGGCTTTATGGTGAGATTGATTGAATACCCCCGCTGTACGAGATCTTCTTTCCTTGCTGTTCAGTTACAACAGCATCAAGCAAGAATGCGATCTTCTGTTTATGGGTATATATGCGGATTACAAATCCGCCGATACAGCTTCGACATTGCAAATGTCGAAGCTGTATCGGGATTATGGCTGGGACGGTATCACCGATAAGGACCTCTTAAAGTATAAAAGTCGATTATAATGAATAACGTCGTAATAATTCTTTCTCTATTAAGTATTGCTGCTTCATGTAGGTCTGATGCACAAACTAAGCCATTTAAAGAATTTAAAAAGGAAATTAGTGAAGAAGCATTCAGCAAAATAGTTGACAACAGTCCATACCCGATAACCGGTAAGCATATTTCTGATTACAAGTATTATCCTTATTTCGAACTATTTGATAACTCTGGAGTTTGTGTTCAGTTTAATATTAGCAATGAAGCTCAAAATGAATTTTCGAATAGGCTTAAAAATTATGAATACTTAAATAAGGATCTCATAGAACATGACGATTCCAGCTATGTGTATGTTTATGATAATATAAAAATACCGGAGGTCACCGAGGAGTTTAGTGAACTCAACTCGAATCAATTGAAGGGTAACCCTGATGTTGAAGTTTACCTCATTGGGAAGGGGAAGCTAACCGACGTATTTGTTGCTCAAAGTAAAAACACCGTTTATAATTATACGATGGGTATATATTATTATAAGAAGTTTTCGAAATTAATTTATTGGTTTTTGGTTTATAAATAAGATTCATTTCCCGCTGTTCGCCATTTGCAATGGCGAACATGCTATCGGGGTTTTGTAAACCGCATTTGAAATGCTGTTGGCTTCACCGCCTGTAACCGTCCATTCCCCACTGTATAGAATTTCTTGCGCTGTCAATCGCCCCTGCTTTATTTTTACAGCAGAATTTTTCAATGTACATGGCTGCGAAAAAACGGAATCCCTTTTTTACTTTTTCTGTTGTAATACTCCTGTTTATCGGGTCGCTGTTGGCCTGGTTTTTTTGGCGCCAAATAGCAGACTCCATACAGCGTTTTGCTTACGTGGAAGAAGACAATACGTTCACCCGCTACCCCGGGTTCGGCATCTGGATGCCCGACAACTATTCGGTGCATGGCATTGATGTAAGCCGCTACCAGCAGCGGGTAAACTGGTCGATGGTTCGTAAAATGAAAGACGGCGATATTTCCATCCGCTTTGCATTCATTAAAGCCACAGAAGGCTCCGACCTGCTGGACAGGCAATTTGCACGCAACTGGAAAAAAGCCAGGCAACACAATGTGATCCGGGGTGCCTATCATTTTTTTACAGATGAAAGTAGCGGCCACGAGCAGGCAATGTATTTTATAAAAAATGTAGAACTACTGCCCGGCGATCTTCCACCCGTACTCGATATTGAAAGATATACGGGCAACGATCCGGAAGATTTCGTTCACAATATTGATGTTTGGCTCAAGGTAATTGAAGAACACTACGGGGTGAAGCCCATTATTTACAGCAACGCTGCTTTTTACAATACATATTTAGAAGATGCATTTGAAGGATACCCACTTTGGGTAGCGCATTATCAAAACAAAAAACAGCCATCTGTTCAAAGGGAATGGCAGTTTTGGCAGCACAACGAACAAGGCAGAATTAACGGCATCAATGCCTTTGTAGATTTCAATGTTTTTAATGGTTCGGAAGCCAGTTTCCAGAAAATGTTGGTACCTTAACAGGTGCGATTTTTTTGCCTGTAAATATTACAAAACAATAACGTTCACTTGCCTTTTTACTGCTATTGATTGTAGTTTATTTGCAGCCACTTTTGTAGAAATGTTGCTATCATTTAAACCGATTGTTGAGCCATGATTCACAAGGCCTGTATATGCATTGCCCTATGTGTTGGTGCCTCTCATACACATGCGCAATATGCCATCACTCCCATTGTTTCTATGTTGGTGGAAGAACTAACCAGTGCAGGAAACAACAGCGTTCATTACAATGCAAAACTTCCATCCAATTCTTTGCCGCTATCCATATCGGTGAATGCCAATACTGCTTTGAAAGAAGACGTGCTTAGCCATGTGACCCGCTGGCATCGCACCACCGGTAAACACATGGATGAATACATCGGGTGGTATGCCAACGGCAAGCAGGCATTAGTAGTGCAAATGCGCAAAACATCCATGCATGGGCAATGGCAAACCTGGTATCAAAACGGGCAGCAAAGAGATGCCGGCATGTTTGTACACAACAAGCCACATGGCTTATGGAAAAGCTGGTATGCCAATGGAAAATTGCGCAGCGAGCGACAATACGATGCGCACAAAATGCAAATGGTTGAATTGGCTGTGCGGCAGCGCAATCCTAAATTGGCTTTCAGCCCTATTAGCAAGCAAGCCATACAACAACCCCAGAAATTGCAGCAATACTTTAGTGCCAATGCCGGGTTGGATAAAATGAGTAAACTGTCTGCTTCGTATGAGTTCCCATTTGCCCAATGTTTGCATCATGGTTTCTATGCCAATTACTACGAGAATGGTGTGTTGCAGCAATCGGGCTATTATAAAGAAGGACTGAAAGACGGGCTTTGGATGAAGTATGCGGAACAAGGTAATTTAAATGCATCCGGCTACTACGATGAGGGCCGCCTGCATGGGCCTAAAAAAGAATACAACTCCTCCGGTGCATTGCAAAAGCTCAGCGAATACAAACATGGTAAAAAGCTGTTCGAAAAAAATTATCCCGCCCGGCACTAATTGAATTTGATAGCTGGCTCACCAAACCTTTTTTCCATATTGCTTTCTTAAGAATTATTTCAAATGCAAATGGCAGGCGATTCCCATTTACATTTGCGGCCAATTTTGTACCTATGAAAAATACTCCTTTTACCGAAAAACATATTGCGCTGGGCGCCAAAATGGCTGAGTTTGCCGGGTATAATATGCCCATTAGCTACAGTGGTATCAATGCCGAGCATGCAGCAGTAAGAAATAACGCAGGCATTTTTGATGTAAGCCATATGGGGGAGTTTATGCTAAAGGGGCCCGATGCACTGGACCTTATTCAGCGGGTTACCAGCAACGATGCCAGTAAACTCACACCGGGCAAGGCGCAGTACAGTTGCCTGCCCAACCGGGAAGGAGGCATTGTAGACGATTTGATCGTGTATTGCATTGAAGAAAACAAAGTGTATATGCTGGTGGTAAATGCCAGCAATATTGATAAGGACTGGAATTGGATCAGCAGCTTCAATACTAAAGGTGTTGAAATGCATAATATCAGCGACAAAACCTGCCTGCTGGCCATCCAGGGTCCCAATGCCTGCAAAATGTTGCAGCCCCTTACGGACATCGACATTTGCAACATGAAATACTACACGTTTGCAAAAGGAAAATTTGCAGGTGTTGACAATGTAGTGATCAGCGCCACCGGCTATACCGGCAGCGGTGGTGTAGAAATTTACTTTGAAGACAAAGACGGCAATGCCAATAAAATTTGGGATGCCATTTTTGAAATAGGAGCTCCACAGGGTTTACTGCCCATTGGTTTGGGTGCCCGCGATACACTCCGCCTCGAAATGGGTTATTGCCTCTACGGCAATGATATTGATGATGCCACCAGCCCGCTGGAAGCCGGTTTGGGATGGATCACCAAGTTCACCAAACCATTTACCAATAGCGAAGCACTGGAAGCACAGAAAGCAGCTGGTGTGCAACGCAAACTGGTGGGCTTCGAAATGATCGACCGGGGCATTCCCCGCCATGGTTATGAAATAAAAGATGCGGCTGGTGCGGTATTAGGTGTGGTAACCAGCGGTACGCAGGCACCTTCGCTCAACAAGGCTATTGGTGTAGGCTATGTGGCTACGGCCCAGTCCGCCATCGATAGCGAAATTTTTATTGATGTTCGTGGTAAGTTGCTGAAAGCCAAAGTGGTAAAAATGCCCTTTGCTTAAAGCATACTGTTGATAAGGCTTTATTGGCATGGTCGCTGTAAAAAGGTAAGTACCTGCATGGCTTTTATCTGCACATAATTTGAAATATATTTAAAGGGATACCAGTTCATAATACCAGGTATCCCTTTAAATATTACCACCATGAAAAAACTCTTTGCAACGCTGGTTGCGTGTATGGCAACCGTTTTCTCTTTCGGCCAGAATGTGGGTATAGGTACCAGCAGCCCCGCCCATAAATTGCATGTAACGGGTGGCGATATTTTTCTTCAATCAAGTTCAGGTAAATTTCGGTTTGGCTATGCAGGAAGCAACGAATGGCAAATGGCCACTACAAATGCGGGAGCCGATTTGCGCTGGTATATTACTACTGACGGAGGTGTCAATTTTACACCCCGGCATTATTTTAGCCAAAATGGAAACGTTGGTATCGGTGGCTTCTCGGGAGTGCAAGCGCCCAATGCCCGGCTGGAAATAATTGGCGAGGGTGCCACTTCTTCTACCAACGTATTGTTGCTGCGCAATAGCAATGGCGATACACTCTGGCGTTTTAGAAATGATGGCCGAATGGGCATAGGATATAACGGCACTACTTTTGGTAGAACCATGAACCTTGGCGGCACCGGCATTAATTTTTATACAACAAATGAAGCAGCATTTGGCGGGGCTGTTTTTCCTACCGACACCTCTCTTGTAATTTGGGCAAACAGCAACAGTAACAATTATCTTGTTTTGCAGCCTTCGTGGGGTAATACCGGCGTGGGTACTTATACGCCCAATGCCAAGTTTCATGTAAACGGTGCCATGCTTATTGGAAGTAATTCAGCAAGAATAGCTACGGGGTACGCGTTAAGCGTGGATGGGAATATCATTTGTGAGGATGTAGTTGAATTGAACAGCACTGCGTGGCCGGATTATGTATTTGAAAATGACTACCCTTTGTTATCGCTGGAGCAACTGGAAAAAACCATTTTGCAACAGAAGCATTTGCCTAAAATTCCTTCGGCCGATCAAGTGAAAGCAAAGGGGGTATCCATGGCCACTATGAATCGCGGATTGCTGGAAAAAGTAGAAGAACTCACATTGTATATTATTCAGTTGAACAAGGATAATAAACGCCTGGCCGAAAGGGTTGCCAGGCTGGAAGACAAGCAATAAGGAAACAGCAATTTCAACAATATCGCAGGCGCTTATTTTTCTATTCTTTTTACAATCAACACCCAGTCGTTCTCCAGTGGCAGGTAACCATACTCGTAGCAGAAAAAGTACACGTTGCCTTTTTTATTGGTGTACTGGTGTGTGAAGTATTGAAAATTAAATCCTGCATCCAGCAGTTTTTGGCGGGGGCATTTACTCATTTCTTCACCGGCAGGAATCTGCTTTTCCAAAATGCGCCGGTTGCTGCGCAGCACAGCATTTATTTTTTTCACTATGGCCGAATCCTCAGCCTTCAGTTGGTTGTTGAACTGGGTACGGCAGTAGTCGTCGCAAAATTTTTTATCGATGCGGCCTTTCAGAATTTTGCCGCAGCTAAGACATTGTTTTGGAGTGGATTCCATGCTTTAAAATAGCAAAAATTCATAAGTGGCGGTAGGATGCTGTGCGGCGATGCAAGTAGAGGTTGCCTAAAAATCGGCGTGTTGCCGATTTCAAATCCGTCAATAACAAGTAGGAATAAAAAAAGTCCCGGCGAGCAGGACTGTGACTTCATTCCGGTGCGAGAGATTCGCACCGGTGCGGAGAATAATGTTGTTGAATGGGGCATTATTCAAGCCTAAAGGAAATTTTGCATACACAGCCAAAAGTGGTAATCTGGCCGTTCTGTACATGCGCTTTAATGTCTTTTACCCATACTGAATCAATATTTCTTACAGTTTTTGATGCTTCAGCTACTGCTTGCCGAACGGCATCATCAATTCCTTTTTCTGAAGTGGCGATCACTTCAATAACTTTTACAATTGGCATACAAACTTGTTTAATGTAAATAAATAGGGGTTCACCCTAGTAAGGTAGTAAAACATCGAGGCAAATGCAATGCTGATACAACTAGGAGCTTATTGAAGTTTTGAAAGTAAATGGCTTGATAGGTATCCGTGTATACACGGGTACACACGGATATATACGGAACTAAACGGATAATAGCCGACTCAGGTTTTTGCAGGGTTGCAGCTTTGTGTCAACAAACCGGTAACACGGAAACATTTTCATCACTCAAAAAACTGAACCGTTATGAACGCACTGAAGAACCGAGTACAACTGATTGGTAACCTGGGAAAAGATCCGGAGGTAAAGGCAATTGAAAACGGCAATAAAATGGCTCGCATGAGCATTGCCACCAGCGAAACCTACCAAAATGCAAAGGGCGAAAAAGTGACCGACACCCAATGGCATAATGTGGTAGCCTGGGGCAAGACCGCAGAAATAATGGAAAATCTATTGGCCAAAGGAAATGAAGTAGTGATTGAAGGCAAGTTGGTCAGCAGAAGCTATATCGACAAAGACGGTCAAAAGAAATATGTGACCGAAGTAGTGGCCAACGATTTCTTGCTGCTCACCAAAAAAGCCGGCTAAAACTTTCAACACCTGATACTGCCCTATACCCACTATGGCGCCGCAGCATTTGCTGTGGCGCTTTTAATTATCTAAAACCTAATTGCGCACCCCGGCAATAATGGAAAACAACTGGGCATTGGTAGCTGTAACTGTTGCAGTTCCTACGTTTCTTACAACGAGTGTGGCGCTGTTAAGGTTCACAACAGAAGCTGTTGTAACCAGGTGGCTGGCATCGCTTACGCCTGTCCAATTGCCCGGGCAAATAACGGGATCAGAGGTAAATGCTGTAAAGCCGATGCCGAAAGAAACCGATGATCCGGGACCGATTGTGAAATTCAGGTTGGCTGGAGTTGCATGGGGTATTAATTGTATTTGGTTACCGTTACTACTTTGCACCATTCCCCTGCCACCGGCTACAATGTCGCCAGCAGCTGAAATGGTACCCGCAGAATTAAAACTTACCAGGGTGGTATTGGCATCATTCCTGAAATAATACGCATCCCCGGCTCCAAATACCCTGAATTTCATATCGCCATCGTATAGTATAGCGCCCGAGTCGGTACTGCTTGCAGCCTCCATTACCAGGTGCATACCCCAGTTGCCGGGGGTAAAAGAGCGGCCCTTCATGTACAACAATGCATCTTGTGTAACTTCTGTATTTAAAGTGGTACGGTTAGTCACCACCAGGTTATAGGTTTGGGTTAGGTTGTATGTTTCCAGGTTTGATGTAATGAGTGCGGAACCATTTACGGTTAACCGTATTCCCGCTGTAGCGGGACCGTTAATGCCGATATTTCCTACGGAGTCAATAATCATCCGGCGTCCGCCATTGGTGTAAAATGATAAACCATTGCGGTATGTGCTGCCAATCAACCGGCTGCTGCTAATGCCTATAAGCCCTTCGTTTCCGAAAAGGATCCCGGGCGATAATGATCCCTGGTTGGCGCTTAACTGGTCTACCATCAGGCCGCTGTCGATGGCCAGCCTGGCCAATGGAGTGGAAGTTCCTATTCCTACCCGTTGTGCAAAGCCGGGTAAAATAGCAGTGGTGAGTAGCAGGCAAATAATGCTGCCGAGGGTAAAGTGTTTTTTCATGGATGTGTATTTTGGGTTCGGCCGTCCCAAAATACTTCTTTAAACTATAAAATGGTAGTGTTTACCTATGGTCTGCCTTTTCTATTTGCACACCAAATATCTTTGCGCACCATGCAACAGAAACCAACTTTATTTACCTGTTTATCGCCTGCCCTACTGCATTTGTACGATGTGAAAGACGCAATTGTAGTGGTCATAGATGTGTTTAGAGCTACAAGTACCATTGCTTCAGCATTGTACAATGGTGCCGAAAAAATTATACCCGTAGATAGCGTAGCGGGTGCCATTGAATTGGGCAATGAGTTGGATGCCATTACTGCCGGCGAACGGGACGGAAAAATTGCAGAAGGATTGCAACACGGCAATTCGCCTTTGGAATATCCCCGTGAGTTTATCGAAGGAAAAACATTGGTACTAACTACAACCAACGGTACCCGGTTGCTGCACATGGCATTGCGCAATGGTGCCACTGGTGTTGTTACCGGCTCGTTTGCCAACCTGAGTGCAGTATGCGATTATTTGATAGCACAGGGAAAAAATGTAGTGCTTGGATGCTCGGCCTGGAAGGACCGGGTGAATATGGAAGACACTTTGTTTGCGGGGGCAGTCGTAAGCCGCATTCGGGAGCATTTCCAGGTGTTTTGCGATGGTAGCCAGGCTGCGGAAATGCTATACCAGCAGGCACAATTGGATATGTGGTCGGTCATCAGAAAAACCACCCATTACCATCGTTTGTCGGCCTATGGTTTGGAAAAAGATATGCAATGGTGCACCAGTATAGATGCGGCCAATGTGTTGCCCATATACGATGATGGGGCGCTGGTGATTCATAATAGCTAAGGGAAAAATGTAAAGCCTGGTACAGTCTTTAACCATACAGCAATTTTTGGCCGATTACCGGCATGCATTGGTCATAGATGTACGAAGCCCCGACGAGTATGCACATGCTCAAATTCCCGGGGCTTATTCTTTACCGCTTTTTAGCAACGAAGAAAGAAAACAGGTAGGCACTGCATACAAACAGGAAAGCCGGGAAAACGCGATTAAAATAGGGCTAAAGTTTTTTGGCCCTAAGATGGTGAGCATTGTAGAGCAGGTAGAAGCATGGAAACAGGAAATGCAGGCCACCGCAAAAAAGAATGGGCATACCCACAAAGGCGAACAGCCAACCGAATTTCCCATAGTGGTGCATTGCTGGCGAGGTGGTATGCGTAGCGCAGGAATTGCCTGGCTGCTCGATCTGTATGGGTTTAAAGTATACACCATTAGAGGCGGATACAAAGTATTCAGGCAATGGTGCCTGCAGCAATTGGAGAAAGAATATCCGTTCAAAATATTGGGAGGCTATACCGGTAGCGGCAAAACTGCAGTACTGCACCAGTTGAAAAAGCTGGGCGAAAATATGATCGATCTCGAAGGCCTCGCATCGCATAAAGGATCTGCTTTTGGCAGTATCAATATGCCCAAACAACCTTCGCAGGAAATGTTCGAAAACCAATTGGCACTTGCGTTGCACCAGACCGGCCAGCAAGGCCAAAAAGCCATTTGGCTGGAAGACGAAAGCCAGCGCATTGGCTCCATTAATATTCCCACGGTGCTATTCCGCAGTATGCGCAAAGCCGACCTGTATTTCCTGGATATACCATTTGCCGAAAGGCTGAATCTTATCGTGCAGGATTATGGGAAAGGCGATATTGAAAAACTGGTGAATGCTATAATCCGTATTCAAAAACGACTGGGTGGATTGGAAACAAAAAATGCTATCCAGTGTTTGCTTGACCAGGACCTTGAAGGATGCTTTACCATTTTGCTTCGGTACTACGACAAGCGCTATGCGAAAAGCCTTGAGCTTCATATTGAGGAATTGGCAAAACCCTACTGCTGTATAGCATCCGAAAGCACCAATGCTGCCGACAATGCTTATAGATTGTTGCAACTGGGGCAGTAATTTTTTCGGGTAGGCCCCATGTTTTTTTCATTACCCAAAGGAATGGGATTCAAATAGGCGTCCAAGAGAGAAACCTGGCTGGTTTTACCGATAGAATTATGTAGGCTATTGAAGCTGAATTAATTACTTAACTGCATATATTTGACAAATAAAGATTATACATGACCCACATCATGTACTTAACCTCTTCCTTAATCTAATTGACTGAGTATGAAAAAATGCTACCCATTTCTAATTCTTTGCTTCGTGACCGTGTTAGCCAGTGCTCAAACACGCTCGGGCAAACAGCTGCAAGTAGTGCAATCTAAAAGCAGCACAGTGCCGGAAATCGTCAGCAATTCTTGCGACACTATTGGTTTCCCCATCCCTTCTTCTTACTCTTCTATCTACCAAACAGTCCTACCAAGTGGTGGGTATGTTACGGGTACCAACGAGTTTAATGACAAAGCAAAAGCTAACTTTTGGGATGTAAGTGGCAATGCAGCCACTTATCTGTCTAAAGTGTATTTCGGTATTGGCTTTGCCAATGGCCCCGATCTGTCGAAGCCCATTTCCATTGTGGCTTATGATGGAACAAGCGGGGTGCCAGGTGCAGTGCTTGGTACTATCAACACCACTTTGGGCGATATGAAAGCTGTAGCTGGTGCCAGCGGCGGCTATGCAATTCTTGCTTTCAACCCGGTTGTTACATTGCCGGCTTCAAAAGCCATTTTCCTGGGGTTCGATTTTTCCGGCCTGGCCTGGAATGCCAGCACTAATCCTGCCAGCAAAGACAGCTTTGCCGTACTGAGCACCCAGTTTAATGAGCCTCGTGCCAACAAGGCCTGGGAAAAATGGGCCGATGGCTCCTGGAAACCTTTTAGCGACGTGAACAGTTATGGTAAAAGATTGCAGTTGCATGTGTATCCACTCGTAACCAGCGACCAAAGCTGTACGCTTCCTGTTTCGTTTGGCAAATTGTCGGGCAAACTGGCCAACAAAGCCGCTGTATTGAGCTGGACTACTTATGCCGAAATTGACAATAAAGGTTTCGAAGTTGAACGTTCTATTGACGGGCTTAAATATTCAACTGTTGGTAGCGTAGCTACAAAAGCCGCTAATGGTAACCATAGCGGTGGACTTAGCTATGAGTTCAAAGACCTGAGCCCTGTACAAGGCCAGAACCTGTATCGTATTAAGCAAATAGATAAGAACGGTGCGTTCTCTTATAGCAATACCATCAGCGTGGTTACCCAAAACCAGGCCAGCCAGCATATTCAAAGCTATTACCCCAACCCCACCAGCGGAAGCCTGGTAGTGGAATTTACCAAAAGCCTTAGTGGTAGTGCCAATATCCAGATCGCAGATGCATCGGGTAAAATAGCATTGCAAACAAAAACCAGCGTTACCAATAGTCGCAATACTGTGGTAAATGTGGCAAGTTTGAAGCCGGGTATTTACCTGCTTAAGCTCACCGAAGACAATGGTACTGTAAGCACCATCAAGTTTGTGAAGCAATAGTGTAAATCACTTCAAGAAATACAAAGACAGCCGGTAATTGCCGGCTGTCTTTTTTTATGCCCATGCAAGGCCATTCTAATTTCCCAAAATCTATTGAGTTATTTCTTTTGCCAGTAGGTAGCTTGTAGAAACTCATAAAGCTGCACAAGGAAAAAAGGAAATAAGAGATTATATTTAAGAAGAAGGAAGAGTGAGCATAGTTGTACTGATTGATCATTTCGTTTAAAACAACCGGGTATGAGAAAGCTTTACACAATCATTTTTTTTAGTTTTTGCTCACTGCTTGTCGTGGCGCAAACCAGGTCAGCAAGCCAGTTGCAGGCGGTTCAGCACAAAGGAGGCAAGGTTCCCGAAATAGTCAGCAATACATGCGATACCATTGGCTTTCCGGTTCCGGATAACTATTCGGTTCTTTTCTACACATTAGGCAATAACAATGGGTATTTAACAGGTACCAATGCATTTGGCGATATTGCTAAATCCAATTATTGGGATGCCAGTGCCAATGCCGGCACTTACTTGTCGAAACTGTTATTTGGTATAGGCTATTGCAACGGGCCCAACCTGGCAAAGCCTATTTCAATAGTGGTGTACGATGGTACTTCGGGAATGCCGGGTGCTGTGCTGGGCACCATAAATTCTACCATGGCCGATATGAAAAGCGTGGTGGATGGGGGCGGGTTTGCTATTCTCCCCTTTAGCCCGGCTATTGTTTTACCGGCATCTAAAAAAGTTTTTATCAGCTTCGAGTTTGGTGGGTTGTTTTGGGATGCCGGAACTAACCCTGCCACTAAGGACTCATTTGCCATATTGAGTACGGCGGCCAATGAACCGGCTGTAAACAACACCTGGGAGCGATTTTCGGATAATACCTGGGTACCCATGAATAATGCTACTATTAGTTGGGGCATTAATTTGCAGCTGCATGTGTACCCATTGGTAAGCAATAACCAGGCATGTGCTCTACCTGTTTCTTTTGGCAAACTCACCGGAAGATTATCGAATAAAACTTCTGTACTCAGTTGGAATACCTATGCGGAAATTGACAACAGGGGTTTCGAAATTGAGCGTTCTATTGATGGACTTAAATACGCCACCATTGGTAAGGTTGCTACCAAGGCAATGAATGGCAATCATAGTGGCGGACTTAGCTATGCGTTTACGGATGAAAGTCCAATGCAGGGCCAAAACCTGTACCGCATTAAGCAAATAGATAAGAGCGGAGCATTTGCCTATAGCAATACCATCAGTGTGTTTACACCCAACCAGTCGAGCCGGCATATCCTGAGTTATTATCCCAATCCTACCAGTGGCAATTTGGTGATTGAGTTTACCCAAAGCATGAGTGGCAAAGCCAATATCCAGATCGCAGATGCTTCTGGTAAAATAGCATTGCAAACAAAAACCAGCATTACCAACAGCCGCAATACTGTGGTAAATGTGACAAGCCTGAAGCCCGGTATTTACCTGCTTAAGCTCACCGAAGACAATGGCACTGTAAGCACCATCAAGTTTGTGAAGCAATAGTGTAAGCACTTCATGAAATAAAAGAGCAGCCGGTATTTGCCGGCTGCTCTTTTATGTATAGCATCAGAGTCTATGTTGAATGCGGGTTACATATGCGCTTTGATCTTCGCTATCACTTCTGCATATTCCGCATCAGAGAGATAAGTTTTTTGCGGATTCATTTCAAAGGTTCCGCCAAAGCCAAAACCGGCTTCATACTTTGGCACAATGTGAATGTGCAAGTGCGATAATTTATCGGCATAAGCACCATAGTTAATTTTTATTGGGTTGAACGCAGCGGTTATTGCTTTTGCGGTTGTAGCTACATCACGCATGAATGCATTGCGTTGTTCTTCGGAAAGATCATGCAGTTCAACACCATGATCTTTATACACCACGTTACAGCGTCCCGGGTGCGATTGTTCTTTAAATAAAAAAAGTTGGGAAGTTTCCAGGTCTGCAATTTTGATCATCAAATCGTGAAGCGTTGGCGTTTGCTGGCAATACAAACATTCTGAAGCCGGAGTTGGCATATTCTAGTTTTTGAATTTTAAAAATGATTCAAACAAAAATAACCAGGTCGTATAGTTCCATCGTCAAAAAAGGACTAGGATAGCGAGGAGCTTTTTTTATAAAAGTTCCAATTGTATAAAAATGAAATCCCGGCCACATTCGTTAGCCGGGATTTTTATATCAATTGCAATAATGCAGAATAGACCGAACGATCTTATTCTTCTGCAGCTTTCTTTTTGCGGGTAGCTTTTTTAGCAGGAGCGGCAGGAGCTTCCGGTGCAACGGCTTCTTCCACTACGGGTACAACTTCAGCTTCAGTTTCTTCCGGTGCATGGCTGTATTTGAATTCTACATTCTTAGCATTCAAAGTGCCAAACCATTTCACCATCTTTTTCATATCGCTAGTGTACACACGTTCAAAGTCCATTTCGGGATATACTTTTTCGAAATAGCTGCGCAGGGCCTTGGTATCTTTTACATCGGGCAGGCTTACAGCAGACTGCTTCATGGCCTGGAATATTTCGAGCAGGTTCACATTATCACGTTGGGTATAGATCTCAATACTTTCCAGGTGCGAAAACTGGTGCACCCTGCTGCTTACAAAGCGGGTACTGCCATCTTCAAGGCTTTTTACAATAGCGCCATCGTTCTTAGAGGATACCAGCTCGAACAAACCAGTTAAGCCGGTTACAGATATCATTTTATTGTATTCCATGTAGTCGTTTTAATTTGAAACGGGCCGCAATGTAACACATGATTCCTACATGCAAAATCATTCGGTACAATTGTTTCGCTAAAATAAAAACAGGGGCAGGCAGGGCACTACGGGATGGAATGTTGGCATGTTTTTGGTACCTTTTGGCTATAATTTTTCACACCTGTAAATCTTCACTTTTATGACAAACACCAAAAAAATATTGTTGGGCACCGGGGCTGCACTGGCAGCCGGTATTGTGATTGGCTTGCTCACTGCCCCACAATCGGGCAAGGAAAGTAGGAAGCGCCTGGCCAAACAGGCCGGCAAACTGAGAGAACAAATAGATGGTCTGCGGAGCAAATCTTCATCAGGCCTCAAAACCATTTTGGACAATGTGTCCTGAGCCACTTGCCCTGGCAAAGCTTTGGATGAATGCAATTGGAAAAGACCGGGGTTAGCTATTAGCCCCGGCCTTTTTGCATATAGCCCCCGCTATTTGAGTTAGTTGTGCGCTGGCAGGTAAGAGCTATTACATTTGCAGTTCTCAAATCAGTAAGCATTCGATGGAAGAGTTGATCCAGCAAATAGATAAGGAGCGGTTGCCAAAGCATATTGCCATCATTATGGATGGGAATGGTCGCTGGGCCCAGGAACAGGGCCAGGATAGGCTGTTTGGCCATTTTCATGGAGTGGAAAGTGTACGCAATATTGTGGAAGGCTGTGCCGAGTTGGGTGTTCAATACCTTACCCTATATGCTTTTAGCACCGAAAACTGGGACAGGCCCGATTATGAAGTAAATGGCCTGATGGAACTGCTGGTAGATACCATTCGCCGCGAAACCGAAACCCTCAACAAGAACAATATCAGGCTGCATGTAATTGGCGACAGGCGCATGCTGAGCAATGATGTGAACCAGGAACTCAACGAAAGCCTGGACATTACCAAGAACAATACCGGCCTCAATTTGATAATGGCCCTCAGCTATAGTGGCCGCTGGGAGCTGGTGAATGCCGTAAAAAATATAGCCACCGACGTAGAAGCCGGCAAGCTGAAAGCCGACCAGGTTAACCAACAACTGCTGCAGCAATACCTGTGGACCAGCGAATACCCAGACCCCGAGCTCATGATCCGCACTTCGGGCGAGTACCGTATCAGCAACTTTTTGCTGTTTCAGCTGGCTTATGCCGAGCTCTATTTTACCAATACACGCTGGCCCGATTTCAGGAAAAAGCACCTCTGCGAAGCCATTATTGACTACCAAAACAGGGAACGCAGGTTCGGCAAAACCAGTGCTCAACTGGCCGAAGACGAATCCAACCCGGCCTAAACGGCTGTTTCCCTTACCCGCCATTTGCTCCCAATGCTTGTGGCCATTACATTTGCGCCGTTCCTTTTAACAAACACTTACCATCAAAGCCAGTAATTTGCCGCCTTTGACGTCAGTTTTTAAAACAGCTGTAACATCTTTCTTGCATGTGCTCAAACTTTTACCGCCACAGCCTACTGCTCGCTTTGTTGATGATTGGTGCCGTGGTTGGTCAGGCTCAGGATACTCCAATTATCACTTCAGTCGATCCTGAACTGGAAAATATTTTCAATCAGAAAACTGGTAAGGAATATATCGTTGGTTCGGTAACCGTAACCGGCAATAAATATTTCGACAACACCCTGTTACTGTCTGTAGCCAACCTCAACGTGGGCGATAAGATCGTGATTCCGGGTGGCGATAATTTCAGCCGTACCATCAATAACCTCTGGGCGCAGAATTATTTCAGCAACGTTACTATCTACATCACCCGCTTGGAAAAACCCAACAAACTGCATATTGAAATTGAAGTGCAGGAGCGTCCACGCTTGCAGCATTTTTCTTTTAAAGGGGTAAAGAAAAGCGATGAAGAAGACTTGCAAACCAAATCGGGTTTGGTGGCAGGCCGCATTGTTACCGAAAACAATAAGCAGTTGGCGAGCGATGCCATCTCTAAATATTACCAGGAAAAAGGATATAGGAATGTGTCTATACTGGTCGATGAAATCCCCAGTACACAAATCCCCAATGCGTTGGACCTCGTGTTCAACGTGAACCTGGGTAAAAAAGTGAAAGTAAGCGACATCTATGTGGGTGGCAATACTACGGTAAACGACCTGCGTATTAAGCGCCAGATGAAGGGTACCAAGGAAATGACCCGCGTAACCCTGTATCCTACCAAAGACACTCCGTACCTGGCAGATAGAGAAACTGTAAGCGTTGAAAAAATATTGGAAGATCAGGGCTACCTGAAACCAACCGTGCTCAAAGGAAATCTCGATCCATATTTCAGGTTCAAGTTGTTTAGCAGTGCTAAGTTCAACGCCACCAAATATGCCGAGGACAAAGAGAAAATACTGGACTACTACAATACACTCGGTTATCGCGATGCCCGTATTGTAAAAGATACTTTGTACGATAACACCAAGGGCAATATCAATGTAGAGTTGTTGGTAAAAGAAGGACATCCTTACTACTTCGGTAATATGGTATTTCGTGGCAACACAAAATATTCCGATTCTATTTTACGCATACTCATTGGCATTCAGAAAGGCGATGTGTACAACAAGCAAACCCTGAACAAAGCACTGGGTAAAGAATTGAGCGCCGATGGTGGTACCGATATCAGTGCGCTGTATATGGACGATGGCTATTTGTTCTTTAGAGCAGAAGCTACAGAAACCGCGGTGTACAACGATACCATCGACCACGAGATCCGATTGTTTGAAGGCCCTCAAGCCATTATTAAAAACATCAAAATTTCGGGTAACGAAAAAACCAAGGAATATGTAATTCGCAGGGAATTGCGTACGCTTCCCGGCGAAAAATTCAGCAGAACCGATTTGATTCGTTCTCAACGCGAAATTGCCAACCTGAACTTTTTCAACCAGGAAACCATTGGCATCAACCCCGTGCCCGATATGACAGACGGAACGGTGGATATCAACTATTCAGTAGAAGAAAAATCAAGCGACCAGCTCGAACTTTCTGCAGGTTGGGGCGGCGGTATCGGCCTCACCGGTACACTGGGTGTTACGTTCAACAACTTTTCAATTCGCAATATTTTTAAAGGCGAAACCTGGGATCCATTGCCCAGTGGCGATGGCCAGAAACTGAGCCTGCGTTTGCAAAGCAATGGTAAGGCCTACCGTAGCTATAACTTCAGCTTTACCGAACCATGGTTGGGTGGCAAAAAGCGCAATTCATTTACGGTAAGTGTATTTGATACCAAATTTTCCAACTCGTATAATTCTCTCACCGGCCAGTACGAAAGAGTACCTTCTTCGTATATCAAAACCACCGGTGCTTCGCTTTCGCTGGGCCGCCAGTTGAAATGGCCCGATGACTTCTTTAGCCTGCTTACAGCAGTAAGCTATTCACGTTATAATTTGAAAGATTATACGTTTTACGAAGATTTCAGAAACGGTGTGAGCAACAACTTTAGTTTCAAAGTGGCTTTGCAACGTGCCAGTATTGACCAGCCATTGTTTCCCCGCAGCGGATCTAACTTTATGGCCAGCCTGCAGTTTACTCCACCATGGAGTGTATGGGGCAAAGCCAAATCGTACGATACACCTGCTGAAAAATATGAGTGGGTAGAATACCATAAATGGAGATTTACCGGCGAATGGTATGTGCCGCTTTCCAAACCACATGGTGCCGAAAGAAACAAACAGTTGGTGTTGAAACTGGCTGCTAAATACGGCTTCGTGGGCAAGTACAACAGCG
Organism: Phnomibacter sp.; assembly: GCA_035456005.1. Classification (GTDB taxonomy): domain Bacteria; phylum Bacteroidota; class Bacteroidia; order Chitinophagales; family Chitinophagaceae; genus Phnomibacter. Next base: position 710,275 of record DATIEA010000012.1, on the reverse strand, counting down.
ATCTGCTTACTTCACCATTTGAGCGTTTCCAGGTGGGTGATGCGGGTATGAGTAACCAGTATGCACTCATAGGCTTCGATGTAATTGCGCATCGTGGATACCCTGTGTATCAAACCAGCAATCCTAAGATCAACCCCGACCAATCGGGAGCCAGCCGCTACTTTACCATTTTTAATAAATACGTAGCCGAAGTACGTTACCCGCTTAGCCTCAACCCAAGCAGCACTATTTATGCGCTGGGCTTTTTTGAAGCTGCCAACGGTTGGTACAATATGCGGGAGTATAATCCATTCCAGTTGCGTCGCAGTGTGGGTGTGGGTATGCGTTTCTTCCTGCCTATGTTTGGTTTGCTTGGATTTGACTACGGTATTGGCCTCGACCGTATGACTCCGGGCAATGGTTTTAAAGATGCTACTAAGTTTACATTCATGCTTGGCGTAGAGCCTGAATAATAGTGGAAGAATGATAGCCTTGCAAGCACTACTCATGCCGCACATCAGGATGGTTATTTATATTTGATGACTGGGGTTCCAAAAAATTCGGGAACCTTTTAACACTCCCTCTCCGCTTCAATCTTTACATTCATACCAATTAATTTTTTTCAATATGAAAAAACTATATGCCACACTTGCCATTGTAGCCCTCACTACGCTTTCTGCAGTAGCACAGCGCTACGCTATTATCGATACCCGCTACATACTCGATAAAATGCCCGATTATGCCCAAGCCAAAAAGAAGCTGGATGCCACTGCCAATATGTGGCAAAAAGAGATAGATAACAAGCAATCGGAGCTCGATAATATGTATCGCAATTTTGAAGCAGAGAAAGTCATGTTGTCTGCAGAGCTTGTTAAAAAACGCGAAGACGAACTTTTTAACAAAGAGAAGGAAGTTCGCGACCTGCAAAAAAAGCGCTTTGGTTTTGAAGGCGATTTGTTTGGCGAACGCCAAAAACTCATCAAACCCATCCAGGACAAAGTGTACACAGCAGTGCAGAAGCTGGCTGTGGCGCGGTCCTACGATTTCATATTAGATAAAAGTGAAGGCATTACCGTTATATTTGCCGACCCCAAATTAGACAAGAGCGAAGATGTGCTTCGTGAATTAGGGGTAAAATCAAATTAAATTTTCAACCCATAAAAAGAAATTAAACAAGCATGAAAAAGGTATTAGTGGTTGCAGTAGCTATTTTAGGCTTAGTGGTAACCGGAACTGAAAAAGCTGCAGCGCAAACTACCCCAAACAAATTCGGATACTTCGACCTGGAATATGTTTTGAGCGTAATGCCCGGCATCGAGAAAGTAGATTCGCTGCTTCAGATCTTTGAACGCGACTCATTGAATCCTGAATATAAATTTGAACTGGACGAGCTGAACCGCATGGACAGTGCATTGAAAGCGGATAGCGCTAAAATGCCTGCAGGTTTGTACAAGCAGCGTCAGCAAGAGCAAATTCAGCGCTACTACAAATTGCAAAACTGGCAGCAGTACAGCCAGCAAATGATGCAGAGCAAACAACAAGAGTTGATGGCTCCTTACCTCAACAAAGTGTTGGAAGCATTTCAAGCTGTAATTGCTGAGCACAAGTACACGTACATTTTCAAACGCGAAACTTTGTGGCAAGCTCCTCCTGCCGACAACCTGATCCCGTTGGTAGCTAAAAAGCTCGGTATTAAACTTCCTGTAGATCCTAATGCTCCGGAAAATGCACCGGCTACCAAGCCTGCAACGCCACCGGTTAAGAAGCCTTAATTTCCTCCGGAAATAAATCAATAAATGAATCGGCTCAACCTTTGCAGGTTGAGCCGATTTTGTTTGCGTGGACTATCAGAATAGTTTTTTAGATCCGCTTATTTTTTGATGATAACCGTTGTGCCAATTGAAATAGTATTGTACAACTCATTCAGGTGATCGTTGCGCATACTGATGCATCCCTGTGTCCATGGCTGTAAATTTTCTACCGCCCATTCTTCGTGTGGCCAGGTGCCATGTATACCAATATCGCCACCAATTTTTGCGCCGGCAGGTATAATGCCTTGTTGCTTGCGCTGTTCAAATTTTTCGTAATCAGTTTTGGTGGGGTAATCGAGCCGCATAAACTTATTCCATTTTTTATGCGGGTACTTGCTGGTGATTTTAAACCTGCCTTCGGGTGTTCGCCTGTCGCCCTGGTATAGCTTGTCGCTAATATCGTTGTTGCCAAAAGTGCAGGGCCATTGCACCAGCCAATCGGTGGCATTGTAAAGGGTGATGGTGTTTTCACTTTTGTCGACCACTACATAGTAATCGGCACCATTGTAATTGGGTGTACCACTCCACAATCCGGCAGGAATAAAGCAGGCTGCCACCAGCAACATTCTACGCATACACTTAAGGTTTTTCAAGTGTAAAACGCGCCAAATATGATGCCATTTTACAAGGCCGAAAATTTTGGACAAATTGGGAGAATGATAACAATTGCAAAGCAGCGTTGCAAAAAAAGAAAAGAGAAATGGTTACAACATGAATCAGGCATTATCGCCTGCACCGTTCTTCCACATTTGGTTGAAAGTTTGCGGCGCAAAATCCAGGTCGGCGTGTTGCTTTTTCCAGGCGCCAAATATTTTGTTCACCACTTTATTTTTCATGGCGCCATTGCCCAGGTTCATCATGCGGCGGTTAAGGCAGGCTGTTTTCCATGCTTTCCATGCCAGGCGTTCGGCCAGCGAACTTTCGCCCTGCTTCACTGCTTCGTGGCGGTTGTGCAGTAGCTTTTCGTGCAGGTTGATCTTTACCGGGCACACTTCGGTACAGTTGCCACAAAGGCTGCTGGCATAGCTTAAATGCTTGTATTCGTGCATGCCTTTGAGCCAGGGTGTGATCACTTTGCCAATAGGCCCGCTATAGGTGGTTTCATAGCTATGGCCACCAATGTTTTTGTACACCGGGCAGGCATTGAGGCAACTGCCGCATCGAATGCAATACAATGCTTCGCGGCTCGACGCATCGGCCAGCAAATTGGTGCGGCCATTGTCGAGGAGTATCACGTACATCTCTTCGGGCCCATCGGTTTCTCCACTTTGCCGGGGGCCACTGATAATGTTGTTGTATACAGTGAGCTGCTGCCCTGTACCAAAAGTGCTGAGCAGCGGCCAAAAAAGCGAAAGGTCTTGTAAAGAGGGAATTACCTTTTCAATACCTACTATGGCAATATGAATTTTTGGAAATGCGCAACTCAACCGGGCATTGCCCTCGTTTTCGGTAATGGCCACACTGCCGGTATCGGAAATTAAAAAGTTGACGCCGGTAACGCCTACTTCGGCAGCCACATATTTCTGCCGCAGTTTGTGGCGGGCTACCTGTGTAAGTTGATCGGGTGTAAGGTTGGGCTCGCAACCCAGCTTGTTGGTAAACAGCCTGGCCACATCTTCCTTGCTTTTGTGCATGGCCGGCGTTACAATATGGTAAGGCGGTTCGCCATCCAACTGCTGAATATATTCGCCCAGGTCGGTTTCAATACTTTCAATGCCGTTCTCTGCCAAAAAGCTGTTCAGGTGAATTTCTTCGGTCACCATGCTCTTGCTTTTTACCAGGGTTTTGCATTGGGCTTCCTTGCATATTTCGAGAATGGCAGCCTGTGCCTCCTCGGTATTTTCGGCCCAAATTACTTTGCCACCCCTTGCGGTAAATTGCTTTTCGAAAGTGAGCAGGCTTTCTTCGAGATGCTCAATGGCTTGCCACTTGCGGTTTTTAGCCACCTGGCGAGCCAGTTCGAGATCGGCAAACTGCTGCTTGCCCAGCGGTACACTGGCGTTGTACTTGCCAATATTGAAATTGATCTTTCGGCGATGATCGAGGTCGGCTGCCTTTACCGCACTGCGTGCCATAAACGAACCGGCACCTCCGGTGGAGGAAGCGGGTTTGGTTTTGTGGTTGCTGGCTGCCATTGAATTAAAACCGAAACGAAAATGTGAGTACTATCTGCTACCTAAGTGGTAGTGCGTAAAAAGACGGAGGATCCTAGTGGTGGTCTTCGCCTTTCAAACTTTCGTGCTTGCGCATTTGGTATAGCAAAGCAATAATGCTGAGTACAGCAAAAGTGGCCATACCTGTAACAGAAAGTGCTATTGCCCAACCTTTTCCGTAGTCGATGCTTTTAATGAACATCATAAAGCAGAAAATGGTAATGAGAATGGTAATAGCGAAAAAAGGGAATTTCATGTGGAATTCGATTTGAAGCAAAAATAGGGTGTGACAGCATTAGGAATGCCATATGTATGCAGAACTCTTGAAAATTCTGCCACGTTGTTTGCCAGTAGTAATGAGGGAATCAGGCTACAGATGAAAGATTACTTTTCACTGCCGTTTTCAATTTCAAAATAATCTTTGGCTACAGCATCCAGTGCTTCGTAAAATTCTTCACCGTATTTGCGAATGAGTGGCTCTTTCAAAAACTGGTATACCGGTACTTTTAGTTTGTCGCCCAGCTTACATGCGGGTTTGCAGAGCGTTTCCCTGGGTTCGTAGTTCACGTATTCCACATCGCCCTTTTTACTGAGTTTAATGCGTACCGGGAACAGGTGACAGCTTATGGGTTTTTTCCAGTTTACTTTTCCATCGTTATATGCCTGCTCAATGCCACATTTTACAATGCCATTGCTATCGGTAAGGGCATATACACAAATACCTCCATCAATGGCAGGTGTTACCCAGCCAAACTCTTTGTCGTACAGGTAGCGGCCCTGCTTTTCTATTTCGGCTACATGCGAAGCAGGCAGGTAAGGCTTCACTGCTTCATATACTTCATCAATATTTTTCAGTTCCGATTTTTCGAGCGGCGCACCGGCATCGCCATCCACGCAGCATCCGCCCTTGCATTTTGCCAGGTCGCAAACAAATTTTGCTTCTACCAATTCATCACTCACCAGTTTGTTGTCGATCGCTATCATGCGGGCAAAGTTATACTACTGTCAGCAGTTTATTTTCTCCATTGAAATGTACTGATCAGGTGCAGCATATCCTGTAGTAAAAATTCGTTGACGGGCTTCAGCGAATCTTCATTGGGTGTTACATCAAAATACAAGGCGCCGCGTAAAAAATGATTCACTGAATCGGTCACAAAAAATTGGTTGGCCGTAGCAGCGTTGCCGCCTACTTTAAAAAATACACCGTGCACACCATTGGGTGTGTTCATCACCGAATCGTCGATGCTGCTGGCTTTGGTAGTATGCTTATAGGTAAGGTTGAATGCGTCGTTGATGAGTTTGTCGAATTTGTTGGTGCGCAGATCTTTGTAGCTGATATGGATACGGCCACCAAACTGCGGGAAATCGATATTGATCCACCAGGGATTTTCGGGTGCTGCATCAAAAAAAGTAGTGTCTTTAATTACAGTGGCATACACCGGCAACTCAAACGAATAGGGATAGCCTTCGGGTTGAAAGAGCTGGTATTTTTTTTCAGGAAAATCGATATGAAAATAACCGCGGGGCTTTGGAACAAATGTAGAATTGCAAGAGGCCAGCCCACAAAGAAGAACAAAAATGAAAACGAGTTGCCGCATGAGGTATGCTAATACTGAATGATGAAAACTGTTGGAAAAGGTGCATGCAAGCTAACCGGTTTGTGAACGGATGCTGACTTTAATTTTCTGGATCCTGTTTTTCGAAACTTCCAACATGGTAAAATCAAAATCGCCCACATTGATCACTGTATTTACTGTGGGAATTTCGCCTGCCACTTCCAGTACAAGGCCTGCCAGCGAATCGCTTTCACCTTTTACTTCGTCAAAAGTATCGGCAGGCAATTGTAAAATTCTGCATACATCGTTCAGCATGGTTTTGCCTTCGAAAATATACGTGAGGTCATCAATTTTTTTATTGGCGCTTTCGTCATCATCAAATTCATCTTTGATCTCGCCTATCACTTCTTCCAAAATATCTTCCATGGTAATAATGCCACTGGTGCCACCAAACTCATCTACCACTATGGCAAAATGAATACGCTTTTGCTGAAATTCGATCATAAGGTCTTCGATCAACTTTTGCTCGTGTACAAAAAACGCGGGCCTGATGAGTGGGTGCCAATCGAAGGAATCATCTTTTTGTATATGCGCCAACAGGTCTTTGGTGTGGATCATTCCTTTTATTTCGTCGAGCGAACTATGATACACCGGGATGCGGCTATAGTGCAGATCTTCCACCATTTTCTTTAGTGTCGCAAAACTGGCAGCATACGGAAGCCCGTGTACATCCAGCCTGGCTTTCATTACCTGCTTCACATAGATATTGCCAAATTTCAAAATGCCTTTCAGGATATTTTTTTCTGCCGGCGAGGCTTCATGCTCGTCGGTAAGGTCGATGGCATGTGTAAGCTCTTCAATGCTGGTAGCGTTGGAGTTTTGACCGAATCTTTTTTCTATGCCTTCGCTAAAGCTTACCAACAGGCTGGCTATGCGGTTGAGCAACAGGTACATGCCTTCTACCACCCAGCTTACATCTTTTGCAAAGCGAATATTGTTTTGCGCCGCAAATGATTTTGGTAGCATTACGGCAAACAGCATGATCATGATGGTAATGATGGTCACTTTGGTAAACAGCAGTATCCATACATGTTCGATGAAAATATACTGGTCCATGATGTAGTTGCCCAGGAAAATAATACCGATGTTGGAAATGGTGGCAGCTATCAGTAAGGTGCTATGCAAAATTTTGGGTTCTTCCATCAGCGAAATAATACGCCGATAGCCACCTTGCGATTTTGTTTTGAGTAAGTTGAGATCTTTATAGGTAAGCGAGAAGAATGCTACTTCGGCCCCAGATGCGCAAAACGATATGCAAAACAAGACCAGCAAAAGCACTGCCAATACAGTGCTTGCTTCGGTAGTGATAGCAAGTAGAACATAGCCAAAATGCATAGCGTGGGGTAAAAAACTCAAAGGGAACAGTATTAGTGGTCTACATGAAAACTTTACGAAGGTAAAGGCATGGGCATTACTCCTGCTATTTTACAGGGCATCAGGGTCGGGGCCGTGGTGCAAGGGAGGAATATCTCCGTTTAAAAAGTTTTCGAGCCCGGCATTATTCTCGCTGCCATGCGAACCAAATCCACCTTCGGCTCTTTTATCGAGCATGATCAAATTTTCGCCCACAATTTCTGTAGCAAATTTTTTGTTGCCGTCTTTATCGTCCCAGGTGCGGGTTTTGAGGCGGCCTTCAATATATACCAGGCTTCCTTTGTGCAGGTATTTCTGCGCCAGCTCGGCCAGGCCGCGCCAAAGCACCACCATATGCCACTCGGTCTGGCTCAGCAGCTTGCCGGTTTTGTCTTTGTACGACTCGGTGGTGGCCAATGGAAATTTGGCCACGGCAATATTGCCTTCCAATAATTGTACATCCGGGTCTTTGCCCAAATTTCCTATCAGCATCACCTTGTTTACACCTCTCATGATGGTTGGTATTAGTCAGAAGTCAGACCTGGCGTACAGGTCTTTTAAAATTAGCGATTTTGTCCGAAAATTTTTGACAGACTCCAATGAGGGGCAAAGCAGCGTTCCATATTGCTACTTACCGAGGTGGTCTCGGATAATTTTTGGGAAGGGCAACAATGCTAATCGTTCATCCGTAGCCCATTCAAAAGTGGCAATGTCTTTTGCGGCACGGGTGGTAAATTGGATGAACACCGCTTTGATATTTTGATGGGTCAGCACCTGGCTGAGTGGTGCAGATATTTGGCGGCAGGTGGCTTTAATGCCATACTGTTCCAGCAACCATTTTTCCCACCATCCCGTATTGAATTCAGCAAAATCTGTACGCTCCAATCCCGGAAAATCGAACAGGTGTTTCCAAATATCTTTTCCGAGCCGCTCTTTCACCAGGGTGCCTTTGGGCCCGTGGATGATGGCATAATACAGCCATCGTTCCCGTTTCTGTATTTTCTTGGTTTTTACAGGCAGTTGGGAAATTTTATTGCTTGCAAGGGCTACACATTTTTTTTGCAGCGGGCAATCGGAACAGGCCGGTGCCGCGGGTTTACACACTGTAGCGCCAAAGTCCATAATGGCCTGGTTGTAGGCAGATGGATCATTGGGGTCGATCAATTCTTGCGCAAGATTTGCAAATTTTTTTTTGCCTTCGGTACTATCGCAGGCTTGCTCTATACCAAAGTAGCGGGCCAGCAATCGAATAACATTTCCATCTACCACAGCATAATTTTGGCTAAAAGCAAAGCTGGCAATGGCTGCAGCGGTGTAGGCTCCCACACCTTTTAATTGAATAATCTCGCTATAGTGTGTAGGGAATTTGCCACCATGGGCAGTCATAATTTGCCGGGCAGCAGCCAGCAGGTTTCGGCAACGGCTATAGTAGCCCAGGCCTTCCCAAAGTTTGAATACTGCTTCATCTTTAGCCGCCGCTAATGTGGCCACAGTGGGAAATTGCTTCACAAAACGGAGATAGTAATGCCAACCCTGTTCCACCCGGGTTTGCTGCAACATTACTTCGCTCAGCCAAATTTTGTAGGGGTCCTTTTCGCCTTTCCAGGGCATGAGCCTAGTGTTCTTTTCCTCGTTCCAGCGCATCAATTCTTTCGAAAAAAATGGAGCCTGCCCTGTTTTTTCCTGACCACGACCAGCTTTTTTAGCAGCTTTTTTTGTTGGCATAAATTCAAAAATATGCAGGGGTTCTTGTTTGTTCAAACTGCACATTTACCTTTGATAATGAAATATTTACAAAAATCGTCACTAATAATTGTAATTCACAATTGCTTGACTTATTTTGTAGTCAAAGTGTTATTAACGCATTTTACGCCATGAGAAAATCAGACTTGATCAATCAAATCGCAGATAAAACGGGCATTCCCAAAGTGGATGTGCTGGTAACCCTTGAAACGATGTTTAAGGAAGTAAAGGAAAGCCTGTCAAGTGGCGAGAATATTTACATCAGGGGTTTTGGCAGTTTCATTACTAAAAAAAGGGCAGCAAAAATTGGTAGAAATATCAAGCGAAACATTGCTGTGGAAATACCTGAGCATTTTATACCCGCTTTCAAACCTTCAAAAGAGTTTGTGGCAGAAGTTAAATCTAAAACCGGAACAAATGGAAAGGCTTCCGAATAGGCACTAACTATACCTTTGCCACCTCAGATCATTGAGATACGGCACATGAATACAACACAAAAAACGTTAATAATTATAGCTCTGGCCGCTGTGGCAGGGCTTTATTTTTTGGGCGATACCGTTGGCAAAAAGCCGGCTGCTGCCGCTACAGAAGCCAACCACGACGACCACGATGATCACGGCCTTGACTTCGAAAAAATGAAGCAAACCGTGTTTTCTCAACTGTCTACCGATAGGCAACAGTACATTTCGGGATTGGAGAACAGCGTAAAAAGGGGCGATGTAAAGGCGCAGCAGATAGAGGCATTTCAGCGTTTATCGGCCTTTTGGAAAGACTCTGTTCAAAACCCGGTATTGCATTATGATTACGCGGCCCAGGCATCTGAATTGGATAATAGCGAAAAAAGTCTCACATTTGCCGCCCATTCTATTTTAGCCTACCTGCCTTATGCCCACAATCAAGAGGAGCAAGTGTGGTTGGCGAATAGAGGAAAACAGTTGTTTGATAAGGCTTTAGCAATTAATCCATCCAACGATTCAACGAATGTTGGTGTAGGTGGATGCATCATTTATGGCGCTACTTCTACCGAAGGGCCCATGGCTGGTATTATGAAAGTGAGAGCCGTAGCAGAAAAAGATTCTACCAATCTTTTTGCTCAGTACATGCTGGGTGTAGGAGGGGTAGTAAGCGGGCAGTACGATAAAGCCGCTTTGAGATTTGAAAGAGTGGTGAAAGGCCAGCCGGATAACCTCGAAGTAATGTTCAAGCTTGCAGAAGCTTACGAAATGGCCAATCAAACGGATAAAGCCATTGCCTGCTACGAAACAATTGAAAAGAAAGTAGATGTGCCGGAAATGAAGATGGAAATCAAGAAGCGAATTGAACAATTAAAAGCTTCATCGGTCGGCAAATAGAATAACATATATATTTCGAACTTTTAAATTATTGAACTATGCCTTGCGGTAAAAAGAGAAAACGTCATAAGATTGCTACCCACAAACGCAAAAAGCGTCTGAGGAAGAATCGTCATAAGAAGAAGAATAAATAATTAGCTCTTTTTCTATTGTATTTACCTGTCGGTATCCGTACCGGCAGGTAAATATTTTTTGTTGCTATACTGATTCCTGCCATATCCCCCGTGCATATTATCCCTCCCAATGTTCTAAGTGCAGCAGGTTTCAGATCGATAGCGGGTACCTATTATTTACACAAACTGATTTTGCTTTGTGAACAAAGAACTTATTATTAATGCAATGCCACAGGGGGTGGAAATTGCATTACTCGAAGACAAACGACTGGTTGAGCTTCATCGGGAAAATTCGGAGAATCTTTTTGGCGTAGGCGATCTATACCTGGGTAAAGTAAAAAAACTAATGCCCGGTCTGAATGCTGCATTCGTTGATGTGGGCTTCGAAAAAGATGCATTTCTGCATTACACCGATCTAAGCCCTTATGCCAAAAGCCTGCTCAAACTCACTCAAATTTGTATTGATTGGAAGGCTGCAGAGCCTTATGATTTTTCCAGGTTTCAGGTAGAACCCGAGATCATTAAAACGGGAAAAATAAATGAAGTGCTCAATGGCAAGCCCAATATACTGGTGCAGATTTTGAAAGAGCCCATTGCTGCCAAAGGACCCAGATTGAGTTGCGAAATTTCGTTGCCCGGCCGTTTTGTGGTGCTTACACCATTCAACGATATGGTGGCGGTATCCAAAAAAATTCATACCAGCGACGAACGCCGCAGGCTTCAAAAAATAATTGAAGCCATCAAGCCAAAAAACTTTGGTGTGATAGTGCGTACGGCTGCCGAAGGAAAAAATACCGCAGAGTTGCACGAAGACCTGAACCAGTTGGTAGCGAAATGGCAGCAAATTCAACTGAACCTGAAAGGCGCTGCAGCACCTGCCAAAATACTGAGCGAGCAAGACAAAGCCACTTCCATACTGCGTGATCTGCTGAGTGCAGATTTCAACCGCATAGTGGTGAATGACAAAAACATTTACCAGGACATTCGCCAATATCTTCAGCGCATTGCGCCGGAAAAAGCAGACATCGTTAGCCATTATCAAAATGGTTCGCCGGTGTTCGACAGCTTTGGTGTAACCAAACAGGTGAAGGGCTCTTTTGGTAAAACTGTGAGCTTACCCAGTGGTGCCTACCTCATTATTGAACCTACAGAAGCTTTGCATGTAATTGATGTAAACAGTGGGTACAAAAGCAGCAGCAACAACCAGGAAGAAAATAGCCTGCAAACCAATTTGGAAGCGGCAGAAGAAATAGCACGCCAACTTAGGCTGCGTGATTTGGGCGGCATTATTGTGGTAGACTTTATTGATATGAAGCTGCCCGATAACAAAAAGAAACTGGCCGATGCTATGGAAGGCTTTATGAAAGCTGACCGTGCCCGTCATAGTATTCTACCTATTAGCCGTTTCGGTTTGATGCAAATTACCCGGCAGCGCATGAAGCCGGAAATTGATATAAAAACCGACGAAACCTGCCCCAGTTGCGGAGGTAGTGGCAAAATAAGTAGCACCCTTGTGTTGGAAGATGAGATCAAAAAGAACCTTGATTACCTGCTGACGCACGGCCACAAGAATCTTACACTGATGGTGCATCCCATGATGGCGTCTTTCCTCAAACGTGGTTTCCCCAGCAAGCAAATTCAATGGAGCTGGAAGCACAAGCAACTTATTAAAGTGCAGGCGAGTACCAATATGCACCTGATCGATTTTAAGTTTTTGGACCAGGACAAAGAAGAGATAAAACTCTAACGGTTTATATAATTGAATTGAAAAGAGGCAGCTGATGGGCTGCCTCTTTTCGTATTGCTTCATGCTATCTTATTTGTCGAACCTTTTGTGAAACCAAAATGGCCCAAAGGGTATAATGGCTGCTACAAAAGCCAGCGCTGTTTTACCGGCCGGCCATTTAAATGCCTGGGCACATTCGAAAGCAATGTAGAGGTAAGCTAAAAACAACAGGCCGTGTGCCATGCCAGTAACAGTTACTGCTTTGGGCATGCCTGCAAAATATTTGAGGGGCATAGCAATGCATAGCAAAGCAATAAAGGAAATAGCTTCCGCAATGCCGATCCAATAAAAACGATTTTGTAGCGAAGTCTGCATAGGTGGTCTTTTTTACAAAAGAAAGGGAATAGTGGAAGAAGGAAATCAAAATATTTGGCAGCCACCTGTAGTGCAGCATGTATATATGAAAATGATCATTGAAGCAACCCAAACTGTTTCAAATGATGCCGGGCATGCTTGTGCAGCAGTTGTACCTGCTCTTCAAAATTCAAATTTCCAAAAAATGGATTCTCCACTTTGGCACCCGGGTTTTCGTGGTAGTAAGCAAAAAATTGGAAGAGTGTATCGGTCAATTTTTTGATAGCCTCATCCATCGAAGCGGTGCGTGCAGGTACAGGCTCTTTGGGCAAATGTGGGTTTACCGTGTTTTCCCGGAAAGGCGCATCGCTCATCATAAACTGGTACATCTTCTGTTGTTGTTCGCCTGCGGTCAAGGCGGGAAACTGTATTTTTCCATAAGCCAGCTCAATGGATTCGGCAAAATGTTCTACCATTTGCTGTGCATTCATAAGGCCCCATACACCTTTCTGCTGCGCATCGAGCGTGTGCAATAGTGCCGGGAACGTTTCTTTCAGAAAGGTAATTTTTGAAGCAATCATGTGGAATCAATTTGCAGATAAGTTACTTGCTGCAGGGCAAACAAAAAAGCCACACATACTCATGCGTGGCTTTTCATAATTGAAATTAAGGTATTATTCGTTATCCATTTTCTCCTGTATCACATTACAAAGGCGTTGGAATATTTCCTCCACCGTTCCTTCTCCTTCAATACGGTCTACCTTATCATGATTTTGATAGTAGCCCGCTACCGGTAAGGTTTCATTTTTATACACTTCCTGGCGACGGCGCTGAATTTCGGGGTCGGCATCATCGAGGCGGCCGCTGGTTTTGGCACGGCCAACCAAACGTGTGATCAGCTCATCTTCATTTACCATTAAAAACAATACCGCATTGATAGCTGTTTTTTTAAGGTGCAGCAGTTTGTCCAGTGCTTCCGCCTGGGCAATGGTTCTTGGAAATCCATCAAACAAAAAACCTTTTGCTTTTGGATTAGCTTCCAGTGCTGAACTAATCATACCTACCACCACTGCATCGGGTACCAGTTGGCCTTTCTCAATCAGGCTTTTTGCCTCGTTGCCAAGGGGTGTTCCCTCTTTCATTTCTTTGCGCAGCAGGTCGCCTGTGCTTAAATGAATCAATCCGTACTTCTCTATGAGTTTCTCGCTTTGTGTACCTTTTCCACTTCCGGGAGGGCCAAATAGAACAATGTTGAACATGCTTTCTACAACTTAAGGCTGCGAATATACTGCCTGCTTAGGAAATGTTTAACGGTTGTTTGCGCTTTGAAGAAATCCATTAACGAACTTCATAGCTAATTAAACTGTATTCAATAATAATTGTATTATAGTGTATGAAAGTTTTGATTTTCGTATTTGCATTTGTAGTTAGTAATTCAGCCTGCACCTTTTCGCAAACCCCAAAGGAGCAGCCAAAAACCAGGAATATGGAAAATGAAAAGAAAGCGGGCAATACCGTGTACAGCCGCTCAGATACCAATAAAGTAAACATTTCGGAAGAGGAGTGGCGCAAAATGCTGTCCCCCGAAGTATTTGCCATAGCCCGGCAAAAAGGAACGGAACGCCCCGGCACCAGCAAGTATGAATATTCAAAAGAAGTAGGCACTTATTTCTGTGCAGCCTGTGGCAACGCATTGTTTAAAAGCGATACCAAATTTGAAAGCGGCTGCGGCTGGCCAAGTTTTTACGAGCCCATTTCGAAAGGCTCCATGATCTATACCCCAGATAATTCGCATGGCATGCAGCGAACAGAAGTACAGTGTGCCCGTTGCAAGGCACATTTAGGACATGTATTTGATGACGGACCACCACCAACAGGCTTACGCTATTGTATTAATGGTGTAGTGCTCGACTTTGAAAAGGCGAAGGAAGCAGCCAAAAAAGCCGGCTATAAACCGGCTCAGCAATAGCATTGCCAAAGTGAGATTGAAGTTGTGATGTAATCAAAGGTGGTGATGAAAAACGGTCCTGCGAAAGCGGGGCCGTTTTTATGCTTAAAAAGGATGCCGCAGAGCTTCAAATGCATTGATGGCCATTTTGGCTGCGTTTTTATTTTCCAGCAGCAATGCTGTTTTATAAGAAAGCGATGGACCGCCTATGCTACCATATATGATAATTGCAAAACCCAGTGTCACCAATACCTGCCAAAAAATGCGCATTGCTTTATTGTCGGTTGATTTGGTATTGCTCACCAACTTATGCAAAAAACGAATGAGCATATAGAGCAGCCAGGTGCCAACTCCTGTAAGCAATAAAATGATGATCCATGGAGTGTTGGCAAACAATTTGGGTGCACGGCCACTGTTGCTCAGCAATTCTGTAATCAGCGCTCCATCTATTCGTGTGTTGAAAGTGATCTGGCTGGCAAAATCGAAGCCGTACACCAATAACAGTATAGCTGCAAACACAGTGTAAAGCGTAATGCCAAAGCGCTTTCCGGCGCGGCTTCTGAACAGGTGCAAGCCCGGGAAAAACCCGAGAAGCAGGGTTACTAAACTTACAAAAGCTACGTACCTCGCGTCAAAGCGAAATCCCATCCACAAAATTTTTGCCATAGACACCTGGCCGGTGTTATGTGCAAGCAACGATTGAGTGATCATTCTGTACCCCGTCATGAGGGTTAAAAGCAATACGCTGGTAAGTAGAATCCAGAAGATGGATTTCGGTATTCGAAGAAATGGCATAAGCGCAAAAATAGGAAGCACATACACAATTAATATGACGTAGAACACTTTTGGCGAAAATTGAACAAAAGATATCTCATACTGTTAGCCAACGGTTTTTGGTAAAACTAACAATCGTTAGTTTTACTACACATGCCCTACTAAAACTTGCTTGCTTATGTATCAATTGCAGAACTATATAATGGGTAGTTGGGTGCCGGGCGATGGCGATGGGCAAATGCTGTTCAATGCTGTAACGGGCGAACCCATTGCCATTGCTTCTACCAAAGGCATAGACATGGCCGCAGCCCTGCACTATGCCCGCACCGTAGGGAACCCGGCATTGCGCAAAATGACTTTTCATGAACGTGGGCTCATGCTCAAAGCGCTGGCACTGCACCTGCGGCAACACCTCGAAAACTTGTATGCCATCAGCTACAAGACAGGCGCTACCAAAGCCGATAGCTGGGTAGATATTGAAGGTGGTATAGGAAATTTGTTTGCCAATGCCAGTTTGCGCAGGCGATTGCCCAACGAAACGTATTGCATAGATGGCGAAACCCATGCATTGGGAAAGGAAGGAAGTTTCCTCGGCCAGCATTTGATGGTGCCCAAAGAAGGCGTAGCTGTACACATCAATGCGTTCAACTTTCCGGTATGGGGGATGCTCGAAAAAATAGCAGTGAACCTACTAGCAGGTATGCCGGCCATAGTAAAGCCGGCCACCGTTACCTCTTATCTCACAGAGGCGGTGGTAAGAGAAATTGTTGCCAGTGGAATATTGCCGGCGGGAGCTTTGCAATTGCTCTGTGGTGCAGCTGGCGATTTGCTGAACCATGTGAACTTCCAGGATGTGGTCACATTTACCGGCTCAGCCACTACGGGTTTGCTGTTGAAATCAAATCCAAATATGCTGCAAGAGTCGGTATCATTTACTATGGAGGCCGACTCGCTGAACTGTATAGTGCTCGGGGAAGATGTTGTACCCGGCATGCCGGAGTGGGATTTGTTCATTAAAGAAATAAGAAAGGAAATGACCCTGAAAGCCGGGCAACGGTGTACAGGTGTGCGTCGCATTTTTGTGCCGGCCAATAAGTTGGAAGATGTGAGTGCTGCTTTGCAGAAAGCTTTGGCACAAACGGTGATTGGAAATCCCCTGAACGAAACCGTACGAATGGGATCGCTTGCCGGGCAAAGCCAGCGTAGCGAAGTGCGGGAGCAGGTGCAAAAATTGAGGGTAAGTTCTCAACTCATTTATGGTTCGACTGAACTCGTAGATGTGGTAGATGCCGATGCGTCAAAAGGCGCATTTATGAGTCCCATTTTATTACTCAACGAAACGCCATTTGCTACGGCTGCTGTACACAACATTGAAGCATTTGGACCGGTGAGTACATTGATGCCTTATGATACCATGGATGATGCCATTGCGCTGGCAAAAATGGGGGAAGGGTCACTTGTATCGACCATTGTAACTGCAGATCCGAAACTGGCGAGGCAATATGTGTTGGGAGCAGGTACGCATCATGGGCGTGTATTGGTGTTGAATCGTGAATGTGCCAAAGAAAATACCGGGCACGGCAGCCCGCTACCGTTGCTCATTCATGGCGGACCCGGCCGGGCAGGTGGTGGCGAAGAAATGGGTGGGCTTCGGGGTATAAAACACTATATGCAAAGGTTGGCCGTGCAGGGCTCGCCAAATATGCTGATGGCAGTTACAAATCAATATCAGCCCGGCGCTACCGGTATTGTAACAGGTACGCACCCATTCAAAAAATATTATGAAGACCTGCAAATTGGCGAGCAGATCATTACCGAGAAAAGATTGATTACCTCAGAAGATATTACCGCATTTGCGCAACTCAGCGGCGATCGTTTTTATGCGCATCTTACCGACACCGATTTTGCCGGCACCATGTTCGAACAGCAGGTGGCGCATGGCTATTTTATATTGAGTGCAGCAGCAGGATTGTTTGTAGACAGCTTCGACAAAAACCCGGTTTTGCTCAATTATGGCATCGACGAATTGCGGTTTACAAAACCGGTGTACCCGGGAGTGAGTATACACGTTAGGTTTAGCTGCAAGGAAAAATTGCCGCAGGAAAAAAAGGAAGAGTCCGACATCCCCAAAGGCATTGTGAAATGGTATGTAGAAATACTGGATGATGACAATGAAATAACTGGCGTGGCAACTATTTTAACCATGGTAAAAAGGCGAACTTAATGCATACAAACCTTGACGAACAGGCTGTGATATTGGTATCTTTAAAGAAGGGAAATTTTCACCGATTTTTCACCCGGCGTAGTTGTAATTGAACACACTCCAGGCATTATAAACGATTAATCTATTTGTCATGACACCAGAAACATCACCCTATGTAAAGTATGAATTGCACAACCATGTTGGAACGGTCGAATTTTTTCATCCACAAAGCAATTCTTTGCCCGGTAAAATACTGGATGAACTGGCACGCATGATACATAGTGCAGGAAACGATCCCGATTGCAAAGTGCTGGTGTTGCGTGCTGGTGGCGAAAAAACATTTTGTGCAGGGGCTTCATTCGACGAACTCATCGCTATTGAAACAGAACAGCAGGGTGTAAAATTCTTTAGCGGGTTTGCCCATGTGATCAATGCTATGCGCAAGTGTCCAAAGTTCATTATTGGCCGCATACATGGTAAATGCGTGGGTGGTGGTGTAGGCATTGCTGCAGCCTGCGATCATGCCATCGCTTTTCATACGGCCGATGTAAAGCTGAGCGAACTTTCGGTTGGCATTGCACCATTTGTAATTGGCCCGGCAGTGGAACGAAAGATCGGGCTCTCCAGTTTTTCGCAGTTGGCCATTGATGCTTCTATTTTTCGCAGTGCCGATTGGGCTCGCAGAAAAGGATTGTATGCCGAGCTACACGACAACGAAGAGGAAATGGACGAATCTATTGAGCGACTGAGTAATACTTTGGTGAACAGGAACCCGCAAGCCATGGCCGAAATGAAAGCGATGTTTTGGACAGGCACCGAACATTGGGATCATTTGCTGAAGGAAAGAGCAGCTATTAGTGGCAGGTTGGTGTTGAGTTTTTTCACCAAGCAGGCCATTGAAAAATTTAAAGCAGGAAGAAGAGATATCTAATGTGAAAGATTGTTGAAATGAAACGCCCGGTGCAAATGAATGCTCCGGGCGTTTTTTTATTTCCGTTCTGTTTTAAAATGGAATACTAAATAGCGAGGAATTATAGGTCGTCGTACTCGTAAATTTTATCTTGTTTCGAACCGGGTTCCATTTTGATAATGGGTTTAATAATACCATTGGACAAACCATATACCCAGCCGTGCAATGTGGGGCGATGATTGTGCTTCCATGCTATTTGCACAATGGAAGTTTTGGCAAGGTTCAGCACCTGTTCCTCTACATTCAATTCTACCAGCCTGTCCAGGCGTTCATCTTCGTCCTTTATGTTATCCAGTTCTTCTTCATGGAACCTGTACACATCTTTAATATTGCGCAGCCATTTATTGATGATGCCCATATTGTGATGGCTCATGGCAGCTTTTACGCCACCACAACCATAGTGGCCGCATACAATAATGTGTTTTACTTTCAGATGCACCACTGCATATTCCAATACACTCAGCAGGTTGAGGTCGGTATGCACCACCATGTTGGCAATATTGCGTTGCACAAATATTTCGCCAGGTGTGGTGCCGGTAATTTGGTTGGCAGGTACACGGCTGTCGCTGCAACCTATCCAAAGGAATTCAGGTGTTTGGAGCGCAGCCAGGCGTTTGAAATATTCAGGATCTACGTCCTTCATTTCTTTAGCCCAGGCTTTATTTTCAAGGAGGAGTTTTTCGTAAGAATTCATAGTTGTTATAATTAAAAGAAAAGCGGATGAAGTGTAATTAAGATGGAAAAGTAAATAATAACCGGCGAATGGGTCAATCGGCGATCACCCTGTGGTTGTCTTCGAAATAAGTTTTGCTCGACAGTTTGTTGTATTTGATGTACACCCGTATGCCCCGGGTTTCTGCATTTACAATAAAGTCGTTTACCAGGTCTTTAATATCCCGGTCTACAAAATCAATTTTAGTAGCGTCTATCAATACGGACATATTATCCGGGATGTCCTGTAAGATTTTTTTCAAAAGCCCTTTGTTCAAAAAGCTGACTTCCTTTCTGAATCGGATGAGATAGCGTTTATCGTCTTGCACATGAAAAATGGCCGATTTGAAATTACTTCTGAGCACGAAGTACAATCCCACAACCATACCGATAATAATGCCTACCAGCAGATCGGTAAGTAGTATGGCGGCAATGGTTATCACGAATGGAAGAAACTGCTCCCAGCCTTTTCTGTAATGCTCTTTGAACAACGAAACTTTTGCCAGTTTGTAACCCGTAAAAATGAGGATAGCTGCTAAACTTGCTTTCGGAATTAAATTGAGAATAGAGGGGAAAAATAAAACAGAAGAAAGTAGCAATGTGCCATGAAGCACAGCAGACAGTTTTGATTTTGCACCGGCATTTACGTTGGCAGAACTCCTAACAATTACCGATGTAACCGGTAGTCCGCCCAGTAATGCTGAAACAATATTGCCTGCACCCTGTGCTTTCAATTCGCGGTTGGTAGGTGTTATTCTTTTTTCCGGGTCTATTTTATCTACTGCTTCAATGCTCAATAAGGTTTCCAGGCTGGCTATAATGGCAAGCGTGGCCGCACTGATCCAAACCTGGGGATTGGAAATGCCTTCGAGGCTAGGTCTGGGCAAAGCGCCGAAAAATTCGATGGGGGTATTAAATACATCGAGCACCACCAAATGGTCGCCGCTGAGAGCCAGCGTAGCTGCACTTGCCCTGAAGATTTCATTGATGGAGATACCTGCAAGCACCACGATCAATGGCCCGGGTATGTATTGAAAAATGCGCATTTTCTTCACCCGTTTCGTTTCATATGCCAGCAGGATACAGGTCGATATCACTGCTGTGATCACTGCACCCGGCGAAATATGGTTGATGGCATTGAAGAGTTCTGAAAAAGTATTTTCATGGTCTACCTGTATAAATGCCTGGTCGCCTTCCGGGTCGGCATCGTAGCCTACAAAGTGTGGGATTTGCTTTAAGATCAAAATAATACCAATGGCGGCCAACATGCCTTTGATCACCGAATTGGGAATATAATTGCCAATTACACCGGCTTTCAAAAAGCCCAGTATCAGTTGGAATATGCCGGCTAACACAAGACAAAGCAGGAATACTTCGTAAGATTCAAGTTTGCCAATGGCACCAGCCACAATAGCGGTAAGTCCTGCCGCTGGTCCGCTCACACTGAGTTGCGAACCGCTCAATAAGCCAACAACAATACCGCCCACTACGCCGGCTACAATACCGGTAACGGGAGCTGCGTCCGAAGCAACTGCTACTCCCAAACACAGGGGTAGCGCTACCAGGAATACAACTATGGATGCAGGGATATCGGCCCCTGCATTCCTGAAAAAGTTTTTCATGAATAGTAGAAATAAGAAAGGATAAAAAATGCAGGCCAATAGATGTATGACCTGAACATGCATTGCAGAAAAAGCTATGCTAATGATCCTTTCGGAGGCGGTATCAAAATATCGCTACTGGGGCTGTGCGGAATATCTTCCTTGTGTTGCATCCGCGGACTTTCGAGGAATGCGGAATAACTAAGATCCGCTAGGAAATCGTGTGGGTTAAAGCAGGTATCAAAATGGCAATGCTTCGCCTTTTCCTCCATGATGGGGTTGCCCTGCTGGCACACTTCTTCATTGAGTTGATTACTGGCCAGCAAGCTACCTACCTGTCCAATGGGCAGTACGGTGGTGGAAAACACCAGGATCAGGAGTATAGCGCCAAATTTTTTCATGGGTGATGAAGCAAATATAATCGGCTACTTGTGTAGAAAGTCACAAAAAAACAAAAAAACTGCATGAAACAGAAGGGGAGAAAGCAATGAAACCTATGGACATAAAAAGGGCCGGACTAGACAATCCGGCCGTGAGCGTGATGAGAAAACAGCCTTTATAAAAAGGACAGACATTTTGTGTGATCGTCCTGGTTAATTTATGTGCGTAAGGTGATGAGTCAGAGTGAGAAATTATTTTTTGGTGGTCACATGGTTCGGTTCCACGCTGAGTCAAATACCTGGTTTTGTTGGTTGAAAAGTCCAGGCAGGGATCTTACGGGATCCTACCCCTGGGTGCTTTTCAGATCGCTCTTTAAAATGTGAGAACCAAAGGCAACATATCTTAAAGAGATAGGGCGTGTGGTGTGATTGATTGATGCTGCAAATCTGAGGATACCAATTATAAAAGTCAAGCGTAGAACTACGCAACCTTTTGCGGATACTACTTAAAAATTGAGTTTGGCGTAAGCTCTTGAATTTCAGCGTTAAATAACTATATTGCTCCATAAATTTCAATTCACACATGGCAAAAAAAATCTCTGCAAAAACCTCCATTGAGCAACTGCAAAAAAAATCTCACAAGGTAAATCATGCCCAGGCCATTAAAATGGCAAAGCGTTATCAGAAATTTGTAAAGGAACTGAATGCTGCCGCCGAATCCGGTGGTACAGTTCCGGCTAGTTTACCCGTATTTAGCAATTCCATCTCTTTCAACAAAAAGGGTATTCAAAAATTATTGAAAGAGCCCACAGCTGTCGGATTCCGCATTTATCCTGCCATTAACGACAACAAGGAGCTTACCACAGTATTAGTGGCTTTTGATGCGGAAGGCAATAATATTACTTACGCCTCGGCACTGGCAACACCCAAAAAAGCCAGCAAAGCTAAAGGCACTTTGAAAGCAGGAGATGAAGAAGAACCCGATGAAGGCGTACTGGATGATGGCCAACTTGAACCGCCAGTCAATGCTCCTAAATTGCCTTAGTCTTTGATTATATCACGCAAATTTTTCGATGAACAATAGTATTATCAATTACATGCTCAGCATGACAATTGTATTGGCAGGAGTTATAGCTGTATTAAAATGGAACAATATCAACAAAAAGGATAAGCCAATAGTAATAGGCTGGTGGATTGTAATACTTACTGAAACAATCAAGTTTATTTTGAGTGCCAATGGCAATAAAACCCTGGCACCTTATAATGTTTATCCTTTACCCTTAATTGGGGTTTTCATTTGGCAGTTCTTATCATGGGGTACCATTTCGTTTAGATCGGCTAAATGGCTGTTTATAATTCTATTCTTCATCTGGGTTGCTGATATGTTTGTGGTGAACGGGCCGTCAATAAATCAATTTCGCAACATTTTTAAACTAGCCATGGCGGTAGTTATCGTAATCCTATCGGTATCTACCATTAACCAACTTATCATGTCTGAGAAAAAGAAATTAATTACCAACCACAGATTTTTGATTTGTTTGGGGATGACTATTTATTATACTTTTTCCGTTTTTGTAAATGTTTTCTTTCTGAGCAAAATGTCGAGGGAGTTTTTAACCGGTATTGCCAATTTCAATAGGTATTTACTTCAGGTTTATTATTTCCTTTTATTTTTAGCAGCTATATGGATCCCCAGGAAAAAGAACTTTATACTTCAATTCTGATAGCAGTCATCCTGATGTCTGTTTTTTTGGTTTTTTTCATCCTTTCCATTATTTGGAACCAAAAAAAGTTTAGGGTGTTATCCAAGGCCAAGATCAATGCAGAAATTACCACCCTTGAAAATGAGCGTCGCCGCATAGCCAGCGATTTGCACGATGATGTGGGCCCCATGCTTTCTGCCATTAAAATTCAGATCAACCACCTGGAAGGCCAGGATGATGCCGAGCGAAAGTTGATTGGTAAGAGTTCGAAGTATATTGACGATATCATTCAAAAAATGCGGGAGATATCGAACGACCTGTTGCCAAACGTGCTGGTGCGCAAAGGGCTTTCAGCTGCGGTGGAAGATTTTTTGGGGAAAATGAAGACCAACGACCTTACGTTCCAGTTTTACTGCCCCAATAACGAAAGGGTAGATACCAAGATAGAAGTGAATGTGTACCGGCTGGTGCAGGAAATAGTGCACAATACCGTAAAGCATTCCGGGGCCACAGTATTAAAAATTGAACTCGATATTGTGCCAGGTATGCTAAAGCTTACCACCAACGACAACGGTACAGGGTTTGACTACAAAGAAATGGTAAGTAAAAAAGGTGGGCTTGGTTTGCTTAACTTGCAGAGCCGAACCGAAATGATGGGTGGTGATTTTGATTTTGATTCAGAGAAAGGGAGAGGAACTAATTATTTGTTCGAAATACCTTTGGCGGAAAATGCTTAAGTAGGGTGTTATGGGTAGCATTCGTGTGATCATGGCTGATGACCATGAAATTTTTAGGGATGGTTTTAGACTAATGCTGAGTCGCAACCAGGATATTGAACTGTTGGCAGAGGCCAGCAATGGCAGGGAATTGCTCGAACTCGTGATAGCGCATGAGCCCGATGTAGTGGTTACAGATATTAAAATGCCCCTTATGGACGGCATTGAAGCTGCCCGGTTGATCAAGCAGAAATTTCCGGATATTGGTATTATCGGCCTCAGCATGTTCGATGAAGACGACCTGATCATAGAAATGCTGGATGCAGGTGCACTGGGCTACCTGTTGAAAAATGCGGACAAAGATGAAGTGGCATCGGCCATACAAGCTGTGTACAAAGGCGACCATTACTACTGTAGGTCCACCCATGTAAAAATGATGCAGCTCATTGCCAAAAGCAGGTACAATCCCTACGACAAAAAAGCTAAGATCACTTTTACCGACAAGGAAGTGGAAGTGATTCAATTCATTTGCCAGGAGTTTACCAATAAAGAAATTGCCGATAAACTCAATGTAAGCGTACGTACCGTAGAAGGCTACCGGCTGCGCATTTTAGAACGCATGCAGGTAAAGAATACAGTGGGCCTGGTGTTGTACGCCATCAAGCGGGGCATTTTCGACCCCAATATGCAAAGCAGTTAAAGCCAGCAGTTTTTTTGTAGTCTTGCACTTCAATTGGCTTTTGAAGCTGTGAAAACAAATCGTAGATGATTACAGATTACCTGGTAATTGGATCGGGCATTGCCGGTCTCACTTATGCTGTGAAAATAGCGGAGGCGCAGCCGGACAAAAAAATATTGATCCTTACAAAAACCTATAGCGACGAAACAAATACCAAATATGCCCAAGGCGGTATTGCCGGTGTTTGGGACGAAATGAACGACAGCTTCGAAAAGCATATTGAGGATACTTTGATATCGGGCGATGGCTTGTGCAATAAAGAAGTTGTAAAGATTGTAGTGACCGAAGGGCCACAACGCATACGCGAAGTGATAGACTGGGGCGTACAATTTGACCTTGCACCCGATGGCGATTATTCGTTGGGCAGGGAAGGCGGCCACAGCGAGCCAAGAATTTTACACCATAAAGATGTAACCGGAAAGGAACTGGAAAGGGCCTTACTGGCTAAAGTAGCCCAGCATTCCAATATCAGCATCCTGAATCATTTCTTTGTAATAGATCTTATTACCCAGCACCACCTGGGATACCTGGTTACCAAGAGCACGCCAGATATTACCTGCTATGGTGTATATGTGCTCGATCTGCATTCGCACAAAATAGAACAGGTACTCAGCAATGTGACCTTGATTGCAACCGGCGGAAATGGAGCACTCTATAGAAGTAGTACCAATCCCGCTATAGCCACCGGCGACGGGGTTGCCATGGTGTACCGTGCCAAAGGGCGTATTGAGAACATGGAGTTCATCCAGTTTCATCCAACGGCTTTGTACGAACCAGGTGTACGTGGGCAATCGTTTCTCATTACCGAAGCGGTTCGCGGCGATGGAGGCATTTTGCGCAACCACAAAGGCGAAGCCTTTATGGAGCGGTATGACGAACGCAAAGATTTGGCACCACGCGATATTGTAGCCAGGGCCATAGATAGTGAAATGAAAATAAATGGTACCGAACATGTGTACCTCGATTGCAGGCATATATCACTGAATGATTTCATCCATCATTTTCCCAATATTTATGAGAAGTGCCTGAGCATTGGTATTGATGTAACCAAACACATGATACCTGTGGCGCCGGCTGCACATTATAGTTGCGGTGGCATTAAGACCAACGAGCATGGCGGCACTTCCATTGTCAACTTGTTTGCTGCTGGCGAATGTGCATCTACAGGTCTGCATGGTGCAAACCGTCTCGCCAGTAACTCACTGCTCGAAGCCATGGTTTTTGCGCATAGAAGTGTGCAGTATTGCCTGCAGCACCCGGTGGCTGCTGGGGCTCCAGTAAATGTGCCGGAGTGGGATACGCGGGGAACCGACAACCCCAAAGAGATGATCCTGATCACGCAAAGTTTGAAAGAGCTACAATTGCTGATGAGCGATTATGTGGGTATTGTGCGCAACAATGTGCGTTTGGAGCGTGCCATGCGTCGGCTCGATTTGCTGCATATGGAAATTGAAGAATTGTACAGGTCCACAGTAGTGTCGCCACAGCTTTGTGAATTGCGCAATATGATCACTGTGGGTTATCTCATTGTGAAAGGTGCGCAGTTCAGGCACGAAAGCAGAGGCTTGCATTACAATACCGATTTCCCGAATAAGAGCCGTTTGGTGCAAAACATAGTAATGTAAAGCCGACGCCTATTTTCCGTTACCTTGCCGCCTAACATTTCTGAATATTGTACTACCTACTACTGGCAGTAATATACCTGCTTTCGTTGCTGCCCATGTTTGTATTGTACGCTTTGGGCGATATCATCGGTTTTTTTCTATTTGGCGTTGTAGGCTATCGAAAGAAGGTAGTGCTGAAAAATTTGCGGAATGCCTTTCCGGAAAAAACTGAAAAGGAAATCGATGCAATTGCCCAAAAGTTTTACAGCAACTTCATGGATTTGTGGATGGAGACCATCAAGTTTTTAACGATGACTCCTGCAGGAATCAAGCGAAGGATGAGTGGCGACAATTCAATACTTTTTAAATATCATGCCGAGGGAAAAAGCTGCCAGGTGATTGGTGGCCATACCATGAACTGGGAATTGCTGAATGGGTATTACCCGCTAACGCAGCCATTGCAATTCATCGCGGTGTATATGCAAATTTCAAACCCGGCCATGGAGCGATTGTTTAAAAAATTGCGTTGCCGTTTCGGAAGTTTGCTCATTCCTGCAAAAGAGGTACGCTATGGATTGGACAAATATTTTCAACAGCAATACCTGTACGTATTGGGTGCCGATCAGAGTCCTACAAAACCTGCTGAGGCTTATTGGGTAAATTTTTTGAATCAACCCACAGGTTTTCCAACAGGGCCAGCAAAGCATACCATCAAGCAACAACAACCCATTGTGTTTTCGTACATCGAGAAAACCGGGTGTGGCAAATATGTTGTGCACCTTGAGCCGTTGTTTGAAAACCTGGAGGGTGTAACGCCGGAAGAAATTACCCTTGCATTTGTAAGAAGGCTTGAACACATTCTCCAGCAACACCCCGACAATTATCTGTGGACACACAAGCGTTGGAAGCATGCATGGAAACCGGAATATGCCGGCAATTGGATCGATACTGCGCCTTTGCCAGTAGCAGAAATTCAGTAAAATTTATAGCATTTTATCATTCTGATATTTGCTATGCTATCTATACCACTCATCTTTGCCCATCTAATTGGCACAGACCATGTACTACCTGGGCTTCGCGTTTTTTTACCTGTTATCGTTGCTGCCATTTTGGTTGCTCTATCGCATTTCCGATGTGGCAGCCTGGGTATTGTGTAATGTTGTTGGGTATCGGCGCAAAACAATTGAATCAAATATTCGGCAAGGTTTTCCGGAGTTTACTACCGAACAGGTGCTGCAAACAAAGCGTAAGTTTTATGTGAATTTTGTAGACAACTGGGTGGAGACGATCAAGATGCTGAGCATGAGCAAAGCAACACTGGCAAAGAGGGCACAGGGCAATTATGAAGTAGTTGCTGAATTACAAAAAACAGGCAAACCTGTTCTGGCCATTACCGGGCATTTTTTCAATTGGGAGTTTGTAAACCTTGCTATGGGGGCGTTTCAGCCCATGCCCATGATCTGTGTGTACATGCCTATATCCGATAAAAGCATGGATAGAATGTTTAAATATTTGCGAGCCCGTTTTGGTTCGCATTTAATGGCAGCACCCTTGCTTAATCGTGAAATTATTCCCTGGAGAAAGAAGCAATATGTGATAGGTCTTGTTTCCGATCAAAACCCATCCAACCCCTCCAATGCGCAGTGGTTGCAGTTTCTAAACAGGCCTACTCCTTTTCTTACAGGACCCGAACGAAATGCGCAGGTGTTCAACCAGATCCCTGTATTTACTTCGGTTCGAAAACTGAAACGCGGGCATTACTATTTTCATTTTGAATTGTTGGAAACAAAAGAAGATAGCCGTAAAGATCCGGGTGCTATTACACGACAGATAGTGCAACGATTAGAAGATAATATTCGCAAAGAACCCGATAGTTATTTGTGGAGTCATCGGCGCTGGAAACACCAATGGAAAAATGAATATGCGCCTCTTTGGGTGGATACAAAAAATCTAATGCCGGTAGAAGAAACTCAGGGTTGATGAGAGTTGTGCAACTGATCGCACAGATTGGTAATTGACATTTCCTCTGCTACAGTACGATTGGCCTTATTGTTTTTGATCTCCCATTTTACCAGCCTGATTGTATTCTCGGCTATTTCAATGCCGGTAATATTTCCGTCGTTATAGCAACAGCATCCTGTATTGAAATAAGAAGGTTTCATATTTCTGAAAGCATCATTTACAAAAGCATATTCGTTGCGTCTTTTTGGTATTTCCTGTTCTATTTTTTGCAGCTCGGCCCAATCACCTTTTTGGTGTGCTATTTCGTGGTTCAGCAACAGGCGTTCGAGATGGGTAAGCGATGCAAATACCGGTTGATGTGTATGCCCGGTAATAAGTACCATGCCCTGTTGTGCTGCGCTCCACTTATACATAATGTCGTTATGTAGAGTTTTCAGCATGTCTTTGGCAGCAGGTGTATTGGTATTAATGCGCAAATAGCTTTGCAATGGCCCCCATATATAGGTTACAAAATTTGCACTCAGCCAATTGCCATCGCTGGTTGCATCGCCCTGGTGGCCATGGGTACAAAATAGTTGAAGTGGTTTTCCCGATGCAGTGTTGATCTGCAGAATCAGCCCTCCAAAAATCTTTACTGCTTTACCATACATCTGTTTGAGGTATTGTGCCGACAAGGGGTCGAAACGCCAGAAGCTATCGTGGTTGCCATATACTTTGTAGTAGGCATTTCGCTCTATAAATTTTCGCTCGGCTGCAAATGTTTCGGTGTTGTGTTTTAGTATCGAAAAAATATTATTCTCCCATAGCTCTTCGCTATCACCGAGGTTGATGTATGAAAAGTGTTGTTGGTTGTAATAGTCAAGTGCTGCTAAATAACAAGATTCGTTGGTAGTAAAATCATCGGCACCATTTCTTTTTCCTTTGTGGTGATCGGAAAAAATGATCCATGCATCATTTGCCGGGTCAATTGTGAGCAGTGCAGGCTCTTTCTTTTCTACAGAAGTTTGAATCTTTTTATACAACTCGGAAAGTGAGGAATAAACGGCTGCTTCATTGGGTGCTGAAGAAAATTTGTTGGCTACCCAGGTAGCAGGCCGGGTCAAAATCTTTCCCATCAAAGAACGAAAGCCTGAAACCTTGTATGACTGCATGTGCATTGTTTATGGTAATGTATTGCAGAAATCAATCAGAACAAACGCTTCCTTTGCTGTCTATCGCATCAATGTTTTTAATAGGACAATAGCTTACACTTTGATGTATATTTTTTTCTTATCGAGCAGGTAGGCAAATAGCCAATACATGGTAATGGTGGCGAGTGCATACAGTAGTGAACTATTGCGGGGGTCGGCACTAATGGGATCGCAGACATGTTTGTAGAACCAGCTGAATGCTGATGTGTACACAGGTTTGCCGGTTTCATCAACATGGTCTGTCCAGCGCAAAAGCGATACTACTCTTGGTAAAAATCCACTGAGCACAAAAATGAATAGCGGGTTTTTGCCAAATAAATCAAAGAACTTACTCCATGCCCCTTTGGCGCCCTTAAACTCCACCAGGTAAATCAATACGCCAATGGTAAACAAGGCTAGCCCGGTGGTGTAGAGTACATAGCTCGATGTCCATATTTTTTTGTTGATGGGAAATGCTTCTCCCCAAACCAACCCCGCGAGTGTCATGATGATACCTGCAATAAACAGATGGCTGAGCATTTCAAAACTTTTTCCCTTTTGCTGAATGTACAGCCCGGTAAAGTAGCCAAACACTACTTGCACTATAGCAGGCAAAGTGCTTACTATTCCTTCAGGATCGAAGGGAACTCCTTCTCCTTTGTACATATGTGGTGTTCCTAAAATTTGCTTATCGATGGCGGTGCCAAAAAATCCTTCGAGGCTATAGGGGTCGCCGGGTGTGCCTAATAAGGATACAAGGGCCCAATACGCAAGCAATAAGGTGCAGCTAAGTACAAATGCCAGCGAAGTTTTGCAGTAGTACACCAGTATGGAGGCAAACAAATAGGCCAGGGCTATACGTTGTAACACACCCAATATCCGGATGCCAGTTTCTGGATGCGTCGGATCTATCCATTCTTTCCAAACCAATATATCCTGTTGCCATTTTACAAAAGGACTCCAGTTGAGCAGGAGCCCAATCAGGAAAATGAGCAGGAAGCGCTTCAATACTTTTTTCCAGAATTGCGCATCACCCCCTTGTTGCAAACGGGGCATTACAAATGCCATGGCATTGCCTACTGCAAAAAGGAAAAAAGGAAAAACGAGGTCGGTTGGCGTAGCGCCATGCCATGGTGCATGTTTCAGAGGGCCGTAAATATGGCTCCAGCTGCCGGGGTTATTCACCATGATCATGAGGGCTACAGTAGCTCCCCTGAATACATCCAGCGAGTAATAACGTTCTTTCAAAGCAATGGTTGTTAGTATGGGGCAAGGTAGCAATTTGCATCTATTCCAGGTTGGCCTGCAGGAAGTTCTATTTTCTGCCGCGGTGGGAATTGGTGCATACTTACAATACAAAAATGCCCCGGAATTCCTGCCTACTAATAGCATTTTATTAGTGGTTGCTTCGGCACAGATTGCTATGTTTGCATTCTTATACGTATGAAACACCAAAGAAATCTATTGATAACCGGCGGTGCCGGGTTTATAGGAAGCCATGTCGTACGCTTGTTTGTAAACAAGTACCCTGAGTATAAAATTGTGAACCTCGATGCGCTTACCTACGCCGGTAATCTTGAAAACCTGCGGGATATAGAAAAGGCGCCCAATTATAAATTTGTGCAGGCCAACCTGTTAGAAGCGGATGCTATCGATGGTATTTTCGAAACAGAAGGCATTACTGATGTGATTCATTTGGCAGCAGAAAGCCATGTGGACCGCAGTATCCTTAGCCCACTCGATTTTGTATATACCAACGTAATTGGCACCGTAAACCTGCTACAGGCGGCTAAAAAAAGCTGGGCTGGGAAGTACGAAGGCAAAAGGTTTTACCATGTAAGTACCGATGAAGTGTATGGTGCTTTAGGCGAAACCGGGTTTTTTACAGAAGAAACCCGCTACGATCCCCATTCTCCATACAGTGCCAGCAAAGCCAGCAGCGATCATTTTGTGCGTGCTTACGGCGACACTTATGGCCTGCCTACTATCATTTCCAATTGTAGCAATAATTACGGCCCCAATCATTTCCCGGAAAAGTTGATTCCCTTGTTCATCAACAATATCATCAACTACAAGTCACTGCCGGTTTATGGCGATGGCTTGTATACCCGCGATTGGCTGTTTGTGATTGACCATGCCACAGCCATTGATACGGTATTTCACAAGGGAGCCATGCACAGCACATATAATATTGGCGGCTTTAATGAGTGGCGAAATATAGATCTCGTGAAATTGCTCATTAAACAGATGGATGAAAAACTGGGAAGGCCAGTAGGCGCCAGTGATCATTTGATCACCTATGTAAAAGACAGGCCCGGCCACGATCGCCGGTATGCAATTGATGCATCCAAAATCAATAAAGAATTAGGATGGTCGCCATCTGTAACGTTTGAAGAAGGACTGAGTAAAACCATCGACTGGTATCTTACCAATACGGAGTGGTTGGAAAATGTAACGAGTGGAACGTATATGCATTATTACGAAACGCAGTACCAGCAGTCCTAAAAGATATTACTGACCTATGGAAATTTTATCAACGCCACTGAAAGATTGCTGGCTCATAAAGAATACTATTTTTCCTGACGAAAGAGGCTATTTCTTCGAATCATTCAACCACAAAAAATTTTCGGCACTTACCGGCTGGGAAGGCACATTTGTACAAGACAACCAATCCTCATCAAGCTATGGCGTGGTGCGAGGTTTGCATTTTCAAATGGGAGAATATGCACAGGCCAAATTGGTGCGGGTGCTACAGGGTAAGGTGTTGGACGTAGCAATTGACCTACGGCCCGATAGCCCCACATTCGGAAAATCTTTTGCTGTTGAACTTACCGAAAGCAACGAGTTTCAATTGTTTGTACCCCGAGGCTTTGCCCATGGTTTTTCAGTGCTTTCTGAGCAGGCCACCTTTTTTTACAAATGCGATAATTATTACCACAAAGCGGCCGAAAATGGCATTCACCCGTTGGATGCAGATTTGAATGTTGACTGGCAAATTGGTGCTGACCAGGCTAAGTTATCCGGTAAGGATCAGGCAGCACAAAGCTTCAAACAGTATCTTGCTTCATTATAAACCATTACAACTGGTATGCATGTAATTAGCGTGCATACCAGGTTCAAATACGCTAAATATGAAAGGAATTATTCTTGCCGGTGGATCAGGTACAAGGCTGCACCCTATTACAAAAGGCATCAGCAAACAGCTCATGCCGGTGTACGATAAGCCCATGATCTACTACCCGCTCAGCATCCTCATGTTGGCCGGTATCAACGAAGTGCTCATTATAACTACTCCCGAAGACTTGGCACAGTTCCAAAAATTATTGGGCGATGGCTCCAATCTTGGTTGCAGGTTTGAATATGCTGCTCAAGCGGTGCCTAATGGTTTGGCACAGGCTTTTGTGATTGGGGCTCCATTTATTGGCAACGATAAAGTATGCCTGATACTTGGCGATAATATTTTTTATGGTAGCGGTATGAGCGACCTCGTACAAAGTTTTACAAACGTGGAAGGAGCTGCCGTATTTGCTTATGAAGTAAGCGACCCCGAACGCTATGGAGTAGTGGAGTTTGATAAAAATTTCAAGGCGATTAGTATCGAAGAAAAACCTGCTGCTCCCAAAAGCAATTTTGCGGTTCCCGGCCTGTACTTCTATGATAATGATGTGGTAGAAATAGCCGCCAATATTAAGCCTTCGCCAAGGGGTGAATATGAAATTACTGATGTAAACAATGAATACCTGAACCGTGGTACCCTACAGGTTGGCGTTATGGATCGAGGCACTGCCTGGCTCGATACTGGCACCTTCGATAGCCTGCACGATGCTTCGGAATTTGTGCGGGTGATTGAAAAAAGGCAAGGCTTAAAAATTGGCTGTATTGAAGAAATTGCCTGGCGAAAAGGATTTATTACAAGGACACAACTCGATGCCCTGGCTGCTCAATTGGCGAAAAGCGGGTATGGCCAATACCTGCAGCGGCTGAAATAGCTTCCGGTAACGCATTTCAAAAGCCGCTACTTTCGTAAGAATTGTGGGAGCATGAGTGAAATGGATAAACCCCTTCGTTTTGCCTTAATAGGTTGCGGCCGTATTGGCGCAAGGCATGCCGATATCATGCAAAAGCATGGGCAGGTAGTAGCCGTTTGTGATATTGAGCCTGCCAAATCTCAAAATTTTGCACTGCAATTTGAGGCCAAAGGATTCACTGATCATACTTTGATGCTGCAAGCGATGCAGTCACAAATAGATGTGGTGTCTGTTTGTTCGCCCAATGGCTTACATGCGCTACACACAATTGAAAGCCTGGGAGCCGGCTGCCATGTATTGTGCGAAAAGCCTATGGCACTTACGCGAAAAGATGCAGATGCCATGATGGAAGCTGCAAAGGCAGCTGGTAAATATTTGTGGGTAGTAAAGCAAAACAGGTACAACCCCCCGGTGCAGGCAGTCAAGAGCCTACTGGACCAGGGAAAGTTGGGTAAAATTTACAGCGTACAACTCAACTGCTATTGGAACAGGCCCGAAGCCTATTATGCAGACTCCTGGAAGGGAACTTTGGCTATGGATGGGGGTACACTTTACACCCAGTTCAGCCACTTCATCGACCTGCTCATTTGGTTTTTTGGTCCATTTGAACCTTTACATGTTCAGTTGGCCAACTTTCACCACCAGGGAATTATCGATTTTGAGGATACCGGCATAGTAACTGGAAAGTTTAACAGCGGTGCATTGGTTTCCTTTCATTATACAGTAAATGCATTCCAGCAGAATATGGAGGGATCCATCACCATTTTTGGCGAGAAGGGAACCGTGAAAATAGGAGGACAGTATTTGAACAAATTGGAATACCAGCAGCTTGAATCTGAACCAATAACTGGCTTGCCGACAGGAAACCCTCCTAACCAATACGGGAATTATGTTGGCAGCATGAGCAATCATCCACAGGTGTACGAAAGTTTGGTACAGGTTTTAACTGGCCAAGGCAAAATGATCAATTCCATTGAGGAAGCTGCAGCCACTGTTGATGCCATTGAAAAGATATACCGAATGGCGGGTCGTTCTATGCCTTACCAGGCAGAAACTGGAATACCAGCTCAGTTGCCAGTAGTGCATTAGCCCTATCTTTGAACGCTTTGTAAAAAACTAACAATCAGGGGAAATCCTCATGTGTTGCTGACCAAAACAACGACTTACTTTCAATTGTCTGATACTACTTGCATGAAACTAATTGGCATTTTCTTGTTCTTTAGCCTGCTGGCAATAAGCGGGCCTGTTTATAGCCAGGTATTAAATTCTGAAAACCTGCGCAATGTGGATGTGTCGACTCTTTCCGATGAAGAGATCAGAACGTATTACAACAAGGCTAAAAGTACCGGGCTTTCCGAAGAGCAATTGTACAGTTTGGCTATTCAGCGGGGCATGCCCGAAAACCAGGTGCAAAAGCTTAGGGATCGTATTGCTTCATTGGGTTTGCAATCATCGGGACAGGGCGGTGCAAAAACTGCCACCAAAACCGAAAAAGGAGGCGATGCACTTACAAAGCAACCTTCAGACGAATCCGGTAAACCGAGTTTTGTAAAAGTAAATCGTGACAGCACCATTTTTGGATCCGAACTTTTTACAGAAGTCAGCACTGTTTTTGAACCCAATTACAAAATTGCTACACCTGCAAGTTATGTACTGGGCCCCGGCGATGAATTGAGCATACAGGTATTTGGTTATAGCGAACAGTCGTACAATGTAGCGGTAAATGCGGAGGGTAATATTTATATACCCAATGCAGGCCCCATTGCTGTGAGTGGGTTGTCGGTGGATGATGCTTCGGTAAAAATTAAAAATAAACTGGCCGCTACCATTTACAAGGCCATCAAAACCGGGCAAACCAAAGTGCAGGTTTCGTTAGGAAAAATCAGGAGCATTAGTGTGTCGGTAATTGGGCAGGTTACAAAACCCGGTACCTATTCAGTCTCCTCACTTTCCACCTTGTTCAATTTTTTATATATCTGTGGCGGCCCCTCCAATATGGGTAGTTATCGAAAAATTGAGATCATAAGGGGTAACAAAACTTATAGAACAGTAGACCTGTATGGCTTTTTGCTACGAGGCGACAGAAAAGATAATGTGTTGTTGCAGGACCAGGATGTAGTGCGTATTCCTTACTACGATACCCGGGTTTCTATTGAGGGCGAAGTGCGCCGTCCCGGCAAGTTTGAAATGCTTGCCCACGAAAATGTAGATCAACTCATGACATATGCGGGTGGCTATAGCGACAGTGCATATAGGGGGAGTATAAAAGTGATTCGCATTTCTGATACAGGACGGGTGTTGGCAGATTTGCCACTCACAAGTTTTGGGTCTTTCGAACCCAGGTCGGGTGATGCATTCATGGTTTCGAAGGCCATGAGCCGTTTCACTAATCGCATCACTATCAGGGGAGCGGTGTACCGCCCCGGCGATTTTGAATTAAAGCCCGGTATGCAACTGAAGGAATTGATTGAACTGGCTGGAGGCACCTTGCCCGATGCCTACCAGCCCCGTGGTTTGGTGGCTCGGTTAAAGGAAGATCAAACTGCATCGAGTGTTTCCTTTAATGTAACCGATGTGCTGGCGGGTAAAGAAAAATTGAGCTTGCGTAAAGATGATATCGTAACCATTTCTTCCATATTCGAATTGAAAGACGCTCAAACATTGGAAGTGGAAGGTGCTGTAAGAAAACCCGGAAGACTTTCTTATCGCGATAGCCTCTCTTTGTTGGATGCCATTGTTTTGAGTGGCGGATTTGCTGAAGGTGCCGACCTGAGTGCAGTGCAGATTTCGAGGAGAATGGAGCAGGTAGATGTGTTTTCTGCACAATACAAGCAGGCCGAAGTGATCAATGTAGATCTTAGCAATGGACTTAGCGGTTCGCAGGCTACACAATTGCTCAGTCCAAACGACCTGGTGCTGGTGCGTTTTAAAGGTGGCTACGAAAAGCAGAGGAGTGTAACCATCGGTGGCCAGGTTATTAGCCCCGGTAAATATGCATTACAAAGCTCAAGAGAAACT
Source organism: Phnomibacter sp. (assembly GCA_035456005.1). Classification (GTDB taxonomy): domain Bacteria; phylum Bacteroidota; class Bacteroidia; order Chitinophagales; family Chitinophagaceae; genus Phnomibacter. The sequence goes on along the minus strand of DATIEA010000012.1, from coordinate 674,549 downwards.
ATATCAGAAGTTGTGCGCAGGGCAGGTGGATTCAGGGGAAGTGCCGATAGTACATCTATTAGCATTCGCAGAGCCACAAACTATAACCTGTCGGCAGAAGAAAGACAGGCTACGATGGAGCGTTTTTTGAATCTGTCTCGGGATAGTATTATGGCCAACCCTTCGTTGCGGGAGGCTTATTTGCACGACATGGATTTTTTGAGTGTAAACGTGCAAAAAATTAAAGACAACCCGGGTGGCCCCGAAGACCTGATATTGGAAGACGGTGACTATATTGAAATCGCAAGAGCTTCTAACCTTGTACGTATTAGCGGCGAAGTATTTCACCCAAGTTTGCTTGCTTTTGAAAATGGTGCCAATGCCAAATATTATATCAAGCGCTCAGGCGATTTTACCAGCAATGCCCGCAAAACAAAAACCTTCGTTATTTACCCTGACGGCCGGGCCAAATCGGTGGGCAGGTTCCTTTTTGTGAAGACATATCCAAAGGTTACACCAAGGTCGGAAGTGTTTGTGCCTTCAAAAGAAAAGGAAACCAAAAAAGGATTCTCTACTGCTGAATGGATAGCGATATCTTCCATAGTTGCCACATTGGCCACCATGGTAATTACAGTAGTGGATACATTAAAATAGTGGAGATAGTGTCCCAAATCTTCAAATAATCGTTGTTCAAAAATGTGTGGAATTGCAGGCATCATCAATTTTAATGGGCAGCCGGTTGATAAAGCTGACTTGAAATTGATGACCGATGCAATAAAGCACCGTGGCCCAGATGGCGAAGGATTTTATGTGTATGAGAATGTAGGCTTCGGTCATAGAAGGCTTGCCATCATTGATTTAACGGATGCCGGTGCACAACCGATGACAAGGTTTGGATGTACCATAACCTATAATGGTGAGATTTACAATTACATTGAAATAAGGCAGGAGCTTGAAAAAAAAGGCATTGTTTTTTCTACGAAAACTGATACTGAGGTAATACTAGCCGCTTACCATGTTTGGGGTACTGAATGCGTGCAAAAGTTCAATGGCATGTGGGCATTTGCCATTCATGATGAGGCAAAACAGGAAGTGTTTTTTTCGAGAGATAGGTTTGGAGAGAAACCTTTGTATTATACCCAGCAAAATGGCCGGTTTATTTTTTGCTCGGAGATAAAGGGATTGCAGCAAATATTAAAGCAGCTTAGGCCCAATTTACTGGCTGTTGCAAAGTTTATTGTGCATGAAAAGGCGGAAGATTTTCAAACTACCTTTTATGATCAAATTGAAAAACTACCTGCTGCTCATAATTTGCATATCAATCTATATACGGGCCGGCAAAGGCTGATAAACTATTACAGACCCGATGAAAATATTGATGGAAAGCAGCAAAATGAGAGAGATCTTATTAATACATTTCTATCGCTGTTTCGCCATTCCGTTTCTATTAGATTACGAAGCGATGTGCCTGTTGGAACCTGCTTAAGTGGAGGAATAGATAGCTCTGCTATTGCATCTGCAGCCTCCCCACTTTTTCGGCTAAAGAATAATGATGTATTCTCAGCAGTTACAGCATGTAGTATTGATCCAACAAATGACGATCGAAATTATGCTTCAGCAGTTGCTGAGAAACTAGGTTTAAACTGGATACCTATACTGCCTGAAATGGGAGAATTTCAACAAGCCATTCAACATGCTATACTAGTCCAAGAAGAGCCAGTAGTTTCTTCCAGCACTATAATGCAGTACTTTGTAATGAAAGCAGCAAAAGAGGCCGGGCTAAAAGTAATGCTGGATGGCCAGGGAGCGGATGAATTATTGCTTGGCTATCTCCCACATATTGCCTGGATCATAGAAACCCTACCAGTATCTGAACGGTTTAATGCTGCTATGCAAGCATGCAGAAATAATGCAATGTCAATGGGTAGATTTCTATCCGTTTATTTTTACCATACCAATTTACAGATGAAAAATGCCCGGCAAATGAGACGTTGGAATCATTTGGATGAGGGGCTTAAAAATCAGTTGAGGGAAGCGCATATTTCGGAAAATGAAAAGAACACATTACATAGCAAGCAAACCGCTGAATTAACTCATGGGTCTTTGCCAATGCTCCTTCGGTATGCCGATAAAAATGCAATGGCTTTTTCAATCGAAACAAGGCTACCTTTTCTCGACCCTGCTCTCGTAGAGTTTATCATGAATTTGCCAGTTCATATATTGCTGAAAGATGGATGGTCAAAGTATCTGTTACGGAAAGCAATGCAACCGTTATTACCCGATCAGGTAGTATGGCGCAGAAAAAAAATTGGATTTGAAGCCCCCAAAAAATTTATTGAATTCAATGATTTGCATTGGAAGAAAATTATGGCCCAAAGTGTATTGTTAAACAGGGTGATTCCCAATCAAAAGCATGTCACAAATCTTGCAGATATTCACAAATGGCGCCTTTATTCAGTAGCCTGTTGGGAATCATCTTTTCTGATATGATATTTTAAGGGAAGCAGTCTGATTTTTTGTTGAAACTTTCAATATAGGACAATGTAGTTTTTGTTGAATCTTAATTTATTGAGTTAAAACCATTAGAATGAACTTACGTGAGAAGCACAATTTAAGAATAAAGAAGGTGAGGCTCTTAGAGTTGGAAACAGTAATTGACAATTTACCCGCTGATGCTGGCAACAAAAGTTTACTGGAAATAGGCGCAGGTGCCGGGTTTCAACTTGCGGTGTTAAAAAATTATTTTAAAGAGGTAAAGGGTATAGATATTCCATTGAGCAATTATACAAACTCAAGGGTAGCCGAAATAATTGACTACGATGGTAAGATTATTCCATTCCCAAATCAATCTTTTGATGTGATTTTTTCGTCAAATACACTGGAGCATATTGCTGATCTTGAAGGCATGAATAAAGAAATAAAACGCGTACTTAAGCAAGGAGGCATAGCCGTACATGTTGTGCCTACATCTGTATGGAAGTTCTGGAATACCTTATTGCATTATCCGATGCTATTTCAGTCTATTCGATTTTATTTTTTTAGAAAAAAAGAATCAAAAGATCTAGGAGAAAAGCCAGTATTGGCAGAGGGTACACTTACCCCAAAAAAAAGGAACATTGGTTTGCTACTATTCAATGTAATTTTCCCACCATTACATGGTGAAAGAGGGAATCGATTTACAGAAATATTTTATTTTCGTCCGGCGTGGTGGCGCACATTTTTTAAGAAAGATGGCTGGGATATTGTAAAAAGTAAAAATGCTGGTGTTTATTATAGTGCGCATTTTATGCTTCCAAATGCAAACAGACTTAAATTGGGAAAATGGTTGGGAAGTTCCTGCATGATATTGATAGTGAGTCCATCAAAAAAGTAAATAATATTAAACTCGTTTCATCTACTCAAATAAAAGTCTATGGTGATTTCCGGTCGATTTTATTTTGTCGTAGAATATTAATTGAATGCTCGGAGTCAAAACCTGCTGCATAGTTTTTATTTTTTTGAATAGAAGCACCTATCTGCCAATTGTTATTTAGGATTTGTACTTTTCTTAATACTGCGTAATACTCGCTGTTCGGCAGGGCACTTTCAATACATAGTATCGAATTGGTCACTTTATAATAATCATTGCTTGGCCATGCAGGGTTACCCTCGAGCCAAATCAATTTTTTATATTTTGCCTCAAAAATGCAACTATCAAATGTGAGTTTTTTTACTCCGTTTGATTCAAAGAGAAAAGTGCCATACGTGGCTGTTTTTTTCTGGTACAATTCATCGGAAAAGAGGCATCGAATAAACTTGGTAGCATTATAATCATCTGCAGCATCATACCCATGAACACCCGATCCATAAATTTTACAATCGAAAAATGTAAATGCTGGTTTCCGCACCCATACCGACCAATTTGTAACGCCAATAAAAGTGCAGGAATCAAAACGGCAATCTGAAACATTACCTGTTTCTGAAACCAAACCACAACCTGAATTGTTTTCGAAAACACAATTTATAAAATGTCCGTTTCTCACAAATCCATCTTCAGCTTCCAGATCAACACCGGCTCCAGGGTTTGATGAATATTTTCCTTTTCCAGTCAGATTAAACCTGCAGTTTTTTGCCAAAAACTGATTGCCCCTCACCCAAGACAACCCCTGCCTTCCATTTAATGAAAATTCGCAATTTGCCATCAGAACATCATCTGATTTACCATCGGTACGTGGCGCATTTGCTATCTGACAACCATCTAAGCCAAAATTTATCGATTTCAGGTCGATCATGGAAATATTCAGACAATTCTCTATGTAAATACCCGTATATGGTATTTGAATACCTACATCACCGTAAACCCCTCCTGCTATACTCGCATCAGCATTGCCATCAAGAATGATTTGTTGAATTGCAACATTTTGACATTGCTTTAGCTTGATGAAATTTCCAACGTATGCAGCACTCCCAGGAGTATAAAAATCTCTGGTTACAACAAGTGGCTTCATTTCCGGAACAGAAAAGCTTCCAAAAAACAACCCCATATTGTATTTAAATATGGTTCCTTCTTCGCCATTGATTGTTACGTTTTTTACCATTGAAAGCTCAAATACATCTTCAGCTGAGAGAAAAAACCCTTCCCTTTTTAAATCCGTACGCTGAATGCCAGCCAAATAAGTTCCTTTTGAAAATGTGACAACTACATTGCCTCCTTGTTGATTAATGAATTGGCTGAGTTTCCTGAATGCTGCCGTATTATCTGTTTTCCCATCGCCCTTTAAACCGTATTCAATGGCATCAATTTTTAAGTAAGTCTGGGCAAAAAGAGTAGTTGAATTAGTAACTAATCCCAAAAAAAGACTCAGTATTATTGTACTTGATTTCATTGTTTGGTATATAGGGGTACTCAAAAGGGGCAGGTTATGTATTTTGAAATAAGTGAGTTCAAAATAAGTCTATCTCTTGAAATATAGTAAAGCCTATTTCCAAACTAGCTACATTCGACTACATTTTGAACATTTTTGAAAATGCCCGATGAGCTTCGCATTTTAACTGCTTCCGATTTCATTGTTCCCATTATTTGGGTTCCGATTTTGTTGTTTGTCTTGGCTTTTGTTAGGGTAAGATATATGGGCAGCGAGCCCTGGAACAAATATTTGTTAGCTGGTTTTGTGGTACGATTGGTTAGTATCATTTTTTTTGCCATCATTTACCAATTTGTTTATGGAACTGGAGATACTTTTTTGTATTACCAGGAAGCAGTAAACATCAGAAGTGCATTATTCAATGGGGATGTGTCATCTTTTTTTCAACTCATTTTTGCTTCATATGAGCAATACAGCCCAACCACACTGACGTATGTATCTGAGGCATATATACATGAAGCTTCACACAATCACCTCATGGTAGTAATTGCAGGACTCTTTAATCTATTTGCGCATAACTCTTATATTACTATTGCAGTCTTCTTGATGGTGTATAGCTACTTTGGTATGTGGCAGCTTTACACTTATTTATGCAGATTGTACCCAGAACGTTATCAAGCACTTGCGGTCATTTTCCTTTTTTTACCGACTCCCTTTTTTTGGGCTTCCGGTGTTATGAAAGAGCCATTATGTATGGGTGCTGTTGGGTTAATTGTTACAGCATTGCTCAAGTTGATACATAAAGAGGGTAATGTAAAACTTCATTTGTTATATATACTTTTCAATAGTTTATTACTATATAATATAAAAGGATACATTTTGTTGTGTTTGGCTGGGGCATGCCTTTTAGCCTCAGTACTGGTGTTGGTGTCAAAAATTGCACAAAGCAAAAGGTTTAGTTTTTTAAGAATGGGCGCATACCTTGCATTAGGTATCATCACCGTTTTAGCTTTAAACAAAATGGTGGAAAGTTTTGAAACAGAAGGTGCACAAACAATATTGAAGCAAATTGGCACTACACAAGCAGCTCAAATGATTGCCAATGATGAATCAGGGGGGTCCGGATATACTCTTTCAGAATTCAACCCTACCCCAACCGGAGTAATCATATTTGCATCTTCTGCCTTGAATACTACGCTGTTCCGGCCCTATTTCTGGGAATTGAAAAAAGTAATCATGTTGCTCAATGCGTTGGAAGCATTTTTAACCTTACTAATCAGCATTGCTGTTTTATACTATGCGGGCATTCGTACTACTATTCACACTTTTCGGTATAGCTACCTGTTTCAGGTGTGCCTGTTTTTTACCATCTTTCTTGGGGTGGTAGTTGGAATTATATCATTTAACTATGGTACTCTTGTACGATATAAAGCACCGTTACTTCCTTTTTATTTTCTGAGCCTTCTGCTTTTGTATCATAATGAAAAAGCCAAAAGGGAAAGAGGCAAGCATTGTCTTCAATGCGCCCCCAAACGAGGAGTTTAATAGCTTTAGAATACAAGTAGTATGCAATTCATTATAAACAAAGTCAAAACAGGGTTTCTCCTGAAAAGCTTTTTTTCAGGAGGAACCAGTTCATTGCTAAAATTATTGAGTGGGCTAATACTTGTAAAAGGGATAGCCATTATTGGTGGGCCGGAAGGAATGGCAGTAAGCGGTACATTTCTAAACGTGGCTCAGCTGGCTCAAACATTTGCAACTGCTGGAATTAGTCTTGGTGTTATTAGGTATATTTCTTCCAATATAGGAGTTGACACGACAGCATATAAGTTGTATTTGGGGAATAGTATTGGCTTGACTTTAATTTTTTCAACAAGCTGTGCCTTGATGATTATTGGAAGTTCTCCGTGGCTTGCCTTGGCGGTTTTTGGAACTATGGGGCAGTTCTATTATTTCATAATTTTGGGAATTGGAGCATTCTTCTATGGGATGAATAATTTTTTGTTTACTTACTACAGTGCTCATCAGTTGCATCGGCAATACCTTTTTTTCAATATCATCAATTCTAGCGCTGGCATGCTATTTACCCTGGCGATGCTTTTCTTTTTTGGAATGCGAGGTGCTTTTGTAAGTATTGCACTGCATCAATCAATCGGTTTTTTATTATATGGCTTCAATAGGGTATTTGTACTTTGGCAAAATGAACTGAAAAAGCAATTTCAACTTCAATGGGGAGCTTCAAAAAAGCTGCTTTCTTATTCTATCTATCTGCTAGAAAATATTGTGATCATTAGTGTGGTCCAACTACTAACAAGGTCGTTGTTGATTGCTCATCATGGTGCTGATACTGCAGGCTTGTGGGATGGAATGAGCAGAATAAGCAGTAGCTATATTACTGCCTCCATTTCTATCATCCTCATTTATTTTATTCCACGGTTTTCAAAAGGGAGTTTAGGCCAATGCAAACAAATTCTGCTTAAGCAGGGTGCAATATTCATAGGTATTATTGGTGCTTCTTTTCTGACACTATATGTTTTTAGAGGTCCTGTTGTAGGCATTCTTTTTTCGGAAGCATTTGGCCCAGTAGAGAAACTATTTCCATATTTCCTGATTGGCGATCTTTGCCGCATTTTCGGGTATTTAATTACAACCATCTTTATTTCAAGAAAAAATCTAACAGTCGCAATTGTTTCGGATATCATTTTCAATGCCCTGCTGTTATATTGCATGCAGTATTTATTGATACCCCAGGGAGGGCTAACAGGGGTTGGGGAGGCATATCTTTTTACCTATGTTGCGTACATGTTGGTTATGATGTTTTACTTTTTGGTTTCAAGTAAAAATGCTTTAAAACAAATGGATGCTAGCTAATACATGCATAGCAATGACCAAAATACCGAATGAACAAAAAAAGAAAAATAGCAATATTTATAAACGACCTTTCGGCAGGAGGATGTGAACGAACTGCCTCTATTTTGATTAATAAGCTTTCAAACGAATTTGATTGGTTGCTGATACTTTTAAATGACAATATTCATTATGAAATACCTGATGGCATTCCGAAGGTGGTTTTTTCTGGTGAAGTGAAAGGGTGGCGTCAATTATTTTATCTGTTCACTTTTTCATCGACTGCATCAAAAGTAAAGATTGCTTTAGAAAACTTCAGGGCGGATACGCTGATTTCATTCAACCATTTACCTAACAGTATTGCAGCACGGATAAAAAAAAGGGGATGGTTAGGCAAACTCATTATTTCAGAGCAAGTGCATTGTAGTACTTATATCAGTGAGTTAAAAAGTCCGTTGAAACGTTGGGTGAAGCGTCGTGAAATATCGAAGTATTATTCCTATGCCGATTTAATTGTACCCAATGCAGTAGGGATCGCCAGCGATCTGAAAGATACTTTCAGTATTAATACCGCTATTACTGTGGTCCATAGTCCAATTGATTTAGAACAGGCATATAGGCAAATGCAAGCAAAAAGACCTGCTGTTTTCCATAAGTTGGAAGGAAAATTTATTATTATTCATGTAGGAAGGTATGAACCACAAAAAAATCATCAACTACTGATAAGCGCTTTCAAAATGGCAGCCTTGCCTAATGCAGTATTACTTCTTGTTGGGCAGGGCACTTTATTCGAAAGCACAAATAAATTGATACAGGAGCTAAACCTGCAGGAAAGTGTATTACAAGTCGGAGTGCAGACCAACCCTTTTGTTTATTTGGCAGCATCACAAGTATTTGCGCTAAGCTCAGATTATGAAGGATTTCCAAATGTTCTTTTGGAGGCCTTAGCTTCCGGTCTGGCTATAGTTTCAACAAACTGCCAATGTGGCCCCAGTGAAATTTTAAATCCAAATCAAGAGATTGACCCATTTAAGGGAGATGTTGTTGTAGAAGCAGCATACGGCTTACTAGTACCAGTGCAAAATACTACGGCTCTGGCTGAATCGTTCAAGCTGCTTTACAGAAATCATGCATTACGAACACTATATCAACAAAAGGCAAAAGTTCGTGCTAGTGATTTTGCTGTAGATAAAATAATCAGTCAGTATAGAACAATATTTCAATCTTAGATGGTTTCACCAGGTTTGTTTGCAATTGGGGGCGGGTTTATTTTTTCTCCACCTTAAAAAGATGACCACATATATATGACTTGTCAATAGTTCGGGAAGGAAACAGTCTCATATAGAGGGAGTCTAAAATGCCTAATGGAATTTCTATGAGTAGGAAGAAAATATTTAACCAAGCGGGTACACCAATTTCAAAGTAATTTTTCCCGTTACCACTTTTCAAATAGCTAAATGTGTGTAGTAGAGGGGGGAGTGTAGCTACTGACTTTGATTGAATAGTATGGAGATTTGAAAAATTGGAAGATAGCCAACTTGAAAATTCATGGTGCGTTGTGAAGTAGTCATGTTGCTGCATAGCAATCATTGCGGCAAATTTATTTTTGCTGAAATGATTCATCAAAGAATATACAAGGTTGCTGCCTTTATACTCATTTATCAATATAACATATGAATGATCTTTGGAATTGCTTAGTGCCATTGTCAAAATCTTACCAAAAGAATCTTTTGAAATATGGGCATTTAAATTGATGATTGTTATTGTATCAGCTTGGCGGCTGGTGTTGAATTCATAAGATGGTGGCGCATAAGTAAGAAGTTCATGATAACCCTTTAATTGAGCTGACATTTTTGGGTATCCAGTTATATCAACCCCAATTGAGTATTCAGAAAATTTCGGTATTTGAATTTTTCCGACACCGCAAGCCACATCCAACACTGTATTAGGCTGTAGCTTTTTGAGCCAACTAGCAACGCGTTTTTCATTTCCAAAACGCATCGGCAGTATAAAAGAAAGCAAAACAGAAATAAGCTGGTTACTTCGAATTTTTTCAGCAAAAGAAATTTTTTTTAGAACAGGGCGTGATTGCCAATAATCGGCTTTTGTATCACTGGCATGTTGTCCGCTCACATGCTTTAGTTCTTCAGTTGCCATATTGTTCTTTTAAGCGCATTCTGGAAAGGAATATAATGATCAGGACCAAAAAAGAGAAGAGTGTAGCGCCAATAGCAGCGAAAATGCCGGTAACCAGTCTCCCTTTTTTTATTTTTTTCATAGGATAGTTAGGCTCGTCAACCACTTGAAGTAAAGGAACGTCTTTTAAGTATTGAAGTCGAGCCATTTCAAGATTTGCAAACAGGGTACTAAATGCCTCCCCATATGCCTTTTTATTAACCTCTTCAGTCATTAGAGGAGTGAGGGAAGACGAAAATGCCGGATTAAGATTGGCATCTTTAGTAGCATTTTGCCTGCTGACAGCTGACCCCAAATTTCCTTTTACCGTATTGACCCTTAGTTCTAATACTGCCAATAAATTTTTCGACCGCCTGGTTCGTAGTTCAGTATAGAAAACCTTAGTTTCCTCCAATAGCCTACAAATGAATTCTTTACTTAGTCTTTCTTCTTTACATAAAAACTTCAATTCGTATAAATTGTATTTCTTTTCAGGACGGCCCGCTATCAGATGCTCTTTGAGTATCTTATCATATAACACAAACAAAACACTGTCTTGCTTGTAAGAAAATCTATTCCTGCTTAAGCCAACCGGGAAGTGAATGCCCTGAAATGCTGCTCCTTTTTTGCTGTCCATTTCTACATTCAAGTAGTATTCAGCAAATGTTTGTGTCTTGTTGTTAAATGTATCAACAGAGAGTAATGTTCTTTCAATCATCATTCTACTCGTCAGAATGGCAATGATATTTTCACCTTTAAAAATGTCTTGCGAGCTTCCTGTTGATAGTCCAAATTGTTCAACAGCCAGTCCTACTGCCCCACTCATCAACCCGCCACCGCTATTATTTTCTTCCAATGCAAATGTCAATTTGGCTTCATACTTAGGTGCCTGAGACCAAGCATAAGCAATGCCACCCAAGCCACCCAATACACCGGATAAAGCTAGTATCCACCATCTCTTTTTCAAAAAAATAATCAAACGGGCAAAGTCTTCCAGCATCAGCAGGGCTGTTGCATTCGGTTGTTTCGAAGGATTTAATGATGAAGACATTGATTTTTTTATTTCAACAGGTACGCTACACTTTTCAAAGTGCAAAGACCTGCATGAAGAATCCGGGCTGTTTACCTCTTACATTTAAGCAATTTCTGTACATTTTGAATGTAAAATGCTACTTACAAACCGTATAGAAGGGATCTCTGTTTTTTATCTGCCAAAAGCAAATATATGTTTTAGAGGCAAAAGACCAAATTGGCACCTCCAATTGTAAATAAGCGTTTTGGGACAATGCAAACCTTGCGGAATCAAAGCTCTCTTGTTGTTGTTTTTCAGTTGTCACGTTCCGGCAGCCATGATAGGTAAGGCCCGGTGTTTTGTATTGGATCGGGATATTGTTGTTTGAATCTTATTTAAAAATGAGAGTGCAACATGTTGGAATTTCTTTGATAACTGGGTAAGTGATGAAGCGCCTATTTTTGATAAGGAAATAATTAAGCAGCAGTATGTGTGGCATTGCAGGGTCTATCAATTTTCAGTTTGAATCATCGCGAATAAACGCAGCTATGGGACATCGTGGGCCTGATGCGCAAACCGGGTACACCCACCAAAATGTACAGTTGCATCATTTGCGGCTTTCTATACTGGATGCAGAAGGCGGTAAACAGCCCATGCATTACATGGATAGATATACCATCATTTTCAATGGTGAAATTTACAATCATCTGGATGTAAGGAAGGAACTGGGGCTGCAATGCACAACGCATAGCGATACAGAAACATTGCTGCATGCCTATCATGTAGAGGGTACAGCCATGTTGAACAGGCTGGATGGAATGTTTGCTTTTGTGATCTATGATAAACAGGAACAGTCGCTGTTTCTGGCCCGGGACCGAGCCGGCAAAAAGCCGCTATACTTTTATAATGATGGTTCCAGGTTTGTGTTTGCGAGTGAGTTGAATGCGCTGCGTACAATATTGCCACTTGAGGTAAATATGGAGCATTTGCCTTTTTATTTACGCTTAGGCTCCATGCTTCAGGAACATACACCTTATCGTCATGTTTCAGAACTGCTACAGGGAAGCTGGGTGAAAGTGCAGGTACACAATTTGGAGTGTTCAAAACATAGGTGGTGGCAAATCGGCGACTATTACACCAGGCCTCAGCAGAAAATAACAGAGGAAGATGCTATTGAAAAACTGGATGGGCTCTTGAACCTTGCAGTAAAGCGACGCCTTGAAAGCAGCGACTTGGAAGTGGGTTCTTTTTTGAGCGGAGGCATCGATAGTGGTTTGGTGACGGCAATGGCTGCTAATCTTCATCCCAGGTTGCAAACATTTACGGTTTCTTTTGATGGCAGTTTTGATGAAGCGCCCTTAGCCCGATTGGTTGCAGAGCGATATCAAACGCAACACCATGAAATCAGCATACAGTTAAACCATTTACAAGATGATGTTGAGAAAATAGTGGCACAATATGGTGAGCCCTTTTACGATAGTTCGGCCATTCCGAGTTGGTATGTAAGCCAGGCAGCCAGCCAGCATCTCACTGTTATACTGAATGGTGATGGAGCAGATGAGCTATTTGGAGGATACAGGAGATATGTGCCATTTAACCAGTACAATTTTTTCAAAACTCCGGATGCAGTCAGAGGTTTGGCAAATACACTCATTAAATGGTTGCCGCCCGGTCACCAAAAAAAATCTATATACAACTATTTATACAGGTTAGCCAATGTGGCTTCTAAAAAAGGGATAGCTTCCTATCTCACATCCACCAGTGATATTTTCGAAGGCTTTGAACATGCACTTCTACAAAAAGGTGAAGCCGATTTTGCTTTTGCCAATGCATGGGTGAACCAGGTTGCTCATGAACGGATCTCGGGATTGAAAATGTTGATGTGGTTGGATTTTGATATCACCCTGTTTAGCGACCTGCTGGTGAAAATGGATATTGCCACCATGGCGCATTCACTGGAAGGAAGAAGCCCGATGCTGAGCAAGGAATTATTGGAATGGGCGCCGTCTTTGCCGGATAATTTTAAAATAAACGGAAAGACCACTAAATATTTGTTGAGAAAACTTGCGGGTAAGTACCTGCCCGAAACTTTACTTCATCAACCTAAAAGAGGATTTGAAGTACCCTTGAAAGAATGGGTAAACGGGCCTTTGAAAACTTTGGTGCATGATCATTTGCACAACCAGGATGCATTGTTTACGGCGATGGTAAAACCAGAATTTGTAAACAAGCTGCTTGAAAACAAAGGGAATGTTTCTGCTGAGAAACGGGCGAAAATGTTGTGGACACTCACATCATTAGAAATATGGTATAAGCACCAGAAATCACTTTATCGACCGGCTTGAGCAAGGAGTTGCTGGTAGAGGGTGTCGGTCTCATGCACCAACCTGTGATAGCCAAATTTTGAAAAGGCAAAGTTGGCACCTCTTGCACTCATGGAACGGCGCAAATCGTCATGTTCAGCTACCTTTTTCAGATTGCAAATAAATTGTTCAGGTTGCTGAATGGGCGAGAGCAAAGCAGTTTCGTTTTCCAATACTATATCTGCAATGCTTCCGCAATAGGTTGATACAATTGGTTTAGATGAAGCTTGTGCCTCGATAATGCTTACCGGCGTACCCTCATTAAATGAAGTAAGTGTGATGATGTCAAGCCCGGCATTCACCACATCAATATCTGTTCTCCAGGAGGTAAAAATGATAGGTTGAGAGAGGTCTGGGTGTTCTGCACTTGAAAAGCCAAGCCCAATGCTGCGGCAATAATCTTCGAGCTGGCCCCTGCATTCTCCATCGCCTACAATAAAGCCTTTAATTTTTTTATGGGAGCTTGTAGTTAGCTCTTTAATGGCATTTAAAAAAAGCTGGTGGTTCTTAATGGGAGCAAGGCGGCCAATGATACCAATGGCAATTACATCTTCTTCCAATCCGAATTGGCACCTGAACTGCTTTCTTTTCTGATCCATATTTTCCTTAAATGGATCCAGGTCCAGGCCGAGATTGATAACAGCCACTTTTTCTTCGGGTGCTATTTTATATACTTCGGTCAGATCTCTTTTTTGCCCCTCACTAATAGCAATCAGCTTGCTCGATTTTTGCGCAAGCTTCCTTTCTATTTCAATATACATCTTGGTTTTGAGGGGCGAGAAATAAGAATGAAATACATGGCCATGAAAGGTGTGCACAATAACAGGGACATTGCAGGTGGCCGCGGCCCATCGGCCTATTGCACCTGGTTTTGAAGTATGCGTATGTACTATGTCCGGCTTCAGTTGTTTTATGAGTGATTTAATCTTTCGGTAAGCGATCAAATCATCCACCATCGATATTTCGCGTCCCATTTCGGGGATGATGATTTTTTCAAGACCCAGTCTTTCCAGCAAATAGTCTGCCTTTTGCTCATGAGCATCGGGGGAGCCCACCACCAGGGTGGTTTCATATTCCGATGGAAGATATTTGGTAAGCAAGCTCACATTCAGAGCTGGTCCGCCAATTATCATTCGATTAAATATTCTCAATATTCGGGGCATAGATGGCCAAACGGTTGTTGTTTTCAAATCTCTGGGTTGAGACTTGCTCTATTGGCAAATATATCTGTAGCAACAATTCAAATCTCTATGAATAATGCAGACCATGTTGCTATCGCATGCAAACAGGGACTGCCTGCAACAAATCTGGCAATGTTAGTGTGGGAAAAAATAGTGTGCGTGCAGGGGCAATGCAGGCGAAATGGTATGGGAGGTTTATTTCAAAAGAAGAGTTTTGGCAATTTGGCGGCAATTTGCCAAGGCTTATCAGCCTTGAAAAGATGCTGAAGTATAACATGCCACACACCTTATTTTTGCCCACTGAAATGTTCACATGAAAATATTAGTAACAGGAACAGCAGGTTTTATCGGGTTTCATTTGGCCAACAGGTTGCTGAAAGAAGGGCACCAGGTTGTTGGCTTGGATAGTATCAACGACTATTATGATGTAAACCTTAAATACAGCCGGTTGGAGTTTGCCGGTATTGCAAAATCTGAGATCGACTACAATGTGCTGGTGCAAAGCAATAACCAGCCCGGGTATAAATTCATTCAACTACAACTGGAGGACCGCTCCAATGTAGAAGCGCTTTTTGCATCAGAGAAGTTTGAGGCGGTGGTAAGCCTGGCTGCACAGGCTGGTGTTCGATACAGCATTTCCAATCCGCATGCCTATATCGATGCCAACGTGGTGGGCTTCATGAATATTTTGGAATGTTGCCGCCACCACAACGTAGGTCACCTTGCCTATGCCAGCACCAGCAGCGTGTATGGGTTGAATGAGAAAGTGCCTTTTACCCCGGTGGAGCCTGCCGATCATCCCATGTCTTTGTATGCCGCTACCAAAAAAGCCAATGAAATGATGGCGCATGTGTACAGCCATTTGTATGGACTGCCTACAACAGGTCTGCGCTTTTTTACTGTATATGGTCCGTGGGGACGGCCCGATATGGCTTTATTCCTGTTTACAAAAGCTATGCTTGAGGGTAAGCCTATCAACGTGTTTAACCACGGCGATATGGAACGGGATTTTACGTATGTGGACGACATAGTGGAAGGTTTGGTGCGGGTTATATTGAATCCTGCACAACCCGACCCTGCTTGGGATCCTAAAGACCCTGCATGCAATACCAGTTCGGCACCGTATCGCATTTATAATATTGGAAACAATGCGCCAGTAAAACTTACAGCCTATATTGAAGCCATTGAGGAGCATTTAGGCATAAAAGCCGAACGAAACCTGCTGCCAATGCAAGCCGGTGATGTACCCCGCACGTATGCCGATGTAACATCGCTTATCTCCGACCTGGGGTATAAGCCGGAGACTTCTGTAAAAGCAGGGGTGGCCAATTTTGTGGATTGGTATCTTTCGTATTTCAATATCAAACATTGATACCAGGGCTGTTCATGCAGCCTATTTCTACATGTCAAAAATTGCCATCATATTAGGCCGTCTTGTGATTGGGGGTACCACTATGGATACCTTGCAGGCAGCACAGTATTTACAAAACGATCACGAAGTTTTGCTGATTGCCGGCGGTGGTCAGAAAGATGAATTTGAAGCAGCCTATCTCACCGATATGTTGCCGCAGGTACGCCACGAACGCATCAATGGTTTTAGTGGCAGCATTCATTTGCTTCGCGATTACAAAGCTTACCGGCAGGTGCGCAAAGTGCTGCGCAAATTTCAGCCGGATATTGTGCATACACATACTGCAAAGGCAGGATTGATAGGACGTTTGGCTGCAGCAGCAGAAAAAGTGCCTGTGATTGTACATACTTATCACGGTTTGATTTTTCACGGATACTACTCACTGGCAGTGAGCCGCTGGGTGATAAAACTGGAACGCTGGCTGGCCACAAAATCTACACGCCTCATTGCGCTGAGCCAAACGCAGCAAAAACAAATTGTGGAAGACTATGGCGTATGCAAATACGAGAAAACTGCTGTGGTGCCACTGGGCATTTCGTTGGAAACATTTGCCGACAACCGTGCCCAGAAAAGAGCTGATTTCAGAAAACGTTATCGCTTGCAGGAAGGGGAAATTGCTATTGGCATTGTGGGTAGAATAGTGCCTATAAAAAATCATTTGTTCTTTTTACGGGTGGCCTGGCAAATGCAGCAGAAGCAATGGTCGCTGCGGTATTTCATTATTGGTGACGGGCACTTACGCAAAAAACTGCAAACGGCTTGCGAAGAACTTCAACTGGATCATACCTATTTTCCTGAAGATCCGAGGGTAGCTACCATCACATTTACTTCATGGATCACGGAGGTTGACAAAGCCATGGCAGGCCTGGACATCATTGCACTTACTTCTTTTAATGAAGGCACGCCTGTATCGTTGATGGAAGCACAGGCTGCTGCAAAACCTGTAATTGCCACCAAGGCCGGCGGTATTGATGACATCGTTCAAAACAACAGCACGGGCTTCACTATTGCGCAAGGCGATGAAGCGCAGTTTGTAGAGAAACTCCAGTATTTGGTGGCGAACCCTGTGGAAATGAAAGCCATGGGCGAAGCAGGAGAACTATTTGCCCATCAGCAATTCCGCAAGCAGCGCCAGGTGGAAGATCTGACCCGCCTGTATGGGCAGCTTTTAGCCGAAGCAAAATAACCATTGATATAATTCAGGGGGCATTCAACTATTTGTTTCCGGTTTTGTTTAATACAAACAGGGATTTCATTTCCTATTGCTAAACAAAGCTGGGGCACCATGGATGCATTTACCATCAAAGATCTTGAGTATTTATCGGGCATCAAAGCACATACCATTCGTGTATGGGAGCAACGCTATTCCTTTTTGAATCCGCAGCGGACACAAACCAATATCCGGTACTACAACAATCAGGAATTGAAGATGCTGTTGAATGTGTCGCTGCTCCATAAATACGGCTTCAAAATTTCGCATATCGATAAAATGGCGCAGGAGGAAATGCGACAAAAAGTATTGTCACTATCGCAGGCGCAGGCCCAGCAGGAGCGTACTGTGAACGACCTGTTGCAATACATGATAGATATGGACCTGGAAAGTTTTGAAGATACCCTCAACTATTTTTTTGCAACAAAAGGTGTGGAGCGTTCCATCGCACAAATTGTATTTCCATTTTTGGAAAAGCTGGGTGTGCTTTGGCAAACCAGTCATATCAATGCGGCGCAGGAGCATTTGGTGTCCAACATTATTCGGCAAAAATTGATCGTAGGTATTGATAGCATTGCCACGCATTTGCATGCTCCTTCTTCGGTATTGCTTTTTTTGCCCGAAGGTGAATACCATGAGTTGGGCTTACTGTTTACGCACTACCTGCTAAAAGCGCATGGTGTGCCCGTGTTGTATTTGGGAGCTAATGTGCCGCTGAAAGATGTGGCCAGCCTGGTGCGTATCAAAAAACCTGACTGGCTCTATTGCCATCTCACTTCTGTTGGCCACCACTTTAGCATCGAACAATTTATACAATTGCTGTCGGCCAATTTTCCTGCACAAAAAATTGTATTGAGTGGCATTATTGCACAGCGATACAAAAAGAGATTGCCCGAACCCATTCAAATGAAATCATCACTTACGGAAGTGGTGGAGTTTATTACGGCGCTTTAAATTCCTGCTACAATTTTATGTGCCGGAAATGGTCAGTTATTGGTGCTGCAGCACTTACATATTGACTATCATGGCCATGTTTTCCAGCCATTATTTTGTGTGTTTATTTTAAGACAATTATTGGGCTAATTGTGGGCCTTGCCCTGAAAAACTGTTTAGCTTTATAGTGCGAATTTTAAACACACACCCTACATGGCCGCACTATACTACGATAGGTTATTGCTCGACAACCTGGCTTTTCTAAAGCCGTTTGCCATTAAGCTTACCCGCAATAACGAGAATGCCAACGACCTCATACAGGAAACCATGTACAAAGCGCTGGCCAACCGCGAAAAGTATTTGGCAGGCACCAATATCAAAGCATGGTTGTTCACCATCATGCGCAATATTTTCATCAACGATTATAGGCGCAGGGCCAAGCAACAAACCGTTTTTGATAGCAGCCCTAATGAATTTTTGCTCAACCAGCACCAGGTGTTTACCACCAATATTGCAATTGGTCGTTTGCAAATGAAAGAAATGCAAATGGCCATCGACAGGTTACCCGGTATTTTTAAAATTCCACTTCTGCTCCATTTCAGTGGTTATAAATACCATGAAATTGCCGAGCAATTGGCCGAACCGCTGGGTACCATCAAAAGCCGGATACACTTTGCCCGAAAATTGCTGAAAGCGCAGATAGACCGGCATTAGCAACGCCCATACTCTAAATTTTTCCTGCAATCTGCCGGCTGGTTTGAATTATTCGCCAGTTTCCCATTTGTTTGCAACATGGTTCAGCAAAGCACGGAAGTAATACTGGTAAACGAGCACGACGAAATGGTGGGCACCATGGAAAAAATGGCAGCGCATCAATCGCCGCACCTGCATCGTGCATTCAGCATTTTTTTGTTCGATGCCCGGCACAGAATGTTGCTGCAACAAAGGGCTCACGGCAAATACCATAGTGGCGGCTTATGGACCAATGCCTGTTGCAGCCATCCTTATCCCGGGGAAGATATAGCCACTGCAGCAGCCCGCCGGCTGAAAGAAGAACTGGGATTGGAAACTGAACTGGAGAAAGCTTTTCATTTTACCTACCAGGCCAGTTTCGACAATGGACTTTTTGAACACGAATTCGATCATGTATTCATAGGATCGGTGAATGCCACAGGCATTGAGCCGGATGCAAAAGAAGTAGCCGACTATTGTTTCAAAACCATGGACGATATTAAAGCCGACCTGCAACTGCGGCCGCATATGTACACGGCCTGGTTTAAGATAGCCCTGCCTCATTTGGAAAACTACCTGGCCACCCGTTCCAGTTTGCAACCCAGCGATTCGGCATAACCGGTTGCTGCCATCGTAAAAACTTCCTCTTTATTTCGAAGTTTGCCTTCCCTCCCAAAGAAGGGGTTTCCTGCTATTGTTTGCATTTAGCCTTCATTATCAATGTTTTTTTGGCTTCTAAACCGTGGTTAGACAGCGTAATCTTCCACTAAAAACGGTTCAGGCAATGGCGGTATAAACAATACATTTGCGCCTGTTTGATGTTTTCGATTCATACTAAACATTGATTAGCATTTTTTCAATGCTGCAATTGTATGGCTGGAAAAACATCACGAATCCTACAAAACACAAAGAAAATGAGCAATCAAGCCTCAACACTGTTCGACAAAGTATGGGATGCCCATGTGGTCAAAAAAATTGAAGATGGTCCGGATGTGGTTTTCATCGACCGCCATTTTATTCATGAAGTAACCAGCCCGGTAGCTTTTTTAGGACTTGAGCAACGTGGTATCGGGGTTATTTTTCCCGAACGCACTTTTGCCACTGCCGACCATAACACCCCAACTATCAACCAGGATCAACCGGTAAAAGATCCGCTGTCGGCCAAGCAGTTGCAGGCGCTTGAAAACAATGCTGCCAAATACGGCATTTCGCATTGGGGACTCAACAATCCTAAAAACGGTATCGTTCACGTAGTTGGGCCGGAAAATGGTATTACCCTTCCGGGCATGAGCATTGTGTGCGGCGACTCGCATACTTCTACCCATGGCGCTTTCGGTGCTATCGCCTTTGGTATTGGTACTTCCGAAGTAGAAATGGTGCTTTCTTCCCAGTGCATCATGCAGCCGAAGCCAAAGAAAATGCGCATAAAAGTGGATGGCCAGTTGCAAAAAGGTGTATCGCCCAAGGACGTAGTGCTCTACATTATTTCAAAACTGACTGCCGCAGGTGCCACCGGGTATTTTGTAGAATTTGCCGGTAACGTGTTCGAAAATATGACCATGGAAGGCCGCATGACCGTGTGCAATATGAGTATCGAAATGGGAGCTCGTGGCGGTATGGTTGCACCCGATGCAACTACCTTCAACTACATAAAAGGCCGCGATAAAGCACCCAAAGGCGAAGCCTGGGAAAAAGCGCTGGCTTACTGGCAAACACTGAAAACCGATGCCGGTGCTGCCTTCGACAAAGAATACGAATTTGCTGCTGCCGATATTGAACCCATGATTACCTATGGTACCAACCCGGGTATGGGCATTGGCATCAGCCAACTGATACCTACTGCCGAATCTATTGGTAGCGGACAAGCCAGCTTCGACAAATCGATGGAGTATATGGGCTTCCACCAGGGCGAATCAATGAAAGGCAAAAAAGTAGATTATGTTTTTGTGGGCAGTTGCACCAACGGACGTATTGAAGATTTCCGTGCATTTGCTTCCATCATCAAAGGCCGCAAAAAAGCAGACCATGTAACTGCATGGATTGTTCCGGGTTCACATATTGTAGAACAGCAGATCAAAGAAGAAGGTATCCTCGATATTCTGACCGAAGCAGGTTTCCAATTGCGTCAGCCGGGTTGCAGTGCATGCCTTGCCATGAACGACGATAAAATTCCTGCAGGCAAATATGCAGTAAGTACCAGCAACAGGAACTTCGAAGGTCGCCAGGGCCCTGGTGCACGCACCCTGCTCGCCAGCCCATTGGTGGCAGCGGCTGCAGCTATTGCAGGTGTAGTAACCGACCCAAGAGAGTTGTTGTCTTAATCCGACGCAACACAGAAAAACATCTTCTACAAAACGACAAACTAAAAGAAAATGGCTTACGATAAATTCACCGTTCTTCAATCAACTGCAGTTCCCCTGCCTATTGAAAACGTAGATACAGACCAGATCATTCCTGCAAGGTTTTTGAAAGCAACTGAACGCAAAGGATTTGGCGATAACCTCTTCCGCGACTGGCGCTACAACAACGATGATTCTCCCAAACAAGACTTCGTGTTGAACAATCCTATTTACTCCGGAAAAATACTGGTAGCAGGTAAAAATTTCGGAAGTGGCAGTAGCCGCGAACACGCAGCATGGGCTATTTATGATTACGGATTTCGCTGTGTGATCAGCAGTTTTTTTGCAGATATCTTCAAAGGCAATTCACTCAACATCGGCATTTTGCCGGTTACTGTGAGTGCTGCATTTCTCGATAAAATTTTCCAGGCTATTGAAGTGGATCCAAAAACTGAAGTTGAAGTGAACTTACCTGCACAGGAAGTAACCATTTTGGCAACCGGCGAAAAAGAATCGTTCGAGATCAACGGCTACAAAAAACACAACATGACCAATGGGTATGATGATATCGATTACCTGCAAGCCATGAAAGAAAATATCAAAGGCTTTGCTGCCCAATCGCTATACTAAGAGAAGCCGACCAACTAACAACCTACACCTGCATGAAGCATATTGAGATAATGGATACCACACTTCGTGATGGTGAGCAAACCAACGGAGTGTCTTTTTCCCCGTCCGAAAAACTAACGATCGCACAACTGCTGCTATCGGAAGTAAAAGTGGATAGGGTGGAAATTGCTTCTGCCCGGGTATCGGATGGTGAACTGGAAGCTGTAAAAAAAATTACCGCATGGGCCGAAGCCAACCAACTGCTCGACCGTGTGGAAGTACTCACTTTTGTTGACGGTGAAACCTCCCTTAACTGGATGGAAGAAGCCGGTGCCAAAGTGATGAACCTGCTCACAAAAGGTTCGCTCAATCACTTGCAGCACCAGTTGAAAAAAACTCCTGCGCAACATTTTGAAGAAGTAGGCCATGTGTTGGCACTTGCTGCAAAGCGGGGTATTACCAGCAATGTATATCTCGAAGATTGGAGCAATGGCATGCGCAATAGCCCCGACTATGTATTTAGCTATTTAGATTTTTTGGTGACACAGCCGGTAAAAAGAATTTTGCTGCCCGATACTTTGGGCGTACTCATTCCTTCCGAAACATTTGAGTATCTCGACAAAATATTGAAGCGCTATCCCAATGCGCATTTCGATTTTCATGGGCACAACGATTATGACCTTGGCGTAGCCAATGCACTGGAAGCAGTGAAAGCAGGTGTACAGGGATTGCATCTTACCGTAAATGGTATGGGCGAAAGAGCTGGCAATGCGCCGCTGGCCAGTGTGATAGCCGTGCTGAATGATTATGTAAAAACAGTACAGACTTCGGTGCAGGAAAAATCACTGTACACCGTGAGTAAACTGGTAGAAACATTTTCGGGTTTTAGAGTGGGACCCAACAAACCCATCATTGGCGAGAACGTATTTACGCAAACTGCAGGCATACATGCCGATGGCGATAAAAAAAATAATCTCTACTTCAACGACCTGTTGCCGGAGCGATTCGGTCGCAAGCGCAAGTATGCACTCGGCAAAACTTCGGGCAAAGCCAATATTGAAAACAACCTGGCACAACTGGGTATTCAACTAAGCGATGAAGACCTGAAGCAGGTGACGCAACGCATCATTGAGTTGGGCGATAGAAAGGAAACAGTAACACAGGCAGATCTTCCTTACATATTGAGCGATGTGCTCGATAGCAGCAAAGTAGTGGAACACGTAAGGGTAGAAAACTATGTGCTCACACACAGTAAAAACCTGATGCCTTCGGCTACAGTAAAAATTGTTTTTCACGACGAAGTGTTTGAAGAAAACGCACAAGGCGATGGACAGTACGATGCGTTTATGAACGCCATCAAGAAAGTGTACCAAAAAAAGAAGATCACGCTGCCGTTGCTTACAGATTACACAGTGCGCATTCCACCCGGTGGTAAAACCGATGCCCTCTGCGAAACCATTATTTCGTGGGAGCACAACGGGAAAGATTTTAAAACCCGCGGTCTCGATAGCGACCAAACAGTATCGGCTATCAAGGCCACACAAAAAATGCTGAACCTGATAGCTGAGTAAGCACAGGCAGCCAACAACACTACATCAATCAACAGGATTTTAATAGCACAAAAAACAACCATGGCAACAAAGCACATAGCAGTAGTACCCGGAGATGGTATTGGCAGAGAAGTAACAGCAGTAGGCAAAAAAGTATTGGAAAAAATTGCAGCCAAATATGGCCACACATTTACATACGAAGAAGCCAGTATTGGCCATGTAGCTATTGAAGCCACCGGTGATCCGCTGCCTGCTGAATCTTTGGAAATTATGCGCAAATCGGATGCGGTATTGTTTGGTGCAGTTGGCCATCCTAAATACGATAACGATCCTTCTGCCAAAGTGCGCCCCGAGCAAGGCTTGTTGAAAATGCGGAAAGAATTGGGCCTGTATGCCAACCTGCGTCCCATTAAATTGTTCGACGAATTGTTGGA
Organism: Phnomibacter sp.; assembly: GCA_035456005.1. Classification (GTDB taxonomy): domain Bacteria; phylum Bacteroidota; class Bacteroidia; order Chitinophagales; family Chitinophagaceae; genus Phnomibacter. The sequence continues at coordinate 650,930 of DATIEA010000012.1, read as the reverse complement.
TGCCAGCAGCATTAAACCCGAAATTTTGAAAGGTGCCGATATCTTGTTTTTCCGTGAGTTGACCGGCGATGTGTATTTCGGAAAAAGAGAAAGGATTGATGGTGGCAATGCTGCCTACGATACCATGATCTATAACAAGTACGAAGTAGAGCGCATTGCCCGCAAAGCATTTGAAGCAGCTATGAGCCGTGGCAAAAAACTGATGAGTGTAGATAAAGCCAACGTGTTGGAAAGTAGCAGGCTATGGCGCGAAACTATTTTGGAAGTGGCCAAGGATTATCCTGAAGTTGAACTCGAACACCAGTTTGTAGATGCGGCTGCCATGTTGCTCATTAAAGATCCGCGTCGTTTTGATGTGGTGGTTACCGGCAATTTGTTTGGCGATATTCTTACCGACGAAGCTTCTCAAATTGCAGGCTCTATGGGTATGCTGGCTTCTGCATCTGTAGGCGATGGTACCGGAGTGTACGAACCTATCCACGGTTCGGCGCACGACATTACCGGCAAAGGTGTTGCCAACCCAATGGCTTCTGTTTTGTCGGCTGCATTGTTGCTCGATATTTCATTTGGTATGAAGCAGGAATCGTTGGATGTGATCAATGCAGTGGACCAGGTGTTGAAAGCAGGTTATCGTACCCGCGATATTGCTGACGCTTCTACTCCTGCCGACAAAATTTTGGGAACAGATGCAGTAGGCGAAGAAATTTTGAAGCACCTCTAATGATGGCTTGATAGAATATTATTACCTGTGGGCCATGCTCACAGGTTTTTTTATTTGTAGTTTTCCATATCAACAGCAAAGAAAAAAATTCACCATGAGCTGGAACGATATACTCACCATTTCTTTCACCCTGTTTGCAGTAATCGATATTGTTGGTTCGGTGCCATTGCTCATTGCCCTCAAGCAAAAAATGGGCGGCATCAACGAGTGGAAGGTCACTGCTATTTCCGGGGCTCTAATGATCTTGTTTTTGCTGGTGGGCGAAGCGTTTCTGCGATTGTTGGGTATAGATGTGAAGTCGTTCGCCGTAGGTGGTTCTATAGTCATTTTTATTTTGGGGCTGGAGATGGTATTGGGGCACGAGTTTTTTAAAAGTGATGGCGACCCCAAAACAGGCACCCTGGTTCCTATTGCTTTTCCGTTGATTGCAGGTAGCGGTACCCTCACTACGGTTATTTCGCTTCGGGCCAACTACGAAGAGTGGGCCGTAGCCATTGCCATTCTATTCAACCTGGTGGTGATATACCTGGTACTCCGATCGCTCGATTTTATTTCGAAACTGCTGGGCCCTGCGGGTTTGCTGGCAGTACGCAAGTTTTTTGGTGTGATACTGCTGGCCATTGCCGTGAAAATTTTTGCAGCCAATGCCCCGGCTTTGCTGGGCAAAGGGTAATAGGCTTGGCTCTTTAGCAATTTTAGCGCACATTTGCTGCCCCCAAGGGCCTCGTAGTACAATGGATAGTATAAGAGTTTCCGAAGCTCCAGATCCAGGTTCGATTCCTGGCGAGGCCACTTTACGTCACTCGATTGTACGGGAGGCAAATTCAATGATTCGCTCGTTTTTCGCTACCATACTGTTATGCCTGCTTTTGCTGTGTAGCGTTGCAGGCGGGTACTCCCAGGAAATAAACAAGGTAGATTACCTGGGGCTCGAGCATGGTCTCAGTAATAATGCAGTTACCTGTATTTACCAGGATAAGTCGGGGTTTATGTGGTTTGGTACATACGATGGCCTGAACCGCTACGATGGATATACTTTCAAATCCTATCGGAAAAACCTGGTAGATAGTCTTTCCCTTATCAACAACCATATTGTTACCATCTACGAAGATTCGGAGGAAAATCTTTGGGTAGGCACCTGGCAGGGCCTGAACATTTTTGAAAGGCTGACCGAAAAATTCCGCCCTGTTTACTGGATAGACCGGAAGGGAAAAATGCAGACGATCATCAACGAAGTTTCTTCCATCGAAACCGGGAATAAAGGCCAGTTGCTATTTGCTGCCAACGAGCCCGGCTTGCTGGAGTTGGAAAAAGGAGCTGTTGCTGCCAAATTAATTCCACTGCAAACGGCTGCCAGCCCCAGCTATAGTTACATTGCCAGGTTGATAAAGCGAACACCCGATGGCAGAATTTGGGTGTTTGTAAACGAAGTGGGGCTCTGCTTGTACAACGAAACCAATAAGCAGTTGCTGCTCAAAATGCCCTCGGTAGCTTTTGCCAATACCGGCATTGTACACATCAATAACAATTTATGGATTGCCACACGCAGCGGCCTGCTCATGTACAATATCAGCAGCGGTGAAAGCCGTGTGTACACCGAAGAAAATAGCGGGCTGAGCCATTCCAATATAGCCGGCCTGATGGCTGCTGCCGATGGCAAACTATGGATAGGTACTGATGGTGGCGGGCTTTGCATCATGAACATGAGCAGTTTCGAGATCAGGCCCGTAAGCTCTAACCTGTCTGCCAAATCTATAACCAGTCCCACTATTTACAGCATTTGGCAGGATAGGGAAACGAGAGTTTGGTTGGGCACTTTGAGGGGTGGTGTAAATATTGTGGACCCACAAAAAAACCAGTTCAGGGGGGTGGCACGCGACCCGAGAAATGCCAACAGCCTTATCAATAATTTTGTGCTCTCGCTGTGCGAGGAAAATGCCTCAACCGTTTGGATAGGCACCGATGGCGGCGGCCTTAGTATTTGGAACCGCGACCAAAACCAGTTTCAGAACTTTCGGCACGAACCTGGCAACCCGGGGTCCATCAGCAGCAATTTTATTACCAATATTATCAAAGACCATATAGGCAATATCTGGATCAGCACTTTTGATGGAGGTATCAGCCGCTATTTACCCGGTTCCAAAAGTTTTAAAAGGTACGGGTTCAAAGAGCCGAAAACAGGGCGTGTTTACAAGCATGCATGGACGCTTTGCGAAGACAAGGACCATGAATTGTGGGTCGGCATGATCAACGGCGGTGGCATTTTTAGATACAATGCTGCCAAAGACGAATTTGAAATGTTCGACAATTCTTTTCCAAGTGTTATTTGTCTTACAGAGGATAAAAACGGTCAGCTATGGGTGGGTACTTTCGACGGCCTGGTGCAGTTTGATAAATATGCCCATCAGCACAAAATTGTAAACCTTGGAAGCCCGGTCAGGAGTATTCATGTAGATGCGAAGAACAGGCTTTGGGTAGGTACCGAAGGCAAAGGGCTGCTGCAGATGAATGAAAAACTGCAGGTAATAAAATCCTATACACGTGCCAATGGGTTGGCCAACGATGCAGTCCTGCGCCTGTTGGAAGATGGCACACATCGCTTATGGCTCGGCACTTATTATGGTATTTCCCGGTTTGACCCTGCCACCGGCGCTGTACAGAACTTTTACGAATCGGATGGGCTGCAAAGCAACCAGTTGAACTATAATTCTGCTATTCAGACCAGCAGGGGCGAAATGATATTTGGCGGCATTAACGGCTTCAATGTTTTTTACCCCGATAGTATTGAGCCGCGGAGTACCATGCCGCCCTTGCAGTTGACCCGGCTTACAGTTTCCAACCAGCCGGTGCACCTCAACCAGGAGTATATTTCCCGCCACGACAAGTGGAAAATTGATGCCATCAAATTGCCTTATTCCAATGCTTCCATCTCCATGGAGTTTGCTGCGCTGGAATACTCGGCGCCCGATAAAATTTCCTATGCCTATTACCTCGAAGGTTGGGACAAGGGCTGGAACGATGCGGGCCATACCCGTATTGCCAACTACACCAGGCTCAGCGAAGGGCATTACAAACTATGGGTAAAAAATACCAACGCTGCCGGCAAATGGAGCGAACCCACCCTCGTGTTTGAAGCCACGGTATTGCCACCCTGGTACAGAAGCTGGTGGGCATACGCCCTGTACCTGATCGCCATTGTATATGCGGCACGCCTTTACCTGCGGTACAAGCGAAACCAAACCCAGTTGGAATACGAGGTAAAAGTGGCGCATGTAGAAGCAGAAAAGGAAAAGGAACTGAATGAGAAGAAGCTAAACTTTTTTACCAGTGTTTCCCATGAATTCCGAACCCCGCTTACGCTTATCATCAACCCGGTGAAAGACCTTTTGTACGGCAATAATGGTAACGGCAATGTAGATGTTACCGACCTGAATATTGTGTACCGCAATGCAAGACGCCTGCTGAGCCTGGTAGACCAGTTGCTGCTGTTTAGAAAAGCAGACACACAACTGGACAAGTTGAGGGTGTCGCAGGTGGTACTCAGCGACCTCTGCTACGAAGTGTATCTCTGCTTTACCAAGCAGGCTTCCAGCAAAAACCTGCAATACGAATTTTCGGCCGATGCTGCCGCCACCAAGCTCTATCTCGACAGCGAAAAAATTGAGATCGCCATGTTCAACCTGGTGTCGAATGCCATTAAGTACACGCCGGAAAATGGAAAAGTGGAAGTAAAAGTGCAGTGTACGGAACAGGGATGCGAAGTGCTGGTGCAGGATAACGGACCGGGCATTTCGGCTTCACGAAGAGGACATCTGTTCGAAAAGTTTTACCAGGCAAAAGAGATACAGGGACAAACCGGCTTTGGCATTGGGCTCTATGTGGCTAAAACTTTTGTGGAGCAACACAAGGGAACCCTGGAATACCTGCCGGGAGAACCTGCAGGTTCCTGTTTCAAACTGCTGCTGTTGCCGGGCCGCGAACATTTTGATGCCAACACCGTGTTTGAAGACAGCAGCAGCAAGTCACCCATTTTACAGGAACTGGTGGTGGAAGCCGAACTGCCGCAGGCACCGGAAAAAAAGGAAACGAGAAGCAGTGCCGCCACTGCCATGTCGGAGTTGGTGACCGACGAAAGGGTAATGCTGGTGCTCGACGACCATGAGCAGATCAGGCAATACGTGACCCAGATATTTAAAAACCGCTTCAAGATCTACGAAGCGGCTTCTGCAGAAGAAGGGCTGCCGCTGGCAAAAAAATATGTGCCCGATATCATTATCAGCGATGTGGTGATGAAGGAAATGTCGGGCATTGAGTTCTGCAGCATTATAAAAAATGATCCCAATCTGGGGCATATCCCCGTCATTCTCCTTACTGCCAGTTCGGCTGCCGATCTTAAACTGAAGGGTTTAGAGCTGGGCGCCGACGACTATATCACCAAGCCGTTTGAGAAAGATATTTTGGTGGCCAGGGTAAATAACCTGCTGCAGGCCCGCAATACACTGCAGAATTATTTCTTCAACGAGATCACGCTGAAGGAAAACCATATCAAGATCTCGGCTGAAGACAAAGCGTTCCTGGAGCGTTGCGTGGAAATTGTACAGGAAAACATTGAGCGGGACGAATTCAATATCAAGACACTGGCCAGCGAGCTGGGTATGAGCCACTCCACCCTCTATAAAAAGATCAAATCCATTTCTGGGCAAACGGCCACTTCCTTTATCCGGTTCATTCGCTTGCGCAAAGCCGCCGAGCTCATGATCCATTCGGACAGCAATGTAAACGAGATCGCATTCCAGGTGGGCATTGGCGACCCGCGTTATTTCCGCGACCAGTTCAACCAACTGTTTGGCATGAACCCATCTGAGTACATCAAAAAGTACCGGAAGCCATTTCAGAAGAAGTTCAACCTGAACGAAAAAGCTGCCCGCAACGAAGAATAATTACCCCCTTCAAAATATTTTGACAGGCGCTATAAAGCGTAAATTGGGAGAATTTAACCCCTTAATAGATGATTTTCCCCACCTTTTTGGCTGCAGTGCCCCGTTAATTTTACCCCCTAAAGTTTGCTAATCGCATTGCCAATGAAAACTCAGCGCTCCTGGGAAAAGAACTTTTGGGGTCAACCTGCCTGTCCAATTGGGCAGCGTGTGTCCTTATTGGTTGCGATTGGCTTTGCCCTTTTATGGCTGCCCATTGGTGGCATTTCGCAAACTGTTCAAAAAATAAAACTGGTTCCGGTAGATAGTGGTTGGGCTGCCAACTCCATCAATGCGGTGGTGTTTCGCAAAAATTCAATTGTGTCCAACGGCCAATGGCAGTACATCGCTTTTTACGACAAGGAAGCCAAGGTAGTGCTGGGCAAAAGAAAGCTGGGAAGCAAAGAATGGCAGTTGGCCAAAACCGCTTTTAAGGGAAATGCCAAGGATGCCCATAACTCCATTTCCATTATGGTAGATGGCGATGGCTTTTTGCATCTGGCCTGGAATCATCACAACAACCCCTTGCATTACAGCAAAAGTGTAGCACCGGGTTCGCTGGACATGGGTGCCGAAATGGCCATGACCGGCATTGCCGAATCCTCGGTTTCTTATCCTGAGTTTTACCGCATTGCCAAGGGTAACCTGCTTTTCCTCTACCGCGATGGCGGTTCGGGCAAGGGCAATTTGGTGATGAACAGCTACAATATTCAAACAAAGCAATGGGCGCAGGTGCAGCAAAATCTTATTGATGGCGAAGGCAACCGCAATGCATACTGGCAGGCTTGTACCGATGCAAAAGGCAGCATTCATCTATCCTGGGTTTGGCGCGAAAGCCCCGATGTGGCCAGTAACCACGACATGTGTTATGCCCGCTCCGACGATGGTGGCAAAACCTGGCAGCGTTCGGATGGCACTAAGTATCAGTTGCCCATCACTGCAACCAATGCCGAGTATGCCTGGCGCATTCCTCAAAATTCTGAGCTCATCAATCAAACCTCCATGGCCACCGACGAAGAGGGCCATCCTTTCATAGCTACGTATTGGAGAAACGAAAAAGATACTGTGCCTCAGCTCCGGGTGATTTACAGTGAAGGCGGCGCATGGAAAATGAGTAATACTGCTTTCAGGAAAACAGCTTTTACACTGGGTGGCATGGGTACGAAAAGTATTCCCATCTCGCGGCCACAGGTGTTGGTGAGCAAAGCAGGAGGAAAGACCAATGTGACATTGGTGTTTAGAGATGAAGAGCGGGGTAGAAAAATCTCAGTGGCCAACACCGCAGATATTCAAAAAGGAAAATGGGCGGTGGCTGATGTTTGGGAACAACCAGTGGGTGCATGGGAGCCCAGCTACGATACAGAATATTGGAAGCAAAAAAAAGAACTGCATTTGTTTGTACAGCTCGTGCAGCAGGCAGACGGTGAAGGAATATTGGCTACAAAGCCAACCATGATTTATGTACTTGAATGGAAACCAGCTTTATGAAAAAACTGACGAGAATGAGATGGCTTTTTGTATGCACACCTGCATTGCTATTGTTATTTACAGGTTGTATCGGATCGAAGAAAAACCAAATTGAAAATGCGCAGCCAGCCGAAGTATTGCAGGTAATTGAAAAAGTAAACAACTACTGGCAAACCACGCATAAGCCACAGCAACGTTCTTTTTGGGATGAAGCTGCATATCATACCGGCAATATGGCTGCATACAATGTAACTGCGAATAAAACGCAGTTGCAATACTCTATCGATTGGGCAGAGCACAACCAATGGAAAGGTGCAAAATCTACCAACAAAGCCAACTGGAAATACAAATATGGCGAGTCGGATGAGTATGTATTGTTTGGCGATTGGCAAATATGTTTTCAAACTTATATCGACCTCTACAACCTCGAAAAAGATGAAAAGAAAATAGCCCGTGCCAAAGAAGTGATGGAATTTGAAATGAGTACCGATAGCAGCCAGTACTGGTGGTGGGCCGATGGATTGTATATGGTAATGCCTGTAATGACAAAGCTGTACAAGCTTACCGGCAACGAACAATACCTCGATAAACTGTATGAATATTTCAACTATTCGGTGAGCATCATGTACGATAAAGAAGAAAAACTTTTTTACCGCGATGCACGCTATACATTTCCCAAACACAAAACCGCCAACGACAAAAAAGATTTTTGGGCAAGAGGGGATGGCTGGGTGTTTGCAGGGCTTGCAAAAGTGTTGAACGATATGCCCAAATCGTACAAGCATTATGCCTACTTCAAAACTATGTATGTAGGCATGGCCGAAAAATTGCGCAGTACACAGCAGCCCGAAGGTTATTGGACAAGAAGCATTCTTGATTCGGCGCATGCACCGGGCCCTGAAACAAGTGGCACCGCATTTTTTACCTACGGATTTTTATGGGGAATGAATAATGGACTATTGAAGAAGAAACAGTATTTGCCAACGGTACAAAATAGTTGGAATTACCTGGTGAAAGTGGCGATGCAACCCGATGGAAAAATTGGGTATGTACAACCCATTGGCGACAGGGCTATTCCCGGGCAGATCATCGACAAGAACTCTACATCCAATTTTGGTGTAGGCGCTTTCCTGCTGGCTGCATCCGAATTGTATAAGTTCTCTGCCGGAAAATAATTTCAAAACAGTATTTCAATTTGAGTCATAGAATTTCATATAGCAGGCGTTCAATGATTCCTGTTTCTACAGGAAACATTCGAATCGCCAATTTTTAATCAAGCAAAAGATAAAGCAAGAGAGATGACAACAGTAAAGAGAATTGCAGCGGTCAAGTTGTTTTTGTTTGCAAGCATTTTAATGGGCCACGTAGTAAAGGCGCAAACAAATGATTGGGAGAATCCGAAACTGGTAGAGGAGAATAAAGAAAAGCCCCATGCCAGTTTCATGTTGTATGCCAACAAGCAGGATGCGGTGGTAGATGAATACAAAGCATCTCCGTATTATCAGTCGGTGAATGGCACATGGAAATTTGTGTATGTAGATAAGCATGCCGATCGCATCAAAGATTTTTATAAGCCGGAATTGAACGATACTAAATGGAATAACATTCCTGTTCCATCCAACTGGGAGATGAAAGGTTTCGGTATTCCCATCTACACCAACATTGTGTATCCTCACCCAAAAACTCCTCCGTTCATTGGAGAGAATAATCCAGTAGGCACGTATAGAAAAGAGTTTACTGTACCGGCCACATGGGATGGAAAAGAAGTGGTGTTGCATTTTGGCTCTATTGCAGGTTGTGCGTTTGTATATGTGAATGGACAAAAAGTAGGCATGAGCAAAGTGGCTAAATCGCCTGCTGAATTCAATATCACCAAATACCTGAAGAAAGGGAAAAACCTGATAGCCGTGCAGGTGTTCAGGTGGCACGACGGAAGCTATTTGGAAGACCAGGATTTCTGGCGTTTATCCGGCATTGACAGGGATGTATTCCTGTATGCATTGCCAAAGCTGAGCATTTGGGATTTCTTCTTAAAACCCGATCTCGATGCGTCGTATAAAGATGGTTTGTTCGCTGCTGATATTACCCTCAGGAAGTTTGCAGGAAATAGTGTGAAACGCGGTTCTGTAAACCTGAGCATTTTGGGTGCAGATGGAAAATCGGTATTTGCCGCTGATCAAAATTTTACTGTGGGTGCAGATAGCTTGCAGGTGATCAAGGTCAACGGCACTGTAGCATCCCCCAAACAATGGAATGCTGAAACGCCTAACCTGTATGATTGCATCATTACTTTAAAAAATGAACAAGGTGCAACTATTGCTGTAACAGGTGCTAAGATCGGCTTCCGCAAAGTGGAGATCAAAAATGCGCAGCTACTTGTAAATGGTGTGCCAGTATATGTAAAAGGTGTGAACCGCCACGAGCATGACGATGTAGAAGGACATGTATCTACAAAAGAAATGATGCTGAAAGATATTAAGCTGATGAAGCAGTTTAATATTAATTCGGTAAGAACATCGCATTATCCAAACGATCCGCTGTGGTATAAACTCTGCGACCAATATGGTCTTTACCTGGTGGATGAAGCAAATATTGAAACGCATGCAATGGGCGCAAGTTTGCAGGGTTGGTTCGATAGCACCAAGCATCCTGCATATTTACCCGAGTGGGCCCCTGCACATTTGGACCGTATGCAAAGATTGGTGGAGCGTGATAAAAACCATGCTTCTGTTATCATCTGGTCTTTGGGAAATGAATGTGGTAATGGAAAAGTTTTTCATGATGGTTATTTGTGGATGAAGCAACGCGATAACTCAAGGCCCGTGCAGTTTGAGCAGGCTGGTGAAGACTGGAACACAGATATTGTTTGCCCCATGTATCCATGGATCGGTTCCATGAAAAACTATGCGGGTGCTAATAAAACAAGGCCTTATATCATGTGCGAATATTCGCATGCCATGGGCAACAGCAATGGTAACTTCCGCGAGTATTGGGATATTATCAAAAGCAGCAAACACATGCAGGGTGGTTTCATCTGGGATTGGGTGGACCAGGGTTTAAAAACAAAAGATGATAATGGTAAAACCTATTGGGCATACGGCGGTGATCTTGGCGCTTTCTATTGGCAGAACGATGAGAATGGTGTAGCCGATGGTTTGATATCTTCCGACAGAACACCAGATCCGGGAACCTATGAAGTAGCCAAGGTTTACCAGGATATCAATTTCATTGCAAAGGATATTGCCAAAGGAATTGTTACTGTTCGCAACGATTTCAATTTTACAAATCTGAGTGGTTATGCTTTCAAATGGCAATTGTTTAGGAATGGGGAAGCAGTACATACAGATTCTTTCCAGCTTAGTGTGGCGCCACACCAGCAGGAAGATATTACACTGAATATTCCTTCTTCTAAAACATCTGCAGCAGGCGAATATTTCATCAATATTGCTGCATACACAAAAAATGCAACGGCGCTTATTCCTGCCGCCAGTGAGATTGCAAGAGAGCAGTTCAAACTTTCGGGCGATTATTTTGCAAAAGCAAATGCGAAAAGCGGTAGCAAATTAACCGTGGTAAAAGAAGAGAATAAACTCAGCTTTACCGCAGGTAATATCAAAGGCGAGTTTGATACAAAGCGAGGAAGAATGATGCGCTACTCAGATGGTACCAATGGCATTGGTCAATTCCCCGAACCCATATTCTGGCGTGCTCCAACCGATAATGATTTCGGAAACAATATGCCTTCGGAGTTGGGTATTTGGCGCACAGCACATGCCAACAGGCAGGTGAAAAGTGTAACTGTGGGCGAACAAACTGAAGAGGGCCTTCCTATTAAAGTGCAGTATGAACTCACGGGCATCAATGTGCCATACAGCATTGAGTACCTGGTGATGAATGATGGTGCAGTTAAAATAACTGCTTCAATGGATATGACTGGAAGAGACCTGCCTGAGCTTCCACGTTTTGGTATGCGTATGCGCTTGCCACAGCAGTATGAGAACCTGAGTTATTATGGCAGAGGCCCATGGGAAAACTATAGCGATAGGAAGGAATCATCGTTTGTTGGTTTGTATAATGATAAGGTGGCCAACCAATATTATATGGGATACATCAGGCCTCAGGAAAGCGGCAATAAAACAGATGTAAGATGGTTTTCGCTTACAAACAACAATGGCAAAGGGCTTCGTATAGAAGGTGTTCAACCTATTTGTTTTACAGCCACCAATCATTCTATTGAAAGCCTCGATCCGGGCCTCAGCAAAAAGCAACAGCATCCAACTGACCTGGTACCTGAAAAAGCGGTGCAACTCATCATCGACCTCAACCAGCGTGGTGTGGGTGGCGATAATAGTTGGGGCGCATTGCCGCACGATCAATACCGCTTATTGGGTAAGAAATACAGCTATAGCTATGTAATTAGTTTGTTGTAATGAATCAATAGCGAATGGCATTTCATAAGCCACTACGGTGCGCATACTTTTTAAAATTGTAAATGAACGAATGAGTTTGGAGATGACCAATAAAAAGATGTACATCGTAGTGGTGGTAATGTTGCTGTTGCAGCTCCCTGCATTGGCACAGCAAAAAACTGTGGATAAAGGAAAACCTGCTCCCTATGCAGGATACTTGTTTGCCTACTTCACCGGCAATGCAAAAGCAGAAGAACAAATTCGTTTTGCTATTAGCAAGGATGGATTCAAATACACGGTGCTCAATAAGAACAATGCGGTGATCGGCTCCGACTCCATCAGCGAAAATGGTGCAGTGAGAGACCCACATATCCTGAGAGGAAATGATGGGCTGTTTTACATGGTGGTAACCGATATGGCTTCTTCCAAAGGATGGAGTTCTAACCGGGGCATTGTATTGATGAAGTCTGCGGATCTTATTCACTGGAGTTCCAGCGCCATCAATTTTCAAAAGCGATTTTCTGCACAGGATAGTTTAAAACGAGTGTGGGCACCGCAAACCATCTATGATCCCGTGGCGAAAAAATACATGGTGTACTTCTCCACCAAGTATGGCAACGAGCCCGACAAGATCTGCTATGCTTATGCCAACAAAGATTTTACCGACTTGGAAGCAGTACCAACGCAATTGTTTTTTAGCCCCGACAATGCGGCCTGTATTGATGGCGACATTGTGGTAAAAGACAAGAAGTATTATTTATTTTTCAAAACAGAAGATCGCCTGCCCGGTATTAAACTGGCGGTATCCGATCAACTCACCAGCGGGTACACCATGCATAGCAACAACTATGTGCAGCAAACAAAAAACCCGGTGGAAGGTGCAGGTACTTTTAAGTTGAATGATGGCAGTGGCTATATCCTGATGTATGATATGTACACCAGTGGCCGATACCAGTTTACAAAAACAACAGACCTTGAACATTTTGAAGTGGTGGATAATGATGTGCGCATGAACTTTCATCCAAGGCATGGTACAGTAATGCCCATCACAGCTGCTGAGTTTACAAGGTTGTTTACAAAATGGGGTGCCGCAGAAGATGTATTGCAATCGGTACAAGCGACACAGGTAAAAAAAATAAATATTGCCATTGATACCACGCAGCATGTTGTTACACTTCCTGTGTTGCCCGGCACCAACTTTTCAAAATTTGATCCCTTGTTTGCAGCAATGCCGGGTGTAGCTATTACACCGCGTGGTACGCAAAATTTCAGCAAGGGGCCTATCACATATTCAGTGGCCATAGGAAATAAAAAACCTGTGCAATACAAGGTAGGCCTTGCAGAAAATCACAACCCTGTAATTGCAGGACTGTATGCCGATCCTGATGTATTGTATTCCAACAAAACAAAACGCTATTATCTCTATCCCACCAGCGATGGTTTTACCAGTTGGTCGGGTACTTATTTCAAAACTTTTTCCTCTACCGACCTGGTGAATTGGAAGGACGAAGGCACTATACTCGATTTGGAAAAAGATGTAACATGGGCAAAACGAAATGCCTGGGCACCTACCATTATCGAAAGAAAAAATGGAGAGGACTATAACTACTATTATTATTTCTGCGCAGCACAAAAAATTGGTGTGGCTGTGTCCAATCATCCAACAGGACCTTTTAAAGACAGCGACAAACCACTCGTTGATAAAAAGCCGGAAGGCACCAACCGTGGCCAGGAAATAGACCCACAGGTTTTTCGCGACCCGGCAAGTGGTAAACATTTGCTCTATTGGGGTAATGGATATTTAGCAGTATCAGAGCTCAACGATGATATGGTTTCCTTTAAAGAAGGCACTACACAACTTATTCGCGTTGATAAAACTTTTCGCGAAGGAGTGTATGTGTTTTACCGCAAAGGCCTCTACTATTTTATGTGGAGTGAAGATGATACCCGCAGCGAAAACTACAGGGTGCGTTATGGTACAGCCGGTTCTCCATTTGGCCCCATCAATATTTCATCCAACAATTTGGTGATAGCAAAAGATGCTGCGAATGGTATATACGGTACAGGGCACAACTCTGTGTTGAATATTCCCGGCACTGATGATTGGTATATTATTTATCATCGCTTCAACTACCCCAATGGAATTAAAATGGGTGGTGCTGCCGGGTACAACAGGGAAGTATGTATTGATAAAATGGAATTTAATGCAGATGGTACTATTCAACCTGTAGTGCCTACGCATAAAGGTATTGAGCCTTTGAAAGTAAAAGCAGACCAATAGTTAACTGATTATAATTTGAACCTATGAAGTGGAATGTATTGTGCGCCGGTGTTGTGGGTGTATCATTGGTTGTAGCATGTGGTGGAAGCAAAAAAAATAGGACCGATGACGGTAGCGATTTGAACAATTACCAATTGATATGGGCCGACGAGTTTAATAATGATGGAAAGCCCGATAGCAGCAACTGGCGATACGAACGGGGCTTTGTGCGCAACGAAGAACATCAATGGTACCAGGAAGACAATGCGTATTGTAAAAATGGATTGTTGGTGATTGAAGGAAGAAGAGAAGCAAAGCCCAATCCAAAATTTAAACCCGGTGGCAAAGACTGGCGAAACAGGGATAGCATTCATTACACTTCATCCAGCATTAACACCAGCACCAAACATAGCTGGCAGTATGGAAGATTTGTGATGCGTGGAAAGATCAATATCAACGATGGCTTGTGGCCTGCATGGTGGACACTTGGTATAAAAGGTGAATGGCCGGCGAATGGCGAAATTGATATCATGGAATACTACAACAAAAAACTGTTGGCCAATATTGCCAGTGCAGAAGGCAGAAACAAAGCCTACTGGTTTAGCAATACCTTTCCCATTGATTCGGTAGGTGGCCAAAAATGGGCATCTCAATTTCATGTGTGGCGAATGGATTGGGATGAACAGGAAATTGCATTGTATGTTGACAATGTGCTGTTGAATAAAGTGGCAGTGGAAAATTTATACAATCGGGATGGCAGGCAACCACATCCTTTCAAACAACCACACTACATGTTGCTGAACCTTGCTATTGGCGGCCTCAATGGTGGCGATCCTGCACATACCCAATTTCCGAATAAGTTTGAAGTAGATTATGTACGGGTGTACCAGAAAAAATAATTGTATGAAAAAAATATTGGCAAGCGTTTTTATTACTCTTTGTTCGATAGCTGCACTGGCACAAAAGCCGGGCAACGATCGGCAGGTGTTTTTGAATTACCTCGATCAACTGGCAAAGCCTGTATTATCGAACCTTGCAGCCGATAAGCTAAAAGCCAATATGATTGTTGATCTTTCTCCAAGGATTGACAACGCTGCGCAAAGAAAAACCTATGCTTACCTCGAAGCATTCGGAAGGTTAATGAGTGGTATTGGTCCCTGGTTGAATGATGAGAGTGGTGATGCGAAAGAACAAGCACTGCGAAAGCAATATCGTGAATGGGCCATCAAAGGATTGAAGAATGCAACCGATAGTAATGCGGCAGACTATATGCGTTGGGAAGGTGGGCAGTCGTTGGTAGATGCCTCTTTTTTGGCACTGGGGTTGGTGCGTTGTCCCTGGCTTTGGGAAAATAGCGATGCGGCTACAAAAGCAAACGTGCAGCGTTGTTTCATCAAAACAAGAAACACTGTGCCGGTGTATTCCAACTGGATATTGTTTAGCAGCATGATAGAAGCCTTCTTCATGAAATACCGATACGATTATGATAAGATCAGGATTGAATATGGCATTCGTGAGTTTAGCGAACATTGGTACACGGGCGATGGCATGTTTTCGGACGGGATGCATTTTGCGTTGGATTATTACAACAGCTACGTGATACAACCTTACCTGAATGCTATTATGAGCATTGCCAATGCAGATGGCCGCTACAAAGGATTTGCACCAAAGTTGGAACAGATCAGCAAACGCTATGCAGTGATTCAGGAACGTTATATCAACACCGATGGAAGTTTTCCTGTAATTGGAAGATCCATTGCTTATAGAGCCGGTGCTTTTCAGCATTTGGCAGATATGGCTTTGCGCAAACAATTGCCCCAAGAAATTTCGCCAGCACAAGTGCGTTGCGCATTAACTGCTGTGATTCAAAAAACAACAGAGCCTGCGAATACATTCAACAAAGACGGATGGTTGACAATAGGACTGTATGGCGAGCAAAAAGACATTGCCGATTTCTATATCAACACGGGAAGCTTGTACCTGGCTGCCGAAGTGTTGTTGCCATTGGGTCTTCCGGCTTCCGATCCGTTTTGGAGCGATACGGCTGCGCCATGGACTTCTGTAAAAGTTTGGAAAGGCCAAGGCACGGTGCAGGCAGATCATTCGTTGAATCTGAGATAACCTGAGTCCTGATGTTCTTGAACCACAAAGGCACGACGACACGAAGAAACACAACGG
This sequence comes from Phnomibacter sp., assembly GCA_035456005.1. GTDB lineage: Bacteria > Bacteroidota > Bacteroidia > Chitinophagales > Chitinophagaceae > Phnomibacter. Next base: position 634,919 of record DATIEA010000012.1, on the reverse strand, counting down.
GAAATTGTCTTTGTGTCTTCGTAGCTCAAATCTTTAAAATATAACCCGTGAGAAATAGAAATGGTGGTGCAGGAAAAATAGTGCTCAGTAGTGCTTTGTTGTTTTGTTTTTTTTCGGGAATAGCACAAACTGTTTTTACAGTAAGCCAACCCAATAAGCAGTTGAGCCCATACACCGGCATGACTCGTGCCCATTGGAAAGATGCTGCATTGTATTTATTGAAGGGTGCATTTACGCATGTGAAACAATTGGATGATCCCATGCAGTTTCCAAAGCAACCCGGCAAATCGTATCCTCATAGCAAAGCACAAATACCAACTGAAAAATTGGAAGGCTTGTGCCGAACTATGTTTCTCGCAGGGCCATTGCTGAAAGAAGATCCTGCATTGCGCATCGGGAATATTTCGGTGGGCGAATATTATCGCCATCAAATAGAAATGTTGATTGATAGCAACAGCAGCACGTACATCAAAAACAGGGCAGCCAACGGAGGCCCCAGCCAAACACTGGTTGAATTTGGGGGGCTGGCACTTTCGCTGATGTCGGCTCCCGAAGTGTTTTGGGAACCATTGCCTAAAGCCATGCAGGATGCACTGGCTTCAAAAATGCTGAGCTATGGCGAAGGGCCAACCATTGGCATGAACTGGCGTTTTTTCAATATCAATATCCTTAGCTTTTTTAAGAGTAAAGGCTATGTCGTGAATGAAAAATATTTGCTGGACCTGCTCGATAAAACACTGGCACAGTATCGCGGTGATGGTTGGTACAACGACAGCCCCTATTTCGATTATTACAGCATGTGGGCCTTCCAGATGTATGGTGCTTTTTGGGCCGAAAATTTTGGAAGGAAATATTACCCGGAGTATGCAGCAAAGTTTTTGCAAAACCTGCACGATGCTGCCTCGCATTACCCGTATATGTTTGGTCGCGATGGTAAGATGATCATGTGGGGAAGAAGCATGCCGTATCGTATGGGTGCGTCAATCCCGTTCCCGTTGATGAGTTATACCAATGATGCATCTCTCAACTATGGATGGATGCGCCGCATTGCTTCGGCCACCATTTTACAATTTTTGGAGAAGTCAGAATTTTTAAGTGATAATGTGCCCACGCTTGGATTTTACGGAGCTTTTGAACCTGCAGTGCAAACCTATAGTTGCAGGGGAAGTGCTTATTGGATGGCCAAGCTTTTCCTGGGATTGTACACGCCCGCCAACAGCCAGTTTTGGACTGCCGTAGAAAACGAAGGACCATGGGCCGATTCGTTGAAACCCAATTTGGTGTACAACCAATTGCAGCAAAACACCGATATCCTGATCACTGATTATCCCGGTATAGGTGCTGCAGAAATCAGGGCTACCACCAATAGCAAAACCATTGGCGTGTACCAGGGCACCGAAAACTATAACCGGCTTTCGTACAGCAGCGAATTTCCCTGGCAGGCAGATGGACCCAATGGAGAAGTGGCCATGAACTACCTGCTGAAACGTACTGCAGACACAACCTGGGAAGCAGGCCGCATGTTTGCATTCAAAGGCTACAAAAATGAGGTGTACTACAGAAGCCTTAGCATGGCTGCAGATTCATCCGTACAAATCGAGCTGGCCGAGTTGCCTATTGCCAACGGTATTGTGCGGGTAGATAAGATCAATAGCTCGGTAGAAGTTGCAGTAAGACTGGGCCATTATGCACTGCCAGAGTTGGGTACGCCTATCCGGGTAACCACAAAGCGGGTGAAAGGCTACGATGTGAAAATTATAGACAACGGTCGCTGGCAGTTGGCCATGGTAACTGCCAGTGGCTGGGCAAAACTGGAAGCGGTAAAATGTTCAGGACTGCATCCCGAAGCTTTGAACAGCTCGGTAGCCATTGCCAGTACAATTGCCTTGCCGGGAAATACGAATTTACCACCCCTGGTTAGCTGGATGCTCTGGAAACCTTCTGGAAAACCATTTACCAAACAAGAATTGGTTCCAGTTATGACAATGAGCATAAAAAATACCGATATAGAATTGGTATTTCGCGATAAAAGTCATTTCAACATTCATCATGGCGATTAGCCGGGCGAGGCTGGTTCCAATGATGGTCAATATTTCATAAAACGAGCAACTATGCAGATTGGAGAAAGCCTCAAAATAGTTTTTAAAGATCAATTTTCGCTGAACGAAGAACCCCTTGTGGTGAGGTCGCCGGGACGGGTAAATATTATTGGCGAGCATACCGATTACAATGGTGGGTTTGTACTGCCTGCGGCTATCGACAAAGCCGTGTATGTGGCGGCTACCCGCAGGAACGATGATAGCATTCATTTGTATTCTGTCGATTTTGCTGAAAGCTATAGCACTACCATTGCTGAAATGAAACCGACCGGTACCTGGTCCACATATATTCTGGGCGTGGCGGCACAGTTTTGCGCCAACGGTTTCCCAATCGGTGGTTTCAACCTGGCCATTGATGGAGATGTGCCCATTGGAGCGGGACTTTCTTCCTCGGCTGCCGTAGAATGTGCTGTGGCCATGGCGCTCAACGAGCTTTTTGAGCTGGAGTTGGAACGAATGGAACTGGTGAAGCTGGCACAAAAAGCCGAACATGAATTTGCCGGTGTGAAATGCGGCATCATGGACCAGTTTGCCAGCGTATTTGGCAAAAAGGGCTACGCAATGAAACTCGACTGTCGCTCATTGGAGTATGAATACGTTCCATTGAACCTGAAGGGCTACAAACTTTTGCTACTGAATACTAATGTGAAACATTCCCTCGCCTCTTCTGCCTACAACGAGCGTCGGGAGCAGTGCGAGCAGGGTGTAGCCTGGATAGCGGAACATCACCCCGAGGTAAAATCACTTCGCGATGCCAGCATGCAAATGCTGCAGGAGCATGTACTACCCAAAGATGCCCTGGTGTACCAGCGCTGTAAGTATGTGGTGGGCGAAAAAGATAGGTTGCTCGAAGGTTGCGAAGCTTTGCAAAGAGGCGACCTGAAAGTACTCGGTCAAAAGATGTTTGAAACCCATTATGGCCTCAGCGACGACTACGGTGTAAGCTGTGGCGAACTGGATTGGCTGGTATCGTATGTAAGGGATACCGATGTGGTGCTGGGTGCCCGCATGATGGGCGGAGGCTTTGGCGGATGCACCATCAACCTGGTGAAGGAAGATAAAATTGAAGAACTGGTAGCACAGTTGAAGCCGGCTTATGAAGCGGCCATGGGGCTACCGCTTTCTTACTATGTGGCCACCATCGAAAATGGAACCGAGGCCCTGAGTGGAGAAGTGATGATGATTCATGTATGATAAATGAAGATCCGGGTATTTCGGTTGGGCTTTCCCCAACCGAAATATTTTCCCCGGGACGATAGGGGGGAGAATTCGTCAAACGAAGAAAACCACCCCGGGATTTGATTCCTCCTTTGTAGGAACTACTGAGAAAAAATAGCAATCGCCGTATGAAAAAAAGAATTCGGTCAGCCGAATATCCCCAGCATGGATATTTGCCGCCAAACGACCAAAAAGTGCTGAAGTTTCCGATTTTGCCACCTTAATTGAAGATTTTACCCACCCTTTAAACCTGGGTTTATCATCAATTTTACGTTCTCGATTATAGAAAACCATGCGCTAAGTGGTTTGATTCGCTGCCAATTTGAAAACTAAAACTGCTGCTTGCCAATTCAAGCATTTCCCCATCCAGCACAGTTAGGTTTGCCTTCGGCGACTCATTTCTTTTTAGTGTCATGCTGACATTTTTAAATAGACCAAACAAACATGTGTTGCTTATGAAAAAATCAACGATTTGCCTCCCAAGAAAGTTTGGGATGCTTGCGGCCATTGTAGTGCCCTTGCTATTCTTCTCTTCTATCCTGCTGGCCCAGGGTACCAAACTGGTAAAAGGGGTTGTGATAGACTCTGCCAATGGTAGGCCCCTCGCCGCGGTGAGCATCCAGGCCGGCGATTCCAAAAAAGGTACCAGTACGAACGATGCCGGTATTTTTAGTCTTGAAGTAGAACCCGGTATGGAAATGATCGTTTCTATGGTGGGTTACAAAACCCTCCGCCTAAAGCCTGATTATGGCGGAAACATGATCATTACACTGGCGCCTACTTTGGCTATTGCCGATGAAGTGGTGGTAATTGGTTATGGTACTGCCCGTAAGAAAGATCTTACCGGTGCTATCACTTCCATTAAGCCCGATAAGCTGGCACAGGAAAATCCCAACAACGTACAGGACATTTTGCGTGGCACTCCCGGTGTAATGGTGGGCTACGATCCATCTGCCAAAGGCGGCGGTTCTATCCAGATTCGCGGACAGCGTTCTGTGTACACAGCTGGCGGACACAACGACCCGCTGATCGTAATGGACGGCATGATCTTTTACGGTGAATTATCTGAAATCAACCCCGACGATATCGGCCAGATCGATGTATTGAAAGATGCATCTGCTGCCGCTATTTATGGTGCAAGAGCTGCCAACGGTGTTATCATTATCAGTACCAAAAAAGGTAAGACAGGTAAACCTTCTATCAATGTAACTGCCAACGTGGGTGCTACCACCAAAAGTGCTTACAGGGAAGTGTTTGGACCTACAGACTATATCAACTACCGCGAAAACTGGTACGAGAAAGATACCTATGGTGTAAACGCTACCACCGGTAAATACGAAGCTTACCAAACAGGTACCCTGGCCACCAAGCCCGGCTACTACCAAAATCCTGAAGACCTGGCCAAGTACGGTATCACTATCGATCAGTGGCGTGCTTATACCACCAACTCCAGCGGCGAAAGCGATAAAAGCATTTACGCAAAACGCCTGGGTATGGAAGGTGGTGTATTGAACGATTACCTCGCAGGCAATACCTACGATTGGTACGACCATACTTTCCGCACCGGTCTCAACCAGGATTATAATGCAAGTGTATCCGGAGCAAGCGATAAAATGAATTACTATTTCTCCATGGGCTACCTGAGCAACGAAGGTGCTGTTGACTACAACAACTACCGTGCAGTTCGCTCCAACATCAAACTGGATGGTAAAGTAAACAGGTGGTTCGACCTGGGCGTGAACATCAACTTCCAGGATCGTAGCGATGGCGACCTTCAACCCGGCCTCGGACAGAACTACTGGGATGCCAACCAGATCCGCAACTCTCCATTTAGCCATTACACCATGCCCGATGGTTCGCTGGCACAATACCCCATGGGTGATGGTGTAATTAAAAGAGGTGTAAACCACGATTTCGACAAAAATTACCTCGATCTGCAAAGAGGGTTCACCGTGCTGAATACGATGGTAAGTGCAAAAATTAAATTGCCATTCAACATCAACTATTCATTCAATGCATCGCCCCGTATGCAGTGGTATTACAACCGCTACTTTATGTCGGCTGCATTGCCCGATGCACTGCCTGTGAACAGGGGTGTAGACCGTAACTGGAGTAAACGTTTCGACTGGTCGTTGAACAATACATTTAGCTGGGAGCACACTTTTGCCACCAGGCATCGTGTAAGCCTTACAGCAGTACAGGAAGCTGAAAACCGCTGGTACTGGAGCGATGGTATAGCAGCCCGTAATATTCTTCCTTCCGATGCATTGGGCTTCCACAATACGCAGAACGCTACTTTGGCCAACAGTGGATTTTCAACAGAAGACTCACACCAAAGTGCCGATGGTTTAATGGGAAGAGCTTTCTATGCATACGACAATAAGTATATGCTTACTGCTACTATCCGTCGCGATGGCTACTCTGCATTTGGACAAAATAATCCATACGCTTATTTCCCATCTCTTGCGGTGGCATGGTCTTTCCTCGATGAAAAATTCATGGCAGACCAGCACATCCTGAGCACCGGTAAACTGCGTGTTTCATGGGGTAAAAATGGTAACCGTTCATTGGGCGATCCTTATGTATCGCTTGCCAACCTGGGCTCAGGCCTGGGTGCTACCATGGGATACATTGTAGGTTCAGGAATGGATGAAGTAAAATACCTGATCGTTGACCGTATGGCCAACCCCAACCTGCAGTGGGAAAAATCTGTTGCCACTAACATTGGTTTGGATTTTGGTTTCCTGAAAAATCGTATCACCGGTTCGTTTGATATCTATTCTATCAAAACCAATGATATGATCATGCCACAACGTCTGCCTGGTTTTACAGGTTTCTCCGTTATTACCAGCAACCTTGGTGAAGTACAAAACCAGGGCTTCGACCTGGCCATCAATTCGGTGAACATGCAGAAGAAAGATTTCAAGTGGACCACCACTTTCAATTTCTCTTATGTAAAAAACCGTATCAATAAACTCTACGGCCAGTACGAAGATGTGAAAGATGCAAGCGGCAATGTAATTGGCAGAAAGGAGTCGGACGACATTACCAATGGCTGGTTCATTGGCCATCCTATCAGCGCCATCTGGGATTTTAAAATAAACGGCATTTGGCAGGAAAATGAAGTGAACGAAGCAAAACGCTATGGTCAAAAACCCGGCGATCCTAAAGTGGAGAACTACTATACTGCCGATGATAAAAAGAATGCAGATGGATCTATTACGCCTGTGTACAACAACAACGACAAGCAATTCCTCGGACAGTGGGCTCCACCCATTAACTGGCAGTTGCGCAACGATTTCACCATCCTGAACAACATTACGTTCTCTTTCAGCATGTATTCCTACATGGGGCACAAAAGCCTTAGCGGTGAATACCTGAACAAAGACAACGGTGGTTCGTTGATCACTTACAACTTCAATACTTTCTCTAAAAACTATTGGACTCCTGAAAATCCTTCTAATGAGTATGCAAGACTGGATGCCACTATTCCTGCAGGTGCAGGTGCCAGCCAGTTATACAACCGCAACTTCCTGCGTGTAGACAATATCTCTATTGGCTACAGCCTGCCCAAAAAATGGATCTCAAGGTTTGATATGACCAACGCTAAATTCTTCGGTTCTATCCGCAACGTAGCTGCATGGAACCAGGACTGGGAATATGGCGATCCTGAAACAGGAGGTTTGGCCACTCGTATTTATTCAATGGGATTAAATGTTGGATTTTAAAATTTACAGCAATGAAATTTTTTAGAAATAATAATAGCCAAAATCGCAGCAGGCAATTGTCTACTCGTGCATTGGCCGCCATATTGTTGGGTTCTGCCCTTGTAGGAGGATGTAAAAAAGAATTCCTGGAGCCAGATCCCCTTTCATTTTACGAACCGATTACCACATTCAGTACCGAATCGGGTTTGAAATCGGCACTTGCTATTTCCGACAGACATTTGCGTTCTTACTGGACCAACACTTCGGCCAATACCAACTCAGTGGTAATTGGTACAGAATATATGTTCTCCGACCTGGCGGTATATGGTAAAACCGATGTGGATGGCAACTCCGTGAACTACAACTTTGCCGATGGTTTAAAACCAACGGGCGGTGCTGCAGGCCCTGGTGGTAACGATGGTAACTACATCAACCACTTCTGGGACGAAACTTATAACGGTATCAAGTATGCCAACACGGTATTGACCTATGTAGACAAGGTTACAGAATTGAGTGAAGCCACTAAAAACGTGTACAAAGGCAGGGCTTATTTCCACCGTGCGTATCGCTATTTGGGTTTGGTGTTCCAGTTTGGTGATGTGCCACTGGTTACCAAAATTATTGAAGTGCCCAAACAAAGCTATAAGAGCACTAAGAAAGCAGCCATCCTCGATATGATCACCAAGGATATGGAGTTTGCAGTAGAGTGGGTGCCCGAGCAAAAAGACATGACCTATACAGGTACTGTGAACAAAGGCGCTTGCCGCATGTTGCTGGCAAAATGCTACTTGGCTACCGGCCAGTTTCAAAAAGCAAAAGACCAGTTGGATATCCTGATCAATAATTCCGGTTATGCACTCATGCAAAATTCGTTCGGTACTTTTTATCCCGGTGGCGAACCCAAAACATGGAATATCAACCGAAATGTAATTTGGGATCTGCACAGGTGCGAAAACAAACTGATACCCGGCAATACAGAAGTGATCATGGGTATGCCCAACCGTGGTGCACAGTCGAATATCGCCTTTGCAACCATGCGCATATTTACGCCGTTGTATAATTCAGGCAACCTGAAATCTCCCGATGGTAAAAACGCATTGGACCTGTATGCACGCAACAACGGTAGCTATAGAGCCGATCTCGATTATGGTCGTGCAGTGGGCCGTGGTATTGGTACATTCCGTCCTACGCCGTTTGCACAACGCGGACTTTGGGTAGTGAATGGTATTGAAGATACTTTCGACCTTCGCCACAACCAGGGCAGTGGCAACTGGGTGCGGATGACTGCATTGAAATATGGTACAAGCAGTACTGCCAATCGTGGTCAAAACCTTACACTCTATCATCCTACTACCAATGCACTGCTTTGTGTAGATACTATTCGTAGCTGGTTCGATTGGCCGCACTACAAAGTATTTATTACTGATGCAGAATCTGAAGCCAACCTTGGAGCCAATGCATACACTGGCGCCTCAAAAGGCAGCACCGGCGACTGGTATTTATACCGCCTGGCAGAAGCTTACCTGCTGAGAGCTGAAGCTAAATTTTATTTGGGCGATGCAACGGCAATGGCCGATGTAAACCAGGTAAGAAGCAGAGCGAAATGCTCCCAGTTGTATACTGCACCGGTTACCATTGGCGATATCATGAATGAACGTGCCCGCGAATTGTATTTGGAAGAATGGAGGCACATGGAGTTGAGTCGTGTTTCTTATTGCCTGGCATTGAGTGGCAAGGCCGATGAGTTTGGAACGGTGTACAACAAAGACACTTACGACCAATCTGAAGGAACAGACCTGGCTGGTGGTAGCTACTGGTACAAGCGCACCGTGCTGAGTGGTGGTATGTACAACAGGGGTGGAGTAATGTCGAACAACCGTTTGCTCAATTACAAGATCAATAAATGCAATTTGTACTGGCCCATTCCTAACTCTGCTATTACTGCCAACAACCAGGGTAAACTCAGTCAAAACTTTGGATACGATGGTTATGATCCCAACACTCCGAAATGGGCAACATGGCAGGAAGCTGTGGCGGATGAAGATGTGCAATAAGAAGCCTTCGTGCTAAAAATATCCATCTTACCCGTTTGGATATGATAAAAAACAAAACATCAAAGCCAGCACATAATTTTATATTGTGTGCTGGCTTTAGTATTTATGTTATCTGCTTCGTCATGAAAGGAATTTGCCGCTTGAAAATGAAAAGTGTTTTTCATTGTATTGTATTGTTCGTTGTTGCGCTACCATTGGGTTCGTGGAAAGGGCCCGGAAAGTCTTCCGAAAAAAATATGTCTGCTTATTGCCTGGTGTATTTTAAAGATGATACGCATGGGTTGTACATGGCACTCAGCAAAGACGGTTACAGCTTTACAGATGTGAACAATGGCCAGCCGGTTATTGCCGGCGATAGCATTGCAGAACAAAAAGGCGTACGTGACCCTTATATTTTTCGCGGGCCCGATAATCATTTTTATATGGCCGCTACCGACCTGCACATTTATGCGCAAAAAAAAGGCCTGCGTAGTACCGAGTGGGAACGCGATGGCAAGCAATATGGCTGGGGCAACAACCGTGGCCTGGTATTGATGCGGTCCAAAGATTTGATCCACTGGTCGCATACGGTATTGAGAGTGGACAAAGCTTTTCCCGGCCTGGACAGTATCGGTTGTGCCTGGGCTCCCGAAATGATCTATGATGCGGTTAAGAAGAAAATAATGCTCTACTTCACCATGCGATTTGGCAATGGAAAAAGCAAACTGTACTACACGTACATGAACAAGGCGTTTACCCAAATGGAAAGCAAGCCGCAGCCGTTGTTTCAATACCCCAAAGACATTGCCTTCATAGATGCGGACATTACCAAAGTGGGCAAACAATACCATATGTTTTATGTACCGCACGATGGCACACCCGGTATTAAACATGCTGCGTCGAATGCTATCAACAGTGGCTATGTGTACGATTCTGCCTGGATAGATCCCGAACCTAAAGCCTGCGAAGCGCCTACTGTTTTCAAAAGAATTGGGGAAAATAAATGGGTGCTGGTGTACGATATCTATGGCATTCATCCACACAATTTCGGGTTTAGTGAAACCACCGATTTTATACACTACAACCACCTGGGACATTTTAATGAAGGCGTAATGAAAGCCACGAACTTCTCCTCTCCCAAACACGGCGCTGTTATTCACCTTACAAGCAGTGAAGCGCAGGCCCTTGCTGATTATTGGAAACTGGATATAAAATTTTGATCAATGAAAAAAATACAGAGTTGCCTGCTTTTCGTTTTTTGTGCAACGGCTTCGTTTGCACAGTCGTTGGAAATTGCCAACTATCCCATTCAGAAAATCGATCTGCGAAACGTACAACTCACCGACAAGTTCTGGTTGCCCCGTATTCAGCAGATACAACAGGTGACCATTCCGTTTGCATTTGGTAAATGCGAAGCAGAAGGCCGCTTCGAAAATTTTGTAACGGCCGAAAAAGCAATGAAAGGCGAGCCGGGAAAAGTGCGGGGCAAAATGCCTTTCGATGATACAGATCCTTACAAAATTATTGAAGGCGCTTCTCTCACCTTGGTTTCATCGCCCAATGAAAAATTGAGTGTACTCATCGATCAATACATTGGCATCATTGCAAAAGGACAGGAACCCGATGGATACTTAACCACCTGGCGCACCATCAATCCTGCAGAGCCACCTGCCACCTGGGTGGGCAAGTGCAAGCAACGTTGGGATAACCTGCAAATGAGCCACGAGCTGTACAACAGCGGGCATATGTTTGAAGCGGCTGCCACCCATTATTATGCTACAGGCAAAAAAAATTTCCTCAACATCGCATTGAAGAATGCCGACCTGCTGGTGAAAGTATTTGGTGCCGCAGACAATTACGATGTGCCCGGCCATGAGATAGTAGAAACCGGTTTGATAAAGTTGTATCTCATTACAGGTAAAAAAGCATACTACGATCTTTCTAAAAAATTCATTGACCTGCGGGGTACCTCCGAACACCGCAAGCCGAGAGGTGCGTACTGGCAGGATTACAAACCGGTAGCAGAGCAGGATGAAGTAGTAGGCCATGCAGTAAGGGCCGTGTATTATTATGCCGGCATTACAGATGTGGCTGCTATAAGCGGCGAAGAAAAATATGACCATGCCATTCATCGCTTATGGAACAATATGGTGCATCAAAAAATGTACGTTACCGGTGGTGTGGGTGCAAGGCATAGTGGCGAAGCGTTTGGTGATAATTATGAACTGCCGAATCTTTCTGCGTACAACGAAACCTGCGCAGCCATTGGTGGTGTGATGTGGGCCGATCGCATGTTTCGTTCGTTTGGCGATGGAGAATATTACAATGTATTGGAGCGCATGTTGTACAACGGTGTATTGCCGGGCATTTCACTGGATGGCAAAGCATTTTTTTATCCCAACCCCTTGGAGTCGGATAGTGTTTATAAATTCAACCAGGGCCATCTCACCCGTGCTGGTTGGTTCGATTGCCCTTGCTGCCCTACCAATATGATCCGCTTTCTTCCTTCCATTCCTGCTTTGATCTACGACGCAGATAAAGAAGGCATGTATGTAAATCTATATGTGGCCAACAAAGCACATTTCCCGGTGAAAGGAACAGAAGTGCATGTAGTGCAGGCAACAGATTATCCTGTAAGCGGAGGTATTCAAATGCAGATTGATCCTGCAAAGCCAACAAGTTTTCTGCTGCGGCTTCGTGTACCAGATTGGGCTACCGATAAACATGTATCGGGCTTATACAGTTTTGAAAACAAAATGGCAGCACCCATTACAGTACTGGTAAATGGGAAGAAAGTAACCACAAAGGTGCAGAAGGGATATATTGAAATAAAAAGAGAATGGAAGAAAGGCGATAAAGTAGCACTGAGTTTACCGATGCAGGTAAGAACTGTGGCAGCAAGCCCGTTGGTGAAAGATGACAGCGCAAAAATTTCTTTGCAATATGGCCCCCTGATGTATTGCATGGAAAAGATAGACAACAATACCTCTTTCGATCAGCCATTCAACGCCGCACAATTCAAAGTGCAATACAATCCTGCGAAACTGGGCGGCATTAATGAACTGTTTGTAACGGGCAGCAATTCTCCTACATGGAATTTTATTCCTTACTACGCATGGTCGAACCGCGGAGCAGGAAAAATGAAAGTATGGGTGAAGAAAGATTAATCCATGGCAAGAGAAATGCGATGGTAGTAATGGTAAAATTTAGATGAAGTATCCGATAAAAAAATGAAGATGAAAAGATCAATTGGTATAAGCCTGCTCTTTTTGCTGGCACCCATGGTGTCGCTTATTGCGCAGCAAAATTTTAAAAAATGGGCACAAACACCGCCCATGGGTTGGAATAGCTGGGACTGCTACGGGCCTACTGTAACCGAAAGCGAAGTGAAAGCCAATGCCGATTATATGGCGGAGCAACTTAAGCGCCATGGATGGGAATACATAGTGGTGGACATTCGGTGGTTTGTAGAAAATGATAAAGCCGGCGGCTACAATCAAACCGATCCGCGTTATGTAATGGATGAATACGGCCGCTACTTGCCTGCGGTCAATCGTTTTCCCTCTGCAGCCAACGGTGCAGGTTTTAAAGCGTTGGCCGATTATGTACATAGCAAGGGTTTGAAGTTTGGCATTCATATCATGCGGGGCATACCCAAACAAGCAGTGGTAAAAAAACTGCCCATCAAAGGATCGAATGTTACTGCCGACCAGGTGTATAGCACAGAACTGCAATGCCAATGGTTGAAGGATAACTACACCATCGTTTCTACAAAACCCGGTGCACAGGAGTATTACAATTCCATACTCGAACTCTATGCCTCATGGGGCGTTGATTTTATTAAAGTAGATGATCTTTCACGCCCTTATCACCAGGGTGAAATTGAACTCATTCGTAAAGCCATCGACAAAACAGGAAGGCCGATTGTGTTGAGTACTTCGCCCGGCGAAACACCTTTTGCCAATGCAGCACATGTAAGCACGCATGCCAATATGTGGCGCATGGTAGATGATGTGTGGGATACCTGGCCGCATATTACGCATTTGATGAAAGTGGCCGAACAGTGGTATCCATATATTCAACCCGGTGCATGGCCCGATTGTGATATGATCCCTTTGGGAAGGATTTCTATTCGCGGCGAAAGAGGAAGAGACCGCCAGACCCGCCTTACAAAAGATGAACAGTATTCGCTGATGAGTTTCTTTACCATACTTCGTTCACCTTTGATGTTTGGTGGCGATATGCCAAGCCTCGACAGTTTTACACTAAAGCTGCTCACCAACAAAGATGTGTTGGCCATGCACAAAGAGGGAACAGGTGTAAAACAACTTTTTCAAAAAGACAGTGTGTTGGCCATCACTTCGGTGAATGCAAAAACCGGCGCCAGGTATTTGGCGGTATTCAATATTGCGGATGAAAAAAGGGAGCGGGAAGTATTGGTACCACTCGCAGATATGGGCATCACCAAAAAAGCGAAAGTAAAAGATATGTGGACCGGCGAATCGCTGGGTAAAGTGGAGACAGCGGTGCAGGTTTCGCTGGCGCCACATGCCTGCAAACTCTATGTTTTAAATTGATGACTTGCTGAATAAAAGAAGAAGGATGATGATGAAAAAAATGTTGGCTATTGGAATATGTTGTTGGTTGGGTGTTGCAGTTTTTGCTCAACCAAAGCCTGTCGAAAAGAATCTTGCAGGATACCTGTTTGCCTATTTTGAAGGAACGGGTGAAAATGCAAAGCAGGAGCAATTGCGTTTTGCTGTAAGTGCCGATGGTAAAAAATGGACAGCGCTCAACAATAACCAACCTGTACTGGCATCCGATGGCATCTCCAATACCGGCGGCATTCGCGACCCGTACATTATGCGGGGAGAAGACGGCAATAGTTTTTTCATTACCGCCACCGACATGTTTACAAAGAAGAACGGATGGGAAACAAATCCCGGCATTGTGTTGCTGCGTTCTACCGATCTGGTACACTGGTCGCATAGCAGCATTGATCTCGCAAAACTGTACCCCAAAACTTTTGCCAATGTTAAATGGGTATGGGCGCCACAAGCCATCTATGATCCTAAAGCGAAAAAATACCTGGTGTATTTTACCATTCGCTTTCACAACGATGATAAGCTCGATTTTTATTCGGCCTATGCCAATAAAGATTTCACTGGATTCGAAAAAGAACCCAAACTAATGTTCAGGGCAAAATATGGCGCTATTGATGGTGACATCATTTACAAAAACGGGCTCTATCATTTCTTCTACAAAGGCAATACAAAAGATGCCACAGGCAAGGAAATAAAGAATGGCATACTGCAGGCCACCAGCGCATCGTTGCAGGGCCCATGGGTGGAAGATTTCAAGTACCTCGATGCCTATGCCGATACAACTATTGGCGTAGAAGGTTCCAGCATTTTTAAACTCAATAACTCCGATGAATATGTGTTGATGTATGATGTGTACAAAAAAGGACGCTACGAATTTCAACGCAGCACCGACTTGTTCAGTTTCACACAGCAACCGGAATCGTTCACCAAAAATTTCAATCCAAGGCATGGCAGTATCATGGGCATCACCAAAGAGGAAGCCCGGCGCTTGCAGACGCAGTGGGGTGGTGTATCAGAAACTTTATTGCAGCCGGTTGCACCCGGTGATCGTTATCATTTTACCTCCAAGGGCAATCCCATCATTACGCATGCATACACTGCCGATCCTGCAGCATTGGTAAAAGGCGATACGCTTTGGTTGTTTGCCGGGCATGATTCAACAGGTGGGCAAAAGGGTTATAAAATGAAAGACTGGTTGGTGTATGCTACCACCGATCTTGAGCATTGGACAGAATTTCCTGTGCCCATGCGCATCAGCGATTTTGGTTGGGCAAAAAGTGGCGATGCGTATGCCGGACAAGTGATAGAGCGCAATGGGAAATGTTATTGGTATATCAGCACTAACTGGTCGGGCATTGGCGTAGCAGTGGCCGACAGGCCCGAAGGCCCTTATAAAGATGCATTGGGCAAGCCGCTGCTTACCAACAAAGATTGTTTTGCTTCCACGCATTCATGGGCTTGCATAGACCCCAGCGTGTTTATCGACGACGATGGACAGGCCTGGTTATTTTGGGGGAACAGGCATTGCTATTATGCAAAGCTGAAACCGAACATGATAGAAATTGATGGCGAAGTGAAGCAGATGAAATTTGATGGATTCGATTTTACAGAAGCGCCATGGATACACAAGTACAATGGAAAATATTACCTGAGCTATGCATCTGGTTTCCCCGAAAAAATAGCATATGCCATGGCCTCTACAATTGATGGGCCATACCAATACAAAGGATTGTTGAATGAAATAGCAGGCAATAGCAACACCAATCACCAGGCCATTGTAGAGTTTAAAGGGAATCCCTATTTTATTTATCACAATGGCGCTATACAAACAGATGGCGGCAGCTTTAGCCGTTCTGTGTGCATCGATAGCCTTCGCTACAACCCGGATGGTACTTTGCAAAAAGTACTGATGACCACTGAAGGTGTGAAAACGAAATGATCTTGTTACCCGCCTCGTTTCGTGAGCCACGAAACGAGGCCGCAGAAGTATACTACAAGGTCTGAATGATATCAATTCGTGCAGTTTCCCCGGCTTATTTTATCTCATAAATGCGCTTAAATGAATCGAGGTATTGTTGCCTGTCGTTAAGGCCGTTGATGCCGCCATTGATTCTTTTAGTAATCATCACTATATCGTCTTTGTCGGCAAAACTGTTAAGGTTGCGTTTTTGCCAAAACCAACCTGCTGAAGCCAGTGCCAATTCCGGGCTGAGCAACAAGTCTGGATTGTTGACGCAATCAACTCCAAAATCCTGGGCAAAATTTTGATAGTTTTCTTTTCCGGTAAGTTGTATCAAACCTCGCCCCCTGAATTTCCAGCCATCACCGCTGGCTTCGTTGCCATTACCCATTCTATCAGCATACACGCGGTTTGCTATTTTTTCAGGGTTGCGGGCATAAGCTGCAGCGATCTCGTTGGTCTTAAAGTATTTACCAAAAACACTTCTTAGGCCTTGCACCGAATAGTTCAGATTTTCGGCAGTAAACTTAAGCCCACCACTTTCGTGAGCTACTTGCGCCAGGAAATGGGCTTTTCGAAGGGGTGAATCAATGCCGAATTTCGGTAGAACAGTAGTGATATGAGGTATGTACGACTGGGCTTTTTCCCAGTTCATTATAGGAAGCACGGTTTGCATTTGTTCGTTTGATAGCATATATGTTGGTTTTAGGTGTTATAATTGGAAATTCTTCAGGTAAGATAAAATTCAAACCTGTCTTGTGCAAGATTGCTGATAATGCTTTCTTGCTGTTCTTCGAGGTGTTAGTGTAGCGCACCTCGAAGTGGTAATAGAGTGATTCTCTGAATCACCTACTAAATACACTTCGTGTAATAATTTTGTTTCGTGTGCCACGAAACGGGTAGCAAAAAGTACTGATGACTACTGAAGGTGTGAAAACGAAATGATCTTGTTACATTAGTTGTAGCATCAATATTGTTTCATTGCTTTTCACCATTTGTACTATGCCAAAAAACATCTTCGCCCTCTTGCTGCTCATATGTGCAACCACCTGCGTATGGGCACAGCAAACACCTGCCGAAAAATTCGTAGCTGCACTTGCCAAACAAAAAAACACCTGGCTGGTAAAAAAGCAATTGGATAGTGTGCAACTGCTACTCGATAGCCGCTGCTTATATATTCACAGCAATGGATGGCAGCAAGATGCAAAGGAAGTAATTGAGGATACCAAATCGGGAAAGCTTATTTACCAATCGGTTTCTATTGATTACAAAACTGCAAGGCAGTACGAAAAAATGGTGATCGTAAATGGCCTTGGGAAAATTGCTGGTACCATGCAGGGTACACCATTTGCCATACAGTTGAATGTAACGGAAGTATATGTGAACCGGAAAAATGGATGGAAGCTGGTGAGCAGGCATGCCAGTAAATTGCCGGATTAAACGGCGAATTAGTGAACCCATAAATACGCGAAATGAATCTACAATTACAGGATCAATTTTTTATAGTGTGTGGCGCTACTTCTGGTTTTGGAGAAGCCATTGCCCATGCATTGTTGGCAGAAGGCGCACAGGTGTTGGCCGTGGCCCGCACCGCCGAAAAACTGGAGCAATTGCAACAGCAATACCCAAGCAAACTGGAATACATGGTGGCGGATATCACCGAGCCGAGTAGCATACAGCCATTGCTGGCGTTGGTGGGGCAAAGGCAAATACATGGCGTACTGGTAAATGCAGGTGGCCCGCCGGCAATGACAGCGGTGGAGGCAACACTATCGCATTGGGATGAAGCGTATCGCAGTGTATTGCGCTGGAAGATAGCGTTGGTACAGGCAGTACTGCCCAGCATGCAGGCTGCGCAGTATGGGCGCATGGTGTTTATAGAAAGCGCCAGTGTAAAACAACCTATGGAAAACTTAGTACTCAGCAACGCTATGCGCCTTGCTGTAGTGGGCTATGTAAAAACCTTGTCGCAGGAGCTGGCCAACAGTGGAATTACTTTCAATGTATTGGCACCCGCCAACCATGCCACCAATGCCATGAACCGTTTGTTCAAAAAGAGATCGGAACAAAGCGGTATGAGTATAGAGGATGCCAGGCAAACATACGTGCAGCAAACGCCGGTGGGCTTTTTGGGGCATGCCGAAGATTTTGCATCGCTGGCTGTATGGTTACTAAGCGATACCAGCAAATTCATCACCGGCCAAACCATTAGTGTGGATGGAGGAGTGGTGAAAGGAACTTTTTCCTGAGGGGTTGCCGGTTACGGAAAAATTGTTGGGAAGAACAAGAAAGCAAAAAATTAAATGGCTGTTGCTAATAAAACAATGCTCTTTTTGGCACAAATTACATTAGTAGTTTGCATGATCATTTGTTTAAGTTTTTATGTAAGCTATAAAAGAACAATTGAAAATGAAAAACCAATAGAGTATAGTTTGATGAGCCAAACTCAGTCTTATTGGCGAGGAACAAACTATAAAATGGCTGTGTTTTATAATAGAGAAAATCACCTCGTTTCAATTTCAGGGAAGATGTCTGATTCAATTGCTTTGGGTAAAATGCCAAGCCTTTATTATAATGATTTCACATCTTCAGTTATTTCTGATTATCATAGATCAATGGCTTTAAAGGTATTGTCGGTATTAGGCATCTTAGCTTTTCTAAGTTTTCTTCTCAAAACAAGAAAAAATTACTAAGCCCCTATTCTTCGATTTGTTAGTGCAACGCAGCCCGAAGTGTTAATACAGTGAAGCCAACCCACTCAGCTAAAAACCTATGACTTAGAACAGTTTTTGTGCTGATGATAAATCTGAATTTTGAAGCATTCAGCAACAGGCATATGGGGTTTCCTATATGCATTTTCGTTCATCACTCTTTAAATTTAGTAGCGATGCCCAGACGTATGATTTTAAACGAAACTTCGTTTTTTGGCCCGGGCGCCATTCAGTGCATTAAAGATGAAGTAAAGAGAAGAGGTTATAAAAAAGCATTGGTGGTAACCGATGCTGACCTGGTTAAATTCAAAGTGACTTCTAAAGTAACCGATATATTACAGGAGGCAGGTTTGCCTTTCGAGATCTATGACAAAGTAGTACCCAACCCCACCATTGAAGTGGTACAGGAAGGAGTTGAAATATTTAAAAGCTGCGGTGCCGATTACATGATAGCCGTAGGTGGTGGATCACCGCAGGATACCTGCAAAGCCATTGGCATCATCATCAATAACCCTGAATTTGCCGATGTACGCAGTTTAGAAGGTGGTGCTGCCACTACCAAACCCTGCGTGCCTATTATAGCTATACCTACTACTGCAGGTACAGCCGCTGAAGTAACTATTAACTATGTGATTACCGATGTACAAAACCGCAGAAAATTTGTGTGCTACGATCCACACGATATTCCGTTGGTAGCTATTGTAGACCCGGAGATGATGAGCAGCATGCCTGCATCATTGAAAGCTGCCACCGGTGTAGATGCGTTGACACACGCTATTGAAGGCTATACAACACTGGGAGCCTGGGAACTGACCGATATGTTCCATTTAAAAGCTATTGAAATTATTGGCCGCTCTTTACGCCAGTCGGTAAAAGGCGATGCCAAAGGTGGAGAGGATATGGCACTTGGGCAATACATTGCCGGCATGGGCTTTTCTAATGTAGGTCTTGGACTGGTGCATGGCATGGCACACCCGCTGGGTGCATTCTATGGCACCCCTCATGGAGTGGCTAATGCAGTTTTACTACCGCACATTATGGCGTTCAACGCAGCCTATACCGGCGAAAAATTCAGGGATATAGCCAGGGCACTGGGTGTAAAAGACACCGAAGCCATAACTATTGAAGCGGTCCGTGAAGCTGCTGTAGCGGAAGTGCAAAAATTAAGTGCAGATGTAGGCATACCGCCACGCCTCAGAGATATTGGCGTACAGGAAGCAGATATTGATGCACTTTCGGAAGCGGCATTGATTGATGTGTGCACCGGTGGTAATCCTCGTCCCGTAACAGTAGAAGACATTAAAACTTTGTATAAAGCAATTTATTGATATTAGTATATAAAGCTAATTCGAAAATCCCCGACACTAATATGTCGGGGATTTTTTTGTGGGTCCCTGCGGCGACATGGCAGGAAAGAAAAGTGAGACAGAAAGATGGACGAATAACTCCGTCCATCTTTACGGGTTTTTAATATAAGGATATATGACTTGTAGCAGTTTTTGAACTGCTGCTATATTGCAATTTTATAACATTCAACTACTGCGATATGGGTTCCCTATAGGCAATTCGTTCATCACTCTTAAAATTCAGAAACGATGCCAGGTGTATGATTTGAAACGAAACTTCGTTTTTGGGCCCGGGGCCATTCAGTGTATTAAAGATGAAGTAAAGAGAAGAGGGGATAAAAAGACATTGATGGTAACCGATGCAGACCAACTCTGTCAGCCTCTTCCTGTACTGTCGTGTAGAGGAACGATTCGCCGGAGACGAGACTGACGACAACGCCCAATAATCTACTGCGGTTTACCTGGTATGTATTGCAGATCCGCCCCATAGCATTATTATCTGCAACGTCCCTGTGTACATATTACAGCCCGTGGGATATTTTTTGCAAGAATGCATGCCTGTTAGATAAGCGGCATTGATGAGATCCTTACTTTTGAAGTTAACCTTACTATGAAAAAGACCATCCCATTCCTTATTTGCTGCCTCATTGGGTTATCGTGCAAGAAAGA
Source organism: Phnomibacter sp. (assembly GCA_035456005.1). Classification (GTDB taxonomy): domain Bacteria; phylum Bacteroidota; class Bacteroidia; order Chitinophagales; family Chitinophagaceae; genus Phnomibacter. The sequence continues at coordinate 614,572 of DATIEA010000012.1, read as the reverse complement.
AAAAGAAGAAATTTTTGTTATTGAGCCTGCTCCGCCTACAGGAACTGTTGAACTTAAAATTGACCAGGTTATCAACGATTCTTCAATCGTTTTAAAGTGGACAAAGCCTGTAGGTGCTTTTCAAAAGTATCTGCTTGTACAAACCTCTGCCTATTTCAAGAATGGCCAATTTGGAACTTTTACCGAGCGAATTGATTCGAGCAGCAACATAAATCATTTGAGCTTTACGGAAAATAACATGCCGGTTGCTAAATCAATTTCGTATTACCTACTGGTAAGCAAAGACACTACTGTGTATAACCAGGGGTTTCAATATGTTGCGGCTGTGTCATACGAAAGACCGAACAGTTTGCTTTATGGTATTCCCTTAGATGTGCTGATAGATAAACAAAAGCAACGACTTTATATAGCTGAGAATAAAGAGATCAATATCGTTAATTATCTATCAGGGAGACTGATAACTTCAAAAGAGTTTCCTGCAAGTATTGGTTACTGCTACTTGGGTGATTTTGGAGGCAATAGTGAATTGTATGTGCCAGTAAATGACGGGTGGCTGCACATTCTGGATGCGAGTACTCTACAGTTGAAGGATAGGATATATGTTGCCGGTGAATATATTGGGTCTGTGGTGGCTGCTAACGGAAAGCTTTACGTTTCTTCCACAGACCGAAGCGTGGGAGGCTACTCAGATTGCATTAAAGTATATGACAGGGCTACTAAAAATTTAATTGGGCGAACCGGATATTATGAAAAAACCCGCTTGTTTGCTTTAGAAGGTAGTGCCTTAGAGTTGATTGACCTTACTATCAACGTTGTACCTGTTGGTCTTAGCTATTACCAGTTCAATACAGCAGGCATGCTTTTGTTGAAAAAGGAAGATACTTACCATGGCGATTTCGTTATGGATGCCGGGATTGCTCGTTCTTTCCCTGACGGAAGTAAATTTATAACATCCTCATCGGGTACCATTTTCAATAAATCATTGCTTTTTGACCGCTATGTAAAAAATAACGGTGGTTATGCCGGTCCTTATTCCGATTTCGCTTTCAATAATGATGGGTCGCTTATCTATACGGCTTATGCAGCACAAAAGAAAATTGACGTAGTTGGCTATCCGGCTATGAATACTGTTAATAGTTATACTACTGCTTATTATCCGTATAAAATTTTTCGCGATGGGAATACCCTGATTTGCGTTAGTAAAATAAATACTAACCTGCAGGAGACCTATATGCTCGTTGAAAAAATTAACCTATAAATCCTATGCAAAATATTTTTTACAGCTCCAGGTGGAGATTTCTTATTGTAGTTGCTATAACAGCTTTTTTTTCCTGCACAAAAAAAGAAACTATTACCATCACTCTACAAGAGCCGTCAGCCAAATTTTCTATAGCCGTTACAGATGTGTTTGGAGGTATTCAAACAGCAGGCACCACAACCGTCATTGATTCTAATTTTTATTTCCAAAATCAATCTGATTCGGGTGGTGCTATTACGTATAGCTGGAATTTTGGCGATGGGGTAACCTCAACAGACAAAAATCCAAAACACAGCTATCAAAAAAGGGGGAATTATGCTGTTACGCTTACCGTTTCAAATAATAATAAAGTATTTGATACACTACAGAAAATGGTATCAGTTGTTTTGGGGCAAAAACATATTTCTTTAGGCGACAATAGCAGCATTATTCCTGTAGCTATTGAAGAAACATCTACAAATGAATTTGTATTGCTGGCTGACCTTGGGTATAGCTCCGGTTATCACCTTTATCAACTCGATAGTTTGTTAAACCCCAAAAGCTTTAAATCCTTTCCCGGCAGTTATCGGCTGAATTCCATGACTGCAACTAACGATGGCAATTATATTTTTACCGGCTCAACACAAGCAAATAACAAAGGCAATGAAATTATTAAAATGAGGGCCGATGGAACGCAAATTTGGGCCAAAGCGCTTTCTTCTGATGATAGTTATTCTTATGCAATACAAACTCCTGACGGAGGGTTTGCCGTGGTGGGAGCCATTACCGGCAGCAAGAATTTTACAACCATTGTGAAAACAGATAACAACGGTAACCTGCAATGGAAAAAAACATTGAACCAGGAAGGAATGATTAATTCCCGTAATGCTATTGTAGAACAAGACGGAATTGTAGTAACTGGTATAAAGTCGGGCAACTGTTCGCAATGTGATTCTATATGTATATTAAAGTTGGACAATGCAGGTAACACTACCTGGAAGAATACCGTTTTTGGCGGAATGAATAATTATACTTGGTGGGATACCCGCATTACTAAACTAACTAACGGCAATTATGCAGTAATAAATGGATACACCCGGGGAATTTTCTTTTTTTCCACCCTAGGCGATTTTCTGGATCGGAAACTTGCCGCTTATCAAACTGCAGGACTTGCTAATGCATCGGATGGAAATATTATTGTTCTGCAAACTGAATTTGCAAATGGTATCCGTATAAACATAACTAAGCTAAAGCCGGATGGTAGCCAGGAATGGAGAGTATATCCGGAAGGAAGACAAAAAACAGCAAATGGCTACAAGTGCTGTTCCAGCAGCTGGCCAATTAATGTACAACCTTTGCGCCAGGGTGGCATCATTGCTATAGGCCACCGGTCAAATGACAATTCAACAGGGTCAGGTGATAATACTGCTGTGGTGTTATTGCAATTGAATGAAGCAGGGAAGCTGAAATAGTTGTCAAGCTTTTTGGTTTCTCTTTAGCCAGGCAAAAAGAAAGGAATACAACCCTTGCAGGAAGCATAACTTATAGAAATGAATCCAATGCTGACACAGTTGTGACCGTTCTGCTTCGGTTTAATGACTTTAGTCACAGCCGGTGCGGAAACCGCTGGGGAACTTTGCAGCTATGCAATCTATCGCCAAACCGTCCCGAAAAAAACCATTTTTCCCAGCGCAACAAGAACTCCGCACCTATTTAAAAAAATGGGGAAGAGAAGCATCGTTGCCCATTTTCTATAGCGATCTGCAACGTATAGCTTATTCAACTCCTTTGAAAGACAAGCAAGGCAATGACACACTCTGGGAAAAAGCGCATTATGATCTGAAAGAATGGGATTATCTGCAGGAAGCGCTGGTAGAATTGTATGCAAGGTTGAAGATGAAAGGTGATAGCAGCTATGCGAAACACCTGACGGTAGACCGCATTGATTACTGCACATTCGGCAACTCCAATCCGTTTCGCATTCGCATCATGAATGGCTATAACGATAACGTAGATCACTACTATATCAAGCGAGAAGATGCATCGCGAATTTACGGCCTCGAACTGGAACATATCATTTCACCCAACCGGATGAAGTTTCTCACTGCACCGGGTACATTGGTGGAAGAACATGTAGCTGGTGTTCCCGGCGATTTGTTTGTAGACCGGTACTTGAAAATGCCCGACACCAATAAGATCCGCCTGGCTAAAGAGATCGTGAAGTTCAACGAACGTTGTTTCACCCGCCTGTTGGGAGATATGCGCAGCTATAATTTCGTGGTGGAAGTGACCACCGACTTTGAAGATTTTCAATACCGCTTAAGGCCCATCGATTTCGACCAACAGTGCTATGAAGGCCGGGTGAACCTTTATCGCCCACAATTCTTCAAAGAGAATTATCCATTTGTGGAGCTTGTGCAAAATCTTTTGGATAAGGATTCCATTGAACAATACCAGGTGGAGGAAAGGACATTGATGTCATTCCGCCTGTTCTCTTCCCGTAACCGGATGACGGAATTGATGGATGTAATGGTGAAGGACCCCATCTCTACACCGGAAAAAACGAGCTTGCTCAAAGACCAGTTGAATGCACTGCATGAAACAGATGCATTCCAGCATTGCACAACAATGGGAGAACTGCTAAAAGTGAATATTGAAACAGTGCTGGCGAGGCTTCCGGAGCCGGTTGTGTTTTAGAAGGAGTCTGTCTTCTTAAAATAATAATAATAATGCCCGTAACTACAAAAATGCTTTCGCCAATTCTTTGCTTCACTGCAGCGGACTGAGGGCTTGGCGAAAAAACTTTGCTATAGTACTTAAAATTTAACTTTATCAAAAAACCAAGCAGCAATTCCAGCGTACGGAATTCTAATGCCCCACTATCGGCAGTGCCTGTTTGATTGCAAAAATAATCCAATGACCACTAGAGCATATTCCATTTTATTAAACCTTTTGTTCGGCATTTTTGGTTGCCGCAATGTTGGTCAACCGAAGCAGGATATTGACATTTCCGCCTTGCGTGTAAAGGCTGTGGAAGCAAAGCAATATTGCAAAATGAAAAACCTGGACCAGGATTTTTATTTGTTGATCGATCTTAACCGCCATTCGGGTTTGAAAAGGTTTTATATATGGGATTTTAAAAGGGATCAAATTGAGAGCTCATTTCTTGTAAGCCATGGCTGTGGTGCCCAGCCCTGGGGCTATGATTTATCGAAAGAGTCTGCAGTAGTTAGCAATGTTGAGGATTCCCACACATCTTCCATTGGAAGATATATTGTGACCAATCGGTCGTACAGTAATTGGGGAATTCATATTAAATACATTATGATTGGCCAGGATCCTACAAACAGCAATGCAGTTAAAAGGCAAATAGTGTTGCATTCTTGGGAAAGTGTAGCAGACGAGGAAGTTTACCCGGCTGGAACACCCGAGGGGTGGGGATGTCCGGCAGTTTCGAATAACAGTATGCTTGTGATCGATCGCAAGCTAAAAAGCACCAATAAGGAAGTTTTGCTTTGGATTATTAAGTCGTAGTAAAGGCTTTGCGAAATTTCATGAAGCCAAACGAATAACTGGTCTCATTTTGCAGCAGCAGCCCCTCGCCTCGGTGCGTGTCTCGAGCACCGAGAATATTCATTTTGTTTGATGCCCGTACCTACAAATACGCCTTTAGCCAATTCTTTGCTTCCTCATCGTTTGTAAAACTTTTGATGGGTATAGGTGGCTTTTTGAAAGAGAACAAAATGTTCATGATGAATGCAGAAAGTCCGGGCTTCGATACCATGGCCATGGCTGAATAAATAACCGGCAATTGCTCAGTTGAATATTTCCTGGTGGCTTTGTCGGGCACAGGAGAATTGGATAAATAGATCAACAAAGGCACAGGTTTATTATGCGTAATTTTTTTTACAAGCTCCACATTCGCTTTAATGCTTTCCACAGTTCGCCTGGGGCTTTTGGAAAGTGAAACCAATATGCCATCATCGAACCAATAGGTTGCAATCTCTCCTTCAAATATTTCCCTGTCTGTTGGCTTCGTTATCATACATACTACAATTGACAGCCCTATTGCTATCCCTTATTTCTATTCGCATTTGCCAATGGCATACGTACAGCTAAAGCCAATGCTTTCGCCTGCTTCCAGCAGTATAAGCCCCATCTTATTGTTGAAAGCATCGGGAGCAGCACTCAGGTTTTCGATAGCTATGCTTTGGCGATGTGGTGGCGTGTACACTTGCAGGTACGGGTAATGACTGTTGGCAAATATGGATAATTGAGCACCGGCCTTTTCGTGTTTCAGTGTACAGGCTGGTTGGTCGCCCATCAGCTTTTCGAGTAAGAAACAATTGTCGAGTTTGGTAGCGCCAAGCACTTGCCCGTTGGTAAAGCGTTCATCGTTTTGCAATGCCCCGGTAGGTATCAATGCATCGTTGAACTCCACCATGGTTTTGGATGCCATTTGCAGGGTCCAATCGTTAACGGTACCGCCCAATTTAAAATAGGGGTGCCATCCATCGGCCAGGGGAATAGTGCCGTGGTGGCGGTTGGTGATCTGTGTGCCTATTGTTATTTTATTATTGATAAGGGTGTAGGTAACCACTGCCTCATACACATAGGGATAGCCTTTGTCGGTGCCGGTATATTGGTACGCCACAATGGCCATGGCCAGGTGGTCGTTGGCTTCATGCTTCAGTACTTCAAACGGTACATCGTACAACAGGCCATGGATTGACGAACCATTTAAATCGAACTTGCCAATATGGTACTGGCGGCCATCGTAGCTATATTCCCCTTTGTTGAGCCTGCACACATAGGGCGATAGTTTGCAACTGCGAAATCCTTTCGATTCGGCATTTACCGAAAAATCGTCGGCATCGGTATACCCATCGATCACATCGAGCAGTTCGCCATCGAGATTTACTTTCCAGCTATTGAGAATGGCACCTTGTGCCGGCCAAATTTCAGCGGTTGAAGTGCCGGAAGAAAGAATGATTTTGTCCGGCAGAATATTAGCATAATACATCGTGTAAATGTACTGGAGCCTTGCAAATATTGATGGGGTTCATCGTTTTTTTCATCAGGAAAATCCTAATATTCCCATTTTCTGACCGTTGATAGCCCGAAGTTGAGCAGGCTTAATTACTTTGCGCCAAATTGCTTGTATGCAAATAGGATTATTAGGTGGAGGTAGTTGGGCCACAGCCCTGGCAAAAATGCTTACAGACAATGGCCATACCATTCACTGGTGTTTGCGCAATGAGAATGCTATTGCCTACATCAAAAACAGGAGGCATAATCCACACTATTTAAGCAGTGCTTATTTTGATACACGGTTGCTGGAACTGTCATCAAACCTGGCGGAAGTGGTTCGGGCCTGCGATACGGTAATTGTATGTATTCCCAGTTCATTTTTGATCAATGCACTCGAAGGATTGCCGCAGGATATATTTAAAGGCAAGCGAATAGTTTCGGCGGTAAAAGGCATTTTGCCCAACGATCAGCACCAGTTGCTAAATGAATATTTGCTGCAAAATTTTGGTGTACCTGTAGAAGATTATTTTACCCTTATGGGGCCCTGCCATGCAGAAGAAGTGGCTGCGGAAAAATTATCGTACCTCACTTTTAGTGGCGAGAAAGTAGAAACCGCTGAAGCCATCGCCCGGCTTTTTAAAACAGAATATTTGAACACAGTAGTGAACCACGATATATGGGGTACACAATATGCTGCCGTGCTGAAAAATATTTACGCTGTAGGTGCGGGCATGGCGCATGGATTGGAGTATGGTGATAATTTTTTAAGTGTGTATATATCCAGTGCTGCCAACGAATTGGTGAATTTTATTCGTACCGTAATGGAATGGAAAAATGCACCCGACTCCGGAAAGATCAATTATGCGAGCAGCGTGTACCTGGGCGATTTGCTCGTAACATGTTATTCACTCTACAGCCGCAACAGGACCTTTGGCAATATGATTGGTAAAGGGTACAGTGTTAAAGTAGCACAGCTCGAAATGAATATGGTGGCAGAAGGATACCCTGCCAGTAAGGGCTTGTATCATACCAATAAAGTAATAGGTGCCGATATGCCCATTGCTACAACTATCTACCAAATATTGTGGGAAGGCAGGCCTGTTGCCGAAGGGTTTAAAAAGATAGAAACGGTATTACAATAAATACTACCTGCCAATTACTCGGTGGCAAACAGGCTTGCTGCAATATGGTCGGCGTACAGTTTGCCGGTTGGTGTAAGTTGAATCGTATTGCCTTGTATGGCGATCCAACGGTTGTCGATATATTCCTTTAACTGTGTTGCCGCCTGCGGCCATTGTGCAGCAGGGTACATATAAGTTTCTATCCTTCCTAGTTGTTGATCTATCTGCAGTCCTTCCTGTGTACGTAGCAGCGTCATGATGGTTTCATTCATGCGTTGCACGGGGCTGAGTATTTCTGAGTCAACAGGTTTTTTGCCCGCCATTGTTCGTTCAATGTAAATAGTGTTGTTGGGAATATTCCACCAACGGGTATGGTTGCCATCGAATGAATGTGCCGATGGACCAAACCCGTAGTAAGGTTTTCCCTGCCAGTAACTGCTGTTGTGCCGGCTGCGCATACCGGGTTTTGCAAAATTTGAAATTTCATAATGTTCAAACCCGTTGGCATGCAGCAATTGCATGAGCAATACAAAATGCTCGGCCTGCAATGCATCCTGCAATGGCGGCACTTTTCCTTTTTTTATAAAATGATGTAGTGCTGTTTTTTCTTCCACGGTAAGTGCATAGCAACTCAGGTGCGGCACCTGTAGTTCTATTGCCTGCAATACATTTTTTTCCCAATGTTGCGTAGTCATGCCGGGCAAACCATAAATAAGGTCGATTGTTAAGTTGGTGAACTCTGCGTCCTGTGCCTGTTGTATGCATTGTATAGCATGCGATGCGTTGTGTGCACGGTTCATCCATTGCAGGTCTGCATCCACAAAAGATTGCACGCCTATGCTCAGCCTGTTGATGCCCAGTGTTCGCCATTCGTTCAGGCGTTTTCTCGAAATATCGTCGGGGTTGGCTTCGAGGGTGATCTCTGCATTGGGGCTGATGTCAAAATTCCGATTCAGTATTTTCAGCACTTTATGCATTTCGCCCATGGTCAGCAGGCTGGGAGTACCTCCCCCAAAATACACGGTATCAATATTGCGGTCCATAGCCATATTGCCCGGCCGGTAGGGATTGGCGATCTCTTTTTCCAGTGCACGCAGGAATGCTTCTTTGCGGTGAATAGAAGTAGAAAAATGAAAATTGCAATAATGACACGCTTTACTGCAAAATGGAATATGTAGGTATAGGCCAGCCATGATGATGAAAGCAAAGGTGCGCAATCTGCCGTCAACAATTTAGTTTTGGCACAATGCAGTTGAAATTAACGCTGATGATGCTTTGGGTTTGTTGCACTACAATGGTGGTGGCGCAAAAGCGTTATGCTATCCGGTATGTACCTGCAGAAGAGAAAGCTGCTCCAGGCTTTTTAAAGAAGTCCGTGGCCGATAAAGAAACTGCGAAACTCTATTTGCAACAGTTGCCATCGCAGTTAATAGCGAATGGCTATTGGGCTGCTTCGTTGGACTCGGTGGCCTACGATTCTACGGAGGTAAACGTGTGGTTGTTTGTGGGCGAAAAATATGCCTGGCAATCTATCCGCTTCGATAGTGTAGCAGGCAGTTGGCTGCGGCGCATGGGCTGGAGTGGTGAGCAAAAAATGAAAAATTTCCAGGCACTAAGCCCCGATAGTGTACAGCAATCGCTGCTTTCTTTTTTGGCCAACAACGGGTATCCTTTTGCGTCGGCCACATGGGATAGTGTGCAGATTTCCGAAGGAAAATTGGATGGAATGCTCAGGCTGCAAACAGGCCCATCCTATAAAATCGACAGCGTAGTTCAGAATGGTAAATCCATTTTCAACCGAAAGTTTTTGTACCGGCATTTGCAAATGCAACCCGGCATCCCCTATAGCCAGCAAGCCATAGATGATGCAGATGAATTGCTGGACGAATTGTTGTTTGCAGAAAGAGTACAACCTTCTTCTGTACAAATGCTGGGCTCCGGAAGTGTGATGAATGTGTACATGAAACCCAGGCGCAGCAATATTTTCAATGTGCTCATTGGTGTAATGCCTGCCAGTACATCAACCCCCGACAATAAATTACTGGTAACCGGCGATGTAAATATTTTGCTGCGCAATGTGTTTGGTGGTGGCGAAACCATTGGTGCCAACTGGCAGCAAATTCAATACAAATCGCCCAGGCTGAATTTGTTGTACCAGCAGCCATTTATTTTTAATTCAAAAGCCGGTTTCGAATTTGGTTTCGACCTGTTTAAGAAAGACACGCAGTATCTGAACCTGCAATTGCGGGTGGGCGTTCCGTATAAGTTCGACAGGTATCAAACAGGCAAAGTGTTTTACGAATTGCAGCAAAACAATTTGTCGTATGTAGATTCCAATACCATCAAGCTAACAAAAGAACTGCCGGTAGTGGCCGATTTTGGCATCAGCAACCTTGGGGTTGAATGGGATTTTAATAATACAGATTATCGTTACAATCCCCGAAGCGGGCAGCAGGCCAACCTGGTGGCTGTAGGAGGTTTGAAAAAGATCCGCAAAAACAATACGATCACTAGTTTAAAAGATCCGAACAACCCGGCTTTTGATTTTAATGACCTGTACGACACGGTGCAATTGCAGACCTACCAGCTACGCATGAAGTTGCAATATGCGGGTTATTTGCCCATAGGAAGGCAGGCGGTTTGCAAAGCAGGCTTGCAGGCGGCATGGCTGCAAAGTGCCAATTATTATCGAAATGAATTGTATCAGATTGGGGGCTACAAAATTTTGCGGGGCTTTGATGAAGAATCCATTTTTGCCCGGAACTACGCAGTGCTCACAGCAGAATATCGATACCTAACGGGCAGAAACGGGTACCTGTTTGCGTTTGCCGATGGTGGCTGGGCTGCTTACCAGGATGCCGTGCAGCGCTACGATCATACGTATTTTGGTACAGGGCTGGGGCTGAATTTTGAAACAAAAAACAGCCAGGTCAACCTGAGCTGGGCCGTGGGTAAGCGCAATGATCTGCCCATGGATTTTCGACAATCCAAAATTCATATTGGGTTTGTCAACTTTTTCTAAACAGGAATGAGGCTATGCACGATGCGTATTGAAGTCCATGGTATTTTTGCACCAATGCGGAAGGGCTTATTACTTGGTGTATGGTTATTCATTTTTTTGCTGCCGTTGCAAATGGCAGTGCATGCCCAGGATACGAATGCAGTAGCCAAACCGGATACTTCCATCCATACTGCAGCTTCCTCCTTGCCCGATTCGGTGCAACCTGCTACAATTATCCCGGTGGTAAAAAAAGCTGATACCAGTCTCCCATTTTTTAATAAGCTCAATGGTTTTTTACCGGTTACCGGTCCCTTTTTTTACAGGACAGAAGAGCCTTTTACCCCACGCAGTAAAGACTATGCATTTTACATATTGGGTGGTATGCTCTTGCTGTTGGGTATTATCCGCATGACGTTTTCAAAATATTTTGCCGACCTCATCAGGCTGTTCACACAAACTACTATTCAGCAAAAATCGCTGCGGGAACAGTTGTTGCAAAACAGGCTGGCATCGCTGCTGATGAACTTATTTTTCTGTATGTCGGCAGGTACTTTTTTGTTTCAAATGGGGGCATATAAACATTGGTTGCCAAAAGATGGTATCTGGTGGCAGCAGTTGCTCATTTGCATTGCACTCATAGCCGGGGTGTACCTGGTAAAATATATTGGCACTGCCATTAGTGGATGGCTATTTGGTTATAAAGAGTTGGCCGAAACCTACAATTTCATGGTTTTCCTGGTAAACAAAGTAGTGGGCATCCTGCTTTTGCCTGCTACTATTGCGCTTGCGCTGGGTGTGCCCAACCTGCAGGCCATTTGCCTGGTGGCCAGTTTGTTTGGCTTAGGTTTCTTGTTTCTTTATCGTTATGTATTGGCCATTCCGCTGTTGAGGCAGCATGTACGAATAATCCCTATCCACTTTTTCCTTTACCTTTGCGCCTTCGAAATAATGCCAGTTTTGATAGTGTATAAGGTAATGCTATCGATGATTTGACGACACCAATATAGTTTTGAACGAGCAACCCATGTGACCTAATGAGTATAAAAGGAACCAAAACAAGTCAGAAAGCGAGCAAGCAGCAACTGCAAATTCTGATCACCCAACCTCGCCCAAATTCTGATAAGTCGCCTTATTTTGAATTGGAGAAGAAGTATGGAGTTCAATTGGAATTTCAGCCGTTTATCCAGTTAGAGCCAATTCCAGCCAAAGAGTTTCGCCGGCAAAAAGTGGATATCGCCAGCTACACTGCAGTTATTTTTACCAGCCGAAATGCCATCGATCATTTCTTTCGTATGTGCGAAGAAATGCGTCTCACTGTAAGCCAGGATACCAAATATTTCTGCATTACCGAAGCTGTGGCTTTGTACCTGCAAAAATTCATTCTGTATAGAAAGCGCAAAGTGTTTTATGGTGCCGATGGCTCCAACAAATCTTTGTTCGATGTGATCAACAAGCACAAAGAGAACGAACGTTTCCTATACCCGTGCAGCGAAAACCAACAGGATAACGATATCGTAAACTGGTTGAAGAATAATAAGGTGGAGTTTGCTACACCGTATATGTACCGCTCTATCAGTGCCGATGTAAAAGGCCTGCTGAGCGAAAAAGAATTTGATGTGATCTGCTTTTTTACCCCAAGTGGTGTAAGAAGTTTGTTCGACAATTTGCCCGACTATAATCAGAACGGAACCTTTATTGGTGGCTTTGGCAGCAATACTTTAAAAGCCATTGAAGATTTTGGTTTGAACCTGCATATTAAAGCGCCACTCCCCAATTCGCCGAGTATGATCACTGCACTCGACCGGTTTTTGGAAGAGAAAGTAGGCGTAAAAAAATAACGCTAAGCCGGCCTTCGAGGTCGGCTTTTTTTCGCCTTTCACAATAGCAATTGCAGGCATTCGTGCTACTTTGCCTGCACTATTTCTACACCACCACCATGGCTAACAGGTTAGCGAAAGAAACAAGTCCTTATTTGCTGCAACATGCTCATAATCCTGTGGATTGGTTTCCATGGGGCGCGGAGGCACTTGCCCTTGCAAAAAAGGAAAACAGGTTGATCCTGATCAGCATCGGGTATTCGGCCTGCCATTGGTGCCATGTAATGGAAAGGGAAAGTTTTGAAGATCCCGCCACTGCGGCTATCATGAATGAGCGGTTCGTGAATATTAAAGTGGACCGCGAAGAACGCCCCGATCTCGATCATATTTATATGGATGCGGTACAGGCCATTAGTGGTGGCGGAGGCTGGCCTCTCAATGTATTCCTCACCCCCGATGCCAAACCATTTTATGGCGGCACTTATTTCCCACCGGTGAGGGCGTACAATAGAAGTAGCTGGCGCGAAGTGCTCCACTCCATTCATACAGCCTGGGTAGAAAAGCCGGAGGAGATTCTTTCGCAGTCGGAAAACCTGGTCGATTATTTGCAAAAAGCAAATGACTTTGGAGCCGTAGGAAAATACAGCAACCCTTTTTCGAAAGATGATTTGGCAACTATAGCTAAAAACTTATTGCAGTCGGCCGATACGGTATGGGGTGGATTTGGCAAAGCGCCCAAGTTTCCGCAAACCATGGCCATACAATGGTTATTGCGCCAATACCATTATTATAATAGTAAAGACGGAAAAGCTGACGCTGCAGAATTGCCATTTTCCCCGGCTGCACTACTGCAGCAAGCGGAGCTGAGCTTGCAAAAAATGCTACAGGGAGGAATCTACGACCAAATAGGTGGTGGCTTTGCCCGTTATAGCACCGATGAAAAATGGCTGGCCCCGCATTTTGAAAAAATGCTCTACGATAATGCCCTGCTGATAATAGTATTGAGCGAAGCGTATCAACTTACCGGCAAACAAGAATATCTGGCGGTGATCGATCAGACCATGGCTTTTGTTCAACAGGATTGGCAGGACGAGAATGGTGGTTTCTTCAGTGCCTTTGATGCCGATAGCGAAGGAGTGGAGGGGAAATATTATACCTGGACCAGGGAAGAAATTGAATCCATTGTACACGACAAGCAAATAGCAGAACTCTTCTGCAAGTATTACGATGTATCTGAAGAAGGCAACTGGGAGGATACCAATATTCTATGGGTGCAGAAGCCATTGGAAGCATTTTGCCAACAGCATGGTTACCCATTGGAGCAAAGCTTTAAAAAGTTGAAAGATGCGTCGCAGTTACTGTTGCAGCATCGCCGCAAACGGATAGCTCCATTGCTCGACGATAAGAAACTACTCGGCTGGAATGCACTGATGATAGAGGCCTGCTGCGTGGCTGGAACTGCCACCGGCAACAACGAATACCTGTTGATGGCCGAAAAAGCCACTGCGTATATTGAAAAATATATGAAGGGTAAAGATGGCTTGTATTATCACAACGAAAAGGAAGGTAAAACAGGAGTGTCTGCGTTCCTCGACGACCTTGCTTATTATGTATCTGCACTGTGCCGGTTGCAGGAAGCCACCGGCAATGTGGACTATATAACCATCGCCACCAGCATTACGAAAACCATACTTGCTGAATTTTCAGAAAATGATTCTCCATTTTTCTACTACACCGCTTCTTCGCAAAAAGATGTGGTGGTGCGCAAAAAAGAAACCTACGATGGGGCAGTGCCATCCGGTAATAGTGTGATGATGTTGAACCTGCTCTATATGGGTACTTTGCTCAACGAACCAGCATGGAAAGAGCAGGCAGTGCAAATGGTGAGTGGCTTGCAGGAAGCTATTTTGAAATATCCCACTAGCTTTGGCAAATGGGCGGTAGGGTTGCAGCAAGTTATTTATGGCCAACATGAGATAGCGGTGATCGGAAAAATGGCGAAAGGGTTGGCAAAAGAAATTTTAGAATGGTATCTACCCAATAAAGTATTTCAACAATCCGTTGTAGAGAGGGAAATATTTCCGTTGTTGGCAGGCAAGGAAACGGGAGAAAAAACCATGGTTTTTGTGTGCAAAGAGTATGCTTGCAAGTTGCCTGTGGATAATTTAAAATCTTTAAAAAGTATGTTTTGAAGCCTGAAATGCCTTTTTTTATTGGGGTTTAGGCCCTGTTTCAAAGTTTTTTAAAAAAAGATGGTGGAACATATACTTTGAAAGAAATTTTGACGTTTAGAAGCGTTACAATATTCACATTATGTTGGCAAATGCCGTCATAGGGTGGACAGAGAAACAATATTTTGCAAACGTTTGGTAGAAAAAATCCAGGAAATTCCTACCTACATTTGGCCGTAAAATCACCTTGGTAATAACAAAATGAAACAATACATCCTCCAGTTTACAGCCCTCTCATTGCTTGGTATAAGTGTGTCGAGTTGTGGAAAGTTGGGAAAATCCAAAGGTTTACCAAACGATGGCCAGGTGCACGGTGTGGCACCTTCTGCAAAGCCAGGCTTAACCAAGCCTGTAGGTATGGTGTTTGTACCACCCGGTACATTTCACATGGGTCCCAGCGATGAGGACGTTACCTATGCGCTTACTGCACGCAATAAGCAGGTATCTATCCAGGGCTTCTGGATGGACGCTACCGAAATTACCAATAACCAATACCGCCAGTATGTATTGTGGGTGCGTGATTCCACAGCCGCTAAAATTTTGGGCTATGTGAAAAACGTAGACGGTATAGACTATGTGGATTGGACCAAAGCCAAAACAATTAAATGGGGCGATAAGGCTACCGTTGAAAAGCTGGATCCCATCATTATTCCTCCGCCCGATCGTATTTATGGCAAAAAGGAAATAGATCCTGATAAAATTGAATACCAGGTAGAATATTTCGATCTGAAAGAAGCCGCCAAGCGTGAAAACAAGGACAAGCCCCGTAGCTCGTTCCTGGTAAAATACAAAGAGAAGGCTTATCCGGATACATTGGTTTGGATGCGTGATTTCTCTTACAGCTACAATGAACCAATGACGAGAAAATACTTTTCGCATTATTCATTTGGCAACTACCCTGTGGTAGGTGTAACCTGGAAACAGGCTACTGCATTTTGCAACTGGAGAACTACTTACCTGAACTCCTGGTTGGATAGCAAGCAGAAAGCAACCGAATCGGACTTCCGCCTACCTACCGAAGCTCAGTGGGAATACGCAGCCCGTGGCGGCCGTTCTCAATCGCCATTCCCATGGGGTGGTATGTATTTAAGAAACCGCAAAGGATGTATCCTGGCCAACTTCAAACCTGGTCGTGGCAACTATCCTGAAGATGGTGGTTTCTATACTGTAAGAGCTGATGCCTATTGGCCAAATGATTTTGGATTGTATTGCATGGCAGGAAACGTAGCAGAATGGACTTCTTCTTTGTACTATGAGGGAAGCTACAATTTCCAGCATGATATGAACCCTGATATTCGTTGGAATGCAAAAGATTCTGATCCTCCACGCATGAAGCGTAAAGTGACCAGGGGTGGTAGCTGGAAAGATGTGGGTGCATTCCTGCAAACCAGCGCAAGGGCTTACGAATACCAGGACACAGCAAAATCCTATATTGGCTTCCGTACCGTTATTGACCTTCCGATTTTCGGACAGGGAGGTAAAACCCAGAAACTAAAATAACCAAGGACAACTTTGGTTGAATAACAATGAACCTTTTACCTGAAGCGTTACTGTACAGTAGCGCAACGGTGATTGCTATATACCCATACTGATTTCATTTCAACTAACCTCAAATTAAAATTTAAGTTCTATGGCTGGTGTTTCAAGAAGAACCGAAGTGATCGTAAACGTTGTAGTGTGCGTAGGTGCAGCTATCGTTATTTTCGGAGCTTGGGCAAAAATTTTGCACAAATCCTTTGCTGATACAATGCTTACTGTTGGTCTGCTTACTGAAGCATTTATTTTCCTTGTGTATGCATTTATTCCGCCTCCGGTGTCGGAGAGCCCACAGCCTGTAAAAGCTGCAGTGCCCATTGGCACCAACCTGACCAGCGTAGACGAATTTATTGCTAAGGCTGGCGCTAACCTCGACAAACTGGGAACCAGCTTCAATAAACTAGGTGCCACTGTAGACCAAATGAAAGACCTGGGCGATGTAGTAAAAACCACCAGTGATTTTTCCACTTCTGCCAAAGCAGCTTCTGAGGCAATGGTAGCAGTACGCGGTACAATGGACAAAACTGTAGGGGCTATGCAAAGCTTCAATGCTGCCAGCGAAAGCACTCAGCAGTTCCATGTTCAGGTTCAAACCCTGAACAAAAACCTGTCTTCACTCAATGCTATTTATGAGCTGGAGTTACAGGAAAACAATAATCATCTGAAGGCTATGAACAAATACTTTGGCAACCTGGTAGCTGTAACCGACTCAATGGCGGGCAGCATCGACGATGCCAAAGCTGCACAAAATCAAATCAGCGTATTGGCTGGTAATCTCACCAAGTTGAACAGCGTATACGGCAACATGCTGAATGCTATGCAGGGAAGAGGGTAATGGTACCCCACTGTCCAACGAGATGCTTGCATCCCGTTGCGTAGTTGTATTTGTGTAAGAAACTTAGCTTAGTAAACCTTCAAATTTTTTTCAATTATGGCTTTACCTAAAGAGCCACGCCAGAAGATGATCAACCTGATGTACCTCGTACTGACGGCGCTGCTGGCTCTCAACGTATCCAACGAGATATTGAACGCCTTTAAAGTGGTGGACAATAGCCTTAATAATTCGATCACTGTTATTAAAAATTCAAATGCTGTTATTGCAACCTCGCTGACAGAACAGGGCAAAAAACCTGAACTGGCTGAAAGAGTGGCCATTTGGAAACCCAGGGCCGACCAGGCAATTGCCCTGGCCAATGCAATGGCAGAAGAAATTGACAGTTTAAAGACGCAACTCAAAGTAGCTTCCGGGCTTCACACCAATGAAAAAGGTGAGGAAATGTATAAGGAAGATGACCTTGAATCGCCCACCCGCTTGTTCGGCGACCAGGGATTGGGGTTGGGTAAGAAATTGCAAGCCGATCTACAGAATTATGTCAACAGCCTGAGTGCTATTGTTCCTGATTCGATCAAAGCAAAGCGCCCGCTGCCAAAATTCACTATTGAGCTTGAGGTACCTAAAACTCGAAATCAAAATATTACTACCTGGGCCGATGCCTATTTCCACATGACACCAACTGTTGCAGCAGTTACCATTTTGAGTAAATTCCAAAACGATGTACTCAGAAGCGGAAACCTGATGGCCGATTATTGCCAAAGCCAGATTGGTAAAGTGGAAGTGGTGTACGACAAGTTTGAAGTGTTGACCAGCCAAAGCAGTAATTATTTGTTGCCCGGTCAACCACTTGAAATTAAAGCGGGTATTGGTACATTCAGTTCTAACGCTAAACCTACCATCACCATTGGGGGTGTAAGCCAGGCTGTGAATGATAGTGGGTTTGCCCGCTACCGCACTACGGTTTCTTCCAGTGGAAATATTCCTGTAAAAGTTGAATTTAAAGATCAGAATGGTAAAACGATGACCAAGACTGCTATTGTAAGTTATACAGTTGGCCAGGCTTCAGGTGCTTCTATCTTCCTCGAAAAAATGAACGTGATGTATGTGGGTGTTCCTAACCCTCTTACCATTAGTTCAGGAAGTGGCAAACGCGAAAATGCAAGAGTGTCTTTCTCCGGTGGTAGTATTTCCGGAGCAGGCGGCGATAAATATATTGCTACACCTTCTCAAACAGGTCCTGCTACTGTGTCCATTAGTGTGGATGGAAAATCTTTCTCTTTCCCTATTCGTTGTAAAGCACTGCCCGATCCTGTACCCTTGGTTGGTTCGCAAAGTGGTGGTAAAACTTCCAGCGCATCTTTCAAGCAAATGGGTGGTTTGAGAGCCCAGTTGAAAGATTCAGAATTTGACGCAAAATTTACTGTCATCAGCTATACATTGGCTGGTAATGGTGCAGGCTTCTCGCAGTACACACCGGTACAAATAAATGGCGGCCCATGGGGAAGCAACGCGGTAATTTCGCAGGCAAAACCAGGAAGCACTATTTTTATTGATGATATAATTGTAAAAGGTCCGGAAGGTAGAACAAGGAAACTGCCTTCGATCGCCTTCCAGTTGCAATAAGTATTTTGAAAAATACGTTTAAATAGCTACAGGCATTTCTTTGCAGAATGCTTGTAGCTTTTATGATAAAGTAAACCTTGAATTGATATGAAGCGGATAATATGGGGTCTGGGTATGTTGGCGGTAGCGCTGTTGGCTGGAGATGCTGCAATGGCACAAGCCAGAGGGAAGGCGAAGCCAAAAACTACGAATACAAAGGCCAATAAACCGGCTACTGTAGCACCAGCCGTAGTTGAAAAGCCTAAAACAGATACTACAAAGCCAGACGACCTGTCAAGTTTGGTACCTCCTCCCATGCTAAATAAGCGCCCTACGTCTACCGTACAAGGCAACTTATTGCTGGATAAAACTCCGCTGGAATACGATCATCTCCGTATTGACGACCAGGTGTACAAACAAATTGTTTGGCGTGAAATAAATACGAAAGAAAAAATGAACCTGCCATTTAGGTATGCGGCAGATGAAGACAACGGTAGCCAGAAATTTATCAATATTCTCCTGAAGCATTTGAAGGAAGGCGATATCACTGCATTTAGCAATGCCAATGACCGCTTTACTACCCCAATGAAAACAGAAGAAATTGCTTCTATGCTTTTGGGTAAGAAATATACCATTCAAAAACCCGACTTGGCTAAGGATCCGGATCTGTCGCTTGGTATCATGAAAGACACCATTATCAGGGATGAGTTCAACGACCAAACTATCACCGGTTACCGTATTAAAGAAGAGATCATTTTCGACCGCGAAACCAGCCGCTTACACTTTCGCATTTTGGGTATTGCACCTGTGAAAGCTGTATTGAATGACGATGGCAGTTTCCGCGATTCTTATACTTTGTTTTGGTTGTACTATCCTGAACTGCGTCCTATTTTGGCGAGGTATGAATCTTACAACCCACGCAATATGGGTATGCGTATGAGCTGGGAAGAAGTATTTGAAAGCCGTTATTTCTCCAGCTATATCCTGAAGTCTACATTGAACAATCCATTCGACAAACCATTGGCAGGTTTAATCAGCGATCCGCTGATGCGCTTGTTGGAAGGTGAAAATATCAAGGAAACTATTTTCAACTGGGAACAGAACCAATGGTCATACTAAGACCAACCGCCTTATAGCATAAAAGCTGGTACCAAAAGTGCCAGCTTTTATTTTTGGTGGAAATGCTCAAATACTACTCCCGCTTTTGCAGGTCCAATGGCAGTGGCCAGGTCTTCTTTAGTTGCAGCTTTTATTTTGGTAACGGACTTAAATTGGCGCAGCAATAATGTGGCAGTTTGTTTACCAATGCCCGGTATATCTTCCAATGCATTTTTAAATGTACCCTTGCTGCGTTGGTGCCGGTGAAAGGTGATGCCAAAGCGATGCACTTCATCGCGAATGCGCCTGATGAGTTTAAGTGCTTCGCTGTTCCATTCCAGTTTTTTTGATTCCTGGTCGCCGGGGAAGAACAGCTCTTCAATATTTTTTGCCAAACCTATCACTGTCATTTGTCCTGTAAGACCAAGGCTTTCCAATGCTTCCAGTGCAGCATTCAACTGGCCTTTTCCTCCATCTATGATCACTAATTGCGGCAGTTCTGCATCTTCTTCTGCGAGTCTTTTATAGCGGCGATATACGGCTTCTTTCATGGTGGCAAAATCGTTGATGCCACTCACCGTTTTTACGTTGAACTTTCGGTAATCGTTTTTTGATGGCAATCCATTCTTAAAACATACCATGGCCGATACAGGGAAACTGCCCTGAAAATTGGAGTTGTCGAAGCATTCAATATGTACCGGTATCTCCGGCAGTTGCAGTGCATCCTGCATGGCTTCCAAAATATCCAGCAACTGGTCTTCCGATTTTTCTTCCAGGTTCAGCATTCGTTTGCGCTTCACTTCATCCTGGTGTATGAGCACGTTTTTATAAGAGAGGTCCAGCAGTTTCTTTTTATCGCCGGCTTTGGGAATGGTAATAGTAATACCCAATTCGGCATACTCCAATTCCATCGGTACCACTATTTCATCGGCATCGTTTCCAAATGCTTCGCGAATGCGGGCTATACCAAATGCCAACACTTCTGCATCTGTTTCATCGAGATTGGGTTTCAGTTTTAGCGTATGTGTTTGCACGATGGTACCACCCCGCACCATCAAATAATTTACCAATGCATCTTCACCTTCTTTTATAATGGTAAACACATCTACATCTACATTCTGCTGTCCTACCACCACCGACTTTGCCTGGTATTGTTCGAGGTGTTCCAGTTTCTTTTTGGTGATCTGTGCTTTCTCAAAAGCAAGCGTTTCAATATGTGCACGCAACTCTTCTTTATAGTGCTGTACTACTTCGGTAAGCCTTCCTTTCAGCACCTGCTTCAGCCTGTCGAGGCTTTCGCGATAGTCTGTCTCCGTTTGCAGCCCTGCACATGGCCCCTTGCAATTGCCTAAATGATATTCGAGGCAGACTTTGAATTTTTTGGCAGCAATATTTTTTTGTGTGAGTGCCAGTTTGCAGGTGCGCAATTGAATATGCTGCTTAATGAATTGTATCAGTTCGCGAACACGGCCCACCGATGTAAAAGGACCAAGGTATTCGCTGCCATCATTTATTTTTCTTCGGGTTAAAAACACCCTAGGGTAGGGTTCTTTTTTGATAACGATATATGGGTAAGACTTGTCGTCTTTAAGGTCAATATTGTATTTTGGTTGATACTCTTTGATCAATGCATTTTCCAGGAAAAACGCATCTTGCTCAGTGTCTACCACGGTAAATTCAATGCGTACAATGCGCTGTACCAGTTCATGCGTTTTGTAGCCAACAAATGTTTTGTTGAAATAAGAACTGACTCTTTTACGAAGGCTTTTGGCCTTGCCTATATAAATGATCTTATTGCTTTCATCAAAATACTTGTACACCCCGGGTAATAGCGGAATGGACGGTGCAATTTTTTTGAAAGCTTCTGGTGTCATACCACGAGAGAGTGAAAAATGAGAAGTGCTGAATTACGATTCAACAATACCTAACTATATCAAAAGGGCCTGTCCCAAATGTATTGCGTGATCTTTGTATACGGTTTTCCATTGGTGGGTTCTACTATTTCCACTACCTGGCACTTCATGTTATGGTCCCACAGTACACGTTGCATTACGCTACTGTCGGTGTTCGTATTCGTGAACTTCAACATCACGTTCTTTACAATCTTGGTTTCGGGATGCAGCAATATGTCGGCCTGTTGTAATGGCAAATTTGGATCGATACTGGTGATGGAAAAAGTAAGCGAAGGAATGCTGAGGTCATGGAAAGATTCTTCTTTATACTTACTGCGAAGCGCTGTTGTATTGGGGTCTACAGAAATTAAAAAAGCCATTGCCTTTTTAAATGCCGGTTTCTCCATATACCCGGAATCTATTGTAGTTCCATTGATGCGCACAATTCTTTCTACAGCAATGGGTGTGCTATCTATATATTCCATTTGGCCCTGCAGGTACTGCGTAAATGGATACACTGGTTCATTTAATGAAGAGTCAGCAGTAGCAACTTCCGCATTATTTGCTTCGGCTGAGTCGGAACTTTTTTGTCCGCATGCAAAAAGCAAAACGGAGCAGCAGATCATCCACAAAAATTTTCGCATAAAAAACCACCTGTTGAGGTGGCTAAATTAAATGGCTATGGAGTATTACAGCGTTTTTGATACGCCAATTTTAAGACCATAGTCGATTAGGTGTTCGCGAACGGGATATTTCTTTTGTGCACCGGGCAACAATTGATACCTGATTTGTGGACCTACCTGCCAATTTAAATTTCCACTCTTGTTGCTGAAACGCAGGAATGCTTCCACTCCAGTATTGAAATTCCATTTGCGCATCAGGTCGGGCTGTTTCACATAGCTCTGGTAATCGGAAGAGATTAACCAGGACTGCTGACCAATATTGTAAGTGGGCTGGAAGGTTGCAGCCAAAACAAATTTCGATGTGTTGAAAGTAGCCATGCTCAACTCAAAGCCAACAGGCATGGCCAATTGGAAATAGTGGTTGGTTACCTGCATTTCGTTTTGCTGAGGGCCAACATTGCTGATGCTGTTATTGGCATAAATGGTATCGAACCTGTTGTTGCCCCTGTCAATCCTGATCATGGCAGGTTGGTTAGCCGGAGTGGCATATGCATCAATCGCGTACTGGCGATAATTCAATTGCAGCCCGGCTTTTACACTAAAATAATCGGTCACGTTGTACATCACTGCAGAACCCAGTTCAAGCCCGAGCTTGGGTTTGTGGTTCACCATGGCGTTCAGCGAATTGGGGGCTGCTATGGAAGATGTATTGTTTACATCTTTTACTTCAGAAAGTAAGCGATAGCTAAGGCTGGGTGTTGCATAATACTGTAAGCTCCATTTAGAGGCTTTCTTCAACGATACAGTGTTTGCAAGTGCTTCAGCATCTACTGTACTCTTTGCTTGCGGCTGCGGTAAGGCAGCGGACAGGCGGGCTGCTGTTTCAGCGTTGATACCTGCTGGCAATTCATTCAAAGTATAGTTGTTACTTTCTTCACGTAGTGTAATGCTTTGTACCCTGTTTGCACCCGTCCAATCTTCTTCGTTCAACAACACGGAAGATTGCAATACAGCTTGTGGGTATTGAGCCGTATTAACTGTAATGGTAGGTTCTTCCTGGCGCAATGCATTTTCAACAACAGTGTTTGCAGTAGCAAGGTCCTGTTCGTTCATGAGTACCTGCATCAATTCGTCGCCATCGGCAGCCTGGTTTTTGCCACTGTTCGCTACTATCAGGTTTTCACTTACCACAAATGCTTTGGAAGCCTGTGGCTGTGCATTAGTATTTGCGGCAACAGTATTGGTAATATGCCTGGGTTTGAAAAGGTCTTTATCAGGCTTCATGAGAATTAAACCTGCGAGGGAAATAGCCCCGATAAGAAAGGCTGCAAAAGTGAGTGCAGGCCATTTTTTTTCGCCATGAATTTTGTTATCAATATTATGCCATACCCTTGACGACGGATACATCCGTAGGTCTTCTGCCGATGCCGACAAGAAGTCCTCAAGTTCGTCTTGGTATAGTTTCCTTTTCATAGCAGATCAAATCAATCATTACTCACAGCCTGATAATACAAAAGGTTTAAAAGGCTATCATTACGTCTGGTTGTAGTTCTGGTTTGTCTATAATTCGTTTCTTAATCAATACTTGCTCTAACATAGCTTTTGCCCTTGTGTACTGGCTGCGGCTGGTACTTTCGCCAATATCAAGGATGTCGCCAATTTCCCTATGACTATATCCTTCGATGGCATATAGGTTCAACACCGTACGATAACCGGTAGGTAGCAATCGAATGCACTCTACCACTTGCTTGGCCTGCATGATAGCCGGGATAATTTCCTTCACTTGTGCCTCTACTGCGTATTCAATATTTACGGCTTCTGTAAATTTCTTATTACGCTTCAGCACATTGATGCAGGTATGTACGATAATTCTCCTGATCCATCCTTCAAATGCACCCTTGTTTTGAAAAGTGTGTATTTGAGAAAATACCTTGATGAAGCCTTCCTGTAACATGTCTTCTGCATCTTCTCTCGAATGTGCAAATCGATAACACACAGCAAGCATCTTCGGGCTATACCTGTTGTATAGCTCTCGCTGCGCTACCGGGTGGTTTTGTAGACATCCTGCAATGATGAGGTCTTCTGTCATGTAGTTATTGGTCAACTACACTAATGTAGACAATTTTCGAGGTTAGATGCTGCTTTTGTGCCAAAAAAATAGGGCCAATTGTTCACAGCGTCAAACAATTAGCATTTTCGAAACTGCCGGTAAAAAAGCTAAATCCTACAATAAGAGATTGGTGGCTTTTTCAAGGGGAAGGATTACCCTTGCTGGAAATCTGATGCGTTTACTGTGGGCGCAGGATTTGCTCCCGTGCGGCGGCGGCCCAGTTGATAATCGTCGTTTTTTGTGCCTGGGTCAGCTTGGCTTCTTTGTGCAAGCTGGTGTACGAGCGAAGGGGCATGATACCTCCTTTTACCGTTTCCATCACTTCGTCGAGTTTGTCGGCCTGGCGAAGGGCTGTGGTTCCGAATTTTTCAGTGGGCTGCAGCAAGGCAAATTCCTGGAAGTTGAGATGCCTTTTACCGTCTTCAATATGGCCATTCATCCACCAGCCAAATGGTTGGATATCGCTGTACCATGCATAGTGCGTAAAATTGCTATGGCAGTCGTAGCAGGCGGTTTTCAGCAAACTGTAAACGCTGTCGGGGATATGGATCACATGGCTGATATCGTGGCGCATGTCCATATCCTGGTTATCCTTATTGGGTTGAAAAAATTGCATGCCTGCAAACAGGAGAAAAAGAATGAGTAAAATTCTCATCAGCCTGAATGGCTTTTTCTTTGGCGCTTCTTGCTTTTTGGCTTCGCTTGCTTTTTCGGGTTCAGACATATCGGGCTAATAATTGATGGAAAAAATGCATTCCAAATGTACTGATGATACACGATTGTATGCACTGGAACATCTCTGGTATTCAATCATTCATTAGCATAAAAAAAGTGCACCAGCGGGGGCTGATGCACTTTGAAAATTATTGTTGGCGGTAGCTTATTGAGCCACCAATACTTTGCCGGTCATTTCCTTTGGAATGGGCAATCCCATTACCGTAAGAATGCTTGGCGCAATATCGCCCAGTTTGCCGGGGCTAACGGTACCCTTCCATTCATTGCTGATCACAAACAAGGGTACAAGGTTCAGCGTATGCGCTGTGTTAGGGCTTCCGTCTTCGTTCACCAAATAATCGCTGTTGCCATGGTCGGCAGTCAGGAAAATGGTATAGCCATGTTCCAATCCGGCGGTCACAACCTGGCGTACACAATTGTCTGCAGTTTCCGCAGCTTTAATGGCAGCTTCCCATACACCGGTATGGCCCACCATATCTGCATTCGCAAAATTGAGGCAGATAAAAGCGTTTTCCTCAGTTGCAATTTCAGGCAACAACATTGCGGTCACTTCATTGGCACTCATTTCCGGTTGCAGGTCGTATGTGGCCACTTTGGGGCTCGGTACTATCAGGCGTTTTTCTCCTTCAAAAATTGCTTCGCGGCCACCACTGAAAAAGAAAGTAACATGCGGATATTTTTCAGTTTCTGCCATGCGAATTTGCTTGAAGCCATGCGCAGCAATTACTTCACCCAATGTATTGTTCAGGTTGTCTGTTTCAAATACCACGTTTACACCAGTCCAGTTTTTATTGTACTCGGTCATGGTGGTGTAGTGCAGTTTCAATTTTTGCATACCAAAATCGGGGAAGTCTTGCTGCGTAAGCACTTCGGTAATTTCGCGACAGCGGTCAGTACGGAAATTGAATACAATCACTGCATCATCTTGCTGGATGGTAGCAGTAGGGTTTCCTTCTGCATTCAGGATGATAGTGGGTTTAATGAATTCGTCGGTAATATCAGCAGCGTATGCATCGCTTACTGCTTGTATAGCACTGGCAGCGGTAGGGCCTTCAGCTTTTACCAAAGCATCGTATGCCAGCTCTACGCGTTCCCAGCGTTTGTCACGGTCCATGGCAAAATAGCGGCCACTCACGGTGGCAATTTTCCCAACGCTGCTGTCCAAATGTGCCTGCAATTCTGTGATGAATCCAAGCCCGCTTTTCGGGTCGCAGTCGCGGCCATCGGTAAATGCATGGATAAATACATTGCTCAAACCCTGCGCCTGGCAAAGGCTCACCAATGCTTTTACATGATTGATATGGCTATGCACGCCGCCATCGCTCACAAGGCCAACCAGGTGCAAGGGTTTGTTGTTTTCTTTTGCGTAGCGAATGCTGTTGAGCAATACTTCATTCGTTTGAAACTCACCTTCGCGAATAGATACATTGATACGCTGCAGTTCCTGGTACACAATGCGGCCGGCACCCAGGTTGAGGTGGCCCACTTCACTATTGCCCATTTGCCCATCGGGCAGGCCCACCTGTTCGCCACAGGTAACCAGAGTGGTATTGGGATATTTGGAATACAGGCTATCTACAAAAGGAGTATTGGCGGCGAGAATGGCATCGCTGGCAGGAACTTTTCCCAGTCCCCAGCCATCCATGATCACCAGCATGGTTTTGTTCATTGGAATTCTTTTTTGTTTGTGCTTGTTGATTGATTGTCTCTGCAGGTCGGGGAAATAATGCCCTGGCCAACGGGTTGCGAATTTACCCTAATTCAATGGGTATAAATCATGATTTTAATCGGTCTTGGCCCGACTTTGGCATGGTTTTACAGCATGGGATTGGGCAGCTTTTGTGAAAGGTGGTATCCGCAGCGCTCCATCTATTAGGAGAAGACTTTCCGATGGCAAAAGCCGTTTTGGCCAAATTTTCACAAAGATTCATTTGGCTTGTATATACAAACGTTGCACTTTTGTATTCAAATACATGTATGTACATGTAAATAAACAACATCAAAAAACAACCAAAAAAATAAGCAACATGAAAACAATGAAACAAACATTAGCAGCTATCGCTTTGGTAGCATTGAGCACCACTTCTGTTTTTGCGGGTGGCGGTAAAGCCGATTCAAAATATGTAGTGAACGGATCGCAGAGCAACCTGGTATGGAAGGCAGAAAAAATTACCGGTAAGCACGACGGTAATGTAAAGATCAGCAGCGGCGAGATCAGCGTAAATGGCGGCAAACTGGTAGCTGGTACTTTCGTGATCGACATGAGCACCATTACTGTGGCTGATATTAAAGATGCGGACATGAATGGCAAACTGTTAGGTCATTTGAGGAGCGATGATTTCTTTGGAGTTGAAAAATTCAAAACGGCCACTTTCGTAGTTACCTCAGTTACGCCTGCTTCACAGGCTGGTAGTTACAAAGTGAAAGGAAACCTTACCATCAAAGGCATTACCAAGCCTATTGAGTTTCCTGCAGCTATTGTAGTGAACGGCGGCGCATTGAAAGCAACAGCTACTATTACTGTCGATCGCACTCAGTTCGATATCCGCTATGCTTCTAAAAGCTTTTTCGAGAGCATTGGCGACAAAGCCATCTACGACAATTTCACCATGGAATTGCAGTTGGTAGCCAACCAAAAATAATTAAAGCCCTGCCCCGACGCTGAAAGGCGCGGAGACACTGCACTATCACACACAAGTGCACCAACAGGTATTACTTCGGTAATGCCTGTTTTGCTTTGGTACAACCTGTTACCTTTGAGCGAATCAATGTATGCGTTATGACAGCATCTGAATTTGATACAAAGCTGAAACATTTAGTAGCCGAAGCACTGGCAGAAGATATTGGCTCCGGCGATTATAGTACCCTCTGTTGTATTCCTGTTGGCAAGCAGGGAAAGGCTGTACTGAAAATAAAACAGGAAGGAAAAATTGCGGGTATTGAAGTGGCGCAAAAAATTGTGACCATGGTAGAACCTGCAGCCTCATTCAACATATACAAGCAGGATGGAGATGCCATGCAGGTGGGTGAAATTGCTTTTGATCTGGAAGCATCTATCCATACCATTTTGCAATGCGAAAGGCTTGTGCTCAACACCATGCAACGCATGAGTGGGATTGCTACCCTCACGCACCAATATGTAGAAAAACTGAAAGGATATAAAACAAGAATTTTAGATACCAGGAAAACCACGCCCAATTTCCGCTTGCTCGAAAAAGAAGCAGTGCGTTTGGGCGGTGCAGTCAACCATCGCTTTGGCCTGTACGATATGATCATGCTGAAAGACAACCATATTGATTATGCAGGCGGTATTGAGCAAGCCATTACCCAGGCATGGGAGTATGTACATGCAAATAAGCCGGGGTTAAAAATTGAAGTGGAAACCCGCAACCTGGACGATGTAAAAAAAGTGACGGCTATCGGCAAGGGGAAAGTGTTCAGGGTAATGCTCGATAATTTTGCCCCAAAAGATATAGCCCCGGCATTGGACATATTGGGCGAAGATTTTGAAACGGAAGCCAGCGGTGGCATTACACTGGACAATATTGAGGCATACGCTGCCACCGGTGTAGACTATGTGAGCATTGGTGCTCTTATACACCAGGCCCGCAGCCTCGATCTGAGTTTGAAAGCACAGATTACCGGGTAAAGCCGGCCTTAACTACTGGGTAAACTCCCCTCTTTCTGAAACCTTGAAAGCCGAAGCCATGAACAAAAAGAAATTGAACAGTTTTTCCTCCCTCGGAGGACTGGTATATAGTACCGATCCCAATTTTAAAACCGAGCAGGAACAGGAAGCCGAAACCACCCTGGCGCCGGCCGAACAACCGCTGCGTATTTGGTACGAAACCAAACACAGGGGAGGCAAAGCTGTGACCATCGTAGCCGGGTTTGTGGGAAATACTGCGGACCTGGAACAATTGGGCAAGCAATTGAAGCAAGCCTGCGGTACTGGCGGAACCGTGAAAGATGGCGAAGCGCTTATCCAGGGCGATCACAGGGATAAACTGCTGCAATGGCTGCTGAAAAATGGGTACGCCAAAACCAAAAAAGCCGGGGGATAGGGTATTCCCAGTTTCAAAACTTCCCGCAATTCTCCAACTACAAATAAGCAGATAAAAGCAATAGTGTAATTCCTACATTATTGAAAATATTTGATTACGCAAACGTTTGCGTTGAAAATTTCGGTGCCAGTCAACCTATTTTCAACCCCATTAAAGAATATTCATCAAAACTGCGAAATGCGCTTATTGGCGTGTGGCTTTTTCCCTCTATTGAGCCGCACCAGTTTTGGCGGGGTAGATACATTTGTCTTTTCAACGATTGCCTGCCTACTCTATGACAAACACAATTGCCAAAAATGTTGTTTCGCTGAAACAGCTGGGGATTCGTAATTCCCACGTACACTACCAACTTTGCCCCGATGAATTGACAGAGCAAACCCTGCTTCGCGGCCAGGGAACCCTTAGCTCCACTGGCGCATTGGCCGTAAATACCGGGAAATTCACCGGCCGCAGCCCGCAGGATAAGTATATAGTGAAAGACGCTATTACGACCAACACAGTGCATTGGAACAATTTCAATATTCCAATCGACGAACAGTATTTCCTGCAATTGAAATCGAAATTGGTAAACCACCTGAGTAAGCAGCCGGAATTATGGGTACGCGATGGCTATGCCTGTGCCGATAACCGTTTTCGCCTGAACATCCGGGTGGTGAACGAAAACCCCTGGAGCAATTTGTTTGCGTATAATCTTTTTCAGCGCCCAACGAACGAAGAACTCGAACATTTCACACCCGACTGGATCATCATGCAGGCTCCTTCTTTTGAAGCTGAGCCAAGGATGGATGGAACACGCAGCCCACATTTTGCTATCATTTCATTTCAACATAAAATGATATTGATCGGTGGTACCGGGTATACCGGCGAAATGAAAAAAGGCATTTTCACTATTCTCAATTATTTACTGCCCATGGAGCAAAATGTGCTGAGCATGCATTGCTCTGCCAACGTGGGAAAACTGGGTGATACCGCTATCTTCTTTGGCTTGAGTGGCACTGGAAAAACTACCCTGAGTGCCGACCCCGAACGTGAACTGATTGGCGATGATGAACACGGCTGGACCTCAGATGGTGTTTTCAATTTTGAAGGTGGCTGCTATGCAAAATGTATAGACCTGACGGAAGAAAAAGAACCTGAAATTTTTGCAGCCATCCGCCCCGGAGCTCTACTGGAAAATATTGGATTCATTGGCGATACCCACGAAGTTGATTTTGCTTCCAAATGCATTACAGAAAACACACGGGTAAGCTATCCGTTGCATTATATCAGCAATGCCAGGTCTGTTGCAAAAGGAAGTGTACCCAAAAATATTTTCTTTCTTACCTGCGATGCCAACGGTGTATTGCCTCCTATCAGCAAGCTGAGCCCGGCGCAGGCCATGTATCATTTTATTAGTGGATATACTGCAAAAGTTGCGGGTACAGAAGCGGGTGTTACCGAGCCGAAGAGTACGTTCAGTGCTTGCTTTGGTGCGCCATTTTTACCCTTGCACCCGGGCAAGTATGCGCAAATGCTGGGTGAAAAAATGAGGCAGCACGAAGTAAATGTATGGATGATCAATACCGGCTGGAATGGTGGCCCTTATGGCATAGGCAAACGCATTAAACTCGATTATACCCGTGCCATGATCACTGCTGCACTCAATGCCGAATTGGACGATATAAAATACACTACCACTCCCTATTTCAATCTGCAGGTGCCGGTGGCTTGCCCCGGCGTTCCTGCAGAAATACTCAATCCCAGCAAGGGTTGGACCAATGCGCAACTGTTCAACGAAAAGGCCATCGCACTGGCTAAAGAGTTTTTACAAAACTTCGAAAAATATGCAAGTGGGGTGAATGCCGAAGTATTGGCAGCTGCTCCCAAAGTTCAATAAGCCCCCCCATTGTAAACTGCTTACGATTGCTTGTCTCAAGTAGGCCCTGCCCATTGGCGGGGCCTTTTCTTGTAGCCCCAATAGCAATAAGTTCTATTTTCATGGCATGTTGTACAGTTGGTTGAAAAGGTTGATGAAGCTGGCGCTACCGCTTTTTGCAAAGCGCATAGAGATCATCAACAATCAGGCATTGCAGGCAAAAGGCCCATTGATATTGGCGGTAAATCATCCCAACTCATTTCTCGATGCCATATTATTGGGCACTTTCATGCAGCAGCCGGTGCATTTTATTACCCGTGGCGATGTATTCAAAAAAGCATGGGTGCGGCGCATGCTGCATGTATTGCACATGATTCCCATTTACCGCATTCGCGATGGCAAAGACAAGTTGAGTTTGAATGAAATTACATTTTTGAAAAGCGTGGAAGTGCTGCGCAACAATGGTGTGCTGCTCATTTTTGTGGAAGGTTTTTGTGAGTATCAAACCACGCTGCAGTTGCCACTCAAAAAAGGAGCGCCCCGCATTTTGCAGGCTTGCTGGCAACAGGGTATTGAAGCAAGAGTGCTACCAGTATGGTTGCAATATTCTTCCATTTACAAAATGGGAAAGACCATTCATATACGCCTTGGCCAAATTTTTGGTGAGGAAATTGTGCCCGACATTGATAGTGCTACCTGCACTGCCAAAATAAATGCAGTGACCACAGATGCTTTGAAAAATTTGGAAACCGGTATTGCATTCGAACACAAGCAAGCACCGGCATGGTTGCGGGTTTTGCTGTTATTGCCTGCTATGTTGGGTGCCGTACTGCATGCGCCTTTGTATTTGCCCATTTCTATTGTTACCAAAACGCTGACTGCAAAAACAGTGCATTACGATAGCGTGGTTTTGGTGCTGCTTACTTTTTTGTACCCAGCATTGCTGTTGGTGTTGGCTGCTGCATTATGGTCCTTTACCGGCCAATGGATAGCATGGCCGATAGTGCTGTTGGGCTTTCCTTTTTTAGCATGGTGTCTTATCAAATGGAAGCAATAATGCTTTCATTGTAGCATTCTCTTGTACTAAAAAAATGGAATTGAAAACATTATAAAATCGATAATGCATCGCAATAAAAAAGGAGACCATCATGGCCTCCTTTTTTGTTCTTTATGTACCGGGAATTTTATTTGATACCATGCATCATCTTCAACAACTTCCTGCTTAGGAAGAAAAGAATGATAGCGGCAACACCACTCATTATTACAAACAACATGAAGAAGTCGTACAGGTTGCTCATTTGGTAGCCAAGGAAATTGGTGGTTTTGTTATCGGGGTACAAAGCGCTCAACACACCGGCCAATTTGTTAGCGGCAGCGTTGGCTAAAAACCAAACGGCCATCAACAGCGAAGCAAATTTTAGCGGAGCCAATTTGTTTACCAACGAGAGGCCAATAGGCGAAAGGCAGAGTTCGCCCCAGGTATGCAAGGCATACATACCCACCAGCCAAATCATACTCACTTTTATACCGGGTGCTACATCTTTTACACCAAATGCGATCCATAAATAACCAATAGAAAGAAGGAACAGGCCCAGTGCCATTTTGGTAGGTGCGGCGGGTTCGTATTTGCCCAACTTCAACCAAAGCCATGCAAAAACGGGCGCAAATGAAACCACGAAAATGGAGTTGAGCGATTGGAATGTACTCGCAGGCAATTCATTCATGGTAAGCCTTTCGGTACCACCAAGGGCTACTTTAGCAATGCCATACACTATAGCGGCTGCAAATGCAATGAGCAAGCCATAGACCGTATTTCTTAAAGCAGATTCCTCGCTTCCTGCCAACGATTTTTTAGCAGTAGCAAAGAGTTTGAAGATCACATACAGGAATGCAAGTCCAATGGGATATACGATCCATGCCGGAAGGTCAAGGCCCAGGTGCCGGTTGGTTTGCTCATCGGCAAAAAAGGTAAGTGAGGCACCGGCTTGTTCAAATGCACTCCAGAAAAATATTACGAAGAATGCTACAATGAAAATGACGCCAATTCTATTTTTCTCAATACCCGTAAGGGTTTTGTCGGAGAAAATAATAAAGGCAATAAACAGGGTAGCAGCAATCAATAAATAGGTAAGATAAGGAACCACTTTTGCATCTATGTACAATAGCGCAATGGCGAGGCCAGCAAAAGCAGCCATGCCCAAAACGATCAACATAGGCTTGAGCCATGCAGTAGGTGCATTGGCAGGAGGTTGTCCTAAAACATTATTCTCGGGGTCTCTCACATACTGTTTTGCAAATGCCATTTGCACCACTACGCTGATCAACATACCAATGCCCGCGGCTAAAAATGCCCATTTAAAATCGGCAGGATTACCGGTATCGCCTACCAGTCCGCAAATGAATGGCCCCAGTGCGCCACCCACGTTGATGCCCATGTAGAAAATAGTGTATGCCGGGTCAATTCTCCTGTCGCCCTTGGGATAGAGCTGCCCCACCAGCGAAGAAATATTGGGTTTGAAAAAACCATTACCTGCAATCATGAGGCCGAGGCCACTAAAGAAAAGCATGGTAGAAATTTCGGGCGACGATACATAGGTCTGCCCGCAAAAGAAAAGAAGGAATTCGCCAATGGCCATTACCAATCCGCCTACTATAATGGAGCGTTGGTTGCCCCAGTAGCGATCGGCAATAAAGCCGCCAATAAGTGGTGTGAGGTACACGAGGCTGGTATAACTACCGTAGAGGTTGGAGGCAAATGCCTTGTCGAAAAGCAGCGCCTTGGTCATGAACAAAATCAACACGGCACGCATGCCGTAGTAGTTGAAACGCTCCCACATTTCGGTGGCAAACAAAATGTAGAGCCCCTTAGGATGTCCTTTTTGTGTCACAGTCTCACTCATAAATCCTTTTTATTTTTTATACAGCAATATCAAAGCGCGGCAAAATAGGCATAAAATGAAAGCGGTGGCCGCATTTGGGCTACTTTCGCAGCCTGGATTTCCAGACTTAACGTATATGAATATTTTACTCTTAGGATCGGGTGGCCGCGAACATGCGCTGGCCTGGAAAATGAAGCAAAGCCCGCTTTGCAACCAACTCTTTATTGCACCGGGCAATGGCGGCACGGGCACAGTAGGTATCAATGTGCCTATTGGCGTCAACGATTTTGCCGCAATAGACAAGTTTGTGAAGGAGAAAGCCATCGACCTTATTGTGGTAGGGCCCGAAGACCCGTTGGTAAATGGGGTGTACGATTATTTTTCCGATAAGGGCATTGCGGTGGTAGGTCCTTCCAAAGAGGCTGCGCAATTGGAAGGCAGCAAAGCATTCAGTAAAAAATTCATGCAAAGGCAGGGCATACCTACTGCAGGTTATGCAGAGTTTACTGCCGAAAATTTTGAAGCCGGCAAAGCCTACCTGGCACAACATAGTTTACCCATAGTGCTGAAAGCCGATGGATTGGCTGCAGGTAAGGGTGTGGTTATTTGCGCCACGCACCAGGAAGCGCAGGATGTTTTTGCCGAAATGATATTGAACAAACAGTTTGGCGAAGCCAGCAGCCGGGTGGTGGTAGAGCAATTTTTGACAGGTATTGAGATCAGTGTGTTTGTGTTGACCGATGGAAAAGACTACAAGATCATTGGCCATGCCAAAGACTACAAACGTATTGGTGTGGGCGATACCGGGCTCAACACCGGAGGTATGGGTTGTGTAAGCCCGGTACCATTTGCCGACGAAGTGTTTATGCAAAAAGTGGTGAGCCGCATTATTGAACCCACCATTAGCGGTTTTTACAAAGAAGAATTGGAGTACAAAGGCTTTGTGTTTTTTGGATTGATCAATGTAGATGGAGAGCCTTATGTAATTGAATACAACTGCCGCATGGGCGATCCCGAAACCGAAGTGGTAATGCCCCGCTTGAAAAGCGACCTGGTGACATTGCTTGCATCTTTGAACAAGGGCGAACTGGCAAATGCAACTGTAGAAATTGATGAACGTGCTGCTGCTACGGTAATGGCTGTGAGTGGTGGTTACCCCGGAGATTACGCCAAAAATATTCCCATGCAATTGCCGGCTTCATTGCCTGCAGATACCATGTTGTTTCATGCAGGTACAAAGTTGCTGGAAGATGGCAGCCTGGTTACCAATGGCGGCAGGGTGATAACGGCTACTGCCATTGCACCCACTATTCAGCAAGCTGCAGCCGAAGCAAAATTGGCCATTCAGCAAGTGCAGTACGATGGCATGTATTTCAGAAATGATATTGGCTACGAGTTTGAATAATATGTGCTGATTTATATGCTGTAGATGCGCAGTGTGATATGAGTAAGGTGAAACCCTTACCCATATTTTTTGGCGTAAACTGAAATGCTATCTGGCGCTGGACTCCGTCCAGTGCCCCCATTTACTAAACCCGCCAGTTTTATTCGATGGAGAATAATTGTTTCGTTTTGTGTGCTACGAACCGAGGCAGAGAAATAAGATGTCAAAGACTATTACTTTATATACCACCGCTACCATATTTGTTTGTGTAGGCATATTGCTTATCAGAAATGGATTAAAGAAAGATGGTTTTAAGTCTAAGATGCAGTTAGTTCATTACAGACCTATAAGAAACTACGGCAAAGGCTTTTCTGTTGTGTTGGGCATCTTATGTTTGATTTTGGGCATTCTTCTTTTAACTATCAGCCACAAGTAAGTGTATAGGCATAGCTGTAACTAAACTAACCACCCAATCGGCCACAATAGTTGGATAGGCATTGAAGACGAATAACAGGAAGACACTCGAAGGTGTCCAGCGCCAGTGGAAGCAGCAATTGTGTGTACTCGCATTCGCTGGAAACTCAAGCCAATTACGTCTATACTACAATCCTCAATTTCAAATTTCAATTCATGAAAAAACTCAGCGCTCTGTTATTACTTCTTGTAATGCTTCAGGGTCATTTGCTATTTGCACAAAGCAAAGACTCGCTGATGGTAGCAGCCATCATAAAAGAAGCCACTACCAATTCGCAATTGCAACCATTGGCACACGAGTTGCTCGATGGCATTGGACCACGCCTGGTAGGCTCGCCCAAAATGCAGCAGGCTCACGATTGGGCTGTGGCAAAATACACGAGCTGGGGTATTGCTGCCCGCAACGAAAAATGGGGCGAATGGCGTGGATGGGAGCGTGGCATTGCGCATATTGATATGACTGCTCCATGGGTGAAGTCGCTGGAAGGCACACAACTGGCCTGGTGCCCAAGCACAGGTGGCAAAGCCGTTACTGCCGAAGTAATTATTTTTCCTGATGTAGCCGACTCCATTGCATTCCAACAATGGTTGCCTAACGTAAAAGGAAAATACGTGTTGATGTCGATGATGCAGCCCACCGGCAGACCCGATTATAACTGGGAAGAGTTTGGGTTGAAAGAATCGTTCGATAAAATGAAAAAAGAAAGAGCAGAGCAAACTGCTGCTTGGGCAAAGCGTATCAACAAAGCAGGCATGTCGCCCAAAAACCTGGCACTGGCATTGGAAAAAGCAGGTGCAGCAGGACTGGTGCAAAGCAACTGGTCGCAAGGGTTTGGTGTAAATAAAATTTTTGGTGCCAACACCACAAAAATTCCAACAGTTGACCTGGCATTGGAAGATTATGGTTTGCTGTTCAGGTTAACCCAATCGGGTAAAGCACCAAAAATTAGTGTGCGTACCGATTCGAAAGAACTGGGTATGATGCCCACCTACAATACGGTTGCCGAAATAAAAGGCACCGAAAAGCCCGATGAATACGTGATGCTGTCTGCTCACTTCGATAGCTGGGATGGTGGCACTGGAGCTACCGATAATGGTACCGGTAGCCTGGTAATGCTGGAAGCCATGCGTATCCTCAAATTGGTATATCCCAATCCTAAGCGTACTATTTTGGTAGGCCACTGGGGTAGCGAAGAGCAGGGCCTCAATGGTTCCCGTGCATTTGTAGAAGACCATCCTGAAATTGTAAAAAACATACAGGCATTGTTCAACCAGGACAATGGTACCGGCCGTATTGCCAATATTGGTGGTGCAGGGTTTGTACATTCCTACGATTATATCGGACGTTGGTTGAGCAAAGTACCGGCAGGTTATAAGCAAGGTTTGGAAACCCGCTTCCCGGGTTCACCTGCAGGCGGTGGTTCGGACAATGCTTCTTTTGTAGCAGCCGGTGCGCCTGCATTCAGCCTTAGTTCGCTCAACTGGTCGTACTTCAACTATACCTGGCATACCAACCGCGATACCTACGACAAAGTGGTGTTCGACGATGTTCGCTCCAACGCCATTCTTGCCGCCATTATGGTGTACATGGCTTGCGAAGATCCCAACCGCACTTCTACCGAAAGAATTGTGTTGCCTGCTAACCCACGTACCGGCCAGCCCGGAGAGTGGCCAGCAAAACGCTCTCCTACCCGCAAAGGCGGCGTTGATCTGTAGCATTAAAAAATAAGAAATGAAAGAGGCAACAAGCATGTAGATGCGTTGCCTCTTTTTTAATGGGTATGCGTTGTATGCCGGTTGTTTTTGCCTGATTGGCACTTGTTAGGGGCCTGCAATTTTTTGTTCTGTTATTTATACTATTTTTAAGCTACCAGATTAAACTTCAATTCTTCATCAAACTAAGTACATCACCATGAAAAATAGATTGGTAAAAGCAGGTGCGCTGCTGGGTATAATAACTGCAATGGTAGCCTGCTCGGAAAAAAAAGAAGATGCCGCAGCAGTAGTGATTGATAAAGAAAAGATCAAACAAGAAATACAGGCCAAGGAAAATGCCTTTGCCGATTTGTACAACAAGGGTGAATTAAAAGAAATTGGATATTATGCCAATGATGCAATCAGTTATTACCCCCATAGAGAGCCGTTGATTGGTAAGCAGGCCATCGTTAATTTTTTGAAAGAAGATATGGCGGTTAGTACCAACAAAATTAGTTTCACTACCACCGAAGTATTTATTTCGAACGATGCAGTGCAAGTAGTAGAGCTGGGCACTTTTAAAGTGATGGATTCGGCCAGCAATGTGCTGAACACCGGCAACTATATGACCTTGTTTCAAAAGCGGGATAACAACTATGAAGCAGTTCGCGACATGAGTGCTTCGGATATGCCACTTAAATAACCTGGGAGATTTACTGAATAGGAACTGTCTGCATTCAACCTGCAGACAGTTTTTTTATGCGTAGAAATGGGCACATAAAAAAACTGGTAACCATGTAGGCTACCAGTTCGCGAAATTATTTATTCAAGCACCTGGGCATTAGCGTCTTCTGCCGCCGCCACCACCGCCGCCCATACGGGCTCCACCACCGCCGCCCATGCTACGTCCACCACCACCGCTACTGCCAAATGAGCCGCTGGAAGGCCTTGTGGAAGTAGAAGGTCTTGTGGATGCAGATGGCCTGGTAGAATTGCTGGGCCTGCTATTGTTACCCAATCCGGATGATTTTCTATCGCTGGTAGAAGGCCTGCTGCTGCTTCCAATTCCATCGTTACGGCCTCCCCTGTTATTGTTGTTGCCAACAGTGTTCCTATTGTTGGTGCGGTTATTATTGATGCCGGTTCTATTGCCGCTACCATAACTGCCACCTACACGGTTATTTCTTACAGTGTTCGATACATTCCTCGAATTGTTGTAATGATTAATGCTATTGCGATTATTGACAATAACCGTGTTGCCACCGCCATGGTAGTGACCACCATAATATCCATGATGATGGTAATAGTGGTTATGGCGGTAAATGCCCACAGCCATTACAGTTGCAAATCCAAACCACGGAGGATAAAATCCATAATAGTAAGGAGGATAATAAGGTACATAGGCCGGAGAGTACACATATTGTACAACGGGAGGGGATTGCACCACCGTTACCTGCTGGGCAGGCACATTTACAGTTACCGGATCAACACCCTGGTATGCGGGGTTGGCGGTAACTGAAGAATTGCCTTTGGGTTCAATTACATAATCCTTGCCGTAGAGTTCTTCATCACCTACGATCTGGATACTCACTTTATCATCCTTACCCTTGTCAACCATAATTACAGCCACATCCTGCGATTCCTTTTTGCTGATATCAACCCGCAAAATGAACCTGAAAGAGTTGCCGTCTTTTTCGGTAACCACTTTAATAAAGTCAACCTTTTTGTCCATATCCAGGTCGAGGTTGTTTATTTTGTCTTTGTCCTTGCCTTCATTCAGCGATTTTTCAAACGCCTCAATGGTTTTAGATTTTTTGAATAATTCTAAAACGGCGTATAGGTCAAGGTTATCGCCTGCCATATTCAGCATGGCCGAAGTATCCGAGTCATTGTCTTTATCCTGTGCAAAAACAGGGAGGCTGAGTAAACTAAAAGCCATGATCATGGCAACGAGTGAAATCCGAATGCTTTTCATAAAAAAGGTTTCTGATATGGTACCCAAGTTAGTACACTACGCTTATTCAAACAAAAAGCATAGATAATGGTGCATGCCTTTCTTCCAAAATATTAGCAATTGAAGGAATGTTTTTTTCATGCAGGTTGTTGCCAGTTGTGATGCTCCGCACAGGTGCTGCTTACAACTTTGAAACAGTTAGTTGAACTTATATGTAAATTTTTTGAAGGAAATAACAAGAACATTAACAGGGCAATTTTGGCCCTTTTTGTGACAAAGCGCAAAAGCAGCCTGTTTAGCAAAAAAATGAGAGCGATAGAAAACTATCCAAAACGGGAACAATATGGGCTATTCTGATTGGCTGTATTTTTTGGTAGATGCACATCATTGCAATGCACAATCAGGACGGTGTTTGTAACTACAAAATTGGCTGCAGCTGTTGCCATAAAATATGCCTGCAATTTTGTAGCTATCATACATTGCCGTTTGAATTTCAGGAATCAATATTTTAGTGTACATGCAGCAGGCAATTTTAGATAAATGGGAAGCGTATAACCAGTTAAGGGTGGCGGGTGTAAAAAAACAAGCCAACCAATTATTGGCTGAATTTATCAGCACACTCCAACAACAGGATCCAAAAGCAATCAGTGAGTTTGTAAACATGGTATGCATGGCCGTGCTGGAAACGAACCATGAAATTGTGGCTAACAACGGTTGGCGTGTTTCCGAAATGGATACCCGCATTCAGCATCCACTTTTTAAAGAAATAATTGTACCCGAACTCATACAGCAATACCTGCAACACAGTGCCATGCATATAAAATGGATCGGCCAGCTTGAACAGTTTTTTTATGCTGATACAGCCACGGCTACCCATTTTCTACAAGCCATACAGGTAGAAGGATTTTTTAGTGCATTTTTCTTTTTCGAAAAATCGTTTGCTCTGCAACCCAATCAGCAAACGCTTTCATTACTATTGAGCTCACTTGCCCAACCGCTCGATTACTATATGCACGAAGTACCACACGCAGTGCTGGTGCATCCGGATGAATTAACGCAAGCATTAGCGGTATTTAAGAACTACTTTCAACAGGTCGACAACAAAGCCGAATGGGCACAAGCATTGCAACACTGGGAACTAATTGCTACGCACTGGTCCATCTATTTTTCGCAGAAAGACGGCTACGAAAATTTCGAAGTATACCTGCAAGCAAATGGAGTGGTTTTGTAATGGATATGGAGAAGGTTGTGTAACAGTATTACAATTCTGATTCAGTTTTTTGAGGTGGTTGTACTAACCAGAATTTTGACATCAGCAGGCTGATGCTTAAACCCACCAGGCACCCGAAAATTACTTCGCCTACTTTATGCAAGCCATGCATTAATCCTGCAGCCGAAGATCCTTGCGTAACACTGGCTGCAATAACCAATGCTGCAGTAATAGGTGCCTGCCGCCACATGGTTTTGATGCGCACTATAAAAGTGGAAACCAATACGGCTGTGCTCAATGCCAGTGGTAGGAGCCATTGCTTGGCACCACCAATCAGCAGGAATACAATGCCGATGGCGCACCCCACTAAAACATTGATGAGACGGGCTTTAAAAAATTTGCGTGCTTCGGCAGGTTGCGGGTCCGATGCAGCTACCATAGATGCAATGGCCCAAATAGGATTGCTATCGTGTATCAGCCTTAGCGTGGTCCAAACTATCCAGGAGGCAATGGCTACATTTACTGCAAAGCGAATGCCCAGCAGATGCTCGTATTTCAGGCCCCACCGTTGCGTTAAGGCTTCTACTTTGGCAGATAATTTACCCGGCATAATTATTCGTGGCTAATGGGCCGGTTGCCTAATGCCCTGTACACAACGCCTGTTTTAGTGGCATCCAATGAGATCCAATCTTTGCAGGCATATTGCAGTGCTACAAAATATCTTTCGGCTCTTTCCATTTGTTGGAGCTTCAATTCTGCCCGGTCGCTGAATTTTATTTGGTAGGCCAGTTCTGCAATAAGCGGACGATGTTCGCCTCGGGTGCGCCAGATGGCCATATTGGCTTTTGCTTTGAGCCCATCGCCCAAATCGAGTACGCCAATATCCTGCAACACTTCTTCCACTATGCAGTCGTTCACCAACTTTATTTTTTCTCCATTGCCGGTGTTGAGTTTTTGCAACACAGGAAAAATTTTCGCCATATTGTCAAATGCCAATACATCATTTGTTTTGATGCTGGAGCGAGGAAACTGAACATTGTGCGAATACAACATGCGTATGCCGCCCAATTCATCTTTTAATGGCAAGGCCTGGCATTTGAACTTTACTCTAAAATCGCCCTGTATTTGGGGGCGTACATCGGTGGATGCAGCTACCTGCAAATCGGTGCTCCTGTATTTGAAAACTATTTCAGGATCGGTGGTAGGAAAACCATCTTCGTAGCAAATGCGCCTGCGCAAGATGAAGCCATTGTTGTAGAGTTTGAAATCGGGCGTGTCGGCAAATACAACTTCGCGAATTTTTACGGGCGTTACAATGTAGCCTTCTGTTTTGAAAAGACAACCACATTCGGCTGCCGGCTTTTTCATCACTTTCACCAGGTCGAAAAGCGAGGCCCTCGAAATAAAACGATTGGGTTTTAAGATGAGCTTAAAGCAGAGATAATTCAGATCGTTGAACGGCAAGCCGTCGGCATATTTTCCCTGCTTCACAAAAGGCACTTTACCGGCCCATGCAGTAGCAGGTTGCGGCAATGCAGATTTGACGGGTGTAATGGCTTTTTGAATGCTTTTGATCTCCGGTTTTTTTACCTTCTGCGGGGCAGATTTTTTCACCGGGGTTCCCTTTGATTTGGTGGGAGATTTTACTTTCTTTTTTGCAGTGGCCATATAGTGTGCTTTACATAAGTAAGGATAGTAAATATAATCAATTATTAGTTCGATATTTTCTGCCTGTAAGGGTATTCGCAGCGTAGCATATTGGTTCATTTTTTGCCAGTATTGCATGCAGAAGCTTCGGTTGAAAATGTCAATAGTTTGAGAAATGCAGGGTGCTGTGCAATGAACCGGCGAATGCTTCCGTACATTGAAGCATCATTATTGCATTGACTAGTATAGAACGATGCCTTCACACAATATGAAAGCCTATGACTGTTATCATTACTGTATGCTCACTGCTGTTACTCGCTTATGTGTTCGATCTTACTTCCGCTCACACCCGGGTGCCTTCAGTAATTTTCCTGTTGATACTGGGTTTTGCGGCCCGGCAACTGGCCGAATTTTTTGAAATAAATATACCCGACCTGGGGTCGCTATTACCCATATTTGGCAATGTGGGCCTTATACTCATTGTATTGGAGGGTTCGCTTGAACTGGAGCTCAACAAAACCAAAACACCACTGATCGGGAAAGCTTTTATTGTTGCAGTTTTGCCGATGGCCGCCATGGTGATAGGCCTTTCGTTTGCTTTTCAATATGTCGGCAATGCATCGCTCAAAAGCTGTTTGATCAATGCTATACCGCTTTGCATTATCAGCAGTGCCATTGCTATTCCCAGTGTAAAAGCACAGTCTGTTTTTACAAGGGAGTTTGTGATCTACGAAAGCAGTTTGTCCGACATTGTGGGTGTGCTGCTTTTCAACTTTATTGCACTCAACGAAAGTTTTGGCCTGGCCACTTTCGGGCAGTTTGGATTGCAGGTGTTGATGATCTCCGTCATTTCGTTTGTTGCTACCATTGGGCTTGCATTCCTGCTCAATAAAATTGACCATCATATCAAATTTGCACCCATCATCCTGTTGGTCATTCTTATTTATGCTATTTCAAAAGAGTACCATCTTCCGGCACTTTTATTCATCATGCTGTTTGGATTATTTCTCGGCAATATCGACGAATTGAAACAGTTCAAATGGATTCAAAAATTGAAGCCGGTTGAATTGAATAAGGAAGTGCACAAGTTTAAAGAGCTTACTATAGAAGGCACATTCTTGGTGCGGGCACTTTTCTTTTTACTGTTTGGATACCTTATAGAAACCCATGAAATTCTCAACACCGATACATTGGTTTGGGCTATTCCCATTGTTATAGGCATTTTCCTGTTCAGGGCTATGGTGCTTGCACTTGCCAGGCTTCCCATTAAGCCATTGCTATTTGTAGCGCCTCGTGGTTTGATCACCATTTTGTTGTTCCTGGCGGTACCTGTAGCACACCAGTTGCCCTTGCTCAATAAATCTCTCATCATACAAATCATCCTGCTTACTGCACTGGTCATGATGTTTGGCCTGATGTATTCAAAGCCTGTAGCAAAAGAAGAATTGCCGGAAGCAGATGTGTAAGCCATGTGATTATGGGACACGGATAATTGCGGATGAAAACACTCAGATGCACGCAGAAAAAATCCGTGTAAATCGGCAAGTATCCTGCGGCAATCCGTGTCCTATTATTTCTCCGCAGATGTCACTTAGTGTCGTTGATCCGTGGTGGTTCTACATTATCTTTTTGCCAGGTACCTCATCACATAAAAAAGCCTTTCAATGTTGAGTTGAAAGGCTTTTCTGAAAAGGCGTTGTTCTTAGCGAAGTATTTCTTTGGGTACTTCTTTTTCCAACAGGTATTGGTAAATGAATTTTGTTTTCAAATTGCTGAAATGGTTATTGCGGGCGGGAAGATTGCCCCATCCGTGACGACCATTGGGATACAACATCAATTCAAAATTTTTGCCTTTGTCCTGTAGGGCGCCTACCAGTTGAATGCTGTTTTGCATGTGCACATTATCGTCCATAGTGCCATGTACAATTTGCAGCATACCCTTGTATTTGTCTACATATTGCATCACGCTGGTTTTCTTGTATCCTTCTTCATTTTCGGATGGCATATCCATGAAGCGTTCGGTGTAGTGGCTGTCGTACAAATGCCAGTCGGTTACACTGCCACCGGCCATGCCATGCGTAAATACATCCGATGCATAGGTAAGCGCCATGCAGGTCATGTAGCCTCCATAGCTAAAGCCGGTGATGCACACTTTGGTAGGATCGGCAATGCCTTTTTCGGTAAAGTATTTTGCCATGGTTTTGAAATCTTCAATTTCGGGAATGCCCAGTTGGCGATGTATTTCGTTGGTGCCGGCTTTACCAAAATGGCCGCTGGCACGGTTGTCGAAACTAACCTGCAATAAACCTTCCTGTGCATACCATTGGCGTTGTGGATTCCAGTTCCATCCATCCATTACATTGGTAGCATCGGGACCGCCATACACGTTGATGAGCATTGGATACTTCTTGTTGGCATCGTAATTCACAGGCCAGGTAATAATGCAAGGCAGATCGTATTTTCCATCGGCACTTTTAATGCGGATCAATTCGGTTTTTGCCAGTTGGTAATTGGCTAAACCGGGCGCAGCCATGCTACCCAATTCCCGCACCATTTTTCCTTTATTGTCTACAATGGCCATGCCACCCGGTGTACTCACATTGCTGTAGTTGGTAACCAGGTATTGGTAGTTGGGCGAAAAACTAAGACGGCTATGGTTGTAGTCGCCGAAAGTAAGACGTGTCAATTTTTTGCCATCGAGTGTTGCAGCATACACATCGGTTCTTGCACTATTTTCTTTACCACGGGCACGTATGTACAGCACTTTGTTTTTTTCGTCGAGGCCCATTACTTCCTGCACATAAAAATTGCCGGAAGTAATATTGTTTTTGAATTTGCCATCGCTGCTGTACAGGTACAATTGCTTCCAACCCGATTTGTCGCTCATGATCACCA
This sequence comes from Phnomibacter sp., assembly GCA_035456005.1. Taxonomy (GTDB): domain Bacteria; phylum Bacteroidota; class Bacteroidia; order Chitinophagales; family Chitinophagaceae; genus Phnomibacter. The sequence goes on along the minus strand of DATIEA010000012.1, from coordinate 569,646 downwards.
TATCGGCACCGCCATTGATAAATGTGAGGCGGGCATCGGCTTCATCCAGGCTGATCCATGTTTTTTGCGTTTCGAAATACACTTCTTTTTTGGAAGCATTCACAGGGTTTACGGCATACATGCGCAGGGTATCTTGTCCGCGGTTTTGCCATTGCACATACAGGGCGCTGCCATCGGGTTTCCATTCGGGCCATCCCAGTTCATGATCCAGCTTGCTGTTGAAATCGGCCCAGATAGTGGCACCGCCTGTGGGTTTCACAAATCCGAGTTTTACATCGGGGTTGGGGTCGCCGGCTTTGGGGTAGCGGGTTTCTTCCAGGTTGCCATGCCATCCATCGGCATTGTACAAAGGGAACATGCCAATGCGACTTTGATCGAAGCGCATATAGGCAAGTGTCTTGCTATCGGGGCTCCACCAAAATGCACGGTAGGCAGTGCCGCGGCCAAATATTTCTTCCATATACACCCAACTGGCAAAGCCATTTAAAATAAGATCGCTGCCGCCGGTGGTGAGGCGGGTTTCTTTTCCGCTGGCTACTTCAAGCGTGTACAGATCGTTGTTGCGGGTAAACGCCACATATTTTTCATCGGGGCTGAATGTGGGATTTCTTTCGGGCGCTGCGTCAAAAGTCAGTTGCTTTTCGCCTGCTGCACTGCGCATGAAAATGTTGTTGTCTTTTACAAACAAGGGCTGCAGGGGCCTGCGGCCAAATGGCGCTTTGTAATCTGCTGCCGGAGCTGTGAGTGTTCCGGTCTTCACTTCCATCACATAAGGCTTGGCGCTGGCATCGCCTTCCTGTTTGGTGTTTAAAACCACATGTTCATCATCCAGCCATTCCAGTACGGTGGGCATGGTATTGTACATGTCTTTGGGCAATTGGTTTTTCAGCAATTGCTCTTTGGTAAATGTTTGCTGTGCCTGCAATGCATAGCCGGCAAACATACAGGCTGTAAAAAAGAGGAAGCGTTTTGTCATAGAAATACGATGTTGAATAGTTTAGACGCCCAGAAGCGCCGGGTCAATCGTTGGGCCCGCTGAGGGTAGTAGCGAATGTAGGGAATAGGCAGTGAGCCTGGAGCCTTGAGCCGGGGGGATGCCAGCGGTCAAAAGCCCATGACAATTCTTAACAGGCCATAGCAAAATAGAAGCGGGAATTCTTCGTTAATGAGGCATTCTATGCATATACGACTCATTTTTTTAGCTGCTATTTTCTGCTCTCTTTCTGCTTTAGCCCAGCCTATTACCGGGGTATGGCGTGGTAAAGTAACCAAGGGCACCCCACCGTTTGCCATTACTTACAAAGTAGAAGTAAAGCTTATTAAGCATGGCGATAGCCTCACCGGCACTTCTTATTATTTCGCCAATGCCAATAACTATTATCGCTATTCAGTAAAAGGGATTCTCGACCCTGTAGATGCCAGTGTGCATTGGTGGGACGATCAATTGCTCGAGAAAAAAGGGGGCGCTACTGTGCTCAATCCCACCAACAATCAACCACTGACTATACAGGCCGATTTCAATTGCCCGGGCGGTGGTACCATGATGCTGGATGGTTCCGGCGAAAGCCGTGCGGGCACTGCTATGACCGTGCATCTCGACAAGAAGGAGCAACCATTGTTTGCCGATGGTTGGGATGATATTATTGCCAACTGGTTTTATGGTGGTGCCGATCCGGACCTGATAGCGCAGGCAGAAACAGAACAACAAACACTTACCAACGAGCCGCCACCGGTATTGGTAAAAGCACCGGCGCCTGCAGAAAAAAAGACAAGCACCGAAACAGAAAAACCAACTCCAAAGACATCTACAAAAGCAGAACTGCCGGTTAGCAATCCCACAGCAATTGTAGTAGAACCTGCTCCTGTGCAAAAACCCGTGCCTGTTGTAGCACCACCTGTATTGACTACCCAGGAAAAATGGGAAACCCGGCAACGCATTACACAAACTACTTTGCCACTCGCCGGCGATTCCATCGAGTTGCAATTTTTTGATAATGCCGAAATAGATGGCGATAGCATTTCGCTGTTCATGAATGGTCGGCTCATATTCGAACATGTGCGGCTATCGGCCGAGCCATTTGTGATGAAGCTTGCTACAGCAGATCTTGCTGCCGATTCGGAACTGAGTATGGTAGCCGAAAACCTGGGTTCCATTCCGCCCAATACATCTTTTATGATGGCGTATGTAAATGGCGAACGTTTTACTGCAAGATTGGAAAGCACCGAAAAAACAACTGCGGTCATCCGGTTTTCGAAAGGGTTAGCCCCTTCATCGGGTACCAAGTAATTTCACCGTCGCCGCCCCGGTACGTGTCCCACGCATTGGAACAAAAGCTGTAAGGGTATTTGGTGTAATGCCTGAATCAACAAATTGCGGATATATATGTTTGGCAATAGATGACTCAATCATTGTGCCGCAAAATGATTACACAACACCACATGTTAGAGACGTTGTTGGGAAGTAAATTTTCATAGTGGAAAAACCTGCCACGACAACTTTCCCAGGGTAGCGTAAACAGTTGCTGTGCCATAGATAGATGAGACTAAATGCACCTTAAAGTTGTAGGAACCCGGTCCAAGGTCAACCGCAACCGGTCCTGAAACACAATCCGCAAATTCTGCATTTGGAGTGTACACAACTGTTTCTTTATAGCCCACAGTTTCGGTTACCAGGTTTACAAAAGTTCTTTTGTCACCACAGAGAGCACATCCCCGGTTTATCACCCTTACATTATAATTAAAAACTACCCTTGCACTGGCAGCCAGGGTAAAACTGGCCACCATTCCGGGTATATCAACACTTGGACCATTATTTATCAAATCCGGAGATTGCGCAGATTGGCCAACTACATAATAAGGTTGGGGGGGTACAGGGGCGGCGGGTGTGGCCCAATAAGGTGCAGCACTGGATCCGCCACTGGTTAAAACCTGCCCGGCTGTTCCTGCATTGCCATTTACCCGCAAGCCCGCATTATTATTGGGGAAATTTACATACCGGATCCCGGTATTATCCGTTTTGCTATTTGCCATTTCAATTAGGTATGATTTATTGGCCCCAAACGCAAAGGTCCCTATTCCACCATCCTGCATTATGCCTGCTGCACCAATTCCGCCCCCGCCAAGCGCAATGCCCAGTTTTATGCGATGGGTGGCATTGCCGATCCGCATATCACCTTCGCCATTTACCAGGTTCCAGCCATCGGTACCGGCTACATCCAGCCTTACTCCCGGTGTAGAAGTTCCAATGCCAATATTGCCATTTCCCTGTATGCGCATTCGTTCCTGGAATGAAGCGCTTCTTCCATAGCCAATGGCAACTGCATTATCAAATAGGTCGGCATACAATTGCAGTACCCCGCTTTGAATGCCAAGCCCGTAATGACTTGTATTACCATCACCCCACAATACTATTTTGTTACCCGTGGTGTTGGCAAATGTTAATGGGCCTGTTGGTGTGTTTGTTCCAATGCCTACATTTTGGGCAAACGCAGAAATAGGCAGTAATGCGGCAATCCATATCCCTTTTTTCATATACTCAATTTTTTGACATTGTAAGGTATCGTGAAAACCACGCAAGCCAATACTGCTTTTAGGTGAATTTTGTTTTTATACACTGTTCTAAAAGTGGCATAAAGTGATTCTCTGAATCACAAATCCATCTGGCGAAAATTTATTCTTGTGCAGCGCAATGAATACACAACGTCCCGTACCGGAGACGTTGTTCGTAAAAAGAAAAGAGCCTGCTACAAAGCAGGCTCTTTCGGTGAGTGGTGGGGTAACCCCATTTAGCCATTAAGGCACTTTATAAAAATTTCGGCTTTGCACTCCATCTTTCGAGATCACCCGTAAGATATACGGGCCGGGCAACAAAGCTCCTGTTTGAATATTCTGAATGCTGAATCCTTTTGGTACCATTACTTTCACGCTCGATTTCACAATGCCATATACATCCAATACAGAAATTTCTACCGGTTCATTGTCGCGGGGTGAATAGATAACTGCGTACAGAATTTTCTGTACAGGGTTGGGGTAATTTTTCACTAACCATACCCTTGATGAATCGTACGGCGACTGGCTGGTATTGGCTTTAATGGTGATGCAATATTTGCTTTCGCAACCCTTGGCGGTTTTAATGGTAAGGCACACATTGTATACGCCGCCAAACGGAGGATATTCGGTAACCGGCGCTACTACATTTCCGGTAATGGTTCGGCCGTTTCCAAAATCCCACCGGCGTTGCACAATGCTATCGCCTGCTATAAATGCTTTCGCTTCTTTACTATCGAACCATACTTTGTTTCTTTCGCGTTTGGCCACTACAAAAATGGATTGGCAGCGAGGTGTATTACTGCCGGGCGGGACTATCACCCATTTGCAGAGTTTCGACTCACAACCGTTTTTAGTAACAATGGTGAGGCATACTTCGTATTGTCCTGCTTTTTCATACACATGGGTGGGGTCAACCTGGTTGCCTTCCAATATTTTGCCATCGCCAAATTTCCAAAGGCGTTTCACAATGCTATCTCCCGGTATGAAGATCGAAGGCTTGCTGTTGAATTTTACACTCAGCTCTTTTGGCTCGGCTATAAAGTAAGCCTGGCAGGTTGGTGGTGGCGGAGGTATGTTGATGAGTACACAGGTGCTGTCGTAGCAACCCGATTTTGTTTTTATCCAAACGCAGGCCATGTACTGTCCCGGGTTCTTGTAAACGTGTATAGGGTTTTCGATACTATCTACCGGGTTAGAACCGTCGCCAAAGTTCCAGCGGCGATATTGTATATAGTCGGTAGACGATGCCGGACTGCTGAAAAACCTTACCGGGAATCCATCATTTACCCTGGCCAGGTGTTCGAATCGTACAATGGGTTTGCAGGATACTGGAGGCGGAGCAATCACCACCAATTGGCAGAGCTTGCTTTCGCATCCTTTGGCGGTTTTTATCACCAGGCATACTTCGTATTTACCTGCTTGTTTAAAATGGTGCAATGGGTTTATCTCGTTGCCCTTCAGGGTATCGCCATCGCCAAAGATCCAGGTGCGGCGAATAATACTATCCTGCGGAACGGTCACACTCGTTTTACTATTGAAACGGTAGGTTAGACCGCTGGCAGTGTTATCCGCAATTTTTTCCCAGGTAAACAAGGCTTTGCATACAATAGGTGGTGGCGCTGCAATGTAGATGTATTTGCAAAGCGTATTGGTGCAGCCATTTTTGGTTACAATTTTCAGGCATACCTGGTAGGCGCCCGGTTGCTTGTATTCTTTTTTTACCTCTATGGCATTGCCCTCGTTGGCCGTACCATCGCCAAATGTCCATACATGCCTGATGATGCTATCGCCCGCAGCCACAAAAGATTCCTTACTGTTGAAATACCTGGTCAGGCTGGTACTATCGGGCGATTGTGTAGTAAACTCGGGGCGGCATTGTACCGGCGGACAGTTGATGATAAAAGCAACTTCTACTACGCCGCTTGCAGGTACCTCCAATGTTTTTTGAAGCAACTCGCCATTGCAGCCATGAGTAGATACGATTACTTTTTTAATGAGTACTTCGCAGGTGAGTGAATCAATAAAGTATCCGTTGGGGTTGGTCTTGGTAGTGTCGTAGCGAAGACAATAGGGGGCATTTGTAGTAGGCACTGTGGCCACAACCACTATTGCGCCAGGTATCGGGCCGCCATTTACATACTTAACGGTACCCTTGATCACTACGGTATTTGCCTGTGCAATGCAAGACAGTAAAATGCCCAATAGCATTAGCAACACCTGTTTTTTCATAGGAGCTGTTTTGATGTTCACGAAAAGAGTGAGGGCAAGGCAGGCAGGACATTAAAGTTAATAAGCTATAATGTGCAAACAATCATTTCCAGAAAAAATATTATTTATTTTTTTAATTCGGCGAGGGGGAGCCAAATCGTCCCGGAACAAACCGTGCAATTACCCCCGCTTAGCTTTCATGTGAATGTTAACTTTGGCTACATGGTGCCCCAACCGGTTCCGTGTTTTCAATATGGCTATAAAAAAATATGGATTGATCTTGTGGATGATGGCAGGCTTCTGTTTTTCCTCCACCGCACAGGATGCCAGCACTGCTTTGGTTTTAAAAGTAAAAGCCAGGTTGGATAAAGTGAATGACTATAGTGCCATTGGTAAACTGCGTACCGATGTGGCATTTTTAAAAGTGCCGGTGGCCAAAGTAAATGTGTATTTCAAAAAGCCCAACCAGTTTAGAATTACCAAGGAAAAAGGCATCAGTATTTTACCCAAAGGGGGTGTAAGCATTAACATGCAAAACTTGCTGGCCGAAAAAGATTTTGTAGCGCTGGATGCAGGCAATGCCACTGTGCAGGGCATGGCAGTAAAAGTGATCAAACTATTGCCTGCCGATAATAACAGCGATGTGGTGCTTACCACTTTGTATATTGATGAAAAGGTGTTGCTGGTGCGAAGAGCCACTACCACCACCAAAGAAAACGGCACTTACGATGTAGAAATGTTCTATGGCAAATGGTCGGAATATGCGCTGCCAGATAAAACCATCTTTAGCTTCAATACCAAAGATTATAAGTTGCCCAAGGGCGTGACCCTAGAGTTCGACGATGGCGAAAAACCCGACCCCAATAAGCTGAAAAACAAAAAAGGATTTGTAGAAATTTCGTACGATAGCTACAATATCAACAAAGGCTTACCTGCCAGCTATTTTAGCAGCAAGTAGCTTTATCTAACCGGTAACGGATTACTTATTCTTCTTCTATTCTTTCGTCCACGGCATTGGCCACCATGCGCTGGCTCATGCGTTTCATGGGGTTGCTGCGCATATCGGCAAACTGGCCGCGGCTGTACAGCAGGTCAAGTGCTTTGAATACGGCTGCGAGGAAACTGGTAGCATCTGCTATTCCCTTTCCGGCAATATCGAATGCAGTGCCATGATCGGGGCTGGTTCGAATAGCAGGTAACCCTGCTGTGTAGTTTACGCCTTTGCCCAGTGCCAGGCTTTTGAAAGGAATCAATCCCTGGTCGTGGTACATGGCCAATACGGCATCAAATTTTTCATAATGGCCGCGGGCAAAAAATCCATCGGCAGGGTATGGGCCAAATACCAGCAGGCCCCGCTGCTTGGCATCTTTTATAGCAGGCTTAATGATCTCTTCTTCTTCTTTTCCTATCAGGCCTTCGTCGCCGGCATGAGGGTTGAGTCCCAGCACAGCAATTTTAGGTTTATCGATGCCAAAATCTTTTTGCAAGGCAGGCACCAAAACAGCCAGTTTTTTTACAATATTCTCACGGGTTACATGTTTGGCTGCATCCTGTATGGGCACATGCTCCGACAGTAATGCGATGCGCATATTTTCTGCCACCATCAGCATCACCACTTCGGGCACATTGAACGCTGCTTTTAAATAAGGGGTATGGCCGGTGTATTGAAAATTTTCTGCCTGGATATTGCTTTTATGAATAGGAGCCGTTACCAATGCCTGGATATGCCCGGCTTTCAACGCATCGGTAGCAGCCGTAAGGCTCATGCGGGCATAAGTGCCGCCCAGTTCGTTGAGGGTGCCCGGTGTGATCTGTACTTCTTCTTCCCAACAGTTGAAGATGTTCACCATTTTGGGATTCAACTTGGTAAAATCGCGGAGGCTCTGGTATTGGAAATTATTATCGGGAACGGCTTTGCGGTAAAAGTTAACAGTTTTATTACTGGCAAAAATGACCGGCGTGCAGAGTTCGAGCAGGCGGTTGTCGGCCACGGTTTTCAAAATAATTTCTATACCGATACCGTTGAGGTCGCCACAGCTAAATCCGATAATAGGTTTTTGTATGTCTTGCATAAAATTGCCTCCGTTGTTAGAGCGGTAAAAATACGGGATATGGATTGCCCATGGTGGATTGGCAAGTTGCGCAGCCTATTTCAGTTTACTTGTGCACCTTTGCGCCATGCAATACACCTTGAAAAAATCGTTGGGCCAGCATTTTTTGCACGATGAACAGATCTGCCAAAAAATAGTGGATGCGGTACAGGAGCACCCATTTTCCCAATTGGTGGAAATTGGTCCGGGTGGCGGCGCCATCACCAAATACCTGGTAAAACTTCCCGGTGTGCATTTTAAGGTGGTGGAAATAGACGACGAAAAAGTGGCCTACCTCAGCAAAACGTTTCCTGCCCTGGTGCCGAATATTATTCATGCAAGTGTGTTGGACATTGCACCGCCATTCGAAGGAAACTTCACCCTGGTGGGCAATTTTCCCTATAATATTTCCACCGAAATTGTGTTTAAAGTATTGGAGTGGAGGGAACAGGTAGACTGCGTGGTAGGTATGTTTCAAAAAGAAGTGGCACAGCGGTTGGCTGCAAAGCATGGCAGCAAAGTGTATGGGGTAACCAGCGTGTTGGCGCAGGCTTTTTATGACATCCATTATTTGTTTGATGTAGGCCCCGAATGTTTTACACCACCGCCCAAAGTAATGAGCGGTGTATTACGGATGACGCCCGTAAAACAACCGCTTGAAATGCGCAGCCATCGACATTTTACCATACTGGTAAAAGCCGCTTTCAACCAACGCAGAAAACAATTGCGCAATGCTGTTCGTTCTTTGTTTGAAGACACTGTATTGCAGGATGAAATATTTAACAAAAGAGCCGAGCAGTTAAGTGTAGCCGATTTTGCTGCCCTTAGTTTTCGGATGAAATAGACCAGGCATTGTAATCATGAGCAAACCTAAAGTATTGATAACCGCCGGGTGCCATCCCTGGTTGGTGGACACATTGAATGCAGAGTTCGAAGTAGTGTTTCAGCCGGGCATTACTGCTGCCGAATTGCCGGAGGCAGTGAAAGAAGTAGTGGGCATGATCGTAACCACAAGGCTGGTAGTAGACCGCACTGTTATTGATGCGGCCCACCAGTTGAAATGGATAGGACGACTGGGCAGCGGGCTCGAATTGATCGATGTGACCTATGCCGAAAGCAAAGGCATTAAAGTGGTGAGCAGTCCCGAAGGAAACAAGAACGCTGTGGCCGAGCATGCACTGGGCATGCTGCTGAGCCTGCTGAATAAAATTCATACCAGTTTTGAAGAAGTGAAAGCCGGAAGCTGGATACGGGATGCCAATCGCGGAACAGAACTGTATGGCAAAACAGTGGGCATCATCGGTTATGGAAATACTGGTGCACAGTTTGCCAAATTGTTGCAACCGTTTGATGTAACCGTATTGGCTTACGATCCCAATAAATATGGGTTTGCCGACGACTACGTCAAGGAGGCTTCGTTGGAGCAGTTGCAGCGCTATGCCGATGTCATCAGTTTTCATGTGCCGCTCAACAACGAAACCAGGGGCATGGGTGATGCTGCCTTTTTCAGTGCATTGAAACAACAACCCTGGATATTGAATACCAGCCGGGGGAAAGTGATCACCCTGGAAGATCTGCAAACTGCACTGGAGCAAAAATGGATCAGTGGCGCCGGGCTCGATGTGCTGGAAAACGAAAAGCTGGATAGCTATACCACGGAAGAAACCGAACGGCTCCAATGGCTTTGTCAACAACCCAATGTGCTCATTACCCCACATATTGCCGGCTATAGCCACAGGGCCTTTCTGAAAATGGCCGAAGTGGTGTACCAGAAATTGTTTTCGGGGAGATGATTGGGGTGATTTGAGATTGATGATTTAGAATTGATGATTTAGGAGCTTTCACTTTTCACTTCCCTTCTTAACCTCAGCCTTAGCCTTAGCCTCAACCTTCTACCTTCCACCTCTCGCCCTTTTCCCCGGAAAATGATAAAGAATTGACAAGGAATGGGGCAATATTTTGCCCTATGGCCTTTTTTGCTATTTTTACAACGTTTCAACCAACATAACAACGCTTCCACTGCAGTGGAGGCGTTGTTATTTTTTTCTGTCTAAACCAACACACACCAACGAAAAAATAAAGGAGGAACCGACATGAGTAGTTTAGTGAATTATGTAACGCAGGAGACGTTCGACAAAATGCAGGAACAACTGCATCACATGCGTGCCATTGATCGCCCGGCTGCCAGCCGCGCCATTGCAGAAGCCCGTGAAAAGGGTGACCTGAAAGAAAATGCAGAATACGATGCGGCCAAAGAGGCGCAGGGCATGCTGGAGGCAAAAATAAAAAGCCTCGAAAGTGCCATTGCCAACAGCAGAATTGTAGATACCAATACCATCGACACCAGCAAAGTGTCTATTCTTACCAAAGTGAAGATCACCAACCTGGCCACTAAAAAAACAGTGGAATACACCATAGTGGGCGAAAAAGAAGCCGACCTGAAAGCCGGAAAAATTTCTGCCACTTCACCTATTGGCAAGGGACTGATTGGAAAATGTATTGGAGAAGTTGCCGAAATACAGGCACCCAACGGAGTATTGAAATTTATGATCGAAGATATCGGCGTGTAATGCAGTGCGCATAGCATTGCAGGATGCAATTTTTTTTGAAAGCAGCAGGTAGGAGCCTGCTGCTTTTTTGTGTACAAGCAGGGCCGCTACAGTATTTTTGAATCTCTATTCAATCATTTGCTCATTCGGAAAGCCAACCATACCATGACTATATTCAGTAAAATCATTGCCGGGGAAATTCCATCCTTCAAAATTGCAGAGAACGAAAAGTTCTATGCCTTTCTCGATATTTTTCCTGCTGCGGAAGGACATACGCTGGTAGTGCCCAAAATGGAAACTGATAAGCTATTCGATCTGCCCGATGAATACCTGGATGGGTATCTCAGTTTTTGCAAACCCATTGCGCAAGCCATACAAACTGCATTTGGTTGCAACCGGGTAAACATTATCACCATTGGTTTTGAAGTACCACATGCACATATTCACTTAGTGCCCATGAATGGTATGGGCGATGCAGATATTCTTACCCATAAATTGAAATTGTCGATGGAAGAACTGCAACAGGTGCAGCAGAAAATTTTGCAGCACTTGTAGCTACAGGCCTTTTACCCTTCCCGGGTTTTTTTTGATGAACTCTTCCCAGCCTTTTCCTTTGGCACCTAGTGCTGACAGCGGCGATTGCATTTGGTAATGGTGGCAAACGGCTACAGCCAGTGCATCGGAAGCATCGTAGCCTTTGGGTTTTTCGGTAAGGTGTAAAATGCGTTGCAGCATGCCCCATACCTGCTCTTTATCGGCATTGCCACTGCCGGTAATAGATTGCTTTACTTTTTTGGGCGAATATTCTGTTACCTCAAGCCCGTGTTGCATGGCACATGCTATGGCTACACCCTGTGCCCTGCCGAGCTTGAGCATACTCTGCACGTTTTTCCCAAAAAAAGGGGCTTCAATGGCAAACTGGTGGGGCTTGTATTCTTGAATGATCTTGTCGATGGTTTCAAAAATGCGCTGCAATCTTTCAAACACATCGTGCTCCCAACTCATGCGCAGCGCACCCATGTGCAGCAGTTCCATATTCTTGCCATCAAACCTTATAATAGCATAGCCCATCACCACCGTGCCGGGGTCGATGCCCATAATGATTTTTGGAGCCGAATCTTTTTTTGCAGGAAGCGCCATGACTGGAGTTTACAGAAAATGCAACTGTTGCTAAGAATGCTTTCCAGCTGTTTCTGTTTGCATCGAAAGTAAACAGTATTTTGCAGGCCGAAAAAATACACTTGTTGCGCCACTACAAAAAAATAAAACTGCTGCTCAACTACGTACTTGGCCCGGTTTTATTTCTGCTTATTGGTTTTTCCATTTATCAGCAAATTGCTACACAGCCCGATCTGAAGCATCACCTGCAGATGGTACAGCTTTCCTTTCAGCAAAAAGGTTTGTGGATGTTGACTGTTATCCTATTGCTCATGTTCCTCAACTGGGGCATTGAAGCATGGAAATGGCAGCGACTGGTGCGGCACCTGATGCCCATGACCTGGTTTAAAGCGCTGCTGGGTGTACTGGCCGGTGTTTCTTTTACCATGCTTACACCCAACCGTATGGGTGAGTTTTTAGGGCGCCTCTTGTACATGCCCGATGGCAGCCGTATAAAAGCCGCAACGCTTACCGCACTCAGCAGTATGGCGCAGTTGATGGTAACCATGGCAGCAGGCATAGTGGGTGTGTGGTACCTGCTACAGTACAATACAACGCAGTGGCCGGCATTGCTTACGCATGTGATGGTGTTTGGTACCGTGGCCGCGTTGCTCCTTACCATACTCGTGTATTTCAACCTGGGTGGCATGGTGCGGCTATTGGAAAAATGGCCCGCTTTTAGCAAGTATGCACCGCTGATACATGCAGTGGGTGAAATAAGAGGCATGGAGTTGTTGAAAATACTCGCCATTTCTGCATTGCGCTACCTGGTATTTTTATTGCAGTACGGGTTGGTGTTTCATGCGCTGGATATTCAAATATCATGGATGGATATGGTAGCCTGCACCGCCGCCATGTTTTTGATACTGGCCATCATACCATCCATATCGCTGGCAGAGTTAGGTATACGGGGCAAAACGAGCTTGTATGTATTTGGCATTTTTAGTTCAAATAGTGTAGGAATTTTAGTGGCATCGGCAGTGGTGTGGCTTATAAATATTATTTTACCCGCAGTAGCGGGAAGTTTGATTTTCCTGGGTATAAAACTCTTTGGAAAAGCATCATTGAAAGAAAATGAGTAAGAGGATATTCTTTAGCATATTGTTGGTGATTGGCATAATACAACAGGCCAATACGGAGGCGGCTTGTCTTACCAAAAATTTCGCTTTTAAGTCGGGCGAAAAAGTGGTGTTTCATGTGTATTACACTTTGGGCATCTGGGTGCATGCGGGTACTGTTTCTTTTACCTCTACACTCACCAAGCTCAATGGCAAACCGGTGTACCATATAGTGGGCGATGGTGCTACACTGCCCGGTTACGATTGGATCTACCGGGTTCGCGACCGCTACGAGAGTTATGTAGATACCAGCACCCTGCTGCCGTACAAGTTTATTCGCAATGTGGACGAAGGAGGATATAAGAACTACGAGAATGTGACTTTCTATCCCGAAACCAATACAGCCGTTACCAACAAAGGCGTATTCAAAGTGCCCGATTGTGTACAGGATGTTTTGAGCCAGGTATACATGGCCCGCAACCTCAATTTTAATGGATTGAAATCGGGCGAGATGCTGCCTTTCAATTTGTTTTTGGACAACAAGGTGTACAACATGTATGTGAAATACATTGGCCGCGAATCTGTAAAAACAAGGTACGGTACATTCAGGTGCATCAAGTTTAAACCACTGCTTCTGAAGGGTACTATTTTTGAAGGTGGTGAAAAAATGACCGTATGGGTAACCGACGATAACAACAGGTTACCGGTGCGTATTGAATCGCCCATTACAGTCGGCTCCATCAAAGTAGATATGATGACTTATTACAACCTGCGTCATCCACTTACATCGCTCGAAAAAGTAAGGTAAAAGACAAGTTGGTTGGTTGAAATTCGGAATGCCTTTCAACTTGTAAACTTTTTAACCTGCCAACATTTCAGCCAAACTATCCGTATCCCCAGCCCTGATTCCTTTTTCAGTACGAATGAGTTTGCAACATTCTACAGCGGGTTCATGCTCAAAAAACAAGATATAGTCTTGCTCCACGGCTTCTTCGAGAAATAGTTTTTTCTCTTGCAGCGTGATGAGCGGAAACATATCGTAAGCCATTACATAGGGCAATGGAATATGCGAAGGTGATGGCAACAGGTCGGCCATGAATACAATGGTTTTTCCGTTCACTGTTATCTGTGGCAGCATCATGGCATCGGTATGTCCAAATGCATAACGGATGCTGATGTTGGGCTCGCCATCAAAGGGCACAGTGCCCGTTTCCACTACCGGTATAAATTTCAATCGGCCACTTTCCTGGATGGGTAAAATATTTTCTTTCAGAAAAGATGCTTTCTCTCTTTGGTTGGGTTGGGTGGCCCACTGCCAATGCCTTTCGTTGCTCCAATAGGTAGCATTGGGAAATGCGGGTACCAGTTTTTCGCCATCACGAATAATACTGCCACCACAATGGTCGAAATGCAAATGGGTCAATAGCACATCGGTGATGTCTGCTTTTGTGTAGCCTGCTTGTTGAAGGCTACTGTCGAGTGTTTCGTGGCCATTGAGATAATAATGCCCCATGAATTTTGCGTCCTGTTTATCGCCAATGCCATTGTCGATAAGAATGCGGCGACTGCCGGTATCTACCAGCATGCAGCGCATGGCCCAGTTGCACAAATTGTTTTCGTCTGCCGGGTTCAGCTTGTTCCACATCACTTTGGGTACCACGCCAAACATAGCACCACCATCCAACTTAAAATACCCGGTATTGATAGAAAAAATTTTCATGCCAATGGTTCAATTAATGCGCTGCAAAATTGGCGAAATCAGCCATCTGGCCATTAGGCTTCCTTGTTTTTTGGCAATTGATTTTGTTTAAACCAGGCGGAGTACAACCAGATCAATCCAAGAAAAAAGAAGACAGCCAGCGACAGGATAGAATTTTTGATACCACCATGATCTTTGGTGTATTCGTGCATCAAACCAAAAACAAACACCCCGATCACGATGGCAATTTTTTCGGTAAAATCGTAATAGGTAAAATACGATGCGGTTTCCCTGGTTTCGGGCATCAGCTTACTAAAAGTGCTTCTGCTTAGCGACTGCACGCCGCCCATTACAAAGCCCACTGCAACTGCCAAAAAGTAAAAAGGCATTTCGGCATTGCCGCCCATTTCTTTGTGGCGTGCCGTAAAGTAGGCAGCAAAGCAAACTCCTATCCAGAATATAACCACCGTCATCAGCACCGGCAGGTTGCCAAAGCGGGCACTCATGCGGCTCATGAACACCGCACCAATAATGGCCACCAATTGAATGATGACCACGGTAATAATAAGGTTTGTATCGGGCAGCTCCAGGGTTTTGCTGCCAAACTGTGTGGCGGCGATCATTACTGTTTGTACGCCCATGCTGTAAAAAAAGAAAGCACGGATAAAGCGTTTCAAAACAGGCAGGTGCTTTACCTCGTTGAATACTTTTTTGATGTCGGTAAATCCATCCCTGAATACATTCACTTTGGGTGCATTCTTCTTTTCAAATTTGGGCAATCCCCTGAAAGTGATTTGGGCAAAGCCTATCCACCAAATGCCCACCAGTAAAAATGTAATGCGGGTAGCAGTGCCCTCATTGCCTTTCATGGTCACTACCAGTATAAAGCCTACAATTTGCAGCAGCACACTGCCAATATAGCCCATGCTGAAACCCTTGGCACTTACCCGGTCGCGGTCTTCGGGGGCGGCTATTTCGGGCAGGTAGGCATTGTAAAAAACCAATCCTCCCGCATAGCCCATGGCGCCCAGTACCAGGCCCAGTATGCCTACCCATAAGTCGGCACCATCAAACAAAAACAAAGCGCTGCAACCAATGGCGCCCATATAACAGAAGAAGCGCAAAAAGTTTTTCTTATTGCCACGGGTATCGGCCAATGAAGTAAGAACAGGGTAGGAAAGTGCTACGATGAGGTAGGCAAATGCCACCGAATAATCGTAGAGGGATGAGTTGATAAACTTCATACCTAAAAACGGAACGGCTTCCCCATTTTCCCATTCGGGCCGCTTGGTAACTGCTAAAAAATAAATGGGAAAAAAGGTAGTGGTGATCACCAGGTTGTACACGCTGTTGGCCCAGTCGTACATGGCCCAGGCATTGATCACTTTTTTCGGTGCTGTTTGCATTCGGCAGAAAGTTTAGCAGCGGAAAATGTAAAGATTATTTTTTTAACCAGCGGGGGGAATGTTGGAAAGTTCACAAGTTCACGAGTTCACAAGTTGGAAAGCATTTGCCATGTAACCCGTCATAGCTAAAAACCCAATGTTACCTGCTGGTCGCTATCGTCAATAGTCTTGTGTTGCTCTTAAATAATGCAGATAAATTGCGATTGTCCGCTGTTTAATAATGTCCAAGTATTCTGATGCGTCAACTAATTGTTGCATCGTTCCGCCACCAGAATATTCGTCTTTGCTTATTGTAGAAACGAGTTTCAATTCGTTGTCCCGAAACGCAATCCATGATTTCTGCGCATTAACTAAAACTGCCTTGTCTTTTTGTGCCAAAACAGACAAAAATCTTTTGTAGTATTTGTTCAGTAAGCTGTCATACTTGTTTGCAACATTATAAGTGGAAGAAGACATGCCTGCAGTTGTGTAGTCATAGTCCATATATTTCTCATAATACCTTTCTATTCGAAATGTGTCTATTGCAAATTCTATAGAAGTTGCAGACTCCTTTGCCTTGGTTAATGTTGCCTTCAATAAAGCAACCTCTTTTTCAATTTCCTGGTTAATCTTCTTCTCAATGGTTGGAGTTACTTCAACCGGGGCGTTTTTGCTTTGGGAAAAACTAACAGCCTGAAAAAGTAAGAGCCCGGATATCAGTATTAAATATCTCATTTGCGTGGTTGAGTATTTTGGGTTGCAAGCAACACCTTTCACAAAAGCAAGAGAGCGTTCACAAGTTAGAAGACACTTCGTAATTCAACCGTCACCCTTGACCTTGACCTTTGACTCCAGCTTACAAATATCCCCGCCAGATCATCACCAGCAATACAATGCCTGCGAGTATGCGATACCAGCCAAACAACCGAAACCCGTGCTTTTGCAGGAAGCCAATAAAAAATTTGATGGCGAGCATAGCTACTACAAATGCTACCAGGTTGCCTACTGCAAATGCCATCATGTTTTGCTTCGATGCTGTAATGATCTCATAGCCTTTTACAGTGGCGCCGGATTCTTCCCATTTTTTTAAAAACAGCGAATAGCCTGTGGCGGCGGCCATAGTGGGCACTGCTAAAAAGAAAGAAAACTCAGCAGCCAATGAACGGGTGAGTTTTTGTTGCATACCACCAACAATGCTGGCAGCACTACGGCTTACACCGGGTAACATGGCAATGCATTGCCAAAAACCAATGATCAGCGCATTCTTGTAAGTGATCTTTTCCTGCTCTTTAATTTTTGGAGTAGAGAATGCTTTGTCTATTACAATGAGCACCACACCACCCAGCAACAATGCAATGGCCACTGTGGTAGGGCTTTCGAGCCATTCATCAATTTTATCGGAGAACAATTTGCCCAGTACCAATGCAGGAATAACGGCTACTGCAAGCTTGGCGTAAAACTGCCAGTTGGTTACATCCAAAAACCTTTTCCAGTACAATACAATTACACTTAGAATAGCACCGAGCTGAATAGCTACCGTAAATATTTTGGTGAAATTGGTAGACTGAATGTGTAGCATGTGCTCGGCAATGATCATATGGCCGGTGCTCGATACGGGCAAAAATTCGGTGAGTCCCTCTACGATTGCCACAATGATGGCCTGAAAAATATCCATAGAATGTTAGTCGGGGTTGTAAACAAAAAAAGGAACCGTTATCGGTTCCTTTCACTAATGTAGGAATAATTATTTTTTGAAAATGGCATACACTTCTACCACCAAACCCAGCAGGATGAGAATGGGAGCAACAGTAATGCGCATGGTGCTGTACACTTCTTTGTAGTCAAAAACTTTGGGGTCTACGCTTTTGCCACCGGCCATCAATATCATGCCCAAAGCAATAATAACACCACCCACCAGCATGAGCAGATAATTGGCCTTGCCAAACAAGGGGGTGTGATCTACCACAGATGAACGGGTGCTTTTGGTTTCTTTCTTCGACATAATGTTGAATAATTTCTGCGCAAAGTAAAGGAATTACAGTTCAGGCGGCTAAAAGTTCAAAAACTTCACATTCTTCAATGTGGGCCGCTTAGTACAGGTCGTCCAGTTTCATTTTCAGGTATTTCACTACGCTGCGGTGGGTACTGAACAGGCTGATGGCCACACCCAATACCAGCAGGCAAAGTGCCAGCAGTAGCAGCAGGGTATTGTCGTGTACGGCTTTCAGTTCGGGCACGGCTTTTTCCAGGCTAACGAGTACCAACCAGCAAACTGCGATGGCAATACCGCCGGCAATGGCACCATTTACAATAGCCCGGTTGTTGAGCGGACGGGTAATAAATCCACGGGTGGCACCTACCATTTGCATGGTTTTAATGAGGAACCTGTTGCTGAACATGGCCAGGCGGATGGTGTTGTCTATCAGCACTATTACCACTATGGCCAGCAAAATAGCCACACCCAGCAGGGCAAAACCTATTTTGGTAAGTATGCTCATATTGCCCACCACGTTCTGCGGGTATTTTACATCGGTCACATTGGCGTTGGCTTTAAAAATGGCTTCGATCTTCTTGAGGGTATCGGCCACTACATACTTGCTCTGCAGGTTCATTTCTATACTGCGGGGCAAAATATTGGTATCAATAAACTGGGTAAAATCTTCGTTGCCCATAGCCTGCCACTCTTTCATGGCCGTGGTTTTGTCCTTATAGCTATAGTGCTTGATATAGGGTAAGGTTTTTACCTGGGCTATCAACTGGTCTTTTTCGGCATCGGTGGTAGTTTCTCTCAAAAACACCTGTACGGGTACACTCTCCCGGAAATAGTCGGCCAATTTGGTGTAGTTGATGCCTATCCAGCCCAATACACCCATCAAAATCAACACCAACGACACGCCAACAATGGCCATGGCATAGGAGGTTCTTCCTTTTTTGGTTCCAAATTTCCCGATTTGCGACATAAGCTTCTATATGAAAATTAGTGATGAGTTTTGTGGGGTTCAGCCTGTGGCGAGCAAACAAAAATAACGGAATAAGCCTTTCCTTATTTTTGCGTCCCTGTTTTAACGAAGCAAACAGAGGTCTATTGCCTGTCTTATGATTCAGTAAAAGCCTGTAACAGGTTTTTAACAGGAATAGCACGGTACACCTGCCGGTCTTGTTGAACCTGGTGGGCTGGCTACATTATCTAAGTAAAACAATTCCCTTCGGGGCAACTATGGAATATCAATTTAATGCCATCGAAAAAAAATGGCAAGAAGAGTGGAAAAAGACAAGAGCCTACCAGGTGAGCAATATTTCGGATAAGCCGAAGTACTATGTGCTCGATATGTTTCCTTACCCCAGCGGTGCCGGCCTTCACGTGGGCCATCCCCTGGGATATATTGCCAGCGATATATTCAGCCGCTATAAAAGATTGAAAGGTTTTAATGTACTGCATCCCATGGGCTTCGACAGTTTTGGATTGCCTGCAGAACAATATGCCATCGAAACCGGCCAACACCCTGCGACTACAACCCGTAAGAATATCACCACTTTCAAAAGCCAGTTGGACAAAATTGGATTTTGCTACGACTGGGAACGTGAAGTGCAAACCAGCGACCCGAATTATTATAAGTGGACGCAATGGATCTTCGTACAACTCTACAATAGTTATTTCTGCAACAGTTGCAAGGAGGCAAAACCCATTGAGGCACTCATCAAAAAATACGAAACAAAGGGCAGCAGCAAGTTTACTGCGGAGCAGTGGAATGGTTTTTCTGCAGCAGAAAAAGAAGAATGGCTCATGCTACGCC
This sequence comes from Phnomibacter sp., assembly GCA_035456005.1. GTDB lineage: Bacteria > Bacteroidota > Bacteroidia > Chitinophagales > Chitinophagaceae > Phnomibacter. Next base: position 550,156 of record DATIEA010000012.1, on the reverse strand, counting down.
GATTGGCATTTAGCAAATACGGCGAAGTAAACTGGTGCGAAGCATTGGGCACCGTATTGGCCAACGACGAAGTAGTGAATGGTGTAAGTGAACGTGGTGGCCACCCGGTGGTAAAAAAGAAAATGCGCCAATGGTATCTGCGCATTACTGCTTATGCAGACAGATTGCTGCAAGGCCTGGAAACAGTGGACTTCAGCGAAAGCATGAAAGAAATGCAGCGCAACTGGATCGGCAGAAGTGAAGGTGCCGAAATGGATTTTGCCATTAAAGGGTCCGACAAAAAATTAAGAGTGTACACTACAAGGCCCGATACCATTTTTGGTGTCGACTTTATGGTGGTAGCACCTGAACACGATATTGTAAATACTATAAAATCTGCTGAGCAATCAAACGCCGTAGATGAATATGTGGCGTATGTAAAAAGCCGCAGCGATGTAGAACGCCAGGCCGAGAAAAAGATCAGCGGATGTTTTACGGGTGCTTATGCCATCAACCCTTTTGATGGCAGGGAAATTCCTGTATGGATCAGTGAGTATGTATTGGCAGGCTATGGTACCGGCGCCATTATGGCCGTGCCCTGTGGCGATGAGAGGGATTTTAAATTTGCCAAGCATTTTAATATTCCTGTTACCAATATTATCGGCTCGCATTTTAATGGCGAAGAAGCCAACGCCACTAAAGAGGCGCTGCTCGAAAACAGTGGCTTCCTCAATGGCATATTGATGAAAGATGCTATTGGTATTGCAGTAAGCAAAATGGAAGAACTGGGCATTGGCAAACGCAAAGTGAATTACAAAATGCGGGATGCCGGCTTTAGCCGTCAGCGCTACTGGGGCGAACCATTTCCTATTGTGTGGAATGGCGAAACACCGCAGGTGGCCAAAGACAGTTTACCGCTGGAGCTGCCGCATGTAGAAAAATACGGACCCGGTGCAGAAGGCGAAGGCCCGCTGGCCAATATCACCGAATGGATCAATACACCCGAGGGTAAAAGAGAAACTTCTACTATGCCGGGTTATGCTGGTAGTAGTTGGTATTTCCTTCGTTACATGGACCCCAACAACGGGCAGGAGTTTTGCAATCGCAGTATCAGTGATTACTGGAACCAGGTAGACCTGTACATTGGTGGTACCGAGCATGCCGTGGGCCATTTGCTCTACAGCCGTATGTGGACCAAAGTGCTGTACGACCTGGGCCATATTGGCTTTGATGAACCATTTAAAAAATTGCTGAACCAGGGAATGATTCAGGGTTCTTCAAGATTTGTATATCGCATTAATGGCACCAGCAAATTTGTATCGCATAGCAAACTGACCAATGAACACGAATATGAAGGGCACCTGCTCGACAAAATTCATGCGGACGTAAATATTGTAGATGGAGTAGAGCTGAACATAGAGGCTTTCAAGAAATGGAAAGTGGGCGAATTTGCCGACGCCGAATTTATTTTGGATGAGGGCAAATACATCTGCGGAGTGGAAACCGAAAAAATGAGCAAGTCGAAATACAATACGGTGAACCCCGACGACTTGTGCAATAAATATGGTGCTGATACTTTCCGCATGTACGAAATGTTCCTTGGTCCTGTGGAGCAAAGCAAACCCTGGGATACCAAGGGCATTGAAGGTGTACACCGCTTCCTCAAAAAACTGTGGCGCTTATTTACCGACGAAACAAAAGGATGGGTAGTTACCAACGATGCACCCACTGCCGACGAATGGAAAGTGCTGCACAAAACCATTAAGAAGATAGAAGACGATACAGAACGGTTTAGTTTCAATACTGCTGTGAGTGCCTTTATGGTATGTGTAAATGAACTCAGCGATTTGAAGTGCAGGAAGAAAGCGATACTGGAACCTCTGGCTATTTTGCTTACGCCTTATGCGCCGCATATAGCAGCAGAGTTGTATCATTCGCTGGGCAACACTAGTTCTGTACTCGATGCAAGCTTCCCAACATTCGATGCCAGCAAAGTAGCAGAGAGCAGCAAAGAATATCCTGTAAGCATTAATGGAAAACTGCGCACTACACTTCAGTTGCCTGTAGACATAGCACAGGACGAAGCTGAAAAACTGGTGATGGCAAACGAGGTGGTAGTAAAGTGGATGGAAGGAAAGCCATTGAAGAAATTCATTTTTGTAAAAGGAAGAATGATCAATGTAGTAGTGTAAACTGCTACTGGATAAAACAAAAAAAGGATAGAGTGTTTGCTCTATCCTTTTTTTATGTGGTTGAACTGAAGTAGAACTTCTATATCCTGCTATCAAATATTTCCACCGTATCCTCTTCTCATACCGCCACCAGGTGCGGCTTTTACACCACCACCAAATTTTTGCAACTGGTATTTAAACGACAGCAGGAAATATCTTGACAAACGATTGTCGCGACGGTCGGTAATAGTGCTCTCGTTGATGTTGCGGCTGATGCCAGTGTTTTCATTCAGCAAGTCATAGCCCTGCAAACGAATAGTGGCTTTTTTGCCTTTAAGAAAACGATACTCGGAGTAAACGTTCACGATAAGCGGGTTTACACTCGATGCGCTGCTAAACCCGTAGTTGATAGATTTATTGACATCGTACCCGATGGTGAGATTTTTGAAGAAATAGTTTTTGCCACTCAACCCAAACTGCAATGTTTTTGCTTTATTGGTATTGGTATACGTAGCGTATTTGGTGGTGGTTTTGTAAAATGTATAGCCCGCATTCAGGTCGAGGTCAACAATATCGTTGATGTCTACACGAAGTGAAGCGCCGGGTCTCAGGTTCCAGTTGCGGCCCTGGTTGCGAAACTTATCGGTGTACGAAATATTGTTGTCGTAAGATGCATCCATCCGGGCTGTGGCGAAAAGTTTTTTAGTAAGGAATGGATGGGTGTACGAACCGTTGGCGGTAAAGCTGTAGAACCCGTCGGTGTTGATATAGGTAGTAGTGCGGCCAGTACCACTGGGATTGTTGTACCTGCTCGAAACAATGCGGTCGCTTACCCTATCGTAGCCCAGGTTGGCAAAAAGTGTACGGCCCGTTACCCTGTCTGTTTTATTGTATTTGATAGCGAGGCTATTGGTAAAATCGGCTTTCAGGTCGGGGTTGCCCACCAATATATTGTTGAGGTTGCTACTATCGGCCACGGGTTGCAATTGCATAAAGTTGGGCTCCCTGCTGCGTCCACCATAGGTAGCAGAAAGCGTGTGGTTCTTGCCCAAATTGTACACAAAACGAGCCGATGGAATCCAGTTCATATTGGTATAGTGGGTATTCACGTTTTTGCCCACCGATTGCCCGTTCAACTCACTGGGCTGCGACACAATGCCCACATTGTAATTGAATTTTTCGTGGGTCTCTTTATAGTTCAGGCCAATACGGTTGGTTATAAACTGGTACTCGTAGTGGTTGCTTTGCGGCACATTCAAATTGAGGTCGCCACTTTGCAGGTCGTACACCTGGCGGTTGTTGTTGGTAGCGCTTTGGTTGTACTCGTAGTTCAGCTCCAGGAATTTTGTTTTGCTGTTGCCAATAGGTTCTACCAGCGAGCCTTTTACGTTGGTGGTAATATTCGTGCTGATGAGGTCGGTCATTTGCTGCTGCAAAGTGTCTTGTATGCTAGGCGGCGTATAGGCCGAATCAATATTGCGATACTTGGTAAGGTTCAGGTTGTCCTGGTCGCGGTCGGAATAATTGTACGTGGTAGTGATGTTGAAGTTTCTACCCGGCTTTTTAAACTTGTGGTTGTACACCAGTGAGCCTCCACCATTGGGTGCACTGGTTTTACTGCCATTGGTACCATTGTTGAGCGTATAATACCGTGTTTTATTGATCTCGGTAATATTGGAGCTTTCGGTGTTCGACTGTGCCAGGCTGATGAAAGGAGAAAACTTCAGGTAGTCGGCGGGAGAAATGGCATACTCCAGGTTGAAGGTGAGCCGATGGTTGGTACTGGTAGAATGACTGTTGCGCAGGCTATTGGTAAATCGAATGCTGAACGGGTTAATGTCCTGGCTTTGCGTAGCGCTATTGGTGCTGTTGATGCGGTTCGAAAAACTATAGCTGCCATACGCCGAAATATTTTTACCCCATTTATCGCGGTAGTTGAACCCTGCAGAAGATGCGGTCGTAAACCCGTTGCCACCGGCACCACCTCTTTCGGCGCTTCCCATATTGTTGCCGCCCCTGGCGCCACCACCGCGGCCGCCGCCATTAAAATCGAAAGTGTTGCTGTTGGTATTGTTGATAGAACCCAGTAAAGAGATCTGTCGTTCTTCTTTAAATAAGTTGGCCATCAGCCCGCCCACATAGCGGTCGTTGGTACCTACCGATGCATTGGCACTACCAAAATATCCCCGCTTTTTATTGGGTTTTATGTTGATGTTGATGATGGTTTCGGGGTCGCCCATTTTCAACCCTGTAAGATTGGCCTGTTCGCCATAGTCTTCTATCACCTGGATGTTGTCGAGAATTTCTACCGGTAGGTTTTGGGTAGCGGTGAGCACATCGCCACCAAAAAAGTCTTTACCGTTTACCCGCACACGGGTAACGGGTTTGCCCTGCGAGGTTATTTTTCCATCCTTGTCTACGGTAATGCCGGGCAGTTTTTTGATCACGTCTTCGGCCGGTGCACCATCCCGCACTTTAAAGGAAGCCACATCGTATTGAATGGTGTCTTCCATCACTTTTACGGCCTGGCGTGCAGTCACCACCACGTTGTCGAGCTCACCTGTATTAAATGCCAGCACAATATTACCCAGTTTCAAAGCGGTGTCTTGTGGTTTCAGGGTGTATCGCTGCAGGTATTCGGCAAAGCCCACCATCGATACAGATAGTTCTACCGAAGTTGTTTTGGGAATATGGACCGAAATGGCACCTTCTTTATTCGTTTGGCCCAACAGGCTGTCGTTGCCAAATTTAATTTTTACTGAAGCGCCGGGAAGCATGGCTCCTGCGGTATCCGTTACACGTCCGCTTACACGTAGCTGCTGGGCAAATGAGCCCAAACCCACGAAAAGAAATAAAATAAGGAGATAAGCAGATCGCATAGCAAATGATAAATAAAATACTGAAATGGACTGCAATAGGATGCTTTCCATTTTGCAAACTTGCGGCATTCTACTGTGTAATACAGGCAATTCACATTAATTAACACAAACTCGCTCCAGAGCCTTACCAACGGTTGGAAACAACTTACCAATAATGGGTAGTAGAAATAACGCAGCTCCCATCTGGCATGCATCTCTACTGTATTCTTGAACCAGTCCTTAAATGTTTGCCCATTAAGATTGCATGATCGATGATTACCAGTGGGCATCATACATATAAAAAAACCAGCCACATTACCGGGCTGGTTTTACTTACCGTTGAAATTATTCATCCTTTAGAACCTATATGCTACAGTAGCTAAAAATTGTGTAGGAGGAATAGGGTTTACACTATAGTTTTCGTGAACATAGTAGCTGTAAGTATTGGTAACGTTGCTTACACGTGCCAGGGCCGAAATACTTTTCCAGGTATACCCTACGCTCAGGTCAAGTGTGGTAAATCCATCCACAAAAATGCGCCTGTCGTAAGTCTGTGTTTGCTGTTTTTGGTTGTTCCACCCACCTACACGGTCACCGGTATAAAATAACTGGGCACCAAATTTCAACCTGCTTAATGCACCATTTTGAATGGTATAGAAAGCACTCATGTTGGCAGTATGCTCAGGAGCGCCTACCAATCTTTCGCCTTCTTCATAGTTGCCTTTTGCATCAGGGGTTTCGGTATAGCGTAGATAGTTCCAGGAGTAACCGGCATTCACATGCAATCCACGGATGGGTTGGGCCAAAACATCCACTTCCACACCATCGCTGGTAGTTTCGCCGGTTAGCTGCTTAATATTGGTATTGTTGTTGGGCGTAGTACCATCGGCCAAGAAGGGTGCAGTTTGTGCCAGGTTATTGTTTTTAATGCGGTAAGCCGTTACGTTAAGGCTCAGCATGCCTCCATAAAAATCGTTTTTCACCCCAATTTCATATTGGTTGATGGTAGAAGGATCGAGGGCTGCTCCGTAAACATCTGTACCAGAATTAACCACAAACGAGTTGGCATAACTGGCAAATACCGTGGTATTATTAAATGGTTTATATACCAGGCCGAGTCTTGGGGAGAAGGCACTGTTTACGGTGTTGTCGCCTACGCCATTGGCATTTTTACCAGTTGTACTGTAAGTGGTATCGGGTACGCCTACACTTTGGGTGCTCCAGCGAATGCCGGCCAGCAATTTCAGTTTAGAAGTGATGCTGATCAGGTCTTGTACATACGCACCAAAACGGGTAGTAGGTGTGTGGGTAAGGTATGTTTTTGTAGCTACAGGCACATCGGTACGGGCCTTGTATTTGTTGGAGTTCAGCAGGTTGATGGTATCGTAAATACCGGCTTTCAGAGAATTCAGTGCATAACGGTCATTAATATCATCATACATATCGGCATCGGCACCTACCAGCAGTTTGTGTTCCAGCTTCCAGGTTTTAAACTGGCCCGTAAGGTCGGCAGTGATTACGCCATAGTCCTGTGCCGTATACGTGCGGGCCATGGGTCGGGCCCAGTCGCCATTGGCCTTAGCCTGGATGCGTTCTGTAGAAAAATAGTCGCGGGAATAGTTCTGATAACTGCTGGTTACATTCAACTGCCAGTTATCGTTGATTGAATGCCTCAATGCTGCGCTGGCACTGGCCTGTTGTGTTTTGGCATATTGCCAGCTTACACCATAAAATGTATTGCGGGGAACAGGAGTAATAATGGTGTCGGCCAATGAGCCAATACCAAAGTCTGGTGTAAACTCATGGTAGAGGTAGTCGCCTTCTACCACCAGTTCAGTATTTTTTCCCAGCTTAAACAGGAAAGAAGGGTTTACATAAAAACGCTCGCTGCTTACTTCATCGCGAAAGCTATTGGCTTTTTCGTACGTGCCGTTTAAGCGGTATGCAATGTTTTTATTGATGGGTCCGTATACGTCGAAGGAAGGTTTAACCAGGCCATAGCTGCCGGCACGAAGGCTGACTTCGCCACCAAAATTGAACTTTGGTTTTTTGGTAACCATATTGATAATGCCACCTGGCGATACATTGCCGTACAGGATGGCGGCACTGCCTTTCAGCACTTCCACTTTTTCCAGGCCGCTCATTTCCGGCATACCACTACTATTGGACCTACTGCCATTTTTAAAATAATTGCCGGCTCCCATATTGTAGCCACGGGCAAAAAATGTTTCCTGGGTGCTGGCTCGCTGGCTACCCATACTTATGCCGTTTACATTGCGGATAGCATCGCTCAGCCGGTTGGCTTGCTGTTCTTTTAGCATGGCTTCATCTACTACAGATACTGCCTGGGGAAGGTCCATGGGCGATATACCGGCTTTGCCAATGGATACCACTTTCTGGTTCATTCTTCTGCGGGCATTTACCACTACATTGTCCAGTTGGCGGGCATCTTCTTTTAGTTCGAAAGAAACTTCCACTGTGCCGCCGTGGGATACGGTCACTTGTTTGGTTTGGCTCAACAGGCCAACGGCCGATACTTCGATGGTATAAGTGCCGGGCTTTACGTTGATTATTTCAAAATGACCATCTTCACCGGCGGTGGTGGCGCGTTGTGTTTGTTGTAAGGCAACCGTAACAAAAGGCACTGGTTGTTTATCGGAAGAGCTGATTTTTCCTTTGATCACTGCATTAGATTGCGCAATGGCCCAGCCGGCCGTAACCAAAAGCAGTAGACAGAGATAGATTTTTTTCATGAGTGGTAGAACGTATAAGGTGTTTGTTAATCGGTTGCAAAAGTGTATGCCCGTCCTGCCGCATCCAATCGCAATGAGGAATTGCGGATTACGGAATCGGGAAAAGGGATTGGGGAAAGGTTGAGGTCGAGGGGAAGGTTAAGGGGGGAAGTGCACGAGTTCACAAGTTCACAAGTTCCAATGTTGGTAGGCGCTCCAAATAGCAACCGCCAATTTCACCTTTGACTTTTCATAAGAAAGCTCCGAAAGAACTGGCTATTGAGGAATCACATGCGAGTGTAACTTTCCATTTTATGGAAACATGCTACAAGTGAGTCTAATTTGGAAAGTCACAATTTTTAAATGGACAGGGTAGGCCGCAAAAAAATTTACTACGTTCCGGGTATTATAAGTTTGATAATTCTCCCGTTTCTTTTTACCCATTTTGCAGAAAAGGAAATAAAAAGCAATTCGGTTGGAGTAATGCGGATTTTTCTGGCTGACACAAATCTTCCTAAAAAGTTTCCGGAAGTATTCAGAGATTTCAAAATCGAATTTCCTCCCAAAAGGAATTATACAGACATCGATTTTACAGGGAATGAAAAGAGCGATAAAATAAAACTTGACTATGCTCAAATAAAAATCCGAGAAATACTTTCTGCTAATGACTCAGTTAACGGTGTACACTTTAAATTTTCGGACAGTTCAAAATATTGGGCGTTTGTGAAATCCATTGATGTGCTTAGAACCGAAGGTGCTAAAACTTATATGCCTCTTGACAATGATTTGTGGTTTTATCATTTTCCTCCAGACACAACAAACGTGAATTTTATTTGCGGCACCAATTATATCGTTTTAGAGAGACCTGAAATCAATTGGTGGAAAAAGACAACAGTATTGATAGAGAGCATTTGGGAAAGCTCGTGGCAAATCATTGTATTATTTGCAGGGTTTATTTTTTCGGTCTTTATGATTAAGCGAAAAGGAAATGGATGGTAACATTGCATTGCAGGCTTGGCTGGGAGGTTAACAGGTTGAAAAGTTGGAAGGTTCACATGCTCACAAGTTCCAATGTTGGTAGGCGCTCCGAATAGCAACCATCAATTTCACCTTTCACCTTTGACTTTTCACTCCTTGGAAATTCTTACTGCTGGGGAAAAACGAACGCATGCATCTTCTGCACAAAAGCCAGCAGCTTCTCCATGCTGGTGATGTCGGTTACAACCAATATGCCGTTTTTGCCTACTTGTTTTAGCCTGGCCTTATTGGTTTCGGTTTGTAAGTATTGCATGATCTTCATGAACACATCGCTCTGAAAATAGGGCGATTCATGATTGGGTACAAAGAAGCATTTCAATACATTATCGCGGAGCAACATTTTTTCGAAGCCCAGTTGCACAGCCATGCTTCGGCTTCTTACCGTGCGGAACAGATCTTCCACCTGCGGAGGTACAGGGCCAAAGCGGTCGTTCAGCTCCTGGTGAAACTCCTGCAACTCTTCTTCATTTTCCGAATTGTCGAGGCGGGTGTACAGGCTAAGCCTTTCCGCAATATTTTCAACGTAGGTATCGGGAATCAGGATTTCCAGATCGGTTTCAATAGTGCAGTCGCTTACAAAATCGTCCTGCTTGGCTATCTCTTCTTTAAACAGGTCTTTAAACTGTTTGCGCTTCAGGTCGCGGATGGCTTCGTCCAAAATTTTGTGGTACATCTCGAAACCAATTTCGGCAATGAAACCACTTTGCTCACCGCCCAATAAATTGCCCGCTCCGCGAATGTCGAGGTCACGCATGGCAATTTGAAAGCCGCTACCCAGGTCGCTGAATTGTTCCAGTGTTTGCAGGCGTTTGCGGCTATCGGTGGGCAGTGTGCTCATGGGTGGCGCCAGCAAATAGCAAAATGCTTTTTTGTTGCTGCGGCCTACACGTCCACGAAGCTGGTGCAGATCGCTCAACCCGAAATGATGCGCATTGTGTACAATGATGGTGTTCACATTCGGAATATCCACGCCGCTTTCTACAATATTGGTACAAACGAGTACATCGTAGCGGCGGTCCATAAAATCGAGAATGGTGTCTTCGAGTTTGTCGCCTTCCATTTGGCCATGCGCATAGGCAATACTTAAATCGGGGCAGAGGCCACGAATTAATGAAGCCATTTCGGCAAGGCTGGCTACACGGTTGTGAATGAAAAACACCTGGCCACCTCTTTCGGTTTCGTAGTAAATGGCATCGCGAATAAAATCTTCGTTGAATACCTGTACTTCCGTTTGCACCGGCTGGCGGTTGGGCGGCGGAGTATTGATAATGCTAAGGTCGCGGGCACCCATGAGGCTAAACTGCAGCGTACGTGGAATAGGCGTGGCGGTCAACGTCAAGCTGTCTACGGTGGTGCGTAGCTGTTTCAGTTTTTCTTTGGCAGTCACACCAAATTTTTGTTCCTCATCTATGATCATCAACCCCAGGTCTTTGAATTTTACTTCTTTTCCCAGCAGGGCATGCGTGCCAATAATGATGTCTATTTTTCCCTCGGCCAGTTTTTGCAGGGTTTCTTTTTTCTCTTTGCTGCTCTTAAACCGATTGACATAATCCACTGTTACCGGGAAATCTTCCAACCGCTTGCTGATGGTTTTGTAATGCTGGTAGGCAAGGATAGTGGTAGGTACCAATATGGCGGCCTGCTTGCTATCGCATACACTTTTGAATGCAGCACGAATAGCCACTTCAGTTTTGCCAAAGCCCACATCGCCACATACCAGCCTGTCCATCGGGCTATCTTTTTCCATATCCCGCTTTACATCCAAACTGGCTTTGGCCTGGTCGGGCGTGTCTTCGTAAATGAACGAAGCTTCCAGTTCGGTTTGCAAATAGTTGTCGGGGCTGTGCTGAAAACCTTTCTGCGCCTTGCGTTCGGCATACAGTTTAATAAGGTCTTCAGCAATATCTTTTATCTGCTTAGTAGTTTTTTCTTTCAGCCTGTTCCACACATCGCTGCCCAGTTTATTCATCTTGGGCACATTGCCTTCCTTGCCTGTGTACTTGCTGATCTTATGCAGTGATGAAAGGTTCACATACAGCAAATCGCCGTCTTTATAACGTAGCCGAACAGCTTCCTGCATGCGGCCGTTCACTTCCATTTTTTCGAGCCCGCTGAATATGCCCACCCCATGATCGATATGCGTTACATAATCGCCGGGCTGCAACTCCCGCAAGGTTTTCAGCGTAATGGCTTTGTTCTTGCTGAATGCCTGTTTTACTTTAAACTTATGGTAGCGCTGAAATATCTGGTGATCGGTATAGCACACAATTTTCAGCTCTTCGTCGGTAAAGCCTTCATGTATACTTACTGCTACCGGTGAGAATTGAATTTCCGTTTTCAGGTCGGTGAAAATGGTGTACAACCTTTCGAGTTGCTTGGCCTGCTCGGCAAACAAATAAATGGTAAAGCCTTTTTTCTCCCAGCCTTTTAAATCGCTGATGAGCAAATTAAAGTTGCGGTTAAAGCTGGGTTGTGGCTTGGTGTTGAAATGCACAATAGTGCTTTCTGTTTGCGCATCCACGTTGGTGAACTGACCGTCGTACACAATTTGATGGCGCTGTGAAAGCAAGGCTATGATTGTATCTATCTCTGCAAAATCCGATTCGGCTACCGTGTCTTTTACAAGTGGTTTATCTTCTTCATCGCCGTGGTCGGCACCGGCATGCGGATTGTCTTTTAGGTATTGAATGAAAATGGAAAGATTGTCTTTTTCTATATCCAGTTTCTCCCGGATGAATTGCCAATCGTTCATCCATACCACGGTATTTTCCGGCAAAAAATCGAGCAGTGTTGTCTTCTCTTTTTCGTCGAACTGCGTTTCAATATTGGGAATGATATTTACAGAAAGCAGTTTGCGTTCGCTCAATTGTGTTTCTGGATCGAAGATGCGGATGCTGTCAACCTCGTTACCAAACAACTCTATGCGATACGGTTTTTCGTTGCCGAAAGAATAGATATCGAGTATGCCGCCGCGAATGGCAAACTGGCCGGGCTCGTACACAAAATCGGTGCGGGTAAAACCCAGCATCACCAGCAGTTCCAATATCCCTTCTACCTGTATGGTTTCGCCCTGCTTGATGGAAATGATATTTCCGGAAAGCGTTTTTTGCACCACCACTTTTTCAAAAATGGCTTCGGGATAGGTGACCAAAATTTTCTTGTTGCCACCTGCTGCAATTTTTGTAAGCGCTTCGGTACGCAGCATTACATGGCTGCTATTGAGCAACCTAAAGTTTTTGCTATTCTTATACGAACCGGGGAAATAAAATAAGTCGAGGGCGTTGGTAATGCTCTCCAAACTGTTGTGGAAGTAGGCGGCTTCTTCGGCATCTTCTACAATAACAAGGTGGTTAAGCCCTTGTGCTGCGGGATGTTCGAACACGGCAGCCATGGCAAAAGCCCGGCTACTGCCCTGCAGGGTTTGGGCGCTGATGCGTTGGGGTTTGGCAAAAGCCAGCCTGTCCGCTATTTGAAAAATACGGGGGTCATTACGATACGTTTCCTTCAGCGCATCCAAATTCATAAGGGCAGCAAATGTAAGCTGCTACAGCCAAAACCTGGTATTGTTTGCCGCTCTGGGTTGTTATGTTTCATTAACAACAATGGGTGGGCATTTGCTCCTACAATAAAGACAGCCGCTGGACTGTCTTTATTGATGCATTTTGTTTGCTGGTTATTTCACGACAAAAGTGTAATTGACAAATCTTGGATTAAGTTGCTTGATGGTGTCTCCGCCAAACCGTTTGCAATGTTGTAGAAACAGCTCATCGTAATGTGTTTGGCCTTCATTGATTTTGTACCTCACGTATTGTATAACGGGGAAACGCTTAATGCCGGGTTCATTCGGTGCGAGTTCTTGTGGAAGGTTTAAATAGCCCTGGCTTCCGTTGTAGAATAATCCCATAAAGAATGTGTACACACCCGGTACTTGCGGAATAAAGTAAGATTCATGCACGTATCTGTGATTTGCGTAAACAAAGGGGAGATCAACAAATTGTCCATCGCCTCCAACATATCGCCCATCTTTTGAGAAGAATTTGAACTTTTTGTCCGCTATGGGTTGGTTGCCTAAATATTTCCCAGAGTCAGTCAATTGATACAAGGATATATAATTCTGAAAGTTGAAATCGGGCAAGTAGTATTTTTTTTGGGTTCTGTATTCAAATAAGGAATCGCTTAGTGAACTTTTTATTGTTAAGGTATCGCCCACTTTCACCGTATCCTTGCCCGGACTAATACTAAAAGGCATTTCGAATTCGAAATACACTCTTTCGTATACAAGCTTTTCCTTATTGCAGGCAGCAAGGAAAAGGTATAGCATGAAAGAAATAATGAGGCGGTTCATTTCTGTGTACTTATTTCACGACAAAGGTGTAGGTAGCTCTCTTTTCCCATAAAGTATCAATAGTGCCCTTAAAGGGCAAGCAATTGGCTTTAAAAATTTCGTAATTCGAATTTCCTTCGTTGAAGAGATAGCGATGTTGTTGTGCAACAGGAAATCTTTTAATTCCAGGTTCTGAAGGAGCTAAACTTTGAGGAAGCTTTAAATAACCTCCACCTGGTTCTCCTGCATTAAAAAGTTGGATGGCGTATACGCCTTTTTTCTTTGGAACCAAGATAATGTCCAGCCAATATTGCCCACTTTGATAAATAAGATAGAAGTTGATATATGTGGCGGTTGCACTTGTGATTTGATTCCGATTATCAATTATGGTGAAGCTATTGACTGCGGATGGTTGGTCATAAATTTTGTTTAGCGGGTTAATAAGTTCATTCACTCCCGCAATTATTTTAAAATTGAAATCGGGCAAATAGTATTTCTTCTTTGTGCGCAAATCGTAGAGGCTATCTGAAAATTGCGCCTGTATTCTTAAGACTTCACCAACGGATACTGTATCGCGGTTCGGCGTAATTGTAAAAGGCATTTCAAATTCAAAATACACTTCTTCCCATACAAGCTTTTCCTTGTTGCAGGCAGCAAGGAAAAAACATAGCATGAAAGAAATAATGAGGCGGTTCATATCAGTCAGGAGTCAGGCTTCTTTGAAAGATGGGTTAACAAATTAGAAACTGCCCTTTCTGCGTTCAATGATAAGTGTCATGTAAGGGTATTACAATTTGCAGTTAATTAAAAACGTTTTTCCGAATCGGCTTTGAAAATACCCGACACACACTGAGTATGCAAGTAATTGGCAGAAATAAAAAAGGCGCCAACCGGAGTTGACGCCTTTGATAGTTATTTTGCTTTTACAATTTTATGGTATCGCCATTGCGTGCCATCGAAAATACCCAAATTGTACATGCCCGATTGCAGTGTTTGCATGGGTACCAGCAGCATGGTTTGCGTAGTATTGGGTTTCCAATTTCCCTGCAAAGCCACACGGCCTGCAGCGTCTGTTATTTGCCACTTGTACTGTTGTGCAGTAGCCGATTCTATTTTCACCTGCAGTGTTGCTGTTACCGGGTTGGGGTAAGTGCTGATGCGGAAAGCTGCATTTTCAAACTGTACACTTTTTACAGCACTATAGCTCACCACGCCATTGCGGTCGGTTTGCTTGATGCGATAAAACTGTGTGCCGCTTTTATTGCTGCGTGCATCCACAAACTGGTAGCTGGCATTGCTGGTGTTTTTGGCAGGCACTATACCCAATGGAACAAAACCGGAATTGTTGCCAGCAGATACTTCGGGTACATATTGCAGCACATCGGTTTCGTTGGTGGTTTCCCAACTCAGGAGGGCGTTGTCATTTCCTTGTTTGGTGGCATCAAACCTGCTCCAGTTGGCGGGCAATGATATGTTGAAATTGCCATCGGCAATCCAGAATTCAGAAAAATTGCTCACCGAAAAATCGGCATAATATCCTTCGGAATAAGGGATAAACCTGATTTGATCGGATACAATGGTGAACCAGTTGCCACCTGCATTATTCGTCAGGCTGCCATCTTCATTGGTCAGTACATTGTCTGTGTATTTTACTACGCTCAGCTTCGTGTAATTTTTAGCAGGCGTGCAGGTGGCACATCCAGTAGCATTGCGCAGTTGATTTACTTCTACATCGGTAAAATACATGCGCACCGTAACAGGCGTAGCCGCTACACGCTGTGCAGGTTTTACCGTAATGTTCCTGTCGGCATAGTATTGGTGTGCATCAAAGCGCAAAGTGCCGGTACTATTGAACCATGCCTGCACTTCGGTATTGCCAAGGGTATTGCCATTGGGGAAAATGGTTGCAATTCTTTTTCCGCCATCCACAAAATCTACAGGGTTGGTGCCGCTTACATTTTGAATAACAGGATTGCTATTGGTAGGCCCAAGGAACATGGGCAGGCTATTGTCGAAAATATGGATGTCGTCGATAGCAACACCTTCGCGGTTCACCATTTCATCGCTCAGCATTACAAAACGGAAACTGATATTGCCGGCTTGTTTGGGCAGCGGAATAGATGCCACATGCCAATGCGTTTTGTTGGAACCCACCCATGCCTGTGCTGCCGAAAAATCGTACCAGTTGGTGCCACTGCCTGCTGCGCCCAGCCTTTGCCAGGTCGCACCATCATAAGAATATTCAACAACTGCTGCATCGCATACGGAGTTGTAGGCACGGCAATCTTCCAAATCGTACGCCATGCTAAAGCTGAGTGTTGGCGACGTCAACCCGCTGATATTGAAGCAGGGTGAATACAGGTAGCTTTCTTCGAGGTCGTTGTATGTACCCGCCAGCGAAGTTTTCCAAACTTTGCTGCCACTGGCTGCCGTGTTAATGGTGCTGCTGGCTGGTGTGCCCCATTGCCAACTGTTGTTGATGCCCTGGCTATACCAACTGCCGGTACCGCTTTCAAAATCCTGCAGGTAAGGGAAGCTGCTAATAATGGGTTGGTTGTTTACGCTAACGGTGAACGAATTGTTGCTTGCTACATTATCGCCGGGCATGTTGGCAGTAGCTACAATGGTGTAACTGCCTGTTGCAGACAGATCAGCAGTCGTAGCAAAATTGAATATAGCAGTGCTGTTGGCTGCAATGGTGGGAATGATCTCGTTGACAGCAATACCACCATTGATAGTGTACGACACCGGTATATTGTTGAGCGCTGTGTTCATAGAATTTTTTACCTGTATGCGAATGGTGGTATTGGCGGTAAGTCCACAGCTTAGCAAATAAGGTTGATCGATGCTCACCATTTGTACATCGTTGGCGGCTATATACAAACGGATATCGTCGAAAGTGTAGCCGGCATAATGGGTATTGTCGGCCGCGCCATACAAACCATATTGGCCAAACCTTACTTGCGTAGCACTGCTGAATTGTTGACCATTTGCCAACAGCAGATCGGCCAGCTCAATACTATTTACCAATTGGTAATTGCCTGCCAGTGGCGTTTGATTGGCGCCCAGGTCATAAATTTCTATCCATGGAGAAGATTCATTGCCTCTTGCCCACACTCTGTTTTGCGCATCTTCCCCTTGCACAAAGCCATGATGCTTGTACCAGAAATCGAACCTGAGTTCCTGCGTATTCAGGTAGTTGGAAAGGTTGAATGTACCTGTCAGATAATTCACAGGATTGGAAGCATACGGTGTGGCTTTCGAAACATCAAGCGTCATGGCCCTGTCGCCACTGTGCATGTTGTTAGCATAGGCCCTGCTTCGGATTCTTCCGTAGATGTCTGCACTGATAAAATCCCATGCATTGGTGCTAGCTACACCTATGGCTGCAGTACCGCTGTTCACGATCGATGCATTTTCAAATCCATCGGTATACGTAGTGGCCAATGAAATAACGGGGTTGGGCAAATGCCTGATGACTGTTCTAAATGTATCGTTCACTGCATTGGCATCTGCCGCAGCTGTATTTTTTACAACAGCTACCAATGTGTAATCGCCGGGCGCCGAAAAATCGATACCGCTAAAACTATGCGTGTACGTAGCACCTGCAGCCAGGGTAGTGCTTACAGCTTGCGATACAAACGGAGCGCCGTTGATGCTGTATTGCACATTGAAGGCAGTGGCATTTGCATCATCTAAGTTTTTGATGCGAATGCTGATATTGGTGGATGCAGTAAGTGCAGATGCGGTAAACTGCCTGCCGGTTACGGGAGAAGTAATTGAATCGAGTGCCAGGTCGTTGTCGCTGATGGCTCCTGCACATGCACCTGTATTAGGCCTGCGTTCTACAGGTGTGCTCCAGCGGCCGAGTTGTCCATTTTTTATCACTCTTACCGAGGCGTAATATGTTGAGTCTTTATTCAAGCCCGAAATGGTATAGGTGGTTGCAGTAGGGCTTACAGTGGCAATGGTTTTCATGGCTGCACCCTGTTTTAAAATGATGGCATAATTGTCTGCACCGGCTACTGTATTCCAGTTCATTTTTATATAGCCCTCGCATTGCTCATTGGCCGGTGCCAGTGCCACACCGGTCACAGGAATAAAATTGATATTGCCGGTAGTAAATGTTTCGCCGCTGCCATTTTGTGTAATGCGCATGAGGGCTGTAGTGGTAATGGATGCGGGAGGCGCCCATTGGTAGAAGCGCAGGTCGTTGGCAATATTGTTGTTGATCACTGTCCAGCTGCTGCCATTATCCAAACTATATTCTAAAGTAAAAGTGCCGGTGGCTGTGCCGTTGTAATTCCACGAAATAGGAATATTAGAACCAGTCGTCCACGATTCGCCTTTGAAGGGTACACTGATGGAAATGCCTGTGGGCACATTGTCGAACACCATTGTATACTGCTGAGGGCTTGCTACCGTTACATCGTAGCCTGAAGCACGAATGGTATAATTGCCAGGTGCCGGGTTGTTGATCACCACCTGCTCGCTATTGTTCACATGGTCGGCACCGGGTGTAGCTGCAGCTGCAACGCTGCCCGGGTTGGCGTTGAGCACTAATGGAAAATTTGTGCCGCCACCGGGTGCAATTACAGTAAGGTCAATATCGTTCACCAGTGTTTTAGCAGCCAGCACATTGGCTGCGGGATCGTGCCAGTACAACATTACTTTCAGCTGTGCAGTTCCTGCAGGTACTGTGATGATGGTATCGTGCACGGCGCCCTGCGTCATCGATTTTTCGCTGTAGTTATGTTGCTCCAACATGCGCAGGCTGTTTTCCAAATGCATCATGCCATAGCCACTCCTGTAATCGGGGCCGGGTGTGCCAATATCTCTTGCGCCATTCAGCAGCAAGGCTTTCATAAGCGCACCATTGGGAATTTGATTGCCCTGCAGTTGCCTGTATCGTTCGTTCAACAACACCAAGCCTCCGGTGATGGCCGGTGCTGACATGCTGGTGCCCCATTCGGTGCTGTAAGCACTGTTGATAGAAAATTGCCCGCGGTCGGAAACGATAGCTTCGCCCAACGCAACAATTTCGGGTTTCAACCTGCCATCTTTTACCGGCCCGCTGCTGCTACTGCCACTTGCCAATTGACTATAATCGGTGCGGCCTACCGTGATGGTATTCTTGCCAGATTGCATGCCCGATAATACTGTTGCATAATGTTGCGGAAAAGGGCTGCAGGTATTTTCACCATCGTTGCCGGAGGCAAATACATTCAAGAGTTTCGGAAAGCTGAATGCCTGCTGATCGAGCAACTGGCTGTACAGATCGTAAGCGCCTGCAAGGCTGCAATCGCCCACTATATTTCCATAGCTGTTGTTGGTCACCACCATATTGTAGTCCTGCGTGTAGGTAGCGGCATTTTGCCAAATGCCACTGGTCCATTGGCTGATGATGGTGGCCTGTGGTGCATAGCCTGCATATTGCGGAAGTATGATGCCTGCACCTGCTACTGTACCGGTAGTATGCGCACCATGATTGTTGACGATACCCGGCGTGTGGTTAATCACCCTGTCCATAAGGTCGGGGTGAAATGTGGGGTCGGTATCGTCGCCCACACCCACTGTTATGCCCAGCCCGCTCAGGTTGCGGCCACCATTGGCCAAGCTTGCAGCCAGCATAGAAGTATGGCTCATACTCCTGCTCGACTGGTTCAATATTTTATCGGGTGGTGGTACTGCTTGCACATACGCTACAAATGGAAGATTCGCCAATTTGTTGATGTCCTGTTGTGGGCAGGTAAGGCGGTACACATTCCACTGGTTGATGGGAGACATTTCGGGAGAGAAACCTGCCTGTATCAATAGTTTTCTTGCATCGGCACCGGGCATAGC
The DNA here is from genome assembly GCA_035456005.1 of Phnomibacter sp. Lineage (GTDB taxonomy): Bacteria > Bacteroidota > Bacteroidia > Chitinophagales > Chitinophagaceae > Phnomibacter. The sequence goes on along the minus strand of DATIEA010000012.1, from coordinate 531,210 downwards.
GCTTATCAGCAATTCTACCTGGCCGGCTCCTTTTTTGGCATGCGCAGGTATGCGCCCTTCTGCCAGTTGCTTCGACAGTTTCAGTGCTGTAGGCAGTGCCCCTGCAGCGTCTATACCCCATGCGGCAAATTGGTTGGCATCAGGCTTTTGAGTAGATGCTACCAGGTAGGTGCCATCTTCCATTTTCGATACCAGTTGGAGCTCCCCTTTTTGAACGGCTTGCTGCAATAATTTTTGGGTACCGGTATGGGCTACAAAATAAAATACATGGTCTGCCTGCTGCTGCGCTATCTGCACATGAGTGGCGGGTTGCCCCACGGCGCCAAGCAATAATTTTCGGCCTTCGGCCAAATTGACCTGCTGGTCTTTTTGCGCAAAAACAAAAGGGCCTTGCGCTACCACCAATACCGTGGCAAAAAGCAAGCCCCTTAGAAAATGAGATGTTTTCATCGAGGTGAGTTTCTATAAAAATGAGGGGCGATCAATTCATGTTCTTTACCTTAAACTTTGAACTCTTCTCCGGCTTTTCTCCGGCAAGCACCCGCTCAGCGCCCATGTTAGCACTGCCGCTGGGACAGCCACGCTTTTTGCTGCTGGCGCAGGAGGCTAACATAAAGCCAATGCACGCTAAACAAATGATAGCTTTTTTCATTTTGTACATTTTTGGGTAGTCTGTAAAACTGAATTCAATATTTAAAGTACCGCATTTAATGGCATAAATGCTTCAAAAAAGTTTCGGGTACTCCCTACGATTTAAACCATCCCGAATACATAACATAGTTGTTGGCTATTCGGTTTATCTCGCCTTCGATCATTTCCTGCGAAATGTCTTTTACTTTTTTGGCGGGCACACCTGCGTAGATAGAGCCCGAAGTTACATGCGTGCCTTCTAAAACTACGGCACCCGCCGCAATGATGCTATTGCTCTCTATTACGCAGCCATCCATCACGATGGCGCCCATGCCAATCAATACATTATCGTGTACGGTGCAGCCATGCACCAGGGCATTGTGGCCAATGCTAACATTATTGCCAATATTGGTGGGATGTTTTTGATAGGTGCAATGAATGCAGGCACCATCTTGTACGTTCACTTTGTTACCCATTTTGATATAGTTCACATCGCCGCGAATAACAGCGTTGAACCACACCGAACATTGGTCGCCCATGGTTACATCGCCTACGATGGTAGCATTGGGGGCGATATAGTTGTCGGCGCCAAACTGTGGTGCTTTGCCGTTTACCGGAAGTATAATGGGTTGTTGCATGCGATGTGTTTGTTTTAGGCAAATCTCGGATTTTGCCCGCAAACTGCGTTCACCTGTATAGAAGCTAAAACAGGCTGCGGGGATGGCTGAATATTCGGGCCAGTGAGGATGCAGAGGTTAAAGTTTTCTGCGTTACTCGATTGCGTGAAGTTCTATTTCGTCACTCGATTGCCGTTTTTGTCAAATAAAGCACAAGGATAGATCAATCCATATTGCTTTTTGTCGTCAAAGTCTGAGCGTTTTAAGTTTAAGGTTGTCGCACTGTCCATAATGTAGAGCAATACTTTGTCGTCAGGAAGTAAAAACCATATTGAGCTATTTCCTGCATTATCTCTAATTTCAGAAAATATTGCTTGTTCTAAATAACTCCTATCAAACCTGTAATTGCAGCCACAGTCGTTTTGCTGCGATGTTTTTATTGATTGCTCGATATCGAAAGATGGCTTTATGTTATTTTTCTTATACCATTTCAAGCTTTCGACCCATTTGTCGTGTCTTGCCCAGGACGTTGGATTTTTGTTTATGTTTTCAATATTGTAGTCGTTGATGCCTTTATTATTGAAGTAGTAAATGTCAAGCCGTGTGTCTGGATGAGATTTGAGATAGCTGGTGATAAAGTTTATTGATTGAACCCTTTCAATATATCGTCTATAATCTTTTTTTAGACTATCACGGGAATAAATAGTTTTTCCGGTTTTTGAAGCCAAGAAAACGATGTTTACGTTGTCAAGCATGTACTCGTTTTTTAGTCGAATTCTCATTGTCGCTGGTTCGTCCCAAATGTATCTACCACGTCCTTGAACTTCATTGAAAGATAAAATTTCGAAGTCGGATTTTAATTCTTCTATTTCGCTTAGATAGCTATAAGCTGACAGAGCATAAAGAGTACTTACGTTATTGTCTATAATTTGACTTACGAGATAGCTCACCAACTTGTTACCCGTTAAAGGGCTTTTAATTTTTTCTTTTGTTTTGACTATTTTCCCGAGTGCTGTTTCAATGTCATAATTGTAGAGTGTATCTCCTGATTGATTAGTCCAAGGCAATTTGTATCCCCAAACGAATTTCCTTGATTTGAGTTCTTCAGTCACTTTAGCATTGCTGAAAATTTGTATAATATATTCGTTCCTATAATGACTGTGCATTGTATAGCAACAGCCAGCTGATAAATAATCTTTTAGTTCATTTCTATAATTTTCCAGATTTGTAAGTTCTTTATAGATGAATTCTTTTTGTTTTTCATTCCACGCAAACCCTTCACGATTTTTATAATACGATAACAATTCGCTTGGAGTGTTTTTTATCCGAGTTGTATCAATTTGATATTTTGTCAAAGAGTTATTATTGTTGCTTGGGTTGTTGATTGCCGAAAGAAAGTCGGTAATTTTTGATTTGCCTATTCTGTCACCATTTACGATGTAGCCATTTCCCTTTTTGAGTACTGAAATTTTCTGTGTTTCGTATAGATTGTCGCTCTCTGTGAAGCTGTTAACATAAGTGTTCTTGGTTATGATGATGCTATCAGGTAGTGTCTGTCCTACAGCAGAAAAAGAAGTAAATAAAAGAAGGGTAATTAGTAAACGGATCGTCTTAAAGTATTTCATACAACATTTGTATTGTACGCATATACGTACTCCTGCAATGTAACGTAAGCTATTGAATGTAAGCAGGGTTGCTTCAGCTTTTTTATTGCTGGTGCTATGCCCATTTGAAAGCATTTGCATTTTAAAAAGTTGCTTCAAGAATTATCTGCGAAATTCTGCTTGCACTGTCCAGTCCGTGTCCTATCAATCAATACCACCGTCAGCCTTTTCAACTTTCACCCAGGCTGGGCTGGCAAAAATTTTATTGCTAACCTTGCATTTCAAGCCACTCACTTGTATGAACCAACGCCAGCTTTTTTTACAGCATATAGCACAGACCTCTCCTGCACCCATGGGTTTGGAAATTGTGAAAGCAGAAGGCATTTACATGTGGGATGCTGCCGGAAAACCTTATGTAGACCTCATCAGCGGGTTTAGTGTGATGAATATCGGCCACGGAAATGCAGCCGTAAAAGCCGCAGTAAAAAAACAAGTGGACGATTATATGCACCTGATGGTGTATGGCGAAATGATTGAAACGCCACAGGTTCAATACGCCAAAAAACTCACCGGATTTTTACCCGAAAATCTTGATTGCGTGTACTTCACCAACAGCGGTGCCGAAGCCACCGAAGGTGCTATGAAACTGGCCAAGCGGGTAACCGGTCGCACAGGCATAGTGGCATTCAACAATGCCTATCATGGCAGCACACAGGGCGCACTCAGTATTATGGGCGATGAGTATTGGCGAAATGCCTACAGGCCTTTGCTGCCCGATGTGCATCATGTGTCATTCAACCAGCAGGAGGCCATTGAAGCCATCACATCGCAAACAGCATGTGTGGTGGTAGAAGTGGTGCAGGCAGAAGCCGGCGCACAGGCTGCTAAAACGCAATGGTTGCAGGCATTGCGCAACAAGTGCACCGAAGTAGGAGCACTGCTTATTTTCGATGAAATACAAACCGGCTTTGGCCGCACTGGAACGCTATGGGCATTTCAACAGTACGAAGTGGTACCCGATATTTTACTCCTGGGCAAAGCATTGGGCGGCGGCCTGCCGTTAGGTGCTTTTATTAGTTCGCACCAGCACATGCAGCAGCTTACTTCAAACCCTGTGTTGGGGCATATCAGCACTTTTGCAGGGCACCCGGTATGCTGTGCTGCAGGTCTTGCAGCATTTGATGAATTATTGCAGATGTCATCATTCAGCACGCATCAAATAGGGTGGAATGCAATTGGCGAAAAAGAACAACTTTTCCGAACCGGCCTTGTGCATCCTGCCATCAAAGCCATACATGGAAAGGGTTTGCTGCTGGCGGTAGAATTTGAAAGCGCAGCCATTTGCCAAAACATTTGCCATGCCTGCGTGAAAGAAGGGTTCATTACCGATTGGTTCCTGTTTGCACCCCACTGCCTGCGCATTGCGCCCCCGTTGAATATTTCTGAAGAAGAAATTAACCAAACAATAACCGGCATTTTGGGCGTCATCTCCCAGGTGAGCATGTGATATTTTCCGCTTTTACCAACCATTTTTTGCACAACAAAACCGCTGCCTGCAAACAGACAGCGGCGTGAGGGTGGCGGTATTCAATACCGCGGGTGGGGGTGTTGAAAATGGAAATCGTTATTGCAAAATGGCTGGCATCCACAGCATTATACGTTGGTAAGTCAATAAGTAACCGAATCAAGAGCTGGCTTTTGGCGCTGCAATGTAGGCGGCTTGCTTCGGGAGGCTTATACCCTAAACAGGGTATTTTCACTAAAACTGCCTGGGTTTTCAATGCTTTCTAACACTGCCCTGGCTACTGCCTACACATGGCCGCACTCCCTTACATTTGTAGCCATTTTTCAACTATTGCTGATTCAGATGAACACAACTCCGCAAGAAACCACCGTATTAAAAGACGTAGTCATAAAATTTGCAGGCGACAGTGGCGATGGTATGCAGCTTACCGGTAGCCAGTTTACCAACAACACAGCTTTACTGGGTATTGACCTTGCAACCTTCCCCGATTTCCCAGCCGAGATCAGGGCCCCGATTGGCACCCTGCCCGGCGTATCGGGCTACCAGTTGCGCTTTTCAAGCAACCCGGTTTTTACCCCTGGCGACCACTGCGATGTACTCGTAGCTATGAATGCCGCTGCATTGAAAGTGAACCTTAGCCAACTGAAAAAGGGCGGAAAAATTATTGCCAATTCTGATGGGTTCGATGCCAAAAACCTGCGACTTGCCAACTATCCCGAGGGTGTAAATCCATTGGAAGACGGTAGCCTTGAAGGCTATGACCTGCTCACTATCGACGTTACCAAGCTTACCCGCGAAGCGCTGAAAGACTTTGTGATGGGCACCAAGGAAAAAGACAGGGCCAAAAACATGTTTGTGTTGGGCTACTTGTACTGGATGTTCGATCGCAGCCTGGAAAGCACCCTTGGATTCTTACAGGAAAAATTTGGCAAGAAAGACGAGATCCTCAATAGTAATATCAAGGTATTGCAGGCCGGTTACAACTACGGCGATACCATTGAGACCTTTACCACCCGCTACAAAGTGGAAAAGGCAAAAATGGCACCGGGTGTGTACCGTAGCATCATGGGCAACCAGGCCCTGAGTTATGGTTTGGTGGCAGCCAGCCAGCAAAGCGGGTTGCCGCTTTTCCTGGGTAGCTATCCTATTACACCGGCTACCGATATTTTGCACGAGCTCAGCAAATACAAAAACTTTGGCGTACGTACTTACCAGGCCGAAGATGAAATTGCAGCTATAGCCAGTGCCATTGGTGCTTCTTATGGCGGTCAACTTGGATTGACTACTACCAGCGGCCCCGGTATGGCACTCAAAACTGAAGCCATGGGCCTTGCTGTAATGCTCGAAATTCCATTGGTGATCGTGAATATTCAGCGGGGTGGACCCAGCACGGGCCTGCCTACCAAGACCGAGCAGAGCGATTTGCTGCAGTCGTACTATGGCCGCAATGGCGAATGCCCCATGCCGGTAATTAGTGCCAGCACGCCTTCCGATTGCTTTGATGTAGCCATTGAAGCAGTGCGAATTGCGGTGCAACACATGACTCCGGTGATCCTGTTGAGCGATGGCTATATTGCCAACGGTGCCGAACCCTGGAAGTTTCCGCAAACAGCCGACCTGCCCACTATTGAAGTGAAATTCAAAACCGAACTGGCGGATGGCGAAGACAAATACCTGCCCTACAAACGGGACGAAAAATTGGCTCGTCCATGGGCTGTACCCGGCACGCCGGGCCTGGAGCACCGCGTAGGTGGCCTGGAAAAACAGAACATCACAGGCAACGTAAACTACGAGCCGGACAACCACGAGCTGATGGTAAAAGTTCGCCAGGAAAAAGTAGATAAGATAGCCGATTACCTGCCCCTCCAAACTTTGGATGCAGGTCCAGAAAAAGGAAAAGTGCTTGTATTGGGTTGGGGTAGTACTTATGGTGCTATCAAAACCGCAGTAGCCGACCTGGCAGCCGAAGGCCACCAGGTAGCACATGCACACCTGCGCTATGTGCGTCCTTTCCCCAAAAACCTGGGCGATATGCTGAAGAATTACGATACCGTGCTCATTCCCGAGATCAACAATGGTCAGCTTATCAAAATCATCCGCGACCAATTCCTGATAGATGCAAAAGGCTACAATAAGATCAAAGGCACGCCTATTGCCCGCACCGAATTGGTAACAGAGATCAAGAAATACTTGTAATCTTTTTCGGAATAGCTTTCTCAAAGCGTCTTCAATCCCAGCCTCCCATAAGAGGTTGGGATTGTTGTTTTCGGGCATCTGCACATTAAACTCAACTGCATTTCCTGCCAGGCTGCCACACTTACATTCTTTTACTTCTTTCTTGCAAATTCAAATCAGGACTTATATCTTTATGATATCAAAATAATATCATACACTGTATGGAAAAGAACATTACCCCCCGCTCTGGCTGGTTCATGCTGGCCATCGACATTCTCCTGTTGGCTACTGCTATTTTCAGTTTTATAAAAAGCGCAGAGCTGGAGGAGCCCGGACTTTTGGCTTTGGGCATTCCGGCTATGCTTGCATTCATCCTTATAGCCCCGGGATTTATAGCTATTGAGCCTAACAGCAGCAGGGTGCTAACCCTGTTTGGTAAGTATGTGGGCACCGCTAAAACCAGTGGATTTTTTTGGGTCAATCCATTTTACACGAAGAAGAAGATCAGCCTGCGTGCCAATAACCTCGACACCAAGCCTATTAAAGTAAACGACAAGGGTGGCAATCCTATCATGATCGGTGCCGTGGTAGTATGGAAAGTGGAAGATGCCTACAAAGCAGCTTTTGAAGTGGACAACTATCAAAGCTTTGTAGAAACCCAAAGCGAAGCCGCTATCCGCAAACTAGCGGGAAGTTTTGCCTACGACAATTTTGAACACGAAACCGACGAGATCACTTTGCGCAGCAGTGCTACAGAAGTAAGTGAATTGCTGGAGCATGAAGTGAGTGAGCGACTGGTGATAGCAGGTATCAAAGTAATTGAAACAAGGCTCAGCCATTTGGCCTATGCTACAGAAATTGCCGGCGCTATGCTGCAAAGGCAACAAGCCACTGCTATTGTTGCGGCCCGCAGCAAAATTGTGGAAGGTGCCGTAGGTATGGTAGAAATGGCATTGGAGCAATTGTCGAAAAAAGAAATTGTACAACTCGATGAAGAACGCAAAGCCGCTATGGTGAGCAATTTGCTTGTAGTGCTCTGCAGCGAACGCAGTGCACAGCCTATTGTAAACACGGGTACACTTTACCAATAATGGTGGCAGTCAGCAACGATCGATAGTGTAAATCAAACTGTAGGAAATACTTACTGACCATTTCATTTTCCAAGTTTTCCCATGGCCAAAGAATCAAAAAAAACTTTTGTGCTTCGCCTGGATGCGAATACTTATCAGCAGCTCGAAAAATGGGCGGCTGATGAGTTTCGCAGTATCAATGGCCAGCTCGAATACCTGGTGTCAAGAGCGCTGAAAGAAGCCGGGCGCAGCAAAAACACCGACCCACCCAATGGTACAAATGCTGATACCGATAAAGATGCATGAGCAGCCTGCAATGAAATGCAATACACGCCGGCATTATCTTTAGCACAATACAACCAACGATGCGCTATCCCATTTTTCTTTTTGTGTTGCTGTTGAATGCACTACAGGCAACAGCACAGCCAGAAGCCGATAAACAACTACAAACCTTGTTTGTATTGGCAGAAAATAATTCGGTGATTGAATTGCCTGCAGGTACTTTTCATCTTAGCCAAAGCCTTTGGCTGGATGATAGGAAAAATGTGATCATTCGCGGAAAAGGCATGGGGCAAACCATACTCAATTTTAGTGGGCAGATCAGCGGTGCAGAGGGCATTAAAGTAACCAATGCAAGTAATATCACCCTCGAAGATCTTACAGTACAAAACACGAAAGGCGATGGTGTAAAAACGCAGGAAGTGGATGGTATTGTTTTCCGCAGGGTAAAAGCCGAATGGACCCGTGGTGCGCATGAAAAAAATGGTGGCTATGGCCTGTACCCGGTACAGTGCAAAAATGTATTGATAGATAGCTGTGTGGCCCGTGGCGCAAGCGATGCAGGCATCTATGTAGGACAGAGCAGTTATATTATTGTGCGCAATTGCCAGGCATTTGAAAATGTAGCGGGCATCGAAATTGAAAATTCATTGTATGCCGATGTACACCATAACGAAGCCACCAACAATACCGGTGGTGTGCTCGTGTTCGACCTTCCGGACCTTGTTCAAAAAAAAGGCGGATCGGTAAGGGTGTATCAAAATAATATTCACGAAAACAACCACGAAAATTTTGCACCCAAAGGCAATATTGTGGGCAAAGTGCCACAGGGTACCGGCATCATGATCATGGCTACCAACCAGGTGGAAATATTCGAAAACAATATCAGCAACAACATCACCGTGGGTACTGCTATTGTGAGTTATTATATCAGCGAAAATCCCATCAAGGATTCATTGTATTATCCATATCCTACGCAGGTGCAGATACACGATAATGTGTACGAACGCCCGAATGTAAAAGCAACAAGCAAAGGAAGAATGGGCAAGCTCTACCGCTTTAAATTAAGGTTCGGGAAAAAAGTGCCGCATATTGTTTACGATGGCATTGTAGATCCCAAAAACCCGGTGCAGTTGTGCATTCGCAACAATAAGAATCAAACATTCGCCAATATTGATGCGGCCAATAATTTTAAAAATATCAGCCGCGATGCATCGCCCTACGCATGTAGCTTGCAGCCATTGCCTGCCGCAGTAGTAAACACGAAATAGCATGAAGAAAATTGGCATATTGGGTTGCATGGTTGGTGCAATATTCCTATTCTGCTCTTTCGAAAGAAGAGCCCCTTCTTTCGAGTTTCATACCAACCTGTCGGAATGGGATTTTTTTAAAGGCGACATGAAATTGTTACAGCCTGCAAAGGGTGTAGTGCCATTTGATCTGAACACGCCGTTGTTTAGCGATTATGCTTTGAAAGAACGATTCATTCGCTTGCCCAAAGGTGTGAAAGCAGTGTATAGCGACACCGGTATTTTCGATATGCCCGAAGGAACAATTCTCATCAAAAACTTTTCTTTTCCATTCGATTTTAAGCATCCTGAAAAAGGAAGAAGAATAGTAGAGACCAGGCTGCTCATTAAAAGAGCTGATGGCTGGTTGCCTTACCAGTATATATGGAATGATGCGCAAACCGAAGCAGTGTTTGAGCCCATCGGCGGTATCACTACTGTGGCATATTCAGATGCACATGGTAAAAAAGTTTTGAGCAAATACATCATCCCTAATCAAATGCAGTGCAGGGGCTGCCACAGGCAAAACAATGTGATCATGCCCATTGGCCTGGCAGCACGACATCTCAATGGCGATTATGCTTTTGAAAGCGGTACACAAAACCAATTACAATACTGGGCGGCGCACAATATGATGGATATTCCTGCAGAAAAAATGCCTGCGAATGTGCATTGGAGCGATGCCTCTGCAAGCGTAGAAAGCAGGGCTCGTGCCTATCTCGATATCAATTGTGGGTTTTGCCATAAGCCCGGTGGCGTAGCTGCTACATCCGGACTTTTTTTGCATGCAGCCAGTACCAACAACACGGCGCTTGGTATCAACAAAACGCCTGTGGCCGCAGGACGTGGCAGTGGTGGGTTCCAGTTTGATATTGTACCTGGTCATCCCGAAAAATCAATCATGATCTTTCGCATGACCAGCATGGACCCCGGAATTGCCATGCCCGAAATTGGCAGGCTGCAAATGCATAAAGAGGGTGTGAACCTTATCAGCGATTGGATCAGGCAAATGCAGCCATAACGCTTGCTATGGCCATTGGTTCAAATCGAGTATTTGCTTTTTGTAAGCAGCCGGCAATAATAAATTCATCAGCAGTTGATCGGCTTTAATAACACGGGTGGCTTTGTACACAGGTACTACCGGCTTTAACCAGTGCATTTTTCCAAGTTGTAGCAACTGAGCCACTTGCGGGGGCACTACTGTTTTTTGCGATTCTATTAGTATGGTGTACCGAAAACTTCCCAGGTGTTTTTTGTATTGCACAAAGAGGTCGTCGGTAAAATGGCTGCGCAATATATCGTTGTTTAAATGTGCTTCGCGATCGGGCAACCATTGCAAATAATTATCGGGCAAATCTTTCAGTTGCATCCGTTTTCCAACACGATAAAATACATCGTACACTTCCTGTTTTTCCTGCATGTTCATTTTTCTTTCGAGCAATTCGAATGCTGCAATGGAATAATGAATGAGCATATACAGCACATCGCGGTAAGCCCAGTCGGGTATAGTGCTTTGCCTGCTGCTTTCTACTGCTTTATGAATGGAAGTGATTGTATCAATAGCTTTTTCGGCAGCATCATTTTCTGCAAACACAATTTTGCGGGCATAGCTCACTGTAGAAAAAAGTCGGCCAATGGGATCTTCGGGCAGCTTGCCGGTAAAGTATAACCAGTCCACCGCTTTGTTGAGGGCAAATTCGGCAGAAGCTCCTGCAAATATGAAAAGAATGGTATCGGCCTTTCCCCAAATGCGGCGAACGATGGACTGTTCCGGTGCAAAATATTTCATGTTATTCTAAGCTACTACAACACATGGCTGCTGCGCATTTCTCTTTGTTATAATTCGCAAAATTATTGCTTAGGCATCACCGGCATTTCTGCATACCCTTCGGATATCGCCACTCAATTGCAGCATCATATCCAGTTGGTCGAGTACACTTTTGAGTGCCACCAATTGTGGCCTTGTATTGGTTTCCCATTGGCCACGTTCCAATTCCATGCGCCGCTTTGCCAAGAGTTCTTTCACCTGCAACCGGATGGCAATATCTTCCAAACCTGTGGCGGCGCCTTCCTGCATGGCCGGTTGCTCTCCTACAAGGTATCCATGTGCTGTGTTGAGCCTGTTGCTGATCTGCTTGGCAATAGGAAGAAAGGATGCAAGCTGTGCATCATCTTTCAGTTCGAGTATCTCTGTGTATAGTGCTGCTATATGCGATGCAAACACATGCGTGCTCACTACCATTTGTTGCCAGTAAGGCGCTTTTTCCTGCATGAGTTTGGGTTCGTTGGTCATGCGCCTGAATGCATCGTTGAAATTGGCCAGTGCCACGTACACCAGCTTGCGGTGCAATTTGTATTCGGAAAGAGAGATGCGCTGGCTTTCAAACCTTCGGCATACATAATCGAAATACACAGAAATGGTTTTAATACTATCGGCCGCCAGTGTAGGTAATTGTATTTTTTCCCAAAGTGGGGGTATGAGAAATGTAAAACCAAATGCAATGACCGAACCGATCACGGTGTCGATGATCCGGTCGGTGAGCAACATTGTATAATTGCCGGGGTGTAGCAGGTGCATCGATATCACTACTGCTACGGTCATGGTGAGAACACTCCAAAAATACCTGTGCCGCCAAAGGCTAAATGATGCGATCATAAAACCCACCATGATGCCCATGAGCACGTACGTATTTTGTGTGCTTACCAATGCGGCTGCTCCAATAGCTACTCCAATAAATGTGCCTTTCAGCCTGTCGATATTGCGTTGGCGGGTGATGGCATAGGCCGGTTTTAATATCACCACTATGGTGAGCAAAACCCAGTACGCATGACCCAGTGGCAAATACAACGAAACAATATACCCTGCTACCATGGCCACCATCATACGAATGGAAAAACGAAACACATTCGAGTGGCGGCTCAGGTTGTTGAACAGTAGTTTGATGCTGAAATAAGAGGGTACTACAAATCGCTGGTAATCGAGTTTGCCTTCGTTTTGAATACTGCTGGGATAAGTGCTGTAGAGTTGAAGCTTCAACAATTTTTCGATCATCACTTCAATGGCATCCAGTGCATGTCTTAAGGTGATGAATGCTTCAATGGAATCTTTATCCAACTCCTGTTGCCTGGTTTCGGCAAACAATTGGTTGAGGGCTTCCAGTTTATTTTCCATCAACTGCGATGGTGGGTTCGGTTTTCCAATGGCAAATGCCTGGCCTGTTTCTGCTAAGCCGGTAGCCAGGTCTTTTATCAGCAGTTGAAACGATTCCAAAATAGGATGATCGGGCAATGCTTTTTGCAGCAGGCGATAGTTGGGCTGCGATGCCATGGCGTTGTCGAAAAAATCTACAAGGTCCTGGAAGGCCAGCACCAGTACACGGCTGGTATGAGTACTCTCTTTTACAATGGCCCGTGTTTTGAACATGATCTCCCGCACATTTTGCTGCGATTGATTGATGAGCAATTGCTGGTCGATGAGTTGCTGGTACAGCTTTTCAATATCGGGCTGCGGTGCATACATGCCCGCTTTTATTTGAATATAGGCTGCTGTTTGCTGCATGCATTCGCCCAATACCTGCTGCACCAATTTGTACGGACGCAGGTTGTGTACCACCAGGCTGATAAGCAAATACATCACGGCACCTACTACGGTTACCACTGCCAGTTCGAAAAAAGAAGGCACTGTGCGGGTCTCATCAATAAGCAATGTGAGAATCAAAAGACTGGCCGATCCTATTTGCGAAGCCCTGTTGCCAAACACTGTAATGAATGCAAAAGCAAAACCGCTTAGGGCTATAAAAATGCCGAGCAGTAGTGGATGATGAATGATAGAACCCGTGAGCAGGGTAATGCCAAACACACAGAAAGTAACGGCTACCATGCCATTGATGCGGTGATGCAGTGGCCCGGGAAAATCGGTGATGGCCGCAGCCAGTGCACCAACGGAGGCGGCTATGCCCCATGAAGTATGCCGAAAATAAATACCGATAAATACAGGAAGCATTACCCCCAGCGTAACACGTAGCCCCTCGTAAAAGTAGTAGCTGTTGATAAAGCGCCGATAACCCTGGATGCCCTGTTGAAGTGAAGGAGTTTGCATGCTTATTTCAAAGGTGAGTAAAAATGCTGAAGCAAAAAATGACTTCATGTGCCATGGGCAATATCAGCTAAATTTAAGGAGGCGATGGCTACCCGGATTTTCAAAAATCATTTCCGGTAGCCTGCAAGGACCGGCACAAAACAGAAACATGCAACCATTAGTACAGGTGCAACATTTGCACAAAAGGTTTGGCGATTTTACGGCTGTAAATGATTTGTCATTTAGTGTGTACGCCGGCGATATCTACGGTTTTTTAGGACAGAACGGCGCAGGAAAAAGTACAACTATCCGAATGTTGCTTACACTGGTAGCGCCTACCCATGGCAGCATTGAAATGTTCGGCTACCAACTGCCCGCCCACCGCAATGAAATACTGCGCAAAATAGGCGCCATTATTGAAAGGCCTGATGCTTACAAGTACCTGTCGGCCTACGATAACCTGCAGATATTTGCCCGGCTCAGCGGCATAAAGCCCACACCAAAAATGCTGATGGAACAATTGGAAAAAGTGGGATTGGCGGCCAGGGCAAAGAGTATGGTGAAAACATTTAGCCAGGGCATGAAACAACGGCTGGGCATTGCCATTGCATTGATACACGACCCGCAACTCATTATACTAGACGAACCCACCAATGGCCTCGACCCACAGGGCATTGCCGATATGCGTCACCTCATTATTGCACTGAGAAAAGAACACAAAAAGACCGTGATCGTGAGTAGCCATTTGCTCAACGAAATAGAACAGGTGGCTACCCGCATGATCATTATAGACAAGGGGAAAAAAGTAACAGAAGGATCTACACAGGAACTGTTTGACCCGGCCAATACAGTGGTGGAATTGCAAACTGGGGATGAACATGCAGTGGAAAAAATACAGGCATCTGCATGGAGCCATTGCATGACGGCAACGGAGGATGGATTGCTGTTTCAAATACGGGCAGACGATGTGCCACAACTGGCAAAAGATATTGTGGCCCTGGATATTCCCATCGAACAATTCAGCAAGCGTCACTCGCTGGAAACTTTATTCCTGCAACTTACCGGCCACTAAACAATACAAGGCATCCCGAAACCAAACTGCTTTTACGTATCGAAAATTATCCCGCATGGTGTACACACTGCTCAAGGTTGAACTCTACAAAATATTCCGCAAGCCCCGCACCTATATTGGGTTCATTGCCATTGCAGTAATTGTAGCACTCATTCAACTGGCATTAAAAGCCGATGGACCCACCTGGATAAAACTCATGTTCAATGGCATGGACGATATGTTTGCCATACAGGATGGCAATGTGCTCAATGGCTATTTTGTATGCTTCCTCGTCCTCAACACCTTGCTGATACAAGTGCCGTTGCTGGTGGCGTTGGTAACCGGTGACCTGGTGGCTGGCGAAGCCAACGCAGGCACACTACGATTACTACTTACCAAGCCCATCGGTCGCAGCTATGTGTTGCTGGCAAAGTTTTTGGCGGGGCTGGTGTACACCTTCATCCTGCTGGTGTGGATGGCCATACTCGCATTGTTTCTGAGTATGCTACTTTTTGGCACCAGCGATTTGCTGGTGAACAAAAGCTATACCATCATCCAGTTTTTTGTAGACAGTGAAGGTGACGATGTATTCTGGCGTTTTGTGGCTGCATTCGCATTTGCCTATGCTGCTCTCGCTAGCGTAGCTGCCCTTTCTTTTATGCTCAGTGTATTTGCCGAAAACAGCATTGGCCCCATTGTATCTACAATGAGTGTGATCATTGTGTGCACCATTATCAGCACGATGGACCTGCCACTGTTCACACAAATAAATCCCTATCTCTTCACCAGTTATATGACTGCGTGGAAAGGCATGTTCAATATGGCAGTAGATGCAAATGGAGCGGCTATACGGGGCTCGGTGTACAGCACAGCAGCATTGGCAAAAGCTATGGCCATACTGCTGGGCCATTGTATTTTGTTTTTTGGAATTGCCCTCTATGCCTTTCGCAAAAAAGATATCCTGAGTTGAATCTTGCAAAGCAGGAAGCTGTACTTGCCGTTTGTAGCCGAGATTTTACATAGTAGTGACAGTGCCGGGTACAAATTCTGATTTTGGTCACAAGAAGCTACAATTATTTGCAGTCATTTTGAATTATGAACAATCCCATGCTACCATCACTTGCTGTGAAGTACAATCAGCCCGTGCCCCGCTATACCAGTTACCCCACGGTACCGGTGTGGCAAACACCATTTTCTTCCGGCGAATGGTTGCAGGCGGCTGCACAGCAGTTTAGCCAAACCAATCATACCGAAGGCATCAGCCTTTACATACACCTTCCGTTTTGCGAAAGTCTTTGCACGTACTGTGGATGCAACAAAAAAATTACCACCAACCATAGCGTAGAAAATGTGTACCTGAAAGCACTGGCTAAAGAGTGGAAATTATATCTCGATCTTTTGCCTGGCAGGCCTGTTATCCGCGAATTGCATTTGGGTGGAGGTACACCTACATTTTTTTCGCCGGCTCATTTGCAGGAGTTGATCGAAATGCTCAAAGCCGGTGCCGATGTGCATACGCATGCCGAAATGAGTATTGAAGGACATCCGAACAATACAACCACTGAACACCTCGAAACCCTTTACAGCCTTGGGTTTAGGCGCATCAGTTATGGAGTGCAGGACAATGATCCGGAAGTGCAACGCATCATCAACCGCATACAACCTTTGGAAAATGTAGAACGTGCCACCAGCGAAGCAAGGCGTGTGGGTTTTGAATCGGTGAATTACGACCTGGTGTACGGACTGCCCAAACAAGTATTGAGCAGTTTGGAAAAAACGGTGAAGGAAGTGATAGGACTAAGGCCCGACCGCATTGCATTTTACAGCTATGCGCATGTGCCATGGACCAGTCGCGGGCAGCGTTTGTTTGATGAACATGATCTGCCCAGTGCAGAAGCCAAAATGGAATTGTACCTAAGAGGCCGGGAGCTGCTTACCGAAGCAGGCTATGCCGATATTGGCATGGATCATTATGCATTGCCCGGCGACAGCTTGCATACTGCCTGGAAAAATGGCACCCTTCATCGAAATTTTATGGGCTATACTACGCAGCATACTTCGCTGCTCATTGGGCTGGGCGTAAGCAGCATTAGCGATGCGGGTTTTGCATTTGCGCAAAATGAAAAAGCATTGGCCGATTATTACAAAGCAGTGAATAGCGGGAACCTGGCCATTTTCAAAGGGTATAGTTTGAGCGAAGAAGATATCCAGTTCAGGAAATATATTTTACAGGTATGCTGTACAGGCAAGGTAAAATTTGAAGACAATTTCTTCGAAGTGCTGGAAGCAAACAGTTTTCCGGAATTACAAAAACTGGAAGCCGACGGACTGATTCATTGGAACAAAGAAGGCCTCACTATCACCGACCAGGGAAGAAATTTTATCAGGAATATTGCCCGTTGCTTCGATATGCATTTGTTGCGCAGCAGCGGGGTACCATCCTCTCAACTGTTCAGCAAAGCAGTGTAGCCAATTATTGCCCGGCTTTTTTTTGACGTATGATTTTATAGATTCTGATGGCACTCATCAGCAGGATGATCAATGCTGCAAGGCCCACAATGCCCCAAACAAGGCTGATGCTTTCTTTCACTACCACCAACATTACCACGGCTACTAGTAGCACAGTGGGTACTTCATTCCAGATACGCATTTGATTGCCCGAATAAGGGTACAAGCCTTTGGTATGTTTGCCTACAATTACCTGCAACGAAAAATGGTAAACGTATAAGAGCAATACAAATGCCAGCTTGATCCATAACCATGATGGTGTAGCCGGATACAGCCACCACATCCATCCTCCAAATATGAGCGTAAGCACGGCTGATGGCCAGGTAATGCCGTACCAAAGGCGTTTGGTCATAAGCAGGAGTTGCGCAGTAAGGATCGATTTTTCAGGTTCCTGTTTCTGCTGAACTTCTGCCAAATACACCAATAACCTGGGTAGGTAAAACAAACCCGCAAACCAGGTAACCACGAAGATGATATGGATGGCTTTTATGTAGAAGTATTGCATGGTTAGTAGGTTGGAAAGTTTACAGGTTCCAGGGTTCCAGGGTTCCAAGGTTCACAGGTTCAAAAGTTTGAGCAATCATCATTCGTAAATCCGAAATCATACATCAGAAATCAGACATCCTCCACTACCTCGCTTCTTCCACCAGCGTAGCCAATGCTTTCACCCATCGGGGGTGTACGTTCATGCAGGGAATATGTGTGAAGCTTTCGCCGCCGGCGTGTAAAAATGATTCCTTGCCTTCCACTGCAATTTCCTCCAGTGTTTCCAGGCAATCGCTTACGAATGCAGGGCACACGATCAGCAATTTTTTGATGCCTTCATTGGGCATTTCTACCAGCCTTTGTGCGGTATAAGGTTTCAGCCATTCGTCGCGGCCGAGGCGGCTCTGAAAACTGAAACTATATTTTGATTTCGGAATTTGTAATTGTTCTGCCACTTTATCGGCCGTTACCAGGCATTGATGACGGTAGCAAAATGCATGGGCAGGTGCTTCGGTAGAGCAGCAGGTACCGGAGTGCAAGCAGTGTGTGCCTTCGGGGTCGGTACGCAGCACATGGCGTTCGGGTATGCCATGAAAGCTGAATACGATATGGTCGTAGTCCTGTTGCAAATAGGGTTCAATACTGGCGGCCAATGCATCGAGATAGGCTTCGTGTTTATAGAAGGGTGCTACCGTGGTGAGCTTGAAACTGTACTTGTTTTTTTTGTGGGCTTCCTTCGCATATTCCACCGCTGTTTCATAACTGCTCATGGCATAGTGCGGATACAAGGGCACCAGTATCACTTCTTCCAGGTTGGGCACTTTGGCCAGCAATTCATCAAAAGCCTGCTTGGGATGTGGGTTGCCATAGCGCATGGCAATGCTTACCGGGGCTTCCACCTGTCCCTGCAGGGCTTGCTGCAATTGTTGGGTGAGTACTACCAGCGGTGAGCCTTCTTTGGTCCAGATGCTTTGGTAGGCTTTGGCCGATTTTGCTGCACGAAACGGCACAATAATGCCTTTTACTACCAGCATGCGCAGCAGTTTGGGCATATCAATTACCCGCTCATCCATCAGGAATTCGTCGAGATACCTGCGTACATCTTTTACCTCCGTAGAGTCGGGCGATCCAAGATTCATCAACACTATTCCTTTGCGGACTTCGTTCATTATAGCTGTATTTACTTTCTGAATGGTGGGTGGCGCTTTGTGTAGCTTCTATCCCGTTGAGTTGCAAAGCAAACTGAAATTGATAACCCCTCCATATCTGTTTTAACAAGTCTGTCAGAAATGACAATCGTATGACATTTTAATTATTGAAAGAAGGAGTCCTAAGATACATTTGCATAGTTAATGAAGTTACACGCCGACCATATTCTTGAACGTTTTTGCGTAGCAGGTATCAGCTACCGACAGGCCAATACCACTGTGCGTGGCAGGTTTGCCGTAGATACGGAATTACACAAAGCTATTTTGCAGGAAGGACAGGAACAGGCTATCAAAAGCCTGTTTATTGTTAGTACCTGTAACAGAACCGAGGTATATGGTTATGTAAGTCATCCGCACCAACTGGCAGCCCTGTTGTGTCGCTTTGTAGAAGGGGAACTCTCCGATTTTTTGGAGCATGGTTTTTTCCTGCACGGCAAATCGGCCATGCACCATTTGTTTAGAGTGGCTGCCGGGCTTGAATCGCAAATTATTGGTGACTACGAAATTCAGGGACAGATTAAGCAGTCAATTGCATTGGCTCGCAAAGCCGGCCTCATTGGCCCAATCATGGACCGCACCCTCAATTTTGTTTTCCAGGCATCCAAAAAAATACGCACCAACACCGGGCTGAGCACAGGTACTGTTTCGGTTTCTTTTGCGGCTATCGAGTGGTTGCAGCAAAAGCTGGATGGCCGTCCTATGAAAGCCCTCATTATCGGCACCGGAAAATTTGGCGTGAATGTGTGCAAGAATATGCAGCATTACCTTCCGAATATTGAGTTGGTACTTTGCAACCGCACTGATGAAAAAGCCAACTCCATTGCGGAAACTTTGAAAGTAGAAAGTATTCCCTATGCAAGCCTCGATACAACTATCGATGGGTTTGACATCATTGTTACCAGCACATCTTCTACTACACCTATTGTATTGCCCACGCATTTTACAACACAGCGGGAGCGATACATTGTAGACTTAAGTGTACCTGCCAACGTAGATAAAGCAGTGGCCGATGTGCCGGGTGTGCATTTTGCCAATGTGGACGATATCTCTGTGATATTGGAACAGAATATTGCCCGTCGCCATACAGAGGTACCCAAGGCAGAAAGCATTATTGCCGAGTACGAAGTGGAGTTCTACCAATGGCTTCATACCTATAAGCATACGCCTGCTATCAAATTATTTAAACAACACCTGGCTGAATGGACCAGTCAAAATTCCTGCACAGCCGGCGACGATATTTCCGCCCATGCGGTGAACATGGAAGAATTGGTTCAGAACTCTGTAAATAACCTGGTGGTAAACCTGAAAAATGAATCGGTGAAAGGTTGCCATGTAATACAGGCATACCGGCAATTCCTCGATCATCCCGCAGTATCTGTACAAGTATCATGATCAGTATTGGAACCCGCGATAGCAAGCTTGCCTTATGGCAGGCCACGAATGTACAAGCAGCCCTACTTAGCCATGGCATCGAATCGGTACTGGTGCCCGTAAAAAGCGAAGGAGATATTGACCTTGTTACGCCATTGTACGAAATGGGTGTGCAGGGCGTATTTACCCGTACACTCGATGCGGCATTGCTCAACAACCGAATCGATATTGCCGTACACAGCATGAAAGACGTGCCTACCCAATTGCCCGATGGCATTGTGCAGGCTGCAGTGTTGCCGCGTGGCCATGTGGAAGATGTATTGGTGTATAAAGCCGATGCCCAATTGTTTGCCAACAAAAACAGTGAAATGTTGATAGCCACCAGTAGCATTCGTCGCAAAGCGCAGTGGCTATACCGCTATCCAAATACCCGCTTCGAAAACCTGCGGGGCAATATGCAATCACGGCTCGACAAGCTCCATCAATCGAACTGGGATGGCGCCATATTTGCCAAAGCAGGGCTCGATAGAATTGAATTACTTCCCGCCAATCATATTGTGTTGGACTGGATGCTTCCTGCCCCGGCACAAGGTGCTGTAATGGTGGTATGCAGGCAAGACGATGCCGCTGCGCAAGCCGCCTGCGATTTGATCAACGATGAAATGACAGCTGCCTGTGTACGCATAGAACGCGACTTCCTGCGTGGACTGATGGGTGGTTGCGCTACACCGATCAGTGCATTTGCAGAGCATCATTATAGCCATATCAGTTTTACAGGAAATATCTGCCTACCCGATGGCTCAGACCTGTTGGAAGTAAGTTGCACATTTGGCGTAGATGAAGTGAATGACGGCGGCTATACTGCTGCTGAAAAAATATTACAAAATGGTGGGCGAAAAATGGTTGAGAAATTGAAACCATGAAACCCGCTACCCTCCAAATATTAAGTACCAGGCCACTGGGACAAGCCTGTGTGGCAGAAGCCGGCACGAAAGGAATACAGGTAGATGAAATTGAATTCATCAAAATTGTTCCGCTGCAGAACGATGCCTTACAGCAAAAAATAATTGGATTAGCAAAGCAAAATATTGTTGCCGTTTTTACCAGCATGAATGCAGTGCAATCGGTGGCTGATATGTTGGGTGTGCACATGCCTGCATGGCGTATTGCCTGCCTAAGTCAGTCAACAAAGTTGCTGGTGGAAGCATTGTTCCCGCATTGCAATATCATTGCCACGGGCAGCGATGCTGTGGCACTTGTTGCCGATCTGCTGCCGAAGTTGAATGAAAAGGAAGTGCATTTTTTCTGCAGCAATATTCGCCGCGATGCTATACCGCAAACGTTGCAGGAAAATGGTGTGCAGGTAAATGAAACATTCGTGTACGAAACGCATGAGCTTCCTATGGCATTGGAAAAACAGTATGATGCAGTATTGTTTTTTAGCCCCAGTGCTGTACGTAGTTTTTTTGCAGCCAATACTGCGGCATCCAACACGGTAATGTTTGCCACCGGGCCTACCACTGCTGCCGAAATTCAACGCTTTTGCCACAATGAAATTTTACAGCCTGCAACACCGGGCAAAGATGAACTGATAAAAAAAATGATGAACTGGGCCGCAGCCATGTAAGCTGTAGCCGGTTCGCAAAGAAGATATATGACATTACAAAACGATTTATTTCTGAAAGCACTGCGCGGCGAAGAATTGAACCGTCCACCGGTTTGGATGATGCGCCAGGCAGGCAGGTATTTGCCAGAGTATTTAGCGCTGAAAGCGAAATACGATTTTTTTACACGGGTGCAAACACCCGAACTGGCTGCTGAGATCACCCTGCAGCCCATTGATATTGTAGGCACCGATGCCGCCATTATTTTTTCTGATATACTCGTGATTCCCCAGGCAATGGGTGTAGAAGTGTTGATGGAAGAAGGCAGGGGACCGCTGCTGCCAAATACCATTCAAACACAAAAAGATATTGATGCATTGATCACCGAAGGTGTGGAAGAAACACTCGGGTATGTGATGCAGGCATTGGCACTTACCAAACAAGGTTTGGCCGGCCGTGTGCCGCTTATCGGTTTTGCAGGAGCACCCTTTACCATACTTTGCTATATGGTGGAAGGTAAGGGCAGCAAGACCTGGGAGAAGGCAAAGAAATTCTGCTTTACCCAACCCCAACTGGCGCATGCATTGCTGCAAAAAATTACAGATATCACTATTGCTTACCTGAAAGCGCAGGTGGCCGCCGGTGCCGATGCGGTGCAGGTGTTCGATAGCTGGAGTGGCTCGCTGAGTAAGCAGGATTTTGAAGCATTTGCGCAGCCCTATCTTTTACAAATTGCAACTGCACTGAAAGGTGTGGCACCTGTTATTTTGTTTCCCAAGGGAAGCTGGTACGCATTGCCTGCATTGGCACAAAGCGGTGCATCGGCATTGGGTATCGATTGGTGCATGGATGCTCAAACAGCACGCAACCTCACCAATAACAGTATCACTTTGCAGGGCAATTTCGATCCGGCAAAACTGTTACTGCCCATACCACAATTGAAGCAGGCTGTAAAAGAAATGATAGATGCGTTTGGCACTACCAGGTACATTGCCAATCTTGGCCACGGTATTACACCCGATGTACCGGTTGATAATGCCAAGGCATTTGTGGCAGCAGTGAAGGAATACGGACAGTGATTTTGGGATTTCTGATGTATGATGGCTGATTTATGATTGATGATTTCGGATTTACGAATGATGATTGCTCAAACATTAGAACTCGTCAACTTGTAAACTTTCAACCTCAAACCTTACGCCTTACCACCTTTCACCTTAAAAAGCAGTATGTCAATTAAAGAACAATTCATAGCATTCATCCACCAGTTGCAAAACGATATCTGTGCTGCTTTAGAACAGGCAGATGGGAAGGCAACTTTTATAGAAGATGCATGGCAGCGTGAAGAAGGTGGTGGTGGCAAAACACGGGTGATTGCTCATGGCGACGTGTTTGAAAAAGGTGGTGTGAATACTTCGGTGGTTTTTGGTGAAGTAACAGACGCAATGCGCCAGGCGTTGAAAGTATCCGGGCATAGTTGGTTTGCAGCAGGCATTTCATCGGTACTGCATCCATTTAATCCTTTTGTACCCACCATACATTTCAACTATCGCATGTTTGAATTGTACGATGCGGCCGGTAATGTAACCGACCGTTGGTTCGGCGGTGGTACCGATTTAACGCCCTACTATATTGATGAGGCAGATTGCAAACATTTTCATCAAACATTTAAGACAGCCTGCGATTCGATCGATCAAAGTTTTTATCCTGCATTTAAAATCACCTGCGACGATTATTTTGTAAACTCGCATCGTGGCAATGAACGTCGGGGTATTGGCGGTATATTTTATGATCATAAGCGTGAAACTGAAACGCATAGTGTGGAGCGCTGGTTGCAACTGGCCCGGCAATGTGGCTATGCATTTATGGATGCGTACCTGCCCATTGTTGCTAAGCACAGAGATCGTGCATTTACTGAAGCGAATAAGCACTGGCAGGAAATAAGAAGAGGACGCTATACCGAGTTTAACCTAGTGCACGACCGTGGCACATTGTTTGGGCTAAAAACCAATGGTCGCATAGAAAGTATACTCATGAGTTTGCCACCCACTGTTCGGTTCGAGTATAACTATCAACCCGCTGCCGGCAGCGAAGAAGATATATTGTTGCAAGCCTGCTTGCATCCCCGCGACTGGATCTCCGAAATTTCTGATGAAGAAAGAATGGCCTGGGCAAAACAATCGAACACCTGCTAACAATAACAGGGATCATTTTTCGCACACACCTTTGTATTTATTTCATTTCGTATTTCAAGCGTTTACATTTTATGATACTTCAAAGAAGAAATCGCATACTGCGCCAGTCACAGGCCATAAGAAGTTTGGTAGCCGAAACTATTTTGTCGCCCAACGATTTTATTGTGCCCTTGTTTGTAGTGGAAGGCAGTGGAGTGAAAGAAGAGATCGCATCTATGTCCAATTATTATCGCCTTAGCCTCGACAACCTGGCGAAGGAAGTAAAAGAATTGTGGGGCATGGGTTTGAAGAGTGTGTTGCTGTTCATAAAATGCGACGACGATAAAAAAGACAATAAGGGTACTGAAGCATTGAATGCCGATGGCCTGATGCAGCGAGCCATTAAAACAGTGAAGACTGCCTGCCCCGATATGTTTGTAATGACCGATGTAGCGCTGGACCCGTTTTCATCTTTTGGTCATGATGGCATAGTGGAGAATGGGGAAATTGTAAACGATGCCACAGTAGAAGTATTGGCTTTGATGAGTGTGAGCCATGCACAGGCCGGTGCCGATATGGTAGCACCCAGCGATATGATGGATGGCCGTATTGGCGCCATCCGCATGGCGTTGGAGCAAAATGGATTTACCAAAACCGGCATCATGGCCTATAGCGCTAAATATGCTTCCAGCTTTTACGGACCGTTTAGAGATGCACTGGATAGTGCGCCGGGTTTTGGCGATAAGAAAACTTACCAGATGGATTTTGCCAATCGTACAGAAGCGATAAAAGAAGTGTTGATGGACGTAGAAGAAGGCGCAGATATTGTAATGGTAAAACCTGCGTTGAGTTACCTCGATATAATTCGGGAAGTAAAAAATATAAGTGAAGTGCCGGTAAGTGCTTACAATGTAAGTGGCGAATATGCCATGATAAAAGCCGCTGCAAAAATGGGTTGGATCAACGAAGAAAAAGCCATCATAGAAACGCTTACTTCTATGAAAAGGGCCGGTGCAGATTTGATAGCGACTTATTTTGCAAAGGATGCAGTTCGGATAATTAATCAATAATAGTAACAGGCGTATATCACTAATTGGATGTACTTACAAAATCATATTTAGCCATGTTTCTTCGTAGTCAGCAACTTTTCGACAGAGCACAACAATCTATACCCGGTGGTGTGAACTCGCCTGTGCGTGCATTCAAACATGTGGGGGGTACGCCATTGTTTATCAAAAAAGCCAAAGGGGCTTATTTGTACGACGAAGACGGCAATCAATACATCGACTATATCGCATCCTGGGGACCCATGATTTTGGGACATGCCTATGAGCCAATTGTAGAAGCCATTCGTGAAAAAGTGTATGACTCTACTTCGTATGGCGCACCTACCGAGTTGGAAATTGAAATGGCTGAGTTGATCAAAAGCATGGTGCCCAATGTGGATCTGATTCGCATGGTAAGCAGTGGTACCGAAGCTTGCATGAGTGCCATTCGCCTGGCTCGTGGATACACTGGCCGCAACAAGATCATTAAGTTCGAAGGCTGCTACCATGGTCATGCCGATAGTTTTTTGGTGAAAGCCGGTAGTGGTGTGGCCACATTCAATATTCAAACGGTGCCGGGTGTTACTGCCGGTGTGAGCACCGATACACTCACCTGTGCTTACAACGATTTGGAAGCAGTAAAACAATTGGTAACTGATCATAAAGATGAAGTAGCTGCCATTATTGTGGAACCTGTTGCAGGCAATATGGGCTGCATACTTCCTGCTCCTGGATTTTTAGAAGGCATTCGTGCATTGTGCGATGCAGAAGGCATCGTTTTCATTTTTGATGAAGTGATGACCGGCTTCAGGTTAGCAGCAGGTGGCGCACAGGAAAAACTGGGCATCGATGCCGACCTGGTTTGTTATGGAAAAGTGATTGGTGCCGGCATGCCTGTGGGCGCATTCGGTGGTAAGCGAGCCATTATGGAATGTGTTGCCCCACTTGGAAATGTGTACCAGGCGGGTACTTTAAGCGGTAACCCTGTAGCCATGATCGCGGGCTATACATTGCTCAAAGAGTTGAAAGCAAAGCCGGAGATATTTGCTTCGTTAGGAAATAAAACTTTATACCTGCGCAACGGATTGGATGCGGTGTTGAAAGCCAGTGGCGTTCCTTACAACATCAACCAATTGGGCAGTATGATCAGTGTGCATTTTGGTGATCACGCTGTGGTAGATTTTGCAACTGCTGCTGCCTGCGATATCGAAAAATTCAAAGCCTATTTTCATCATATGCTGCGCAATGGTATTTACCTGCCACCCAGTGCATACGAAAGTTGGTTTCTCAACAATGCCTTATCTACAGGCGATTTGGATAAAACCATTGAAGCCACGAAATCTTTTTTGCGTTAATGCCCTAAGGTTGGCCTCAATGGTCGGCGGGTTATTACAAACTATATCGCAAACCTAGCAGTAGCTTGATGCCTTGCATAGGTGCATAGTTATAAGTTGGGTCGAAAGTTAACCCATTGGGGTTGGTGATGGCATTGGCAGTGCCATCGGTATTCCAATATTTTCCACCGGGCTTGTCAAATGGATCATCGGGGTGAAGTATGGGATTTTGCGGTATAAAGTTCAGCAGGTTTTTTACAGATACATAGGTTTCGATGCCATGGCCCCATGTTTTGGTGGCTTGCAGGTTCATTAAATTATACCAGGGACTGTAGGCTGGTCTTGTATCGTTGGGTACAATGGGCAATCGCATTGGCCCTGTCCATTTTCCGGTTAGGTCCAGTGTGAGTTTGGCCTTGCGAAACGAATAGCTGAGTGAATAATTGCCGCTCCAGTTGGGCGCATAGATCTGTTCTTTTTTTACATCGTTATCTATGGCATACACATCCATCAACGTAAAGCCGGCTATAGCTTTCCATCCATTTTGTAAAGTGATGTTGGTAGATGCCGACACACCCTGGCTGATGGCATAGCCTTTCAGGTTATCGTAAATAATTTTGTTAGGATCGGTGTCGTAGTCAGGAATGATCTTGTTGGTAAACCGGGTGTAGAAGGCCGATACATCCCAACCGAATACACCGTTGTGCAAGTGCACATCGCCACTATAATTCAGGTTAATATTCCAGCTTTTTTCGGGTTGCAGATCTTCCTTAATCACCACTTCACGAAAGCCGCTCAATGCAGCATGATCTTCGGTAAAAAGATTCACAATGCGAAAACCATTGCCTGCACTCAGTCGAAGGGTATGATGCTCTTCCGGTTGCCATTTCAATGCGATCCTTGGCACTAGTATACCTCCATGCATATTGGTGTGTTCGTATCGCAAGCCCAGTAAAGTGGTGAAAGTTGATGTCCATGCCATTTCATCCTGTACATACACTGCTTTCATGGTTTGAATATTGGGCTGGTTGCCATCGGCTTTTGCAGTGCCCGTGGTATTGTCGTCGTACCATACATAGCGAAAAGGCACACCCGCCAGGAGTTGGTGTTTACCAACAGTCTTATTCCATCTCAGTTGGCCAAATGCAGTGTGCTGTGTGGCTGCAAAGCGGGTGGTGCCATAGTAACTATCCTGCTCGTGAAAATTGTAGCTGTATTCCAGCAATAAGTTTTTATGCAACCCATACACGCCAATCAGCTCGGCACGTTTGGTATCAATGCTTTCGGCGTATAAGCTATCGCCTCCCAAAAAAATCCTGTTCCATTGCATTTCGCCACCCCAGCGGCGCTCGGCCAGCAGGCGCACGGCAAGGGTTACCGGCAGTTGATGGCGGCGGTTCCAATCCCATTTATTAAAAACCGAGATCCTTTTCTGCAGGGTTTGGTCGGTAAAATTGTCGTGGTTGATATCGATGGGCGTATTGAACCAAAACCCATTGATGCCTAATAAGCCGGTAAGTTTTTTGAGGTTGAATTTAGCAGAGAGATCCAGGTTTAGTTCGCCCAACGTAGTGGCGTTGACGTCGGCCGAAAAACGGGAAGCAGTCAGTGGATCTTTGGTAATAATGTTGATAAGACCACCCACGGCTTCGCTGCCATACAGGGTACTAGCCGGGCCTTTCACTATTTCAATTCTTTTGATAATGCTGTTGGGTATGCCACTCAGTCCGTACACTGTACTCAGGCTGCTTACAATTGGCATGCCGTCTATGAGTACCATGGTATAAGGTCCTTCCATACCATTGATGCGTATTTCGCCGGTGTTGCACACGTTGCAGGTAAGCTGCGATTGTATGCCATTGATCAATGCCAGCCCTTCAAAAAGGGATGGTGTGGGGTTTAGCTTCAAAAATGCCTGCGAATAACTCTCAACCGGTATGGGGCTATCGAGCCTGCGCATGGGTTTGAGTGTACCACTCACCACTACATCTTCCAATTGTTTGCTGGTAGCTTGCATTTGGCAAACCACCGGGGTGCAATTGGATGGCGACACTACATGTATGTTTTGAAACCCTACTGCGCTGATGACGATATGCTGGCCGGGTGTGCAGGGCAGGGAAATCTGGCCATCATCGTTGGTAACGAAAAAAGCTTGTCCCTGCCGTACACTGGCCTGTGAAATGGGTTTGTGCGTGTTGGCTTCCAGCACCCGTATCGCCAGGGAGTCTGCTGAGCTACCCAAAAAGGGGTAAACCAAACACCAAAAAAAGAGTGTGAGTAGTTTCATTATTTAGGCTTGCCTAAAAATTTATTTAAACAAATATAAAAAACATTTGTGTCAAGCAAAATATTTTAATAGGGATAGGCACAAAGAAAAACCCGGCCATTAGCCGGGTTCCTGTATAGTAAGATTCAAAGCTTATCTGTTCAGCAGGTCGCAGGGTTTAATACCTGTATGCTTTTTAAAAGCTGTACTAAAATGCGAAATGGAGGAGTAGCCTAACAGTGCACTCACGTCGGTTACGCTCAGGCCCTTGTCGTACAACAGGTACTTGGCGTGCTCCATGCGCTGGCTTTGGTAAAAATCGAAAATGGTGGTGCCAAACATTTCTTTGAAACCCTTTTTCAGGTAGCATTCATTGGTAGCTACTTTGCGGGCCAGTTCCTTGATGGTAATGGGGTCGCCAATATGTTTCAGCAGCAACTCACGGGCTTTGGCAATGGCTTCGCGGCCACGCTCGTCTTCCAAAAATTTGCATTGGTACACTTTGTCGCGGTCGCCTTCGCCAAATAAGCAATCCATGCTGTACACCAGCAAAAACTGGATCTGGCTGTTGAGGTAAATATTTTCGAGCGAACCGGTATAGCGGTGATTGAAGAGGCTTCCGAGTATAACCCTGTTTTTATTGCAGAGCGGGATAATATGTGCTGAGGTTTGCTTGTGCTCGAAGTTGAGATAGCGTTCTGCTTCGCTGATGGCCGATTTGGTACTTACAAACTGGTGGAGGTAAGTGCTGGTAAACCGGAATGAGTACACATCAACAGTATCTACTTCTTCTTTGCAATTGTCGAGGCCTGTTTTTTTACAAACCACGCCTTCTTCGCATTCATCCTCGTCGCAATAAGCCCTGCCAGCCAGGCAAAACTTCAGTTCCAGGGCATTTTCTGGGTGACCGGGAGAAATATAGTTGTACTCCATCATGCCGATATCCTCCACCTGCCAGCCGGGCTGTTTTACAAAGCGGCGCATATCGTACACTACCGAGTTGGGGATGCTTTTTTCCTGCCGGGCCAACAATCTAAGTTGATCGGCCATCAGGTCACGCTGAACTGATTCAACCAATATGGATAATGATTCCTGCATAAAGCGAAATTACGGGTAAATAATTTGTATGTACAAACATGAAACTGTCATTTCTTTAAAAAAATTGGCCGGAGCCTAAGATAGTACAGGGCTCCAAACAAAGAAAGAGTACCGGGAAGGGGCGATGTTGGCCGCCAATCTTAAAACACCCGTTGGAACACTAACGAGGTCCGGGGTGGCAAAGGGAAGTTGAGCCTATTCTATACTATTTAAAACCAGGTTGTTACAGAATGAAAAACAGGGGCGGCCATTCGTCAGTTTTTTGGGGAAAAGTTGGGCTGCCAGCGGAGCTTCTAAATTGGCTGCCTGCTTGTGTTTCGTTACATTTGCCAGCTTTCGGATAGTGCATATATGCACTACAGCTGAAGGGAGTGACACAACGAGGATGCCACTTGCACAGTTGCCGAAACAAAAATCTATCCTCCGAATAAAACAACGGGCGAATTTATCCCTTATGAGCACAGAAAATCAGGACTTGTTACCGGAAAACCAGGGTAACTACGGCGCAGATAGTATTCAGGTATTGGAAGGGTTGGAGGCAGTGCGTAAAAGACCTGCCATGTATATTGGCGATGTGGGCGTAAAAGGCCTGCACCACCTGGTATACGAAGTAGTGGACAACTCCATTGACGAAGCGCTGGCCGGCTACTGCAAAAACATACAGGTTACCATTCACGAAGACAA
Organism: Phnomibacter sp.; assembly: GCA_035456005.1. GTDB lineage: Bacteria > Bacteroidota > Bacteroidia > Chitinophagales > Chitinophagaceae > Phnomibacter. The sequence goes on along the minus strand of DATIEA010000012.1, from coordinate 501,116 downwards.
TAGCATTAGCGTACAGGACGATGGTCGTGGTATTCCTACCGCCATGCACACCAAGGAAAAGCGTAGTGCACTGGAAGTAGTAATGACCGTACTGCATGCCGGTGGTAAATTCGACAAGAATACCTACAAGGTTTCGGGTGGCTTGCACGGTGTGGGTGTAAGTTGCGTGAATGCGCTGAGTTCGCATTTGCACACAACCGTTCATCGCGAAGGAAAAATTTTCGAGCAGGAATATAAATGCGGCATTCCGCAATACTCTGTTCGCGAAATCGGAGTATCTGATAAGACCGGTACCCTGCAACATTTTTGGCCCGACTTATCCATTTTCACTGCGTCTGTTTACAACAAAGAAATACTGGAAGGTCGCTTGCGTGAATTGAGCTACCTGAACAAAGGCATTCATATTCGCCTCACCGATTTGCGTGAAATAGTGGAAGAAACACAGGAGCCTTATTTCTGCGATTTTTATAGCGAAGGTGGTATTGTAGAATTTGTTGAAATGCTCGACCGCTCTGCCAACCGTAGCAACCTTATTCCACAAGCTATTTTTTGCGAAGGCAGAGATGAAAGCACCAATGTGTGGGTGGAAGTAGCTATGAACTACAACAGCAGCTATAGCGAACACATTTTTAGCTATGTAAATAATATCAACACCATTGAAGGCGGTACACACGTTACCGGTTTCAGGCAGGCCATTACCCGTGTGTTCAAGAACTACGGCGATAAGGAAGGGCTGTTTGAAAAAGCCAAAGTGGAAATTGAAGGCGATGATTTCAGGGAAGGCCTCAGCGCTGTGATCAGTGTGAAAGTACCCGAACCACAGTTTGAAGGGCAAACCAAAACCAAGCTGGGTAATAGCGATGTAGCCGGTACGGTACAAACTACGCTTAGCGCAGCGTTGCAAATATTTTTGGAAGAAAATCCTCGTGAAGCAAAAACCATTATTCAAAAAGTGGTATTGGCTGCACAGGCACGTGCTGCTGCCCGCAAGGCCCGCGAAATGGTACAGCGTAAAAGCGGTATGAGTGGTGGTGGACTGCCCGGCAAACTGGCTGACTGTTCCGAAAAAGATCCTACCAAATGCGAACTATACCTGGTGGAAGGAGACTCGGCCGGTGGTACTGCCAAGCAGGGCCGCGACCGTAGCTTCCAGGCTATTTTGCCACTGCGTGGTAAAATTTTGAACGTGGAAAAAGCCATGGAGCATAAGATCTACGACAATGAAGAGATCAGGAATATGTTCACTGCATTGGGCGTAAAAATTGGTACGCCTGAAGATCCTAAAGCGTTGGATCTATCAAAGCTCCGTTACCACAAACTCATCATCATGACCGATGCCGATGTGGACGGTAGCCATATCGCCACATTGATCCTCACCTTCATTTTCCGCTATATGAAAGAGCTGGTAGAAAATGGATACGTGTACATTGCCCAGCCGCCTTTGTACCTGGTTAAAAAAGGTAAAGCGCAGGAGTATGCCTGGAATGAAGAAGAAAGAAAAGCCCTGGTTGAGAAACTGGGAGGTGGCAGCGAAACGGGCGTGAATATTCAGCGTTATAAAGGTTTGGGTGAAATGAATGCAGATCAGCTTCGTGACACTACCATGAACCCTGAACACCGTACACTAAAACAAGTAACTATTGAGAGTGCTGCAGAAGCAGACCGTGTGTTCAGTATGCTGATGGGCGATGAAGTGGCCCCTCGCCGCGAGTTCATCGAGAGCCATGCGAAGTATGCAAAAATTGATGTGTAACTAAGAAGGCGTTCAGCTTTTTAAATGATAAATCCCACTGCATTTTTAAAAATGCAGTGGGATTTTTTTCTCTCCCTCGTTTCGTGAGAAACGAAATACGTTGGGAGTAAAAAATTTCACCAACGAATGATTCCTAACTTTAGGTTGGCCATATGGGGGCATCGGCACAGTCCCCTTCTTGTGGTCGGGAGACTGTGCCGGGAAGAAAAGTTTGCTGCGACATCAACTACAACACATTTATTAGACGAATAACTCACTATGATAAATGTTACTTTGCATTATCCAGTAATGGGATTTACTACTGAGGATTCTCATATGCACGTATATACGAGTGATGAATTGTGCTATACATCAAAAGGACAGAAGTTCTACAAAGACTTAGAACTGATTGATTCGGATGGGATTGTTTATGTTTTAATTGGTTCAAAACTGAAGGGGCGTGCAAGTTTTTCGAAATGTATTCAATATCTACAACCCATTCAAGAGTTCGATATTACTTTAGATAAAAGAGGGCAAATAACATTGGACGAATTGAAAAATAAAATCCTTTCCCGTGTCAGCAAACACCCCAAAATATTTGCCCCTTTGTATGACGGTACACCTTGGAAGGAACGGATAGGGGGCTTTGATTCTTTTGAGAATTTGATAAGGTTGTTCAAATAGTAATTGAGTTTTCCTTCCCTGCAGTGTCCCGCTTTGGGCCGGAGACACGGCGGGGAAACAGGTGTTGTGCTTGAAGGAGTTGGAATGAGTGCTAGTGGAATAAATGCCTATGAAGTAATTCTTGATCAGGGTAAAAAAACAATTAGAGATGGCGCAGGCTTCTGATAAAAAAAATGGGATTGCTATTCTACTTTGCGCACTTGTTTTAGGCTTGTCGTTGTTCCTTTTGGATAAATATACTACTAGGGAAATAGATGAGTCTGGAGTTTTTGTTATTGCTAAAATAACCCAACGGGTGCAAGCGAAGAATGGCACCGATTACTCTTTAAATTATGTGTTCAATAACAGGGTTTATCACACCAAGTTTTCGAGCATGCCAAATGAGTTTCTCAATAAGGAGAGTTTAGTGTATTTGAAAGTGCTGCCGAATAATCCACGAAAATTTATGTATGTTGAAACAAGAGTCCCTGCTTGTTTGACTTTAAAGGATTTGCCCTCCAATGGGTGGAAAGACTTGCCAAAATGTAGATAGGAAAAAGCATTGCTATTCCTTTATTTCTTCGATGATGGAATTGCCGTTGCCTTTTTTATTAGCGGTCCATTCCCAGTCTTCATATAGTGCAATACGGCCATCGTTTAAAAACTCGGTGGACGATTTGGAACGCCCCTGGTAAAACTGGCCTTCCTTATCTATTTGAAAATATTGGAAACGTATATCCCTGTTGGCATTCATTTGACCTATCAACACCCCGCGTACTACTTCGCCGCCTGAGTAGGTGCCCCAAATGGCATTGCCATCCTGGAAATATTCGAACAGGGTTTCTTCGTTTACCTGCCCATTGGCCGAGTTCATGCTGGGGCGCATTTTTTTTCGGTGCAGGCAAATTTTTTCTTGCGCCAGCACTTTATTCGAAAGCATGATATGCCCATGTGGCCGGGCTACAAAACCAGCTTGCGCAAACGTATTAAAGAGCCAATGGTTGGGCGGATAGGCAGGCGCTGTAAGGTTGCGAAGGCAGGCATTGGTCCAATGATCAATAGCCGTTTGCAGCAGGCAGCCCGCCATTTGTGTACGATCGGCATCGGGGTGTGCCACAATGCCTTCAATAATGGCGGTGCTATACTGCTCAGGCGATTGCCAGCTCATGAGCAGTCCTACAATGGCCTGTGTATTGGGCTGAACATACACCCAAGTAGTACTGCAATGATGTAACAGGAAAAGCGGGCTAACCTGTAATATGCCTGCTCCATGCTGCTGTACAAACGATACAAGCTGCATGCAATCGGTGGGCAAAGCCTGGCGAACCAGTGATGAAACCGGGGAGGGATTATCCATGTTTTTGGGGTGTTCTGAAAGGTAGAAAAGGGGTAGGATTTGCCAAAATCAACAGGGCTTTTACGGGCAGTTTTTAGTCGCCGGAGTCGGATTTATAGGGCAAAATTGGCAAGTTGTTAAGAGGTGACAAGCAAAAATAGCCGGTCGGAGCTTGTGCCTTATCTCACAAGTTATTCACCCTATCTGGCCTAACTTTTGATTGTTGGAAAGAAAACTCTTCCTTTAGGATATTATTCTACCTCAAAAAAGCCGAATTATGGACAAATCGAAAATGCTTACAGCCTATTGCTTAAAGACCAAGGAAAAAAACGTACCCATGCAGGATGCAGTAGTTACTAAAACTGCAAAGGGTGGTTACATGGCTCAGGGTAATGATGGCAAAGGAAATAAAATGACTGCCTTGCTGAGCGAAGCAAAAGCATTACAGGCTATTAAAGATGGCGTAGCAAAACAAGGTTTCTAATTATAGAGATACGTTTGCTTGCCAGATACCTACACAGTTTAACTGTATTGGAGGCTGCCCTTTTGGGCAGCCTTATTTATTTCGGATGAGTGCTCTCCCCGTTTTTTCACTCAGCTTTTGGCCCGATTCTATCCCCGGGTTTTTTCAAAATCGGGTAGCCCTGCTCAACGCCTGCAATCCTTACCTTTGCTGCCATTTTAAAAATTGGACATGTCGGCGTTGTATAAAGAATTTGGAGGATTGAACCTCCCCGCTATCGAACAGGAAATACTGGCCAAATGGACGCTGGAGCAGGCTTTTGAAAAAAGTGTGAGCCTGCGTGAAGGCGCTACTCCCTTTGTTTTTTATGAAGGCCCACCCAGTGCCAACGGTATGCCGGGCATTCACCATGTTATTAGCCGCACCATTAAAGACCTGGTATGCCGCTACAAAACCATGCAGGGCTTCCAGGTAAACCGCAAGGGTGGATGGGATACCCATGGTTTGCCTATTGAGCTGGGCGTAGAAAAAGAACTAGGCATTACCAAAGAAGATATTGGCAAAACCATTACAGTAGAAGAGTACAATAAAAAGTGCCGCGAAGCGGTGCTGCGCTTCAAAGACAAGTGGGATGATATTACCCGCAAAATGGGGTACTGGGTAGACCTGCACGATCCCTATATCACTTTCCAAAATAATTATATCGAAAGCCTTTGGTGGCTGCTGCGCAAAATGTACGACCGCGGGTTGCTTTACCAAAGTGTAAGCATTCAGCCATACAGTCCTGCGGCAGGTACAGGGTTGAGTTCACACGAACTCAACCAGCCCGGTACCTACAAGGATGTGAAAGATACCAGTGCCACTGTAATGTTCAGGGCGGTGCAAAATGAGCAGTCGAAATTTTTGCACGATGCCGTACATGGTGCCGAAGTGTTCTTTATGGCATGGACCACCACGCCATGGACATTACCCAGCAACCTTGGCTTAACTGTTGGGCCCAATATTGACTATGTATTGGTAAAAACTTATAACCCCTACACGCACCTGCCGGTAAATGTGGTGCTGGCCAAAGAGCTGGTACACAAATACCTGAAAGCTGAAAACGAAAACGGCGATTTTGCAGCTTATGAAGCCAAAATTGCTGCCGGCGAAAATGTAAAAGAAGGTGCGCCCTGGACAATAGTGACCAGTTGCAAAGGCAGCCAACTGGAGCGTTGCCAGTACGAGCAGTTACTTCCTTACGAAGCCAATAGCGTGGAAGAAATTGAACGTTTAACACCCGGTGCGCAACCATTCCGGGTAATTGGTGGCGATTTTGTAACCACAGAAGACGGTACCGGTATTGTGCATACCTCACCTGCTTTTGGAGCCGATGACTATAAAGTAGGTAAGCGCTACAATATTGGTATTCTTACCATGGTGGACCGCGAAGGAAAATTCGTGGAAGGCATGGGCGAGTTCAGTGGCCGCTATGTAAAAAATTATAAAGACGAGAAGGACTACGTAGATGTGAACGTTGATATTTCAGTAAAGCTGAAACTGGAAAACCGTGCATTTAAAGTAGAGAAATACGAGCATAGCTACCCGCACTGCTGGCGTACCGACAAACCCATTTTGTACTACCCACTCGATGCATGGTTCATTCGTACCACGGCATTGAAAGACCGCATGGTGGAACTGAATAAAACCATCCGCTGGAAACCTGAAAGTACCGGCACCGGTCGCTTTGGTAACTGGCTCGAAAATATGGTGGACTGGAACCTGAGCCGCAGCCGTTTTTGGGGAACCCCACTTCCTATTTGGCGTACCGAAGATGGCACCGAAGAAGTATGCATTGGCAGTATAGCAGAATTGGATGGCATGATACATGCCGATAGCCCTGTGCAAAAAGTGACTGACCTGCACAAGCCACAGGTGGATGATATTATTTTAAAAAGCCCATCGGGCCAGCCCATGAAGCGGGTCCCCGACCTGATTGACGTTTGGTTCGATAGTGGTGCCATGCCTTATGCACAATGGCATTTCCCATTTGAGAACAAAGAGATATTCGCCAAAAACTATCCGGCCGATTTTATTGCAGAAGGGGTGGACCAAACACGTGGTTGGTTCTATACACTGCATGCCATTGGCAGCCTGATAAAAGAAGATATAGAAGCTGAATTGAAAGCTGCGGGATTGCCTACTACGCAGGTAGATGGCCGTGCTTACAAAACAGTAGTGAGCAATGGTTTGGTGCTGGATAAAAACGGCAACAAAATGAGTAAACGCCTCGGCAACGTGGTGGATCCTTTCAAAACCATTGAAACCTATGGAGCCGATGCTACCCGCTGGTACCTGGTGACCAATGCCAGTCCATGGGATAACCTGAAATTTGACCTGTCGGGCATCCAGGAAGTGCAGCGTAAGTTTTTTGGTACCCTGTACAACACTTACCAGTTTTTCATTTTGTATGCCAATGTAGATGGGTTTGCCTTTAAGGAAAACTATATCCCATTGGCCGATCGCCCCGAGATAGACCGTTGGATATTGTCGTCGCTGCAAACATTGGTAAAAAAGGTGAACGAAGCCATGGACGACTATGAGCCTACCCAGGCCGGCCGACTGATGGAGGAATTCGTAGACGAACATTTGAGCAACTGGTATGTGCGCCTTTGCCGCCGCCGTTTCTGGAAAGGTGAATATGAGCAGGATAAGATTGCTGCATACCAAACCTTATACGAATGCCTGGAAACGCTTACCCGCTTGGTGGCACCTATTTCCCCCTTCTTTAGCGATGCGGTTTTCCGCCAGCTTAACGAAGTGACTGGCAGGTTCGAAGAGGAGAGTGTACACCATGTGGCATTTCCGCAGGCAGATCTTTCGGTTATAGACCTGGCATTGGAAGAACGCATGCAACTGGCGCAGGATGCTACCAGCCTGGTACTCAGCCTTCGCAAGAAAGTGAATATCAAAGTGCGTCAACCCTTGCAAAAAGTGTTGATACCCGTACTGAACCCTGCTATGAAAGCGCAGGTGGAGCAGGTAGAAGACCTGCTGAAAGCCGAGGTAAACGTAAAAGAAATTGAATACCTCACCGAAACAGAAGGGTTCATTAATAAAAAGGTGAAGGCCAATTTTGCCCTGTTGGGCAAAAAGCTGGGCCCCAATATGAAAGCCGTAAGCGCTGCCCTGTCCGGCTTTAGCCAGCACCAGATTGCAGAATTGGAGAAAAATGGCCAGGTACAAGTAGAAGCGAATGGCTTATCTATTGATATTCAATTAGCTGAGGTAGAAATAAGTGCCGACGATATACCGGGTTGGAGTGTGGCCAGCAAAGGCAGTTTGACTGTTGCGCTGGACATTACCCTCACCGATGACCTGCGCCAGGAAGGAGATGCCCGGGAGCTGGTAAACCGCTTGCAAAACATCAGAAAAGAGAGCGGGTTCGAACTTACTGACCGCATATTGGTGCAGTGGTCAGGCTCTGAAAATATTGCTGAATCTTTCGATAGGTTCAAACCCTATATTTGTTCGGAAATTTTGGCAGATTCGCTGATTTATGTTCCAACCATGACTGAAGGCATAGAAATTGAAGTGAATGATGTCCAATTGAAAGTCAATGTTTCTAAAAAGCCGTAAAAACGATGCCGACCACTAAAAAAGTAACAAAAGCACCAGCTAAAAAGGCTGCTCCGGCAAAAAAAGCCGCACCAGCCAAAAAGGCCGCCCCGGCACCTGCTAAAAAAGCCGCACCTGCGCCAGCTAAGAAAGCTGCTCCTGCCAAAAAAGTAGTAGCCCCTGCTAAAAAAGCGCCAGCTGCGAAGCCTGCAGCGGCAAAAGTTGCGCCTGCCAAAGCCAGTGTTGCAAAATCGAAAGCTGCACCTGCCAAAGTGGTAAAACCGGCAGCCCCTGCCAAAAAAGTGGAAGCACCAGCCCCTGCTAAAAAAGCCGCTGCCCCAGCAAAACCAGCAGTGCCTGCTAAAAAAGTGGAAGCAGCCCCGGCCAAACCAGCCGTTGCTCCCAAAAAAGTAGCAGCAGCTCCGGAGCCTAAACCGGCAGCCCCAGTTAAAAAACCGGCTCCTGCACCTGCACCGGCTCCTAAAGCAGCTAAACCTGCAAAAGAGCCCAAAAAAGCACGTCCTCCAAAACCGGAACCTCCTAAAAGGGAAGAAATTCCGATGCGTTCAAATACGCCGCCTCCGCCACAAAAGAAACGTCCGGTGGTAGAGGAAAAGAAAATAGTAAAGATGCCGCCAATTTCGGCGAAAGGCAAAGTACCTTACGACCCCGATTTCACGGTTTCTGTTCTCGACACACCTAAAGAAGACCACGTAATATCTACACCTATTATGCGCTATAGCGACTCTGACCTGGCTGAATTTAAAGAACTCATATTGCGAAAGCTGGAAGCGGCAAGAAAAGAATTGTCCTACCTCCAGGGCCTTATTACCCGTAAAGATGAAATGGGTGGCGACAACGACGACAGCCGCTACATGACCATGGAAGACGGAAGCCTGAGCATGGAACGTGAACAACTGAGCCAAATGGCCAGCCGCCAAATTCAGTTCATCGATCACCTGGAAAAAGCACTGATCCGGATTGAAAGCAAAACCTATGGTATTTGCCGCGTAACCGGCAAGCTCATTGAAAAAGCCCGCCTGCGTGCCGTACCTCATGCCACATTGAGCATGGAAGCTAAAATGAGTAAGAAGTAATTCAATATATTATTACACATAAAAAAAGACCGATGCATTTTTTGCGTCGGTCTTTTTTTATGATTGAAAAGTTTGAAAGTTCACATGTTCCAAAGTTCACAAGTTGGAAAACACTTCTTATATCAACCTCCAATTTCACTTTTCACCTTTGCCCTTTCACGAAAAAATAAGCAAGGTCGAAATTTAAAAGCCGCCCCGACTGAAGCCATCTATTTCACTTCCTGCATTTCTACCAGCTTGCGATAGAAACCATCTTGTGCCAACAGGCTGTCGTGTGTGCCCCGCTCTACAATGGTGCCTTTTTGCAATACCACAATTTCGTCGGCGTGGCGAATGGTGCTCAGCCTGTGTGCAATTACAATAGTGGTGCGGTCTTTCATGATATTGTTGATGGCATCCTGTACCAGCTTTTCACTTTCGGTATCTAAGGAAGAAGTGGCTTCGTCCAAAATAAGGATGGGAGGATTTTTCAACACAGCACGGGCTATGGTAATGCGTTGGCGTTCGCCGCCACTCAGCTTGGTACCGCGGTCGCCTACATTGGTGGCATACCCATCTTCTTTCAATTGAATAAACTGCTGCGCATTGGCCACTTTTGCTGCGGCTTCAATGGCTGTAGCAGGTGCATCGGCATAGCCCAGCGAAATATTTGCGGCTACGGTATCATTAAACAAAATGGGCTCCTGTGTTACTATGCCCATTTGGCTGCGTACACTTTGAATGGAGTAATCCTTAATATTTTTTCCATCTATCAACAGCTCGCCGCCCGACACATCGTGAAAGCGGGGAACCAGGTCGGCGAGTGTACTTTTACCGGCACCGCTGCTACCTACCAACGCTACGGTAGTTCCTTTTTTAATGGTAAGGTTGATGTTCTTTAGGATTTGAACATCATCGTATTGAAAGCTTACATTCTTGAACTCAATGGAATGATTAAAAGATTGCAGTTGAATGGGATTAGCCGCTTCTTTGATCACCAGCTCTGCATTCAATACTTCTTCAATACGTCCTATGGCAGCACTGCCTTTCTGCATATTGTAGAACGATGTAGAAAGTGCTTTTGCAGGGTTGATAATATTGTAGAATAAACCGAGATAGGTAATAAAGGCGGCACCTTTCAAACCAATATCCTGGTTGAGTACCAGCGAACCGCCGTAAAGCAATACTCCGCAAAAAACGAAAATGCCCAGTGTTTCACTCATGGGTGAAGCGAGGTCGCGGCGGTAGCCGATCTTGTTTTTGGTGTGCAACAAATCGTTATTGACCTGCAGAAATTTTTTGCTAAGCAAAGCCTCGGCTGTAAAGGCTTTAATTACGCGGAGGCCCGAAAGTGTTTCGTCGAGTATGGATACTGTTTCACCTTGTTTTTGTGCTGCAGCAAGACTCTGTTTCTTCAAACTTCTGCTTACACGGCCAATTACAAATCCCACGCCCGGTAGCATAATGAGCAGGAAAAAAGTAAGCCTTGGACTGATCCAAATGAGCATGCCTAAATTGAGCATTATTTGCAATGGATCTCTTATCCAACCTTCGAGTGTACCTACCACGCTGCCTTCCACTTCACCAATATCGTTGGTGATGCGGCTCATCAGGTCGCCCTTTCTTTTTTCCGTAAAATAGCCAATGGGCAGTTCCAGAATTTTATGATACATCTGCGCCCTTAGTTCCGTCACCACTTTGTTTTTGAGTGGGTTGAGGATGTATATGGCGAGGTACAAAAAAAGGTTTTTGAGAATGATGGCTGTAAGCATCAGCGCACAGATCAACAACAACAATTGCATGGACGAATGGGTCGATGCATAAGTACTGATCCATAGTTGCACCATTTCGGTAATATCGCCGGCACTGGTTTGTTTGGCGGCATTGAGAGTGGGAGAATTGCCTATAAAAATGAGTTGCAAAAATGGCATGAGCATGCCAATGGAAAGGATGGAAAACACCGTACTCAGCAGTATGAAAATGCTGTATGCTCCAATCTTGCCTTTATAGGGTGAAACCAATGAGAAAACCCTTGCGTATCGTTTCATTCTTGTAGGGGTAAAATGAATAGTGGCGGCAAAGTAACTACTTTTACATGTGCTCAGCCTAAGCCAAACTGGTGAAGCTGTGTTATAATTTGAGTAAAAGGAAAGGATTATGGAGGAGACTAAACGACAAAAGCAGGTAGCTGCTTTGCTGAACGAAGAGCTGAATGATATTTTCAGAAGGCTGGGATTGAACGTGATTCAAAACGGGATGATTTCAATTGCATCGGTGAAAGTGACACCCGACTTGCTGGAAGTAAGAATATACCTCAGCTTTTTCAAGATCGAGGATACACAGGCCATGCTGAAAAAAGTGATTGACAGAAGCTGGGAAATAAAACGTGAACTGGCAGCAAGGGTGGGTAAGCAATTGCGCCGCATGCCTGAACTGCAATTTTTTATCGACGATACGCTGGACTATGTTTTTAAAATGGAAGAGATATTCAATACCATTCATAAAAACGATGCAGGCAAAGCCAATAGCGCCGAACCTGCAGCTGATGAAAATGCTACTCCTTAGTAAGCAGCGAAATCCCTCTCATTAAAATTTTCAACCCGTTGACATCTTTATTTGCCTGGCGGTATTTCCGAAGCAAAAAATCTGCCAATGCCATCAATATCATCAGCTGGATAAGTGTGGCTGCGGTAGCGGTTGTTACGGCTGCGCTTATTGTGGTGCTCAGCGTGTTCAATGGGTTTGAAGACCTGGTACAACAACTGTATTCCGATTTTTACAGCGATATACGTATCACCAGCGCCAGTAGTAAATGGATGGATGCGAATGCGGGTTATTTGCAAAAAGTAAAAGGCGTAAGCGGTGTTCGCAGCGCCGAACCTGTGGTGGAAGAGCGGGCCATCCTATTACAGGAAGAAGATAAAAGCATTGTTTGGTTGAAAGGTGTAAGCAACACCTATGCATCTTACAGTGGTGTGCCAAATCATATTGTTCGGGGCACATACCAATTGGGCAATGCCGAACATCCATCGTTGGTATTGGGCAATGGGGTAGAAAATGCATTGCAAATTGTAGCGGGGCAAACAATGGGGCCGGTTACCATTTACCTGCCCAACCGGGGAGTGGCTATTGATGCCGATCCACTTACTGCTATGCATTCGGCCAACGCTTTCGCAGCAGGGAGTTTTGCTATTCAGCAGGAGTTCGATAACCAATATGCATTTACCGATCTTGCTTTTATGCAGTATATGCTCGACCTCAAACCCGGCCAGTCGAGTGCAGTAGAACTGAGCCTGGCTCCGGGTGCCGATGCGGATGCTGTGGCTTCATCGCTTCGAAAAAAACTGGGACAGGGCTTTGAAGTGAAAACGAGATATCAACAAAACCAGTCGTTGTTTGCGGCCATGCAGGTGGAGAAACTTATCATTTTCGGCGTGGCATTTCTCATTTTACTCATTGCAGCTTTTAATATTATCAGTAGCCTTAGTGTAACTGTACTCGAAAAGGAAAGGGATATTACAGTTTTGCAGGCAATGGGTGCGCATACTACATCTATTGCCCGCATTTACTTAAAACTGGGATGTATACTGGCAGGAGTAGGCGGCATTATCGGCTTTGTGCTGGGGGTAGCCATTTGTCTTGGGCAGCAGCATTTTCACTGGGTAAAGCTGGGTGGTCAAAGTTTTATTATCGACTATTTCCCGGTGGCCATGCGCTGGCAGGACTTTCTCTACATACTATTGTTATTGTTCATTATTTCTGTGTTTGCAGGCTGGTTACCAGCCCGAAGGGCCAGTAGGGTAATGCTGTCGCTGCGGTAAAAAATGAAAAACCTGCTTGCTGCTTGGCATAAAAACAGTAAGATTGCATATCACCCATTAAATGACCAGGAAGCTTTTTGCAGCTAAATTTTGTATTACCTGTTCTTCGTAGTGAATGTATCAATCGGAAAAACTATTGTCCCCGGCAGGAAATAGCCGATGTAGATCTTACAGTTGTGGCTGGACAAAAGGGGAATTCGGGACGAAATCCTGCGTTGAAGAATTAATTATTTAGAATGCAAAGCTTTTAGTGCCGCTATTGTTTACCTTGCACCTGTTGACACAACGGGCGCCGCATGGCTGGCTGCGAGGGAAATGAATAGTTGTACAACCAGAAACAAGCCAATATGATAGAATTGCTTATGAGTACGGCTCTTGCATTTGGCATTAGCTTTTATGCACTACCGGCTATTATTCATGTTTCCAAAATAAAGGGCATTTTCGATTTTCCCGGCGAACGCAAAGTGCATATTAACCCGGTTCCATCACTTGGCGGTGTGGGCATTTATGCGGGGTTCATTATCGCTTTCTTATTATGCGTGGCTTTTATTGGCAATAGGTATTCGTTGCAATACTTTGTGGCTGCCACCCTCATCATGTTTTTTGTGGGGCTCAAAGACGACCTTGTAAACCTTGCTCCCATAAAAAAATTCCTGGGTCAAATAATTGCGGCTGCCTTACTCGTGTACAAAGGAGGAATAGCCATTACTTCTATGGGTGGTATTTTCGGCATCAACGAATTACCCATGGTGGCATCACAGTTATTGTCGGTGTTAACCATCGTGGTCATCATTAATGCGTACAACCTGATTGACGGGATCGACGGATTGGCAGGTAGCCTTTCATTTATTAGCTGCGCCATTTTTGCCACTTACTTTGCAATCAACAGAGACTGGGTTTTTGCCTGCCTTGCATCATCTATGGCCGGGGCCATTGCCGCCTTCCTCATTTTTAATTATGCACCTGCCCGAATTTTTATGGGCGACACAGGTTCATTAATAATAGGTATGGTAAATGCCGTGTTGGTCATTCATTTCATAGAAATGGCCGGCAATGCTCCGATACTTGCTATCAGCTCGCCTGCAGCCATTGGATACGCTTTATTATTTGTGCCATTGTTCGATACCCTTCGGGTGTTTTCTTTCAGAATAATAAATGGCATTTCTCCTTTTACACCCGATAGAAATCATGTACACCATGTGCTGCTGCATTTGAATTGGTCGCATCTTAAAATCACTTTGAGCTTATCGGCTGTTAGTATTGGTTTTATTGCTTTTGCCTTTTTAATGCAAGACCTTGGCAATACCATGCTCCTCATTTTGCTGAACGGCATGGGCTTCACGATCATTGGGGCGGTTATTTATTATATCCGGCACAGCCACAACAGGATTGAAGAAATTCCCCGTATTGAGCACGAAAGACAGGAAATCCCCATTATACCTGTTGCAGCCAAGAAGGCAGCCCAATAAATATTGGCCACTTATTAGAATAGTTCCTGAGAAAGCAATCCTCCTTTTTTATAGGTTTGCGGTCAATAAATTTTCGTGAATATGTCTCAAGATACTGGCGCTGTTTTACAGGATGCAGAAGAGTATATGAGGAAGGCCATTGCCCACCTCGAAGTTGAACTTTCCAAAATTCGTGCAGGTAAAGCCACTCCGCAAATGCTGGATGGCCTGGTAGTGGATTATTACGGCAATCCGACACCCGTAAACCAGGTAGGAAATATTTCGGTAGTAGATGCCCGTACACTCACCATTCAGCCATGGGAGAAGAATATGCTGCAACCCATTGAGCGTTCTATACTACAAGCCAATATTGGTATTACGCCTCAAAACGATGGCAATATTATCCGCATTTTTCTGCCACCATTGACAGAGGAACGCAGGAAAGAATTGGTGAAAAAATCTTTAGGAGAAGGGGAACATGCCAAAGTAGCCATTCGCAATTTGCGCCGCGATGCCATTGAAAAAGTAAAGAAACTGCAGAAGGATGGCCTAAGTGAAGATGCTGCTAAAGATGCGGAAAATGATGCGCAGCAACTTACCGATAAGTTTATAGTACTGGTGGAAAAACACCTGGAAGCCAAAGAAAAAGAGATCATGCACGTATAAGCCTACTTATACTTTGCTGTTATATTTTGAATGCTGTTGTTTGCGCAACAGCATTTTTTTTGCATTGCGAAGAGGTGCCGGCATTTTCATATTGACCAGGTACACGCCCATCAAAATAATGAGCATGGCGAGCAGCTGGGTGGGCGAAACTTTTTCACCAAAGTATACGCCCCAGCATATGGCTACAAACGGTATTCCGTAAGTGACGAGTGAAGGAAATACAATGCCTGTTCGTTTTACCAACACATAAAAAAGTACAGAGGCAATGGCTGTGCCAAATACACCTAAGGTGATGGATGCGGCTGTGGCTATTACAAACGGCTGCGTACTCAATGGCAGGGAAAAATAGCCTGTAGCCAGCAGTACGATCAATGCGGGAATACTGAGAAAAACGAAGGCCATGGCTGCAATATCCAAGGAGGGTGCATGCAACAGCCGGTTTCTAACCAAGTTCACATTCATGCCATAAAAAACAGTGGCCAACACTGCATATAAACCATAGTATGCTGTAGCATGTAGTGTTTGTGTGGAATGAAAGAAGAGTAAGAGGCAACCACAGAATCCAATGATGATTCCCATCCATTTGCGGCCAGGAATGACTGCACTGTAAAACAGAGTGCCAATCAATAATGTAAAAAGCGGTGTCATAGCATTGATGACGCCGGCCAGTGCACTATCAATTTTTGATTCGGCCAGGCAAAACAGGAATACCGGGAAAAAACTGCCCCATAAACCAGATAGCGACACCAGCTTTCGTGTTTTTGCATCCGGCAGTTTTTTGAATGCAGCTCTTGCAAATGGAAGCATGGCCAGGCCTGCACTTAATATGCGCAATGCCGCCACCTGGAATGCAGAAAGCAGTGGCTTTCCACTGGTGTCGAACATGCCCAATTTCATGAGGATGAAAGAGCTTCCCCAAATCAAACAGAGCAGGAAAAAAATGCCCCAGTTCATCAATTTGCGCAGGCCGCCTGCCGGTATGTTTGTTTGATTGGTTGACATGTGAAGTGAAAGAATAACTCACATTTTTTAAAAATTGTAAATACTGCTAACTCCAACAAAAGTGCATTTTTTGTGGTATTATTGATGTCATTCTTATCCAGCAAAAAACAATTGTTATGGGTTTCATTAAAGAGTTCAAGGAGTTTGCAGTTAAAGGCAATGTAATTGACCTTGCCATTGGTGTTATCATTGGCGGTGCCTTTGGTACCATTGTTACATCGTTTATCAACGACGTGGTTACGCCACTTTTGCTGGGGCCTGCATTAAAGGCCGCCCATCTCGATAATATAGCAGACCTCAAATGGGGAGCGGTGAAGTACGGCAGTTTCCTTTCGGCAGTTATCTCTTTTATACTGGTTGCTTTCATCCTGTTCTTGGTGGTAAAAGCCATAAATAAAATGAAAGCTCCGCCAGCAGCAGCACCTCCTGCCGGGCCTACTCCTACAGAAGTGTTGCTCACCGAAATACGGGACGAGCTCAGGAAATAAATAGGAAAATTTTCTTGTTTGCATTTTCTTGTGCCGGTTCCTATTCGGCCAGAGCTTGCTGTGCATTGACTGCACATTTCGTCAACACTTACATCACTTAACATCACTATGAGATCACGCTTATTCCTTGCCATTATAGTGGGACTTTTTACTGTAGCTGCTACTGCTCAGGATGCCCACACCAATGTAAATGAGGCTTTAAAAAACAAAGCCATCGTTGCTGATACTTCCAAAAAAGGAGTATGGAAAAAAGGAGGTCTATTGGCGTTTAATCTCACCCAGCGAAATAGTTCGAACTGGATCGGCGTGGACGAACAGTTTGCCCTTGCTGTTGGCCTCTCTACCGATTTGTATTTGAATGGTGCCTGGGGAAAAAACATTGTAGACAATACTTTTAAAGCGAGTTACGGTTACACGAATAATGAATCGGATGGCCTTCGGAAAACCTCTGACTTTTTTGATGTCTACAGCAAGTATGGGCATGCGTTAAATGAGAAACAAGACCTGTTTTTGTCGGCCATGTTCAACTTAAGGTCACAGTTTAGCAACGGGTATGATTACGACCTGGACCCACGCCGCAGAATTTCCGGTTTTTTTGCGCCGGCCAATGTGTTGATCACACCGGGATTGGATTGGAAACCTACTTCTTATTTCAGCCTGTTTTTTTCGCCCATCGCCAGCAAATTCGTAGTGGTGTCCAACGATCCGTATAGTTATTCCTATCCCAACGGCGATATTCCGGGTGGTGGCAAGCAGGAACCAATTGCGGAAACCTATGGTGTTGACCCCGAAAAAAAGTTTGATTACCAGTTTGGCGCACTGCTTTCTCTCAATTTTAATAAAGAAGTACTGAAAAATGTGCTGTACTCCACCCGGGCCGACTTTTATTCCAATTACCTACATCAGCCCGACAATATTGATATGTATTGGACCAACTCGCTGGTGTTTAAGGTGAACAAATACTTGACGCTCAGCTATATCTGGAACCTCGCCTACGATCACGACTATGTGCCCGAAGGTAGCAGCGGCCCAAGGCTCCAGTTTTTGGGCACCTTTGGCATTGGCGTAGCGGCAAAGTTTTAACCATTTGTCCACATGTGATTAAGCCCTGTATAAGTACCTTTTACGGGGGCTTTTTGCACCCCTTACATTTGATGACGAAGGCACTGGTTCCAAAACATATCTACCCTTCGTATTTTAAACTATATGGCATCTGTTTCCTATCAAATAAAACTTCCTCAATTCGAAGGCCCATTCGACCTGTTGTTGTTCTTTATTGAACGCGACGAGTTGGACATCTATAATATCCCCATTACCCGGATCATTAAGGATTTTTTGAGCTATGTGCACCACCAGGAAAAACTCAATATTGAACTGAGCAGTGAGTTCATCCTGTTTGTAAGTACACTGATGCGCATCAAAGCCAAAATGCTTTTACCACGTAAAGAACTGGATGCCCAGGGTAATGAAATTGACCCTCGCCAGGAACTGGTGGACAAAATTTTGGAGTACAAAAGATTCAAGGAAGCGTCGCAGCAAATGGCCGACCTGGAAGCCGTACGCATGCTGATGGTGAAGCGTGGAAATATTCAACAGGAACTGCAGCAAATTGGAGAAGAATCGGGCGAAGGCACCGAAATACAAAGTGTCACACTTTTCAAGTTGATGAAGACTTTTGAAAAAGTGATGAAGCGGGTGAACGAACGCAACCACAAGCCCCAGCACGTGGTGTTCAAGTATAATTATACCATGGAAGAAAGCAGGGAATACATGCTGGAAACCGTACGAACAGAACGCTCACTGGGCTTTGAGAAAATTTTCGAGAACTGCCAAAACAGGGTACACGCCATCTTCCTGTTTTTGGGTATGCTGGAGCTGGTACAGGCACAGTATTTCCAGATCATGATAGGAGAGGGAAGAAATAATTTTATTCTTGAATGGAACGATGAACGTCCCAGTGATATGGCCCAGGGCTGGCCTATCATTGCAGATCCGGTGTTGAACTAACTGCTTATTGTACCCGGCCAAGCCGCAAGAAAAAACCGCTGAACATAGCGGTTTTTTCTTGCCTGCATGTTGCAGGCATATAGGGAAGAATATTGTTATTCGCCTGTTTTATAAATAAGCAGGGCAAGTAAAAAAGCCCATACACAAAATGCAATAATATTACTGGGTACGAAGTATTGTTTAAGGTGGTTTCTCATAAATCTCCTATTTGAACGAAGAAGTGCAGTTGATTCAAAGTAAGGAGATGTTGATGGGATGGCAATGGGTAGTTTTCCACCTAAACTGCGCCAAAATAATCAGGTATAAGCAGTAGCATTCATACTATGCTCAATTCGAAGAATCGCCATTTTTTTGCCAATGGCACTTACATAAAAGTTCCATGATTTTACACAAACTGCATAGGAGCAAAACTCCCTTTCAGAATGCTTTTACTCGGTGTGCCTAACCAGTTTTCGAGTACAGTGGCTAATACATTCCTGAAATCGACCCGGTATTTGAGATCGCCATTTTCCAGATCGAGCAGGGTAGGCATTGTATTTAAAAGGCCTTTTTGTTTGAGCGATCCTCCTACAAAAAACATATTGTTGGCTGTGCCATGATCGGTGCCGGCGCTGGCGTTTTGTCCTACTCTTCTTCCAAACTCGCTAAAGCTCATCATCAGCACATCGTCAAACCGACCCTGTTGTTTCATGTCCTTTACAAAAGCTTCAACAGCGCCATTCAATTCAGTCAACAACCTGTTTTGCTGTGCTGCCTGGTTTACATGGGTATCAAAGCTGCCAAGGCTTACATAATACACACTGGTATTCATACCGCCTGCAATGAGAGCTCCAATAGTTTTAAGGCTTTTTCCCAGGCCGGTAGCAGGGTAATTGGTGGCTGCAGTTCCCATTTTGGATGCCTTAAAGATCATATCTGCACTTTGAACAGTATCGGCTAGCGTTTTGTACAAATAATCGGCAACAGGTTCATCATGATGGGTATGTGCTTTCGTCAAATCTTTGAAGAAGGGTGCATTGCTGCTTTTAAAAAGTAGCGATGGATCCTGGAATGCAATACCCTTGTTGGTTTCGCCTTTCATGGCGAGGCTTAACACATCATCGAGTTCGAGTATCTGTGTGGGTTGGCTGCAGTTGGCACATTGCGCATCCAAATACCTTCCCAGCCACCCTGTATTCCAAATTTCGTTGGAGGCCGATGCGGTATGCCAGATATCCATACTTCTGAAATGGCTGCGATCGGGGTTGGGATAGCCAACATCGTTCAGTATGGCCAATTCGCCATTGTCGTACAGTGTTTTGAAAGCAGTGAGTGCAGGGTTGAGCCCGGCCTCATCTGTAAGTATTGTAGCCTTGTCTTTTGTAATTCCAAGGCCCGGCCTTTTTTGGTAATAGACATCATTGCGAATGGGAATTACTGTATTTAAACCATCGTTGCCACCACTCAGTTGAATTACTATCAGCACTTTATTTCCGGCTGTACCCATGGGCATTTTTTGCTTATACATGGCTTGCAAAAACTGTGGCACCATGAGTGTGCCTGCTGTGGCTAATGAACTATTGATCAGGAAATTTCTTCTTTTGATATGCATGGCCTGGAATTTCGATGATGTAGAAATAATGAGTTTAGCAAAGCTGGTATTCAGGAGTTGCCATGGTAAGCAATGCTGCTTTGATGATGCGATCTTGTCGGGGCAAACCGGCTGGTATTTGTTCGGCAATAGTTTGCAATGGCATTTGTGCAGTTTGCAATAATTGCATGGGCACAATTTTTTCCAACTTGCTGCCATCCGAATTTTCAAATGCCTTGGTGAGTGCTTCCCAACCAATATCACCATTCAATGCAAACCTGTTGGACAAACCGGCACCCATTGATTTTTGCATCATTCCCATATTCAAATCGTCGTCGAGCGGAGTGGCGAGTTCAAATGGTTCGGCCTTGGCCACCAACTGTGGTAGGCGCATACGTAGTAGCAATGAACTGCTGTCGATCCAATTGGTACCTCCGGGCCAGCCTGCTACCGAAGGTGGGTACAACAGCACCTGGCCCAATGCCCGCTGCAACACCATCTGAATTTCGGGATTGGCGAGTTCCATGGGCAATATGCGGCGAATACCTGTCCACAACACAATAGGACTTTTTACAATGGCCCCCATGTTTTTTTCGTCGTAAAACCAGGAGGAAGTCAATATGTCCTGCAACAATTTTTTGATGTTGTAATCGCCTTCATAAAAGCGATTGGCCAACCAACTCACATGTTGTTCATTGGGTGTATCGTTCACATAGAAACGGTACATTTTTCTGGCGATCCATGTAGCGGTTTCTCTTCTTTCGAGCAGTAAATTCAGTACATCATCTCCATCAAAATTTCCTGTTTTTCCAAAGATGGTTTTTGACCCGGTATCGTGTAGTTGCTTTCGAAATACAAACTCGCCTTGTAGGTTGAAACCCCATCCGGTAAAGGCTCTTGCCGCTTCTTTAATATCGGTTTCGCTATAATTTCCACGACCCAGTGTAAACAATTCCATTACCTCACGTGCAAAATTTTCATTGGGTTGTTGCTTCCTGTTTTGTTGATTATTCAGAAAGGCCAACATGGCTGCAGACTTACTTACACTTCGCAGCAAATCGGCAAAATTTCCAAGTGCACCATCCCTGATAATAGTGAGCAATTGTTGCTGGTAAAAACTATTTAGATTTCTTGAAGCGAAATGTCCGTGCCAGAACAGTGCAGCTTTTTCGCGTAGTTGTGCAGGAGAATTCAC
This sequence comes from Phnomibacter sp., assembly GCA_035456005.1. Taxonomy (GTDB): domain Bacteria; phylum Bacteroidota; class Bacteroidia; order Chitinophagales; family Chitinophagaceae; genus Phnomibacter. Next base: position 480,052 of record DATIEA010000012.1, on the reverse strand, counting down.
CATCTCATCCAACCAGCGCAAATTCAGGTTCCTTATGCTTTCCCTGCTTTGTTTTTGCATTTGCTGGCGCTGTGCTTTTTGTTCGGCTTCGCCTCCCTGTATTTTTCCGGCAGTCATTAAACCATTGTTCAGGCCATCAAACACGTTGCCGCTTACATTAATGGGGATGGGCAGTTTTTCGGAGGCTTTCCAAAATGCATCGAAATAAGTGCCTGCTTTGAAGGATGCCTTTTGAAAGAGCATTTCGGGTGTAGGTCCAAATCCCGCTCTCCAATAGAAATGATTTTGTTGCCGCATATTTTGCCGGGTTAATATTTCAAAGACGGGTTTTTAGCTGTTTAGTTTAATAGGATAGTAAGAAGCTTTGTGCAGCAACCATGTGCAACAGCTAAACGCGGAACCAGTACTGAAATTGTACCGATGCCAATGGGTATGCGCCATGTTTTCAATAGGAATAGGAGCAACTGGGAAGGTTGCCAACGAGTAAGGCATAATATTTTTTTTCAAATAAGCACTGTTGCCTAATTTCGATATAGACTAATGGTTTTATCACCACCCCACCCCGCCCTTCTACCTTATTTTAAAACCAAACCTGGACCTTTCATTTAAGCATTACAAGCATTTGGTTCACCCACCAAATTTTCAGCATTCACAAAGTGTAGATTGTTAAGCAATCAACCTTTGATAGCTATATCCGTATACCATTTACCAGGCACGTGGATATAGTGGCGTGATATTTGTGCCTTGCAGATAGTGTGAGCTATTGTGCAAGGATGGGAAAAGTGCGTGTAAGGCAATTCAAAACTCTGAGCGCATGATGAACTTAAGCAGGGTGGCTATGTTGGTAGCCATAATGGTATGTTGCTGTATGTCTGTTTTTGGCCAGGCATCTACCACCCCCACGCCTCCTGGAGGAGTAACCATTACAAAATCTGTTATCAATCTTTCCAAGCCAAATGGTGGCCCCATATCTCCCGGCGATATTCTGCAGGTGAGGGCTACCATTTTTGCAGATATCGGCAATACGCGGTACGACGAAGTTTGGTTTACGGATATATTGCCGGCCGGTGTAACCTATCAGCCGAATTCAAGAGCCATTAGGACCAATGAAGGTACTTTACCTGTCGGAGCAATGAACAATAATGGCAGTGTACCCCGCTATAATTTGGTGGGTGGGCCGTTTGTAGAATCCGGCGCTGGTTCGAGAGGCGGCTATGTAAGCGGTACAAGAACAGTTACCGTCACTGTTGGCTCAGGTGCCACCGATGTCATTGGTGGTTTTATCGGCGAAACTTCGCAGGGAAACAATGGAGAGTATTACCCGATTCAAAATGGGGGATTGCTCATAATGGCCACTTACGAAGTGATGGTGGATGCAGCCACTCCGGCCAATACCACTATGAATCTGGGTGGAGGTTCTGTTCGATTAGGGAACGCTACTACTACAGCTTTCACAGACTATGTGTTTGGCGCTTTAAATGTGGTGGTGTTTCCCACCAGTGCAGGCATTCCCACTACTAAATCATCCAATCAAATTTCTGTAGCTACTGAAGGAACTTTCGGCAGGGGAACCACCCGAAACGGTGCAGCCTTGCCAGGTGGTGTGGGCCTTACTTATGTAACCATGGCTACCACCGACCTCGGCGATGGTCAATATGCTATTGTAAAAAACTCATCGCACAATGATGGTGCTGCGGGTGTATTGGCTAATGAAATGTATCCTCAGGCAAGTGGAGCCGGTTTGCTAGCAGGAGGTTGGGATGTAGTAGGCGATCATACCGGATCAATTAATGGAACAGCAGGCAATGCACCGGCGCAGGGAACAACAGCAGGAGGGTATATGCTACTGGTAAATGCCGCCAATGCGCCCTCCGTTGTGTTTACAGAAAACCTAACGGGTGTTTGCCAGGTAACGCCCTATGAAATTACATACTGGATGCGCAATGTATGCCCCAACTGTAACCAGCCGGGGTATCCCAACCCTACAACAGGTACTACATGGGTATCGGGCACACCGCCGACAGGTATTGGTTTGCCACGTAGTTCACCGGGAGTACTGCCCAGTATTTCGGTTACCATTGAAGGGGATATAAGAGCTCAATCGGGATTGATTGGTTACGACAACCCGGGTACGTTGGGTGCTGCCTATCCAAACACCAAGGCCAACACCTGGAAATTTAGGAGGCTTTATCTTACTACAAGAGCATTGAGCAGTTTCACTTTTGCGTTGGTAAACAATTCACCTGGTGGGGGTGGCAACGACTGGGCTTTGGATGATATCCGGTTTTCGCAGGTGGTGCCCGATCTGTTGAACCTGGGCGATCCATTGCCGCCTGTTTGTCCCGGTACTTCTGTTATACTTCGTACCAGTGTTTCTTCATTGCAAATTACCTCGGCTACATATAATTTTTACAAGTGGCAGCGCAGTACCAATAACGGTGCAAGCTGGACAGATGTTTCGGGAGGCAGTGGCTCTGTTACCGGCAGCTCGGCCAATAATTTTATTGTATCACTTACAGTGCCTGGCACCGAAACAATACTGGCCAATAATGGCGTATTATACCGGGTATTGGTGGCAACTACTGCCGCTAATCTCGGCGCCGCAAATGTTACCGGTACTTGTGCCATGGCGGGTTCTACTTTTAAATTGAATATTGTAAACTCATCAGCATTTTGCCGCCCACCCGTTGCCAATAATGTGAGCAACGAAATCATTCCAAATACAGCAGCAGCCACAGCTTTACTTCCTTTGGATGCCACCGATCAGGATGGTTCTATTACAAGCTATACCATTAGCACTTTACCATTGGCGGCACATGGGGTGCTGGCGATTTCGGGTACACCGGTTATTGTGGGACAGGTGATAACGGCTGCCCAGGCTGCGCTGCTAACTTTCGATCCATTGGCCACATTTGTAGGCAATGCCGGCTTCAACTATTTTGCTACAGACAACTCTGGCTTTACCAGCAATACTGCAACGGTAACTATTCCAGTTTCCGGCGACAATAAGTTAGCGCCAATGGCAAATAATGAAGGCGCCGTGTTGGCCAATAGCAATATTGCAAAATCGTTGCCTCCATTAAGTGGCTCGGTGTATGGAACAGGTAATATAGCAAGTTATAGAGTGCTTACTATTCCTACAGCTACGCAAGGAGTACTCACTTATTTTAATGGCACTTCCGATGTAGCTATTGCAGCCAACCAGTTGCTAACTCCGACACAGGCAGCAACGCTGAAGTTTACACCGGGTGTAAGTGCACCTAATGGCACGTTTAGCTTTAGCTATCAAAGCACCGATAGCGAAGGGCAAAACAGTGCGAGTGCCAATTTCTCCATCACACTCATTACACCGGGAACTAACCCCATTGGGCTTACACCACCAGTTGCTGAAAACATTATAAACATTGAAATGCCGGTCAATGCTGTAGCACAAGCATTGTTGCCGCTTGCGGCCAGTGATGCCGATGGCACTATTGCCAGTTATAAATTCACCAGTATTCCTACAGTGGCACAAGGCTTGTTGCAATACAAACCCGGTGGTTCCGGTGTGCTTACAGCAGTAACAACAGCGCTTAATCTTACTGCTGCAGAAGTGGCTACACTTGCTTTTACACCGAATGCAACGTTTGCCGGAAACATCAGCATTACTTATACAGCTACAGATAATTCAGCATTCATCAGCGCAGCCGCCACTGTTAGAATTCATGTTATCAATAGTACTCCAATAGCCAATGCCATTCTTTCACCATCACTCAACAGAACAGATGCTGCAAGGCCTATACCTGGGCTAAGTGCTTTTGATGGTGATGGTAGTATTACTTCCTATAACATAGTAACCGTACCATCGGCTGTAACACAAGGCAATCTCTATTATAAAATTGGAGGCACTGGTGCGGTTACACAAATTACTGCAGCCATTAGCCTGACTGTAGCAGAAGCTGCTTCTTTGCAATTTGACCCGATAGTGACAGGTACAGCTACTGCCGCCAGTTTCACTTATACTGCAACAGATAATGGAGGACTAATAAGTTCCGCTACAACTTATACCATTCCACTTCAACAATACTTTCCACCGGTGGTGCAGGATGTGGTGTTTAACAGGACAGAGGGAACAGGCACTACTGCTACACCCACTACCTATGTACCGAATACCGCTACTTGGACCACAGCAGCAGGTATTGCAGTTACCCATTTGAATTCGCCCATTGCATCAGATGTAGATGGCACTATTGCCAACTACCAGATATTGACGCTTCCAGTACGCGCCACCAATGGGGAGGGCAGATTGCGTTTCCCGTGCGATGCTGCCTGCAAGGCATTACTGCCAAACCTGTTTACGCAGGGATGTAATGGTGCTACCGCGGGTGCATTTAGTGCAACGTTTATTAGTGGCGATGATGGTTGCTTACCCGGCACTACTCAATACCGTACAAATAGTGATGATCCGAATAACTATGTAGAAATTGTAAATGCTTCAGTACCCATACCGCTTACACTGGCACAAATGAATGGTTTGCAGTTTAACCCCAGGAACCCAACACAAGGAAGGGTAGTTACATTCGATTATACCGCAGTGGACAACGATGGCTATACCGGCAATACCGGGGTTTATTTTATACCGGTTACAGGTGCGGGATTAACTACGCCACCCTATGCGCTGGACCTGTTGAGTGCCGATATATTAAATTCTGCTGTGCAGGCCACTGTGCCAACCTTAACAGCAAACGATAATGCAGATGCAGGTTCTATCAACAGGTATGAAATTCAAACCATCCCCACAGTTGACCAGGGCGTATTGTATTTGTGTACACCTGCATGTACAGCAGTAACAAATGGACAATCCATATCTGTGGCCAATGCAGGAAATTTGAAATTTACCCCCAGCATTAATTTTACCGGTACAGCAAGTTTCACATACCTCGCGTACGATAACGATGCTACGCAGAAAAACTCGAACATTGCTGCAGTGCGTTTGTCCATTGTAAGCTCGGGCTTGCCTTCGGCAGATGGTAAATCGGCCACATTAGTCAATACCGCACCTGCTACTGCAATACCTGCATTGTCGGGGTCAATTTCCGGTACGGGTACTTTGCAATCATTCATTATTCATAATGTACCCGTAGCAGCAAGCCAGGGGTTGCTGACATATTTCAATGGTACATCCGATGTGGCTGTTGTAGCCAACCAGGCGCTTACACTGGCCGAAGCATCTACATTGAAATTTGATCCGGTTGCGGGCTTCCTGGGCAATGTGTTGTTCAAGTATAGTGCCCAAACATTTGGTGGTGTATTCAGCAATCCTGCTACCTATACCATTAAAGTAACAGACCCATCGCCTAATATTTTTACAGTGGTTACAACCCCCATGAGTAAAGCTGCGCCGGCTACCAACTTAACAGCATTTCCTCTTGTAGCAACAGATAATGGCAGCATCACATCTTACCAAATTAGAAACCTGCCCCCGGCATCAGCAGGTGTTTTAAGAGTGTGCAGTGGCACATGTACTGTGGTAACTGCTGGACAGGTGCTTACCACTGCACAGGCATCTCAATTGCAATTCACCCCGGTACCTGGTTATACCGGCACGCAAGCCATTTTTAACTATGTAGCTACGGATAATAAAAGCCAGAATGGAAACCTTGCAGCATATAGTATTCCATTAGCTGATCCATTCACTATTTCGGGTACCGTGTTTGCCGATGGCAATGGCAGCACAGATAACCTGATCAATGGAACGGGTACCAATGTAGCCAATCAACTGTACGTTAGTTTGGTGGATGCTGGTGTGCTAAAAAGTACAGTGACTGTTGGGGCTGCAGGGCTTTATACATTACCCGATGTAGTACCTGGAACCTATACAGTTGTATTGCACAATATTGCAGTAGGCAGTTTGAGTTCGGTACTGCCTAGCAATTTTGTAAGCACGGCTGAGGGTTTAACGCCAGCAGGTGATGGTTTAGTAAATGGCATCATGAGTGTAACAGTAGTTGCAGCAAGTATTACAGGCGCCAACTTTGGTATTGATGCGCTGCCTGTTGCTGTGGACTACTCGGGTTCAGGCTGGTCAACTCCACCTGGTACAGATGTGGAGAATGTTCCTTCGGCAGCTTTTAGAGGAACCGATGCAGAAGATGGAACCTACCCCAATAATTTGAATGGTAGAAAAGTAACCTTGTACCCGGCTACAGGTGGAACGCTTTACTATAATGGGGTTGCTATTACTGTAGCCACTACCATTACTTCATTCAACAACGATCTGGCAGATGTAGATCCTACTGCAGCAACAGGTGCTACCACAGTGAGTTTCCAATACGCAGTTTGGGATAATGCAAATCTCGCCGACCCAACACCGGCCACTATTACCATGGGTTTTGGTGGAATTGTTTTGCCGGTTACCGGCTTGCATTTGTCTGCCGAATATAATGGGCAATACAATCTGCTTAACTGGTCTACTGCTACCGAAATAAATACAGCATCCTTTACAGTGCAACGCAGCCTGGATGGTACTGTGTTTACTAACGTAGCAACCCTTGCTGCTGCTGGCAATAGCCAGGTGAAACTGAACTATGAGTATAAGGATGCACAGGTAGTAAATGCTGTTGTGTACTATCGCGTATTACTTACCGATGTGGATGGCAAATTCAAGCACAGCAATGTGGCAGTAGTAAAACGAAACACAATGGGTTCTCTCGTAGTATTTCCGAACCCCGTTATCAACCAGTTTTTTGTAAGCCTTAAAAATAAAGGCGAATACAATCTTGAATTGTTGAATGTATTGGGCGAAAAAATACAAACGAAAACGGCATCCATTTCTACACAGGGCATCACTGTTAGTTTCCAACGCCAGGGACAGCCAGCCGGTTTGTACCTGCTGCGTATTGTAAACAGAACAACGGGTGCGATAAGTACACAGAAAATTCAGTTCGAATAAGACGTAATTGTGTATCAGTAAAAAGGCTTCACCATTGCGGTGAAGCCTTTTTACTGAGGTTATGCTTCGTTATAAACAGGTTGATAAGATGCGGAGTAGTTTTTATTTATGCGCCCCTCTTCCCGGTTGTCCCACATTCAGGATATCGCGATCAAATAAATACAAACCGCTTTTGTCGTCGGCTATCAATTCCAGTTTATCGTTGAGTTTTCGGGCCAGTTGTTCTTCTTCTATTTGCTCTGCTACATACCATTGTAGAAAATTATGGGTGGCATAATCTTTTTCCTGCAGGGCTGTATCTACCAGGTCGTTAATGCTGGCACTTACGTGCATTTCGTGTTGTAGTAATGAACTAAAAGCATGACGCAACGAGGGATAAGTAAGTACGGGTTGCTCCAACGGTGGCACAACGGCGAAACCTCCCCGCTCGTTTACATAACCAATCAATTTCAGCATATGCATTCTTTCTTCATCGCTATGGCGATAAAAAAAAGCAGTAACGCCATCCAGTCCTGGTTGTATTTCTGCCCAGCTGGCCATGGCCAGGTAAGCTTGTGAAGATTGTGCTTCCAAAGCTATCTGGGCGTTGAGTCCTTGTTTCATCTTTTCTGATAACATAGTGCAGTGGTTTATTTACCTGAATCTACCAAAATTTTAGGAGGCTTGCTAATTTCAGCGGTATTCCACCAAAAATTTCCTCCCACTTTTTCTCCAGTCAGAATGCTCCAAATACTGATGCAAAAAAGGTATCAATTTACCCAGGTGCTAGTCGGCTTTGTACTGCCTTGTTATTTGAAGTTTTATAAAGTTTTTTTACTGGTGGACTGTAGAGGTATTGACGAATAAAAGACTTTTATTTAAAATATATAATTAGGTGTATGTGAATTGATATGATTCATATTTTAGAATATAAAATTTACTTATGAGACTACCCATTATTGCCCTTTGTTGCCTGTTGGCTACACTGGCTAGCGGACAAACCGCAACAGAAATTGCCTCAAAAATTGATGGTATCATTAAACGCACCAACGGATATTCCAGTTCCGCCATGAAAGTGCGAAGCCAATCTTTTGGTCTGAATGAACTGAAAATTGAATTTTCAGAAGATGGAAAAACTGGCACAATAGTATTTAGTAAAATTCCCTGGCTGGGATTTGACTATGATATTGAGCCCATGGAAAGTGACAAGAATTTGTCTGTAGTAGAAATTAACTTCATGAACGAGGATGATGAAGTAAAGTATAAAGAATACTCGAACGGAAAATTGGAGGATGATAGTGAAGAGGATCGTATGATGTTTTTCATTAAGTCGACAGATGCAAAGCAAATCGAATTGGAGCTGGACAAATTATACATTGCCACCTGGCCGGAAATGAGTTCGATTAATGGAATGAGTAAGCAAGGCTTGGTCAATTATCTAACCACAAAGTTGAATGCAGCGCTAAAAGAAGATGGAGGAAAAGTAAAGAGTATCACTGAATGTGAAATGACTTTCCTGATTGATGGAAGCGATGTTGTTTCCATGCCTACTAAGAATGTGGAAGTGCATGGCGAAAAGGAGGATGATAGATTTTATGGTGTGTTTTGCTATGGGGATGAAAAAGCGATTATCAAAACAAATAATGATATGGAGATGGAGGAGCATCCCGATTTTCTACTGGATATTGATACTTTGGAAAAGGCCACTGTCATTCAGTTTGCACTCAAGTGTTTGTCAAAAAATTGCAGATAACAGGGAAAGACAATTGGTACTGTGCTGATGTTTACAAAAGGGGCAGGTTCATTCGAACCTGCCCCTTTTGCATTGTATGATTCCTGGAAATGACTATCGCAAAAGCCGACATCCGAAAGTGATTTCGGACAGCGGAAATAACTCATGCATATTCTTTATGCTCGGGTTGAAAATTTGAATGGAAATAATATGTATTAAAAAAGCCGTTTCACACTGAAGTGAAACGGCTTTCATTGTTGGATTAGTAAGTAACTGTTATTGCTTTTGCAATTTCATTACCTGCGTAAACTGTTGGCCTTTTACCACCAATTGGTAGAAACCCGCAGGTAAGTTGTTCATATCGATGCTGATATTGTTTTGACCTTTCACTACCTGCTGTGTCTGGCTGCGAATAGTGCGGCCGCTCAGGTCTGTGAGCTGCCAGCTCAGTTTTTCGTCTTTGTCGGAGAAGATCTGCAATGTGGTAGTTGTTTTCACCGGGTTGGGGAATGCTCTTACAAAGAAGGCACTTCCACCGCGGGTGAGGGTTACCGTTTTGCTGAATGAAGCTTTGCCATCCACATCTTTCATGATAAGCCTGTAATAAAAAATGGGAGCAGACAGGTTTGCAACAGATACATCTGTGAATTTGTAATCTACAGGTATGTTGCTGTTGCCTTTGGCTTTCACATTGCCAACTACTGTAAAGTTGCGGCCATCGAGACTGCGCTCAACATCGAAGCTGGCTGTGTTTTGTTCGGTAGCTGTGGTCCAGGAAATAGCAGCCAAATTACCCAACCAGTTGGCTTTAATCTCTTTCAAAGTAACCGGTAGAACACTGATGGTTTTGCTGGCGACAAAGAAAGTACTAAAACTATTAACGGTACCCTGAACATAGTACCCTTGCGATCCAAATGTGTTTGAAACAATGGTGCCAGATATCAAATTTGTAGCCCCAGAAACTATGGTTTGACAGGTAGAGGTGGAGTTCTTAAACAAGCCGAGGTTGGTGGCCGTAATGGTTGCATCTTCAGCAGTTAATTTAGTGAATTCTGCGTTTGTAAAATATAGACGTACATCTACACCACCGTTATTGTTGAACGGTGGCGTACCGGTTACATTGAGGGTTAAGTTGCGGTCGACGTAGGGTTTATTAGTACCAGGGGTTGTACGAATGCCATCTGTAGCCCCATTTCTAAATAATGAACCACTGACAGTACCAATAGCATTACCGTTGGCTTTTATCTCAGCTATTATTTTACCGTTAACATCTGTTATAGGCACCCAATAATTAGTATTGTCGGCGTTAATGACAATTGGCTGAAGCGCTTCACAATTATCATTTGTACCCTCTGCAATGGGTATTGAAGTGGGAATGGTGCTTATACCTGATGAGTGGGCATAGCCCAAAAAAGTGTACTTCAATATACAACCTTCGCATACGCTTGAAGCAGGAGTTGTGGTGGTTGGGCCAGAAGTTGAGCCGCTTCCATCAATAGAAGCATAAAAGGATAGACCGTTTTTGTCAATGGCAAGATCTCTAAAACGATTCTTTGTGTTGAATAATACAGCAGTGTCATAAGTATTGCTTCCGTCGTTAATACTCTGAATAGCATTTCCATCGCTGCTCAACTTCAATCTAAAAACGGAACCTCTTTTTAATGAAGCTAGTAAAAGCGAATTATTCCAGCCCGGTATTTTGCCCTTGTCGTAAACATCCATACCGGATGGAGCTACAGATGGCCAGGTATCATTACCGGGGTTATTGGCGGTATATATATTTTGAATAACGCTGGCTGTAGCTCCCCTGGTTGCATCATAGAATGAAAAAATGGGGTCTACATAATTGGGAATGGTTTGAGTTTCGTCAATTAAAGGAAGCGAACAAATCATTCGTGAATTGCTTTGGCCTGAGGTTGCATTATTGTATTTATTGCCCCAACCCTGGAAATATTGTGTTGCTGCTTTAGCATTTAAGTAGTTATTATCTGCTTTTTTGCCTATTACCCTGGGATGGCCATAATCCATGCCTGGAGATAAAATGTTTACTTCATCATCGGTAAAAGGCCCATGTGAAGCAGCGTAAAATTTGCCACCTGTATAGGCAAATCCCTGCACATTTCGATGGCCAATACTATGCACAGCGCTTTGCCCCGTAACGGGTGCAATATTGTTGTATGGATTATCGTTGGGTATCCAACGGTTGTAATCTACTGTGCCTTGGTCGGCATCTCCATCTTTCTGAAGATTGAAGCGGAGAATTTTTCCCTCATAAGAGTTTGTCCAGGCTGCTTTATTGGTGCGCTCTGCACTGTAAAACTGCCCACCACCCATATCACCACAACTATAGAATAAGTAGTCTACTCCACCTACTGGTGCTATGGTCAACCTACCACTATTATGATCGTTGCTGCCCGGTATAGAATCGCAGATGATTTCGGGATTGACTAATTGGCCATTGAGATATTCGAACTGAACAATGTATGTAGTGAATAAATCGCCTTTTACTACCTCTCCCGAAAATGGGTTTGTAGCTGTTCTATAGCGTGTTGCAAGTTCTCCATCTGGCCCACCACCTATAAACTTTTTTACATAAGCAACATACACAAAGTTTTGAGGGCTGGAAGCCGCTTTAAATTGAGGATGTAATACCATCCCCATCATTCCGCCTTGTGGCCATGTGTTATCTCCTGGAGCAAATTCACACCTTACATTAGGTGAAAAAACAGTACCAGTTTTAGATATATTGAGTACAAATCGGAAGCCATAGGGTGCTTTGGTAGCGACTTTTCGAATTCTATAATTTTTGTTTTCTGAAATCCACAGTGAATCCTCGTTGGGTTCATAATAGATTTCCCAGGCACCGTTATCGGTATTATTAAGGTTAGAATTAGTGTTAGAGTCAATGTCCGCTATTTGCTCTTCTTTAAATACTTCTCTTAATCTACTGCTTGTAAGCGTTTGGCTATAGCCCAAGGTGGTGCACAAAATGGAGAAGGAGGCAAGCAGCAAGCCCTTCTTCGCCTTGCGTAAAGGTGAAAACATAAAATAGTGGGTTAATAATGAACAATTTCAGGCGTATTGTTCAAGGGCGAAGGGGTAAATGTCAGCCGGTAGCTAGTAGTGGTAAGGAGATGTGGGTATAGTGTAAAAACAAAAAAGGTGTTGGAACTTAAAATTGTGATTAAAATTATGAATATGGGCCTTGATAAAAGTCAAAAAATGAAAAACAAAAATATTTGAATATATTAATTGTTGATTATTAATTAATTGTGATGTGTTTTTAGTTCGTGAAAATTATCAAGATTTTCTTGTTCGTGTGGAAATCTGTATACCTTTACGCCCTGAACGATTGATGATTAAACATCAATATTTTTTCTAACCCATCAGCCTATCCCTATAAGCAGTTCCTGCCTTTAAGCAAAAAACGGGGATATCCTTATTTATCTCGCATCTCTACACCCTTGAACATGTTAGGTACATGGCGGTAGCTTATGCCTTCCTGTATCATTTATTCATCATCCAAGTTGGAGCTGGCATGATTCAATTTTACCTACGGGTACTATGTTTATTGGTATTATTCCCCTCTGTGCAGCTGCAGGCGCAGCTCATTGGAGGCGATGTAAATAAGCCTGTGAATACTGTGTATTACATGGGCAATAATAATGTGGGGGCCAACCCTCCTTCTTTTACTGTTTCACAACCTGGCAGTTGCGGCAATACTGGCTCCGTTCGTATTGTTTGGAATGGTGGAACTACAGGCAGCTCCCTGCGCCAGATTGCGATGCATGGTGGGCTTCAGTTCAACGGCACACAGGTGGCCGGTTCTTCTCAGAATTTAAATAGTGGTAATGGTTTTAGCTATACGTTTATCAATTTGCAACCCGGTATCTACACGTTCAGTTTGCAAAGAGATCCTATCGATGATAACCTTAGTACAAATAACGCGGGGGCAGGTGCTGCGGACGACTATTCAACAGCTGGCTCCAACTCCATAGGCGATCAGCAGCGTTGTGCAGTAATTGGTGTGATCATTTTGCCCAATGCAGGTAACCTACCCACCATTACAGCTACTGCTCAAGGGGCCAGTTCTTGTATTAGCGCTGTAGGTTCAGTAACAATTTCAGGATTACAGTCAGGTCAAACCTATGAGGTTGCCAGCCTTGTGGGTGGTGCCTATACCAGTACCGGTGTAATTCCAGCATCGGGTCAGTATGTGCTTACGGGCCTGTACCCGGGCAACTACCCTGTGCGGGTGAGGTTAGCCGGTACCACTTGCTATCGTGAACTAAATATGAAAGTACCCAGCCCGCCGGGTATTCCATGTTATACTACAGACGAGTTAATTGATTTTTCACCCAGTGGTACCAGCCTGATTACGAATGGAAATTTTGGTACTGCAGCAGGCACCATGCCCAGCCTGGCTGGAAATGCGGGAGTTACCGACTATACACTTGTTACCATCAACAGTGGGCAACCCCAGGATTCCAGGTATGCAATTGCTAAAACTACCGACAACGCTCAAAATGGTGGAGTTGCCACATTTACCGGCAGGCTCAGAAATTTGACATACCCCACACAAGGCAGTCACATTTTTGCCTGTCTGCAATTTTCTAAAGATCATACCGGTTCATTAACCCAGGCCGATGGCACTGCCAATGGTTTCATGATGGTGGTAAATGCCAACTACAGAACTGATAGGGCTTTGTATCTATCCGGGCTTAACCTTATTGCCGGCCGTACATACCAGTTTTCTTTTTGGGCAAAGAACCTTCAGCCCTTTATGCCTAAAAACAAAAACAATGCAACTGTCGCCGGACAACCTACCTACCAGCCAATTGTACCCCGACTGGGTGTGGTAGTAAATGGCATCATTTATGACTTTGCAGAGTTAGGTTATACGATAGAGCCTGCTACTTATACCACCAGTACTTATCTCACTCAAATGGGGTGGGAACAGTTTAAAGTTCGTTTTACGGCACCTGTAAATAATGCATCATCCAATGTGGGAATTTACAATATGCAGCAAGGAGGATTTGGTAACGACTTCCTGCTGGATGATGTAGAACTTTACGAGATCACTTATATCGGCGATAAGGTTTGGAACGACCTGAATAAAAACGGCAGACAGGAAGCGAATGAGCCGGGTATGGCCAACGTAACTGTTACGCTCAACGATGGCTCGGGTAATCCTATCAAGACAACTGTATCCGATGCCTTTGGGAATTACAAATTCTATGTGCCCTATAGCACGGCTACTTATTCTGTTACGTTTATTCCCCCACCCAACTATAGTTTTTCGCCACTGGTGGGCAGTGGTGCCACTGATGCTACGGATAGTGATCCCAACACAGTTACCGGGCGTACGGCTAATTTCAATTTGGCGCCGGGTAGCAATCAAAAAGATATCGATTGTGGTTTGATGTTCAACACACCTGCGCAATATGCATCTATTGGCGATTTTGTTTGGATGGATGCCAATAAAAATGGTGTACAGGATCCTGGTGAATCAGGCATCTCCGGGGTAGTTGTTTCCCTGTTCAATTCATCCGGCATATTGGTAGGATCTACTATTTCCGATGCAAAAGGCTTTTACCGCTTCGATCGTATTACACCCGGCCAATATAGAGTGGGAGTTACTCCACCACCTGGTAGTTTAATTACCATTAAGGATATTGGCAACGATAATTATGACAGCGATGTATTTCCTACAGGGTTGAATTATGCGCAAACCGACCTGGTTACTGCGGTTGCGAATACGGCCATCACCAATGTTGATATCGGGTTGTACATGGCTCCGGTAACCAAGCGAAGTATTGGTGATAAAATATGGAACGACATCAATAACAATGGTCTCCAGGATGCAGGCGAGCCAGGCCTTCCGAGTGTGCAGGTATCATTGTATTTAGCAGGGGCCGACAGAATAGCAGGCACTGCCGACGATGTACTTTCTGCAAATATTATTACAGATGGATTTGGATTTTACCAATTCAACAACCTCGATTCTATTCCTTATTTTATCAAGATCAACATCCCATCCGGGTATACTTTAACCAATCCTAACCAGGGTGCCAACGATTACTCCGACAGTGATTTTGATCTCGGTACACTTAACTCACCGGTAGTAGATTTTGCGAACGGTGTCATCAATATTTATCATGTAGATGGAGGTTTGCGCCTTACGAATCCACCTGCCAACTGGAGTACTATTGGCGATGTGGTGTGGGCCGACCTGGATATAGATGGGGTGCAGGATGCGAACGAATCTTTAATGCCATCTATCACAGTTACCCTGTACACATCTGCGGGTTCGGTAGTAGCAACAACTGCAACAGATTCGCTGGGTAGGTACAGGTTTGTGAATGTGGCTCCCGGTAACTATAAATTGGGATTTTCCAATTTGCCCGACGGTTATCTTTTCACTTTACAAGATCGTGGAGGCAACGATAACCTGGATAGCGATATTGATGCACTCACAGGAGAAACCGCTGTCTTTTCACTAGCAGGTGGAGTGGTGAATCTTAGCTTTGATGCAGGATTGCGCTATGGTAAAAACCCTGGTACTGCATCGGTAGGGAATAAGGTTTGGCTCGACTATGATAAAGATGGTGTGCAGGATGAAGATGAAACCGGCATCAGCAATGTAACCGTAACCCTGAGGGCCGCAGGACCGGATGGTATATTCGGAAATGGCGACGATGTGGTGTATACCACTGTTACGAATTCGCTGGGTGAATACTCATTTACCAATTTGCCTTCCGCTCCAAAATATAGAGTTGAGTTTTCTAATATCAATACAAGCTGGCTCACATTGGCAGCGAAAAACGCGGGTGGAAACTATGACTTGGATAGTGATGGCAACTCAATAGTGAGTTCCACTTCAATGTCCGATGTATTTGGATTGGGTGAAGGGGAGCAAAAAATTAATGTGGCATTGGGCTTACAATTAAATGCTACCAGCAATGGTGTAGTAGGCGATCGTGTATGGCTCGACTTGAATGGGAATGGTTTACAGGATGCTACTGAAACCCGTGGTATACCTGGGGTTACCGTTGATCTGCTCGATGCATCGGGCAACCTTGTTACACAATCGGGCAAAGTGTTGCAAACTACTACCAACAATAGTGGGTACTATAAATTTTATGGCCTTGCCAACGCGACAAATTATTTCCCAAGGTTCAGCAATTTGCCACAAGGATTTAAGCTGGCACCTACAGATGTAGGCGGCAATGATTTGGTGGACAATGATGTGAATGGCGTGAACGGACGTGTAACAGTAGCTCTTTCAATAAGTACAGCTGCTAGGGCCAACATGAGTGGTGATCTTGGCTTGGTTCCCCTCACCAGCTATGTAGGCGACTTTGTATGGAACGATGTGGATGGTGATGGATTACAGGAACCAGGCGAAGAAGGATTGGCAGGTGTAACGGTAACGATTTATAATACGAATGGCGATCCATTGGGTTCTACTGTAACCAACTCCATGGGCCAATACTATTTCTTTAATGTAACACCCGGTAGCTATACGCTTGGTTTTTCCACTTACCCTACCGTGATGGAATTTACAATCAAAGAAGCTTCTCCTGTTGCAAATGGCAGCGATGTAAACAGGTTCACTGGTCGCACCGATGTATTTGTAGTTTCTGCGGGTGAGGCGTATACCGATATTGATGCGGGCTTACGGGCTACTTATATTGGCCAGGTAGGTGATTATGTTTGGGAAGACCGCAACCAGGATGGCGTACAAGATGCCAATGAGCCCGGTATTTCCGGTGTTACTATCCGTCTCCTGAATTTAACCACCGGCGCAGTTATTGGAGAAGCTATTACCAAAGGCAATGGATTCTTCCAGTTCTTTACCGTTCCTATTGAAGTGCCATTGCAGGCGCAGTTCTACAATGTGCCCGGCAGTTACAGTTTTACATTACCAAACCAGGGCGATGGCAACAACGATAGTAAAGTGAATGCTTCCGGTGTTACCATTTCCAATTTCACTTTACCCTATTCAACTGGCGTGTACAATATTGATGCGGGTATTGTTCGACCCATTATTTTACCTGTGACTGGCGTAACGCTGCGGGGCGATAGAACGAATAAAAATGAAGTAGCATTGAATTGGTCTACACTCACAGAAATTAACGCGGTTGAATGTATTGTGGAGCGTAGCACCAACGGACAGGTGTTTAGCAAAGTGGGTAAAGTGAAAGCCGCAGGTAATAGCGACACCGAAACAAAATATGAATATGTAGACAGGCTTGTACCTGCCGGCACTTTGTACTATCGCATTAAAGTAGTGGACCGCAATGGTAAAATTGCTGTATCCAACGTGGCGGTACTTTCCGAAAGAGGCTCTTCCGCGGAGATTGCCTTGTATCCAAATCCTGTAAAAGAAAACCTGTATGTATCTGCACCAAAAGCGGGCAAATACAAAATAGACATGATAGCATCCAATGGCCAAACAGTGTGCAGTACCTTGTTTCATGCCACACAGGCAGGACAGGTCATTCAACTGAAAAGAGGAAATTATGCCGCCGGCGTGTACAGGGTTTCCGTTGTTAGTGTAGAAAACAATGAGCTGTCGAAAGTATTACCGGTGCTATTTGAATAGTCTTTGCCACCATACCCACCAAATACAAATGGCTGCCCAAAAGGCAGCCATATTGTTGCAGTTAGTGTTGATTGATACGTATAAGACTTAGACTGGTTTCAATTCGCTGCAAAGATTTATGATTTTTTTCTTTCAGAAAATACTGAAAGATTAATATCTATTTCTTACCTTTCTTATATGGAATTACAAGAAGCCAAAAAGCAGTTTATAGCTGCCTGGGGAAGTTTTGGAAGCAACTGGGGAATCAACCGTACCATGGCCCAAATTCATGCACTGTTGCTGGTGAGTGCCGATCCCATAAGTGCTGAAAGCATTATGGAAGCATTGAATATCAGCAGGGGAAATGCCAATATGAATATCAGGGAGTTGATCAACTGGGGGCTGGTAGAGCGGGTGGTACAAGCAGGGGAGCGTCGTGAATTCTTTATTGCCGAAAAAGATATTTGGGTGGTGGCCCGCACTATAATGCGGGAACGGAAAAAGCGGGAGCTCGAACCTATGCTCCGCTTTTTGGATTCGGTAAAAAATGTAGAGGGTGGGGGCAATGAAAAGGAGATTGCCGTTTTTACCAACACGGTAGAAGGCATCAGAAAATTTGGTGGCCAGGCTAACCAATCATTGGAGTCCTTACTAAAGGCAGAAGAGAATTGGTTTGTTTCCTCCCTCATTAAATTGATTCGATAAGCGAAAACAGGCAGGAAGAAAATCCTGCTTTTATTTCAAAAATAAGTTTCAATATTTTCTGAAACAACAAATACTATAAACAATGATACTGTTAAAAATCTGAATTTTTCCGTCTCTCAACGAGGCCCATCCTGCTTCTATTATTCATGTTTCCCAAAACTTTTTGAACTATGAAAAGCAATACGAATGATGCTCACTATCAACTCTGCTACGACCACGACTGTCCGCTCTGCGTTTGGTACACCGGGTATTTTCACCAACATGGTTATTTGAAAAAGGAAGAAGTGGTGCCGTTTCATGCATGCAATGCACAAAGCCTGCAATTGTTGAATTCTCAAAAAATGACCAACGAAATACCCCTGATCGACCACAAAACTCAACAGGCTTTCTATGGCATTGATGCGCTGTTACAAGTGATTGCTCAAAAGCATCCAAAGGCTGCAAGCCTTGCGGGAAAAGGGTTTGCAAAGAAAACGATACAGTTGCTCTACAATTTTATTTCTTACAACCGAAAAGTAATTGTGGGCAAAATTCCCTCTATGCCTCATGTTTCCTGCGATCCCTCGTTTCATGTTTTCTATCGTCGCATTTTTATTGTGGTCATGACTTTGCTATCGCTGGCTATTTTATTGGCAGCATCTTTTTTTGCTATGCCTTCCAATTATAGCATTGCAATAGTGGCGTTGCAGATGGCCACATTAAGCGGCAGCTTTTTGTGTATGCATAAGCAAGGCATTTGCAGTACTACAGCCAGTCTTGAAATTGGCGGGCAAATGGTGATGATGTTACTCCTGAACAGTGTTGGGTTTTTTATAAACGCAGTAGCTTTTCATCTCTTCCAAAACCTATATTTCTCCATGGCCATTTTGTCCAGCTGGCAAATGGCATTTGTACTTCCGCAATGGTATATCCGGGTGCAATACACCAGGTACAGGGTAAGCCTGCTGGCATAGTAGCCAGTCTACTACCAACTTTGCTCAGTAATTTTGGAATATGAATTCTCCCAAAAAAACGATGATCATTGGTGCGTCCACGCATAGCAACAGGTACAGTTATTTGGCGGCAAACAGGTTGGTGGCCAACGGGCACCCCATTGTTGCCATAGGCCATACAGCCGGAAAAGTGGCCGGTGTAGATATTTTGACCGAGCGCCCTACCGTGCAGGATATTCATACCGTTACCCTCTATATCAATGCATTACGTCAACCCGAGTACTACGACTATATACTATCGTTGCATCCGGAGCGGGTTATTTTCAACCCGGGAGCAGAGAATGAAACGCTGGCTGAACTGTTGGAATCGAAGGGGATAAAGGCTATGGAAGCATGTACGCTGGTGATGCTGAGCACCGGCCAATACTAAGTGAAGGGCTTTTTACGCTACGCACACTTGTTCATAAAACCTTTACATTATTCGCAACAGCAAATGTTACATGGGGCTTATCTTTAGAAAACCCCAATTATTATGCGCTGGAGAAAATTTAATGGCGACACCATCACCCTCCCTATTAAGTCGGCGGTGGAAGACGCCATAAAAAGAGAAACCGATCATGGTTATCGTCTCAAGGTATGTATAGGTACCGATAGCCAGGTAAAAGGAAAAGAAACTGAATTTGCAACCGTCATTGTTTTTTTGAGAGAAAGATGTGGCGGGTTTATGTTCATCCACAATGAACGAACAACGCAGAAGTTCAGCATTAAAGAAAGAATGTTGGTAGAAGTGGCAAAAAGTATTGAAATTGCCTATGAGCTCTGCGACTTATTTACCCGCTTCGATGTGGATATGGAAGTGCACGCAGACATCAATACCAACCCTTCATTTAAAAGTAATGAAGCCCTGAAAGAAGCTATGGGCTACATACTGGGAATGGGATTTGCATTTAAAGCAAAACCCGAAGCATTTGCCAGTAGTAGCTGCGCCAATAAAATTGTGAATTAGCCTACTTTGTTTTTCACCCCACAAAAAAATGGCCCTGCATGCCGGGCCATTTTAAATTTTAGTGTTTTACACCTGGTATCAGCTTGTAGATATATACCGTTGCTGCCGTATCCGGGTCAATTTTGTAGGTCGTGTTTGTTGTGGGGTTAAGACGAATATTAAATAATTGTGCATTGTCTCCAGGCCTGATGCTTTTGCTGTAATTCGGATATTTAGGATTGATTTTTTGACCGTTGGGTCCCAACTCGTACACCATCATGCGGCGCTTGCTTTTGGTATTGATGTTGTACACAAACACAACGGTATACATTTCGCCACCAATGGCATCAAAAGTTTCCTTTTTTACATCATTCAGGTAAACGCGTTCCGGTGTTCCGTATCGGCCAATATAATTTTCCAACTTGGTTTGAAGGGGGCTTGGGGCTGGTTCGTATTGCTGGGCAATGGCAAACGCAGTAGCCATGCAAGAAACAAGGGTAAGTACAATAAACTTTTTCATAATTGTAGATGTATTAATCGGTTGAAATTAAGTAGTTGCTTTGATAATGCCATTCACATAAGTAAGTATTTCTTCCTTACCTCTGAAATCGGTAGCACTCGAAATGAAGAACGCAGGAAGTGCTTCCCAGTTTTGGCGAAGGGCTGCGGCAAACTGTTCTACGTTGCGTTGCAATCCGCCCGGTTTCATTTTGTCGGCCTTGGTAAATACTACGGCAAACGGAAGTTCCCATTCGCCCAGTTGATTGATGAATTCTATATCAATTTTCTGCGGTTCGTGTCGGCCATCAATCAGTACAAAAATGTTGACCAGGTTTTCGCGTTTGCGCAAATAGTTTTCTATCATTTGACCCCAGCTGCGCCGGTTCTTCTGGCTCACTTTTGCATAACCATACCCAGGTAAGTCTACCAAAAACCATTCCGAAACGGTTTTGGCTTTAACGCCTGCCCGGCTTTTGATGGTAAAATGGTTGATCATTTGGGTTTTGCCTGGCGCTGCCGATGTTTTGGCCAAATGCGCATTGCCGCAAAGCATATTGATCAGCGAGCTTTTGCCCACATTGCTACGTCCTATAAATGCAAATTCGGGCCTGTCTGCTGCAGGGCATTGCGCTACTTCCGGTTTACTAATGAGATACTCGGCTTTGATTATTTCCATGTATTACAAAAATAGCTAATCATAAGGCCAATTGAGCTTCAGGTGATTTTTGGCTCTACATTTATCACAAATATTTTTGACAATTATGCGGGTGGTCATTCAACGGGTAAGTGAAGCGTCGGTAAAAGTTGAGGAAAATATCACAGGTGCCATTGGTAAAGGATTGCTGGTATTGGTAGGTATAGAAGACGCTGATACAACAGAGGATATTGTATGGCTATCGGGTAAGTTGGTGAACCTGCGCATTTTTAACGATGCGGAAGGCGTGCCCAATGTGTCGGTAAAAGAAGATGGTGGAGATATACTGCTCATTAGCCAGTTTACCTTGCATGCTGCTACCAAAAAAGGCAACAGGCCATCGTACATTAAAGCCAGTAAACCTGCTATTGCTATTCCGCTGTACGAACAATTGATCCAACAATTGCAACAAGACCTGGGCAAACCCATTGCCACAGGAGTTTTTGGTGCCGATATGAAAGTGAGTTTATTGAACGATGGGCCGGTTACCATCATTATAGATTCCAAACAAAAAGATCTGTAAATAGCCAACAACATTTAAAAGCATACAATGACAATAGAGCAAGCGCAGCAGCAGGTAGATGAATGGATCAAAACTGTGGGTGTCCGTTATTTCAACGAGCTCACCAACCTGGGTATATTGATGGAAGAAGTGGGGGAGCTAAGCCGGTTAATGGTTCGCACCTATGGCGAACAATCTTTCAAAGAATCGGATAAAGGAAAAGAGATAGCCGATGAAATGGCCGATGTACTTTGGGTACTTATTTGCCTGGCCAACCAAACAGGTGTAAACCTGGCAGAAGCGCTGCAGAAAAATTTTGAAAAGAAAAATATACGCGATGCCGATAGGCATAAGGGCAATGAGAAATTGCAATGATTGCTAAAAGCCGATGCTAAGTCTTTTCTTTTTTTGCCAAGTAATCAAAGAAACAGATTGCGTATTGATCGATTCAGTGTATAGTAAAATTGCAATTGTTATTTCTGACATCTAACCTTTATGAATAACCCATTAGCCTCAGGGAATATATTAACTCCCGAAGGAAAGGAAGACAAAAATCAACAACCAGTTGAGGAAAGAATAGCGCTGGCCGCGGGATACGCGGTATTGGTGCGGCGTAACGGAGGCACGGTAGAAGAAGTTGTTTCCGAACTCAGGGATGTTTATCAATTAACTGAGGGGGCAGGCAATAGAAGCCTGGGACCTGTCGCAGAAAAAATTCCAAAAGGAAAATAAGCAGGTGACTGGTGATACGCTTCGAAATGTTTCAGTATCTACATTGGTTGGTATCATTATACTTGCCCTGTATGCACTTTTATGGAGAGAACTTTCGCCCACCGTGTCCATGGTGCTTTATACTATTTGTGTATTGAGTCTTTTAGGTTTGCTCTTGTTTATAAGCAGCTATTCAAGGATGTCATTGATCCGGTTCAGGAAATTTTCAATTGAACTTTCGGATAAGAAGAATAAAATGGTACGGTTTGTGCCCGTAGCGATATTTTTTGCATTGTTTACGGGTGCCATGTATTGGTTTGGCAATAATGTAGTTGAAGAAAAAGATGGCAATTGGGTAAGCGGCACTATTAAGACTTATGGAGAAAGGGGACATACCGGAGGCAAATCAAGGAGTTACTATACGGTTTTAAAATTGGCCGGTTCTGAAAACGAATACCGGTTGTTTGATAATGAACTTAAATATGCAAGCCTCCCGCCCGACTCGTTCCTGTTGCAGCCGGGGAATCGTATTAGCATCTTTTCGGTGGTTCCTGGTTGGCAGGGATTTGGGCATGGCGGCCTTGAAATATTAAATATGAAACAGGCTGGGCGGCTGATGACGATCTTGAACCGCCGAAACGAAACAGTACGCTCTCAAAACCTGCGATCCTTTTGGATTGCACTCTTTATTTGTGCGGGAGTTTCAGGCATTACTTTGGCTTACGGATTCTATTTGCGTAAAAGCGAATCCGCCGAAGAAAGGAGATAGGGGAATGAATTGCCAGTCGTTGTAAAATCAGTAAAGGTTGCTCATCAACCTTCCCTCAGGTAATTCGTTGTATGTAAGACATCATCCATCAGGTTATCATCAACCTTATCTTTGCCTTCCCAAAATTGGGCTGGCAGGTTTTTATCCGAGCCATGCCGGCGGAATTCAATCAGAAATTACAGATCAGAAATCAGAAAAAGCAATGACATACGACGCTAATACTTTTCAAAACCTCATTGGCCATGCCAAAGAGTATGGATACATTTTTCAGAGCAGCGAAATTTACGATGGCCTGGCGGCAGTATACGACTATGGCCAAAATGGAGCCCAACTAAAAAAGAATATTCGCGATGCATGGTGGAAAACCATGACCCAACTGAACGATAATATCGTGGGTATTGATGCAGCCATTTTTATGCACCCTACCACCTGGAAAGCCAGTGGGCACGTGGATAGTTTTAGCGATCCCATGATTGATAACAAAGACAGCCAAAAGCGCTACCGTGTCGATCACCTGATTGAGGCACATGCCGAAAAATTAAAAGCAGAAGGCCAATCAGAAAAAGCCGATGCACTTATTGCCCAAATGGATCAGCTATTAGCGGCGGATGATTTGGCAGGTGTAAAACAATTGATACTGGACAACAACATGAAGTGCAGCATCAGCGGCACCTGCAACTGGACCGATGTGCGCCAGTTCAACCTCATGTTTAGCACCGAGCTGGGAAGTGTGGCCGACGAAGCCAGCACTATTTACCTGCGCCCCGAAACTGCACAAGGCATTTTTGTAAACTTTTTGAACGTGCAAAAAACCGGTCGCATGAAAATACCTTTTGGTATAGCACAAACCGGTAAAGCGTTTCGGAATGAAATAGTGGCCCGCCAATTCATTTTTAGGATGCGGGAGTTTGAACAAATGGAAATGCAGTTTTTCATTCGCCCCGGCAGCCAGAAAGAATGGTACGAACATTGGAAAACCGAACGCCTGAAATGGCATAAGGAAGTGATGGGATTCCCCGCAGAACGCCTGCAATACCACGACCACGTAAAACTGGCGCACTATGCCGATGCGGCGGTAGATGTGGAGTTTGAATTTCCGTTTGGATTTAAAGAATTGGAAGGCATACATAGCCGTACCGATTACGACCTGGGCCGCCACCAGGAGTTCAGCAAAAAGAAACAACAATACTTCGATACAGAGATCAACCAGAACTATGTGCCGTATGTAATTGAAACCTCGGTAGGTCTCGACCGCCTGGTGCTGGCTACTTTGAGCAATGCCTATGCCGAAGAAAAATGGACCAAGGAAGATGGTAGCGAAGACAGCCGGGTAGTGCTGAAAATTCCGGCCAACCTTGCACCCACCAAACTGGCGGTATTGCCACTTACTAAAAAAGACGGTTTGCCAGAGATTGCCAAAGACCTTATCAATACTTGCCGCAGTTCGTTTGCCTGCTTCTACGAAGAGAAAGACAGCATTGGCAAGCGCTACCGCCGCATGGATGCCATTGGTACGCCATTCGCTGTTACTGTAGACCATCAAACCAAAGAAGATGGAACGGTTACCATTCGCTACCGCGATACCATGACCCAGGAACGCATTCACCTGAACGAGGTAAAAGCCAAAGTGCTGGAAGCTGTGACCAAATAGGCCTCAAATTTTTTTAAATAAACAAAAGCCCTTTGCATAGGCATGGGGCTTTTGTTTTGTGCCAATGGCAGGGGTTTTTATGACCCAAACTCTTTTTCCAGATTTTGCCCTTATTTAATTCATATCGCCAACTGATAATTGTCATTCTCTGCCGGAATACTGCGCTCTAATTTGTTGCTCCTTTTTGGGCCCTTTCGCCCACAAAAGAAAAGGACATTTTATGGCAGCTTCTTTTACCGACATTACCAAACCAGTGGACCTGCTCCAGCCTACTAAAAGTGCAGGTCACCAGCGTACCCAGCGACCGCTGTACATGGATTTTATGCCGCCCTGCAATAGCGCATGCCCTGCAGGCGAAAACATTCAGGCATGGCTGAGTTATGCACAGGCAGGCGATTATGAAACGGCCTTCCAGAAAATAATGGAAGACAACCCATTCCCCTCAGTGATGGGCCGTGTGTGTGTGAAGCCTTGTGAAACGGGATGTAACCGGAACCACGTGGACGAAACGATTAATATCCATGCTATCGAACGCTTTATTGGCGACAAAGCCATTGAAGAAAGTTGGATGCCAAAATTTGACGCCAAGCCAACCGGTAAAAGGGTAATGGTGGTAGGAGCCGGCCCCAGTGGTTTGTCGGCTGCTTATCATTTGGCGAGGCTGGGTCATACCGTGGAAATTTTTGAAGCTGCCGGTACCCCAGGAGGTTTGGTAGAAACAGGCGTGCCAGACTACCGATTGCCAAAGCCCATTTTATATGCCGAGATCGATCGTATAGTACGCATGGGTGTACAGCTACATGTGAACTACGAAGTGAAAGACCTGCTGGAAGAAAAAACCAAAGGTGGTTTTGATGCCGTGTACCTGGCCATTGGAGCTTATGCAGGCAAACAGGCAGCCATTGGTGGTACCTCTAACATTCCTGTTTTGCAGGCGCTTGATTTCCTAAGTAAGTTCAGGCTGAATGCACTGCCTGAATTGGGTAAGAAAGTGGTGATCTATGGTGGCGGTAAATTGGCCATGTATTTATCGAGGGTAGTAAAACGCCTGGGCCACGAACCGGTGGTGTTGTACTTCGGCGATAGAAAACTGATGCCTGCCTACGATTTCGAAGCAGATGATGCCATTGCAGAAGGAGTGGAAGTACAATTCCTGCGCAACATTAAATCTATTGATGGCAACCAGTTCACCATTGAGTGCATGAAAATGGAGAAAGGAAAGCCGGTTGCTACCGGTGAAGAACTGGTTCTGGAAGCCGATTCTTTGATCATGGCGCTTGGCCAGGAAATAAATAATACATTATATAACTCTATAGAAGGAATTGAGAGCAAAGCCGATGGTGGCATTGTGATCAACACCGAAAGAATGAGTGGGTATGCGGGCATTTTTGCAGGAGGCGATATGTTGCCCGGCGAATTGCGTAGCACTACAATAGCCATTGGCCACGGTAAAAAAGCTGCAAAATATATTGACGCTTACCTGAATGTAGTAGCGTTCCAAAAACCACCAAAGCCAAAAACAGCAGGTTACCAGCGTTTGCACATGTGGTTTAAAACCGATGCGCCACAACAGGAACAAACCAAGCTGGCTCCGGAAGTAGCGGTTAAAAGTTTTGAGGAAGTGGTACACGGTATTTCCGAAGCGGAAGCCTTGTACGAAGCAAAACGCTGCCTCAGCTGCGGTAACTGTTTCGAATGCGATGGATGTTTTGGAGCATGTCCTGAAGATGCCATTATAAAATTGGGCAAGGGCAATAGATATAAGTTTAACTACGATGCATGTACCGGTTGTGCTGTTTGCTATGAGCAATGCCCCTGTCATGCCATTGAAATGATTCCCGAACCTGTAAATAGCGATAACAATGGCCAATAACGAGAAATTAGTAGCAACGATAGACGGTAATGAAGCCGCAGCATATGTGGCATACAGGGTAAACGAAGTATGTGCCATCTATCCTATTACGCCCAGTAGTACAATGGCCGAACTGGCCGACGAATGGGCTGCAAAAGGAACCCGAAATGTTTGGGGACATATACCCGATGTGATCGAATTGCAAAGTGAAGGCGGCGCAGCCGGTACAGTGCATGGCGCACTGCAAACAGGTTCGCTTACCACCACGTTTACTGCATCACAAGGGTTGATGTTGATGCTGCCCAATATGTATAAAATTGCCGGTGAACTTACACCGGCTGTATTTCATGTAGCGGCCCGTTCGCTGGCGGCGCAAGGCCTTTCCATTTTTGGTGATCACCAGGATGTAATGGCAGCCCGTACCACCGGCTTTGCCATGCTCAGCAGTGCTTCCGTACAAGAAGCACACGACTTTGCATTGATTGCCCAGGCAGCTACCCTGCGTTCCCGCATTCCATTCATCCACTTCTTCGATGGTTTCAGAACTTCGCATGAAGTGAGCAAGCTCGAATTGATTCCGGATGCTACCATGCGGACTTTGATTCCTGATGAGTTGGTATTTGCCCACAGGAAAAGAGCCCTCAACCCCGACAATCCATTTATCAGGGGTACTGCACAAAACCCCGATGTGTATTTCCAGGGAAGGGAAACCGTGAATAATTTCTATGCTGCCACGCCGGCTATCGTGCATCAAATGATGCAGGAGTTTGGAAAGCTTACCGGCAGGTATTATAACCTCTACGATTATATTGGTGCGGCCGATGCTACACGTGTGATCATCATCATGGGTTCGGGTGCAGAAACTGCAGCTGAAACTGCGAAGGCATTGAACGCAGCCGGCGAGAAAACCGGTGTGTTGCAGATCCGTTTGTACCGCCCGTTCGAGATGGAATATTTCATCAAAGCTTTGCCTTCTACCGTAGAGACCATTGCAGTACTCGACAGGACCAAAGAGCCGGGTGCAAGCGGCGAACCTTTGTTCCAGGACGTGATGGCCAGTTTGGTGCAGGCGTTGCAGACAGGAAGAATTTCCAAACTGCCAAGGTTGGTGGGTGGACGCTACGGCCTCAGCAGCAAAGAGTTTACGCCTGCTATGGTAAAAGCAGTGTTCGACGAATTGAAAAAAGAGCAGCCTAAAAATAATTTCACTGTTGGTATCAACGACGACGTTTCGCATACCAGCTTGGATTATGACCCCAACTATACACTGGATGAAAGTGGATGGCGTCAGGCTTTGTTCTTTGGATTGGGTGCCGATGGTACAGTGGGCGCCAACAAAAACAGTATCAAGATCATTGGCGAGAATACTCCTATGTATGGCCAGGGTTATTTTGTATACGACTCCAAAAAATCGGGTGCAAGAACCGTATCGCACCTGCGCTTTGGTAAAGAGCCCATTAAAGCTCCATACCTGGTAACACAGGCTGATTTCATTGCCTGCCACCAGTTCAATTTTACGGAGAAAGTAGAAATGCTGGCATTTGCCAAACCCGGCGCCATATTCCTATTGAATAGTCCTTTCGATAAAGAAGAAGTGTGGGATCAACTTCCGGGCAATGTGCAGGAAGTGATCATTGCAAAAAAATTGAAAGTGTATGTGATAGATGCGACCACCGTGGCCCGCGATAATGGCATGGGTACCCGCATCAACACCATCATGCAAACCTGCTTCTTTGCATTGGCCGAAGTGCTTCCTAAAGATGAAGCCATCGAAGAAATTAAGCATGCCATCGAAAAGACCTACTCCAAAAAAGGAAAGGCCATCGTTGAGAAAAACTTCCAGGCGGTGGATGCCACTTTGCAGTTCTTGTTCGAAGTGAAAATCCCTTCTGCAGTTACTTCTAAAACATTGCCTTTGCAAAGTGTGAGTAGCGTAGCACCTCCATTTGTAAAAGATGTGATTGGAAAAATGCTGGCTGGTTCAGGCGATGAATTGCCTGTAAGTGCCATCAGCATAGATGGTACCTGGCCCAGTGGTACCACACAATATGAAAAAAGGAATATCAGCGACCAGGTTCCTATCTGGGAGCCCGACCTCTGTATCCAATGTGGCAACTGTGCATTTGTATGCCCGCACAGTGTAATTCGTGCCAAGTTTTACCACGAAGACTTTTTGGAAAAAGCGCCTGATGGATTTAAATCGGCACCGCTCAATGCAAGAGGTTTTCCTGAAACAAAATACACCCTCCAGGTATATGCAGAAGATTGCACCGGTTGTACTTTATGCGTAGATGTGTGCCCTGCTTCCGACCCGTTGAACCGTGCCCGCAAAGCCATCAACATGGACGAGAAAGCACCAACACTGGAAGTAGAAAAAGTAAATATCAATTACTTCGAAGCGCTGCCTTGGAACGATCGTTCTCGCATCAACTTCTCTACCGTGCATGGTGCACAGTTCCTGGAGCCATTGTTTGAATTTAGCGGGGCATGTGCAGGATGTGGTGAAACTCCATATCTCAAAATGCTTTCTCAATTGTTTGGCGACAGGTTGCTGGTGGCCAACGCTACCGGTTGCTCATCTATCTATGGTGGTAACCTGCCCACTACGCCATGGGCTAAAAACAAAGACGGACAGGGACCTGCTTGGAGCAACTCGCTGTTTGAAGACAATGCCGAATTTGGATTGGGTATGCGGGTAACTGCCGATAAGCAATTTGAAATGGCAGAATCGCTGTTGCGTCAATTAGCACCCGTTGTGGGCGAAGATTTGGCCAATAGTATTTTAGGCGCTCCACAAGTACTGGAATCTGAAGTGGTAGCACAGCGTATCAGGGTGCAGAGTTTGAAAGCAATACTTGCCGATAATAAAGATCCGTTGGCACAGGAACTGCTAAGCGTATCGGACCAGTTGGTGAAACGCAGTGTATGGTTGGTAGGTGGCGACGGCTGGGCTTACGATATTGGCTATGGCGGCCTCGACCATGTGCTGGCATCTGGCAGAAATGTGAACATACTGGTGATGGACACCGAAGTGTATAGCAATACCGGCGGTCAAAGTAGTAAGGCAACGCCTACTGCGGCTACTGCCAAGTTTGCTGCTGCCGGTAAGCGGGTAGGTAAAAAAGACCTGGCCATGCAAGCCATCAGTTATGGTAATGTGTACGTAGCCAGGGTAGCATTTGGCTCCAATCCACAGCAGGCTTTACAAGCCATGCGTGAAGCAGCAGCGTACGATGGACCATCCATTATTTTGGCATACAGCCATTGCATTGCACACGGCTATGACCTGAAAGATGGACTGGCTCAACAACATAAAGCAGTACACAGTGGTTACTGGCCGCTGGTACGCTACAATCCAATGTTGCGTAAGAAAAAATTGAATCCGTTTGTGCTCGATTCGCCAAGGCCTTCTATGGCATTGAAGGATTATGCATACCACGAGTTACGCTACAAAGTGTTGCTGAATACACATCCGAAAGAGGCAGAGGAACTGATGGTGCTGGCGCAGGAATTTGTAAACCTGCGTTGGAAAAACTATGAAGAACTTGCCACTAAATCGGCCAGTGATTTCGTACCCGTAGCATAACAGGAATCATTCAATTTTTTCACTGCCTAAAATATGCAAGCCATCAAAGGGTGGCTTGCTACCGGAGGACCGGATATGAACCTCGAGACTAATTACCTGGGAATGAAACTCACCTCACCCGTGGTGGTTTCGGCCTGCCCGCTAAGCGAAGATGTTGGCAATATTGTACAAATGGAAGATGCCGGCGCAGGAGCGGTGGTCATGTTTAGTTTGTTTGAAGAGCAGATCGTAAAAGAAGATGCTAACTTTTCTGCCGTGGCACAGTCCACCAGGAACATGTTTGCAGAAGCGGCAGATTTCTTCCCCGGCATGGACGAGTTTCATGTAGGCCCACACGAATACCTGGAAAAAATTCGGCAGGCAAAAGAACGCTGCTCTCTTCCTATTATTGGTAGCCTCAACGGCATCACCAACCACGGATGGATCGAGTACGCCAGCCTGATAGAACAGGCCGGTGCCGATGCGCTGGAAGTAAACATCTACTTCATTCCTGCCGACATTCATTCCAAAGGATGTGATGTGGAGCAACGCTATTTGGATATTGTAAAAGCCATTCGCAAATCCATTGGTATACCGGTAGCAGTAAAGTTGAATCCTTATTTCAGTGCTATTGGCAATATGGCCCGCAGCCTGCACGATGCAGGAGCCGATGGCCTGGTATTATTCAATCGCTTTTATCAACCCGATTTCGATATTCACCAGTTGAAAGTGCTGCCCAACCTGCAGTTTAGTGATCCTCATGAGATCAGGCTGCCACTGCTGTGGCTGGCCATTTTGCACGGACGTATTCCTATTTCGCTGGCAGCTACCAGTGGTGTAAACAGCTACAACG
The DNA here is from genome assembly GCA_035456005.1 of Phnomibacter sp. Lineage (GTDB taxonomy): Bacteria > Bacteroidota > Bacteroidia > Chitinophagales > Chitinophagaceae > Phnomibacter. The sequence goes on along the minus strand of DATIEA010000012.1, from coordinate 449,103 downwards.
AAGTGGTGAAATATTTGCTGGCCGGTGCGGATGTAACTATGACTGCATCCACACTTTACCGCAACGGTATTGATTACATCAAGAACATGAATGAGGGATTGCATAGCTGGATGCGGCATAAAGGATTTGAAGACCTTAAGCAGTTCAAAGGCGCTATGAGTCATCTGAATATTTCAGATCCTACTGCGTATGAACGGGCCAACTACATTCGCATTCTTGAAAGCAAAAAAGGACATTGATTTTAATGGTGTGTATAAGCAAAAAAGAACGGCGTTAGCCGTTCTTTTTTTATGGATAATAAGTTGATGTTCTGCTAAGAGAACAGCGCCCGTTTTTCGTAGTACGGCACTTCGGCATCACTCACTTTTTCTTTTTGCAACCAGTAAGCCTGTGTTACAATTTGGCCATTGGATGCTTTTAGCAGGCGTCCGAATATGGCATTGGTAGCATTGAACATTACATCTGTTACGCCCAGTGTAAACAAGCTGGGTGCCGCAGGCTCTTCCACTACGGGTGCTGGTGCTGCTTCGCCTTCTGCAGCAGCAGGTGCTGCGGGCTTGGCTGCGGCTTTGGGCGGTGGTGCAGCAGCCACAATTACCTCATAGCCATTTTGCTCCAAAAGCGGCTTCAAAAAATCTACACGCTCCTGCGAAATATTGCTTTCCACCACGGCACATTTTACACCGTTCAGATCTTCAAATGGATGATTTTTATTGATGGCCATAAGGGCTGTTTTTGCTGTTAAAGAAGAGGGCTGTTTTTTGCAATTGCAAATTTCGTCAGGAAATTTTATCAGGCTACCAAACTATAAATGTATTCATACGCACCGCTGTACAACCCGGTAATGAGTATGCCGGCTAAGCAAATGATGAATGCAATTTTTGGAGAAAGTGGTAATTGTATTTTTTCCAAAGGCGATTCATTCTTATCCATAAACATGGCTTTAATAACCCGCAGGTAATAGTAAAGCGAAATGATCATATTGAGTGCTGCAATGCTGATCAACAGCCAGTTTCCTTTGCCCGCACCTGCCAGTATCAAAAAGAATTTACCAAAGAAACCTGCAGTGGGGGGAATGCCTGCAAGTGAAAACAATGCGATGGCCAGTATCCAGGCGAGAGCCGGGTTGGTTTTGTGGAAGCCTTTGTAATCATCAATGTTTTCGCTTTGGCGCAATTGGCTCACCAGCGATACTACACCAAATGCTGCCAGGTTGCTGAACAGGTAGATGAGTACAAAGAAGATCAATGCAGCCGAACCTTCGGTGCTTTGGCCACTGATGCCCACCAAAATAAAACCCACTTGTGCAATGGAGCTAAACGCTAAGAATCGTTTCATGTTTTGCTGGCGCAATGCAAACAAATTACCCACTAGCATGGTAGCTACTGCAATCAGGAATATCATGTGGTACCAGGTTTGATCCATGCTGCGGAAAACGGTATACAACACAGAACCAAATACAAAAAGCACAGCACCTTTCGATATCACGCTGAGGTAAGATGTAACCGATACCGGGGCTCCTTCGTACACATCGGCGGTCCACAGGTGAAACGGAACAGCAGATATTTTGAAACCGAAACCGGCGAGTATCAGCACCAGTGAAAAAATATGAAGAGGGCTTCCGGTTAGGGAGGCGGCCAGTGCATCAAAGCTTACGGTACCGGTGCTGCCATACAACCAGGAAATACCAAACAACAGTAGCGCAGATGCAAAGGCCGAAGACACGATCATTTTAAATGCAGCTTCGCTGGATTGCTTTTTGTGCAGGTCGAAATTTACCATGGCAGCCAATGGCAGGGTGCTGAGTTCGAGACCAAGGTAGAACATGAGCAGGTTGGCAGATGAAAGCATGAAGAACATGCCCAGCAATGTACTCAGCATGAGCAGGTAAAACTCCATGGCGTGCTTATGCTCTTTGAGCCAGGAATAGCTTTGCAACGAAATGATGAGTGTGCCCAACGTGAGAATATTTTTTTCGAGCCTCAACAATGGGTTGGTTCGAAACATATCGCCAAAGAGCATGCCGCTATCGCCAATGAATATGCCCACTGCCAGTGTAGCCACCAGCACCAGGTTCACCATATTCATCACTGTTTCATTCTTTAAATTGGCGCTACCCAGCTTTAAGAATAATAGCAGGAAAATGATGAGTACAAGCATCATTTCGGATCGCATCAGTATCAGTAAATCTGTGATCATAAAAAAAGTTATGCGCTATTATTATTGCAGGTTATTTTATTTGAAGTGGGTCGAAATATTTGGTTGAACAACTTCTGTCATGGTGTAGCAGTGGCCAGTTTTTGCATGATGGCTTCTGTACCCGGTGTGATCAAATGGTTGATGAAAAATGGTGTGATACCAATAATGAGTATGCCGACTATCAGTATGCCTGCAGCCATCTTCTCATTCCATCTTGCATCTTTAAATTCGAGATAAGCATTGTCTTCCATGGGCCCCATAATCACTTTGCCTACGGCTCTTAAAATATATACTGCAGTTACTACAATGGAAGCGGTAGCAGCAATGGTAGCCACACGTTGCAGTGTACCGCCATTTTCCCAACTGCCAATGAATACCATCATTTCGGCTACAAACCCACTAAAGCCCGGAAGCCCCAGCGATGTAAGACCGGCTATTACAAATACGGTAGAAATGAACGGGATCACTTTGAGCAATCCACCCATCTTCGATACTTCCCTTGTATGCGTACGTTCGTACACCATGCCAATAACGGCGAAGAAAAGTGCAGTCATCAACCCGTGCGAAACCATTTGAATAACTGCACCTGCAATGGCAGTTTTTGTTAGCATACCGATGCCAAACAACACAAACCCGGTATGGCTTACCGAAGAGTATGCGTTGATGTATTTCAGATCGGTCTGCATCATGGTAGCAAAAGAACCATACAGGATAGCGATGGCAGAAAGCACAATGATGTAAGGAGAATAATAATGTGCGGCATCGGGCATAATGGTTACTGCTACACGAAGGATGCCGTATCCACCCAATTTCATACTAATGCCTGCAAGGAACATACTGGCTGCAGTAGGTGCACTGCTGTGGCCATCGGGCACCCAGGTATGAAAAGGAAACAATGCGGTAAATACACCAAAGCCAATAAAGGCAAATGGAAAGAAGAATTGTTGTTTTTCCGGCGACAGTGGACTGGCTGCCAGTTCCGACATATTGAATGTGGGTGCTGCTCCTGCAGTATTGAAGTACAAACCGGCGAGGCCTACAAACACCAGTGCAGATGCACCCATGAGCATGAGCACCAGTTTGGTGGCGCTGTATTCTTTTTTACCACTTCCCCAAATGCCAATCAACAGGAACTTGGGCACAACTGCCAGTTCCAAAAAGAAGAACATGGTGAACACATCCGTTGCAATAAAATATCCGTATGCACCGGCGCTAAGCAACATGAGTAAAAAGAAAAATTCACGGCTCATTTTTTCCATCTGCCAGCTTACCAGCACACCGGCAAGTACCACCAGCGCTGTAAGAAGTATCATGGAAATAGCAATACCATCAATGCCTACACTATGATTAATGTGTAAGGGAGCATACCATGCATAACTGCTTTCAAAAACCATGCTGCCACTCAGGCTGGCATTAGGCTCCTGCATAAAAAGATTCAGCAATACTGCCGAGAGAATGAGCTGAGCAACTGCACCCACCAGCGCAATGGTCCTGATCTGCTTTAACGATTTGAAGGGCAGAATGGATAGCGCAGTAAGTATCGGTATCAGTATGAGCAAATTTAAATTCATGATGCAGCCGGTTTAATTCCACAGGTAAATAAATAAGAAGGATAGTGCCAGTATGCCTACAAAGAAGTACATGGCATATTGTTGCACTTTGCCGCTTTGCCAGCCTTTCAGCATATACGAAACATCTTCTGTAGCATTGGCTGCAGTGTTGATGCTGCCATCCACAATGTTCCTGTCTATCCATGCGGCAGGTTTGCCTACGAAGCGGAAAATGATTTTATGCGTAACAAATTGGTACAATTCGTCGATGTAAAATTTGTTGTAGGCGCTGCGATAAAGTGAACCAAAAGCCGCAGACAATTTTGCAGGCTTGTCGTTGGAAGTTTTGTAGAAACTAAACGCCAACCCAATGCCGATAACGACCACTGCAATAGGAGCCAACGAGAACATTAAATGGAATTCGGTATTGAATGCTTTACCGTCGCTGGATACATAGTGCGAAAATGGTATAAGGCCGGATAGAACAGTGAATACGCTCAGGATGATTAAAGGCAGTTTCATGCTCACAGGGCCTTCGCCATGATGGCCTGTGTAGCTTTTATCTTTTTGCCAGAATATCATGAAGTACAAACGGAACATATAGAAAGCAGTGAGGCCTGCTGTAAACAATGCAATGAAGTAGATGGCTTTATTGCCTTCGAATGCTGCGAGTAAAATTTCTTCCTTGCTGAAAAAACCGGATAGCGGAGGCACACCTGCAATGGCAAGGCAGGCCAGCAGGAAACTGATATGGGTAACGGGCATATACTTGCGTAAGCCGCCCATATCGGTCATGTCGTTGCTATGCACAAAATGAATAACTGCTCCGGCACCCAGGAACAACAGCGATTTGAAAAATGCATGGGTAAACAAATGGAACATGGAAGCTGTAAAGCCTAAACCATGTTCGCCGCCATAGCCCGATACGCCCAGTGCAAACATCATGTATCCAATTTGCGACATAGTACTATAGGCCAACACTCGTTTGATATCGGTTTGTGTAATAGCAATAACGGCTGCAAACAGGGCAGAAACAGCGCCCACCCATGCTACAATGTTTTGTGCTACTTCATCTACCTGGAATATTGGGAACAGCCTTGCTACAAGGTATACACCGGCCACTACCATGGTAGCAGCATGTATCAATGCCGAAACAGGAGTGGGGCCTTCCATGGCATCGGGCAGCCACACATGCAACGGGAACATGGCCGACTTACCGGCACCACCCATAAACACCAGGCAGAGTGCCCATGTAAGAGAAGAGATACCCAAAAATCCTGTAGTGGTCATGGCCATGAAGGCTTCACTTTGCGGATTGGCCAAACGGGAAATCAGCGTATCAAAATCGAGCGTGCCTGCCTGTATGCCCAGCATCAATATACCAATGAGAAAACCGAGGTCGGCAAAGCGGGTAACGATAAATGCTTTTTTGCTGGCGGCCACTGCACTGGGTTTGGTGAAGAAAAACCCGATGAGCAAATAAGAAGAAACACCCACCAGTTCCCAGAACATGTAGATCTGGAAAATATTCACAGCTATTACCAGCCCCAGCATGCTAAACGTAAACAAAGAAAGGAATGCGAAATAGGTAGCATAGCGTTCCTCATTTTTCATATAGCCAAGGCTGAAGATGTGCACCATCAGCGATACCACGGTGATCACCACCAACATCATTACCGAAATGGGATCGAGCAGTATGCCCATATCGATGCTGAGATCTTTATAGCCAAACTGCAGCCAGGTAGAATGCACTGCCAGTATAGGTTGGTAGGTTCCATTGAGCTGGCCATCTACCAAAAAATAATGGTACGCAATGCAAAGCGAAAATGCAGTGATGGTACCCAGTACCAGTGTGCCCAATATGCCTGCTGATTTTGTAAAATATTTTCGGCCCCAAATGCCCAGCACTACAAAGCTGGCCAGTGGCAGCACAAGTAGCAGGACGGAGAATAATGCATAGTTCATAACGGAATGATAATGGGGTTAATATTTAAGTTCGGAAGCATCTTCAACATCAATGCTGCTATGAGAACGATACAGGTTGATTACAATAGCAATGGCAATGGCCGCTTCGGCCGCTGCAATAGTGATAATGAAAATGGCGAAGAATATCCCATCCAGTTTTCCCGGCCACAAATACTTGTTGAAAGCCACGAAGTTGATGTTCACGCTATTGAGTATGAGTTCTATGCTCATGAGCAATGCGATCATATTGCGGCGTGTAAATAACCCGTACATGCCTATAAAAAACAAGGCCGTGCTCAGTATCAATATTTGGTAAAGCGGTTCCATATAGTTTGAAGCATTGTATGTCCATTCGGGACATAGTTGTTGATGATGAATTGGGGGAAGAGTGAATACAGTAGTGCCTGTCGGTATTACTACTGCAGGCTCTTCTATTCTGTTTGTTGTTGTTTTTCTTTATCGTCGCGCATTGCTATTACGATGGCGCCAACCATGGCAGCCAGCAATAAAATACTCACGGCTTCAAAAGGAAGGGCATAGCCTTCGTTTTGTGTATTCAACATGGCGTGGCCAATGCGTGCAACTTCGTTGTCGAATGCAGCATTGCTGGCTTCGAATTTTGCCTGGTACACCAGTGATGCAGTAAATGCTGCGCCCAGCAATGTGGCTATTAACGCAGCAATTTTCCTGGTGCCCGAAGGGCGTGGAAGATCTTTGCCTGATTGCTGCGTAAGAAATATGGAGAATATGATGAGCACTACAATACCGCCCACATACACTACCACCTGCACTGCGGCAATAAATTCAAGCTCCATCCAGAAATAAAGAGAGGCAATACCAATAAGTGTAAATAACAACCAGATAGCTGATCGGAAAATTTGTTTGGCTGTTACAGCCAACACTGCCATGGTAAGTATGAAAGCTGCAATGAAATAAAAAACTATTTGGCTTAATTCCATAGGTTGCTATACTTTAATTGGTCAATATTATTCAATACCTGCCCGCACTTTCGATCCGGGTTTGTTCAGTTTTTTTGTGAGTTGGCTTCTGTCGAAAACACTGTGTTCAAATGTGGGCGACATGCTAATGGCACCGGTTGGGCAGGCTTCCACGCAGAGGTTGCACATAGTGCAGAGTTCCAGGTGGTAAATAAAAGTGTCAACTGCTTTTTTCTTTTTGCCTTCGGGTGTTACATCAAACTTGGTGATGATCTTGATAGTGCCATTGGGGCAAGCCAATTCGCAGGCTGTGCATCCGGTGCAGGCATGTTCGTTATTGGCATCGTGCGCCATCACCACTTCGCCACGAAACCTGTCGGCCAGTACCAGCGAAGCCCTATTGTCGGGGTATTGTTCGGTAATTTTTTCCTTACCATGTTTCAGGAAAAGCTTGCCGGTAACCTTCATGCCGGTTGCCAACGATTTGATGGCTAAAAAGATGTTGGAAAAATATTGTTTCAGATTCATGATGTCGTGTTTAGAAATGCCAGCCGGCAATAGCTATGATAGTTACCAACAGCAGGTTGAACATGCTGATGGGCAATAAATATTTCCATTCAAGATTGAGCAATTGGTCAATACGCAGGCGGGGGAATGTCCACCTGAACCACATGATGACGAAAATGAGTGCAAAGGTTTTTCCGAAGAACCAAACTGATGATGGTATCCAGTCCATGATATGGTTGAACTGCGTCCAGTTGCCAATATGGAAAGGCATCCATCCGCCGAGGAAAAGTGTAGCGCCAATGGCACATACCACAAAAATGTTTACGTATTCTGCCAGGAAAAACAACGCGAATTTCATACCGGAGTATTCGGTGTGAAAGCCCGCTGTCAGTTCGCTTTCTGCTTCTGCCAAATCGAAAGGAGCACGGTTGGTTTCGGCAGTAGCGGCAATAATGAAAATTACAAATGCAATGACGGCCGGAATATGTCCGCGGAACAACCACCAGCCTGTAGCTTGTGAGGATACAATTGTAGATACCTGCAAACTTCCGGTAAGCACCACAATGGTAAGGATGGATAAACCTGCAGATAATTCGTAGCTCACAATTTGTGCACCACTGCGCATAGCACCGAGCAGCGAATATTTATTGTTGCTCGCCCAGCCCGCCATCAGTATGCCAATAACAGAGAGCGATGACACTGCAGAAATAAACAACACACCAATATTGATATCCCAAATTTGAAAGCCACTGGCAAACATGATAGGTGCCATAATTACCATGGCTACAATGATGACAATAAATGGTGCCAGGTTAAACAAGAGCCTGTCCACATTATTGGGGGTCATACCCTCTTTCACCATTAGCTTCAATGTATCGGCTACGGTTTGAAACCAGCCGCCGGGGCCTATCCTGTTGGGGCCAAGGCGCAGTTGCATCCAGGAACTTACTTTGCGTTCCATCATCACCAACACCAAACCGAGCACGGCAAACAGGCCAATGATCATTACGCCAATAATGGCAAACTCCACCAGCAATGCAAGGGTAGGATTCAGCGTAGCATAAAGCCATTCATGAACTGCGGCGGTTATTTTTTCCAGTGAGATCATAATCTATGTATAAAGTCCAAATGGTCAAGTTCCAATATTCAAATTCCGAAGCCACATGGGCATTTCGTATTCGTTTTACCTGTCAATATCGGGGATCACCAAATCCAGTGTTCCCATCATGGCAATGAGGTCGCCAATTTTTTGGCCACGTGCCATATGATCCAATGCAGACAGGTTGCTGAAACCTGGTGAACGGAATTTGATACGATATGGATTGGTAGCGCCTTCGCTTACGATATATACACCCAGTTCGCCACGGGGCGTTTCCACTCTTGAATAGAATTCTCCTTTTGGAAGTTTCAATACCGCTTTCGTTTTTGCCTGGAAATCTCCTTCAGGAATGTTGTCGATGAGTTGTTCTATGATGGACATGGATTCACGCAGTTCTGAAAGCCGTACGAGGTAGCGGGCAAAACTGTCGCAGCCATCTTCCAGTATTTCTTTAAACTGTACCTGGTTGTACACTGCGTAAGGGAAATGCTTGCGTACATCGCAGGATACATTGCTGCCGCGGGCTGTGGGGCCGGTGCAACCATAGGAAATGGCATCTTCTTTCGGCAGCATGCCTACACCTTTCAACCTGTTTTGGAAAATGATATTGCCGGTTACCAGCTCATCATACTCATCCACTTTCGATCTGAAATGTGCAATAAAATCCTTCACGCTTTTTTGAAAGGTGGGATGAATATCGGCCATTACACCACCGGGCACATTATAGTTCATGGTAAGCCTGGCTCCGCAGGTTTCTTCCATGATGGTGTTGATCATTTCTCTTTCGCGGAATGCCAAAAAAAACGGTGTGATAGCACCGCAGTCCATAGCAACAGATCCCCACCAAAGGCAGTGCGATGCCAAGCGGGTGAGCTCGTCCATGAGTACGCGGATGTACTGTGCTCGCTGGGGCACTTCTATTCCCATGCCTTGCTCTACGCACATGGCGCAAGCGTGGTTATTGGTATGTGCGGCCAGGTAATCCATACGGCTGGTAGTGTATATAAACTGCCGGTAGGTAAGGCTTTCGCACATTTTTTCGATACTACGATGTATGTATCCAATATGCGGCTCTACTTTCTTAATGGTTTCACCATTTAAAGTGAGCACCAGGTGCAGTACGCCATGCGTTGAGGGGTGTTGTGGCCCCACATTGATCACCATTTCATCGGTGCCGGGTACATTCTGTATGATTTCGGTTTCTCTGTACATGATGCGTTGGATACTTACAGTTTAATCATGTTGATGGGGTCTTCGTAATCTTTGCGCAGTGGATATCCTTCCCATTCGTCGGGGAGAATCAGGTTGCGCAGGTCGGGATGGTGCAAAAAATTTACGCCAAACAATTCAAACACTTCCCGCTCATGAAATTCGGCTGTGCGCCATGCCATGGCCACCGATTCTATTTCGGGCTTTTCGCGATTGAGATCACATTTCACAACCAGCTCGTGCCCGTGTGTATAGCTTCTTAAATGATACACCATGGTGAGCTTGGTTTTCCAGTCTACACAGGTGAGGCAAAACAAAAAATCGAACAACATGTCGTCCATGTCGCGCAGAAAACCGGAGAACGAAAGCCACTGCTCCGCAGGTACCTGCACATTTAAAAATTGCCCACCTTCCTCAAAGCTGAATTCTGAAAACCGGGAGGCAATGGCTTGTTGTAATTCTTCGCGGGTCATTCGTTGTATGTTTAGTTGAAGCGGCGCTTTGAATTTGGCTACTCCGCGGCCATTTGAATATTTATGGAGCTTGCTCTTTTTTCATTTCTTCCCGTATCTGTTCGCGGGTCATGCCACCTTTAATTTTTACCTGCAATGCCATCAGCGCATGTATCAGTGCTTCGGGCCTTGGAGGGCATCCTGCTATATAAACATCAACGGGAATCACGTGGTCGGCACCTTTTACCACGCTATAGGTATTGTAAAAAAACGGACCTCCGCTGGTGGCGCAGGCTCCCATGGCCACTACGTATTTAGGGTCGGCCATTTGGTCGTAGAGGCGTTTGAGTACCGGTGCCATTTTGTTCACAATGGTACCCGCTATAATAATTACATCGGCCTGGCGTGGGGAGGCACGTGCCACTTCAAATCCAAAGCGGCTCCAATCGTATTTGGCACTATAGGCACTCATCATTTCGATAGCGCAGCAACTGGTACCAAAAGTGAGTGGCCATAAGCTGTTGCTTCGAGCCCAGTTGATTACGTCATCCATTTTACTTACCAAAAAGCCGCCACCGGGATTGTTGTGCACAGTACCGGGGAAAGGGGTTGGCCCAGCCAACTGCTCTATACTTTTGCCGCTTTCGGTATTTGATGTATTCATCTCACTCATGCAACAATTTGTTTGTTTTAGTCAACGTGTTAATGGATAACAACTGCTATTTCCATTTCAACGCACCTTTTTTGTGCGCATACAGCAGCCCCATGAATAAAATGGAAAAGAATATGAGGATCTCTACCAGGGCAATCCAACCTACATTTTTCACCACTACGGCCCAGGGATAGAGAAATATTAATTCAACATCGAAAATGAGGAAGATGAGGGCAAACAAGTAGTAACCAACATTAAACTGTATCCAGTTGGGCCCCGTAGTGGGTACACCACATTCGTAGGCTTCGCCCTTTTGCTTGTTACTGGTAGCTTTCGTTACCAGTTTTGCAATCAATAATGCAATACTTGAAAAGGCAATTGCCGCAATAGCCAACGCAATCAGTGAACCTGCACCCATGATAGTGGATAGTTTAGTCGAAAATAGGGAACGCGAAATCGAACTGAAATGATGAATATCAGTTCCAATGAAAATTTATGTCAGTATAAAGGAACTGCCAAAGATATTTACAAAAAAATGGCTGTAAAGTTGCCCCGTCGGCTGTAGTATGAAATGTATCAGGCTTCTTTTATGTCTTCTTCTCTAAATAATACATGTCTTTTTTTGCGCAATAGCAATGCAAAAGCGCCAAGGCATACATAAAATATGCTGAACCCTTCGAAAAAGAAAGTGGCTTTATTAAAACCCTGCCTGTACAATTGCCAGGCTATCAATGCCAATACCAACGATTCGAACAGGAAAAACAAACTGGTCTTCAACGGAAAAAGCGGAAATGCTTTCTGGTGGTAGAAGATCAATGCCAACATGGCCAATGCCGCTACCAGCAAAACAATAGCCGTAAGTGTATGGCTATTAAAAATGTAGATAGCATACACCGTGGTAAGCAATGCGGCAAACGAGTGTAGAAATGATTTTATAACAAAATTCGGGTGCATGATGTAGATAGTGCAACAATTGGCTAACCACCACCAGCGCTTAAGTATTTGGTTAACAGCCGGTGGTGATAGCGTCATTGCTATGCTAATTTATCCATACAATTCAAAGTGAATATCCTTTTTGTCGTAGCCAATGGCAGCTATGCGTTGCCTTGCTTCGTCAATCATGTTTTTCCAGCCGCAGAGGTAAAATTTGGCTGGGCGCAGTCCCTGGCCACCTTCGGCCTGGTACTTCTTATTGTTATGAATGATAAGTTCTTCGTACACATTGTGTACATAGCCTGTGCGCAGCAGGAAGTGATTGTCCGGCGATTCGCGGCTATAAGTAGGTATATAGTTAAAACCTGGCATCACCTGCTGCAGGTTGCGCAGTTCGGTGCCATATAAAGTGTCGGAAAACTTGCGGCAACCGAATAGCAGGTACACCTGCTCATGATGAATATGGTGCGCATGCATATACTCTACCATGCTGCGGAAAGGTGCAATACCGGTACCGGTACAGATAAGATAGATATCGGTGCTGATCTCTTCGGGAAGCGTGAATTTGCCCTGCGGTCCGCGCAGCAAAATTTCGGTTCCCACTTTTGCATTGGCCCAGAGCCAGGTGGTGCCTGCTCCTGCTTCGTTCAATACGATCACCAGCTCGAAACGGTTGGTACCATTGGGTGCGGAAGCAATGCTATAACTGCGCCAGCGTTTATTTTTCTGTTCGTGAATAGGAAGATCGAGGGTCACAAACTGACCCGGTATAAAGTTGAAATCTGTCTTTTCAGGTACTTCAAAAAAGAAGCGTTTGGTATTAGGTGTTTCATCGGTGATGTTGGTGATAACACCTGTTACCCATTCAAGCAAAGCCATGCAATTTTTTTTGCAAATGTAAGTGCGAATCAGGTTTTTGCAATCTGATAGAAATCAGCATTGTAGGCAGGAATGCAGGATTAACAAGTCGCAAAGACCAGTGTTTCAATGCTATTTACTCCCAATTGTTTTGCGGCATCGATTCCAGGATATTCCAGTAGGATCCGAGCCTGTCGGGAGAAATGCGGCCTTCTTCCACCGCTTTTTTCACGGCACAGCCCGGTTCGTTCATGTGCTGGCAGTTATTGAACTGGCAATCGTGGATGATTTGGCGCATTTCGGGAAAGTAATGGCTGAGCTCTTCGCGTTCAATATCTACAATGCCAAATTCACGAATGCCCGGCGTATCTACTACTTTGCCACCAAAGGGCAGATCGAACATTTCGGCAAATGTGGTGGTGTGCATGCCCTTTCCACTCCAGCCACTTACTTCTTTGGTGCGGAGCGAAAATCCGGGTACCAAAGCATTGAGCAGGCTGCTTTTACCCACGCCGCTATGCCCGCTAAACAGGCTGGTCTTGTTTTGCAACATGGCTTTCACTGCATCCAATCCCTCGCCTGTTTGTACACTAATGGGCATTACGGTATAGCCCACCGCTTCGTACATCTCTTTCCAATAAGCAAACTGCAATTTTTCTTTTTCCTTCCAGGTATCCATTTTATTGATCACCAGCAAAGCGGGCACATGGTAAGCTTCGGTGGCTACCAAAAAACGATCGATAAATCCTGCAGAAGTGCGGGGGTGGCTAATGGTGGCCACCAATATGGCCTGGTCGAGGTTGCTGGCTACAATATGCTGCTGCTTTCGGTGACCGGGACTTTGCCTGCTGATATAATTGTGCCTGTCGTGAATGCCGTAAATAGTGGCAATATGATCCGTTTCATTTTCAATCTCGAAATCAACAGTATCGCCCACGGCAATGGGGTTGGTGCTGGTAAGCCCATCTATTTTGAACACACCTTTGATGCGGGCCTTCCAGGGCTGGCCAGCTTCATCAGTTATATCGTACCAACTGCCGGTACTTCGGTAAACGGTGGCGATCATGCTTGCAAATTAGTGCATGGCGAAAGTAGGCTGAACCTCCCGCATATGTATCAAGGGCATTATGCAGTCATTAAAATGCTTTTGGTTTTACCAGCGAGTAAATAACTGAATCGAGAAATTCTCCGTTCCAGAAAAAACTTTCCTTGAAATAAGCTTCCTGTACAAAACCACATTTTTCCAATACCCTGCGGGATGCAATATTTTCTGGATCTACATTGGCTTCAATGGAATGTAGCTGTGTTTGTGTAAATGCATAATTGCAGGCCAAGGTAATAGCTTCCTGCATTAGCCCCTTGCCATGCAGTGCCGGGTGTAGCAGGTAACCAATTTCTGTTCGGTAGTGTTCTTTCTCCGTTCTCCAAAAACCGATCGTTCCCACCAGTGTATCATTTCCTGCTTCGGTAATGGCCCACGAAATGCCTTCTTTATTGTTGAATGCGTCGATATTGGTTTGTAGCAATTGCCGGGCCTCATCCAAAGAGCCGGCCATTGGCCTGCCTATGTATTTCATCACCTGCTCATTGGTGCGCAATGCAAAGAATGCCGGCGTATCGCTTAGCTGTATTTGGCGCAATACCAATCGCTGCGATCGCAGTACAGGAAATTCGGAAAAATTAAATTCTAGCATGGATGTTCAATGATCCATGAAGAAACAAAAAATTAAGGAAGTTTCCGGAAGAAGGTGGACGACAACAAAAGCTCGAGCAGTAACAATGCAATGGCTGCCATTACCCAAGGAAAAAATTCATCTGTACGCTTGGTGAAAATGCGGGTTTCCACTTTCGATTTTTCTATTTGGTCAATTTCGCTGTATACACTGTCGAGCACTTGTGTATTGGTTGCCCTGAAATATTTTCCGCCGGTGCTGGACGCAATATTTTTCAGCAGGCCTTCATCAATACTTACTTTCTCCTGTTGCAATACGGTGCCGCCCGGGGTTTGATAGGGCATGGGTGCCATGCCAATACTGCCCACGCCAATGGTGTAGACTTTAATGCCATAGGTTACGGCCAATTGCTTTGCAGTTTCAGGATCGAAAAAACCGCCGGTGTCTTCTCCATCTGTCATCAGCACCACTACTTTTCCGGGTGTGGTTACGCCACGCAAACGGTCTACTGCACTGGCGAGGCCGGTGCCAATAGCAGTGCCATCGCTTAAGTGGCCGTACTCAATGCTGTTGAGTTGCGCCAGCACGGCATCTTCATCGCTGGTAAGTGGGCAGAGTGCAAGGCTTTGTCCCGAAAATATTACGAGACCAATGCGATCGCCTTTTCTTCTTTGTACAAAATTGCGGGCCACCTGCAGTGCAGCCTGTAGCCTGTCGGGCGTAAAGTCGCGGGCCAGCATGCTACCACTTACATCCATGCACAACACAATATCGATGCCTTCACCCTCAGTCATTTCAAGGGTTTGGTAATGCGCAGGTTTGGCAAGGGCAACTATTAAACTGGCAATAGCAAGGCCTCTAATTACAATGGGCAATGGTTGCAAGCGAAGGCGTAATGTTTTGGGACGTACAATGTTTTTAGTAGATGCATATTGCAAATGCACAGTATTTTTCTTTTGCCTTTTCAGCGCAAAAAATACCCATATAGGCACCAGTATCAGCAAGCCCAATGCCCATGGCCAGTCGAAAACTATTTGTTGTAAGTAGTCGCGGATCATGATGCTGCATTGTTTGTGGAAGATGAAGAAAACAATGCAGTAGCTGTTGCCTCAACTTGCTGAAGCGATTGGGCAAATGCCAACCGAGAAGGTTGGTGTTTGGCAAACTGTATCTGGTAACAATCCTGCACAGCAGGGTGCAATACATTCAATGCAGTGTTGGGTAAAACGGCCTCGGCTTGCTGCATCAATTCTTCGCCGGTGAGTGCCGGGTTGGCAATGCCTTTCAGTTGCAACAAACTCCTGATAAGTACCATGTGTTCGGTGGCTGCCATTCTTGCATCCAGCTTTTGATCGTTCCAGTTTTGCTGTAGCTTTTTCATTTCGCGGTGCCAGTCATCGGGCCCGTTGATCGGCAGTTGCACTTTCAGTTTTTTTGCCCGGAAATATTTGCGAAGGAACCACCACAGCAAGAGTGAAATAATAACTCCCGCAATGGTAAACAACACAATAGATAGCCAGTTTCGCGATGGGGTATTGGTGTAAAGAGTTTTTACATCGCCATAGCCGGTGAGAGAATCGGCAGGCATTTTATCTACAAAAATGCTATCACTGAGTTGGCCTTTGAGCCCTGCTACTGCAGTGCTGATGGGAGGTAGTAGGTAATGCCCCGAATCGTAGCAGGTAATGGTGAAAACCTGTGTGGACTGGCCTTTGGCAAATAAGGGTGCATTTTTTTGCAGTATATCAAAACGACCAATGCTATCGCCCAATACCACCGAGTCGGCATTGGGGCCATCCATGGTGATATGCAATTGAATGGGCTGGCCTATATAAATATTGTTCCTGTTTACCCGCACGGCCACTTGTGCCTGTACCAATATGGCAAGGCATAAACCCAGCACCGTTGCCAACAGTTTTTGTATGTACTTATCCATTCCCTCTTTTAATGCGTTTCAGAAAAAACTGTTGTAGCACGGGCACAAAATCATGATCGGTTCTAAAGCGCAAATAATCCCAGCCACAATGCAAAATGGTTTCCTTCCATTGCAGGGTTTGATCGGTAAACCGTTGTTGCCATGCCGCTGCAAATGCAGGACTATGCGTATCCAGCCAAATGGTTTCCCCGGTTTCTGCATCCTGCAGGGGTATCAATGTGTTTTTGGGAAGTTGTATATCTGTTTGTTCAAACAACTGGATGGCTATACAGTCGTGGCGCACAGCAGTAGCTTTCATGGCTTTTTCAAATCCCTCTGTATAAAAATCGCTGATCAAAAAACTAATGGTGGTATGCTTCATAGTTTGCTGCAGCAATTTGAGTGCAGGCTGCAGGTTGGTTCCTTTCCGGTTGCTTTTGTGTGCAATTATTTTGCGCAGCAAAAAAAGCACATGCTCTTTGCCTTTGCCGGGCGGGATAAACTCTTCCACTTTATCGGTAAACAAAATGGCACCCACTTTATCGTTATTGCCCATGGCCGAAAAAGCCAGCACCCCTGCTATTTCGATCATCAGTTCGCGTTTACTTTTTTTACCGGCAGCCAGTGTATTGCTGGCACTCATGTCGAGTAGCAGCATCAGTGTAAGGGATCTTTCTTCTTCAAATACTTTGCTGAATGGATGGCCAAAACGGGCACTCACATTCCAGTCTATAAAGCGGATATCGTCGCCGGGTGCATATTCCCGCACTTCTTTGAACGACATGCCACGGCCTTTGAATGCACTATGGTATTCACCGGCAAATACATGGTTCGACAGCCGCTTCGATTTTATTTCGAGCTGGTGTATTTGCTTTAGTATTTCTTTTAACTCAGGCAAAACAGTTGAATAGATGGTAGCTGAATAATGAAGTGGAATTTAGAAGCCAGTTTGCGATTATGGCGCTTTTACCTGTCCCAAAATTTGCCCGATAATATCATCGGCACTTACTTCTTCTGCAGCAGCTTCGTAAGTAAGGCCAATACGGTGGCGCAAAATATCGGGGGCAATATGCTTCACATCTTCCGGTATCACATAAGCCCTTTTATTGATCATGGCCAATGCCCTTGCAGCCTGTGCCATATTGATGCTGGCACGGGGTGATGCGCCATAACTCAACAGTGGTTTCAGGTTCGGCAACCCGGCAGCCGTTGGTTGACGTGTGGCCAGCACCAGGTCGAGAATATAGTGTTCAATTTTTTCGTCCATATACACCTGCCTGCATAGGCGACGTGCTTTAATGATATCTGCTGAAGATGCCACTGCCTGTAGCGAAATATTTTCGATGCCGGCAATATTTTCCCGCACTATTTGCAACTCTTCGGCACGGCTGGGATAGTCCACTTTTATTTTGAGCATAAAGCGATCCTGCTGTGCTTCGGGCAGGGGGTACGTGCCTTCCTGCTCCAGTGGGTTTTGGGTAGCCAAAACCAAAAAAGGTTCTTCCAGCGGATACGTGGTATCGCCCAGGGTTACCTGGCGCTCTTGCATGGCTTCCAGCAAGGCACTTTGCACTTTGGCCGGGGCCCGGTTTATTTCATCAGCCAAAATAAAATTGGCGAAAATGGGTCCGCGGCGCACTATGAATTCGCCCCGCTGCTGGTTGTAGATCATGGTGCCCACCACGTCGGCCGGCAGCAGGTCGGGCGTGAATTGAATACGGCTAAAACTGAGGTTGATGGTTTTGGCCAGGCTCTTAATGGTAAGTGTTTTGGCCAGGCCCGGTACGCCTTCCAGCAACACGTGGCCGTTGCAATACAGGCCAATGAGCAGGCGGTCTATCATGGCCGATTGGCCCACAATTATTTTGTGCAGTTGCTGACGGATAGCATCCGTAATATGGTGATGGGTATTTATTTGCTCCTGTAAAATGCGAATATCTTCGGCACTGGTGCTCATGCTTATTTTTTATTTGCGGTGAAAATACGAGTTGGAACCTTTCGAAATTATTTGACTAACATGTTTCTGCCAACGAAATGTTAGCAATGATTTTGCTCATGATATATATGATGCTTAATGAATAAATTGGGTGAAAATTCGATTATGTTAACGATTCTTGTACCTACAGATTTTTCTGCAACAGCTATCAATAGTGGCAAATATGCTGCCAATCTTGCCAAAAATATTGGAGCCCATAAAATAGTGCTGTACAATGCCTATAGTATGCCGCTGGCTACCGAAATGAGCTGGGCCTTTTTGCAAACCGAAGAAGTACAGAAAGCCAGCGAAGAAAGCCTGGCTACTTTAAAAGCAGATATGCAAAGCTGGACCGACAACAGCATTGAGATTGATGCCATTTCCGATTTCGGTTTTTTGCAGGAACGCATCAGCGATATTGCCACCGAAGTAAAAGCCGATCTGATTGTAATGGGCATTACCGGTGGTGGCAAACTGGAAGAAGTATTTATTGGCAGCAATACCACCCATATTATCAACCATGTGAAAGTTCCGGTGCTGATAGTGCCACCCGATGCCAGTTGGAAGCCGGTAGCGAATGTGGGCTGGGCCTGCGATTATAAAGATGTTTTAAAGACCACTCCGGCCGAAGCTATTAAAGCAGTTCTGGAAAAATTACACGCTAAATTGATTGTGGGCCACAACGATCCCAACCCTGGTGCGTTTAACCCCGAGTATTACCACAACAATGCATTGGTGGGCGAATTGTTTAGAAAAGTGCAGCCCGAATTTATTGAAGTAGCTGGCGAAAAATTTACTGATGCCATGGATCATTTTATTGTAGAACAAAAAATAGATATGATGCTGGTGATCCCTAAAAAGCATGGCTGGCTCGAATCTATTTTCCGCCGCAGCCATACTACGCGTTTGGCTTTTCATACGCATATTCCGCTATTGTGTATACAGGCATTAAGTTAATCGGAACCCAAGCCTTTTCTGTTGTATAAAACCTGCGTAGCGATGTGCAGGTTTTTTTGTTGTGCAGATGCCAAGGCGAGCATAAGCTTGAAAGGGCAATAAAATAAATACCTCATTTTCCGGCAGGCATGTATTGCCTTCACAAGATCATATCCAGCCCAGTGTTTCTGTTGACTTATCGGCATAGCCGTATTCTTCGCCTGTTTTTAATGTGCGGCCATGGTAGGGCGCTTTTAAAATAGAAACCACTACCCAAATAACAATGAAAAGCGAAGCGGTAAACAGCGCAGAAAGCAATAGCAGGTTGGCAGATGTTTCTACCAATATCGTATATACAACCAGGTACAGGGATGCGAGCAATATGGCCCAATGGTGTTTTTTCATGTGTTCAACAACTTGATATAATAACACGGTTGCAGCTTATTTGTTTGGATGGTGGGAGTAGGCTTTCTGCCTTTTTCTGCTCAAATAGAATAAGCAAACAATGCAAATCATATTCTTATAAGCCTTTGTTTTTTAACGCAGCCATGAAGCTTACCATGAAAGGATTTTGTAACTTACTATCGATTGTTTTACCACTCTAAAATTCAGCCGTATGAATACCTTACTTCGACTGGCCGAATGGGGAGATCGCCATCATCCCCGCTGGGTTGATATCGCCCGCATTGCACTCGGCATATTCCTGATATACAAAGGCATTGACTTTCTTGCGAACATGAGCCGGCTTACCGGCATGATGAATATGGCCAATCAAAAATTTGGCGATTTTGCCTATATACTGGCGGGCCATTATGTAGTATTTGCACACATGCTGGGTGGGCTGGCCATTACATTAGGCATGTTTACCCGGGCCGCCTGCCTGTTTCAAATACCTGTTCTTTTAGGAGCCGTGTTTTTTGTAAACAGCAATCCGCAGTTATTGCAACCTTATGCCGAAGTGGTGATCTCTGTAGTGGTGTTGTTGTTGCTTATCTATTTTGCCATAGCCGGCAACGGGCCACTGTCGTTTAAATTCCCGGAAGAAAGACCCAAGGGCACTTGAGCAATTTGTAAGTGAATGGTCTGAGTAATTGATAAGGCAGTGGCAAACCCCGCTGCCTTATTTGTAGCGATCTACTGCACTGTTGCATCAGTTGAAAAAGCGATAGGTGTTAGCCATTCTCAATTTTTAATATCCGCACCAATGTTTGTGTAAGCGGAAGAGTGGTGCTCATGCATCATTTCTGTATCTTACTATGCAAAGCACCAATGCATGGATCAATGGTTCGAACTGTCGAAAAACAAAACTAACCGGGCAACCGAAATTCTGGCTGGGGTTTCCTCGTTTTTGGCCACCGCCTATATCATCGTTATCAACCCTTCGGTGCTTAGTCATTGCGGTATGTCGTTTTCGGCAGTGCTTACAGCTACGGTGTTGGTTTGTTTTTCCAGCAGCCTGCTCATGGGGCTGTATGCCAACAACCCCATAATTGTAGCACCCGGCATGGGGCTCAATGCATTCTTTACCTACACGGCAGTGATTGCCATGAAAGTGCCTATCAACGTTGCGTTGGGTGCTGTGTTTTGGTCGGGCATCTTCTTTTTGTTGTTGTCGGTGTTCAATATCCGCACCTATATTGTGAAAGCCATACCCCGTACACTTCGGTATGCTATTGCCGCCGGCATTGGGTTATTCATTTGCCTTATCGGGTTCAACAATACAAAATTTATTGTAGGCAACCCGGTCACGTTGGTAGGTGCATCAAAGCTCAACCCGTTGCTGCTTACTTTTTTGGCAGGGCTCATTATAACAGCCATACTTATAGCCAGGCGGTCGAAAGCCGCTTTTCTTATTGGCATTGTACTCACTACATTATTAGCCTGGCCAATTGGGCGTTGGTGGGGTGGTACTGAACAACTGGTGGCCTGGAAAGGGTTATTTGCAGCCCCTGATTTTAGCCTGTTCTTTCAGCTCGATTTGGTAAACTCACTGCAGTGGGCGGTATTGCCGGTAATATTCGCTTTTGTATTTACCGATATGTTCGACAGTCTTTCTACCCTGGTGGGATTATCGGAAGCTGCAGGACTGGTAGATGCCAATGGCGATCCTCGAAATGTAAAGCAGTCGTTGATGGTGGATGCATTTTCTACCATTGTAGCGGGGCTTACGGGGAGTAGTCCCGGTACTGCTTATGTGGAATCGGCAGTGGGCATTGAAGCCGGCGGCCGTACAGGACTTACAGCCGTCACCGCTTCGCTGTTGTTTTTGCCCTTCCTGTTTTTAGCGCCGCTGCTCAGCATGGTACCATCGGTGGCTACGGCACCAGCACTGGTACTCGTGGGTGCCTTTATGATGCGCCCCGTAGCAAAGATCGATTGGTTGAATATGGAAGAAGCCATTCCGGCTTTTTTGGCCATGGTGCTGATACCCTACACCTATTCCATTACACAGGGAATCATTTATGGCTTTTTAAGTTACACGGTACTGAAACTGGCTGCAGGCAAGTATTCAGAAATAAGTATTGCCCTGTTGGTGATTGATGCTTTTGCCGTGTTGGAACTGGTACTGCACTAATGGCAAAGAGTAAGTTACCAAAATGTGTAATGGTACCTGGTCTCGAACTTCATTTTTCCCAATCCTTCTTCAAAAGTGGAAGGAAACTTTTCAATTTTGCTTTGCATCAATCCTTTTCTATCGTAAGTGTAGTATCGGCTCACAATTGCATCGCTCTCTTTGCTTATCAAATTCCCATTGTGGTCGTACCTGATGGTGAGATTGCCTTTATTAGGAGGGATGTCACCATTCTGAATCCTTTCTGAAACCAAGGCTAGCGTTTTACTGGGGTACTTGTAAGTTCGGTCAGACATCCATTGTTGAGTGCTGTCCGTAGCACTATCTACGATTCTTTCGGTCACATGAACCAACCTGTCTTTTTCATCATATGAATATTGCACTTTACGCTTGCTGGGAGTTAACCACCCGGTTACATATTTATTTTCAGAAGCTATGCGCTTCCCTTCTGCATTATATAAATGGCAGGTTGGGAATAGTGCATAGGTGGATTTTTCCTGTACCAGCAAGTTGCCTTCATATACCAAGGAAGACAACGTTGTATCGGGGCGTTCACTACTGGCATGTTTACTAATAATGCTTGATTGATTGCCATGGGCATCAAAAGAAAACTGATGCCAATTAACCTTCTTTCCGGTAGAATCTAAGCAGATCATTTTTTGCAGCAAACCGTTTTGGTCGAAATGATAAATAGCGCTACCAACTTTTTTGTTGTTTACGTATTGTTCGGCTGTTACTGTTTTAACCTTATGCTTACTGATATATACTTTCTGGTAAGTGCCATTAAAAAAAGCATCTTCATCATTGGCTTCCTGTGTATATGCAATTGAAGCTTGGCCAACAACAAAAAAGCAGAAAAGTAAAATAGGTTGAATGGGAAAGCGTGTGGTGCGATTCATGAATGTGGGTATATCATTTTTGATGCACAATGATAGGGTATTTTTGAGCTTGCCTCTGTTAGGGATTTTACAAATGTCGAACAGAAGGATGATGCACTAATGTGCATTGCTGCCATGAAAATGGTCAAGATTATTTGGGAGGTGTTTTTGAGGAATAGTTGACTGTCTCCTTTCTCTCAACTCAAATACTTTCCTACAATCGGTACCCTTCTTCCTACTCCAAAAGCTTTGGGGCTTACGCGGATGATGGGGCAAAACTGGTTGCGTTTGTATTCGTTGATATTCACCATGCGTAGCACCCGGTCTACCAATGCTGCATCAAAGCCTTGCGCTTTTATTTCGTTGGGACCAAGGCGGCGCTCGATGTATTGGTATAACAATGGGTCGAGTATATCGTATTCAGGAAGGCTGTCGCTATCTTTTTGCCCGGGGCGTAGTTCGGCACTCGGTGGTTTTGTGATGATATTTTCCGGGATGATTTCTCCATTCTTATTGATGTAGCGTGCCAACGCATACACTTGCAGTTTGTAGCAATCGCCCAGCACGCCAAGTCCGCCGGCCATATCGCCATACAGAGTGCCATAGCCGGTAGCCAATTCACTTTTGTTGCTGGTGTTGAGCAAAATATAGTTGAACTTATTGGCAATGGCCATTACCAAATTGCCCCGTACACGGCTTTGTATATTTTCTTCGGCCACATTAAATGGGCGGTCTTCAAAAATGGGTTTCAGTTCGGTTAAAAACTGGCCGAAAATATTTTTGATGGGAAGAATATCGTAGGGATTTTGCAGGTTCTTGCTCAGCAGTACAGCATCGTCCACACTATGGCCCGTGCTATATTGAGAAGGCATCAACACGGCCCGCACATTGTCGGCACCCAATGCTCTTACTGCCAGTGCCAGTGTAACAGCACTATCGATGCCTCCGCTGCTGGCTACAATGGCCTGCTTAAAATTCATTTTGCTGAAATAGTCTTTAATACCCATAACAAGGGCATCATGTATTTGAGCAATATTCAGCTCTGCATCCAATGCATGCGGTGTAAGCTCTTTATCAGGTACACGGCTTGAGGGTTCAATGACTGCTGCGTCAATACTGCCATCGTTGTGCAGCTCAAATATTTGCAGGGATTCTTCAAACATGGGTAGCTGTCCCACCAGGTTGGCATTTTTATCGAACACGAGGCTGGCTCCATCAAACACAATTTCTGTTTGACTGCCCACTGCATTGCAATAAAACATGGGCAGTTTGTATTTGCTCACATTCGCTTTAATGGTGGCTTTTCGGTCTTCGTCGTGGGTATAGTCAAATGGTGATGCGCTGAGATTGAGCATCACATCGGGTGCTTGTTTCATCAGCTCATCCATGGGACAAATGCGGTAGAGCGGATTATCTCCAAGGTTCCAGATGTCTTCGCAAATGGTTACTGCCAGCTTTCGCCCTTTAAACTCCATGATGTTCCAGTGAAATGCAGGTTCGAAGTATCGGTTCTCGTCAAACACATCGTAGGTGGGCAATAGGGTTTTATGTATCACCTGCTGCACTTTTCCATCGTATAAAAACCACGCACTGTTGAAAAGGTCTTTACCATCTTTTTCTGCATTGCGTTCCGGCGCACCTACCAATGCTGCTATGCCCTTGCAATGGCTGGCAATGGTATCGGTGGCTTTGCGGCATTGATGAATGAAATCGTCAAATTCCAAAAAATCGCGGGCAGGATAGCCACATACAGATAACTCGCTGAATAAAACGAGGTCGGCTCCTTTGGCTTTGGCCTCTTCAATGGCGTCGGTTATTTTTTTAGTATTTGCCGCAAAGTTGCCAATATGATAGTTCTGTTGTGCGATGGCTATTTTCATGTAGCGAAGGTAAATGGTTGATGTTTCTGACAAAGAATTGCAGGCGGGTGGTTAAATTCTGCAGTGAAGAAACTGATCAACCCCATTTCCAATAAATTCATTCGTTCCACGTTCATTTGCAGTATGAAATATTTTTCGGTACTACTTTTTATGGCCATTGGCTGGTCGGCTTGTAAAAATGATGCAGCGTTACCCGATGTGTCGGCTTACCCCGCCTCTACCAAAGTTACCCGGTTCGACCAGGCATTTTTCCGCATAGACACCAACAATATAGCAGCCGGTCTGCAATTGTTGCAAACAAAATACCCGGAGTTTTTGGGCGATTATCTTACCAAAATAGTTGGTATCAACCCGGCTAACCCCGAAGCAGTTGCTGCCATTGCGCCTTTTATTCGTTCGTATAAAACTGTGTACGATACAGCACAAATAGTAGCGGAGAAAACCATTCCTGCATTGGAGAAAAATATGCAGAAAGCCCTGCAATACCTGCAATATTATGTGCCGGGATGGAAGCCCGAAAAGCCATTTGAGATTCTGTTTTTTATTGGGCCAATGGATGCGTATGAACCATTTCCGCTGGGTGACTATGGTGATGTGCGTACTGCCAAAGGAGTAGGTGTTGCGTTGCAATTGCATTTGGGCGCTGCGGCTTCGGTGTATGAAGACGGCCGCATGGCAGGCCTTTTTTACGACTATCAAACACGCCGCTTTACACCCGACATGATGGTGGTGAACGCTATGAAAAACGTGATATCAGACCTGTATCCATACCAGGACGAAAGCCTGGTGTTGGTGGAGAATATGATAGAGAAAGGCAAGCGAATGGTGTTGCTTGAAAAAGTATTGCCTACAACGGCCGACAGCTTGCTGCTTGGATATACCGATCATCAACTGAAAGGATGCGAAGCCAATGAAGCCCTGATCTGGAACTTTTTTGTGAAGAACGATCTGCTCTACAGCAAGGACCCGCAGATGAATCAAAACTATATTAAAGACGGACCGAAAACCGCTGAACTGGGCGAAGGTGCGCCGGGTTATATTGGACTGTTTCTGGGGCGGCAAATTGTAAGGGCTTACCTAGATAAATACCCAAAAACAACTTTTCCCGATTTAATGAAAATGCCCGCTAGGCAAGTGTTGGAAGATGCAGGGTATAAGCCCTGAGAATAGAAAATTGGATGAAGGAGATTGGAAAATGCGACTGTTTTTCAGAATGAATAATCGAGAAAACACGTTAGCGTTTTAATTCGACTTCATGGGTGAGATCAAATTGAAAGCAGGTATCTCCACTTTGAATTCTTTTTGATCGTTGAGGTTGATCATGTCGTAATGGCCACTCATTTTTCCCATATCGGAGTCGAGGCTGCAGCCACTCACGTATTGAAAAGTTTCGCCGGAATTGAGTACGGGTTGCTGGCCTATCACCCCATCACCATCTACTTCGCGGTGTACCCCAATGCTATCGAAAATATGCCAGTGCCTGCGCAAGAGCTGCACCGGGAAACTGTTGTGATTTTCGAGGGTAATGCGGTAGGCAAAAACAAATAGCTGCTGGGTCGGATTGCTGGTGTCCGGCTGGAAAAATGTTTCTACGGTTATTTCTACGCCTTGTGTGGTCAGCGATTGCATGCAGCTTGTTTCTTTACCGTGAATATACAGGGTTAAATATCGATTTGCACCTAAAAAAGTGATAATCATTCTGCATTCTTTTGTTTTTCCCGCTTTCGCTACAATGCCCTCAGGCCTTACTTTTGCAGCACTTTCTATTCACCAATTTTTCCTATCTCACGTTCTAAATTAGATTCGATCATGAAAATAGCTGTAGCCAAAGGCGACGGTATAGGCCCGGAAATTATGGATGCCGTACTCGGCATATTCGATGCTGCCAAAGTAGACCTGGAATACGAGTTTGTCGACATGGGAAAATGGGTATTCGACAAAGGTTTTAGCACCGGCATGACCGATGAGGCTAAAGAAAGCATCGAAACACTCGGGGTGTTATTCAAAGGCCCCATGGAAACCCCCAAAGGAAAAGGTGTAAAGAGTATAAATGTTACGGCCCGCAAAACCTGGAACACCTATGCCAACAACCGTACTTTCCAAACATTGCATGGCGTGGATACGGTTTTCAGCAAAGCCGGTATACCCATTGACGTAACCATTGTGCGGGAAAATATTGAAGACACGTATGGTGGCGTAGAACATATGCTCACGCACGATGTGGCCCTCAGTCGCCGCTTTATTACCCGCCCTGGAAGCATGCAGGTAATTCGCTATGCTTTTGAAATGGCCCGCCGCAAGCAGGCCCGCCGCATTACCTGTGGCCATAAGGCGAATATTATGAAACTGACCGACGGTCTTTTTTTGGAATGCTTTTACGAAGTGGCCAAAGAGTACCCCGATCTGAAAGCCGACGATGTAATTGTAGATGATCTCTGCATGAAACTCGTTACCCGTCCCGATACTTTTGATGTGGTAGTGCTAACCAACCTGCAGGGCGATATTGTGAGTGATCTCTGCGCCGGGCTGGTAGGTGGACTGGGCTTTGCGCCCAGTGCCAATATTGGCGACCATATTTGCATATTCGAAGCCGTGCATGGCACCGCGCCTGATATTGCCGGTAAAAACCTGGCCAACCCCACCGCCTTGCTGCTGAGTGGTATTGGCATGCTGCAGCACCTGGGATTGTTGAGCAGTGCCAGCCTTATTGAAAACGCATTGCTCTACACACTGGAGCAGGGAGTGCACACCGGCGACTTTGGCGACAAATCGAAACCTGCTGTAAGTACCACCGATTTTGCTGCTGCTGTTGTAGCTAACCTTGGCAAAAGCCCTGTAAACAATCCCAAACCGGAAGCGACCAATCAGCCCTCGAGCTGTACGGTAGTAAAGCTGGAAGAAAACCCCATGATGGAAAGCCATGAGCAGGAAGGTGAAACCCTGATTGGTGTAGATATGTTTATTGAAAGCAATGAACAACCTGATGCTATTGCTAAACAATGTTTGCGTCATGCGGGTGTGAAATTCAATTTGCTCAGCATTAGCAACCGCGGCACGCAGGTTTGGCCCACAGGTAGCAAATTCACCAACCTGGTAAACCAGTACAATGTTCGTTTTGAAAGCATCGATAATGAACCGCTGAACCAGCAGGATATTATTGGTTTGTATGTGAGCCTGAGCGGCAATTTCAAAATTTGTTCGCTCGAAGTGCTGAACATGTGGAACGGTAAAAAAGCATTCAGCCTGGCACAGGGACAATAAGAATTCTTAGCGATAACAGGAAAATAGAAAGGCTTTTGTGGTGTGCCCACAGAAGCCTTTTTGTTGGAGGTTCTGCTCATTTTTTCGCATTTCCCACTGTTTTAAAATGTGGAGAAGCATGTGCCGAAATTGATGACTTCTGTTAACGATTTGTTCATGGGCCTCTCATTACTTTGCTACACCATAACCAACTGATAACTATACATGATTCCAATTGTACGCAGTGTATTGGCCCTACTGCTGCTGGCCACAGGTTTGCAACCTTTATTTGCTCAAACTCCATTTAGTGCTTCCTATCCATTTACCAGCATTACCACCGGCACCGGGCTTACCGATCCAACAGCAGTGCCCACTGCCACTGGTGTAACGTTTGGTGCTTTCTCGGCTGTGCAGGCGCCGGGCAACCCTTATTCCATGAGTGCAAATCCCAATGCTGGCGGCAGGTTCAGCTTTACCGGCTGGCCTACAGGTGCAACAAATGCCTCCGATGTTTTTACAGGATCTATCAATACCGCCCAGTACTTCCAGGTCACTGTTACCCCACAACCCGGGTATTCTCTTACAGTGTCGGATATAAGTTTTACGCTACAGCGTTCGGGCACGGGCATCAGGCAATATGCGGTACGCAGCAGTATTGATGGATATGCCAGCAACCTGCCGGCTTCCATTAGCCCGGCAAATGCTGCGCTTACTGTGTTGGCCAATCAAACTTTTCAAACAACCGATGCAAATACGGTGGCTTCAACAGGCAGCCTCATTACACTTGGTGTCAATCACGCTGCGCTAAGTGGGGCGGTTAGTTTTAGGTTTTATGGCTTCAATGCCGAAGCCTCGGGCGGTACATTCAGCATCGACAATGTGGTCATTAACGGTTCTACAGCACTAAGTGGCAGCACGCCTGTTATTTCGCTTAGTACAACATCTATACAGTTCCCCGGTACCAATATGGGTGCTACCAGCAATGCAATTAGCTATACTGTAAATGGCAGTTCGTTGCAGGGGCCGGTTACGCTGGCTACTACTGCTCCATTCACTATTTCTGCCGATGATATTAGCTACAGCACTTCGCTCAATATTTCACAAGCCGAAGCCACTGCTACCAAAACCATTTATGTAAAAGCATCGCCAACACTGGCACAAGCGTATACAGGTACCATTACGCACAATAGTACAGGTGCAGTTGAAAAAACTGTGAGCCTTGCTGTACAAGGAATAGATCCGCTCAATCTCCAATTCGATTTTAATAGCTGCACCAGTGGCGGCCAACCCGGTAGTGGATTTGTGCAGTATAGTGTTACCGGTGCCCAGGTTTGGAACTGTACCACGTTTGGCTACGGCAGTACAAATGGTGTAAACATGAATGGCTTTTCGGGAGGTGCGCAAAACAATGAAGATTGGTTGATTTCCCCGGCACTCAACCTGAGCAGTGGTTTCAATATTCCTGTGCTGCGTTTTTATAGCCGTGCCGAGTTTAGTGGCCCCAACATGCAGGTATTGGTGAGTACGAATTATATCGGCGCTGGCGATCCCAACCTTGCTACTTGGGTAGTTCTGCCTGCTAATCTTTCCGCTGCGGGCAGTAATGTTTGGAAATACACCGACAATGTAGACCTGAGTGCCTATAAAACTGCCGGTGTGTATATCGCTTTCAAATACACATCTTCTACTGCAGCAGGTGCAGCCCGCTGGACCATTGACGATGTAAGCATTGCCAATGCTACACAGATCATGAACATTAGCCCGGCTGCCATCGATTTTGGTGAGCAGTCTGTAGCTACAAACGGGGCAGGCCAGCCCATTAGTGTAAATGTAAAAGGCTATGGTAATCTCAACTTCAGCACAACAGCGGGCTGGCAATTGAGTGCTGATAATAGCGCATACAACAGCAGCCTTGTGATACCTGAAGCCACAGCCGCTACGGGTACTACTATCTATGCTCGTTTTAGCCCTGTAGAAAAAAAGCTCCGTGATACAGCCATATTAAAATTGCTGGCTACCGGCTTCGATGATACAGTGGCCATATTCACCGGGTCGTCTTATCCCAAAAGCGAAACGCTGGATGTAGCAGCATGGAACATGATGTTTTTTGGAAGCAATAGCACCAACACTGCAACACAACCTTTCAAAGAACAACAGAAACAAAATGCGAAACTGGTGCTCAGTCATTTGAATGCCGACCTGGTGGGCGTGGAAGAGATCAGCAGCGATTCGTTGATGAACCAATTGATAGTTGAAATGCCGGGGTATGCGAGTGTACTTTCTCCACGATATTCTTATTCATTCAATGGTCCCGACCCCAATTTCCCGCCACAAAAAGTTGGATTTATTTATAACACAGCCACGCTTAGTTTGGTAGAAACCCGTGTGATGTTCGAAGCCCTGTACGATGTGGCTAGAACCGGTGGCGGCGGTATTCCAAGCTATCCAACAGCAGAAGGCGCCAGCAGTTTTTGGAGCAGTGGCCGATTGCCATTTATGGCTACGTTTACCACCAATATTGGGGGCGTAAACAAAACCATTCGTGCCGTGGTGATACATGCCAAATCGGGTGGAAGTACAGCGGAAGAATACAACAGGAGAGTGTACGACCTGGATATGCTGAAAGATAGCCTCGATGCATATTATGCCGGTGAGAACATCATTATCCTGGGCGACTATAACGATGATATCATTCAGTCTACTTACAATAGTTCGCCTTCGCCGTACAAACCTTTTTATGATGATGCTGCAAATTATGCAGCCATCACTTCCGGCTTTAGTGCAGCGGGCAAGTCGAGTTATATTGGTGGATCGGGCAGTATGATCGATCACTTTATACTCAGCAACGAAACCAATGTTTTTTACCTGGCCAATAGTGCCGATGTTGAAGATGCCCGCAACTATGTGACTAGCTATTCCACTACTACTAGCGATCACCTGCCGATTTATAGTCGGTACACCCTCGATGTGGCGTTGCCGGTAGTGTGGCAAAGTTTTAATGGCTGGCTGCAGGGCGACCAGGCTATGCTGCAGTGGCAAACTGCCAGTGAAATCAATACCAGTTATTTTGCAGTAGAGCGTTCACAGGATGGAGTGAACTTTTTGGCAATTGGAAAACAAAAAGCATGGGGTAATAGCCCGATGGTGCAAACCTACCAGTATGCCGATAAGGGCCTGAAAGCCGGGGTTTGGTATTACCGCATTCGCCAGGTAGATGCCGATGGAAAATATACCCTCAGCAAAATGGTAAAAATCCAGGTAAAAGAATCTGCAGGCAGTATTACCATGTATCCCAATCCTGTTCGGAATTCGGTAAGCATTTCGCTGCCGGCGGGTTTAAAAACTGCACAGTGGACCGTTGTGAATGCAGAGGGCAAAACCGTGTTGAGCGGAAATGGAACAGCCGATGCATTGGTGCGTAGTTTGCAGGCAAACTTACCTGCTATGCGCAGCGGCATCTATGTGTTGCAGGTGCAAAGCAACCTGGGAAATGAAACCCTGAAATGGATAAAGGAATAATAGGAACCAGTAGCGATTAATGTGTTTTTAAACTAAACCGCTTTGCCTGCACCGGGCAAGGCGGTTTTTGTTTTGGCCGGCACCTGTACTGTAGCCAAAGGGCTGCGGGGCCTGCAGGGCAGTGCCGAGGTACGAGGCACCAACGCCGGAAGGGCCCGAACCGCGGCTGCCAATGGCATTTTGGCTGAGAGCCCCCATAAAAAAACTTTACCCGGGCAGGGGATGGCAGCGGAAAGCTGGCGGGAGGAATGGGTTTTGCAAATTTGTCAGTTGGGAGGGAGGCGGCACCGAATTTGAAGGTTGGCAGCCGGACTGAGTTCATCATTTTTTAAAAAACAACTAAGCGTATATGGCAACCGGAAACATTCGAGTGAGTTCGGAAAACATTTTTCCCATCATTAAAAAATTCCTGTACAGCGACCACGAAATTTTTATTCGTGAGCTGGTGAGCAACGCGGTGGACGCCACCCGCAAGCTAAAAACCCTGGCCAGTGTAGGCGAATTCAGCGGCGAGCTGGGCGAACCCAAAATTGAAGTAGTGCTGGACGCCAAAAAGAAAACCATCAGCATTATAGACCAGGGTATTGGTATGACTGCCGAAGAGGTGGACAAGTATTTGAACCAACTGGCATTTAGTAGCGCCGAAGAATTTCTGGCCAAATACAAAGGGCAAAATGAAGCCAACATCATTGGTCATTTTGGATTGGGTTTTTATAGCTCTTTCATGGTGGCATCGAATGTAGAAGTGTTTACCAAAAGCTGGAAAGCTGATGCGCCTGCTATGCGCTGGGAATGCGATGGTAGCCCCGAATATACCCTGGAAGAAACTGCAGCACATACAGAACGCGGCACAGAAATTCGCCTGCATATTGACAAGGACAGTGAAGAGTTTTTGGACGAGTACAAGCTGAAGGGCATGCTCGAAAAATTCTGTAAGTTTTTGCCTGTGCCTATTTATTTCCGCGATGCCAATGCAAAAGTGGAAGAGAAGGTAAAAGAGAAAAAAGAAGGCGAAGATGGAGTGGAAGATGCGGAAGTAGTGGAAGAAGTAAAACCAATCAACAACACCAATCCTGCATGGATCCGCAAGCCTAGTGAGCTTACTAAAGAAGACTACGAAAATTTCTACAAAGAGTTATACGGGCCCTTTAGCGAAACGCCTTTGTTCTGGATTCACTTGAATGTTGACTATCCGTTTAATCTTACCGGTATCCTGTATTTCCCACGCATAAAAAAGAGCTACGAAATACAGAAAGATAAAATTCAGTTGTACAGCAACCAGGTGTTTGTAACCGATGAGGTGAAAGATATTGTACCTGAGTTTTTGATGCTGCTGCATGGGGTGATAGATAGCCCGGATATTCCGTTGAACGTGAGCCGCAGCTACCTGCAGGGCGATCCCAATGTGAAAAAGATCAATGCGCATATCACTAAAAAAGTGGCCGACAAACTGGACGAAATTTTCCGTAACGACCGTTCCGATTTTGAAAGCAAGTGGGAGAGCCTTGGCCTGTTTGTAAAATATGGTATGATGACGGACGATAAGTTTTTCGACAAAGCGAAAAGTTTCCTCATCATGCAGGATACCAATAGTGGCAACTACCTCACCATTGATGAGTACAAAAAAGCAGTAGAAAACCTGCAGGTAAATAAGGACAAGAAAACGGTGGTGTTGTACACCAGCGACGAAATACAGCAGGATGCATACATTAAAGCTGTGCGCAGCAAAGGCTACTATGTAGTGAAGTTGAACGACCTGATAGATGCCAGCTGGATGGGGCAAATGGAAAGCAAGATCAGCGATGTTCAGTTTGTGCGGGTAGATAGCGATATAGCCGATAACCTGATCGACAAAAATGACAAGAATGAAAGCGTTTTGACTGTAGAGCAAAGCACACAGTTGGTCGATTTGTTTAAAGCCAATCTGACCAATCCTACGGCTGTAGTGGAAGTAAAAGGTTTGAGTGTAGATACTGCTCCTGTAGTAGCTACCCGCCCCGAGTGGAGCCGCCGGATGAAAGATATGGCTGCCCTGAGCGGTGGTGGCGGCATGATGAGTTTTTATGCGCAAATGCCCGACGAAGTAAATATTACACTGAATGGTAACCATCCCATTCATCAGCAACTGCTGGTTGAAACCGATACTTCTAAAAAAGAAAAACTGGCGAAGAACCTGGTGGACCTTGCGTTGCTAAGCCAGGGCATGCTGAAGGGCAGTGAGCTGACAGATTTTATTAGCCGCAGTGTAGAACTGATGGAAGGAAAAACTGCAGCAACAGCAGAAGCATAACGAATACGAAATATTCAATACAATGGCTGGCATGAATGGCGTGCCGGCCATTTTTATTGTGGGGTATATGTAAAAATCGAACCTTCCAGGTAGGTGAGTTTGGTGAAATGAAAAACCTCTTTGAAGCCCAGTTGTAGCCATGTGTTTTTGCAAACAGGGTTGGCATACAAAACCATGAAGGGGCGTGGTTTTTCGGCAAGGCTTTGCATCACATTTTTTGCAAACACATCCATGATAATATGGTCAAATGGGTTGAACAAAAAGAGTATGCCTACATCGTGTGGCACTAGGTAATCATCGGCAAGTTGACAATCGATCTTTATAAAGCAGTCGGGGAAAATATTTTCCATGCGATCGGCCACTGCCTGCGATGCTGCACAAAATTCTTCTGCAAAATCGAAACCATAAATTTGGTTGAAACCATAATGTGCTGCCATGGAAATTACCCTGCCTTTGCCACAGCCTGCGTCTAAAAATCCCGTGGTTTTATCTGCGTCTGATAGGTGGTTCAAAAGGGTTTCTGCAGTATGAAAATTGACGGGTTGATACACGCTGGCGTGTTCGCGTTGAAGCTTGGGAATATGGGTAGGAATTTTTTCGATACCCGAATTATGGACCTTATATTTTTTCTCGCCTTTTATTTCGACATGCAGAATAAAAATGGCAAGTCGCAGATTCCAGTTCCAGGCGAGGTAGATGAAATAGCGAAAGTATTGCCACCAATAAAACATATCAATCGTATTGGGCTGAAGATGGACGTACATCCATTACGCGGATCTGGATTCTTTTGTTGCCCTGCCATTCGTTTTCATCCAGGGTAAACACAACATCTACCGGTACATTGGGTTGTAGCAATGGAAATTTATCGGCCATACCAAATCCGATGCCGTCCAAAACTGTGGAGCCCTGTTTCAGCGAAAATTTGATGTGGTTTTCTTTCACAATGCGGGAGAAGCCTGTTTCGAACACATTTTTGGCTACAAAAACTGGGCGCATGTTTTCGGGGCCAAATGGTTCCATTTGGCAAATGATCTTATAGAAAGATGGCGTGATATCAGTAAACTGGATGCAGTGGTCTATAGCAATTTCCGGGGTTAAAGAGTCTTCGGAAATAGAAGCGTTTACTACTTCTTCAAAGCGATTGCGAAAAGCGTCTACATTTTCGGGCAGCATGGTTAGACCGGCTGCATAAAAATGCCCACCATAGTTTTCCAACAGGTCTTTGCATTGGTGAATGGCTTCGTACACGTTAAAGCCAAGCACACTGCGGGCCGATCCCGATACTTTTTCGCCACTATTAGTAAGTATGATAGTGGGTCGGTAAAATTTGTCGATCAGCCTGCTGGCCACAATACCTACCACGCCTTTGTGCCAATGGCTTTGGTATAGCACAGTGGTTTTTTTGTTGCCGTTATTTTGTTCGGATGCAATAAGGGCAAGTGCTTCTTCGGTAATGGTGCTGTCGGCTTCCCTTCGGTCGGTATTGTCTAAATGCAATTGTTTGGCAAGATCCAGTGCGGTGTCAAAATCTCTTTCAATAAACAGTTCTACCGCTTTTTTGGCATCGTCCATTCTGCCTGCGGCATTTACTCTTGGCGCAATAGTGAACACCAGGTTGGTTACGTGCATTTTCTCCTTCATTTCCGCCAGTTGCATGAGTGCTTTAATGCCAATGCATGGGTTGGAATTTACTTTTTCCAAACCAAAAAAAGTAAGGATGCGGTTTTCATCTACCATGGGCACTATATCGGCGGCAATGGCTGTTGCAACCAGGTCGAGATATTGCTTCCATTTTTCTTCCGGCAATTGCAGCACAGTGCAAATGGCCTGCATGAGTTTGAGTCCTACACCACAGCCGCAGAGTTCCTTAAATGGATAGTTGCAATCTTTTTGTTTCGCATTCAGAATGGCTGCTGCATTAGGAATGATATCATCCGGCATGTGGTGGTCGCATATCACAAAGTCGATACCTGCTTGTTTTGCATACTCCACCAGCTCCACCGATTTGATGCCGCAGTCGAGTGATACAATGAGGGTAACATTGTTGGCAATAGCAGTGTCGATACCTGCTTTACTTACGCCATAGCCCTCTTTGTAGCGATGTGGAATATAAAACTCTACATGAGGATGCAGGTCGCTTAAAAATTGAAACATGCAAGCAACAGATGTAGTGCCATCTACATCATAGTCGCCAAACACCATGATCCTTTCTTTTCTTTCAAAAGCAAGCAGGACGCGGTCTACAGCTTTCTGCATATCCTTC
This sequence comes from Phnomibacter sp., assembly GCA_035456005.1. GTDB lineage: Bacteria > Bacteroidota > Bacteroidia > Chitinophagales > Chitinophagaceae > Phnomibacter. Next base: position 413,600 of record DATIEA010000012.1, on the reverse strand, counting down.
ATCAGAAAAGGATTGTGCAACTCTGCAAGTGAAGGACGAAAATATTTTTTTGCGCTTTCAAAATTGTCAATGCCCCGCTGTACAAGAATACTGCAGATCACAGCATTCACGTTGAGCTGCTGCTGCAATGCAATTGTGCGTTCTTCAAAGTGAGGCAATACGTTCCAGCGCTTTTCCATGCATTAAATGTAAGGGTGAGACTGTCAAAGAGAGAGGCTAGAATTTGCGGTTGGTAGTAAACGCTACCAATTGCAGTAGGGCATCTTTCACGGCAGATTCGCCGAATTCGTTGAGAATAGCGGCAGCTTGGTTGCTATATTCTTCCATTTTGGCACTGGCATAATCAATGCCGCCCGATGCTACCACCTGTTCAATAAGCCACTGCACTTTTTTAGGATTCCGATTTTCATTTTTGATGGAATAAATCATCTTCCTCCGCAACTCAGGGCTAGCATTGTTAATGGTGTAAATGAGAGGCAGTGTCAATTTCTTTTCCTTGATATCATTTCCGGTAGGTTTTCCAACATTGGAAGATCCATAGTCAAACAAATCATCTTTCATTTGAAAAGCCATGCCCACCAACTCTCCAAACTCCCTCATTTTTTCGGTTGTTTCCTTGTTTTCGGTGGTGCTCCATGCCCCGGCAGCACAAGCCGATGCAATCAGGGAAGCTGTTTTGTTGCGGATTATTTCCAGGTAAATGTTCTCGTCGAGGTTGAGTTTCCGGCTTTTTTCAATTTGCAGTAACTCTCCTTCGCTCATTTTGCGTACAGCAGTGCTGAGGATGGCGAGAATCTCAAAATCCTGGTTGTCGAGCGAGAGCAAAAGCCCCTTGGAAAGCAAATAGTCCCCTACCAGTACAGCTACTTTGTTTTTCCAAAGTGCGTTGATAGAGAAAAAGCCCCTTCTTTCAAAGCTTTCATCCACCACGTCGTCGTGTACCAGGGTGGCAGTATGCAATAACTCGACTAGGCTGGCTGCCCGGTAAGATTTTTCGGTAATGGGGCCAAACATCTTGGCAGAAAGCAGTACAAACCGGGGCCTGAGTTGCTTTCCCTTGCGGTTAATGATGTAATAGGTGATCCTGTCAAGCAGGGGAGCCCTGCTTTTTACTGCTTCTTTGAACTTGGTCTCAAAAAGAGCTAACTCCGCATCAATAATTGGTGAATATGCTGCCACACTATAGGTTTCGGGGCAAAATAATGGATAAAAATTTGAGATTAGTCTGACTAATATAGAATTGCAAAAACAAAAAGGCAAACATTAATTAATGAAATTCAGCGCATTAAAATTTGTTTATTAGCTGAGCATGTATATTTTTGCCCTGATTACCCTTGAAATTCAATAATCACAACTAATTTCTTATGGCAAGCAAAAAGTTCACACTGTTAGCGATTTTGGTGATGGGTGCTGCCGCCTCTGGCCTTTGTCAGCTTGGTGGTGTGCTCGATTACCTCGATTCAACCAAAGTAAGTTCCAAGAAACTTCCCCAGTACAATGAGTGGAAGAACAATTCAAAAACAAATTATTTCCCACCCAAGCCAAAAAGCATGGGCCAACTTTCCCTGAATGGTGGCTTATTCGTGGTTGACGGTGACGCGAGCCTGCAGCCGGGTTGGAACCTTGGGCTGTCTTATCGCAAGGCATTGGGTTATGTAGTTTCTTACCGTGTAGGCGTTAACTATGCTACTTCTACTGGTATTGACTATAGGAAAAACGGCAATTTGGGAAATAGTCAAGTACTTGTGAATACCTATAGCGTTCCGCAAGGCCCGGGTTGGTATGTACACAGCTACAAAACAAATGCATGGATTCCATCACTTGACCTCTTGTTTAACCTCAACAACGTGATGTTCCACAAAAACAAGAGCAAGTTTGCTCTGTATGGTTTGATTGGATACAGTCCTGTTATTTACAAAACTGACTTAGACGCACTGAGAGGGTCAGGAGCATACAACTTTGCATCATTGAATAACGATTTCTTCGCCAGAGATAGAAAAGAAATCCGTTCTGATCTGAAGGACTTCTTCGATGGTGATTTTGAGACCCCTGCTAATGTAAATGACCGTTCTCCTAACTTCAACCAGAATGGACCAGACAATTACCAGATTCGTCACTCTGTAAACTTTGGTTTTGGAACTGAGTTCAGAATTGCAACTCGTTGGTCTTTAGGTGCTGAGTTCAAATACCAAATGACCTTTGATGATTACATCGATGGATGGTTCCTCAACAACGGTTCACTTACAACTTCTAAGGACAACCTGATTTATACAAACTTGTTTATTAACTACAACCTGTAGTAACACTCTTTGTTTGTAACTAGTATTAGCTCACCCTTCTCAAATTTAACCGACAATGAAAAATTTAAGATATACACTGGTAGTGGCCATGACGTTCTGCCTGGCGCTATCCGGCTTTAGCCAAGCAGATAAGGCTTCGACCAAAAATTCTAACGGATCTACAGCTAAGAAAGTTGCCCCACTTTGGTGGTACAACCCACTTGCTTATCCATATAGCGAGTTGAGCAATCCTTCAATCATGAAGTTTCCAAAACCAGTTTTGGATGATAGTGATAATGATGGCGTAGCTGACCAGTTTGATGTAGAACCAAATACTCCAGCTGGAAGCCCAGTTGATAGCAGGGGTAAAAGCCGCGACACTGATGGTGATGGCGTACCTGACTACAAAGACAAAGAACTGGTAACTCCTTCTACCTGCCAGCCTGTTGACGCTGATGGTGTTGGTAAATGCCCAGATCCTGCATGCTGCTCAAACGTAAACAACCAGGTTACTCCTGCTTGTAGCGTAGGTAGCTTGCCTTCTGTACAATTCAGCGGTAGCGCAGTTGCAGTTAGCAACGATGCTAAATCTATTTTGGATGCAGCAGCTGCTCAAATCAAAGCAAATCCTAATTGCAAAATTGCAGTAGTAGGCCACGGTGGTGCTAGCAAGCGTGAACAACAGCTTAGCTGGGATCGTACCAACGCAGTTATCAACTACCTGGTTGAAAATCAGGGTATCAGCCGTGACCGCTTCGTATTCAAATACGGCGAAGAAGGTGATGCAAACACAGTTGACCTGCAGGATGCGACTGGTGAAGAAGGTCCAAACATGGTACCTGCTCCTCACCCACAATACCGCAAAACCAAGTAATTGTGACTTTTTGCTATACAGGCCCCTCCCGTCCGGAGGGGCTTTTTTTATTACATTAACGAATGATTGCCATTGGGTTTCATGATTTCTCTGCATTTTCGTGTTTTACCCTACTTTTGCAGCCTTATATGCGCATTGTATTAGCTATTTTATTGGTTGGTTTCCTACAGTCGTGCTCGGATATGAGTAAGATTATGAAGAGCGGAGACTATGACATGAAGATTCGTAAAGCAAACGAGTACTACGATGCCAAGCGATACGATCGGGCTCAATTGATCTATGAAGATGTAATGCCGGTAATTAAAGGCTCGGCAGATTATGAGCCACTGTATTACAAATGGGCCTATTGCAGTTACTATCAGAAAGACTACCTGAATGCGGAGAATTTGTTCAAAGGGTTTGTAGAAAACTTCCCGCATAGCGATAAGGCAGAAGAGGCAGAATATATGCGTGCTTATTGCTTTTATAAGCAATCGCCGAAGCCAACGCTCGATCAGACGCCGACCATGAAAGCCATTACGTATTTGCAAACATTTGCCAATACGCATCCTACCTCTCCCCGGTCAAAAGAGGCGTTACAGCTGATTGAAGGCCTTAGGAAAAAGCTGGAAGTGAAGGATTACAATGCTGCAGAGCTCTATTATAACATGGGTTATTATAAAGCGTCTGCCACTGCATTTACAGAATTAATGAATAACTTCCCTGATTCGGAAAAAGGGGATGAATACAAACTCATGGTTATTAAGTCCTGGGCTAAGTATGCAGACCATAGCTATGAATACAAGCAAGCAGAACGCTATGAAAAAGTACTGAACGAATGTGCCGATTTTGTAGATCGGTTCCCGGACAGTAAGCTTGTTTCAGACGTGGACAGAATTAAATCACAAACAGAAAACTCGATAAAATCTTTAAAAGATGAGCAAACTAAGACGTCAGCTAAGCGCTAACACCGGTAACACCGTTGAAACCAAAAATCTGTTAGAGATTAAAGGCAAAACAGGTAATCTGTACGAGTCCATTTCCATTATTGCGAAAAGGGCTAACCAGATCAACATATCTATTCGTGAAGAGTTGCACAACAAGCTGGAAGAATTTGCAAGTCATACCGACAGCCTGGAAGAAATTCACGAGAACAAAGAACAAATCGAAATTTCGAAAGCTTATGAGCGTATGCCTAACCCGGCATTGCTGGCTTCGCAGGAATTTTTGGAAGACAAAATTTACCACCGCAAAAGCGATCAGGACCTGTTTAGCTGATCTACAATTTCAGCGGGTCAATAAAAATAATTATTGTAAAAAACGATAGCTTAGATGGCTATCGTTTTTAGTTTAGACGCTACTAAAGAGTTCCAACAGTGAGTGTTCAAGGCAAGAAAATATTGTTAGGCATTTCGGGTGGTATTGCTGCGTATAAATCTATACTGCTGCTTCGGTTGTTGGTGAAGAATGGCGCAGAAGTACAAGTGGTAATGACACCCGCCGCAAAACAATTTGTATCACCCCTGGTATTAGCAACGCTGAGTAAGAGGCCAGTTATTTGCGAACTGGCAGAAGGAGATATATGGGCCAACCATGTGCATTTGGGACGTTGGGCCGACCTGATGGTTGTTGCTCCTGCCACCTGCAATACCATTGCCAAAATGGCCACCGGCATTTGCGATAACCTGCTTATGGCGGTGTACCTGAGTGCTACCTGCCCCGTTATGGTTGCCCCTGCAATGGATGAGGATATGTGGCAGCATGGCACTACTAAGATGAATGTAGAACGCCTCAAAGGCCTGGGATTTCAGATTTTGCCTGTAGGAAAAGGGGCGCTGGCAAGTGGACTGATAGGTGAGGGCCGATTGCTGGAACCCGAAGAAATTTATAAATACATCATAGCGCATTTTCAACCTGCGGATAAACCGCTGCAAGGAAGAAAAGCCCTGGTTACCGCAGGGCCTACTTATGAAGCTATTGACCCTGTCCGATTTATTGGCAACCACTCTTCGGGGCTTATGGGCATTGAGATTGCGAATGCCCTTGCGAATGCTGGTGCAGATACCACTTTACTGTTGGGCCCCACCCATTTGAAAGCAGGGGACCTTGTGCATACGATCAGGGTGACTTCTGCCGATGAAATGTACGCAGCCGCAGTGAGTGCTTTTGGCAAAACAGATATCGCAGTAATGGCGGCCGCAGTGGCCGACTATAAACCGGGAAATGCTGCAGAGCAAAAAATAAAAAAAAGCGATGCGCCGTTGCATATAGATCTGGTACAAAACCCCGATATACTGGCGTATTGTGGTGCACATAAAACTTCGAATCAGTTGGTGGTTGGCTTTGCTTTGGAAACAAACAATGAAATAGAAAATGCCTGTAAAAAACTGGAACGAAAAAAGGCAGACCTTATCGTGCTAAATTCGCTGAACGATCAGCATGCCGGTTTTGGAACTTCTACAAACAAAGTTTCAATTTTTGAAAGCGATGGAAACACAATAGACTTGCCCTTGCAATCTAAAAAGGAACTGGCCAAAGAATTGGTATTGCTGATGATTAATCGACTACATGAGAAGAATCAATAGACTTTTTTTAGCCGGGCTTTTTATCACCACATTGGTGGCTACAAATGCCCATGCACAAGAGCTTTCAGCCAAGGTGACCATTATCAGCAGCCGCATTACCACGGCGGTTGACAAACGCATTTTCAATACTCTCGAAGCGCAGTTGCAAAACCTGCTCAACAATCGCAAGTGGACAGAAGACAACTTCAAACCCAACGAAAAAATTGAATGTAACTTCATCCTGAATTTGGATAGGCAAGTTGAAACATCTGTGTTTGGTGCTTCGCTTACCGTGCAGGCTGCAAGACCGGTGTACAATACGAACTACAACTCGCCAATGGTAAACTGGCAGGACAATGATGTAGTGTTCAGGTATGTAGAATTTCAGCCCGTAGAATTCAATGAAAGCCGCATTAGCGGAACGGATGTGCTGAACGTAAATCTTCCTGCAATTTTTGCTTACTATGCCTATATGATCTTAGGTGTGGACTACGACAGTTACAGCATTAAAGGTGGCGCCCCCTTTTTTAAAAAGGCATTGTTCATTGTAAACAACGCTCCTGCAGGAAGGCTGGTGTCGGGATGGTCGCAGTTTGATGGACTGCGCAATCGTTATTGGCTGGCAGAAAATTTAATGAATGAAAGATTCTCGTTGATGCACGATGCGATCTATCAATATTACAGAAGCAGCCTCGATTATTTTTATGACGACGAAACAAGGGCAAGAGATGAAATGTTGAATGTGATCAACCTACTCAATACATTCAACACCAGCAATGCTAACACGATGGTGCTGCAATTTTTTATGCAGAACAAAAGCGACGAGATCATCGAGATTCTAAAACGTACAGCACCGGAGTACAAGCAAAGAGCCCTGCCCATGCTGGAAAGGATAGACGTGACCAACGCCAAAAAATACCGGGAGAAATTGAAATAGTGCGATGAAGAAAAATGCGTTTGTATTGATGACAGCTTGCCTTGTATTCACCCTTGCTTCCTGCAAGCGGGAGAAGATATTGGGCATTACTTCTATGAAAGTAGTTATGTGGGATATGGCGAAAGTAGAAGGGTTTGGTCTCAATTACCTGGGTATGAAACCCGTGGCAGAAAAGGATTCTATCCTGAAACAGAAATATGCTGAAGTATTTGCCCTGCATCACACCAGCCAGGAACAATTTTTTGCAAGCCTGAAGTATTACAAAGATCATCCGAATAAATACAGGGACCTGATCGATTCGCTGAACACCTATGCAACCCAACAACGTGATCGCTACTACAACGATAAAGTAGAAGCTACTGCCACAACAGACACCACCACAGCGAAACCCGCTGTGAAATAATTATGAATAAAGTGTACAACAATGCTGCCGCAGCCATCAGCGATGTGCAGGATGGTATGACCCTCTTATTGGGCGGCTTTGGATTGTGCGGCATTCCCGAACATTGCATTGCAGCATTGGTAGAAAAAAATGTGCGACAACTCACTTGTATTTCCAACAATGCTGGGGTTGACGATTTTGGTTTGGGCCTGATGCTGAAGCAGCGGCAGATAAAAAAAATGATCGCATCGTATGTGGGCGAGAATGCCGAATTCGAGCGACAATTGCTAAGTGGCGAATTGGAAGTAGAATTGATACCACAGGGCACATTGGCCACCCGTTGTATGGCCGCTGGCTATGGTATGCCTGCCATATTTACCCCGGCAGGTGTAGGTACCGAAGTGGCCGAAGGCAAAGAACTGCGCAGCTTTCATTTTAATGGCGAAACCAAAACCTATTTACTAGAACATGCATTCGAAGCAGACTTTGCTTTTGTAAAAGCATGGAAGGGCGATACACAGGGGAATCTGATCTACAAAGAAACTGCCCGCAATTTCAATCCGCTGATGGCCATGGCCGGAAAAATTACTGTCGCCGAAGTGGAAGAACTGGTGCCCGCCGGTGAGCTGGATCCCAATTATATTCATACGCCCGGCATTTATGTGCATCGCATTTTCCAGGGCGACCGTTTCGAAAAGAGAATTGAACAACGCACAGTTCGCAAACGGGCATCTTCCTGAACTTGTGCATAGCCAAACGGCAGTCATTGCTGTATTTTCTGCATTCCATTTTCTACCACTCATTGTACTAGCACATGCTCGACAAAAACCAAATAGCCAAACGCATTGCACAGGAACTGCAGGATGGCATGTATGTAAACTTGGGTATTGGCATTCCTACACTGGTGGCCAACTATATTCCTGAAGGCATACATGTGGTGCTGCAAAGTGAAAATGGTTTGCTGGGCATGGGGCCATTTCCATTCGAAGGAGAAGAAGATCCCGATTTGATCAATGCAGGAAAGCAAACCATTACTACGATACCCGGCTCTGCATTTTTTGATAGTGCTATGAGCTTTGGAATGATCCGTTCGGGTAAAGTAGACCTTACCATATTAGGTGCCATGGAAGTGTCGGAAAACGGTGATATTGCTAACTGGAAAATACCCGGCAAACTGGTGAAAGGCATGGGCGGCGCCATGGACCTGGTGGCCAGTGCCAAAAATATTATTGTGGCCATGCAGCATGTAAACAAAGCCGGTGAAAGCAAACTGCTGAAGCAATGCTCTCTGCCCATTACCGGTGTGCGTTGCGTAAAAAAGATAGTGACTGAATTAGGATTGTTTGAAGTAACGGAGAAAGGCTTTGCGTTGCGGGAACTAGCACCCGGCGTAACCGTAGAGGAAGTGAAAGCAAAAACAGAAGGTACCTTGGTGGTAGAAGGCAATATTCCCGAAATGGTTTTTTGATGGAAAACAAAGTATTGGTATATCTCAACGGGGCATACATTGACGAAAGCCAGGCGCAGGTATCTGTCAACAACCGGGCGTTCAGGTATGGTGATGGTTTCTTCGAAACCATTAAACTGGTGCAAGGCAAAGTGGTGAACCCGCAATTGCATACTGACCGTCTTCTGCATACACTGCAACGTTTGCAATTCGATTGCCCTGCATACTTCACCCCCAAAAATATTATTGACCGCATAGAAGAGCTGGTTATTTACAACCAGCACCAGGCATTGGCACGTATTCGTCTTACGGTATTTCGTGGCGATGGCAGCCTGCACGATATCGATAACCTACGACCCAACCTGTTGATACAATCATGGCCGCTTGACACAGTTTACAACCAACTCAATGAAAATGGCTGGGTGATAGATGTGTACAAAGAAGGCCATAAAACATGCGATGCTTTTGCCAACCTCAAATCGAATAATTATTTGCTGTATGCCATGGCATCTATCTATGCCAGGCAAAACAAATTTGATGATGTGCTGGTGCTGAATGAGCATGGAAGAATAGCCGATGCTACCATTGCCAATACATGGATAGTAGAACAGGGGAAACTGGTAACACCTACATTAAGCGAAGCGCCGGTGGCCGGTACCATGCGGCGTTTTATTGTAGAAAATGCACATCGCTTTGGGCTTCAGGTTACAGAAGATATTATTACCATAGAACGTTTGAAAGCAGCCGATGAACTATGGCTTACCAATGCTTTGTATGGCATAAGGTGGGTGAAACAATTGGGCGATACCACTTATGGAAATAAGTATGCATTGCAACTACACCAACAGCTGTTGCAGCCCTTGCTGTAGTCATAGTAAAATCTTTCTGAATTATTTTTTTGCGGGCAATGTTCTTGCCAGGAAACTGGTGCTTAAACCGATCAGTGCAATGAGTGCAAAACTCCAGCGAAGATTGGTGGCTTCTGCTACAAAACCAATGAGCGGAGGACCACTCAAAAACCCGGTGAAGCCAATGGTGCCAACTGCTGCGATCGCTTTGCCAGGTTCCATGGTTTTGCTTTGTCCGGCATGGCTGTACACTATGGGTACTACGCTGCTTACACCAAAACCCACAAGCATAAACCCGATGGTGGCCATTATAATATTGGGGAAAATGACAGACACCAATAAGCCGGTAGTGATGATATAGCCTGCTGTCTGCAATAGTTTTCTTGCACCAATATGCATCACTATTTTATCGGCTAAAAAACGGCCGGTGGCCATGCATCCCATAAATGCTGCATAGCCCAGTGCTGTAAGGCCCGGCGACACTTGTACCACTTTTTTAAAGTACACGCCACTCCAATCGAACATGGTGCCTTCGCATACCAGGCAACCAAAAGCAATAAAGCCTAATTGCAATATTTTTTTATCGGGAAGTTTGAAACCGGAGGAAGCTTTTTGCGAGGTCGATTTTTCAATTAAGTTGGATACAAAAAAACTGGATAGCGTGATGCCGACTATGCTGATGACGATAAAATGTTGCCAGGGAAGCAGGCCTAATGTGATAAGCACCGTTCCCACACTTGCACCGCTAAAACCTGCCAAACTCCAAATACCATGAAAGGAAGCCAATATGCTTCGGCCATACAAACGCTCAACTCCCACGGCCTGTGTATTGACCGATACATTGAACATATTGCCCGCCATGCCAAAAAAGAAAAGTGCAACCACCAGCAAAGCCGTATGGTTGGCAAGGCCCAGCGTTACCAGCATACAACTGTAGGCAATAGCTGCCAGGCGCAATACATTTTTACTGCCAAGGCGTGTAACAACGCTGCCCGAAATAAGTGAACTCAAAAACAAACCGCAAGGCAGTGCCAATAGCACGCCACCCAACTCTGCTTCATTCAAACCTAGTTTGGCTTGTATATGAGGAATGCGACTGGCCCAACTGGAAAATGTAAACCCTGCAATAAAAAAGAAAACAGATACAGCTATTCTTTTTTGCCGGTTGGCATCGGGTGTGGTGGATTGCGACATAATAGATTCAAAACTTTTGCCATGGTGCATGGCCGCCCATTCTATTTTTTAAATAATGGGACTACTTATACAAAAGTGAATGCTTCATTCACGGGGCTACCGGTAAACGATTGCATGAGTGCCATCACTGCAGCTCTGCCTTGCTCGCCCAATGACAGTGAATAATCATTCACATACAGATCGATATGCTTACGCATTACTTCTTCACTCATTTCCTGTGCATGGCTGCGCACATAATCCGGTAGCTGGTCCTGGTGGGCAAATGCATATTCTACACTCCGATGTATCAGCGCATCTACATGCTGTATCACCGATTTATTGATGGAGCGTTTCATTACAATGCCACCCAACGGTATAGGGTTGCCGGTGCTTTGTTCCCAATAGTCGCCGAGGTCGATGATCTTATGCAAACCTTTTTGCTGGTAGGTGAACCTGTTTTCGTGAATGATAACACCCAGCCCCTGGCCCGATGCCACAAAACTTTCTATTTCATCAAAACGCTTGAATACTTTTTGCGTAGCAAATGGGAATGCCTGCGAAAAAAGGAAATGCGCAGTGGTATCGGCACCGGGAATGGCAATGACAGAAGAATTGACGAGTGCTGTTTTTTGTTCCATACTTTCGGGCACCGGCTGCGCACTAATGAGTAGCGGGCCGACACCCTTGCCTAAAGCACCACCACTTTGCAGCACTGTGTATTGCTGCGTAATTTTTGGTAATACTCCGTAGCTGATCTTAGTGATATCGAGCCTGCCTTGCTGAGCCCATTGGTTCAGGGTTTGCACATCTTCCAGTACTACTTCAAACTCGAATGGACCGGTGTTAATTTTGCGATTGACCAGTGCATCGAAAATGAAAGTATCGTTGGGGCAGGGCGAAAATCCTAGCGTGCATTTCATAAAAAAAGACCATTGTTGACTATTTGCAAAGATGCAACAAGCTAACAATGGCCGGTGTTGAAACTAACTTAAAATACTGGAAAGAAGGCTGCTTAATTCTTCTGCAGGCTCTGTATAAACTGGCTTACATAATTGTTAAGGTTGGTAAGTGCACCACCCAGCAACCATTTGTTTTTATCTCTTTCGCCCACCACATTACTAATGGCTCTCAATTGTATATATGGCATGTTCAGCTTGCTGCATACATAATGCAGGCAGGCGCCTTCCATACTTTCTACATCGGCATTCCACCTGTTGATGAGGGCGTTAATGAACGTGTCGTCGTCTACAATACCAGATAGGGTAAGGCCTTTTGCCAAGGGCAGTCCGAGTTTTTTTAGCAAAGGGTTGTCATTTACCCACCACTCTTTTTCTGAACTCAAATTCAGCTCGGTGAGGCTGCGGATCTGTTTTTCTTCAAACACGCCCAATGTTCCAAACGCATCTCTTTCTACGGCTACCACATCGCCGAGCTTGTATGGCGCATTGGGATAGGCACCGGCCACACCGGCTTGTATCACCAGGTCGTAGCGGTGGTGATGCAACAGGCGGGTCAACTCAAACATGCTGGGCGGTACGCCAATGCCGGTAATGAGTATATCGTGGTGAGGGGCGGACAAAATGTATTCCTGCAGTTCTAACTGCGTGGCAGCAACGAGTAAAATTTTCATATGTAGGTTTTATGTTTAGTATGATAGTGTAACAAATTTGCAGCAGTATCGGCAGAATGAACATGATATAATTCAGGATGATGCCACCTGCAAGCCGATGAAGTAATTGCGACGAAACCGGGATGCCATGAAATACAGCAGCACGGCACATTTCCTGTTTTTATACGCACCTGCTGGGTAGATACACTTAACTATTATTTATTCTTTTAAGTTCTGACAAAAACAAAAAGGCCTTGAACATTTTTAGTTCAAGGCCTTTAATATAGACCACAATACTTTACCTGCTATAGTTGGGGGCTTCCCTTGTTATTTCAATATCGTGTGCATGGCTTTCTTTCATACCTGCATTGGTGATGCGCACAAACTGTGCTTTCTCCTGCAAGGCTTTAATGTCGGCGGCACCGCAATAACCCATACCTGCTCTTAAGCCACCGGTAAACTGGTGTATCACTTCGCTCAAATGGCCTTTGTATGGTACTCGTCCTTCAATGCCTTCGGGTACCAGTTTTTTAATGCCTTCTTCCACATCTTGGAAGTAGCGATCGCTGCTGCCGGTTTGCATGGCGCCAATACTGCCCATGCCGCGGTATTGCTTGAACTTACGGCCTTCGTAAATAATAGTATCGCCGGGGCTCTCTTCCGTGCCTGCAAATACGCCACCCATCATTACGGTGCTGGCACCTGCTACCAGGGCTTTTACCATATCGCCGGTGTAGCGAATACCACCATCTGCAATGCAGGGAATTCCTTTGGCTTTGAGGGCCTGGCTGGCTTCGAGCACAGCAGTTATTTGTGGTACGCCTGCGCCAGCTACTATGCGGGTAGTACAAATACTGCCGGGTCCAATACCCACTTTTACGCAGTCGGCACCGGCTTCTGCCAGGGCCAATGCTCCTGCCGCAGTACCAATATTACCTGCAATTACCTGCAGACCTTTGAAGTTCTTTTTCAGTTTTTTCAGGCTTTCCAGTACACCCTCGCTATGGCCATGTGCACTGTCGAGGGTTACCACATCTACGCCTATTTTCATCAGCGCTTCTGCACGTTCCAGCATATCGCCGGTAATGCCCAATGCCGCACCTACCAATAGCCTGCCGTAAGAATCTTTTACAGCATTCGGATAGTTCTGCACTTTCTGAATATCGCGGTAAGTGATGAGGCCCACCAGTGTGCCGTCTTTCTTTACCACGGGCAGTTTCTCCACCTTGTACTTGCTCAATATTTTTCGGGCACCTACCAGGTCGGTTCCTTCGGGGGCGGTAATGAGGCCGGTGCTCGTCATTACCTGTTTTATTTTCTTGCGTGGGTTGTCTTCAAAGCGGAGGTCGCGGTTGGTAAGAATACCTACCAGTTTCTTTTTTGCATCCACAATAGGAATGCCGCCAATCTTGTTATCGGCCATCAATGCCAGCGCATCGGCTATAGTAGCTTCTTCGTGCAAGGTGATGGGGTCTATAATAAGGCCGCTTTCGCTACGTTTCACTTTGCGCACCTGCTCGGCCTGCTGCTCAATACTCATGTTCTTGTGCAGTATGCCAATGCCACCTTCGCGGGCCAGGGCAATAGCCAGTTGCCATTCCGTTACAGTGTCCATGGCGGCACTGATAATGGGGATGTTGAGGTGAATGCTTTTGGTGAGCCTGGTTTTGGTATCTACTTCGCGGGGAAGCACCTGGCTAAAAGCTGGTACCAATAGTACATCGTCGAAAGTGAGCCCTTCGCCGAAAAACTTGTCTGCAGAAATGTTAGGGGGAAATTTTTTTGATGCCATGGGCAAAGGTAGGGGGACAGACCAATACGCTCCAAATGCCGGACAGGATGCACGGGTTTCTACCCACCATTGCAGGCAGATTTATAATCTTTTTAAGAGGGGAACCGGCTGGTGCTCATTCCATTTTTCGACTGGTTATAGAAAAATCACCTGTGCTGAAAAAAATCCGGTACCGAACTTATACCATATTTTAAATCGGTAAGAAAATGCCCCATATAATAGGCCCGGCTTTCGGCAAGGCCAATAATACTGGAATTGCTACCCATAGCTACTTTACTTTAAAGCAGTATACTATTCTTTTTTCAAGGGAGGATAATACATGACCTGGGTAAAAGTCTAAATATGTTTTTAAATGCTGGTTAGTATTGATTATCGCATATTGAAAAGCAGCTTGGGGACATTTGGCATTTTTTCTGTAAACACTACTCACGTCATACGGAGCAAATACAAATTCACCAGTCAATTTTGGGACTATTCCAAGCTTGAACTCATAGGAACTGTCTGTCTCTTTAAAATTATAGTCTACGTTATAACTGGCACCCCGGTCGTCTGGTAGAAATCTGCCATAAACCAACTTATAATCGAAGAATGCTACGGCTGGTTTAAGGTATTTGATACCATTGCCGGAATCTGCAAATTGATAAAAAGTAATATTCGTACTTAAGTTTGCGGCCTGGCTGAAATCAATATCCTGCCCGCTTATTGCATCAGTAAAATGCTTAGGCGATGAAAGTTGCATCCAAATAGTATCGCCAATTTTCACTTCTTCATTGTCCGGATAAATCTGCATTGGTATTTGAAACTGCCAGGTACTTTCAAAGCACCCAAATGGGGACCTGTTGCATTCGGCAAAAATGCATATGCCCCCTAATAGAAATATGATTAGGATACGCATGGTGTGAGTAGTTTAATAATGATACTGGTTAAACAGGTTGGTAAGGCTGGCGTTTGCTCCGTTTTCAAGAATCATCCTGTTTGCATCATCCGACTTATCTGGATTAAATGCCTCCAGCAAATTAAGATGGCTGCTCAGGCCATTCACGGGGGTATTGTTGTAAAACCATGTTTTCTGGAAATAACTTGGTGCCGAATTCATGCTATATTTTTTGTCGGCAAGAAAATGCCCCATATGATAGTTTCAACTTTTAGCAAGACTAATTATATCAGCTTTGGCGCATCTATTCTACCTCAAAGCAATAAAGATCCTCTGCCTCGCTGCCATCGATGACATAGTTTGGAAAGAAGCGATTATATATTTCAAAATGCTGATCTGTGTGTATGTAACGAGATTGGTAACTTGCCTTTGCACATTTGTCAGTTTTACGATACACATTCACCAAACTCGTTGCAGCAAGCACATAAACTCCCTTGTGTTTTGGTATAATAGCTAATTTAAGTTTATATGCTGTGCTAAACTCTTCAAATCTGTAATCCTTATTTTTTGATGCATTAAATGCGTCAAACATAAATTTACCTACAACAGGTACCAAATAAAATGAGTCAGCAGCAGCAACAATCGAATCACTTCCTACAGAACTTTTTCCAATTGCGAGAAAGAAAATATCTGTTCCAATATTACTCGCATCCTTATAGTCAATAATATTTCCTGAAATGCGATCTTGCTGAATGGTGGGTATTGAGTATTCAAGCCATAAGGTGTCATTTACCTTTATAGTTTTTGAATTGGGGGAAAACCATTTTTCACACTCAAATGAATAATCGATTCTTGCGCAAAGGCCTCTTTCCTTCATACAACTCCCATATGTACATAAGAAGCCTACTATTATAAGTGCGAGTATTCTCATTAATTAATAATTGTATTGATTAAACAGGTTGGTAAGGTTGGTGCTTGCGCCATTTTCAAGTATCATCCTGTTCTTGAATTCAATGACTGAAAATACATCCATATCCAGTGCATTAAAAAGGTTGCAGTCACGGTAGAATTGGTTTGTTCAACAAGATATTTTTGGTTTTGGGGCAAAACGATGACCTGTGTCATTGTTCACCTTGTTGAGTTGCGCTATAAAAGTAGCTGGGGAAATGCCAGCACATCGCGGTTGTAATTGTTGGCCAGCTCTGGAGTAATCATGCAGCCACCCTTAATGTCTGTTTCTATAACAATGGTAACATCAGCTAATGAAATGCAAGAGTGGTTTCCAGATCAATATTTTCCATTGGGCTAAAGCCCTTTATGGAACAGCATTTCAATAGGGATGGGCTTAAGCCCATCCCTATTGAAATAAAACCGCGTACTCAATGGGCTTTAGCCCAGGATAATTTTTTCCTGGACTGCAATGGTTTTCTAATTCAGGTTGAGGCCAAATGCAATACCCAGCCAGGGTTTTTGGTGGTAGATCCAAATATCCTTGTCGTGGTTTAGCAGGTTATCGAAGCCAAGGGTGAAACCAAATGTCACCCTGTCCAGCCCGAATATGAAAGCCAAACCCTTTTGAAATACGATGCCATCGTACTCCGATTGCTGGCGATTGTTGGTGGTAGTAGGACTTACAAAAGTGTTGCCCAATCCAGCAAAAACACCGGCCGATAATCCAAGATGGCGTATCTGGCGGCTGGTAGCGCTGATGGGCCTCTCCTGGTACAATACGGTGTATCTATCGGCTCTATAGCCAAAATACACAGCACCATTCAGGTTGGCATTAAACTGGCTCGGCACGTTCTCTCGTGCTCCCCTAAACTTGAGCGGAATGGTCAGGAAGTCTACATCGAATGTATGTTTGGTGAAATTCAACGGCGGCCTTGCTCCTTCGTTGAAGGCAGGTAAACTCAGGTACACAGCACCTGTTTTATTAGCTGAATCCAACTTGTACACCTGGATGGTATCGGTAACCGGCTCTGCTACATATACTTTAGAACCCTGGTGTATATAGGTTTCGTCGGGAAACTTGTATTTGCCGGTGTTCACCACTTTGCACGAAACGGTAAGCAGTGCTATACAAAGCAGCCAACTATTTGCGGTGCCAAATTTTTGAAATGGAGTTTGTAGCATGTAGGTGAAATATTTCGATTGTTCTGAATGGTCTTTTTTTCAATTGCTGAATGGTGTAATGCTTATGCCAGCTTGTACAATTTTCCAGGCAAACTCTGCACCACGCCCTGCAACTCAAGGGTAAGCAATGCCGATGCTACTGCCGAAGAAGAAAGCTGGCTGCTAAGGTTGAGTTCATCAATATGCATTTGCTCCACGGCATTCAGCAGATCGAAAATTACTTGTTCACCATCGTTGAGATCAACAAACAAACTGCGCTGCACTTTGGGTTTTGTTGTTGCCGGTAACCAGTTCATAAACTCCAGTACATCCTGCCCACAGCCGACCAGTGCCGCTTTGTTGGTTTTAATTAAGTGGTTGCAGCCACGGCTTTTGGCATCGCTTGTTCTGCCGGGAAAAGCCAATACATCGCGGTTGTAATTATTGGCAAGTTCTGCTGTGATCATGCTGCCACCCTTGATATCAGTTTCTATCACAATGGTCACATCGGCCATGCCGGCTACGTTGCGGTTGCGTGTCGGAAAATTGTGTTTGTCGGGTTGTTCGCCACTCATAAATTCTGTAAGCAATCCTCCATGCTCAGCCAGCATTTGCTGCGACAGTTTTTTATTTTCCGGTGGGTAAATGGTGTGCATGCCATGCGCCAATACGCCCACCGTTGGTAGTTTATTTTTCAATGCTTCCCGATGTGCAAGGGTATCTATTCCAAAAGCCAGCCCGCTCAGGATGAGCACATCGTAAGCTGCCAACGCTTCCATCATTTCCACCACACATTGTTTGCCGTATTCGCTGTTTTTGCGGGTGCCAATCACCGCTGCAATTTTGGAGGCATTCAAATCGGCATCACCTTTATAATACAACAGGGTGGGGCTGTCGTAGCAGTTCAGCAAACGCCTGGGATAACCAGGGTCTTGCAAAAAAAGAGTACGGATATCGTGTTGCTGCACATATTTCAATTCGGCTTCACATCTTTCGAAATCGCTGAACGATTTAATGCTGTCTGCACGCACGGTGCCAATGCCTTCAATGGTAGCCAGCGTAGATTTTTTGGCTTTATAAATATCTGTGGCATTGCCAAAATGCTGCACCAGTGTTTTGGCAGCAACGCAGCCAATTTGTGGAGTAAGTGTGAGTGCTATCTGGTATTCAGCTTCGGTAGGCATGTGTGTGCAGAACTTAGGAATTGCAATTAGTTGCCTGCATCAGGCCCTATGAATATATGCAGCAAAAATGAAATTCCCTGACTGTAGTTAGGACAGATTATGCGATGCCGATGATTTTATTTACAGCCCAACAACCAACAATTCTGTGCGGCGGTTTTTGGCCCTGCCTTGTTCAGTTTTATTATCGGCAATGGGTTTGGTAGCGCCATAGCCTTTAAAGCTCAGCCTGGTTTTGGAAATGCCTTTTGCTACCAAATATTCCACCACTGCTTTTGCACGGTTGGTGCTGAGTACAATATTGTCCTGCGGCTTGCCCACATTATCGGTGTGCCCGTTGATCTGCAGTTTCAGCGAAGGGTTGTCCTGCAACAGTTTCACCAGTTTATCCAGTTCAATATTGGAAGCGGGGTTGAGTTTGAAAGATTTGGTTTCAAACAAAATGTTTTTCAACTCCACCGAACTGTTGAGCGAAATAGGCACCAGGAAAATATTTTTTTCATACGTGCTGTCAGCGGTTTGTGTGCCCAGGTTGAACCGGTCGCTATAGTAGAGATAACCCTGCCTGTTTACAGTAAAAGAATAATCGCTGCCAATAGGAAGTGTTACCAGGTATTGCCCGGTTTCGTCGGTCATTACTTTTTGCAGTACAGCGCCTGTACCAATATTTTTTAACTCAATAGCAGATGGCAATCCTTTTTTTGTTTTGGCATCTGCTACCACACCACTTACCCAAAGGGTGCGCAAAGGCCTGTCGTAGCTGGGCAGCTCAAACCTGTACAGGTCGAGGCCTCCGCGGGAATCGCTGCGGGCACTGGCGAAATAAGCCGTCTTACCATCGGCAGCCACACTCAGGCTTCCATCTTCTTCAATCGTGTTGATTGGATAGCCCAGGTTTTGAGGAATGCTCCACTGGCCATCGGGGCCTTTGCGGCTCAGGTAAATATCGCTGCCACCATACCCGGGATGTCCGCCCGAAGTGAAGAACAATGTTTGATTGTCGGCATGAATAAATGGCGCCAGTTCATCGGCACTGGTGTTGAAGTTGGGGCCCATGTTTTCTGCATTGCCCCAACGGCCATTGGGTTGACGCAGGCAGTAGTACAGATCTTTGCCGCCATATCCACCCGGCCTGCTGCTGCTGAAATAGAGCACTTGCTTATCGGGACTAAGCGTGGGGCTGCTATCCCAAAAATCGGAGTTGATCTGTGCGCCCAAATTGAAAGGTTCGCTCCATCCATCGGGTGCGGCATAGCAGATGTACAGATCAAAATCACCAAAGCCTATATCGGGAAAATTGCCTGCAAAAATGAGCCACTCACCATCCTGCGATATCATCAATCCACCCTTGGATGCACGGGCATTCAAGCTTCCGCCCAATAGTGCAGAACGGGTGTAAGCATTCCCTGTTTTTTTCGACATCATAAAATCTTCACGGATGCCATCGCCCCTGCGGGTGTATACCAATATGCTATCGTTGATAGTGAATGATGGATAATATTCACTGCGTGCACTGTTGATGCTGTCGCCCAAATTGAGCGGAGCAAAGCTGGGCGTAATGCCACCATGTTTGGCTGCAAGGTTCAACGCAAAATTGTAAGTGCTTAACCTGTATTCACCGGCTTTTGCACTCCTCGCATCCAGCCTTGGTATAGAGAGAAAACGGGTGATGATTTCTTTGGCCTCTGCAAACCTGCCTGCACCTGCAAGATTGATGGAATAAGGCAGGTACATATCGCGGCTGTAAATGCTGTCGAGTGCAATGCCCTGCTTGTAAAAATAAATAGCGCTATCGTATCGTCTTTGCTGGCCATACACACCACCAAGGCTCAAATAGCCATCTACAAATTTAGGATCCAGTTTCAGTGTAGTAAACAGCAGTTTTTTCCCTGCATCCAACTGCCCATCTCTCAGTTGCTCAATAGCGCCTGTGTACGCAAACTGCACTTTGCTGTTTACTTTCTCAGGGTCGTACCATTGGGCACTCAGTTGGCATACTACTAAAAAACACAATAGGGTAAATAAGCTCTTCATAGTGGAAATGCGATATGGAAAAGTAAACTCTTTTATGGGAATGCTGCAGCATGGGTACGCTAGTTCTGCTGGGAACCCTGCTATACAACGTCGAATGAACTGTGTAGCGTGTTGCAAATGGCGTTGCAATTTTTTATTTGGCAAATGCCGGACCCTGAATTTAAATTTGCAACACAGTTTCAAAAATACGCGCCATTCATGCGAGTCTTATACCTGCTGATTTTTGTTTTTACCTCTTCACTGCTTTGGGGCCAGCCCGCTAAACAGGGAAATGTACCTGCGTATAAAACTGACAGCACATTGGCCAATGGTAGTTTGCGTGGTACAATTACGGATGCGGTTTCAGGTGTACCACTCGCAGGTGCCACCATTTATTTCCCCGACCTGAAATTGGGAACCAGCAGTGATGAAAAAGGAAATTATCATTTTGACCAGATTGTGGAGGGTGCCTATATCGCTGCTGTTTCCTACCAGGGCTATGCATCTATTGTAAAAACAGTTTCCATTCAACAACATACTGTAGCAGATTTTGCTCTATCTCCTTCCGTGGTTGAAAATGAAAATGTGGTGATCACCGGTGTATCAAAAGCAACAGAACTGCGCAAAACACCTATACCAATTAGCGTGGTGCGAAAGCCGGAATTGTACAGAAGTTCTGCTACCAATATTATTGAAGCGCTTACCCGAAAATCGGGTGTGTCGTCGCTGAGTACTGGCCCAGCTATTTCCAAACCCATCATAAGAGGCATGGGTTACAATCGCATTATTACCATGAATGATGGAGTAAGGCAGGAAGGGCAGCAATGGGGCGATGAACACGGTATTGAGATAGATGAATACAGTGTGCAAAAAGCAGAGATATTGCGTGGACCTGCATCGTTGATGTATGGCAGCGATGCATTGGGTGGCGTGATCAATATTTTAACCAATACACCTGGTCCGAAAGGAAGCATCAAAGCCAATGTAGTAGTGAGCAATAATCTGAACAATCATTTGTGGGGATTGCATGGTGATGTAGCAGGCAATGTGGATGGTTTTAGTTTTAGTGCATACGGCAGCAAAAAATCCGCAGGCGATTACCAGAATAAATATGATGGATATGTATTGAATAGCCGCTTCAACGAAATGAATGCAGGTATCTCTGCAGGCATCCACCGCAAGTGGGGTTACTCACAACTCATCCTCAGCAATTTTGATCAGCATACCGGCATTATTGAAGGCGATAGAAACGATGAAGGGAAATTCATTTTGTATGCAGGTTCGCCTTTGGAACGTGTGGCCACCGATGATGATCTGCAAAGCAGGTCGGTGTTTGTGCCTAACCAGCGCATACGCCATTTAAAATTGGTGAGTAGCAATAGTGTGAAACTGGGCAACAACAGGCTGAGTGCAGTGTTGGGATACCAGCGCAATCAACGCCAGGAATTTGGAGATCCCGAAATGCCGGAAGAGGCCGAAGGTTGGTTCGATCTCGGTTCGTTTACCTACAATGCTGCGATGCACTTTAGCGAAAAGAAAGACTGGAATACAACTGTTGGTCTCAGTGGCATGGTGCAAAACAACCGCAACAAAGGAGAAGAAGCTATTATTCCGGATTATAATTTGTTGGATGCAGGTGTATTTGTGCTTTCGCAAAAAAAACTCGGCAATACTGCCATGCTGAGTGGTGGTATTCGATTCGATAACAGGAATCTTGATCTACAAGAAATGCAGGATGGCAATGGCGGCATTAAGTTCAGCGCATTGCAACGCAATTTTTCTAATGTGAGTGGCAGTGTGGGCATCAGCTATTTCCCCAGCAGTAGCACTACGCTGAAAGCCAATGTGAGCAGGGCTTTCAGGGCACCCAACCCCGCAGAACTGGCCAGCAATGGAGAGCATGAAGGAACGGGTAGGTACGAACTGGGCCGCAGTGATTTGAACAGCGAAACCAGTTGGCAGTTTGATTTGGGTGCAAGCTTCAATACAGAACACCTGAACCTGGGCATTACTCCGTTTGTAAGTGTAGTGGAGCAATTTATTTATCTCGAAAAATTGCAGTCGCAGTCAGGTGGCGATTCGCTGACCGATGTGGGCAATGGTGATATGGCTACTACTTACCAATACAATCAACAGCATGCAACGCTTGCGGGTTTTGAAGTGAATCTGGATATTCACCCACACCCATTGGATTGGTTGCATTTTGAAAACACATTGAGTTATGTAAAGGGCTGGTTTGCTACCGAAGTGGATTACAGCAAAAATCTTCCGCAGATTCCACCGTTTCGATTGCTGTCGGAGTTGAGGGCCGAACTGGGAAAACCCAACCAACAAAAGCTATTGGCTAACACTTATGTGAAGTTGGAAATGGATTATAATGCTGCGCAAAAAAATCCATTCACTGGATACAATACAGAAACTTCCACAGGGGGATATACACTCTTCAATGCAGGAATGGGTACTGATTTCAAAACCAAAAAAGGGAAAACAGTTGCGAGTCTTTTTCTGTCGCTCAACAATATTGGAGATGTGGCATACCAAAGCCATTTGAGCCGATTGAAATACACTGCCGAAAACATGGCAACCGGCAGAACCGGTGTGTACAATATGGGCCGCAATTTTACAGTGAGAGCGGTAGTGCCACTGGAATGGACTGTGAAATAATTGAACAGGAAGGATAGAAATTATACAAGGGAAAGCAGGTCATTCATGCAATGGATCTGCTTTCCCTTGGTGTTGATATGCAGTAGTTGGGCAAGTTGTGCCAGGGTTGTTTTTGCAGATGCTTCATTTACTAAAGGTGGTGTTGCCAATGTAGTTCCAGCACTTTTCGACAGTTTTTCTCCGGCTTCATTGGTGAGCAATGCATGATGGGAAAATGATGCATTGAGGAAAGATTGTAGTTGCAGTAAACCTGCCATGTACAATTGCGCTGCAGTAGAAGCCAGCAGGTCTTCGCCGCGATAAATATGGTCGATACCAAAATGCAGATCATCGGCCAGCGATACAATTTGATAAGCCGGCAAACCATTGCGCCTCCTGATAATAAAGTCGCCGATGAGAGTTGCAGGTTTTAGCTTTTGTGGGCCCAACAGCTGGTCGGTAAATTGAATGGTACTGCCTTCAGGGATATGCAATCTCCAATTGACACCGGCTTGTGTAAGTGGAATTTTTTTATGCAGGCATGTGCCTGCGTACCTGCCGTTGGGGCAATTTTCTCCAATCGATTTCCTGCTGCAATCGCAGGCATACACATGCCCGGTATCTACCAGTTGTTGCAGCATTTGCTCGTACAGTGGTATTCTTAATTGCTGCGACCAGTTGCTCAAAAAATCGGAGGATGATTGAGGCCCCTGGTCATAGTGCATGCCCAATTGCGATAGCCATTCAAAAATATTCTCCAGGTATTCGGGCCTGCTTCTTTCGTTATCAATATCATCAATACGCAGCAGCAATTGCCCATTTTGTTTGCGAACGGCCAGCCATGTGTACGCAAATGCATACAGGTTGCCTATATGCAAGAAGCCACTGGGAGTAGGAGCCAGCCTGCTTTTCATGCGCCTATGGTTTGATTTTTTTTACAGCCTCGCTAATGGCTTGCAGCAAACCGTTTTGGTAGGTATCGTTGGTGAGTTCCCAAAACATGATGCCACCCAGTTTGTGTTTTTCTACGTACGATACTTTTTCTTTTAGCGATTGCTTATTGTCGAATGTTGCAAATTCTTTTTTGGATGCATTGTACATGTATGGGGCTTTGGCGGTTTTGTCCCAGTAGAGTTTAAAGCCATTTTCTTTCGATAACTCATTGGGGAAATGTTTGAAATCGATGCCTGATTTAAACACCCCCGATTGGTATAGTCCATGATTTTTATCGGGCACATCTTTCCAGGTGCGGGCATAAAATGCAGCACCTATCACCAGTTTTTCGGCCGGTACTTTTTTGCGCAGCAATGCCTGCACGCAGTTGTCGGTCGATTCTTTGAGTTGTGGTGTGCTATACAATGCAGTATGGTGGCCGGTAACGGTACTATAGCCATTTACCAAATCGTACGTCATTAAATTTACCCGGTTTACCAGTGGCATTACTGCACCCCAATCCACGGCTTCGTCTATATATTTTTGAAAACCACCGGCAGCAAAACTCAATTCGTATTGCGGCCCGAGTGTAGCCCTTAGCACTTGCAGCAATGCAGTAAAATTGGCTTTATCGTTAGGGCTGTAGGGATGTCCGGGTGGCCCATCAATGGATGGATATTCCCAATCGAGATCAATGCCATCGGCATTTGTTTCCTTCAAAATGTTGAGTACAGATGTAGCGAATGTATCCCTGTTGGCTGCACTGGAAAAAATGGGAGAGCAGGAGTAGCAGCCTGTCCATCCACCCAATGATACCAGTACTTTCAACCGGGGATATTCTTTTTTTAACATTACAATATCCAGGAAGTTTTGCCGGCTCTGTTCGTTATCAAACGCAAGTTTATTGTGTTTTAAATGCAGGAAACTATAGATGATTTGGGTAAGATGCTGAACCGGATATTTTCGAAGGGTGGCCGCATCGCCTGTGTAATAAGCAATTACATCGGCAGGTTGTGCCGTAGCAAAAACTACCGGAAGGCATAATAAGTGACCAGCCAAAAAAATACGGATTGCAAATTTTTTCATTAGGGGAAAGTAGTTAAAACATCCCTGATTAGCGTTTTGCAATTATGTGACATTTGGCATAATCGGAAAATGGCGGGTCGAGTAATTTGCGCCTTGGTTTGATTGTGTCGGTAACATTATCCCACACGCTCGGTAATTCTACAATTACAATGTAATCATTTAGCATTACAATCACCTTAGACCCCTTTCAAACCAGCATAAGCATATATAGTGCTTAAATCATTTAACCGTATGTAACCCTTACAACAATGAGTCGCAAAGTTTTTATCCGATACGGGTATGTATTACTCGTATTCTTTTTTCAATGTATCAGCACCCGTGTGGTAGCGCAGCCAGGTAAAGTTTTGTTTCACGAGGACTTTGGTAATCCAATAGGCAGGGTCCCGCTGCCCGGCTTGCCCTCAGGTTTCGACGCGTTTACCTTTGCCGATCCGGATTATGTTTACCCCTTGCCCATTCCATCCTGGGCTACTGACTGGGCCAGCAGTGATGTCTGGTGGCAAAACGCGGCGAAACATATTGAAAACAACCATTATGCCGTGGTGGCACCGTCCAATATTTACACCAGTGTGAGTTCCTGGGTTGGTGGTGCATCGTGGGGGGGATTTTGGACAGCTTTGGATACAGTAAAAGATGTGAATCCTTCCAGTAATAGTTCGGGAGTATATGAGCCCGGCACTTGGACTGGTGGCGCATTGGTGATTAATGGTGGGTTAACGCGGGGCATATTGTTCCAGTCGCCAGTAAACCTGCAAGCCGGCAGGTATTATAAAGTATCGTATTGGATATTTGTACAAAATGGGGATATAGAGTTGAGAATTGATTTTGTGGACGCGGCTACCAACAAGGGCCTGGGGGCAGCACGATCAAATAAGTTTCCAAATGGCTCAGGCCCTGCTCACCATAAATGGACCCAGCAAACCCGGTATTTTTATGTGCCAAGCGGTGCATGTGCCAATACAGAATATAAAGCCCTCATCCGGAATAATTATTTAGTAAACAGTGGAAGCGATTATGCGTTAGATGAAATAATGATGACGGAAGTGGCTGCGGATGAGGTGCCTAAGGATGGCAGCGCATCGGTCATTTTCACACCTTGTACGGATAAGGTTCCAGTTGCCAATAATGATGTGGTGTCGGTACCTGTATGGAGTTCAACTGCCGTTGTGATACCCATATTGAGTAATGATCTTACCAAGGATAAGGATCAAGCCACTTTTACCAATTCCATTCTCAATTTTATTGTACCACAGGGAAGTGTGCGTACAGAAAATAGTTGGGAAGGAATCAAGGTTAAAGTTTCGGGCCAGGGAGTTTGGCACTATGATAATGTGAACTCCTGGTCCAGCAACTATGGTAAACTGGCGTTTACACCCGAAGCAGGTTTCAAAGGCGATCCCACTCCTATACAATATGTTATTGCCAACGAATACACGTATAACAATCCTGAAGCTCCCGGTGGCTCTGCTTTGGCGAGGGTAACTTCTCCTCCTGCAACGGTAACTATCAATTACGGTTCGGTGCCTACGGCTGTAGGCGATTTAGTGACAACCCCGGGAGGTAGGGTGGAAAATATTTTTATACTGGCCAACGACCGACTGATTGATGGTAGCCCGGCTACTCCTGCTACAGTTACGGTTTGTCTCAAAAACCCTTCGACAGGAATTATTGAATACAAGCCATCGGTAAACCCTGTTGTAGTGCCCGGCGAAGGAAAATGGACGTATGATACGACCGCAGGTATTTTAACGTTTACACCCCAGGATGGATTTATAGATAAGCCTTCGCCTATTACCTATACCATCCACGAAGGTGAATTCGCGGCTTCTGCTATTGTAACAGTGAGTTTAGCTGCCCTTTCCACTACCATTTCGGGTGAAGTGTGGATAGATGCAAATGGTTTGAAGAATACTAAAGTAGACGGTGTTGCATACAATACTGCAGCCAATCCCAAACCAGATTTGTATGTGGTGTTGTTGGATGAAAATAAAAAAGTGGTGGCCACCGATTTAATAGAAAATGGCGCATACCAATTTACAGATGTGCCTTATAGTGTAGCAGGCATACAGTATAGTGTAATGTTAAGGGCAAACAATCCTGCGGCCGGCGCCGACTATTCGGCTGCAGTTGCTACCTATCCAACAGATGTGACATATCCATGGGTGAGTACCGGCGAAAGTCTCGCAGATAATGTAGATGATGCGCCTGCAAATGGCGTGCTTGAGTTGTTGGTTATAGATGCTATTGACAAAGCAAATTTTGGAGTTCAGCAGCAAAGCCATGCCGAACCTATTACAAGTATTGCTCCCAATTCATTGAAAATTGGGGAGCCTTATGTGCTCGACAACGATGATCAAATGCTGGAGGGAAGCGATCCGGAAGATGGCATGAACCTAAGCGCAGCTAGAAACTTTGTGATTACACATATCATACCGGGCACTCGTATTTTTTACGACGGCCACGAAATTATGGCTACCGAACTGGCAAGTCCAGGGCAGCTAGTGGGAGGGTCTGCATATATCATTACCAATTATGATCCGCTAAAATTTTCGGTTGCCTTTGCAACTGACAAGTTAAGTATTGGTTTCAATTATTCGTTTGTAGATGCTTCGGGCTTTGCAGGTGTGGCCGAAAATTTTAAAGTAAACAAAGCGTTCCTGCTTCCTGCCGTTGGATTAGCGTTGCAGGCAACCCGCCTTCCCCAGGGCGCTCAAATGAGCTGGAGTACAAATGCCGAAACTGAGACAGATTATTTTGTGGTACAACGCAGCAGCAACGGCACACAGTATACCAACCTAGGTACAGTGAAAGCTGCGGGCAATAGCAGTCTTCCCAATCAGTATACATTTAAAGATGCCAATATTGCATTGAATACCGTGTATTACAGGGTGGTGTTGCATGATAAAGATGGCCATAAATCCTACAGCAATGTAGTTACTTTACAAGCCGACCAGTCTGCTTCAGACATTCAAGTATATCCCAACCCGGCACGAACTGGGGTATATATTCAAGTACAAAAACCCGGAACATACCAGCTCATGCTGATGGATATGAAAGGAAGTTTGATTGCCACAAAAACAGTAACCATTAATGCAGTGACCGAAAAGCAATGGATGGCATTGCCCGGCACAACTGCTAATGTGTATATGCTTAAAGTGTATGAGCAGCAAACACACCAATCGTCTGTTGTAAAAATTTGGCAGAATGGTGAATAGGCCACAGCAAATTTGCTAAATAAAAGAGGCTGTCGCATTTTAAAGCGGCAGCCTCTTTTGTTTTTACAATTGTTCCCATCAAGCCTAAACCTCTTTTTCAGGCCGATGGAAAAATGAGCGGTGGTTATTTTTTGCTTTTTTGAAAATACTTGAGCAGTCGCACTTCTTTCTCGGTCAGAAAACGCCATTTACCTCTTTCCACATTTTTTTTGGTGAGACTGGCAAACATTACGCGATCGAGGTTTTTTACATCGTATCCCAGGTGTTCAAACATGCGACGCACAATACGGTTACGGCCGCTATGAATTTCCACGCCTATCACCGATTTGTCTTTTGGGTCGGCATAGGCTGCAGCGTCTGCAGAAATAGGACCATCATCCAACGTAATGCCCTGTACCAACTGGTCCAGGTCGGCTTTAATCACCGGTTTGTCGAGCCTTACTTCGTAGATCTTTTTGATCTCAAATTTGGGATGCGTCAATTGTTGTGCGAGGTCGCCATCGTTGGTGAGCAGCAAAACACCTGTTGTGTTGCGGTCGAGGCGTCCCACGGGATATACCCGCTCAGTGGTGGCATTTTTTATAATATCCATCACCGTTTTTCTGCCCTGGTCATCGCTGGCCGTGGTCAAAAAATCTTTGGGCTTGTTCAATAATATATAAACCAGGTGTTGTTTGGGTTCTACCAATTTGCCGTTGGAAGTCACTTTATCGCCGGGCTGTACTTTGTAGCTGGGCTCCAGCACTACCTTACCGTTCACTTTTATTTTTCCTTCTTTCACCCAAATGGCAGCATCGCGGCGGCTGCAAAGACCGCCATGCGCCACATATTTATTCAGTGGCATGTTATCTCCATCGGGGCTGGGGGTAGCTGGTGCAGTTTTGTCGATTGCTTTTACCGGTACGATCTTCGCATTTTTTGCAGGGGCTTCTTCGGGCCGCGGCGCAGATTTCAGCGGTAGTTTTTTCTTACCGGTTTCCAGCGTTTTCTTCTCAATAAGCCCTGCTTTTTGCTTCGCTTTTTTGTCTTTGAAATAGGCTTCTGTTTCCTTCTTTACTGTTTTCTTTTCCTGCCTGAAGGCTTCCTTTTTTTTGGCGCCCGATAATTCCTTCTTCGAAAACTTGTCAAAATTGCCCATGTAAAGCTGCTTTAGTGCAGTGCCTGCAAAGATGGCGGTAATATGGCCAGCAAACAAAACAGGGCCATTGATATGCTCAACGACCCTGCAATATGGTGTGTGTTTTAAAGATTATTTGGCAGGTTGCCTTGGTGTGTCGTGTTTCTCACGAGGGCCTTCACCTCTATTTTTTTCCTTATACATAGGCTGCATGGGGTGCGGGCCTCTTTGTTGCATCATGTTATGCCTTTCGTTTTTTTGCATCTGTTTGTATTGCTCCATTTGCTCCTTGTTCAGCATTTTGGCCAATGCAGCTTCATTGTGCTTTTTCAACTGTTGCATTTGTTGCTGGCGGGCTGTGCGGTCGAGACTATCGTTTTCGCGAATGGTTTTCATTTGCGTCATGGTCTTGGTACGGCTGGCCTGCAATTGCGCAATCTGGTCGGCAGTGAGATTCATCTTGCTGCCCATTTTTTCCACTTGCATATCGCTATGCAATTTGGCCATGCGTTCGTGCGATGCTTTCTGGTTGGAGAGCTGCTTGCGTTGCTCGGGCGTCAGCAGGTTTTCCATGTCTTTACGGTGCTGCCTTTGCAATTTGTCTCTCCGGTCGCGTTGTTCTTTTACGGTAATGGCTTCGTTTTCATCCAGTGTTTTTAGCTGCGTTCTGAAGTTTGCCTGCAGGTCCTTCATTTGTTTTTGCTGTTCGGCACTAAGGTTCAGCCCTTTCATGTGGGCATTTTTTTCGCCGGGCATTGGAGGTTTTTTGTTCATGCCAGGTTGTCCTTTGGGAGGTTGTGCCATGCTACAAATGGCCATCAGCAGGGGGAGTAGCAGCGTCATTGTCTTTTTCATTGTAAAAATTTATTGTTATTGGAAGTAGGTTCTTTCCATGTTCGGGTAATGCGAAAATGTAGTGGACTGAATTATGCTGTTTTTTTGGCGCTAATAAATAACAGACTCCAATGGATACGCATGGTTTAACCTTTTAACCATAATTAACCCAGCCGGGATAAAACGAAAAAAGCAACCGGGCTGCGGTTGCTTTTTTCATGAAATGCTTTGGGTGATTAAAGGGCAGCGAGCTGAACTTTTTGAGTAAGTTCCATCACGTTTTCTTTAAACACGCTATCGGTATCCATCAGGTCTTTTACAGTTTGGCAGCTATGAATTACCGTGGTATGGTCGCGGCCACCAAAATGCTCGCCAATGGTTTTGAGCGAATTTTTGGTAAAGGCCTTGGCCAGGTACATGGTGATTTGACGGGCCTGTACTATTTCACGCTTCCTGGTCTTTTGCTGCAGTTTCTCGTAAGGCACATCAAAATATTCGCATACCATTTTCTGGATATTCTCAATGGTAATTTCCTTGCTACTGGTTTTAATATGGTTGCGAAGCACTTTCTTGGCCAGTTCCAAATCAATTTCGCGTTTGTTGAGCGATGATTGAGCCAACAGGCTGATCAATGCACCTTCCAGTTCGCGGATATTGGTATTGATATTATAGGCAAGGTATTTTACCACTTCACGAGGCATGTCGAGGCCATCGTTTTTCATTTTGCGCTCCAAAATTTCAATGCGGGTTTCGTAGTCCGGCATTTGAAGATCGGCGCTGAGGCCCCAGCGGAATCGGCTCAACAAACGCTCTTGCAGGCCATCCAAATCTTTAGGGGCTTTATCGGAAGTGAGTACCAGTTGCTTTCCACTTTGGTGCAGGTGGTTGAAAATAGCAAAGAATGCGTCCTGTGATTTTTCGGCACGTGCAAAAAACTGCACATCGTCAATGATCAATACATCAATCAATTGGTAAAAATGAATGAAGTCGTTGATAGCATTATTGCGGCTATGATCCTGGAACTGGTTGATAAATTTTTCGCTGCTTACATACAACACTACCTTATTGGGATGGTGTTTTTTTACTTCGTTGCCAATGGACTGGGCCAAATGGGTTTTGCCCAAACCAACACCTCCATAAATAACCAGAGGATTAAATGAGTTGGCGCCGGGTTTATCGGCAACAGTTTTTCCCGCTCTGCGGGCCACGCGGTTACAATCACCTTCGATAAAACTTTCGAAGGTGTAAGTAGGATTCAATTGTGGATCAATTTGAATCTTCTTAAGGCCGGGAATCACAAATGGATTCTTTACAGGATTTGTTGTCACCAGCGGAAAGTCCATTACATTGTTATTATACAATTTGATATTGTTGGTAGGAAGATCAACCGTTTGTGGCTGATGCTTACTATTGCCGCTATCTACCATTATACGATACTCTAAACGTGCCTCTTTGCCGAGTTCGCGTTTTAAAGTTTTAGCAAGTAGATTAACATAGTGTTCTTCTATGTATTCATAAAAGAACTGGCTTGGTACCTGAATGGTGAGGACTTTGTTTTTGAGTGAGACGGGGGTAATGGGTTCGAACCAGGTTTTGAAATGCTGCCAATCAACTATGTCCTTGATTATTTCCAGACAATTAATCCAAACTGTGTCACAGGTCTTAGTCATTTCTTCCTATAGCAATTTGTAGAGTTACTTAGAATGCCTTTGTTGGGGGAACCATTATTAACAGTAAACAGTTAGCTTATCTGTAAATAATTCGGTATTGAGCGAATATCAACTCTTTCTGTTGAAAAAAAAATTTTTTAGATAGATGTTTTTTCCGCAATGGGGAGTGTGTGACTTTCGGTAAATTTTTTCTTATTTGTCGGATAAAAGGTGTAATCAAGCCGCCCCAAAATCAAGCCCCCCCAACCTACCTGATTAATAACTACTTCACCGCCTGTTTTATTTTTCACAACTTCAGGTTCTGTCATAAATGTATGAGTATGTCCGCCAATTATCAAGTCTATTTTTGAGGTTTCGGCTGCCAGGATTTTATCCGATATTTTATTGCTTCCCCGGTACTGGTAACCAAGATGGCTAAGACAGATGATCATGTCGCATTTCTTATTGTGCTTTAGCAGATCTGCTGTTTGGTTGGCACGCACAATTGGATCTTCATATATAGTACTGCCGTAATGTATAGCCGGCACTAATCCTTTCATTTCAATACCCAGTCCGAATATGCCAATTTTCAATGGGCCTTTGTGTATGATGGTGTATGGCAGTGTTTGATGCTCCATAGCAGTGCCGGTAAAATCATAATTGCAAACCAGCATCGGAAAATTTGCTAACCTCATTTGTGTAGCTAAATTTTCGAGTCCTGCATCAAAGTCGTGGTTGCCAATAGTGCATGCATCATATTTCATGGCGGCCATGGCTTTTATTTCAGGTTCTCCTTTATATAAATTAAAATAAGGAGTGCCCTGGAACATGTCGCCTGCATCCAATAACAATACATGTTCTTCCTGTGCCCTGATGCTTTCTATTAAAGCAGCTCTTGCCGCTACGCCTCCCAGCCCCTGGTATTTGCTACCATCCATGGGATATGGGTCGAGCCTGCTGTGTACATCATTTGTATGCAGTATCACCAACTTCTGTGGAACATTTTCTTTGGCCCACGATATGGTAGGCAGCAACAAGCCACCTGCAGCAATTGTAGATCGTGTAAGAAAATGTCTTCTATTCATAGTTGCCTGCTGTAAAATAATTTATGGAATAAAAGACACACGGTTCATCATGGGTTTGCCAATGGGCCGGCCTACAGAAGATGCAGATCTTACATAATTAATAATAGCATCCCGCAGTGTGAGCCCTATATTGGTTTGTGGAACACCAATAAGGAACGAACAATTATCACCACCATTGGCTACATAATCGCCCATGGCTACGGTATATTTTTTATCACTGTCGAGCGGTTCTCCACCCACAGTAATGTTAATCGCTTTTTTATTTTGTACAGAATAACCGGCACCACTTACCGGCCAGCTTCCCATATTGGATACATGATCCAGTAACTGCTGCAACAGTTTGCCATCCAGCACTACCAGTACCAACAAATTATCGAACGGCATTAGCTCGTACATATTGCCCATGCTAATATTACCTGCCTGCAAAGAGTTGAGTCGGATGCCACCATAATTTAAAATGGCCATGTCCACTTTGGTCTTGAACGCAGTGCGCCCTTCGGTGAGCATGGCATCTGTCATAAAAAAACCCAAAGAATTTTCCGGCTGCGCTTTTACCAGTGTTTGCTCCAACTTGCCTACTACTGCATACATGGTGGAGTCTATTTGTATGCGGTAAGGCTTCAGCATATTGGCCACTGTAGTATCCGACCGGCCACCCGGCTGAATATCGTACTTACCATATTGCATACCGGCAGTTTGATAATGCCTGGGCTTGCATGCAGTAAGCATAGTGGCCGCTAGTAGAAATATGTATAGTACGCGTTGCATGAGCCTGCAAAAATGCGTATCAAACCAATACGGCAACTTGTTTAATGTCATTCATTTTGTAATAAAAATCAGAAAACCAAAAATGCGTGTAGTTTTGCCCCTTCCTATTTTTTAAAAAATGGGCCTTTGCTGAGAATATGTACCACTCAGCAGGGCCAACCAGAAAACTTTTCGAAAGATGTCGTATGAAATGACAGGCAAGATCGCCGCTATTTATCCTACTGTGCAGAGAACTGAGAGCTTCAAAACCCGCGAATTTGTGGTGGAAAAAACTGAAGATATTGGTAGCCGTACTATTACCAACTACATAAAATTTCAATGTGTACAAGACAAAACTGCTATCCTCGACAGGATGCGTTTGGGCGAAGAGGTTAAAGTTTCTTTCAACTTAAAAGGTACCAAGTGGGTAAAAGAAGGCCGCGAAAACTATATCACCAACCTCGATGCATGGCGCATTGAAGCGTTTGTACAATCGGGCCAGGCAGCGGCTAATACCTATGTAGATCCGCCCACGCCGGATATGACTGCCGACGACCTTCCTTTTTAATGCAATTTCCTCAGCATTGATTTTTTAGGATAACTACCTGAACATCGCATATGCAACAAACCATCAGTTTTAAATTATTACCGGCCGAAGCTGCCAACCCCCAAACTATCAAAAAACTGGTAGCCCGGGAGCAGGGCGTTTCGGTGCAACAGGTAAGTGGCTTTTATATTCGTAAGAGCTCTATTGATGCCCGCAGCAAAACCGTGTGGGTAAACCTGCAGGTGCAGGCTTTTATAGACGAGCCATTTGTAGAACGGCCTACGCAAACCTTCCATTTTCACGATGTTCACCATGCTGAGCGTAAGGTGATTATTGTAGGTGCCGGTCCTGCAGGGTTGTTTGCAGCCCTGCATTGCCTGGAGCAAGGCATTAAACCCATTATACTCGAAAGAGGAAAAGATGTACGAAGCCGCCGCCGCGACCTGGCAGCTATGAACAAGCAGGGCGAGGTAAATGCAGAAAGCAATTATTGCTTTGGCGAAGGCGGTGCAGGCACATATAGCGACGGTAAGTTGTATACCCGCAGTACCAAGCGGGGCGATGTAAATTCCATTCTGCATATGCTGGTGCATTTTGGCGCCGACGAACGCATACTGTACGAAGCGCATCCGCATATTGGTACCAATAAATTGCCCCATATTATTTCGGCCATGCGCCAGCACATTATTGCTTGTGGTGGCGAAGTGCATTTTGATGCAAAAGTGACCGACCTGGTATTGCAGAACGATGTGCTGGTTGCACTCAAAACGGCAGAGGGCGAAACCTGGAAGGGTGATGCTTTTATACTGGCCACTGGCCATTCGGCCCGCGATATTTTTGCGTTGCTGCATGCCAAAAAAATTGCCATCGAAGCAAAGCCTTTTGCATTGGGCGTAAGGGCCGAGCATCCGCAGCATATTATTGATGCTGCACAATACCACTGCCTGGTACGTAGCGAATTTTTACCACCTGCTTCTTATAGTTTGGTTCACCAGGCCGATGGGCGAGGCGTATTTTCTTTTTGCATGTGCCCGGGAGGCATTATTGCACCTGCTGCCACTGCACCGGGCGAAATAGTGGTAAATGGGTGGAGTCCCAGCAAGCGAAACAATCCCTACGCCAACAGCGGTATGGTGGTAGAAATTCGGTTGCAGGATCTGCAGAGCATTCAACACGATTTTACATCAGTAACGCAAATGCCCAAAGAGGTGTTGCAAGGGCCGCTGGCTATGATGTATTTCCAGCAGTATGTAGAACGAAAATGTTTTGTGGCCGGTGGTGGAAAATTGGTAGCACCTGCACAACGCCTCACCGATTTTGTACAACGCAAAAGATCGGGCGACCTTCCCGATTGCTCCTATTTGCCAGGCATTGCTTCTGCCGACCTTAGTTCCGTACTGCCAGCCTTTGTGTCCAAAACCCTGCGGGATGGGTTTGTGGCTTTTGGCAACAAAATGAAAGGATATTACACTTCGGAAGCAGTGGTGGTGGCTACCGAAAGCCGAACCAGTTCGCCGGTGCGTATTCCACGAAATAATGAAACCTACGAGCACCCTCAAATCAAAAACCTGTTTCCCTGTGCTGAAGGGGCGGGTTATGCCGGGGGTATTGTAAGTGCAGCCATGGATGGTGTAAATACGGTTCAAAAAATTGCAGCCCGGTATGCATAGCCAGGAATTGTCTTGCCTGTAAATTTTCTTTTAGCTTCTTCCTCATATTATAGTGGTTTAAATAGTGCATTCACCATTTGTGTAATTGCATACAGGGTGCTGCCTTACTACTTATCTTCACGCATACCTTTCTGACTACTATGAACCTCTTACATGTAAACAATCTTGTGAAGCAATTTGCTTCGCAAAAAGCTGTAGATGATATTTCATTCAGCATTCCGCAGGGCAGCATATTTGGATTATTGGGCCCCAATGGCGCAGGAAAAACCACACTCATCCGAATGATCACGGGCATTTTTTACCCTGACTCCGGATCTATTCAGTTTGATGGTAGAAAATTCAGCCCGGAAAACGACATCATACATATTGGATACATGCCCGAAGAAAGAGGGCTGTATAAAAAAATGAAAATAGGGGAACAGGCCATTTACCTGGCGCAGTTGCGTGGCATGAGTAAAGCCGATGCCCTTACCGCCATTAAAGAGTGGTTTGTACGCCTCGAAATGGAAAGTTGGTGGAACAAAAAAGTGGAAGACCTCAGCAAGGGCATGAGCCAGAAACTGCAATTTGTGACCACGGTGCTGCATCGTCCACGCCTTATTATTTTGGATGAACCTTTCAGCGGCCTCGACCCGGTAAATGCCAACCTGATAAAGGATGAAATATTTCGCCTGGCAAAAGAAGGCGCCACTATTGTTTTTTCAACCCACCGCATGGAGCAGGTAGAAGAGATCTGCAACCAAATCATACTGGTGAATAAAGGACAGAAAGTATTGGATGGCACTGTGTCGCAGGTCAAGCAGGATTTTAAAGAACACTTGTACTCTGTGGGAACCACTGCCGACCTCAGTGGGTTGCAATCGCCGCTATTTACCCATATTGGCAAGCGGGGCGATTCGGCTACTATTAAACTGCAGGCAGATACCAACAACAATGATGTATTGCAATACCTTATCCAAAACGGTGTGCCCATTCAATCGTTCAACGAAATTCTGCCTTCGCTCAACGATATATTCATCAAAATAGTAGAAGGCACACCCACTTCCCGCAAGTTTGAGCTTTCGGCCTAACAGGCGCTTGCAACTCATTTCTGAATTTTAATATACTCCCCCATGAATAAAACCTGGATCGTTATAAAAAGAGAATACCTCACCCGGGTACGCAAGAAATCATTTATCATCACTACGTTTCTTACACCGCTGATGCTGGTGGCAATTATAGCCGTGGTTACTTTTTTATCGGTAAAGAACACCAAAACCGAAAAAGTGGCTGTGGGCGATAAATCGGCCATACTGACCGATTATTTGAAATCGGGCGAGACCATGCAATTCGAATTCATTCCCGATGCCGATACTGCTTTGCTATCGAAAGGCTACTCAGTTGTGCTACTTGCACCGGGCAATGGTGTGAATGCATCTACTGATCGTTTTGAAATTTATACAAAAAAGAACCTGAGCGTAACCAGCGAGAGCAGCATTAGGCGCAAAATAAATGATGCCGTAGAAGCAAGGTTGATCACACAGCAAAGCGGCTTAACCAAAACCGCATACGATTCCATTCGCAACCAGGCATCGGAAGTGGAACTGGACAGCAAGCTAATTGGAGAAGGTGCCGAAGTGAAAGCTGGCAATAGTGGCGTGGCATTTGGAGTGGGCTATGGTGCAGGCTTCCTTATTTATATTGTCCTCTTTCTCTACGGTGCCATGGTAATGCGTGGTGTAATGGAAGAAAAAACCAACCGCATAGCCGAAGTGGTAGTGAGCAGCCTGAAACCCCGCCAACTGATGATGGGGAAAATAGTAGGTATTGGCGCAGTAGGTGTTACCCAGTTTATTATGTGGGTAGTGCTTATAGTAACACTCACCGCAGTAATGAATGCAATGATCCCGCACGAAATAATGCAACAAGCCGGCAACGCCAGTAAGGGTATGCCGGGTGCGGGTATGGCTTCCCAAAGCAACGACGCTGTGATGGCATTTGCCAAAGCCCAACAAACCATGAGCAGTGTAAACTGGTGGTTGGTATTGGGTTGCTTCTTATTCTACTTCACATTTGGCTACTTGTTTTATGCAGCATTGTTTGCAGCAGTGGGCAGCGCAGTAAACGAAGACCCACAGGATGCACAAAGCCTTATGTTCCCGATCACCATTCCCATCATACTCAGTATAATTATTATGATGAATGCCGTAACGCAGCCCGAAAGCAGCCTGGCTGTATGGGCGAGCATCATTCCGTTTTCATCACCGATTGTAATGATGGCCCGTGTGCCATTTGGGGTGCCGGGTACAGTGCCCTGGTGGCAACTGGGTTTAAGTATGGCATCGCTGATAGCCGGCTTTTTGGCCACTACCTGGCTAAGCGCCAAAATTTACCGAACCGCTATTTTGATGTATGGTAAAAAAGTAACGCTAAAGGAAATGTGGAAATGGGCTTTCAGGAAAAGCTAAAAGAAAAGGAGCAGTTCGATACTGCTCCTTTTCTTTTATACCTGTAGCATGGAAAGAATTTCTTTCTATATTTTTCGGAGCAGTACTCTTTTTTGACTGAATCCATATGCAGCATCGATCCACTCCAGCATTTTGGGCCAGTCTTCTTTTTTTACATAGGTCACTTTGTAAATTTTCGTGGCTTTTATCGTAAGCACATTGTTTTCCAGTGCGGCGCTGCTGGTAAAACTGCCGGTTTCATTATCTACCTGTTTATTCAAATCTTCCAATCCCAATACATTGTAGCCGGCAGGTACATTGAATTGAATTTGATATTGCAACGTACGTGCTGTACTCAGGTCGGCATCATATTGTCTTACCCTTTGTTCATCGGTGAGTTGAAGTTGGGAGGTTAAAAAGCCCGGTAGTTTTACCAGCAAACTTTTGCCTGCATGTTGTACCATATCGCCTACTGTAAAGTCCTCTTGAAAAATAAGGGCGGGCTTGCGCAAACTTCTACCATCCTGCAATAAATGGAAGCGCTGATAGCTCACCACATCATCAAATTCTCCCTTCAACTGATTTTCCATAAAGATGGGTTTCAGCTTTCGGCCTTCGGCTCTGTATTTCGAAATTTCAGTATTCAGCTGGTCTTGTTGTGCGGGAGGCATCGCTTCTTTATCGTCCCATCCACCGTAGGTTTTCCAGTCTTCAAATTGATAGAGTTCGTAAGTCATTACCTTATCAATATGTCCATCGCGGTTATTTTGCAAATGCTCTTGTTTGCTGGTTACAACCAGGTGATCAATGTTTGCTGCGCTCAAACTAACCTGGTAATTAAAACTTGATTTGTTTTCTGCCAAAGGAATGACCGGAAGTGTGATTGCGGTAGCCAAACCTCCTTTGTCGGTAGGTATCATATAGGCTTCTACCCCTTGCATACTTGCGGGCATGTCGTACAAATTGCTCATGGCAGTTGGCGGAAAGATCAACTTGCCTTTTATTTTAATGAACCATTCCAATTCGCTTCTAAAAATAATGTCTTTGATATGCGTAGTGTAGCGTGAAGCAGTTACGCCAATCTGGCTTTCAATTTTCCGGAGCCGCATCAGTTGTTGCATCGTGTTTACGAAAACCTGTCCCGATATTTTTCTGTCGCCCAAAGCATAATTGTGGCGCATCACGTAGTAGCAACTTTTGATATACTCTTCTTCGCTTACATCCATTACATCCATTTTTTGCAAATGGTATCTTATCTGCGGGAATATTTGCGCAGTGCTGCCTTGTGCAGATTGTAGTATTATGGCTGCTTTTTTGGTAAGTTCGGTTGCATTCAGGTCGGTCTTTAGTTCGCTACGGTCCAGTATGAAAAGATTTCGTGCATCTTCTTTGCTACTGTATACGATCTGAAATTTTACCATCGGTAGTTGCAAAAAGCTATTCAAAAAACTTTGTTGTTTAATGATAGGCCTGTTGGCATCTTCCCATGTGTAGATATTGTTGCCGGCTTCATTCCGCTCCGCAAAAGAAGGGGCTCCATTTACTGCACGGTGGTTGAGGTAGGTGTTATTATCCAACTTTACTTCAAATTGCTGATGCATCACACCGAACTGACGGTGGCATGGATAGTAAATGGGTGTAAATTCCAACAGGTTGCTGTACGTGCCGGCAATATTATTCACCTGGTAGGCATAATCAATGATATCGCCAATCTCGAGATTGTTTACAGGTACTTTATAAAAGCGTTCACCACCGGCAGATGTATAACTTCTGAAAACACCCGGCACATTCTCTTCGTCTTCTACCAGCACGGCTTTTTCCAATTCCAGTGCAATGATTTTGCCGTCTGCTTTAATAATTTTGCCATCAAATCCATTGTTGACGTCGCTGCCATCGTAGTATAGTTCGCTGAACAGCGTCACGGAACTTTGATCAAGTAATTTTATTTTTCTTCTTTCCTTTTCCAATATCACCACCGATTTTTTGGAAGCACCCAAGAGTCTGAAAGAAGTGCGTTGGTCGAAAGTGAACATGGTTTTTTGTGCAATAATGACTGCACTCTGATCTTGCCATGCCTGGGGCACCTGGTTATTGGCAAAGTGTGGATCAGATTGGGTTAAAAAATCAGCCACATTGGCCCGTAGTTTATCAAAAGATTCGGGAGCCTGTGCTATGGCCAGTTGGCCTAAAAATAGTCCGATAAAAATCAAAAAATATTTGCGCATGATTGTTTGCAATAAAGTGATACAAGAAAAAGATTGCCCTTCCATAGTTCCCTGTTATTTGGGTGATGTAGACAGCAGGTTTCTATTGAATGCTTTTAATTGATCTAAAAAACTCGCCCAGGGCGCAAAGTCTACAGGCTTTACCATGGGGTTGTTGAAACGGAGTTCTTTTTTTAGGTTGATGCTGTTGTTGGCAATCACATACTTCCCATCAAACTGGTAGTTCGGCTGTTGCACTTTCAACGCTTCCGGCACATCTACAAACTTCATATTGGCCGGAATGGTATAGGTGATATCGTCATCGTATTGGCATACACGGTCCAGATCGAAAGGCAGTCTTCTTTTTTCGGTTGGCTTGTACGATCGGAGGGTCATCGGAAAATAATCAATGGATGTAAACTGCTCTTTTCCTATGGTGCTGATCTGGTTTGTAAAAACCACTTCGCCTTCAATGATGACTGGCAGGTCCCTGTTTTTTCCATTCACCAGTTTGCTATTTTTTACTTCAATATTGCTGTTGCCAAAACTCAGCAAATTTTTCAGGTAATCTTTTTGGCGGTGCGATGGAATGTTGTAATACACCTGGTTAAAACTTGTACGCATTTCGCCGGTGAGGGTGATGTTTATTTTTCCTTTCAGGTTTGTGCCCTCGGGTGTAAAGGTTGCTTTGGTGCTCATTCTGTTGGCTGCTGGCTGCGGCTCAGGAATATCAATGATTTCGAAGCTGGTGCCTTTTTCTACCAATGCTGTTTTGCCCGAAATGCGATAAGCGTATTCGCCAAATGGTCCAAACTTTTCTGTAGCATCCAGCAGTATGGGTTTGCCACCGATGTAGAGGCATGAGATGGCATGATTGTCTACACACATCGTATTTACCTGCTTGTGTGTATAAGGAATGCTACGGGTGCCCACCCAGGTAAAATGCGCATCGAGTCCGGCCAGTTTCAACATTTCTGTGAGCAGGTTGGCCATGCCTTTGCAATCGCCATATTTACTTTTCAAAACATCTTGTGCTGCAGTGGGTACAAAGCCGGCATAGCCATCTTCAAAAGCGATGTAGCGGATGTTGTCCTGCACCCAGTAGTAGAGTGCTTTCGCTTTTTCTTCGGGGCTGGTTTTGCCGGTAGTAAGTTGTGTAACCAACGGCTTCAGGGTTGTGGCATCGTTTTTACATTTATCGTATAGGTACTTGTACCATTTGTAGAGGTCTGCAGTGCTTTCAAATCCTTGCTGTTCTGTAGTGCCATCGTTCCATTTTTTTACCGTTACAATCAGGTGGGGCCAGTAGTAAGCAATGCCAACTGCATTCGGCTCACTCTTCATGGGCTCTGCATCTTTAATGGTATAGGTTATTACTTTGTTGCCATCTTTCGTTTCTTGTTGTTTGGTTATTTTAAAACCGGTAAAATTCATTTCCTGTATATCAATTTGCAGCCAGGCGGGAATAACCATTTTTACCACATGTTCTTTTTGTGCAAAAGGCGCATGCATAAACACCCGGGTGAAATATTTGCTGTCGCTATACAGTTCGTTGAATTCAAACCTGGCAGCCTCGCCAGTTTCGCGCAGTCTAACCGGATAATATTTTACCCTGTTGTCATCCAAAAAAATGCCATCATCTGTCATGGGTTTGTCAATCGCCCTGATGGCGTTGAGCTTCACAAACTTTTCGCGACGGTTGCGATAGTAATAGTTGAAATTGCTGAGGCTTACAAAGTTGTTGTAGAATTGGTAATACGGAAACGCGGCACCGTCGTTCAGAGCTACAAACGTAGCTTCAGTGCTACCCAATACTTTTACAACAGGCTTATCGTCGAGGCCTTTGCCCCGTTCAAACCGAAACTCTTCGGTTACATTGCTGGCGCCATATCTTTCTGTTGGAAATTGTTTTTTCAGCAATGCAGCAACATAGGTGTCGTCTTCGGTTTGTGCAAGTGCACACAGGTTGAATAATGCTAATGTGATAGCAAGCAATAAATGTCGCATTCGTTGGCAGTTAATTTTTTTTAAACGATGGGCAATGTATGGGATTATCCAATCGGATACTTTGACAAGTATCATTTTTAAAAAAAATACTATGCCGGCACATTTTTATGGAGTGATGAGTGCTTTTTTAGCATACTCCAGTGTAGATAAACAATCTGTCCAGGTTTCTGAAACAATATCTGCTGCAGGCTTTATTTCATGAATCAACGCACTTACCTGGCCAATTTCCAGTTCGCCTTCCTGCATATTGCCTTCAAACATTCCCTTTTTAGCACGACCTCTTCCCAGCAAACTACTGAGTGCATCTTTAGGTGCAGCCTGTGCTTCGGCCTCAGCTACCTGTCGGAAAAAATCGTTTTTCAGTAACCGCACCGGTGTCAGCGATTTCAGCATCAATTGGGTGTCGCCTTCCCTGGCCGCCACGATGGCTTCCTTAAATGCCGGGTGACTGCTGGCTTCGGGTGTAGCTACAAATCGACTTCCTATTTGCACGGCTTCTGCCCCCAGGCAGATGGCGGCTGCCATTTGGGCCCCGGTACCAATGCCCCCGGCGGCTATAACCGGGATACTTACGGCTTGCTTTACTGCGGGCACCAGCACCATGGTGGTTGTTTCTTCGCGGCCGTTGTGGCCCCCGGCTTCAAAGCCCTCGGCTACTACGGCATCGCAACCGGCAGCTTCTGCTTTGGCTGCAAACAGGCTGCTGCTTACCACATGCACTACGGTAATGCCATG
The DNA here is from genome assembly GCA_035456005.1 of Phnomibacter sp. Classification (GTDB taxonomy): domain Bacteria; phylum Bacteroidota; class Bacteroidia; order Chitinophagales; family Chitinophagaceae; genus Phnomibacter. The sequence goes on along the minus strand of DATIEA010000012.1, from coordinate 370,638 downwards.
GCTTTTGAGATGAGCGGTCCAGGTCTTTGGGTTACCGGCACTGGTAAATACAATGGGAATTTTTGCAGCTATAATAATGTCGATATGCTTTTCAATATCGGGATAAAGCAAGGGAAGGTTTACTGCAAACGGAAGGTTGGTAGCGGCCTTACATTTTTCAATATGTTCCTTCAGCACTTCGGGGTACATACTGCCGGCACCCAACATGCCCAGTCCCCCGGCATTGCTCACGGCACTGGCCAGTCGCCAGCCGCTTGCCCATACCATGCCAGCCTGCACTATGGGGATGTCTATATTAAATAAGGAAGTGATCCTGTTTTTCATGGCTGGAAAATTAGGGAATAAAACTGCGGCCTCCATTTGGGAGGCTATCATAAAAAGGAAGCCGGGATGTATAGGCTGGGAATAAAAAAAGCAGGTGGTAACCTGCTTCTATATTTTCTTTTACCCGAAATCTATTTCCGTGTTATCGCCGATGTTCAGGCTTCGGCTCAATCCCTTCACACTGGCATCGCTGCCTATCAGCGAATTGTCGAGCACCACTTCAAACAAACTGGTGTACGAACCAATAATGCTGTCGCGGACAATGGATTGGTTCACATTGGTATTGCTGCCAATAGCCACATGTGGGCCAATAATGGAGTTTTTGATATGGCAACCCGGCGCTATGCTCACGGGCGGAATAATAATGGTGTTCTCAAATGCGTGGCTATGTGGGTTGGCATTGCCGCCATATTTCTTCAAAAGAGTGGCATTGCTTTCGAGCAAAGTGTGCTTATGGCCGCAGTCGAACCAGCTTTTTACGCGGAAGCTTTTGAAATGGGCGCCCTTGCTGATCATGCATTGCAGGGCATCAGTGAGGTTAAATTCACCGTTGGTGGTGATCTGCTCGTTGTGAATTTGCTCGAGGCATTCAAACAGCAGGTGAGTTTCTTTTATTTTATAGATACCCACCAGCGCCATATTGCTTTTGGGAATAGCCGGCTTTTCCACCACACGTTCTACTGAGTCCTGGTCGTCGAGTTCGGCTACGCCAAACCTGCGGGGGTCGTCTACTTTTTTTACTCCCAGCATGCTGTAGGGGCTATTCACCACATCCTTTACATCGTATTCGCAAATGGTATCGCCCAGGGTAACCACTACCTCGTCGTCGCCCACTATAGATTGGGTAAGCGAAATGGCGTGCCCTGTACCATGCCGTTCATTTTGGTATACAAAATGTGTTTGCAAGTGGGGGTAGGTGGTCTTTACATAATCGTGGATCTTTTCACCTAAATAACCTACAATGAATATGTATTCTTTTACGCCGGCTTCCTGTAGCTGATCTACTATAAAACTCAAAATGGTTTTACCTGCAATAGGAATGAGGGCCTTAGGTTGGGTATATGTATGGGGGCGGAGCTTTGTGCCTGCACCCGCAACGGGAATAATTGCTTTCACCTTATCTGTTATTTGTAAGCACCGCTTTTGTCAAAAAAAGAAATTACCTGTGGGTGTAAAACAGTGCTGAAATAGTCGCTCAATTAATAAAGAAGGAATTGAAGAAGTGGCATGTGCGAGTAGTGTGATGGACAGATTATTCGATAGAAGTGCGAAAGTATGGGATTATATACTAGTAATAAATGTGGCTGTAAGGTTAGTGATTTTTTTCCCGGCAGTTATGTGCCGTTTGTCACATTTCGCCCACAACCGCATGTCAATTTCCAACAAAACGGTGGTTCATATTTGTTTGTGTATCAAAAAGTATATTTTTGCCGGTACTAAAATCTCATAACATGAGCGACATCGCAACTCGAGTAAAGAAAATAATTGTCGACAAGCTTGGCGTTGACGAAGCAGAAGTGACCACTGAGGCTTCCTTCACCAACGATCTTGGCGCCGATTCTTTAGACACTGTTGAACTGATCATGGAATTCGAAAAAGAATTCAATATTTCCATACCAGATGAGCAGGCTGAAACCATTACTACAGTAGGACAGGCTGTGACCTACCTGGAAGAACACGCTAAGTAATTGTTTTTCATTACACCTTATTGGGAACACTCCTTTTTTGGCCAAAGCCAAAGGTGTGTTCCCCATTTTTTATTAAGACCTTCTAGTTTATATGAGCCATAAAAGAGTAGTTGTTACCGGAATTGGCATGCTGAGTGCGCTGGGAAATGACTTGGAAACCACCTGGCAAAACATGGTAAACGGGGTAAGTGGCGCTGGAGCCATCACCCTGTTCGATGCCTCTAAATTCAAAACCAGGTTTGCCTGCGAATTGAAAAATTTTGATCCGGTAACCTATCTCGACCGCAAAGAGGCAAGGAAAATGGACCGCTATTGCCAACTGGCTTTGGTGGTGAGCGACCAGGCCATGGCAGATGCCGGTCTCAACAAAGACAATATAGATGTAGACCGTGCCGGGGTAATTTTTGCCAGCGGTATTGGTGGTCTTATCACCTTTCAGGAAGAAGTAATCAACTTTGCCAAAGGTGATGGAACCCCTCGCTTCAACCCCTTCTTCATTCCTAAAATGATATTGGATATTGCCGCAGGGCAAATCTCGATGCGCCACGGCCTCCGTGGACCCAACTTTGCGGTTACCAGTGCCTGTGCTTCTTCTACCAACGCTATTGGCGTGGCCATGGATATGATACGGGCCGGCAAAGCCGATGTGGTACTCACCGGCGGATCTGAAGCCGTAATTTCTGAAGCAGGTGTAGGTGGTTTCAACGCCATGAAAGCCCTGAGCGAAAGAAACGACAGCCCTGAAACTGCCAGCCGTCCTTACGATAACGACCGCGATGGATTTGTAATGGGCGAAGGTGCAGGTGCACTGATTCTTGAAAGTTTGGAACATGCCATGGCAAGGGGCGCCCGCATTATTTGCGAAGTGGCAGGCTCCGGAGCCAGCGCCGATGCGCACCATATTACGGCTCCACATCCTGAAGGATTGGGTGCCAAGCATGTAATGCTGGCTGCATTGGCCGATGCGGGAATGCAACCTACTGATATTGACTACATCAACACTCACGGTACCAGCACCCCGCTGGGCGATGGCGCCGAAGTGAAAGCTATACAGGATGTTTTTGGCGAACATGCTTACTCATTGAACATTAGCAGTACCAAGAGCATGACCGGCCACTGCCTGGGAGCAGCTGGAGTTATTGAAACCATTGCCTGTATCAAGGCCGTGTTGAATGACATTGTACCCCCCACCATCAACCACTTTACCGACGATCCTGAATTGGATCCCAAGCTCAACTTCACATTCAACAAGGCCCAAAGCAGGAAAGTAGATGCAGCACTCAGCAATACTTTTGGATTTGGAGGGCACAATGCCTGCGTTATTGTGAAGAAGTTTGAAGCATAAGGTGGTTGGTGTAGCTATTTTTCATTTCTTAGTACCACTAACCACTTAAGCAAATTGCGTGGACTGGAGTTTTTTATCATTTAATAGAGATAGGCAACGCGTTCTTTTCAGACAATCACTGAAGAATGTTTTGGGCTTCAGTCCAGGCAATCTTGATTTGTACAATACCGCCCTCAGCCATCGTTCTGTGCGGGAAACTGCAGAAGGAAACAACGAACGGCTGGAATATTTGGGCGACGCCATTCTCAGCGCTATTGTAGCAGATTACCTGTTTATGCGCTATCCAAAGCGTGGCGAAGGTTTCCTCACCGAAATGCGCAGCAAAATGGTAAACCGCCAAATGCTGAATGATATAGCACTGAAAATGGGGGTGAAAAAAATTACCCAATTCAATAAGATAGACAGCGCCCTTAAGAATAGCCAGATCTTCGGCAATACGCTGGAAGCACTGGTGGGCGCCATTTACCTCGACAAGGGATATAAGCAAACTCTGCGCTGGGTAACCAAACGCATTATTGTACCGCACTTATTGCTCGACGACCTCGAAGCCCAGGATATCAATATCAAAAACAAATTGATCGGTTGGGCCAATAAGCAAAATCGGATCATCGACTTTGAAACCCTGGAAGAAAAGCAGGAACGCGGTCGCCGCCTGTTTATAGTAGGGGTAAAGCTCGATGGCGAAGTGATTGCAGCAGGCCGTGGCTTCAATAAAAAAGACGCCAGCCAAATGGCCGCCCAACTGGCAGTGGAAAAACTGGGCCTGTAAAAGCCAACTCATTTTGGAGGGTTATTTCCGCTCCTGGCAAAGTTCCACCAACACCCCTTTTGTCCCTTTTGGATGAAGGAAACAAACCAGTTTATTGTCGGCTCCAGGTTTGGGCACCTGGTTCAAAAGCTCGAATCCGGCCTGCTTTAGTCGTTCCATTTCGGCCACTATATCGTCCACATCCCATGCTATATGGTGGATGCCTTCTCCCTTTTTTGCTATGAATTTTGCAATAACTCCATCGGGTTCTGTACTTTCGAGCAGCTCAATTTTGTTGGGACCTGTCTGAAAAAACGCTGTGTTGACGCCCTCTGTCGCCACCATTTCGGTTTTATAGCAAGGGGTATTTAGCAAAGTTTCGTACAATGGAATGGCTTCTGCCAGTGAGGATACAGCAATACCAATATGCTCTATCTTGTTCAAATTTTTCTGGTTCATACTTGCGCTTAAAATGCGGAAAGCCCGGATTACGATTTGAGGAAAAAGCCGGTCCGACAAAGTTATTGGGTTTTTGAAGGCAACAAAACCGGCTAAATTTGCATTAATGATATTGCGGATATTGGCTTGAGTGAAGGGCCTGACGTGTTTAAAAATTTTAAAAGTACCTATTAATAAAATGAGTCTTCAATTACCAGTTTATCTCGACAACAACGCCACCACACCTTGCGATCCTCGTGTGGTAGAAGCTATGTTGCCTTATTTCTCGAACCAATTTGGCAATGCCGCCAGCCGCAACCACCCATTTGGATGGGCTGCAGAAGAAGCCGTGGACTATGCCCGTGAGCAAATTGCCAAATTGATCAATGCGGATCCTAAGGAAATCATTTTTACCAGCGGCGCTACCGAAGGCGACAACCTGGGCATAAAGGGTGTGTATGAAATGTATGCCAGCAAGGGCAACCATATCATCACCATGAACATTGAGCATAAAGCCGTGTTGGATACCTGCAAACACCTCGAAAAACTGGGTGCAGATGTTACCGTTCTCGATGTAAAACAAGATGGCCGTATCGATTTGGCCGAATTGGAAGCAGCTATCAAGCCTACCACTATTTTGATCGCCATTATGTATGCCAACAACGAAATTGGCATTGTGCAGCCTATCAAAGAAATTAGTGCCATTGCCAAAAAACACAATGTGCTGTTCTTTAGCGATGCGGTACAGGCTGTAGGTAAAATACCTGTTGACGTAAAAGCAGACGGTATTGATGTGTTGTCTTTTACTGCTCACAAAATGTATGGACCCAAAGGCGTAGGTGCATTGTATGTACGTCGTAAAAACCCACGTGTAAAAGTTACTGCCCAAATGGACGGTGGCGGCCACGAAAGGGGTATGCGCAGTGGTACTTTGAATGTACCCGGTATTGTGGGCTTTGGTAAGGCTTGTGAATTAGCAAGGTTGGAAATGGAAAAAGATGCAGCACATACCAGCCAGTTGCGCAACAAATTGGAAGCAGCATTGTTACAAATAGAAGAAGCCTATGTAAATGGCGACCCCGCACACCGCCTGCCACATGTAAGTAATATCAGCTTTAAATATGTAGAAGGCGAAGGTTTGCTGATGGGCTTCAATAAAAATATTGCACTCAGTTCAGGCTCGGCCTGTACCAGTGCAAGCCTCGAACCCAGCTATGTATTGAAGGCACTGGGCCTTGGCGACGATCTGGCACACTCTTCTTTGCGTTTTGGCCTCAGCCGCTTTACCACCGAAGAGCAAATTGATTATACCATTGACCAGATTACCAATACGGTGCTCAAGCTCCGCGACATGAGCCCGCTTTGGGAAATGTATAAAGAGGGTATCGATTTGAATACGATTGAGTGGGCACACCACTAATGAATTGAAACGTGTAAAGGTTGGCTAGTTGATTAGTGATAGCAACCGGATTGAATGGAAAGATCTCACTAGTCAACCTGTTAACCAGTCAACTTAAAAAATTAAAAAAATGGCATACTCAGAAAAAGTAATCGACCACTACCAGAATCCTAAGAATGTAGGAACACTGGATAAAGGCAAGAAAAATGTAGGAACCGGCCTGGTAGGTGCACCTGAATGCGGCGACGTAATGCGCTTGCAAATTGAGGTGGACGACACTACCGGTACCATCACCGATGCCAAATTCAAAACTTTTGGCTGCGGATCGGCCATCGCTTCTTCAAGCCTGGCTACCGAATGGCTGAAAGGCAAAACCGTGGATCAGGCTTTGGCAGTAGACAATATGGACTTTGTAGAAGAGCTGAACCTGCCTCCGGTAAAAATTCACTGCTCTGTATTGGCTGAAGACGCCATCAAAGCAGCAATTAACGACTACCGTGTGAAAAATGGTATGGAAGCCTTAAAGTTTGAAGAAAGCGTGGTGCATTAATGGCCGGTTTCATACAATCTTACTCTGCAAAACAGCCGGAAGGCTGTTTTGCGTTTTTAGGAAATGAACTGTTGAAAAAGGGAAATGCTGCCAAACCGCCCGGCTACGGGTACAAATTGGCAGTACATTCGTGCCCGGAATAATTTTTGAAACTAAGCGTATTGAAATATTGATCCCATGAGTGTAGCAATAGATAATACAATTACAGTTAGCGATAAGGCTAAGAAAAAAGTGGAAGGCCTGATGAGCGATGCCGGCATTAGCGACACCAACGAATATTTTCTGCGAGTAAGCGTAGTGGGCGGTGGTTGCAGTGGCCTTACCTACAAAATGGATTTTGACAACGAACAAAAACCAATGGACCAGGTATTTGAAGACAAAGGCCTGAAACTGGTATGCGACCTCAAAAGCTTTCTCTACCTGGTAAATACCGAACTCGATTTTAGCGATGGCCTCAATGGTAAGGGTTTTTATTTCAACAACCCTAACGCCAGCCGTAGCTGTGGATGTGGTGAGAGTTTTGCTGTGTAGTACATCTTCCAACAACTTATTCAAGCCAATTGCAAGAGCAGTTGGCTTTTTTATTTTCTGCAACTGCATTTTGTGCGTGCAACATTGGTTAAGGACATTTAAATGAAAAGCATTTTCCTAAAGTTCTTCACCTATCAACCAACTGTATCAGCATATGCCCAGTTCAACGTTAATTTGTAGCATAGTATGAAACCATTGTTCATTAAAGAGTTCCGGCAGTTTTTTGGTAACCTGACAGGCTATTTATCTATCGGCTTGTTTTTGTTGCTCATGGGCCTGTTCCTTTTCATTTTTCCCGGTACCAGCATTTTCGATTTTGGCTACGCCACTATGGATAAATTTTTTGAACTGGCTCCCTGGGTATTGCTGTTGCTGGTGCCCGCTGTAACCATGCGCAGCTTTAGCGATGAATTCAAAACCGGCACATGGGAATTGCTGAAAACAAAACCCATTAGCCAAAGCAAAATAGTGGCAGCAAAATATTTGGCTTCGTTGGTTGTGGTGTTGCTGGCACTCTTGCCCACGTTGGTCTATGTATTCACCATCAAAACACTTAGTATCAATGGCAGTATCGACACTGGTGCCATACTGGGTTCATACATAGGATTGTTCCTATTGGCGGCAGTGTTTACCGCCATTGGCATATTTGGATCTTCACTCAGCAGCAACCCGATCGTTGGTTTTTTGGTGTCGGCTTTTATCAGCTTTATTGTGTACAGCGGTTTTGCAGCCCTGGCTGGTATTGAAGCATTTAAAGGTGGCGCCGATTATTGGATCAGCATGTTTGGCATTGATGAGCATTATAAAAACGCAAGTCGCGGTGTATTGGCATTGAAAGATGTTTGGTATTTCGGTACCGTGCTGCTTGTATTTCTTTTCATTACCCGTAAAGTAGTAGCACAACGATAGTATATGCAATCCATGCTTTCAAACAAATTCAGTTGGGTTATTGTACTGGTTGCTGCATTGGGTTCCATTGCTATGGCATCCTACTTTAACCAGCGTATAGATCTTACCGGCGAAAAGCGCTACACCATTAGTCCTGCCAGCAAAAAATTGCTGAACGAATTGCAGGCACCGGTAGAAATAACGGTGTTGCTAAAAGATGATAACCTCAGTTCAGGTTTTCGCAAGCTGGCCAATTCAACAGAAAGTTTTTTGAGCGATTGCCGAAGCATCAGCAATGGCAAACTAGTTTACCGGTTTGTAGCACCCGATGATTTTTTGGCCGACTCCATTGCATTTCCACTCAACGATACTTTTAAAATTACCTGGCTCAAGAGCAATGCCATTAAGCAAAATGAAGTAACCAAATCGGGCTCTGCCGCCGTGTTTCATTATCCCATTGCCCTTGTAAAAACCGGCGATGATTTTACTACCGTCAATTTGTTGGAAGGCCAGGGCAACAAAGGATTTCTAAACCCCGATGCTGCGGGCCTGCAATATGAAACCATCAACAATGCCGAGGCGCAAATGGAATATTTGTTTGCATCGGCTATTCAAACGCTCAGCCATCGCGAAGCGCCAATGGTGGCTTATGCAACAGGCAATGGCGAACCCATGGGGCCCGAAACCTACGATCTCAGCCAAACCCTGCAATCTAAGTACCGTTTCTTTTTGCTGAACCTGCAACAGCAACCCTTTATTAGCGATACCATCAAAACATTGGTGATCGTAAAACCGTCTGTTGCTTTTAGCGATGCAGATAAACTGAAAATAGACCAGTACGTGATGCGGGGTGGTAAAGTGTTGTTTTTGCTGGATGCACTGCATGCCGATATGGATAGCCTGGTGCGCAGCGGAAAAGATTTTACAGCGTATGGAAGAGACCTGCGTATTGATGACCTGATCTTTAAATACGGGGCCCGCATCAACCAAAACCTGGTGCAGGACAGGCAATGCGATGTTCTGCCGCAAGCGGTTGGGAATGTAGGTGAACAACCGCAAATTGAATTGCTACCCTGGCCTTATTTCCCATTGCTGTACAGCCAGAGCAGTCATCCTATTGCTAAAAATCTCGATGCTGTAGTAATGCAATTTCCCAATAGCATCGACACGGTAAAAGCAGAAGGCATCAACAAAACGATATTGCTAAGCACCAGTAATACCAGTCGTATTTTGAGTGCACCTGCTATTGTAACTGTTGAAATTTTGAAACAGTTGGAAAATCCATCTGCATTTCAGCAGGAAGCTGTGCCTTTGGCAGTATTGCTCGAAGGCCATTTCAAAAGTTTGTATGCCAACCGGCTTTCGAAAACAGTTATCGATTCTTTGCAGGCGGTAGGACAACCTTATTTGCCCACAGCTTCAAAACCCGGGCAGGTATTGGTAACCGGCGATGGCGACTGGGTGCTGAATGGGTTTACCCGCGAAGGACCTTTGGCCATGGGCACCAATCCCTATACCCAATATCAATTTGCCAATAGAAATTTCTTGCTGAATGCTATAGATTTTATGACCGACGAAAGCGGCATCATGGCCACTCGCAGTAAGGAATACACGCTCCGATTGCTCGATCCTAAAAAACTGGAAACGGGCAAAGGCATGTGGCAAGCCATCAATATAGCGCTGCCGCTATTGTTGTTGCTGTTATCGGGTATAGTGGTTAATCTTGTAAGGCGGAAAAAATACAGCTAATAATTATCTCATACTTCTTTTCTAATTGTTATGTCTACTCATCAGATAGTGTACCTGGTATTCGGATTGGTTCTCACAGTTGCACTTGTGCTTGATCTCGGTTTATTGAGTAAAAAAGGTAAGGTCATCACTATAAAGGCTGCCTTGTATCAAACAGGTTTGTGGGTGGCACTGGCTATAATGTTTTTTGTTTTTCTCTTATTCGAAGGACCTTCACTTTCTGCCGAAAATATTACGAAGGGCCATACAACAGGTAACTACCAGTTGGCATTCGAATTCTTAAGTGCTTACCTCATGGAGTGGAGCCTGAGCATCGATAACATTTTTGTGTTCATTCTCATTTTTAATTCTTTCGGGGTAAAAGAAAAAAACTATTCGAGGGTATTGCTCATTGGTATTTTGATGGCCATACTTTTCCGGATTGGATTCATTACTATTGGTGTGGCACTTGTACAAAGGTTTCATTGGGTGCTGTACATTTTTGGTGTGTTTTTGGTGTACACCGGTTATAAAATGTATCATGCCGACGATGATGGTGCATTCGATCCGCATGATTCCAAAGTATATAAGTTTCTCAAAAAGTTTTTGCCACTTACACACAGCGATGGCAATGGAAAGTTTGTGATTCGAGAACATGGCAAACCTGTGTACACAACCCTGTTTGTGGTAGTTGTTTTACTGGCTGCTATCGATCTTGTATTTGCACTCGATTCCATTCCCGCGGTAATGGGTATTTCCAGCGATCCGCTTATTATTTATACCAGCAATATTTTTGCGGTGTTGGGTTTGCGTTCGCTGTTCTTCCTGCTGCGTGGTGCAGTAGATAAATTCGATTACCTGCAACATGGCATTGCCATTGTACTCATATTCATTGGCTTGAAAATGTTGGGAGAACATTGGATCAATCAGTGGGTTTCAAAGCCGGTACAGGTAGGCATTTCATTAGGCGTTATTGCGCTTTGTATTGGCGGGTCCATTTTCTATTCCATGTTTATGGACAAGCCGGGCTTGCCCAAAAATGTGGATGATGGTAGTACCAATAATCACCATAATTAACTGGCAGTGTTTACTTGCGCCATGCACGAAATAGCCACCTTGATGAACGCTCAATTGTTGGGCGATTCCGGGCATGAGTTTCGTTATATAGCCACCGATACCAGGCGCATAAGTTTTCCTGCAGACACTATTTTTTTTGCATTGATCACTGCACGCCGCAATGGACACCAGTTTGTGGCCGATGCGTATGAGCAGGGCGTCCGATTGTTTGTAGTGTCAGAAACTCCTGATGCGCCTATTGCAGACGCAACGTATTTGATTGTGGGCAATACTCTGCAAGCATTGCAACAATTGGCAGCCTGGCATCGCAGCCGTTTGCAATGCGAAGTAGTGGGCATTACCGGCAGCAATGGCAAAACCATTGTGAAAGAATGGTTGTTCGAGCTGCTGGCGCAGGAGGAGCAAATAGTACGAAGCCCCAAAAGTTTTAATTCGCAAATAGGTGTGCCGCTAAGTGTTTGGATGTTGCAGCGCAATACCACACTCGGCATTATTGAAGCAGGTATTTCGCAACCCGGCGAAATGCAGGCGTTGCAAAAAATTATTCAACCCACTATTGGTTTGTTTACCATGCTGGGCGATGCGCACAACACTGGGTTCCATTCCATGCAGCAAAAGCTGGAAGAGAAATTTTTGTTGTTCGAAAACTGTGCTGCTTTAATTGTGCGTACCGATGATGAAGCCATCAAAAAAATGGCGCAAACCTTCAAAGGAAAATTGCTTAACTGGAGCAGGCACGAAGATGCATGGTTGAGGGTTTCGAATGCTACGGAGCAAGGAGCATCTACCACGGTTGAACTGCAGCAAGGCGACACCGTTTTTAGCATCACGCTTCCTTTTATCGACAGGGCCAGTTTGGAAAATGCCATGCACTGCGTGGCTTTTATGCTGCACCGGGGATACGACATTGTAACGATTCAAGCCCGCATGCAACAATTGCAGCACCTCGATATGCGCCTGCAATGGAACAAAGCTATCAACGATTGTTATATCCTGAACGATAGTTATAGCAACGACTTTACTTCACTTATACAAGCCATTGAATACTTACATCACCAGTCGCGCAATAACAAGCGTACCATTATACTGAGTGATTTGTCAGTGGCTACGGGCGAAACAAAGCAGCAGTACAAGCAGTTGGCAGCACTGTTGACGGAGAAGCATATTGATAGGTTGATAGGCATTGGGCCGGGTATGAAAAAATACATGGCTGAATTGCCGGCTTCCTCCATCGAAACTTTGCTGTTCGACAATACGAATGAATTGTTGCAGGAATTTGCAGCTATTCGGTTTTCGCATGAAGATATTTTACTGAAAGGTGGTCGCAATTTCGAATTGGAAAGAGTAGCCCGTTTGCTGGAAGCACAACAACACCAAACAGTATTGGAAATTCATTTGTCGGCCATTGCACACAACCTGCAATACTACCGTTCGTTTATACAGCCATCGGTAAAACTGATGGTGATGGTGAAGGCATTTGGATATGGCAGCGGCGATGCCGAAATAGCCAGGGCCATGCAGTTCAACGGTGTGGAATATTTGGCAGTGGCGTATGTGGATGAAGGCATTACCCTGCGTAAAGCCGGTGTGCACATGCCGGTAATGGTACTCAACACCGATCCTGCATCTTTCAATGCTTTGGAGCAATACAACCTGGAACCGGAAGTGTATTCCTTCGATTTTTTGCAAACATTATTGCAATGGTGCAGGCACAAAGGCATTAGCAATATGCCCATTCACGTAAAAGTAGATACGGGCATGCACAGGTTGGGTTTTGACACTGCGGAAATACCGGATTTGGCCCAACTGTTATCATCGCAACAGGAATTGGTGGTGAAATCTGCGTTCACGCATTTGGTGGCCAGCGAAGATGCGGGAGAAGATGATTTTACCCGGCAGCAAGTAAGCGCATTTTCAGAGGCGTGCACCACATTGCAGCAAACCCTCGGGTATTCTTTTTTACGACATGCTGCCAATACTGCCGCTATCAGCAGGCATGCCCATGCGCATTTCGATATGGTGCGTTTGGGCGTAGGGTTGTATGGTGGCCTTGCAGGTCAGCTGCCGGTAATGAAACTAAAAACCACAGTGGCCCAGGTGAAGCGGGTAAAAGCCGGCGAAACTGTAGGCTATGGCCGATCGGGGTTGTTGCATCGCGATAGCATCATTGCCACGGTTCGCATTGGCTATGCCGACGGGTATCCCCGCAACCTTAGCAATGGTATTGGGCACATGTATTTACATGGGCGCCAGGTGCCGGTAGTGGGAAAAGTGTGTATGGATATGACCATGCTGGATGTAACCGAAATACCCCAGGTAAAAGTGGGAGATATAGTAGAAGTGTTTGGCGATCATATAGGTATTCAGCAGGTGGCCGGGTGGAGCCAAACCATTACCTACGAAATAATGACCGGCATAAGCCAGCGGGTGAAAAGAGTATATATTGATGGGTAGTGCCTCTCCATTATTAGGATTGCCCAAACTATTTCAGACCCTATATTGCACATATGTTCAGGGTATATTTGCCCGAAATTTCAATCGATAATTGTGAAAAAGATACACGTAGTACTGGTTATTCTTCTGGTTCTTATTATAGATCAGGCATTCAAATTTTATATCAAGACCCATTACTTTTTGGGTGAAGAGCATAAGGTATTGGGCAGTTGGTTCCGCCTGCATTTTGTAGAAAATGAAGGCATGGCCTACGGCTGGAAACTGGGCGAAAGTGGAAGCTGGGGCAAAATGGCGCTCACCATTTTTCGGATGATTGCCGTAACTTTTGGCGTGTATTACATTGGTCAGATCATTAAGAAGAAGGAGCACAAGGGATTTATCTTTTGTGTAGCGCTGATTTTTGCAGGGGCGGTGGGCAACCTGATCGATTCGATGTTCTACGGGATGATATTTGAAAACAGCGACCCGAGGATGTATAACCTGGCAAAATTTTTGCCTGAAGGAGGTGGCTATGCCGGCTTTCTGCATGGAAAAGTAGTCGACATGTTGTACTTCCCCATCATTCATACCACCTGGCCAAGCTGGGTGCCGGTTTGGGGAGGGCAGCCATTCGAATTCTTCAGCCCTGTATTCAATATTGCCGATGCCAGCATTTCCATCGGTTTGATTATAATATTACTGTTCCAAAATCGTTTTTTCAAAAAGCACACCCAGCACACCCAACATCCAACTGTGGAAACAAATGTTTCCAATACGGATGAAGTGCAGGTGTCCTAACTACCCCACTTATGAAAAACCTGTTGTCATCTACCAAATTATTGCTCTGGGTTTTGCTGGCCTTTACATGGGTTGGCTGTCAAAAAGAATTGAGTGACGAAAGCGGGAGTGCACCTCCCAGCAATGATGCCAGCGGCGTATTGAACGGATCACCCGGCACCTGTGCCAATTTTGTGCTGAATGGCGCATATACGCAGGGTTTGGCGGTGGACACAGCCAACTATGTAACGGTTGAAATGAATTTTACCACTACCGGTGGGTATGTGGTAAAAAGTGATACAGTAAATGGCGTATCATTTACAGGCAGCGGCACAGTAAATGCAGCGGGTATTGTTGCGGTAAAGATGTTGGCAGCCGGTACCCCGCTCAACCCGGGGGCTTTTACCTATACGGTGAATTTTAAAGGAAGCAGTTGCAGTTTTACCCTCAATGCATTTCAACAGGCGGTAGCTACCACCGGCGATTATTTCCCAATGACCGCCAATAGCTGGTGGACCTATATGGCTAACGATCCTGCGGCTACACCCACAGATACCGCTTACACATTGAGCACCGGAATGACCGGAACCATAAGTATTACCGGCAATACGTATAACCTGTTTACTACCGAAGTAAAGCCTGACAAGGATTCGAGTTTCTACCGCAAGACCGGTGGAGATTATATAGAGTTTGGTGATTTGGATGTGTTAGGCATTACCGATTTACCGGTACTTACCGAATGGATCTTCTTAAAAGACAATGTGGCAAAAGGTACGCAATGGATGAGCCCCGAAGCTGCGGGTGTTTCAGGAACTGCACAGGTAAAAATCAGGATCAAGTATGAGATACTGGAAAAAGATGTGAACGTGGTGCTCGATGGTAAAGTGTATGCCAAAACCATTAAGGTGAAAAATACCCAGCAGGTACAAACAACGGCTGGCGGTCCGTTTACCGATGTCGAAAGTTTTGAGACCTGGTTTTCCAAAGGCATTGGCCTCATTAATGTAGTGGTAGCCGCACCTATTTACGGGTACCGTGTGGTAAAGTATAAAGTGAATTAAGGGCTGCTGAACTGCGGCAAAAAAAATCCTGCGATACTGGTCGCAGGATTTTTTTTGGAACATACTTGCCGGTTGCCTTTAGAACAAGCCGAACAAAGTGCTGTCTATTTTTTGGATGATCTCGCCGAGGTCTTCTTCTTTATCTGCAAAATTGTTTTTATCGATATCAATAATAAGTACGGGTCCTTCGTGGTACGATTCAATAAAACGGGTATAGTACTCGTTCAGTTTTTTCAAATAATCGAGGCGAATGTTTTCTTCGTATTCTCGGCCACGTTTTTGAATTTGTCCTACCAATGTAGGTACGGAAGCACGCAGGTAAATGAGCAGGTCCGGCGGTTGCACCATGCTTTTCAGCGTTTCAAAAAACTTGAAATAGTTATCGAAATCGCGTTTACTCATCAGACCCATGTCGTGCAGGTTGGGCGCAAATATCATGGCATCTTCATAGATCGTACGATCCTGGATAATGGTTTCCGAACCACGCTGTATTTCGAGGATCTGGTTCAGCCTGCTATTCAAAAAATAGATCTGCAGGTTGAAGCTCCAGCGGGGCATGTCTTCATAAAAATCGTTGAGGTAGGGATTGTGCTCTACGTCTTCAAACTGTGGTATCCAGCGATAATGCTTGCTGAGTAATTCGGTCAATGTGGTTTTACCGGCGCCAATATTGCCGGCTACGGCTATATGCTTTGGCTTCTTCGATTTTGCCATATGGAGCTTTGCTATTTAGTACGTACTGATTGTTGAAAATAGTTTGGGAAAAGGGAAGTGAGCGGTACAAGTTAGGGAAATACGGTTTTCGGCCAACAGGAGTTGGATGATTTCCCGGTGTAAATGTGATGTATTAATAATATTGAACCCCCATGGCTTTGCGCACCAGCGAAATTGTTTCGGCTGCACTGGCCCTGGCTTTGTCTTTGCCCAGTTGCATCAGCTTACCCAGGTAGGCGGTGTCGTTCATGAGTTCATTGGTTTTTTCACGTATGGGGCTCAAAAACCGGACCATATCTTCTGCAAGTTGTTTTTTTAGATCGCCATAGCGAATCACCACGTTACCAGCGGATGAATTGTTGTAATCCTCTTCAAACTTTTGAATGGTATCTGGCTGGCTCACCAGCTTCATGAGGGTGAACAGGTTTTCGATATAATCGGGTTTGGAGCTGTTGGGTTCGGCCGGGCCCTGGTCGGTTTTGGCCTTCATTATTTTTTTGCGCAGCAGGTCGTCTTCGTCGCAGAGGTAAATGGTGTTCATGGCATTTTCGCTCTTGCTCATTTTGCCATTGCCATCCAGGCTCAGAATTTTTACCAGGTCGCCGCCGCTAAAGTTGTAAGCCTGAGGCTCGGGTAAAATGGTTTCGCCGCCACCATAGCGGAAGTTGAAGCGCTGTGCAAAATTGCGTGCCATTTCGAGGTGCTGCTCCTGGTCTTTACCCACGGGTACTTTGCCTGCCCGGTGAATAATGATATCGGCCGCCTGCAACACGGGGTAGGTGAGCAAGCCTGCGTTTACATTATCGGGGTGCTGGCGCACTTTGTCTTTGAACGTGGTGGTTTTTTCCAGTTCACCTTTATAGGCCAGCATATTGAGGTAAAGGTACAGTTCGGCTATTTCGGGCACATCGCTTTGTACATACAGCGTTACCTGCTCCGGGTCCAGACCGCAGGCAATATTTTCGGCCAATACCCTGCGAACGCTGTTTTGCAATTCTTTGGTATCGGGGTGGGTGGTAAGGCTGTGCCAATCGGCTACAAATACAAAACAGTCGAATGCTTTTTGCAGGTGCAGAAAATTGCGTGTAGCGCCAAAATAATTACCCAGGTGTAAATACCCGGTTGGCCTGATGCCCGTTAATACTCTTTCCTTCAACATAACGCTTCCCAATTTGAGGGGCGGCAAATATAGCTTGCCGCATCCGTAATGTAGCTGCCAAAAACTATAGTATACCCTGCATACAAAGGCCGGCAATTTTATGTTGGGCGAAGCATGTACTTTTAGCCACTCAGAACTATGGTTTTATAGGTTTGTCATCCCAATCCAACATACTCGACTCATCCATTGAATACCTGAAAGGGGTAGGCCCGCAGCGGGGCGATTTGCTGCGCAAAGAACTCAATATCCATACCTGGGGGCAGTTGCTTGAGTATTTCCCTTACCGGCATATAGACAAAACAAGGGTATATCCCATTGCAGGGCTTGGGTCGGGGCTGGATATGGTGCAGGTAAAAGGGGTGTTGAGCAGCCCGGAAGAAGTAGGCGAAAAACGTGGAAGGCGTTTGGTGGCTTCTATTCGCGACAATACAGGATCGCTGGATTTGCTATGGTTCCAGGGCATTCACTGGGTAAAAAAAACACTCACGCCGGGGCGTACCTATGTAGTGTATGGTAAGCTGGGTTGGTTCAACAACAGGCCTTCTATTTCGCATCCCGAAATTGAACCTGCTGATGAGGAAAATGTGAGTGGAAAAAACTTTCTCGAACCTGTTTACCCCACTACCGAAAAGCTTAAAGCAAAATTCATTACCGGCCGTGCCATTGGCAAATTCACTGCTGCATTATTGCCACATATTACACCTGCCGATGTGCCCGAATTTTTACCAGCATCTGTTATGGCGCAGGGTAAGTTTATGCCGCGTTTTGATGCCTATCGCAATATTCATTTTCCACCAGACCAGGCCAGCTACGATGCAGCATTACGCCGCTTGAAATTTGAAGAATTGTTCCTGGTGCAGATAAAACTGAACCAGGTAAAAATTAAACGCCACCTATACAGCAAAGGATTGGTGTTTGATAAAGTAGGCGACCACTTCAACAGCTTTTATTCAAAATATTTACCCTTCGAATTGACCGGCGCTCAAAAAAGGGTGATGAAGGAAATTCGGATCGACTGTGGGCGTGGGCATCAAATGAACCGGCTGCTGCAGGGCGATGTGGGCAGCGGCAAAACGATTGTGGCATTGCTGAGTATGTTGCTGGCCGCGGACAACGGTTATCAAAGTTGCTTGATGGCCCCTACGGAAATACTGGCACAGCAACACTTTGCGGGCATTCAACAATTGCTGAAAGACATGCCGCTGAAAGTGGCATTGCTTACCGGTAGCATTAAAACTGCAGCCCGCAGAAAATTGTTGCAACAGGTAGAAGCTGGGGAATTAGATATTTTAATAGGTACCCATGCGCTGATCGAAGACACCGTGCAGTTTAAGAAACTGGGTTTTGTGGTGATTGATGAACAACACCGCTTTGGAGTAGAACAGCGCAGTAAACTCTGGCAAAAAAATGAAGTGCCTCCGCATGTGTTGGTCATGACAGCTACGCCAATCCCTCGTACGTTAAGTATGAGTTTGTTTGGCGATTTGGATTGTAGTGTATTGGACGAACTGCCACCGGGCCGTAAGCCCATTACTACCGTACATCGCTACGATAGCAGCCGGCACAATGTGTTGGAATTTGCCGGGCAGGAAATAGCAAAGGGTCGGCAGGTGTATATCATTTTCCCGTTGATTGAAGAAAGCGCCAAACTGGACTACGAAAACCTGGAACGTGGTTATCTCAATGTGCAGTCATTTTTCCCGGAACCCAGGTATTGGATCAGCATGGTGCATGGACGTATGCCTGTGGAACAGAAGGATACCAATATGCAACGTTTTATTACCGGCGATACGCAGATCATGGTTAGCACTACGGTGATTGAGGTTGGTGTGAATGTGCCGAATGCATCGGTGATGATCATCGAAAGTGCGGAGAAATTTGGCCTCAGCCAATTGCACCAATTGCGGGGCCGGGTGGGCCGGGGCAGCGAACAAAGCTTTTGCATTTTATTAACCGGGCCCAAATTAAGTGCCCCTGCGAGGGAGCGCCTCAAAATAATGTGCGAAACCAACGATGGGTTTAGGATATCGGAAAAGGATATGGAACTCCGCGGCCCTGGCGATATTGAAGGAACCAGGCAAAGTGGGGTGCTCAATTTTAAACTAGCGTCTCTAGTAAATGACAAGCAATTGATGGAAGCAGCGCAACATATGGCAGAGAATTTGCTGGATAAAGATGTTGAACTCTCACTACCGGAACATGCTGCACTACGACACCATCTTTTGTCCCAGAAAGGAAAAACTTTCTGGTCGAAGATTTCATGATAAGAATTGTGATCCCTTTTACGTTAGTAGTCGTAACTTAATTACTGATTTGAAAAAGCTAACCTTATACCTGCTCACCACTCTTGCACTTATTTATTCCGGCTCAATAGCTGCGCAAACTTTTGAGTATACAGAAAATAAAGGCCAGTGGGAGAATGAAGTGCTGTACAAAGGCGAATTGTCCAATGGTGCTTTCTTTTTGAAACGCAATGGATACAGAGTAGTACAACACAGTCCCAACGATTTTGCCCGCATAAAAGCAACCGTTACTGCACATGAACACTACGATGCGCCAAAGGGTGCTACGTTGGGAGCCAATATGGCTGGTAGCAACGATCAGAGCCTTGACAATGGCGGAGAGAAGGGCGGTGGTGGCAATTTCGAAAAAGAGCTGGTGCTAAAGTCGCATGCTTATGATGTAAGTTTTGAAGGCGCCAATCCAAAATCAACTATACAAACCCAAAAGCAAATGCCCGGCGCATTCAATTATTTATTGGGAAACAACCCCGATAAATGGGCTGGCGATGTGCATGCTTTTGGTGAAGTATGGATGAAGCAATTATATCCCGGTATTGATATACGGTATTACAGCGACCGGGGATTCCTGAAGTTTGACCTGGTGGTACAACCCAATGCCGTGTCCGAAAAAATAATTATGAAGTACACGGGGGCCGAGGGCTTATCGGTACGCGATGGGGCATTGGTCATCAAAACATCAGTGAACGAAGTAATAGAGCAATCGCCGTACACTTACCAGCTCATAAATGGCCAGCGTAAGCAAGTGGGTTGTAAATATGAAGTGATCGGCAATTTGGTTCGATTCAAGTTGTCGGCATACGACAGGACGCAAACTTTGATCATCGACCCTACATTGATCTTTTCATCATTTACGGGCAGTTCAGCCGACAACTGGGGTTATACCGCTACTTACGATGCAGGCGGTAATTTGTATGCAGGTGGCATTGCGTTCAGCAGTGGATACCCTGTAACTGCAGGGGCGTTCCAAACTACATTCAGGGGGGGAAGCAATACCGGCGAAGGCAGTGGCGGTTTCGATATGGCCATTATGAAATTTAACCCGGTGGGTTCTGCGAGGATTTACGCTACTTATATAGGCGGTACCGGCAACGAGCAACCGCATAGTTTGGTAGTAGATAATGCGGGCAACCTGGTAATAGCCGGTAGAACTACATCCACCGATTACCCTACCACTACTCCCCGGATTGGACCCGGAGGTGCATGGGATATTGTAGTAAGTAAGTTGAATGCTACGGGCAGCACTATGTTGGGCTCAATCCGCATAGGAGGCAGTGCCGACGATGGTGTTAATATCAAACACAAATATTCAGGCGGTGGTGCATTCCCCATATCGCTACAACAAAACTATGGCGACGATGCCCGAAGCGAAGTGATATTGGATCCTGCCGGTAACATACTGGTGGCTTCCTGTACCAGAAGTAACAATTTTCCGGTGTCAGCAGGTGCGTTTCAAAGCACATTGAGAGGCGACCAGGATGCATTGGTGTTGAAGTTCAACAGTACCCTGAGTACCGTGCTTTTTGCAACCTATTTGGGAGGATTGAGCGACGATGCCGCTTATGTACTGGCCATGAGTCCTGCGGGAAATATTTATGTAGGAGGCGGTACACGAAGTGCCGATTTTCCCGGCGACAGGCTGGGTGTGGTAGGCGCCAGTTTTAATGGTGGCGAAGCGGATGGTTTCCTGGCGGAATTAAATCCTACGGGTACAGCAGTTTTAAAATTTTCATTTTTTGGCACCCCCGGTATCGACCAGGTCTACGGTGTTCAATTCGACCGGAATGGATTTGTGTACATCATGGGGCAAACCACCGGCAATTTTCCTGTAACCAATGCGCCTTTTTCCCAGCCAGGTGGCAAGCAGTTTATTGCCAAGTTGCAAAATGATTTTAGCGGCTATATCTATAGCATGGTTTTCGGTACCAATAGCCCTAGCCCCAATATCAGTCCCATTGCATTTTTGGTGGACCGTTGCGAAAATGTGTACGTGAGTGGTTGGGGCGGAAGGGTTTTGGCCGATGCACAGGGCGTACCAGGTTTTCCAACTTCGGGCACCAATGGACTTACCATTACGCCGGATGCTATTCAGTCGCAAACAGATGGAAAAGATTTTTACTTTTTTGTACTGGAGAAAGATGCCACCCGCCAGTTATTCGGATCATTTTTTGGACAGCAAACAGGCGTGGGTGCAGGTGGTGCGGACCATGTGGATGGTGGTACCAGCCGATTCGATGTATCGGGAACTATTTACCAGGGCATTTGCGCCAATTGTGGCGGGGGACAATTTCCCATTACACCTGGTGTTGTGGGACCCTCCAACCCATCGGGCAGGTGTAACCAGGCAGTTTTAAAAATTGCCCTCGACCTGAGTGGTGTTCGCAGTGGAGTAAAGTCATCAATAAGAGCAGTAGATGGCGATACCATGGCATGTGTACCTACTACCGTAAACTTTAGAGATACCATTGGCCTGGCAAGGAGTTATGAATGGGATTTTGGTGATGGCACCAATGCAATAACAACTGTACCCAATATCAATCATACCTATAATGCAGTGGGCTTGTACCGTGTTCGCATGATAGCGGTGGATAGCAGCAAATGCTATATGAGAGATACTACTTATGTACGCATTAGGGTGAGAGATGATTTTGCCAACGTATTGGCATCGGCCACTAAGTTGTTGCCCTGCGAAAGCAATACCTATCAGTTTACAAACCTGAGTACACCTGCTAATGGCAAGCCTTTTTCCAATACATCGTTCACCTGGTTTTTTGGCGACAACTCAACACCGGTGATAGGTGGAACTGCTCCGGTAACCCACCAGTATCCTGGAGCCGGCACTTATAATGTGCGGCTATTGCTTACCGATACCAACTATTGTAACGCACCCGATTCGTTTGTGATCCAACTGCGGGTGAGCCCATTGGTGGATGCCAATTTTACCACACCTCCATCCGGATGTGCTCCATACGATGCGGTGTTTACCAATACCAGCATGGGCGGTCAGCAATTCTTCTGGAGTTTTGGCGATGGCACTACCAGTACCAGCATCAACCCAGTAAAAAATTATGCAGTACCCGGCACCTATACTGTGAAATTAATAGCGGTGGATAGCAGTACCTGCAATATCATCGATTCAACTACGCAAACCATTGTTGTTTCCGGAAAGCCAACGGTGAATTTTAGTTATTCTCCCAATCCCCCGGAAGAAAATATCATTACCAGTTTTACCAATTCTAGTGATATAGTGCCAAGGTACAAATGGCTGTTTGGCGATGGCGATTCATTGCTCACTTTTAGAAGAGATACAACAGTAAAACACCAGTACAGACAAACAGGTACTTATACGGCTTGTTTGATTGGTATCAACCAATTTGGTTGTCCTGATACGCTATGCCAGCCTATACAGGCCATTGTGGCGCCGCTGATAGATGTGGTATCGGCGTTTACGCCTAATGGTGATGGAGTAAACGATAAGGCCGTAGTGTTTGGTTATGGTGTATCAAAAATGACTTTCAGAATTTACAACAGGTGGGGCCAACTTGTGTTTGAAACAGCAGATGTGCGCCAGGGTTGGGATGGAAAATTCAAAGGCAAACCACAGGCCATGGATGCTTACGGATTTACACTGGATGCAGAACTCATAAGTGGAGATAAAGTGAAGCGATCGGGAAGTATTACCTTGATTAGGTAGTTATACATTAAGCAGGAGATGATCTATGCAACATAAAATTTCATACACACATAAGCGCCCAAAACATTGGCAACAGGTATGCATAGTAACTGTGCTAATGTTGAGTGGTTTGGTGGCTGGTACACAGGATTTGCACTTTAGTCAATTCATGAACAACCCACTGCTGACCAACCCGGCCAACACGGGCTTCAATCCAGACTTTGATTATCGCATAGGGGGAACTTACCGCAACCAATGGTGGGGATTGCCTGTACCATATAAGACCATGAGTGTTTGGGGCGATGTGCAGGTAATGAGAGATAAGTTCTCCAATGGTTGGCTTGGTGTAGGCGGACTGCTGTTACGTGATGTGGCGGGCTCAGGAAATCTCACATCTACCAAAGGATATGCAAGTGTAGCATGGCACCAGGAAGTGGGCTACAACAGTTTAGTTTCGGGTGGATTTAATATTGGCTTTGCCACCAAGCATATTGATATTACCAACTTCACCTGGGAGAACCAATGGAATGGGAAATTCTTTGATGCCAATGCTCCCACTGGCGAGCAATTTGCCTATTCGCAAGTAAGTTATCTCGACCTGCAGGCTGGCTTGAATTATGCCTATTTCCCTTCTGATAATTTGTACCTGAATGCAGGTGTAAGTGTGATGCATTTGAATATGCCCAAAGAATCTTTTTTCGATCCTGCTGTGAGAAGTAATACCATTAAGCCCAGGTATAATGTATTTGTCAATGCGGCCATGAAACTGAATGATCAGTGGATCGTGAATCCCAATATTTATGTGAGCTATTCCTCCGGAGCCACCGAAGTATCGGCAGGATTGATGGGGCAATATAATTTAGGTGAGTACAGCGAATCGCAGTTGCTGGGTGGCTTGTATTTTCGCCCCGGCGATGCCATCATTCCCATGGTAGGTATGCAGTGGAAAGATACCCGGCTTACTTTTTCGTACGACGCTACTATGTCTAAGTTAAGGGAACACAACAATGGCAATGGTGCTATTGAATTATCGCTCATCAAGTTTGGAACATTTGCAGGCAGAACGCCAAGGCAAAGCCGTTGCCCTGCCTTTTAATGAAGCGATACTATAAAAGTAGAAGCCCATGCAGAAAATGCACAGGCTTCCTGGCTATATAGCAAAACAACCCCTATCAAATCTTCAATATTTTTCGTGTACAGTTTTTACCATCCTGTGTTTGCAGTTGTATAAAGAGCAAACCTTGTGGAAGATGTTGGACATCTATTGGCAATTGTTGTAATCCTTTTTCAACCTTTTTCTTTTCGGCTTTTAATTGCCGCCCGGCTGCATCCACTATAGAATAGGTGATGTATTGGCTGGTTACTACGTACAATGTTTCATACACAATGCCAGTTGTAACAGTTGGCGACATGCTGATGAACCTTGTATTTTCTTCTTTCCCATGCAGCATAGTGATGATGCGGCTATACGTGGAATGGCCTTGCTTATCGGTTATCTGTAGCCGGTAATATATAAGCCCGTTATGGGTACTGGTGTGGTGAAACTGGTAATGGTTGCTGCTGCTTTTTTGCAGCGTGCCAACCGCTTCGAAACGATTGCCATTGGTGCTGTATTCAACTGTGAATTTTGAAACATCGTTATTGTTGGCCACATTCCATGCCAATTGGCTAACACCAGTGCTTAGCATGCTGCCATCAAAGGAAGAAAGGGTTATTGGGAGTGAGGGCCCTCCTAATAGGATGGCACATCCACTACAGTTATAGCTTACCTGTGCCGCTCCAATATTGCTGTTGAAATAGTTGCCAATAGTGACACCACTTGGCGCCAGGCAAATTTTCAGGTCGCTACTTGCTGTTATTTTGGCAAACCCGTTGTTTACGTTAGCAATTTCTCCTTTACTGCCCACAATGCCCAGGCAACCCCCGCCTGGACCCGTAACAAAGGAGTTGGCCTGCCAATTAGTATTGAACACATTAGCCTCCATAATGGCGCCACCAGACATTTCCACTTTTGCGCCGGTATTGGTTACAATCGTTTTTACTTTGGTGCTACCTCCGTTCAGCAAAACTTTAGCACCTTCCACATTAATAGTGCCGGTTACGGTGAGCTTGGCTGTATTCCCCACATACAAGCTGGTCCCATTTCTCAAAATGAGATCGCCGTTTACGGTTAGGTTTCCATACACATTAATACTTCCATTGTTTACAGTGATGCCTTTTTTCATCGTAACATCGGCGCCATTGCTCACTATAAAATTTCCGCCGCTATTAATGGTTAGCTCTGTTGTGAAAATGGGAGTAGCATCCTGCTCAACTAAGAGCACAGAAGGATTCCAGAGATTTACATTTTGCAAATCCGGTCCACCTGATTTTACTACAAATGTTGCTGCGTCGTTGTTGAGCGTAACGTTAATGCCATTGGCATAACCCGAAATGCAAACTGTTTGAGGCGTATACAGGTTAAAGTTTTGATTGTTTGTTGCAGTTGTAATACCACTACAAGGAAAATTGAATATGTAATCTGCAGGTTCCAGTTTCAGCAACAGCACACCATATTGCGCACTGAACTGAAGGTTGAACTGGGCCAATTTATCATAACTGTTTAATGCGCATATTACATGTGCACTTGCGTCAATGGTGCTGTTAGTGGCTACAGACGATAAAATGTTCCATCCTGGTTTGATAGTTACTGCAGCACTGGAGAAAGCCTGGTTGCAGGCAAATACGCCAAACATTGCGGTTCCGGGAGTGGTAATATCTGTTACTGAGGTTGCAACCATATTGCCACTGGCAGCATTTTGCGCAATTGCAGGTATGGCTTCGCTGCCATTGTACCCTGTTAATTTAGCACCCAGAATTTCAATCAGCTGCACAATGCAGTTCTTAGGTTTCTCGCTGCCTGCAGCCGATGGAAAATAAACAGAGAAAGCAGTATTGGTGGGCACTCCGCCGGTTACAGCACGGTACACTGTCACTCTTTGCGCATCGTTCGAAAAGGGTTGGGTTTGCACCTTTGTCCATGTAAGTCCATTTGCTTTTACACTGTCTGGTGCCGCGTTGTTATTTAAACTACTCCAACTGGAACCATAGCTGCTGGTAACTACAGCAAGTATTAACGCACCAGCTTTGGGCTGGTAATTATTGGTGGAGTAACTATAAGATGCACTGCCGAATTTTTCTGTCAAAATAGTTCTCATACTCATCTGGCTGTACACCTGCACCGAAGTAACCAGTGCAAGGGTCATTGCCAAAAAGTGTGGAATCAATCGTTTTTTTAGAAATGGTTTTTTTTGATGGGCAGGGAAAAATGTGGCGCACGGGTACAATGCACCATTCCAAGGGGTCATGGTTGAGGGGCGTTATTGGTTAGGTATAGAATTGGCGGGGACGCAGGTGAGAAGTAGACTCAAACCTTAGGTAGGGGTAGAGTTAGTTTGGGTAGATGAGCGAACTCATGCCCCAAATTTTGTCGTTACAACTTTGGATAAAAAATGATTTTAGACATGTTCTGAAAAAAGTCAGGATCATTTCCATTATGATGCCCAAAAAGAGAGGCAGCTTCAATAATGGAAACTGCCTCTCTTAAAATGTTTTCGATGCACGGCTCTATAGTTTCATAATTTTCATGGTACCCTGTTCTCCATCCTCGGTTTGAATTTTTATAAACAACAATCCTTGTGGTAGCCCGTGCACATCTATATTCAATTGCTGCAATCCTTTCTGTACTGTTTTCCTTTCTGTTTTTACACGGTGGGCAGCAGCATCAATGATTGTATAAGCAATCGTTTGGCCTGTTGCAGCATACAGTTCAACCTTGGCATAATTAGTGGTAACGGTGGGAGAAAGTCCGATGATACGAGTACTTTTTTCACTACCGTGTAAAAGGCAGATGATGCGGCTATAAGAAGAGTTGCCTTGTTTATCGATTAGCTGTAGCCGATAATAAATAAGCCCGTTATGAGAGCCGGTATGTTGTAGCTGGTAGTTGTTATTGCTGCCCTTTTGTAAATATCCTACCGGTTCAAATTTTCTGCCATTGGTACTGTATTCTAATGCAAAACTTGATACATCGTTATTATTAGCCACAGTCCATGCCAATTGGCTAACACCTGTGCTTAGCATATTGCCATCAAAGCGGGTAAGTGTTATTGGAAGTGTGGATCCAAGGAGAGTTGCGCATGCACCTGAGCAGTTATAGTTTACTTGTGCTGCTCCTTTATTGCCTACGAAATAGTCGCCAATCGTGATACCGCTGGATAAGCATATTTTCAAATCGCCGGATGCTGTAATGGTATTAAACCCATTGTTCTGAGTGGCAATTTCGCCCGAGGGGTTTACTATAGCAAGGCAGCCACCACCAGGCCCGGTAATAAACGGACTGGGTTGATTGTTGTCGTTGTATTTGTTGGCTTCCAATATTGCACCCTGCGACATTTCAATTTTACTTTGGCGGGTAATTAATGTGGTTGTTTTAAGTGTGCCTCCATTCACCAATGTTCTCGATAATAAGTTATCACTGGTTATAGTGGTGGTACCATTCACCGTTAGCTTGCCGAGATTGCCTACAAAAAGAAAACTTTTGCCATTTAAATCAAGGTTGCCATTGATGGTGAGATTACCAAAAACCCTGAGGCTTGCATCATTGAGGGTGACATTTCCATTTATAGTGACCATGCTTCCATTGCCCACAAAAAAATGCCCCAAACCGTTTATAGCAATGCCTCCGTCGATGGTCACTTTGGCATCTTTATCCACCATAAAGGAACCCATATTATTGTACACCACATGGTCGAACTGAAGGTTGGACCATGGTCTGACTATAAAAGTTTCGGCATCGTTATTCAGTTGAAGGTTAAGTCTCTGGGCTGTGTCCAAAATGCAGGATATGGATCCTGTGCCTTTTAATATCACATCTCCATCATTTACCTTTTCAACTGTGCTACAAGAAAAATTGGAAGCAACTTCCAACGGCTCAATTTTGAGTGCTAAGCCTCCCCAGTTTGCACTGGCCGACAATCCTATTTGTACAGAGTTGTCGTAGCTATTGATGTCTGCAACAACAGTCGATTTTACATCCACACCATTCGTGCTATTTTCACTCCAATTGTTCCATCTTGCTTCGATAGTGCTATTTGCCGATACATTATCATACCCTAGTATGCCTAGCATTGTGGTGCCGGGAGTACTGATGAGGCCGACATTTATAGAGCCGCTATTTCCACTACCGGTATTTTGTTTTATTTCCGAAACAGCATTGGTACCATTGGTGGCAGCACTTGCATTGGTACCCAATAATTGCACCAATTGAATAATACAACTCTGCCGCTTTTCATTTTCGGCAGAACCAGGAAAATAAACGGAAATACCCGAGCTTGGGGGAAAAGTAGTGGTTACAGCAGTGTATACAGATACCCGGTGTTTATTGCTGTTAAAAGCTAATGTGGATACCTGTGTCCAATTCAGCCCCATCCCTTTCACACTGTCAGGGGCAGAGGAGCTAATGCCGGTAACGGAGCTACCACTGGTATTGGTAACAATAGCAATTAAGAGTGCAGCGGCCTTTGGCTGAAATGCTCCGGATGTATAACTAAATGCATCCGTGTTGGATTGATAATTGAGCACATTGCGCCCACTGATTTGACTAAATACTTGTGATGGTAATGCCAATGCCAAAAGAAGCATTGCAACCAGCAAAAGACCATTTCCAGGTCGTTTTTTGAAGTTAGTATTGGGTTGCACGCCCATAAGCTTTCGGGTGCAACATACTAACCCACCAATAAAATGAATCATAACCACTAACCGTTTAAAGGGTACTAATCTTAGGTCTTATTGGGGGGTGTAGTACCGTCTTTATTCGGATATGCCAGTATATACCGGCATGTAGGTGCGGAGGTAAGGCGCACCGTTCCTGATACAAAAGTCAGTGTTATGACTTTGGAAAAATCATGTTTTTTGACATTTGTCAAAAAGTGATTTCTAATACACTGGTAATCAATGAAAAATTATTACAAAAAGTATTGATAAAATGCCAGGTTCCGCAGGTTAAATCTGTATCTGCTACCGCTGGTGGCTATTAGCTGCTTTCAAGTGAAAATTTTGGGCAATCTAATGACCTGTAAAGGGTAGCCCACAAATTCTTATTGTAGCCAGTTCCTTTTGGAGTATAGTTCCTCCAAAAGGAACATTGAACGAACTCATTGGACTTCTCTTGAACAGGTCAAGTATACGCGTTCAATAGCAACGCAAAATGGCTAATACGATTTCAAAAATCAAAAGCCTGTGCATTGTGCAACAGGCTTTTGATTCTACATCATCAATATTTTTTACAGCTTCATAATTTTCATGGTACCCTGTTCGCCATCCTGTGTTTGAATTTTTATAAACAACAAACCTGGAGGTAGTCCGTGTACATCAATATTCAATTGCTGCAAGCCTTTTTGTACTGTTTTCTTTTCTGTTTTTACACGATGGGCGGCAGCATCAATGATTGTATAAGCAATGGTTTGGCCAGTGGCAGCATACAATTCAAGCTTGGCATTATTAGTGGTAACGGTTGGTGATAAGCCAATGATGCGGGTATTTTTTTCACTGCCGTGTAAAAGGGTAATAATGCGGCTATACGTTGATTTTCCTTGTTTGTCGATGAGCAATAAACGATAATAAATAAGCCCGTTATGGGTACTGGTATGTTGCAGCTGGTAATTGCTGCTAATGGCTTTTTGAAGAGATGCTACTTGTTCAAACTGCCTGCCATTGGTGCTGTATTCTATCGCAAAGCTTGACACATCGTTATTGTTGGCCACGCTCCAGGCCAAATGGCTTTCACCTGTGCTGAGCATATTGCCATCGAAGCGGGTAAGGGTAATGGGTAAGGGCCCCCCCCCCAAAATTATATCGCAACTTGCGCAATTAGTGGTTACCGTGGCAGATCCTTTAAGCGAAGTTGTGAAATTTGATGCTATGGTAACTCCGGATGATGGAAGGCAAACTTTCAAAGCACTGCTGTTAGTAAGTGGTTGAAACCCGTTTTGCGCCAGTTCTCCATTGGGACCTACCATACCCAGGCATCCTCCTCCCGGACCAGTTACGAATGAATTGAGTTGAGAGTTTTTATTAAAAATAGTTGCCTCAAGCTTTGCATTTTGCGACATCTCAATGCTTGTGCTGCCATTAATTTCTAAAGTATTTACTTTTAACTGGCCGCCATTAATGAGAACTTTACCACTACTTAGACGCATTGTTCCACCAATTGTAAGCTTTGCTAACAAGCCTACAAAAAAAGCGCTTTTGAAGTTGGCGATAGTGACGTTGCCTGTGACCTCCAGTTCGCCAAATACCCTAACATTTCCCCCGTTACCGCTTAGCGTTAAGTCGCCATTCACAATAACCTTGGCTCCATTTGCAATAAAAAGGTTGCTCGAATCCTGCAAGTCTAGGCCGTTGGGGAATGAAACCGTTGTAGTCGCAGCGGCATTTGGGTCTTTATCTATAACCATTTCCGCGTGTTTGGAAATGGTAACATTGCTAAAACTTGGAGTTCCTGACTTGACGACTAAAACCGCTGCATCATGTGTTAATGAGGCCGTAAGCCCGGTAGCTGTACCGCCTGCAATACAAATTGTTTGCTGGGCTGGAATTGAAAAATTTTGATTATTGGTGGCCGTAATAATGCTACTACATGGGAAATTATTATAAACATCTGCCGGTTCCACTTTTAGCGCAATGCCAGCCCAATTAGAGGCTGCAGCGGTTGCTACTGCTACGCCATCATACGTATTGGTGGTGCCAACCAAATTGGAGGAAGCGTCTCCGGGGTTTACTTTCTCATCAGACACAACAATCCATCCCGCTTTGGTTCCGGTTATGGTGGAGTTTTGGTTGGTACAAAATATGCCCAACATGGCTGTACCTGGGTTGGTAATGGCTGTAACAGATGCAGAAAGATTACCTGTGTTAGTACCGGTATTCTTGCCAATATTGGATATGGCAGCACTGCCATTGGTGCCGCCAAGGTTAGCGCCAAGCACTGTAATGATTTGAATAATACAACTTTGACGCATATCTGAAGCGAGACCACTCGTGTTGTCATAGTTGACAGTGAATTTGGTGATTGTAGGCGTTGCACCAGTTAGTGCTCTATATACGGAAACTCTGTGGCCGTTTCCGTTATAAAGCATTGTTTCTACCTTATCCCAATTTAAGCCATTGCCAGAAACACTTGTGGGCTCTGAATAACTATTTGCATTTCCCGAAGTACCACTTGCTGTAGTTATAACTGCCAGTACTAACGCACCCGATTTTGGTGCATATGTATTAGTAGTTGAATAAGAAAATGCAGCTGTGTTAGATACGAAGTTTAATGTATTCCGAGCACTAATCTGGCCACTTGCAGGCATAGAAACCGAAAATAATATTACAAGTAGCATTATGAAAGCCAAATGCTTTGCAAGAGGGGTGGGCGTATCTATACCATTAAAAAGTATAATGGTACGTGCAGACCCATAGCATGTTTGTGCCATTTGTCTAACGGTTTAGGGGGTAAATACTGTTGTGTGAATATTAAGGGTTTTCTCTATACGCTTCTGCTACAGTGTGCTGTGTGGCTTGTTTAAGGAGCAGAATACAAATATATATAGTACAACTTCCATTATAACGCAAATTTGACATTTGTCAAAAAATATTAAGGCATTATCGACTTGACGGAGCTTTACATAAGCCGAACTAGCAGCATTAATTATTTTTTTGTGCTTAAGCATTGGCCCCAGTAAATTGGAGCAAAATGAACTCCCTGCCAGTCAAGATCATAAGGGCAAAAGAGCAGAAATTATCTAAAAAAGGCCGTTTTCAAAATCCTGCTGCTTTCGTCGAATGACTACATCTTCATAATTTTCAAGGTTTTGGCCTGTCCATCCTGAGTTTGAATTTTTACAAACAGGTAACCTTGCTGAATACCGCCCAGGTTGATAGGCACATTTTGCAGGCCTTTATGCACGATTTTATTTTCTGTTCTGACCTGCCTTCCAGAAATATCATAAACCGATATGGAGATTGGCTGTTGACCAACCGAATACAAACTGATATTGGTACTACTGTTTACAACTGTAGGTGCAATATTGATGATGCGTGTTTGGCTTTCTTTGCCCTGCAACAAACTTACGATCCGGCTATAGCTTGCATGGCCATCTTTGTCATACATGAGCAGGCGATAATAAATTAGGCCGGTATGTGTGCTGGTATGATCAAAACGATAGTTGCTGTTTTCGCCCTGCTGAAGAATGGAGCCTACTTTTTCGAACTGGCTTCCATTGGTGCTATATTCTACTACAAACCTGGAAACTGTAGTGTTGTTTGCCACTTTCCAACTAAGTTGGCTAATGCCTGAGGACGACATGATGCCGTCAAATTGTGTAAGTGTAATGGGCAATAATACGGTACAGCCACTACAACCATTCATCACCAAAGCACTTCCCTTGTTGGCATTGAAATAGGAGCCAATAGTTACACCACTAGAGGGCAGGCATATTTTCAAATCGCTGGATGTGGTAATGGGTTGAAATCCGTTATTCTGATTGGCAATTTCACCAGCTGGTCCCACGACACCAAGGCAGCCGCCACCTGGGCCTGTGACAAATGAATTAGCCTGCCAGTTTGTGTTGAACACATTCACTTCCATGCCGGCGCCACCTGCCATTTCTATAGCAGAACCACCGGGCATCATTAGTGATTTTGCTTTTGTGGTTCCGCCGTTCAGCAAAACTTTACCGCCCTGAACATTGATCGTACCTGTTACAATAAGTTTAGCCGTATTGCCTACATACAATTTGGTGCCACTATTCATGGTAAGGTTCCCGTTGATGGTCAGGTTGCCATAAATATTGGCATTTACATTAGTTGCGTTGAGTACAAAGTCGCCATTGATAGTGGCTGTAGCACCATTGGCTACATAAAAGTTGGTAGCACCATCAATTCTAAGACCATTGGTCATGGTGACAGTTGAGCCCTGGTCCACAATAAAAGAGCCATTACTGTACATGGTAAGATTGCTGAAACTGAGGTTGCCCGACTTCGTTACAAAACTGGCCCCGTTATTCGCCAATGTCAGGTTTAAGCCGGTAGCATTTCCTGCTATGCAAATGGTCTGTGGAGAAGCAAGGTTGAAGTTCTGACCGCTTGTTGCTGTAGTTGTTGAGCTACACGGAAAATTGAACATGTATTCTGTAGGCTCCAGCTTTATTGCAATACCACCATAATACGAGCTGTAGGAAAAAGTTACCTGAGCAGATGGGTCATAGGTGTTTACAGCACTCACAATATGGGCACTCACATCAATGGTGCCTGTGATGGCCTGTGATGACAGTAAGTTCCATCCCGATTCTGCTGTAACTGCCGAGCTTGCGTAAGCCTGGTTGCTGGCAAATAACCCCAGCATTGCCGTTCCGGGAGTGGTAACAGCACTAACAGTAGCATCGGCAACTTTGTTATTTCCTTCTGTTTGTGCAATTCCTGATATGGCATCGCTGCCATTGTATCCGCTTAGCGAACAGCCTAATACTTCCACCATTTGAACAACGCAGTTCTTGGGCTTTTCGCTTCCGGTAGCTGATGGAAAATTTACTGTGAATGCAGTATTGGTGGGCGTTGCACCAGTTACTGCCCTGTACACCGACAATCTTTGTGCATTGTTAGTATACGTTTGTGTTTGTACCAGTGTCCAGGTGAGCCCGTTGCCACTTACACTGCTAGGGGTTGCGTTGTTATTTAAACTTCCTGTACTAGATCCATAGCTACTGGTTACCACCGCAAGCAGTAATGCTCCTGCTTTTGGAGTATAACTATCGGTAGTATAAGTAAATGCTGAACTACTGGTTTTGTATTCCATAACAACCCTTGTACTTATTTGACCAAATACAGGAAGTTGAAATACAAAAAAAAGGGCACTGAGAACTAAGCTGCGCACCACCTGGTTATTAAGTGCTGGATAGTTTCGAAAATCAGGTGATTTTATCTGGGAATACTTTTTTTCAACCGTTCGATATTTCATATTGAATGGCCTTCTTGATAAAGGGCTTGTTTGAGTAAATGCTTGGGTACTTATTGTACTAACTATTACCCGCGTTCACACATGAGGTTTAATGTGTTGATTTTACACAACAAATTTCGGTGTTGGTACCCCTATTTCAAATGCAGAAACTGACATTGGTCAATGTTTAACAGCAAAACGGCTTTCTTGTTAAGGGCATCCTATAGCCGCTTTCGCCTAAGTAATGGGTGGTGTTTCTATTGCTAAAAAGGGTTGTGCACAACCCGTGCAGATTTTGCCATTTGCTATCTGCTTCAAATTCAATGCATTTGCAGTTGAATTTTCCAGGCATTTTCATATATCCACAGCATATCCACAGCTATCCACAGGTTCTTCACTCCAATTGTTGCCAAAATGCCTCAAAACCCTTGCTGGCAAAGGGTTTTGTGCTGTGGAAAAGTTAAGGAAACTTGGTTTTGGCATTAAAGTGGGAAAAAGTGTTATTTTGTGGTAGAAAGTGGAAAAATCAAATCATGGCAGGATTTCTCGGAGAATATGAAGCTACAGTCGACGCCAAAGGGCGCTTCCTGTTGCCTGCCGGCCTCAAAAAACAGATGCCGGAGGGAACAAGCGTATTGGTGATCAACCGTGGTATGGACGAGTGCCTGTGGATGTACCTGCTGGACGATTGGAAAAAAGTGGAAGACAGGCTCAGGGAGGTAAATCCATATGATAGCCGCGAAAACCGCATGGTGCGAAAAGCGCTGATTGCGGGTGCTGTGTATGTGGAGTTCGACTCGGCCGGCAGGATCAACCTTTCTAAAATATTGTCTGAATACGCCGGTCTTGATAAAGACATTGTATTGGCAGGCGATATCGACAAGATCGAGATCTGGGATAAAACCAAATATCAAAAGCTCTTTGAATCGCTTACGCCGGAAAAATTGAGTGGCATGGCCTCCTCCATTTTGGGAAGCAGCAGTAAATCTGAAAACTCTTAATCAACTCTTGTCCTACAATGGCAAAGCAAACAAAGGGTAATCGGAAGGTAGAAGAACCACAGCCGGCTGATGCCGAAGTTGGTGGCTACCATGTTCCTGTGTTGCTGGCCGAAACGGTGGATGCATTGAACATAAAGCCCGACGGCATTTATGTGGACTGCACATTTGGTGGCGGTGGGCATAGCAAAGCCATTTTGGAAAAGCTGGGCCCCAAAGGAAAGCTGGTGGCATTCGACCAGGATGCTGATGCGGCTGCCAATATTCCTGCTGATCCACGCTTGGTTTTTGTGCCCGAAAATTTCAGGCATGTCCAACGTTTTCTGCGCCTGCACGGTTTACTTCCTGTAGATGGCATTATGGCCGACCTGGGCGTGAGCAGCCACCAGTTTGATGAAGCAGAAAGAGGGTTCAGCTTTCGTTTCGATGCCTTGCTCGACATGCGCATGGATAGAAGGCAACCTGCTACTGCTGCGGATATCCTCAATAACTACGATGCTGCCGCTTTGCAGGAAATGTTTTCGGCGTATGGCGAAGTGACCAATGCAAAAACGCTTGCTGCTGCCATTGTAGCCAATCGGTCTAATGGTCCTTTTCAAACCATTAAAGATTTGCTGCAGGTGTTGTCGCCCATGGCAAAAGGCAATCCCAATCGCTATTACGCACAGGTGTTCCAGGCGCTGCGCATAGAAGTGAATAACGAATTGGGAGTGTTGAAAGAGTGGTTAGGTCAATTACCCGCAGTGCTCAAGCCGGGTGGAAGAGTGGTGGTCATCACATTTCACTCTTTGGAAGATCGGTTGGTGAAAGTGTTTTTGAGAGATGGTGGTTTTTCGCTGGAAGTAGATCCGATTTACGGAGCAAAATCTTCTTCGCCTTTTACTCTCATCAGTAAAAAGCCAATTGAAGCCGGCAAAGAAGAATTGAAACGGAATGAGCGAAGCAGAAGTGCAAGGTTAAGAGTAGCCGAAATGAAATAGACGGTTGTAGAAGAAAAATAATTGAACAAGGTGCAGGAAACCAAAGCAACAAATAAGAAGACGAGTGCGAAAGTGCGGAAGTGGTTGCAGGGGCAATGGATGGTGCAATATGTGCCGTTCATTTTATTCCTGGCGCTGTTGGCAGTGGCGTATATAGGCAATGGTCATTTTGCAGATAACGCCATTCGAAATACAGGGAAAGCAACACGAGAGTTAAAGCAATTGCAATACGAATACAAGACCCTACAAAGTGAAGTGATATACCGAAGTAAGGAGAGTGAGTTAGCAAAAGCCGTGGCCCCGCTGGGTTTAGACAGAACCAAAGAGCCGCCGAGTATGTTGACGCCCGATACAATAGCTGCCAAATAGTTCCCCGCCCCCTGAGTGAGACAAAGATTTAGAGAGTACAAGAAATAGCATACACTAACCCATGGAGACAAAAAAAGAAATACTGGTTCGCACCTACCTGGTGTTTATCGGGCTGGTTGTCTTCTGTATGCTCATACTGGGTAAAGTGCTGTACATACAAGTAGCCCAGGGAAAGTATTGGCGCAGTATGGCTGATAGTGCACATATACGTTTCGAAGAAATTGGTGCAGAGCGTGGCACTATTTATAGCGAAGCAGGACAAGTGTTGAGTACTTCAGTTCCTGAGTTTGACATCTATATCGATTTTCAGGCAGATGGTCTCATTGAAAAAGAAGGATTGCTTTACTATCAAAATGTAGATTCTCTTTCCATCGGGCTTTCCAAATTGTTCAAGGACAAGAAGACAGCGGAGTATAAAAAAATTCTGAGTAAAGGATTTCATAGCAAAGACAGGTTTGTATTGCTGAAGCGAAAAATTTCTTATACAGAATATGAATCGCTGAAACAGCTTCCACTGGTGAAGTTGGGAAAAAATAAAAGTGGCTTTATTGCTGTAGTGCGCATGAAGCGATTGTATCCCTACAAGTTGCTTGCCAACAGGACCATAGGTATTGCAAGGGATAGCAACAAAGTGGGTCTCGAAAGAAAGTACGATCAGTTTTTGGGAGGTATAGCGGGTAAAAGATTGGTACGCTACATAGCAGGCGGTGCAGGTGTGCCCATTGAAGGAACAGACCAGGACCCGCAGGATGGTGCCGATGTAATTACTACGCTCGATGTAAACATGCAGGAAATAGCACAGCAGGCTTTGGAGCGCATGATGATCAGCAACGAAGCATTGCGTGGCACTTGCATTGTAATGGAAGTGAAGACAGGTAAAGTGCGTGCAATTGCCAACCTGGGCCGCCAGAAGGATGGAGATTATTGGGAAGATTACAACTATGCATTGTCGGCAACAGAGCCGGGCTCTACCTGGAAGCTGGTTACCCTTATGAGCGTGTTGGAAGATCATAAAGCCAACCTGAATTCTATTGTTGACCTGGAAGGAGGACGTTGGAATGTAGCAGGACAAACTGTGTTCGACAGCGAATCGCATGGCATGTATGGTGCCACCATTAAGCAGGCTTTTGAAAAAAGCAGCAA
Source organism: Phnomibacter sp. (assembly GCA_035456005.1). GTDB lineage: Bacteria > Bacteroidota > Bacteroidia > Chitinophagales > Chitinophagaceae > Phnomibacter. Next base: position 333,295 of record DATIEA010000012.1, on the reverse strand, counting down.
CGTTGGTATGGCAAAGCTTGCGTATTTCCACTACGGCAATCAACCTTCCAAATACATTGCGCATTTGCACAATTGGCGTATGGATACCACTACCGGTATCGATTTGCCCGGTGAATCCAAAACCAATATTTACAAACCCGGTACCAGGCGTTGGAACAATACAACACTGCCATGGATGGGATTTGGATATAACCTCGCTATTACGCCTATGCACACTGCAATGCTGTACAATGCGGTGGCCAATGGTGGAAAAATGATGAAGCCCTATTTGGTGAATGCCATTGTGAAAGATGGTATGGTGACCAAACAAATGGAGCCCGAAGTGTTGAATCCGCAAATAGCCAGCAAGCAAGTAATTGCACAGGTAAAAGAATGCCTGGAAGGTGTGGTGTTGCATGGTACTGCTCATGCTATGCAGACTGAGTCGTATGCATTTGCAGGCAAAACCGGTACATCGTTGGTGGCAGATAAAGGAATCAGTTATGCTGATCATATGTACCAGTCTTCGTTCGCAGGATATTTTCCTGCCAACGATCCGCAGTACACTATTGTAGTAGTCATCAGGAATAAAGCGCATGCAGCCAAATATTATGGTGGACTTGTTGCAGGGCCTGTGTTTAGAGAAGTGGCCGATAGAATTTATGCAACGCATCTTTTTAAAACACCGGATACGCAACCTGCAAAATCTGACAGTGTAGCCTATCAATTGTATGCGCAGCATGAAACATTGAAAACCCTCTCTAAGTTTTTTGGATGGAAACTCACCGACAGCAGCGCTGCCAGCATGATCACTGCTTTGCATAGTTCTCCTACAGCAGGTAAAACATTATACAAAACTGATAACGGTCAAGGTACAATGCCACCATTGCAGGGAGTAGGCCTTAAAGATGCATTGGCTATTTGTGAAGAAAGAGGACTGGTGGTAACCATTGCAGGAAGAGGAAGAGTGCAAACGCAATCGCTACAAGCGGGTATCGCCATTAAAAGAGGACAAACAGTTCACCTGGCATTAAACTAAAAGTATTGAAACAACTCGTTGACATATTATCCAACATCACCACGCAAAAAATAGTGGGCGACACCAACAAACAGGTGACAGGCCTTGCTATTGATAGCAGGAAAGCGGCTCCCGATTTCCTGTTTGCGGCTGTAGTGGGTTGGAACCAGGATGGCCACCAGTTTATTGATGCTGCTATTGCGAAAGGTGCAAGTGTTATTCTATGCAGCAGTATGCCTGCGCAATTGCAACTCGATGTTACTTATGTGTTGGTGAGTAATTCGTCTGAAGCTGTTGCATTGTTGGCTTGTGCATTTTACAACAACCCTTCTGCCAATGTAAAGTTGGTAGGCGTTACAGGTACCAATGGCAAAACTACCATCGCTACACTTTTGTATCAACTGTTTACTGCACTGGGTTACAAATGCGGTTTGCTCTCTACAGTTCAAAATATTATTGGCACTACGCATTTGGATGCAAGCCATACAACACCGGATGCTGTGAGCTTAAATGCTTTGATGCAGCAAATGGTAAACGAGGGATGTACGCATGTGTTTATGGAATGCAGTAGTCATGCCATTCACCAGCATCGTATTACAGGTTTGCAATTCGATGGTGCATTGTTTAGCAATATCACCCACGACCATTTGGATTATCATAAAACTTTTGATGAGTACATCCGGGTGAAAAAAGCATTCTTCGATCATTTGCCAGCTACTGCTTTTGCCATTAGCAATGCGGATGATAAACGTGGGGCTATCATGTTGCAAAACACAGCTGCAAAACGCCTGTTGTACGCGTTGAAAACGGATGCCGACTTCAAAGGGAAAATTGTAGAAAATAATTTGACTGGCCTCATCATGGACATCAACAGCCATGAAGTGCATTTCAGGATGATCGGTGAGTTTAATGCTTACAATTTGTTGGCAGTGTACGGCGCTGCAACGCAATTGGGCGAGCCGATGGAAGATGTATTAGCCGTGCTCAGCAATTTAAAAGGTGCAGAAGGAAGATTTGATTACACTGTTTCTGCTAAAGAAAAGATCATCGGCATTGTAGATTATGCGCATACCCCCGATGCATTGCTCAATGTGCTGGCCACCATTAAAAAGTTGCAGCAAGGCGGAGAGCAAATTATTACAGTAGTAGGCTGCGGTGGTGATAGGGATAGAACAAAACGTCCGCTGATGGCTGCTGTTTCCTGCGAGTATAGCACCAAAGCCATTCTTACCAGTGATAATCCAAGAACGGAAGATCCGCTGCAAATACTGGCCGATATGCAGGTGGATATGAAAAGCGAACACAAGCGCAGAAGCCTGGTGATTGCCGACAGAAGAGAAGCCATTAAAACTGCAGTGATGTTAGCCAAACCGGGCGATATCATTTTGGTGGCCGGAAAGGGACACGAAAAATACCAGGATATCAACGGGGTGAAACATCATTTCGACGATAAAGAAGAACTGGCAACACAGTTCGCCGAACAAGAGAAATAAAAACAACAATCGAAACAATCAACATTTTATAATCCATGCTGTATCACCTCTTCACCTGGTTGCGTAATGAGTTCAACATGTCTGGCGCAGGTATGTTTCAATTCATCACTTTCCGGGTGGCCATGGCTGTTATTTTATCGTTGTTCATCACTACGATCTACGGCCGTCGCATTATCCAGCGTTTGCAAAAACTGCAGATAGGTGAAGCGGTACGTGAGTTAGGATTGCCCGGCGAAGTAGATAAAGCCAACACACCAACCATGGGTGGGTTTATCATTCTGCTGGCCATACTCATTCCTACATTGCTGTTTGCCAAAATTGAAAACATCTACATCATCCTCATGTTGTTGGTAACAGTATGGTGTGGTATGATCGGTTTTGTGGATGACTATTTGAAACTGCGTGCCCGCCGCATTGCTAAAGAAAAAGGCATCGCTTATAAAAAAGCAGATGCTGATGGATTGGCAGGAAAGTTTAAAGTAGCAGGACAAATCGGTTTGGGATTGATAGTAGGTGCCACTTTGTATTTTAACCAGGGTGTGGTAGTAGAGCGTGAAGTAATAGGAGGCGATGCAGCACAGGTAGTACTTCAGCCCAAAGAAAGACTGATAGGAGAAAGCATTAAAGTGATTGATGGTGTTGAGCATCGATATGTAAAAGTGAAAACGCCTATCACTACTATCCCGTTTGTAAAAGGACACGAATTCAACTATGCAAAATTGTTGCCGCAAAGCTGGGAGGATTTTACCTATATCCTGTACATCGTTGTAGTCATCTTCATCATCACTGCAGTATCCAACGGTTCCAATATTACAGATGGGCTTGATGGATTGGCCACAGGTGTTTCGGCTATCATTGGTGCAGTGTTGGGATTGTTTGCCTATACCAGTGGCAATATCCGCTTTGCCGAGTATCTCAATATTATGTACATCCCCAACCTGGGTGAGTTGTCCATTTTTATTGGTGCATTTATTGGTGCATGCATTGGCTTCCTGTGGTACAATGCATACCCGGCACAGGTTTTTATGGGCGATACAGGAAGCCTTGCATTGGGAGGCATCATTGCTTCGCTGGCCATCATCGTACGTAAAGAATTATTGATTCCCATTTTCTGTGGTGTGTTTTTGATCGAAAACCTGAGTGTGATTTTACAAGTATCCTATTTCAAATACACGAAACGAAAGTATGGAGAGGGGCGGCGCATTTTCCTGATGAGTCCGTTGCATCACCACTATCAAAAACTAGGATTTCACGAAAGCAAAATAGCAGTTCGATTCTGGGTCATCACGCTAATGCTGGCCATCTTTTCTGTCATCACACTTAAAATGCGATAAACACATTGAATAAAAAGATCATCATACTGGGTGCAGGCGAAAGCGGAGTAGGCGCGGCGCTGTTGGCAAAAGCCAATGGGTATGATGTATTTGTATCTGATGGCAGCAAAATTGGAAAACCATTTGCAGCAGAATTAGCGCAACACAATATTCCATTTGAAGAAGGCAGTCATGATATGCAGCGCATACTGGCCGCCGACGAAATAGTGAAAAGCCCCGGCATTCCTGAGAAAGCCCCGGTGATGAAAGCCATCAGGGAGAAAGCTATTTCGGTGATCAGCGAAATAGAATTTGCATATCGCTACAAAGGCAATAGCAAAATAGTGGCCATCACAGGTAGCAATGGTAAAAGCACTACCACTTCGCTTATTTACCATATCTGCAAAACTGCAGGAATGGATTGCGCATTGGTGGGAAATATCGGTTTCTCATTTGCCCGCCAGGTAGCTACTGAACCCAGTGCATTGTATATCGCAGAGATCAGCAGTTTTCAACTGGATGATATCAAAACATTCAGGCCGGATATCGCCATCCTGGTCAACATAACAGAAGATCACCTGGACCGGTATGATTACCAGTTCGAAAATTATATCAACGCCAAGTTCAGGGTAATTGAAAACCAAACGGCAGACGATTATTTCATCTACTGCCTCGACGACGAAGTAACAATAGCTCACCTAAATAAATTCAGTAAACTAACTAACCAACTGCCATTTACCATGAAAAAAGTAGTACGCCAGGGTGCATATATCAAAGATGAGGAGATGCTCGTAAAAGTAAAAGAGCAGGAAGTAAGAATGAGTATTCACGACTTTGCCTTAAAAGGAAAACACAATCAAAATAATACAATGGCTGCCGGTATAGCTGCAACGGTGCTGGATATACGTAAAGACAAAATACGTGAGGCAATCCAGAATTTCGAAAGCCTCGAACATCGTATGGAACCCGTTGCCACCATCAGGGGTGTAGAATACATCAATGATAGTAAGGCTACCAATATCAACAGTACCTGGTATGCACTGGAAAGTATGGGCAAGCCCACAGTGTTGATACTGGGTGGTGTAGACAAGGGCAACGACTACTCTGTAATTGAAGACCTGGTAACCGAAAAAGTGAAAGCGATCATTTGCCTCGGGGTAGACAATCAAAAAATTCATGATGCTTTCGAGGGCAAAGTGCCTGCCATTGCAGACGCAGCCAGTGCGAAAGAAGCAGTGATGATGGCATACAAACTTTCTGAAAAAGGGGATGCTGTGTTGTTGTCTCCAGCATGCGCCAGCTTCGATCTGTTTAAGAACTACGAAGATCGTGGCACACAATTTAAAATGGCAGTAAAGGAATTATAATTGGGAGCCTGGCAAAACATATCGGAAGAGTTTAACCTCGGCAGTTTCTCCGGAAACAGCATGGAAGTGCTATCGGGCAAAACCCGTGGCGACCGTGTGATCTGGAGTATTCTGGCAGTGCTGGTGGTGATTAGTTTGTTGGCAGTGTACAGCTCCACAGGTTCGTTGGCGTATAAGCAAAACAAGGGCAATACGGAGTATTACCTGTTCAGGCAAACCACGTTCATTATCATTGGTGTGCTCATCATTTATTTTACGCACCTGGTGGACTACAGGGTGTTTAGCAAAGTGGCCCTATGGCTGTATGTTGTATCCATTCCCTTGCTGCTGTACACATTGATCTTTGGTACTAATTTGAATGAAGCCAACCGGTGGATCAAACTTCCACTCGTTAACCTCACATTTCAAACTTCCGATTTTGCACGACTTGCATTGTTCATGTATTTGGCCAGGCAGCTTAGCCGAAAGCAACAGGTGATACACGATTTTAAGAAAGGCTATTTGCCCCTTCTGGGCCCGCTTGTAATTACTTGTGCGCTTATTGCACCGGCTAACCTGAGTACGGCTTTGCTTACAGGTGTTACAGGCTTGTTGGTGATATTTATGGGCAGGGCTTCATTCAAACATCTTGGGCTCACTATTTTGTTAGGTTGCATTCCTGTGTTCCTTTTGGTAGGAGTTGCAGTGGCTACCTATCAACCCAAAACAGTAGCCACAAACACTGCCGATGGAGGTGTGGTACATGCCATGCGCCAAACAGGTAGAGTAGGTACCTGGATCAGCAGGGTACAGGATTTTATTTATGCCAAAGGCGATGATGTGCCTTACCAGGTGCAGCAGGCAAAAGTGGCCATAGCAAAAGGCTCATGGTTGGGGCTGGGTCCCGGCAACAGTGAGCAACGCAACTTTTTGCCGCACCCTTACAGCGATTTTGTGTATGCCATCATTTTAGAAGAGTATGGATTTTTAGGTGGATTGGTGATGGTGTTTTTATACCTCGCATTTTTATTCAGGTGTGTACGCATCATCAAAAAATGCCCATATGCATTTGGAACATTTTTAGCACTCGCTATCGGCGTTACCATGGCCATACAAGCCGTGAGTAATATGGCGGTGAACGTGAACCTGTTCCCGGTAACGGGGGTCACACTGCCGCTGGTGAGTATGGGTGGTACCTCATTTTTATTTGCTTGTTTTTCTATCGGTATCCTGTTGAGCATTGCCCGCAACCTGGAACAGGCAGAAGAAAAAGCGCAACCTGCTATTACAGATGCAGCTGCAAATACAAAGGAGGTGGCAGCATGAGAAGTGTAAGAATAATTATAGCAGGAGGCGGTACAGGAGGGCATATTTTCCCTGCTATTGCAGTGGCCAATGCTATTAAACAACAACAGCCCTCTGCCGAAATTCTTTTTGTAGGTGCAAAAGGGAAAATGGAAATGGAGAAAGTGCCGCAGGCCGGCTATGCTATAAAAGGATTGGATATTGCAGGTTTCAATCGTTCGCATTGGTGGAAGAATATTTTGCTTCCATTCAAATTGGTGAAGAGCTTCCTGCAAGTGCGTTCCATATTTTCTTCTTTCAAGCCTGATGCTGCATTTGGTGTGGGCGGGTATAGCAGTTACCCGGTGTTGAAATATGCGCAGGTAAAAAAACTGCCCACTTTCCTGCACGAGAGCAATGCTTTTGCTGGCAAGGCGAATATGATGCTGGGCAAAAAAGCCAGTAGTGTATTTGTGGCTACAGAAGGAATGGAAAAATTCTTTCCTGCAGATAAATTGATCGTGAGTGGAAATCCTGTTCGTAAGCAAATAGCCGAGAACAAACACAACGCATGGGAAGCCAAACAGGCATTTGGTTTAGACAATACAAAGCCTGCATTGCTGGTAATTGGTGGCAGCCTGGGTGCACGCACCATTAACGAAGCGGTATGTGCAGGTTTGGAAAAAATAGTGAACAGTGGCTGGCATTTGATTTGGCAAACAGGCAAACCCTTTGCTGAAACTGCGCAACAAGCTGTAGCGAATAAAACAGGCATCTGGCAAAATGATTTCATTACTGCTATGGACCAGGCTTATGCTGCAGCGGATATGATCATCAGCCGCTCGGGTGCCATGAGTGTAGCGGAAATATGCATGGCCGCAAAACCCGTGGTATTTGTGCCGTTTCCATTTGCAGCCGAAGATCATCAGACCGCCAATGCTATGGCGTTGGTACAGCACGATGCGGCCCTGCTGGTGAAAGACGCAGCAGCTGCGAAAGACCTGGTGGATACAGTAGTAGAGTTGGGAAAGAATACTTCCCTACAACAAACAATGAAAGAAAAATTGGCAGCACTGGCGAAATATGATGCAGACGCAGTGATTGCAAAAAAAATATTGGAGACAATTAATTGATGGTGTCGCTGAAAGACATACGGAACATATACTTCATTGGCATTGGAGGCATCGGCATGAGTGCTGTGGCCCGCTTCTTCCTGTCGCGCAATGTGCGGGTAAGCGGCTACGACAAAACCGAAACTCCCTTGACCAAACAGTTGGTGGAAGAAGGCGCCGTTATTCACTACAGCGATGATGTGGCTTTGCTGGACAAGGATGCGCAATTGGTAGTGTACACACCAGCCATTCCGAAAAATCACTTGCAATGGCAGTGGTATCTCGACCATCAATATGCAGTAGTGAAGCGCAGCGATGTGTTGCAAATTATTACAGAAGATAGTTTCAATATCTGCATTGCAGGTACGCATGGAAAAACCAGCACCAGCACTATGGTAGGTCATGTGCTGCGCCATACCGGCTATGGTTGCAATGTTTTCCTGGGTGGCATATCTGTAAACTATGAAACCAATTTTTGGAGCAGTGCCAATAATGTTTGTGTAGTAGAAGCCGATGAATTTGATCGCAGTTTCCTGAAACTGTCGCCGGATATAGCAGTGGTAAGTTCTATGGATGCCGACCATTTGGATATATACGGCACAGTAGAAAAAATGGAAGATGCGTTTGTTGAATTTACACAACGCACCAAGCCCGGAGGATTGCTCATTCGCAAACACAATTTGAAGCGATTGAACAATACGCCTATCAAACGCCAGTTGACTTACCAGCTTGCTGAACAAGTGGAGCATACACATGATCACGATGACGATCATCACCATCATGATGAAGAAGCGGCAGTTGACATTTTCGCTTCCAATATCCGTGTGGTAGATGGTGGCTATTTGTTTGATGCGCATGTGGCCGGGCATGTTGTACCTAACATTCGCCTGAATGTGGGTGGCCTGCACAATATTGAAAATATGTTGGTGGCCATAGCAGTGGCAAAGAGTTTGAAAATAGCCGACGATAAGTTGATTGCTGCCATTGCAGATTATAAGGGAGTAAAAAGAAGATTTGAATACCTGCACTTTGGTGCTGATGCATTGGGCAATAAACAAATTGCCATTGATGATTATGCGCATCATCCCGAAGAGTTGCGTGCATTGATCAATAGTGCAAAGCAATTGTTCCCGGCATTGCCTATGACCATTGTGTTTCAACCCCACTTGTTTTCGAGAACACGCGACCTGGCAGCAGAATTTGCTGCGGTGCTTTCGTTGGCCGACCGAGTAGTGTTGTTGCCCATTTACCCTGCAAGGGAATTGCCCATGGAAGGTGTAAGTAGCTATAGCATCGCCGATAAAATGGATGCATCGAAAGTGAAAGTGATGGAGAAGCAGGATTGGTTGGCGAGTCTTGATACGGATAAGCCTGCATTGTTGATTACAGCAGGTGCCGGTGATATAGATGCACTGCTTCCTGTAGTAAAAGAAAAACTGGTAATGAATTAATAGATGCCGAAACAAAAAATATATCGTGTAATAGGGCAGGCCTTTTGGCTGCTGGTGCTGGCAGGAGTAGTGTTCCTGTTTCTCACCGGCATGCAGGCTCGTCAGCAAACGGTATGTACCGGCATGGTGATAAAAATTAATTCACCCGATGGAAAACTGTTTATCGATCAAAAAGAAGTGGCTGCCATTTTAACCCTGGAGATGAAGGGAAAAGTGCAACAAAAACTCAGTTCGATAGACCTGCGCAAAATGGAAGAAAGATTGCACAAAGAAGTGTGGATACAGGAAGTGCAATTGTTTATAGACAACGAAGGTTTGCTGCATGCACGTATAGATGAGCGTGTGCCGGTAGCTCGTGTTTTTGATACGCAGGGATTTAGTTTTTATATAGACAGCACCGGAATGAATTTGCCGCTGAGCACCACCTATAGGGCCGATGTGCCTGTGTTTACAGGGGTTCCGGCGTTGAATAAAAACAATGAAAAGCTGTATAAAAAATCCATAGCGGGTGTCATCAAAATTTCGAAAGCACTGGATGCTGATTCGTTTTGGAAAGCGCAGGCAGCTTCTGTTGATGTATTGCCCAGTGGCAAGTTCGAATTGTATCCTGCAATAGGATCGCATATAGTAGAGCTCGGCGATACTGTGCGGATCAATGAAAAACTGAACAGGCTGAAATTGTTTTATCGTGAGATCATGGCGAAGAAATCTATTAACGCTTATTCAAAGATCAGCGTGGCATTTCAAAACCAGGTGGTAGCTGTGAAAGGAACCGATAGCCTGCGAAATGCGGATGCAGTGAAAGCCATGGAAATGTTTAACCAACTGGTGAACCAAAATAAAACAGAAGTGAATGCCATGGCAGTAGTGGAATCTGAAAAATCCACAGGAAGAATTGTGCAGGAGACAGAACGTTCCAGCCGATCACAACCATCCGTTGCACCACCTCCATCGTCCACTCCTGCACCGGACAAAAAACCGGTTCAGTTACCACATATATCAAACGATTCTCTCACTTCAAAACCAAAGGCAATACTGCCCCCTAAAACTTCTCTCAACTAAAACACAATTATATGAACAGCAATCCCGTTATCGTTGGGCTAGACATTGGCACAACAAAAATTGCAGCCATTGCCGGCCGCAAGAATGAATATGGAAAGTTGGAGATACTTGGCTTCGGTACAGCAGGTTCCAACAACTCTGTGCAGCATGGCCAGGTGCTCAACATCGACAATGCAGTGCTTGCCATTAAAGAAGCTATGACTGCCTGCAGAAAAACCAACCCGAACCTGAACATCAGTGAAGTGTATGTGGGCATTGCAGGGCATCACATCAAAAGCTTGCAAACCCGCGGCGATATGGTTCGCCAGGACATGGAAAGAGAAATTACACAGGACGAAGTTGACAAGCTTGTTGCCGATCAGCGCAAAACTTATATTCCTGCCGGCGATCAAATTATTGATGTGATTCCGCAGGAATTTAATATCGATAATTTCCAATTCACAGCAGATCCTATTGGCCGCAATGGTTCAAAACTGGGCGCCAATTTTCATATTATCACCGGCGACAAATTTGCGATCCGCAATATTACCCGGGCAGTTACCAGGAGTGAATTAAGTGTGAAGGACATTGTGCTGCAACCATTGGCATCGGCCGATGCAGTAATGTGCATGCACGACCTGGAAGCAGGTGTAGCTATTCTGGACATTGGTGGTGGCACCAGCGACCTTGCTGTTTTTCACGACGGCATTTTAAAGCACACTGCGGTTATTCCTTTTGGTGGCGAAAATATTACCATCGATATTAAAAACGGATGTGGAGTATTGAAGACACAGGCCGAAGCGATGAAGAAACAATTTGGCGGTGCATTGGCACAAGAAGCTAAGCCCAATGCGTTTATTACTGTACCGGGCATTGGTGGTTTGCCGCCTAAGCAGGTGAAAGTAAAAACACTGGCAGAGATCATCCAGTCCCGCATGTGCGAAATACTCGACTTCGTGATCTATCACCTGAAGCAAGTAGGCATGGATAATAAGCAACTCAATGGTGGAATTATTCTTACCGGTGGAGGTGCACAACTGAAACATCTGATCCAGCTTACCGAATATCAAACAGGCCTTAATGCCCGTATTGGTTTGCCCATCGAGCATTTGAGCAGCGGTTATATTGAAGAGCTGAAGAAACCGATGTACTCTACCTGTATTGGTTTGATCTTGAAAGGGTACAGCGATTTCGAAAAGAAGAAAAAGGATTTCGTTACCTCCAATATTGAAGTAACAGTTCCTGAAATACTCAAAGCTCCGGTGGTAACCCTTGTAGAAACAGATGCGGCAGAAAAAGAAGTCGAAACTGCTGCTATACCTACAGGAAGTCGCAGATCTATCTGGGACAAACTGAAGGATTCGATCTACGAGGTTTTCAAAGATGAAGACGACACAGAATTAAAATAATTTCCTAAGCATATATCCATTTTATCTAACCCTCGCCTTTATGCAAGGCAATTAAATTAAAAGATTATGATACACTTTGATATGCCCAAGGACAAGTCAAACATCATTAAGGTTCTTGGCTTTGGTGGTGGTGGCGGCAATGCTGTAAACCACATGTACCGGCAACAAATTCAGAATGTTGATTTTGTGATTTGCAATACCGATGCACAGGCATTGCAAGGCAGCCCGATACCGAATAAAATACAATTAGGTCCCAACCTTACGCAAGGATTGGGTGCCGGTGCAAATCCTCAAATTGGTAAAGAAGCCACAGAAGAAAGCCTCGATGATATTCGTCGCATTTTGGAAGTGAATACCAAAATGGCATTTCTAACTGCAGGCATGGGCGGTGGTACCGGTACCGGTGGCGCACCTACTGTAGCAAAAATTTGCCGCGAGTTGGGCATTCTTACCGTGGGTATTGTTACCACTCCTTTCCAGTTCGAAGGCCCTCGCAGAATGGCACAGGCTCGCCAGGGTATTGAAGAGCTGAAAAGCGAAGTAGATACTTTGCTGGTAATTAGCAACGATAAGCTGCGTCATCAATTTGGCAACCTGAAAATGAAGGATGCATTTTCAAAAGCCGACGATGTGCTTACTACTGCAGCCCGTTGCATTACCGATGTGATCAATACTACCGGCCAGATCAATGTGGACTTTGCCGATGTGTGCACAGTAATGCGCAATGGTGGTGTGGCCATTTTGGGCAGCGCTACTGCAGCCGGCGAAGGACGTGCATTGCGTGCTATTGAAGAAGCAGTAAACTCTCCATTGCTCAACGATAATGATATCAGCGGTGCAAAATGGATACTGTTGAATATTTCTTCTGCCGAAGGTGATTTTGAATACACCATGGAAGAAGTAGAAGCCATTCAGGAATATGTGCGTGCACAAACAGGAGATAATACGGATGTGATCCTGGGTATGGGTTATGAAGAATCGCTGGGTGAAAATATTGGTATCACCATTATTGCTACCGGCTTTCAGCACAAAGATCCATTCGAAAAAAGCCAGGCCGCAAAACCACAAATGGTAGAAGTGGCGCCAACTCCTGTAGCACCTGTACCAGCTCCTGAAGCGGTAGAAGAGGATCCCATTTTTATGACATTGGGTGTGGAAGGTGAAGAGCAGAAAATGCAGAACACAACTCCTGCACCTGAAGTAGTAGCAGAAACAATTGAAGTTGCTCCTGCACTACAGCCTGAGCCTGTTGCGGAATTGCCTGTGGCAGTAGTAGAAGAACCTGTTGCATCAGTAGTAGAGGAAGAAGAAAGCCAGGAAGAAGAATCCAATACAATTGTGTTTGAATTGACACTGGATGAGCCGGTAATTGCTGTTGCCACTACCGAAACAGTTGAAGCTTTTGTTGCTCCTGTAGAAGAAGAGAAGCCTGCAGTGGAAGCCGAAGTGAAAAAGGAAGAAGAACTACTGGTAGTACCCGGTTTCCTGAACAAACCTTCTCAAATTTATTTTGAGCCCACTGTACAGGAAGCGCCTGCACCAAAGGAAGATGAGTCGTTGATGCCTGTGCTCACCGAAATGCCTGAAGAGGAAATTGCTCCAATGGCTATGGAAGAAGCAGAGGAGAGGATGAAGATGGTTGTAACGGAAGAATGGAACGCAGAGAATGAAGCATTGGCTGGCATGAGTTTGTCATTCGAAGAAAATGTGGAGCAACCCATGGCAAGCATGGATGCACCGCAGTTGAATATGTTTGGCAACAACGAAATGGGCGACCTCAGCGCCGATGAAGAGCATAAGCGCAAAGCGAAAGAACGCATCAATCGTTTGCGCAACCTAAGCTTCAATACACAGCATCTCGATCCGGGTGTGAATGCCGAATTTGAGCAGGTGCCTGCTTACATGCGCAGGGACATGCACAATTCCATTGCCAATGTTGAAGACTTTTATAGCCGTACCAGGGTAAAAGTTGACGACAACAATGAAGTAAATCTTAGCTCATTGAACAATTTTTTACACGGTGATAAACCGGATTAATATTGTTTTCTTAGATTGTGTTTTTAGTTGAAGAGGCCCCGCTATTTTTAGCGGGGCAATTTTTTTGTGCAAACTGTGTTGAACTCAAAAACGTTAGCCTTGTTATACATACACTATGCAGTCAGCTTCTACCATACTCATTACCGGCGGTACCGGTTTAGTGGGCACCCGGCTCTCGGAGATGCTTATCCAACAAGGATTCCGGGTCATTGTGCTAACGAGAGATCCTTCTAAGCAAATAGCAACACATCCTCATCTTCAATTTGCAAAATGGGATGTTGCTGCAGGGTATATTGATCCTGCAGTATGGGCACAAGCGGATGTGGTGGTACACCTGGCAGGTGCCGGTGTATTGGCAAAGCCATGGACCCATGCCTATAAAAAAGAATTGGTGGATAGTCGTGTGCAGTCTGGTAAACTTTTGCTGCATGCCCTGCAAACAGAAGCGCATCATATCAACACCGTTATCAGTGCATCGGGCATTGGCTATTATGGTGCCGATACAGGTACTCAGCCATTCGAAGAAACAGCAGAAGCAGACACAGGGTTTATTGGTGATCTCTGTACGCAATGGGAAGCAGCAGTACAACCGGTACTGCAACAAGGTATTCGATTGGTGATTGCACGACTGGGTATTGTAATAGCCAGAGAAGGAGGAGCAATGCTCAAATTCAAAAAATCGTTGAAGTTTAGAGTAGCGGCGGTATTGGGGAATGGCCAACAAATAATAAGTTGGATTCATATCGACGACCTCTGTAGATTTTTTATACAAGCCATTGCCGATGCGCAATTGCAGGGAGTGTATAATGCTGTGGCACCTGCACCTGTTTCCAACCAGGTACTTACATTGGCCATTGCTCAACGGCAATTTGGCAAAGGGTTTATCACTATCCACCTGCCGCCATTTGCGTTGAAACTCCTGCTAGGCGAACGAAGCGCAGAAGTGCTAAAAAGCACAACTGTTTCTGCTGAAAAATTATTGCAATATGGTTTCCAGTTTCAGTACCCAACTATTGATACGGCGTTGGCTGTTTTATAAAGTCGCTACAGGGAGCAGCGGAAAGAATCTGCGAAGAAATATAGCACACAGATATATGCGGATGAAATACACGCAGATCTACGCAGATAAAATGCCCACAGAAAATTATCAGTGTAAATCGGTTCCTATAATCAGTCCAATCTGTGTCCTATTAATTCCTACAAATCCTCATTCTCAAATTTTCGAATAGCGAAGTATTGGTAAGCAACGATCCAAACACCAATGATCACCAATAATACCCACAGCTCGGGCCTGTTGGGCAATACCTTTCCAATAAAAGGAATCGGGAACAAATCGTCGGCCACTTGCAGCGGGGCAATATAACTACCCAGGGGCGACAGGTAACTTTTATTCACGTTGTTGATATAGCCCGCCAGCAGGTTGTCGAATATAAGGGCGTAGATAAAGAAGATGCCCACAGATAATGCTGCTTTTCGAAACAGCAAAGCCAGGGTAAAGGCAAATAACATGTAGATATAACTGGTAAGAAAAAAGTATGGGATATACTGGAGGTTACCCAGCTCGAACGACGAGCCGGAAGCAAAGCCAAATACCAGCGATGCAATGGTCATCATGATCGTGCAGATTACTGCCAGTATGCCTGCCATTACCAGCTTTACACTTACAAATTGTTTGCGGCTAAGTCCATCAATAATATTCTGGCGGTGCGTACGGAAAGTGAATTCATTGGTCACCAAAAAAATGATGATAAAACCGGGGAAATACAATAACCAGCCGGTCATCCAGCCCACGGTTTTCCAAACTTCCGGAAAGCTAAAAGGCCCGCCGGTAAGGGCTTTCAGCATAGGATCTGCATCATCAATGGCTTGCTTTAATTTGAACACGATCATATTCAAGCCAAACACGGCCACTATAAACAGGCCAAACAAGATCCAGAAGGTTTTGTAGTGCCTTATTTTCATCCATTCTATTTCGAGTAATTTCTTCATGCGTAGTTATTGCGGGTTCATCAATGTGTTGAGTTGGCTTATGCATCCTGCGATGTTATCATCTACCCGGTCAGTTCAATGAACTTGCTTTCGAGGCTTTTCTTTTTCATGCGCAGGTGGTTGATCACCACGCCATGTTCAAAACAGTACTGGTTCAGTTTGCCCAGGTCGGCAGTGCCGGCAGCAAAATAGATCATGCATTTGTTTTCTTCCAAATCGTGGGCCACGCCTGTGTTTTCGGGCATTTGCTGCAATACCTGCAACAGCCTTGCAGGATCATCGGCACCCACTTGTACCACATCGTCCTGCGCCAGTATTTCGTCTACATGCCCGCAGGCTATCAGTTCCCCTTTTTTCAAAATGGCCACATGCGTACACACTTTTTCTACTTCGTCCAGCATATGGCTGGCCATAATAATGGTTTTGCCTTCCAGCGAAAGCTTTTTGATCAGGTCGCGAATTTCTGCAATGCCCACAGGGTCGAGGCCGTTGGTCGGTTCATCAAATACCATCACTTCCGGGTCTCCAAGTAAACAACTCGCAATGGCCAGTCGTTGCTTCATTCCCAGAGAGTAAGTTTGGAAAGGGCTGTCTTTGCGCTGCAGCAAATTCACCCGCTCCAGCACGCCATCTATATCGGGATTCTCAACCCCTTTAATGGCAGCGGCTATCCGCAGGTTTTGTACAGCACTCAGGTAGTGGTAAAAATTGGGTGTTTCCAGCAGTGTGCCTATCTTCTTGCGTTGGTCGGCATTGGGTGTTTCGCCAAACATTTTAATGCTCCCACTGGTGGGTTTTAAAATATTCATCACCAGCCCGAGCATGGTGGTTTTGCCACTTCCGTTGGGGCCCAGCAAACCATATACCGTGCCTTTTGGAATTTTAAGACTCACTCCTTTGAGTGCCTGTATGCGGCCATAGTGTTTTACCAGGCCTTCTATTTCCAGTACATATGCCATGTTGTGAATGTAACGCACACTGCGCATTTACCCAAAGCTTCGTGACCATCGGTATAGAGAAGTGGTGCAAGGAGAAAATTTGATTGGGGCAGATGAAACGGAGCGTAAATACAATTGTATGCAGATACCACCGATGAATGCAGGCAATAAAATAGCTGCCCAAAAGATATCCTTGAAAATCTGTATTCATCCGCAGAATCTTGTCCCATCACTCGCCTTTGCTCAAAAAAAAGAGGAGCACCAAACGATGCTCCTCTTTCGAATCAAATATCCCGGTTGCTTATTTCAACACTTCGGCCAGCTTGGCTTCCAATGCAGGACCACGCAGGTCGCGGGCAATGATCTTGCCGTCTTTGTCCAGCAAAAAGTTGGCAGGTATAGATTGCACTTTGTACAATTTAGCAGCAGCATTGTTCCAGTATTGCAGGTCGCTTACCTGTGTCCAGCTCAGCTTATCATCGGCAATAGCTTTCAGCCATGCAGCTTTATCCTGGTCGAGCGATACACCAAGAATGGTAAAGCCCTTGTCCTTATAAGCTTCATAAGCTTTTACAACATTGGGGTTTTCCTGGCGGCAGGGTCCGCACCAGCTGGCCCAAAAATCGATCAATACAATTTGCCCTTTAAACGAGCTGAGCGAAACTGGTTTGTCGTTCACATCGTTCATCATGAATTCAGGAGCAGCAGCACCAACAGCAGTGGCAGCAGCAGCGTTTACAAATTCTGCCATCTTTTTACCAAAGAAAGTTTTTTGCACCGCAGGCGGCAGGCTGTCGTACAGGTTTTTGATAGCAGCATCATTGCCGGGTTGTGCCAGGAACACCAGCCCAATATAAGCACTCAATACGGTGCCTTTATTCTTCTTCGCAAAGTCGATGGCCGTTGTTTTGGTTTCTTCCTGCAGCGCTATCATTTGCGCTTCTATGCGTTGCATTTCCTCCATGTTCTGCGTTTGTTGTGCAGCCATATAAGCAGGTTGCAGGGCCTGGCCTTTTACCATGATGGATTTTACTTTCGCTTCCAAGTCTTTGTACAGCACCTGCGTAGGACCACCATCTACTTTCGAAGTCCAGAACGAATCTTTATTCGCAGTAATAGCTACCGTACCGGGTTCGCCCCAAAATGCAAGCTCCGATTGTTGTGTACCGGCTATGCGCAATACCAGCAGCTCGGGTTCTTTCACTTTCAGCGTATAGTTGAAACCGGCTTTCTCAATTTTTATAGAATCTATTTTCTGATTTTCTCTCGATGGAACGATCAATTCCATCCACCCTGTATCCACTCCTTTAATAGAGCCTTTCAGCTTTACAGTACCACCTTCCAGGTTGGTAGCGTCTTTCGATTTGCAAGCTACCAGCAGCGTAATGGTTGCCAGGGCCACAAGAATTTTGTTCATAACGGCATTTTTATTGTGCGGCAAAGAAAGGGGGATTTTATGTTAGCTGGCTCCAAACTTTGATGGGTAGCGAATAGGAAAATAGTAGCATCAGCATAGGTACAGGTGGCGGCAGCAGTTTCCCGCCCTCACTACTACTCCGGCACAGGGCCCGGGCACAAGGCTTCACCGGGGTAGCCGTTACGGTCGGGGCTAGGCCCGGCAAGTCAGCCTTATTCGGCGGGGGAGGAGGGAAAAGGTCGAGGTCAAGCTGAGATGTGTAGGCTGGGAAGTATGAAGCCCGCCTAATTCCTTAATCCTCAAACCTTATACCCCAAACCTTAACCCTTCATACCTTCTTATTAACCTTACAACTTACCAACCTCAAACCAACCCCTAAAAATATTATTTTGCGAAGCATAAGGGTGGGCCCCTACTTCGTTGTTGTTAGTATGTATGCAAGCAACAACAGTATCCTGGGAAGCTCCCGGCCTTTGGAACCAATACATGGCACCCACACCGGTTACCGATGCTGCTTTGCTGTCCGTTCGAAATGAGCAGGCCTTTGAGCAGGTTTTTAAAACGCATTTTAAGAGCCTGCACAGTTATGCCTGTGCCATACTCAAAGACGAAGCCGTAGCAGAAGGCGTGGTGCAAAACGTGTTTTTGAAGTTGTGGGAAAAAGCCGATACCCTGCAATACCAGCAATCTGTTACCGGCTATTTGTACCGCAGTGTACACAATATGGCGCTCAACCATCTGAAGCACCAAAAAGTGAAACAGGCTTACGATGCCTACGCTGCCCAGCAATCTGTGCATCAGCACGATGCTGCCAACCGGCAATTGCATCTCAAAGAATTGCAATATCATTTTACCGAAGCCATGAACGAGCTGCCCGAGCAGTGTCGCACTATTTTCCAGATGAGCCGGTTTCGCGAAATGAAATACCAGGAAATAGCCGATGAACTCGGCATCAGCGTCAAAACTGTAGAAGGCCAAATGAGCAAGGCGCTGCGGGTGCTGCGCATCAAGCTGGCCGATTTTTTACCGATACTTCTTTTCACTTTACTGAAATAAAAACACGAACACTGGAAACGCATTTGCACGATATGGACGACCTGCTGATCAAATACCTGCTGCAGGAGTGTAGCCCACAAGAGGCTGCAACGGTGCAGGCATGGATGCAGCAAAGCGAAGCCAACCAAAAGCGCTATAATAGTTTTGTGTGGCTATGGCAGCAAAGCGAAACCATTGGCCAAACCAGCAAGGTAAACGTGGACGCTGCCTGGGATAGATTTGTGGACCTGCGAAAAGAATCGGCTGTAGAAGCGGGCAAAGCGAAGGTGATCAGCATGGAGTCAAGCCGCCGGCGTTGGCTCATGGTAGCCGCTTCGGCCGTGGTATTGCTGGCTGCAGCCTGGCTGGCAAAAATTACGCTGTGGCCCCAAGCACCACAGGCACCTGCCATTGTAATGCTGCAATGGACCACCACCGACCAAACATTGACCGATACCCTGCCCGATGGCTCGGTGGTAACACTCAATAAAAACAGCACACTGCATTTTCCTTCGGCATTTACCGATAGTACACGTCGTATTCGTTTGGAAGGCGAAGCATTTTTTGATATCACCCCCGACAAGACGCATCCCTTTATTGTAGCCACAGGCGATGTGCAGGTGCGGGTAGTGGGCACCAGCTTTAATGTGCGCAACCGCAAGGGTGTAACCAAAGTGGTGGTGGAAACCGGTATCGTACAGGTACAACACAAACAGCAATCGGTAAGCCTAAAGCCCAAAGAACAAGTGACCGTACAAGCCGGCGACACTGTGTTGCAAAAGAAAAACACTGGCGACCTATTGTACCAATACTATCGCAGCCATGTATTTGTATGCGACAATACCGGTCTTCCCATTTTGGTGCAGGCATTGAATGAAGCCTACGATGCCAATATTGTAATTGGCCATCCATCGCTGCGGTCTATGCATATCACTACCACATTCAACAACGAATCTCTCGATACAGTTTTATCAATCATTACAGAAACCCTGGGCATAAAAGCTGTACACAATGGCAACACCATTGTACTCAGTAAGTAAACTATGCGGGTAAATTTTTAAAGCATGCGGAAATTAGGATTAGTGCTGGCCATACTGCTGGCCTTGCAAGGAGTAGGAAGAGCACAAAGCAATTTGTCAAAAACAGTTTCTATCAACATGAACAGGCAGCCCCTGGCCGATGTACTCGAAATTATCAGCAACCAGGGCAATTTTTATTTTTCGTACAACAGTGCATTTGTGCGCCGCGATAGCCTGGTAAGTATTAGTGCGAGTGGCAAAACCGTGCAGCAGGTGCTGTTGCAGCTTTTCAACAGCCAGTACGAATTCAAAGAGTCGGGCAATTATGTCATCATCAAACGCAAGCCATTGCAGCTCACTATTGTAACAAAACCTGTAACCGTAGCCGACAAATATTATGCAGTGAATGGCTATATACTCGATGCCGACAATGGTGTGAAACTAAGTGATGCCAGTGTGTACGAAAAAGACCAGTTGGTGAGTACACTCAGCAATAGCAGTGGCTATTTCAACCTTAGGCTAAAAGCAAAATATCCGCAGGCTGCACTTACGGTGAGCAAAGAATTGTATGAAGACACAACCGTGTTGGTGAATGCAGCACAAAAAGCGGAACTCAATATCAGCATAGTGCCGCTCAATTTTTATGATGTGGTGATCTCTCCCGAAGATTATTTTTTACCCGATTCTACCGTAGCACAAAAGCAGTTGGATACTTCGGCCATTCGTGCTTATCGCATCGACACTGCGGAAGTGGATAAGCGATGGTTCACCCGTTTTTTTGTATCGAACAAAACACAAAAGCAATCGGGCAATATTGGCAACTGGTTTGCCCAAAAACCTTTCCAGGTTTCCATTATCCCGGGGCTGAGCACGCAGGGAAAAATGAGCGGACAGGTGGTCAACAATTTTTCGCTGAATGTATTTGGTGGCTATACCGGTGGCGTAAAAGGATTTGAAATAGCGGGCTTCTTCAACATCAATAAAAAGGATGTAAAGTATTTCCAGGCTTCGGGTATGTTCAACCTTACGGGTGGCAACCAGGAAGGGTTCCAGGCAGCGGGCATTGCCAATACAGTGCTGGGTTATACAAAAGGATTCCAGGTGGCGGGTGTAAGCAATTACAACCGGCTCAATATGCATGGCTTCCAGGCCGGTGGTGTATTCAACTACAACCAGGCTGGTATCAAAGGCTTCCAGGCTGCAGGTGTGTACAACCATAGTGGCGGTTATACTGCGGGTATGCAGGTATCGGGTGTGTTCAACTTTGCAAGGCAAAAATTGCAGGGCGTGCAGGTGGCAGGTGTAGCCAACTACTGCTATCACAACAAGGGGCTTCAAATTTCGGTGATCAACATTGCTGATACCAGTGATGGATATAGCATTGGACTTATCAATTTTGTGCGCCGTGGATATCACAAATTATACCTGGGTACTGATGAAACTTTGCAGGGAACATTTTCCATTAAAAGCGGCAATAGGAAATTGTACAGCATGTTAATTGGTGGCATGAATTGGGAGCCCGATAACCGCATGTATTCGTTTGGATACGGCATTGGCAGGGAGTGGGTGAGCACCAGGCATTTTGCATTGAGTACCGATGCCACATCGCAATACCTCTACCTGGGTAGTATGGATTACCTCAACCTGCTCAACAGGTTCAATGTAAATCTTCATCTCCGCATCAGTAAGGGCTTTGCTATTTACGGCGGACCGTCTATCAATTTTTATTACTCGGACCAAACAGCTAAAGTGGGCGAATACGCCATTGATGTACCCCGTAATGGCTACGGAAAATTTACCATGGATGGTAACTGGCGTGGCTGGGGTGGCTGGCATGCAGGCATTGCATTGTTTTAAATAATACCGCAATCAAAATCCGTTCAAATATTTCAATGGGGTTGATGAAACGAGGTTTTCATCAACCCCATTTTTTGTGCTTCAAAAACGGAGAAAAAAAACTTTCTGTAAAATATTGTTAACGCATAAGGGTAGAAGCTCAACAGGTTGTTTTCAATGCATAACACACAAAACAATCATTTGTATGAGGCTATCAGTAGTAGTTATTTTTTTGTTCGGCAGCATTATTACCAACGCACAATTCACACAAAACATTCGCGGTACAGTAATGGACCAGGTATTGCAAAAGCCACTGGCTGGTGCTACCGTTTATCTTACCGGCATTAATACCAGTGTCATCAGCGATTCGAATGGCGTATTCAGGTTTGTGAATGTGCCGGTGGGTGTGCATAGTTTAGAAGCCACTTATGTAGGCTATAAAAACGGCGTAGCCAACAATATTTATGTGATCACAGGCAAGGAGCAGGTAGTGGTGATCAATATGGAACCTTCTGTAAGCGATGAGCAGAATGTATTTGTAAAGGGAATAAATAAACGCAATAGGCCATTGAACGAAATGAGCCTTGTAAGCTCCCGTGCATTTACGGTAGAAGAAACCCAGAAATATGCAGCAGCAGTAAATGATCCTGCACGTATGGCTACCAGTTTTGCAGGTGTTTTAACTACCGACGATGGAAGCAATCTTATTGCTATCAGGGGCAATTCGCCCACCGGTTTGCAGTGGCGCATGGAAGGCATGGAAATTCCGAACCCCAATCATTTTGCCGACCAGGGCAGTAGTGGTGGTGGCATCTCTATTTTAAGTGCAGCACTCTTGTCCAATTCCGATTTTATGACCGGTGCTTTTGCAGCAGAATATGGCAATGCATTGAGTGGTGTATTCGATCTCAAATTGCGCAAGGGCAACAACGAAAAAAGGGAATATACTTTGCAGGCCGGTGTGTTGGGTTTGAATGTGGCTGCAGAAGGGCCATTCAAAAAAGGCGGTAAGAGTTCCTATCTCATCAACTATCGGTATTCAACTTTAAGCCTGCTCGATAAACTAGGCGTGAATGTGGGTGAAGGAACTTCCGATTTCCAGGACCTTTCGTACAATATTTACCTGCCTACTAAAAAAGCCGGAACCTTTACCCTGTTTGGGTTTGGTGGCAAAAGCCTGAGTGAGCAGGAGGCAGAAAAGGATAGCAGTAAATGGGAAGGCGAAGACGATAGGTATGGTTCGGGTTTTAGATCGAACACTTATTTTACCGGGGCCACCCATCAAATTAATTTGGGTAGCAAAACCATGTTGCGTTCTACTGCAGGATGGTCGAAAGCAGGAACAGAAGTAGTGGCCAATTATGAAGAGGACAATGGGCAGCAATTGATGGTGTATGAAGAAAATAATTACACTTCAAAAATTACGGCCAGCAGCACGGTCAATCATCGCTTCAACAATCGCAATATGCTTCGGGCAGGTATGATCGTCAGCTTTCTTGATTTCGATTATTATCAAAAAGAAAGAGCGAACCCCAATGCGCCGGTAACTACTACGCTGGATGCCTCGGGCAACACGCAAACCATACAGGCATTTGCACAATGGCAGGGCAGGCCCACTGAAAAACTAACGCTGAATGCAGGCTTGCATTATTTAACCTTGTTGCTCAACAACAGCACAGCCATTGAGCCACGAGCTTCTATTCGCTACAATATCAGCCGCACCGCCAATCTATCGTTTGGGTATGGCATGCATAGTCAAATGCAAAGCATGGGTATTTATTTTGGCCAGCAGCCCGGGTTGCCTGCGCAACAACTGCCCAATAAAAATCTCGACTTTACACAATCGCAACATTATGTGTTATCCTACAGTCAGCAGTTGAGTGCCAACCTGCGATTGAAGACCGAATTGTATTATCAAAACCTGTCGAACATCCCGGTGGGCAATAGCGATACCAGCACATTTGCTACGGTCAACATGATGGAAGGTTTTGTAACCGACGAGCTTGTAAACAAAGGCAAGGGAAAAAACTATGGACTCGAAATTTCGCTGGAGCGTTACCTCAGCAACAATTTGTATTTCATGTTCAATAATAGTTTGTACCAAAGCAAATACACAACACTTGATGGTATTGAAAGAAATACAAGATTCAATGGCCGCTTTGCCAGCAACCTGGTGGCAGGTAAAGATTTTGTAAGCAAAGACGGTCGCCGCACCATTGGCCTCAATATCAAAATGATCTATGCCGGTGGCTTTCGCATAACGCCTGTAAATCTTGAAGCATCCAAAGACCAGGGCTATACCATTTACTACGATAAGCAGGCATACCAGGATCAGCTGCCTGGTTACTTCCGAACCGATCTGCGGTTTAGCATAGCCTGGAACCGCAAGCATGCCACTACCACGCTTTCACTCGATCTGCAAAATGCAACCAACCGTCAAAATATTTATGGCTATTTCTACGATGCCACCAAACAAGCCATGGTAACGGGCTATCAAACCGGCATTATACCGGTGCTGAATTATAAAATAGAGTTCTAATAAAACATTGATTCAAAAAAACTTTTTAAAATCTATATATACTATGAAAAAGACAATGAGCAGTATAGTGGTGTTGGCAACGGTGTTATTGATGAGTTGCACAAAAGATGTGTTGCGTGGCGAAGGCAGTACGATTACGGAAACCCGTAGCCTGCAGGCATTTTCGGCAGTAGAAGTGTCGGGTAACAGGGTGGCAGAAATTATTCCTTCCGTGGAGTATAAAGTGGAAGTAACCGGCTACCAGAATTTGGTGCCGGTGTATAGCTCTATTGTATCGAACGGAAAATTGTATTTCGAATTCAAAAACCACCGGGTGCGCAACGACAATATTTCGTTGAAGATTTACACCCCTACACTCAGTAAACTAAACATGAGTGGCAATACCGATATCAGCACCGGAGCCTTGTATGCAGGTGAATATTTCGAAGCATTTATCAGTGGCAATGGCGTATTGCGTATGGCCGGAGGTACTTATGGCGCTACACATTTCAACACCAGCGGCTCAGCCAAAATTTATGCATCCAATGTGAGCAGCAACAACAGCCATGTATCGGTAAGTGGCAATGGGCATATAGAACTAAAGGCCAACAATACGCTGGATGTAGAGATCAGTGGAAATGGCGAAGTGCATTACTGGGGCAACCCAGCCATCACCAGCAATATATCGGGCAATGGTAAAATGGTGAAGCACTGATGGTGCATAGCACGGTGGTGAAATGATGCATTGGCTCCCGTATGGGGGCCAATGTTTTTATAACCATTTTAAATCGGTAAACCATGTTTTCAACCTGTCCATCCATTGGTCCGTAGTGGTTTTGTTGTTCATGCCAAAACCATGTCCGCCATGCGGATAGATGTGCAGGGTGGCTTCAATTTTGCGTTGCTGCAATGCCTGGTAATACGCAACGCTATTGCCTACATGCACGCCGCCATCATCGCCGGCATGTACTAAAAATGCAGGAGGTGTATTGGCCTGTACCTGCAATTCGTTTGACCATGCAGCAATTTGCTCTTTGGTTGGATTTTGGCCCAGCAAATTTTGACGCGATCCTTTATGTGTAAGTGAATCGGAAAAACTGATCACCGGGTAAATAAGTATGGATGCATTGGGGCGGCAATCGGTGTTGCTTTGTAACACGGGACTATTGAAATGCGTGCTGGCCGATGCTGCTAAATGGCCACCTGCGGAAAAGCCCATGATGCCAATTTTGTTTTCATCGATTTTCCATTCGGCACTCTTCGAACGCACCCAACGAATGGCTTCCTGTGCATCCTGCAAAGGCGCAAACGTTGCATTGCTTTGTAAGGCAGTATTGGGTAAGCGGTATTTGAGCACAAATGCATGGATGCCCCAACTGGCAAAGGTTTTGGCCACATCGTATCCTTCGTGGCTGATGGCTAAAATGCCATAGCCACCACCGGGGCAAATGACTACCGCTACATGTTTGTCATTTTCCTTTGCCGGTGCATAGTAGGTAAGCGTTGGGTTTGTTACCAGGCTTACACGGGTTTTCCCATCGGCGGCGGTTTCAGATTTTTCCTGCACGGTGGCGGGCAGCGCACCGGGAATAGATTTTGTAGGGTACAGATCAAACACTTGCTGTGCTTGTGTTGTTTGCGCAGCTATCATCATTAGAACAAGAGAAGTAATGAATTTCATAATGGTAAACACTTCGGGTTGTCAATAGCTGTAAATGTAAATCATTAGCCCATCGCAACTTCATGATGTTCGTCAATGTGCTCTTCGATATTTGCAATGTCGAAGCCATATAGGCGGATTTGTAATCCGCTTGTATAGCTAATAAAAGGATGACGGCTATTCTTCCTATAGGAGCATTTGCGCAGTCTCCGACACTACTTATAGGTATTTGTTTCTCCGGGTTACAAACCCGGCGATAAGGGTTCAGGATTGCAAATCCTGAACAGCATAAGTGAAACACGCACCGGGGCGTAAAAAATAAAGCCACCGGCATACACCGATGGCTTCTTTATATTTTATTGGCTGCAAAATTATTGCAACATACCGGTGCTTACCTGCACCTTGTCTTTCATCATTTCTTTGATGGTTTCCATAATGGCGTTGGCATCGTAGCCACATTCGGTATGCAATTCTTTAAGGCTGCCATGTTCTACCAGCCTGTCAGGAATGCCGAGCATTTTTACCTGTGCACTGTATCCATGCTGTGCCATAAACTCCAGCACGGCGCTACCAAATCCGCCAATAATAGTACCGTCTTCAATGGTCACTATTTTGCTGTAGCGGGCAAATACTTCGTGCAGCAGTGCTTCGTCCAGTGGTTTGGCAAAACGCATATCGTAGTGGCCTGCATTGATGCCGTATTGTTTCAGTTCTACAATAGCCGATTTGGCAAAATTGCCCGGGTGGCCAAAACTCAATACTGCAATTTCATCGCCATCCCGCAGTTTGCGTCCTTTACCAATTTCAATGGCTTCAAATGGCGTGCGCCATTCGGGCATTACACCTTCGCCACGGGGGTAGCGAATCACCATGGGCAGCTTCGTGCTTTCCAATTGTGAAGTGTACATCAGGTTGCGCAACTCCTGCTCGTTCATGGGTGCGCTGATCACCATATTGGGTATGCAGCGGAAATACGGAATATCATAAGCACCATGATGGGTAGGGCCATCTTCGCCTACCAATCCAGCCCTGTCTAAGCAAAGTGTTACCGGTAGTTTTTGAATGGCAATATCGTGTACCACCTGGTCGTAGGCTCGTTGCATAAAACTGCTGTAGATATTGCAGAACACCCGCAATCCCTGCGTGGCCAGGCCTGCACTCACGGTAGCCGCATGCTGCTCGCAAATGCCTACGTCAATGGCACGGTCCGGCATTTTTTCCATCATGAATTTGAGCGACGAACCACTCGGCATGGCCGGCGTTACACCCCATACTTTGTCGTTCATTTCTGCAAGCTCAATCATGGTATGTCCAAACACATCCTGGTATTTGGGCGCCTGTGGCGTGTTGAATTTTTTCTTTACAATTTCGCCGGTCACTTTATCGAATAAGCCCGGTGCATGCCATACAGTTTGGTCTTTTTCGGCCAGTGCATAGCCCTTGCCTTTTACCGTAACGATATGCAGAATTTTTGGCCCCGGAATTTTTTTCAGATCCTCCAGTGTATCTACCAGCTTGGCAATATTGTGTCCATCTATAGGGCCGAAGTAGCGAAGTTTTAATGCTTCAAACAAATTGGCACTGCTGCTGATGGCACCTTTTAAACCATCGGCCAGTTTATGCGCCATGCTGCGGGTAAAGTTTTTACCTACGGGCATTTTGCCTATGGCTTTCCACACATCATCTTTTAGTTTGTTGTAGGTGGGGCTAAGCGATATATCGGTGAGGTATTCTTTCAGGGCGCCTACATTGGGGTCGATGCTCATGCAGTTGTCGTTCAAAATAATGAGCATATCTGCATCGCTTACACCGGCGTGGTTCATAGCTTCAAAAGCCATACCTGCGGTCATAGCACCATCGCCAATTACAGCTACACTCTTGCGGTCTTCGCCTTTGTATTTTGCAGCAAGCGCCATGCCCAATGCTGCAGAAATGGAAGTAGAGGAATGGCCTACGCCAAACGTATCGTATTCGCTTTCGCTGCGTTTGGGAAATCCACTCAATCCATTGTATTTACGATTGGTGGGGAATGCATCGCGGCGGCCGGTCAAAATTTTATGGCCGTATGCCTGGTGTCCCACATCCCATACCAACTGGTCGTAAGGGGTGTTGTACACATAATGCAAGGCTACAGAAAGTTCTACTACGCCAAGGCTGGCGGCAAAATGGCCACCATGCACACTTACCACATCAATAATGTATTGACGCAGTTCGTTGCACATTTGGTGCAGTTGTTCTCGGCTCAGCTTTTTGAGGTCGGCTGGGCTGTCAATATTTTTCAATAATGGGCCTGGCTGTATATCCATACGGGAAGATGCTAATGTATGCGGCAAAAATAGGTATTAAGTTGCTGGTTATAGACGATGATAACTGGCTGAAGTATAAAACAAACAGCCAATTCTGCAGTTTGGGCAAACTGGGCCTATGGCAGGCTATCCTTTATTTCGGCAAGGGCTTTAGCTTATTGCGAATGCGAATGGTTCCATTAGTGATCATGCTGCTCGCCAGGTTGATATCGAACCTTTCACTGCCGGCATATACAATGCATAGGGCGGTATTGGGGGGGATTTCGCCCAGGTTTTCGGCAAACAGGGCTATTTCGTTGTAGCCGGGTTTCAGCACTATTTGCATTTCAATAGGCTTGAGGCTCAGCATTTTTTTGCTGATAATGGGTTCGCGGTTGAAATAAACCGATACGGTATCGTAATCCACTTTTCCGTTGTCGTACAAGTGCAGCATCACGGTATCGCTACTTACATCCAGCACATGGCTGGTATCAAAACTTCTTTTCAGCAGTTCGGGCACCTGTTGGTTGGCCACCGGTATAATGGCGGCAGTGGCTGCGGCTGTAGGTTTTACGGGGTTGGTGGCAGTATTGGGGGTTAGTTTGTTCGCCACTATTTCGGGCATGGCTTTGGTAACGCTAATGGTAATGGTGGGGCATCCAAAGCGATGGCTGGCCAGCGGGGTAAGTTGGCCATAGAGTACAGTATCGGTGTCGGTAATGTACATGGTTAGCGAGCCATCCATCATACAATCGGGGGCTGTGGAGTCTTTGGCAAAAAAGCTGATGAGCTTAAAGGGATTGAGCTCAATGGTTTTGGTGCGGGGCCAAAATTTCCCGGAAATTTTAGTGGTATAATGGCTCTGTCCAAAATAATAATTGAACTCGCCGGTGATAGCTTCCCCTTTTTTCAGAATGATCAATTCGGTGAGGTAGCTATTGTATTGCTGGCCGGTTCTCGATTCGCCGCGACCATAATAACTGCCCGAAAACCGCTGGGCTGTAAGAATAGAACTACTCAGTAAAGTGAAGACGAGGAGAAGGGTGCGAAATTTCATGGTACAATAGTCTGCAAATAGAACGCCAAAAGAAAGGGCTTATGCGATGCTTTTGCTGCAATGGGGAAAAGTTGAAGGAAAATTAGCAAATGCCTATCGCAAAATTTTTGGGCTTTCATTGCGATTTTTCTAGCATGCAAGGCAGATTAGTTCTGGCTTTCAGTAATTTATTCAGAAATTGCTCAAAGAAAAATGGCTATGAAGGTCAGCCGTCAAGTTTTTTATTGCATTTTTGTTGCTGACTACACACTATGAAGCATAGGCTATACGACATATTTGTAGAGAGGAAGCACACCGGAAAGAAGAGTTTTGCAGTGTTGATAGACCCAGATAAGGTAGATCAGCAAGGGCTGGATGAACTGATGCGGTTGGGTACCGATGCCGGAGTGGACTATTATTTCCTGGGCGGCAGCCTCGTTATCAGCAACCATTTGGACGAATGTGTAAAGCATATCAAGTCCCAGACTTCTACTCCCGTGGTACTGTTTCCGGGTAGCCCCAGCCAGGTAAGTAAATACGCCGATGCCCTCTTGTACCTCAGTTTGATCAGCGGCCGCAACCCCGAGTTGCTCATTGGCCAGCATGTGATAAGCGCCCCCGTGGTAAAACAAAGCGGGCTCGAAATAATGCCCACCGCTTATATGGTGATAGATGGTGGTGCCCCCACTACCGTTTCCTATATCAGCAATGCAGCTCCTATTCCATCCGATAAAAATGAAATAGCCATGTGTACAGCTATGGCCGGCGAAATGCTGGGCATGAAGCTGGTATATATGGATGCCGGCAGCGGTGCCCGCAAGCCCATTACCGAAAGCATGATTGAAAAAGTGGCTGGTGTAATTGAAGCCCCCTTAATTATTGGCGGCGGCATTACCGACCCTGAAAAAGCCTATCGCAATTGCAAAGCCGGCGCCGATGTAGTGGTGGTGGGCAATGCTATTGAAAAGGACCCATCGCTGATCAAGGAAATTGCGGCTGCCATTCATGGCAATAGGGTAAATGCCTGATTTTGTTCATTCATTTTTGTTGCTCCCTGCTGCAGATTGCTCTCATGCATTCCGCCCTTCTGGGTATTGCCTGAAGTTTTCTAAATGGCGCCCCAACCTGCGTATTGCAGTTCAAAGCTGTTTTTGTAATCAGGATCAAAGACCTCCGAAACTTTTAATCTGCAGTGCCGGGCGGACGAATCATAGACTTCCGGCACTTCGGCTGTACTTTTCAGGCGGCCGGTGCTGCATTAATGGATATGGAAAATGAAAGTGCTTGCATAAAAATGTATGGCGGTTTTTTTGTACTTAGGAACCGACTGGTGGTGGCAGCGTAATATGTTTGCTGTTGTCAATGGTTGGAATGGCGTTACCATTACTACGCATGGTTTGTAAATCATCCATGCCACGTCGTAGCACATCATCCAAATCTTTGCTGAGCTCTGCAATTTCATCTTGAGTAAAACTGCGTGGCTTGTGCTTGCCAATGAATTTCATAAGCTTGGCCATTTTTTTAGCATCTGCAGGATCTGTTTGTACCAATTCTACCCCGGCCTTTATGCCGCCCAATTGTGGCACCGCTTCAATAAAGTAAATTTTGCCGGCCTCAAAATTGCCGCTGATGTAGGACCTGTTTTCGGAGCGGGCCCAAAAAACATGCGGACCTGGCGTGCATTCATACACCATGTATTTTTCACCGTTGAAGCGGCCGATCACCTGGGCGCTGTCGAAAAAACTAAAGTTGATAAGACCACCAAAGCCCGATGGGCGAAGGAAATACACGAGGGCTTTATCGGCGGGAGCAGCCTGCATGCCCTGGGCAAAAGCACTGTTGAATAGGGGTAAAAAGCAAAGAATGACAAAAACGATCTTTCTCATTTCGAACCTGATTTATGGCCGCCAAAAGTAAGTCCTGGCAATTAAAGCACAGTGCCGTTTTAACGGCAGGCAAGCCCTTTGTAACAATGGTAGTTTTTGTTGCGTTGGTTTGAGTTAGGGGAGCTTGGGCATGGTTTCACAATATTTTTTCGTAAGCTTTCCGAAAAATTGGACTATCAATGGATTTAATTCATTTCCTTTGAGCCACTTTTGAAAAAGCTTTAGTTTTACCTGATACTGAACTGAAAATGTCAAAAAACTTATTCATACAGCAAATCACCAAGGTGATGCTGCACGCTTTCAATCAGCGTGGGTTTTTTACTGTGCCTTGCAGGCCAGGTTTTTTTGTGCGCCCATGTCCGGTAGCGGTGCGACGTTGATATTCCCCTTTGTATATAAACCATACTTGAGTTTATGCGGCACGCCGGGGCGAAGCTGCAGTAGTTACCGTATCATTTTCCTATCACTATTTCACCCACTTGGGTTATGAACCAGAATGATTTCCTTATAATAACGGCCAATGCCACGCATATTGATTTTGCTGGCATTATATGCGAAGAATATGAGAGCAGCGCTAAAGCCCGTGGTACGGGTATTGCCAAGCGCAGCCCCGATTATGTAAAACAAAAAATGCTGGAAGGCAAGTCGGTCATTGCATTTGAAAAAGCCACCGGTATATGGGCGGGATTTTGCTATATCGAAACCTGGAGCCATGGAGAATATGTGGCCAACAGCGGGTTGATCGTATCGCCGCAATACCGCAAAGCCGGTTTGGCCAAAGCCATTAAGCAGGCCATATTTCAACTGAGCCGTACACTATACCCATCAGCAAAAATTTTCGGTCTTACCACAGGGTTGGCTGTTATGAAGATCAACAGCGACCTGGGCTACGAGCCTGTTACCTATAGCGAACTTACCCAGGATGAAAATTTTTGGGCAGGTTGCAAAAGCTGTGTGAACTACGATATTCTCATGAGCAAAGACAGGAAAAACTGCATGTGTACTGCCATGCTCTACGATCCAAAAGATCATTACCAGCCCGAAGAAACTGCTGCGGCTTTCAAGGAAAAGAAAAACATATTCGAACGTTGGCTGCGCATCAAACAAGGCTGGTCTAAACTGCTGCGCAGAAAAGACGAAACCGGCAAAGAAAAAAAATCGCTGATAGCAACCTTGTTCATGAATTGGTAGCAGCAGCGATAGCTAAAACAGAATTTTTAAAAACACAATCATACAACAGATGAGTACAGCAAGCGGAAAAAAAGTAGTACTGGGTTTTAGTGGTGGATTGGATACAACTTTTTGCGTAAAATACCTGAGCGAAGACCAGGGTTACGAAGTGCACAGCGTAATTGTAAATACGGGTGGCTTTAGCGCAGAAGAGCTGAAGCAAATTGAAGCACATGCCTATAAACTGGGTGTGAAAACACATACCACGGTAGACGCTGTAAAGCCTTACTACGACCGCATTATAAAGTACCTCGTGTTTGGAAATGTGTTGAAGAATAATACCTACCCGCTTAGTGTAAGTGCCGAGCGTTTGATGCAGGCATTGCATATAGCCGAACATGCTAAAGCATTGCAGGCCGATGCAGTGGCACATGGCAGCACCGGCGCCGGTAACGACCAGGTTCGTTTTGATATGATCTTCCATATCATGATTCCCGGTGTGGAAATTATTACGCCCATCCGCGATATGAAACTGAGCCGCGAAGCAGAAATAGAATACCTGCAGAAGAAAGGGGTTGACATGAATTTTGCGAAAGCAGCGTATTCCATCAACAAGGGCCTTTGGGGTACCAGCGTTGGCGGTAGAGAAACACTTAATTCGAAAGAGTGGTTGCCCGAGAGTGCATGGCCTACACAAGTAACCGCTGAAGGAAAAAGGAATGTGGAGTTAGGTTTTGTAGCAGGACAACTGGTGAGTGTAGATGGCGAACAGTTTGCACACCCGGTAGATGCTATCAATAAATTGCAAAGCATTGCAGGACCTTATGGCGTGGGCCGCGATATACATGTCGGCGATACCATTATTGGCATTAAAGGCCGTGTGGGTTTTGAAGCCGCAGCTCCCATGATCATCATCAAAGCGCATCACCTGCTCGAAAAGCATGTGCTTACCAAATGGCAGTTGAACTGGAAAGACCAACTGGCTTTGTTTTATGGCAACTGGTTGCACGAAGGACAAATACTGGACCCTGTGATGCGCAATATGGAAGCCTTTTTGGAAAGCACTCAACAACAGGTTACCGGTAAAGCATACGTGCAAATTCAGCCCTATCATTTTATGGTAACAGGTATCGAAAGCGATTTCGATTTGATGAGTAGCAAGTTTGGAAAATATGGCGAAATGAACAGCGGCTTCACTGGTGAAGATGTGCGTGGGTTCAGCAAAATATTTGGCAACCAAACTGTGATCTGGCATAAAGTGAACGAAGAAGCATAAGCAGGCTTCAAACAAAATGATACTGTTGACCTGCCTGCAGTCTTGCAGGCATTGAATATTGAGATATGAAAATTAGAGTTGGAATAATTGGAGCGGCCGGGTACACAGGAGGCGAATTGATTCGCTTGTTGACCCATCACCCCCATGCGGAAATTGCTTTTGCACAAAGCGGTAGCAATGCCGGCAATCCTGTGTATGCAGTGCATGCCGACCTGGTGGGCGATACCGACCTGCATTTTTCTGCCACACATCATTTCGATATTGATGTATTGTTTTTTTGTGCAGGACATGGAGAAGCGAAAAAGTTTGTTGCGGCACACAATATTCCGCAGCATGTAAAACTCATCGACATTGGGAACGACTTCAGGTTGAAAGCCGATGCGGTACAGGGTGACAGGACATTTGTGTATGGCCTGCCCGAATTGAACAAGGCTGAAATTGTAAAGGCCAACAATATTGCCAACCCCGGGTGTTTTGCCACTGCTATTCAATTAGGACTGTTGCCATTGGCACAGGCAGGATTGATCAGTGATGTGTACACTACAGGCATCACGGGCAGCACCGGCGCAGGACAGGGCTTAAGTGCTACTTCGCATTTTAGCTGGAGGGCCAATAATATTCAATCGTACAAAACATTGACGCATCAGCATCTTGGTGAAATAGGCGAGTCGCTGGCGCAAATGGGCGGGAATAATGTCCGACGACCATCGGTTCACTTTGTACCCTGGCGTGGCGATTTTACCCGTGGCATTTTTGTATCATCAACGGTTAAAACCGAAAAGTCGCTGGAAGAACTGAATGCACTCTATCAAACTTTCTATGCCGATGCAGCGTTCACGCATATGTCTTCAACAGCCTTGTTTCTAAAGCAGGTGGTGAATACCAACAAATGCATGATACAGTTGGAAAAAGAAGGCGATACACTGGTGATACATTCAGCCATCGATAACCTGCTGAAAGGGGCAAGTGGACAAGCAGTACAAAACATGAATTTACTATTCGGCCTGGAAGAACAAACCGGCCTTAGGCTTAAAGCAACATATTTCTAAAAGGGGTGAGGTGTAAGGTTTGAGGGGTGGGGCTTGAGGAGGTAAGGATGCAAAGAGAAGCTGAATAAACAAATGCTTTCAAAATTCATTTCTGATTTGAAATCTATATGAGAGACTATAAGAAACTTGAAGTTTGGAAAAAAGCACACGAATTAAACATGCACATTAAGCTGTTCATTGCGCCCAAGTTTCCTAAAGAAGAAAGATTTGAACTGACATCACAAATGACCAGGGCTGCTTTATCTGTACCCTTAAACATTGTTGAAGGTTGTGGTCGATATACAGATAAGGACTTTGCCCATTTTTTGGATAACGCATTAGGGTCAACCAATGAAGCTGATTATTGTTGCTATGAAGCCGCGGAGCTAAAATATATTACTGAAAATGAATACCAGCATGTTAACAAACTGGTAGCTGAAACCAGGGCCATGTTAATTGGCCTACTAAAATATCTTCGAAATGAAAAGTGATTTATCTAATACATTGGGCCTTACGCCTTACACCTCTAAACTCTAAACTTTATGAAACTGTTCGACGTATATCCCGTAAACGACATTACCATTGAAAGAGCTTCCGGCAGTTATGTTTGGGACGAAAATGGTGTGCAATACCTTGACATGTATGGTGGCCATGCAGTCATCAGCATTGGTCATTCGCATCCGCATTGGGTGCGTGCTATTGAAACGCAACTCAATAAAATTGCATTCTACTCCAACTCGGTGCATATTCCCATTCAGCAAAAGCTGGCTGCAAAATTGGGCACTGTGAGTGGTAAGGAAGACTACCAATTATTTTTGGTAAACAGCGGTGCAGAAGCCAACGAAAATGCATTGAAGCTTGCATCATTTCACAATGGCCGCAAGAAAATTGTAGCATTCTCCAAATCGTTTCATGGCCGCACATCGCTGGCCGTATCGGTTACCGACAATCCAAAAATTGTAGCACCGGTGAATGAAAACGAGCACGTCATCTTTTTACCCTACAACGATGAAGCAGCACTGGCAAAATGCTTTGCTGAACATGGTGAGGAAATTTCCTCTGTTATCATTGAAGGCATACAGGGTGTTGGCGGTATTGTGGAAGCAAGTGCTTCGTTTTTGAAACTCATCCGCAGCCTCTGCGACAAGCATGGTGCAGTTTATATTGCCGATAGCGTACAGTGTGGTTACGGAAGAACCGGCCAGTTTTTTGCGCATGATATTGCAGGCGTAAATGCCGACATCTATTCTATGGCCAAGGGCATGGGCAACGGCTTTCCCATTGGCGGTATTTTAATAGCACCGCATATCAAAGCATCGCACGGGTTGCTGGGTACCACTTTTGGTGGTAACCACCTGGCATGTGCTGCTGCATTGGCTGTGTTGGAAGTAATTGAATCTGATAATTTGATCAGCATGGCCAAGCAAAGAGGCATGTATATCAAAAATCAATTGTCGAAAATTGAGGGCATTGAAAATATCAGGGGCCGCGGCCTGATGATCGGGTTCGACCTGCCTGCCGAATTGAAAGACCTGCGCAAAGTATTACTGAACGATTTTAATGTGTTTACCGGCGAAGCAAAACCCAACGTGGTGAGGTTGTTGCCATCGCTGGCATTGAGCCGCAAGCAGGCCGACGAATTTTTGGAAGCCTTGCAGGAAGCCATTGTGGCGGTAAAAGGTGATACGGTTGGTGCATAACCTGCCGCGATGCATGCAATGCAGTGGAAGGGTTCCGAACATTCGGAAGGCACAACCTGGCTGATTTGAGATCGATAGCTGATAACATAAAAAATTTTCATTGTGAAACAATTTATCTCTGTTCATGATGTACCGTCGGTAGATACAATGGTAGCGGCGGCTCTGGAGTATAAAGCACAACCGCTGAAGGATAAAGCGATTGGTGCTAACAAGCGCATTGGCTTATTGTTTTTGAATCCATCTATGCGTACACGCCTGAGCACACAAGTGGCTGCGGCCAACCTGGGTATGGAGTCCATTGTGTTCAATGTAGACAAGGAAGGATGGAAGCTGGAGTTTGAAGAAGAAGCGATCATGAGTGGCGAAACGGTGGAGCATGTAAAAGATGCGGCACCCATTATGGGCAAGTATTTCGATATGCTGGCCATTCGCACATTTCCCTCGCTGAAGAATAAGGAAGAAGATTACAGTGAATTGTACATTAATCAATTCATTAAGTATGCAGGTATTCCCATTGTGAGTTTGGAAAGTGCTACCCTGCATCCGTTGCAATCGCTTACGGATATTGTAACCATGACCGAATCGATAAAGGCGGAAACATGGCCTGCAGCCCGTAAGCCGAAAGTAGTGCTTACATGGGCCCCACATATTAAGCCATTGCCCCAGTGTGTGGCCAACAGCTTTGCACAATGGGTGAATGCATGGGATGGCCCCAACGGTGCAGGGGTTGACTTTGTAATAGCACACCCCGAAGATTATGAACTGGATACCCAGTTTACAGATGGTGCTACCATTACGCATAACCTGGATGAAGCATTGAAAGACGCTGACTTTGTGTACGTAAAAAACTGGAGCACGTTTGAAGATTATGGCCGTATGTACTGCAACGATAAGGAGTGGATGCTGACCAACGAAAAACTGGCCCTCACCAACAATGCCAAAGTAATGCACTGCCTGCCGGTACGCCGTAATGTGGAGCTGAGCGATGAAATACTGGATGGTCCCAATAGTTTGATAACCGAGGAAGCAGGCAACAGGGTATGGGCTGCACAAGCTGTGCTTGCTGCCATACTGAAACACCAGGACTAACGAATAGTGTGCCTGCAATTTGAAGGCACTAACCCGAAAGGGATTTAGGTAAAGGCTTATGAGCAACCATTTGTATGTAATAAAGATTGGTGGAAACATCATAGACGATGACCAAAAGCTGGCAGCATTTCTGAAAGATTTTGCTTCTATTGAAGCGTCTTGCATATTGGTGCACGGTGGTGGTAAAATTGCCACACGCATTGGCGATCAACTGAACATTGAATCGAAATACATAGATGGCCGCCGCATAACAGATGATGCTACTATTGATGTAGTGACCATGGTGTATGGCGGGTTGGTGAACAAAAAAATAGTGGCGCAATTGCAGGCATTGGGATGCAATGCCATTGGTCTTACCGGTGCCGATGCCAATATTATTCCTGCTACAAAGCGCCCGGTAAAAACAATTGACTACGGATGGGTGGGCGATATTGATACTGCAAAAATTAATGCAACAACCCTGAAAGGCTTGCTCGACCTGGGCCTGCAGCCGGTGTTTGCACCGCTTACACACGATAGTGCGGCACATGTACTCAATACCAACGCCGATACCATTGCCAGTTCGCTGGCAGTAGCGTTGTCGGCATACTTTGATGTGCGGCTGATCTATTGTTTTGAGAAACGCGGTGTACTCGAAAAAGTGGAAGACGATGATTCTGTGATAGCCGAGATTAACAGGACGAATTATGAATCGCTGAAAGCAGAGGGAAAACTCTTTGCAGGCATATTGCCCAAAATTGATAATGCCTTTGCTGCTATAGAAGCGGGTGTAAAAGATGTGTTGATTGGCCACGCCGACGACCTGTTGCGCAACACCACTGCACAAACACTGGGCACTTTAATAAAATAATCGATGCCGCTTGAAGCAGTCATATTTGATATGGATGGTACGCTGGTAGACAGCATGCCTTTTCATCATAAAAGCTGGGATGTTTTTTTTGAACATCATGGCATTAAGATGACGCCTGAAGAATTCGACAAAATTCATCACGGTACGCTATTCGATATTATGCCCCGCATTTTTGGCGATCATATTTCTGATGAAGAAGCTTTTGCATTGGGCAGCATGAAGGAAGCCGCATTCAGAGATCTGTATAAAGACGAGATACAACCCATTGCCGGTTTAATTCAATGGTTAGAAACGCTGAAGGCTGCGGGCTTAAAAATTGGCCTGGCTACTGCTGCCGATTTTACCAATGCCGACTTTACACTGGATGCTATCGACATCAGGAAATACTTTGATTGCATTGTAACCAGTGATACCATCAAAGAAGGGAAACCATCGCCGGCCGTGTATGTACATGCTGCAGAATTGTTGGGTGTGTCGCCTGCCAACTGTATTGTGTTTGAAGACACAGTAAGCGGTATACAGGCCGGTGCGGCAGCAGGTATGAAAGTAGTGGGCATTACAACCGGCATGAAAGCCGAACAAATGCAGGCGCTGCCTGTTTCATTCATTATCGACGACTATCACTCTATTGCTTTACATCATCTCACCGATATAATAACACCATAATGGAAAGGGAAACTTTATTTCAGGAGGCAGTTGCGTTGTTAAAAGACCTCATCGCCACTCCATCTTTCTCCAAAGAAGAAAACGAAACCGCAGAGATCATCTGTGCGTTTTTCGAAAAGCACGGCGTAGTGTACAAGCGTGTTGGCAATAATGTGTATGCTTTCAACAAGTATTATGATGCCAGCAAGCCGAGTGTGTTGCTCAACTCGCACCACGATACGGTGAAGCCCAATAAGGGCTATACCATCGATCCATTTACGCCCATTGAAAAAGATGGGAAATTGTTCGGTTTGGGAAGTAACGATGCCGGTGGATGTTTGGTGTCACTCATTGCTACATTCCTGCATTTTGTAGACCGCGACAAATTATCGCACAACGTAGTGTTTGCAGCCAGTGCAGAAGAAGAGATCAGTGGAGTAAATGGAATAGAGTTGGTGTTGCCTTACCTGGGACATATTGATTTTGGTATTGTGGGCGAACCCACTAAGCTGGAAATGGCTGTTGCCGAAAGAGGATTGATGGTGATTGATTGCACTGCTCCCGGCCGTTCGGGACATGCTGCCCGCAACGAAGGCGAAAATGCATTGTACAATGCCATGGATGATATCAACTGGATCCGCAATTGCAAGTTCGAAAAAGTAAGCGACCTGTTGGGCCCCAGCCGCATGACGGTCACTGTTATTCAAACCGAAAACACACAGCACAATGTGGTGCCCAGCACCTGCAAGTTTGTGATAGATGTAAGAGTAAATGAACTCTACACTTTCGAAGAACTGCTGGATATGCTGAAGCAAAATTTGAAGAGCCAGTTCAAGCCTCGTACTACCCGCATGAAAAGCACTTCCATTGCCCTCGATCATCCATTGGTGAAAGCAGGCATGGCATTGGGCAAAGGGTACTATGGTTCGCCTACCACCAGCGACAAAGCATTAATGCCATTCCCTACATTGAAAATGGGTCCCGGCGATAGTGCCAGGAGTCATACAGCAGATGAGTATATCTATTTGTCGGAATTGGAAGAAGGTATCGATACCTATATTGCGTTGTTGCAATCCATCTTGAAGTAGGGCTAATCATGTTGAGATAGTTGCAGCACTAAGAAATAATACATACACTACAAAAACCTGTTCATGAAACTTTGGTCAAAAGATGCCACCGCTACATCGCAATTGGTAGAAAAATTTACCGTTGGCAGAGACAAAGAATTTGATGCCCTGATGGCCGTGTACGATGTGCAAGGTAGTATGGCACATGTGGCTATGCTTACTGAACAAGGGATTTTAACTGCTGCGGAAAATGAACAGGTGCAGCAGGCATTGGCACAAATAAAAACCGAAGTAGCACAGGAAGGATTTGCATTGCCCAACGATGTAGAAGATATCCATTCTTATGTTGAGCTTTTGCTTACACAACGGATTGGTGAACCCGGTAAAAAAATTCATACAGGAAGAAGCCGCAATGACCAGGTGGCAGTAGATATCAAATTGTTTCTGCGTGCCGAAATTTTGAGCATTCAGCAGGAAGTGGGTTTGTTGTTCGATCTGCTGATAGATCTGAGCGAAAAAAATAAAGAAAAACTGATTCCCGGCTATACGCATTTGCAAATGGCCATGCCTTCTTCTGCAGGCCTTTGGCTGAGTGGCTATGCCGAAAGTTTGATAGATGATCTGGAAGTGCTGGCAGCAGCTTATGCTATTACCAACAAAAATCCATTGGGCAGTGGCGCAGGCTATGGTTCATCGTTTCCGCTGAACAGGAGAAGTACTACCGAAAAACTTGGCTTTGCTACGCTCAACTGGAACTCGACCTATGCACAAATGAGCCGTGGCAAAACTGAAAAAGCTGTAGCCACTGGCATTGGTTTTATTGCAGGCACACTCAGCAAACTGGCATACGATTGCTGCTTATATATCAATCAGAATTTTGGATTCATCAAATTTCCGGATGAGCTTACTACGGGCAGCAGCATTATGCCACACAAAAAGAATCCCGATGTGTTTGAATTGATAAGGGGTAAATGCAATCGCATACAGGCAACGCCCAACGAGTTGACGCTGCTCATCAATAACCTGCCCAGCGGCTACCACCGCGAAATGCAGTTGACCAAAGAGATCTTATTTCCTGCCATGCAGGATCTGAAAGCCTGTTTGGAAATGACCCGCCTGATGCTTTCGCATATGGAAGTGAAGGATGAGATTTTAGCAGATGAAAAATATAAATACCTGTTTACCGTAGAAGCTATGAACGACCTAGTGAACAAGGGTATTTCGTATCGCGATGCATATCGTGAAGTGGGCAACCAGGTAGATGCGGGAACTTTCTCCTATGCCTACCAACAATTGCATCATACACACGAAGGCAGTATTGGCAATTTATGCCTTCCCGAATTGCAGGTGGCATTTGCAGCATTGAGCAAAAAATTTGCATAGCAACGATGGGATTCTCATGTTGGTGGGCAGCATAATTAAACCCGCCAACACTTGCGAACCGCAAAAAGAGTGACTACCTTATAGCAAAATCTTTGCTATGAGTACCCTAAGTGATTTGGGCTATACCTGGGCAAGTCTTCCCTCTACAGCCATTGCTCCATTGCAACTGTTGGTACGTACGGGTGCCAGCGTTGCCGAGCAAATGAACACCACACTTTCCAAATTATTTGTTCCAAAAAATGTGCCCATTCCCATTCCCGGTTTGGACCAGGAATTGCCCGGATCGCTCAATCTAAGCCAAAAGCTGGATGCATCGGTGGCCATGAATGCAAGTTTCCTGCAAAACCTCCTGCGCATTTTTAGTGGCGATGCCAGCGCTTCTTTTTCCTGGGAAAAACATAGTTCTGTTGAGCTGGTGCTCAATGCTC
The DNA here is from genome assembly GCA_035456005.1 of Phnomibacter sp. Lineage (GTDB taxonomy): Bacteria > Bacteroidota > Bacteroidia > Chitinophagales > Chitinophagaceae > Phnomibacter. Next base: position 291,557 of record DATIEA010000012.1, on the reverse strand, counting down.
CTAAAAAGCAAGTGCTGGACTTAATTGATCTCGACACGTATATACACGATGCCAACCTGAACCAGGGTGCGCAAAGTTTTGTCGAAAAACTGAAGACGGATCAACTGTACATCATTACAGAAATTATAAAGACAAAAAGTTTCACGGTCACTATCAATAAAGGGTCGGGTACAGAAGCTGCATTGGAAGTGCCAACGAAAGTGGTGAACAGTAAAGTGTCGTTCAAGAAAACGCAGGAAGGGAATCTGCTGATGACCACAAACAGCGACAACGAATTGACAGTGGCAGTAAGAGCCGTTCGCATCTTTTTTGATAAGCCCGGATTCTTATCGGGCAAGCCCGGCAAGTTTAGATTGAGCAACGAAGAAAGACTAGATACACTACGCGGCGAAGAAAATTTTCCTGCGGAAAATTTGGATGCATTATTTCTTCAACCGGAATCACACTAACGCATGACCGAACAGGAAATACCAAAAGGGTTGGAGACGATGCTGCACAAAGGCAAATGCATTTTGGTGCTGGGTCCCGAAGCGCATTTAATGGATAGCTATAAGGAAGATGAATTGCCCAGCCATTGGGATATAATGGTGGACAAAATTGATGATTTAAAAGGAAAATCATTTAACAAGGCAGAAGGCTTCTTTTTTTCCTCGGGTTCTGGAAATGAATGGTACGATGAAAAGAACAGCATTTACGATTCCATTGTTGAATATTATTCGCAGTTGAAGGCACCGGCTTTTTATGATTATCTCGCATCCTTGCCATTCAGCTCAATCATCTCTTTATCGCCCGACGATTTATTGCCGGGAGTAATGGACAGGTTGGGCTATCCATACGATTTTGTGCATTACAAAAAAGCGGGTGGTGGTTCGCAATACAAACTCTATATACAAACCGATAAAAATGATGGGAAACGAAATTTTAAAACTGCCAGGGAATTAGACAGGAGGCCTGATGCCAACCACCCACTCATTTTTAATTTTTTGGGATACTACGAGGATAGCGCTTCCATTTTATTCACCTACGAATCCTTATTCGAATTCATGTACGATGTATTCCCGGTTTCCAATATCCCGGCCGATATACGCACCGCTGTTTCCGATGCCGATGCGTATTTGTTTGTGGGCTTTGGATACAGGTATTGGTATTTGAAGATCATGTTCTTTTTGTTCGATAAAATTTTGAAAGAACAGAATCGCAATTTCAATAGCCAGGCCATTTTTAATTATGGTGAAAAGCAAAATCCTATTGTGGATGTGTACCAGCAGGTGTTTAAAATGCAGTTTTTTAAAACGCCTACCCAGGACTTTGCGGATCTGTTGTTTAAGCGGGCTGCAACGGTCAATAAATTGCGGCAAAGGCCGGTTGCTAAAAAGCATTTTAAAGTGCTTTTCCTGGCATCGTTACCAACCGGTAAAATGCCCATCAGGCCAGATAAAGATTGGGCATTGATCAAAAAATTGTTTGAAGTACCGATCATATTGGGAGAAGTGGAAGTGGCCGAACAATTGTGTGCTAAAGTGGAGGATATACTGCACCTGTTGAATTCTTATACACCCAATATGCTCATCATAAGTACACATGGTTCTGTTGACGGGTTGTTCCTGGAAACAGCCAATGATGCAGAGAGTATCGAGCTGTCTGGCGATGCATTGGTAGATAAAGTGCAGGCGCATTGTTTGTCGCCGGGCAACCAGTTGCAGGTAGTATTATTGGGCGCATGCCATTCGGCAAAACATGCTGAAAAACTGGCGCAGGTGGTAGAGCATACAGTGGGAATGGTTGGTCCCATTCACGACGAATCAGTCAGGCTTTTTGCAGGTGGCTTTTTGCGCAACTATTGCATAGCCATGGATATGCTTAGCAGTGTAGCAGCAGGCAAACAAAGTATTGCCGACGATCCACGTTTTAATGTAGATAGAGACTTGGTTACTTATTACCAAAAAGAATTGCGTACAACAACTGTAGGCTTGCCCGAAATGCATGCAGTAAGAGCAACCAGCAGTATGCAAAGCGAACAACAAGGCAAACAAAAAGGCATATGAGTGAATGGTACAGATATCCCGGGCCCAAGCCTTTTCGCAAAGACCAGGCAGGGCAATACCATGGCCGCAACCACGATATTGAGCAATTGTTTAACCAGGTAATGTTGAATAGTTGCATTGTAATGGTTGGTAAATCTGGTGTTGGAAAATCCTCGTTGATCAATGCTGGGTTGCTGCCAAAAATTGAAGCAGAGATCAATACTGCCAGCACAGACCGACGCTATTTCAGAGCCCTGCCCTTAACCTTGCAGGCATACAATCCGCAGGGCGGTTTAAGCCTGGTTGATAAAATTCATCGCATAGTTGAAACGGAGTTGGGAGTGCTGGAACCTGAGGCCGACCAATTCCTGAATTTCCTGGATGACACTAACAGGCGTTCTATCAATTTTACTTTGAAGAAGTACCAGTTGCAGGGCTATTTGAACGAACGGAAAGAAATGTTCCTGCTCATTTTTGATCAGCTGGAACAATTGTTCAGTTACCCGTTGAACGAAGTGGAAGCATTGGAAGCCGAACTGCGTGAAATAGTGAATCCGAATTTACCGGATGCCATCAGGAAGCAATTGGATGTGACGGTTAAAACGAATGGCTACCGGTTGCAACCATCAGAAATAGCCATGCTGGAAAACCCGGCGAGTGTAAAATTTTTATTCGCCATTCGAAGCGACCGGTTGAGTTTATTGATTAGGCTGCGCAATGCCATTCCCGATATATTGCTCAGTCCATACGAGCTGAAGCCCATGAACCGTACGCAGGCCACAAACGCCATTGTATCGCCGGCTGCAGCAGTAGACGAACGATTTTTTGTACAGCCATTTAGCTATAAGCCATCAGTATTGGAAACTATTTTTAAATTCATTGAAAAGCTGCCCAATTCAGATATTGAGTTTAAGTTTTATGATGGAAAAATTGAACCCATCATCCTGCAAATTATTTGCAGGTTTATAGAAGAAAAAGTGGCGCCAAACGATAGCGATCGTATTATAAGCGATGGAGAAATTGACCTGGCTAATATATTGGAAAACTATTACGAGGGTTGTATTGAAGCATTGCAATTGCCCGGTAATGAACAGCAGCGGGTACGCATATTGCTCGAAGAAAAATTGATCTACGAAAGAGATAAGCGGCGACTTACTTTTTATGAAGGGGTGATAAAGAAAGATTATAAAGTGCCGAAAAAAGTATTGGATCAATTAACGGAAAGAGGATTGCTGCGCTGTATTTCTACGGTGGGTTTTGAATCGTCGTATGAAATAGCTCACGACTGGTTGGTGACTCCTGTATTGGCAGCCAGGCAACGACGCACTTCGAGGGGGCAAATGGAGGAAGACCCATATTTGAATAGTATAGAAAAGAGTATAAGCGTTTCGAAAAATGACAGTGCCCTACTGTTGCAAAGAGCAAATTACTATGCAACTATTGGTAGAAACAAGGATGCTATTTTCGACTATACCATGGTAAATAGTTTGCTCCCAAAAATATCGTACGATGTGTTGCTGAGCAGGGCCAATGCTTATACTGCCGATGGATGTTATGCTGAAGCTGAAATGGATTTGAAGCAGGTGTTGGAAAATGCCCCTGAATTGGTGGAAGCAAAGCAGAGAATGGGCATTAATTATCATGAGCAGGGGCGGCTTGAGGAGGCGGAGGAATTTCTGACCAGTTATTTGAAAGATGTGCCGCATGACACGGATACCATTAATTACCTGGGCATTATTGCATTAGCGCAAGGAAGGGTAGATGAATCGGTGAAATTATTTAAGGAAGTGCTTGGGGTGAATCCTAATTACCAGATTGCTAGTTACAATTTGGGTGTGGTGAGTTACAACAATAAAAATTATGAGGAAGCTTCCAGGTATTTTAATGCAGCACTGGAGCTGCCTACCTGGGCAAGGTCGATAAAAGAAGATTCAAATTGCTGGAATTATTTAGGCATGATTGAAGTGGAAGCGCATGGGGGAAGTATGGCCGCTGGATTGGAGCATTTTAAAAAAGCATTAGAGATAATGCCGGCCAACGGTCATGCGCAATTTAACCTGGGTTCAATTTATTTTGATGATGAAAAATGGGAATTGGCCCTGGCATGTTTTAACGCGGTCGATCCAAAGAATTCAACTTTTGCCCGTGCATCCAATTTTATAGGGCGCATATATTCCAGCAGCATTTTCAAGGGGTACGATTTGGGTAAAGCCTCGGCGGCATTTGATAAAGCACATCAATTGTTTCCGAAAGATGCGGCATATGCCTACAATCTTGGTTGGGTAGCTTATGCTGAAAAGGAATGGACCCTTGCGCAGGAATGGTTTGAAAAAGCGGTGGCCAACGATCCTGATTATTTTGATGCTATCAATTATCTGGGATTGATTGCCGAGAATTTGGGTAAGCCGGACCAGGCTATTCAAATTTTTAATGATGGATTGAGCAGAGATCCGAATCATAAAAACATGCGCTACAACCTGGGGCGAATTTACTACGCTGCCGACATGTTGCCCGAAGCCAAACAATGCATGGAAATAACTGTGCAGATGGAACCCAACTCCGCGGAAGGCATGAATTACCTGGGCCTGATTGAAAAAGCAGAGGGCAATCGCGAAAAAGCTATCCAATGGTTTACGCAGGCATTAACCGTTGTGCCATCGTACTATTATCCCTGTTATAATTTGGGTGTGTTGTATTACGATGCAGCTGACTACGAAAAGGCTGCCACTTATTTTAAGCAAACCATTTCGTTGGATGTTGCCAATGTATATGCATATAATTACCTGGGGCTGATTGCAGAAACTATCAGCACTTCGGAAGATGCGATTAGTTTTTATGCGAAGGCCATTGAATTGAAAGAGGACTTTGAATTGGCTTATTATAATTTGGGCATAGTGCAATACAAACAAGCGAAGTATGAAGATGCGATAGCGGCTTTCAAAAAATCGCTGAAACTGGAATATCAGCCAGGCGTATGCTGCAATTACTTGGGTGCTATTTCATTTACGCAGAATAATATTGACGACGCCATCTATTATTACCAGCAGGCATTGGAGCATATTCCCGATTATGAATTTGCATTGTTCAACCTAGGCGAATGCTATTTTGAAAAAGCAGAGTTCAGTACTTCTCTCGAATATTGGAGCCGTGTTGAAGCGCAGCGGCCTTCCGATTGGGAAGTGCTATGGTACCAGGCACGTTGTGCTATGCGTCTACGCAATGATGCGGATGTGAACCGGTACATGAGTGCTTTGGAAAAGTTGGAAGATGTGCCCGAAGAAAAACTTGCGCTGCTCAAAAAAGAAAAAGAAGAACTGGCATCTGCCTGATGCATTATTTTTTACACGACATCATTCTTGGATTTTCGATGCAGCCATATAGCCAGGGCAATGGCTACTACAGATATGCCAATTTGCAAGGGCCAGCTTGCTACCATAAAACCTTTTACTACGCATGCTTCCAACAAGAGTGCAGGAATTTTTCCGACTGTGCTGGTTACAACAAAGAGTAGAAAATCTATTTGTCCTATAGCTGCCGCAAATGTGACTATGCCCGATGGTACCATGGGCAATAGGCGCAATACAAACACTAATGAGGCGGCTTTACTGCCTTTTGCTTCCACCAATTTTTCCACTTTTGGAAAACGATACAAACCGTGCTGCATGTGTTTCCTGAACCAATACCTGTATAACAAAAAAGAAATGGCAGCGCCAACCGATTCGCCTGCAATGGAAATAGCCATGCCGGGCCAGAAACCAAAGAAATAAATATTTGCAGCGGTAATAAATACACTGGGCAGTACACCTGCAATAGCCACTACTACATTCAACCCAAGACTGATGGCAATGGCCCAGTCAGCATGTTGTTGAAAAAAGCGCAGCAGTTCTGCTTGTAGATCCATGGTGTAAAAATAGAGGCTGCAACCGCAGGGCTGCGAAGGTATATGTAGAAAAGGAGTGAGCTATGCCCACTCCTTTATGAAGATTTTTTAAACAAGGATACAATTATCTCAGGTCGTTGGTATTTACCCTGCTCGGGGTATCGGTGCCGGCAACAATGCTCCGGCTGCTCAATGCAATAGCTTTAATAATGGCCGACATATTCTGCATGTTTAATGTGCCAATTTCATCGCTGGCTTTATGGTAGTGTGGCTCGCTATCCATTTTGCTGGTGCTGATGGTATGTGCAGGCACACCCAGGCGGGCAAGTGTGGCATTGTCGCTGCGGTAAAAAAGATTTTGAGTTGGGTAGGGATCGGGATAAAATTTGAAAGCAGTGCCATCCAGGTTTTTTCCGAGTATCTCACCCATATTGGTTTTTTCGTACCCGGTAATGTATGCGCTGTTCATTCCCCACTTGCTATCGGTGCCAATCATTTCGATATTGAACATGGCCATCACTTTAGCTGGGTCGTACTGTTTTGAAAAATAAGTAGCGCCATATCCACCCACTTCTTCTGCAGTAAATGCAGCAAATACAAGGGTGCGTTCATTATTACCCAGTGCTTTAAAATATTTCGCCAACATCAAAACTGCAGTGGTGCCGCTGGCGTCATCATTGGCGCCATTGTACAATGAGTCGCCTTTTTCGTTGGGCTTGCCATAACCAATATGATCGTAGTGGCCGCTGAAAATAACAAACTCATCGGCTTTGCTTTTGCCGGGAATTACCGCAACTACATTCGCCAGCTTTTGCACTTTTTGGGTAATAGCAAGATCAAAAGAAAATGCAGTGGGTTTGGTCACAGTGGTCAATACAAATAGCTGGTGGCTTGTGCTGGCAAAGCGTGGGCCTGAAAAACTTTTGATGCGGTTGAACATGGCCCTGTGTGCTGTATCGATCAACACGACCATGTTGTTGGTTTTGCTGCGCAATGTTCTGTAGGTGCCCATGAAATTATCCTTGGCGACAATGCTTACCACTTCATAATTGTCGGCGTTGGTCACCTTCAGCTTTTCGGCATTTGTTTGGCAGATGATATTTTCTTTAGCAATAGATTCTGCATCCACTTTAGCAGTAGCATTGGCTATGTTCGGTACATACATTTCGAAAGATTGCAAATAGCCGCCATTAGTGCCACCGGGTTGCAGTTTAGCTTTCTTGAAAGTTTCGGCAATAAATGCTGCAGCTTTTTCAATGCCGGGGGTAAAAGTTTCGCGGCCTTCCATGGCATCACTGCTTAGTGTGGCTTCAATGCGTTCTACTTCTTTGGCATTGATAATTTTGTCGATCGATTTTTTCTTTTGTGCCAGCACGTTGGTGCCTATGCACGCCACTGTTGCGGTGAGCAATAAGAAGGTTGCAGTTTTTTTCATCAGTTCGAAATTGATTTTGCCAAATGTATTGATTGGGCTTGTATGAGCCATTGATAGTGGAGGAGGCATGCAAAAAAAATCATTCGCTTCGCAGTGGCGAATGAAATAGTGCAAACTGTTTGCCGGGTTTAAAGGCTCATCATTTCTTTAAACTTCACGGTTTGCCTGCGGCTCACTTCAATTTTGTCGCCGCCTTTTAGCTCAAGCAAGAGGCCGCCGTTGAAGTAGTTCTCTACTTTGTCTACCAGGCGAAGGTTTACAATATGCTTCCTGTTGGCACGGAAAAATACTTTCTCGTCCAGTCTTTCTTCCAGCGCATTCAGGCTTTTCAGAATAAGCGGCTTGTTGTTGCCGAAAAATACTTTGGCATAGTTACCCACGCTTTCAAACAGGCGTACATCGCCCAGCTTTACAAACCAGCAGCGTTCGCCATCTTTTACAAACACCTGGTCGTCTTCGCCCAGTTTGCCTCTTTGTGCTGCTTCCTGTATGGATTGTTGTTCTTTGCTTACCTGTTCGCTCACTTTATGAATAGCATCGGCCAATCGCTTGGGGTCAATGGGTTTCAGCAAATAATCGAGGGCGTTCACTTCAAAGGCTTTTACCGCATACTCATCATACGCAGTGGTAAAAATCACAAAGGGCGAACGGTCGAGTTCCTGTAGCAGGTCGAAACCGGTTTTGCCCGGCATATTGATGTCGAGGAAAATAATATCGGGATTATGCAGGTCTATTTTTTCGAGGCCTTCCTGCACATTGCTGGCTTCGTCAACAATTTCAATTTCGGGATAGCCTGCAAGCATGTTGCGCAATTCCTGGCGGGCCAGGCGTTCATCATCAATTAAAATGGCTTTCTTGATCATCGTTTGTTTTTTTACTCGGGTGTTCAGTTTACAAAATGGTAAGCGGCATTATCACTTTTGCTTCTACCATATGACCTTCTATATTTTGAATATTGAATCTCGCATTTTCTGCAAACAATAAATGGAGTCGGTTCCGCGTGCTGGCCAATCCAAAACCTTCATCATTTTTTTCGTCCTTTAAATGTCCGGAATTTCTAACTATCAATTCATGATGGTCGTCTACAAATGCAGAGGAAATGATGACTTCGCCACCTTTCATTTCTTTGCTAATGCCATGCTTAATGGCATTTTCCACCAGGGTTTGCAACATCATTGGTGGTACATGTTGTTTGAGCGTGTCAGCATCAATGTTTAAACTTACCCGAAGCCTGTCTTCAAATCTTATTTGTTCCAATGCCAGGTAATTTTTTACAATATTCAATTCACGTTCGAGGCTTACCAGTTCTTCTTTGTCGGCATTCATGCTGCTGCGCAATAGTTGGCTCAACTCTGTAACAGCATTGCGTGCACGATCCGGATTTTCATCGATCAATGCACGAATACTGTTGAGTGCATTGAAAATAAAATGCGGGTTAATATGGGCTTTGATGGTTTTTAATTCAAGCTCTTTTACCACTGTTTCGAGTTTCACCTGGTTGAGCCGTTGCCGTTGTGTGCTACTTACATAGTGGTACGTTAGATATATTAGACTCCAGATGGTAAAAAACAATCCGCCACCCAGTGCAGTACGTGCCCATTTGTATACAAAAGTTGCACCAATAAAATATTCGGGTTCCCATCCCATCACACTTTCTACGGTCACCACCACGCTGCTGTAAATGAGTCCAAATCCGAGGGTGATAATGGCCATCCAAATGATCTGTTTTTGGATGGTGAGGCTAAGTAGTTTCGACTCCTTAATTACCGTTCTCATGAGGTGCGAGATCACCAGGCCGGTACCCGCTTCGCAAAAGACCGTGTGGAAATAATAGGGGTAGTCGCTATAGTAATAGTTGATGGTATAATAGTAGAAGGTATAGAGCAGTACGTAGAAGCCCCAACCGCCCAATTGGCATAGCCAGTAATATGAATTTTTGAATTTCATCAGCTTGTTTATGGGCCCAAATTAGCCGGGTTGTGGTTGATTTACAAATAGTTCTGCTTTAACCGGTTGGAATATTGCGGTGGTTGGTCTTTCAAATTTAGCGGTATGGCTGCTGGCCGAAAGTTTATCTACGTATATGGTAAGTGGCTGGGTTAAATGGTTGATTAGCAGTTTAAACAGGCTGGGCCTGACAAGCTGCCAGCCTACAAATGCAGTTTTTTTACCATACATTTACGCCAATAAATTGGGATATGCCCGGTCATTTTTTTCACATGAGTTGGGGATAAATCGGGGAACATAGACCCGCCTAATACTTGGGCCGAAATCCACATTCTTTATCCACAAAGTGGGGAATTCTGTATTAGGAAAATTGGGGGTCTGGCTGATATTTTCGTTATCCGCTTAACAATAGTATAACACCGTTTTTTCAGTCCGCTAACCCGTAAAAATCAGTCTTCGTATGGCCGCAAAGAAAACCACAGCGAAGGGCCTGATCTTCTCTCGTCACTATACCAGAGAGGGACAATCGCCCTACGAAATGTTCGAGTACGACTATCGTACTTCCCTTATTAAAGACCCCTCGGGCAAAATCGTCTTCCAGATGGATAATGTGGAAGTGCCCAACCATTGGAGTCAGATCGCAACCGATATCCTGGCGCAGAAATACTTCAGGAAAGCGGGGGTGCCACAGCCGGATGGAACTACCGGCAGGGAAACGAGCAGCAAGCAGGTGGCACATCGTATGGCCGACTGTTGGCGCCAGTGGGGAGAAAAGTATGGCTACTTTGCTTCCAGCGCAGATGCACAGGTATTTTACGAAGAGCTGGTGTACAGTATTCTCAACCAAATGTGTGTGCCCAATAGCCCACAATGGTTCAATACCGGTTTGTACAGTTCTTATGGCATTACCGGCAAACCCCAGGGCCACTATTTTGTAGACCAGAACGATGGCCAACTCAAAAAATCGACTTCTGCCTACGAAAGGCCTCAGCCTCATGCCTGCTTTATTCTAAGTGTTAGCGACGACCTGGTGAACGATGGCGGCATTATGGACCTGTGGATACGCGAAGCAAGAATTTTCAAATATGGTTCGGGTGTAGGTACCAACTTTAGCCAAATACGTGGTGAAGGCGAAAAGCTGAGCGGTGGCGGTACCAGCAGCGGCATCATGAGCTTCCTGAAAATTGGTGACCGTGCGGCCGGCGCTATTAAAAGTGGTGGTACTACCCGCAGGGCAGCCAAAATGGTTTGCCTCGATTTGGACCACCCCGAAATTGTAGAATTTGTAGACTGGAAAGTAGAAGAAGAAAAGAAAGTAGCTGCGCTGGTAGCTGCTGGATATAGCAACGATTACGAAGGCGAAGCCTATCGCACCGTAAGCGGACAAAACAGCAACAACTCTGTTCGTATCCCCAACGATTTCTTTAAAGTGCTGGACGAAGACGGCGACTGGGAACTGAAAGCCCGTACCGACGGCCACACTATGAAAACCGTAAAAGCCCGGGAACTTTGGAAAAAGATCTGCTACGCCGCATGGCGTTGTGCTGATCCCGGTACTCAATACGATACCACTATCAACGAGTGGCATACCTGCCCCGAGGGTGGACGCATTAATGCAAGTAACCCTTGCTCGGAGTACATGTTCCTCGACAATACAGCCTGTAACCTTGCCAGCGCCAACCTGCGTCGCTTCTTCAACGAAGACACCCAGGTATTCGATGTGGCCGGTTTCGAATATGTATGCCGTATGTGGACAGTGGTGTTGGAGATCAGTGTGCTGATGGCACAGTTCCCCAGCAAAGAAGTAGCACAACTGAGCTACGACTACCGTACACTCGGATTGGGATTTGCTAACCTGGGGAGCATGCTTATGGTAAGCGGTATCCCTTACGACAGCCCCGAAGCACAAGCTATTGGTGGTGCTATCAGCGCTATCATGACCGGTGTAGCATATAAAACTTCAGCCGAGATGGCCGGTGTATTGGGCGCCTTCCCCCGCTATGAGGAGAATGCACAACACATGATGCGTGTAATGCGCAACCACCGTGCGGCTGCTTACGATGCAGGAGATGCCTACGAAGGATTGAGCATTAAGCCCATGGGTATCGACAGCAAATACTGCCCTGACTACCTGCTGAAAAGCGCCTGCAAAGCATGGGATGAAGCTGTGATTCTCGGTGAGAAATATGGCTATCGCAATGCGCAAACAACGGTGATTGCTCCTACCGGAACCATTGGCCTGGTAATGGACTGCGATACTACCGGCGTTGAACCCGATTTCGCCCTGGTGAAATTTAAAAAACTAAGTGGTGGTGGTTATTTCAAGATCATCAACCAAAGTGTACCCATGGCCCTGCGCAAATTGGGATACAATGAAAAAGAAGCGGAAGCCATTGTAAACTATGCAAAGGGATCAGCCAGCCTGCATGGGGCGCCGCATATCAATACGCAAAGCCTGAGCGAAAAAGGATTTATAGCTGAAGAAATTCAGAAACTCGAGAACGGTATGGCTTCTGCCTTCCATATCAAGTTTGCCTTCAACAAATTCAGCCTGGGTGAAGCCTGCATGGAGCGTATGGGATTTGCACCCGAGGAGTACAACGACTGGAATTGGAATATGCTGGAAGCTTTGGGCTTTACCGAAGAAGAAATAGCAGCAGCCAACCTGTATGTGTGCGGAACCATGACCATTGAAGGTGCTCCTTACCTGAAGGAAGAGCATTATTCAGTATTCGACTGCGCCAACAAATGTGGTGATACCGGCCAACGCTATATTCATGCTCATGGCCATATCAAAATGATGGGTGCCTGCCAACCTTTCCTGAGCGGCGCTATCAGCAAAACAATCAATCTTCCGCACGAATCGAACGTGGATGAAATTGCAGATTGCTACCGCATGAGCTGGGAACTTGGTCTTAAAGCCAATGCTCTGTACCGCGATGGCAGCAAACTCAGCCAGCCGCTGAGCAACAAAAGCGACGACAAGAAAAGCGATAAGAAAGAAGAAGCTGCAACAGCAGAAAACCAATCGATAGCACCGGAAAGCCTGATTGTAGACCTTGGCCAGCTGACCGTGGAAGAACTGCTGGAAGAAGTGAACAAACGCATGCAGGCCAGCCCCGATACCAAGCTGAAACGTAAGCTGGCGCAAATTGTTGAGCGTCGTACCATGCCGGCCAAACGTCGCGGTTTTGTACAAAAGGCCAAGATCAACGGATCGGCCATCTTCCTGCATACCGGCGAATATGCCGATGGTACCCTGGGCGAAATCTTCATTGACCTGGCCAAAGAAGGTAGCACCTTGCGCAGCCTTATGAACTGTTTCGCCATTTCGGTGAGTGTAGGTTTGCAATACGGTGTGCCACTCGAAGAGTTTGTAGAGAAATTCGTATTTACCAAGTTTGAACCTGCAGGCATGGTAGACCACCCGAATATTAAGACCACTACCAGCCTTGTGGACTTTGTATTCAGAACCCTGGGCTACGAATACCTGAACCGTACCGACCTGGTGCATGTACTCGACAAACCCGAAATAGGCAATACCGGCGAAGACGACGGCAGTGATGTGGCGATTGTAGATGAAGTAGCTGTTCCCGAAAAAAAAACGCCTGAGCTCGGTAGTGTAAGGATCACGGCATCCAAAGCAACATCGGGTATTAAGCCGGTGAAAGCTGAACAACCAGCACCAGTAGGTGTGGATATCACTATGCAGCAGATCAACAAGCAAATGCAGCAAAACCAAAGCGATGCGCCCGCTTGTAATGTGTGTGGAGCCATTATGATGCGCAGCGGTGCCTGCTACAAGTGCAATAACTGCGGCAACCAGGGCGGTTGCAGCTAACCCATAGCCAACAAGTTCAGTATATATACAGCCGTCGGCATGCGCCGATGGCTTTTTTTATGTGCCCCAGCCTCCGTTTTTTGAAGGCTGCATGTTTGGCATTTTTTATGCAGTACATCCTTTGGTTAAGTGTTTAAATTTGAGAAAATTCTACACCAATGAAAAAGCGCACCATTTTGATGTTTGCCATAGCTGCCTTGTTCAGCGTATCTACTATTGCGCAAACAAGCAGCAAGGACCCACAGCCGCCGGTAAAAGAGACAAAACCAGCCACACCTGAAAAAAAGGAGAAAACCGGTAAAGAGGCTAAACAAAGCAAAGACGGTAAAACAGAAAGTGTCGATAAATATGGTAAAACAGGACAACCGGGAAAACCGCAACAAAAAGGCAAGCAGGGCAAAGACGTAACTAAGGAAGATGGTGATAATGGAAATCACGGGAAACCACAGAGCAAGGATAAGTACGGTAAAGATGTAACAAAGGAAGATGGAGGAAAAGGAGGTAACGGTAAATCGCAGAGTAAGGATAAGTATGGTAAAGAAGTAAAGAAAGTAGATGTAACTGAACATCATGACAAGCCGGACCACAAAGACAAATATGGTAAAGACGGAAAGAAGGAAAATGAAGGCGATGAAAAATATGATAAGTCTGGCAACGAAGACAAGTACGGCAAACAAGTGAAGTACGAGGATAAAGACCAGAAGGAGAAGAAAGAAAAGCAAAACAATAAGTACAAAAACAAATTTGTGTACAGTTGTCCTATGCACCCCAGCGAAACCAGTAACACGCCTGGCAAATGCAGCAAGTGCGGCATGGACCTGGTGAAAAAAAATTATGAGCATGATAATGAAGGCAAAGCCTACAGTTGTCCCATGCACCCCAACGAAACCAGCAACAAGCCCGGTAAATGCGCTAAGTGCGGCATGGACCTGGTGAAAAAAAATAATGTTCATGACAACGAAGGCAAAGCCTACAGTTGCCCGATGCATCCCAGCGAAACCAGCAACACGCCTGGCAAATGCAGCAAGTGCGGCATGGACCTGGTGAAAAAAAATAATGTTCATGACAATGAAGGCAAAGCATACAGCTGCCCCATGCATCCTAGCGAAACCAGCAACAAACCCGGTAAATGCAGCAAGTGCGGTATGGACCTGGTGAAAAAAAATAATGTTCATGACAATGAAGGCAAAGCATACAGCTGCCCCATGCACCCCACTGAGACCAGCAACAAACCCGGTAAATGCAGCAAGTGTGGCATGGACCTGGTGAAAAAGAAATCGGACCACTAATTTCAACCATTTTTAAAACGCCTCTTTCAGCTATGAGAGAGGCGTTTTAGTTGGTAGATATGCACTGTGATCATGGCTTGTTAAGGCATTCATGTAAAATGCGGGGAAGCAAATTGCAGTCACTAAAACATTTACTTTGCTGCTATGTCTACTGCCCATTCTGTCGATACATCTATTTATGAGCAATTGTTGCAACAGCACCGGCAACAATTGAAAAAATATAACGAGCGGCGTAGTCGCATTAGCTGGGCACGTCTTACATGTATAGCTATTGCAGTATGGTTGATTTATATGCAGTGGCCGCTGCATGCCTGGTGGCAGGTATTGCCCTCCGTTGCTTTGTTTGCTTTGTTTCTTCGGCTGGTGGTATGGAGTGTAAACCTTGCGCAGCAAATACAGCATACCGAACAATTGATTGCCATTAATGAAGATGAATTGAAAATGGCAGAAGGCCATTTTGTGCATCGCTACAATGGAGAAGATTTTGCGCCGGCTAATCATGCCTATGCACAGGATTTAGACTTGTTTGGAAGAGCTTCCCTGTATCAATACCTGCAACGAACCGAAAGTTTTAGCGGGCAGCAAACATTGGCATCGTGGTTGGTAACTCCGGCATCGTTGCACGAAATACAAGCAAGGCAACAAGCCGTGCAGGTATTGGCACCCGCGATACATTGGCGACAACAACTGCAGGCCAGCGGCAAGCTGCACCCCGTTGCAGCCCGCACCGGCCAAAGATTGCTACAATGGATAACAGAACCTGCGCAGGCATTTTCGGCTACTGCCTGGCGTTGGATCCGCTGGGTGGGTCCTGTTATTTCTATAGCAATTGTGACAGCTTATTTCATGGATATTCTGCCGGGTGCCTGGTTCAATCTTTATCTCGCAGTGTTTTTTTTGCTTACAGGGTATATCAGCAAATTGGCCACACCTACCTGGCATAGCTTGAGTAAAATGGCTGATGAAATAAATACCTTGTCGCAACTGCTGCAATGCATTGAACAAATGCCTGCCGGCAATGCAGAATGGTTGAAGCAACAGCAGGATAGACTCACAGATGCATCCGGCACAAAAGCATCGCAAATAGTGGCTTTGCTCAATGGTATTTTAAAGCGCTTCGATTTTCGACTCAACCCACTGGTATTTGTGCCGCTGAATATGCTGCTGTTTTGGGACCTGCAACAAATGCTGGCATTTGCCCAATGGAAAAAGCAACATGCAGCCGCAGCATTGCACTGGGTGGAAGTGTTGGGCAATATAGAAGCGGTAAGCTCGCTGGCAACATTATCCTACAATCATCCGCAATATGCGTTCCCGGAATTTGATAATGACTACGGCACTTGCAGCATCAATGCATTGGGCCATCCACTCATACACGAGAGCAAAAGAGTGGTGAGTGATTTTGCAACCTCGGGCAATGCACAGGTAAGCATTATTACCGGTAGCAATATGGCAGGCAAAAGCACTTTTTTGCGCAGCGTGGGCTTAGCCATGGTGATGGCGCATGCAGGTGCACCTGTGTGTGGCACTGGTGCACGTTTCAGCCATATGCAGGTAATGAGTAGCATGCGGATAGCCGATAACCTGGAAGAAAGCACCAGCACTTTTTATGCAGAGCTGAAAAAACTGCAATCCATTATTGAAGCGGTGAATGCAGGGCAACCCGTGTTTTTATTGCTCGACGAAATATTGCGGGGTACCAATAGTGGCGACAGGCATACAGGCTCGGCAGCACTCATCAGGCAATTGATACGGCATGGTGCTGTGGGATTGATTGCCACGCACGATCTGGCATTGGCAAATATTGCACAGCAGTATCCTGCACAGGTACACAATTATCATTTTGATGTGCAGGTATCGGGCGAAGAATTGTATTTCGATTATGCTCTAAAGCAAGGTGTTTGCCAAAGTTTGAATGCATCCATCCTGATGAAAAAAATTGGCATTGAAATGAATGAATCTTCTCCAGAAAAAAATGCGTAAAATGCTTACCCCTGTATCCCGGATCGATATTTTTAAAGCCTCCCATTTTGCCGATCAGTTTATGGCCGAAATGGAACAGGCTTATGCTGCAGACTTTGATAAGAATGATGTAAAAGAAGCAGCCATGCTGCGGAAATATTATGACCACCTTGCTCCATTTGTTGGATTGCAACAACCCATAGATGCGCATGGCGTTTGGGCATTTGCCGCTGCAAGCAAAGCTGAGTATGTGCAACAGTTTGCCTTGCAGTTGCAACAGGCGCTGCAACACCTGGACATTACCAGCGTGTATTTGTTGACGCTTACACAAACCTGCATCGCTTCCGAATTTCCGTTCGAAAATTTTACCAAACGGAATAGGTTTAAACGACTGGGTGGCATTAAGAATAGCAGGCTAGGATATCAAGTATCTGTAGAACATCTTCCTGCAGTTTTTCCCTTGTTTTTCTTTTCGGGTATCTACGATGTGCCGGTGATATTTTTAATAACTGCTGAAGGTGCTACGCCGCTTTCGCTCAGGTTATGCGACGATGGAAATTTGCATATCAATTACCAGCAGGCATTTGCCGGGAAAATTGCAGAAGCTGCTACCGCGGCCAAACTCGAAATGGGAGATACTGAATTGTGCAGCCAATATAGCACTGCATATTTTAGAAACAGGAAGGCGGTAGATGAATGAACCGATTATTGTTCTTTGAGGCATTAGCGCAGCGCACCTCGAAGTGTTTGTAAAGTGATTCTCCGAATCACACACATGGTTCCTGTGCCAGGAATTAAGGCGAAGGATTACAAGTCTGCAGATGTGGCTTCGATATTGCAAATGTCGAAGTACGGGAGGGCTGATAGTTGTATCACTTTCAATACATTTATATTTGGCGCTGAAAATTGGCAAATAGCAATTGTCGCTGCGTCATCATCAATATAGAATAATTATGAGGTCGTTTACTAACTGTAAAATTTGTAATGGAAAAGTTCAATTGATCAATGAAAAGTATAACCTGGGAAAATGTGCCGATTGCGGCTTTATTTTTTCTTTGACTTCATTTACGCAGGAAGAATTTGTACAAGTGTATGATGAGTTGTACAACCGGGGAGGCAGTCAGTACAAGCGACATTCGAAATATGAGTTTGAGAAATTAATAAAGAATGAGCCGGTGAATGTTGGTTGGAACAGGTCTCGACTCATTAAAGACAATATATTGAACTCAACTTGTACATCGGTTTTAGAAATTGGCAGCGGGGTAGGATTAGTTGGAGCATATATACGTTCAAAAGACCAAAGCATTGAGTATACAGGAGTTGAATTGGATAAAGGAGCATTTGAGAAATCGCAGCTTTTACAACTCAATACTATTCATGGCGATTTCAGGGAAATTGAAAAGATAGACAGGCAGTTCGACGTTATCATGCTGTGGGAGGTGATTGAACACTTGCAGGATCTGAAAGCATTTATGGAACTGGCTTACAAAAAGCTGAATGTGAACGGCAGAATCATTCTTTCTACGCCTAACTATAATAAAATATATAACTATCCCAAAAGAGAAAAAGATCAGTTGTTTCAGAATGAACCACCGGTTCACTTGAATTTTTTTACGCCCGAAAACATTAAAAATGTTTTTGAATTCCACCAATTCAGCGATTGTCATGTGAAAGTTAAACGCATGCCATACCTGCAGTTAAAGTCTTTCCAGTTTTATATCAATGTGGTAAAAGCCATTTTTAAGCAGCATCATGGAACAACGCTGTATGTTACTGCAACAAAAAAATGATGTAAGGTGAAATCTTATACTGTCCTGGAGTAAGTTGATAGCTGGGATTGTATGGGTTTTGCTTTGCAGTTTTTAAGAGGCTATTTTAAAATGTATAACTGATCCAAATTAATGGCTTTTGATTAGAATGATAAGTTGGCTTTTTTGTTCTGTTTGAATGCTGTTGGTTGATTTATTTGAGTAGAAACTCTTACGGCCGTTTTTCCAACGTTTAATTAATTGCTTATTTATAAGATGAGCATCAGCCAGTGGCATAAAATCACAGCCTTGTTCTCCTGTTCTTAGAGGTATTAGCGCAGCGCACCTCGAAGTGGTTATACAAAGATTCTCTGCAACACAATTAAATTTTCCTCTGCCCCACCAACCTCCTGTTTGCTATAAACGCTTTAGCCTGCCTGCCGTGGTGAATTTTTGCCTTCCCCCTCGTTTCCCTTACTTTGCCGGCAATTAATAGTTAGAGGGTATGCGCATTTCCATAGTGTACGAAAAGGCAAAAGTGCTGCAGGCACTGCGCTATCATTTTATTTCGCGGCGCGAAGTAAAACTGCTGCTGATAGTGGTAAATGTGTTTGCACTCATCTCGGCGTGTTTGTTCGCCTTTAAAATGATCAGGCCCTTTCCTTTTCTGATCAGTTCGCTGCTATGGTTTGTGCTGATGCTTACCTTTTGGTTTTGGCTGCCCCGCATTATTTATGGCCGCAGCTCTACATTCAAAGACGAAATAGATCTCACATTCAGGGGCGATGATATACTGCTGGAAACAAGCAGGGGATATACTACCTGGGCCTACAACAAGTTTGCCTACTATATGGAAAGCCCGTATTTCTTTCACCTGTACATCAACGATAAATCTTTTTTCCTGGTACCCAAAGATGCCTGTACAGGCGATGCCGATACCATACAGGTACGCCAGTTGCTGCAGGAAAAAATAGGGAAGAAATAAAAAGAGGATGGCTGCTGTTAGCGCAGCATTTTCTCCATCACGTGGTGAGGTACCGATACCTCAACAAATTGTTCGCCCACTATTTTATACCCCAGTTTTTGGTAAAAACCCAGGGCGGTGTCACGGGCATGCATGGTTATTTTTTTGCAGCCTTTATCGCGGGCGAGGTTCTCGGCAAACTGCATAATGGCATAGCCAATGCCTTTGTGCTGTTGCTTATTGGCCACCGCCATCTGGCGCAGTTTCATGGTTTGCGAATCTATTTCTGTAAGAATGCAACAGCCCATCATACGCCCATCGTCGAACGCACAGATCAAAACATCGTTGATATCTCTTTCTAAATGTTCGGGCGAAAATGTTAGTCCAAGTGGCTTGCGCAAAACCTCGTCACGCAGTTTTACCATTTGGTGGTATTGCTCCGAGCCATATTCAATTTGCATGAGTGCCATGGCCTGAAAATAGCTTTGTATTTGCCAATAACCAAATATGTTTCTTCCATTTTTTCCGTAAACAGTTGACAGACAATTTGCTTGTAATTTGTAAGCCCTTGTGCCCCACTCATTTTTTTGGATGGTTTACACTCCCTTTTCTGCGCCTATATTTGCGGCAAATTCAATCATATCATGGCCTCAGATCCAATTTTTCAACTCTTACACAAGGAACTCATACGTCAGCGTTCGGGCATTGAACTCATTGCCAGCGAAAACTTTACCAGCCTGCCTGTTATTCAGGCTATGGGCAGCGTAGCCACCAATAAATATGCCGAGGGCTACCCCGGCAAACGCTATTATGGCGGTTGCGAAGTAGTAGATGAAATTGAAACATTGGCCATCGATCGCATCAAGCAAATATTCAAAGCCAGCTGGGCCAACGTGCAACCCCATAGTGGCGCACAAGCTAACGCGGCGGTTTTCCTGGCCTGCCTGAAGCCGGGCGATAAAATACTGGGTCTCGACCTGAGCATGGGTGGTCACCTTACCCACGGTAGCCCTGCCAATTTTAGCGGTAAAAATTATGAAGCACATTTTTACGGCGTTAAAAAAGAAACCGGTTTGATCGACTACGAAATGCTGGAAGAAAAAGCACGTGCCGAAAAACCCAAAATGATCATTGTGGGTGCCAGTGCCTACAGCCGCGATTGGGATTATGCCCGTGTACGCAAAGTGGCCGACGAAATTGGCGCTATTATTTTGGCCGATATCAGCCACCCTGCAGGTTTGGTGGCCAAAGGATTTTTGAACGATCCGTTTGACCATTGCCATATTGTAACCAGCACTACCCACAAAACATTGCGTGGGCCTCGCGGCGGTGTCATCATGCTGCGTCACGATTTCGATAACCCGTTGGGCGTAAAAGATCCTAAAGGAAATATCCGTTCCATGAGTGCTATGCTCGACCTGGCAGTGTTCCCCGGTACACAGGGTGGGCCACTGGAGCATGTAATAGCAGCAAAAGCGGTGTCGTTCGGCGAAATTTTGAGCGATGATTTCACCGTGTACCAAAAGCAGGTGCAACTGAATGCACAGGCATTGGCCAAATGTTTTGTGGCAAAAGATTACCAACTCATCAGCAGCGGTACGGACAACCACCTGATGTTGATTGACCTGCGCAACAAAAATATTACCGGCAAAAAAGCACAGGAAACATTGGACCTGGCACATATTACCCTCAACAAAAACAGCGTGCCTTTTGATGATAAAAGCCCGTTTGTAACCAGTGGTATTCGTGTAGGTGTACCGGCCATTACCACCCGTGGTATGAAGGAAGCCGACATGCAGTTTATTGCTAACGTGATAGACAATGTATTGATGAATGCCGATGATGCTGCTACCATTGCTGCTGTAAAAGCAGAAGTGATGCAGTTTATGGAGCAGTTTCCGCTGTATCCTGAATTGGGATAATCATTCATTACACATTCTCAACTGAACTAACTTCAAATAGCATGATACAACGTATTCAATCGCTTTGGCTGCTGCTGGCTGCATTGGTAGTGGCAGTGTTGTACAAATTACCTGTGTATGGCGGCGAGCTGGTGGCGGGTGGAAATAAAGAATTGCTGGTGTCCGGGAGCTTCCTGCTGTTTATAGTAGCAGCCGAATTGGTGGTGTTTCCGCTGGTGGCTTTGTTCATGTTCAAAAACAGGAGCGGCCAAAAAAAACTCATCTGGATCAGCCTGCTATTGCAGTTGGTATTTGTAGGGTTGATATGGATGGAAGTAAGCGATTTCACAGCTGCATCCGCATTCAAAAGCAGTGGGTATAAACCAGGAGCTGTATTGCCCATAGTGGCCATTGTGCTTCTGTTTATGGCCTATAGCGGTATTCGCAAAGATGAAAAGCTGATCAAAAGTGCCGATAAACTTCGCTGATCATTTTGTAAATGAAGGCAAGTAAATAGCTAACAAAACACCCGCTGTATGGCGGGTGTTTTTATTTAGTAAATGCTGTGAAGTTGTCCATCCACCAGCTTAATGAAATACAGTTTTTTGTTTTCGAAGTAGTTCACCTGTTTTGGATTGTCTTTATCCATTACAGGTTCAAAGTTGAAGTCGCAGAATACCTGGTATACATCGTTGTTGATATGCTCGGTAAACTCAATGCTATTTGGCCAACGTTGCAATGTTTTGGCAAAGCGGTAAACGGTTTCATAGCCCCGAATGGCCATATCGCTGGGCTTGCTGTTTTGCTTTTGGCTATAGTGCTTTACTATTTCGTTGTAGAGATCAATATTGGCAGATGAAGAAACAAACGGAGTGCCGAATACTATTTCGCTGCCTTTGTAATCGGCACCTTTCAATTTAATGCCATCCCAGTTGGGCATGCCTACTATCAGTGTTTCGTAATTGGGTTTCTGTGCCGCCACTGTTTTAATAAGGCGCTGGCTGAAAGCCATATCCATGGTAGCACCAATGATGATATTTTTCCTATTGCTATCGAGCAGGGCTTTTACCTGTTGGGTATTGAAGCTGTCGGGCAGCGTAACCACTTTCCATTTCAATTTTACAGAAGGAGAATTGGCGGCAGCTTCATCCAATGTCGATTTCAAAAAGCTTTCTACATTTCCTTTTCGGGTAATGAGCAATAAGGGCTCGGTTGAATGATTGCGCTGCAGGTATTTGTACACGCCATAGCAATGCGTTTTCAAAGTAGAGTTCAGGATGTACAAATGATCGGTAGCTTTTAATCCACCATCGTTGGGATAACTGGCGGAAATAAAGGGAACGGAAAACTTGTCGGCATAAGCTGCCATTTCCCGGAGGTCGGTGGTGTTTTGTGCCACGCCTATCACCAGGCTGGGATTTTTGAGATAGGATATTTGCAAACTGGCAGATACGGAACCTTTTTTGCGGGTATCTACAATTTGAATATGTGCTTCAATGCCATCGCGTCGCAAAAATTCGGCGGCCATTTGCACCCCGTTGTAAAACTCCAGGTAGGGAAGTGTGGCTTTGGGAATGGCCTGCCCATGCTTGTATTCTCCATAGGAAAAAAGCGAGTCGAGCTGCAGGGGCAGCAGTACGGTGATCACCGGCTTTTTTACGGTAGTGCTATCGTCCTGGGCAAAGACCGGCGCAGGTTGCAGGAGGGAAAAACCTAGTACCAGGCAGGATATCAATAAAAAACGGCTGAAAAATGTATGGCTCAAAGGGCGAAATTTATTCATACAGAGGGCAAATTTCAGGCCGAATATAGAACCGAAATGGGCGTTTTAGGCCAGTTTTACCCTTTTTTGACGACTTTCACGATTGCATTGTCCGTTCACTGCCACCATTCCCTTACTTTTGCGCCTCAAATTTTTTAAACATGAAATCAATTACGATCGAAGGACAACTGAGGACCGACATTGGCAAAAAAGCCACCCGTCAATTTCGCTCTCAGGACCTGGTGCCTGGTGTAATTTACGGGGGTGCGCAAGAAGTTAACTTCGTTGCTCCGGCTGCTGCTTTCAAGCATCTCGTTTACACATCAGAATTCCAGTTGGCACTTGTAAACGTAGACGGTAAGTCGTACAGGTGTATTATGAAAGATCTGCAGTTCGACAAAGTGAGTGATCGTTTGGATCATATCGACTTGCTGGAACTGGTAGAAGACAAAGCCATTGTAGCTAACCTGCCTGTGAAATATGTAGGTTCTGCTATTGGTGTAAAAGAAGGTGGTCGTTTGATCACTAAAATGAAAACCCTGAAAGTGAAAACCCTTCCTAAATTCCTGAAGGAAAGCATTGAAGTGGACATCACTACACTGGGTCTTAACGCCAACATTCGTGTAGAAGACGTGAAATTGGACAATATGGAGATCCTGAACTCTCCACGTATTCCAATGGCTTCTATCGTAATGACCCGCCAGTTGAAGCAGGAAGAAGCTGCTGCAGCAAAAGAAGACAAGAAGAAGAAGTAATTACCCTTCGGGTATTGCATACCTTTTACTCCCCAACCACTTCAAAACGGTTGGGGAGTTTTATTTTTGAACAATTTGTATGAATAGTTATCTCATAGTAGGGTTGGGAAATATTGGGGCCGAATATGCGCAAACCCGCCATAATATAGGGTTTGATGTAGTGGATGCTTTTGCAAAAGCCAACGATGCCGGCTGGCATATTGACAGGTTGGCGGAAGTAAGCCAGTTTAAACTAAAAGGCCGGGCTATTACGCTTATAAAGCCCAGTACCTATATGAACCTGAGTGGCCGTGCCTTTAAATACTGGTTGGATAAGGAAAAAGTAGCCATTGAAAATACCTTCACCATTGTAGACGACCTGGCCCTGCCACTGGAAAAACTGCGGGTGCGCCCTTCGGGCAGCGATGCCGGGCACAATGGGCTGCGCAGCATTCAGGATGCCACGTTGACCAATGCTTTTCCCAAACTGCGGTTTGGTATCGGCAACGATTTTGCCAAGGGCCGCCAGGCCGATTTTGTACTGAGCAAATGGAAACCACAGGAAGGGCCCATAGTGCAGCAGAAAATAGACAGTTGCGTACAGCTCATACATTGTTTTATACTGGAAGGCATACAACCGGCCATGAACAAATTCAATAACCTTGTATTTAAATGATTGGGAACCATTTAACCCCTGTTCTGCCATCCCTGGTTTATATTTACACAGCATGCGGGCTGGGAGAATAAAAAGCATGCATTATGCGCAAGCGAACCTATTGCCCACTGCCACTTTGTAACTGCAATACACCCACATGAAAATAATCTGCATAGGCCGTAATTATGTTGATCATGCGAAGGAACTGGGCAACCAGGTACCCGATGAGCCTGTAATTTTTATGAAGCCCAAAAGTGCTTTATTGCAGCAGGGAGCTTCGTTCTACTATCCGCCATTTACCAACGAACTGCATTACGAATGCGAGTTGGTAGTGAAAATTTGTAAGAACGGAAAATTTATCACCCGTGCAGCTGCCCACCATTACTACAATGAAGTGACACTGGGCATCGATTTTACGGCCCGCGATGTGCAGGATAAACTGAAGAAAGCCGGGCTGCCCTGGGAAAAAGCAAAAGCATTTGACCTGTCGGCAGCAGTTGGTGAATTCATACCCTGGGATAGCTTGCCCAATCATGGCAATATTCAATTCAGTTTTTTGAAAAATGGCGAAACGGTGCAGCAGGGTAATAGCAGGAATATGTTATTTCCCATTGATGCTATCATCGAACATGTGTCGGAATATTTTACGCTCAATATTGGGGATCTCATTTTTACAGGCACCCCGGCCGGTGTGGGCGAATGCACAGTGACCGACCATTTTGAAGCCATACTCGAAGGTCAGAAATTGCTCGAATTGGACATTAAATAGTGCGCAGGTTCTTAGCCCTGTTCGAGGGATAATATCTGTATAGCCAATAGAAAGTTGGGCAGCGGTTTCTGTAATTATTCCAATAGTTGCAATAGGCCTACTCCCTACATTTGTTGTGCTTGCCACTATGAATCAACAACCATTATTGCTGAAAGCCTATCGGCTGATGCATGCCAGCACATGCATGGCTGCCATCTACGAGGCCAACCGTTCCGTTTGTTCCTATGTTCATTCCACCAGCCTGGGCCACCAGGCCATACAATTGGCTGTTGCATTTCATTTGCAACCGCAGGATTGGGTGAGCCCCTATTACCGCGACGAAAGCTTGTTGCTGGGCCTGGGTTTTGAGCCTGCGCAGCTAATGCACCAACTATTGGCTAAAGCCAACGACCCTTTCAGTGGTGGCCGCAGTTATTATGGTCATCCATCCAGCCGCGATGCGGACAAGCCAAAGATCATGCATCAAAGCAGCGCTACGGGTATGCAGGTTATTCCTGCTACGGGTGCTGCGCATGGGCTTAAATATTTGGGTAAAGAAGGATTGGTGGTTTGCTCGATTGGCGATGCCAGCATGACGGAAGGTGAAGTGAGCGAAGCCCTGCAGGTAGCAGTGTTGCATCAACTGCCTGTGTTGTATTTGGTGCAGGACAACCGGTGGGGAATTAGTGTAAGTGCAGGAGAGGCCCGCACCATGGATGCAGCGCAATATGCCAAAGGTTTTCCGGGTTTGCATGCCGAACGGATAGACGGTACTAATTTTGAAACCTGCTATGCCACCATCGAAAGATTGCTGCAGCATATCCGGCAGGGCAACGGGCCAGTATTGCTGCAGGCCGAAGTGCCTTTGCTGGGGCATCATACCAGCGGTGTGCGAAAAGAATTTTACAGGCATGCGGAAGACCTCGCTTTTCACGAGTCGCATAACCCTGTGCCCAAATTGCGCAAGCGTTTATTGAACCTTGGCGTAGCAGAAGAAGCATTACAAGAATTGGAAACTTCCACAGCACAGTGGATCGAAGCATCCTTTGCCGAAGCAATGAAAGCTGCACCTCCATCCGCCGATACAGTACAGCAGCATGTGTTTGCACCCACCCCGGTGCTTGCTGAAAAAGGTGAACGCTGCCCTGCTGGTGCCGAAAATGTATTGATGGTGGATGCGGCATTGTTTGCCATCAGGGAAATATTATCGGAGTATCCTGAAGCGCTACTCTATGGCCAGGATGTTGGGCAGCGGTTGGGAGGTGTTTTTCGCGAAGCCGCTACGCTGGGCAAACAGTTTGGCAATAACAGGGTGTTCAACACTGCTATACAGGAAGCCTATATTATTGGCAGCACTGCAGGCATGAGTGCAGTAGGGGCCATGCCTATTGTCGAAATTCAATTTGCCGATTATATCTACCCCGGCTTCAACCAGCTCGTTACAGAGTTGAGTAAAAGTTGTTACCTGAGCATGGGTAAATTCCCGGTGCAGGCATTGATACGCATTCCCACCGGGGCGTATGGTGGCGGTGGCCCATACCATAGTGGAAGTATAGAAAGTACGCTGCTCAGCATCAAGGGCATTAAAGTGGTGTACCCATCTAATGCAGCCGATATGAAGGGTTTAATGAAAGCTGCATTTCTCGACCCTAACCCGGTAGTGATGTTGGAGCATAAAGGTTTGTACTGGAGTAAAGTGCCGGGTACCGAAGCAGCGAAATGCCCCGAACCCTCGGCCAATTACATAATACCGCTTGGAAAAGGTAGGGTAGTGAAAGCCGTGCCCGATGAAGTGATGAACGCAGGAAATACTTGCTGTATTATTACCTATGGCATGGGCGTGTATTGGGCCTTGGGTGCTGCCAAAAAAATGGAAGGCAGGGTTGAAATTATTGACCTGCGAACCTTGTATCCATTAGATGAAGACTTGATGTATGATGCAGTGAAACGCCATGGAAAATGTCTGGTATTGACAGAAGAACAACAATCGCATTCTTATGCCGAAAGTTTGGCAGGAAGAATTTCTCAGCATTGCTTTTCCTGGCTCGATGCACCCGTACAGGTATTGGGTGCATTGGATGTGCCTGCAATGCCCATACATATTGATCTGGAAGCTGCGGTTTTGCCAACGGCAGCAAAACTGGAAAATACATTGCAGCAGTTGCTGAATGAATAATGATTGGAACTATGCTGAACAGATGTTGTAATAACCGTTTTTGAAATTGAAATAATACTTGCGTACAACGGACGAGTATTTGCGAAGGATTGGAGTTGTAGTTCGCCAAGCCCGGAACTGAAGCCGAATCAAAAATCAAAAGTTCAAGTTAACAACTAAACGCTCAGTAGAATTCCATCCATCTCGGAAGCAGAACGATAGTGATTTACTGCTGATCGTACATCCGTCCGCCTGCATTTTTGTAATACGCTTGTTCGCGGTTCGTTGTTCTTCGTTGGTTGTCGGTTGGTATAATTGTCTATTGATACTATTGGTCAGATTATTTTTTCACAGGTGTCAAATGTGTCAAAACGCAAAGCCACTTGTCGTTTTCTTTTTTATAAACGTCCGTTATCCATTCGTCTGCTTCTAAGGATTTTCCCTGCCAAATTCCTGTGTTTTGTCCTCGCCCTGTAACCAAGGCTATGTCACCATACACTTTAACTCTTAAAATTTCCTTTGTCATAGTCGAATGAGAAAGCAAACCTTGTTCAAGGACACTAAAAAATCCTTCTTGTGGAATTATTCCTCCTTGACTGTCTACAAGTACCCAATCACTTGTTACACATTTTTTGATTTCGTCAACGCTGTTAGAAATTACAGCTACATTAAAGTTGTCTTCAACTTGTTGAAACTGTTCTATCAATTGTTCTTCTGTCATATTTATTCCTGTTGAATATTTGCAGAGTGTTGTTTTACAATGACCGCTAACCTATTTGCATTACCGAAGGGCAGGGGGATTTGTTGCTGGCCCAACCCTGGCCAAAGCTGATAGCGAACTGCAGTTGAAGTTACGATGTCCCGCCCCGTATTTTGCAAAACCCTGTGTGCCTGATAAGATATTGTAAAGATGAGAATAGGTCTCTCACTAACGCGATGGGCAGTGTTAGTAAACCTCTCAACGCTGCACTTACAAGTACACTCCGAACGTTCGGAACTGTGAGGATGTAGGAGGGAACTTCCCCTGCGTTACTCGATTATGTGCGATTCTTCTTGTTTAGCTTATCCATTTTTCAGAATTCTATCGGAAAGTTTTGGCGAAATCCTACTGATAAGTTTAAGCAACTTTGATTTTCCAATGTAGCTTTCTACCTTATCATTTCTAAAGTCGTTTAAAAATTCTTTCACCAATTTCTCCGAGCTAATTTTGTTTTTTCCGCGTCCTTTTGTCATTGGCGTTTCTACTATTGGAGGCAATATTTCAAACACTTTTATATTCGTCTCTTCCATTTGATAACGGAATGCCTTTGTGAAATTATGAATTGCAGCTTTTGTTGCGCAATAAACCGGGGCAGACTTTTTGGGTGAAATCGCTAAACCACTACTTACATTTACAATTGCAGCATTTGGGTTTTTCAAAAGAACAGGCAATAACATGCCACAAAGTTTGATAACAGAATTTAAGTTAGCTCTTATTTCATAATCAATTTTGTTGACTATATTTTGTTCAGTTGAGAAATCATAGTTATACTGAATGGCCGCATTATTAAAAAGGATATTCAAGTTAGAATAGTTTTGCTCTATAAAAACGATAAGGCCATCAATATCGGTTTGCTTGCTCAGGTCGCATTGAAAAATATCTATTTCGGGGTATTGACTTTTTACTTCCTTTAATTTATCAATGTCTCTTGCCACAATGATTATTTTGTTTCCTAATTGGTAGAAGCTTTTAAGAAGTGCCAAACCAATACCTGATGAACCGCCTGTAATTAGAATTGTATTGTCTGTTAGTTTCATTTGATAAGGGGTTTCAAAGTTCCTTTTTCTTCCAACTATTTTAAGGCTTCAAAATGCACTCTGTTGAAAGCTCCATTAGAATATGGATTTTGACTTGTTATTAATTCTCTATCTCTTACTGCAAGATTGCATAGGGGCATCCTTTTTTTGAGAAAAGTTTTTCAAGATTATTGAAATGTTTGGGTCGTAAAAAAATCTACCATCAAACCCTGTCCACCTGGTATTGCCATCCCTTTGTATGCATCTGTGCTTTCAAGTGCTCGTTTCAAGGTTAGTGGATTATTGACTTTTAGACTTTGTTTCACAAAGTCAGTTGCTTCATTGATTAAGCTGTCTTTTCAACCCCAATATTTTGCATTATAACTTTCCTTGTCAATAGAAGAAACTGCAGCATTGGGAGTGGCAAAATCTACGTGATATCCTGAATCAACTATTTCTTTGAAAGCAAAATAAAATTCACTTAAAAGCTCTCCCGTTTCTGGATGTGATTTTCGTTTTTGAGTTTAGGTTCTTTGAATCATATTTCTTTGAATTAAAGTTTATGGTACAAAGAAATGCTCAAATTTTCACCTGTGCATTTACATATGTAAAGAAAACGATGCTTTGCTAAATTTCCTTCGAATACGACTTAATTGGGTTGGCGTAATGCCGAGATAAGAGGCAATGTGGTACTGAGGAATTTGTTCTTCAAGTTGTGGGTATTTTTTTCTGAAAATCCAATAACGTTCATCAGCATTTAAAAGCACAATTTCGATTTCACGTTGTTCTTTATTCACAAAAAATAGTTCTGCTAATCGCCTTCCTACTCTTTCAAAGTCAGGGAATAAGTCATATAGTTTTAATACTTCACTGTAGTTGGCAACTAAAATTTTACACTCTGAAAGTGTTTGCAGAATTATTTTGTTGGGCGTTGAGGTTACCAATGAAGAATAGCCTCCAACAATATTATGCGGTATAAAAAAATGTTTGTTGTATTCTATCCCTTCATTATTCCTGTAAAATGCTCTAATAATTCCACTTGTCAAAAAACCAATTTGTTTGGCTTGTTCTCCTTCATTTATAAAACAATCACCTTTGAACAAGGTCTTTTCTGTGAATAGTTGTTCAACCCTTCGCCAAGTTTCTTCCTGGAGGGGAGATATTGAATTTAGATATTTGTATAATTCTATCAATGTTAATGGTGTATTGGTTTTAAAGTCGTCGCTGCTTTTTTGTGTTTGTGGTGGCTGGTATTCGTTACCGGCTATTGCGGTATATCGTGCCCCTGTAGTTGATGGTGTTACCCGGTACCAGTTGGCTGGCTGCACTGACTATTTGCTGGGTAGTTTCAGCGGCTTCGGGTGCTACTTGTATTCATATAAAAACAGGGAGACCAACTCTACCTGAGTGCACTTGACAAAAGGATTTTATGCCTAATGACAATACAATTATTTGGCTTACTATTTTTCATACTGTATCTACGGTATACTTGTGATAATTGCGCCCAACAAACTATTTCAGCTCTTCGCCTATGGTGTAAATAAGATTTTCTACCTGGTAGGTTGGGTGTTGCCAATAGTGGCCCAGCCGCACAATTACAACCTTGTTTTTGGGTTGCACATATATAAACTGACCGAGTATGCCTTCTGCATGGTAGGCGCCATTGCGGTAATAAACTTTGTACCGTTTTTTACCTGCTTTATCCAGCACTTCCGAAACAGTAGCCATACCCGAACGATCTTTTACAAAGCGGGCCGCCAACGATGAATCTGAAAATTCAAGTTGGGCAGGCGAGCTCCACCACTGGTTCCTATAGCCACCATAGCGTACCATGCTATCGTTCGAAACAGAATTGTTTACCCAGTCGGTAGGTAGCATTTGGTTGCCATTCCATTGGCCATTGTTTAAATACAATCTTCCGAGTTTTGCAAAGTCTCTTGCTGTGGCATTGATGCAGCAAAAGGCACGAACCTGCTGGTGTTTGCGGCTATCAATATTCCAGGTGGCATCACTCTCCATACCCAATGGCTGCCACAATTTTTCCTGCATGTACTGTTGCAGCTTTTTGTGGGTGGCGCTTTCTACTATCATACCCAGCAATTGGGTATTCACACTTTTGTAGGTGTCTTTGCCGGGTGGTTTTTCAATAGAAAGTTTCAGCGCTTTGGGTGTAATGTTATTGGTGAATCCCATTTTGATTACATCGGAAGTGGGGCTGTCGTATTTCTCGCTGCTCTTGATGCCGCTGCGCATATCGAGCAAATGCTGGATGGTGATATCCGCAAACCTTTTATCTCTTTTTAATAGCGAGGGCAGGTAGTTGGTGATGGGTTCCTGCAGGCTTTTAATACTTCCCTCTTTTAAGGCAATGGCTACCATGGTGGCCACAAAAGATTTTGCTACAGAAAAAGATGGATAGATCATGCTGTCGTTCAACCCATCGAAATAATTTTCATAAATGATGGAATCGTTTTTGATCACCAGGAACGCATACGTGCTGGTATGTGCCAGCAAACTGTCGAGCGTAGGTTTCAGTTTGGGGTACTTGTTGGTATTGCCCTGTTTGAAATAAAAAGGGTGGGTGCTTGCGGGCAGCAATGCCGTATCGAAATGGCCCATGTCTTTCAGGTCAAAATTCCTGTATTTATAGGCCCTGCGGATATAGCAACTTTGAAGAAGGCTGGTGCCGGCAATCAGCAGTATTGTGAAAATGGCCAGGCTGCGCTTAAATGTTAATTGCATAGTAAATTGTGTATCACGAATATAATCATGCTAAAACACGCATTCGCCGGAATTTGTATGTATAGAATTAGCATTTTGCTCGAAGCCCTGCAGCCTACCTTTGCGGCACGGTCAAAAAAATCTTGTCATGTTATCTATTAGTCAGCGTGGAATAGCCATGCCAGCCAGCCCCATTCGTAAACTGGTTCCTTTTGCAGAAGCTGCAAAAAAGCGGGGAACCAATGTATATCACCTCAATATTGGTCAGCCCGATATTGAAACCCCGACAACTGTACTGGATGCCGTAAGGCATAGCGATTTTAAAGTGTTGGAGTACAGCCATAGCGCCGGTAACGAAAGCTATCGCCGCAAATTGGTGAACTATTACAAAGGGGTTGGGGTAGAAGTGAACCACAACCAGATCATTGTAACCACCGGCGGTAGCGAAGCGATCCTTTTTGGATTTATGGCCTGCCTCGACCAAGGCGATGAAGTCATTATTCCCGAACCATTTTATGCCAACTACAATGGCTTTGCTGTAGCTGCGGGGGTAAACGTGGTGCCCGTTACTTCTTATATCGAAACCGGTTTTGCATTGCCTCCCATTGCAGAGTTTGAAAAACTGATCACGCCCAAAACAAAAGCCATTGTGATCTGCAACCCCAATAATCCTACCGGCTACCAATATTCCCGTGAGGAGTTGCAAAGCCTGAAGGACATGGTGGTAAAACACAACCTGTTCCTGTTTAGCGACGAAGCTTACCGGGAGTTCAGCTATACCGGCGATCTCATGAGTGTAATGCAAATGGAGGGTGCCGATGATCATTTGGTGGTGATGGACACCATCAGCAAGCGATACAGTGCCTGCGGAGCAAGGCTGGGCGCACTGGTTACCAAAAACCAGGCGGTGCTCGATACCGTGATGAAGTTTGCGCAAGCCAGGCTTAGCCCTCCTTCATTTGCCCAAATAGCAGGGGAAGCTGCCATTGATCTGCCCGCCGATTATTTTACGGCCACCAAGGAAGAATACCTGCGCAGGAGAGATATGCTCGTGTCGCGCCTGAATGCCATGGACAAGGTGTTTTGCCCCAGCCCGAATGGTGCGTTTTATACCATTGCCAAACTGCCTATCGACGATAGCGACAAGTTTTGCCAATGGATGCTGGAATCGTTTGACCATAATGGAAGTACGGTAATGATGGCGCCTGCCACCGGCTTTTATGGTACCGAAGGGCTGGGTAAGCAGGAAGTGCGGCTGGCCTATGTGTTGAATGTGAACGATATCTCCGCTGCTATGGATTGCCTGGAAGCGGCACTCAAAGTATACCCGGGGCGCCAATAAGCCCCGGATGGCTGCGATTGTAAAAATTATGGGAATTGAAAAAGAGGCTTTGGCTTCAATTATAAAAACCCCCTACATTTGCAGCCCTCTGGCGAGGTAGCTCAGCTGGTTAGAGCATCGGATTCATAACCCGAAGGTCGGCAGTTCAAGTCTGCTCCTCGCTACAAAAAAGGCTCCAATTGGAGCCTTTTTCTATTTGGGGGTTGACAATGTTTTGTGCGACTGGTGCCGCGGTGTAGGAGGTTACAGGTACAATGACCTAAGTCATTTTTTAGTGTACCGTAGCATAACTACCTTTTCGTGAATCTTTATCGGGTATGAAATATCTCGTTTTATTGCTGCTTTTATTTCCTGGTTTCAGCGTGGATGCTGCAGTCATGAGTCAACCAATAGATTCGCTGCCTACATGGGAGGTCTTTAAAAAAATGAGTACCGCAGAATTGAAGGAGATGGCAAAAGAAGACCCGGAGGCGCTTAAAATTATTGAAGGAGAAAAGAAACCGGGATATGTTTTTGGGGCGGTAGGTTTGGGAGTACTTGCTGTATTGGCCGGCATAGGTGCTAACCATTTCGGAACGCTGGACAATTCATTTCTAAGTACGCTTATGGCCATTGTTTTGGGCGTGGCGGCCATTATGAGTGTAATTATAGCCACATTGTTAGTCATTCGAACTTTCAGCCCTTCCAGGAAAAAACAATACAAGCAATTAAAAGAGCTGTTGGCAAAGAGGGAAAGTAAAGGATAATAGTTTTTTGTTCTCTTGCTTTTGCAAAACCTTGCTGTAATTGAAATGCAGTTATGCTATGAAGATTCGTATTGCCATAGGATACAAAAAAGGCTCCAATCGGAGCCTTTTTCTGTTTGGGAAAATATTGTTCTAGCTACTTGATGACCTCGCCCTGGATGGTTAAGATTTTGGTTTCGCTCACATTCACCAGGGTCACGGTTACTTTTTTGGTAAACACGCCCGGCTCTTTAGCATCGTAGGTTACCTTGATGGTTCCCTTTTGCCCGGGCATTACCGGCTTTTTAGGAAACTCAGGTTTGGTGCAGCCACATTCGGCAGTGGCATCTGCAATAATGAGCGGTTTGGTACCTGGGTTGCTAAATACAAACTCCACGGTTACCGGCTTTTCCTTAGCGATCTTACCAAATGAGTAAGCCGTTTTTTCAAACCTGATCAGCTCGTCAATTTTTGCCTGTGCCCCAAGGGTTGTGCTCATGGCTACCATGGCTACGATGGCTACTATTTTACCCAACTTCATGTTACCCGATTTTGTGTGAAAAAACAAAGCGCTGCGTTATGGGCAGCGCTTCGGTATTATTGGAAATAATGTTATTGCTTGATCTTACCCAGTTGTCCATTGCCCGGGGCCGGGGTAGATGGTGTAGGTTCTACGTTTCCGGTGATCATGATCACTTTTTGCAATCCGCCATTGTAGGTAATGGTTACCGGCTTGTCGAAACGACCTTCAGCCGCAGCATTAAAGCCCACTTTAATTTTTACCACGGTGTTGGGTGCATAAGTGCCCGCTGTAAATTCGGGAGTGGTGCAACCGCAACCGGCTTGTACCATTTCCAGTTTCAGCGAATCGCCCACGCCTTTCAATTCAAAGAAAGTGTACACGGGTTTGCCCTGTGCGATCTTGCCAAAATTGTGGGTTGTTTCACTTATCCACAATGATTCCTTCTGCTCCTGGGCAAAAGAAACGGAAGTAAATACCAATAAAGCGGCGATCAATGCCAAAAACTGCTTTTTCATTTTAATGATTTTTAGGTGCCAATGCTAAATTATATCAAATGTGCTATGCAAGGTGGAGCATGGCCTGTTAAAATTAAGGTTTTAAAAATGCCTAAAACTTTCCACACAGGCCGCTGCAAAATAGGAGGTTTGTACCTCAATCAGTTACTTTTGTTTCATGCAAAGTCAGGTTGCTTCATCGCAAGATCCGCTAATCCTTTCTTTTGAAAGTTTTAGGAACGAAATATTAAAAGATTTTAGAACAGCAGTTACCAGCAGGCAGGTGAGCCTGATGGGACGCCGGGAAGTGCTTACCGGAAAGGCCAAATTTGGCATTTTTGGCGATGGTAAGGAGTTGCCACAAGTGGCACTCGCTAAATTTTTTAAGCCCGGCGATTGGCGCAGTGGTTACTACCGCGACCAGACCTGGATGTTTGCATTGGGTATAGCTTCCGTTCGCAAATTTTTTGCGCAGCTCTATGCCGACCCCGATTTGAGCAACGATCCCTGGAGTGCCGGCAGGCAAATGAATGCCCACTTCATGACCCCCAATGTTGACGCGTACGGCAACTGGACCGCTTTGGCCGACCAGTACAATACTGCTACAGATATGGCCCCCACTGCAGGGCAGGTGCCCCGTTCATTGGGACTGGCCCTTGCTTCCAAAAAGTTCAGGCATTTGCCCGAATTGGCTGATATGGCACACCTGAGCCAACAGGGCGATGAAGTGTGCTTTTGCTCTATTGGCGATGCCTCTACCAGCGAAGGACATTTTTGGGAAACCATGAACGCAGCCTGTGTAATGCAGGTGCCACTGGCCATGTTTGTTTGGGACGATGGTTATGGCATTTCGGTACCCAAAGAATTTCAAACTACCAAAGGCAGTATTTCGGAAGTCATGAAGGGTTTCGAAAAAACAACCGGCACCAATGGCCTCCGTATTTATAAAGTAAAAGCCTGGGATTATGCGGGCATGTGCGAAGCATTTGAGCAAGGCATTGCCGAATGCAGAGCTACCCATACGCCTGTATTGTTTCATGTAGAAGAAGTGACCCAGCCGCAGGGTCATAGCACCAGCGGAAGTCACGAAAGGTATAAGTCGCCCGAGCGTTTGGCATGGGAGCGGGAATGGGATTGTATCAAAAAATTCAAAGAGTGGATCGTAGCCAACGAACTGGCCAGTTCTGAAGAATTGGATGACATTGAAGTAGAAATTAAAAATCATATTAAGGAAGAAAAAGATAAAGCCTGGGCCGATTATTTACTTCCTGTAAAAGAAGAAGTGACCAAAGTAGCTGCCTTGTTGCAGCAGGCGGTTGATGCAGGTGCCGATACACGTGTGCAGCAAGCCCTGGATGAACTGGTGAAGAATAAAGAACCGCAGCGCAGGGATATCATGAAAGCCCTGGCAACAGGTGTAGATTTTTCACAAGGAAAATCGCAGGAGGAGCTGCAGTATTTCCTGCAGCAAACTGCTGCTACCAACAAGCAATTGTTCAATTCGCATTTGTACAACGAAGGCCCTGCCAGTGCATTGAAAGTGGCGCCGGTGGCAGCCAGCTACAAAGCAGATGCGCCCCTTATTAATGGCTACGAAATACTGAACCGTTATTTTGATGAACTGTTTGCCGCCAATCCAAAAGTGCTCGCATTTGGTGAAGATCTTGGCCAGATAGGCGATGTGAACCAGGGTTTTGCCGGGCTGCAACAAAAGCATGGTGAAGGCCGCATATTCGATACCGGTATTCGCGAAGCCAGCATCATGGGCCAGGGCATAGGCCTTGCGCTGCGTGGCTTGCGCCCCATTGCCGAAATTCAATACCTCGATTATTTGTTGTATGGCCTGCAGCCCTTGAGCGACGATGTTTGCTCGCTGCATTACCGTACGGCCGGCCAGCAAAGCTGCCCCATTATAGTACGTTCCCGCGGCCACAGGCTCGAAGGCATTTGGCATAGTGGTAGCCCCATGGGTATGATCATCAACAGCCTGCGAGGTATGTATGTATGTGTGCCCCGGAATATGGTGCAGGCAGTGGGCATGTACAATACTCTGTTGGAAGGCAATGATCCTGCATTGATCATCGAATGCCTGAATGGCTATAGGTTGAAAGAAAAATTGCCGGAAAACCTGCTCGACTATAAAGTGGAATTGGGTGTACCGGAAATTGTAAAATATGGTGCAGATATTACCATTGTTTCCTATGGTTCTACCCTGCGCATTGTGGCGGAAGCAGCAGAAAGATTATCGCAATTGGGCATAGACGCAGAAATTGTAGACGTGCAAACTTTGCTGCCCTTTGATATACATCACCAGATATTGGAAAGTCTCAAAAAGACCAACCGCATTTTGTTTGTGGATGAAGATGTGCCGGGCGGTGCGGCAGCGTATATGTTTAGCCATGTGATGGAGCAGCAAGGCGGGTTCCGTTGGTTGGATGCTGCACCCCGTACGCTTACTGCGCAGGCACACAGGCCTGCATACGGAAGCGATGGCGATTACTTTAGCAAACCCAATGCCGAAGATGTGGTGCGTGTGGTGAAAGAAATGATGGCAGAATAATCCAAACCTGTAACGCTTTCAAAAATTCCATTCATGCCTTCTATTGATTTCAGAACGTTGATAGATGTGCTGGGTACTGTTGCGTTTGCTGTGAGTGGCGCATCGCATGCTATCGAAAAAAAATTAGACATTTTTGGTGTACTCAT
The DNA here is from genome assembly GCA_035456005.1 of Phnomibacter sp. Taxonomy (GTDB): domain Bacteria; phylum Bacteroidota; class Bacteroidia; order Chitinophagales; family Chitinophagaceae; genus Phnomibacter. Next base: position 254,225 of record DATIEA010000012.1, on the reverse strand, counting down.
CATTGCATTTGTTACTTCCATAGGTGGGGGTACACTGCGTGATATGTTGTTGGGCGACCTGCCGGTAAACTGGCTGCGCAACGAATTAATTATTGGGGTGATACTGGGGGCAGCCCTGCTCACCGTTTTCATAAAAGGCCTGGAGCAAAAAATACCGAACACTTTGTTCCTGTTCGATTCGCTGGGTCTTGGCTTATTTACCCTTGTGGGTATGGACAAAGGATTTGATGCGGGATTTCCACCGGGTATCTGCATTGCCCTGGGTACCATCACCGCATGTTTTGGTGGTGTTATCAGGGATGTGTTGCTCAACCAGGTGCCGCTCATTTTTCATAAAGAAATTTATGCATCGGCCTGTATTGCTGGTGGTTCTTTGCTTTTGTTGCTGCAACATTTGCATGTGAAGCCCACGCTGGCCGAAATAATTTGTATCATTAGCATTGTATGCATTCGCATTGTTGCAGTAAAATATAAGTTGACCCTCTTACCCATTCGTGAAACAAAACACCCATCATGACATTAGACATTTACCAGGTAGATGCATTTACCTCCGAAATTTTTAAAGGGAACCCTGCAGCGGTAGTGCCGCTAAAAGAATGGCTGCCCGATGCAGTGATGCAACAGATAGCCATGGAAAACAACGTGGCCGAAACAGCATTTTTTGTGCCGCTGTACCCGGGGATCAAAGGCGATGGCGCCGATTATCATATCCGTTGGTTTACGCCCAGTATCGAAATTGATTTGTGTGGTCACGCTACTGTTGCCACGGCGTTTGTTATTTCTACCATTTTAGAAACGGAGGAAACCGAAATTATTTTTAGCACACAAACGGCAGGCAACCTGGTGGTAGAAGTAAAAGAAGATTGGTACCTGCTCAATTTTCCTGCACGTATGCCACAGCAGGTAGAAGTGCCGGAGATGTTGTATAAAGCGTTGGACGGTACAAAGCCCGTGGAAGTGCTGAAGTCGAGAGACTATTTTGTGGTGCTGGAAAATGAAGCAGCAGTAAAGAATGTACAACCCGATTTCGCTTTGCTGAAACAGTTGGATGGCACCGGCCTGATTGTAACTGCCAAAGGCGATTCGGCCGATGCAGTGAGTCGTTGTTTCTTTCCCAAAGCGGGCATAGATGAAGACCCCGTGACCGGCAGTGCACATTGCAGTGTGGTGCCTTATTGGAGTGCGAAATTCAATAAAACTGCATTGGTATGTTTGCAGGTTTCGGCACGTGGTGGCGAGCTGGTATGTGAGCACAGGGGAGAAAGGGTGATACTGGGCGGTAAAGCCGTTCTATATTTGAAGGGTGAAATTTATTTAGCAGATTAATAGAGATGGCGGCACTTAACGGCCTCATTGCACATGCACGAACAATTATAAAGTATGGCGTATTCCAAAAAAGAAGTTTACGATGAGCAGGTCACCAACGACCTGGCTGCAGCTTATAAATCAACCCTGCATTTATTGGGCGAAGATGCCGAGCGGGAAGGATTGTTGAAAACACCCGAACGTGTGGCAAAAGCCATGCAATACCTCACGCAAGGCTATCAACTGGATGCAGAAAGCATTTTGAATTCTGCCAAGTTTCATGAAGATGTAAGTGAAATGGTGATCGTAAAAGACATTGAACTGTACAGTTTGTGTGAGCACCATTTGCTACCTTTTGTAGGCAAGGCACATGTGGCTTATATCCCCAATGGATATATCACCGGGCTTAGCAAAATAGCGAGGGTAGTAGATGTGTTTGCCCGCAGGCTGCAGGTACAGGAGCGACTCACCACGCAGATATTGGAATCTATTGATAAGGCACTGAACCCACTGGGAGTAGCAGTGGTGATAGAAGCCAGTCATTTTTGTATGATGATGCGGGGTGTGAGCAAACAGAATTCAGTAACTACCACTTCTGCCTTTAGCGGTGTGTTTAGAAATGAAACTACGCGTAGCGAATTTGTTCGATTGATTGGTGCAAGCCTGAGTTAAGCGGCACTATATTTTTGTCTAATTAATATTTACAGAATGAGTACACATGCATTTGTATTTCCCGGACAGGGGGCCCAGTTTAGTGGAATGGGAAAACAGCTATATGAAAGCAATAGCGAAGCAAAACAGATCTTTGAGCAAGCCAATGAAATATTAGGCTTTCGCATTTCGGATATCATGTTTGAAGGAACCGACGAGCAACTCAAACAAACCAATGTTACACAGCCGGCAGTATTCCTGCACTCGTATGTAGCATTCAAAACATTGGCAACAGCAACGCCCGGCATGGTGGCAGGTCATTCGCTCGGCGAATTCACTGCATTGGTGGCTAACGGCACATTGAGTTTTGAAGCTGCATTAAAACTGGTAAGTATCCGGGCCAATGCCATGCAAAAAGCCTGTGAAATTAACCCCAGCACTATGGCGGCTGTATTGGCACTGGCCGATGAAAAAGTGGAAGAAATTTGTGCGCAAGTACAATCCGAAAGCGGCGAGGTTGTTGTTGCTGCCAACTATAACTGCCCCGGCCAACTCGTTATCAGCGGTTCTATAAAAGGGATAGATCTTGCCTGCGAAGCCATGAAAGCTGCAGGAGCAAAAAGAGCTTTAGTGCTACCGGTTGGTGGTGCTTTCCATTCGCCGCTGATGGCACCGGCAAAAGAGGAATTAGCTGCGGCTATTAACGCGGCATTTTTCAATGAGCCTGCTTGCCCCGTATATCAAAATGTGGTGGCGAAGGCGGTATCCAGCGCTGCAGAGATCAAGCAAAATCTTATCGATCAGCTAACCGGCGCTGTGCGCTGGACACAAAGTGTGCAGGCCATGGTGACCGGCGGCGCTACAGAGTTTACCGAATGTGGACCCGGCAAAGTATTGCAGGGATTGATTCAAAAAATAGACAAGACCACGGTGGTGAATGGATTGAGTTAGTTTTTTACTACACAGGTTTTATAAACAAACGGCCACATTGAATTATCAGTGTGGCCGTTTTCGTGAAATGGTATGTCTTGGTTGCACTTTTTATCCCGGATTGTAACGACTCCAATCATGCGGATTTAGTCCTGTTGCACCCAAACATATTTGTTGTTCTGGTAGTAAATAATTCCACCTCCTCCGGCTTCGTCAACATGCACAAAAATGGCATCGGTCTGAAGAGTTATTTTCTTGTTTTCGGGTACCTGTTCTTCGCCAACAATTTCTCCATCAATCACATTGTTCCAAATTTTTGTTCCTTTCTTCACCACTTCAAATTGCGAAACCCAATTATAGTCTGGAAAATTTGCACCAACCTGTTTGCCATTTAGGAGCAGGTATGTGTTAGGGGTTTCTCCATGTTGAATAAACAATACGTCTTTGCCAGTTTGTTTGTGCCGCACAAGTATGGCTGTATCCAGGTAATTGTCTGGGTTGAAATATCCGGTCACCATATAAGGATGATGGCTTGATGAAATGGTAAAGTTATCATCAAATCTAAACGGTTGTTGAGCATTACCCAGATCCTTATTTCTTTTTGTTTCTATTGTTGGTGCTGAAGGGCCGGTATCTTCCTTATTGCCAGTGCGGGTTTGGTCGTAACATGCGGCAAGCAGCAATAATAATAGCGCTCCAAAAATTAATTTCATGTTTACTTAAGTGTCTAAATAGAATTGTCTTTTTTGCTATAACTTTTTACGATGGGATATTGATACTGCAATTGATCCATTCAGCATCAAAAGCAGCATTGTATTTTTTATAGAAATGAATGGCAGGCTCGTTCCATTCCAGCACTTGCCATACAATGCGGGGAAGTTGTTTTTCTTTTGCTTCTACTATCAATGCATCGAACAATAGTTTGCCAATTCCCTTGCCACGCATAGCTTCTGTTACCAGTATATCTTCCAAATACATGGCTTGACCCTTCCATGTGCTGTAGCGTATATAGTACAAAGCGAAGCCATGCACTCGTCCTTCGCTTTCTGCTACCAATGCCCACCACACAGGTTGTGCACCAAAGCCGCTTTCTTCAAAGTGCTGCAACGAAACCGTTACTTCATTGGGTGCTTTTTCGTAGTCGGCCAGTTCATGCACCAACTCCATGAGCCTGGGACAATCGCTGCGCAATGCTTTTCGAATAGTAAACGACATGTTCGAACGAATTAAAATTTCACTATGATTTTTTATAACCCGGGCCTTTCAAAAATTTGCCGGGCTTCGCATTGGTATGTGCGCCTGCGTTGAGTACCTGCTGGCCGTTTACCCATACATGCAGCATGCCTTTGGCGTATTGATGCGGATTGCCAAAGGTGGCAACATCTGTAATTCTTGCAGCATCAAACACCACAATATCTGCATAGTTGCCCACTTTCAATTCGCCACGCTTTTGCAGTTTCAAATTGGTAGCAGGTAGCTTGGTAAGTTTCCGGATGGCTTCCTGCAATGGAATGATCTTTTCATCCCGCACATATTTTCCCAGCAGGCGTGCAAAGTTGCCATAAGCTCTTGGGTGTACACTGCTACGCAGAAAATTTCCTTCGTTGGTATACGAACCTGCATCGCTGCAAAAACTCATCCAGGGCAGTGCTATTTGTTTTTTGATATTGTCTTCCTGCATCAAAAAATACACAGCGCCAATATTGCTACTGTCTTCAATCACCAGGTCCATGGCACATTCTTCCGGCGATTGACCTCTTTGCGTAGCAATGGAGGCAAGGCTCATACCGTTGTATTTGCGCAAACTGTCGTTGCTGAATTCGATCAACAAAATATTTTTAGGTGAGCCTGCTGCGTAATACAAATTTTCCCAGTTGGTAGCATTGGTTTGCATTTCTTTTTTCAATGCAGCCCGAACTGCAGGTTGCTTCAGCTTTTCATGCAATTTTCCAAAGCCACCATCTTGTAGCGTAGGCGGAAAGCTGGCAGTAAGCGAAGTGGCACCGGCTTCGTAGTTATACATGTTGGCAGTAATAGCCATGCCTTCTGCTCTTGCCCTTTCAATGCGCCGGATGGCACTATCCAATTTGGCCCAATTGTTTTGGCCTGCAGCTTTTAAATGATATACTTCTGCGGGTATGCCAGCATCTTTTGAAATAGTGATCAATTCTTCCAATGCTTCCAGCAAATTATTGCCTTCGCTACGCATATGGCTGATATACATGCCGCCATAAGGTGCTGCGGTTTTGCACAATGCAGTGAGTTCATCTGTTTTGGCAAAAAATGCAGGAGGATAAATGAGGGAAGAGCCCACACCTAATGCGCCTTCTTCCATGGCTTGCTTCACGAGAGCCTGCATAGAATCGAGTTGAGCAGGAGTTGGAGCTATATTGTCTTCACCAAGTACATAATTGCGAACGGTGGTAGCGCCTACAAAAGAAGCCACATTGCAGCTAATGCCTTTCTTCTCTATGTGCTGCAGGTATTCGCCCAGTGTGTTCCAGCTAATTTCAAATTTAAAATCACCCTGCGATTTTTGCCAGTTGGCTTTCATCCTTTCATTCAGCGGTCCACAGCTTTCACCCTCGCCCATTATTTCGGTGGTTACGCCCTGGCGAATATCGCTCTGGCTGTTGCCATCTTGCAGTAGTGTAACCGTTGCCCAGCTCAGCATATTGATAAACCCCGGTGCAACGGCCATTCCATTGACGTCAATTTCCTGTTTGGCTACGGCATTTCCCAAATCGCCGATAAAGGCAATGGTGTCTGCATTAATAGCAATATCTGCTTTAATGGGGTTGCCTCCATTGCCGTCATACACCAATCCATTGCGGATAATGGTGTCATACGAAGTGGCTGTTGTACAACCAATACAACTCAATACAAGCAGGAAGAAACAGCAATAACGCATACAATTATTTTTTTCGGGTGGCAGTAAAGTTTCCGTTGGGTTGTACAAATGTGCCCGACTTCACCCACTTGTTATCGTCGCGGGAGAATTGCAAATAGTAACCATCGAGGATCTTTAGTTTGAACTTGTCATTGCCCAGGTATTGCAATTCATAATCGGGCTGTCCCGGTACCAGTGCAAACAGGGTTCCATTTTTTTCATACAGTTTCACTACCATACCTCCTAGGTCGTAATCACCTGTGTAATCCTTCAGTGCCCCGGCACTTAATCCTTCTACTTTAGGTATGCGTTTAAATACGAGTGGTATAGAAGGATCTTCTACACCAAACAGGTTGATCGATTCAATCTCACCCGACAGGTTGGTGTTGAATTGAAAACGCATGTTAGGTCTGCCGGAAGTATCAATTTTATCACCGGGCTCCAGTATATAAGGCACAAATACATCGTAATGCCAATGCTCAAGCCAAACATTGTATTTAGGAGTAGAAGCCCACAATGAATCGCCTTTCAACAACAACTCCATGGTGCCATAACCGGGGTTTGAAAACAATCCTGTATACGCTGATGCGGCATGGGTTGGTTTGGAAATGATGCGGTTGTCGGCGCTTACTTTTTTTGCACTGTCTGCTGCCTTTTTGTTTTTCACCAAGTCCTTTATTTGTTCGCCGATCCAATCGTAGCGGGCGAGTTTCAACATCCTGTCGGCAATGGTATTGCGCACCAGGCTTGGCACCCAGGAACCATTCTGGTTGGTCAGTACAATAATGCCAATGCTATCGGTTGGGAAAAAGCTGGTGCTGGCAGTGAACCCATCAATGTTTCCGCCATGCTCCACACGGTAATGCCCTTTGTACGAAGTCATTCCCCATGCAAAACCATAGGTGCCGAAATTGATATCGGGGCGTTTTATATCCGGTGGATTTCCGTTGGAGATCATTTGGCCCGATGTAGCAGATTTTACAAATGCTGCCGGTATAATTTCTTTACCGTTGAACTTGCCTCCGTATATCCATGCCTGCACCCATTTAGCCATATCGGCCACACTGCTGTAAATACTACCTGCAGGCCCCATGCCATCTATGGGATAATGCTTCAGTATTTTGAGTGAGCTGTCTTTTTCCAATGTATAGGGTACCGCTAAATTGGTATTGCCTTTTAAGCCATTGGCGGTAAGTGAAGAATTGCTCATGCCCAGCGGTGCAAACAATTGTTCTTTCACTTGTTGCTCCCAGGGCTTGCCATTTATTTTTTCGGCCACTCTTCCCTGCGCCATAAACATGAAATTGTTGTACTGGTACACGGAACGCAACTCTGCATTGGGTTGCAGGTATTGCATGCGTTGAATGAGGCTGTCGCGTGTAGTTGGAAACAAATACCACGAAAGATCATGACGCGGTAATCCCGTGCGATGACACATCATATCGCGAAGTGTGATATGATCGTTCATATCGTCGTTATAAAATTTCAGTTCCGGTAAATAGTTGCGCACCGGTTTATCCAAATTCACTTTACCATCTTTCTCGAGCAGGCCAATTAAGGTAGCAGTAAATGCCTTGGTGCAGGAGCCGATAGCATACAGTGAATTTTCGGTGGCTGGCACATTGTTGGCTGCATCAATGAGGCCAAACCCCTTGGCGTATATCACTTTGTTTTTTTCAACAATGGCTACGGCAAAACTGCTGGCTTTGCTGGTGGTCAAAAACTTTTCCATTTCTGCATCCAGCCCGGCCAATCGTGGGTCGCCACTCTCAATGGGTTTTTTGCTTTTTTGAGCCGATGCCATAGTGCCGGCCAATGCCAGCAAGAGTACCAGAATTGTTTTCATAGTGGGTTGTATTTATCTAATCAAGCGCTTGTGTAAGATCGTTGATAATGTCCTGGATATTTTCAATACCCACGCTCATGCGAATGAGTCCATCGCCAATGCCAAACAATAGCCTGTCTTCGCGGCTAATGCCTGCATGGCTCATGCTGGCCGGGTGACTCAGCAATGTATCTACAGTGCCCAGCGAAACGGCACGGGTACACATTTTTAAACGATTGATGAATCGCTTGCCGGCATCCAATCCTCCTTTCAATTCGAAGCTCAGCATGGGGCCGGGGTGCTTCATTTGTTTGGCGCAGATATGAAAATCGGGATGAGATGGCAGACCGGTATAGTTCACGTGTTCAATAGCAGGGTGCCCGTTCAAAAACTGTGCAACGGTCATGGCATTGGCGCAGTGCCGTTCCATGCGCAGCTCCAAGGTTTTGATGCCTTGTGTAAGCAGGTAAGCATCAAAGGGGTTGGCATTACCACCCAGCAGTGCATGCCATTTCCATGCTTTGGTTTTCATGAAGTGAATGTCTTTGCCAAGGAGTACGCCGCCAATGGCAGTGCCATGCCCGTTCAAAAATTTGGTGGTGCTATGAAATACAAAATCCACTCCGTACAAAAATGGTTGCTGCAAATAAGGCGTGGCAAATGTGTTGTCTACCGATACCATTTTTCCATACTTCTTTGCCAGCTGGGTGAGTGCCTCAATATCCACACATTGTATAGTGGGATTGGCGGGCGTTTCTATATGTATCAGTTTAATATTGGGTTCGCGGGAGAGTATCTCTTCTGCTTTCCTAAGGTCGTGGAGGTCTTCAATAATGGGCTGTATGCCGCTATTGGCCAGTACACGATGCATGAGTTCGAACGTGCCGCCGTACAATGAATGGTGCGATAATAATTTGTCGCCGGCCTGCAGTGTACTAAAGAATAAAGTAGCCATGGCAGCTTGCCCGCTGGCATGCAGCAGGGCTTTTAGTTGCAATGGATTTCCTTCATCGTCTTTCAAGCCAAAGGATTCGAGTGCTGCTATTTTTTGCTCACATTCTTTAAAAGTGGGATTTCCCCAGCGGCTGTACACTTTCTCTTTTTCAATGCTGGCGAAACGCTCCATGCCAATTTCTGCAGTATCGAACACAAAAGTGGAGGTAGCGTAGATGGGAGTTATATGCGAAGAATTGGGGTCCTGTTCGTGTCCTCCATGAATGGCGGTACTACTCCACCCATTCAATGGAAAATTCTTGTCTGACATACTTGAATCTTAAATAAATTAGTTGATGCGTGAATGCCAAATCTATTACTTAATAAGCAATACTTCGGCTGCAATGCGGGTGATTTTCGGAAAGCCATGATAAATGGTATCGAACCTTCCGCTGCTCCCATTTTTTCAAAACACCAGAACGAAATTTTCATGAAAGAGATACTTAGTCAATACGCTGCGTACAATGTTTGGGCCAATCACAAATTGCTGTTTCAAATGCAACAGATGGAGGAGGAGAAATGGTACCAGCAAACGCCTTCCAGTTTCAACAGTTTGTTCAAAACCGTTTTGCATATGTGGGATGCAGAAAGTATTTGGTTTCAGCGCTTGCGACTGCACGAAAAACTGGTAGTTCCCTCTGCTACATTCGATCCTTCGTTTAAAGATGCCTGCAATGGATTATTGCACCAGTGTATGGAATGGGAACCCTTTATAGCGCAGGCATTGCAGGATGATGGTGTGCAAAGCAAACTGGCTTACAAAACTTCGCAGGGAGTAGCCTATGAGCAGCCTGTTGCCGAAATTTTAATGCATGTGTTCAATCACTCCACGTATCATAGGGGTCAACTGGTAACCATGATGCGGCAATTGGGTGAAACGAGTTTGCCCGTCACTGATTTTATTGCATTTACCCGAAAATCGGCATGAGTAGCGGGCATAAGAAAAGCGAACCAAACCGGTTCGCTTTTCTTATTTATTGCAACATCTTATTCGGCATCGTAAGCCCATTTAAGCAAGGTAGCACCCCAGGTGAAACCTCCGCCAAATGCAGCCAACACAAGGTTGTCGCCTTTCTTCAATTGCTTTTCCCAATCGGCCAGGCATAGCGGCAAAGTGCCTGCCGTTGTGTTGCCATATTTCTGAATGTTGATCATTACTTTTTCAGTAGGCAAATTCATGCGGTTGGCAGTTGCATCAATAATGCGCAGGTTGGCCTGGTGCGGCACCAGCCAGGCAATATCATCGGCCGTAAGGTTATTGCGTTCCATGAGTTCGGCACTTACATCGGCCATGCCTTTTACAGCAAACTTGAATACATATTGACCTTCCTGGTAAGCATAGTGTTCGCCGGCCATTACGGTTTCAACTGTAGCTGGTTTTACAGAGCCACCGGCTTTCATATGCAGGTGTTTGGCACCGCTACCATCGCTTTTCAAAATGCTATCGAGTACACCATAGCCTTCGGTATTGGGCTCCAGTAAAACAGCGCCACCGCCATCGCCAAAAATGATGCAGGTAGTACGGTCGGTGTAGTTGATAATGGCACTCATTTTATCGGCACCTACTACAATTACTTTTTTGTAACGTCCACTTTCAATAAAGCTGGCAGCTGTGGTGAGTGCATATAAAAATCCACTGCAGGCAGCACTGATATCGAAACTCCATGCATTGGTAGCGCCTACTTTATCGGCAATGATATTGGCTGTGGCAGGAAACACCATATCGGGTGTAACCGTAGCACAAATAATGCATTCAATTTCCTTGGGGTCGAGGCCTTTTTTCTCCAGTATTTTAAGTACAGCAGGCGTACCCAGGTCACTTGTCCCTTTTCCTTCGCCCTTCAAAATGCGGCGTTCTTCAATACCAGTTCGGCTACGGATCCATTCATCGGTGGTATCCACTATTTTTTCGAGGTCGAAATTGGTGAGTTTGTCTTCGGGCACAAAACCAGCAACTGCGGTAATGGCGGCGGTAATTTTTTGCGTCATATTGGCCGCGAAGATACGGGTTAGGAAAAAACGGAGAAGAGGCCAGGATTGTGGCTGTATAATAGGGGGCGAGTCGGTAATGCATTTGCTTCAACGAGGTTTTGAAACCGTTTTTTTTGGTTTTACCTTGTAAATAGCAAAGCGTGTTTAGGACAAAAACTCCTATTTATGAGAAAGTTACTCTTACTCTCCCTGGCAGTATTTCCCCTGGGAATATTTGGCCAGGCAAATGTGGGTATAGGTACCAGCACACCCAAAGGGGCACTGGCTATTCATAGCAATTCATTTATTGGGAGCCCCGATGGGGCACAATTGCTGTTGATGGAAGAGGAGGACGATTTTGCAAGATTGCGCATGACCAATATGCTGCATAGCCCTGCCAACAATAAGTTTTGGGACATAGCGGCCCGCATATCGAACGGTGTGCCCGGTTCCGGCGACCTAATGAATTTCTTCCTGAATGGAATGGGAGATGTACTTACACTGAATGGGTTGGGCAACGTGGGCATTGGAACCACTACGCCTACTTCGAGGTTGCATGTAGTGAGTGCATCGGCTGTTCCGCTACACCTGCAAGGTGGAGCAGGTATGTATGTTCCATTTTACGAAGGCGCCAGCTACCGGGGATATATTGGGTCGTATGCAGGCAACGCACAGGATATGGATTTTGGTACAGGTTCGGGCAATACCACGGGCAAGTTGCATTTAACCATACAGGGTTCACCCGAATTGACCATTGCCGAAAATGGGTACACCGGTATCGGCACTACCAGCCCTGCATGGCCATTGGATGTAAATGGTGCCATGCGCATTAACGGAAGGCTGGTAGTAAATGGAACCGGGGGTAATGCGGGTCAGGTGCTTACATCAGGTGGTGGAGTTGCGGCACCTTCCTGGACAACACTGGCAAGTGCTTATGATAACAATATCAGGTTTAGCTTCACTTGCTCCGATCCTACCAATATGTCGGGAAACCTGGCTATTGGCACACGGTATAATACGAATGCCGCTGCCGTGGTGGTGAGTGGCTCCAATATCACGTTCACCACTACCGGCATTTACCATTTTGATATGGCTATTTCAGGAAGGTTGGATTATGCCAGTGCATTGGCTAACGATCCAGGGTTTAGTATCAATTTTTACCTGAGTGGTGGCTCAGGATCGGGCAATAACCCGGTGGCCAGCACCCAGCTTTCACGCAACAGTGCTACCGTTAGGTACGGAGGTACTGTATATGCAGGAACCGATCTGTACATTACTGCCGGGCAGGTGCTGAACCTCATATTTTCTTATGGCTTAGCCCCCGGAGGGTTTACTGAAATAGACACGTTTGGCTACTTAAGGGGGTATCTCATCAACCCATAAAAAAAGCTCTCCAACGCAGGGCCGGAGAGCTTTTTAAATAAGGAATTCGCTTTATGCCAGGTTATGAAACACTTTCTGTACGTCTTCGTCCTGCTCCAGTTTGTCCACCAGTTTCAGCACATCTTCCGATTGCTCATCGCTGAGTGAAACGGTAGTGGTAGGTATCCATTCCAGTTCGGCGCTGATGGGGCTGAGGCCTTTTTCTTCGAGTGCTTTTTGGAGATTGCCAAAGTCGGCAAAGGCGCAACGCAACACCAAAACAGGAGTGGTATTGCCAGCGGTATCGGGGTCAGAACTGCCTTCGCCCAATTCTTCGAGGCCGGCATCTATCAATTCCAGTTCCAGTTCATCGGCATCCAGGCCTTCGGGTTTTAGTTTGAATACACCCATTTTTTTGAATTGGAAAGCCACGCTGCCGCTATTGCCCAGCGCTCCATTTCCTTTATTGAAAATGGCTTTCACATTGGCTACGGTGCGAACGTGGTTATCAGTTGCAGTTTCCACCAACACGGCGACACCGTGGGGGGCATATCCTTCGTACAAAATTTCGTCGTAGTTCACCAGGTCTTTGCCCTGTGCTCTTTTGATGGCCGCTTCTACGCGGTCTTTGGGCATGCCCACACTGCGGGCGTTTTGAAAGCAACGACGCAATGCAGCATTGCTGTTCGGATCGGAGCCACCGGCTTTAACGGCTATAACAATTTCTTTACCGATACGGGTAAAGTTCTTGGCCATTTTATCCCAGCGGGCAAACATGGCGCTTTTTCTTACTTCAAATATGCGACCCATATATTCAATTTCTAAGTTGTGTAAATTCAGGGCAAGGCAGCAATGCACTTGCATTGTTTGGGCTGCAAATGTAAAAGGATTGGCGAGAGCAAAAAAAAGACCGCCCTGGAAGAGCGGTCTTTTATAAAAAAGTTCAGACTATTTATTTGGATTCGAAGTCGGAAGCATGCGGTACGAGGCTCGAAGGGTTGCGCATTTTGCTGTTCTTTTTACTGTAGGCAAAATACACAAACAGGCCTATCACCATCCAAATGGCCGCAAATACCAGGGTACGGGTGTCAATGGCAGCGATCATAGCCGTGCAAATAAGGGCACCCATAATAGGTACAAATGGCACCAATGGGGTTTTGAAAGGCCGCTCGATATTCGGGCTTTTGCGACGCAGCAGCCATACACCGATACTTACCAATACAAAGGCAAACAGGGTACCAAAACTGGTTAGGTCGCCGGCTACATGGCCTGGTACAAATGCTGCAAACGCACCTACAAAAATCAACAGGATGAGATTGGCTTTGTACGGTGTTTTGTATTTAGGATGCAGTACGCCAAAAGCTTTCGGAATGAGGCCATCGTTGCTCATGGTATAGAAGATGCGGCTTTGGCCCATCAGCATCACCAGTATTACAGAAGAAAAACCTGCAAGGATAGCAACAGTAACGGCGGTGCTGAGCCAGCCATATCCTGTCATATATGCGGAAATGGCGTAGGCTACTGAAGCTTCACGTCCTTTTTCAGGGTCTACAAAATCCTGCCAGTTGGCAACGCCGGTTAGTACGTGTCCGAATAAAATATACAGGATGGTACATACAACCAGTGAACCCAGGATACCGATAGGCATATCACGTTTAGGGTTTTTAGCTTCCTGGGCTGCAGTACTCACGGCATCAAAACCAATAAAGGCAAAGAATACAATGGCAGCACCACCCAATACGCCACCCCAGCCATGTTTAAAGAACCCGGTATAGCTTACCAATTCTTTTCCGGCGGCATCCACTACTGCAGGTGTGCCGGCGGGAATCATGTATGGGCTATGATTTTCGGGCTTGATAAACTGCCAGCCAATAGCAATGAACAGTAAAACAATTGCCACTTTAATGAATACGATGATGGCGTTTACAATGGCGCTTTCCTGTGTGCCTTTTATCAGCAGCAGGGTAAGCAACAACAGTATAACGAGTGCAGGAGCATTAATGATACCAGCGTGTACTACACCTGCCGAATCGGTGAAGCTTTCAAAAGGCGAGTGGCACCATTCATAGGGAATTTGCCCCCCCAGCAACTTGTTTAGATACTCACTCCATGCAATACTTACGGTAGCTGCACCCAGTGCATATTCCATAATGAGAGCCCAACCAATGATCCAGGCGATCAATTCGCCCATGGTAACATAGCTGTAGGCATAAGCACTACCTGCAATGGGAATCATGGCTGCAAACTCTGCATAGCAAAGGCCTGCAAATGCACAACCTACTGCGGCAATAATAAAAGAAATGGTTACCGCCGGGCCCGCTGCCTGACCTGCAGCTGCTGCGGTACGCACAAATAAACCTGCACCAATAATAGCACCTATACCCAGTGCCACAAGGTTGCCTGCACCAAGGGTACGTTTCAGTCCCTTTTCGTTGTCGGCAGCCTGAGCAAGCAATTGGTCAAGCGGTTTCTTCACAAACAAACTCATACGCTTTTTCGTTAATTTTTGAAAAATAGATGTCGGAAAAATAGAGAATAATGTTAAATGGGACGCTTTTAATTCAAAGCCCATGCTCACAATAGGAAATTAGTGGAAGAGGATGACTGCCTATTTATACAAGCCATTCAATTTTTCTTACCCTAACTTTCCGCCATTCATTCGACTTCTTTTGGGAATCCTCTTATTTGTTATATACCTGTTGGCGGGGTGCTGGCTTATGTATCGCAGCCCTTTTTTAAAAAAGACCGGGCTGAAAATGCACTGGCTGGTTGGGCTGTTCCTTATAAAGATAATCGCTTCTGCTGCCTACGGGTTTTTATTTACCCGGCTACCTGGTTATGCAACCAATGCCGATACCTGGCGATTCTTTTTTGCAGCCGTGGAAGAAAAGCAATGGCTCCTGCAAAAGCCGGTGAGTTGGCTGGCAGATATCTACACACCCCGCTATGCGCAGGACGCAGGCATGCTGGGCACGCATAACAGTTTGCTCAACGATTTGAAAGATGTGCTGGTGGTAAAGCTCATGACCATTTGCAATGTACTGAGCGGCGATCGCTACTATGTCAATCTTATTTTTTTCAACTACCTGTTCTTATTTGGTCAGGTGGCGCTAGCCCTGGTGTGGACGAAAATTTTTCAACTGAAAAATGCAGGGCTCATGTTGGTGGCTGTTTGCCTATGGCCATCGGTATTGTTTTGGAGCAGTGGCTTTCACCGCGATGGAATACTAGTACATTGTATAGGATGGGCCTGCTGGATCTGCTATACCATTTGGGAAACTAAGCGGGTATTGCTGCGCCAGGTACTCCTGCTGGGTATTTGCCTGGGCTTTATTTTTCTTTTCAGAAATTATATAGCGTTGTTATTGGCCGGTGCATTGTTGGTAGGCTTTGCAGTAAACAGGTGGAGGTCGCATGCAGTAATGATTACCTCTGGCAGCATTGCGTTGGCGATTGTCGGTCTTTTGCTTATGGGAGCAATCAACAGAGCATATAGCCTGCCTGCAGTGCTTGCACAGCGACAGGCAGAATTTTTATTGCTGGAGGGCGTTTCTAAAATTCCATCCATTCTGCTCGACGGAACCTGGCTGCAATGGGCGGGTCAGTTACCCCGTGCGGTAGCCCATGCCATTCTTGTGCCGCCTGCCTTTGGCCCCTTCAAACTGAAAGACCTTCCATTTATTTTCGAGAACCTGCTTTGGTTGGTAAGCATTATTCCCGCTTGCATGTTTTTGAAAAAATATACGGGCTCTGCTGCGGTCGTTGCATTCCTGGCTACTGCAATGTTGCTGTCCGTAGCAGTGCTTTGCATAATTGGCTACACTATTCCATTTGTATTGGCCATTGTGCGGTACAAAACTTTGCTATGGCCTTTTATGGCGCCGGCCGTGGTATATTGGTTGTATCATAAGTTGCGTCAATGGGTACCGGTGTTGCGGCACAATACTTAGCTTCACATGGAATATTTCCCGCAACGGTGGAATAGAAATATTCCGCAGCATTAAAATAATCACACGAACAATGACTGAATTACACGCATATCTCCAGCAACACCAAATGAACAAGGTGAAATTTGCTTTTGCCGATTTAGATGGTGTGCTCAGGGGAAAATTTATTTCGTTGCAAAAACTGGAAGATACACTCACCCATGGCTGTGGTTTTTGCGATGTGGTATTCGGCTGGGACAGCAGCGACAGGCTCTACGAAAATGCTGATACAGTTACAGGGTGGCATACCGGTTTCCCCGACCAGATTTGCCATATCGACCTGCAAACATTCAGACCCATTCCATGGCAACAGGGGATTCCATTTTTGCTGGCCGATTTTTCCCAATCTCCTGCAGGTGAAGCGGCTTGTCCACGCAGCTTGCTCAAGCGTATCATAGCTAAGGCAACGGGGCTCGGCTATACGCCACGTTTTGCACAGGAGTTTGAGTGGTTCAATTTCAACGAAACACCAGCCAGTTTGCAGGAAAAGAATTTTACAGATCTGCAGCCATTGACCCCGGGCATGTTTGGCTACTCCATACTGCGTACCTCGCAGCAGTTCGATTTTGTGCAAACCCTGTTTGATGAACTAACAGATTTCAATATACCTATTGAAGGGCTGCATACAGAAACCGGTCCGGGTGTATACGAAGCCGCTATTGCACACGATACAACCCTGGTTGCTGCAGATAAAGCGGTGATGTTTAAAACAGCGGTAAAAGAGTTGGCTTCGAGGTTCGGCATCACTGCATCTTTTATGGCCAAATGGAACCTGCAATTGCCCGGATGCAGCGGGCATGTGCACCAAAGTTTTTGGGATGAAAAGCAAACAGTGAATTTGTTTGCCGATGCATCTCAACCACATGGCATGAGCCAATTGATGCAACACTATATAGCGGGCCAGTTGTATTGCCTGCCGCATATCATGCCCATGTATGCGCCTACTATCAATAGTTATAAACGACTGGTAACAGGAGCCTGGGCGCCCACTACTGTTTCGTGGGGTTTTGAAAATCGCACTACTGCTATCAGGGTCATCAACCCTTATGCGAAAGCAACAAGAGTAGAAATGCGTGTGCCGGGTGCTGATAGCAATCCATACCTGGCCATTGCGGCTTCACTTGCATCGGGCTTGTATGGCATTCAAAATAAACTGGCTTTGGAGCTGCCTGCTACAGTGGGCAATGCCTATGCACAGTCGGACTTGCAACAGTTGCCATATACCCTGGAAATGGCTGCAGTAGCCATGCAACAATCGGAACTGGCGAAAGAAATATTGGGCGAAAAATTTGTACAGCATTTTACCCAAACCCGATTGCACGAATGCAGGCAGCAGGATGAAAGCGATGCTAACTGGGAACTCAAACGTTATTTTGAAATTATATAATTCGTCATGCAAATAGATTTCAACAACATCATCAAAAAAGCCTGGGAAGGATATGATGCTTCGCGTACCATTGCTTCCATTGAAGATTTGAGTGTGTATGTGAGTACCAACCGTGTTTGCAAGGTCACGTTTACCGATGGCGATTTTATTATAGCGAAGCTGTCGAGCTATGGCAAGTACGAATTTTTTAAAGAGGATCATCGCATCATTCAAACCATCAGCAACAACCTGCTTTATCCATTCGAAAATTTGCTGGCAAAATCGTTGCTGAAAAATAACCGGGTGTACATCTATCGCCACAAAAAGGGGAAGCAGGATATATGGGTAGTGTTTTACAACCCCACTCGGGTAATGGAACGCCTGCCCCGCAGGTTGGATGAATCGTACATTAAAAGTTTGGGTAAGCAAATGGCCAAGTTTCATTTGGCTTGCTCCCGCATGAAAAATGTGATCCCGAAATCGAAGAAAACATTAAGAACAGATATCAATGCTTTGCATAGCCTGGTAGATAAGCACCCGAAAGCATTTGGAAGCCGCATGCATGCTGACCTTATCAAATACCACTGCGACCTGTTTTTGAAAAACAGGTTGAAATGCAATGTGGGCACCTTCGACCTGATCCCCATTTTTATTGACTGGAATATTGGCAATTTTTCGGTGATCAATAAGTATGAACTTTTTTCCCGCTGGGATTACGATTGGTTCCGCATCAGCTACCGGCTACTCGACTTTTATTTTTTGAGCAGGGTGGTAAGCAACGCAGGAGATCAAACGGTGTTCAGCTATGTAATAGATACAATGATGGAGGACAGGTTCATGTTGTTCCTCACAGAGTATCACAAAATATACCCGTTAAAAGCAGATGAGATCCGCTTTATGCGGGAAGCTTACCGCTTTTTTATTTTGAATTACGTGGTGAAAGATGGCAACTATTTTTTCAGCGAACAGTATGCGAAAAAATTGCGCCACGAAGCATTCGAAATTTACCTGCCATCCGTTGACAGGGATTTTGATCCCGATAAGATTATCAAGCATTTGAAAATAAAGGATAAATGATCCTTCATACACTTAGCTTCATTCACACTCCAAACAAATCAAAACTTCAAAGTATTCTACTACTTCGCCAAACAGTTTAAACATGCAGCTTTCAGATTTTAGAACAGTCATCAATCAATACGATGTCATTTTTTTTGATGCATACGGTGTGCTGAAAACATACGAAGGGTTAGTGCCCGGTGTGGACAGAACATTTGACCTGCTGGAAGAGCAACAGAAAGAGTTTTACATTATCACCAACGATGCCAGCCGTAGCCCTGAATTGCTGTCTGCATCTTACCTGCGTTCGGGCCTTACGGCTATTACACCCGATCGTATCATTTCATCCGGCATGCTGGCCAAAGAGTTTCTCGACCTGAAAGTAAACGATGGGATTGTGGCGTATTTGGGCACGCCCGGCTCGGCGCATTATATTGATAGCAGCGGCTTGCATACATTGCCAGTAAGCGAAATAGACGACAGCAATATGCACAAGGTAAATGCACTCGTAATGCTGGACGATGAAGGCTACGATTGGTTTAGAGATCTGAACAAAGCCGTGAATTTGCTAAGGCATCGCACCATTCCTGCCATTGCTGCCAACCCCGATAATTCTTACCCCATCAATAATCATGATGTAGGTATTGCAGTGGGTGCATTGGCCCATATGATGGAGAAAGTAGTGGGCAAAAAGTTCATTCGCTTTGGTAAACCCGATTCCCAGATTTTCATGTTTGCTTTTGAAAAACTGAAAGAGAAGCGGGAGATCTCGAAGAAGAAAATTCTCATGATCGGCGATACATTGACCACCGATATTTTGGGCGGCAACCGTTTTGGATTAGATACCATGTTGGTGCTTACCGGCAACACGCAACCGAGAGATGCAGAAAGCAGGATTGTGTCCACAGGTATTGTGCCAACGTATATCTGCGAATCGGCGGTGGTGTAGGGTGGTGAAAAAGTAAAAAGGTCAAGGAGAAAGGTCAAGGTCAAAAGTGAACATGTAAACCTTCCAACTTTACTACTTACTCCTATACAACAACTGCAACTCTCCATACGTGGGGATTTGCTGCATGATTTGTGCTCTTAGTAA
The DNA here is from genome assembly GCA_035456005.1 of Phnomibacter sp. Classification (GTDB taxonomy): domain Bacteria; phylum Bacteroidota; class Bacteroidia; order Chitinophagales; family Chitinophagaceae; genus Phnomibacter. The sequence continues at coordinate 234,797 of DATIEA010000012.1, read as the reverse complement.
AGTAAGCAAATACACTTCGGCCTGGTAAAATTGAAATGCCAGCGTAGCGTTGGTGGCTTTCTTCATTTTTTTGTAATAGGCTTCAAGGCTTTTCTCCTGCTTCAGCCTGTTTTGGAAATACCTGGACGCCAATGAGTCGGCACTTTCGGGTGTTAGTTTCTCATAGGAGAGTGCAGTTTTCTCATACAGCTGTAAACGTTGAGTTGCGGTTTTCTTATTGTCTTGTTGGTATTCGTTATAAATATTCCAGAAGCTCACAGAGTCTTTGCTGGGCACATACACAAGTTTAGCAACGGCTTCTTTTTTCTGCACGCCCAGCAGGGTGATCATGGCTTCTACTTCGTCTTCGGGGGTTTGGCAATTGGCGGCAATGGAACCTGCAAATATTAGGGCTACTAAAAGAGTTTTCTTTTTCATTGGGCGGGTGGTGTTTGCGTTGAATAATGGCTGGCCGTATACAATGGCAGTAGCAATTTTTCGGCTGGTCTGTAGTACGAATCTAAACGAATTACTGCTGAATGTTATTTGAATATTGCCGAATGGCTATGCTTTTCGAGGCGGTGGATACCTGCAGGAATTTTCCCTCGTTGGGTGAATTCACCGGCTGAAGCTGTAGAAAGCAGGAAAATTACCTGCCAGTTGGGGGGCTTTCGGAAAATCGGTGATTTTTTGGCTGAGTATCATCTTTTTGGCAAGCCCACAGGAGGGACTGGAAAAGCCGCCGGCCCTTGACAGGCCTATATTTCCTGCAGAGGAAATGCCGGGCTTATTGTAGAGATCGCTCCTTTTGAAGTCAAAAATTATAAAAAATACGCATGTGAACTATTTTTCGATGGATTGCAGGTTACCTGGCATTTTTATAGATTTTTTTCTAAAATTTCATGATGCACAAAATATTTTGCAGCCTTTTACTTAACCTTGCATCCGGAAAAACGCCTTTATCAACTAAAAACTATCTATTTGTATGGCAGCAGCTAAGCTAGAGTACATTTGGCTCGACGGACATCACCCAACCCAAGGCCTTCGTAGCAAAACGAAAATCGAACACAATTTTAGCGGCAAACTCGAAGATTGTCCAATGTGGAGCTTCGATGGATCAAGCACTGAACAAGCCCCCGGTGGTTCTAGCGACTGTTTGCTGAAGCCCGTTTATATTATTACTGATCCTCAGCGTAAAGACGGTTTCCTGGTAATGTGCGAAGTATTGAACGCTGATGGTACGCCACATGATACCAATGGTCGTGCACATATTATGGACGACGATAACGATTTCTGGTTTGGTTTCGAACAGGAGTATTTCCTGTGGGATCCTGCTACCAGCAAACCATTGGGTTTCCCTGCAAATGGTTTCCCTGCTCCTCAAGGACCTTACTATTGCTCAGTTGGTGCTTATAATGCATTCGGTCGCGAGATCGTAGAAGAGCACCTGGATGTATGCCTCGAAGCTGGTTTGAATGTAGAAGGCATCAACGCCGAAGTAGCAGCCGGACAGTGGGAGTTTCAAATATTTGCCAAAGGTGCTAAAGAAGCAGGCGACCAAATTTGGTTGGGCCGTTACTTGCTCGAGCGTATTGGCGAAAAATATGGTGTAGCTGTAAACTGGCATTGTAAGCCGCTCGGCGCACTCGACTGGAATGGTAGCGGTATGCACGCCAACTTCAGCAATAGCTTGTTGCGCAACGCCGGTAGCAAAGAGATCTTCGACAAAGTATGTGAAGCTTTCCGCCCTGTGGTGAAAGAACACATTGAAGTATATGGTGCCGACAACCACCTGCGTTTGACCGGTAAGCACGAAACTGCCAGCATTCACGACTTCAGCTATGGTGTAAGTGACCGCGGCGCTTCTATCCGTATTCCTGTTCAGGTTCCAAAATGGGGCTGGAAAGGATACCTGGAAGACAGGCGTCCCAACTCAGCGGCCGATCCTTACAAAGTGGCTGCACGTATTATTCAAACCGTTAAGTCGGTTGGATAATGCCAACGATGATTATTTGAATTTCACTAGCAATCGATACAATCAAGCAACCGAAAGGCCAATTCCTGCGAAGGGGTTGGCTTTTTTCGTCAGCTTTTATTTCGGTGATTTTCATTTCTTTTGAATCCCTAATCAGAAAATAGCATTTCTATGGAATCTTTACGTTTTAAAGCTTTGGACAACCTGCTGAATACGCCTCCTGAAGTACCGGTGGGCCCATCTCAAAAAGTTACTGCCATATTTGGTGAAAATGTTTTTACCCTCGATAAGGCCCGTCATTATTTGGCCGATGATGCCTACAAAAGTTTGATAGCAAGCATAGACAGCGGTAAAAAAATTGACCGCGGCATGGGCAATCAAATTGCCAATGGTATGAGGGCCTGGGCCGAAAGTAAAGGAGTAACGCACTATACGCACTGGTTCCAGCCACTAACCGGCACCACTGCCGAAAAACACGATTCGTTTTTCACCATTAAAAGCGATGGAAAAGCTATTGAAACATTTGAAGGTGATGCACTCATTCAGCAGGAACCTGATGCTTCTTCATTCCCCAGTGGTGGTTTGCGTGCCACTTTCGAAGCCCGCGGTTACACTGCATGGGATCCAAGTTCACCGGCTTTTATCATGGAAATTGGCCATGGACTTACACTTTGTATTCCTACCATTTATGTGAGCTATACCGGCGAAAGTTTGGATACAAAGACTCCATTGATCCGTTCCTTGGATGCATTGAACCATGCAGCGGTAAGTGTTTGCCATTATTTCGATCGCAACGTGGGAAATGTAAAAGCCACATTAGGTTGGGAGCAGGAATATTTTGTGATAGATGCAGGCCTCGCCAACAGCAGGCCCGACCTCTTGCTGACGGGCCGTACTGTATTTGGACATTCATCTGCCAAAGGCCAGCAGTTGGAAGACCATTATTTCGGTTCAATTCCTGAACGCTTGTATGCCTTTATGCGTGACTACGAAGAAGAGAGTTACAAGCTGGGCATTCCATTGCGTACCCGCCACAACGAAGTGGCGCCTGCGCAGTTCGAATGTGCACCCATTTTTGAGGAAGCTAACCTTGCAGTAGATCATAATACTTTGCTCATGGACATCATGAGCCGTGTAGCCAAAAGGCATAACCTAAAAGTATTGCTGCACGAAAAACCATTTGCCGGTGTAAACGGAAGTGGCAAGCACAATAACTGGAGCCTGAGCACAGATACAGGTGTGAACCTGCTGGCGCCGGGTAAAACGCCCAAGACCAACCTCATGTTCCTTACGTTTTTTGTGAACGTAATAAAAGCAGTGCACGACTATGCTGACCTGTTGCGTGCTTCCATTGCTTCTGCGGGCAACGACTATCGGCTTGGCGCTAACGAAGCTCCGCCAGCCATCATGTCTATTTTCATTGGTAAGTATTTGACAGAAGTGTTGAATGAAGTGAAAGAAAGAGTGGGCGACAATTTCACCGAACAGGATGAAATTTTGTTGAAGCTCGATATTCATAAAACCATTCCTGAGTTGCTGCTCGATAATACTGATCGCAACCGTACTTCACCATTTGCTTTCACCGGCAACAAGTTTGAGTTTAGAGCAGTGGGCAGCAGTGCCAACTGTGCTACATCAATGACAGTGCTCAATACCATTATGGCCAAAACCCTGGTGAAGTTTGAGTCGGAAGTAGATGCGCTGATCGACAAAGGCGAGAAGAAGGAGGTAGCTATTATGGAAGTGATCAAGCAATACATTGTTTCTGCGGAGAAAGTATTGTTTGAAGGCGATGGATACAGCGAAGAATGGCATGCCGAAGCCAAGCGTCGTGGTTTGCCCAATGTGCCTACTACACCTTTAGCGCTGGATGCATACCTCACGCCAAAATCGAAAGAGTTATTTGAAAGCATGAAGATCTACAACCATGCAGAACTGGAAGCTCGCCACGAGATCATGCTCGAAGATTATATCAAGCGGGTGCAGATCGAAGGCCGCATAATGGGTGAGCTTTGCACCAGTCATATTTTGCCCAGTGCCATTAAGTATCAAAATATTTTGATTCAGAATATTGTGGGGCTGAAAGAATTGGGCATGATAGGCGATGCATTTGCCAACCAGGTGCAGATCCTCGAAAAGATCAGCAAGCATATTGCAGAAGTATCGGACGGTGTAGAAAAAATGATACTTGCACGCAAAGCCTGCAATGCACTTACCAATACAAGAGATAAAGCCATTGCGTATGGCAACGATGTGAAGGATGCTTATTTCAGTAAGATCAGGTATCATGTAGACAAACTGGAACTACTGGTAGACGATCAGTATTGGATGCTACCGAAATACCGCGAGATGTTGTTTTTGCGCTAATCGAAAATGCAACTTCATGCCAACAAAAAAATCCCGCTTCAACTGTGAAGCGGGATTTTTTTATAAGTGCTTATAGAAGCGGTTATTTCATTTCGAAGCCTTCCAAAAATTTAGTATTGAAATCGCCGGAAATAAACCGTTCGTCTTTCATCAGTTGCAGATGGAATGGAATGGTTGTTTTTACACCTTCAATTACATATTCGCTGAGTGCCCTGTACATAGTGTTGATGGCTTCGTCGCGGGTACGTGCAACGGTAATGAGTTTGCCGATCATGCTATCGTAATACGGAGGAATGGTATAGCCTGCATACACATGGCTGTCTATTCTTACACCATGTCCACCGGGTGAGTGGAGAATGGTGATCTTACCAGGGCTTGGCCTGAAATCGTTGTGAGGATCTTCGGCATTGATACGACACTCAATCGCATGCATGGTAGGTTCATAATCGCGTCCGCTGATACGAATGCCTGCAGCAATTTTGATTTGCTCTTTAATGAGGTCGAAGTTGATCACTTCTTCTGTTACACAATGTTCTACCTGGATACGGGTGTTCATTTCCATGAAGTAGAAATTGCGATGCTTATCTACCAGGAATTCGATGGTACCCACGCCTTCGTAATTGATAGCTGCTGCTGCTGCTTTGGCAGCATCGCCCATGGCTTTGCGAAGTTCAGGCGTCATGAAAGGCGAGGGGCTCTCTTCTACCAGCTTTTGGTGGCGGCGTTGAATAGAGCAATCTCTTTCGCTCAAATGGCATACAGTACCAAATTGGTCGCCTGCCACCTGTATCTCAATATGGCGTGGTTCTTCCACAAATTTTTCCATGTACACGCCATCGTTTTTAAACGCGGCGAGGGCCTCTGCTTTTGCAGCATTGTAAGCCCGTTCCATATCTTCTTCTTTCCATACCACACGCATACCCTTGCCACCGCCACCGGCAGTTGCTTTCAGGATGACAGGGTAGCCAACAGTATTTTTTGCGAGATCCAGTGCCTGCTCCAAGCTTTCGAGTAAGCCTTCGCTACCCGGAATTACAGGAACACCAGCCTTTATCATAGTTTCTTTGGCGGTGATCTTATCGCCCATTTGTTTGATATGCTCGGGCAATGGGCCAATAAACTTCAGACCGTTCTGGGCACATATTTCGGAGAACAATGCATTTTCTGCCAAAAAGCCGTAGCCCGGGTGTACAGCATCTGCGTTGGTGATTTCGGCAGCAGCTATCAGCCGGGGCATATTTAAATAGCTATCGCTACTTTGAGGTTTGCCAATGCAAACGGCTTCGTCGGCAAATTTTACGTGGAGCGAATCTTTATCGGCAGTTGAATACACCGCTACTGTACGGATGCCCATTTCGCGACAAGTGCGAATGATACGCAGGGCAATTTCTCCGCGATTGGCGATGAGAATTTTCTTAAACATGGAGATGCAAGTTTGCTAATTTGAAAATTGGACAAGCCGTATTGGCCGCGGATAAGTACTTTCAAAACAGGCGGCAGTTAGGCAAGTTCAAAATAACAGTGTAAAAGAACCGATAGAAAAATGGAAATGGCTTCGAGTTTTTGTTGGCCATTTCCATCTTTCATTTTTTATGCGGGTTCTACTAAAAACAGTGGTTGGTCGTATTCAACCGGGCTGGCGTCTTCCACCAACACTTTTACGATTTTGCCCTTCACTTCACTTTCAATTTCATTGAAAAGCTTCATGGCTTCTACAATGCAAACTACCTGGCCCAATCCCACTTCGTCGCCTACGTTTACAAACGCAGGTTTGTCGGGCGATGAGCTACGGTAAAAAGTACCAATCATGGGGCTCTTAATAGTTACGGTATTTGCAGCGGGGGCTGCGGGTGCGGGTGCAGTAGTAGCGGGAGAAGTAGCGGTGGCGGGTGCCGGAGCTGGAACAGGAGCGGCGGGAGCAGTCATGAATACTGGATGTTGCGCAGTGGCTACATATTCAGTCTTGTCTTCCTTTTGCTTAATGGTTACTTTGAAATCGGCCTCTTCAATACTGATCTCGGCGATGTTCGTTTTGTTGATGATCTTCACCAAATCCTGGATCGTTTTGATATCCATACTGCAACGGTTAAAGATGATAAATAGATTACCCCTTTTCTAAGGGGCGGCTAAAGTAATGCTATGAAGCCATTCAAAGCGTTTTTTGGTCAATTTTGCTAAATTTTGGGGAAAAAAACACGGTTTTGACCCCAAAATCAGGTTTTTTTGCACAATTCGGCATTTTGGTCAATTGCATAAAAAAAGGACGCATGTAGCGTCCTTTTTCGTATCGAAACCCCAAAATGGGGAACCAGTTCATCTTATTCTTTTACGCGTTCCACATAATCACCGGTTTTGGTGTTGATGCGGATAAGCTCGCCTTCGTTTACAAACAAAGGAACGTTTACAGTGGCACCGGTTTCAACGGTTGCTTGCTTCAGGGTGCGGGTAGCGGTATCGCCACGCAGGCCGGGTTCGCTGTAGGTAACCAATACAACAATTTTGTCCGGCAGCTCTACGCTCATAGGGCTTTCGGTCTCAGTGTTGATGAGTACCGATACTTCCTGTCCATCTTTCAAAAACTGGGGAGCATCAATCAAAGTTTCAGCAACTGTAATTTGCTCAAAAGTTTCGGCGTCCATAAAGCTGAAGCCGGTGTCGTCTTTATATAGGTATTGGTAATTGCGACGCTCTACACGTACCGGGAAAATAGCATCGCCGCTGTTCCAGGTTTTTTCGATGGTGCGGTTATTGTCTACGCCGGTAAGCTTTGCCCATACTTTGGCTGCGGCCCTTGCCGTTTTGTTTTCGCCAAATTCTACTACTTTGTACAGGCTGCCATCCAGTTTAATGATAATGCCGCGGCTGATGTCGGAAGTATTTGCCATTGGTGCTTTATTTTTTGCAGCCCCGTGGTAAGCAGGCTGCGGTTTCGGGCGGCAAATATAGGAGAATGCTGTCAAGCACCCTACAGGCCCGCTGGTAAGCAAAAGGCAAATTTTTATTTTCTTTTTCTGCCTCTACACAATTGAACAGGGTTATTTACTTTGGTGTAATGAAGCACAGTTTACTACTCATTTTTGCCCTGCTGCTGGGTTGGAACATCCAGGCACAGGTACCCAATGGTACCATTACCTACAAAAATTACCTCTCGCTACCGGCATACAGCCTGTTCGATTTAAACAATAAACCACTGCTTACTACCAGTGTGCCACAAAAGGGAAAATCGTTGGTGATAGTGTATTTCAGTCCATCCTGTGGGCATTGCCAGGAATTTACTTCTAACCTTACTGCCCGTTTAAAGGATTTCAAGAAAGTGCAGTTCCTGTATGTTTCGGCGTACCCTCTTGCAGATATCCAAAAGTTTACCACCGACAGGGGGCTGCAAAAAATGACAAACTTTACCATAGCGCATGACCCGGAATTTAAACTGGGTACTTTTTTTGCGATGAAGGAACTTCCTTCGGTTTTTGTGTATGGCAGCAATGGAAAACTGAAAGGAAATTTCGATTCCAAACTTACGATCGACGAGCTTGTACTTATGGCCAACGAATAGACCATTTGCTGTGCTGAAGGAGTGCATAAAAAGCTCATTTTTTTGCATTTAAAACAGGGCTGCTCCACTGCATCCACCTACCTTTGCCGCGAATTTCTATTACCTCATTTATAAATTAGTTTTCATGAAAGTAACGGTGGTAGGCGCAGGCGCAGTAGGCGCAACTTGTGCCGACAATATTGCCCGCAAAGAGTTGGCACACGAGTTGGTGTTGCTCGATATTAAAGAAGGTCTTGCAGAAGGAAAAGCGCAGGACATGATGCAAACAGCCCAATTGTTGGGTTTCGATACAAAGATCGTTGGTAGCACAGGCGACTACAGCAAAACCGCAGGTAGTGATGTAGTGGTTATTACCAGTGGTATTCCACGTAAGCCCGGTATGACAAGGGAAGAGCTGATTGGTACCAATGCAGGTATTGTAAAAAATGTAGCAGAGAATATTTTAAAATACAGCCCCGATGCCATCATTATTGTGATCAGTAATCCGATGGATACTATGACATACCTGGCATTGCAAAGCACAGGCTTACCCAAGAACAGGATCATTGGTATGGGTGGCACGCTCGATAGCAGCCGCTTCCGTTACCAGTTGAGCCAGCACCTGGGTTGCAGCCCTGCAGACCTGAATGCTATTGTAATTGGCGGACATGGCGACACCACTATGATTCCTTTGGTTCGTTTGGCTACATGGAATAGTGTACCTGTGAGCAGCTTGCTTTCTGCCGATCAGCAAAAGCAGGTGATTGCCGACACCATGGTTGGCGGAGCAACACTTACCAAACTGATAGGAACCAGCGCATGGTATGCACCAGGTGCTGCAGGAGCCATGTTGGTAGAAGCTATTTTGCGTGACGAAAAGAAATTGCAAACCTGCTGCGTATATCTCGATGGCGAATACGGACAAAAAGATATTTGCCTGGGTGTACCTGTAGTGATTGGCAGAAACGGTTGGGAAAAAATCGTTGAACTCGAATTGAACGAAGCTGAGAAAGCTGAGTTTGCAAAAAGCGCAGATGCCGTTCGCAGTATGAACGATGTGTTGAAGACTTTGTAAGCTTTACAAATCTGAATAAATGAACAGGGGTTGCCATTGGCGACCCTGTTGCGTTTGAATGAATACTTCATCGACTAACCCAGGCTTACACTAAATCATTTTTTTGAGTTGCGTTATTTACTCCAAATGCCTTCAAACCTTGCCACGCCGCCATCGGCATAGCCTGCCACACATCTTGTAAGGAAGCCGCTGTTCAACATGTTGTTGTACTCTGTTTGATATTGGTTGAAAGACAAATGATATTTCTCCCACCAGGTATTGTAATTGGGTTGGTTTTTATACCAAATGCCGCTGAGTTTGGGCGAGCTGCCATGGGTATATCCATCCAAATACACCAGTTTGAATTTTTCCTTATTGGTGTATTGTTCGAAAGCATCTACAAATTCTTTTAAACTCATAACAGGCCGTAGGTAGAAGCCGCCGGTGTTTTTCTTTTCCCAAAGTGCCGATACATAAATTTTTCCGCCAACCGACACACAGGAAACATTTGCGGGAACCCAGCCTGCTTTGGCATTTTTAGCAAAATTGGCTTCGTGCCAATCCAAGGGTTGGCCGTGGTAGGCAAACCAACCCACGCTGTTATCTTTTATCCATACTGCAGCATAGCGAACTTTTCCTTTCAGTAAATACGAGTTGATATTAATAAGCCGGTAGCCTTGCTTGGTCCATGTGTCAAATTCAGTTTGATATTTTGTACCATCCATATTATGTCGGGCTACCCACTGCACACCCGCAGAGGGTCTGAAAATGGCATTGAAAAAAGTGTTGCCTGCTACATCGTATGCATCTACCCAAATGGGATAATAGCCACAAGGCCAAATTTTATCAAACTCAGTTTGGTAGCTACTTTCTGGAACTCCATGCTTGGCCACTTCGCCCCAGTTAGTAGGATAGGCACAATAAGGATGTACTTCGGATGGATGCACAAAACATGCTTTACTTTTTAAGCCGGGAACACCCTGGTTTTGCAACTTGCTCCAGTTGACGTTGGAGCCGGGTTTGGCATAGTTACCCTGCCCTATGGCATAACCGTTATTAAACAACAGCGATCTGAAAAATCCTCCTTCGGGTTCTGCATCGTTTTTGTAGGTTTTTACGTGTACATGTGTATGCGGACCGGTGGAGTTGCCCGAATTGCCTGCCAAACCAAGAAAATCACCTTTCTTAACCGTAGCACCATTCTTGGTGAATTTAGTATTCAACGAATCCTTTTGCATGTGGGCATATAAGGCAACCAGGTTGCCATGCCTTATATAAAAATGGTTGCCACCACCACCATAGGTAAACGAACCCCAGAGTTCATCCTTTTGCTTTTTCAGACCGGCATCAGTACCATCGGGCTTCCAGTTGTTAGGAATCTTATTATCAAATTGCAATACCACCCCGTCTGCCATGGCATAAATCGGTCTTCCCCAAATGCGGTAGTTCTCATTTTTTGCCCAATCGGTTTTACCAGCTTTAAGGTCGCTCCAGGCATCTTTATAATACCCTCTTACACCAAAATCGTAGGCAAACACCTGGTCGCCACCTCCGTGCATGGAGTAGCCTGAAACAAATTCGTCTTTGGCAAAATCAGCCGCTTTAAAAGGCAGTGCCAAACCCTGTGTGTAGGGTTTTAAACTTTGCGTGCTCGTTACGGGTGTACTGCTATAGTTTTTAAAATAGAAACTCAATTTTACCTGGGTGGGCAATGGGGTATCCAAAAAAACAACATCGCCATTTTCGTGGTAAGGGCGGCTGTTTTGCCAGGCCCAACCAAACCCGGGATCGATTATGAGTTGATCGGAGGGAAGGAATACATCTTTCTTGATAGTAGTGTTTCCTTTTTTGTATTCCAGTTCCACTTTATCAAGATCGATGGTTTGTGAGCCTGTGTTCCAAACTATGGCCAGTACGGAGAGTTGTGCCAATAGCGGTTCTAAACTTGTAAAGCCCGGTGTGGGGTGATAAACCAGCGATGTACCTTCTTTAGGCTCAAGCTGCAGTGTAACTTTTAATGCAGCCGGCCCTTTTCTAACCGGCGATTTTTTAACGGCACCCGCTTCCAGCTTATAGGGTTGGTTCACCGTAAAATTGTAGTGCCTGATTAGTGCTATACCGCCCGGCTTTGCTTTTGGAGCTAACACTGCCTTTGTGGCTTTTGCCGCTTTTTTGGCTACTGCTTTCTTTGGGGCTGCTTTTGCAACAGGCTTTTTAACGGCCGCTTTTTTTGTTGCTTGCTTTTTTACCGAAGCTTTTGGAGCTGCTTTTTTTGTGGGCATGAGTGTGAAAGTTTAATGAGTGAGGAAAATGGTTGAAGATGCAATACGTCAGTAGAAAGTATGACGGAAGATCTTTTAGCATACAACGGTACATTCTATCCGTTGATGGCTTACGCCATAAAGCTATAACGCCAAAACACTGAATGCAAGCCTCGCCGAAAAATAATTAATGCTTGGTTGGAGTGTGTGGCAAGTGGGGTTTTGTTGAAGTTGCAGGCAGCGAGGGTTACCGCATCAAAAAGGGGTAGCCTATGGCCACCCCTTTTATTATGATCAGAAGAAGTATCTACTGTTAGTTGGCTTTTGAAGCCTGAATTGCTTTCGCCACTTTCGACATGGTGGCGTTATAATTTGACAACGCATTCAACTCTTCATTTACATCTTGTTGCTTTTGTGCATTCAGTTGTGTAAACATTTTTTGCATGGTAGTTTGAAATGAAAGGCTTCCTTTCAGTTCCTCATTTTCGTCCATCAATGCTGAAAGTTGTTTTTTCAGTTGAATGTTTTCATCCTGTACTTGTTTTGCTGATAACGCTGTGCTGCTTTCAACAGAGCTTAGCGTTGATGTTGTAGCTTTTTTTGCTTCCTTGGATGTGGGGCTAGGCATGGCAAAAGAACTAAAACCAACCAGCATGAGTACGAGTGTTAGATAAGTTTTCATAACGTAAAATTTCGACTTGTTATTTACTGATGCAAACCTACTGGAAGTCAATGAATTGAATGGGGCTTCAGGTTTACAAGTCCTAAAACAGCTATTCTTAAATGTTGAATATTGTCTAATAATTGCTCTTTGAAATGTGTTTAAATTCAAAAATGACGACTTTTTAATGCCTGTGTATTAAATATTATTCAACGCTAAAAAAGTCGCCTATTGGCGCATCCTTAACAAAAAGCCCTGTTTTTCTAAGGTATTTATAACATTTAGGGGCATTAAAAAAGGCAGGGATTCCCTGCCTTTTTTGAGTACAAATTTCATGCAAAATGATGCCGGCACTATGGTAAAACCCTGCCAACTCTGGCAATAGCATGTACCATCATTTTTTGATAGTCTAGTTGGGCTTGTTCTTCTGCCAATTTGTTTTGGCTTTCTGTCGCCTTCAAGGCCATCAATGCATTTGACAAAGTGGTGGCATATTGCAGTTTCGCATTTGCTTCACTCAATGCATCTTCATTTTCTTGTTGCTGAACGGTAGCAAGTGCCCTGATCATGGATTGCTGGTAATTCAACTTGCTTTGCAGTTCTGCAAGTTCATTTTCTGCAGCTGCCAATGCTGCACGCAGCTCCTGGTTTTCTTTTGCTAATGAAGTGGTAGAGGGCTGGCTGCTAAAAGATGCAGCGGCTAAGGTAGTAGTGGATGGGTTATGGCCATTTGCAAAACTGTATCCAATAGCAATGGTCATTAGAAGCGTGAGGGTGAGAATCTTTTTCATGATGTGTGTTTGTTTTTTTAAGATCTGTGTGAAAAATGCGTGTGTGATAATGTGTTTGTAATGAATAGACGCAGACAAGAACTAAAAGTTACAGTTGGATTTTAGTTCTTGATTAGCGGCAGTCAATGGCGATAAGTGGCAAAAAATCTATCAGCATTCCAAATGCTCAACAAGCACGAGTTTGCTGTTTGCTAGGTATAAAAAAACAAAGGACAGGCATCAGCCTGTCCTAAAAACTTTTTTGCAACCAACTATATGGATTACCTGGCTTTCAACAGGCTTTGCTGCACGGCGGCCATGGTTTTATGGTAGGCGAGTAAAGCATCAATTTCTGCATGCTGTTCTGCTGTTGCATCCGATTGCAGTTTGTTCAGCAGGCCATTCATGGTTTGGTTGTACTCCAGTGTGCTTTGTATTTCGGCATTCTGGTTGGCCAAAGTTTCCACTTGCTCTTTCAAGCGCATGTTCTCTTCCAGCATCGATTGAAAACTGTCGCGGGTAGAAGAAACATTAGTGACTGTTGCGTTGGTCTTCTTTTCAGTAACTGGGTAGTTGCTGGCAAAAACGGCACCTGAACTAAGTGTGAGTGCCATCAGTGAAGTGATAATTGTTTTCATGGTGTGTGTTTGAGTTTGTTTACGATGTAAAACTACTATCGGCAATACACCCATGAAAAAGGATAGGGATGGATGGCGGCATTTGCCTGATGAACAGGGCAAATGGAAAGATAAATGGCAAATAAAAAACAGGAGAATGCGGCGTTTTAACCTTCGTTAACTTGTTGATTTACAAATTGTTAATGAATGTTAACAGATAAGGCCTTGCCTGTATCACTTCGCTTCGATCCATTGGTGGGCAGTGGCAATAATACCGGGAACCGATTGTAGTTCCATGCATTTAAAATGTCCCTTCGGACATTTTTTATACCCTATTTTACTGCAGGGTCTACAGCGCAATCCCTGTACTTCGAATCCCTGGTGCTTTACGGCTTGGTGGCCATAGTAAGGCCCCATACCAAATGCGGGAATCGTATTTCCCCACATGCTGATGATGGGCTTTTGAAATGCTGCAGCAATATGCATAAGGCCGGTATCGTGCGAAATAATGAACCTTGCTTTTTTTACAAGGTCTGCACTTTCATTCAGCTTGAATTTTCCGCAGGCATTGTAGATCTTAATATTGTCGATAGCTGCAATTTCTTCTCCCGCTGCTTTATCCTCGGGGCCACCCAATAAAATAATAGGGTGATTGATGCCTGCACAAATTTCTTTCAATTTATGTATCGGCATTTTTTTGGTGGCCAAAGCTGCACCAATCACTACACCAATATATCCTGCACTATGACTGGTAGGAATATCACTTGTTTTTACGAGGTCTTCTGTTGCCAAAAAATAATTCAAACCAAGCCCATCGTTTACTACGCCAAACGATTCGAGTGTGGCCATATACCTGTCCACTATATGCACAGCGGGCAGCCGGTTTATTTTTAAAGCAGTGGCCATCCACTTTTCAATATTCAGTTTGTTGAATGAAAAATGGGGGGCATGTAAGCCGCGTTTCACCCGCAGGGTACGCAGGTTGTGGTGCAGGTCGATGATATAATCAAACTTGTATGCTTGTAAATTTTTGATCACTACTGAGAGATCATCCTTCATCAAATGCAAGTGATCGATATAGGGGTTATGTTCCAGTATGGCTTTGAAGGAATGCCGGGTAAGAAAATGCACTTCGGCATCGGGCACCTGCGTTTTCAAACACCTGATAACGGGCGTAGTAAGCACAATATCGCCAATGGATGAAAACCGGATGATTAAAAACTTAGGCAAAGCGCAGTTAGTTTTTGAATGATAGATCAATGAAAAATGCTATGGCAACATTTCTTCTACTTCCAGGTAATTGAGGTCTTTGTGAAATGTTTCTTCGGTAAAATACGCCGCAACCAACGAAATACTAATAACAATGATGCCGGTAATAATTCCGCTTTGTATTAATGGCCATTCCCAGTTTTTCTGGAACAGATCGACAAACATGAGGTTGATGAGCACCAATGCGCCCCTCACCATATTGGGAATAGTAGTGGCAGCAGTAGCACGAATATTGGTGCCAAACTGCTCTGCGCCCATGGTTACAAAAATGGCCCAGAACCCTGTGGCAAAACCGAGATAGGTACACAGCACGTACATGCTGGTATTGCTATTATTGAACGAACTGAAATATAAAATCACTCCCACAATGGAAAGGGCATAAAACAGGTACAATGCTTTTTTGCGGCTACGCAGTTTTTGGCTTACAAGGCCAATCACAATATCGCCCAGCGAAATGCCTGCATATGCAAACATGATGGCTTTGCCACTGATGAGCGATTTATCGCCATAGAGCTCTCCTGCAAACCTATTGCTCAGGTTGACCAGCACACCTATCACATACCAGGTGGGCAGGCCAATGAGTATGGCCAATATGTATTTTCTAAATCGCTTTTTGTTGGTGAAGAACATCAGGAAGTTGCCCCTGGCGGCTGTACTTGTTTTTGCTTCTTTGAACATGCCACTTTCGGCCACGCTGATGCGAAGTATGAGCAGTGCAAGCCCCAGCCCACCGCCGATCATATAGCAAAGCCGCCAATCGTTGCTGAAGGCAAAAGTGAAATAAGCAGCAACAGCGCCACTCAATCCCACACCTGCTACCAGCGAAGTGCCCACGCCTCTTTTTTCTTTTGGTAAAAGCTCACTTACCAAGGTGATGCCTGCACCCAGTTCGCCTGCCAGGCCAATGCCTGCAATAAAACGGGCCAATGCATACTGTGGCACCGACTGTACAAACCCCGTAGCAAAATTGGCTGCAGAATACAATAAGATGGAACCGAACAAAACGGAGAGCCTGCCTTTTTTGTCGCCGATAACGCCCCACAAAATGCCGCCAATGAGCAGCCCTATCATTTGCCAGTTAATGATAGAAGTGCTGGCCGCAACCATTTGCGCATCTTGTACGCCAATGCCTTGCAAACTGGGTTCACGAACAATGGTAAAAAGTAACAGGTCGTAGATGTCAACAAAATAACCAAGAGCAGCAACCAATACAGGAATGGAGAACAATCCAACCTGCGGTTGTTTCAACGAAGTTGTCAAAGCAATACAGTTTTAGAATTGCAATCTATTGTTTCGTAACCGAATCTGGATTGGTGGCAGGCTTCTTTTTGCTGAAAAATAATTTCCATAAAATGGGAGCAGTGGTTATAAACACAATGCCGAGTACGATCACTTCAAGGTGTTGTTTCAAATCGAAGCCAAATGCATCGAAGATCCATTTCTGTAAAAAGTGGCCGGCAAATATCATACTCACTACCCATGAAATAGAACCTACCACATTGTAGAAAGTAAACTTTGCTTTATCCATTTTTACAATGCCGGCTACAATAGGAGCAAATGTTCTGATAAAGGGAAGGAAGCGGGCGCCAATAATGGCAAGGCCTCCGTGCTTTTCAAAAAAGTCGTGGGCTTCGTAGAGGTATTTCTTTTTGAAGAAGAAGGTATCCTTCCAATGGTACATGGCCGGACCCACTTTTTTGCCGGTCCAGTAGCCCACAAAATTTCCTATGATACCCGCCAGAGACAGAAGGGCACACAACACAAACAGATCGAGCAATTCGTTGTGTACGCCACCCATGCCTATGAGTTTCAAAAACTGGCTGGAAAGGCCCGGTACCAGTTGACCGTCCTGGTCCATTTCATGCGCATAAATGCCTGCCACAAAAAGCAGGCTATCGCCAGGGAAAAAGAAGCCTGCAAAAAGCCCGGTTTCGGCAAACACTACAAACAGCAACAACCAAAGGCCGCCATGCTCTATATAAAACTGAGGTTGCAAAAGTTCGGTCCAGTGGAATGCTTCGAGTAGTATCACAGGGTAAGTGTTGTAATTATAATAAGTGAGGTTGCAAAATAGCTGCAAATACGAATATGCAGGGCAACTGATTTTGTTAAGGAATTATTCTTCCTTCTTATTTATGTCCTGCTTCTGCAGTTGGGTATGCCCGCTATTGGTATCCGCTATGGCACTTCGGCAGTGGGTTCGCCCAGTTCGCCTTCCCACTTGCTCACTACGGTGGTGGCCAGCGCATTACCCAATACATTGGTACCGCTGCGGAACATATCGCAGAAATGGTCGATAGGTAAAATGAGGGCAATACCTTCTACCGGAATTTTGAACATACCACAAGTAGCTGCTACTACCACCAGGCTGGCCCTTGGAACACCGGCCACACCCTTGCTGCTCAGCATAAGCACGAGCAACATGGTAAGCTGGGTGGGAATATCGAGGTGTATGCCATATACCTGTGCGATAAAAATGCTGGCGAATGTCATGTACATCATGCTACCATCCAGGTTGAAAGAATAGCCCAGCGGAAGAATGAAGGAAACGATCTTGTCTTTACACCCAAATTTTTCCAATTCTTCAGTAAGCTTTGGAAAAACGGCTTCGCTGCTGGTAGTGCTAAATGCAATGATCATGGGAGTATAGAGCCTTCTGAGCAGGTCGGGTAAGCGCTGACCCAGGAATAATACACCCGCCAACAATAACATGATCCAAAGTGCTATGATGCCGGCCATAAAGGCGCCGAAATATTTTCCGTACACGATCAGGATGTCTAAGCCACGGACGGAGATGACAGCAGCAATAGCGCCAAAAACACCGAGGGGTGCAATGGCCATTACGTAACCTACCATTTTCAAAACCACATGGGCCACTACGTCCAGCGCTTTTACAATGGGCTTGGATTTTTCGCCCAGGCTGGCCATAGCCACACCAAAAAAGATGGAAAACACAACCAACTGTAAAATTTCGTTGGTGGCCATGGCTTCGAATACACTTTTGGGAACGATGTGCTCCACGAAATTTTGCAGGGAGAAACCTTTGGTTTTTCCTACTACATCCGAAACGCCGCTCACATCCACCCCTTGCAGGTTCATGCCGGCGCCGGGTTTAAAAAAGTTCACCATTACCATGCCTATCAGCAAGGAAAGCAGCGATGCAGTAATGAACCAGAGCAAGGCTTTGCCACCTACACGGCCTACTGCTTTGAGGTCGCCCAGTTTGGCGATGCCTACCACCAGGGTGCTAAACACCAGCGGCGCAATGATCATTTGTACCAGCCTGATAAATATGGTAGCCAGCAACTTGATATTGGTGCTGAAACTGGTAATAAACTCGGGACTGCCACTTTTGTTAACGAGCATGCCTGCAACAATACCGGCTATCATGGCCCCGATAATGTAATAGGTAAGGCGGTTTTTATTCATATGTAGAAACGGAAAGCTTTGAGCGGTGAATGTAAGGGTTTCGGTGAAATGCAGTGGGAAGGGGGGAAGAGTTATGATTGATGATTGATGAGTTGGAAGACTTACACCTTACACCTTACACCTTTGACCTTTGACCTTTGACCTTGACCTTAACCTCAACCTCCCAACTTGTCAACTTCCCATCAACAGCCCCCAATTAGCCTCACCAAATCCAAAGCCAAGGTTTACATTTGCGGCTTCTTAATAATAGCCTTACAAATATTTTCATGGAAATAACCAGCGCCACTCTTCAGCAATTGCGTATTACTGAAGCTGAGTATGAACTGATTAAGGAAAAAATGGGCCGTGTGCCCAATTTCAATGAACTCTGCGCCTTTAGCGGTATGTGGAGCGAACACTGTAGCTACAAAAACAGTATTAAATGGCTGAAAACCCTGCCCCGTGATGGTGGTAGGATGTTGGTAGCCGCAGGTGAGGAAAATGCGGGCCTGATGGATATTGGCGACAATTGGGGCGTAGTGTTCAAAATTGAAAGCCATAACCACCCCAGTGCCATTGAACCTTTCCAGGGAGCAGCAACAGGCGTGGGTGGTATTCACCGCGATATTTTTACCATGGGTGCCAGGCCCATTGCGGCGTTGAACAGTCTTCGCTTTGGCAACCTGCAGGAAAAGAAAACCCAGTGGTTGCTGGGTGGTGTAGTGCATGGCATTGGCCACTATGGCAACTGCTTTGGCGTACCAACTGTGGGTGGCGAAATTTATTTTGAACAGAAGTATCATACCAACCCGCTGGTGAATGCCATGAGCGTGGGTATTGTAAAAGCCGGCGAAACCGTGAGTGCTACCGCTGAAGGCGTTGGCAACCCGGTGTTTTTTGTGGGCAGCGCTACCGGTAAAGACGGTATTGGCGGCGCCAGCTTTGCAAGTGCAGACATTAGCGAAGACAGTGCTCAGGATCTGCCAGCCGTACAAGTGGGCGACCCCTTCCAGGAAAAGAAATTGCTGGAAGCCTGCCTCGAAGTAATTAAAACCGGTGCCGTTGTAGGCATGCAGGATATGGGTGCAGCAGGTATTATTTGCTCTACCGCCGAAATGAGTGCCAAAGGCAAAAGCGGTATGCGCATCGATTTGGATAAAGTGCCTACCCGCCAGGCAAACATGAAAACATGGGAGCTGCTGCTGAGCGAAAGCCAGGAGCGTATGCTGATGGTGGTAGAGAAAGGCAAAGAAGATGCTGTATTGAAAGTGTTTGAAAAATGGGACCTGCCTTGCAGCAATATTGGTGAAGTAACCAACGATGGTTTGCTGAGCTTTTATATGCATGGCGAATTGGAAGCACAACTCGAAGCCGAGATACTGGTATTGGGCGGAGGCGCTCCACAGTACACCCGCGAATACACTGAACCCAAATATTTGGCACAGGTAAATGCTTTTGATCAAAATAGCATTGCTGAACCTGCCGATTTAAAGGCAGTTGCAGAAAAAATAGTAGCCATTCCCAATATTGCCAGCAAACGTGCGGTGTATGTACAATACGATAGCATGGTGGGTACAGGCAATACACAAACCAATGCGCCCAGCGATGCGGCCGTGGTATTGGCAAAGCCCAGCAATAAAGCATTGGCAGTAACTACCGACTGTAATAGTCGCTATGTATTTGCCGATCCGTACAAAGGAGCCATGATTGCAGTGGCCGAAGCAGCCCGCAATATTGTGTGCAGTGGTGGCGAGCCTTTGGGGGTAACCAACTGCTTAAACTTCGGTAACCCTTACGACCCCGAAGTGTACTGGCAATTTGTAAATGCCATTAAAGGCATGGGCGATGCTTGCCGCAAATTCAATACACCGGTTACTGGTGGTAACGTAAGTTTCTACAACCAAAACCCCGATGGTCCTGTATATCCTACGCCAACCATTGGTATGGTGGGATTGCTGGAAAACATCAACGAAAAAATGACGCTCGACTTTAAGCAGGCCGGCGATACAATTGTGTTGATCGGAAAAAGCAGCAACGATATCAACAGCAGCGAATACCTCCATAAATTGAACGGTGTAGAGTTTAGTCCTGCTCCGCATTTTGAATTGGAAGAAGAATTCCATTTGCAAAAAGTAGTGGCCGACCTTATCAAAAACAAACTCATCAGCAGTGCACATGATGTAAGTGAAGGCGGTGCATTTATTACCCTGTTGGAAAGTGCCATGTGGAATAACCTGGGCTTTGAAGTAAATACGAATGCCTCTGTTCGCAAAGATGCTTTCCTGTTTGGCGAAGCACAGAGCAGGGTAGTTGTTAGCGTAAAAAGAGATGCACTCTCAACACTGGAAGAAGCATTGCAAAGCCATGCGCAGCCCTACGAAATAATTGGTGAAGTAACTGCTTCCGATATTATTGTAGATAGTGTAGCATGGGGCAGCATTGGCAACTGGAAAGAAAAATATGACAATGCAATTGCAGCGTTGTTGGCTGGTCACGAAAGTGAGCATGCACTGAGTTCGCTGTAATTCTTTATTGCACTATACTTTTTCGGCTACGACATACAGATTGTCGTAGCCGATTTTTTTTGGACAATACATTGCAGATGGAGGAATGGCACAGTATTTTTAAAGAGATATAGCAGCACCGCCATCTGTTGAAATACGTGCTTGCACTTGCCCCGATACTAACCCGAACATTACTTGTGTGTTTTAAAAATTAAAAACTAAGTATATGATTCGTATTGCATGGAAAGGCTGTAACAGCCTCCTGGTTAGTGGATTTATGTGTTCGGTTTTGGTATTCATGTGTACCGGCGCATTGGCACAAAATGTAGGTATAGGTGTGGCCAACCCTCAAAAAGGAAAACTGGAAATAGCCGGGGCATTAGGAGGCTTTTCTACGGTGCTCACTATTGGTAGCGATGGGCAGGGCATTTCGCTGCAACGCAACTGGCCTTCGATAGGCTTTAACCAATACCGCGATGCCAGTAATGTGCAGCGTTATATAGGAGCAGGTTATGCCAGCATTATTTTTATGAATCCGCAGGATGGAAGTATTGTGATATCTCAATTAGGGCAAGGAACTGCCAACCAGGAAATCACAGCCAATACGTACCCGCTTTTCATAGATGCTTTTGGCAGCACCAATTTAAATGGTACACTGAAATTGAAAGAGCCTGCATATTTAGATAAGGAACTTGTATTTAACAATGAACCTAAAATTTTCGGGTCCCTTACGGGTACAAATGTTAACCTGTTACCCCGTGCCCAGGGCGTCGTGCAAGCCGATGGCTCAAAATTCAGAGGAACCAGCAATTTTACCAGTGCATATAATGCTAATCTACAAGCCTATCTTATATATGTTGACGATTTGCAGTCTACAGGAAGCATGATCATAACGCCGCAAACACAAACGCCATGCTTTCCAACATATGCAAAGTTGGGCCAGGGGATATATTTGGTTAAGCTTTGGAATACCAGCGGAAACGCCGTCGCACAAAATTTTTCTTTTTGCTTTTACTTATTATAGTGCCAGTTTTTCGAAGAAATCAGTTTCATCAATTTCTCTTACTTCACCACTTTGTAATCCATTCAACTCCAGGTTTTCGATGCTGATGCGAATAAGCCTTCTGCAGGGATGGCGAACTGCTTTTACCATTTTGCGTACCTGGTGAAATTTTCCTTCGGTAAGCGTAATGCGCAGCCATGTATGCGGATGATGCAATACGGGTTCGTGGGCGTTGGAAATATATTGCTCAGGGTGTAGTTCAATTTCTACACTGCATTGCGCAGTGGTATAGTAGCCGCCACCAGTTACCTGTATAGGTACGCCATTGCGCAGCTGTTGCAATACATCTTCAGTCACCGTATGTTTTACCAACACCAGGTACGTGCGGCCATGCGGCTTTTTGCCCTGGAATAATAGTTTGGTTATTTTTTTGTTGGTGGTTAAGATCAACAAACCCTCCGAATGATTGTCGAGGCGGCCAATGGCATGTGTGCCTTCGGGAAAATCGAAAGCAAGATCGCCCAACAGGGTTACATCGTGACTGCTCACGAATTGCGACACCATGTTGGCTGGTTTATGGATAATGAAATAACGATGAGGAGCGGTCAATGAAAAGTTTTGCGGTGAAAATAATCAGTGTGGTCAACGATGCAAAAAATACCTGCATTTGCCGCAGCAGGCTATTGCTTTCGGCTGATGTGCTATGCAACTGCGCCGGGTATGGTGTTGTGTTAGCCACGAGTTTACACAATTGTTTACCATTTTTTGATACATGATGATGTAGTTTTTTCATGCGGTACAGCATGCTCGTTTTGATATTTTGCCTCCAAATATTTTGTATGAAATACGCTTTATTTATCGGGTGGTTGTTATGGCCGTTTTTTTTGGTTGCCCAAAAAAATGTGGGTATAGGTACTGCCACGCCTACAGCGCCCTTGCACATTAAATCCACCGGCTCCGAGTTATTGAAAATAGAAGGTGCCAATCCATACATTGGCTTATACGATAATACAGAAGGGTATAGAGGATACCTGTGGTATAGTAACAGTATTGAACTAGGCTCGGCATACGGTTCTAATTTGCCGGTAACTATTGCCCCCGGTAATTTATTAAGCTCCTATTTTCTACCGAATGGAAACGTGGGTATCGGTATTGCCAATCCCACTCAAAAATTACAGGTAGCCGGGAATATATTGACGACCGGATCAGTGGGCGGAAGCGGGTTTACATTCAACGCTCCTAAAACTTATTACTATTCTATTAGCGGTGCCGATGTAGTGCCTCTGGTAAACAGCACTGTTATTGACAGAAGTGTGTCATCGGGTGGGGGATTTACCATCACTGGTGGTACTACAGGTTTGTTGGCCCCGCTACACCTGCCCCAGGGTGCTGTGATTACAAAATTGACAGTATATTTCTACGACAATGCAACGCCAAATCTTGAAGTGAGTTTATACCGGAATGTTCCCACCGATATTCTGGCAACGGTTGTAAGCGCAGGTACTCCGGGAGAATCATCTATGATCGACAACAGCATCATTAATGGAACCATCAATAATTCGTTGTATGCTTATGCAATCAGCTTCAATTCTATTGGTGGTTTTTGGCCGGATTATTCAATGATTGTACGGCGTGTGGTGGTGGAGTATACATTGCTTTCGTTATAGGGACTGATGCGGCCAGTTTGTAATCTGAATCCTAATGCGCATGTATTCCTTGTAGCAGCACACTTATTTTCGAATCATTCAATTTACCGGTCGGTGAAGACACACGACCGGTAATGACCTTACAGGCTGGTGTCACCACCAGCCTGCTAAAAATTTAATTGATTTACATTTGTTGCATGAGCAAAGTGAATGCGCCTTATATCATTGTGACCGGGGCTGCCGGTTTTATTGGAAGCGTAATGGTGGGTCATCTCAATCAATTGGGGTACGAAAATTTAATATTGGTAGATGATTTTGGCCGCGAAGACAAACGCAAAAACTGGGAAGGAAAAACCTATGCACACCTGGTAGAACGCTACAACCTGCAGGATTGGCTGGCATTGCACCAGCCCGAAATTGGTTTTGTGATTCATTTAGGCGCCAGGACCGATACTACTGAATTTAATTACAGTATTCACCAGGAATTGAATGTAGAGTACAGCCAAATGATCTGGAAATATTGTACGCAACACCAGGTGCCACTGGTGTATGCTTCATCTGCAGCTACCTATGGCGGTGGCGAGTTGGGCTATGATGACAACCATGAATTACCCCTGTTGTTGCAGCCGCTCAATCCTTACGGCATCAGCAAAAATGAATTCGACAAATGGGCACTGGAACAGGCAGATGGATTGAGAGAAGATATACAGGACGAAGATGGCTGGGTGCGTACAGATGGTTCGCATACCCCCAACCCGAAAGGGAATCCGCCATTTTGGGCAGGGCTCAAATTTTTTAACGTGTACGGCCCCAACGAATACCACAAAGCCCGGATGGCTTCGGTGATCTGGCATTCGTTCAACCAAATTCAACAACAGGGAAAAGTGAAACTGTTCAAAAGCCACCGACCCGACTTTGAACATGGCTGGCAATTGCGGGATTTTGTGTATGTAAAAGATGTAGTGAAAGTGATAGCCTGGATGCTACAACAGACCATGGGTAAAACTGTGCCCGATGCATTGGTGTCGGGGCTCTACAATTTGGGAACCGGCAAAGCCCGTAGCTTTTACGACCTGGCGGCAGCCACTTTTCGCGGCCTCGATTTGGAACCCAATATTGAGTTCGTAGATATGCCGGAAGACATACGCGACAAGTACCAATATTTTACAGAAGCCAATATGCAGAAGTTGAAAGATGCAGGATACCCTGAATTTTTCACCGATTTGGAGCAAGGCGTTGAAGATTATGTAAGAAATTACCTGCGTCCTTCAAAGTATTTTCCTGCTTCATAACTTTCCGGAAATAATATTCAAACCAACACAATGAAAATTGCGATCATCGGTGGCGGCAATTTGGGCAGCGCCATTGCACAAGGCTTAGTGAACAGCAAGTTTTGTAACCCCTCAGATATTACCATCACCCGCAGGAATCTTACACAGTTGGCCGGGTTGACTCATATGGGATGCAATGTGACCTCGGATAATAAAAAAGCGGTGCAGCAAAGTGAGATCATCATTTTGGCAGTGAAGCCTTATAACTATTCAGAAGTGTTGCAGGGCTTTCATACAGCATTGAATCCAAAAAAACATGTGGTGGTTTCTGTGGTGAGTGGAGTATGGACCGAACAGTTGCAAAAAGCAATTGGAAAACCAGTGCCTGTTATCAGGGCCATGCCCAATACTGCCATTGCCATTCAGCAAAGCATGACCTGCCTGAGCAATGCGGGTGCAAGCGATGTACAACTCGATTTTGTAAAAACGCTGTTCGATCAACTGGGGCGCACTGCAGTGATAGACGAAAAACTCATGGACGCAGCTACGGTGCTGGGCGCCTGTGGTACAGCGTATGCCATGCGCTATATACGTGCCAATATACAGGGCGGTATCGAAATTGGTTTTGATGCCAAAACTGCAGCACTTATTGCAGCGCAAACCGTATTGGGCGCAGCCGATCTTTTGCTGAAAACAGGCAGCCACCCCGAGCAGGAAATTGATAAAGTAACCACTCCCAAAGGATGTACCATTGCCGGCCTCAACGAAATGGAACACCAGGGATTTAGCTCATCGCTGATCCGGGGAGTTATTACCAGCTACGAAAAAATTGCGAAGTAGGTAAGTATCCGGCTTTAATAGTCGCAAACCTTTCTGTATCCCATAGTGGTATAGAAAGGTTTTGTTTTTAACAGGCTTTTGCTTTGTATGAGTGCCAATGGGTAACCCACATTTTTCACACAATTGGAGCGGGGGCAGCTGTGGGCAATTTTGAAGCATTTGTCGAATGCTGTATGTTTGCATGACCTCTAATATATTCCCAAGGTCAAGATTGAAATTATTAATAAGCGAACCATTCACCTCGCTGTTGTAGTTGTTATATCGCAACTGAAATAGTAAGTGTGAAGGGTTAAATTTTTGTGTATGGCTAAGTATATTTTCGTAACCGGAGGGGTTACATCGTCTTTAGGTAAAGGAATTATTGCTGCCAGTTTGGCCAAATTGCTGCAGGCAAGAGGTCTCTCTGTTACTATCCAAAAATTTGACCCGTATATCAACGTAGATCCAGGTACGCTCAACCCTTACGAGCATGGAGAATGTTTTGTAACCGACGATGGTGCCGAAACCGATCTCGACCTTGGCCACTATGAACGTTTCCTGAATACGCCTACCAGCCAGGCCAACAACGTAACCACCGGCCGCATTTATCAAACGGTGATCAACAAAGAAAGAGCAGGCGATTACCTGGGCAAAACTGTACAGGTGGTGCCGCATATTACCGACGAGATCAAACGCAGGATGCTGTTGCTGGGCGAAGACGGTAAGTATGATATTGTGATCACGGAAATAGGCGGTACTGTAGGCGATATCGAAAGCCTTCCGTTTATTGAAGCAGTGCGCCAGTTGCAGTGGGAACTTCCCGAAGAAGATTGCCTGGTGGTGCATCTTACATTGATTCCATACCTGCGTGCAGCTAAGGAATTGAAAACAAAACCAACACAACACAGTGTGCGTCTTTTGAGCCAGGAAGGCGTGCATCCGGATATCATTGTTTGCCGTACAGAGAAGCCATTGAACTTTGAGCTGCGCAGAAAAATTGCCCTGTTTTGTAATGTAAAAACAGAAGCAGTGATTGAAGCAATGGATGCCAGCACTATTTACGAAGTGCCCTTGCTCATGATGCGTGAACGCCTCGATTTGATCTGTTTGAAAAAATTGCAGATCACAGAATTTAAAGAGCCCGAACTGGCAAAATGGAAAGAATTTTTAGATAAGTTGAAGTATCCAAAAGCCACTATTTCCATTGGTCTTATTGGGAAATATGTAGAGCTGCAGGATGCCTACAAATCCATACTGGAAGCTTTTGTGCATGCAGGTGCTATGAACGAATGCAAAGTGAATGTGGTGAATATTCATAGCGAGCATATCACGCAAGCGAATGCACACGAAAAAATGGGCCATCTCGATGGATTGCTAGTAGCACCAGGTTTTGGCCAGCGTGGTATTGAAGGAAAAATTGTAGCCATCCAATATGCCCGCGAATCAGGCTTGCCATTCTTTGGTATCTGTTTGGGTATGCAAATGGCAGTAATTGAGTTTGCCCGCAATGTGTTGAAACTCGACAATGCGCATAGCACCGAAATGGATCCAACCACTTCCGATCCTGTGATCGATATGATGGAAGAGCAGAAAAAGATCACCGAAATGGGCGGCACCATGCGCTTGGGCGCATATCCATGTTCTATCAAAGAAGGCTCGCTGGCCGAGAAAGTGTATGGCAGCACTTCTATCAGCGAACGCCACCGCCACCGTTGGGAATTTAATAATGCCTATACCGAAGCTTTCGAGAAAAATGGCATGCAGCTTAGTGGGCTGAACCCCGAAACAGGACTGGTGGAAGTGGTGGAAATCCCCAAACACCCATTCTTCATTGGGGTACAATACCACCCCGAATTGAAAAGTACGGTAGAGGCACCGGCCCCCATATTCGTACATTTTGTAGCTGCTGCTAAGGCATTTGGCGAAACAAAAGCCGGCTCCAAACCGGGTATTGCCAATAAAAAAGGTGAATTGATTTAATCATAACAGGTAATAAATACTTGTATTTCAGGGAAACCGGCTCTAACAGGCCGGTTTTTTTGGCTTATTACAGCAGCGGCTATAGATGTAAATATTTTCTAACACCTCAGCCTTTACCTTTGCCGCTCATTTTTAATATAGTAATATGGGATTCGACAGGAATACCGTCATAGGCTTTGGATTATTGGCGGTGCTGTTCATGGGATACTTTTGGTATGTAAGTACCAACCAGAAAGCAGCAGCCGAGTTAAAAAAACACCAGGAAGATAGTTTGGCTGCATTGAAGCCAAAAGTAGATACAGCCCAGTGGAAGGCAGATAGCATAAGGATTGCACAAGCCCGCGACTCACAGGCCGCAGGCAATTTTGTAATTGGTGCTTCTGGTACAGAAAAGTTTACCGTAATTGAAAACGCTGTTCTGAAAGCTACTTTCAGCAACAAAGGCGGCTGGTTGGAAAAAGTAGAGCTGAAGGACTATACCGGTCCCGATGGCAAACTCGTAGCTATGGGCGGCAATGCCAATGAGCAATTTGGGTACACCATCATCACTCAACCTGGCCAAAGCACCGAAACCGATAAACTGTTTTTTGGTGACGCTGTAGTAAAAGCCAATGCAGATAGCAGCCAAACAGTCAGCTATCAATTAGCCGGCGCCAATGGTTCTGCCATTACCCACAGTTTTGTATTGGCAAAAAATGATTACAGGGTACAAGCTAAAATAGACCTGGTGGGTGCCAACCAGTTGGTAAGCAACCAGGCGCTGAACCTGAACTGGCAAACCACGGCCAATCGCCAGCAAAAAGATGTTGACTACGAAAAATCTCAAACCCGCCTGGTGTACCAGACAGAGGGTAAATACGATTATACCAACGCTATACAGGGTGCCAGCGAAAAGTTGGAAGATGCTGCCAATTTCGTAGGATTGAAGCAGCAGTTTTTCAATGCCACATTATTGGCACCTCAAAAACTGAAGGGTGTAAATGCTGAAGTAGTGGTACCTGCCGATTCAGTGAAATCAACAGTAGCCACTATTAAAGTAACAGCGCAAATGGCTGTGCCTGCAGGCAATACAGCATCGCTTCCATTGACTGTTTATTATGGCCCCAACGATTACGATGTATTGAAGGGATATGATAATGGCATGCACAATATTGTGGACCTCGGTAGCGGCATGTTTGCATTTGTAAAATGGATCAACCGCTGGCTCATTTTGCCTGTGTTCGATTTCCTCAGCAAAATATTGGGAGGCCCCGGCGGCTGGACCATTTTGTTGCTCACCATTTTCATTCGTTTGCTCATTGCCCCGCTTACCTACAGTAGTTATTTGAGCGGTGCTAAAATGAAAGCCCTGCGTCCTGAAATTGACCAGATGAAAGCCCGACTGGGAAATGACCAGCAGGCTGTAAGTATGGAGCAAATGAAGTTGTTTAGAGAAGCAGGGGTAAACCCATTGGGTGGTTGTATACCCGCACTGTTTCAAATCCCCATCTTCTTTGCATTGTATAGCTTCTTCAATAGCAATATCGATTTGCGTGGTATTCCATTCCTGTGGGCTGCCGATCTGAGCAGCTATGATTCTATCCTCGACCTCGGTTTCAATATTCCATTCTACGGGTCGCATATCAGTTTGTTTACTATTACCGCTTGTGTTACCAGTATGCTCATTTCTATTTACAGCATGAGCACAACGCCAGATACGGGCAACCCCTTAATGAAGTATATGCCATACATCTTCCCTGTGATGATGTTGTTTATCTTCAACAAGCTACCATCGGCACTTACCTGGTATTACACAGTTTCCAACGTTATTACCCTTGTGTTGCAGTTTGTGATCCAGAATTATATTATCGACCACGATAAAGTATTGGCAGAAATTTCGGCCAACAAAGCCAAGCCCAAAAAGGCTTCCAAATGGCAGGAAAGACTAAACTCCATGCAGGAAGCACAGAAGAAAGTGGAAGAAATGAAAAAGAACCAGCAGGGCAAGAAAAAATAAAGCCTGCCTGTTAAAATAGAGCCGGACATTGTAAGAAATGTCCGGCTTTTTTAATACCTGCTTGTTAATTGAAAGAAGCCGGTTAACCTTTTCACTAATTTGGTAGTCACAAATAAAAAATAAATGAAAAAGTATTTGTTGCTCCTGGTGGTAGCTGCCGCGTTTAGCAAAATCAGCATTGCGCAGAAAGTAATGACGGAAGGTTTGTTGCAATATGCTATTACAGTAGTAGATGCCGGCAAAAAGCCCGAAGTGGCCAAAGCATTTGAAGGTGCTTCGCAAACCCTCATGATAAAAGGCTATAAGGCAAAGCTGGAATTTAAAAGCCCGTTGCGCAACCAAACCAGTGTGTACGATGGCCAAACCGGTAATGGCTTTATCATTAAACAAGCCGGTGCCGACAAATACCTGATGCCCCTGGAAAATGGAAACTGGGAGAAATACCACCAGCGTTTCAGGAATGTTGTTTTCACTAAAACAAGCGAAACAAAAAACATTGCCGGCTACAACTGTACCAAAGCCACCGGTACTATGGCCGATGGAGGCCTACTTACCGTGTATTATAGCGCCGACCTCACCACCCTGGCCAATGGCTACGACCAGTCGTTTGCTACGCTGGGCGGCATTCCATTTGAGTATGAGATCAGTAGCAATGGGGTTACGGTCAATTACAAAGTACAATCGGTACAGATGACCATGGTAAGCAGTGGCAATTTTGATATGCCGAAATCGGGATATAAACTCTTAGAGTTTGGGAAATAAAGAAAAAGACCGCGATGAGCGGTCTTTTTAATTTTTTGGAGCTTCCGGAGTTTTAAACTTAGGCACCGATACTTTGTGCTGGTAAGGATAAATGAAAGTGGAGTTTCCTCTTTGATAAGTTATGATCGATTGGATGGTGGCTTGCTCTGGCGTTACCAGTACATTATTGAAACTACCGTGGTAATTGATGCCGGGAAGCAGGCTAAAATGGCTTTGGAAGGAATTTTTCACATCAAAGCCCTGGAATCTCAATACAACTCCCTTTTTCTCCTTGCCACCGCTTTTGGCAGCATGCAGGCTTGCCTGGGCAAATAATGCTACTGCCAGCAGCATCAGCCAGGAAGCTTTACAAGAGAATTTGGTATGTATTTTCTTATGCATTTCCGCAAATATAGTAGAAAAGTTAGGATAATGTCAATTAACAAAACGAAGCTTCATAAAAATTGTTGTGAGAAAGTGGATAAAACTGGTGGAAGGCTTGTATTTGTTATAGGAGGTGCTTAGTAGTTTTAAGAAACTTACATTCAGCCCATGGGAAACTTTTCAAGCCGTCGGGAACGAGAGGAAATGCAGGAATTGTTGAGTGCCTATCAGAATTTGAAAGCAGGTCGGGCTGCTTCTTTTTTGGAAGAGGAAGATTTTGAACGGGTGATCAACTATTTTGATGATAAGGAAGATGTGCCTGCAGCATTAGAAGCTGCAACCATAGGGTTGGAGCATTTCCCTTTTGCGGCCCAACTGATGTATCGAAAGGCCGATTTCCTGATTGCCCAGCACCATTACGAAGAAGCGCTGGCCCTGCTCGAAACTGCCGGGCTGTACGACCATACCGATATTTCCCTCTACATTTTAAAGACCGATGCCTACCTGGCTTTGGAAGAGCCCGAAAAAGCCGCCCATATACTGGAAGAGGCGCTCGACCTGTTTGAAGGGGAGGAAAGAATTGAATTGCTGTTTGAACTGGCCGATGTGTACGACGACTATGAAGATTTCCAAAAAGTATTCGACTGCCTGAAGCTCATACTGGAAGAAGATCCGAACAACGAGGAAGCCCTGCTCAAAATTTGCTTTTGGGCCGATTTTACCGGCCGTAGTGAGGAAAGCATCCGGCTACACCAATGGATCACCGACGAGCATCCGTTCAATGAGCTGGCATGGTTTAACCTGGCTACTGCTTATCAGGGTTTAAAACTCTATGAAAAAGCGATTGATGCCTATCAATATGCTTTGGCAATCGACGAAAAACTGGACATTGCCTACCGCAATATGGGCGATGCATATATCAGGTTGCGCAAGTTTAAAGATGCCATTGAATGCCTGGAGAAAGTGCTGGAACTATCCCGCCCGGAAGATGTGATTTACGAAGCCATTGGACACTGCTACCACAAAATGGAAAATTACACCCAGGCAAGGTTCTACTATCGCAAGTCTTCGCATATCAACCCCGAGGATAGCCGCATCTATTATAAAATTGCCGTGACCTATTATCGCCAAAGCAAATTTGACAAAGCCATCAAACAGTTGGAAGTGGCTATGAAATGGCAACCCAACCAGCCCGAATTTCATTTGCTGAAAGGAGATTGCTTTATGCAGATAGACCGCCTGAGAGAAGCGGCACAATCGTATGCGGCTGTGGTAAAAGCTAAGCCCCGCAACCTGCGTGGACAGGAAGCATTAATTGGTTGCCTGCTTCAAGGCGAATTTTATGAAGAAGCATATGCGCAGAGCCTGGAAGCTCTCGAACTTACCAGGCAGAACCCACTGTTTTTGTACACCATGAGTGCCGCATTGTTTGGGCTGGGAAAAATCAAGGAAGCCCTGCACCAGTTGGAAACTGCGCTGTCGGCCCATCCGCAAGGGTTTAAGAAAATGGTGGACATGGTGCCCGGGTTATTGCAAATACCCAGGGTGGTGGAGTTGGCCAATCATTACCTGAAAAAGAAAAAAAGCAAAAAGTGAAGTACTGGTGTATAATTGCTACAATGCCCTGTCCATCTATGGTACGGGGCATTGTTGTTCGTAAAGCTGACGTTAATCATAACAGGCCTCATCAATTTTCCTGTACGTTTGCACCCGTTGAAAAATCAAGACTATGAATTTTGCTCTTACCCAAATGCCAGATAGAAATGCCAAACCCCGCACCAACGGTCTCACCATGGTGATGGATAAAGGTCTAAGCATTGCCGAAGTACATAATTTCATGAGCGTATCTTATCCGCATGTTGATGTGGTAAAGCTCGGGTTCGGAACTTCTTTTGTTACGCCCGATCTGCGCAAGAAAATTGAGACCTATAAGTCGTACAATATTCCCATCTATTTTGGTGGCACATTGTTCGAAGCATTTTTAATTCGCAATCAGTTAGAAGATTATATCAGCATCTGCAAAGACTATGGTATCGATTGGGTAGAAGTATCCGATGGTAGTGTTACCATTCCGCATGCTGAAAAATGTGGTTATATCGAAAAACTCACCAAGCACGCATTAGTGTTAAGCGAAGTGGGCAGTAAGGATGCGGCACATATTATTCCCCCCTATAAATGGATCGAATTGATGCAGGCCGAACTGAATGCCGGTAGCAGTTATGTAATTGCAGAAGCTCGTGAAGCGGGAAACGTAGGCATTTATAGAGGCAGTGGCGAAGTGAGGGAAGGTTTGGTGCAGGAAATACTGACACAAATTCCCGGCGAAAAAATTATTTGGGAAGCACCACAAAAAGCACAACAATTATATTTCCTCGAATTGCTGGGTTGCAATTGCAACCTTGGAAATATTGCGCCTAACGAAGTAATACCTTTGGAAGCGATGCGGATAGGATTGAGAGGTGATACTTTTAATTTGTATCTCGATAAACTAAATGCTTAATGCGACTATTCGGCCTGATTGGTTACCCGCTTTCACATTCATTTTCTAAAACCTACTTCACACACAAGTTTGAAGCGGAGCGTCATGCGGATTGCCACTACGAGCTTTTTCCCATAGCGCATATCAATAAGTTGCCCGAGCTATTGCAGCAGCATCCGCAGTTGGTGGGGTTAAATGTAACCATACCCTACAAGCAGCAGGTGATCCCTTATTTACACAATACCCAGGCGCTACCTGCTACATTGCAGGCATGCAATTGCATTCGCATTCGCAATGGAGAACTGGAGGGTTTTAATACCGATGCAATAGGTTTTGAAAATAGCCTGGTACCCTTGTTGAAACCACATCATACCAGGGCGTTGGTGTTGGGCAATGGCGGGGCATCGCAGGCTGTGTGTTATACTTTGCAAAAGTTGCAGATACTATACGATGTGGTGAGTAGAAAACTGCATGAAGGTTCCACCATGACCTACGATGATGTAGATTTTAGTGTGATACGGCACAATTCTATCATCATCAATACTACGCCATTGGGCACCTATCCAAAATCGCATGAATCTCCTCCCATTTTATACGATGCACTTACCGAAAAGCATTTGCTCTACGACCTGGTGTATAACCCCGATACAACCACTTTTATGTCGGAGGGGGCAGCACGTGGCGCTACTGTAAAAAATGGATATGAAATGCTGATAGGCCAGGCCGAAGCTGCATGGCGCATTTGGAATACACCTTAGTTGACGCAGGTAGATAAGATTATGAATGATGCAATTTTTGCAGAGCATCTGCAGGAATCGGCATCATTTTTTTTGCGGCATAATCGTAGCAGATCATTCCTGTTTTAATGAGCCCTGCGAGTTTCTTTTTGCCAGCAGATTCCACGGTCATTTTGTACACCAGGTCAAAAGCCACTTTGGTAAAACTTGTTGCAGCTACTTCAATGTGTACTATATCGCCGTAATACATTTCTGCTTTGAATTCAATGGCTGCATCGGCCATAATTAATGCGGCTGCACCAAACGACAATTCAGATAACCCAAGGGAATGCAGGTATTGCATACGGGCTTCGTGCGCCAGCGACAGGAAGGCATCGTTGCCTACATGATTGCCATAATTTACATCGCTGATGCGGATAGCAATATTGGTGCTGAATGAATATTTTTCCGGCTCTGCTATTTTAATGCGCTGCATGTATTAACCATTTTGTGTAGCCAAAAAAGCAAACAGTTTTGCTACTGCTTTTGCCCGATGGCTGTAGGCATTCTTTTCTGTCATATTCATTTCTGCAAAACAACGGGTATCGCCATCAGGTACAAAAACAGGATCGTATCCAAATCCTTCGCTGCCTTTTATTTCGGTGGCAATATGGCCGTTGCAAATGCCTTCAAACAAATGTTCCTGCCCATTGAAGCGTAGCGAAATAACTGTACGAAATCTTGCGGCCCTATTGGTTTGGTGCTGCATGGTGGCGAGTAGTTTGGCTACGTTTTGGGTAGCGTTGGCATCATCGCCTGCGTAGCGTGCACTTCGCACACCGGGCGCTCCCTGCAAGGCATCTACCTCCAAACCGGTGTCCTCACTAAAGCAATTTTGTAGTGTAAGCTGCAGTATCACTCCCGATTTTTCGCTGGCGTTTTCTTCCAACGTTTCGCGTGGTTCAGGAATATCTACATGTATGCCTGCTGCTTTCAGCGATAGTACTTCAAACCCTGCGGGTATGGCTCGTTGAATTTCGGAAACCTTATGGGCGTTATTGGTAGCAAAAATGAGTTGCATGATCTAACTAAAAATTTTCTTGAGGGCTGCCCACAATTGTTTTTTCATTTCGGTTTGTTGTGCGCTGCTTCCATTCAGGGCTTCCAGCGCAGGGGCAATGAGGAAACTACATTCATCCCAAACCTGCACCTGGAAAGGAGGAAACTTCATGGGCACGCCAATGGCCGCAGGTTCTATGCCAAAATAGATGGCAACTGTAGCGGGAAACTGGGCTTTAAGGGAATGGTAGTCCACTTTTTTTCCATAGGTGTTCAGCAGGGCGATATGCTCCAGCGATACCCCCACCGATGCAATGATCTTGCTGAGAAAAGCGAGGTTGTCTTCACCGATATGTACCGCTTTTGGATCGTTCAACAATATCAAAACCTGCTTTTTGAATGCGCCTAAAAATGCATGGGGAGCCAGGCTCAATTCGGCAGGCTGCTCTGCCACAGGAGCGGGAATTTCGGCAGGCGCAGGCGCTGGTGCCGGAGCTGGCGGTGCCGGTGGAAGAATAATATTTTTTGGTTTTTCCGGCTTCGGTTCTACTGGTGCCGGTGCTTTTTCCAACTTCCTTGCACTGCCTGCAGTGGAAGAACTAATGTGCTCACCTTCAACCAAAACGAGGTGCGATTTGTAGAGGTCAGCCAACAGAATGCCGGGCAATTGCACATCTTTAAATTCAATTCTTGTATCGCTCATTTCTATGGTTGCTGGGCATTTTGTTAATTTGCCAAAAATAAACGCTGGTTATGATTGCTTCGATAGATTTTAAAATAACGAGAGCACAAAAAAGTAAACTCGAGGATATTGTACTCGAAAACATTCCCTTTGGCCGGGTTTTTACCGACCATATGCTCGTAGCCGAATATGAGGGTGGCGAATGGAAAAATTTCGAAATAAAGCCTTACCAATCCTTGCAGGTGGACCCTTCCAATGCTGCATGGCATTATGGCCAATCTATTTTCGAAGGCATCAAAGCCTATCCCATGCCCGATGGCGAAGTCACTATTTTCAGGCCTTACGACAATTTCAAACGTTTCAATATCTCGGCCGAACGCATGCAAATGCCACAGGTGCCGGAAGAGTTGTTCATTGAAGGCATGCGCCAGTTGATTGAAGTGGATAAGCAATGGGTACCACAATATCCCAACCATGCTCTATACATCCGTCCTTTCATGTTTGCCAGCGACGATGCTATTGGTGTGCGCCCCTCTGAAAAATATTTGTTCATCGTAATTCTGAGCCCCACAGGTCCTTATTACGCAGCGCCTATGCGTTTGTATGTTGAGGACACTTATGTACGTGCTGTGCAGGGTGGTGTTGGCTATGCAAAAACTGCAGGCAACTATGCGGCTTCTATGTATGCCATGGCCAAAGCAAAAGAAAAAGGCTATGACCAGGTGTTGTGGACAGATGCTGCAGAACATAAGTATGTGCAGGAAGCGGGGGTAATGAACGTGTTTTTCATTATTGGCAACAAAGCCATTACGCCCAATTTGGATGGCGCTATTTTGGCGGGCATCACCCGCGATAGCGTGATCACGGTGCTTCGCGAAATGGGCATTGAAGTGGAAGAACGCCCCATTCATATTGACGAACTGATGGAAGCCTACAAGAATGGCGAACTGAAAGAAGTGTTTGGTGCGGGAACTGCTGCTACCATTAGCATGATCAAAGGATTGGGCTTCCACGGAATGGATATGCATTTCGATACCAATACCTGGAAAATCTCTCCGGCCATCCTCGATAAACTGAATGCCATCCGTTACGGCCATGAAGCGGATACGCATGAATGGTTGTATAAAGTGTAATCTTCAATACCAGAAATACAGAACCCGTTTTGCAACCGAGCAAAGCGGGTATTCTTTTATTGCAACTTGCAGCCGAATTGTAATCTTTCCAACTACCTGAATATTGCATGAATATTACTGCCGATTCCATGCTCATTGCCATAGCGCTGGCCATCCCGTTTGCATTCTTTGCCTGGTACAAAAAATGGCTGGATGTGGGTGGAGCCATCGCAGCTGCATTGTTCGGTATCCTGCTTTGGGTAGTAGGTGGTTGGGCTACTACGGGGCCTGCTTTGATTTTTTTTATTACAGGCAGTTTGTTGGGAACGCTGCCGCAAAAAGGCATTACCGATGCCAAGCATCACAAGCCGCGGGATTGGGTACAGGTGGTGGCCAATGGTGGCATAGCCGGGTTGGCTGTGTTATTGTATGTTTTTTACCCCAGCCCTGCCTTGCAAATGGTCTTTTGGGTTTCAATAGCCACCAGCACATCCGATACCTGGAGCAGTGGAATAGGTCAATGGGCCGGTGGTAAGGTTTGGGATATAGTGGGCTTTCGGCCATTGGCGGCAGGCTTGTCGGGTGGGGTGAGTGTACAGGGAACCTTCGGCGGCTTGCTGGGTTCCTTGGTAATAGCACTTGCCACTAAAGGGTTTGCGGGCATCAGTTGGTCGCTTGTGGGGCTCATTGCCGTTACGGGTTTTGCCGGAATGTTAGTAGATAGCATATTAGGTAGCCTTTTCCAGGGTGTATACCGATTGCCAGACGGGCAATTGACCGAGGATAGGGCGGCCGCAGGCAGTGAGCTACCCACAAAGGGCCTGGCCTGGATGACCAATGATATGGTAAACCTGCTCAGCAACCTACTGATCGCTTTGCTGGTTGGGGTGCTGGCTTTTTTTGCCGCAAAAGGATAAGGATTCGGAAACGGTCATGAAAAATACTTCTAAAAACCGGGCGCAGCTAGCCCCTATATTGAAAAAATGCAGGGTTTGACCCCTTGCCAAATCTTAATTTGTAATAATTTTCCACCGTTTACAGGCTCATTCTGGATATTTTGGCAATTTTCTTTGTTTTTCTTTTTGGAATATACCTGCTGCCTCTTACCTTTGCCGTCCAATTTTAAAAAGCATTAGATGCCTACTATTCAACAACTGGTACGCAAGGGTAGAGAAGTAATTAAGGCCAAAAGCAAGAGCCGTGCACTGGATGCATGCCCTCAGCGTCGCGGCGTTTGTACCCGTGTATATACAACAACGCCTAAGAAGCCAAACTCTGCTCTCCGCAAAGTGGCAAAAGTTCGTTTGACGAACAAGATTGAAGTTATTGCCTACATCCCCGGTGAAGGACACAACCTGCAGGAGCACTCAATCGTGCTGATCCGCGGTGGTCGTGTAAAAGACTTACCAGGTGTACGTTATCATATCGTTCGTGGTAGCCTCGACACTGCCGGTGTAAAAGACCGTAAGCAGAGCCGTTCTAAATATGGTACCAAGAAAGAAAAGGCTAAAAAATAATTATCCGTTCAGACTCTCTTAAGTAATTAATTATATGAGGAAAGCGCAAGCCAAGAAATTACCCCTGGCACCCGATCCAAAATTCAACGACAAGTTGGTTACCCGTTTTGTAAACAACCTGATGTGGGAAGGTAAAAAGAGCACTGCTCTTACCATTTTCTACGATTCACTGGAAAAGGTTGCAAAAATCACCGGCGAAGACGGATATGAAGTTTGGAAAAAAGCATTGTCTAATGTAACTCCTGCTGTTGAAGTTCGTAGCCGCCGTATTGGTGGTGCTACCTTCCAGATTCCTGCAGAAGTTCGTCCTGACCGTAAAGTTAGCCTGAGCATTAAATGGCTCGTTCGCTACAGCCGCGACCGCAATGGTCGTAGCATGGCCGACAAATTGGCTAATGAGATTGTTGCAGCAAGCAAAGGTGAAGGTGCAGCTTTCAAGAAAAAAGAAGATACACATCGTATGGCCGAAGCGAACAAAGCGTTCAGCCACTTCCGTATCTAACCTGTTTTTAAAATTGGTTCTATCCGATACTATTTGTCCCGCCCCGGTTTTCCGGTGCGGGATTTTTTGTGCCATCCAATTTTTGTGATCAAACTTGCAAATTATCATTTAGGTTGCTTTCCCAAATAGGTGCGTATATGTCAGCAGTTAAAAGTGTTTCAGGAAAATTGGTAGATATTGTCAACAGGGTAATATTCCCGGCTACCGTAGAAATAAGTAATGGGAAAATTTCATCGATTAAAAAAATAGAAACTACACTCAACCCCTTTGCCAACGAAGCCGATGCTCCCTATATTCTTCCCGGTTTTGTGGATGCCCATGTGCATGTGGAAAGCAGTATGCTTATACCATCGGAGTTTGCAAAATTGGCCGTGGTGCATGGCACGGTGGCCACTATTAGCGACCCGCACGAAATAGCCAATGTAGTGGGCATTGAAGGCGTGGAGTACATGATTGAAAATGGGAATACCGTACCCTTCAAATTCAACTTTGGCGCACCGAGTTGTGTGCCAGCTACCGTGTTTGAAACGGCAGGCGCAACACTTGATGCAGCAGCAGTTGCAGTACTATTGCAGCGCCCTGAAATAAAGTACCTGAGCGAAATGATGAATTTCCCGGGTGTGTTGTTTAAAGATGCGGAAGTGATGCAAAAAATTGCAGCGGCGCATGCATTGGGAAAACCGGTAGATGGACATGCCCCGGGCCTTAGGGGCGATGCAGCACAGCAATATATTGATGCCGGTATTTCTACCGATCACGAATGTTTTACAGAAGCAGAGGCATTGGATAAACTGCAGCGTGATATGAAGATCTTGATCCGCGAAGGCAGCGCTGCTAAAAACTTTGAAGCATTGGCTCCGCTCATCAAAGATTGGTCGAACCAAATGATGTTTTGCAGCGATGATAAACACCCGGATAGTTTGGTACTGGGTCATATCAACCAACTTTGTGCAAGGGCTGTTGCAAAAGGCATGGATGTTTTTGATGTATTGAAAATGGCTTGCATCAATCCTGTACAACATTATAAGCTGGATGTAGGTACACTGCAACCAGGCCACCCTGCCGATTTTGTTGTACTGAAAGACCTCGAAAATTTTGAGGTAAAACAAACATGGATCGATGGGAATTTGGTAGCCGAAAATGGAAAGTCATTCATTGAAACAAAGCCATGGCATAGCATCAATTTATTCGATTGCCAACCTGTGGCTGTGAAAGATTTTTCCTATCCATTGCATCAATGGACTGCAGATAAAAATGTTCCCCAGGTATATGTGATAGAAGCACTCGATGGACAGTTGATCACCAACAAACTGCAAAAGCCGATTTCCGATTTTGAAATACATGATGAAGCACTGCATAGTTCTACCGAAAACGATCTGCTGAAAATAGTAGTGGTGAACCGGTACACGCAGGCGCCTATTGCCAAATCGTTTGTCAAAAATTTTGGTTTGAAATGTGGTGCTTTGGCAAGTAGTGTAGCACACGATAGTCACAATATTGTGGCAGTGGGTGTAGATGATGAAAGCCTATGTGCAGCAGTGAACTTAGTGATTGAAGCCACCGGAGGCATTGCGGCAACTGATGGCCACGAATCGCATGTAATACCGCTACCCGTAGCCGGGTTAATGACCACTACGGATGGGTATGAAGTAGCAAAAGCCTACACAGCTATCGACAATTTTACAAAGCAAAAATTAGGTGCCGTTTTGCAATCGCCTTTCATGACGCTTTCGTTTATGGCGCTGTTGGTGATCCCGCATTTAAAGCTGAGTGATAAAGGTTTGTTCGACGGCGATAGTTTTTCTTTTGTGTAAAGCTGCTAGTTCTACAAGCTTACATCAGGCCTCCTGGCCAATCCACACAGTGCCACCAATGCTGCTGCGGCTGGCGCCGGTTACCGAATGGAACACAGTGTTTTCCTCGCGCCAGCGAAGCACACCCAGCAATGCCATCACTACCGCTTCTTTGTATTCGATGAGTTGCGCATCGGGCACTACCACTTCTACATTCATTACTTTCAAACTGGCCTGCAGTTTTTGTACAAGAAAACTATTGTAGGCTCCACCACCGGTCACCAAAAGTTTTTTAGGCTCGTTGGCAGGAAGTTTTTGCAGGAGTTTGCCAATGCTTCGGGTGGTTTGGATCACGATATGCTCTACCATCGTGCGGAGAGCATCAGCAATGGAGAGATTGGCTGATTTCAAAATGGGATACACTTCATCCGTTCCAAAATGATTGGCCAATGATTTGGGGAATGGCTGGCTGTAATAATCGAGTTGATTGATCTTGAACAATGGTTCATCGCGAACAAAACCACTGGCTGCTAGTTGACCTCCGTCGTCGTAAGCAAGTCCATTGTCTGCAGCCAGCATATTCAACACCCGGTTGGCCGGGCAAATATCAAACGCCACATAGCCGGTAGGAAGGCTGGCAGAAATATTGGCAATGCCGCCAATATTGAGCAGCAGCGGGTAATCTTTCCAAAGCAGTTTTTCACCCATGGGTACAATTGGCGCACCTTGCCCGCCCAGCGCAATGTCCATTGCCCGCAGGTCCGAAACCACGTTAATACCGGTAGTAGCTGCAATGGCAGCACCATCGCCCAGTTGTGCGGTCATTTTGTTGGCAGGTTCGTGAAAGCTGGTATGGCCGTGGCTGGCTATGATTTGTACCTGGTGCGATAGATGATTGGCTTCAATAAAAGCATTCACCTGCTGGCCGATATAATGCCCGTATTTCGAGTGCAGGCGCAGGTAATCTGCCGCAGGTAGATGGATCACATTTTTTAGCTGCTCAGCCCATTCGTCGGAATAAGGAAGACAGGTGGCGGCTTTGATATCGAAACTCCATTTGCCGGCTGTTTCCGTAAACTCTACAAAAGCTATATCGAGCCCATCGAGGCTGCTCCCACTCATGATACCAATGCTGCGATAAATCATATCCAAGATTTGGGCACGAAAGTCGGGCAGATAATTGATATTTGGGGGCGAAATAACGAGCTCTTGTAGTAAAATGCCAGCTGTGTTCGTATGCTTCGCCACCCATCGATAGGACATAGTGTGTTAAAC
Source organism: Phnomibacter sp. (assembly GCA_035456005.1). GTDB lineage: Bacteria > Bacteroidota > Bacteroidia > Chitinophagales > Chitinophagaceae > Phnomibacter. The sequence continues at coordinate 193,425 of DATIEA010000012.1, read as the reverse complement.
CTCTAATACTATTTAGTCAATGGTCATCAACTTAAGTGAACAGAATAGCCTTGTATGTACCTGGGTGTCTGAGTTGCGGGATGTAACCGTGCAGCAGGACAGGATGCGTTTTCGCCGAAACCTTCAGCGCATTGCTGAAGTGGCGGCTTACGAAATTTCGAAGACACTCGATTGGGAAGCAGCAGATGTGGAAACACCCCTGGGTACAGCCATTGGAGTGCGCCTGAAAAAGCAACCCATTGTGGCCAATATTCTTCGTGCAGGCCTGCCCATGCACGAGGGCCTGCTCAATTATTTTGACAGGGCAGACAATGCATTTATTTCGGCGTATCGCAAACATCATCGCGATGGCTCGTTTGAAATAAAACTGGATTATGTAAGCTGCCCCGACCTGGACGGTAGGGTAGTCATTATAGCCGATCCCATGCTGGCTACCGGTTCATCGCTGGTAAAGACCATTGAAGAACTGAAAGAAGAAGGGGAACCACTTCAAATTCATATAGTGTGCGCCATTGCCTGTACGGTTGGTATCGAACATGTACAAAGGCTGGCTCCACATGTAAAGATCTGGTGTGGTGATATTGATGATGAACTTACGGCCAAAGGATATATTGTGCCGGGTTTGGGTGATGCTGGTGACCTGGCATACGGTCCAAAAACCCAACAATAGCACCCGTATGTTGGTTATCATAAAATGAAATGCGGTTGTTATGCAACGCAACAATATATTAGCATTGTCTTTCTCTTCTACAGGATATATAAATGCGCAATACTCTACTCATTATACTACTAGCAATGGCTGGTGTGGCCAATGGCCAGGATCCCCATTTTAGCCAATTCTTTGCGTCGCCGCTTACACTCAACCCTGCACTAACGGGTCGGTTTGACGGTGCTGTGCGGGTGGCAGGCAATTACCGCAATCAATGGCCTACTATCAATAATGCATTCAATACCTATACCGTGAGTGTGGATGCGCCCATTTTTACCGGCCGGCTCCCGGAAATTGACAGGTTCGCTGTTGGGTTTATGGCTTTTGCCGACGAACAGGCCGATGGCGTGTTGAAGAATACCTACTACTCACTTTCAACAGCCTATCAAAAAGGCTTGGATGAAGATGGATTTCATTCAGTGTCCATCGGCTTCCAGGGCACCTATGCACAAAAGCGTTTGAATACAAACAACCTGAAGTTTGAAGACCAGTTGCGCAGCGATGGATTCACCGGTATTACCAACGAAATATTCAATCCGCAAAATCTCAACATCAATTATTTCGATTTGAATGCTGGCGTTTTGTTCAGCGGTGTGTTGGCAGGCAACCAGAATTATTATGTGGGTGCATCTATGTACCATATCAACCGGCCGAAAGAATCGTTCAGAGGTGCCGATTTCGATTTGCAGCAAAGGGTGAATGTGCACGGTGGTTTTTATTGGACCGCCGGCGAAAACAAAACCATTCACACCAGCATACTGTATCAAAACCAGGCGGGTGCTAACGAAACCGTACTTGGTGGAGCAATAGGTTTCAACCTGAACAACGATATGGATTATATGCCTACTACATTTTATGCAGGCAGTTGGTACCGCTTTGGCGATGCACTGATCCCTTATATCGGTTTGGAGTTTGGTAGCTGGCGTTTTGGTGCCAGTTACGATGTGAATACTTCTTCACTCAAATCGGCCAGCAATAGCCAGGGTGGTTTCGAAATTTCGCTCATCTACATCAACAAGAAAGATGGTAGCGTAGGCATCAACTGTCCCAAATTTTAGTGCGGCTGGTTCTGGCTTTTATTCCCACTTACATAAGGGTTGTTGCGTACATGAAACCTATACAGGAGTGCAGCATCTTCCTGTGCATACGCCACACCAATTCGGGGTGTAGCTACTATATCAACTGGTGAAATGATCTGTTGGTTTTCGGTGAGCCAAATAGCAGGGCCGAGCAAACTGCTGCCTGATAAACCGGTATGAATTCCTAATGATTTTGATACACTACCCGGGCCTTTGGTGAGTGAAGGATCGGGCTTCGCTTTATTCCTTCTTTTCAGCATGGTATCCATTCCTTCTAATGGTTCCACTGCACGAATCAGTACGGCATGTGGTGTGCCTGCATCGTGGGTTACAATATTGAACAAGTGATGCATGCCATAACATAAGTACACATAAGCCACGCCACCGCTGGCATACATAATTTCTGTACGCTGCGTTCGCCTGTTGCCATAGGCATGGCTGGCTTTGTCTACCACACCGTTGTATGCTTCTGTTTCTACGATCATGCCACTGGTGTGTGCGCCATTTATTTGGGTGTGCAATATTTTACCGATCAATTGTTGCGCTACGGCAACTACATCCCGTTGGTGGTAAAACGCTATGGACAATGGCTTCATTTAGTAAATATCAGGAGTGCATTGTAATATTGTTGTGTAGTAATCGTTTCATGACTAAACTACTGCAGATTGCTCAAAGAAATTATCATAGCTATATCGTCTTTTGGAAAGGCACACCGTTTCATTTACAAACACAAATTGTGGAAATGGATCGTGCCGCCGGGCATCCTGTACATGTTGTTGTTTGGCATTAGCATGTATTTGTTTTGGAATACAGCCAGCGATGCGGTGGAGTATATGAACCGTGTAACCGGGCTTCGTGCTTGGCTCGATAAAATGAATTCCGGCTGGCTCAGCTTGCTGGCTTCGCTGGTGGGCTTTGTACTCACGCTGCTGTTGTTGCAGTTTTATTTTTCGTTTTTCAAATTTATATGGCTCATTGTGGGCTCACCACTTTTTGCATGGCTGAGCGAAAAAACAGAAAGCCTGTTGAGTGGTACAGATTATGCATTTAGTTTTTCTCAATTGATGAAAGATATATGGCGTGGCATTCGCCTGGCCATTCGCAATGCACTATGGCAAACCGTGTATTTGATAGCAGTGGTGTTATTGTCTTTCGTACCCATCGTTGGCTGGGCGGCACCTTTATTGGCCTTGTTTATCGAATGCTACTATTATGGCTTTAGTATGCTGGATTATACCTGCGAACGGCATAAACTGACTCCCGCACAAACCATTCAATTTGTAGGCGAGCACAAGGGGTTGGCCATTGGCAACGGGGTGGTTTTTTACGTGATGCACTTGCTGCCGATTATTGGTTGGGTATTGGCGCCTGCCTATGCAGTTGTAGCAGCTACTATCTCCATGTATCATCAAAAAGAGGACTATTAGTATTTCATTTCTTTGGCGCATGCAATTCAGCAGATTCACAGAACTTGCACCCAATAAAAAATACCAGCTTGGCTAAAGTTTATTTGATTCCCTGTTATTTGTTTGAAGGTGTAAACCAAACCATTCCTGCCTATGTGCTGGAAGCGGTACAGCAGTGCCAGGTTTTTTTTGTAGAAAATGAAAGAACAGCCCGCCGCTATTTAAAAAGTTTGTGGCGCGAAATGGTGATCGATAATTATGCCTGGCATACCATTCACAAGGCTGAAGCTGAAGTGCTGCAGGCATTTGGCAAAGCCATATCGCAGAACCAGAACATTGGTATTTTAAGCGAAGCCGGTTGCCCGGGCATTGCCGATCCCGGCCAACTACTTGTGGCAAGGGCGCAGGAAATGGGAGCTACCATTCAACCGCTGGTAGGCCCCTCATCCATATTGCTGGCGCTCATGGCCAGTGGGCTAAATGGCCAGCAGTTTAGCTTCCATGGATACCTACCTATTGATGGCAGCGAACGAAAGAAGAAACTGCAGCAATTGGAGGAGGTAGCTGCAAAAACCAGGGGCGCTCAAATTTTTATTGAAACGCCTTATCGCAACGATCAGATGGTGAAAGATATATTGCAAGCATGCCAGCCTTCTTTGCGCTTATGCATTGCCTGCGATATTACTGCTGCTACCGAATGGATAGTGACCAAAACAATAAAGGAATGGAAAAACACTTCCATTCCTTCACTACACAAGCGGCCTGCTATTTTTTTAATAGGGTGATGCCGAGTTTGCTTTATCGTGTATGGCGATAATGGAGTCAACAATAAACTTGCTGTTGCCTCTCCAGGGTACCGAACCTAAATATTCTTTGTAAGACAATTCCACTACTTTACCGCCGTTGAGTTTTAGTTTTTCGGCAATTGCTTCGTTGGTAACGCTAAATTCAAACTCGTTGCTTTGCACAGAGCCGGGCACGTTGGCCTTATACCCTGCCTGTATCAGCTTGCCTTCCCATGTTTTGAACACATAGCCTTTCTTTACTACATAGTTCAGCTCGCCGGCTTTTACGCCTTCGCCAAATTCAAAGTAAAAGCGCCACCAAAAAATGACAACAGCTGCAATAATGATAATGAGGGTTGTAATGCCAATGAATTTTCGCATAACCAATAGTTTGTATTCCTTACGAATGTAACAAAGCTGGAGGGTGACAAAAAATATTTCAGCAGGTATTGACGGAAAAGACCAGTGGCTCCCGGGAGTACCGGCAGGGGCGATTTAATCAAAAATTAGCGAACCATACAGGTAAATTATCGTTACTTCATGCGTTGGAACCAACACCTGAAACTGTTAGTATGAAAATAGGAATTGTGCTTTACCCCACATTTGGCGGTAGCGGCGTTTTGGCTACCGAATTGGGCATGGCTTTGGCCAACAAAGGACACCAGGTTCATTTTATTACCTACAGGCAGCCGGTACGACTGAGCGCCTTTAATGCCAATATATTTTACCACGAGGTACGCATTACCACGTACCCGTTGTTCGAATACCCTCCTTACGAGTCGGCACTGGCCAGCACTATTGTAGATGTGGTGCTCAATCAAAAGCTGGACCTGCTGCATGTGCACTATGCCATTCCCCATGCATTAAGCGCCTATATAGCCCGCCAGATATTGGAGAAAAACGATGGCATCCGCCTGCCCATTATCACTACCCTGCATGGTACCGATATTACCCTGGTGGGTAAAGACAAGACCTATGAGCCTGTGGTTACTTTCAGCATCAACGAAAGCGATGCTATTACCGCGGTGTCCGAAAATCTGAAAGAGGAAACCTATAAATCCTTTCATGTAAAAAAGGACATTGTAGTCATCAACAACTTTGTGGATGTAAGCAGGTTTTCGAAAAAACCGATCGATGCTTTTCGCAAAGCTGTGGCGCCCATGGGCGAACGCATATTGATCCACGCTTCCAATTTTAGAAAGCTGAAAAGGGTGGATGATGTGATCCGCATTTTTGCCAAAGTGCTGAAAGAAGTACCCGCAAAACTGATGATGGTAGGCGATGGCCCCGACAGGCATATGGCGGAGCAACTCTGCCGAGAGTTGGAAATTTGCGACCAGGTGCGCTTTTTGGGTAAGCAAGAGCAAATGGAAGACATTATGGTAATCAGCGACCTGTTTTTGCTCACTTCCGAATACGAAAGTTTTGGCTTAAGTGCATTGGAAGCCATGGCTGCCAGTGTGCCTGTACTAAGTAGCAACGCAGGCGGCTTGCCCGAGATAAACTTGCACGGTGTAACCGGGTATATGGCACCTGTGGGGCATATTGAAGAAATGGCCGAGTATGCCATCAGCATTTTAAAAGACGACGATACGCTGGCACAGTTCAAGCAACGGGCTTACGAACATGCCTGCAAATTTGATATTAAAGAAATAGTGCCGAAATACGAAGAACTCTATGAATCGGTACTGGAAGCTGCAGTGCAATAGGCAGCAGGTATCCATAAAAAAACGTCGGTTATTAGCCGACGTTTTTTTATGCTTCTACCCAATAGATCACTTCATCATTTCCGCAAAATGCTTGTGGAAATGCGGTATGGTTTCAATGCCTTTGAAGTAGTTGGCCAATTCGTATTTTTCGTTAGGGCTGTGCAGGTTATCGCTATCCAGTCCAAAGCCCAGGAAAACAATTTTTACACCCAGTTCTTTTTCGAACAGTGAGCAGATAGGAATACTGCCACCACCGCGAACGGGAATAGGTTCTACACCAAATGCATCATTGATAGCTGCTGCTGCAGCTTTGTACGGAATGCTGTCGATTGGCGTTACATAAGGTTCGCCACCATGATGCGGACGCACTTCCACTTGCACACTTGGAGGCGCAATGCTCTTTAAATGGTTGATGAGTAGTTGTTCCATTTTATGGCTTCCCTGGTTAGGAACCAGTCGGCAACTAATCTTTGCAAATGCTTTGGATGGCAAAACGGTTTTAGAACCTTCGCCGGTATATCCACCCCAAATGCCATTGATCTCTAATGTGGGACGTATGCCGGTTCTTTCGTTGGTGCTGTATCCTTTTTCGCCCCATAATTCCTGTACACCCAGGTCGGTTTTGAATTCTGCTTCATCAAAAGGTGCTTCGGCCATTTTGGCTCTTTCGGCTTCGGTGGCTACCAATACATCATCATAAAAACCTGGGATGGTGATATGGTTATTTTCATCGTGCAGGCTGGCGATCATTTGTGCCAAAATGGTAATGGGATTGGCCACTGCACCGCCATATACGCCACTGTGCAGATCGCGGTTGGCACCGGTCACTTCAATTTCAATATAGGTAAGTCCGCGTACACCCGTATCAATGCTGGGGGTCTCCAGGCTGATCATAGAAGTGTCGCTAATGAGGATCACATCGCATTTCAGCAGCTCTTTTTGCGCAGCTATAAACGTAGCCAGGTTGGGGCTGCCAATTTCCTCTTCGCCTTCAATAATGAATTTGATATTGGTTGGAATATTGTTTTCGGCGTTCATTATTTCCAACGCCTTTACATGCATATAAAACTGGCCTTTATCATCGGCGCTGCCACGGGCATAAATTTTACCTTCTTTGATAACCGGATCAAACGGGCCACTATGCCACAGTTCCAATGGGTCGGCAGGTTGCACATCGTAATGGCCGTACACCAACACGGTTGGTTTGGAAGGGTCGGTAATTTTTTCGCCATACACAATGGGGTGCCCCGCAGTAGGAAAAATGTTTACTGTATCGGCCCCGGCTGCCAGCAGTTGGGCTTTTACCGCTTCGGCACAGGCCAGCATATCGGGCTTATGTTCGCTGCGGGCACTTATACTGGGTATGCGGAGTAAATCGAGCAATTCGTTGAGGAAGCGGTCTTTATTGGCTTCCAGGTAGTTGGTTACACTCATGTTTCATCCTTTATGGTGGGCACAAATGTCGGTGAAAATACAAGTGGAAAATGCAAAGGTTTTAAGCCCTGAGACTGGAGGATGCATCCTTAACAACCCACTGGGAATTGGGCCGATCTGAGCCGGTAGAGTTGGGTGAATTTGGGGTTATTCACAAACCATCGCACAATTTTTGGCCATGTTTTGCAGAAAACACTGATTTTTGAGATACAGCAAATCTGTTTCACTACTACCCACATGTTGCAAAATTTTCTCCGGCTGCCATGCTGCCTTATTGGGAAAGTTGTATGCACATAAGAGAATTAGTAGTTGCGCAGGAACTACTGTAGCACATCCACCAACACTAACGCACATCCATTTTTTTGAAGGCGCAAATGCGTGGCTCCTCATTGAGCTCCATTTTGCTGCAATCAATTTTTATAACCCAAAACAAGTTTTGTTACATTATGCGAAACAAAAATTTATCCGGCTTTTTGATCGGCATGTTTTTACTGGTATGTACACAAGCAATTGCGCAGTCGCAAGAGCAATGCGCTGCGGCCATTGGAAACAAGACCCGGGAAATTATCGGACAGATCAAAGTAAAGAGTTCTGATAATCGGTTTATAGTAGACGATGCCAATTTCACCATGGTGAACAACCAGGCTACTATACTTTTCAAATCGGGGAAGGATGAGTTCTATTACAATTTTAGCCCTGCAGATATTGTAGAAATGAAAGATGGCAAACTGGACGCTACGTCTCCCGTTGGTGTAATTGTAATAAAGCTGAAAGATTATATTGGCCAGTCGGTAAACGATTATCGGAAAGGCGATACCAAAGTTTCGTACACCAATTATGTGTATTTGAATTACCTGAAAAAAGATCCAAAAAACTACACGCAGCTGCAGAAATTATTATGGAGGCTGAAAGAACTGACGGAAGCATCTGAAAATGAAAATGGATTAAAGCAGGTCATTAAGAACTATATGACTTATAGTGATTTTTGGACATCGGCAAAAAATGAATCCTACACCTATTCGCTGCTCGATGCCTACTACAGTGGCAATTCGTTGAAGTACTTTTATAAATTGGAAAGAGTAACCTTGTCGTCTACCAAAACCGATAAGTATATGGTGGTGGTTCCTTTGGCGAATGTAGAAGCACTGGTACTGAACAAGAAAAATGCACGCCCGGCTTCTTATTGGCTTGAATCGGGTAAAAACGGCTTCGAGGTATTTGTGTACAACAGTAAGGATGAAAGTTATGTGTCCTATAACAGCCAAACCAAAATGCCTGCATTTACAGAAATGCTGAGCGGGTCCGGCCATGCTGAATTTACCAGGGCATTTGAAGATGCTGCACGTAGCGCAGGTGGTAAATTGAAAGTGCGTGTTGCTGACTAATCTCACCTACTTCAATAGCAGGATAAACCCCATGCATAAAGCGTGGGGTTTATTTTTTACTGCGCTGTTTTTTCTACCAACAAAAGGCCATCCCGCACGGTGAGCAATACATTTTGGGTGCGGGCATCTGCCTGCACATGTTGGTTGAAAGCAGCAATGGCTTTTGCATTTTTACCCTTCACTTCATCCTGCAATACTTCGCCATGAAACAGCACATTGTCGGCGAGTATAAATCCACCGGGCCTAAGCGCTGGTACAACCATTTCGTAGTAGTCTATATAAGAAACTTTGTCTGCATCAATAAACACCAGGTCCCAGGTTTCGTGCAGGGTGGGAATGATCTGTCTTGCATCGCCTGTAAGTAGTTGCAGTTTTGCTGCATGCTCACTTTTATCAAAAAAACCTTTTGCTGTTTGTGCATCTTCTTCGCGAAGCTCCAGTGTGTATAGCAAACCATCTTCCTGCAAACCTTCTGCCAGGCATAATGCGCTAAAGCCTGTGAATGTGCCTATCTCCAATATGCGGCGTGGGCGAAGCATGCGACTCAGCATTTGCAAAAACATACCCTGCGTATGGCCGCTTACCATGTGCGCATGCTTATGTTGGGTTATGGTATAGTCCAGCACTTCCCGGAGCAGGGGATTGAGTGCGGAGCTGTACCGGTCGGCATATTCACTGGCATCTATGGGCATGTGTTCCTGGTTGATTTTGCATCAAAAATAAAGGTGGCTTGTTGTTTGTCAGCATATACTTAATGCGCATGTTGTATTTTCGGATGTATGATTTTTCCGGATATACTTGCGCATGATGTGCCCGTAATAAGGCCGAGCAGAAAGAAGCCCATGTTTGTAATGCAGCCACCACTGCGTGAATACCTGGTGCGGCACGGGCGCATGACACAATTGGCGGTAGATTATAAAGACCTGTTGCAGTTCAATTATAGCATGCCGCTGAGAGATCGCCATGGAAGAAACACTGTATGGGAATCTGTATCCTACGATAGTCATGCCTGGAATTATTTGAAAGAAGTGCTGGTAAATACCTATGCCAAATTGCGCACAGAAGGTGATCTGAGTTTTGTAACACAACTGGAACTGGCACGTGTTGATTATTGTCCTTTTGGCAACTCAAGACCTTTTCGTATTCGCATTGTAAATAAGTACAACGATAACTACGACCTCTACTATGTAAAAAGTGCTGATGCTTCCAGGGTATATGGTTTGGAGCTGGAACATATTTTATCGCCCAACCGAATGACCTATCTCACCTACAACGATACACTGGTAGAAGAGCATATACCGGGCATACCGGGCGATGTGTTCATTCAGCAATATTTGCAGGATGAGTCGCTGAATAAGATCAGGCTGGCAAAGGAATTTGTGAAGTTCAATGAACGTTGTTTTGCAAGGCTTTTGGGCGATATGCGCAGCTACAATTTTGTAGTAAACGTTTCACCTGATGTTGAAGATTTTCAATACCGCATCCGGGCAATCGATTTTGACCAGCAATCATATGAAGGGCGTAAAAATTTATACCTGCCACAGTTTCTGAAAGAAAACTATCCGCTGGTAGCACTCACACTCGATGTGCTGAACAAAGTATCTATTGAACAATACCAGGCAGAGGAAAGAACCATGATGGCATTCAGGTTGGTAGCAGCTCGTTACCGGTTGAAAGACCTGCTCGATATTATGGCAGACGACAACATTTCAACAACACCTAAAATCGAAGAACTCTGCGAGGGATTGGCAGAATATTTTCATAGTAAAGCCTACGCCAAATGCCATAGCATGGGTGAAGTGGTGAAAACCAATCTTAAGCAATTGCTACGCAAAAATCTATCGCTTGTGCCCAAAATGCGTGGCCGATACGATGATTGATACATTTCATTTTCAGCGCATGCTGCCAACCGGGTGAAGAGCGTCCACCACTGGCATTAGAAGTTCGGTTCCAGTTTGTTTTTGGTATAGTAATCGAGGATATAATCCACCACTTCTTTAGGCGAATCGACCAGCGTAAATAAATTGAGATCTTCAGGGTTGATGTATTTTTCTCCCTGCATGCTGTTGTTGATCCAGTCTACCAAACCTTTCCAATATTCTTTGCCCACCAATACCATGGGGATGCGGTTTACTTTGGTGGTTTGTACCAGCGTAAGCACTTCAAAAAATTCATCCATGGTGCCAAATCCACCAGGCATCATTACATAGCCCTGCGAGTATTTTACAAAGATGGTTTTGCGCACAAAGAAGTAATCGAAATTCAAACTTTTGTCGCGGTCGATATAGCTATTCGGCTTTTGTTCAAATGGCAATTCTATATTAAGACCTACCGATTTTCCACCTGCTAAAAAAGCGCCTTTGTTGGCGGCTTCCATAATGCCGGGACCACCACCGCTTATTACACCAAAACCTTCCATGGCTAGTTGCCGTGCTATTTCTACCGCGAGTTCATAATGCGGATGACCCGGCTGTGTACGGGCGCTACCGAATATGCTGATGCAGGGCCCAATGCGGGAAAGCGCTTCAAACCCTTCTACAAACTCGGCCATAATTTTAAATATCTGCCAGCTACTGTGTGCTTTACTCTCTGCCCATCTGCGTTGCTTCAGGGTTTTTGCTACTTCATTCATGGTGCTTGTCTTTAAGTGAATGCAGTGCTTTCGGGTAAACGAAAATGCAAACTGCTTTTATGTATAGGTGTGTAATTCTGTTAGCCTAATGTAGTGTTGTTTTCTGCTTTATGCGAAATCAAATATAAACCTGTAAATGTGAGCAGGCCGTTAATGATGAGGAGTTCCAGCCCTATTTCGAAACCACCGAATAATGACTTCTGAAATGAATCGATCAGGTAGCAAATGATGGGGGCTGCAATGCATACAAACGGAACCAGCGAATCTTTCACTTTCCTTTTTGTAATAATGCCGAATGTAAACAGGCCGAGCAGTGGCCCGTAAGTATAGCCCGCTACTTTTAAGATCACACCTATCATACTGGGATTGTTCACCCATTTAAACACCATCACAAACAAGAGGAAGATGGCAGCAAAAATTAGGTGCACACGTTGGCGTATTTTCTTCTGTTGACTTTCGCTCAAATCGGCTCTTCGTTTAATGCCAATGATGTCGATGCAATACGATGAGGTTAATGCAGTAATAGCACCATCGGCACTGGGGAACAATGCGCTGATAAGGGCAATAATAAAGATGATGCTGAATGCATGCGGCATGTATTGCAAAGCAAGCGTTGGGAATAGTTTATCGTTGGTGATATTCTTGCCATCCAGCATCAGTTTGCCATCTACCCAAGCAGCGCCATGCTCAAATGCATACAAATGCATAATGCCACCCAAAAACAAAAAGAGCAGGATAACCACAAGCATAATGCCACCCAATACCATTACGTTTTTCTGCGAATCTTTCAGGGTTTTTACACTAATGTTTTTCTGCATCATTTCCTGGTCCATGCCGGTCATGGTGATGGTAATGAATGCACCGGCCAATATCTGTTTTACGAAAAATAATTTACTGCCCGGGTCGGTAAAAAATATCTGCGAGTAAGGTTTGTTTTGTGGGTTCAGAGTTTCACCCAATTTGGTCATGGCTTCGCCAACGCCCATGTTCAATTGGTTGAGTATAAAAAATGTGCAAAGCAGCAACCCGAGCAACATGCAGGTGGTTTGCAGCATATCGGTCCACACAATGGTTTTTACACCGCCTTCAAAAGTGTACACCAAAATCATAATGAGCAGTATGACCGTAGTGACCCAAAAAGGAATATTGAAACTGGACAAGATGGCTTCCTGCAAAATATTTACCACCAGGTACAATCTTGCAGTAGCTCCCAGGGTGCGACTAAGTATAAAAAAGCTTGCACCTGTTTTGTACGAAGCAAAGCCCAGCCTTGTGCTGAGATAGTTGTAAATAGAAGTGAGGTTAAGCCTGTAGTATAAGGGCAGTAGTAAATAGGCGATCACGATATACCCTATCAGATAGCCGAGTGTAATTTGAAAATACGCGAACGATTCCTTGGCCACACCTCCGGGCACACTTACAAATGTGACACCGCTTAGGCTGGTGCCAATCATGCCAAATGCAACCAGCATCCAGTTGCTGTTTCTATTTCCTATAAAAAACGAATCGTTGTTGGCGTTTCTACTGGTGTACCATGCCACGCCCAATAATAGCAGGAAATAAAAAAATACAATGACAAGTAGGAGAGTCGCACTCATGGCAATCAGGAATAATATTGAGCGGACAAATTAGACCAATTACTGTTTAATTGTTGTGGTGGATGTGCATTGTGGAAAATAGCATGGCATTAGGCAACAATTCTTTTGAAGTCGATGAAGATTTCGGTATTGCGTCCGGCATCAATACCTTCGAAGCAAAATTATTCGCGATGAAATCTATTGGCGTTTTCTGCGGTTCTAAATCGGGTACTAATGAATTGTTCCTGCTGCATGCAAAGCAATTGGGAAGCCTGCTGGCCCGCAACGGAATTACCGTGGTGTACGGCGGCGGAAATAAGGGGCTGATGGGAACTATTGCGAATGCAGCTTTGGCCGAAGGCGGGAAAGTAATTGGCGTGATCCCTGAAAAGCTGCGCAGTTGGGAACATCAGCACGATGGCCTCAGCGAGTTGCATGTAGTGCCCGATATGCATACGCGTAAAAAAATGATGTACGAATTGTGCGATGCAGCCATCATTCTGCCCGGCGGCTTTGGCACTATGGACGAGCTGTTTGAAATGCTTACATGGAACCAGCTTTCCATACACGATAAACCCATTTTTATTTTAAACACCGGCGGCTACTATTCTGATCTTTTCCAGATGATGCAGGTGATGCACCGCGAAGGTTTCCTGTACGATAACCTGGAAGACAGGGTTGGTATCTTCTCATTGCCGCAGGCCATTATAGATCATGTAAAAAGCCTTGGCTAAAAAGTAAAGCCAAAGTTGATGAAGGCATTGGTACCGTAGGGCGAACGCTCATGCTGTATCACATCGTATTGTATGCTGACCATCATTCCTCCTTTGCCACCGGCGGGTATCACCACTCCGGCACCAAGTAGCAAACTCGGTATAAATATATCGTCGAGTTTTTGGTCGGGTGTATTGGGCAGGTTGTATTTAATTCTCCCCCAGTTGTAGTTCACTTCCGGCTGTGCACTCACCATCAGGAAACGCACCGGGAAGGCCCTTGCAAAAAGGTTGAGGCCTGCATAGCCATATTCGTATTTGTAGAGTTCGTTGCCGTTATAATCGCGGTATTTTTCGCTGGAAAAAACAAAATTGATACCGGCACCTGCTGTAAAATATTGGTTGAATGCATAACCTACCTGCGGTGAAACCTGTATAAAAGTATAGTCGCCAAAAGTGGCGCCAATATTGCCGCCGAATACCAGGCGGCTTGGGTCAAATTTTTTCTCATTCGCTTCCTGCACCGGGGCGTCTACATAACTGCTGTCCTGTTGGGCATAGAGGAGAGAACCTGAAAAGCAAAGAAGAAGTAGGGCAGCTAGTTTTTTCATGTGGGTGTTTTGAGCAATAAAGTAAGGAAATTTCTACCACACCATCGAAGCGTTAAAGGAAACACAATCCCCAAAAAACATTTGTCTACGAATAAAATCGTATTACTTTTACGAAACAGTTCGTATAAAATTCAACCAACTACTATGCAACACCAACCCAGTAATCGCAAAACTTACTTTATGGCCTGCACCGTGGCACTCATCATTGCCTTTGCGGTGTTTACCCCATTTCGCAGCCAGGCACAAAGCACCAAGCAAAAAGCCAACGCTAAACCGGGTAATGCCACATCCGGCAAGCCTGTTACATCTTCCCAGTCCAATGCAACCTATGAGGAAGCAGTTGTAGAAATGCAAAAAGCCATGAAAGAAGTGGAGCAATCCATGCAGGCCGTAAGCAAAGAAGAAGCGGCACGTATGAAAGCTGAAATGGCAAAGGCTGCCAAAGAATTGAATGCGCAGGATATACGACGCGAAATAGAGCTTGCGATGAAATCTGTAGATGTATCGGCAGCGCAATTGGCCAAAGAACTAAGCCATGATAAGCTGATGGCTGCAGAGGTAGCCCGTGCCATGAAAGAAGTTAATTTGGCCAAAATGCAGTTGCAGGAAAAGGATATGAAAGAGCTGGAGCGTAGCCTGGCAAAGGCTCAGGAAGAGCTGGCCCGCAACGCAGGCAATATTGAGTTGGAAATGGCAAAGGCTCAAAAAGATATGCAGGCTGCAAAAGTGCAAATGGAATTGTTTTCCAAAGGCATTGCTGAATTGGAAAAGGATGGCCTCATTAAAAAAACAGATCCACTGGATATACAGTGGGAAAATGATACACTCTTGCTCAATGGGCAAAAGCAGTCGAAAGAAATTTCGGACAAGTATCGCAAGTATTTTGGCGATGGTAAATTCCACCTTAATGGGAAAAAGAAAGTGATCATCTAATTGGCTGTCCACACCCAATACGCACACACATAGTGACCACCCATGCAGCCCGGAGTGCAGGCAATGCCTGTGTTCCGGGCTTTTTTTTCTGCAGTATCAGTTGGCAGCAGCATCTTTGCAGCATGCATCCGAGGCAGATTTCCATAGCAGATTATACCTACGAATTACCCGACGAAAAAATTGCACGTTACCCATTGGAGCAACGTGATGCGTCTAAATTATTGGTCTACCAGCAAGGGGAGATCAGTACCAGGGCATTTCGCGATGTAGCCGAATTTTTACCGCAGCCATCCTTGCTGGTTTTTAATAACAGCAAAGTGGTAGCGGCACGCTTGCTTTTTGAAAAAGCTTCGGGAGGTTTAATAGAAGTGTTTGCCCTGGAGCCACATGAGCAATACCCTGATATTACTACTGCTATGCTCTGCCAGCAAACAGTAGATTATAAATGCCTGGTAGGAGGGGCCAGCAAGTGGAAGGCCGGGTTAGTGCTACAGAAAAATCTGGAAACAGCAGATGGGATAATATCGATCTCAGCAAGTATGCTGGAGCGTAGAAGCGATTGTTTTGTGATTCGTTTTGAGTGGCAGCCTGCCTCGCTATCTTTTGCGCAGGTACTTACTGTATTTGGGCAAATACCTATTCCTCCCTATTTGCAGCGGCAGCCAGAGCAATCGGATATAGAACGCTACCAAACCCTGTATGCCCTCAATGATGGAAGTGTGGCTGCGCCCACTGCCGGCCTGCATTTTTCGCCTGCGGTATTCGAGTCGTTAGCAGCCAAACAAATTCAAAAAACTTATGTGACACTGCATGTAGGTGCCGGCACATTTAAGCCGGTAAAAGCGGCACAAATGCAGGAGCATGAAATGCATGCAGAATTTCTTGAAGTGGATATTGAATGTATTGACCGCTTATTGGAATTTGAACAAATTATCCCGGTAGGCACTACCAGTATGCGCACCATCGAAAGCTTGTATTGGATGGGCGTAAAAGCCAGTCTTGATCCCGATATCAGCGCCGAAGATTTGCAGATCCATCAATGGACGGTATACGACGAACTGCTACATCATTGCATATCGAAAGCAGATGCATTAAAGGCGCTCAGGAATTGGATATTGAATAAGGGAAATGGACAGCTAATGGTAAAAACGCAAATCATGATTGCGCCCGGGTATCCATTTAAAATTTGCAGAGGATTGGTCACCAATTTTCATCAACCCAATAGTACACTTCTATTGTTGGTGGCGGCGTTTGTAGGCAGCGATTGGCGAAAAATTTACCAGTATGCACTGGCATCAGATTTTCGCTTTTTGAGCTATGGCGATAGCTGCTTGCTGCTGCCTCACATTTCCTGAAGGGTTTCGAAACGTCCTTCGTGCAATACAGTTTCTTCCGAAACGATGCGAAGCAGGTAACGTTCGCCCTTTGGCAACAAACGGGTAGAAATGTAAATCAGCCCACCTTTGAAACAACCCTGGCGGATGATGTTACCCATAGTAGAGATAATTTGATAGCGCAGCATTTCATTGCTTTGCGCAGGCGGAATCGTCAGTGGCAGACTTGCTTCTGCCAGTAACGGATGTAGATAACCATTATTCATAAACTCACAACATTTTGAAGTTCAAAATCGTGCTACGAATTAAAGGCTTGGGGGCACAGGTAGAAGGACGTAAGTAGGCGGAAATGAAGTGAGTGAGAAAGTGAGATAGTAAGTAAACAGCTTTGCCTTAAAACAAAGTAGAGCCAATGTACTACGATAATCTCAAATTTCAATGTTCAAACGGCTATAATTCTCAAAATACGCTACGATTTTGACTAATGTCAAGAAAAACCGTGCCAAAAATCCATTTTGAGCCTAAAATTAGGATTTAGCAAGTGGCATTTCCACAAGAAAGGAACTGCCTTTTCCAAGCACACTTTCCACTTTTATGCGGCCTTTATGGGCATCTACGATGGTTTTTACGTAGGTCATGCCCAGTCCAAATCCTTTCACATTGTGGATATTTCCTGTGTGGGCCCGGTAGAATTTTTCGAAGATCCGCTTCACTGCCTCCTTGCTCATGCCTATGCCTTTGTCGTCGATCTTAATGAAAAGGGACCGGCTGGAACTGCGGGTGGTGATGGTGATTTCGGGCGCATCTTTGGAATATTTGATGGCATTATCCATCAAATTATTGAGGAGGTTGGTAAAGTGCTGTTCGTCCACGAAAATGTTGAAATTCTCAGCATTTAAATGTAAAGTAGCCGTACCCTGTTTTTCGAGTAGCACCAGGTTATAATGGCTGATCACGTTGGCGATAATATCGTGGGCGTCACATTTCTTCTTGTTGAGGGTGAGGTCCTGCTTTTCGAGAGAAGCTGCCTGTAAAATGGTTTCTACATGCCGATTCATCCTTTTGTTTTCCTCTTTGATGATACCCCGGAAATAGGAAAGCTTGTTTTCATCCCGCAGCACTTTTTCATTGTTGAGGGCATCTACTGCCAGCGAAATGGTGGCCAGCGGCGTCTTAAACTCATGCGTCATGTTGTTGATGAAATCGCTCTTGATCTCACTCAGCTTTTTCTGATTCAGCATGGTTTGTACGGTAATGAAAAAAGCAAATACAATGAAGAGGGTAAACACGATGGAGCCAATGTATTCGGCGTAGGATTGCTTTACAGCCAGCTTCTTATAATCTGGGATGATGACCACGATATTTTCATAAGGAGCCATGCCTTCTGCCCATGTACCCACGGGTGGTTCCAGCGGTAGGTTCCACATAAAGTTGTTTACAGTGTCTTCCAATACAGCCAAAAAAGATGGTGACTTCATCTCATAGGTCATGAGATTGATATTATTCACAATCGCAAATTCAAAATTGTTCTTGGGAACGTTGTTGGCTTTAAAAGCCATGGCCAGCTTTTCTCTTACTTCAAACTGGGTGAACCGCTCCGATATAAGGGCCGGCTGCATGAGGTCTACCGGTACCAGTTCGTTGCTCAACTGCAACGAAGACTTACGACGCTGCCGAAGCGATGGAGCCCTGGAGCTGGTTTCGCTCAGTTCTTTGCCCACGCTTACAATGGCTCTTACCACTTTTTCGTCCAGTTGTTCCTGCTTTACCAGCAGCAGGTTTTGGATGCGGTTGTACTGCATGTAAATAGTACCAATAAGCGATACTGTAATGAGCACAACAATAAGGGGCATTAACTTCTTTAGCGACATAGAATGGCAAAATAAGGGGCAAATTGAAGATCACCAATTCGGGAGTGCAATCCCGAAGCTAATTTAACGTAGGCTTCGGGGTGGGTGGGCGATTAGGCGGGCAGGGTATTCGGCTTTCGCAATGCAAAAATGTGGAGAGGAAAATTATGTGGTTTGGGTTTTGGTTAATACTTTAAAGTATGATTGAACCGGCACCTGGCGTGATATTGATTTCTGAGCCGTTCTTAAAGGATCCCAACTTTATGCGCACCGCAGTATTCTTATGCGAGCATAATGCGGAAGGAAGTTTTGGCTTTGTACTGAACCGGCCTTTTGAACAGCGGCTAGAGGACTTTATACCCGAATTGGAGGGTATAAGTATCCCGGTGTACTATGGAGGACCTGTACAGCCCGACACCTTACATTTTCTGCACAATATCCCGGAGTTGGAGCAGGATGCACAACAAGTGTTGAGAAACGTTTATTGGGGAGGCGATTTCAGAAGCATTATCCACCTTATTAAAAGCAAGATGCTCGACCTGGAAAATATCCGTTTTTTCCTTGGTTATAGCGGCTGGACAGCCGGGCAACTGGGCGAGGAAATGCAGGAGAACAGTTGGCTTACCGTAAAGGGCACTAAGCGCCTTGTATTTCATTCCAATCCCGGTGAGCTATGGAAAGATGCCGTGAAGCAATTGGACGAATCCTTTCACCCCATTATTCACTATCCGATTGATCCGCAATTAAATTAGCAATGGCGGCTGGTTAGTGTATGCTTCAGCCAATTTTAGAGTAAGCATTAAACCGGTAGGTGTACCAGGGTTTTGATATCTTTTTTCACCGTGAATAGGTCACAATGATTTTATTAAAAAGAAAGTTCAGATTGTCATTGCTCGGGTTTATCCTGTTTGCCCAATTTTTCCATTCCTGCGCCACACTAAAACAAATGGGTTTGGTGCCTTCGGAATTAGAAATGATTACCGGGTTGAAAGACGCATTGAACCAGGGCTTGTTTAGAAGTTTCGATGCATTCAACAACCCCAACGAAAACCCCCTGGTGAAATTCGCTTTCCCTGGAGATGCCGCCAAAATCGAAAAAACACTGAGAGACCTTGGACTGTCATCTGCGCTTGACCAGGTTACAGGTAAATTTACCCGGGCCATGAGCCAGGCGGTACAGGTGTCGAAGCCCATGTTTGTCAATTCAATTAAAAAAATGACGATCAAAGATGCCGCCAACATCCTGGTAACGGATAACCCACATGCCGCCACCGAATATTTCAAAAGAGTGAACAAGGATGCGCTATTAACTGCTTTCAGGCCTATTGTAGATAGTACCATTAAAGTGGAGAAAGCCGATTTGGATTGGAATAAAATTACATCTATCTACAATCTCATTCCTTTGCAAAAACAGCCATTGGAAAAGGATCTTACAGACTTTATATCAGCAAGGGCCATTGATGGAATGTTCATGGTGATAGGAAGCGAAGAGGCCAACATTCGCAACAAATATGAGTTTCGTAAAACCGACATGATGCAAAAAGTATTTGCCTATGCCGAAGAGGAGCTGAAGAAGCGCCTCAGCAAATGACAAGGTGTAACAACTCTATAAAACAAAAGAGGCTGCCCATTTGGACAGCCTCTTTGTATGTAAAGGATAGTGTACTATCCAATTTCTGTAGCACCTTCTACAAGTACCGTTGCTTTGTTGTTGATGATCTCTACAAAGCCACCGGTAATTTCAAATGAAATGGTGTTGTTTTTGTCTTGCAACACTTTCACTTTTCCCTTTCCCAATGCGCTTACCAACGGAGCGTGCTTCTCCAAAATTTCGAAAAGCCCACCTACGCCTGGCAATTGCACTCCATAGACTTCGTCGCTAAAGAGTTTTTTTTCGGGAGTCAGTATTTCTAAGTTCATGATTTGAAAAATTGAAAATTTGAAAATGTGCTTCTTGTTAAGTTTGGGTTGCTACATGGCCACCCTATTTTCAAATTATCCCTGGGCCTGAGCCAACATTTTCTTGCCTTTTTCAATAGCGTCTTCCAACGTACCTACCAGGTTGAATGCTGCTTCAGGGTATTCATCCACTTCTCCATCCATAATGGCGTTGAATGCACGGATAGTGTCGTCGATGTTTACGAATACACCTTTCAAACCGGTGAACTGCTCTGCTACGTGGAAAGGCTGGCTCAGGAAGCGCTGCACTTTACGGGCACGTGATACAGTCATTTTATCGTCGTCGCTCAATTCGTCGATACCGAGGATGGCGATGATGTCCTGCAGTTCCTTATAACGCTGAAGGATCAACTTCACACGGTTGGCAGTATTGTAGTGATTGTCACCTACGATAGCCGGAGTAAGGATACGGCTGGTAGAGTCCAATGGATCCACCGCAGGATAGATACCCAAGTCAGCAATTTTACGGCTCAATACGGTGGTTGCGTCAAGGTGCGCAAACGTGGTAGCCGGTGCGGGGTCAGTCAAGTCATCCGCAGGTACATATACCGCCTGTACAGAGGTAATAGAACCGTTTTTGGTTGAAGTGATACGTTCCTGCATCAATCCCATTTCGGTAGCCAGGGTAGGTTGGTAACCCACAGCAGAAGGCATACGACCCAACAGTGCCGATACTTCGGAACCAGCCTGGGTGAAACGGAAGATATTGTCTACGAAGAAGAGGATGTCTTTTCCTTTGCCTTGTCCATCTCCATCACGGAAATATTCAGCAATGGTCAAACCGGAAAGTGCCACACGTGCACGTGCACCAGGAGGTTCGTTCATTTGTCCGAACACGAAAGTAGCTTTCGAAGATTTCAAACCTTCCATGTCCACTTTCTCCAGGTCCCAGCCACCTTCTTCCATGCTGTGCTTGAAAGAATCGCCATAGTTCATGATACCAGCTTCGATCATTTCACGCAGCAGGTCATTTCCTTCACGGGTACGTTCGCCTACGCCGGCAAATACCGACAAGCCACCGTAACCCTTGGCAATATTGTTGATCAATTCCTGGATCAATACGGTTTTACCTACACCGGCACCACCAAACAAACCGATCTTACCACCTTTTGCGTATGGCTCAATCAGGTCAATTACCTTAATACCTGTGAACAATACTTCGGTAGCAGTGCTCAGGTTTTCGAATGCAGGTGGCTTAGCGTGAATAGGGCGGCCATTGGTTTTGCTCACCTGGGGCAAACCGTCGATAGCGTCACCTGTTACGTTGAAAAGACGACCATTGATGCCTTCGCCTGTTGGCATGGCAATAGCTTTACCGGTGTCAACCACTTCCATGCCACGAACCAACCCTTCGGTACCGTCCATAGCAATGCAGCGAACACTGTCTTCACCAAGGTGCTGCTGTGCTTCGAGCACCAACACCTCGCCGTTTTCACGCTTCAATTCAAGCGCATTATAAATTTCAGGCAGTTTTTGATCGCCGTCAAACTGCACGTCAATTACGGCTCCAATGATCTGTTTGATCTTACCAACGTTGGCCATAGTAGTTTGTATTTTTCGAAAATGTGATTTTCTATTGAAAATGGCACCGAGACCTCATTAGGCAAAGCGACGCCAGTTTTGAAAATTGGCTGCAAAAGTAAGGGAGCCGGCCCTAATATCCATTTTGCTACAATACAAAATATAAAAAATTAGGTCAGGAACATTTTGGGTATGGGTGAGGCTTGTAGGCAAAGGGCTTAATTGGCTTGTTTTTCGGCTGCTATTTTTTTCGTAAACCCGCCAAAACCCTTGAAAATGCTGAAAAAAGCTAACCGGAAATAGGATTCAAAAATAAAGGGCGATGTTTTTTATCATTTATTTGGATTATCGGCCCAATTGATGCAACCTTTGTTTGTATTTTTAACCATCCTAGGCCTTCTAACAAAACTGGTCCGGGAGTTTTTGAAAACCATTTTATGAACTTGTACATTGGTAACCTCAGCTGGAGCATTTCTGAAGAAGAACTCCAGCAGCTCTTTGAAGCTTACGGCGAAGTGTCTTCTTGCAAAATCGTTAAGGACAAGATGACTAATCGCAGCAAAGGCTTCGGTTTCGTGGAAATGCCTAATTCAGATGAAGCTAACGCTGCCATCAGCCAGTTAAACGGCAAAGATGTGTCTGGTCGCAACATCAGCGTGAATGAAGCACGTCCTCGTGAAGAGCGTCCTTCCGGCGGCGGTGGTTTCCGTGGCGGCAACCGTGGCGGTGGTGGAAACTACGGCGGTGGCGGTTACGGCGGCGGTCGCGGTAGGTATTAATCTCTGCATCATTCCGGTTCTCCATATATCGACTTCGCTATTTGGCTCCCCGTAAATGAAATTGCATTTCAACCCCGGTTCACGCCGGGGTTTTTTGTTATTCTACCAAGGTGGCTACTAACCCAATGCTGATTTTTTCTCAAATGGTTCTTTTTGGCAA
Source organism: Phnomibacter sp. (assembly GCA_035456005.1). GTDB lineage: Bacteria > Bacteroidota > Bacteroidia > Chitinophagales > Chitinophagaceae > Phnomibacter. The sequence goes on along the minus strand of DATIEA010000012.1, from coordinate 170,849 downwards.
TGGCACAAATAACAAAAGAGTAACGCACTTAATTTATTGATTTATTGAGCGGTAAGAATTAAACCAACGGTTCAGCCGTTATTTTTACAACTACTTCCGATTATATTCTATAAGCATTTGAAAAAGGCGCTTCGCATAACCAGGAATATCCTGCTAACTCTTTTGGGGTTATTGTTGGCGTTGTGGCTGTTGCTGCAAATGCCTTTTTTTCAACGTTGGTTGGCGCAAAATGCTGCAGCCAGGCTCAGCAAATCGCTGGGCACAACCGTTTCGGTAAAGAATGCCTATATCGGCTGGCTCAACCGGGTGAACCTGGAGGGCGTATTCATGGCCGATCAAAAAAAAGATACCCTCATCTCCATCGGCCGCCTGCAGGTGAATACCAGCGATTGGCTCTTGTTTAGAGATACTGCACGGTTAAAATACCTTTCCCTAAAAGATGTGGTCATAAAAATGAACCGGGTGGATACCATCTGGAATTATGATTTTTTGTCCGGGTCATCTTCAGAAGCAGACACCACTACGCAGCCTCCTGCTAAAAAGGATACAAGTGCCAAAAAAGGATTGATTGGATTGCCAAGTGTATTGCAGCTGGAAGTGGTGGAAGTAGAAAACCTACGACTCATTCAAGAAGATAAATGGCGGGGCAGGGGGTTGGAAGCCTGTATTCAGCACATGTTGCTAAAAGCCCGTGATGTCAATATCAAAAAGAACATCATCGATATTGAATCTCTTGACCTCGTGCGACCCGAATACAAAGAATTCAGGAGAGCAGGTCTTTGGTCGGCTGCGGACTCCATTAAATATTACCGGCGCATCGATTCGCTGGATCGGCTTAGAACTTTTCCTGAATCGTGGAATCCCGATGGGTTGAAAATGTCTATTTCAAAACTGGCGTTGAAAGATGGCTTTATTGAATTGTACAATCGCCCCACCGAACCATCAACTCCCGGCATTTTTGATCCCTCCGATATTATTATTACGCCCATCAATGGCACGCTTTCCCATGTGTTGTTGAACCATGATACACTTACTGCAAAGGCAGATATAAATACCCGTGAACGCAGTGGCTTACATGTAAAAAGCCTGAAGGCCGATTTTAAATTGCATCCGCAGCTCATGGAATTTTCGAACATGAACCTGCAGTTGAATGAAAGTACCATTGGGCCCTACTACGCTATGCGGTATCGCACCATCGACGACATGGAGTATTATATAGATAGTGTGATGATGATTTCAAAGCTGGAGAACTCCATTGTGTCCATGCAGGATATCGCCTTCTTTACATCCAGCTTAAAATCCATAAAGCAAACAGCCGTTGTGAGTGGCAGTGCGGCTGGCACGGTAAGTAATTTCATGGTGAATAATCTTGATTTGATCACAGGTAAATCGAGGCTGACAGGATCTTACGCCATGCGTGGGCTGATCGATATCGATAAGACCATTATTAAATTTCAAACGCCCGGTTCGCAAATAGCACTAAGCGATGTGGCCGTTTGGGCACCACAAGTGAAAGACCTGGAGAAGGGGCCTTTGGCCAATCTTGGCGTAGTTGGCTACAAAGGAACTTTTGAAGGAACGGTGTACGATTTTTTGACACAGGGAACTGTTTCTTCCAGTATTGGCACCGCAGATGCAAGTTTTAAACTGCGGATGGATGGAGCGAAAAAAGGCTTTGAAGCTGTGCTGAAAAATGCAAATATTGATGGTGGTAGATTGCTGGGTATAGAAGATATAGGTAACATGAAACTGGACGCCACTGTTACCACAAATGGATTTTCGGAAAAATCGCCTTACTATATCAAAGGCAAAATAAAATCCTTTCAATACCACGGGTATGAATACAAGGATATAGTCACCGATGCGGTTTTTGTGGGAGAAAAAATGTCGGCCAATCTTGCCAGCTCCGATCCTAACCTGGGCGCCAATTTCACAACAGAGTTGGATTTTAGTAAACGAAAACAGAGTTACAATGCAAGAGGATCCGTCGCGTATGCCGATTTGCTGGCGTTGAAGTTGGCAGATGATTCCATTAGAGTGTCGGGCTTATTCGACGTGAATTTTAGCGGGGAAAATATCGACGATTTCAGGGGCTATGCAAGGGTGTACGATGCTGAAGTGTACAGTAGAAAACAACTGTTGAATATCGATTCGCTGTATATCAATTCAAGTATTGATAGTAATGGGATTGAAAAGCTGTTGGTGCAAACCAACGAGGCAGATATAATGGTTACGGGCAATTTCAATATCAGTGATCTGCCCAGTGGATTTCAACAGTTTTTGAGAGGCTATTATCCTTCGTTTATTCCGGCTCCCAAGCATGTAACCAGTAACCAGCAGCTAACATTTTCTGTTGAAACCCGCAATGTGGAACCCTTTCTGCCTTTTATTGATCCTAAGTTGAAGGGCCTCAATTATACCAGCTTGCTCGGTAGCCTGGATACACGCAAAAATGAATTGCTCGTGAATTTAGACATGCCGTTTTTTGAGTACGATGGCATACGCATGAACAATACTTCCATCAGGGCCAACGGTTCTACACATGCACTGGCACTCACGGGGAGTATTGAAAATTTGAAAGTGAATGATAGCATTGGATTTCCTAATGCACAGCTCGTCATCAATACGGTGAATGATACCACACAGGTAAAAATTAATACGTCAACCAATGGACCGTTGGGCGAGGCAGAGGTGAGTGGATTTGTATATAGTAAGCCGGATGGGTTTGAAGCGAAATTTGATGAGTCTTCTTTCATTTTGAACAATAAAAAATGGACTTTAAGTTCGGATGGTTCGGTGCAAATGAAGAGGGGATACCTCATTGCCAACGGCATTCAATTGAGCAACGATAACCAGCGAATAAACCTGTACACGCAACCCTCGGACGATGGTTATTGGAATGATGTGTATGTAGATGTGAGCAACCTGATCATGGGCGATCTTCTACCATTTTTCCTTACCGATCCACGAATAGAAGGTGTGCTCGATGCCAATATGGTGGTGCAGGATCCCATGGGAAAACCTGTACTCGAATCTAACTTTAAGGCTAAGAATTTTCATTTGAACATTGATTCCATTGGCCTTGTAGAAGGCAATATAAAATACGATGCTTATACGGGTAAATTGTACAGCACTATCGATTCGAGAAATCCCGGTTATGACTTTTCTGCCAATCTAAAACTGGACCTGGATTCTACAGCACACAATCAATTGGACCTGGTGCTCGAATTGCGAAAGGAGCGAATCAAGTTATTGGAAAAATACCTGGAAGGAATTTTCGATGAAATGGATGGGTATGCTACCGGCCAATTGAAGTTGTACGGAAAAATGAAAACCCCGAGTTTGACAGGAGATGTGTTATTGACCGGCGGCAAATTAAAAGTGGACTATACCCAATGCACGTATTTGCTGGATGATGCCAGGCTAAAGTTTGGAGATAATTTTATCGACTTTGGCACCATTGGTGTGGCCGATCTGAAAGGGCGACGAGGAACGATGGAAGGCATCATGTATCATCGTTTTTTCGACAGCTTATCGTTCGACATGAGCATGCGCACCAACTCCATGCAACTGCTCGATACAAAATCAAAAGATAACGACCTGTTTTATGGCGACGCTGTTGGTAAGGCTTCGTTTGAGTTGTATGGCCCGTTGAAAAATTTGCATATAGATATTGTAGGAAGCACTACAGATACTTCGCATATCATTATTGCCAACAAATCGAGTAAAGAAAGTGGTACTGCCGATTTTATTGTGTTCAAGCAGTATGGTGTAGAGTTGGGGCAAATGGGCGATACATCGGCCACCAACATGCATGTGAATCTCGATCTGACTGCAACGCCCCTGTGCGAGATCAGTGTAATAATGGACGAAATAACAGGCGACATCATTAAGGCAAATGGGTCGGGAAACCTGAAGATCAAAAACAGTACTGCAGAGCCTACGGAAATGCGTGGAAAATACCAGATCAATAGTGGTAGTTACAATTTTAGTTTTCAAACCCTTATCAAAAAACCATTTGAACTGGAGGGTGGCGAAAACAACTTTATTGAGTGGACCGGTGACCCTTATGATGCCAACCTGAATGTGTCGGCCAAATACACGGCACATAACGTGAGCCTTCGCGACCTGATGACAAGCGAACAGGGAAGAACCGTGCTCGATCAGAATGCACAGTCGTACAAAGGCGATGTATATGTAAAAACAAAACTGACAGGGCTGCTCAGTAAACCAGATATTGATTTTGCTATTGAATTCCCACACGGAAGCCCGATGCAGAATAACGTGAGTGCCCAGCAAATGCTTCGGCAAATTGAAGCCGATAAAAATGAAATGTTCAGGCAGGTTACTTACCTCATTGTGTTCAAGCGTTTTGCGCCATACAAAGAGGGAACCGGAGCAGGCAACCCGGGTACAGACCTGGCGGTGAATACCATCAGCGATCTGCTGAGTAGCCAGATGGGAAAAATTCTCACCAATGTGATACAGGATATTACCGGCGACAGGAGTTTGAATATTGATTTCAGTACCGAGGTGTATAATTCGGCTTCAACAGTGGGTGGGTCTGTTAACACTACTACCTCGGGCTACGACAGGGTGAACTTCAATTTCATGATCAACAAATCTTATTTCAACAACAGGGTGGTGGTAAACCTGGGAAGCGAATTTGATATGAATGTGAAAAATACTACCACTACTGGCTTCCAGTTTTTGCCGGATGTAAGTGTGGAATTTATTCTTACCAATAACAGGCGTTTAAGGGCCATTATATTTAAGAAAGATGCGCTGGATTATTCGGGACGAAGAAACCGCGGCGGTGTGAGTTTGAGCTTTAGGAAAGATTACGACAAGTTTATTTCATCGAACAAAGAAGAGGCTTTGATCTTTATCCGAAAGGATGCGAAGGAATAAAAAGAGAGGCAATCAAAATAGCCTCTCTTTTTATTACCAGTTCTTCGAGGTGTTAGCGCAGCGCGGCTCGAAGTGTATATAATGTGATTCTTTGAATCACAAGTAAATTTTTCACGGTATTGGTTCTCAATTCCAACAACTAAAAGAATTGTCTATAACCTTAGGGATTGCTGCTTTTAAAACTCCTCAATGACTTGATTGCCGGCCAGCCATTCAATCATATTCAGTACTAAATAATTCCAATTTTGAAAACCCTTATTCATAATTGGTTCACCATTATCAGGGTTGTAGTATTCATGCAAAGCTCCGTTCTTTTTAAAATCATTGCCAAACAACATAATGGTTTTACAAGCTAATTCTTTCGCTTCTTTCTTATAACCATATTTAAGCAAGCCACGATAAGTCATGTAATTGGATATTCCCCATATTGGACCCAGCCAATTAGATGGATTGATACTTGCTTTTAAACTGTACATTTTTTCAAGTTTCGACAAAGTACGAATGCCATATTGGGCGTTAAAAGTTTTGGTATCCATATAATTTTCTGCAACCATTCTTTTAGCTTGTTCAGGAGTAGCTATTCCAGCCCACATTGTCATAAAACCCGACCAAACACCAAATCTTTGTATCAGTCCATCGTATGTACGGGGCATTCCTTCGTGTAAAACCATTTTGGTGCCGAAAATAATTTGTGGCTCATTGCTAATAGGCCGTAGGTTTAGGTCAACTGAATAATAGAAACCATCTTTTTCGTCCCAACAATTCTTTTGAATCGCTTCTTTTAGCGTATCTGCATCTTTCTCATATTGCACAGCTATTTTATCCAGTTTAAGGCGTCCGGATAAATATGCCATTGCTTTTAGTTCTTTATACATCAGGCAGTTTAAAAAGATAGATGCAGAGCTGCGGTTTGGGCGAAAAAAAGTAGATGGATCATTGTCTACGCCAATAGCTAAATCATCTTGCCAAAAGAAAAGCCCTGTTGCTTTGTTGTAATGATGTGTTTGATAATTGTACACAAAGGCTTGCATACGGTTAAATTTTTCACGTAACCATTCAGCACTGCCATTGTTCATCTTTGTGATAAATGCGGCATGTTGGGCAATAACGGGTTTGTGCATGTTGGTGCTGTATATGTCTGAGGGTTTTATTTTCGCCGGGTCTGAAATCTTTTCAACCATCATTGGCATATATCCGTCAGGAGTGTCAGTATAAGCCAGGTAATTAAGCACACAACCTTGCTCATAAACTACGGCCTCGCTTTTATCTGCTGCTGTTCCCTGGTCTTGTAATATCTGTCTTAATGCAATATTGCTTAGCCATGAATCCCAATCCCACAATACTGTTGCGTAAGATTTACTGCCTGGTGTTATGTATGGAAAAAGCAATGCACCTTCTGGTTTTTTAAACATTTGTTTGTAGTCTTCGAACAAATATTTTTTAATAACCTTAATATTATGCGAAACGCTGTCTGGTAGCTGCGTAAACATGGATTTGGCAGCAAGGATTAATACAAGAGCAGTCAGGCTTTTTTTCATGTTAGTTTCGATTGCAATCGTTTGAAAGAATCAAATGTAACTTGTTGTGCTATTGAATGCATCATACTGCTAAACGAATGAAGGTTAAACTCGCCTATACGTTTCAACCCATCACCTGTTCTTCGAGGTGTTAGCCCAGCGCACCTGGAAGTGGGTATAATGTGATTCTTTGATGTCTGATGTCTGATTTTTGCTTCTCAAACTTGTAAACTCGTGAACTCATCAACTTGCACCCACAAAAAAAGAGAGGCAATCAAAATCGCCTCTCTTTTTTTGTGCTCCGGGAATGGAATTATTTTTTGTATGCAGCGTTCAATCCTTTGATCAACTCGTTGGTGATATTGTAGGCTGAGTCGGCAAAGTAAACAAAGTCGCCGGGCGAACGGGAAATGATATAAGCATATTTTTTGTTCTCGTTAAAACCTTTTAGGTACTCAACAATTTTCTCGTTGATCTCTTTCAGCATTTTGAATTGTTTCTCCTGCAATTCTTGTGTGAGCTTCGCTTCTTTTTGCTGCAGGTTCATTTGCATCTGGTTGATTTCTGCCTGCGCCGCTTCGCCTTCCTGTTGGCTCATAGTGGCAGCTTTTGCCTGCAATTGCTGAATGCGACCCATATATGATTTTTTCATATTGCCGAGTTCGCTGGAAATATTATTCTCTTCTCTTTTCAGTTGATCTCTTACAGTTTTTACATAGTCGTATTTCTGTTCAATGGAATCCATTTCGAAATAAGCGATGGGGCCATGAGGGATGCTTACCGCGGCACTTGCGCCGGCAGTATTTGGTTTCGGACTTTTAGATCCGGAAAAATGGAGGAAAAAAAGCGCAATGACGCCTGCTAAAGAAAGTCCTCCCAGAATGGTGCTTACATTTTTCATATAACTAAAGAATGAGGTATTTGCTGCGAATATATCTTTTTGGTGTGCATGAAGCTGTTAATTTGGATAAACTTGTTTACCCCCTTGTTGAGCACTTCAAAGTACATGGGTAATGTAGCAATGGCTAATATTGCGGGTATGAAACTCATTTTTTGGTCCATAGGCGGAAAGCATGATGCCAATCTTGCAAAAGCTATCGAAGATTATTCGGGGCGTATCAATCATTATTATTCCTGCGAATGGAAGTTGATAGCCGTACCAAAGAATGCTGCTTCACTTACCCTGGACGCTCAAAAGGATGCTGAAAGTAACCTGCTGTTGCAAAGCCTCGACCCGGTGGATTATGTGATATTGCTCGACGAAAGAGGTAAAATGCTTTCGTCGCCGGAGCTGGCCGGCATTGTAGAGCAGCGGGCCATTAATGGCGCCAAAAAAATACATATTGTAATTGGCGGTGCATTTGGTGTAAACGATGCGGTACGCAAAAGGGCCGACCTGGTATGGCAATTATCGAAGCTGGTATTTCCTCATCAACTGGTACGGTTGATGCTGGTGGAGCAGGTGTACAGGGCTTGTACCATTATCCGTGGCGAAAAGTACCACCATGTGTAGTGGAGCTTCGGATATCAGAATACATCGTTGATCATAAATATTTCGGGGCTTTTGCCGGCTTCAAGGTTGATGGAAATGATATCGAATTGGATAAATTTCCATTGTGGATACTGGACTAAATATGCTTCTGCTCCTTTTTTAAGCTGCAACAGTTTGGCGGTATTCACTTTTGTTTCGGGAAGGCCAAAATGCTTGTCGCGCCTGGTTTTAATTTCAAAAAAATGGAGCATTCCCTCTTTGCTGGCTATAATGTCCACTTCGCTTTTCCCGCTCCGCCAGTTGCGGTGCAGCAGTTCAAATCCCTTGCCCACTAAAAAATCTGCCGCAAGATTTTCTCCCAAAGCGCCGGTGAGTTGTTGCGATGTCTTTTCTGGTTTTTCCACAGTAAATGTTTCGGGGTAAATGAACAATCAAGGTTTTATATACAATTGGCCTATTTTTGCCCTCTTCACTACGAAATTTAAATAAATGAATAGAAAGATCGCTTTCTTGTTTGCTGTACTGATAGTTGTATGTGCTTTGTACCGTATGGTGCCTTACGAAATGCGCCCCGAATGGTTGGGAGCTCCACAAATAGCCATGGCCATTTTTGCCGGATCAGTTATTAAAGACAGGAAATGGGCGTTTGCCGTTCCTTTGTTTTCAATGCTCTTTAGCGATATACTGATGCAGGGTATGCATTGGGCAAACCCAACAGCTATGGCGCCCGGTTTTTACAAAGGGCAACTGTTGAATTACATCCTCATTTTGAGTACCACCGTTATTGGTTTCTTTATCAATAGTAAGAAAGCAAGCCAGGTGCTTGCCGGTGCGGTGGCTGCTCCTGTTATTTACTTCCTGCTCTCCAATACAGCAGTTTGGATAGGCGGCGGCGGTTATTTCAGGCCAAAAACTTTCGACGGACTCTTGCTGACTTTGACTGATGGTATACCATTTTTGAAAACCAGCCTGGCTGGAACGCTGTTGTTTAGCGGCGTGTTCTTTGGTTCTGCAGCTTTGCTCACCAGTGAGCGTCGTAGTTTGGCAAAAGCCTGATTCTCTCAGGGTTGAAAATATTACCGAAAAGCTATCTCATTGAGGTAGCTTTTCGGTTTTAAGGCCTTGCGTGTGTAAGGGAAAGCTTCCCCTGATCAATCCAGATTCACAATTTCTTTACACAGCCCCTACTAAATTCAATTCATAACCTTTACTTTTGCGCCTCGAAATTTTTGGGGTAATTCCATCATATTTAAATAAACGACCACAATGGCCGATCTTAAATTCAGACGCAACTTTGGTATTGCAGCTCACATTGACGCTGGCAAAACCACCACAACTGAGCGTATTCTGCGCTACACAGGTATGATCCACCGTATTGGTGAGGTGCACGAAGGTGCAGCTACCACTGACTGGATGGAGCAGGAAAAAGAACGTGGTATTACCATTACATCTGCAGCCGTAAGCTGCAAATGGGCTTTCCCTACCGATAAGGGTAAGGCTACTGATGCAACTAAAGAATACTCTTTCAATATTATCGATACTCCCGGACACGTGGATTTTACTGTAGAAGTAGAACGTTCAATGCGTGTACTGGATGGTCTGATCGCCCTGTTTTCTGCAGTTGATGGTGTTGAACCTCAGTCTGAAACTGTATGGCGCCAGGCCAACCGTTACGGCGTTCCCCGTATTGGTTTTGTAAACAAAATGGACCGCTCGGGTGCCGACTTCCTGAATGTGGTTAAGCAGGTGCGTGAAATGCTGGGCTCTAAAGCTGTACCTCTTCAGTTGCCAATTGGTGCCGAAGACAACTTTACCGGTGTGGTTGACCTGATTCGCATGAAAGGTATTATCTGGGATGCGGCTACAGAAGGTATGACTTACGAAGAAGTGCCTATTCCCGCAGATATGCAGGAAGAAGCTGAAATGTGGAGAGCTCAACTGGTTGAAGCTGTTGCTGAATACGACGACCAACTGATGGAGAAATTCTTCGAAAATCCGGATTCAATTTCTGAAGACGAAATTCACGAAGCTATCCGTAAAGCAGCCATCGATCTGAGCATTGTACCTATGATGTGCGGATCATCATTCAAAAACAAAGGCGTACAAACTGCATTGGATGCGGTATGTCGTTACCTGCCTTCACCGGTAGATATTCCACCAACTCCAGGCGTAAACCCTGAAACTGGTAATGAAGAAGTTCGTAAGCCCGATGTGAAAGAACCATTCGCAGCTTTGGCTTTCAAAATCATGACCGATCCATTCGTAGGTCGCCTGGCTTTCTTCCGTTGTTATAGCGGTCGTTTGGATGCCGGTAGCTATGTGAAAAACATGCGCAGTGGCAAAAACGAACGTATCAGCCGTATCATGAAAATGTTTGCCAACAAGCAGAACCCGATCGAGTTTATCGAAGCAGGTGATATTGGTGCAGCGGTAGGTTTCAAGGAAATTAAAACCGGTGACACTTTGTGCCACGAAGACCATCCGATTGTACTGGAAAACATGTTTATTCCAGAACCGGTTATTGCTATTGCGGTTGAGCCTAAAACTCAGGCGGACGTTGATAAAATGGGTATGGCTATCGCTAAACTGGTAGAAGAAGATCCAACCCTGCGTGTAAATACCGACGAAGAAACCGGCCAAACCATCCTGCGTGGTATGGGTGAATTACACCTTGAAATTATCGTTGACCGTATGCGTCGCGAATTCAAAGTGGAAGTAAACCAGGGGGCGCCAATGGTTGCTTACAAAGAAGCCTTCAGCCAGGTGGTTACTCACCGCGAAGTGCTGAAAAAGCAAACCGGTGGTCGCGGTAAATTCGCCGACATCCAGTTTGATCTTGGACCAGTTGATGCTGAATGGCAGGAAGCAAATCCTGATAAGCACTTCCAGTTTGTAAACGACCTGTTTGGTGGTAGCATTCCAAAAGAATTTGTTGGACCTATCCAAAAAGGTTTTGAAAATAGCATGGGTACCGGCGTATTGGCTGCTTATCCTGTTGTAAACATGAAAGTGCGCATTTTCGACGGTAGCTTCCACGCGGTTGACTCCGATGGTATGAGCTTTGAACTTTGCGCCCGTTCTGGTTTCCGCGAAGCTGGTCGCAAGGCTAAGCCTCAATTGCTGGAACCAATCATGAAAGTGGAAGTAATTACTCCTGACCAATACATGGGTGATGTTACAGGTGACCTTAACCGTCGTCGCGGCATGCTCGAAGGTATGGATAGCCGTAACAATGCACAGGTAATTAAAGCCAAAGTGCCATTGAGCGAAATGTTTGGTTATGTAACACAGCTGCGTTCTTTGAGTTCTGGCCGTGCTACCAGCACTATGGAATTCAGCCATTATTCTCCTGCACCAAACAACATTGCAGAAGAAGTAATTGCTAAGCAAAAAGGCAAATTGAAAGTAGAAGATTAATATTTTCTATGATGTATAATGAGGGCCACTGCGGAAGCAGTGGCCTTTTTTTGTAGATTCGTTTTCAATACCCTGAGCCTGCCCTCAAAAATTACGGCTTATGACACCTTCAATTGAAGGATTATATTTTGTTGAAAAAACCAAATCAAGCTTGCAGGCAGGGAGTCTATTGCCATCTGCATTTTTGAATGTTTTCCATCAATTGAGTGATAAAGCTGCCAGGTTTATCGATTCAAAAGCATTTACATGCTCCATACCCAAAGGGAAGTTTTTAGTGCGGCATGGGCAGGTATGTCCCTATATATTCCTGGTCAATAGGGGAATTTTCAGGGGGTTCATTATTGAGGGAAAAGCTGAGATCACTACCTGGATCACGGCTGAAAACGACCTGGTTTCTTCCATTAGTAGTTTTTTCTCCCAAACCCCTTCGCTGGAGTACATACAGGCACTCGAAGATTCGGAAATGACAGCGCTTCGTTTTGAAGACCTGGAAGCGGCTTATCAAAAGTTTCCAGAGGTAAATGTGGCGGCAAGGCTCATTTTTCAGAAGATATACCAGCAGGCCGAACAGCGGGCATATTTAACCCGTATTACCAAAGCCAGTACACGCTATGCGTATTTCCAGGAAATACAACCAGAGCTGGTGAATAGGGTGCAGTTAAAGTATGTTGCTTCGCACCTGGGTATGACTTTAGAAACCCTTAGCAGGCTTCGAAGTGCCATTTCAAAGACATATAATGAAAAGGTTGAAAAATAAATTTGACAAATGTCAAAAAACTTATTTTCAGGACACGAATTTGACAAATGTCAAATTTTGATAACTATTTACAAATCAGCAAGTTGCGTATAAGTTGAAACTTTCAACCATTTCAATGAACTAATTTTCAGGGTTTTGCCAAGTTTTTTATGAGGAAACATTGATGTTATTTTACAACAGATTCTGAAGCAAACCCCTAAACACTTTTGAAAATGCCTCCTTGATCCGGGGGCATTTTCCATTTATAGCCCTGCCCAAATGGATGGCAGTTGGTATAGCAGTGGGAATTGTATTTCAATCCCTTATAACCTTTCTTCTGAAATAATAGACGGTAAAAAAAGTAATTACCAGCCCTGCAATGGATAAATAAGTAGTGCTGCCGGCAAAGAACTTTACCCACTCCATTTTTATGCCGAATAATTCCTTTGCAAGCAGTATACTAACGCTACCAAGATAGCCTGCCGAATCGGCCAGGTATATAAGAAATCCAGCATTTCCGCTAATGGCGAACGTGGCAATCATTCGTTCGAAATAAACCGAATTGAATGGGATGTACACGAGGTAGAGTCCAATACCTGTGCCTATCATCCAGGCAAATGCCTCAATCATTTTGTATGTAAATAAAACACTGGATCCTCCGCAAATAATAAAGCCGAGAGCAATAATGATATGGGAAATGGCAAATGCTGTTTTATTTTTCCTGATAAGGGTAAGGCTGCCAATGGCGACCAGGATGCAGAGAGAAACAGGGATTTCTGTAAGGGTAAATATTTCGGGTTTTGAGGTGTACCCAAGTTCCATCCACATATCTGCACTAAAGTTGTCCCTTATGTCTCTGAATGTGGTAGCCAGCACATAGATCAGGATGGCTAATATCAACCCTGGCCGAAATTGTTTGAACAGTTGTTTTCTTTCAGCTTGCAACAAAGGCTTGCGCTGCATTCGCTCAGCAATATCTGCTGGCGTTGGGGGAGGAATTTTTTCCATCATCCATACAAACACCAACAAGGGCCAGGCAAACACTAGGCAGGCTGCAAATGGCACCCATTTTTCTGCAATTCCCCAGTGCAGCATTAACCAGCCTCCAACTGATTTTACAAAACCCGACGAAAAAATGAAACTGACTGCTAATGCAGCACCCAGGAAGTCTGTACTTCTTCTTCCTTCTATGTACGAAAAAACAACGCCCCAAAGCAAACCTAGCGGAAAACCATTGGCTGCTGCAAATACGATATTCCATGGGGCAGGGGTGAAGGCAAATAACAGCCAGGCCAGCCAGCCCAACCCACAGAGGGCGAGTATAATTTTCCACCTGTGTTGCCTTTTAAGCTCTGCTATGAATTTGATACCGTAAAATTTGGCAGCGAGATAGCCCAGCACTTGTGATACCACGATCAAAGTCTTGTAGCCAACTCCCCAGTATTCTTGGTGGGCGAATGTGCCGACAGTAAAGGCTTTTCTAAACCCAAAAATCATGGTGTAGGTAAGAAAGGCAGCAAACGCAGCATATAGTGCTGTTGAAATATCCGGTTTCCTGGAATTTGAGTACATGGGTAAGCAGAGTCAGAATTGATTTGTACCAAGTTATTGGCAATAAAATTGTACTGCCCGCTTTTTTATTAAACAGGTTGAGAGTAACTTATTAGTTCATTCTCAATAATATGCAGCTGCCACACCCGGAGCAATTCATTTTGCTCGATATCGAAACCGTTTCACAATACGCACAATATGAGCAAATGCCGGACATATGGAAGCAGCTATGGCAGGAAAAAACCGCATGGATGCTCACTGGCGATACAACACCGGAAATATTTTATGGTGAACGGGCTTCCATTATGGCCGAGTTTGGAAAAGTCATTTGCATCAGCCTGGGATATTTTAAAGAGGATGCAGGCGAATTGCGGCTTCGGCTGAAGTCATTCGCCGGTCACGATGAAAAGCAGGTGATCACCCAATTGGTGGATGCCGTGGCTAAATTGATGAATGCCCGTAAAATGCGGCTCTGGTTTGGCGGGCACAATATCCGGGAATTCGATATTCCCTATCTGTGTAGAAGAATGCTCATTCATCAAATGGCGTTGCCACCCTGGCTCGATTTCCAGGCCATGAAACCATGGGAAGTACCTATGCTGGACACCATGCAATTGTGGAAATTCGGTGATCACAAACATTTCACTTCCCTCAAATTACTGGCCGCCTGTTTGGGTATCCCTTCGCCCAAGGAGGATATCGATGGAAGTATGGTGGGAGAAATTTACTGGAAGGAGCAGGGATTGGACCGGATAGCAGCTTATTGTGAAAGGGATGTGGCCACCGTAGCCCAGTTATTACTCAGGTTTTCCAACAAACCACTATTGACCTCCTCTCAAATTACTACTGCGTAGTATCCGTTTTGGCGCAGCACATTCATTGGTAAAATGTAGCTTTGCAGGCTACCAAACCCGAATTTTCGGGCAATCAAAGGCTAGAATCTGCTGAGCTTAGGCCAAAGAATTGCTAATAAGCAGTTTAAATCGGCCTGAAAATGTGGATATCTGAAAAAATGTTTTAAAAATATTTGCCTGTTTAGTGAATCCCATTACCTTCGCATCCCAATTCGAAAAAAGGGTCTTTGAATTATGAGTCAGCGGATACGTATAAAACTTCAGTCTTACGATCACAACCTGGTTGACAAGTCAGCCGAAAAAATCGTAAAAACTGTGCGTGGCACAGGTGCAGTAGTAACAGGTCCAATTCCTTTGCCTACGCACAAAAAGATTTTCACTGTATTGCGTTCTCCCCACGTGAACAAAAAGGCACGTGAGCAGTTCCAATTGAATACGCACAAGCGCTTGTTGGACATCTACACCAGCAGTAGCCGTACAGTAGATGCCCTCAGCAAACTGGATCTTCCCAGTGGTGTTGAAGTAGAAATTAAAGCCTAATGGCTCATGGGTGTAAAACCCAACAGATCTTAAAAAATTATCACCTCTCAATCCTGCCAAAGGGCAGCGAAAAAAGAGCTCTGATACCAAATATTTCTCTCTTGCAAAAGAGGGACAAACATATGAACAAGCCTTTCAGGGTTTGTTTACTGCCGGTACTTCCCCCTGCCAATGCGGAACTCAGGAAAAGGTCGGTAGCTAAACTGGGATTGAATTCGCCTCTGCGCGGATGTCCTCTTAACTCTGCCGGGCACAAACCGATATCAATGAAAGGTATTATTGGAAAAAAAATCGGGATGACCAGCATATTCGATCCCAATGGCAAGCAAATAGCTTGTACAATAGTTGAAGCTGGTCCATGCCTGGTGTCTCAGGTTAAAACAATTGACAGCGATGGCTACAATGCCATTCAGCTTGCTTTCGGCGACAAGAAGGAAAAGAATGCTACTAAAGCAGAAAAAAATCACTTCGCCAAAGCACAATCTGCTCCCAAATCATTTGTAAAAGAATTTCGCGATTTCTCTTTGGAGAAAAACCTGGGCGAAGAGATCACTGTTGACATTTTTGCCGAAGGCGAAAAAGTGGACATTGTTGGCACTACCAAGGGTAAAGGTTTCCAGGGTGTTGTAAAACGCCACGGCTTCCATGGTGTGGGTGAACAAAGCCATGGTCAGCACGATCGTCAACGTGCTCCGGGTTCTATTGGTAACTCTTCTGACGCAAGCCGTGTATTTAAAGGTATGCGCATGGCGGGCCGTATGGGTGGCGACCGTGTGAAAATGAAAGGACTGAAAGTGGTGAAGATTTTCCCTGAGAAAAACTACATCCTTATCAGTGGTTCTGTACCCGGCCACAACGGCTCTATCATTCTAATCCAGAAGTAATTGTAAACCGTGCCGGCATGGCCGGTTAGAAACGAATAAGTTATGACAATTGAAGTTTTAAACATAGCAGGACAAAAGACAGGTAGAACTGTTGATTTGCCCGAAGATATCTTCGGAGCAGAGCCTAATGACCATGTTATTTACCTGGCTGTGAAGCAATACCTGGCGGCTCAACGCCAAGGCACTAACAAGGTGAAAACCCGTGCTGAAGTACATGGTGCAAGCCGCAAGCTGCACAAACAAAAAGGAACCGGTGGTGCTCGTAAGGGTAATATCCGTAACCCTTTGTACAAAGGTGGTGGTACTATTTTTGGACCTAAGCCCCGCAACTACGACCTGAAGCTGAACCGCAAGGTGAAAGATTTGGCCAAAATTGGTGCCCTTAGCTACAAAGCAAAAGAAAGCGCTATCGTTATTTTGGAAGATCTGAACCTCGATACTCCAAAAACCAAAACTTTCTCTGGTGTAATGGAGAGCCTGGGTGTAGCTTCTAAAAAGGCACTGTTTGTATATCCTGAAACCAACGAAAATTTCTACCTGAGTCTGCGTAATATTCCAAACGCTGCAGGTATTGAGTTGGCCGATATCAACACTTACGATATTGTAAATGCCGATGTAGTGGTGCTCACAGAATCAGCTGCAAAAATCTTCACTGAAATAGAGGCTGCTGAAGCTTAATTAAGAACCGTATAATTCTGAAAGAAATGAAACTGACAGATGTATTGATAAAGCCGCTGTTGACCGAAAAGGTGAACAAGCAAATTGAAAAAAAGCGCAGCTACACTTTCGTTGTTGATCGCAAGGCTAACAAGCTCGAGATCAAAAAAGCAGTAGAAGAATTTTATGGCGTAAAAGTAGAAGACGTAAACACGCTGGTAATGCCTGCAAAAGCAAAATCGCGTTTTACCAAAGCCGGATTTATCAACGGCCGCAAACCTTCTAAGAAAAAAGCTGTAGTAACTGTAGCTGAAGGAGAAGAAATTAACCTGTACGGCGAAATCTAATCTTCCATTTCAATTAGGTAGTTAAGAATGGCAACCAACCGCCGCGAAGTGTTGAAATAAACAAATCAGAACTTAAGAACATGGCACTGAAAAAATACAAACCAATGACCGCCGGCACCCGCTGGAAAATTGGTAACGCGTATGCTGAAGTAACAACCAATGTACCTGAAAAAACTTTGCTGGAACCCGTTAAGAAAAGCGGTGGCCGTAACGTTCAGGGACGTCGTACCATGCGCTATATCGGCGGTGGTCACAAGCAGAAATATCGTATCATCGACTTTAAGCGCAACAAGCAGAACATTGAAGCTACTGTGCTTACTGTAGAATATGATCCAAACCGTACAGCCTTCATCGCGTTGGTGGAATACACCGATGGTGAGAAGCGTTATATCCTGGCTCCTCAAGGTATCCAGGTTGGACAAAAAGTAATTTCCGGTGAAACTGTAGCTCCCGAAGTTGGTAACTGTCTTCCTATGAAGAATATGCCACTGGGTACCAATATTCACAATATTGAAATGCAGCCTGGCCAAGGTGGTAAACTGGTACGTAGTGCCGGTTCTGCAGCTCAGCTTACCAACAAAGAAACTGCTTATGCAGTATTGAAAATGCCTTCTGGCGAATTGCGTAAAGTATTGATCAATTGCTACGCTACTGTAGGTGTTGTAAGCAATGGCGATCACAACCTGCAAAGCATGGGTAAAGCCGGTGCTAATCGTTGGAGAGGTATCCGTCCACGTACACGTGGTGTAGCTATGAACCCTGTTGATCACCCAATGGGTGGTGGTGAAGGCCGTGCATCTGGTGGTCACCCACGCAGCCGTACTGGTAAATATGCTAAAGGCGAAAAAACCAGAACAAAAGGCAAAGGCAGCGATAAGCTGATCCTGCAGCGTCGTGATGGTAAAAAATTGTCGAAATAATACAATACTCAAATTAACGAATTCAATATGGCTCGTTCAATTAAAAAAGGTCCTTACGTTGATGCCAAACTCGAGAAAAAAATCGTGAACATGGCAGAAGGCAAAGTGAAGAAGGGTGTTATCAAAACCTGGAGTCGTCGTTCTACAATCACTCCCGATTTTGTAGGCCAAACCTTCGCAGTGCACAACGGTAACAAATTCATTCCTGTGTATGTAACCGAATTTATGGTTGGTCACAAACTTGGTGAATTTGCTCCTACACGCAACTTTAGAGGACACGCCGGAAGCAAAAAATAATTGTATAAACGTTTCACGCAGATAGATAGGGTAACCACCCTGTTGACTGTACCGAAACCAGAAACTGTATAAAAATGGAAGCAGTAGCTAAACTGAATAACTATCCCACTTCGCCTCGCAAGATGCGATTGCTGGCCGACCTCATTCGTGGAATGAAGGTGGACAAAGCATTGGCTGTATTGGAGCACAATACCAAGCACAGCGCTGTGCCTTTGGCTAAGTTGGTAAAAAGTGCCGCATTCAACTGGAAAGCAAAGAATGAAGGTGCAGACGAAAGTGCATTGTTGGTAAAGATCGTGATGGTAGATGGTGGTCGCACGTTGAAGCGTATGCATCCAGCTCCACAGGGTCGTGGCTACAGAGTGCGCAAGCGCAGCAATCATGTAACTGTAATTGTAGACAATCAATAAAATTCAGTAATCCCTACTGCCATTTTAAAAAGCAACTGGTAATAGGTATTCAATAATTGGAATTCAAAATTATAACATGGGTCAAAAAGCAAATCCAATCGGTAACAGGCTCGGAATCATCCGTGGTTGGGACAGTAACTGGTACGGCAACAAAAAAGTGTATGCCGACAGACTGATCGAGGACAACAAGATCCGTACCTACCTCAATGCCCGTATCAACAAAGGTGGTATTTCTAAAATTGTTATCGAGCGTACCCTCAATAAACTGATCGTTACTATTCATACCTCTAAGCCTGGTATCATCA
The DNA here is from genome assembly GCA_035456005.1 of Phnomibacter sp. Classification (GTDB taxonomy): domain Bacteria; phylum Bacteroidota; class Bacteroidia; order Chitinophagales; family Chitinophagaceae; genus Phnomibacter. The sequence continues at coordinate 152,011 of DATIEA010000012.1, read as the reverse complement.
TCGGTAAAGGTGGTAATGAAGTAGATCGTATTAAAGAAGAGCTGAAAAAGCTGACCGGTAAAGAAGACGTTCAAATCAACATTTTGGAGATTCGTCGTCCTGAGGTTGATGCAATGATCGTTGCTGATACCATTGCTCGTCAAATTGAAAACCGTATCAACTACAAGCGTGCCATTAAAATGGCAATTGCTTCTGCAATGCGCATGGGAGCTGAGGGTATCAAAGTAAAAGCGAGTGGCCGTTTGGGTGGTGCTGAAATTGCCCGTAGCGAAGAAATTAAAATGGGCCGTACTCCATTGCACACTTTCCGTATGGATATCGATTATGCCAGCCTTGCTGCTCAAACAGTATATGGTAAAATCGGTTTGAAAGTATGGATATGTAAAGGTGAAGTATTGACCAAGCGTGATCTGAACCCGAACTTCGTAGGAACCGGAAGCGGTTTGAGCGATCGTCGTGGTGATGAACGCAGCAACGACCGTGGCGGTGACCGTGGCGGCCGTGGTGGAGACAGAAGAGGTGGCGGTGACCGTGGTGGTCGCGGAGGTCGCCGTTAATTGAAGCAGTAACCAACCTGCTACATTATTGTAAATATTCAAATTAGAAGATAAATGTTACAGCCGAAAAGAACCAAGTTCCGTAAGCAACAAAAAGGCCGCATTCGCGAAGTGGCAAAGCGTGGCGCTACCATTTCCTTCGGTTCGTTTGCCTTAAAAGCACAGGAACCTATTTGGTTGAACAATCGCCAGATTGAGAGTGCCCGCCAGGCAATGACCCGTGCTATGAAACGTGAGGGTAGTGTTTGGATCCGTGTATTCCCCGACAAAATCATCACCCGCAAGCCTGCGGAAGTGAGGATGGGTAAAGGTAAAGGTAACCCAGAGTTTTGGGCTGCTGTGGTAGAACCAGGTCGTATTTTGTTTGAGTGCGACGGTGTACCAATGGAAGTAGCTAAAGAAGCAATGGAACTTGCTGCTCAAAAGCTGCCGATCAAAACCAAGTTTGTAATTCGTCGTGATTTCCAAGCTTAAACTAAAGGAGATAAGATGAGGATTTGAAAATGGCCGGAAACCACAGCGTTGTAAGCTGCCATTCAAATTTTCAAATTTTCAAATTTTCAAATTATATCAAGATGTCTAAAAAAGTTGATTTCAACAAAAGCCTGACTGAGCTGTCCGCTGACGATTTGAAAGTGCGCATACAGGAAGAAGAACTGCGCCTGAAAAAGTTGCAGTTTGCACATGCTATTACGCCGCTTGAAAATCCTATGAGCATTCGTGACCTGCGTCGTGATGTTGCTCGTATGAAAGCTGAGCTGCAAAAAAGAGCTCTTGTAGGCTAATTAATTAACGAATCGAAAGTTCAGCAAAATATTGAACAAAATGGAAACTAGAAACCTTCGCAAAACCAGAATTGGGGTTGTATTCAGCAACAAGATGGATAAAACCGTTACCGTGGCTGTAGAACGTAAAGTGAAACACCCTATCTACGGTAAGTTCGTGAAAAAAACTACCAAGTTTCATGCGCATGACGAAAAGAACGAGTGCAGCATTGGCGACACCGTGAAGATTATGGAAACACGCCCCATGAGTAAGACCAAGCGTTGGAGAATGGTGGAGATTGTAGAAAAAGTAAAATAATTCGGCTCCGGGTAATTTGCTTTTGCAGTTTACCTGGGTGCTACAAGCTTCCGTCGGCCACCGGTTGGTTGAAGCCTCTGAGAAATTAGTTCATCAATAGTAACTCCCAAAGAGTACGAAAGCTAAAAGCTAAACAAAATGATTCAGCAAGAAAGCCGGTTGAATGTAGCGGATAACAGTGGTGCCAAAGAGGTTCTGTGTATTCGTGTACTGGGAAACAGCGGACAAGATTATGCCGGGATAGGCGATAAAATTGTAGTGACTGTAAAAGACGCCATTCCTGGTGGTGGCATGAAAAAAGGAACTGTAGCCAAAGCGGTTATTGTTCGTACCAAAAACAAACTTCGTCGTAAGGATGGTTCTTACATCCGTTTTGATGACAACGCTGTAGTGTTGCTCAACAACTCTGACGAACCACGTGGTACCCGCATTTTTGGGCCGGTAGCCCGCGAACTGCGCGATAAAGGATACATGAAAATTGTATCGCTTGCACCAGAAGTACTGTAAGCTTTATAAGCTGATAGATACACGGCAGTTGAAGTGAGTGACACAACAAAGCTTAATAGATAGATTAAGCTGGTTAAATAAAAATAACTCCCCCTAAAAAAGAGGGATAAAGAGTAAAGAAGATGAATAAGCGTTTTAAACCAAAGTTCAACATCAAGAAAGGCGATAACGTAGTAGTGATTGCCGGTGATGATAAGGATCTGAAGAAACCACGTGTAGTGTTGGCGGTTTACCCTGACAAAGCTAAAGTGTTGGTTGAAGGTGTAAACATTCAGACCCGCCATACCAAACCTAGTGCTACCAATACACAAGGTGGTATTGTAAAAAAAGAAGCACCCGTTGCTATGAGCAATGTGATGTTGTGGGATGCTAAGGCTGGCGCTGCCACCCGTATTAAGCGTTCTCGCGAAAATGGTAAACTAGTTCGTGTATCTAAAAAATCTGGGGAGGCAATTAAGTAATGGCAACAACAAAATATACTCCGCGCCTGGCAGACAAATACCAAACTGAGGTATTGCCTGCTTTGATGAAAAAATTTGGTTACAGCACCGTAATGCAAGCGCCCAAGCTGACTAAGATCTGCTTGAACCGTGGTGTAAACGGAGCTACTGCCGATAAGAAGCTGGTGGACATCGCTATCGACGAGCTGACCAACATTACCGGTCAGAAAGCTGTAGCTACCCAGTCTAAAAAAGACATCTCAAACTTCAAATTGCGTAAGGCTATGCCCATTGGTGCACGTGTTACGCTGCGTGGCGACCAGATGTTCGAATTTTTGGACCGCCTGATCTCTGTAGCGCTTCCTCGTGTTCGCGACTTCAAAGGCATTAATGATAAAAGCTTCGACGGCCGTGGTAACTATACCATGGGTGTTACTGAGCAAATCATCTTCCCTGAAATTGATATCGATAAGGTAAACAAGATCACCGGTTTGGATATCACTTTCGTAACTACTGCTACTACTAACGAAGAAGCATATGAGTTGCTGAAAGAAATGGGAATGCCCTTCAAAAACATCAAAAAGGATAACAACTAATATCCAAATAAAATCAAGAACCAATGCTCGTATGAGTTGCTTTGAATAGCAGTTGGTGGTTGACAATAAAAACCTGGAATTTTAATTATTATGGCAAAAGAATCAATTAAAGCCCGTCAGCGCAAGCGTGAAGCAATGGTAGCAAAGTTTGCTGAAAAGCGTGCTGCGCTAAAAGAAGCCGGCGATTATGCTGCACTTGACTTGCTTCCTCGCAATGCATCGCCAGTGCGCCTGAAGAACCGCTGTCAACTGAGCGGCCGTCCTAAAGGTTATATGCGTCATTTCGGTCTTTGCCGGAATATGTTCCGCGATATGGCACTGGAAGGTAAAATTCCGGGAGTAAAAAAAGCAAGCTGGTAATAACAGTATTGAAGCAACAGTGCTTCTTACTGCGATCATTAGTGAAACTAATTATTCATCAACATTCAACATCCAATTATCACGCCCCGGCGTGACGTAGGAGGAAAATATTATGGTAACAGATCCAATTGCAGACTTTCTGACACGCATCCGGAACGCCCAAATGGCGAATCACCGCATCGTTGAAATTCCAGCTTCTAACCTGAAGAAGCGTATGACTGAAATTTTGTACGAAAAAGGATATATCCTGAAGTACAAATTTGAAGACGATAGCAAACAAGGCCTTATTAAGATTGCATTGAAATACGATGTAAACACTAAGCAACCTGCTATCACTGCTCTGGAAAGAGTTAGCCGTCCTGGTTTGCGCCAGTATGCTAAGCCTGAAGAGTTCAAGCGTGTATTGAACGGTTTGGGTATCGCTATCGTTAGTACTTCAAAAGGAGTAATGACCGATAAAGAAGCAAAAACTCAAAATGTAGGTGGCGAAATTCTTTGCCATATCTACTAAGATTTAGAAACCGCTTTTTGAAAATGTAAAGCCTTTTAGTCGGGGCTGAAAACAGAAAGCTTATTTGAACATTTTAAAAGTTATCGACTATGTCTCGCGTAGGTAAAAAGCCAGTAGTTGTTCCAGCCGGTGTTACGGTATCAGTAAGTAATGATAATACTGTAACCGTTAAAGGTCCTAAAGGATCTTTGAGCCAGGTATTGGATCGTGATATTAAAGTAGATATCCAGGAAGGGGTATTGACTGTAGGTCGTCCAACCGATCAGATACGCCACCGTGCATTGCATGGTTTGTACCGTGCCCTTATTGCCAACATGGTAAAAGGTGTAACTGAAGGTTTCAGCAAGAAAATGGAACTGGTGGGTGTAGGTTATAAAGCTGCTAACACTGGCAACTTATTAGACCTTTCTTTGGGCTACTCTCACAATATCATTTTCGAAATTCCTTCCGAATTGAAAGTGACCACTGCACAGGAAAAAGGTAAGAACCCTGAGATCGTGATCGAAGGCATCGACAACCAACTGCTTGGCCAGGTGTGTGCAAAGATCCGCAGCTTGCGTAAGCCTGAACCATACAAAGGAAAAGGTGTTCGCTTTGCCGGTGAAGTGGTTCGTAAGAAAGCTGGTAAATCTGCTGGTAAATAATTAACCCTGTAGTTAACCGCTCAATTTAAATCATTAAGAAAATTTGCTCCACCCGGAGCCGGAGGATATAAAATGGATAACAAAGTAGTTTCAAGAAAAAAGATCCACTACCGCATTCGTAAAAGAATCATTGGTAGCTCTGCAAAACCTCGTCTGAACGTGTTTCGCAGCAACGCAGATATTTATGCGCAGTTGATTGACGACGCAAACGGTACTACACTGGCAGCTGCTAGCAGCCGCGATAAAGATATTGCTGCGCAAAAAGTTACTAAAACTGAAAAGAGCAAATTGGTTGGATCAGCTATTGCTCGTAAGGCGAAAGATTTAGGTATTGCTGCATGTGTGTTTGACCGTGGCGGATTCTTGTACCATGGTAGAATTAAGGCTGTAGCCGAAGGTGCACGTGAAGGTGGATTGGAACTCTAATTCTTCAAGCGCATTCTTCAGAAAAACATCGTAAAACTTGCCTGAGTAATATTGGGCTTAATTGAAAAGAATAAAATGGCAAAAGCTATCTTGAACCGCGTAAAAGCAGGAGACCTTGAACTGAAAGAAAAGGTTGTTGCTATTAACCGTGTTGTAAAAACCACTAAAGGTGGACGTACTTTTAGTTTCTCTGCACTTGTTGTGGTAGGAAACGAGAATGGCGTAGTTGGTCATGGTCTTGGAAAAGCCAAAGAAGTACAGGAAGCAATCACCAAAGGCATTGAAGATGCTAAGAAAAACTTGGTGAAAGTGCCTGTAATGCATGGTACCATTCCCCATGAGCAATTCGTAAAAGAAGGTGCAGCAAAAGTATTGTTGAAGCCTGCAGCGCATGGTACCGGTGTAATTGCCGGAGGTAGTATGCGTGCCGTGTTGGAAAGCGCCGGTGTAACCGACGTTTTGGCAAAAAGCCTGGGTTCTGCTAACCCTCACAACGTGGTAAAAGCAACTTTTACTGCACTCGCTACACTGCGTGAACCCATCCAGGTTGCTAAAACACGTACGGTGTCTCTGAAAAAAGTATTCAACGGATAATCACCTGTTTGCAGGCAGTACATTCAACTAATGTACATACCCTGTAAGCCTCAAATTCATAACGATGAAGAAGATTAAAATCACACAGGTAAAAAGCGTAATCGACCGCCCGGAGCGCCAAAAAAGAACCATGGAAGCATTGGGATTGCGTAAGATGAATGCTGTGGTAGAAAAAGAAGCCACTCCCCAAATTTTGGGTATGGTGGAAAAAGTAACCCACTTGGTGAAAGTGGAAGAAGTAGCCGGATAATTTAATTTCCTGACAATGCATATAATTCCAAATTTCAAAGCAGCAAACGTTGTTCTTTGAAATTTGGAATTTTGATATTTCATTATTAATCAAAAGCGAGGGGAGCAAACCCCGTAAGTAAAAACTCAGTAGTATGAAACTGCACAATTTGAAGCCTGCAGAAGGCAGTACGCACAGTGAAAAACGTTTAGGTCGTGGTGAAGCATCTGGTAAAGGTGGTACTTCAACTAAAGGTAACAAAGGCCAGCAGCAGCGTGCCGGTTATGCCAGCAAAAAGGCGCATGAAGGTGGTCAGATGCCCATTCAGCGCCGTGTACCCAAGCGTGGATTCAAAAATCCGCACCGTGTATCTTACAAAGTATTCAACCTGGGTCAAGTTGACCAACTGGTAGAGAAATACGAATTGAAAGAATTTAGTCTCGAAAACCTGTACATCAATGGTTTGATCAGCCAAACTGAGCTGGTGAAAGTATTGAGTGCCGGCGAAATCACCAGCAAAGTAGCTTTCAAAGTGAACGCTGTAAGTGAAAAGGCAAAGGCCGCTATTGAAGCAGCAGGCGGTACGGTAGAGATTGTGAAGTAATTTGGGGACAATAGTTCCTTGCGGCTTTTCGTAAGGAACTATTGTTTTACCTACATTTGAGGCCTTTCAAAAAAGATTGTATTCCGTGAAGAAATTTATCGATACCATTAAGAATATCTGGACGATTGACGAGCTGCGCCAGAAGATAGTTGTTACCCTTTTGTTATTGGTCACTTATCGCCTTGGTACACACATTGTGTTGCCGGGTATTGATCCAAATGCACTGGAAGCTGTAAAGGGAAAAACTACCGGTTTGCTGGGTTTGTTTGATCAGTTTGCGGGCGGTGCCTTTTCACAGGCATCCATTTTGGCACTTGGTATCATGCCTTATATTTCTGCATCTATCTTTATGCAGTTGGTAACCATCCTGGTTCCACAGTTCCAAAAAATTCAAAAAGAAGGCGAAAGCGGTCGCAAGAAAATTAACCAGTGGACTCGCTATCTCACTGTTGTTGTTACCATATTCCAGGCTGCTGCTTATATCACCTATTTGCAAAGCCCCGGTTATAAAGAAGCATTGATCCCTGCTTACCAACCTTTCTTTGTATTCAGTACAGTTATTCTTCTTACAGCAGGTACATTGTTTGTAATGTGGTTGGGCGAAAAAATTACTGATAAAGGATTGGGTAATGGTACTTCTCTCATCATCATGGTGGGTATCCTGGCTCGTCTTCCACAAAGCTTCCTGCAAGAATTCAGTGCAAAGAATTCTAAAGGTGGTGGCGGTGTGTTGGTGTTCATCATTGAGATCGCCATCCTTGTAGCTATCATTATGGGCTTGATTGTATTGGTGCAGGGCGTACGCAAAATTGCTATCAACTATGCTAAGCAAATTGTAGGCAATCGCCAGTTTGGTGGTGCCCGCCAGTTCTTGCCTATCAAGGTGAACAGCGCTGGTGTAATGCCTATCATTTTTGCCCAGGCTATTATTTTCATCCCTACCATTTTTGCTCGTTTCGACACTTCTGGTAGCTTCATGAAAATATTGAATGATCATAGCAACCACTGGTATATGATTATTTACAGTGTATTGGTAATTGGATTTACTTATTTGTACACTGCTATCATTTTCAACCCCAAGCAAATTGCTGAAGACCTGAAGCGCAACAACGGATTCATCCCCGGTGTGAAGCCCGGCCAGCCTACTGCAGACTATATCGGTTCTGTAATGGATAAAGTAACCTTGCCTGGTGCTATTCTGCTGGCATTTGTAGGTATACTTCCGGGTATAGCTCAAAAGCTGGGTATTACTGCCGGTTTCAGCAGCTTCTACGGTGGTACTAGCCTGTTGATCATGGTGGGTGTTATCCTGGACACACTGCAGCAAATTGAAACACATTTGCTGATGCGTCAGTACGATGGCCTCATGAGCGGTGGTCGTATTCAAGGTCGCCAAACTGTATCTAGCTCTCCAATCGGATAGTATAGAACATTAAAAAATAATAGAGTACCTGCCTTCGAAGGCAGGTATTTTTATTTAACCCTTATCGTTTAGAATGCAAAGGGCTTCGTTTCTTTGCAGCCTTTATGAGTTTGTTCAAAAAATATAAAGAAGTGATCATTATAAAGAACGCAGAAGAAATAGAATGGATGCGCCACAGTAACCTGCTGGTGGGCGATACTATTGCACACCTTGCCAGCTTGCTAAAGCCGGGCATTACCACACAGCAACTGGATGTAATTGCCGGGGAAATGATCAGGAGCAATGGAGGCATTCCCAGTTTCCTCAATTACAACGGCTATCCTTTCAACACCTGTATTAGTGTAAACGATGCAGTCGTGCATGGTTTTCCTGACAATAGGGAACTGAAAGCAGGCGATATCATCAGCATCGACTGTGGTGTATTTAAGAATGGATTTCACGGCGATAGCGCCTATACATTCGCCATAAAAGATGCAGCGCCTGATACATTGGCCATGATGCGTGTAACCAAAGAATCTTTGTACAAAGGCATTCAAAAGGCAAGAGCAGGCAATAGGGTTGGTGATTTGGCTTTTTCCATCCAGGATTATGCAGAGCGCCAGCATCCTTATGGTGTGGTACGCGAACTGGTAGGCCATGGCATTGGCAGAAAGCTGCACGAAGACCCACAGGTACCCAACTTTGGCAAACGTGGAAATGGGCCCAAATTCCTGGCCGGTATGACCATTGCTATTGAGCCCATGGTAAACCAGGGAAAGAAAGATGTGTACTACGATGAAGACGGATGGACAGTGCGCACCAAAGACGGCAAGCCTGCCGCCCATTATGAGCACAGCGTTTGTATTTTGAAAGACAGGGCAGATGTGCTCAGTTCTTTTGAAGCTATTGAAGCCGCAGAAAAAGCCAACCCACATTTGGAATCATCTTACTATTAATATCGATTCGGGGTTAGAATCGGACATAAAAAAACTCGTTGATTGTTCAACGAGTTTTTTTATTGTATGTGTTGCAGACGACAGAAGCTACAACTTAAAGACTATTGGGATGTATCAATATAATTCTTGATTTAGTGCGCTATCCCGGTATCGCCGATTGATCCGATGGTTGTATCCATTCCACGAATTGCCGCATCCACCTCTTCCTGGGTGGCATCTCCTTGTTGGCCTCTTTTTTCCATGCCGGTTTTCATCAAAGTGTTTTTGTCGAAAGCCACTTTCCACTGGCCTTCTTCTTTTTTCAATTTGAAATCGGTTTTGTCTTTTCCATCAACAGTTACAGCAATAGTGGCTTCATCACCATTGATCACCGGGTCGGAGAATTCAATTTTTTGCTTGGCTTTTTCTTTCTTAATGCTGTCCATGTTCAACTGCGCCATGTTCATACCCATTTTCATCATGTCGAGCATGCTTTTGCTGTCTTTGGTAGCATACAGTGCAGCTTTATCTATATCCATCGATTCAAAAGCTTCGAAGAAATTTTTTGCCACTTGTTTGGGATCGTTTTTGCTACCTCCCGAACAGGCAGCTACTGCCAGCATGATCACTGCAGCTAAGGGAAGAATGAATTTTTTCATGGGTATTCTTTGAATTTAAAATTTGAAAAGCAGATACGTGAAGTGAAAATTCTGCCGATGAAGATAATTGCATTTTGCATTGTATGCATCAGTACTGCCAACTCATTTGCTGTTGCATAATGGAGGCAAGCAATAAATTGTCTACTGCTACAAATTTCAAGGGGCCTGTGTGTGTAAAATGCAACCAACTGCTATCCTGTACTGCACGTACAATACACTTGGCTACAAACTCCGAACAGTACAACCTGTCTTCGGTGCTATAGTCAAATTTCATATCGAAGGGAATACCTTGCAAATAAAGAGACCTGGCCCGGGCTGCTATTTCCCTTCTCTGCTTCATCGGTTTTTTGGTCCTGATGATGGCCAGCGATTTATTGTCGGCAGGATGTCCAAAACTATAGATTGGTTCCCTTTTTATTTTTTGATCGGGGTTGAATTCGCCCCCAATAGCATGATATACAAAAATGGAATCCTGTTCAATACTGGCAATGCCGGCATGACTAAAACGCTGATCGGTCTTGTTCATTTGCCTGAACATTTCGCTGGTGATATCGCTACCGAGCCTTAGTATAATATCGCCGCTTTCAACCTGTGTTTTTGCTAAGGGATAAATAGAATCTGTATATCGTTGCAGGCGCTTTTGCTGGTAAGTATTGCCGGAAGCATGCTGCACTTTTTTGGGAACATCATTGTTGCAAGCCATTGTAAGCAATAGGAAGAGAAGCCATGCAGCGCCTGCTTTTGGGAAACGTTGTAATATAGAAGATTGAATATTCAATGCCTGCGAAAATACAGGTTTCAGTATGTTGCCTACAGTTATAACTGCAGCAAAATTGGTAGACTGATTTTTGTTGATGGCATTCAAAAACCCGCTGAAAATTCAACGGGTTTTTGAATAAAGACTTTAGCAGTTGGTTCAACAATGTTGCATCAGGCTTTATCGCGGCTGCGGAAATATTCTTTCCGTTGAGCCTGGTAAGCTTCTTCCTCGGCGCTTTCTATTTCATGCTCCTTGTCGTAAGCTTTAATAATGGCTTTTACAAGGCGGTGGCGCACTACATCTTCTTCATCCAATTCAATATGCGCAATGCCATGAATGTTTTTCAGAATGCGGGTAGCTTTTACCAATCCGCTTTTCTGGCTCTTGGGCAAATCTACCTGCGACATATCGCCGGTGATGATAGCTTTTGCATTGGCACCAATACGGGTGAGAAACATTTTCAATTGCAGGTCGGTGGAGTTTTGCGCTTCATCCAAAATGATGTAGGCATTGTCCAGTGTACGGCCACGCATATACGCCAGTGGCGCAATTTCAATGGTACGGGTACTCATGTAATAGCCAAGCTTGTCGGCGGGAATCATATCGTCAAGCGCATCGTAAAGCGGACGTAAATAAGGATCAATTTTTTCTTTGAGATCGCCTGGTAAAAAACCAAGGCTCTCACCTGCTTCCACAGCAGGACGTGTAAGAATGATTTTCTTAACTGTTTTGTTTTTCAAAGCCCTTACTGCCAATGCTACTGCTGTATAGGTTTTACCTGTACCTGCAGGTCCCAGTGCAAACACAATATCATTGGTGTCTGCTGCTGCCACTAATTTTTTCTGATTGACAGTTCGTGCCCGTACTGTTTTTCCGTTAGGGCCAAACACCAATACATCATTGGGGTTTCGCTCTACAAAATTGTCAACAGTTTCTGCATCATCTCCACCTAAAATGGTTTCAAAATAATTTTCACTCAAATGGCCATTTCGCTCGAGGTACTGAACTATGAGGCCGATTTTTTCTTTCGCAAACCCAATCTGCTCCGGACTGCCGCTCAGTTTTATTTGTGTCCCGCGGCCAAGGATCTTTAACAATGGGAATTTCTTTTTTAGCAGATCAAGTTTTCCGTTGTTTACCCCAAAAAACTCAATAGGATTGACGGTTTCGAGGTTGATGATGGTCTCTGTCAAATGGAGTAGGTTTTTAAGTAAAACAATAATTTGAAAAGAACTGTTCGGTTGAAAATCAACCTATCCAAATTTATTTTTTACCTGGCTGGAGTCCAGTTTTAGTTATGCACTTTTTGTGGAAAGAAAGCAGGAAAAACGGATAAAAGCAACAGCTCGGCTACAGTAGATTGGGTTGGGATCTAAGGCGGAATTTGGAAGTTGAGCCAGGGGAATAGAATTGAAAATCAGAGCTGTTATGGTTCCAGTGAAGGGCGATTCTAAATCGTGAAATGGAGAATCTACAGGGAAAGATTACAAACGATGAATGGCATAATTAGGTTTAGAGTTTGACTATGAAATGTTCGTCCACCATTTTTCGAATACCTGTTCAGAGCTGTTGATATCCACTTTTTCTCCAATCATTGGAGTGAGTATTTGCAAATCAGGAGTTGTATCCTGTTGTGAGATCAACTCCAGTGGCTCGTTCCATGCATGATTGCCCAGCATGAATTTGGAAGAATGTACCGGCAATAATTTTTTCGCTTTCAATAGTTGCGCAGCCGGAATCACCTGGTCTGGCATCAGGTGAATGTACCTCCACTTCTTGTCGTATTGCCCATTTTCGAGTACGGCCAGATCAAATGGGCCAAATTGATTTCCAACTTTTTCAAAATGATCATCGAAGCCACTATCGCCGCCTATGAAAATAGAAAGGGTAGGCGATAGCCACACAAACGATAACCAAAGCGATTTGTTTCTCGCTAACCCACGGCCGGAAAAATGCCGGGCAGGTATGGTATGCACCACGAAATTTTCTTCCAGTTGTACTGTTTCGTGCCAGTTGCATTCAACGATCTTATTGCTATTGTATCCCCAATGTTCCAGGTGTGCACCCACACCCAGCCCGCAGATCACTTTGTTGACTTTGGGTTGCAGTTTTTTGATGGTAGCATAATCCAGGTGATCCCAATGATCGTGGCTGATGAAGAGAAAATCAATAATGGGAATATCATCTGTTGAATAAATATCTGTGCCTTTAAAAGCTTTCAGACCCAAAGGCAAAGGCGATGCCGAACCAGATAAAACAGGGTCTACTAAAATTCGTTTACCATCTACCTGCATGTAATACGACGAATGGCCAAACCAAACCAAAAAATTCTCATCACTATCGGCATGCAACAAATCTGTTTTTACAGAAGGAAGTGCATGACTGGGTTTGCGTTTTGGTTTTGTTCCAAAAAAATAATCCATGCTTAAGGTCCAGTAGTTTTCACCTTCGGTAAGCATGGGTGTATAGCTTTCATTTTGGAATGAACCGTTTTTGTAATTGCCCGCTTTTTGTATCCTCTCCAATCTTTCGCCGGTTGGCAACTTCCCAAATTGAGGTTGGTTCATAAAAGCAGCAATCAAAATAGCCAGTAGCCCGATGGTAATGAATAGTGCGATCATGTGGTAATATCAGAAAAATTGGTGACTATAGTAACATACATAGTTGGCCTGATAAAGTTAATGAGGATGTGCCAGTCAGTAGGTGATGTAAAGAGGCAGCTTGGCTATCGAATAAACAGTAGCAAACACAAAAAATAGAGGCTGCTCAATGACAGCCTCTATTTTTTGTGTCTTTTCTTCCTGCTAAGGGGCCACCCACAATTTAGTGGTAGCCTGCACATTTGTTTTTGTATTGGTCACCTGCAAATAATACATGCCACTTGTAAGTGCCGGCAATTTTATTTTATTGACTGTGGCATTTCCCAACGCAATTACTTGTTGTTCAAAAATCTTTCTGCCCTTAGTATCCAATACATTCAATTTATAATTTCCTGCTTCACTCAGTGCAATGTTCATATCTCTTTGCACCGGGTTGGGGAACACATGCACCAATTGGGTACTTGCTTTCATTGGCAGAAAAACCATATTGCTGTAAATGACACTTTCATTTTTGCTTTCGAGTAATACCCTGTAGTATATGCTTGTTTTTTGGGTAGCAGAATCGGTGAAGCTATAATTGCGCAAACTGTTGCTATTGCCCGCTGCGGCCACATGGCCAATGCTTTTAAAATGAATGCCATCAACGCTTCTTTCAATGATAAAACTACGCGTAGCGGTTTCTGTTGCTGTTTTCCACCTGAGCTGGTTGCCATTGGCTTTTCTGCTGGCTTCTAACACTAGGCCGGTTGAAGAAAGCAGGAAGTTTTTGTTAATGATATACAAGGCATCGTTGCCAATTACATTGGCATTGTCAACCAATGCATATTTGAAATCGGCACTTAGCACATCGGCATTGTATTCAAACGCCAACATTATGGGATCGTAATTATTGATCACTAATACAGAACTACCTGGCTGCTGGCCCACAGTACCAAAGTCTGCACTGGTAATTTCCCTATAGTTAACGCCATCAATCTTGTAATACAATTTAATGTTGGGGTCAATATCTGTAATTACAAATGAAGCACCTGCTTGCAAATCATTACCATCCTCTGGGTCGTTAGCCATTAACACCTGGTCGTCATTGTCGAGTTGCCAAATGGTATGGAGTGGTAAATTAGGAGGCACATTGGTGGTTATTTCTTCGGCACCACTCATTTGCTGAATACCAAAATTTGCATTGGTTAATGGCCCGATTAATGTTATCGATAATCTACTATCGGGACTACCATCCTCCAGCAAATTCAATTGTTCTTCGGTAGAGGTCCATGTATATATAGGCGTGGCCGGAAGCCTTGGCGATTGCGGAGCCGGGTCTCCAGATGGCTCTTGATGGTCCTGCAAAATGAGCTGGAAGTTTGCACCATCGTGCGTGTAAGGAACATTTGTAAAAACATAATCGCCATTGCTTAACACCCTGGTACTTGCATAGTCATAACCTTTGGGGTCCACCAGCAATACATACAGGTCGTTCTTGTTGTAGCCTATTCCATCCAAACCATTGGTAGTGCCATTTCCGTCAATTAGTACTTTCCCGGTAATAGTCGTTTTTAAGGTATCCTCCAGCACAACCGCCATAGCAGAAGCAGTACGGGTAATGTCACCCCCTTCGTAAAATGTATACGTGATGGGAGTGGGTGTTCCAAAAAATCCAGGAGCTGGTACAAAATGCAACATGCCCGTGCCGGAGTTATAGCTCCAAACACCTTCTCCTGGAACCACTGAGGTGCTTAAGCTTTCTACACCTGTTGACGGGTTTCGAAGATGGATGGTTACATCGGCGGGGTTGACCGGGGAAACTTCTGCACTGGTAAAATCGTTCGATAAAATATTGATGTCTATAGGATCGCCTACCAGTCCGGTAACAGTGTCATTTACTGCTAACGGGTTAGATCCATAGGCAATGGTGATGGTCGCAGGTTCTGAACTAAGTACTTCGGGCGCAAGTGGGAATGGCGGTGCATCGGCACCGGTGTAAGCAAATTGTTGTGTAATGGTGTATTGAATAGGAGTTGGATTTCCGGTAAAACCTGCCTCCGGCTTAAAATTTATTTCTCCTTTGTTTGTATTAAAGAGCCAAACCCCTTCTCCATATACCGTTAATTTATTATTGCCTGGCCCTTTTGATGATCCGGGCGGAACAACAAAATCAAAAGTAACATAGTCGTCAGCACCAAAATTTGCAGCTTCAGCGAGGTAACCATCTTTAGTAGTGTCATTCGCCAAAATATTCAGCGTAATTTCTCCCGGGTTATTTCCAAAACTTATATCATTACCTGCACCTGGCATATTACTGACACAAGGAATAATCACCACGGCCGAGTCGGGATGGTTGGGTACATCAGTGGATGCAACTTCCTGCAGCCTGATATTATCGATGGCAAAATCGTCCCCGTTGTTCTCTTCATCAATACTTTGCAACGAGATGTAATAATCATCGTTTTGGGCGCAGGGTGTATTCGGCAAATAAATATATTCAGTAACAGTAAACCATAGGTGGTTGGTTGATGTAAATGGCGCTTCTACTTTGTCGCCAATAAGTCTTGTGCCGCCCGAGGCGAAAATATCAGTACGCAATAGGACTTTCGGATTTTCAACATATAAAGCATAGCTGAACCTGTAGAATTTTCCTCTCTCCAGTGTTATATGCCGGGTGTAAAAAATGCCGGGCGTAGTGCCTGCATTTACAGCCATTACACCGCCCTTTGGGTCATTGTCAGCATCTACTCCTAATGCAATCAGGTTGCTCCATAAGCCATTGGTGGTAGGAGTATAAGGGAAGGGGTAACCTTCGGAAACACTGTAGTCCGGAACACTTGAAAAAATTTGATTGGGTGCAACAATCGCATAATGGTTGCTTTCAATATCGAGGCCCTGCCTGCGCCATATTTGCGGGTCTGTTGTCCATGCTCCTAATGGTGGAAACGGGGGGTATAAAAAATCGGGATCGCTAAACGAAAATTCATTGTTGCCGGTGTTGGCATACGGTGACGGTATTCTGCCAACAGGCTTACCAAAATTGTCGGAAAATAAAACTTTACCCGGTTGCGAAAATGCAGGGCTTTTCAGAACTGCCAGGCAGGTTAGTAATACAAAGAATATTGTTCGCTGGGTTAGTAAAACTTTTTTCATAGTCTATTTGAGTGATGTGCAATGTGCTATTATATGCATGAAATGGTATAGTCATTAGTTTCTTATCGCAAATGAAGTGCCAGCTTCAAAAGTGTACAGCACTCACTGTTTGAAGTTCATTCGTATTACATTAAAAGGGCTACGAAAAAGAGGATGCGTATTGCATCATTCTTTCACCATCACGCATCATTACCCTCTGGTAATTGTTAAGCAGTATTTTTTACTGCTGCCTTCCTTTCCTAAAGTACGAAGTAATAGGGATAGTTATGGCTGTTTATTCTCATGCAAAAACCTTCTCTCCCTTTTTTGATATACATCAAATTGAAAATGGAGAACGAAAGATAGAAGCAGTTCAAGTTGGTATTTTGTCAACCCAGACAGTGTACAATATGAAGTACAGTGCTGCTGAAGGTGCAACTTACTGACTGACGGCGTTTTCTTTTGAATATTGACAGGCGCAGCCATATAACAGATTTATTTTGCAAGCTGCCCGATTTTAAATTGCTTTAGTGCTTAAAGAAAAAAACTGGTCACTGAATTTACCTGTTTGATAGCAAGAGTAGGTTCGCATTTATAGTCATAGACAAATGAGCATAACACCAACATTACAGGCAAGAGCCACTTATGAGAAGTTTTCGAAAAAAGAAGGAAACCAACATATAGCCGGGCAGTTTGCCATAGAAGCTGTACTACAATTGGTACAGGCATTTAAAGTGAGATCTATATTGGAATTGGGCCTGGGGATCGGGAGCTTTTCCGATGCTATTTTGAATTTTGCAAACACCAATGGCCTCGCAATAGACTATACAGGCACCGAACTCAATGATTTTTGTCTGGGTGCACTCGCTAAAAATGTGGACAGGTATAGTTCGATTGACATAAAAGGAACCATCAACGATTTAAACCCCGAAAAAAAATTCGACCTTATTATCATTGATGGGGTTGACAAGTCTCTTGAAGCTTTGACAAAACATGCGGGCCGCAATACCGTTGTGTTTGTTGAAGGAGGGCGCTTTGAGCAGGTTGTGCAGTTGAAAAAGTCTTTTCCCGACTTATTGCATACAGGTGTTATAAGCGATTATAAAAATGCACCCGGTGGGCCGTTTGAAACAGATAAATGGTCGTGTGGAGGTGGGTTATTTATTCTGTACCCCAACCTGCAGTCACGCATGTATTGGCTACAACAACGGCTGAGAACTGCCTATATATGGCGAAAGCGCAGGTTTATATCTTAGCATCGGCGTTCAGTGGCCTGTATCCTGGGACAAAGCATTAAACTAAGAGGGTAGATTATTTTGCTTTCCTGCTTTCGAGTAATTTGAAAAAATGATCCTGGTAGGTATTGCCTATGGGAATAATGCGGTCTTTAATAAGTATCTCCTGCCGCTCTATGGAGTTGATCTTGTCGAGCGCCACAATATGCGATTTATGCACTCTTACAAAGCGATTAGCGGGTAGTAATTCTTCCAGTTGCTTCATTACCTGCAGGGTCACAATGCGCTGGGTCTTGGTATAAATGGATACATAGTTTTTGAGGCCTTCTATGTAGAGGATATCGTCGAGTTCTACCCTCACCATTTTGGTTTCAACTTTCACAAAAATGTAGCCACCAGTGGCGGGCAACCAATCTTTGTTCCCTTCCATTTTTTGGCTGGGGTTGGTGAGGTTGTACACTTTTTCTACGGCTTTATAAAAGCGTTCGAACGAAATGGGCTTTAACAGGTAGTCTACCACATTGTGTTCGTATCCGTCTATGGCGTATTCCTGGTAGGCGGAAGTGATGATGACTTTAGCCCTGTTTTGCAGCAGTTGCATAAACTGCAGCCCACTGAGCTGTGGCATTTGTATATCCAAAAAAATGAGGTCAACTGGCTGGGCGTTGAAACTGATCAATGCCTCCATGGGATTGTTGAAGGTATTGGTAAGGGTAAGAAAGGGGATCTTTCCAATATGGTCTTCGAGTAAGATTATGGCTAAAGGCTCATCATCAATTACCATGCATTTCAACATCGTATAACACTTTTCGTATGTTATAAAGGTAATTGTAAACTCACAATAAATTTTTGGCCGTCATTTTGCGTGGTCAGCGGGTACTGGCTGCCGTAGAGTAATTCCAGCCTTTTTTGGACGTTGACAAGCCCAATTCCACCGTTTTTATCCTTCTGGTAGGTGTTGATATAATTCTCGCAGGTAAATGACAGCATACTGCCAGTAGCATTCAGGCTGATCTCCACCGGCTTGTCGGCATCAGTGAGTATGCCGTGCTTGCAGGCATTTTCAATGAGTGGAAACAGCAGGAGGGGTACGATGCGTTTGCCTGCGGTATCACCTTCTATCGAAAAATTGATATAGATATCGTGCACATGCCGCAGCTTTTCCAGATCGATAAAACTGTTGATATGGCGTATCTCTTTATCGAGACTTACTTTATTGGCTTCGTCCTCCTTCTCGTACAGTACATAGCGCATCAGCTCCGATAGCTTCATAATGCTATTGCCGGTTTTGGCGCTTTTTTCCATTACGGCCAGCGAGTAAATATTGTTGAGGGCGTTGAACAGGAAATGGGGATTTACCTGCATTTTCAGGAAGGACAACTCGGCCTGTAGCTTTTTATTTTCCAGCTCCTGACGCACTTTTTCCTGCATATACCAGGCCAGCAGCAGGCGATACGCAAAACCAAGCGTAATAATGGCAATGGTGCCAACTATTGTTCTATCGGCATTGGATTTGAAAAAGGTGAAGGATCTTTTTGAGGTAATATCTGCCAGCTCCATCATCCTGCTGCCAATAGAAGGACCATTAGGTCGGGCTAATAAGACCGTTAAGCGCAATTGCTCCACCAGGTATTTGAAATACGTATAGCCTATGGCGAGCAGTACACAAGCTACCACGAACAATATCCATCGCCGGTTTTTTGTGCCAATTTGTGGCAGCAGGTAAAAGGCTACGAAGTAAAAAAGTAGGAAATCGAGGGTGCCAACCAGCAGGTATTTGTAAGCTACAAAGCTCCAAACGATTTTTACACTGGTGAAATAGGTAGGCAAATAGGTAAGCGAAAACAGTACTATCCAGGCGAGCCAATGGAGGAGAAAAACCAGCAGTCGCTTTTTTGTAAAAACCGGATGGCTCAAAAAATCAGTATTTCGTTGAATAATGGCCACTAAAATAGGTTAAATAGAAAGACTACCTGCAATCTGACCCTTATTTTGGGATGTTCTCCCAGTTTGGGACTTAATGGCCTATTTAATGGATGAATTCTGCTAAATCTTTGATTAAAATTTCGTATTCCAAAATTCGACTTTCGTACATTGATATAGCAACTTTGTACAATTAAAGAGGAAATAGCTAAAAAGGCCAGGTAGCTTACCGCGTTAAACTTTCTTTTGCGGGTATGTGGCGAATGTTGGGTGTGAAAGGTGGAGAAACAGAGTTAATCGCATTTTTGGCTGCCCCTCTATTCCATCCCGGACTTTATTGTTAACTTTTGAATGGGTGCAACTCAAAACCTTATTTTATTCATGAAGCGTATAAGGAATTCCTATACCGGCAGTTTATGCCTGTTTCTTGTATTAGCCGGTAGTGCTTTGGTGTCTACCACAGTTTTGGCACAAACAAACAGTAGGCCAGCTATCCCACCCAAAATAATCCCCAAAGTACGGGTAACTGTAAAAGACCTGATGAATGGCGCTGCATTAGACAGTGTTTTCGTAAGCGTAGGGGCGAAAAAGGGTTACACCGACAGCAAGGGTTTTATCGAATTCGACAGTATTACTGCCGGAAGCCAGATAGTGGTAACCAAAGCCGGCTACATAGCCGCTTCAAAAAAAGCTAAAGCCGATCTGCAATTACGCCTGTCTGCCAGGGTTGAATCGGTTGCAGCCCGCTCTGTTGAAAATGGCTTTTATTCCGTTTCGGAAAACCAGTTTCCGGGCGCCGCTACCGTGGTTTCGGGCAATGACCTCCGCAAGTTGCATCCCTGGAGTTTTGTAGAAGCCCTGAAATTTTACGATCCCTCTTTAATAGTATCCAGGAAAAATGAATACGGCGATGACCCCAATGTGGTACCATCGGTGAAAATCAGGGGTGCTTATAATTTCCCGGCATCGGCCACTATTTCTGCCAATTCGGGGGTTACATCTACCGGCGTACAGATCAACCCATCGGTGGGCGATTTTGTTGCCAGCAATGTGGCTAATCCTAACCAGCCTGTCATTTTGCTTAATGGAATACAAGTAGCATGGCAAACTGCACTCGATATTGATATCAACCGTATTGACAAGGTGACCATTCTGAAAGACGCCGCCGCCACTGCCATGTTTGGTGTGCGAGGTGGAACCGGGGTGGTTTTGGTGCAAACCAAACTGCCTGCAAAAGGTGTATTGAATGTGCACTACTCCGGCCAGGTGCAGGTAGCCACTCCTGAGCTATCGTCGTATAACCTGCTGGATGCTTCCGAAAAACTACAACTGGAAAAAACTGCCGGTATGTATACGAACAACCAGCAGTTGTACGATAAGCGCCTGTACCAGGTGAATAAGGGCATCAATACCGATTGGTTGAAAATACCTACCCAAACCGGCATAGGTCAAAAACATTACGTAGGGGTAGATGGAGGCGACGATGACATCAATTATGGCATCGACTTTTCGTACAACAATATTGAAGGGGTAATGAAAGGGTCGGACAGGAACAATGTAAACTTCGGCGGTTATATCAGCACCCGCATTAATAATCTGGTGATCAGTAATTATATCACTTACCTGCAGTCCATGGCAAACAATTCTCCCTATGGAAATTTTGCCGATTATGGCCGCCAGAATCCTTACTGGAATGCGTATGATTCTGTAACCGGCGATATGAGCCGCATACTGGAAGAATATACCTACCAGGGCAAAGTGTACACCTATTACAACCCTGCATTCAATGGTGTTATTTCTACCAGGGACGATCATAAGTATAATCGCATCAGTAACATCACATCGTTGAAATGGAAAATTGGATATGGGTTCAACTTTGAGGGGCGTTTCGGCATTTCCGATCTGAACGATGAGCACAATACATTTTTGCCACCCAGCCATACAACGTATGCTAATTATTCTCCCGACGATTTTTTCAAAAGAGGAGAGTACACACAGGTTTCCGCCGGTTTCACAAGTTGGGAAGCTTCTCTAAACCTGCACTACAAAAAGCAAATAGATAAGCACCAATTCTTCGGTTCTATCGGAACCAATATGATGGAAACTTCCAGCGAATCGAGTGGTATTGTGATGCAGGGATTTACCAGCGATAAACTCTCTGATCTTTCTTTCGGTAATGCTTATTTAAATTCTCGTCCTGCCACCGGAAAAATTGCGACACGTCTGATCAGCGGTTATTTCCATGGTGGCTACGATTACGACAATCGTTACCAGGCAGATATTACAGCCAATATGGATGCTTCATCGCAGTTTGGCGAAAACAACCGCTTTGCACCCCATTGGTCAGTAGGTGCCGGTTGGAACCTGCACAACGAAAACTTTTTGAAAGGCAATACTGTATTGAATAAACTGCGACTCAGGGGTAGTGTCGGCATGGCCGGTAGCCAGTATTTCCAATCTTACCTGGGACATACCAACTATAACTATTATACCGACAGGCAGTATGTACCTGCAGGTAGTGGTCCCGGCACCAGGGGTATAGGTCTGGGTGCCTTCCTTACAGCGTATGGCAACAAAGACCTGGAAGCACAGCAAACCGCAAAGCAAAATATTGGATTGGATGTTGTGTTGCTGAAGAACAGGTTGGCATTGAGAGTAGATGCATACCGCAACAAATCAACAGGTTTGGTATTGCCGGTGCCGGTGCAATTATCCACCGGGTTTTTGAACTACAGCTATTACGAAAACCTTGGTGCTATTGAAAACAAAGGCATAGAGTTCGATGCGAATTATACCATTATCAGTAATGCTAAAAAAGGCATTACCTGGACCGTTCGCGTAAATGGTTTGCATAACCAGGATAACATTGTAACCACCTCAGAATATATCAACAATTGGAATGCTGTGCAGGATAATATGAAGGTGGACCAGACAAGACCGCAACCGAAATTCCTGGAAGGCCAGTCGCTTACCGGTATTTGGGCTGTACGTTCATTGGGCATCGATCCGGCCACAGGTATGGAAAAATTCATGAAAGCAGATGGCTCTACCACTTTTACATGGGATGCTGCCGATAAAGTAAATGTGGGCGACCTCACTCCGGATTGGATCGGTTCGTTTGGAACGGCGGTTACTGTAAAAAATATTTCAGCAGGTATTTATTTCAACTACCAGTACGGGGCAAAAATGTATAACCAAACATTGGCCGACCGCATAGAGAATGCTGACCTTACCTATAATGTGGATGCACGTGCTGCAAGCAACCGCTGGACGCAGCCCGGCGATAATGCACTCTACAAGCCCTTGTCGCTAAACGGCATGGTTACTTCTCCTACCTATGCTACTACCAGGTTTGTAGCAGATAACAATTTTATCAATTGCTCTGCCATTTCTATCGACTACAATTTCAGCAATGCCATTGCGCAAAAAATAAAAGCGAAGTATTTGAAGCTGGGCTTTATTGCCAACAACATGTTTAGCACCGCTAACCAGGATTACGAAAAAGGAGTGTATTACCCCATGCAGCGCTTGTATTCGTTTGCAGTGTCAGCAGGTTTTTAAAGTCATAAAAGAATTGATATGAATTATAAAGGTTGGATAAAATATTTACTGGTTGCAACTACGGTAATGCTATCCATTACCGGTTGCAAAAAATGGTTGGATACGGAAGCGCCATTGCAGGTAGACCAGGAGGAACTGTTTTCCACTGAGCAGGGCTTTCGCGATGTAATGAATGGTGTGTACCTGCAAATGGGCGATGCAACGCTGTATGGCCGCGATATGACTTTTGGATTTCTTTCGGTATTGGGCAGAAGCTACGATACAACCATTAGCCCGGCAATAGGACCATTGTACTACCAGGGGGCACGGTACAATTTCCAGGACCCTACAGTGCAGGGGCTGTTTACTAAAATATGGGCCAACACTTACCAGTGCATCAATAACCTGAATAGCCTGCTGGCCAATATTGATGCGAAACAAGGTTTGTTTACAGGAAATAATTTTGCTACCATCAAAGGCGAAGCCATTGCGTTGCGGGCATTTCTGCATTTCGACCTGGTACGCATGTTTGGCACTGCACCATCGGCAGGTGGCAATAATATACCGGCTATTCCTTTTGTAACAACTGTAGGCCCCAAAGCCACACCGGTTTCAACGACCGGGGTGGTGATCGATAAATGTATTGATGAGTTGAACCAGTCGCTTACTATGCTAAGCAATAGCGATGCCGGTGTAGAAAAGCTTACCTACTGGGGTGTAAAAGGATTGCTGGCCCGCATTTATATGTACAAAGGCGATTTGGCAAATGCACAAACACAAGCATTATCCATCATCAACAGCAACAAGTTTCCGCTGGCTACCACTGCCAGTGACCTGATGTTCACCAAAGAGCATTTGTTTTCGCTATACAGCTACCAGGTATTTTCTAATCAATTGTATAAATCTGTTTTAAATACTAATCCTCCACTGGGTTTTTCTATTCCCAATCAAAACGCATTATTTATTACAGGCAGTGGTATATCCACCGATTTTAGAAGGGTATTTAATGACCCCGGCACAGGTGGCACTACAGGCAATACCATTTCGCCTCGTAAGTGTTATGCATCTACTGCCAATATTTTGCCCATGATCCGCATGACCGAAATGTATTATATAGCTGCCGAATGTGCAGTGGTATCAAGAGATTCATTGGCGGCAACCAATTGGATGGATTCGGTAAGGGTGCATCGTAATGTTCCGAAATACACATTGGCAGCGCTTAAGTTGGATAGCCTTGCAGTAGAAATAACGAAGGAGTATCAAAAGGAATTCATGAGCGAAGGGCAGATGTTTTATTTCTACAAAAGGAGAAATATCCCATTTGCTTTATTGCCTTTTACCAAAGTGCCGGTAGTGGCCAATGCATCGTATGTATTTATTAAACCAGAATAACCCTGGGAGAAAATTGAAAGTCTTTAAACATGAATTATTCTAATCGTCCATATCAGCGTAAGCAGGGTTTTCTTTCCATGCTAAAATTGATGTTGTTCATGGTCATGGTGGTTGTAGGTACATCTGCAGTGGCGCAGGGAGGCAAAACTGTAACAGGTACCGTGCGTAACGAGCAAAATGAGATACTGGCAGGAGTGACCATTACAGTAAAGGGCACAAAAATTATTACTACCAGCAAAAAGGACGGAACATTTGAATTGAAGAATGTACCGGAAACTGCTGAGATCATTTTTACCTATGTGGGCCAGGCTCCCAAAACTATAAAGTTGGAGAAGGGGCAATCAGAACTGCAGGTAAAAATGGCGGATGCTGTATCTACATTACAGGAAGTAGTAGTGAATACCGGTTTGTACAAAAGACCAACAGGCAATTTTACAGGTGCATCTAAAACCTACTCCGGCGATCAGTTAAAAACAGTGAATCCTACCAATGTAATGTCTGCATTGGCCATACTGGAACCTTCGGTGCGTATGGAAGAAAATAATGCACTCGGTAGCGATCCCAACGCATTACCCATTTTGCAAGTGCGGGGGCAAAATAACCTGCCTGTTTCTACACAGGGCTCTGTGGCTTCGGCCGCTACACCGGTGTCCAATGGCGATATGATGTCCAGCTATTTGCTCAATCCTAATCAGCCTTTGATCATCCTGGATGGTTTTCAAACCACGTTGCAAACCATTTACGATATGGACATTAACCGTATTGCCAGCATTACGGTACTGAAAGATGCTGCAGCTACTACAGCGTATGGTTCCAAAGCAGCCAATGGTGTAATTGTGGTGGAAACAAAACAACCCACTGTGGGCAAGCCGCTGGTGTCGTATTCAGTGAATTTTAATTTTTCAGCACCCGATCTTTCATCTTACAACCTGATGAATGCGGAACAGTTGTTGGAAGCACAGCGTATCTCGGGTGTGTATGCCGATCCTACCAACAACTACAACGACCAGGCATTAAAAGAATGGTACAACTATCGCCTGGGCCAGGTAAAAAGCGGTGTAAATACGTATTGGTTGGCTCAGCCCGTACGCACAGGTGTGGGTACCAATCATAGCCTTTCGATGAGCGGTGGATCAAGAGCGGTACGCTACAACCTCAATATGAACTATAGCAATGGAGTAGGGGTAATGCAGGCATCTAACAGGGCTAACTACGGATTGAGCTACACGCTTTCGTATGTAACACGCAGTGTTCAATTTTCCAATTCAACTTCCATTGGTTATTCAAGATCTAACAACACGCCATGGGGAGGTTTTAATGAGTATGCTACACAGTTTCCGTTTTTCAAACCATACGATTCTTCGGGCAATTGGTTGAAAGTGCTGGAACCCACTGCGCAGGAGCTCGGATTTTTGAGTGGTGCACCCGGCGGTAGGTTTACCAACGCTGCATACAATGCACAACTCGCTATTAAGGACTATTCATTTTATACCAGTTTCAGAAACAATACCAATTTCGATTGGACCATTAACAATTATATACGCCTGCGAGCAGGCATTGGTTTTTCGAGCAATAACCCGGGAGCAGAGCAATTCTTTCCTGCCGATCATACCAGGTTTGTGGATGCAAACACGAGTGCATTTACAGATATGGGTACTTACCAGCAAACAAGAGGCAGCAATAGTGCCATCGATGCACGCCTGAGTGTTGATCTCCAAAAAAGATTTGGCAAGCATACGATCTATTCATCTATTGGCTTTACAGGCCAGGATGCAAAAAGTAATTCTACCATCATTCGTGTTTCCGGATTGCCCAACGATTATCTGGACCAGTTGGGTATGGCCAATGGATATGGACAAAGTACCAAACCCGGTAGCAGCGATATTAAATCCCGCAACCTCTCCGGTTATGCCAGTATTAGTTATAACTATGCCGACAGGTACACTGCAGAAGTAACCGGTAACGTGAGTGGGTCTTCGCAATTTGGCAGCAATAACAAGTTTGCACCTTTCTGGTCGGTGGGTGGAGCATGGAACCTCGACAAGGAAAAATTCTTTGCAAAGAGCAAAGTGATTCAACAGTTGCGTATTCGCGCAACCACCGGCATCACCGGTAACCAGAATTTTGCAGCCACCATGTCGCAGCCTACATATTTGTTTAATGTCCTCAATAACTACCGCCTCTTGCTGGGTGCTACATTGGAAGCCTATGCCAACCCCAACCTGAAATGGCAACAAACCCTGAAAAACAATATTGGCCTTACAGCAGGACTATTCCATGGTAAGTTGAATATTGGTTTCGACTATTATGTAGAAACTACCGACAACCTGATACTGCCGCTGGATGTAGCACCTTCAACAGGATTTGTAAGCTACCAGGATAACCTGGGTGCTACCAGGAATACCGGTTACGAATTGAGCCTTTCTTCGGCCATCATCAGCAACAGGGAGAAAAATATTTTCTGGACACTCTCCTTTAATGCAGGCCATTACGACAATGTGATTACAAAACTATCCCCGGCAATTGATGTTATTAATAAAGGCAATAACACAAACGATGTTACACAAACAGCACCATTGCCAAGGTTTGAAGTGGGAGAATCCATGAGTAGGATATGGGCAGTGAAATCGTTGGGTATTGACCCTGCTACAGGCAAAGAAGTATTTGAAAAACTGGATGGTACCAAAACTTTTGTTTGGGATCCGAACGACAAGCAACCCATAGGCGATGCTACTGCTACGCTAAAAGGAATGATTGGCTCCAGCCTTACTTATAAAGGGTTTTCATTCAATATCAACATGAGCTACCAGTGGGGTGGACAGATGTATAACCAAACCCTGGTCGACAAAATTGAAAACGTGAACCTGAAGCAATCCAATGCAGATGAAAGAGTGCTCACCGAAAGATGGAAACAACCCGGTGATGTTGTTTTCTTCAAATCGTTGGTGGCCGATGGTAGCGGTGGTTTGCAGCAAACAAAATCTACTTCAAGATTTGTGCAGGATAATAATTTCCTGGAAGCAGCCAGCATTTCGGTCGGCTATACTTTCCCCAATAATTTACCATGGGTGAAAAAATTAAAATTGTCTACCCCCAAGCTGTTTGTTTCTCAAAACAACTTGTTCCGTTTTGCAACTATTAAAACAGAAAGAGGTACCAGTTATCCATTTGCCAGGTCATTCAATTTCGGTTTATCCACCACTTTTTAAAATCTGACTATGCGTTACAACCTGTTTAAAAGCCAATTAAACTTTCGCAGCAATCGTATTGCTGTAATGCTTTGCATAGCCATGGCTGTGTCGGTTTCGGCCTGCAACAAATTCCTGGATGTACCACCCAAGAACCGGGTACCGGAGTCTGTTTTGTTCAACGATGAAGAAGGGTTTAAATCTGCACTCATGGGCGTTTACCTGGGTATGGATAAACCTACAAATGGTGGTGTGTACGGTATATACACCAACAATCTTACCATGGGTATGATGTCAGCGTTGACGTACAACTACGATAATATCACTACGGCTAATGTGGGCGAGGGTGGACCGTTTTATAACAACGTAGGATTCTATGCGTATAGCGATGCACAGGTAAGAGCAGAATTCGACGGTATATGGGGAGGCCTGTATAACAATATTGCCAACCTCAATAATCTTATTGGCCAGATCGATCAAAAGCAGTCTGTATTTTCCCGCGATAATTTCAATCGTGTAAAAGGTGAAGCCATAGCGTTGAGGGCCTTATTCCATTTCGATCTGCTGCGCATGTTTGGCCAGCCGCCACTTACCGGCCCTGCTAAAAAAGCAATTCCTTATGTAACGCAGTATACGGTAACACCAACCCCGCATATTACACTTACAGCTGCAATGGATTCATGCATCAGCGATCTGCTGCAAGCCAAAGAGTTGCTGTCGCATACCGATACTTCGGCTGTATTCAAAGCCACGCACGATGCGTTTACATCATACACGCAAAACCACCTGAACTACTGGGCAGTGCAGGCATTGCTGGCAAGGGTGTACCTGTTTAAAGGAGATGTTGACAATGCTGCATTGTATGCATCAGCAGTTATTGGTTCCAATAAGTTTCCTTTGATCACCTCGAACGTGGCCGCAGCTACCAACACTATTCGCGATCGTACTTTTTCCCAGGAGTTGTTGTTTGCCGTGTATTGCTCCAATTTGAAAAATTATAATCTCAACTTGTTCGACAAATCGAGTGGTCAACCATTGCGCTTAACCCCTGCAGGCAAAGACAGGTTGTATTTAACAGGCAGCGGTAGTGCCAACGATTATCGTTACACTTCCTGGTTCGATAATAACCAGGCCAATGTAAACGTACCATCCAAAGTTTTTCAGGATAAAAACCTGCCCTACGAGTTGCAGGGAAATATGCCTGTGCTCAGGGTGTCGGAGTTGTACTATATTCTTTCGGAGTGCGCCAATAAAAAAGCAGATATAGCAGGCGGTACCGCCACTTTGAATAAAGTGCGGCAAGCTCGTGGTGTACCGGCATTGGTGGCTTCCGGTATTACTTATACAGATAGCTTGTCTACCGAAATTATGCGGGAGTACCAAAAAGAATTTACACAGGAAGGCCAGTTGTGGTTTTACTACAAGCGCTTGAATAAAAACTTGAAACTTGTTACCAGCACAACTGCGGCTATACCTGCAGATGTATATGTATTCCCCCTTCCCGACAAGGAAAAGGAATATAACAATTAACGGAACCGAAAAGCATTCAGGAGAGAACGCAACATGAAAAAAGGAATTGTATATATCATCACACTGGTAGTGGTTGGGCTCATTACCAGCTGCGACCAGGATTTGCCTGTACTGTTCAGCGAGCAGGATGGCATTTATTTTAGCGGTACAACAGATAGCTTGTCGTACACTTTTGCCAAGTTTCCGAAACGTACTACAGATACTTTGAAGCTGCCGGTTACGGTGCTGGGTAAGGCTTCGGACGTTGACAGGGTAATTACAATAGAAAAGGTAAGTGCACCCGATGCCGACGCGATAGAAGGCGTGCATTTTAAATTATTGACACCGTATACAATGCCGGCCAATAAAGTTTCTACTACTATTCCAATTGTCATCTACCGCACCCCCGATCTGGATAGCCTTAGCAGAACGTTTATAGTGCATGTAAAAGCCAATGAAACTTTCCAGGAAGGAATAGATGTAAAAACCCAATTCAAAGTGAAAATGGGTTATATACAAAAGCCCCCTTCCTGGGGCGAGTTTGGCGGCATCCAGTGGGCCGGCTATTCTGCCAATTTTGGTACCTGGACTAAAACCAAGTACAAGTTGATACTGGATGCATTGTATGACCCTGTAAGCGATTCAACAGTGACCGAGTTTCCTATCGGCAACAGGTTTGCTCCGCCAGCCCTTTACCTGCAGTATTTGCAAATAGTAAGAAACTATATCAGGACCAATTATCCTGGCAACTTATCAGTTCCGTTGGGTATTGGCCCTACACTCCGCGACCCTGACGCCAACAATAATGTGATTGTGGTAGGGCCTGCTAACTATTAATTAAATGCTTCTAATAATAGCGTACATGAAAAAAATATTTGTAATTGGAACCTTGCTGCTGGCATTTGCATGTTGTTTTTATGCATGCAAAAAAGACCTGGGCAATTATGATTACAGCGACGCCAACGTAATTACCATTAAGACGGATATGGTCACCAACGATCCAAACATGGTAGTAACGGCAGACTCTGTGGTACTGCGGCAAAACGACAGCATTCGTGTAAACATACTGGTGTCGCAAACCAAGCCTTCCAGCGATCTGTCTTATACATGGATGGTGGTGCAAGCCAATTCAACCCTGGGCAATCCTTCTCAAACTGTAATAGGTAATACACAGAACCTGCGTGCAAAAATTACGATGGTGCCTTACCTGTATAAACTCGTGGTGGGTGTAAAGGACAATGGTACCGGCATTACCTATTACAAATACTTTGCACTCAACGTAACCACAGCGCCATGGGGCGATGAAGGTTGGGTAATATTGCAAAATCAGCCAGGCCAGAACGGTGCCGATATTTCTGTGATTACTACGGCAGCCGGTACTACTCAAGCACCTGTTTACTCGAATGTGTATGCATTGACCAACAATGGTAAAAAATTGCCATTGGGTACTTATAAAGTCAACGTATTGGATTATAATACTTCGCTCCGCCTGCAAAAAGTTTCTTTCTTTTATCCCAATGGTGGCCTGGAAGTAAAAGCCATCGACTTTACCGATTCCAGCATACATTCAAGTTGGTTTATGGTGCAGCCATCTACCTACAATTTGCAAACCAATGGGGTGGTAAATACCGGCCAGTATGAATACCAGATCAACAACGACCAACTGTATGGCCGTCGTGTAAATGCCACCAGCATTAAAACACCTCCTATCAAATTTGGTGCACCCATATTAGGCACCTGGACACTTAGCCCTTATTTGATCAACAACCTGTCTTCTGAAAACTATTATACTTTATACGACAAAGCGAACAGGTGCTTCCTGCTGTACAATATGGAATTAGGCACACTGGTACCTACGAATCGTACCGATGTGGCCAACAGTCATTTTGTGCCATATGCAGGAGGGGCAGCAGCTTTGGATCCCATCAACGGATCTGGCTTCGACATGAACAATATCCGGCATAACCTTTTGTATGCAGAAAATGTGCAGCCATATTCCGCTTCCACCACTTTTGATTGTTTCTTCAGAAATAATGCCGGCGATTCTACCTGGGTGTACCAGTTCAATGCCGGACTCACTTATGCCAATAATTTTACATCAGGCCGTTACTTGCTTACCGATGCCAAAGTGCCGGGCATCAATAAAGCCAGCTTGTTTGCATGTCCTACCCACTTATCCAATCCCGGTAAGTTTTACTATGCCAACAGCAACAATATTTATGTGTGCACAGTTGCAAGCCTAGCCAATTCAACCGCTGCAGTAGGCTATAGTTTCCCTGCAGGCACAGTGGTAAAAGCCATGAAAGTGTTGAAGTCTGGTTATGCCACCATACCAACCTACGAAAGCAGGGTGCTGGTGGTAGCCACCGACGAAACTGCCAGCGGGGGAGGGCACAAGGTATATTTCTTAACGCTGAATGCTTCTGGTCTTATCAATAGTACCCCGTCATCGGTGTACGGTGGGTTTGATAGTATAACCGATATCGCTTTCAAGAAAACGCCGGGTATCTAACCCCCTGGGTGAATAATAAAATGGCAGCGCCTGGTTGAACCCTCAGCCGGGCGCTGGCTTTTTTGCACAAATCCAGTATTTGCATGTATTACAAGGGGGTATTGGTCATGCAAATTGACCAGTTTGTACAAAAGCGCCGCAAGGGCCGGAAACCCGTTTTAGTTTTGCATTCTGCTTAAAAACGTTGAAGAATAGAGGCGGCAGGTACAGCAGATCAGAAGTTGTTTTTAGTCGCTGAATTATAGAATATCAATTGTAGTTAGGGTTTATGGTTTGTTGAGCAAGCTCAATAGTTAGTTAGTGTGGCGCCTGTTGTTGCAAACAGGCGTTTTTTTTTGTATCTAGGCTACAATTCGCCGAAAAGCCACTGTATTCTGCCTGCATTCATTGGTCAAGTAAAAAGCTCAATTGGTACAATCTAGCATTTCTCCGCATAGGCAGATTGTAGTTTTAAAGCGAAAATTAAACTCCGCATTTTCAGTAAAATCAAGCGTATGAAATTGAGAAGAGATTTGCTAACGGTGGCAATGGTAGTGCTTACCGGTTCTGTATTTGCACAGGATTCTACAGCAAAGAAGTCTGAACCTACAAAGTTGAAACCCTACAGTGAAGTGATCACCAACAAAGCGGTTTCTTCTTTTGGTTTATTTGCCGTACACAAAGTGGGCGACAAGTATTTTCTTGAAATGCCGGATTCTCTTTTAGGAAGAGAATTGCTTTTTACCACCCGCTTTTCAAAAGTGGCAACCGGTAGTCCTGCCTATGGTGGTGAAGTAGTGAACAACATCAACGTTTCGTTTGAAAAAGCGGAAGACAACAAACTGTATGTGCGTGCCAATACGCATGTGGCAGAAGTGGCCCAGAACCAGGCCATTGCCCGGGCGGTAAACAATTCTACCATCGACCCTATCATTATGGTGATGGATGTAAAAGCCCGTTCTAAATCGAACGACGGATCTGTAATTGATATCACCGATTTTATCATGAAAGATAATTTGGTGACTGGCTTTAGTTCGGAAGCGAAAAAATCACTGCGTTTGTCTGCCGTTGCAGCCGATCGTTCTTATTTCCTTTCTGCCAATGCCTATCCTCAAAATGTGGAGATCAAAACTGTAAAAACATTTTCAATGGGTGGTGCTGCTCCTGCTCCCGGTGAGCCTGCTGCTCCCACTTCACCCAGTGCCGGCGTAACTATGGAAATGAGCAACTCTATCATGTTGCTTTCCAAAACTCCTATGAACGCCCGGTATGCCGATCCTCGTGTAGGATACTTTACCGAAAGCTTCAATGTGTTTTCTGATGCGCAGCAAAAAGTAGAAGTGAAAAACTTTATTGTACGCCAGCGCCTGGAACCCAAAAGCGAAGACCTCGAAAATTATAAGAAAGGTGTATTGGTTGAACCCAGGAACCCGATCGTATATTATGTAGATCCTGCTACGCCAAAGCAATGGCGCCAATATATCATTGCCGGTATCAACGACTGGAATGAAGCGTTTAAAGAAGCCGGATTTAAAAATGCAATTGTGGGTAAAGAATGGCCCGAAAACGATACCACCATGGATATTGATGATGCCCGTTGGAAAGTGGTTCGTTATTTCCCTTCTAGCAACGCTACTGCTTATGCACAGCGCTTGTACGACCCACGCAGTGGCGAAGTATTGCAAACCTATATTGGTTGGTCGCATAGCAACATGCAATCATTGCACGATTGGTATTTTATCCAGGCTGCTGCCGCCGACCCTCGTGGCCGCAGTGTGAAGTTCAGCGAAGAACTGATGGGCGCATTGATCCGTGCTGAGATCAGCAAGCAAGTAGGATATTCTCTTGGTTTGAAAACGAACCTTGCAGCAAGCAGTTCTGTACCTACCGAAAAACTCCGCGACAAAGCATGGGTAGAAGCCAATGGTATCACCCCTTCTATTTTGGATTATGTGCATTACAACTATGTAGCACAGCCTTCCGATAAAATAGGAACACTAGGTATGGTGCCACGCATTGGTGCATACGATAAATGGGCTATCAAGTATGGTTATACCTATACCGGTATTTCCGATTTTGAAGCAGAGAAAACCAAAGTGCAGGGTTGGATAGCAAAAGCGGTGAACAACAATCCTTCATTGCGCTTCCAGGCGGAAACCAATATCAACCTCAACGATCCTGCCGACCCTTCTGCACAAACAGAAGACCTGGGCGACAACGTTGTGTTATCGAGCCAATATAGCCTCAGCAATATGAAACTGCTTACTGCCAACCTGCTGCAGTGGACCAAAGAGGATATGGATATGTATGATAATGCAGCCATCGCATACGACAACATGATCGACTGGTGGGGAATACTCAACCGCCATGTATTCTCACAAGTGAGTGGTGTAAAAACCAGCATCAAATCGGTAGAGCAGGAAGGTGATGTGTATACGCCCATTTCGAAGGCAACGCAAAAACAAGCAGTAGCTTATCTCAATAGAGAAGTGTTTCAAACGCCTACCTGGTTGTTGAACCCCACAGTGCTCAACAAATTCGCCAAGCCGGTTAAAAGAGATAAAGTAGCAAGGTTCCAGGAAGAAGCCATGTACCAGATAATGAACCCGAACCGATTGTACAGGTTGTACACCCAGGCAATGCGCTATAGTAAAGACAAAGTGTATTCCGTAGATGAACTGCTCACCGATATCAGGACCGGCGTATGGAGCGAATTGAAATCGCCCAATGCTGTGATCAGTTCCAACAGGAGAGGCATTCAGAAATCATGGATCGAAAATACTTGCATGCTTATCAGAGTTTCAGCCACGGCTCCTGAAGCAGGCTCTGCAGCCAATGATTTATCTACGACAGATATTCCTGCAGTGGTACGTGCACAGGCTACGCTTGTAATGCAACAGTGTAAAACAGCGGCTGCAACCAGCACCGACCCGTTGACCCAGGCGCATTTGAAATATGCTTACGAAAAACTGAACAAAGCATTGACCGGCGATAGCAAAAAGTAATTACACGGTAACCTGGTTACAGATAAAATCATTCTTATGTTACGTATTTCTCTCTTAAGTATAATCATGCTGGTAGCAGCTTCGGGCTTTGCTCAAAAAAAGCCTGCTGCGCCACCTGCAAAAAAAGCCGATTCAACCGTTGCTGCTCCCAAAGGCTACAATAGCATTGTAACAGCTAAGACCATCAGCAAAAACGGCTTGTTCAATATTCACCAAAACGGTGACAAATATTTTTTCGAAATTCCCGATACTTTGTTGGGCCGCGAACTATTGCTGACCACCTGGTTAGTAAAAGTGCCCGGTGGCAGTCCCAAGTTTGGTGGTGAGATCATGAACACCAAAACCATTGTATTCGAAAAATACAGGGAAGATAAAATAGGCTTGTCTGTAATCACTACCATGAATCAGTCCGATTCAACCAATGTGGTGTCGAAAGCTGTACGCAATTCCAACCTGAATACTGTGGCTTATGTGTACGATGTAAAAGCACGTGGCCCTCAGTCGAACACATCTGTAATTGATGTAACGGAGTTGTTGCAAAAAGAAAACTCATTCACCATACTGAGTGGCGAAGTAAAGTCTGGCATGTCGCTGGGTGCCATGGCTCCCGACCGCAGCTATGTAAAAAGTGTAGCATCTTATCCCATTAACATGGAAATAAAAATGATGCGTACTTATAGTGCTTCCGGTGCCGCACCAAGAGCTCTTCCCGGCCGTCCTGCCTCAGTAGTGGAAGCTGCAAGGTTGGGTGGAGCCGTAACGCTGGAAATTTCTACTTCAATTTTGCTGATGCCTAAAAAGCCCATGACGGCCCGCAGGTTCGATGCAAGAGTGGGATATTTTGCAGATGGAGTTGTTGATTACGCCGACCAGCAACAAAAGACCGACCTCAAAATTTTTATTGTACGCTACAGGCTGGAGCCTAAGCCGGAAGATATGGAGAAATACAAAAGAGGTGAATTGGTTGAGCCCAAAGAACCCATTGTATACTATGTAGATCCTGCTACGCCCAAGCAATGGCGCCCTTATATCATTGCCGGTGTAAACGACTGGAACGAAGCATTCAAAGCTGCAGGTTTCAAGAATGCCATTATTGGTAAAGAATGGCCCGAGAACGATACCACTATGAGCCTGGAAGATGCCCGTTACAAAGTGATCCGCTATTTCCCATCGGAAGTAGCCAATGCTTACGGTCCCAATATTCATGATCCCCGCAGTGGCGAAATTTTGCAGAGCTATGTAGGCTGGTATCACAACGTAATGACCTTGCTGCACGACTGGTATATGATACAGGCATCGCCCAACGATCCCCGTGCCCGCACCATGAATTTCAGCGATGAGTTGATGGGTACGCTCATCCGTTTTGTATCGTCACACGAAGTAGGACATACACTGGGATTGCGTCACAACATGGGAAGCAGCAGCCTTACACCTGTTGAAAAGCTGAGAGATAAAGCATGGGTAGAAGCACATGGACATAGCAACTCTATTATGGACTATGCACGCTTCAACTATGTAGCGCAGCCCGAAGACAATATTGGCGAAGCAGGTATTATGCCCCGCATTAACGACTATGACAAATGGGCCATCAAATGGGGATATACTTACCTGGGAATTGACGATGATATTGCCGACAAGAAAATTGTAAGCCAGTGGGTGGTTGATAGCCTGAAAGCTAATCCCCGTCTTTGGTTTGGTGGAGAAGGAAGAAATTTTGATGCACGTTGCCAAACAGAAGATGTGGGCGACAACAGCATGAAGGCGAGTGCGTATGGTATCAAGAACCTGCAATATGTAATGAAGCATTTGCCTGAGTGGACAAAAGAAGATAATGACCTGTACACGAATATGTCAGGTATTTATCGCCAGATAGCTACTCAAATGCTGCGCTATACCAACCACGTTGCAGCCAATGTGGCCGGTGTGTACGAAAACTGGAAAACGGTAGAGCAGACCGGTGACACTTACACACCTATGCCAGAGGAAACGCAAAAAGAAGCGGTAGCTTTTATGCATAAAGAAGTGTTCACCACTCCTCAATGGTTGCTCGATACCACGGTGCTCAATAAGATCAGCAGTCCTGTGCGTGTAGGCAGCGTGTCTACCATTCAGCAAAGAGCCTTGGATCAAATGGTGAGCGACCGTGTGTTCAATGCCATGCTGAGAACCGAAGACCGTTTTGGAAAGGAAGGCACCTATACTATGGTAGAGTACCTCGCCGATCTGAAAGCAGGCATCTGGAGCGAATTGAAATCTGGCAAACCGGTAGAAATTTATCGTCGTAGTGTTCAGAAAAATTATGTGCTCAATATGCTGGCATGTATGAAGCAGGCTAAGGGAAATGAAAACATTGTGTCTGTACTTTGGGGCCTGGCACCGGAAGAAGCCACACCGATTACACAAACTTCCGATGTGCCTTCCGTTCTGGCATTACACCTGAATACCTTGCGTGCCGAACTGCTGAAAGCAGCAGCAACTGTAACCGATAAAGAAACCAGGGACCACTACAATTATGTAGCGGAGCAAATTAAATCCCAGGTGCCATTGTATTATTAATCCCTCACGAATAGGAATATGCGAGTAAGCTTGTTGTTGATGATTTGTGTGGGCCTCTTGCAAGGGCTAATTGCCAATGCACAAGGCAAGCAAACCACCATTACCATCAGGGTGCACGAAAATACCGGCTCTTCTGTATCGCTGTACAGTGTAGAGAATGGTGAAGCAAAACGCCTGGGCTTCAGGTGGCCTAAGTCAGAAAATGGCGACACTTGTATGTTCACCCTGTACCCTGAAAAGGAAAGCATATACTATATCAGCAAAACAGGAGGCAAAGCAGTATCTCTCAATCATGTGTTGTATTTAAAACCCGGTGTTGATGTAGCAGTGGATGCCTATAGCAGTAGAACAGCGATGGATTTTGACAGTTGTGCTATTCAGCAAGCTAATGCAGAAACCAGGCTGCTGGCGCAATGGACAACCATTTTCAACGATTATTGCGAACTGGGTACCAAAAGGCAGGAGCGTGATTCGTTCATCAATGCGTATGGACAATTTGTGCAAAAAGCTGAAGCCTTAAAAAAGAAGGCAACGCTGCCCAACAAAAAGTTCAACAGCATTTTCAAGCAAAAACTGGAGGCGGATATTTTATATCCTAAAGCAGCAGCCTATTTCAACTTTACACATCGTATGAATTCGACAATGGACACTTCTGTGAACCATCAGTCATTTTATCGGTCGTTGAAAGGAAAACAATTTTGCAATGCAAGGATTTTGCAATCAGAGCATGGTCTAGATTTGTTGAAGTACACAGTAGCGTACAATTCCATATTGACCACCGGCAGCCAGGAGAAAATGTTGGCAACCCCAATGGTAACAACGGCTAAAGCATTATGCAACGATACAGTACGGGGCGCTTTGCTAAGCCAATACATGATGGGCGTTACCAATTACGAGCAATTCATGAAGGAGATAGTGCCTTTCAAAAAATCGATCGTAGCGGCCAACATGGGCGATGCTTACCAGTACAAGATGGACGAGATCACTTTGTTTGCAAAAGGATTGCCCGGTTACAATTTTAAATTGCCCGATACCAAAGACAAGGTTTATTCGCTGGCCGATTTCAAAGGCAAAATAGTGGTAGTGGATATCTGGGCTATGTGGTGTGCTCCCTGCCTGGCAGAGAAACCCTATTATCAAAAAATAGAAGAGGAATACAAAGGCAACAATCAAATAGTTTTTTTGAGTGTGTCTGTGGATGGCAATGCAAAAAAAGAACCATGGAAAGGCTTCGTGGCCAAAAAAGGCTGGCATGGAATAGAGTTGCTGGCAGAGCACGATAAGTCCATCATGAAGTATTATAAAATTGCAGGCATTCCCCGCTTTATGATCTTTGATGCGGAAGGAAAAATTGTAACAGTAGATGCGCCTCGTCCTTCCGATCCTGGATTCAAGGCATTGATAGAACAAACCTTAAAAGGAAATGAATAGACATATGAAACAAGTGCGTTTTTGGGTACTGGCGTTTTGTATACTGGTAGCTTCTGTGGCGGTGCATGCACAAACCGGCAACATCCTGCTTTCCGGCACTGTGGCCGAAAATGCCAATGTGGAATTGGGGGTTGTAAAAACAGTCAACAATAAAAAGGAAATTGCGGGAGAGTATAAAGTTTTTGCAGGCCGGCCGGATTTTGCATTTGCGTTACTTCCCGATAAAAATGCAACCTACACCCTCAAAGTAACTACGATGAAAATGGGGCATGTGCGGTTGGAGAAAGACAAAGTGTTTGAGATTCCAATGAAACTGGATTCCGGCAAAAACTATACGCTGAAGATCACGCCGTCTAAATTGAATGCTCAAAGCAAAACCGGTGTTGAAATAAAACCGCTTACTACAAAATCTACGCTGACTGTTGTGAGTGGAACATTCACCAACAACGCATTGGCTTTAGGAGGCGTAGGTATACAAAGAGTGGAGAATGGCACAATGGTTCCGTTTGCCAGCGCAAACGTTGCTGCGTCGGATCTTCGCTTTCGGGTGGCAGTGCCTGTAAAAGAAGAAGGGTTTTATTATATAACTACAATTCGATTTCGCTGCAGGGTGTACTTAAAACCTGCTGATGCACTGGACCTGAAAATAGATGCAAAGAATGGTGTGTTTAGCGTGGTGAACGGATCTAATGAGAACAAGCTGGTGGAGCAATGGCAAACGCTTTCATTGCCCATTACCCAATACGGGTACTTCAGAACTTTATTTCAGAGCGACACGTTGAACCTGGAAAATTATATAGCGAATCACGCATTGTTGCAGCCTGCTGTTGCCGGGTTTAAATCTTCCATACCGGCCACCAATAGCAAGTTCAATGCTATGATGAACCAGGCTGTTGAAGTGGATAATGAGTATGCACCATTGAACCTGCTGGCATACCTCACTGCAAGAAAAATGAGCAAGTTTGCATCAGCAAAAACTATTGCAAACCCGCCAGCGTACTTTAAGCTATTCATGCAGCCCAACAAGTTCAACAATGCTGCCATTTTAAAAGTGGGCGAAGGCATGAGCTATATCAACATGTATCATCAACTGCGTTTTGGCTATTTAAGCGAAGCGGAAAGAACTGGCATGTGGAAAGAGGACAAGATGAAAATGATGATGGATGGCATTGCTAACGACACAGTGAAATCATACTTCCTGAAAGAGCAACTGCAAACCAATACTATCAATAACCTGAGCGAATTCAATGCTATTTTTAAACCCTATCAGAAGTATGCCACTCCGCCCGATGTAAAGGCAAAATACAAAGCCGCTTACCAGGTATTTATTGGCGATACTGCTTATATCGGCAAGTCGGCTTATCATCTCACATTGCCCGATACCAGTGGACGCATGGTTTCTTTCAAAGAGTTTAAAGGCAAAGTGGTGTTGATAGATGTATGGGCTACCTGGTGCGGTCCTTGCCGTGCACAATTTCCTTTTATGAAGGAAGTAGAAAAAATGTATGAGCACAATGAGAATATCGTGTTTGTGGGCATTTCTACCGACAAAGTGAAAGACAAACAAAAATGGTTGAATGCTATTCAAAAAGAAGGTTTACCGGGTATTCAACTGCTCGATGATTTCGGTATGGCCTTTGCCCGGAAATATGATATCGCCGCCATTCCAAGATTCTTGCTGATCGACAAGCAAGGCCGTTGGATAGAAGTGCGTTGCCCAAAGCCTGAAGACAAACGTGAACTCACCAGGTATATAGACCAAGCTTTACAATAAATAGACGGTTGCTTACCATCAATGGCCATGCCTGTGTTTCAAATCCGGGTATGGCTTTTTTTATTCCTGCATCCTGGTGTAGCGAAGGATGAACCCAATTGTACAAATGGGTTACCCCTTTTTCGCATTGGTATAACGGGATTCAATATTGCCCGTTGGGCTAAAGCCCATTCCGGACCAGCATTTCGATAGCCCCCCGCTTAAGCGGGGGGCTATTGAAATGAAACCCTTACCCATTGGGCTTTAGCCCAAGATGACTGCATAATAGCGCTTATTTACAATTTTTAATTCCCCAAAAATTGTTGCTGTACATGATGACCGTTTGTAAAGGGTAAGCAGCTTTTCTGTAATTTCCCACTGGCCTGTATTTCGAAACCGAAAACTGCGCCTTATTTTTTGTATCAATCAAAACAGAAAATGCTTATCACCATTTGCCGGATCCTGCTTTTCCTGGTATTATCCACCATCAACTTTGAATACCTTATTAACCGACAAAGCAATTGGCTTTTGTTCCTGCTTGCTATCGTTATTGAATTGGTATTGATCTACCTGCTGATATATCCCCTCATCAAAAAACTGATAAAAAAATGATTACCATTCTGCTGATCGCAATCTCCATTATTATTGGCTTGCTGTATATACGGGCAAACCTGAAAGCCATGAACCCGGAAGGTTCCATGGGCAGGCGTTCAAAGATCTGGACAGGCATAGCCATCATACTCATTGGTATTATTATTTCGCTGGTGCAGCCATTTACATTGGAAAGGGTAGATGCAGGCCATGTGGGTATCAAGGTAAACCTAACAGGCGATAGCCGCGGCATCAGCAAATTCGAATACAAAACAGGATGGGTTGTTATCAATACCTGGGTGAGTAAGTTGTATGAGTTTCCTACTTACCAGCAACATATAGATTACCCCGAACAGCAGGTAATTTCCAAAGGTGGTTTTGCCGCAACTATTAAACCATCTTTCAACTATTCATTAAAACCCGGCGATATTGGCGATATGTTTTCGAACCTCCGATTGGGTGTAAAAGAAATTGAACAGCAATGGCTGCAAACGGCCATTGTCGGCACGGTAAATGATGTGGCCAACAAATGGGCTGTGGATGATATTTTTAACCAGCGTGAGAAGTTTGAAAGCGATATTGTACACGAGGCCAATAAGCGGGTTTCCAAATGGTTTATCATTTCGCAGTTGCGAACTAATATCGTTCCGCCTCCTGCATTGCAGCAGGCTATTGAAGCCAAAACAAAAGCCATACAGGAAGTGCAGGTAGCCGAAAACCAACGACTGGTAGCCATTGCCGATGGTGAAAGAAAAATTGCTGCTGCAAGAGCCGATAGTG
This sequence comes from Phnomibacter sp., assembly GCA_035456005.1. Classification (GTDB taxonomy): domain Bacteria; phylum Bacteroidota; class Bacteroidia; order Chitinophagales; family Chitinophagaceae; genus Phnomibacter. Next base: position 110,599 of record DATIEA010000012.1, on the reverse strand, counting down.
CAGCCCAGGTAATTGCTGCATCGGGCGAAGCGGAAGCCATTAAAAGAAAACAGGTATCCCTTTCGGCTACGTATATCGAATATTTAAAAGTGAATAAATGGAATGGCATATTGCCCACGGTACAAAGTGGCAATGGCGGGTTAATGCTTCAACTGCCGCCCAATAATAAGTAACGGCCTGTAAGTGTGTGGCTTGTTGTTGGGTAATAGATGAACGGCTATAGAAATTTTTTTCATCACACCACTTTGCACAATCCGAAAAGGCTTCTATCATGAAAAAATACTTCCTGCTTTTTGGGATGGCATTCGTATGGCCGGTGTGTACATTATTGGCACAAGGCCCTACGCCCAACGATAGCTTGCGTAGTAAAATTCAAACTGCTACCACCGATAGTTTGAAGGTGGAGGCATTGTATGAATACATGAAGGCCAATCTCAACAATAACACATCCGACTTTGAGCCTTATGTAAACCAGATGATCGGTCTGAGTACCAAGATCAAATTTAAATGGGGATTAAGCACTGCATATATACTGGCCCTTGTGTACAATAAAAACCACGGCGATTTTTATAAGGCACTCAACTATGCCGACTCGGCCATTGCAGTAACAAAAAATGATACGGCTAAGAACATGCGCACCAACATGGGGCATGTGCATTTAAACCGGGGCAACCTGTATTATAATATCGGCGAGTTTGAAACAGCCATGCAGGATTATTTTGAAGCGGAAAAATATTTCAAGCAAACGGCGCATAAAAGCATTGCAAGCGTTTACACCGGCATTGCCAATTGTTTTATGGGCATCGATAATCATCCCAAAGCGCTGGAGTTTTCGCATAAAGCAGTGAGTGCCGCAGAAAGCCTGGGCGACAACAGGTTGCTGGCTACCAATTTGATGAACCTTGCAACGGAGTACATGAATGTGAACGATTATGAAAGGGCAGACTCCCTACTGAAAATTGCATGGCCACTTGTTGACAAACTGCAAAACTCCAAGAGCTTCTTTGTGTACTATTATAACAAAGGCGATGTGGAAGCCTATCACAAAAAAGATACAGCGAAAGCGTTACAGTATTACCAGCGATCATTGGACTACGCAACAGAGAATGAAGATATTTCCCAGCAGGGAAGAGCATTGGAAGCATTGATCGATTTTCAGTTGGAAATAAAACAAGCCGCTGCCAAACCCAATATCGACAAGCTGTATGCTATAGCTGTTGAAAATGAGTATAGAGATTTGAAGGCATCTGCGTATGGGTATTATGCCGATTGGTATAGCAATGCCGGAGAGTATAAAAAGGCATTTGAGTGGCAGAAAAAAGAAAAGGAATTGGGCGACAGTCTTAGGTCGGATGAGATCAGGGAAAAAACTTCTATGATGGAAGTGCGATTCAGGGTGAATCAAAAAGAGCAGGAGATAGCACAGCTAAAGGCAAAGCAGGAAATCCAACAACTCACCATCCGGCAAAAATCAATTGCCAACTATATATTGATCGGTGGCGCTTTGGCTGTGGTCATTATTTCATTGTTGGGATATCGCAGTTATCGACACAAACAAAAATTTCAACAGGCAAAAATTGATGAGTTCGAAACAGAAAAGCAACTGATGGTAACCGAAGCCATGTTGAAAGGGGAAGAACAGGAACGGGCAAGGCTTGCCAAAGACCTGCACGATGGGTTAGGAGGTATGCTCAGTGGCATCAAGTTTTCGCTGAGCAATATGAAGGGCAATTTGATCATGACGCCGGAAAATGCACTTGCTTTTGAAAGGAGTGTGGACATGCTCGACAGTTCGATAAAAGAAATGCGGCATGTGGCCCATAATATGATGCCGGAAGTGCTGCTGAAATACGGGCTCGATACTGCGCTGGCAGATTTTTGTAATGAAATAAAAAGCAGTGGCGTTATTGCCATCAGTTACCAGTCCATTCACCTTAAAGATCTAAACCTGCCGCAAACCACTGCTATTGCTGTGTACCGCATAGTACAGGAGCTGGTGGCCAATGCTATGAAGCATGCAGCTGCTGAATCGTTGCTGGTGCAAGCGGCATGGGAGGCGGCAACCAATAAAATTACGCTTACCATAGAAGACGATGGCAAGGGCTTCGATGCGGCTTCGCTACAGGCGGCTGCGGGCATTGGATGGAAAAATATTTATAACCGGGTCGAATTTTTGAAGGGCAATATCCATATCGATTCTAAGCCCGGCACCGGTACTTCTGTACTGATCGAAGTGCCGAATGTGTAAGCAACCACGTGTTAAATACCTGCAACCAGGGCAAACGCATCTGAATTTTTGAAGAGCCGTAGGCTCGTTTTTGTTTTGTAAAGCCATGCTGAAGCAGGGCTTTACATGAGCTTCTGTTGCATTGGAGTGCCATCGGCACGGTTCATTATGGCACGAGCCTATGGCTCTCTCTGTTATTATTAGCCGTTCTCCAACGGGTTAAAACCCGTTGTCACAAAATCTTTCGAGGATACGCCTCTTTTATGGCTTTATAAATTAGATGCGTTTGCCTTATACCTGCAACTGTCGGTTGCCTCCCTTTACCTACATTTACGCCTTCATAAAAAGTGCTATCATGAAAAATCTTCCGCTGAATCCGGCCATTTTCGTGCAGAACCGTCAACGCTTCATTAAAAAGATGAAGCCGCATAGTATTGCTATTTTCAACAGTAACGATGAAGTGCCGAGCAATGGCGATGCCTTGTATCGGTTTCAGCAAAACAGTGATCTGTATTGGCTTACTGGTATTGAGCAGGAAGACACGATGCTGGTTTTATTTCCTGATAACCCCGATAAAAAATTTCGGGAAGTATTGGTACTGGTGCGCCCCAACGAACTGAAAGAAAAATGGGATGGCAAGCGACTGCGTGCTGCCGAAGCAAAAGCCATTAGCGGCAACATCACCGTACTGTGGCTCGACAGCCTCGAGGGCTTACTGCAACAATGGATTCACTTGTCCGAAACCATTTATCTCAACACCAACGAAAACGACCGGAAAGCCACATCGGTGGAAACAAGAGATTATCGCTATGCACATGCTACCATGCAACGCTATCCTTTGCATAAATACGAACGCAGTGCCCGCATTATGAAAGCACTTCGCGGTATAAAAACCAAAGAAGAAGTAGAAGTATTAAAGACGGCTGTCGACATTACACACAAAGCATTTTTGCGGGTAATGAAATTTGTAAAGCCCGGCGTGTACGAGCACGAAGTGGAGGCAGAAATTGTACACGAATTTTTACGCAACAGGGCAAGGGGGGAAGCGTATGGAAGCATTATTGCCAGTGGCGACAGGGCCCGGACCCTGCACTATGTAAGCAACAATGCCGAATGCAAAAGCGGTGAATTACTGCTGATGGATTTTGGGGCCAACTATGGTGGCTACTGCGCCGACCTTACCCGCACTATCCCGGTGAGTGGCAAGTTTACCAAACGCCAGAAAGAATTGTACAATGCCTGCCTGCATTTGCACAACTATGCCAAAAGCATTTTGAAGCCCGGCATTACCATTGTGGAGTACACCAACAAGGTAGGCGATGAAGCCACCAGGCAATTTGTGAAAGTGGGATTGCTGAAAAAAGAAGACGTAAAAAATGAAAACCGGGATGAATTGGAAACACGTCCATTCCGTAAATATTTATACCATGGCATCAGCCACCATTTGGGTGTGGATGTACACGATTTGGGAACCCGTACAGAACCTGTAGAAGCAGGTATGTTGTTTACCATTGAGCCCGGCATTTATGTGGAAGAAGAACAAATAGGCATACGCATCGAAAACAATTTCTGGATCACTAAAACCGGTAGTGTCGATTTGTTTAAAGGCATCCCGATCACCATAGAGGAAATTGAAAAATGCATGAAGCGCTCCTAAGTCCTCCCACCAGGGAGGACTTAGTGCTGGTAAATTTTATTAGATTGATTTTATTTTCTTGAAGGTTTTTTTTTTGAATAATTCTGCATGAAGCAAATTCCTAACCTGTTTACTTTACTCAATCTCATTTTCGGTTGCATGGCCATTGTGCTGTTGCTGCAAAATGGCATCACCATTGTAGAAACAGACCCATCGCCCGAAAATCCCATTGGTCAAAGATTGGAGTTGTTGCCCGAAGCGGTGTACATGGCCCCGTTGTTTATAGCCCTTGCCGCCGTGGTCGATTTCTTGGATGGCTTTGTAGCCCGAGCCCTCAAAGCCAGCAGCGAAATGGGAAAGCAACTCGATAGCCTGGCCGATGTGGTAAGTTTTGGGGTAGCCCCTTCCATGATCATTTACCAGTTTTTGCGCCTCAGTTTTGCCAAAACGGACAATGGGCTGGAAACTGCTGTTATCTGGCTGGTGCCCGCATTTATACTGGCTGGTGCCGCCGCATACAGGCTGGCCAAGTTCAACCTCGATACCCGCCAAACCCATTGCTTCAGGGGCACCCCGGTACCCAGTGTAGGCATGGCCGTAGCGGCTTTCCCGCTTATTTACTGGACGAGCAATAATGCCACCACGCTCAACCTGCTTACCAATCAATGGTTTTGGTATGGGGTAGTGGCCCTGCTGAGCTGGCTGATGGTAAGCGATATTCCCATTATGAGCAATAAACCCAAGTCGCTTACGGTTCAAGGTCTGCTTCCGCAAATTTCTGTAGCCGCTACCTGCATTATCAGCGCCATCTTTTTGGGTTGGTGGGCGGCGCCGGTTACCTTTGTGGCCTTCGTTTTATTTTCAATCGTATTTAAAAATCGAATTCAATAATGACATACACTGCGCAGATCACCGTAATGCCGCTGAAAGAATTGCTCGATCCCCAGGGAAAAGCCGTACTCGGCGGCCTGGGAAACCTTGGCCTTACCCAGGTAAAAGACGTTCGTATTGGAAAGCATATTACCCTGCAGGTAGAAGCCGAAAGTGCTGAAGCTGCTACTGCCGTTGCTACCGAAGCTGCCAAAAAAGTGCTGGCCAACGGGGTGATGGAATATTTTGAAGTAGTGATAGCCTAACCATAGGCTGAAGGATGAATGCCCGGCTATAGTTGCCCCAAAGGCAACCCATGCAGATGCGGGCATTCATTTTTTTATTTACCCATTCCAAACATTGCAAAGTGCTGTACTTAGTACCTACTCCCATTGGCAACCTGGCCGACATGACGTATCGGTCGGTAGAAGTACTGAAATCGGTGGATGTGATCTTGTGCGAGGATACCCGCACTTCCTCTGTGCTGCTGAATCATTACGGCATTGCAAAACCATTGACGCCCTACCACCAGCACAACGAGCATAAAATACTCCAGCATTTGGTAGACCAGTTGCTGGCCGGTAGAAAAATGGCGGTGATTACCGATGCGGGTACACCGGGCATTAGCGATCCTGCTTTTTTGCTGGTACGCGAATGCGTAAAAAATAATATCACGGTAGAATGCCTGCCGGGTGCTACGGCATTTGTGCCGGCCCTTGTAAATAGTGGGCTACCCACTAATCGATTTACGTTCGAAGGCTTTTTGCCACCCAAAAAGGGAAGGCATACCATGCTCACCAAACTGGCTACCGAAGAACGGACCATGGTTATTTACGAAAGCCCCATGCGGTTGGTAAAAACCCTGGATGAAATAGCAGGTTATTTCGGCGAGCAACGTCTATGTTGTGTAAGCAGAGAACTGAGTAAGAAATTTGAAGAGAACAAACGCGGAACGCTGAAGGAAGTGGCCGACCATTTTCGCCAGAAAGCGGTGAAGGGTGAAATAGTCATCGTCATCGCCGGTAAGGAATAATACCGTCCGTATTCGCAAGCTGCAGGTGTGTGGAATTGCACTCCGTTAAATATGCTGCAGTAAACTCCCTTTTCCCTACTTATAACATTGCCTTACAAGGTTGGCAGATGAATGCAACCTTAATTTGTTGTAATCGTAAATCAACAGAACCAATAATAATGAGGAGAATTTTGATTTCAATGGCCGTGAGCATACTGGCACTTGTGCAAATAGCTCATGCGCAGGCCGATCGTTGGCAGCAGCGCATCAATTATACAATGGATGTAAACCTGGATGTGCAAACCAATATCATCACCGGTAAGCAAACCATTCAGTACACCAACAATTCGCCCGATACGCTCAAAGAAATTTATTTTCATGTGTACTGGAATGCCTTTCAGCCCAACAGTAGCATGGATGTACGCAGCCGCGAACTGGGTACCAAAGTAGTGGGCCGCAACCGCGATGGCAGCGAAAGATTGGATTGGGATGCACGAGTAAAAGATCGCATCAACCATTTGCAGCCGAATGAAATTGGTTACTGCAAAATCACCAGCCTTACATTGAATGGCACTACACTCACAGGTGAAGACTATGAAACCATTGTGAAGTATAGTTTGCCCAAAGCCATTTTGCCAAAACAAACTGTAACGCTGTTGTCAACTTTTGAAGCACAGGTGCCTGTGCAAATTCGTCGCAGTGGCCGCGATAATGCCGAAGGCGTTCGCTATAGCATGAGCCAGTGGTACCCGAAAGTGGCAGAGTACGATTATACAGGATGGGCACCCAACCCGTATATAGCTCGTGAGTTTTATGGCGTGTGGGGCGATTACGATGTAAAAATTACCCTCGATAAAAATTATAAAATTGGTGCCAGTGGTGTGCTGCAAAATGCAGCAGAAATTGGATGGGGTTACGATAAAGAAGGCACTCCACTCAAAGCCATTAGCACTGCCAACAGGAGCTGGCGTTTTAAAGCACAAAATGTACACGACTTTGTATGGGCTGCCGATCCCGGCTACCAGCATATCAGCCGCCAGGCTGCAGGTGGCCCGTTGTTGCATTTCATTTTCAAAAGTGAAACTGCTGTCGATTCCAACTGGATAAGAACTGCCAATGAATGTGCGAGAGCTTATCCGTTCATCAAAGAAAATTTCGGTGCCTATCCATGGCCGGTGTACAGCTTTATTCAAGGTGGCGACGGTGGCATGGAATACGCCATGGCTACGCTGGTGAAAAGCGGATCGCTGGGTACTGCCATTCACGAATGGATGCATAGCTGGTACCAACATATACTGGGCACCAACGAAAGTTTATATCCATGGATGGATGAAGGCTTTACTACCTATGCCGAAAGTTTGGTAACGAGTTGGCTGCGTGGCAAAACCGGGTTTGTGCTCGAAGGCAGTTATCTCGGGTATTCCACATTGGCCAAAAGCAAATTTGAAGAGCCCATGAGTACCCATTCAGATCACTATGCTACCAACTATGCGTATAGCACAGCGGCATATAGCAAAGGCGCAGTATTCCTGGGACAGCTCGGTTATATCATCGGCGATTCGCTGCTGCACAAAACCATGTTGAACTATTACGATCAATGGAAATTCAAACACCCCAATCCAAACGATTTTATAAGAGTGGCCGAAAAAACAAGCGGCATTCAACTCGATTGGTATAAGGAGTATTGGATGAACAGTACCAAGACGGTTGATTACTCGGTGGATAGTGTATGGGTGGATGAAAATAGCGGCAATGCAGAAGTGCGCATCAAGAGGATCGGTGAAATACCCATGCCGGTTGATGTTACCATTACGTTTAAGGATAGCACTACCGAGCGTCACTATATCCCGCTCAATTTAATGTACGGCGCCAAGCCGAATGCCGATGCAAAAACGCCATGTGTAGTGTATCCTGCACAGCGCTGGACGCACCGCGAAATAGTGATCATATCTGCCAGGAAATTGCAGGATATTTTAAGCGTAGAGATCGACCCCAGCAGGAGGTTGGCCGATATAGAACGCAAGAACAATAAGCTGGAAATAAAATGGTAACGATAAACCTGTAGCCATATTAGCATAATCAAAAAGTGCAGTCCGAAAGGGCTGCACTTTTTGGTTGGGTGCAGGTGAGAACGTTTTTCATTACGCTTCGTTCATCCTGTGCGGAATTGTTATAACGCCTGGCAATAAAAAGCGACAACAGCCCCATTGACATTCCAAGAGTTATACTACATTGCAGGAGTGTTATGTGTACGACAACAGTAAACAATCCTCAAGATAATATTTCAATGTCCATGCGATTCACTTTAGTATTGTTCATCCTGGTAATTGCTCATTTTGCTATTGGGCAAAAGCTAGATAGTTCAAACAAAATTCATCTTGACGGATTCTATCAGACCCAAGCTTACATTGACAAAGAAGATAATGACACGACATATAGCTATTTGAGATTTTACTCAGATAGAAAAGTTTTGAGCGTAACATCAGAAGGGACGCCTAATGATTTAAAAGACTGGTTTAATTTAAAGATGGACAACCCTTCGATTGGGGACTATGAAATTCGTGGAAAAAGAATTTACTTTTCAACAACGAGTAGAGAAGGAACAGTGAAATATAAAGGCAAAATCAACGACCAATATCACTTGGCATTAAAATCGAAAAGTCTAATAAATGGGTATAAAAGTCGAGAGAAATATTACTTTGTTCTAATTCCAGACTTGAAATAAAATAGTAGACAACATCCCTAACTGGCGCAGGCCTCCCGGCCTGTGCCCATCTGTTACTCAGCTCAAACAAGACGGTTTATACAAGTATGCCCAATACCAGCAACTCTATTGTTAAGATTCAAATTTTGAAATCCTACATAAGCAAATTAAGTAATCGTTAGGCACAGGGCAGAGCCCTGCGCCAGTGGGGGAATCGCTTATTGGTCACTTAGAGTTGCGCTGCACAAAAGTGAAAGTTGGTGAATTGACAAATACTAAAACACCCCCCCATTGACATTCCAGGAGTTACACTAAATTGCACCATATGTGACAATACTAATGTTGTGCGTAATATGAAGCAGTCGCTATATATATCATTGACATTACATGCTGTCCTTTTACTGTTTGCCAACAGGTCTATATCTCAAACGACACAGGTCAAGGAAATGCGATATGAAGACATAACCCTTTTTGCATGGAATGAGGATACGTCTAACAGTGTTCAATTTGCATTGACGAAGGACAAGCAGTTCTACTATACAATTATAAAAAAGGATTCTGTGCATGCGAAAAAAGAATATTATCATGGAAAATTCAAACATTCTTCTGACACCCTTTTTTTAGACTATAATGCCAATTCGTTTCCTATCGGTTTTCAAAATTTTTTGATTGTTGAGGCATCGGGTTCTTATTTGATTCAACCAATAGAAGATGGTAAGCGACTTTTTTTGCGACTCCAAAGACTTGGGCATAGAACATATGGGAATATTCCTCAGTGATGCTTTGATAACTACTTCGGGTTGCACTTCGTTAACACATCGAAGAACTGGAGAATGGATCTCACCAATCGGAGCCTATTTTCCAAATGTTGGAGATCCCTCATGCTTCGGGATGACGTATAAGGCAGTCGAATGACAAACGAACGAATTAGGGATTGACCTGCAAAACTGCTGTGATGTTATTTCACCTGCAGTACAAATTTTTCTTTGAAAAATTCTTCGTGAAATAATGCATCAATTGGCCATATAAACGGCTTGCGGCCACTGTCGTGGATTTCTTGGGAGAGGTCGCCGCCTTTCAGGCAAATAAGGCCGGCTGGTATTTCCATTTCTTCTGTGGCAGCAGCACCAAAATGCTTGCGCACTTCCGAAGGTTTGTTCAGTAAATGTTTGCTCCACTGCAGCAGGTCTTTCAATGGTGCTACCGCACGGCTCACGGCCACATCAAACTTCCTGTTTTTAATGTCCTCTGCACGGGTATGCTGCACGGTAATGTTGTGGATGCCTGCACCGGCCGCCACTTCTTTTATCACCGTTAGTTTTTTGTTGATGCTATCTACTGCATGAAACTGTACTTCGGGAAAAAAGATAGCCAGGGGTACAGAGGGGAAACCACCACCTGCGCCAATATCTATCACCTGCATGCCGGGTTGAAAATCGAATAGTGCTGCTATGCTCAGCGAATGCAATACATGCTTCAAATACAGGCTGTCGATGTCTTTGCGGCTGATCACATTGATCTTCTCATTCCACTCTTTGTACAATGCATCCAATGCCTGCCATTGCTGTTGCTGTGCAGGAGTGAAGTCGGAGAAATATTGATAGATCGTTTCCAAGATAATTTGAAGTTACTCGCAATAGGATGATGAATGGTTGCTGAATTGTTTTCCAACATCAACCCATTATTTCCAACTGCTTTTTGGTTTTAAAAACAAAGACGCAGAGAAGATGATATAGTAAAAGAATTGCCAGATATCGAACAGCCAAAACAAAGGGATCAGATCATTTTCTTTAAGCCTTTGCATAGACTTGCCCCAAACAATGCCTTGCAAGGTCCAGCGAATAGCCAGTGCTATCAGTGCTATTTGCCAACTGAAGAAAATAGCCACCAATGCAAACAGCGGGTAAAACAACCAGTTGAGCATGGCGTAAGAACCCAACAAAAACTGGTGCAGAGGTTTGTAGAACTTGGCTGTGGTATAATGCCTGTTTTTCTGCTTCCACCATTGCTCAAATGTTTCAGCCGGTGCACTGTAGGTAAATGTATCGGGATCTATTACAATGGCCGTGTTGTCTTTTGTAGCTACTTTGTTGATGAACATATCATCGTCGCCACCGGGAATATGATTGATGGAAGAAAAACCTTTTACGCGAAAGAATAATTGTTTGCGATAGCTGAGGTTGCGACCCACGCCCATATAAGGTTTGCCAGCCAGGGCAAAGCTGAAATATTGCAGGGCTGTTAAAAATGTTTCGAAGCGAATGAGTTTGTTGAGCAGGCCCGGTTTTTTTTCATGCGCACCATACCCCAGCACGATCTCGGTTTCATCGTTGTAAGCATCCTGCATTTTCTGGATCCACCATTCGCTGGCGGGTTTGCAATCGGCATCGGTGAGTAGCATCACTTCGTATTTGCTCGATTTGATGCCAATGCTCAATGGGTATTTTTTCCCGGGAATATGTTTGGCTTCCTGGGTAAGATTCACCGGCTTCAGGTGGCGAAACATTTTCTCCAGTTCTTCCAAAAAAAACTTGGTATCGTCGAAGGAATTATCGTTTACCACCAATACTTCGTGGGTAGTGGGATATTGCTGTGTAAGAATGGGCAGCAATGTTTCTTCCAGGTTATGGGCTTCGTCGCGGGCACAGATCACCACACTCACAGGTTGTGTTTGCGACTGAAACTTATCTTTCGATTTGTAAAGAATAAATCTTGGAAAAAAATACAGGCTATAAACCAGGTGAGCCAGGGTGACGATGCAGAGCAGTATAAAAAGTATAAAAGGCCATTGCCCAATGAGTTCGTTCCAATTCATTTGTATCCGGGTTTGAAGGGTGCACATGCAGTATCAGAGTGCGGGTGTTAATTCAGTATCCGTCATATCGCCCTTGGTATTCTGGCAAAAATAATGGTTGCAGCACGGCTGTACAGAAAGACATTGCACAATTTGAAGCAATAGTGGATAATTCGGGTATAGCAGGCTGTAGGCATAGGGAGAATCTTAATAAAACCGAATAGTAGCCTCAACTTAACTTTACAGTTCTTTATGAATTTTTTCAGAGTCATTTGTGGCGTCCTGTTGTGTTGGTTATGTGCAGGCCAAATAGGATGGGCGCAGTCCTATAACAAGCAGGGGGGGCTGGTGCTCCAAAACCTGTCCGTACCCGATTCGGCCATTCTGCCGGGATTGGTGATGGTGAAATTGTCCGACAAATCGGCTTCCGAATTGGCCATTACCCAAAATGCAGCAGGCAACTGGAATACTTCCAACAAGCAACTAAATACGGAGTTGAACCGGCTGGGCGCTACCCGGGTGCAACTGCTATTTGCTCCTGTATTGGCGCAGGCCAGGGCCAACGAATTGGGCGATAGCGAAGACAAAATGGAAAGCTCCGGGCTGCTGCAATGGTACAGCATCCAAATACCCGTTAGCAGCGATGTAAAAGCTGCCTGTAAAATATTGCAGGCCATCCCGGGCGTGTCCGTTGCCGAGCCGGTCGGAAAAATTGTAGCCAACTCCGTACCCAACGACCCGCTGTTTGCCAACCAATGGGTATTGCAAAACACAGGGCAAACCGGTGGCAGGGCAGGAGCTGATATTTCAGCAGTACAGGCCTGGGATATTGAAACCGGTAAACGCGAAACCATTGTATCCGTACACGATGGTGGGGTGCAACTCGATCACCCCGACCTGCAGCGAAACCTATCGGTGGCTAAGTCTTTCAACTTTGTAAACAATAGCAGCACCCTTACCTACGATTTGCATGGCACCCATGTGGCGGGTATTTTGGGAGCTGTTCGCAACAATGCCACAGGCGTAGCGGGTATAGCCGGAGGCGATGGTACTGCCAACAGTGGCGTCACCATGATGAGCCTGCAAATTATTGGTGGTACACCTGTGCAGGCTGCCCACGAAGCGCTTTCGTTTGTGTATGCAGCCAACAATGGTGTGGCCATTTCGCAAAATAGCTGGAGCTACAATAGCCCCAATTTCTTTCCCCAGTACATGGCCGAAGCCATCGATTATTTTATAGCCTACGGGGGCGGTACTGTGCTCAAAGGGGGAATGGTCATTTTTTCGGCCGGCAATTACAACTCCGAACTCAAATACTACCCGGCAGCTTACGACAAAGTATTTTCTGTAGCGGCCACCAATCATTTCGATACCAAGGCCAATTATTCCAGCTATGGTAGCTGGGTGGAAATTGCTGCCCCCGGTGGCGATTCCGATATGCCCATGGTGAGTACCGTGACCGGTGGTGGCTATGGCAATTTATATGGCACTTCCATGGCTTGCCCATTGGTGTCGGGTGCTGCAGCATTGCTGGTTTCCCATTTGCCGGGCAGGTTGCTGGCGGATGATCTGCGGAGTTTATTGCTGTATGGTGTAGATGATATTTACCCGCTCAATAGTGGGTTTACAGGCAAGCTCGGTTCGGGCAGGCTCAATATTTTCAAAGCTCTCAAGCGTGCCGATTCTATACTGGCTGCACCTGTACTGCCAGCCATTACACAGTTTACAGTAAGCCCTGCATGTAGTACCCTCAATCTCGCTTGGAATGTTCCACTACCTGCCACGCAAGTGGTGATAGCCATGGCACCTGCAGGTGATCCCATCGGTTTGCCTTTTGGCCGTACTTACCTGCCGGGCGATAGCCTTCCTTCTGGCGGTGTTATTGTGTATGCGGGAGCCGCAGGTTCGGTCGAACTGCCCATGCCTATTGATGGCAGCAGTTGGCAGTATCGAATCTGGAGTACCAACGCAACCGGCACATCTTATTCTCTGGGCACAAGCCGTTCCATTACCATTGCCAAAACGGTGGCACAATTGAGTAGTGTAGGCGCTGCCAACAGCATTAGCCTAAGCTGGACCCGTCAATGCCCGCAACGCGATGTGCTGCTGGCTTTTAGCACCGATGGCAGTTTTGGTGTACCCGTTGGCAATCCTGCGGCTGTCACCGATATCACTGGTGGTGGAACTGTTTTGCAAAGAGGAAATCAAACGGGCTTTGTTCACAACAACCTGTTGGGCGATGCCACTTACTACTATGCCTGCTATCCTTATTTGTTCAATGGAACGGACTGGGTGTATGGCGAACCTCAGCTCTTGCTGGCCAATACGCTTTGCACAAAACAGGCTTTGCCCATAGTGGAAAGTTTTACCAACGCCACCTTCCCTGCACCCGGCTGGAAAATAACCGATGGCGGACCGGCCGGCTCGCTGGTGGCCGATGGCCGCACCTGGCGCCGCCTGCAATTGGTGGGCAGCAAAACCAACGACGATATTTCGGTACTCATCAATGCCTATACACAAAATGGCGGCAACTCAAAAGAAGTACTGCGTTTGCCCGCATTCGATATACCATTAGCCGCCGATGTTGATTCGGTAGTGGTGAGTTTCGATTACGCATACCGTTCCTATTCCAACGATGTGGATCTTGCTGATTCGTTGGAGCTGGCCTGGACCGACAATTGCGGCAGCACATACCATAGCCTTTGGAAAAAAGGCGGCCTCGAACTCTCTACCGTGCCGGGATTTTCCACTACCGAATTTATACCCGGTGGCCCGCAGGACTGGCTGCCTGTGCGTATCCACCTGAAACCCATACTGCCCGCCAATCAAACAGTAGCGCTGGCACTTATTGGCACCAATAAATACGGGCAAAACCTTTGGGTAGATAATGTGCAGGTGAACGCATTTAAATCAAAAGATGCGGATGTTGCTTTGCTGAATGCCTTGCCCATGACCGATACTATGGTTTGTAAAGCGCCGCTTACCCCTTCGTTCAAAATAGTGAACCGAGGTGGCGATACCCTGAAAACCTTGCAACTGCAATGGCTACGCAATGGTGTGCTATCCGATTCTGTTGACTATAGTAACCTGCGTGTGGCACCCAACAAAGACACGGTATTGGCTATAAAAAATCTTACTCTTCCCATTGGATCTTCAGGCTATACATTCTATGCAAGAAAGCCGAATAACCGGCCCGATGTACAGCCCAATAATGATACTCTCCGATTGAATATTTCCCTGCCGGGTACTGCGGTATTACCACTTACAGAAAGTTTTGAAACTGCGAATGCATTGCCCACAGGCTGGATGAACCGATATTATTTCGACAATTGGAAAGCCACGAATACCGCAGCCTACACGGGAACCCAGTCCATGATGGCGCATCGGTATACCGATCAAAGCCAGTTTGGAAGAATTGATTTGATCTCGCCGGTATTGTTGGCTGTTCCGCTGGCAGATTCTGTGTTCATCGAATTTTCGGTAGCGGCGGCATTGCGCAATACAGGCGGTGTCACCACATCCGATACATTGGAAATTTGGTTGAGCCATAACTGTGACCAGACCATGCAAGCGGTGTATAGCCAAACCGGTATTCCGCTGGCTACGGTGACCAATGCTTTGGCATCCGAATTTGTGCCTTCCGGCAAAGCCGAATGGAAAAGAAGAAAAATAGATATTAGCTACTTGTCCGAGTTTTATACCAGGGATTTTCAATGTGTTTTCCGCATTAAAAAAGGGAAGGGCAATAATATCTACATCGATGATGTACAAGTGTATGCCAAAACCATTCCCCCGGCACTGAAGCAGGCGGAGTTTGGCGTGTATCCCAATCCTTTCGATCAGCAGTTTACCATTTGGCATTTACGCGAACCGCAAGACTTAGTAGCGGCCAGGCTCATTAATGCCAGTGGCCAGGTGCTGCGCAAATGGAGCTGGAATCGCAATGTTCCGCAAACCTTACAGGTAAACACAGCGGGACTCATCAAGGGGTTGTACACGCTGGAACTGCAGTACCAGGGCTTTGTGCGCAGGCAAAAACTGGTGAAGTTTTAGCAGCCATTAGGGGAAATGTTATAATTAATTTCCTTACCTATATCATGTACCACAGCGTAGCGAATCATTTATTTTTGCCCGAATTATTTTAATCCTCCTCATGAGTCCAACTATTCTGCCCATCTACAGCCAAACCACCGATACGCATCTGCAGCAAATAGCCGAAAAAGTGTACAACGAGCAAAGGTTGAGTCCTGCCGATGGACTGTATCTTTTCGAACATGCCCCCCTGGGTTGGGTAGGTGCACTGGCCAATCATGTGCGGGAATGCAAGCATGGGCATCGTACTTATTTCAATCGCAATTTTCATATTGAACCTACCAATGTTTGTGTGTTCAGTTGCAAGTTTTGTTCATATAGCAAACTGTATAGCAAACGCGAAGAAGGCTGGGAACTGAGCGTAGATCAAATGCTCGACATTGTAAAAAAATACGACGGCCAACCTGTAACAGAAGTGCATATTGTGGGTGGTGTGCATCCCAAAATGGACCTCTACTACTTCGCCGACCTGGTGCGCCAGATCAAAGCGCATAGGCCCGATCTCCACATCAAAGGCTTTACCGCTGTTGAGTTGGACTATATGTTCCGCAAGGCAAAACTGAGCAATGCAGAAGGCATGAAACTGTTGAATGAAGCAGGTCTGCAATCGCTGCCCGGTGGTGGTGCCGAAATATTTGATGCTTCGGTACGCGAACAAATTTGCGCCGACAAAGTAGATGGCGAAGGCTGGTTGGAAATTCATAAAACCGCACACTTGCAAGGCATGCACAGCAATGCTACCATGCTGTATGGTCATGTGGAAACCTATGCACACCGCATAGATCATATGGAAAAATTGCGTAGCCTGCAGGACGAAACCGGAGGCTTCAATACGTTCATCCCGTTGAAGTTTAGAAATCACGATAACGAAATGAGCCATGTGCCCGAAACCACTTTGATCGAAGACATGAAACTGTATGCAGTGGCTCGTTTGTACATGGACAATTTCCCGCATGTAAAAGCATACTGGCCAATGCTCGGCCGCCACAATGCACAACTGAGTTTGTCATTTGGTGTAAATGATATTGATGGCACTATCGACGATAGCACCAAAATCTACAGCATGGCCGGCAGCGAAGAGCAAAGCCCCAGCATGACTACGGAAGAGCTGGTAGCACTCATTCACCAGGCAGGCCGTGTAGCTGTGGAAAGAGATACACTGTACAACGAAGTACAGGTGTTCGAAAAAACTGCAACAGTGCAGCCTTCATTGAATTAATTGTTTGTTTCCTTGTTATAGAACGAAGAGAAAAACCCGTAACGGTTTTTCTCTTTTTGTTTCCAGGCCTGTGCAGATTATCGCTGCAAGCTGTAGCTTCATGCTCATGCATATTACCCAATCCGATTTTGAGCAAATAGACATGCGTGCCGGCACCATAGTGGATGCGCAGCCTTTTGAGAAGGCAAGAAATCCTTCTTATAAATTGTGGATCGATTTTGGTGAACTGGGCATCAAAAAATCTTCTGCGCAAATCACTGCATTGTACAAACCGGAAGAACTGGTAGGGCGGCAAGTGATAGCCGTGGTTAATTTTCCGCCAAAGCAAATTGCCAATTTTATCAGCGAATGTTTGGTGCTGGGTGTGTACAATGAGCAGAACGATGTAGTGCTGTTGCAACCCGATAGGCAAGTGCAAAATGGAGGAAAAATAGGATGAGCAATACTTGGCAAACATATATGCAAACCCCTGTGGGCAATCTGTTGGTTGAAACCGATGGAGCAGCTATTACCTGCATTCATTTTTTGGAGGATGATGAAACCGTTACACCAACGGATCACCCTTTGCTGCAGCAGGCTGTTACCGAACTCGAAGCGTATTTTGCAGGCAGTTTAAAGACATTCAGTTTTCCCATGGCACAGCAGGGAACTGAATTTCAGCAGCGGGTATGGAACATGCTCGGCACTATTCCATTGGGCACTACTATTTCGTACAAAACACTGGCCATACAATTGGGCGATGAAAAATGTATTCGTGCTGCAGGCACTGCCAATGGAAAAAATCAATTGGCAATTGTGGTGCCCTGTCATCGGGTAATAGGCAGCAATGGTGAGCTGGTAGGATATGCAGGTGGCATGCATCGCAAGAAATGGTTGCTGGAGCATGAAGCAAAAATGAGCGGCCATGCAGTGCAGGGGGAGATGCGGTTTTGAGGGTGCAGGTCAAGGTTAAGTGAAAGGTCAAATGTGAAAGAACTGCTTTCCTTATTCAACTCAATTAACCCAATTCTACAATCATCAATCCAAAATCATCAATCATTATTTCAGATCATCTGCCGTAAATGTAAATGGCAATAAATTTTTTGCCGTATTCAGCACGATCACTTTTCCTTGCTGACCCGAAAGCAACAAGCGAATGGGATGTTTCATTCGTTGCTCATACTCCACCAAAGCCTGCCTGCACATACCACAGGGCGATGCAGGTTGCCCGCTATTGCCATCGAGGTTGTGATACGATATGGCCATGGTTTCAATAGCCGAATCGGGGTGTATGGAAGATAAAGCAGAGAGCAAAACTCTTTCGGCGCAAATGCCTACGGGGTAGCTGGCGTTTTCCTGGTTGGTGCCGTGTAATATATGCCCATCCACGGTTTTGGCTACTGCCGCTACATTAAAATGGCTGTACGGTGCATAGGCTTTATCGGCGTGGGTGCGTGCATGTTCGAGTAAGGCTTTGTCGTTGGCATTCAAATCGTCGATGCTGTCGAAAAGACTGTAATCAAATTTGTGTTCGTGTTGTGCCATGTTGATCAAATTTTATTCGATAAAAAATCCTTCCCCAAAGGAGAAGGATTCTTGTTTCCGGCAACTAAAAGTATGCAATTATTTAATGATGCTGAACAGGCGCTTCCAGCGAGGACCGTTTTCCCAGCTAAACCAAATAAAACTTGCTTTGCCCACTACATGCGTTTCGGGTACAAAACCCCAGAAGCGGCTGTCCTGGCTGTTATGCCTGTTGTCGCCCATCATCCAGTAGTAATTGTATTGAAACTTATAGCTGGTAGCGGCTTTGCCATCTATGAGAATAGTGTTGCCATTGGCTTCCAATTTGTGATGTTCGTACACGCTGATGATGCGTTCGTACATCGGCAAATTTTGGGGCGTGATGGCTACTGTTGTTCCGGCTTGTGGTACAGTGATGGGACCATAATTATCAATGCTCCAGGTGCCCTTGTCGTAATAGGGAAACAGGTCGGTAAAGTCAATTTCCAACAGCTTCACTTCTTTTACATTATTCATTTTCGCAAACGCTGCAGCATCGGTAGCTGTAATGTTCAGGATATACGAACTATCGTTGGCAAACTGCGCATTCTGCTGTGCTACATCCGATTCTTCATTTATATCCCAACGAATGCGGATATCCGAATTTTCATCGAGGCTGGCAAGGTCAATGGGTGTTCCGTTGGTTTTAATTACATAAGTAGATTGGCTGCCTTCCGGTTGAAAAGCAAGCGTATCATTTACATACAGGATGCCTTTTTTTACTTCCAGTTTATCGCCTGCAACGCCTACACAACGTTTAATGTAGTTGTCGGTTTTATCCATGGGGTGTACAATGATCTGGTCGCCCCAGTCGGCCCACAATGCATCGCGGTTGCCTTTGTAGTCTTTGCGCAATACATCGTAGTAAGGATATTTTGAACCATAGTCGGGATGGTTGATCACGGTATCGCCCAACGGGAAATTGAACACCACCACATCGTTGCGTTCTACTTTTTCGTAGCCACCAACACGCTTGTATGGCAGTTGGATCCACTTGAGATAAGAAGGCGTTTGCGAATACGGCATCAGGTTGTGTACAAATGGAAAACTCAGTGGTGTTTGCGGTATGCGTGGCCCGTACGATACTTTGTTTACAAACAGGAAATCATTTACCAGCAAAGTTTTCTCCATGGATGGAGTGGGAATGGTATAGGCTTCAAAAATAAAAGTGCGGATAAGGGTAGCAGCTACTACTGCAAATACTGCAGCGTCAATCCACTCGCGGCTGCCGGGTTTTTTATAATTGCGAAATACATCTTTTCCCGCATAGCGTTCGTTTTTCGAAAACCCGAGATAGGGGAAATAAATGAAGGGCACAAGCACCGTGGCTGCATGGTGCAATACATTGAAGCGGCCAAAGTGCATCACAAAAATGATGGTGATCCAAATGGTGATAAACTGCCCAGCAATGGGAATGAACTGCAGCCAGAACCAAAGCCTGCGGATCTGTATTTTTTCGATAATGCACCAGGTGTTGTACACAGGAATCAATGCTTTCCAGGGAGCAATGCCGGCTTTCTTAAACATGCCGTACATACCAACATGCCATCCAATAATTGCAATAATAAAAATGATCCAGCCCATGAGTCTTAATTTATGCAGGCATACCAGGTGCCATACGATGCGCACAAAAATACCTTTTCGGCATTATGTACCAACCTGCTTATATAGTTTAAGTTTTCATTCTGAAATGCCCCTGTTTTCAACGGCTTTGCAACGTACAAGCCCCATCACCAGGAACAGCTTCGAACAGTTTGAACGCCCAATTTATGGGCATTTCCGCAGTTGTGGTGTGGGGGATGGGTTGAGTGGTATAAAAAAAGCCCTCTGAACCATGGCAGGTACGGAGGGATGGATGCAGTATGGATGGCGAAATTATCGGCGCACATTTTCTTCCACATCGGCCTGGGTAATTTGCCGGTCGCTCAGGATAACCAGTCGCTCCACAATATTGCGCAGTTCGCGGATATTGCCCGTCCAGTTGTGCTGCTGCAGCAAAGCCACGGCTGCCGGGTCGATGTTCTTTTTTGCAATGCCATACTCTTCGCAAATGTTCGCCAGGAAATGCTCAACCAGCAACGGGATATCGTCGCGGCGATTATTGAGCGAAGGCACATGAATGAGAATAACACCCAGGCGATGGTACAAGTCGATGCGGAATTTTTTTTCTTCCACTTCTTTCATCAGGTCTTTGTTGGTAGCGGCTACTACCCGCACATTCACTTTTATTTCCTTGTCGCCACCTACACGGGTAATGGTGCCTTCCTGCAAAGCCCTCAGTACTTTGGCTTGTGCATCCAGGCTCATGTCGCCAATTTCATCGAGGAACAATGTGCCTTCGTTGGCCAGTTCAAATTTGCCGATGCGTTGTTTAACGGCCGAAGTGAACGAGCCTTTTTCGTGGCCGAATAATTCGCTTTCGATGAGTTCACTCGGTATGGCAGCGCAGTTCACTTCTACGAGCGGACCTTTATTGCGTTGGCTTTGTTCGTGCAGCCATTTTGCTACCAGCTCTTTGCCTACGCCGTTTTCGCCTGTTACCAGTACCCGGGCTTCGGTAGGAGCAACCCTTGCAATGGTGTCTTTAATTTTTTTGATGGGATCGCTTTCGCCAATAATATCCTGCACCTTGCTGATCTTACGTTTCAGCACTTTGGTTTCTGTAACCAGCGTGGTTTTATCCGTAGCATTCCGGATGGTGATGAGCAGGCGGTTCAAATCGGGTGGCTTCGATATATAATCATAGGCACCTTTTTTTACTGCTTCCACAGCCGTTTCAATATTGCCATGCCCGCTGATCATAATGAGCGGCACATCCGGATTCACCTCCCGGCTTTTGTCTAAAAATTCCATGCCGTCCATCTTGGGCATTTTGATATCGCACAAGACCACATCGTAGGCATTCTTCTTAAATTTTTCAAACCCTTCTTCGCCATTTTCTGCGGTTTCAATTTTGTAGCCTTCGTGCTGCAAAATTTCTCCCAGCGTATTGCGGATGGCTCTTTCGTCGTCAATAATGAGTATTCTGGACATGGCCGGACTGTATTAAAAATGATGCCAAATATATCAGTTGGCTAAAATAACCGTTGCTGCACCAAATATCGGCTCTTGGGGTTGCAATGGGGAAATTGCTTTTGCGATTGTGCCATGCATTAACTGTTTGTTGGGGAGGCTTAGGCTATTGGTTAAGAAAATCTCTGGTTCTGAAAAGAGGGAATAGATTGGGTTGACTAACCACGTTGCTATCTTCGGCATGCTAAGAAACTGCCAAGCAAACTATGAAATGGATTACAAGAGAACGGCCTAAAATTGATCGGTTAGCCTGCCCATGGCTAATAAAAAATTACGTGGACAAAGACGCGGAGTTCATGTACGTTCCCTTTCACCAGGTGCTTGCCCAGGCCAAAAAATTAAAAGCCATTCCGTTTGATATTCCCGGGGTGGAATATACCCACTACAACGACCAGTGCACTTTCGATTATATCATTAATAAGCATGCAATAAAAGATCCAGCAGTTTTGCTGATGGCAGGTATTGTACGTGGTGCAGATACCGACCGGCACGAAATTGCCAAAGAAGCCGCAGGGCTGTTGGCCATTTCATCAGGGCTGGCGTATAATATTACAGACGATCATCAATTGCTGGAAAAAGGTTTCCTGATCTATGATGCCTTGTACAGTTGGGCTACGCATTTGCACAAACAAAAGCATTTACAAAACAGCCCTTTCGAAAATTTGCTGCACGAAGTGTATACCAAATTTTTGAAGGAAAAGAAAACGAATCAACAGAAGATCCCTGCCTGGGTAAAAGACCTGAAAGGCATGATCCAGGACCAGATCGATACGCAGTTTACATTCAACCTTAAAAAAATATCCAGCGACCTGGAACTGAATCCTTCCTATGTATCGAGGGAGTTTTCGAAATATTTTGAAGACCTGAATTTTGGTGATTATATCCGGAAAATTCGCATCGACAAAGCCATCCAACTCATTCAAACTTCTGCCTACTCGCTTACCGAAATTGCGTATCTCACAGGTTTTTCCGACCAAAGCCATTTTACCCGGATATTCAAACAGCATACCGGGAAAAACCCATCTGCTTACCGCAAAAAGATCCAAAAAAGTAAACCAGATACAAAAGGTAAATAGACTCCAATTTCATCTGTATTGCCAACGATAGTTTTGCTTTCTACCAAAGCTAAAAGGCTATGCTGAAAATTCGTTTTTGTGTTCTTCTTGTTTTTATGCTATCAGTTTACGCGGTTTCTGCGCAAACCACTTACCCGAAAATTACAGGATATGTAGGCATTGTGCATCCCATTGTTACGTTCAGTGATGGTGAAACCCATACCAACTTTACCGACAATTATATTGTAGGAATGCCCATCGGTCTCAATCTTTGGAAAAACCCGAAAATTGGTTTCTCTATGGAATTTGTTCCCAATATACGGGCAGAAAATAATACCAGTAAAATGAGTAACCTGCTGGTGCATCCCGGTGTGTTGGTGGCATTAGGAAAAGGCTTTGTGTTTGCAGGCAGGGCCGCATTTGAAACATCGGGCAGGTATGGCTTTACGCCTGTGTTGAACAAAACCGTTATCAAAAGTAAAAACACCAGCTATTTCGTTGCCCTTCCTTTGCCGGTTAGGTTTGGTAATAACCTGCCCACATCGTTTACCATTGGTTTTCAATTTGGGGTAGCTTTCTAATGTAATACCAGGATGGACAATCAACCTACATACACTTTACGACAACTCATTTTGTATTTTCTAAAACTGGGTTCCATAGGCTTTGGTGGACCCGTTGCACTGGTGGGTTACATGCACAAAGATTTAGTGGAAGATAGGCAGTGGATCTCGGAAGAAGAGTATAAACAAGGCTTGGCATTAGCGCAGTTAGCCCCAGGGCCTTTGGCAGCAC
Organism: Phnomibacter sp.; assembly: GCA_035456005.1. GTDB lineage: Bacteria > Bacteroidota > Bacteroidia > Chitinophagales > Chitinophagaceae > Phnomibacter. The sequence continues at coordinate 87,584 of DATIEA010000012.1, read as the reverse complement.
AATTGGGCATTTATCTGGGCTTTGTGCATTACCGCATTGTGGGTGCTACTTTGGCTGGGCTTGCATTTGTAATGCCTTCTTTTATTATGGTAGTGCTGCTTGGCATGGCTTACAAACTGTATGGTGGGCTTCCATGGATGCAGGCTGTTTTTTATGGAGTGGGTGCTGCAGTTATTGGCATTATTGCCAACAGTTCCTACAAGCTCACAACGAAGTCCATTGGAAAATTCAACCTAACATCTTTCAAACAGCATGGATTGCTTTGGATATTTTTTGTGGTAGCAGCAGCCATTACTTTTTTTACAGAGCAGGAGGATGTGTTGTTGTTCGTTGCAGCAGGGCTTTTGTATATGTTCGTAAAAGCACCACCCAAATGGTTCAACAACTCCACTGCCAATAGTTTTGTGCTTTTGCAAATTGGCTTTTGGGAATATGAAAGCTCAACGCTTGTAAAAATTGCCATCTTCTTTGCCAAAGCAGGTGCATTTGTTTTTGGAAGTGGTTTGGCAATTGTTCCTTTTTTACATGCAGGAGTAGTGGCCGAAAATCATTGGCTTACCGAACAGCAATTTGTAGATGCTGTGGCAGTGGCCATGATAACGCCCGGTCCTGTTGTAATTACGGTTGGTTTTATTGGGTATTTGGTGGCGGGTTTTCCGGGCGCAAGCGTTGCAGCATTAGCCACTTTTTTTCCTTGTTATATATTGACGGTTATTCCTGCGCCCTACTTTAAAAAGATAGCGGCTAACCGATCTATCAAAGCATTTGTGGATGGCATTACCGCCGCAGTTGTTGGCGCATTGGTGGGTGCCGTGATCGTGATAGCCACCAGGAGTATTGTAGATATACCAACCGCATTGATTGCGATAGCCACCATTTTGGCCTTGCTGTATATTAAGAAGATCCAGGAGCCTTATATCATTGCAGTGGCAGCGTTGTTGGGTATAGTCATAAAACTCTTAGTGTAAACGGTTTTACACTAAGAGTTTTGTCTTCTCGCAAAAGTATTTGTAGTGTGCATATCGGCATCGAATGGAAAGCTATGGCCATTACCTATATTTGCCGCGTTGAAAATATTCGCCTTCATATTTTGTGTGTACATCCTGGTGCTTGCAGCAGTGCCCTGTTGTGCTGTGGATGAATGTAAGGGAGAGATTCAGCAGCAATCGCATGCTGCAGATGCAGGTGGCCAGGATGATAACGCTTGGGACAACTGTTCGCCTTTTAGCCAATGCGGCAATTGTGCAGGGTTTACGTTTCAAACAGGCAATGTTTTGCTGAGTGCAACACCAGCTCTTGTGCAGCAAAAATTTACCGGTTATATCCAGTTATACTTTCCGCAGTATACGGCCAGTTTTTGGCAACCCCCACGGATAGGTTGATGCCTTTCGCATTTTTATCTACATCGTTTGTATCCCTCTAATTTATCATCATGAAATTTGTATTCATGTGTTGCATAGCTATACTATGCACACTCAGTGTATATGCGCAGCATAGTTTTAAAGCCATAATAAAAAATAACGCAAACGATCCCTTACCTGGCACTACGGTAAGCATTAAGCCACTGGCTATATCTGCAATGGCCGATAGCAATGGCTTGATCGTGATCAACTCATTGCCTGCGGGTAAATGGGAAATTCATTTTTCGCATGTTGGGTACCAGCCCAAAAATGTAGCGTTTACATTTCCGGCAGTAGCCGACAGCATCGCCATTGTTATATTGGAAGATGCGGAACAGGAAGAGGAAGAAGAAGTGGTGGTGCGTTCCACCAGGACCAGTCGTTCTATTGCAAATATTCCTACCCGGGTTGAAACTATTTCGGGTGAAGAACTGGAAGAAAAAGGCAATATGAAACCCGGTGAAATCAGGATGGTACTTACCGAAAGTACCGGCATTCAAACGCAGCAAACATCGGCTACCAGTTACAATTCCAGTATTCGCATACAGGGCCTCGATGGTAAGTACACACAAATGCTTCGCGATGGATTGCCCGTGTATTCCGGCTTTTCAAATGGCCTGGGATTATTGCAAATAGCACCACTCGATTTGCAACAGGTAGAAGTGATCAAAGGAAGTGCTTCTACTTTGTATGGCGGCGGTGCCATTGCAGGTTTAGTGAACCTTATTTCCAAAATGCCTAAGGAAGAACCGGAGCTGAATTTTATGGTAAATGGTACTTCGGCCAAAGGACTTGATCTAAGTGGGTTTTACGCCAGTAGTATGAAAAAGGTAGGCACTACTTTGTTCGCATCTTATAATCATGGTGAGCCCTACGATCCCGCTGATATTGGCCTCACGGCTATTCCACGATTTGACAGGTACACATTTAACCCGAAGCTGTTTGTGAACTTTAGCGAACACACCACTGCCAGCTTGGGCCTGAATGCAACTTTTGAAAACAGGGTAGGTGGCGATATGAAATACCTGGCAGGTGAAGGCGATGATGTGCATGCGTACTACGAAAAAAATATCACCAACAGGTATAGTACGCAGTTGTCGGTAGATCATATGCTGAGTGAAAATGCACGCTTGCATTTTAAGAACAGTGTGAGTTTTTACGACCGTTCTTTACAAATGCCCGGTTACCTGTTTTCGGGTAAACAGCTTTCATCGTATACCGAGTTGAATCTGAACTATAGCCGCGAAAGATCGGAATGGATTGGCGGTGTAAATTTTATCACTGACCAGTTTACACAGGATAAACAAGCCAACAATATTCCATTGGATTATACGCAAAATACCCTCGGTGGTTTTGTGCAAAACACCTGGGATATATCGAAAAAAATAACACTCGAATCCGGGCTGCGTGGCGATTATCAAAAGGACTATGGTTTTTTTGCATTGCCTCGTTTGTCGGCCTTGTTCAAACTCAACGAACAGCTTACATCGCGACTGGGAGGAGGCCTGGGGTACAAATTGCCCAATGTATTTACCGAAGATGCCGAACGTGTCCAGTTTAAAAATGTATTGCCCATAGATGTGAACAATACAGAAGCAGAAAGGTCGTATGGTGTCAATTTCGATTTGAATTACAGGACCAAATTGTTTGGAGAAGTTTCACTCAACATCAACCAGCTATTTTTCTATACCCGCATTCAAGACCCCTTGTTGCTAACACCGTTGCCGAATGGCGATTACCAGTACGAACAACCTTCAGGATATTTAGATACAAGAGGCATGGAGACCAACCTGAAATTGACGTACCATGATTTTAAATTGTTTGTAGGCTATACCCTGTCGGATGTGCATCAGCACTATGCAACCACTAAAGATTACCCGCTGGTAGCAAAGCATCGATTGAACAATGTGCTGATGTATGAAGTAGAAGACAATATCAAAATTGGGTTGGAAGCGTATTATTATTCACCTCAATTGTTGAACGATGGCACTACCGGAAAATCCTATTGGTTATGTGGTTTGATGGGCGAAAAGATCTGGGAAAAGTTTTCGGTGTTCATCAATTTCGAAAACCTGCTGGATGCACGGCAAACAAAGTTTGATACTATTTATACCGGCTCCATTACTCAACCCGTGTTTCGCGACATATACGCACCTGTTGATGGCTTTGTGATCAATGGTGGATTTAAGCTAAGATTATTGTAGTACTGTACAGTCATTAACTACCTGTATTCTGCCCTGCATTTCATTCACTTAAAATGCAGGGCAGTTTTGTTTAGGAATGGAAGACCAGTTTTTTTGACGAACTCTCCAGGTGCTTCCGGTTATGAAGTCAGTACATTTAATCAATAATTGAAAGATGAGCTGTATGCGTAAACTGGTTTGGCTATTGCAAATTTTGCTGTTGGCAGGAAGTATGCATTCAATGGCGCAGGGCAAAAGCAAAATGCCCGATCCTGCTGCTACCGGCAAATTGCTGATCAATGAAATGCTTTCGCGGAAAGAGTTCATGATGTACAACAGCAATAATGTAGTTGCTGTGCATTATGCGGAAGTGGCAGCAGCTTATGGAGCATTGCAATTGGCCGGCAAAATTCGTGACACGAGTTTGCTGAAACAATTGGCAAAACGTTATCAGCGGGTGATAGATGAGAAAATTGTAAACACAGCCAATCATGTTGATGCCAATGTGGTGGGCATTTGGCCGCTCGAACTTTATTTGCGTACGCATAAGGAGCAATATTTAAAAGATGGTTTGGCGTTGGCCGATGGCCAATGGAAGGATACATTACCGGGAAACCTGAGCAGCCAAACCCGGTATTGGATAGATGATATTTACATGATCGGATGCCTGCAGGTGCAGGCATTTAGAGCTACAGGCAATGCTGTGTACCTCGACAGGGCGGCAATTGAAATTGCGAGCTATATCAAAAAACTGCAACAACCCAATGGCTTGTTTTTTCATGGACCTGAAGCACCATTTTTTTGGGGCAGGGGAAATGGCTGGGTGGCAGCGGGTTTTGCAGAGCTATTATCCGAATTGCCTGCAACTCATCCACAATATGCTATCATACAACAAGGGTATCTGAAAATGATGCAGACACTGCTTGCTACACAAGGTGCTGACGGCATGTGGCATCAGCTCATTGATCATCCCGAATCATTCAAGGAAACATCGTGTACGGCCATGTTTGCATTTGCCATGCAAAAGGGCATTCAGATGAAATTGCTGAAAAGATCCGCGTACCGAAAAGCCGTCAATAAATCGTGGAAGGCTTTGCATGGCTATATCGACAGCACAGGCCGTATGCGTAATGTATGTGTAGGCACCGGCCAAAGCCGCGATGTACAATATTATCTCAGCCGACCCGTGAGCACCGGCGACTTTCATGGACAGGCTCCCATGATATGGTTGGCCAATGCGCTGTTACAGCAATAGTTGAAATTTACCTGTTTACGCAGGTTGCCATTGCGCAGCAAAATCGGCAAACGCAAAAGTGGTTTGCTCGCCTTTTGCAAGGTTTTTTACCACGCATTTTTCTTCGGCCAATTCGTTGGTGCCAATGATGGCTACAAAAGGAATTTGCTTTTTCTCTGCGTATTTAAATTGCTTGTCGAATTTGGCTTGCTCATGGTACATTTCGGCTGCAATACCACGATTGCGCAATTGTTGCATGATGCTAAAAGCTGCTTTGCTTTCTTCTGCACCGAGGTTGAAGAATAAAATGCGTGTGCCTGCTTGAACAGTATCAGGAAATAATTTCAACTCTTCCATTACATCGTAGATCCTGTCTACACCAAAGCTGATGCCAACGCCGGGAATATTGGGTACATCAAATAAGCCGGTAAGATCGTCGTAACGTCCACCGCCGCCAATGCTGCCCATTTGTACGTTCAGCGCTTTTACTTCAAATATGGTTCCGGTATAATAGTTGAGGCCACGAGCCAATGTGAAGTCGGGAGTGAGCGTGCAATTGGCATGTTGCAAATTGGCAAACGATAATACGTATTCCAATTCTTCAATGCCTTGCTTGCCGGTTTCGCTTTCGCCGATAATGTTTTTGAGTGCTGCAATTTTTTCTGCTGCAGTTCCTTCAATGGCAAGGTATTTTTCTATCAATGAAATTTGAGTAGCATCCAATCCTCGTTGTGCTAATTCTTCTTTTACTTTTTCGATGCCAATTTTATCGAGCTTGTCTATGGCAATGGTAATGTCGGTCAGCTTTTCAGAGCCACCACATACTTCGGCCAATGCAGCTAAAATTTTGCGGTTGTTGATGAGGATATTGACAGCAATTCCGAGTGAAGAAAATACTGTGGCGTAGATATTGGCCAACTCCACTTCGTTCAGCAAACTCTTGCTGCCCACTACATCGGCGTCGCATTGGTAAAACTCGCGGTAGCGTCCTTTCTGCGGGCGATCGGCACGCCACACAGGTTGCATCTGGTAGCGTTTAAAAGGGAATGTAAGTTGTCCATGGTTCATGGCGACATAGCGGGCAAAGGGAATAGTAAGGTCGTAGCGCAACGCTCTTTCCGTAAGGTCTTTTACATTTTTGCCATCCAGTATTTTTTCAAAATCGGTGCGGGCTTTTTCGTGCTTGGCTGCATTGTCGAGGCCGTTGTTCAAAATTTTGAAAATGAGTTTATCACCTTCTTCGCCATACTTACCCATCAGCGTGTCGAGGTTTTCCATAGCAGGCGTTTCCAAAGGCTGGAAGCCATAGAGCTCAAACACATTTTTGATGGTTTGAAAAATGAAATTTCTTTTTCGAACCGTTTCGGCGCCAAAATCGCGGGTGCCTTGCGGCAAAGATGGTTTAGACATATTATGAAGTAGAAAAACTAGTTGTATGAAATGTGTTTTGCAATAAAGGCATCGCATGCCCGGCTGATCATGTCGAAAACGGTGTGGTAATCGGCTTCGATGCCATGATACGGATCGGGAACAGCCTGGTTGCTGCCGGGTTCAAGTTCGTTGAGCAGCAATTGGGCTTTTGCTGCATCCCATTGTTTGCCGGCCATGCGTCGGGCATCTTCCAAATTGGAATTTTCCATAAAGAATACGATGTCGAACTGCTGCATGTCGGAGGCACAAAATTGGCGGCATTGCTGGTGGCTGATATCGATGCCATAATGCAGCGCCGTTTTTTGCGAAAGCGGATGCGGTGGATGGCCCACATGCCAACCGCCGGTGCCCGCACTATCTACCTGCCAGCTTAAACCGGCCTGGTTGGCTTTGTGCTGCATAATGCCTTCGGCCAGCGGGCTGCGGCAAATATTGCCCAAACAAACCATCAGTATTTTCATGCGTTGCATAGTTTTTAGCGCAGCAAAAGTAGCAGTTTGCTTAAAACTTATGGGTTGGCTGAAGCGGGGCCGGCACTGTGCCTGTTAAATCGTAGCCTCTCAAGTATGGAATCTGGTTAGCATTGCATCCAATGGTATGGTTAGCTGAAGGCTTTGGTCGGAAATGGCATCATATGCCTGTAAAAGCCAAATGCTAACCGGGAACAGCAACTTAAAAAAATGAAATAGCTATATTGCCGCCCCTAATTCAACTATGGAACCTCAAAGAAAAACACGTCGTCGTCAAACACCCAATTTTAGGGTATTGCTCGATTATTTTATGGCTTTGCTCATGCTCTTTTTCGGTGTATTTGTCATTTTCTCCGAAAAAATAATTGGGTACGACTATTTTGCCGATAGCAAGTTTGTAAGTGGCACCATGAAGTGGGTGGTGGGAATCCTGTTTATGCTTTATGGTGTGTTCAGGGCTTACCGCGGCTGGCTTTCGGCCCAAAACGAAAAGCTAAGCGATAATGAATAAGGCTTTAAAGTAGCGTTGAACAACATGAGAAATTATACCAGGTATTTGCATATTCTAACCCTTGGCACCGTGCTAATGCTGGTGGGTTGTAATAACGGTGGCAGTAGCAGTTCGGCTGTTAAAGTAGACGATACTACTACCAGCGGAACCATTAGGATCAGTGTGGACGAATCGTTTAAGCCGGTGATCGATTCGCAGATAAAAGTGTTCCAGGCTTCATTTCCGGATGCGCATATCATTGCCGAATACAAGCCGGAAGCTGAATGCCTGAAAGACCTCGAAAGCGATAGCACCCGCATGGTGATAGTGACCCGTGGTTTGAGCGAAGATGAAACGAAGCAGTTTGAAGCAAAACTGGGATTCAGGCCCGCCTGGGGCGTGCTGGCCTACGATGCGGTAGCTGTCATCGCCAATAAAAAATCGAAGGACTCCACCTTCCGGATGTCGGATATAAAGGATATGCTGGCTGGTACCAGCAACTACAAGTACAAAGTGGTGATGGATGGTGTAAGTGCGACCAGTACTGTTCGTTTTGCCCTCGATTCCCTTTTGAGGGGCAAAAAGTTGGGTGCTAATGTGGTGGCCAAAAAAACGAGTCCCGAGGTGATCAGCTATGTGGAGTCGGACCCAGAAGCCATTGGTATGATTGGCGTAAGCTGGATCGGCAACTCCGACGATGCAGAGCAGTTGAGCTTTTTAGGAAAAGTGCGGGTGGCTGCACTTGCCTGCGAAACCTGCGATTCTGCTGCCTATACGAGGCCCTACCAGGCGAATATTGCCCTGGGCAGGTATCCGCTTATTCGCAGTCTGAATTATATTTTGAAGGAAAATTACCAGGGCCTGGGGAAGGGATTTGTCAACTTTTTGATATATGAACGTGGACAGCTGATTTTCAAAAGAGCCTATCTATTACCCGGAAGAATGCAATTCGAAGTTAGAAACATGAGTATAAAGCAATGATTTCTGTTAATACTTTTCTAAGAAATCCTTTGTTTTGTGCCAAGGGCGTTATGTTTTCGTCTTAGAATTATATTTTGACGCCCACACTAACAACTACAACACAACTAAATCAATCTATCGAACAATTTAATTACCCACTTATGATGAAGCGTTTTTTTATTGCTATGGTGGCTATGGTAACTGCAATGGGTGTTTTTGCACAAACACAGCAGGAAGCATTTAAGGACTTGCTGGACGGTCGCCTGGTTAAGAGTCAAGAAGAATTTGAGGCGTTGGTAGCGAAAGACCCATCAAACGTCGAAGTGAATTATTGGTTAGGACAGATCTACCTGGCCCAGTTTCAATTTCACCACAATACAGCGTTTGTGGACAAGGCCAAAGCGTTGTACGCAAAAGCAATGACTGCTACCAGTCAAAACCCATTGATCGTAGTTGGTATGGGCCATGTGGAATTGTTGGAAGGCAAAACAGCAGAAGCAAAAGCACATTTCAATGCTGCTATTGAAGCATCTGCCACTAAGAAAAACAAGAAGTACGGCGAACCCGCTGTGTTGAACGCCATTGTGCGTGCCAACTCAAGCGGCGATAGTAAGATCGGTGATTCGGATTATGCCATTCAAAAAGCAACACAAAGCGAAGAATTGCTTGGGGCTACACCCGATTTGTTTACCAGCTTAGGTGTTATTTACCTGAAGAAAGGATCTGAATTTGGTGGCCAGGCAAAGCGTGCTTTCGAAAAAGCATTGGCGATAGATGAGAATTATGCTCCTGCCTATTGGAGAGTGGGCCGCATATTCGAAAGCCAGGGTAACCCCGAAATGTACCTCGGCTTCTACGAGAAAGCCATCAGCGCCAACCCTAAGTTTGCGCCTGCATACCTCAGCTTGTATGAGTACTACAAAAACCGCGACGTAAACAAAGCAAAAGAATACCTCGACTTCTTTATTGCCAACGCCGATAAAGACAGGGAAACCGATTATTTCTATGCTGACTACCTGTTCCGTGCAGGTAAATACCAGGAATCTTTGGCAAAAGGCCAGCAGATCGAAGCTGGTTTGAAAGGCGAAAAGTATGCGAAAGTGTACAAGCTCTATGCTTTCAACTACGATCGTTTGAAAGACTCGGTAAAAGCCATGCAAAACATGGAAAAATACCTGGCCGAAGAACTTCCGGAGAATTTGTCGGCTGAAGATTATGCTATGATGGCTGCCGGTTACTTGAAAGTGCCTGGCAACGTGGTAAAAGCAGAAACTGCTGCAGAAAAAGCTATTACCATGGATACCACTACTTCTGTACGAGTGGCTATTATGGATAAATTGGCCAATGCTTACGAAGCACAAAGAGATTGGGTAGGACAGTTTAAATGGCTCGATCGCAAAAATGCTTTGCAGCCCGATAACTCAGCCAGGGGATACTATTTGTTGGCAGATGCTGCTTTTAAAGCAAAAGCTTACGAAGCCTGCCAGAGAATTGCAACCGCTTATGTTGCCGCCTACCCCGATCAACCACAAGGGTATGTGATCAAAACCCGCAGCGCCGTTGCCGCTGACCCCGATACTTCAAAGGGTACCGCCATTCCTGCAGTGGACGAGTATATCAGTTACCTGATGAAGGATACTGCTAAAAACAAAAACAGGATCATCAGCCAGCACGGCTACAAAATTTACTACTACATCGTAAAAGCACAGGATTTTCAAAAGGCGCTGGAAGCTGCAGAAGCCATCCTGGCGCTGAGCCCTACCGATGCTTACGGACAGCAAGCTAAAGACGTGGCCGAAAAGCAATTGAAGGCAAAAGGACAACGTCCATCTGCCGCAACTTCGGCTGGTAAAACCAATGCTGTTCCTGGTGGAGGATCGGGTAGTGCAGGAACGAAAACAAGCCAGTAATAACCATTGTGAATAAATAAGTTAAAAATCCCCCGAACCTCGGGGGATTTTTCTTTTCTACACCACAAATCAAATAGCGTAATTCATACGCAGGACTTATTTTTGCGCCGCACTAACTTATTACAGCATGTATTCACTCGCTGATATTGCCGCCGGTCCTTCGCAGTACTTACCCATTGGCATTCAACTCCTATTTGCCATAGGCCTTGTGGCCGTCATGATAGGGGCCAGTCATTTCCTGGGACCCAAAAGAAATACCAGCGATAAACTCGAAACTTTCGAAAGTGGTATAGAGCAGATTGGCAATGCCCGCCAGCCCGTGGCTGTTAAATATTTTTTGGTGGCCATTTTGTTTGTACTCTTCGATGTGGAAGTCATCTTTTTCTATCCATATGCTGTCAATTTTAAAACCCTGGGTTGGGATGGCTTTTGGGCTGTGCTGATGTTTGTGGCATTCTTTGTGGCAGGGTTCACCTACATTATTAAAAAGGGTGCATTGAATTGGGAAGACTAAGAGTCTAATCTAGCAGGGAAGCCTGCATGTATTGCTACCTTTATGTATTATATTGGAAAAGGGTTAGCAGGTTTGTAAAAGCGAATAATTTATGAGTGACTTAATATTTCAGGGACGTCCGGTTCGATTTAATAATACCATCAAAACGGTAGAAGCCCCTCCGGGTTTGGAAGGAGAGGGTTTTTTTGCCACCAAGCTGAGCGAAGTAGTGGGCTTGGGGCGTAAAAATTCCCTGTGGCCGCTGCCATTTGCTACCAGTTGCTGCGGTATCGAATTTATGGCTACCATGGCTAGTCATTACGACCTTGCCCGCTTTGGTGCCGAAAGAGTAGGCTTCAGCCCCCGCCAGTGCGATCTGCTGATGGTAATGGGTACCATAGCAAAAAAAATGGGCCCGGTATTGCGCCAGGTGTATTTGCAAATGGCCGAACCCCGCTGGGTAATTGCAGTGGGTGCCTGTGCTTGTTCTGGCGGTATTTTCGACACCTACAGTGTGCTGCAGGGCATCGACCAAATTATTCCTGTGGATGTATACATCCCAGGTTGCCCTCCAAGGCCCGAAGCTATTTTGGATGGCTTCATGAAAGTGCAGGACCTGGTAGGCCAGGAAGATGTTCGCCGCCGAAACAGCCCGCAGTACAAGGCTTTGCTGGCAGAATATGGTATTCAATAAATCAACTATCCATTCTTAGAATTCTCAATACATGTCGCTGACGCACGAAAGAATACAGGAAAAACTCACGGAAAAATTTGGTGCAGAAAATCTGCAGTGGGAAATGCATTATGACATACTTACCGTAACTGCACCCAAGGAACTGAACTTAAAGCTGCTGCAGTTTTTGTACGACGATGCCGAATTGGGTTTCCAGTTTTTGACCGACCTCAGCGCTATACATTATCCTGACAATACCGGGGCCGAGCTTACCGTGTTTTACCTGGTGCACAACCTGCGTGCCAATGTAAGATTGCGCCTCAAAGTAAATACGCCCATTGCAACGCCCGATGTATTTACGGCAACCAATATTTTTCCGGCAGCCAACTGGCTGGAGCGTGAAGCGTACGATTTTTTTGGAGTAAATTTTGTGGGCCATCCCAACCTGAAGCGCATTATGAATGTGGAGGAAATGGATTACTTCCCACTTCGCAAAGAGTTCCCGCTGGAAGACCAGTCGCGGATCGATAAGGATGATGAGATGTTTGGAAGGGGAGGATCTTTTAATTAGAAACCTGCGCATGTGCACCATGCGCTGAACGATACAATTTATAAACGAAACAATGCCCATTGCAGGGCTTCGGGTATATGAGCGAACAAAATTCCGTAGCACAACATATTCCTCTGCCAGAAGGTAGTATTCATAAGGAAACCACCACCATCAACCTGGGGCCTACGCACCCGGCTACACATGGTGTGTTTCAAAATGTGCTGGAGCTAAACGGCGAAACCATTGTAAGTGCAGAGCAAACCGTAGGATACATTCACAGGGCATTTGAAAAGCTGGCAGAGCGCCGGCCTTTGTACCAGATTACCCCGCTTACCGACCGGTTGAATTATTGCAGCAGCCCTATCAACAATATGGGCTGGCACATGACCTGCGAAAAACTCCTGAAAATTGAAACGCCCAAGCGTGTCGATTACCTGCGGGTCATCATCATGGAGCTGGCCCGTATAGCCGACCACCTTATTTGTAACTCTATTGTGGGGGTGGATACCGGCGCATTTACAGGCTTCTTGTACGTGATGCAGCAGCGTGAATTGATCTACGAAATTTACGAAGAAGTGTGCGGCAGCAGGCTTACCACCAACATAGGCCGTATAGGTGGATTTGAACGCAACTTCAACGATATCGCATTTCAAAAGCTCGAAAAGTTTTTGAAAGAGTTTCCGAAAGTGTGGCAGGAATTTGAAAACCTGTTCAACCGCAACAGGATCTTCATGGACCGCACACAAAACACAGGTGCCATTGCTGCCGACCGTGCACTGGCTTACGGCATGACGGGCCCCAATCTGCGTGCAGCGGGTGTAGACTACGATGTGCGTGTGGCGCAACCGTATAGCAGCTACCAGGATTTTGAATTTGAAATTCCGGTAGGCACCACCGGCGATAACTACGATCGCTTTATGGTGCGCAACGGCGAAATATGGCAAAGCCTTCGCATAATTGAACAGGCCTATCGAAAAGTGCAGGCATTCAAAGGTGCGGAAGCTGACATTTACCATGCCGATGTGCCGCAATACTATTTGCCCGAAAAGAAAGATGTGTACACCAAAATGGAAGCATTGATCTGGCATTTCAAAATCATCATGGGTGAAATTGATATCCCCAAAGGCGAAGTATATCATTCGGTGGAAGCAGCCAACGGTGAGTTGGGCTTTTACCTCATCAGCGATGGTGGCAGAACCCCGTATCGTTTGCATTTCCGCAGGCCTTGTTTTATTTACTACCAGGCTTATGCCGAAATAGTGAAGGGCTGCATGTTAAGTGATGCCATTGTTACATTGTCTTCGCTCAATTTGATTGCAGGAGAAATGGACGCATAGGGCGTAGGAGAAAAACATTGAATCATACCAAGGCAATAAATAAGATGGTACAATTTTCTGAAGAACGATTAGCCAAAGTGCAGGAGATCATCAACCGCTACCCACAGGGTAAACAAAAAAGCGCATTGATGCCTGTATTACATTTGGCACAGGATGAGTGGGGATGGCTAAGCGCCGAAACAATGGATTACGTAGCCGGCTTGCTGCAGTTGGAACCTATTGAAGTGTACGAAGTGGCTACGTTTTATACCATGTACAATTTGAAGCCGGTAGGTAAATATGTTTTTGAAGTATGCCATACCGGTCCTTGCATGGTGCGTGGCAGCGATGATATCATTGCATACATCAAAGAAAAATTAGGTATAGGCGTAGGTGAAACAACTGCTGATGGATTGTTTACCCTCAAAACAGCCGAATGCCTTGGTGCCTGTGGATATGCGCCCATGATGCAGGTAGGAAAATTTTATAAAGAACATTTGACCAAAGAAAAAGTAGACCAGATTGTAGAGGAGTACAGGCAACAAGCAGCTGCACTCAACTAAGCGGAATACATAGACGAAGGTGCGTACATCTTACAAAAACAAGAGGGCCACCAACAACCAATAACGATTCGGGAAAAATATAGAGCATGGGAAGGAAACTATTATTAGAAAAAGCACATGTAGAAGGCATTCGCTACTACGATACTTACCGCCGCGAAGGTGGATACCGTAGTGTGGAGAAAGCACTGAAAAGCATGACGCCTGATGAAGTGACCGAAGAAGTGAAAAAAAGCGGTTTGCGTGGCCGTGGTGGTGCGGGTTTTCCTACCGGTATGAAATGGAGCTTTTTGGCCAAGCCGGAAGGTGTACCCCGTTACCTGGTAGTAAATGCCGACGAATCGGAGCCGGGTACTTTCAAAGACCGCTACCTGATGGAATTCCTTCCGCATTTGCTGATAGAGGGAATTATTACATCCTGCTATGCTTTGGGCGCTAACAGTGCCTATATCTATATCCGCGGTGAATATGCGTGGATCCCCGATATTTTGGAACAGGCTATTGCCGAAGCAAAAAATAACGGATGGCTCGGAAAAAATATTTTAGGAACCGGCTTTGCTCTCGAAGTATATGTGCAGCGTGGTGCAGGCGCTTATATCTGTGGTGAAGAAACTGCACTCATCGAAAGCCTGGAAGGCAAGCGTGGCAACCCTCGTATCAAGCCACCTTTCCCTGCGGTAAAAGGATTATGGGATTGCCCAACCGTGGTGAACAACGTAGAGACCATTGCCGCAGTAGTACCTATCATCAACGATGGTGGTGAAGAGTATTCCAAGATCGGCGTGGGCCGCTCTACTGGTACCAAACTCATGAGTGCCTGTGGCAACCTCAATAAGCCTGGTGTGTACGAAATAGACATGACCATCAGTGTAGAAGAATTTATTTACAGCGATGAATATTGTGGTGGTATTCCAAATGGCAAGCGGTTGAAAGCCTGCATTCCTGGTGGTTCTTCTGTGCCCATTTTGCCAGCTAACCTGTTGCTGAAAACTGCAAAGGGTGAAACCCGCTACATGCATTACGAAAGTTTGAGCGATGGCGGATTTGCTACTGGTTCTATGATGGGATCGGGTGGGTTTATTGTACTCGACGAAGACCAGTGCATTGTAAAGAATACCTACACATTGGCAAGGTTCTATCGCCACGAAAGTTGCGGCCAATGTTCACCTTGCCGCGAAGGCACGGGCTGGATGGAAAAGATTTTGAAAAACATTGATACCGGCAAAGGAAAAATGAGTGATATCGATCTGCTTTGGGATATTCAAAGCAGGATAGAAGGCAATACCATTTGCCCGTTGGGTGATGCGGCTGCATGGCCTGTGGCTGCAGCAATCCGCCATTTCCGCGACGAGTTTGAATGGCATGTGTTACACCCCGAAGAATGTACAAGGCGCAATTATGGTTTGGCACATTATGCCGATCCCATTCATGTGCCGGCATAAGTTGTGGTTATGTAATAAAGGCACAGCGCAGTTGAATAGATATTTCAAATAGTTCTTTTACATAATGCTCTTTCTTTCAAAAAGTGGTTGCAATAGTTGGCCACTTACCTGCCTGCGGGAAAGAACATTATACGCATGAAAATAAAAAGGGCATCTGGCATTTTTACAAAGCCTGATGCTGAAAGAAAATAGCGACAAGTATGTCAGAACAATTATTGAAAGTAACCATCGATAACATCACCATCGAAGTGCCCAACGGTACTTCGATACTGCAGGCTGCCCGTAAAATAGGTGGCGATGTTACGCCGCCTGCTATGTGCTTTTACACCCCGCTGAAAGGAAGTGGTGGTAAATGCCGCACCTGCCTGGTAGAGGTAAGCAAGGGTTCTGAAAAAGATCCACGCCCCATGCCAAAACTGGTGGCAAGCTGTCGTACCAACGTGATGGATGGAATGGAAGTAAAAAGCATAACCAGCAACCGCGTATTGGATGCCCGTGCAGGTGTGGTTGAACTGTTGTTGATCAATCACCCATTGGATTGCCCCATATGCGACCAGGCCGGTGAATGCCACTTGCAGGACCTGAGCTATGAGCATGGCAGAGATGGTACCCGTTACGAATTTCAACGCCGCAGTTTTAAGAAGCACGACCTGGGTGATTATATACAACTGCATATGACACGTTGTATTCTTTGCTACCGATGTGTGTTCACCGCCGACCAGGTTACAGAGAAGCGTGTACACGGCGTATTGGACCGTGGTGACCATGCAGAGATTGCTACTTATATTTCTAAAAATCTCACCAACGATTTTATTGGCAACGTCATTGATGTTTGCCCCGTTGGTGCACTCACCGATAAAACTTTCCGTTTCAAAAACAGGGTATGGTTTACCAAGCCTGTATATGCACATCGCAACTGCGATAAATGCTGCGGCGAAACCACTTTGTGGATGAGGGGTGATGAAGTGTTCAGGGTAACTGCCCGCAAAGACGAATGGGGTGAAATAAAAACCAGCGACAAAACAGGCAAGACTGCATGGATCTGCAACGAATGCCGTTTTGAAAAGAAGAATGCTTCCGATTGGGTAATAGAAGGATTGGCACCAATTGAAAGGCACTCGGTAATTGGCCAGGGTAAATATGCCGGTTTGCAAAAACCTGCAGAAACAGTACAAAAAGTAATGGATGGCATAAAGCCAAAATTGCTGATGGATATTCATGACGTGAGTGGAGTGAACAGGCCCGAAATAGAATTGAGCGAGATCAATGGACCTGCCACCAGTGCTGTATTCAAAAAAAATGATAACAACTAACTAAGCGTATAGAACATGACATTATCTCTTTTGGCCATACAACTCGATTGGGCGCTGGTTTTGGAAAAGTTCCTGTTGATAGTGGTGATCGTATTGGTTTGCCTGGGCTTTGCCATGTATAGCACCTGGGCCGAACGCAAAGTGGCTGCAGCACTGCAGGACAGGCCAGGACCGAACCGTGCCGGTTGGTTTGGTTTGTTGCAACCTGTGGCCGATGCGGTAAAACTTTTTTCCAAAGAAGATATCATTCCCAATCGTGCCAATAAAGTATTGTTTGTAATGGGCCCCGGCCTTGCCATGATGGCTGCATTAATGACCAGTGCGGTTATTCCCTGGGGCAGCACTCTCACTATTGCTGGTAGAGAGATCAGCCTGCAAATTGCCGACATCAATATCGGCATGTTGTATGTGTTTGCAGTAGTGGCATTGGGTGTGTACGGCGTAATGATCGGAGGCTGGAGCAGTAACAACAAGTTCTCGCTGCTTTCTGCTGTTCGCGGAGCTTCTCAAAATATTTCCTACGAATTGGCCATGGGCCTCTCATTGATTGCACTCGTATTTGTGACCGGCTCACTTAGCCTGCACGACATTGTAGAGGGACAGCAAAAAAATGGATGGAACATTATTTACCAGCCACTGGGCTTTCTCATTTTTATAGTGTGTGCATTTGCAGAATGTAACCGTACACCATTCGATTTGCCGGAAGCTGAGAACGAATTGAACTTTGGTTACCACCAGGAGTATAGTTCTATGAAACTGGGCTTCTATTTGTTTGCCGAGTACATCAATATGTTCATCAGCAGCATCATTATGTCCACACTCTATTTTGGCGGATATGATATTCTTCCATTTGTAGATGAAGCGAAATGGGGCTTGCACCCCAACTTGCTGGCTGCACTGGGTGTAGTAGCGCTGTTGGTGAAGGGCGTATTGTTCGTGCTGTTCTTTATGTGGGTTCGTTGGACGATCCCGCGTTTCCGCTACGACCAGCTCATGAATTTAGGCTGGAAAAAAATGATCCCTTTGGCATTGGCGAATATGCTTATTACTGCTGCGGTTGTATTGTATTTGCAACATGGTTGGCCTAAATAAGCAAAGCACGAACCTTGAAATGTTGAATAGATAAAAATATTTTTGCAACTTCTTTTAAACAACACAGCGATACCATCGAACGTACCCACGAAGCGAAACCGCTGTATCAATATGGAAGCACTAACTAACAGATCGAAACAAATAGACCGCAGGCCCATGAATATTATGGAGCGTCTGTATTTGCCTGCGGTGATCAAAGGGCTGGGTATTACTTTCAGCCATTTGTTTAAGAAACTCCCCACCGTTCAGTATCCCGATCAAAAGCGCAGCTTTAGCCAGGTATTTCGTGGCTTGCATGTGTTGAACCGCGATGAGCAGGGAAGAGAAAACTGCACCGCCTGTGGGCTTTGTGCTGTGGCTTGTCCTGCCGAAGCTATTACCATGGAAGCCGCTGAAAGGTTGGAGTCGGAAGAGCACCTGTATCGCGAAGAAAAATATGCAGCCAAGTACGAGATCAATATGCTGCGTTGCATTTTTTGCGGGCTTTGTGAAGAAGCCTGTCCGAAAGATGCTATTTACCTGAGCGAAACATTTGCGCCAGCCAACTATAACCGCAAAGGATTTATTTACGGCAAAGAAGAACTCCTGATTCCCAACCCGCTGACCGATAAAGAAGGGTATGAGAAAGCGGCAGGAGGCAGGGTACGCAAAGCTGTAAACGAATCTGCAGGAAAATAGCGCTTGCAGTTATTGTAGCTGTCACACACAAAGCCGAACACCGTCTGCAGCCGCAGGCAAACAAGAAGCCGGTGAACAGAAGAAGCCGGGAGTTCAAACAAAATAGTAGTTAAGCAACCAATGAATACATTCCAAATTGCCTTCTGGTTTTTGAGTGCACTAGCAGTGTTTAGTTCACTCATGGTCATTACCAGGAAGAACCCGGTGTACAGTGTACTATTCCTGATCATTACATTCTTCGCCATTAGTGGACATTATATTTTGATGAATGCCCAGTTCTTGGCCATCGTCAACATTATTGTTTACGCGGGTGCAATTATGGTACTCTTCCTGTTTGTACTTATGCTCATGAATTTGAACAAGGAAAGCGAACAACAGAAAAACAAATACCTGCTATGGAGCAGTGCTATTGCTGGTGGCATGTTGATGGTGCTGTTGATAGCGGCTTTGCATACATCCAATCCAATGGTATTGCAACAGCCCGGTGCCGGTGGTATTGGATTGATCAAGAACCTGGGTACAAAATTGTTTACCGACTATGTGGTGCCGTTTGAACTGAGCAGTATCCTGTTTTTGAGTGCTATGGTAGGTGCTGTTGTACTGGGTAAAAAGGGAGAATAATATTTGATTTTAAAACGCATTGTATGCCGATTACATACTACATATTTTTAGCGGTTATCATTTTTTCGATTGGGGTTACAGGTGTACTCACCCGCCGCAATTCTATCATAGTGTTCATGTGCATTGAACTGATGTTGAATGCTGTGAACCTGTTGTTGGTGGCGTTTTCAAAAATGCACCATGAGCGGCTCATGCTGCAGGACCCGGCAAATATTACGGCCGGTACCGAAGCGCAGTTGTTCGTGTTTTTTATAATGGTAGTGGCTGCCGCCGAAGTAAGTATTGGCCTGGCCATTATTGTATTGATGTATCGTAAAGTACATAGTGTAGATATCAATTTTTTGAACAGGTTGAAGAATTAATAGCGATGGGCAGCCGCCCGTCAATAGGATAGCGTTGGGTGCAAACAAGATGGAACACTTGCATCACCCACATAACAGAGAGAAGAAAATTTAAAAAAGAACTGATGAAATTTGCTCCACTAATACCACTGCTGCCGCTAGCGGGCTTTCTGATCAACGGGCTGCTGCGCAATAAGCTTAGCAAAACTGTTACAGGCATTGTAGGTAGCGGCGTTATACTTGTTGCATTCCTGCTTAGCTTTTTGGCATTTACCGATGTGCAGGCTGGGCAAACCCAGGTATTCCGTTTGTTCGATTTTATTAGCGTGGGCAAATTGCATATTCCTTTCGAGTTCCAGGTCGATCAGCTTACTGCTATTTTCCTGCTCATCATTACCGGTGTAGGTTTTCTTATTCATGTGTATTCCACTGCGTACATGCACGAAGAAACCAATGCGCATTTCGCCCGGTTCTTTGCCTACCTCAATTTGTTTGTGTTTAGCATGCTGTTGTTGGTAATGGGCGGCAACTATGTGATCATGTTCATTGGTTGGGAAGGTGTTGGATTATGTTCTTATTTACTCATCGGGTATTGGTTTAAAAACACCGATTACAACAACGCAGCCAAAAAAGCATTTGTCATGAACCGCATTGGCGACCTTGGTTTTTTGGTGGCAGTTTTCTGGATCATTCAATTGTTTGGCACCACCAGTTACCAGGCTGTGTTCAGTCAATTACCCGGTAGTTTTAGTGCTACTGATATTACCGGCATTACACTTTGCCTGCTGGTAGGCGCTATGGGTAAGAGTGCTCAAATACCATTGTACACCTGGCTACCCGATGCCATGGCCGGTCCCACACCGGTATCGGCATTGATACATGCCGCTACCATGGTTACCGCCGGTATTTATATGATTGCCCGCAGCAATTTCTTATATGTGCTGGCACCGCATAGCATGCAGGTGGTGGCTATTATTGGTTTGGCTACTGCATTGCTGGCAGCTACCATTGCACTCAAACAAAACGATATTAAAAAAGTATTGGCCTACTCTACGGTGAGCCAGTTGGGTTATATGTTTTTAGGATTGGGTGTAGGCGCATTCACCGGCGCAGTATTTCATGTAATGACGCATGCCTTCTTCAAAGCGCTGTTGTTCCTTGGAGCGGGTAGTGTAATTCATGGCATGCATCACCAACAGGATATGCGCCATTATGGTGGATTGAAAAAGTTTATGCCAGTTACCCATTTCGCCATGCTGATGGGATGTTTGGCCATTGCAGGTATTCCTCCATTCAGCGGTTTCTTTTCAAAAGATGAAATACTCGTAGCTGCATTTGCTGCCAGCCCGGTGTATTATGTGTTGGGCCTTGCAGGCGCTTTGATGACCGCCTTCTACATGTTCCGCTTATACGCCATGACATTCCTCGGCCAACACCGCGGCGATGCACATCATCATCCACACGAAAGTCCTAAAGCCATTACCATTCCTTTGATAGTGCTGGCATTCCTGAGTGTGGTAGGTGGCCTTATTGGTATTCCAGAGTTGTTCATGAAAGACGGGCACAAGCTGCACAATTTCCTCGACCCTGTATTTAAAGCTTCACAATCGTATATGCACGAGCATGTGCATCCTTCGCATAGCACCGAATGGATGCTGCTGGCTGTAAGCGTGGGATTGATCGTAGCAGTGATTGTGTTTGCAGTGCGCAAGTTCAGCAAACCGCAAGCCGATACTGAAGCTACTGGTTTGGGTAAAGTGCTCGAAAACAAATGGTATGTGGATGAACTCTATAATACTGTGATCGTAAAACCCATTTTAGCGATCGGCGATCTGTTTAGCACTGCCATCGAAAAAAGTGGAATTGATAAACTGGTAAATGGAGTAGGCAAGGGTATTCAATACAGCAGCCGCCAACTGCGCTTGCTGCAAGGTGGTAATGTGGGCAGTTACCTGCTCATGATGGTGCTCTCCATCATGTTGTTTATCTGGTTGGTGTTTTATATAAAATTGTAACTGAACAGCAAAAGCTCAAATATTTAGAACAATGATGCTCTCTTCCTTCATATTCATTCCATTGCTCGCCGGCTTGCTGCTATTTTTTGTAAAGCAGGAAAACCTGGTAAAAGGAATTTCATTGGCAGTATCGCTGGCTGTGTTGGCGGTAGTGCTGTATGCCATTTCTATACCTGCAGGCAATGCGCCTTTAAGTTATTCAAGAGTTTGGCTGGGTAGTCTCAACAGCAATTTCTCGTTGCTGCTCGATGGCCCTGCAAAAATTACCACCTTACTTACTGCTGTAAGTTTTGTGCTGATATTTTTGGCTACCTGGAAAAATAAATACGCCAATGCGCACAACTATTATGCACTGATGTTGCTTACCATGGCAGGCCTGATGGGTGTGTTTTTGAGCGCTGATGCGTTGTTGTTTTATTTCTTCTGGGAACTGGCATTGATACCGGTGTACTTCCTGTGTAGCCAGTGGGGAGGAGAAAAAAGAATTGCTGTTACGTTCAAGTTTTTCATTTACACTTTTGTTGGGTCGGTGCTCATGCTTATTGGCATCATCTACCTGTATAACAAAACTGCACATCACAGTTTTGCATGGGAAAGTTTTAAAGCCGTAGTACTTACTGCTAAAGAGCAAACCTATTTCTTCCTGTTTTTCTTTTTGGCTTTTGCTATCAAAATGCCATTGTTCCCCTTTCATACCTGGCAGCCCGACGCATACGAAACAGCGCCAACCGGCACTACCATGGTACTGAGCGGTGTGATGGTGAAAATGGGATTGTTTGGTGTGATTCGCTGGTTGCTGCCGGTGTTTCCCGATATGAGTAGCAAAATGGCGGGATGCATCATTGTGTTCAGCATCATTGGTATTTTGTATGCATCGCTGATAGCTATACGGCAGGATAATATCAAGCGATTGATCGCTTATTCTTCCATTGCGCATATTGGCCTTATGAGTGCATCCTTGTTTGCCAATAACAGCATTGCCTACGAAGGGGTGTTGATCCAAATGTTCAATCACGGTATCAATATCATCGGCCTCTGGATAGTAGTAGATATTATTGAGCAACAAACTGGCATTCGCAAAATGAGTGAATTGGGCGGGCTGGCACACCAGGCGCCAAGCCTCACCATCATGTTGGTGATCGTAGCATTTGCCAATATTGCGCTGCCACTCACCAATGGGTTTATTGGCGAATTCATGATGTTCAATGGACTGTTTCAATATAATCCATGGTATGCAGTGGTGGCAGGCATCAGCATCATACTGGCAGCGGTGTACACGCTGGGCATGATCCAGAAAGTATTTTATGGAGAGAAGAGTGCAACGCTCCAGGTGAAAGACCTGGTACCTGCGCAGTGGCTGGCACTGGCCTGTATTGTGGTAATGATATTTGCAGCCGGCGTATATCCGAAGCCGTTGTTGCAATTGGGAGAAAATGCACTGCAGGTAGTGGCAGGAAGCATTTCTAAATAAAGCATTGAATTAAGAAAACTATTTTATCAATACGAAGCTGATATTATGAACCTGATCATATTTAGTGGTTTACTGGGTGTTTGTATGATGTTTGCGGGTTTATTCATGCATAGCAAACGCAATATAACCTTGCTGGCAACCGTGCTGATGGCGGTGCTGCTGGCACTCAATACCTGGGAAATATTGCACGGCCCCATCTTTACCGTGAATGTAAAAGATATGCTGGCCATCACTCGTTTTGGTTTACTCATCAACGAAATTTTGCTGGCGGCAGGACTACTGTATTTCTTATTGAGCGGAAGCGATATTGAAAAAGTGGGCAACAATGTACCCGATTATTATGCACTCATTTTCTTTGTGTTTGCAGGTATTGGTATTGCCACCAGTTATACCAATTTGCTGATGCTGTTTTTGGGTATCGAGATCATTTCAATTCCCTTGTACATTCTTACCGGCTCCGATAAAAAGAATTTGAAAAGCATTGAAGCTGCATTGAAGTATTTCCTGATGGGTTCATTCAGCACCGGCATTATGCTCATGGGCATAGCGCTCATCTATGGAGGTACCGGTTCTTTCCTGCTGGCCAAATTCAATTTGGAAGGCACACCTATCAGTTACAACCTGGTTGCAGGTTTCCTGCTTATTCTCATCAGTATGGCGTTTAAAGTAAGTGCCGCACCTTTCCATTTCTGGACACCCGATGTGTACGATGGTGCGCCTACCGTGTTCACTTCTTTTATGGCCACTATTGTGAAAGTGGCAGCCTTTGTGGCATTCATTAAATTGTTCGAAGGTGCATACCAGATCATACAAGCCAAATGGCAATTGGTGATCGCTATTATTATAGCAGCCACTTTGCTGATCGGTAATATCACTGCAGTATTTCAACAAAGCGTGAAGCGTATGCTGGCCTATTCTTCTATTGCGCAGGCAGGCTTCATGTTGTTTGCTTTGTTTGCCATGAACAATTGGGGCAAAGAAGGTATTGTGTTGTATGCAGCGGCGTATTGCCTTGCTACCATCGGGTTGTTTGCAGTGCTGGCCAAAATGGAAGATTATACATTCCAGGGTTTCAATGGATTTTCGAAAAGAGAACCCATGCTTGCCGTGGCCCTCACCATATTCTTGCTAAGCCTGGCAGGTATTCCACTCACTGTTGGGTTCTTCAGTAAATACTATATGGTTACTGCAGCTATTGCTACCGGCGGAAAATATTTGTGGCTTATTATTCTTGCTATGCTTTGTGCAGCGGTAAGTGTGTACTACTATTTCAAAGTGATACAGGCCATGTATTTCAAAACAGGGGAGCATACTGCAGCTTTACCTGCTACAGCATCGTTCAGGTACACTGTATTGCTGGCGGCTGCATTTGTGGTATTCCTGGGTGTGCTGCCACAGTGGTTGTTGCAATTCCTGTATTTCTAATCGTCATCGCATTTTCAATACTAAAAGGCAGCTGATCGGCTGCCTTTTTTGTGATTTTACATGATACCCTGTTCTATTTCTTTACCAATGGTAGAATGTCCATGGCCAGAACTGCTACCTTTATCCCATGCATATTGGCGATTCTATTGGCCTGGCCTGGCAAACAATTAAGGTAAATAAACTGCGTACGGGTATTACCGTTACCATCATTGCATTGGGCATTATGGCCCTTATTGGCATTATTACTTCCATTTCGGCCATGAACCAAAGTTTGCGGGAAAGCTTTAGCACCATGGGCGCCAACGGTTTCAACATACGGTATAAGGAAAGAAATTTTTTTGGCAACAGGAGGGAAGTTGAAAAAACGACCAAGAAACAACTCAAGGAAAGAAAGTCGAATGTTGGTCGCGTTATTACGTATGAAGAAGCCATCAGCTTCAAACAAAAATTTGAATACAATGCAGTAGTCAGTGTATCGCTTCGCGGAAGTTTCAACGAAACGGTGCAGTATGTAACTGAGAAAAAAGCATATAAAACCAATCCCAATGTTTCCTTCCAGGGAGGCGACGAAAACTATCTTGAACTGAATGGCTTTAAGCTGGCAGCAGGCAGAAATTTTTCGGCGAATGATGTTGCCTCAGGTAGGGCTGTAGTAATTATTGGTGATGATATCTTGAATAAATGTTTTAATGGCCGAGCCAATTTCGCGATTGATAAAATCGTAAAGATCAGCAACCGGCCTTACCTGGTTATTGGCGTGTTGCAAAAGAAAGGGGCCAGTGCTTTCATGAACATGGATAATATAGCCATCACCAATTACAATAATATTCGCCTGGTAATGGGTAGTACCAACACTTTCAGTATTGGCGTAATGGTGCCCGACTATACCTTGTTGGATAATGCCATTGGGCAGGCCACCAGTTTGTTTAGAAACCTGCGCAACCTTGATGTAAGAGAGTCCGATAATTTTTTCATTGACAAAAGCGATGCTGCAGCTGAAAAGTTAATTGGATTCCTGGCGGGTATCAGCGGAGCAGCTGGCGCCATAGGTCTCATTACTTTAATTGGTGCAGCTATAGGCCTCATGAACATTATGCTGGTAGCTGTTACAGAGCGTACCAAAGAAGTAGGATTGACCAAGGCGCTTGGTGCCACACGGAAAACCATCCGCAGGCAATTTCTCTGCGAATCAATTATCATTAGTTTGCTGGGTGCATCCATTGGTATTGTACTGGGTGTACTCATTGGCAATGGCATTGGCAGTTTGATGGGAACAGGATTTTTGATACCCTGGCTTTGGGTAGGGTTAGGCGTGGTCATCTGTTTTATTACCGGGTTGTTGGCCGGTGTATATCCTGCCAGCAAGGCTGCCAAACTCGATCCTATTGTGGCTTTAAGGCACGAGTAAGCGAAGGAAAATTTTAGCCTTCTGCAAGTAGTTGATTACGGCATGTATTGTTTCCAAAAATCACCAAGGTGGAGTAGGGATGCATTCACGGCAGTGGCTGATAGATCATGCGTTTCGGCGGGATAAAAATCGTATTGAAAAGGAACGTTTTTTGCCTGCAGGTTTTGCGCTAATAAAGTAGGATTGGAAACCGGTACCAGTGGGTCGGCACCACCATACACCATAAAGGTTGGCGGCGATTGACTGTTTACCAGCAGTGCAGGACTCAGGCTTGCGTACAATGCAGGATCCTGCGCATACGTTTTTCCAATAAGCGAAGCTAGGATTTGGCTAATGAGTGGATGATTTACATAAAATGGATCGGTGAGGTCGGTAGGTCCTACAAAACTTGCCACCATTTTTATTTGTTTGCCTGCATCATATTTGTAACTGTATAGCATGGCAAGTTGTCCACCTGCACTTATGCCCGACATGGCGTATTGTTTTTTGATATGCCAGCTTGCTGCTTTCGAATCTACCAATTTTAATAACTGGCCAATATCGTTTACCTGTGCTGGATGTGCAGTAGCAGGGCTGCCGTTGCTCAATGTATAGTTCATATTTACAATGGCTACATTGGGCAATATTTTCTGCACCATGGGTATGTAAATATTGTTGTCTGTTTTATCGCCACTTACCCACGAACCTCCATGCAACATGATTACACAACTGGTGGTTTGCGCCGATCTGTTGGCCGGTAAATACACATCGGCCACCTGTTGCACGCCGCTGCCATACGCCAGGTTTTGTATTTGCAATGCCACTGCAGCATCAGTATCAGCATTTGAATTGTCGTCGACTTGCTTGTTACAGGCAGGTAAAATGATGCTAAGCGAAAGACATAGCAACCACCAAAATGTACGACGTTGCATGAGTGTAGGGATTAGGTGAAGAAGCAAAAAATGCCGGTATAAAAAAACAATCTTTTTGGCAGATAAAATGCAAAATAAAAACCCGCCACATGGGCGGGTTTTTACAATAGAATATCCAACAAAATTTATTTGATAGCAAGTGCTCTTTCAATCCTGTCGGCAAGGTCGGATAAGTGCATTTTAGAAGCTGCATCTGTAGTGCCTGGGATGGCAGCCCTGATCTCAGATTGCAATGCTTTTAATTGCGCTTTACCTACTGAAAGCTGGTCGTTGTTGGGGGTGCCGCCAGAGACCTGAATAGTAATGCCAGGTCCAATGGACACAGGTGCAGAAGGTGGTGCAGGGTTTACCAGTGCGATCAACCTTTCTGTATAATCTTTCTGCAGGTTTCTGCGATATACATCTATTGGTTTTTTAGCAGCCAGTTCGCTGAAGATGCCTTTGCGCAGGTCGGTCATCATTTCGGCCAGTGTATAAGCTTCAGCTGGTTTCTCTGCTTCAAAACGAATAAGCTTTGATGCAGTGTTGGTGCTAAAGAAAGTACCCAGTGCACGGCTGTGCAAACCAGCGATCACGGTAATGGGCGATTGGTTGGTAAGGCTGGTAAATTTTTCATCTATCACCCATGTTGGTGTTTTGAAAACATTATCCTGCAACCATTTCACTGCTTCCTTCTGGCGAGCCTTAGGAGTGAAGTTGTAGATGGCACCTGCCTGCTCTACAGTTTTTGGAGTACGCTCCAGGCCACCAATATTTCTGCTTACATGGCCAATATAACGTCCAAACTGGCCGGTAACCTGGCCGTACATAGTTTGGTAGTTTTCGTAGGCTTCACCCGATTCTTTGGTCCATTGCTCCAGGTTGGGCAAAATGCGCTGCAGGTTTTTAATACCATAAGAACTTGCTTTCATAGAGTTGTCGCCAAGGTCTTCTGTTTGCGAACGTGGGTCGTCGCCCCAGCTTTCGCCATCGCCCCACCAGTTGCGGTTGTTTTTCAGCTTCTCTGTGGTGAGGTTGCTAAGGGTAGCTTTATCGGCTTCGGCAGTTTTGGTATCGTACCAGCGATAGCCCCATTCAATAGCCCAAAGGTCGTAATCACCAATGCGGGGGAACAAACCTTTTTGGGTGATATTGTCTTCCGGCTGTGCTACATAGTTGAAACGGGCATAGTCCATAATAGAAGGGGTATGTCCATTGGCTTCTACCCATGTTTTATTACGAAGGTTTTCAACAGGAACAGTGGATGATGAACCGAAGTTGTGACGCAATCCCAAAGTATGACCTACTTCGTGGCTGCTTACAAAACGGATCAATTGTCCCATCAGCTCATCGCTGAATACCATTTTGCGGGCCGCAGGGTCTACTGCAGCAGTTTGCACCATATACCAATCGTGTACCAGCTTCATCACGTTGTGATACCAGTTGATATGGCTTTCCAAAATTTCGCCGCTGCGTGGGTCGTGTACATTAGGTCCGCTTGCGTTTGCAATTTGCGAGGGTTTGTACACAATAGCAGAATAGCGGGCATCTTCCAGGCTCCAGGTAGAATCTTCTTCAGGCGTGGGAGGCATTTTGGCCATTACTGCATTCTTAAATCCGGCTTTTTCAAATGCAACCTGCCAGTCGTTTACACCCTGTATGAGGTAGGGGATCCATTTTTTAGGTGTAGTAGGATCGATATAGTAGATGATGGGCTTTTGAGGCTCCACCAGTTCGCCACGCTTGTATTTTTCTACATCTTCCGGCTTGGGTTCCAGTTTCCAGCGGCGGGCCAGCGTAACATTTTTAATGCCTTGTGGATTGGCATCGAAATCTACATAGCCTGTTGCAAAATAACCAACCCTTTCGTCCCAAATCCTTGCTTTCATTGGGTTTTTTGGCAAGGCAACCATAGAACTGTTTAGCTCATAGGTAGCAGGGTCTGAACTGGCCATGCCGCCGCCAAACGGATTGCCACCTGGTGATGATGGAGCCCTGTTGTAGGTTTTTACAGTCTTAATGTTTAGGTTATTGGGGTAAGTTTTTACCTCCACGATATAGGACTTGTCGTTTTGCATCATTCCCAAAGAGAATGCACGTTTATCGCCGGCATCAAAAAACAAGAGGTCATTATCTGAGGTCAGCATAGGGGTGATGTCAATAACCGAGGCATCCGGACCTTTGGCATAGGCCTTAACATCGAATGCAAACAGGATAGGCTGAATGCTGGAATTTTTCAGCGATTTATACATGCCTATAGAGTCTGAAGCCCTTTCGCGGAAGCTTACTTTGTTCAGAAAAATTTTATCCTCAGGTCCTTTTTCAAAACGAATAACTGATTCGCTAATAATATCGCCTGCAAAGCCCGACATGCTTGCGCTGGAGCCTGCCGCTCCTTTTGAAATGCGGTTTACTACCAAGAGGTCCTGTCCCAACAAGCTATCACCAATTTCCAGGTAATACTTGTCGTCTACAAAATGCACTTTGAAAAGTCCTTTTTGTGTTTTGGTTTTTTCGGTGATCACTTCCTTATAAGGCCTTGGGCCTTTGGAGGGAGCTGCAGGTGGGCGCTGGCCCGATCCCGGGGGAGGGGCAGTTTGTGTGCCACCATTGGCAGGTGGTGTGGGGGGAGTACGCCTGTCCTGTGCCTGGGCGCCGAGCATACATCCTGCCAGTACTGGCACCAGGGCCAGCTTCATGTAATTTTTGTTCATGCAAATAATTGGGGGTTAAGAAATTAGTTTGTGGTTGAAACAACGGCCATTCGCTACAAATCGGGAATTCGGAATAAAGTGTAATTGTTTAAACAGCCTTCTCCAAATATAGAGGTGTCAGTGTTTCAGACAACACCATAAGACGTACATCCCTTCAATTTTCCGTCACTTGTGTCATAAGATTCTCCTAATACAACTTCATTTAGTTGTTATCTTGTCCACCTTCGAAAAAAATTAATTTATGTCACATTGGGGAAATGAATTTTTGTGTACAATTGCTGCCCAATTGATAATTCATTAACAAAAGCTTTTTAAACTAAAAAACAACGATCATGGCAGAAAACAAACCTACTGCAACTGTGGCCAAGGCTGCCACTTCCGTTCAACCGAAGAAAAGTGGCAATTTAATCAGCGTAATTGCGCCCATAGCTTGTATAGTAGCCGGGTATGTAATTTGGCGTTTCGTATTGGGAGATGCAAGCAACTTCTCCAAGCCCGACTTGAATGGCGGATTTTGGCCAAGCCACCAGGGTCCTAAAGGTGCATTGGTACGTGCGTATGAAGGTGGTATTATCGTTCCCTTGCTGATTGGTTTGAACCTGATGGTATGGACATTCGCTATCGAGCGTTTCCTCACTATCAGCAAAGCAACCGGTAAAGGTTCCGTTACAGAGTTCATTCGCAAAGTGCAATATCACCTTGCCAACAAAAACGTAGATGCTGCACTTACTGAGTGCGACAAGCAAAAAGGTAGCGTTGGTAATGTAATGAAAGCAGGTCTGCGCAAGTACAAAGAAATGACTACTGAAACCGGCCTGGATACTGAACAAAAAGTATTGGCTATCCAAAAAGAAGTAGAAGAAGCTACTGCACTGGAACTGCCTATGCTCGAGAAAAACCTGATCTTCCTGTCTACCATCGTATCGCTGGCTACCCTCGTAGCGCTGTTGGGTACTGTAATG
Organism: Phnomibacter sp.; assembly: GCA_035456005.1. Classification (GTDB taxonomy): domain Bacteria; phylum Bacteroidota; class Bacteroidia; order Chitinophagales; family Chitinophagaceae; genus Phnomibacter. The sequence goes on along the minus strand of DATIEA010000012.1, from coordinate 57,542 downwards.
GGTATGATCAAATCATTTGCTTCTTTGGGTGAAGAAAGTGGTGGTGCCGCTGCAGCAGCTGCCCTCGCTATCGGTATCTCTGAAGCATTGTACAACACTGCATTGGGTATTGGTACTTCAGCTATCGCTCTTGTATTCTATAACATTTTCACTACCCGTATCGATGGTATTACCTACGGTATCGATGAATCAGGATTCACACTTACGCAAAGCTTTGCAGCATTGTACAAATAATTTGTGCAATGCCGGGCATTCCTTTATGGAATTAGCCGGTGTTTGAATCTCTATTAATTAATTCATTGAAACAAGTAATATGGGTAGGCCAAAAATTGCACGAAAAAGCACATGGGTGGATATGACCGCGTTTTGCGATGTGGCGTTCCTGCTGTTGTCCTTCTTCATTCTTACCACTAAATTCAAACCGCCTGAGGCTATCAGCGTGGTTACTCCCAACTCGGTTTCTTCCAAAGCTGCAGAAGATGCTAACCAATGCCTGGTTACCATTAGCGCCGATGGAAAAGTATTCTTATCTTTTTCGGAGGAAAACCGTCGTGAAGAAGTGGTGGATGATTTGAACAAACGCCTGAACCTTCAACTCTCCCCCGAGGAAGTGAAAAAGGCTGCTAAAGCTGAGTTTTTCGGATCGCCTTTGGGCACTCTGAAATCTTTTCTGAATCTGCCTGCTGAACAACGCAAAGGCAATGCTCTTCCGGGTATTCCTTGCATTGATAGCACGAATAATGAGTTGATCGAATGGATCGCATCTTCCAAAACCATCTTCATGGGCGACAGAATGAACCTGATGGTAAAAGGTGATAATGACGTGGCATATCCCGTTTTCAAAAATGTGATCGAAGCATTTAAGAAAAACGACGAAATGAAATTCCAGGTTATTACCAACCAGGAAGCAATTCCTGATGGTTCACCACTACAGGCTAAACAATTATCCGGAGCAAAACTTTCTGAAGAGTAATCCGGGTATCATTCAGTAACACTAAAATTTATACGCTATGGCAGATATGGGAGAAGGCGGCGGTGGCGGTGGCCATAAGAAAGGGCCGGGAGTAAAAAAAGGGAAGAAATTATCGACCAGGGTAGACCTTACCCCCATGGTGGATCTGGGATTCCTGCTCATCACCTTTTTTATCTTCACAACTACCATGAGTACACCTACGGCAATGAAACTGTTCTTGCCAAAGGATACCGATAAGCCGGAAGAACAAAACAAGGCAAAAGAGTCGGGCGCATTAACCATTATGTTGTCCAAAGACCGCACAGTATACTATTATGAAGGCATCCTGGACGCAACAGGCGCTAATTTCAAAAACACGAACTTTAAAGGCATCAGGGACGTTATTCTTGATAAGAAAAAATCGACCCGTGCCGAAGACCTGGTGATTGTTATTAAGCCCGGAAAGGAAGCTAAATTTCGCGATGTAGTTGATGCATTGGATGAAATGACCATCAACGATATTAAGCGATATGCTATGGTAGATATTTCTGATGCCGAATCACAATTTATTGCACTTACCGAAGGCGCCGCAGGCGGTGGTAAATAAAAATAATTTGTGGAATTTTGAAACAATTTGAATCTAAATAGCAAATACTTACCGCTATGATGGACGTAAACAAAATTATGAACGCCGATTTCCTCGACATTTTGTTCGATGGACGGAATAAGGAATACGGAGCTTACGAGTTACGTAGATCTTACAATAAGCGATTGACAGTTGCTATCTCAGCAATGTTGCTCATCGCCTTGTTGATCTTCGTAGGTTCTGTAATTTCCAAAGAAGCCGCCAAGAACAAAAAAGCTGAGGTGGTTGTACAGGACGTTCAGTTGGAAGATGTGAAGGAGAAGCAGAATGAGCCGCCTCCACCACCTCCACCACCAAAAATGCCTGAACCACCAAAAGTGGAAATTGCCAAATTCACTCCTCCTAAAATTGTAAAAGATGAGGAAGTGAAGGAAGATGAGAAACCACCAGAGGTGGAAAAAATTGAAGAAGCGAAAATTGGTACCATCAACCAGGAAGGTGCAAAAGACGAAGGTTTTGTAGCTCCCCCGGTTGAAGCAAAAGGTACTGGTGAAGTAGTAGCTCCTAAAAAAGTAGAAGAAGATTACGATAAAGTATTTACCAAAGTGGAAAACCCAGCGGAATTCCCTGGCGGTCCCGATGCATGGCGTCGCTTCCTTGAGCGTAACCTCCAGTACCCCGAAGGTGCCCAGGAAAACGGCACACAAGGTGTAGTGAAAGTGCAGTTCATTGTGGACAAAACCGGTGCTATCAGCGAGGTAACCGCTTTGAACGATCCGGGCGATGGTTTGGCTGATGAAGCAGTACGTATCATCAAGAAAGGGCCTAAATGGGTACCTGCCGAGCAGAACGGTCGTAAAGTAATTTATCGTCACATCCAGGCCATTACCTTCCGCTTAGAGTAATGACCGAGAGCACAGATAAGTCTTTTTTAAAAAACTCCCCTCGTGGGAGTTTTTTTATGCCCTACCTACAGCATAAAAAAATATTTAAATTTTTTTATGGATGTTGAAGCTGTACTGCGTCTTGATAGTAAAACCAACTATTATGATGGACGCAAACAAACTTCAGCACGCAGACTTTATCGACATTTTGTTCGATGGCAGAAACAAAGAGTATGGCGCTTATGAATTGCGCCGATCATACAACAAGAGATTGAGCATGGCTATTGCAGCCATGATGGGCATTAGTCTTGTTGTTTTTGTTGGAGCCGTTATTTCAAAAGACAATCGCGATAAAGCCGTAGCAACAACAATCGTTGACAACGTGGAACTGATTGACGTAGAATCACCCACCGAAGAATTACCACCGCCACCTGCATTGCCAGAGCCACCGGCACAAATTGAAACTGCACAGTTTACACCTCCAGTTATTGTACAGGATGAATTGGTAAACCCGGAAGATGAAACACCCGATGTGGCAAAATTGGACGATGTAAAAATCGGCACCATGAATATTGACGGTGATAAATTCGACGGCACCGTAATGCCACCACAAGAAGCACATGGAACTGGTGAAGCAGCTGCTATTCAACCAGAAAAAGAAGATTGGGAAAAAGAGTTTGTAAAAGTAGAAATGGAAGCGCAGTTTCCCGGTGGCGCTTCTGCATGGAAACGATATTTGGAACGTAATATGCGCTACCCTGATGCCGCCCAGGATAACGGAACACAGGGTGTGGTAAAAGTGCAGTTCCTGATTGATAAAGATGGCAACATTAGCGAAGTGGAAGCCTTGAACAACCCTGGAGATGGTATTGCAGAAGAAGCTATCCGCATTATTGCCAAGGGCCCCAAATGGATACCTGCCGAGCAAAACAATCGTAAGGTAAAATACCGCCAGGTGCAGTCTATCACTTTTAGAATGGAGTAATAATAAAGCAGCAAAAACGAATACAGCATTTCCATTGTTCAGCATTTATTTTTCTTCTGTTATGGAAATGCGATCCCTCCAACATCTTCAGGTTAAACTATTGTTTATGCATACATCTTACTATCCCTCTAATAACGGCAGCCGGCAGGTACAGGTAAAAGTTGATTCGGTACAACAACACAGCACCAGGCATGCAGCATTTGTGAGCAGCAGCATTTTTTTGATGATGATGATTTTGTACGTGCAGGCGCATGCACAAACTACCATGCCATTATCGGCTATAAAACAGGAAGGGAAAAAGGAACTGCAAAACATCCAAGTGCCTGCAAAAACCGGCACCAACCAAGAAAAGCAAAGCGGTGATATGTTCGAATACCTGAGCATGCCAAAGCAAGCGCAAACAGGCACTCAGGGCGGCTTTATAGCCGAGCCTCTGCCGGTTGTGTTTACCACGGTGGATACAGAGCCAATATGGGCTGGCAATGCAGAACAATGGCAAAAAATATTGAAGGGCTATGGTGCATCCGTAACAAGTGGAGAAGAGGCTGCAAGTAAGAACAGTGTAACTATTTCTTATTTGGTGGATGCACTGGGAGATATCTGCGATTTGCAGCCAGTGCAACCTGCTAACTTGCAACAGGCACAACAAGCGATTGCAATAATGAAATCTGTTGGCAAAAGCAAGCCTGCTATGGCGAATGGCCAGGCTGTGGCTTATAGAGGTACAATGCAAATAAGTTTTGAATAGTAATCACAGTTGTAGAATCACGCAAAGGCCTGCTTTTTCTAAGCGGGCTTTTTCATTTTAAGCAGCATCTTTGCGCCATAATATATTGGGTGTATGAAGTCGGAAAATTGGAACGAAACCATTGTAGCATTGGCAACACCGCCGGGCGTTGGGGCGTTGGGAGTTATACGCCTGAGTGGGCCTGATGCTATTACCATTGCCGACAAACTGATGCCCGCCAAAAAACTGGGAGAAAAAGCCTCGCATACTTTGCATGTAGGCTGGCTACACTGGAACGGGGAAAGGATTGACGAAGTAGTGGCTTCGGTATTTAAAGCACCCAAAAGTTTTACCGGCGAAAATGTAGTGGAGTTAAGTTTTCATGGTTCGCCCTATATATTGCAAAAAGCATTGGAAGCCTGTGTGCATGCCGGTGCCCGCATGGCAAAGCCGGGTGAGTTTACACTACGTGCGTTTTTGAATGGCAAGATGGACCTGGCGCAGGCAGAAGCTGTGGCCGATGTAATTGCCAGCCATTCGGAAGCGGCGCATCAAACAGCACTCAGCCAAATGCGTGGTGGCTTTAGCCATGTGTTGATGGAGCTGCGTGAAAAGCTCATACAGTTTAGTGCGTTGATAGAACTGGAACTCGATTTTGCCACAGAAGATGTGGAGTTTGCCGACAGAACTGCACTACTGCAATTGATCCAAACTATTTCGAAAACGGTGCATAGTTTATTGCAAAGTTTCAAGCTGGGCAATGTGATAAAACACGGTGTAAACGTGGCCATTATTGGCAAGCCCAATGCCGGTAAGAGTACATTGCTCAATAGCCTGCTGAATGAGAATCGTGCCATTGTAAGCGAGATAGCAGGTACTACCCGCGATACCATTGAAGAAGTGCTGAACATAGATGGTATTCTTTTCAGGCTCATTGATACGGCAGGTATTCGCGAAAGCACTGATGCCATTGAAGTGATAGGTGTAGAAAAGAGCCGCGAAAAAATGCGCAAAGCAGATATAGTGGTGTACCTGTTTGATGCGGCCAGCGAAACGCCACAAGAACTGATGGAAGCCGAAGCATTGCTGCAAAGTGGCGGAAAGGAATATATACTCGCAGGCAACAAGGCCGACACTTTTTCAGCAGATGAAAAAGCTGTATTACATGCCAGCCACAATGTGTTGTACCTATCTGCCAAAACCGGCGCACATGTAGATCTGCTGAAAGAACAACTGATCGACAAAGTGCTGGCGGGTGCTACCAGTGCAGAAAATACCATTGTAACCAATGCCCGTCATTTTTCGGCACTGCAGCAGGTACAGCAATCGCTGACCGATATCCTGCAGGGACTCGACCAGCAAATTCCCGGCGACCTTATAGCGCTGGACATACGCCGTTGCCTGCACTATCTCGGCGAAATCACCGGCGCTATTACCAACGAAGACCAACTGGATTACATATTCAGCAAGTTTTGTATCGGGAAGTAAAATTGGAGAAATACTCATTTAATAGAAAGGATACCTCCGTCTACTATATTATTCTGTCCTTTGCCTGCACACAGGCAAAGAAATAGCCTCCCCATCTAATACTTTATTATCTCCCAACCCGCCCCTGCCGTTCACTAATGGGGAGTATTTGCCATGCAAAATGCAGGAAACCAGCCCCTTTTCGCCGGGAAAAATTGGTTATTCATCCAGGTTTTAGGAAAGAAACTGCTCAAAACAGGCTAAAAATGTATTATTTCTTAAAAAGAGCAGGTTTCAAAATTGTAATCGATTGCGTTTCAGGATTTGAGTTTGATTCTAGTTTAATCGAAAAAAAGAAAATTTAGAAATCGTACGTGAAATACAATGAATTGTTAAGATAGTATTACATCTCGGAGGGCTTGCTTCTTTACTTTTGGAGAAATTAATTGCTATATGAGAAGAAAACAATTTACCCACGTGTGGGTTTTGTTGCTTGTGCTATTATTGGGCTCAGCAACAAGCTTTGCGCAAAACCGGCTCATCACCGGTGTGGTTACGGACACTGCAGGGAGCGAACTTGCGGGAGCTACCATAACCGCCAAGGGAACGAAAATTTCCGCGATCTCCGAATCCAATGGTTCCTTCAAAATTTCTGTTCCGCCTACTGCCAAAGTATTGGTGATCTCTTTTGTAGGCGCCAAAACGCAGGAGTTTGATATTGAAAACAGGAGCACATTGATGGCTTCTCTGGTAGTTACAGACAAGAGCCTGAGTGATGTAGTGGTAATTGGTTATGGTACTACCAAACGTGCCAATGTAACCACCGCTATTTCTTCCGTAAAAACAAAAGATTTGAAAGACATACCTGCTACAGGTATCGACCAGGCTATGCAGGGTAAAGTAGCGGGTGTTACCATCATGAACAATAGTGGACAGCCCGGTGGTGGTGTGTCTGTAAGGGTGCGTGGTGTTACCTCTATCAACAGCAACGACCCGCTGATCGTAGTGGATGGTGTGGTGTTCAATACCAATACCAAAAGCAACTCCGGTTATGCAGGACTGGGTGGCTCTGATGGCCAAACCGGTAACAGCTTCCTGGCTACTTTGAACCCCAACGATATTGAGTCTATCGACATCCTCAAAGACGCATCTGCACAAGCCATTTATGGTTCGCAGGCGGCCAACGGTGTGTTGCTTATTACTACTAAAAAAGGTAAAATAGGCGAAGGCAAAGTGAACTACGATTTCTATGTAGGCCAGCAGCAGGTGTATCGCAAGCTCGACCTGATGAACCTGCAGGAATTTGCCAAATACCAAAACGAAACTGCGCCACTGCTCGGACAAACTCCTTCCGATGAATTGAAAGATCCATCTAAATTGGGTACTGGTACCGATTGGCAGGATGCCATTTTCCGCAATGGTTTAATGCAAAGCCACCAGGTGAGTTTCTCTGGCGGTAAAGACAAAACCAACTACTACCTCAGTGCCGGTTATTTCGACCAGGAAGGTATTTTGATCGGTTCCGATTTCAAGCGTTACTCTACCCGCTTTAACCTCGATCATCAAATCAAAAACTTTTTGAAAGTTGGTGTGAGTTCCAACTTCAACCGTTCTATTCAGAACATCACCCTGGCAGATGCTGCCGAAGGCACTATCTGGTGGGGAGCTGTTCAAAGCCCACTGGTACCGGTTAAAAACTTAGACGGAACATGGGGCGGTGGTGGCCAGCCAATTGGTGGCGCTACTTACAATGCAGATAACCCTGTAGCTCGTAGCAATTACCGTGGCAACCAAACACTCACCAACAACTTGTTTGGTCATCTGTATGCCAATATCATTTTTACCAAAGACTTCAACCTGCAGAACGAGTTTTCTTACTCTGTAAGCCAAACCGATAATAAAGCATGGCAGGAAAAAGCAAGCTGGGGCAATAGCAGCCAGCGTAGCCAATTGTTCGATGCCCGTGGCAACGGACACTACTGGGCACTGCGCAATTACCTCAACTATAATAAGTATGTAGGTAAGCATGCAATATCTGCTACTGCAGGTCACGAAGCACAGTACAATTACTGGGAAAGCCTGCAGGGTAAAAAAGTGGACCTTGCCAACGAGATCATGGACATGAATACCGGTAACAGCGACCGTACTACATGGGAGCTGGGTGGTGGTAAAAGCGATGGTAGTATTGAGTCTTGGTTTGCCAGGGCCAACTACACTTTCGACAATCGCTATGCGCTTAACGTGAGTATTCGTCGTGACGCATCTTCTAAATTTTTGGGCGATAACAAATGGGGTAATTTCCCCGGTGCTTCATTTGCATGGACCGTTACCAACGAACAATTTGCCAAAAACTGGGCGCCAACTGTCGGCAACCTGAAAATCAGGGCCGGTTATGGTGAAGTAGGTAACCAAAATATGCCTGGTGGCGCACCCAACCCTCCATACACTTCAGTGGTTTCATTCTGGCCTGGACCTGTGGGCTTTGGTACTTCAAGCTACCTCTATGGTATTGCCAACCCAGACCTGACCTGGGAAACTGTAGCAACTGCTAACGTAGGTGTGGACGCAACCTTCTTCAAAGGTTTCATGGAAGTGTCTGTGGATGTTTATAAGAAGACCACCAAAGACATGCTCATCATTGGTACAGGCCCACGCTTGTTGGGTGTAGGCGACCAGTGGGATGATCTGAAAGGACCAGTGATCAACATTGGCCAAATGACCAACACCGGTGTTGATCTTACCATCAATACCAACAACATCACCAAAAAAGACTTCACCTGGAAATCTAATTTTGTATTCTCTCAATACAAAAACAAACTCGATAACCTGGCGGCTAATACAGCAGCGCTTACCGGTAAAGTATACTACGACAACTATACACTTACCTATACAAAACCAGGTTATGCAGTGGGTTCTTTCTTTGGTTTGAAAACCGATGGACTGTTCCGCACCGACCAGGAGTTGCAAGGCAGCATGCCTCAGTTTGGATACTCAGTAGATCCAACACATACATGGTTGGGTGATGTACGTTTTAAAGATGTAAATGGCGATAAGAAGATCGATGAAAATGATGTGACCGATTTAGGTAGTCCATTGCCTAAGTTCACTGCCGGTTTTACCAACAGCTTTACTTACAAAGGTTTCGATGCATCTATTTTCCTGTATGCCAGCTACGGTGCAAAAATTTACAACTTCCTCCGTTGGCAGACTGAGTCAATCGACAACCCGTATTTCAACCAAACAAAAGCTGTATTGGACCGCTATACCGACAAAAATACCGACGGTAGCCTGCCTCGCTTTACCAATACCAACGTAAACAACAAATATGTTTCCGACAGGTATATTGAGGATGGTTCTTTCCTGCGTATCCAAAACATTTCTGTAGGGTATCGCCTTCCTTCCAAGCTTTTGTCAAAAGCTAAAATCAATAATGTACGTGTGTACACTTCTATCCAGAACCTTTGGGTGTTCACCGACTACAGTGGTTATGATCCGGAAATTGGTGCCTTCAACAACAATATTCGTTTGCAAAATGTGGACGCTGGTCACTATCCAAGCCCACGCACTTTTACACTCGGCTTGAATGTTGAATTCTAACCATAGTCAATTACAATTAAAGCGATTACCGATGAAAAATAATATGAAAATAAGTTTGGTTGCCCTGGCTGTAGCTAGCCTTTGGAGCTGCAAGAAGGAGTTTACCGAACGAGCAGCGCTTGATGCTACCACTATCGACAACTATTACAACACTGCCGAAGAAGTGCGTGGCCTTACCAGTACATTATATGGTATTCCATGGGCCGGTTATGAAAACCGTGCACAGGATGCTGTAGGCGATGTAATGTCAGGCAATGCCTATACAAGCGGGTCTGATGATGCGCCATTTGTAAACTTCTCACTCTCTTCTGCATCTGTACGTATTGCAGATGGTTGGAAAGTGTTTTACAAAATTGGTGGCTGGGCCAGTGAATACATTAACGGCCTCGAATTGAAAAAAGCCAATGGTGGTAAAGCCGAATTCCTGGATCCTGCTATTGCCGAATGCCATTTCATGAAAGGCACTGTGTATTTCTATATCGCCCGCCTTTGGGGTGATGCGCCTATCGTAAATCAACCCGGCGGCGTAATCAAATCAGGTGATTTTGAAATTCCACGTTATTACAAAGCTGACGTACTGCGTTTTGCACTCGAAGAGTTGAAAAAAGCAGAAGCAGGTTTGCCGGAGAGTGATGTGCCGGGTCGTGTTACCAAATACTCTGCAAAAGGTATGATGGCCAAACTGTACCTCTATCGCGGCAACTATGATAGTGCCAAAATGAAAGCACAGGAAGTAATTGCTTCTAAGAAGTTCGAATTGGAAGATGATTATGCTGCTATGTTCAATACCAGCGCTAAGAATTTCAACAAAGAATCTTTGTTCTCTATTCAGCACCAGCTTACCGGCAACCCCTGGGGTTCTGGCAATCAAAAGCAGTGCGACCGTGGCCCGGGCAATTTGCAAACTTCCGAATCCAATATGTGGGAACTCTATATCCCGAGCATGGATATCCGCAGTGCCTACGAATCTGGCGATACGCGTCGCAAAGGTTCTATGATGGAGCACGGCTGGGAAATGTTGAACTGGAAACCCAAAGGTTCAAACCCTGCGTACAATGCATTTATGGCAGGTGGTTATAAGTATGATACCATGGCAGTAGTAGGCGATGGCGGACAAAAAAATCCAACACGCAGCAATATTGCCAAGTATGTGGTAGGTCCTGGTTCTGGTTTTGGTGGTGAAGGTGTATTGGGTATGAACACTGGTTTGAATACGCCTATGCTGCGCTACGCCGATATCCTGTTGATTTATGCTGAAGCCGTATTGGGTGCCAGCGCTTCAACCTCCGACGCATCTGCATTGAACGCATACAATGAAGTACGCAAACGTGCAAAATTGTTGCCTAAAACTACTTCTATCACCAAGGATGATATTTTGAAAGAAAGAAGGGTAGAATTTGCTTTCGAAGGCGATTACTGGTTCGATATTCAACGCCAGGGATTTGCCAAAGCAAAAGCTATTATCGAAGCACAAAACAGGGGTACTGCCGAGTTCCCAAGCTATGTGAAATTTACCGAGCAGTATATGCACCTGCCTATTCCTGCTGCCGAAATTTTGCAAGACCCTGCTTTGGGTAAACCCGCTGTTCCTTACTATTAATCATTGCAGGAACTCATTTTAAAATATCTTAAACTAAGTCTATATGAAAAGAATATTTCAAATTACCGGCGTAATGCTAATGGCAATGGTAATTGGAGTTTCCTGTGAAAAGGATACCGACGGTAGCCCGCAGGTTGACGCAGGAAATATGAGCTCGGGTGCTATCAAGCCCGACTCTGCAGCCAATGGCGAAGTGATCACTTTAACCGGACAGGGTATCGGCCAGATTCGTTCTGCGGTATTCAGCACCAAAAATGTGCCTGCTAATATCACTTCTACGCTCAACACAGAAACAGATCTTATTTTCCGTGTGCCCGATACTGCTTATGGTGGCCCTCAGCAGGTAACCTTCACCAATAGCGAAGGCAAAACACTGGTGGTAAACTTTAAAGTGTTGGCTTACCCCAATGTTACTTCTGCTTTCCCTACCGATTTTGTGGCAGGTACAGAAGTTACGCTCAATGGTAACAACCTGGACGATGTGACCGATATCGTGATTGATGGAACCACCGAGAAGCCCACTATTGTTTCGAAAACAAAAAAGCAAATGGTGATCAAAATGCCGGCTTCTTCTGTAAACCGCGGCTTCCTGAAAATTACCAACCTTACCGGTACCAGGGTAATGACCCAGGAATTTGTAAACGTTGCTAAAGCACAAACCGTATTCTCTGACCAGTTGGACAATGGATTCCAAAACTGGGGCTGGGGTGGAAACTTTACCAGTTCTCCAGAAGCATTGATTTGCGGTACAGCGGGTATGAAAGCAGCGTTTGACCCTGCTGGTACCTGGGGCGGTTTGCAATTGGGTGGCGGTGCTATCAACCTTACCGGTTACAAGTATTTTTCTTTCTGGGTAAAAGGTGCTGATGTTGATAAGAACGTGCAGTTCTGGCTCAACTGGGGCAACCAGAAAGTGATCACTGTTCCTGCCAATAAGTGGACTTATTTCAAGTATGAACTGGCCACTAACTATTCAGGTGTAACCAATGTAGACAATGTGACTTTCCAGATTTTTGATGATGGAAAGACCATCTACTTCGACAATGTTATGTTCTTCAAGTAAATGGGAATAGCGAAGGGGTAGAAAATGTATTGTTTTCTACCCCCTGCTTTTACGGGTGGTGTTGCATAGCAACGGCCGCTATACTGAAGAGTCTTTAGATTATTTTGTTAGTTAGTATTGATGAAGAATCCTGGTGTTGGATATGCGATTCCAAATGCCGGGATTCTTTTTTTTACGGGTACCTGCCGGTTTGCAATAGTTGAAATTCAAAAGCTCCACCACAGTATTTTTGCTGCCCACTATATTTTAAAACTGTGTATGCAGTCGCATCACATGACCACAACTTTTTGCAATGGAAAAATCGATGGTAGATATTTTACGTCAATACGATTGGGTAAATGAAGATGCGCTGATGGTACGCAGTCCCGGGCGTGTAAATATTATTGGTGAACATACCGATTACAACGAGGGTTTTGTATTGCCCGCCGCCATTGATAAAGCCGTGTATATGGCCATAAAACCCCGCGAGGATGGCCGCATTCGTCTCACGGCGCACGACCTTGGCAAAACCTACGAAACTACCATCGATCAACTGCATCCCGATGAAAGCAGGGGATGGGCCAACTACCTGGTTGGTTCGGTAGCACAGGTACAAAAGCAGGGTGTAGCTATCAAGGGATTTGATGCGGTGTTTACAAGTACAGTGCCTATTGGTAGCGGCGTGTCGAGTTCTGCTGCTTTGGAATGTGCCACCGTTTTTGCCATGAACCAAATGCTGGGTGCAGGTTTTGAAAAGATTCGGATGGTGAAAATGGCACAAAAAGCGGAGCACGAATACGCTGGTGTTATGTGCGGCATCATGGACCAGTTTGCAAGCATGATGGGCAAAAAAGATCATGTGATACGCCTCGACTGCAAGACCCTCGATTTTGATTGGGTACCCCTCGATTTGAAAGACCATCGAATTCTTTTGCTCAATACCAATGTGAAGCATAGCCTCGCCTCTTCGGCGTACAATACCCGCAGGCAGGAATGTGAGCAGGCAGTAGCCTGGGTGCAGGAGCATCATGCACAAGTGCGTTCGCTGCGGGATGTAAACCTCGATATGTTGGATGCATATGTGGCACCCAAAAACGCACTGGTGGACCAACGGGCCCGCTTTGTGGTGCAGGAAATTGAAAGGCTGAACAGTGCCTGCAGTTTTTTGCAGCAGGGCGATCTGCAGGGACTGGGACAAAAAATGTTTCAAACCCACTATGGCCTTAGCAAAATGTATGAAGTAAGCTGTGCCGAACTCGATTATTTGGTGGAGCAGGTGGAAGGCAATGGGGATGTGCTGGGTGCACGTATGATGGGAGGTGGCTTTGGTGGCTGCACCATCAACATTGTGAAGGCCAATGCCATTGAGGAATTGGTGGCTTCTATCCAGCCGGGGTACGAGCAAAAGTTCAACCTGCCGCTAAGCTGGTTTGTGGCAGAAGTGGCCGATGGTACCAGCCTGGTTTCCTGATGCATACTCGCTTCTTACTCAACCGCTTAATTCTGCTTTAATACCTGCATTTGGCCGCTAAACCAAATCTGCGGGCCGCCCGGCAGGGTTTTACAGTACATTTGAACGACCCAAATAATGATATGGTAGTAGACGAAAAATTAATTGACCACCTGGCCAACCTGGCCCGGCTGGAGTTTGCAGGATCTGAAAAGCAGGCCATGATTCAGGATATGCAACGCATTATTGGTTTTGTAGAAAAACTGAACGAGCTTGATACCACCGGTGTGCAGCCCGTTCGCTATATGGGGCAAACTGCCGACCGCTACAGGCAGGATGAACCGGGCAAAATGCTTACTGCCAGTGAAGCTTTGCAGTTGGCGCCTCACCATAACGAGTCATTTTTTAAGGTTCCAAAGGTTATTCGGAAAGATTCTAAATAAGCAAGCATGCAAGGCATTATTCACCTGGATAATATTCGTAAGTCGTACCATATGGGTACCCAGTCGTTGGAAGTATTGAAGGGTATCAACCTCGACATTTATAAAAACGAATATGTAGCCCTCATGGGCCCATCGGGTTCGGGCAAGAGTACCCTGATGAATATTTTGGGCTGCCTCGATAGTCCCAGCCAGGGCACTTATATCCTGAACAATAAAGATGTAAGTAAAATGGAAGACGCCGACCTGGCGCTTATTCGCAATAAAGAAATTGGCTTCGTATTTCAGCAGTTCAACCTGCTGCCCAGGCTTACTGCTGTAGACAATGTGGCATTACCATTGGTGTATGCAGGCATCTCCAAAAAAACACGCCGCGAAATGGCACTGGAAGTATTGGAAAAAGTAGGATTGGGTAACAGAAGCCACCACCGTCCCAACGAAATGAGTGGTGGACAAATTCAAAGGGTGGCAGTAGCAAGGGCATTGGTGAATAACCCTGCCATTATTTTGGCCGACGAACCTACCGGTAACCTCGATTCCAAAACATCTATAGAGATCATGGAATTATTTTCTGCCATCCAGGAAGGGGGCAACACCGTGGTACTGGTAACGCATGAAGAAGATATTGCGGCACATGCCAAGCGCATCATTCGCCTTCGCGATGGTGTGGTGGAAAGCGATATTATCAAAGCCGCCCATGAGAAACTGCATGTACACTAGAACATGCCTACATTGCGTAGCACTATCTATTTCAAAAGCTGCACCGCATGGCATTTAAGATTTACACCAAAACAGGAGATAAGGGAAAAACCTCTTTGATAGGAGGAAGCAAAGTGTACAAAAGCCATTTGCGCATTGAGAGCTATGGCACAGTGGACGAGCTGAATTCTTATATCGGCCTGGTGAACGATTTGCTCGGAGATGCCGATGCCGCAACGGTTTTACGCGAAATACAAGACAGACTTTTTACCATTGGTTCATCATTGGCCTGCGACCCTGAGAAAGATTCCAAATTAAAGATTCCCGACCTCTTGCCATCGGATGTGGAATTGCTGGAAAAAGCTATTGACAAAATGAACGAACAGCTCCCCGAAATGCGTTCATTTATTTTGCCCGGCGGGCACAGCACTATTTCGCATATTCATATTGCACGATGCGTGTGTCGCAGGGCCGAAAGGCTTTGTGTACAATTGGAAGTTGAAGGTTCTTTTGTAGAACCCTTGGTATTGCAATACATCAACCGCCTCAGCGATTATTTATTTGTACTGGCACGCTTTGCAGGCCACCTGCTAAAAGTGGAAGAGATTCCCTGGAAGCCAAGGGTTTGATCACGATTTTTTCTTGGGAAGGCTCGAACTCCTTACAATGAGTTGCGGTGCTAATAACCTTTTTTCAAAAGTTTGAATAGGGCGTTTGCTTTCTATGAGTTGCAGCAACAATTCTGTAGCGTCTCTACCCATTTCCAATGCCGGTTGTACTATCACACTCAGTGGTGGATCTAGCAACTCAGCAAATGTGTAGTTGAGAAAACCTGCCATCGCTATTTCGTCGGGAACCTTGATGCCCCTGCGTTTCAGCGAGCTCAATGCACCAATGGTGAGTTTATCGCTAAAGCAAACAATTGCATCGGGCCTTTTTTTGGAAGCAAAAAATTTATTGATGGCATCATCAATTTCCGAAGCATCCAAACCACTGTAGAAGCAGTGGCTTACCAGTCCTTCATCGGGTACAATATTGTGATGTTGCAATGCCTCGTAATACCCGGCCATTCTTTCGTTGGTGATGGACAGAAATTCAGAATTGGCAATGGCACCTATACGGGTGTAGCCATTTTGGATCAAATGCTCGGTGGCTAAATAAGCTGCCTTAAAATTGTCGAGCATTACCGTATGCGTGTTGATGGCATTGGTAATACGGTCAAAAAATACAATGGGTAATCCTTTGTCGCTTAACTCCTTGAAATGGCTGAAATCGTTGGTTTCGGTGGATGCGGAAACCAGCAAGCCATCAATTGACCTGGAAGACAGGAATTGCAATGCTTCCACTTCGCGTTCATACGATTCGTGGCTTTGGGTGATGATCACATTGTAGCCTTTGTCGTAGGCAATGGATTCAATACCATTGATCACCTGCGAAAAGAAAGGGTTGGCTATTTCACAAACTATGATACCGATGGAGCGGGTTCTTCTCTCTTTCAAGCCCAATGCTACCGGGTTGGGCTTGTAATTGAGCCTTTCGGCGCATTCCAATACCAACTGTTTTGTTTCGGTGCTTATTTCATAGCTGTCACGCAGTGCCCGCGAAACGGTAGAAGTGGAAATTCCTAAAGCCTTTGCAATGTCTTTGATCGTTACAGCCTCAAACTTCATAATTCGGGTTGAATAATGTATTCAAATGTACGCCGTGGAGCACAAACCATTTGCTAATGAAAATTAAAGCATTGGGCTGTGAAAAACTTGTGTGGGAAATGCAGCAATTTAAACATGATTTATGTCATTAGCTCGGGAACGTTTGCACAAATAAACCCCATGGAATACCGACAAATACTGAAAAAAACTGTCTTGCTTTGAAATTAATTGTTGAACACCAAACACTATTCTACCTCGTTTAACCGCACACAAAACATTAATCGATAGCTGCTCTGGGTTGTCGGTTACGTATTCCGATTTCCCCAAAAAGCACTGTTGATTGAGTCGGGTTGTTGTATTTGAAATACAGCAACAAGTGGATATTTTGAGTAAAGACTTGAGTAGTGATGTGCGTGGTACCGACAGAAAATTTTTAAACAGTTCGTATGAAAAAAGTTATTGCATTAGTCCTTAGCATGTGCGTGGGTGTAATGATGTTGTACGCCCAAAGTCAGGAAGTAAAGGGAAAGGTTAACAGCGATGCTAATCAGCCATTGGAAGGTGCCACCGTCACGGTAAAGGACACCAAAAACACCACTACTACGAATGCTGCCGGTGAGTTTACCTTGAAAGTGCCGCAGGCTGGAAAAGTAACCCTGGTGATTACCTACACGGGTAAGAAGCCAACTACTATCGTGGCCGAAACAGGCAAGTCGGTCACTGTATCGATGGAAGCCGAAACACAACAACTGGATGAAGTGGTTGTACTCGGTTATCAAACAGTAAAACGGAAAGATGTGCTGGCTTCAGTATCATCTGTGGGTCAGAAGGAGTTGAAGGATATTCCTATCAACTCAGCTGCCGAAGCATTGAATGGCCGCCTGGCAGGTGTTACTGCGGTAACAGCCGAAGGCTCTCCCGATGCAGATGTGCGTATTCGTGTACGGGGTGGTATGTCTATCACAGGCGACAACTCTCCCTTGTATGTAATTGATGGTGTGCAAATGGAAAATGCACTCAACTTCATTTCTCCACAGGATATTAAAACCATCGACGTATTGAAAGATGCGGCAGCTACTTCCATTTATGGTGCAAGAGGTGCTAACGGAGTAATTGTAATTACTACCAAAGGTGGCCGCACCGGTAAATTGAAAGTGAGCTACAATGGTTTCTTTGGTGTTAAAACCCTGGCGAATAAATTGGATGTACTCGATCCATACGAATTCGTAGTGTATCAAAGCGAAAGATCAAGAGGTAGTGCAACCGACAGTACCAATTTTACCAAAAACTTTGGCACCACCTGGGATACATTGCAGGTGTATAAAAATGTACCTGCTGTCGATTGGCAAAAAGAATCGATGGGCCGCACCGGTTTTCAAACTACGCAGAACATTGGTGTAGAAGGCGGTAACAAAAATTTCACTTATAGTGGTAGCTATACTTACAATAAGGAAAAAGCGATTGTACTCAATTCCGATTATATCCGTCACCTCATGAGTTTGAAGGGAGATTATAAAGTAACCAAGAATCTGAAAGTGGGTGCTTCTGTACGATACACGCACCAGGATGTATTGGGTGCCGGTGTTTCCGACGATAAAGGCTCTTCTTACAGCAGGTTGCGCAACTCTGTAAAATATCGTCCCTTCCTTTCCGAAGGACAGGAGATCGATGATTCCGATCCGCTGGCAGATCCCAATGTGGGCAACGGTTTAACGCTTACCAACCCTATTCGATTGGTAGAATCTGAATACCGCAATAAGCTTACGAACACTTTTAATACTACAGCTTACCTGCAATACACCATTGCAAAAAACCTGACGTTCAAATCAACGTTCGGGTATGTAGCAATGGAAAGAAGAGATCTGCAATTCTATGATTCAATCTCTCCGTATTCTATTCAAAATGGTGCCGGCAATCCTGTATCGAGGCTCGATACCATGAAACAAAAAACTATCACCAACTCCAACGTGCTTACTTATGCATGGAAAGACAAAAAGTCGAAGCATAATGTAGATGTAATGGTGGGTGAAGAAACCTATGATCTGCGTACAGATAATTATTTCAACCAGTACCGCGATTACGAAAACTGGATCACTCCGGATGATGCCTTTAAGAATACCGACCAGGCTACTCCGTATGCAGGATATCCTAAGCAAAAGAAAACCCGCTACACCAGCCTTTCATTCTTTGGAAGGGTAGCCTATTCTTACAAGGATAAATACCTGGCATCTGTGAATGTTCGCCAGGATGGCGCTTCAAAATTTGCACCCGAAAAACGTTGGGGTACATTCCCTTCTGCATCGTTGGCATGGCGTGTAAATAAAGAAGGTTTCATGAAAGATGTGAAATGGATCAACGATTTGAAAATCCGTGGTAGTATTGGCCAAATCGGTAACAACCGTATCCAGGATTATTTATACATCACCAATTTCAACAACGACGGTACCTATTACTATGGTGTAAATAATGGCATTACTTATGCTTACTATACATCAACACTTGCGAACAGCAACCTGAAATGGGAATCAACCGAAAGCCGTAACCTGGGCTTTGATTTGACCATGCTCAAAAATCGTGTAACCTTGAATGTGGATGTGTACGACAACCGTTCAAAAGACCTGTTGCTCGATGTGCCTGTGGCTTCTACTTATGGATACACTTCACAAATTCAGAACATTGGCGAAACCTCTAACAAAGGATTGGAAATTCAGTTGAATGGTGTGATCATGAAAAAACCTAATGGCTTTAACTGGAGCGCCAACTTCAACATTGCATTCAACAAAAACGAAATTCTGAAACTCGGACCCGGACAGGAATATTTCTTCCCTGCAGCATCATGGGGTGTATCGGGCCAGCCTAGTGACTATATCGAAAAAATTGGAGAATCTGTTGGCTCAATGTATGGTTTAGTAACCGATGGTTTCTACCAGGTAAGCGATTTCGACTACAATGCCAGCACAGGAGAGTACACCAGGAAATCAGGAGTGGTAAACTGCGCACCTATTATTGGTGTAGTGCAACCCGGTGCTATCAAATTCAAAGACCTGGATGGCGATGGATCAGTAGACCTCGACCACGACCGTCAGATCATCGGCAATCCTACTCCTAAATTCACAGGGGGCTTCAACCAAACTTTCAGCTACAAACGTTGGGATGCAAGTATGTTCCTCAACTTTGCTTACGGTGGCGATATCTACAATGCTAACAAAATTGAATTCACCAATGCGTATTCCAACAACTCGAATATGCTGGCTGAAATGAAAGATCGTTGGAGAGTAGTAATGCCCGATGGTTCTACTGCTCAATATGTAAACAGTAGCAACAAAGTGTACGGTGTGGCTCCTGATGAGCTGAGTGCTTTAAATGCCAACGCAAAAATCTGGATGCCCATTAAAACAAACGGTGCTTTCTACCCGCATTCATGGGCTATTGAAGACGGATCATTCCTGCGTATCAACAACATTACTGTTGGATACACTTTGCCATCCAGTTCATTGGCTCGCCTGAAAATGTCGGGTCTGCGTTTCTATGCTACTGTAAACAACCTGGCCGTATTTACCAATTACTCCGGTTACGATCCGGAAGTGAGTGTGCGTAGCAATCCGCTTACGCCAAACCTTGACTATTCTGCTTATCCAAAAAGTAGGTCTTTCATTTTTGGTATTAATGCTTCATTTTAATTTATTAATCACATAAGCTACGATATGAAAACTTTCAAATTGAACAAGTGGATGACCAGCGTGCTGGTAGCAGGTGTGGTAATGACAACCAGTTGCGAAAAATTTCTTGACCAGCAACCCATTACCGAAGTGGGACCTGAGCAGGTATTCAGCGATGTGCCCAACGCCTATAAGTCTCTCATTGGTGTGTATAGCCGTTTGATGGGCGACCAGGCCTACGGCATTCGTGTAAGCCTGTACTACCCGTTGGATACCGATGAAATGCAGGGGCCAACCGGTGCTTCAGATAACGACAGGAGAGATATTGCCCGTTATATGGCCACATCCGGCAATGCGCAATTGGCACGTCCTTTCAACCAGATGTTCCAGGGTATTGAATATGCCAATGTCTGCATCGACAATATTCCAAAAATGCCATTGTACTCCGGTGGTTCTGAATTGGAGCAAAAGCAATTAAAACGTATGCTGGGTGAAGCACTTACCCTGCGTGCACAATTTTACCTGGAAGCCATTCGCAACTGGGGCGATTTGCCCATGCACTTCAAACCTGCGTATGCAGCAGCAAGCGATGATCCAAAGCCGGTAAAAGTTGATCGCGATACCATCTATGGCAGGCTGTTGGCCGATTTGAAACTGGCTACCGATTTAGTGCCATGGCGCAATGAACTGGCAGCCATTGGTGATCCGATCGATGAAAGAATTACCAAAGGAACAGTGAAAGCTTTGCGTGCAAGAATTGCCCTGTTTCGTGGTGGATATGCTTTGCGCCAGGATGGTACTATTACCCGCCCGGCTAACTACCAGGATTACTACCGTATAGCTCTCACCGAGTGTACAGATATTTTGAATTCAGGACAACATAGCCTCAATCCAAGCTTCAAAGCACTTTGGAAAAACCAGGTATGTGCTCATGCATCTGCCGACCCACAAGGTGAACTGATGTTCCAGGCAAGTGCTGCGGGCTTAAGTGCTGCAGAAGATAGCAAGCTTGGTTTTTACAATGGCCCCCGTGTAAACAACAATGGCAACAGCAGTGTGAATCCTTTGCCTACTTATCTCTACCTCTTTGACAGTACCGATCTCCGTCGCGATGTAACCGTTACTCCTTATTTTGTAGCTGCCGATGGTGTGCAAAAAATAGGACAGGCCATCACCAACCTGGTAGATGGTAAATACCGCCGCGATTGGGTTACCAATCCTACTATCTCTCCTACAAGTGCACAAAACTATTTGGGATTGAAATGGCAGGTAATGCGCTATTCTGATGTGCTGCTGATGTTGGCAGAAGCGGAGAATGAAATCAACGGCGCTACTTCTACAGCTTACAATGCTATCAACATGGTAAGAAGAAGAGGGTATGGCAAAGCCATTAATACACCCGATGCTGTTGTAGATATTCCTGCAGGTTTATCTAAAGAAAATTTCTTCAAATACCTGGTGCGTGAAAGAGCATTGGAACTGGGTGGCGAAGGTGTACGCAAGTACGATTTGATCCGCTGGAATTTGCTGGGTAAAATGATTACAGAAACCAGTGCCAACTTGTTGCTGATGTCTACATTACAGCCACTTGCAGATCCTACGTATATGGCAGGTTACCCAACTTACAGCAAAACCACTACACTTCCGGCTTCCATGTATTACAATACCGGTACTACAGCTGATGGCAGCGATATGGGTGCATTGTATCGCAACTCGCTGTACACAACCGCACCTACTTCTACACCGGCAGGTACTACCAAAGTAACCTGGTTGGGAGCTGCTATCAACACGTCAAGCCGTGCACGTTTTGCTACCGGTTTTGTAACAGGTAAAAGCGAATTGTTGCCTTTGTCCAACGATGTGCTGATTGCCAATACGAACCTGAAGCAAAATCCTAAATATTAATTCTTCATCACAAACAATGTGTTGAAATACTACCTTCCACTACTGTTAGCCGCAAACTAACAGTAGTGGTTTTTTTATGAATGGTTATAAAACGAAAGCGAAACAACTTATGAAAAAAATGTTCTGGGCCATTTTCCTGGTGGGATGCATGCCCGCAAAACCGATTGCGACCAATGCGCAATCGACCAATTCAAAACAAGAAAATATTGCCTTCCCCGGTGCGGAAGGTTTTGGAAAATATACAACCGGAGGAAGAGGGGGAGCTGTGATGATAGTGACCAATCTTGCCGATGCAGGCCCGGGAAGTTTTAGAGCTGCAGCAGAGGCAAAAGGCAAACGCATTATTGTGTTTGAAGTATCGGGTACCATTCATTTGGAAAGCCGGTTGTTTATTAAGGGAGATGTGACCATTGCAGGACAAACCGCTCCCGGCGATGGTATTTGCCTGGCCGATCAACCAGTTTCAATGGGTGGCGACAATATCATCATTCGATACATCCGTTTTCGACTGGGCGACAGGTACCAAAGCCAGAAAGGCATGGTAGATGGAAGTGGTGCCGATGACGCATTTGGTGGAAGCCGCAAAAAAAATATTATCGTAGATCATTGCAGCATAAGCTGGAGTACCGATGAACTGATGTCGGTATATGGTGGCGATAGCACCACGCTGCAATGGAACCTGCTGGCCGAGCCACTCAACTATTCGTACCATTTCGAAACAGGGGATAAAGATTTTGAACACCATGGCTATGGTGGTATTTGGGGTGGTGCACATTTGTCGGCTCACCACAATTTGCTGGCACATTGTGTAAGCCGCAATCCACGCTTCAACGGTACACGGCTTGGCGCAGATGTAGAATTGGTAGATTTCAGGAACAATGTGATCTATAACTGGGGGCACAACAATATATATGGTGGCGAAGGTGGCAACTACAATGTAGTAGGCAACTTCTACAAAGCTGGCCCGGGTACTAAAAAAAACGTAACTGCCCGTATTGTAAACCCCACCCGTGATGCAAAAGTGGGCTTTGGAAAATTCTATGTATCGGACAATGTGGTGCACGGCTTCAATGATGTGTCGAAAGAGAATGTAAAGGGTGTACATATTGGCAATGGAAAAGAGCCTTATGGTGCAGATAGCATTATTGCCACAACTGCTTTTGCAGTGTTGCCGATTCCTGCACAAAATGCATTGGATGCTGCATCACAGGTATTGCAGTTTGCAGGTGCCAGTTTTCGAAGGGATACCCTCGACCAGCGCATTGTAAACGACGTGAAAAACGGAACCGGCAGTTTTATTGATGTACAGGGTGGCTATCCGCATGGCACACCTTACGAGAAAACAGTAACGGCCTGGCCTACGCTGCAATCGGCCCCGGCACCTGCCGATACCGATAGGGACGGAATGCCCGATGCATGGGAAAAAGCCAATGGGCTCGATCCGCAGAATGCAGCCGACGCAAAGGCTGCCACGTTGCATGCATGGTATACCAATATCGAAATGTATACGAATGGCTTGCTTTCGGCCAAAACGAAATAGCGCAAGCTTTCGATACTGATAATGGAAAGAGCACCGGTAACCCGGTGCTCTTTTTCTTTTTACCTAACTATAGATGGGGTTTTACCCTCAGTTGCCCCTGTATTTAGCCAGTTAGGTGTAGATTTAAGGGGAGCGGTAGTGAGTGGCGAAATCGATTGCGTAAATCGCAAAATATTTAGAAGTCGATCCTACTTAACTTAAATGGATAATTGGCAATAGAAGCGTGTTGAATTGCCATTGTTGATTGCTGAACATTTGTTGAACCCCAAAAATTGCTTTATGAAAAAAATCTACACCATTCGGCTTGTAGCAGCAATTGCTGTTTCGGGCTTACTTAGTTTCAACGCATCTGCCCAGTCAGGCGTGTATTTTAGAGAAGGCTTTGCGCCAGGCTCAGCCTGGCCATCTAGTGCTGCAGCAGCCATGGTTCCTGACCCCAAGGCCGCGATACAAGTAACGTTGCCCAGTGGTGTATGGACCACGTTTGGAGCATATCGGACCAATGGAGGCACTGGGGCATGCACAGTTCTAAATCCAACGGCAGATCCAAACCATTTACGTATGGGCAATCTAAATGCTATAACGATGAATCCTGCATATAATATTAACGTTGACTCTGCTACACTCATTACGCCCGAGGTAACAGCTGGTATTTACAATATGACCTACTATAATGGCCGTACCGGACGCATACTTCTTATTTATAAAACGTATGATGTAGGAGCTAATCCAACGAATTGGACATTGGTACAGACAACGAGTAATACCTACACCGCCTGCGATTTATTTACGATTGCAGTAAACGATGCAAACGCGAGGCGTCTTAAAATTGTTGCCAGGGCGGGAACAGACAGCGATATTGATAGTATAGTGCTCACCAGTGTAGATGTATTGCCCAGTAAACTTGGATCTATTGATGCGCAGTGGAAAAAAGATGGTGTGCAGGTAACCTGGGAAGCCAGCAACGAATTGAATGTAAAAGGATACTATGTACAACGCAGCGACGATGGCGGCAATACTTTTAAAGATGTTGCTTTTGTGCCTTCGCTAAACCGTTTGTACGGCACCTATACTTACAGCGATAAAACTACCGGTACAGGCCTGGCATTCTATCGCATAAAAGGACAGGACTTAGACGGCCGTACTACATATGGGAAAATTGTAAAACTGCAATTGAGTAAAGCATTGGCCGATGGTGTGTGGATCGTTAATCCTGTTGTAGGCAGAACCTTCGAAATGCAATTGAACAATCTACCTAAGGGCATTTACAACATACAGGTTTTGGATGCATCCGGAAAATCTGTAGGTGTAAAATCAGTAAATGTGCAGGGTGAAAAAATGTCTACTTCAATGACCATTAGTAACAGTGCTGCAAGAGGCGTGTACACAGTGAGTGTACGTGGTGCAGGCTTGTCAACTAATAAAAGAGTTGTGTTGGAATAAGGCTGTACAACTTTGGCTTACATGGATAGCGGGGAATGCATTTGTATCTACAAATATGTTCCCCGCTATTGTATTTGTAGCGCTTGAAATTCAGTTGTTTACTGTAGGAGTTGTTGTGAGAAAATGGGTTACGAAATCGTTTGCGTAAAAATGATTCCTAATACAAAACTGCCCCTGTATCTTCATTGGGCACTTGGGAGCATTTATGCAGTTGATTGCTGCATCTGCGGTTAGCATAAATGATTTGAGTGCAAACGAAGCGCCAAAATATGAAAGAGAATTACCCGGTTCAGTGGGCATCTGCGATGCTGTTGATAACCGGGGATCGGCTCGAAAATTTCTCCAACATCAGCCGGCGTTTCCAAAAAAACAGTAGAGCGTATTTGAAAGCATCAGGCAGAACTGTAGCAGCTTCTGTATACAAAGTCTTTGATAGCAGTGAAGCATGGAGCAGGAATGATTTTGTGGTGTTAGAGTGTGAGACAACATGGTTACAAAAATGTATTATAAGGTGGTGGTATAATGGTTGATTGAGAATTAGCGGTGCAGCATTTAATTATGAGCACCGCTCTTTTTTTATACTACAGCCTCAATTATAAAACTGATAATTGAACAAGAAAAAATGAGCGGTAAACTTCTTCTTTTGGTCTCATTGCTGGGTGCTTCTTTTCTATTGCCCGGAAAAAAGCATATCAATATTTTCCTGGCCGGCGATTCTACCATTGCTATCAAAGACATCAAAGCATACCCGGAGAATGGCTGGGGAATGCCCTTTGTATATTTCTGGGATTCTACGGTAACAGTGGTGAACAATGCAAGAAATGGCAGAAGCTCAAAAAGTTTTATCTATGAAGGATTGTGGAAGTCTACAATTGACGCCGTGAAAGAAGGCGACTATGTAATGATTCAGTTTGGACACAACGATGAATCGGTGGATAAGAAAGAACGCTATTCAACACCCGATACATTTAAAATGAATCTTACCAAATTCATTACCGAAACCAGGGCGAAAAATGCAACCCCTATTTTGCTGACGCCTGTTTCAAGAAGAAAGTTTGATGCTGAGGGTAAGGCAGTTGAAACACATGCAGCCTACTCTGCGCTGGTTCGCGAAGTAGCCAAAGAACAAAATGCTTTTTTCATCGACCTAGATGAAAAAAGCCGTGCATTGTACCAGCAGTTTGGAGAAGCCAATTCCAAATGGTTGTTTTTGCAGTTGCAACCCAACGAACACCCCAACCATCCGGATGGAAAAAACGACAATACACATTTCAGTGAATTTGGTGCACGGCTCGTTGCACAATTAGTATTGTCCGAATTGAAAAAAATGAATATTGAACTGACAGAAAGGGTGGTGGCGCCGGTAAAAAAATAAATGAAACGTTTTGCTTTTATAGTTTGTTTGTTAGTGATCTGCTCTGCAGCTATTGCGCAGGCCGATAAGAATAGGGAAATGCTGGTGGTGGCCAAAGACGGCACCGGCCGCTACACTACCGTACAGCAGGCTTTGGATGCATTGCCCCAACACAGTGCAACACCCGTTACTATTTTTGTAAAGAAGGGTGTGTACTACGAAAAATTATTGATCGATACTTTTAAGCAGTATGTGAAGTTGGTGGGCGAAGACAAATTCAATACCATCATTTCGTACAACGATCATGCAGGGAAAAAATCACCAACTGGTGAAACCATCAATACAAGAACATCCTGGTCGGTGCGCATATTGGCCAATGATTTTACTGCCGAAAATATTTCGTTTCGCAACGATGCAGGCTTTACTGCAGGCCAGGCGGTAGCAGTAGAAACCATTGGCGATAAATTGGTGTTTCGCAATTGCAGGTTCCTGGGGTTCCAGGATGTGCTGTTTACAAGTAGTGCCAGGAGCAGGCAATACTTTGAAGATTGCTATATAGAGGGCACCACCGATTTTATTTTTGGTTCAGCTACTGTTTGGTTCGAACGTTGCGAATTGCACAGCAAAAAAGATTCGCATGTTACCGCAGCCTCTACACCAAAAGAAAATACATTCGGCTATGTGTTCAACCAGTGTACACTCACTGCAGATACTTCGGTACATAAAGTGACGCTGGGGCGGCCATGGCAGCCCTATGCAAAAGTGGTGTACATGCATTGCCAAATAGGCGCACATATAAAGCCCGAAGGATGGAGCGATTGGAACAATGCAGAAAATCAGAAGACCGCATTTTATGCAGAGTATCGCAATAGTGGACCGGGTGCTGCTACTGCGCAAAGAGTGCCCTGGTCAAAACAGCTATCGAAAAAGCAAGCAAAAGAATATAGGTTGAAAAAAGTATTTAAAGATTGGAATCCAACATTATGAAAAAGTTAGTAGCCTTATTGGTGTGTACAGGTTCATTATTTACTGCAATGGCACAACCCTATACTTCCAAAGTATGGATGGCCGACAATGGCAACGGAACGTATAAAAATCCCGTGATCGATGCAGATTACAGCGACCCCGATGCTGTACGTGTAGGAGATGATTTTTATTTGATCGCATCCAGTTTCAACCATGCACCGGGACTTCCCATTTTACATTCAAAAGATTTGGTGAACTGGACTTTGATCGGGCATGCATTGCAGCAGGTAACACCGGTGGATCATTTCAAAACGGTGCGTTCAGGAGGTGGTGTGTGGGCACCTGCTATTCGTTTTCATGCAGGAGAATTTTACATCTACTATCCCGATCCGGATTTTGGTATTTATGTAACCAAAGCAAAAAATATTTTAGGACCATGGTCGGAGCCCGCATTGGTGCAGGCAGGCAAAGGGCTTATAGATCCATGCCCGTTGTGGGACGATAATGGTAAAGTGTATTTGGTGCATGCTTATGCAGGAAGCCGTGCAGGCTTTAAATCAATTGTTGTTGTAAAAGAGCTGAATGCTGCAGGCTCGCAGGTAATTGGTAAGCCTGTGATGGTGTACGATGGCCATGCAACAGACCCCACTCTTGAAGGACCGAAGTTTTATAAGCGCAATGGATACTATTACATTTTTGCTCCGGCTGGTGGCGTGCCCACCGGTTGGCAGTTGGTACTGCGCAGCAAAAATGTGTACGGACCTTACGAACGCAAAGTGGTAATGGATCAGGGAAAGAGCATTGTGAACGGGCCGCACCAGGGTGCATGGGTAGATACAAAAAGTGGCGAGAACTGGTTCCTGCATTTCCAGGATAAAGATGCGTACGGCCGCGTGGTGCATTTGCAACCCATGGTATGGAAAAATGATTGGCCTGTGATTGGTGTAGATGAAGATGGTGATGGAAAAGGAACGCCGGTACTCGTGTACAAAAAACCGAATGTAGGAAATGTATATCCCAAAGCTGCTCCTGTAGAGTCCGATGAATTCAATACTACACAACTGGGCTTGCAATGGCAGTGGCATGCAAACCCCGATGAAGGCTGGGCTTTCCCTACGCCCAATGGTGCGCTGCGCATGTTCTCTGTAAAAAAAGCAGACTCCACTGCAGGTATGTGGGAGTTGCCCAATTTCCTGGGACAAAAATTTCCAACCGAATCGTTTTCGGCTACCATCAAATTGCAGTTCCAGCCCAAGTTTGAACAGGAGCGTTTTGCATTTGCTGTGCATGGTGCCGACTATGCCTTTGTATCGCTGGTAAAAAGAAACGGGCAACTGAATATTTCTTACAACAGTTGCCAGGCTGCAGATAGAGGAAAAGCAGAGAAAGAAACAGTATTGGGTACTACCAATGCTAAAGACATTTACCTGCGCATTACGGTTTCTGCAGGTGCTGTTTGCAATTTTTACTACAGCGAAGATGGAACCAATTTCAAAAAAGCAGGCGGTGATTTTGTGGCCAAGCCGGGCCGTTGGGTTGGTGCAAGGGTAGGTATGTTTGTGAGCAGGAACAATACGACCAACGATGCGGGCTATGCCGATATCGATTGGTTTAGAATGGAGAAATTGTAAGTGTGATAAACAACGATTGACTATTAAAAGTTTGCTATATGGAAAGAAGAAAATTTTTAGGATTCACTGCAGCTTCAGGTGCAGCACTCATGTTGAATCCTTTCGCTTCATGGGCTAATATGCCCGATCGAAAAATTCGTTTGGCCATGGTGGGAACCGGGCATCGTGGTTCAGGATTTTGGGGTAGCCAGCTACTCGAAAATTTTAAAGATGTAACCACGTATGTAGGGCTTTGCGATATCAACCCGGGCAGGTTGGCGTATGTAAAATCTGCTTTGAAAGTTGATTGCCCCATTTTTTCAGATTTCGAAAAAATGGTTCGCGAAACAAAACCCGATTATGTGGTGGTTACTACTGTTGATGCCACTCACGATGAATTTATAGTGAAAGCTTTGGAAATGGGTGTGGATGTAATTACCGAAAAACCCATGACCACCGATGAAATAAAATGCAAGCGCATATTAGCTGCAGAAAAAAAGTCGGGCAAAAAAGTGATCGTAGCGTTCAACTACCGGCACAGTGTGCATGCCATGCAGGTAAAAGAATTGCTGGCAAAGAATCGAGTTGGAAAAGTTACTTCTGTCGATTTCAACTGGTATTTGAATGTGTACCACGGTGCTGATTATTTCCGCAGATGGCATGGCCGCATGAACAAAAGCGGATCGCTGTGGGTACACAAAGCCACACACCATTTCGACCTGCTCAACTGGTGGTTGAATTCGGAGCCGGTAGAAGTAAGTGCTTATGGATCGTTGGAGCATTATGGTAAGAACCATGAGTTTCGTGGTACCAAATGCCGTGGTTGTGAGTTTCAGAGCAAATGCAAATTCTTCTGGGATATTACCAAAGAT
Source organism: Phnomibacter sp. (assembly GCA_035456005.1). Taxonomy (GTDB): domain Bacteria; phylum Bacteroidota; class Bacteroidia; order Chitinophagales; family Chitinophagaceae; genus Phnomibacter. The sequence continues at coordinate 28,115 of DATIEA010000012.1, read as the reverse complement.
GAACGCCTGAATAATTTGTATCCAAAAAATGAGCAATACGATGGATACCTGCGGGATGGTTGTGTGTGGAGCAACGAGATCGATATTTACGATAAGATGTCTGCGCAAATACTATATGCAAATGGAGTAATAGCCAACTATTCACTCACTACCTATTCTCCCTACGAAGGCTGGCAAATTGCATTCAATGGAATGGATGGGCGCATGGAAACCTGGGAAGACATTCCTTACCTGCAAAAATCGGCCGACGACCAGGCCAATCGCCATGCTGTAGAAATGAGCAATTCCGATGATGCAATTCCAGGTGAGTTCAGGGAAATTATGGTGATGGATAATTTTGAAAAGACCTACGAAATATACACCACGCCCAAAATTAAAGGTGGTCATGGTGGCGGCGATATCCGTATGCAGCGCCGCATGTTTGTAGATAAGAACGACAATCCACATCATGTAATGGCCGGCACCCGCGAAGGAGCAATGAGTATTTTAATCGGCATTGCAGCCAGGAAAAGTATTGAATTGAAACGCCCGGTAAAAATTAGTGAACTTACCGACCTGGTGCCTTTAGCCAACAGGCATTAGTATAGTTGATGAACGAGTGAAATCAAAAACATTTTCAATAAGGGGCTTCCAACTTCATGAAGCAAGTTGGATGAACATATAAAACAAATACGCATGAAGAAGAAACATATGATAGTGGCCTTAGCTTTTGCCTGCCTCAGTACCGCAGGTATTGCACAATCGAAAGAGGAGAAAGCGGTAGCCGCTTCAGTAGAGGTATTAAAGAATGCTATGATTTCGGGCGACAGTGTTGCTTTGAAAAATATTGCTTCTGAAAAATTGAGCTACGGACATAGTGGTGGACATGTAGAAGGCCGTGATGAATTTGTATCAAAAATTGCCAGTGGCAAATCGGATTTTGTAACAATTGAGTTGAAAGATCAATCCATTAGCATGAGTGGTAAAGTGGCTATTGTGCGCCATATTTTGAATGCTACTACCAACGATAATGGCAAACCCGCAGAAGTGCATTTGCGTGTAATGTATGTGTTTCAAAAAGAGGGAAAACAATGGAAAATGCTGGGTCGCCAGGCGGTAAAAATGTAATAAACAGCTAGTCAATAAGTTAATTTTCATACAGCAGTTTGTTCGGGAACGTTTGCATGAAATTGCGGGAACGTTTGCGTTAATAAAGGGTTGTTAATCTTTCGTTAGCACTGGGTAATTAAATAGTATTGCATATGCTAATCGCCAGTTAGCATTCGACTTTATTTAATTAAACATAACTGCTGTATGAAAAAAAGACTTCTGCTCTTTTCGTTCCTGCTATGTATTATAGCACAGCTCCACGCTCAAAGTGGAGTGATCAAAGGAAAAGTAACTGACAAATCCAACAGTTCCCCATTACAAGGTGTTACCGTAAGCATCAAGGGAACAACAACTGCAACACAAACCGATAACAACGGTAATTTTTCTTTAACCAAGTCAGGAGAAGGTAGAGTAACGCTTGTACTTTCTTATGTAGGTTTTGCACCAATATCTGTTGAGGTATCTGGCTTGAACGCCGGTGATATTTCAATGGAATCGTTGAATGCAAACCTTTCTGATGTTGTAGTAGTGGGTTATGGTACCGTGAAAAAGAAAGACCTGACCGGTTCTGTAGTATCGGTGAAAGGGGAAGAAATTAAAAAAGTACCAGCAGGCAACGTAATGGAAGCGTTACAGGGTAAACTGCCGGGTGTTGACGTAGTGCGTACCAGCGGTGGTTCCGGCGCTAGCTCATCTGTAACTGTACGTGGTAACCGTTCTATACTGGCAAACAACGGACCCTTGTACATTGTAGATGGTATTCAGTATAGCAGCTACCAGGACATTAACCCCAACGATATACAATCAATGGAAGTGTTGAAAGATGCGGCCTCTACTGCTATCTATGGTTCTCGTGGTGCAAATGGTGTAATCATCATTACCACTAAAAAAGGTGCTTCCGGTAAAGCAAAAGTTACTGCCGGTGCTTATTATGGTGTAAGCGAAGTAGCCGGTTATCCCGAACCCATGAACGGTCCTGAATATGTAGAATTTAAACGCCAGGCGGCTCGTACTTCCGGTACATGGAACTCTCCTGCCGACGATTCTAAAGTTTTCAGCGCTACCGATCTTCCACTAATTGCCAGTGGTTCTTCTTTCTACTGGCCCGGTGCCGTTATTGGCAATGGTAGCCAGCAAGACTATAACGTAGGTATATCAGCAGGTACCGAAAAAACCAGGGTGTTTATGAGCTATGGTTATTTCAGGGAAGATGGCTTGCTCAGCAACGACTATTCTAAGCGTCATTCTGTAAGATTGAATATTGATCACAGTATAAGCAGTGCATTGAAAGTGGGATTGCAAAGCCAATTGACCTACTATGATCAAAACCTGCGCAACGATGGTATTTTGAACCATTCCAATAAATTGATTCCTATTTATACACCGTATGATGCAAATGGCAACCTGGTGCGTTTCCCCGGTGGAGCTAACCAGTCCAATCCATTGTACAACGAACTACCGGGTGCATTGGTGAATGAAAACGATATTACCCGCATTTTGTCTACAGCGTTTGTAGAATGGAAAATTGCCAAAGGGTTCAGCTTCCGTTCAAATGTGGGTATCACCAATAGTAGTTCCCGCAATGGTTATTTTGTTGATGCCACCACTATTGAGCGTTCTACGGCTACAGGCTCGCTTTCCCGCATTACCAACACCACATCTATGGATGTGTTGTGGGAAAACATTCTTAACTGGAACCAGGACTTTGGAAAGCATAAAATTGGTGCCACTGCACTTACCAGTTATTTGAGCAATAAATCAGACAATTCTATTTCTTCTGCTACAGGCCAGTTGTTGCCCGGGCAATCTTTCTATGCATTGCAAAATAACCCTGCCAACGTGTCCATCTCTAGTAGCTATACCGGAAGTGATCTGATGTCTGGCGCCTTCCGTGTGAATTATGCTTATGATGGCAAATATTTACTGACCATTACCGGCAGGGCAGATGGATCTTCTATTTTTACCGAAGGCAACAAATGGGCATTCTTCCCATCGGTAGCTGCCGCATGGCGTATTTCTGATGAAGCATTCATGAGTACACAACGTGTGTTTAGTGATTTGAAATTGCGTGCCAGCTATGGATATGCAGGTAACTCTGCGGTTCGTCCATACAGTACACAAAGTGGATTGGTGTTGGTGCCATTTGCATGGAACGATGTACAGGCTTTGTCTTATGCGCTTAGCACACAAACAGGTAACAAGGATCTTGGTTGGGAAATTACCAAAACTGCCAACCTTGCCGTGGATTTCGGTTTGTGGAACCAGCGTGTAACAGGTAGTATCGACCTCTATGATTCAAAAACAGAAGACCTGTTACTGGAACGTGCATTGCCTGCAACTTCTGGTGTACAAAAAGTAATTCAGAATATTGGTAAGACCCGTAACCGCGGTATTGAAATTGGCGTGCAGGGCAATATTTTCAACAAGACCAATGGATTTAACTGGACTGCCGGTGTTACTTATACCCGCAACAAAGAAGAGATCGTTGATCTTGTAGGTGGCCAGGATGATGTGGCCAACGGTTGGTTTATTGGTCATCCTGTTAAAACGTTTTACGATTACCAAAAATTGGGTATCTGGCAAACTGCCGATAGCGCTGCAGCCCGTGGATACGGATACAAAGTGGGTGATATTCGTGTGGCTGACCGTGATGGCGATAAGAAGTTGACTGCAAATGACCGTGCTAAACTGGGTTATGAAGTACCCAAATACATTATTGGTTTCAATAACGATTTTAAATACAAAGGGTTTGACCTGAACGTATATGTATTTGCCCGCCAGGGACAAATGTTCATATCGCAGTATGCTAACAAGTTTATGTCTACCGCCATTGAAAACGGGGCCAAAGCCAATTTCTGGACACCCGAGAACCCGACCAATGATTACCCAAGACCAAACTTGTCTACATCTACTGTGCCATTTAGCAGTACACTGGGTTATAAAGATGGATCGTATGTAAAAATCAGGAACATTACACTGGGTTATACTTTGCCAGTAAGCGTTTCCAGCAAACTCCGCATGTCGCATATCCGCTTCTATGTAAGCGCCCGCAACTACTTCACCTTCTCTAAAGTGAAAGATTACGATCCGGAAGGAGAGGGATCATTTGAACGCCCGCTGACCAAGCTGATCATCACCGGTGTTAATGTTGATTTCTGATTTATCCATTCATTCTATCACGTACAACTTTTCGAATATGAAAATCAAAATATTTAATATCACCGCTTACATGTCAGCACTTATCCTGTTGCTGTCATCCTGCGCAAAAAAGCTGGAAGAATACAACCCCAGCGGCCTTACCGCAGAAACTGTGTATTCCACTGCTGTTGGTTTTGAAACCCTGGTAAACTCGGCTTACACTTTTTCCCGCTACTGGTATGGCAAGGAAGAAGCATATAATGTAATGGAAATGGGTACCGATATATGGACCAGTGGTGCCGGTGATGTGTACACCAACCTAACGCAGTACAACAACCTGCAGGGCAACAACACAGGGGCGCTTACAACGCTTTGGAACAATACTTATGCTGGCATCAACCTTTGCAATATGGGTGTTGCGTACATTGGCAAAGTGCCGGATTATACTGCTGCGCAAAAACTGCAAAGGGAAGCCGAGCTTCGTTTCCTGCGTGCATTTTATTACTGGCATATTGTTGAAACCTGGGGGGGCGTTCACTTTACCGAAGAGCCAACCAACAGTGTAATTACAACGGCTAACCGTACCCCGGTGGATACTTTTTATAACCATATCATTGCCGACCTGCGTTTTGCCATTGCTAACCTGCCTGCCACCAACACGCAATATGGCCGTGCTACAGTGCCGGTTGCCAAAGCATTCTTTGCCCGCGTGGCACTTACCCGTGGTATGAATGCAGAAGCTATTGCCATGTCCAATGATGTGATCAAGAATTATGGTTTTTCGCTGCAGCCTAAATATGTAGATCTGTGGAATATGGGTAATCTCAAGAACAAGGAAATAGTATGGGCTGTAGATTATTCTACCACCCTTACTTACAACGATATTGCTACTTCTACATTCCCTCAGGGGCACAGCCGTGGTTCCAACAACGGTCACATGCTGTTTTTGATGTTGTACGATCAGGACCAAACCGGTATCCTGCTTCGTGATATTCCGAATGGTCGTCCGTTCAACAGGTATATGCCTACCCTGGCTTATCTTAAGTTGTTCGACGAAACAAACGACTCACGTTATGCTGGTTCATTCCAGACAATGTGGAGAGTGAATAAAGCAGCAACAGGCTTCGCAATAGGAGATACTGCTTGTATTACTCCAAAGGTTAGTCTTCCGCCTGCTGAAATTGCAGCTAAAAAGTACAGGGTTTGGGATGTGGCCGCTACCTATGCTGCCGATGGTACACCTATTCAACGCAGGAAATATCCTTCCCTGTCTAAGTTCAAGGATAGCACCCGCTTGTCAACACCAGAAGCGCAAAGCGCAAGAGATGCCTTTGTTATCCGCCTGGCCGAAATGCACCTGATTGCTGCAGAAGCCGAGTTGAAGATCGGTAAAACGGACTCAGCTGCCTACTACCTCAATATTATTCGTACAAGGGCTGCTATACCTGGCAGAGAAGCCAATATGCAGATCACAGGTGCACAGGTTACCCTCGATTTTATTTTGGATGAAAGAGCAAGAGAATTGGGTGGCGAACAATTGCGCTGGTACGATTTAGTACGCACAGGCAAACTGATCAGCCGTATCAAGGCTATGAACCCCGATGCTGCGAAGTATATACAACCCTGGCATGTGTTGAGGCCTATACCGCAAACACAGTTGGATGCGGTGACCAACAAGCAAGAGTTTAAGCAGAATGAAGGTTATCAATAAACGATCGATCTAATAAACCACGAAGCATAGCAGCACCTGCTATGCTTCGTTCCTTTTTGGGGTATAGCTGAAATATTCCCCGCAGGTTTCGTTGGCATTTTTTTAACGATTGTGGTGCAAACGTTCCCGTATTTGAAATGCTGTATGAGCCATTGTTTGCAGGCTTTTTCGCGTAAACGATTGCGTAGATAAACAACCCGGAAAAGCGCTTGAAATGCTGGATAGAAACTAACATTGTACGGGGGTATAGTATTCCCGGAAATTTTTGCCGTTATGAAACAAGCAGTTGCTTTCTTGGTTTTTGTACTAAGTTGTTCGGCCATCCAGGCACAATGGAACAGGCCTTTGCCCGAAGTGAAATCTCCTACATTCAGAAAAGACACTTTGTCTATAGTTCGTACCGGAGCAAAAGGAGATGGATTATTTCTCAATACAAAGAATATTGAAAATGCCATTAATGCGATGGCAAAAAAAGGTGGTGGTGTAGTGTTGGTACCAGCAGGCTTGTGGCTTACCGGCCCTATTGTGTTGAAGAGCAATATCAACCTGCATTTGGCAGCCGGCGCTACTTTATTATTCACCAGCGATTTTAAAGAATACAAACTGGAAAAATCTAACTGGGAAGGCATTCCGCAAATGCGCAACCAGTCGCCCATTTCGGCCAATGGTGCTACCAATATTGGTATTACCGGGCTGGGTATAGTAGATGGTAATGGGGATGCCTGGCGCATGGTGAAACGCGATAAGCTTACCGAAACACATTGGAACAAATTAGTGGCATCGGGCGGTGTGGTCAGCGATAACAAAAAAAGCTGGTATCCTACTGTCAAAAATTTCAAGGGGAATAACATGAGCAACCCCGGTGCATTTTCTCCCGAGAAGGATTCCGCATTTTACGATAGTGTAAAAGATGCACTGCGCCCCAATATGGTGGTGCTTACCAATTGTAAATACATTTTGCTGGAAGGTGTAACCTTTCAGAACTCTGCAGCCTGGTGCTTGCACCCACTCATGAGTGAGCATCTTACTGTGCGCAATGTATTTGTAAAAAATCCATGGTATGCGCAAAACGGAGATGGCATCGACGTAGAAAGTTGCAAAAATGTACTCATCGAAAATTCCACTTTCGATGTGGGCGACGATGGCCTTTGCATGAAGAGTGGCAGGGATGAAGCAGGAAGACAAAGAGGCATGCCCGTAGAGAATGTGATCATCAGGGGATGTACCGTATATGCTTCTCACGGTGGCTTTGTAATTGGTAGTGAAATGAGCGGCGGTGCCAAGAATATTTATGTAAGCAATTGCTCATTTATCGGCACCGATATTGGCCTGCGTTTTAAAACTACAAGAGGCCGTGGTGGTGTGGTTGAAAATATTTTCATCAAAGATATTTTCATGAAAGACATACCGGGCGAAGCTATCCTGTTCGATATGTACTATGCTGCTAAAGACCCTATTCCATTGGCTGGCGAAAAAAGAGAACTTCCTAAAGTAGAAGTGAAACCCGTGGATGAAACCACGCCGGTGTTCAAAAATTTCAACATCAGCAATGTGTATTGTGCAGGTGCAGAGAAAGCCATTTTTGTAAGAGGATTGCCCGAAATGCATGTAAAAGATATTGTGCTCGAGAACATGGTATTGCAAGCCAAAAAGGGTATCGATATCCAGGAGGCTTCCAATATTACGTTCCGCAATATCACGGTGCTGAGCAAGGATACCAACCCTGTAATTGATATTGTACAAAGCGACAAACTACTGTTCGAAAACATACAGTATGCACCCAATGCTGCACTACTGTTCAGGTTATCGGGCGACAGGAGCAAAAATATTTCGGTGAAGAAAACCAATACAGGTGGCAGCGCTTCCAAAATCAGTTACGAGCTGGGTGGTTCTGCACAAATGATAAACTTCCAATAAGATTCAACATGATCAAGCAAGTATCTGCCATAGCGTTGTTTTCTATTTTTTGTTGTACTGCCAATGCACAGCAAAAAAGCATTCCGTATTCTGAACAGATGGTGAAAACGGCACAGGCTATCTGGCCCGATTCATTTTTGATAGATGGTGACAAAACTCCCAAATGGCGCTACGACCAGGGCGTGGTATTAAAAGGAGTGGAAGATGTTTGGTATGCTTCCGGCAATGGAGATTATTTTAAGTACATACAAAAAAGTATGGACTATTATGTGCAGGAAGATGGCAGCATAAAAGGCTACAAGCCCCAGGAATACAATATTGACCATGTGAACAATGGCCGCATGTTGCTGCTGTTGTACCAGATCACCGGTAAAGAAAAATACAAGAAAGCTGCAGACCTGCTGCGTGGCCAATTGTACACGCATCCACGTACCAAAGAGGGTGGCTTTTGGCATAAAGAAATTTACCCATATCAGATGTGGCTCGATGGTTTGTACATGGGCGAACCATTCTATGCTTTTTATGCCCAACTGTTTGGGCAGGACACTTGCTTTAACGATATCACCAACCAGTTTGTGTGGATGGAAAAACATGCAAGAGATCCAAAAACCGGTTTGCTCTATCATGGTTGGGACGAAAGCAAGGCACAACAATGGGCCAATAAAACCACTGGTACTTCTCCGCATTTTTGGGGCAGGGCATTGGGCTGGTATGGCATGGCCATGGTAGACGTGCTGGACTATTTCCCAGAGAATCATCCCGGCCGCAAATCCATCATTCAGATCCTGAACCGCATGGTAGCAGCAGTAGTAAAAGTGCAGGACCCTGCATCGGGCGTGTGGTACGATATAGTGGATATGCCTACTGCCAAAGGCAATTACAAAGAAGCATCTGCATCCAGCATGCTGGTGTACACCATTGCCAAAGCAGTACGCAAAAATTATATTCCTGCTTCTTATTTGACCAATGCCAAAAAAGGCTGGAATGGCATCATTAAAGAATTTATCAAAGTAGAAAACGGACAAACCAATTTGTATGGCACCGTAGCGGTTTCGGGATTGGGTGGTAAGCCTTATCGCAATGGTTCGTTTGAATACTACATGAGTGAACCCGTTCGTGTAAATGATCCAAAGGGTATGGGTGCATTTATACAGTGTGCTGTGGAAATGGAAATGGTGAGCACTCAGGCAGTAGGCAAAGGACAAAAAGTAGTGCTCGATCAATATTTCAATAGTGAGTTGCGTAATAACGCAGCAGGAAAACCGGATTTCTGGCATTATGTATGGCAGGAAAAATCGCATCCGGGTTTTTATGCACTGGGTAAAATTTTCAATCAGTATGGTGCATCACTTTCTTCCTTGAGTGCAGCACCTACGGCTGCTAATTTGAAAGGTGCATCGGTGTACATCATTGTTGACCCCGACCATGAAAAAGATAAACCGCATGCCAACTACATGCAGCCGGAACAAGTAAAAGCCATTGCCAACTGGGTGAAGCAAGGTGGCGTGTTGTTGATAATGGCCAATGACAGCAGCAACTGCGACCTGCAACATTTTAACCTGCTGGCAGGCGCATTCGGTATGTCGTTTACCAACGATAGCCGCAACATGGTGAAGAACGACCAGTTTGAAACAGGCGTAGTGATGTCGGGCAACAACGCAGTATTCAAGGGCGATTACAAAATGTATTTGAAAGAAATAAGCACCATCACTGTAAAAGCACCTGCTACACCGCTTATCAGTAAGAATAATGAAGTGGTGATAGCTACTGCCAAATACGGTAAAGGCGCAGTGTTTGCAGTAGGTGACCCCTGGCTGTACAACGAGTATGTGGATGGTAGAAAATTACCTGCACAATACGAAAACTGGAGAGCTGCCAACGACCTGGTGCAGTGGCTCTTGAAAAACTAATGAAGCATGAAACCGGTTGGTTCTAAATATATGCTGACATGGTTTGCCCTTTTGGCAACCGGGTTGTCTTGCCTGGCGCAACAACGCATTGTAGTAGCACAGGATGGAACCGGCCAGTTTACAACCATACAGGCAGCACTCAATAGTTTGAAGAAAGATTCTAGAGGTGCTGCAGTGGTGTATATAAAAAATGGTGTGTATGCAGAAAAGCTGTTCATCGAAAGAGGCAATATCACGCTTCAGGGAGAGAACAGGGAACACACCATCATTAGTGCATCTATTGTAAGAGATGAATGGCGCTGCGAACATCTCGATGATTGGGGTGTAGCCGCCATGAATATTGGTGCCAACAATATGAAAGATGCATCCATTTACAGGGTAAACAATGGCGATGCACTCAAATGGGGGAACCGGGTATTTTATTTTAACTGTACAAGACCTGCCGGAAACTATGAATGGTTTCAAAACAACATTAGCGATATGGCAGTAAAAGAAATAACTGTTGCTTCTGTTTTTAATGAAAAATGGAAGCCCGTGTAACAACCAAACAACAGGGAAGTTTGTATGAAGTGTTTATCAAAATTGCAGGTGGAAAAAAACGAGAGTGTTCGGGCCGCGGTGCCGGATGCTAATTGTTTTCAGTTGCCGGAGCGTGTGTTGCAATTTGGTACAGGGATTTTGCTTCGAGGTGTACCCGATTATTTTATTGATAAAGCCAATAAGCAAGGTGTTTTCAATGGACGCATTGCTGTGGTTACATCTATACCCGGTGCTAACGAATTGAATAAGCAGGATGGAATGTTCTGTCATCTCATCCGTGGTGTAATGCAATCCAAAGTGGTAGATGAAGTAGTGGTGAATACTTCTATTAGCAGGGTGCTTGTAGCAAACGATCAATGGAACGATATTTTGGAAATTGCCGCCAGCCCCGATTTGGATATCATCATTTCGAATACCACTGAAGTGGGAATTACCCTTTTTGATGAACAGATCAGCGAAAATCCTCCGCATTCATTTCCGGGAAAACTGCTGAGCATTTTATATAAGCGCTATCAAACATTTGGTGGCGATGTATCCAAAGGCCTGGTGATCATTCCCACAGAACTCGTTGCCAACAATGGCCGTTTGCTGCAAACCATCTGCCTGCAATTGGCTGAAATGAATAACCTGGAGCCTGCGTTCATTCATTGGTTGAAACAACACAACCATTTCTGCGATTCAATGGTCGATCGTATTGTGCAGGGCCAATTGTCGGATACGCATCAACAATTGCTCAATGAAAAAATAGGCGTAACCGATCGGTTCGCTATTTTCTCCGAACCGTATGCACTATGGGCTATTGAGGTAAACAATGAAGCTGTAAAAAAACGCCTGGATTTTGCTGCAGTCAATAGCGAAATAGTGTTGTCTCCCGATATTTATAAATTTGGGCAGTTGAAATTGCACCTGCTGAATGGCACGCATACATTTTGCTGTGGTGTGGCTTTACTGTGCGGATTTGAAACGGTGAAAGAAGCACTGGCCGATAAAGATTTTTATGCATTCATACACCAATTGGTGTATGATGAAATTGTACCTGAAATACTGAGCGATGAAATTTCGGCAGAAGATGCTGCTGCATTCACTGCCATTGTACTCGATCGCATCAGCAATCCATTCATAGATTACTATTGGTATAGAACTGCATTGAATTTTTCTTCCAAAATGCGATTGCGCAACCTGCCTGTGATGCTAAGCTATACCGATAGGAATGGTTCGGCTCCACAGCATATGGCCATGGCTTTTGCAGCTATGTTGCTGTACCTGCGCAGTAGCTCGGAGAAAAATGGAAAATATTATGGAGATTTGGCTGGCAAAATCTATCCTATTCCAGACGATAAAGTGCCATTACTCAATACTTGTTGGGTAAACGGAAATACCAAAGAGTCGGTAAGACGGCTTTTGGGTGAATCGGCTGTTTGGGGTGTAGATTTGAACAAGCTGACAGGCTTTACGGCTGCAGTAACTTACTGGATGCACCAGTTTGAAACGCAAAATCCCCGCGAAGTGTTGGCAGCATTTATTCACGATAAAAAGCCAATGGCCTTATGAAAAAGCAGGTACTTAAAGTAAACGAAAAAGACAACGTACTGGTAGCGTTGCAGGACCTGGAAAAAGGAACTGAAATTGTTTACAACAACGAGAAAGTAATCCTCCAGGAAAATATTGGGGCCAAGCACAAAATTTTTGTGCACGATATGCAGCCCGGTGCCGAAATCATTATGTACGGCGTATTGGTAGGCAAAGCACAGGAGTTTATACCTGCAGGCGGCCTCATGACCACCGGCAATACCAAGCATGCAGCCGATCCGTTTTATTTCCGTCCATCACACTACGAATGGAAAGCGCCTGATGTGTCCCGCTTTGAAGGCAGAACCTTCAATGGCTATCACAGGTCGAATGGCGAAGTAGGTACTGCCAATTACTGGTTGTTTGTGCCCACGGTGTTTTGCGAAAACAGGAACCTTGATGTGATCAAAGAAGCCATGCACAACGAATTGGGTTATGCAGTGGCCGATAAATACAAACGCTATACGCATGAATTGCTGCAGGCATTGGAGCAAGGCGAAGAACTTTCCAATGTAGATTTTTCTGCAATTACAAAACCTGTTTCTCCGGCAGCGAATCGTGTGTTCAAAAATGTAGATGGAATTAAGTTTTTGAATCACCAGGGTGGTTGTGGCGGTACCCGCCAGGATGCTGCCGTATTGGGCAAACTATTGGCATCGTATGCTGCGCATCCCAATGTGGGTGGTGTTACCGTGTTGAGCCTTGGTTGCCAGAATTTACAGGTGCAGGATTTTTTGGAGTACCTGAAAACATTGCATCCATCTTTCGATAAACCCCTGTTTGTATTCGAACAACAACAATCGCAAAGCGAAGAACAACTGGTAGCAGAGGCTATCAAAAAGACCTTTGAAGGATTGGTGGAGATCAATAAAATTGAACGCAAGCCCGCTCCATTGGACAAACTAACCATTGGTGTAAAATGCGGTGGCAGCGATGGCTTCAGCGGCATATCGGCGAACCCTGCAGTAGGCTACTGCTCCGACCTGGTGGTAGGCCTGGGTGGTAAAATTTTGCTGGCAGAATTTCCGGAACTCTGTGGTGCTGAGCAAGACCTTATTGACAGAACCATTGATGAATCTGCTGCAAAAAAATTCATTGAGCTGATGACCAATTACAATGCAGCAGCTATGAATGTGGGTTCTGGTTTTCACATGAATCCTTCTCCAGGGAATATTAAAGACGGATTAATTACAGATGCTATTAAAAGCGCAGGCGCTGCAAAAAAAGGCGGCTCTGCACCTGTAGTAGATGTATTGGACTATACAGAAAAAGCTACCAAGCCCGGGTTGAGTTTGGTATGTACTCCCGGCAACGATGTAGAAGCTACAACAGGTAAAGCAGCATCGGGTGCTACGCTTATTTTGTTTACTACCGGTTTGGGTACGCCTACAGGCAACCCTGTTTGCCCCACCATTAAAGTGGCTACCAATAGTAAACTGGCCAAACGCATGGCCGATATCATCGATATCAATTGCGGCCCCATAGTAGAAGGCGAAAAGACCATCGAACAAATGGGTGAGGAGATTTTAGAGTATTGCATTAAAGCTGCCAGCGGCGAAGAAATTCCCAAAGCAGTTCAGCTCAATCAAGACGACTTTATTCCATGGAAACGTGGAGTGTCTTTATAATAAAAAGTGTAGAAAGTAAAAAGCAGACGGGTTTTATGAAACAGTTTTTAGATGAAAATTTCTTGTTAGAAACCAAAACGGCACAGCAACTCTACCATGAGTTTGCAAAGCAAATGCCGATAATCGATTACCACAATCACTTATCGCCTGAGCAAATTGCCAACAACGCATCTTTTGAAAATTTAACGCAGGTATGGTTGTATGGTGACCACTACAAATGGAGGGCCATGCGCACCAACGGTATCAACGAAAGGTTTTGCACCGGCAATGCTACCGACTATGAAAAGTTTGAACAATGGGCAGCAACAGTGCCTTATACTTTGCGCAATCCCCTGTATCATTGGACGCACCTGGAATTGCAGCGCTATTTTGGTGTACATGAAATATTGAATGCCTCGTCTGCTAAATCGATCTACGATACCTGCAGCGCCATGCTGCAAACGCCTGAATATCGTGTACAGGGATTGTTGCACAAGATGAATGTAAAATTGTTGTGCACCACCGATGATCCTATTGATAACCTGGAACATCACGCAACTATTGCAGCCAGCAATATTGGCATAAAAGTATTGCCTGCTTTCAGGCCCGACAAAGCCATGGCAGTAGAAGATACTGCAAGCTTCAACGCTTATGTAGCCAAGTTGGAAGCTGCAGCCAATGTTTCCATTGCCGACTTCAACGATTTCCTGATGGCATTGAAAAGTCGTCACGACTTTTTTGCTACCATGGGTTGCTCTGTTTCCGATCATGGACTGGAGCAGATTTATGCGGAAGATTATACAGCGAATGAGATCAAAACCATTTTCGGAAAAATACGTGGTGGTGCTGAATTGACTGCAGATGAAGTGCTGAAATTCAAAAGCGCTATGCTGGTGGTATTTGCAGAATGGGATTGGGAAAAAGGCTGGGTACAACAGTATCACCTGGGTGCTTTGCGCAACAACAATGCAAGAATGTTGAACCAGTTGGGTGCTGATACAGGCTGGGATAGCATTGGCGATTTTAGCCAGGCAAAAGCCCTGTCTAAATTCCTGTGCAGGCTCGATACAGATGACAAACTGGCGAAAACCATTTTGTACAATCTTAACCCCGCCGACAATGAATTGATGGCAACTATGATTGGCAATTTCAACGATGGTTCTTCGGCTGGTAAAATCCAATGGGGTAGTGGCTGGTGGTTCCTCGATCAGAAAGATGGTATGATCAAACAGATCAATGCACTGTCGAATATGGGAATGCTTAGCCGTTTTGTGGGAATGCTCACAGATTCAAGAAGTTTCCTTTCATTCCCACGCCACGAATATTTCAGAAGAATACTTTGCAATATGTTTGGCAACGATATTGAACAAGGCGAATTGCCCAACGATATTGCGTGGACCGGCGCAGTAGTACAGGACATCTGTTTCAAAAATGCGCAATCTTATTTTGGCTGGAATAATTTATAAACTCACAACAAAAACTGATATTTTATGACATTGGATTCATTTAGCCTGGCCGGGAAAGTGGCCGTAGTTACTGGCTGCGATACCGGGCTTGGACAGGGAATGGCATTGGCTTTGGCAGAAGCAGGTGCAGATATAGTTGGTGCTTCTATTGTAGATGATATTTCTGCTACGCAAGCGTTGATCGCTGCTACAGGTCGTAAGTTCAAGTATCACAAAGTGGATATTTCAGAACGCGAACAACTCTATAGTTTCATCAATACAGTAAAAGCAGAAAACCCACGCATTGATATTTTGGTGAACAACGCCGGTATCATCATGCGTAAACCTGCAGCAGAACACCCCGATGAATACTGGGATAAAGTGATTGCTATTAACCTCGATGCGCAATTCATTTTGGGCAGGGAGTTTGGTAAGCAAATGATAGAACAAGGTGGTGGTAAAATTATTTTCACCTGCTCTTTGCTGAGCTTCCAGGGTGGTATCAATGTGCCTGGTTATACAGCCAGCAAGTCTGCCGTTGCAGGCCTGGTACGTGCATTTGGTAACGAGTGGGGTAGCAAAGGCGTATGTGTTAATGGTATTGCTCCCGGCTATATTGCCACCAACAATACCGAAGCACTTCGTGCCGATCCTGAAAGAAGCAAATCTATCCTCGACCGCATTCCTTTGGGCCGCTGGGGTGTGCCTGCCGACTTTAAAGGACCGGTGGTATTCCTCGCATCTTCTGCATCCGACTATGTAAATGGTACTGTACTATTTGTTGATGGTGGATGGATGGCGCGGTAATTTTGTGTAGGCATTTATTTAAAAATTGTTTCTATGGAAATTAGATTTCAGAATAGTCCGCAGGAAACCAAACAAATGGATACTGCAGCATTGCGCAGCAACTTCTTGCTGGAGCAGGTGTTTTCGGACGATAAAGGACATTATGTGTATTCGCACTACGACCGTGCTATTGTAGGCGGTATAAAGCCTGTGAATACTACAGTGGCTTTGGAAAATGATCATGAACTGCGTGCCGAATATTTTTTGGAGCGCCGGGAGATTGGCATCATCAACGTAGGTGGCAAAGGCACAGTGCGTGCTGATGGTAATGCCTACGAAATGGAAAAGCTCAGTTGCGTGTATCTTGGAAAAGGCACTAAAGAAGTAAGCTTTGCTTCGGATGATAGCAGTAATCCTGCATTGTATTTTTTCATGTCGGTTCCTGCGCATCACCAGTATCCCAATCGCATGATGACAAAAGAAGAAGCAGCCCCTGTAAACCTGGGATCTCCTGCCACTTCTAATGAACGTACCATTTACAAATACATTCATCTTGATGGTATTGCCAGTTGCCAGTTGGTAATGGGATTAACAGTGTTGAAAGATGGTAGCGTTTGGAACAGTGTGCCACCGCATACGCATACCCGTCGTATGGAAGCTTATTTCTATTTCGACGTACCCGATGCGCAGCGTGTATTTCATTTTATGGGTGAGCCTCGCGAAACCCGTAACCTGATCATGTCTAATCACCAGGCTGTGTTGTCTCCGCCATGGAGTGTGCACTTTGGTTGTGGTACTGCCAACTACGCATTTATATGGGCAATGGCCGGCGAAAACCAGGTGTTTACCGATATGGATCCGGAGCCAATTGCAGGCTTGAAATAAGTAGTTAAAGTTTTATAAAATAGCGGTTATGTGTTGATACAATATCAGTGCATAACCGCTTTTGTTTTCGAATGGTATCGTTTGCATAAGTTCTAACAGTTGCTAAGTAGGATGAGGCTTATTTTTACACCTGCCAGATGAATTCTCGCGTTAAGGTTGATCATGAAAAAAAAGATACTGAGTTTCGGAGAGCTACTGTTTCGGATTTCTCCGGCATCTTCTTACGACGGAATAGCGGAAAAAAATCCCATGACATTGTATGTTGGTGGTGCTGAAGCCAATGTGGCAACGGCTTTGGCTGCATGGAATTTGCCCGTGAAGTATTGCACCGCATTGCCCGACAACTTTATGAGCCGGCATGCGATCAATTACCTCGAATATCATGGCATTTATACTTCCTCCATTTTGCTGATGGGCAAAAGGATGGGTATTTATTACCTGGAACGTGGTGCCGATCTCAAAGGCAGCATGGTGTACGATAGGGAAGGATCCTCTTTTTCTGAACTACGTACAGGTACAATAGACTGGGATAAAATTTTGCAGGATGTAAGTTGGTTCAACCTCTCGGCTATCAGCCCGGCACTGAATCAAAACGTGGCCGATGTATGCAAAGAAGCTGTGGAAGCTGCCAGCAAAAAAGGCATTACTATTTCAGTAGATCTCAACTACAGAAGCCGCCTGTGGAAATACGGGAAAGCGCCTATTGAGATCATGCCTTCTTTGGTAGAACATTGCGATGTAGTAATGGGCAACATTTGGTCGGCCAATACTTTGCTGGGTATTTCGGTGGATGAACACATTCACGAAATAGGAACCCGTGAGGCCTACCTGGCGCATGCAAAAGCCAGCTCTGTAGAACTCATGCAAAAGTTTCCTAAATGCAAGGCAGTAGCCAACACATTCAGGTTCGATAGTCAAAAAGATGACTTGCTGTATTACACCAGTTTGTACACCAACGGGCAGCAGTATAATTCAGCAGAGTTCAGAACCAATGGTGTAGTAGACAGGTCGGGTAGCGGCGATTGTTTTATGGCAGGGTTGATTTACGGATTCTACCAGAAACATGATACCCAGGATGTGCTGGACTACGCTACGGCTGCGGCTTTCGGCAAATTGCAGGAACAGGGTGATGCAACAGGACAAGATGTGTTGACAGTATCCCGCTTACAACTCAATACAAAATCAGAAGTAAAATAAATTTTCATTTCAATAATCCATGAGCATTCAAACGAATGGCATGTAAACAGAAAGTATATGCAATTAAACAAACAAACATTTAAAGGTTACAACGAATATCCTGAAAAAGTACTCCAGTTTGGGGAGGGTAATTTTCTCCGTTGCTTTGTTGATTGGATGTTCCATGAATTGAACAAGAAAAACGGTTTCAATGGCTCCGTAGTAGTAGTGCAACCCATCGACAAAGGCATGGTAGATATGCTGAACGAACAAGATGGCTTGTACACTTTGTACCTGCGTGGTTTGAAAAATGGTAAAGCGGAAAGCATTCACGAAACAATTGATGTGATCAGCCGCGGTATCAATCCTTACCAACAGTTTGAAGCTTACCTGCAAACTGCAGAAAACCCGGAGATGCGTTTTGTGATCTCTAATACAACTGAAGCGGGCATTGCTTATAACGACAACGACCAGTTGACCGATGCGCCTCCTTCTTCATATCCTGCTAAACTTACTGTTTGGCTCAATCATCGTTACAAAACTTTTGCAGGAGATGCAAGCAAAGGCATTCACATCATTCCTTGTGAACTGATAGAAAAAAATGCAGACAACCTGAAGAAGATCGTTTTGCAATATGCTGCAAAATGGAACCTGGAAGCGGGTTTCGTAGATTGGTTGAACAATGCTTGTACATTCAGCAATACACTGGTGGACCGTATTGTGCCCGGTTATCCTAAAGACCGCATTGCTGAAGTAACTGCTGAATTGGGTTACGAAGACAAGCAAGTGGTAGAAGGCGAACATTTTCACCTGTGGGTAATTGAAGCGCCTGAGCAAGTACAGAAAGAATTGCCTTTCCCTTCTATTGGCCTCGACGTAGTATATACCAAAGACATTACACCGTACCGTTCACGCAAAGTGCGCATCCTGAATGGCGTACACACTACGTTGGTGCCTGTGGCTTACCTGTATGGTATCGACACCGTGCGTGAATCTGTTGAACATCCGGTAGTAGGTAAATTCATTACAGAAGCCATCCAGGAGATCATTCCTACTTTGGACCTAAGTCGTGAAGAGTTGGAGAAATTTGCAGGTGAAGTAATTGACAGGTTCCGCAACCCGTACATCAAGCACTTGCTCATGAGCATTTCACTGAACTCATTCCCCAAATTTGAAACACGTGTATTGCCTTCTATTTTGGAATACAAAAAGAGAACCGGCAATATTCCTCAGAAACTCACTTTCTCCCTGGCATCTACCATTGCTTTCTACAAAGGCAAAAGAGGTGAAGAAAACATTGCGCTGAATGACAATGCCGAAATTCTTGAGTTGCTGAAAGGTGCATGGGCTAAATACGACGGTAGCGACGCTTCGTTGGCCGCCATTGTAAAAGAAGTATTGGCTTTTGAATCTAATTGGAAAATGGACCTGAACAAGGTGGAAGGCCTTACAGATGCAGTGACCAAACATCTCATCAACATTGAGAGAAACGGTATGCAGAAGGCAATCGAAAACATATAAATGATTTTTTGAAAAAGGGAAAGCATGAAAAGCATCATTAAAATACACTCTCGCGACAACGTTGTAATTGCGCTGCAAAACTTTCAGCAGGGCGAAGAAGTAGTGGTAGATGGCAAGGTCATTAAACTACTGAACGATATTGAACGCGGCCACAAAATTGCATTGGTAGATATTGAAGAAGGTAGTGATATCCTGAAATATGGCTACCCCATTGGACATGCTACACAGGCTATTAAAACAGGCGAACATGTGCACGTGCAAAACGTGCGAACCAATTTGAAAGACGTGTTCGATTATTCTTACAATCCTCAACTGAATGATGTTGTTCATCCTAAACGTAATCTTACTTTCAACGGGTACAGGCGCAAGAATGGTGATGTAGGTATTCGTAACGAGATCTGGATCGTTCCAACTGTAGGCTGTGTAAACGGTATTGCAGAACAGATCATCCGTGAGTTCAAGGCAGAAGAAAATCCAACTGAGCTGGATGGTATTGAAGTATTCAAACACAGCTATGGTTGTTCTCAATTGGGCGACGACCACCAGAATACACGTACCATACTGGGCGATATTGCTTTGCACCCCAATGCAGGCGGCGTATTGATTCTGGGCCTTGGTTGCGAAAACAACAAGATCGATGAGTTCCAGGAAAGCCTGGGCGAATTTGATAAAAGCCGTATCAAATTTTTGTCGAGCCAGAGCACTGCCAACGAAGTGGAAGACGCGAAGGCCTTGCTGAAAGAGATCTACGACGTTATCAAAAACGATAAAAGAGAACCCATTCCAATTTCTGAATTGAAAGTAGGTTTGAAATGTGGTGGTTCTGATGGTTTGTCGGGCATTACGGCTAACCCGTTGCTGGGTTATTTCTCCGACTTCCTCATCAGCCAGGGTGGTTCTACCATTTTGACTGAAGTGCCAGAAATGTTTGGTGCAGAAACCATATTGATGGATCGTTGTGTGAATGAGCAGGTGTTTGATAAAACCGTTCACCTCATCAACGATTTTAAACAATACTTCATCGATCTGAAACAACCGATCTATGAAAACCCATCGCCCGGTAACAAGGCAGGTGGTATTTCTACACTGGAAGACAAATCGCTGGGTTGTACGCAGAAAGGTGGTATAGCCAATGTGGTGGATGTGTTGAAATATGGTGAACGCCTGAAAACAAAGGGCCTGAACCTGTTGAGTGCGCCGGGCAACGACCTGGTGGCTACTACAGCATTAGGTGCTTCGGGTTGTCATATCGTGTTGTTCACTACTGGTCGTGGTACGCCATTCGGCAGCTTTATTCCAACATTGAAAATTGCAACCAACTCAGAACTGGGTACTAAAAAATCGCATTGGATCGATTACAACGCAGGACCTCTTGCTGAAGACAAGAGCTTTGATGTGGCATTGGAAGAGTTCATCGAGAAAATAGTGAATGTGGCTAATGGAGAAAAAGCACACCACGAAAAAAATGGCTTCCGTGAGATCGCCATTTTTAAAACAGGTGTTACGCTATAAGCCGCTAAGGCAAGCACAAAAAAAGACCATCGCAACGATGGTCTTTTTTTATTTTGATCAAGCCGTGGTTAGATCTTCACTTTGATCACCAGCTTTTTAATGGGGTCTTCGTTTACTTTGATCATAGGTGCATGCACATCTTCGGGGAAGAAGATGACGAACTGTCCATTGGTTAAAGTGAAATCCATATCGGGAGCATCGGCATAGAACAGCACGTCTTTTTCAGCACTGTATTCACCTTTGGGTTGTGTGCATTTTTCGCGGGGTTTCCACGCAATGTTTTCGGTGCCGCTAATGCAAAGCTGGATGTCGATGTTAGCGTTATGACATTCAAATTTTTCGAGGCTTTCGGCTGCGGTTTTTCCGCCTTTGTTGCTGATGATGCCTTTGAGGTTATCACCATCAATGGTGTATTTGCCATCTTCGATAGCTGCCAAATCGGTATTGGCAATGTATTCGAATGCTTTTGCAAATAATGGATGAACGCTGTAGTATTTATGGGCGTTTGCCAAAGTATCTATGATCATACAATATGGTTTTTTAAAGTTGAATAAAGGTATGCGGTACAAGTGAGTGACACAACTTAGCCTGGTGCTGCACTTGGCTTGTAACCAAAAACATCCGCCACACATAAGCGGGACGGATGTTTGTATAATAGTTATCAGGGAAGACTATTAGCGTTGAACACGGCCGCTGCCATCGCCTTTCACCAGTTCTTTTACCTCGCCCAGTGTAGCGTGGTTCAAGTCGCCGGGGATGGTGTGCTTGAGTGCAGAAGCGGCTACGCCAAACTCTGCAGCATCGGCCATTGGCATGCCGGTAACCAGTCCGTAAATCAAACCGCTGGCAAAGCTATCGCCACTACCTACGCGGTCCACAATGCGAACTTTGTATTCTTTGGTATGATAGAAATCGGTGCCATTGTACACCAATGCGCTCCAGCCATTGTCGGAAGCACTGTAGCTTTCGCGGAGAGAAGAAGCGATGAATTTGAAACCGAATTTGGCTTTCATTTGCGCAAAGATGTCTTTAAAGCCATCGAGGTTCAATTCACCTTTGGTAACATCGGTATGTGCAGCTTTAAAACCAAGGCACAAATCAGCATCTTCTTCATTGCCGATGCACACATCTACAAATTGGCAAAGCTCAGTCATTACAACTCTTGCTTTTTCCTTGGTCCATAATTTTTTACGGAAGTTCAGATCGATGCTGGTAGTAATGCCCTTTGCTTTAGCGGCTTTCAGTGCAGCCAATGTAAGAGCGGCAGCTTTATCGCTCAGCGCAGGAGTGATACCGGTAGTATGGAACCATTCGGCACCATCAAAAATTTTATCCCAGTCAAATTCACTTGCATCTACTTCGGCAATTGAAGCACCGGCACGGTCGTACACAACCTGTGAAGCACGCATAGAAGCGCCGGTTTCCAGGAAGTAAATACCCAGCCTGTCGCCACCACGGGCTACAAACTGCGTGTCAACACCATAACGACGAAGGTGGTTGATAGCAGATTGGCCAATTGGGTTATTGGGAACTTTAGATACAAAAACACCATTGAGTCCATAGTTGCACAATGCAGCCGAAACGTTGGCTTCACCGCCACCATAGGTCACATCAAAACTATCTGCTTGTACAAAACGTTTGAAATCGGGCGTCGATAAACGCAGCATGATTTCTCCGAGGGTCACCACTTTTGCTGGCATGTTCAATCGGTTTTAATTATAAAATTTGAATGTAATGAAATAGGCTGGAAACCTTGTGTTTAGCCCGTCCAAAAGTAATCCTTACCTACTTTGTGTACATGGCAAATAACAGTTTATTTACGGAAACGATTGCATAGATATTGAGCAGATATTAACATATTTTAGTTCCATGTCATGTACTGCAGTGCCTATTCCACTTACCTTTCGCTCGAATAAATATTATATTCATTACCTAAAAAAATAAGTATGACTAAGCAGGAGCAAATCTTGAAATTTATTCCAGAACAAGGTGTATTGCCATTATTTTTTAATAAGGAGGCAGATGTAAGTATTGCCGTATTAAAAGCATTATACAATGCAGGTGTAAGGGCTATTGAGTACACCAATCGCGGTGAAGCGGCTCTTGTAAATTTTGCCGAAATGGTGAAAGTGCGTGATGCAGAATTGCCAGGTTTGTACCTGGGTATTGGTACTATAAAAAATGCAGCCCAGGCTGAAGCATTTGTGGCTGCAGGTGCTGACTACCTGATTAGCCCGGGACTGGTAGTGGAAGTAGCTGAAGTAGCTAAGAAGCATGATATCTTATATGTACCCGGCGCAATGACCCCTTCTGAGATCATTGCTGCTGAAAACCTGGGTATCACTTTTGTGAAACTATTCCCCGGTAACATTTTGGGTCCTGGTTTTGTTGGTGCGGTGAAAGAAGTGTTCCCTAAACTTCAGTTCATGGCTACCGGTGGCGTGGAGCTGGAAGAAGGTAACCTGAAAGCGTGGTTTAACAGTGGTGTAGCGGCAGTAGGCATGGGCAGCAAGCTCATTACTAAAAAATTGCTGGAAGAGAAGAACTATGAGCAATTGGCTGCTGATACCAAAAAAGCGCTGGAGATCATCAAAGCAATAAAAGCAAAATAAATAATCCAATAGAAAATCAACGATATGCTCGCACAGGGAACCGGAAAGATGACGAATTACAGATGGGTCATTATTTCATTGCTATTTGTCGCCACCACTATTAATTATCTCGATAGACAGGTACTATCATTAACATGGGATGAATTCATTAAGCCAGAGTTTCACTGGAATGAAGATCACTACGGTACTATCACTTCTATCTTTTCTATTGTATACGCCATATCCATGCTGTTTGCAGGCCGATTTGTGGATTGGATGGGTACCAAGAAAGGATTTCTTTGGGCAATAGGGGTGTGGTCTGTGGGTGCTTGTTTGCATGCCTTATGTGGTGTGTTTACCGAGCAATATGTAGGGATGTACAGCGCCGCCGATTTGATGAAAGCTACAGGTTCCACCGCAGTAATTATTGCTACGGTAAGCATGTACGCATTTATTGTCGCACGCATTGTTTTGGCCGTAGGTGAAGCAGGTAATTTTCCTGCAGCCATTAAGGTTACAGCTGAGTATTTCCCTAAAAAGGACCGTGCGTATGCTACCAGCATTTTTAATGCAGGTGCATCGGTAGGTGCTTTATTATCACCGCTTACTATTCCCCCGCTTGCAAAGGCGACCAGTTGGGAAATGTCTTTTATCATCATTGGTGCATTAGGCTTTTTATGGATGGCTTTCTGGGTGTTTTTGTATAAAAAACCAGAGGAAAACCCTAAGTGTAATGAAGCTGAGCTGGCCTACATACTTTCAGACAGGGACGAAGAAGCTAACAAGTCAACTGTAAGCAGTGAAAAGAAGGCATCTCTGATGGATTGTTTCAGGTACAAGCAAACCTGGTCATTCGCATTTGGTAAGTTCATGACCGATGGGGTGTGGTGGTTCTTCCTTTTCTGGACACCATCGTATCTCAACACCCAGTTTGGTATTAAAACATCCGAAGGCTTGGGTATAGCATTGATCTTTACACTTTATACGATTGCAACGTTTTCTATTTATGGTGGTAAACTGCCGGCAATTATTATGAAGAAAACCGGGTTGGATTCTTATACAGCCCGTATGAAAGCCATGCTCATTTTTGCCTTTGTTCCATTGTTGGTATTGCTGGCTCAACCGCTGGGTACTATATCTCCCTGGTTGCCGGTAATAGTTATTGGTTTGGGTTGTGCGGGGCACCAATCATGGTCAGCTAATATCTTTTCTACCGTTGGCGACATGTTCCCTAAAAAAGCTATTGCAACTGTTACAGGTATTGGTGGTATGGCCGGTGGATTGGGCTCTATGCTCTTGCAAAAATCGGCAGGTAAACTGTTTGTACATGCCGGCGAAACCAATATGCAGTTCATGGGTTTTGAAGGAAAGCCTGCAGGGTACTTTATTATATTCTGTATTTGTGCCTTTGCTTATTTAATTGGCTGGGTGGTGATGAAATCACTGGTGCCAAAATACAAGCCTATTACAGACCTGTAATGCAATTTGAAACAATAAAAAATCGCCTGCATGTAAAGTGCAGGCGATTTTATTTTATGCTATTGGATAAAAGAAGTTTGGCTCAATGGAATGGTCAATATTCCTTGGTGTGAAAAACGTTTGATTGGAGCAAGTCCAAAAAAGCTATTGTGCAATAGCGCCATCCACCATTACCAATTTTCGGTCACTTAGTTCGGCCAGTTCTTCGTTGTGCGTTACTATCAAAAATGTTTGGCCCAACACTTTGCGCAGTTCAAAAAACAGGTGGTGCAATTCTTTGGCATGTTGGCTATCGAGGTTGCCGGTTGGCTCATCTGCAAAAACGATTGAGGGCTTGTTTATGAGGGCCCTGGCAACGGCCACACGTTGCTGCTCACCTCCCGACAGTTGAGCCGGTTTATGGTGCATCCTGGTGCCAAGGTTCAATAGTTTCAATAGCTCTATGGCATCGGCTTCCACTTCTTTTTTGGATCGGTTAGCGATCCAGCCCGGTATGCATACATTTTCCAGGGCTGTAAACTCGGGTAGCAAATGGTGAAATTGGAAAACAAATCCAATATTGGAGTTACGAAAAGAAGCCAGTTCCTTGTTTTTCAGCTTTTGGGCCTGCACGCCGGCTATTTCCAAAATGCCATCATCGGCGCTGTCCAGGGTACCCAATATGTGCAGTAATGTGCTTTTTCCGGCGCCAGAAGCCCCTACAATGGAAACAATTTCTCCTTTTTGCAGCTCCAGCGACACATTTTTTAATATCTCCAAATCGCCATATTTCTTCTTTATTCCGGTCGCTTTCAGCATGCTATAAGCTTGAATTTTAAGTAAAAGTAGGAGGCAGGGGCTAATCTCCTGCGGCGGAATGTCGGCAAAAAAAGGATTTGCTGGATAAGTACATTTGGAAAATTCTGTGATACCTATACATTTGCCAAAAATTTTTAAGGAGGTACTCTCTATGTTTTGGACCTTAGAACTTGCTTCGCATCTGGAAGACGCACCTTGGCCAGCCACAAAAGATGAACTGATCGATTACTCTATCAGATCTGGTGCTCCTATTGAAGTAGTAGAAAACTTGCAGGAACTGGAAGACGATGGCGAAATCTACGAGGGACTGGAAGACATTTGGCAGGATTACCCGAGCCAGGATGATTTCTTTTTCAACGAAGACGAGTATTAAACAACATATTCCGAACAAATTCGTGAACAAGCTGCCCCCATTTGTTTGGGTGCAGCTTTTTTTATTTTTTGAACGATAGCTTGAAAAATATCAACAGCAGGCTTAGTAAACAAATCACGCTGTTGCAAACAATAACAGGCCATAGCGTCAACGATACGCCGTAGATCAGCCAAACAATGGTGCTGGTAAAAATGATCAATAGCATAAGCATGCTAAGGTCTTTTGCGCTTTTCGACTTCCATGTTTTAAATACCTGCGGAATAAACGTGACGGAGGAAAGGAAGGAGCCTAGATGGCCTATTAATTCTACACTGCTCATTGTACGGGTTGATTATAAGTGAAACGAGGAAATGATTGTTCATTTCCTCGTTGTATGGTTATGTTGCTGTATGTAAAGTATAACCGGTTTATTCTTTTTCCATTTGCTCAATTACTGCATGCGTTACGCCGGTAAAGCTAAAGCCACCGTCGTGAAACAGGTTCTGCATGGTTACCATGCGGGTAAGATCGCTAAACATTGCTACGCAGTAGTTAGCGCAGTCTTCAGCACTTGCATTACCGAGGGGACTCATTTTTTCAGCAAAGGTGATGAAACCGTCAAATCCTTTTACGCCGCTGCCTGCAGTTGTCCTGGTTGGGCTTTGGCTAATGGTATTAATGCGCACTTTCTTTTTAAGACCATAATGGTAGCCAAAGCTGCGTGAAATGCTTTCCAACAAGCTTTTGGCATCAGCCATTTCGCTGTAGTCAGGAAATACACGCTGAGCCGCAATATAAGTAAGCGCCACTATGCTACCCCATTCGGCCATAGCATCCAATTCGTATGCTACCTGGCAAACGCGGTGCAGGCTCATTGCAGAAATATCCAGTGTCTTATGCTCAAGTTCGTGGTTCAGATTAGTATAAAGGTTGCCCTTCCTGATATTCATACTCATGCCTACTGAGTGCAGTACAAAATCGATTTGGCCGCCAAAATGAGCCATTGCCTCGGTGAAAAGGTTTTTCAAATCATCGTTATTAGAAACATCTGCGCCAATTACCGGTGCGTTGCCACAAGCTTCAGCTAGCTTGTTGATTTCTCCCATCCTCAATGCTATGGGCGCATTGGTCAATACAATTTGTGCGCCTTCTGCGTAGCATTTTTCAGCGGTTTTCCATGCTATAGACTGGTCGTTGAGTGCACCGAATATGATCCCCTTTTTTCCTTTTAGTAGTTGAGTCGACATGTTTCTTTACAATTAAGCAATTCGAAAATGAAATGTTTTGTTCGGCGGTAAATGTAGCACTATTCTAAAATGCTCAAAATTGTACAGTATTATATAGCAGGGCCAGTTGTGATTTGTGCCGCAAATCTTATAGGATGTTATAAGTAAACAAGCGATGTTTTCGTGTTGCAGTGCTCTTATATATAAAGCAATAAATACTACACATGAATTTGTATTGGATAGTTTGAAGCATGTAGTAAGAATAGAAACAGAACTAAGACAACTTATTTTGTTGTTTTTGCATGGTAATAATTTTTAATACAATTTCAAGTAGATAGTGTTTGTATATGACATGAAAAAAAACTTATGCGCTGAAACCATTGCTATCAAAGGCTTTCAGCGTAGTTAACAAATCTTTGCCTGAAATAAAGTTGGTGGATATTGTTCTGCTCTTATCTTTGCCGTCCGCTTTTGAAAAATGGTGTTGATGAGGGAGAGAAAGTGGGAAGATCTTTGTTTGGAAAAGGGTGATAATTTGGAAAGAGTTTGAAAAAATAAATTTCAAAAAAAACCTGAGAAAAAGTTGGTGGTTTCAAAAAAGCTCTTACTTTTGCACTCCCAAACGAAACGGGGTTGCCGAGAAAGGGTAACGAAACTGAAGTAAGGGATTGGTTAGTAAGTTCTTAGATAGATAAAAAGAAGAGGTGAAGCGAAAGGGCTAGCGGGTTTCGAAACCTGGTCATCTGCGAGATAAGGAGACGAAAGTTTTCTTTGAAAAGAGATCTTTGAAAGAATGGAAGCAACAGCACTGTTTTTAGAAATGAAGACAGGTAAGCGAAGCGAATTAAGAAAAACAACAAAAA